>NZ_AUBU01000001.1:0-195310 GCF_000429405.1 Algoriphagus marincola DSM 16067
TAAGCCCTGCAGCGCCGATGGTACTGGGGTTACACCCGGGAGAGTAGGTCGCCGCCTCATTATTCAAAACCTCAGCCTAACAGCTGGGGTTTTTTCGTTTTAGGGCTTTTTGAATGAGGAAAAAAAAATACTAGAAGCAATAGCTTATAGATGAATTGTAAGTTTTAAGATTTTGAACCCTGTCTCTAAAAGCCTGCAATGACTTTAAAACATTGGGAAATAAACTTTTACCCTCAATATCTTACTTTACAGGGATTAAAAAAGTATATGGGTTCGCTTTTTTATTTAAGTGATACCAATGTAACTCCAGCTCCTCCTCGATCTGCATGTTCATCCTGCATTTTCTGGACTGGTGGCATTGTTCTAAGGAGATTGCGAGTAATATCTCTAAGGATACCGTCTCCCTTTCCATGTACAATTCTAAGCTCCTTGATCCCGAGCATATGACCCTCGTCTATGAAATTTTGTATCATTGGGAGCACTTCTTCCCCTCGTTTACCTCTCAAATCCAGATTGGTAGAAAAATCCATCATTTTTTGATTTGGTAAATAAGTGCCTCCTTTCCGAGTTTTACTTTCTTTTTTCAACTCAGTTTTGGAGATTTTCTCCAATCTGGAAAGCTTGACAGTGGATTTTAAATCTCCTATTGATATATCAGCCTCTTTATTCCTTAAGTTCAAAACCTCTGCAATTGCACCGTTGTCTTTGACTCGTACAGCATCTCCAATTTCTATCTCTCCCGATACTTTTTTGTAGGTTGGTGCGATTGGTTTTTTCTCCGGTTGAATAGTCTTTTTAAACTCTTCTAGGCCTTTACGTGCTTCTTTCGTCTTTTCTTTTTCGGCCTGTTGCTCTTTGATTTGCCGAATGGTAGTTTCTATTTTTTGGTTTGCCTGATCTAAGAGCTGCTTAGCTTGAAATTTAGCCTCTTGAAGAATGGTTTTTTTACTTTGTTCCAGTGTCTCCTTTAGCTGATTGTACTCTTGAAGCCTTGTCTTGAGAAGCTTATCCTTTTTGGTGACTTCACTAAGTAATGCCTGATATTGATTCTTTTCGTTTTCCAGTTTTGTCAAAAGCCGATCATAATTCACCCTTTCTTCTCCAATTTTAGATTTCGCATAAGAAAGGATTTCCTCGTGAATCCCAATTTTTGAAGCTATTTCAAGTGCAAATGAAGAACCAGGCTTTCCTATCTGAAGTCGGTACATAGGTGTCAGCTTATCCACATCATAGCGCATAGCTCCATTAATCATTCCTGGGTTTTTCTCTGCCACTTGCTTCAAATTGCCATAGTGGGTTGTAATTACTCCAAAAACCCCCTTCTTATTCAGGTCTAATAATACCCCTTCGGCAATAACTCCGCCAAATTGTGGCTCCGTCCCAGTCCCAAATTCATCAATAAACAAGATTGTCTTTTTATTGGCGAATTCTGTAAAATGTCGCATGCTCATCAAATGCGAGCTATATGTAGAGAGGTCATTCTCCAAGTTTTGCTCATCACCGATATCGATGAAAAAATTCTGAAAAAGTGTACTTTTTGAATCTGGATGTACCGGAATCAAAAGACCACATTGAAGCATGTATTGAAGCAAAGCTACTGTTTTCAAGGAGACAGATTTTCCACCTGCATTCGGACCTGAAATCACTAAAATCCGCTCATTTCCCTCCAATCTGATATCAAGGGGAACTATTTTTTTCTGTTGGCTTTTTAATGCCAACTCCAAAAGAGGATGTCTGGCTTTTGACCAGATCAAAACTCGTTGTTTTTCGAGCAGTGGTTTATTGCTTTCTGTTTTTTGGGCAAACTTTGCTTTGGCTCTAATGAAATCCATTAAACCGAGGAAGTTTGTTGCTTTTTTTAGACCTGGAATAAAGGGTCTGATTCGATCAGTTAGTTCGGTCAAAATCCGAATAATTTCCCTTCTCTCCATGTATTCAAGGTCCCGGATCTCATTATTGATATCCAATGCTTCTTCAGGCTCCATGAAAACGGTCTGTCCGGTGGACGACTCATCATGGATAAAGCCTCTAATTTTCCGTTTGTTTTCGGCTGCAATTGGAATAACCATTCTGCCTGACCGGATCGTGATGCCGATATCATCTACTGTAAAACCCTTAGCCCGAACTTCCTTGAAAATCCGATCCATTACCTTTCTGAGGCGGGATTCTTCATAGATTATTTGGGACCTGATCAGTTGGAGTTCTTTGCTTGCATTACTCCTGATTTGACCTTTTTCATCGATAATCTTCTCTATTTCCTTGAGAAGATTCATGTCCAAATCGATCACCAAACCTAAAAGTTGGGATAAACTTGGGTACAGATCCCCATGTTTGGCAAAGAAGTTCAAACATCCTTTGACCATTTGCAGAGAAAGTTTTAGCTCATGGAATTCCTCTTCATCTAAAAATGTCCCCTCAAGTCTTGCTTTTTCAAGAAATGGATTGATATCTGATATGCTTGAACTTGGAAAGCTCTCTCCGGATTCGAGAATTTTCTTGAATTCATCTGTTTGATCCAATAATTTCTGGACTAAAGAAAAGTCAGATGAAAAGGATATTTTTTCAACATAATCCCTCCCCAAAGAGGAGTTACACTCTTCCTTGATAAGGTTTTTGATTTTCTGAAAGTTTATTTTTTGTTCGAGATTGGAAGGGTAGAGCATTAGAATTCTTCTTGGCTATCCGGTTTGGATTCTTTGACGACCAATGAGTCGATCACTTGTGTGTAGAGTTCATCCATTTTTTGTGGATACTGCAAATAGTATCGCATACTTTCGGTAAAAACAGAATCTGTGACTCCATGTTTTAGAAAAATCTCTTTTTCTAGCAGGGTGTACAATACTTGGGAAGAATCGTATGAAATCGGCAGTGCACTGGCTATCCCTTCTTGGAGATGGATATCGACCAATACCTCTACCATTTTATTTTCTGGTAAAATATGTTTTGGTTTTTCTTCGGATTCGCAAGCAAACAGAATCGCTAAAAGGAATAGTCCCAGTCGGATTACTTTCATCATTCAAAATTAATTTTTTTTAACTGAATAAACCCATACCCTTCCTGTAAGGTAAATTTTATTATTGCCTAGGGTCATTTATCTTAGGCGGTCAAAGCAAGTCTTATGAATCAGCAGCTATTTAGCAAGCTTCGAAAATATGAAATTATGATCCGAAAGGTGGCCAATAATCACCTGCAAGGAGATTATCAGTCACTTTTCAAGGGGGCTGGGCTGGAATTTGATGACTTGCGTCCCTATCAATACGGAGATGACGTAAGAACGATCGAGTGGAAAGTTTCTGCCAAAGGCCACGGAACCTTTGTAAAGACATTCAGAGAGGACAAAGATCAGTCTGTTTATTTCCTTTTGGATATTTCCGGGAGTCAGGATATAGGAAGTGAGGGCTCCAAGAAAATAGATCAAGGGAAAATAATCGCCGGCGTGCTTACTTTGGCTGCATTATTTGAAGGTAGTCAGGTGGGATTGATAAGTTATTCGGATCAAAAAGAAAAGGTGATTCCGCCAGGAAAAGGAAGTAAGCAAGGAGTAAAGGTGATCAGAGGGATTTTTGACCATGAGAATCAATCTCTCAAAACTGACCTTGACGGGATGTTTACCTATTCCTTGAATTTGATCAAAAAGCGTAGTGTCATTATAGTGATATCGGATTTTATTGACGATGGCTATCAACGCTCATTCAGAGCGATGGCCGAAAGGCATGATTTGGTGGCAATTCAACTCACTGACCCAAGGGAATCAGCACTTCCTGCTTTAGGTATTATTCCTGTTTTTGATAAAGAGAAAGGTAGAACCACCTGGGTGAATACCGCCTTTGGTGGATTTAGTAAAAAAATATCCGAGACATTTACGACTGAAAGAGAATCACTGAAAGAGCTTTGTAAGAAAAATCAGATCAATTACCTCGCTATCGATACCACTGAAGACATTGTTTTGCCTCTAATGGAGCTTTTCAAGTACCGTAATAAATCTATGAAACGTGGCTAAAAAGTTATTCTTCATAGTAATTGTTTTTCTTCCAGACCTCATTTTCGCTCAAGGGGTCAATGTTGAGGGGTATTTTATGGCTGACTCTGCCAAACTGGGTGAGCGAATCGGCTATGTGCTCAAAGCGACCTATCCACGGGACAAGCAATTGATCTTTCCAGACTCCTCCTTCAATTACGAGCCTTTTGTATTGCTGGAGAAAAAGACCTACGTGAGTAGCACTATCGATTCGGTCACGACGGATAGCACAGTTTATTTTGTTTCCAATTTTGCGCTTGATTCTACGGTGTATTTGACCTTACCGGTCTTTGAACTGAGCAGGTATGATAGTGTGACTCACTACCCTCTGGAGGCCGCCCTTGCAGTCAAATGGCAACTGGATTCCATTCCTGAGCAGTTAGCTTTCCAGGAAAATAATGTTTACCAGCCAATTCCCAAGAACTGGAATTGGATCTTAATGGGTCTGATTCTCCTTTTGCTTTTAATCGCCCTTGTAGGTGGTTATCTTCTTTTTGGGAAAAGAATCAAGAAATATCTCACTGAAAGAAATGAAAAAAGAAGATGGAAAGTATTCGAAAAGCGTTGGCATTCAGCAGTTGAAACGCTCATAAATGATCAAACTATTGATGCAGCAGATGAACTTTTGGGCCTTTGGAAAGGATACATGGAAACGATCACCAAGCTGCCTGTGAGAGAGTGGACATCCAGTGAGGTTGGTGAAAAGCTGGCCGATATCCGGATTTTCAGTTCACTCCGAAGCATAGAAATGATCATCTACGCAGGAACCAAGTCTGAAGTAAAGGAATCTTCAGATTACTTATTGACTAAAGCCAAAGAAAACTATCAAGAAAAACTAAAGAATATCAAGCATGATCGAGCAGTTGTCTGATTTTTTTAGCTTCTCTTGGTTTTTACCGGAAACATTCCAGAGCTACGAATGGGAAAAACCTTTTTTACTCAATTTGATTTGGGTAATTCTGGTCTTGATGCTTTTGCGAAAAGCGGTGAAATTTCTGAAGAATCCGGTTTTAGAATTATCTCTTCCGAAAAGAGTTGCGAAGAATAATCCTTGGACCTATCTCCGGCTTGTACCATCTCTATTTTTCTTCCTTAGCCTTGTGATGATCATTATTGCATTGGCTCGGCCACAGCGCACCAATGAACGTGTCGAGCAATATACCGAAGGGATTGACATCATGTTGGTCATGGATATTTCGGAGTCTATGGATTTGCAGGACTTTACCCCGAATCGACTTGAATCCGCCAAAGGCACTGCTTCTGACTTCATCAATGGTCGAATGGGTGATCGGATAGGGATCGTGGTTTTTGCAGGGGAGGCCTTTTCACTAGCTCCTCTGACCAATGATTACAAGTTATTGGATGAACTGATTTCTGAAATTGCTTTTGATCTGATGGAAGCTAAAGGAACGGCGATTGGTTCAGCAATTGCTGCCGGAACCAACCGGCTTAAAGATGCAGAATCAGCCTCCAAAGTGATGATTTTACTCAGTGATGGTGAAAGTAATGCAGGAAATGTAGATCCGCTTTTTGCAGCAGAATTGGCTTCTGCTATTGGGATTAAAATTTACACAATCGCAGTGGGTAAAGATGGAATGGTACCTTATGGAACAGATTTTTTTGGGCGTCCTCAGATGGTAGAAAGCTACTTGGATGAGACCACACTCAGAGAGATTGCGCAGTTAACCAAAGGAGAATTCTTCAGAGCCTCGGATGGTACCGCACTTCAGCAGATTTTTGATCGGATCGATCAGCTCGAGAAAAGTGAAATCATGGAAAACCGGTATCGGGAAACGACCGACTATTATCGGGCCTATCTGTTTTGGGCGATTCTTTTCTTCCTGGTTTGGCTACTTCTGAAGAGCAGTTTCTTGAACAATTTCCTATTGGACTGAGGTTTCAAAGGTCTTTTGCTTCCAGTTCTGTAATCTTGGATTCATAATTGCAAACCACAGCGGTGGGAAAAATGCCACGATTATCATGGCCGAATAGCCTGCAGGCAATTGGGGGCTTTCATCATAGTGATTTAGCACTTGATAGGGTTTGTGAGCAAAAGCATGATGATCAGAGTGTCGTTGTAGCTGAAATAGGAGGAAGTTACTCACACGATGGCTGGCATTCCAGGAATGCAATGGAGTCACCCGTTCATATAGCCCATTGGGAAGTTGCTTGCGCTCCATCCCGTAATGCTCCAAATAATTCACTGCCTCCAATAGGCTAAAAGCTAAGAAGCTTTGGGTGAAAAAGAAAAGCGGCACCTCCCAGACCCATCGATCTAGGGCAATAGAAAAACCAACAAAGAATAGACTCACAAAAATTAAAGGGGCGAGTGTAAACTGAATCATTTCATTTTTAAGTGACCAAAAGGTAATTGATTTTCTATCCAGTCTGCTTTTCTCCAATACCCAGGCACTTTGATAGCCATTCCAAACGGATCTCGCCCAAAAGGCATAAAAATTTTCTCCAAAACGACTCGTAGCCGGGTCTTCCGGGGTAGCTACTTTTACATGGTGACCTCGATTATGCTCTATGATGAAATGCATATAACAAACCGTCATGAGTAGTACCTTAGCATAAAACTGGTCTACTTTTTCTTTTTTATGACCGAGTTCATGAGCTACTGTAATGCCTATTCCACCCGTCACTAAGGCCATACCTGTGCATAGAGCTACCCATTCAGTCAGAAGGAGCGTCTCAGTCGCTACTACATAAAATCCCCATAATAGCACGGCCATCTGTACATAAACCCATGAAAAAGTAACTAATTTATAAAATCGCTGCTTCGCAATCTGTGAGATGGCTTCCTTGGGGACATTGCTTTGATCCGTGCTGATCGCATAGTCCATTAGAGGCACTGCTACAAACACAAAAATGTGAATCATCCAGATGCCTATTCCACCGATGTAATGACCTAGCACCAATAAAATAGGGAGGATTAGAGCACTTAGGAATCCTATACGTTTAATGGTTTTCATAGATAAGGGGACTAAGTTTTCCTAAATTAAATCCTTTGGTAAATAAAATCAAGGGCTCGGAATCATGTTCGCGGCTCAATCTCTGATTTTTATCAGCTTTCAGACAAAAACTTATCAAGTTTTCTAAAGATAGACTTTCTCAACTTTGGGGAAATTAGAATAGCATGCTCAGCCCTCAACTCATTCAAAAATATAATACTCCTGCACCTCGATACACTAGCTACCCGACGGTTCCACTTTGGGAAAATAACCTCAATGGTGAAGATTGGGAGGCATTGGTAAAAAGAGCTTTCGGTTTATTTGGTAGCAAAGAAGGAGTCACGCTTTACATTCACTTACCTTTTTGTGAAAGTCTTTGTACCTACTGTGGCTGCAACAAGCGAATTACAAAAAACCATTCAGTAGAATCACCCTACATTGAGGCACTTCTTATCGAGTGGAAAAAGTATTTAAGACTTTTTGGTGAAAAGCCGAAACTCAATGGAATTCATCTTGGAGGAGGAACTCCGACCTTTTTCGGCCCAGAATCACTCAAAAGATTGCTTTCGGTTATTACCCATTCATGTGACATCGCCGAGAATCCAGAGTTTAGTTTCGAAGGACACCCCAACAATACCACATTTGAGCATTTGGCGGCTTTAGCTGAATTGGGATTTGATCGGGTGAGTTATGGGATCCAGGATTTTGATGAGCAAGTTCAGCGATCTATCCACCGGATTCAGCCTTTTGAGGCAGTGGAAAAGGCTACCCAAAACGCCAAAAACCTAGGATATACCTCAATCAACATTGATTTGATTTATGGGCTACCTCATCAGACCATTGCTACACTTGAGAAGACTTTTGAGCGGGTAGCCGAATTGATGCCTGATCGGATTGCCTTTTACAGCTATGCCCACGTACCCAGTTCCTTCCCAGCTCAGAAAAGCTATGAACAGTACCTCCCGAGTGAATTAGAGAAAAGAAATCTGTATGATCGAGGGAAGGAGATTCTTTTGGAACTTGGCTACGCAGAGATCGGCATGGATCATTTTTCCCGACAGGATGATCCTTTGGCTAAGGCTAAGGATTTAGGGAAGCTTCACCGGAATTTTATGGGCTTCACTACCTCTCCATCAAAGATGTTGATTGGTCTCGGAGCTAGTAGTATCAGCGATATTCATTTAGCTTTTATGCAAAATGAAAAGGGGATTTCTGCCTATCAGGAGGCGATGGAAAGTTACAATTGGCCAATTGTCAGAAGTCATGAAATGAGTAATCAGGACTTGATAATCAGGAATTTGATTTTGGATCTGATTTGTAAACATGAGGTGATAATCAGCGAAGAGCTTGATTTATTTTTGGGAAATAAACAATGGGATCAACTCGCAGAGATGCAGGACGAAGGTTTAATCGAGATTTCGCCTAAAAAACTGAAGGTTACAGATGATGGGATAGGAGTGATCCGTCAAATCTGCAAAGTATTTGACCTTAGGCTGCAATCCCAAAATAAGGAGTTGATTTTTAGTAAGGCTATTTAATGGCAAACAGTAATCTCCATTTTTTCCGTTCCATAGTCAAAGGTGACCATTTCTGGACTCAGACCGGGAATCCCTAATCCTAGGCCTCTGAAAATAAAAATGATTCCCAAGATGACTCCCAAATAGGGGATCGCTTTTTGAAAATTCATTCGGGTTTTCACTGTGATTATCTGGCTTGAGAACATTAAAAACAGTAAGAGCGGGATCGTACCTATTCCAAAGAAAAACATGTAAACAGCCCCCAAATAGGGGCTTTGCATACCAAGAGCTGCAATAAGAGCCATGTATACCATACCGCATGGTAAGAGACCATTTGCCAGGCCTGTTGCAAAAAATGCTGGCTTACCACCTCTTTTAAGGAAGTAGGATAGCTTTTGTCTGATCCATTTTACCAAACCTGAGAAAATGGATACTTGAAGCAATTGCTCTGATTTTTTGTAATTGAGTGAAAGCAAAACCAACACTACTCCCATGGCAATGGAAAAGCCCTGTTGTATTCCTGCCAAAGACATGGAAAAGCCTACAAACCCAATGAGAAGCCCTAAAAGGGCGTAGGTAAAGCTTCTACCAAGATTGTAGAGAATTTTATTCCAAATGAATCCGGAATTACTGGCATTTCCAACGGCGAGTGCAATAGGTCCACACATTCCCACGCAGTGGAAAGAACCTAAAAAACCCAAAAGAAATGCAGTCCAAATCATCAGAGTGTAATTTTTTTCTCTTGATAGAATTCTGTTCCGTTTTCGGTCCAAGTGAGTTGAACTCTCCAATATCCAGGTTTAAGACTGGCGATGGATATTTGTTTTTTTCCTGACTCGATAATTTCTACAGGCACGCTTTGATCCAGTTTTACATCCGAAGGTCGATAGAGGTTGAGATTTCCTTTTGCACCCTTTGGAAGATCCAGAATGACTGCTTTAGATTGGGAATCAAAAGCTAAAACATCCCGATCAAGAAGGAGCGTGGAAGACTCCCTGTCTATCTGTTCTTGATATTTGATCTCTGCTTCGTAATAATTGTCCCTTACCAGCTCGATTCCATCCATTCTAACTGATATCACCACCATGGTCATGATGATCCCTACGAAAGCAATGATTGAAAGTAAAATTCCTTTTCCCCAGTCCATAGTATTATTCTTTTGATACAGGAGCCATAAAGCTCGTTTCTATTTTATCAATTTCTTTATCCGCATGCACCAGTGAAAGTTGAATTTCCTGCTGTGGGCGGTTTACGCTCTTTTGATCAGTAACGATGAAAAATCGTCCTTCTACTTTGGATTGAGGCTCAAGCACCCAATTTTGTCCTCCGACGATTTCTACATCCATTCCTTCTACCAAGGAAGAAAGATCCACCGTTTGAGGTTCGAAGGTTTTATTGATGAGGGTGATTTGATAGAGATTTGAAACCGTACCATTATCCCGCATCTGATAGGTCATTCCAGGGAACCTTGTCACTGTAGCCTGAAGCTCATCACGAGTAGCAATCAATGATATAAAACCAGCTACCAAAATAACCAACACAACAGAATAAGCTTTGACTCGGTTGGTGATTAGTTTCTGAAAGCCTTGTTGAATACTGTTTTCTGATGCATATCGAATAAGGCCTTTAGGCCGGTCTACTTTGACCATTACCTCATCACAAGCATCTATGCAAGCCGTACAATTGACACACTCCATTTGTACTCCATTTCGGATATCAATGCCTGTCGGACATACCTGCACACAAAGATTACAGTCTACACAATCTCCAAGTGGGGTTTCTTCGACTTTATTTTTTCGAATCGGTCCTCTAGGCTCTCCCCGCACATAATCATACATTACGTTGATAGAGTTGTTGTCTAAAAGCACTCCTTGTAGTCTACCGTAAGGGCAGACCACTGTACATGCTTGCTCTCTAAACCAAGTGAAGACAAACATGAAAATCCCAGAAAAGGCAACCAAACCAATAAATCCGGCAAGGTTAGCGGTTGGTGGCTGGGTGACGATCTCTCTGACCTGATCGATTCCGATCAAATAAGCCATCACCAAATGTCCGATCAAAAGAGAGATTAAACCAAAGATTAGAAGCTTTGATCCTTTTTTGATAATCTTTTCACCATTCCAAGGCATGGCATCCAATGCACGCTGTTGATTGGCATCTCCTTCGATCAAGTATTCGATCTTGCGGAAAACCATTTCCATGAAAAGTGTCTGAGGACAAGCCCAACCACACCATATTCTCCCAAATATCACAGTAAACAAGATGATAAATACAAAGAATATCAGGAGAAGGAATATCAACAAATGGGTGTCTTGTGGCCAGAAAACCGCTCCAAAAATGATGAATTTCCGCTCAAAAATATTGAATAGAAGCCAAGGTCTTCCATCTACCTGAATGAATGGGCCGGCAAATAAAATAGCCAAAAGAATCCACGAAAGGTAGGTGCGGTATTTGTAAAAGAAACCCTTTACTTTTTTAGGGTAGACCCAGTTTCTTTTACCATCATCTTGGACAGTTGACAGGGAATCCCGGAAAGTATTCGGATCGAGATGTGGATTTTTCTTTGCCATAATCAGAGAATAATTAAAGACTGTCAGAGAATAGCTCTGACAGTCTAAAGGTATTAAAGTGCAGCAACCACGCTTGTGCTATCAGTCACCACTTCATCTTGCGTAGGTGTATAAAGTTCCCCTTGTGGGTCTTTGGGACTAGCTGGAGTAGTGCCAACTAGACTTAGGATGTAACTGGAGACTTGTTGCATTTCCTGTGGAGAAAGCTGATCTTCCCAAGGCACCATCCCTTTGCTGACTACGCCATATTTCACTACAGAGAAAACATCGTTGATAGATCCTCCATGAATCCAGTATTGATCTGTCAGATTTGGCCCTACACCGCCTCCGCCGTCTGCAGCATGACAAGCAGCACAGTTGGCTTCGAAGATTGACTTTCCGACAGCTAATCCAGACTCAGAATCATCAACAGTCACGTTTGTCTCGTCTATGGATGCTGCAAGGTTTGCCATTCTTGCTTCCGCAGCTATGGCCTCTATTCTGAGCTCTTCCTGATACTCTTCCACGCCTGTGAGCCCTAAGCCTAAGACTGAATAGTAAGTGAAGTATCCGACACCGTAGATGATAGTCAATATAAAAACCCACTGAAGCCAAGGCGGCATGAAGTTGTCTAGCTCTGTGATGCCATCATAGGAGTGATCGGCCATCATTTTTGCTTTTTCTTCTTTGCCTCCTACAGTATCCATTTTACCAGTGACAAAGCGTTCTTTGAACTTCTCCCACCAGCTTGGTTCATTCGCCAATTCTGGATTTTCATTTCGGAATACAGCAACCATAAAGGTCATCAAATAGACCATTAGAACTAATAAAAGAATGATTACCAGAAGGACAATACCAAGGATAATCAGTAAGGTCAATTGTCCAGGATCCATTGCTTGAAGGTCTGAGTACCAATTGGAGCTTTCTGTTTGTCCAAAAGCAAGCTGAGTGGGTAGCCACCCGATTGTGAATAGAAATATGAGAAACTTTTTCATGGCTGGGATGGGGTTATATCGTCGTCATTTTCCATAGGTAGAGATTTCAGGTGGTCCACCACGTCTTTTGGGATAGACTTTACCCAAAAGAAAACTCCCAAGAAAAATGTGACAAAGATGAGCAGTGAAATCACTGGGTAGATTTCAATATTTTCGATTGATCTTAAAACTTCTTTATACATGGTTTCTTCGGTTTAATTGGATGCGGTAGCATTGATATCTGTCCCAAGTCGCTGTAGGTAAGCGATGAGTGCTACGATTTCTGTGTTTGGAAGTACTTCCACACCGGCATCTTTCAGATTGGTCACAATCTGATCAGCTTGGCTTTCCAAATCCGCCATGGCTTGCTGGTCATAACCTTCAGGGTACGGTACACCAAGTTTTTGAAGCGTTCTGATTTTGGCAGGAAGATCTGAATAGTCCATGATGTTCTCCTTCATCCAAGGATATGGAGGCATCAATGATCCCGGTGACATCGTTCTTGGATCCTCCATGTGGAAGTAGTGCCAAGAATCAGGGTATTTGCCACCTACCCGATGCAAGTCTGGACCAGTTCGCTTTGATCCCCACAAGAAAGGTCTGTCATAGACGAATTCGCCAGCCTTTGAATATTCTCCATATCGCTCTGTCTCAAATCGGAATGGTCGGATCATCTGTGAGTGACAGCCTACACAACCATTGGCGATGTAAAGATCTCTACCCTCCAACTCTAGTGGAGTATATGGTTTCACTGAAGCGATGGTCGGCACATTTGACTTTACGAGAATGGTAGGGATGATTTCGATCGCTCCACCAATTGCGATAGCGATGGTAGCCAAAACAGTAAAGAATACTGGCTTGCGCTCCCATGCTCTGTGCCAAAATTCTCCCGCAGGATTGTAGTTTTTAGCCAAAGCTGGTGCCTGATCTTCTTCATAAGCTTGGAAGCTTCCTTTCTTAGCTGTCATGAACATATTGTATACCATGATGATGGCTCCAGTCAAGTAAAGAAGTCCACCAAATGCTCTTAGCATGTACATTGGTACAAGCTCTACAACAGTCTGTAGGAAGTTGCCATAAGCCAATCGACCCATTTCATTAAACTCACGAAGCATCAAGAACTGGGTAAGAGCCGCTACATACATCGGAAGTGCATAGAAGATGATTCCGAGTGTGCCAATCCAGAAGTGAGTATTGGCAAGTTTTTGTGAGTATATGGTGGTTTTGAATAATCTTGGCCACATCCAATACAACATACCGAAGGTTAAGAAACCATTCCAACCCAATCCGCCAATGTGTACGTGTGCTACGATCCAGTCCGTGTAGTGGGCGATGGCGTTGACATTTTTTAAGGAAAGCATCGGGCCCTCAAAGGTGGACATACCATAGGCTGTCACTGCCACGACCATAAACTTCAATACTGGTTCATTCCGCACTTTATCCCAAGCACCTCTAAGTGTTAGGAGACCATTCACCATACCACCCCAAGAAGGAGCAATCAGCATTACAGAGAACACAGTACCTAATACTTGAGCCCACTCTGGAAGTGCCGTGTAGAGCAAGTGGTGAGGTCCTGCCCACATGTAGATAAAGATCAAGGACCAAAAGTGGATAATGGAAAGCTTGTAGGAATAAACTGGTCTATTCGCAGCTTTAGGAAGAAAGTAATACATCAAGCCAAGGAATGGGGTAGTCAAGAAGAATGCTACAGCATTGTGTCCATACCACCACTGAACCAAGGCATCCTGAACACCTGCATAAGCAGAGTAACTCTTCAGGAAGTTGACTGGAAGTGCAAGAGAGTTGAAGATGTGAAGTACTGCTACAGTCACAAAGGAGGCTAGGTAAAACCAAATGGCCACATACATGTGACGCTCTCGACGCTTGATCAGCGTACCGATCATGTTGGCACCAAAGGCTACCCAAACTAATGCAATGGCAATATCGATGGGCCATTCTAGTTCGGCATACTCCTTAGAGGTGGTCAATCCAAGTGGAAGTGTAATGGCTGCTGCCAAAATGATTAATTGCCAGCCCCAAAAGTGAAACCAGCTGAGGCCCTTGTTCCACATAGGGGTCTTCAAGAGTCTTGGCATGGAGTAATATACCCCTGCAAAGATTGCGTTACCTACAAAGGCAAAGATCACCGCATTGGTGTGCAGTGGTCGAATCCTTCCAAAGGTCGTGTAAGGGTTGCCTAAGTTTGCTTCAGGCCAGAAAAGCTGCGTGGCTGCTATGACCCCCACGAGCATCCCCACTATACCCCAGATAATCGTCGCGGCTCCAAAGTACTTGACAATTTTATTGTCGTAATGGAACCTTTCCAGTGTAGCGTCATTCATTGGACTTTTGTTTTAAAGGTTGATTTTTCGTTGTTTTTTTATGATTGTCAAAGAGAATCCTCACCGAAGGAGTGTAGTCATCATCAAACTGTCCGCCTTTCATTGCTTTGAAAAAAAGAAATAGAAAGGTCACCGCCAGAATCAAACTCACCCCGATTAGAATAAATATTACTTCCATGCTTTAGGGCTTTGATTGCGTTAAGAGTCCTTTGCGCCAGGCTAAGAAATTGGTAGAAAGCGTGGTGAAAAGAACTACTGATATACTTGATAGAGGCATCAATACAGCACAGATCACAGGGCTCAAAATACCTTGAACTGCGAGGCTAATACCGACAATATTGTATAGAAAACTCAGGGCGAAACTTGCCTTGATGACATTTCTGCTTTGCTTGGCAAAAGCCAAAAACTCCGGGATTTTATCAAAAAAATCAGCGTCTAAAATGGCATCACTTGCGGGAGAAAAATGGCTAACCCGGTCTGATATCGCTATCCCGACTTGACTTTCCTGCAAGGCTCCTGCATCATTCAATCCATCACCGACCATCAGCGTTTGACGGCGATCCTGATTCAATTTCTTGATGTATTGTAATTTGTCATTTGGTCCCTGCTGAAAATTATAATGGATGTCACTCCCCAGATGGTTTTGAAGCGATTTCATTTCATGACTGTGATCGCCGGAAAGCAAGTGAAGCTCATACTCGTTTTCTAAATGGGATACAACGTCTTTAGCTTTGGATCGCAAACCAGATTGGATATGGAAATATCCAAGGATCACATCCGAGACGCTGAAGTAAACCAGATTGCCTGATTCTACAGAAAGTCCGTTTTTGACACCGCAAAATGCTCCGGATCCTACTTTGACAGGCTGTCCCAGATACTCTCCCTGAATACCTTGTCCTTTGATTTCGGATACATGATCTAAAGTCGCCGAGGCTACATCGCCAAGCCAAACATTGATTCGATTGCTCAGTGGATGAGTTGATCGTGCCACCAGAGATTTTAGAATAGACTTTGATTCTTCGGAGAGTTTTTCTCCCTGATATGAAACACTAGCCTTTGCCGGGTCTGTCAAGGTGCCAGTTTTATCAAAAATAAGCGTGTCCACCAAGGCTAGGCGCTCTACCACACTGGCGTTTTTGAGGTAAAATTTTCCCCTTCCAAATATTCGAAGTGTATTTCCCAAAGTAAAAGGAGTCGACATTGCAAGTGCGCAGGGGCAGGCAACGATCAGTACCGAAACAAAGGCTTTTACACCCATAGAAACATCCATCGGTATCCATGTTAACAAGGCAATCAAGGCAATGCTAATGACGGTCCAGGTGAAAACTCCAGAAACCTGATTGGATAGCGGTTCAAGTAGTTTGTCTTTCGATTTTTCGAAGCTTTCATTGTTCCATAGATCGGTGAGATAGCCCTGAGAAGGTGACTTTTGAACTGTCAAAAGAACTGGGTCCCCTTTTTGCCGACCTCCCGCATAGATCAACTCTCCCTTACGCTTTGGAACAGGTACTTCCTCACCGGTGACAAAGCTGTAATCGACTTGAGCGTTTTCACTCAATAGAAGAGAATCTGCTGGAATTAACTCTTCATCACGGACCAAGATTATATCACCAACCTCCAGCTTTGTCAATGGGATGACTTCTTCTCGATTTTGGACTAATTTGGTAACTGCAATGGGGAAATAAGACTTGTAATCTCGGTCAAACTCAAGGGCAGAGAAGGTTTTTTGCTGATAGATTTTTCCGAGTAGCAAAAAGAATAAAAGTCCTCCTAGGCTATCCATGTATCCTGCATTACCAAAGGCGAAAATTTCCCAAAGGCTGTATAAAAATAAGGAAGCGATACCCAATACAATGGGAATATCCATGTTAATCCGTCGCTGCTTGATGGAGTTCCAGGCGGAGAGGTAATAATCACTTGCAGAATAAGTGACTACTGGGATCGCCAAAAGCACATTTAGATAATTGAAAAGGCTTCGGAAGTTTTCTGCTATCAGCTCTACTTCTGAGAAGTATTCTGGGATGCTAAACAGCATCATATTCCCAAAGCAAAAGCCTGCTACAGCGAGTCTCTTTATTGTGCGTCGGTCTGCTTTTCCGATTTTCTCTTTCTTGTCAAGATTGGAGAGTGAAACTTTTGGTTCGTAGCCGATGGTAGAGAGTAGGCTTACTACTTCTTGAAGATTAATCTTTTCCTTCAAGAATTTGATCTGTACCTTTTTCTTGATGAAATCCACTCGGCTACTGATGATTCCGGGATGGATTTGGTATAGATTCTCGAGTAGCCAAATGCAAGAAGCACAATGGATCAAAGGGATATGGAATGTCACGTGACATTCACTTTCGTTTTGAAAGTCTAGAAGTTTTTGGGCTGTTTCTTCATCGTTTAGATAGTCAAACCGATTGGCTTTACCTTTCTTTTCCTTCTGACTTTCTCCCGGGAAAGATTCTAAATCATAGTAGGTACAAAGGTCATTCTCTGACAAAACCTCATACACAAGCTTACAGCCTTGGCAACAAAATACCTTTTCGTCGATCTTCAACGAATCATTTTCACATTGCTCACCGCAGTGATAACAATGCGTTTTTTCGGTAGTTGCTGGGTTAAGCATTATTTTATTTTTCACAAAAATTTAATAATTAATAGCTGAATTTTATGACATTTGTCATATTTTTTATTGATTTAGAGCGATAAATAAAAAGAAAGTTTGTCGCTCCACATTTTGCCTTTATAGAAGTGGAAAAGAACTTTTGCGAGGTCCGCTTGGTAATTTTTTGTGGTGACTAATAGGGTGCAGTCATGCTTAACGGCATATGACCAAAAGTCCCCAATCCGCAGAAAATTGAACTTGATGAAACTTGTTTCCCGGGTAGATTTGGATACTAGTTGAATCAGCTCTTGTTCCTCCTTTATTTTCGATTTGGGAATAAATGAAGGAGAGATGATCGTCGCTTTGCTATTCCGTATTTTGTTCTGAAATAGTTTGATGTAATTTTTGATGAGGCGAAATGAATGAGGTGTGCCATCGTAATGGAAAAGCAAATGTTGGGTAGAAAAATTCGGTACAAATAGCAAAACGGGAATTTCGCAAACCTCTTTTTCCAATGGGACAGGTAATTCTTCCTGATGAAGCCAGTCCAAAACCTTGTTAAGATTGACGGTAATTAAGGAAGGCTCCCCATCCTTAGGATCGCAGAGTATTTCTTCTTCCTTGCCCGGCCAAAAGTCAGTTGTCAGAACAGGGCAATTGTATTCATGAAGAATAGTTTCAGGAATATGAAATTTGGTGGCGTAGGATTCTTTGAGCTCCATAGTTTCTTGAGATTATTCAAAACTACTGCGCCCCTCCCAGTCACGGTCTGACTAAACCCATGAGCAAACCTGATAAAAATCAGTTTATTTGAGTTTTATCAGGGTTTGACCAAAAAAAAGAGGGCTAAGGCCCTCTGAATGATTGATTTATCGCTGAGTTTAATCTTTCACGAGATTGAAAACATAGCTTCCTGCCACTGCCTGCACACCAAATACTCTAGCCCCTGGGGCAGGAATATTAAACTCTAGTCGAAGGTTATTGCCTGTCTGAGTAAAGGAGATTTCCCGTCCTGCTGCGGGCTTGCTTCCTGTCAAAGTAAATTTGTCAAAATTGGTACCGGCAAAGCTCCAATTCCCTGAATTGTCAAAAAGATCATTATTGTTTCGAGAAGTGTAGGTCCTCGAAGAGCCTGAGTTGAGAATTAGTTCAAAATTCTGATAAAGGTCCGTAACAGTGTTTCCACTTCGAGTCACAGATCCTCCACCTGCTATACTCCAGGATTGAGTACCAGTACCTGTAAGGGCTTCGATTGCCAATTCTTCAGGGGTTTTCTGAGGCGGTTGCGGTGTAGGGTCATCACCACCACAAGCTGATGAAAAAATCACCAGAAGCATCAAAGCGAAAAGAGAGGAAAGATTTCTGTTCATACTGATATTAAATTAGAACTTTAAAATTAGCCATATCTGTCTAAGTTCAAAGCTAGGTCTCATTTATAATTCTCTAAGACTAGTTTTTGTTCGCAAAAATCAAATTCGCGAGGCTCGTTTGAGCAGATTACAAGGATTTTATCACCCTGAAATTTTTTAATCATTTCCCGATACCAGTCGATTCCTCTGATATCTAAATTGGAGGTTGGTTCGTCTAGAAAGACAATACCTACATCCGATATCATAGCCAGGATCAACTTCAGGCGTTGTTTCATTCCTGAGCTGAATTGAGAAACCATTTTTTGGCTATGTTCTTCCAAATAAGCAATCCGTATGATTTCCTCAGGAGTCATGCCATTGATAGGCTGTTTGAAGCGGAAGTGAAATTGAATTAGCTCTTCAAGGGTGAACTCCTCAGGTAGCTCCAAATAGGGGGCTGCTATACTAAGGTGTCGAAACCAATCCCCTTCATCTACATTTTTGCCTTCGAAATTGAAGTTGATTTTACCAGAAGTTAGCGGGATAGATCCAGTAAGGCATTTGAGAAGGGTAGACTTTCCAGAACCATTACTTCCGGTAATAGCCAACTTATCCTTTGGCTTCAGAACTAGGGATAGTTCTTTGAATATCCATTCGTATTGGAAGCGCTTTGATGCTTTCTCTACACCTATCTCAAGCATGCTTAATGGATGTAACCCTTCATGACTCCTCGCTCGGAGGACCTGATGAAATTCAGAATTTCATCCCGTTCTTTGGTTGCAGGTAGGTTAATTTCAATTTCCTCCAGAGCTCTTGAATTATTCATGCTATTGAGGAAAAGGAACCGATAAACCTCCTGAATATGAGCAATCGACTCAGATGAAAAGCCTCTTCTTCTCAAGCCTAAAGAATTGACTCCGGCATAGGAGAGAGGTTCTCTCGCTGCTTTGGTAAATGGGGGGACATCTTTTCGTACCAAAGATCCGCCAGAGATCATGGAATGCATGCCAATTTTGACAAATTGATGGATAGCGCTAGAACCACCCACAATAGCCCAATCGTCGATGGATACATGACCAGCAATTTGCACGGAGTTGGCGATGATTACATGACTTCCAATCACACAGTCATGAGCCACATGGACGTAAGCCATTAGTAGACAATTGCTTCCGATTACTGTGGTTTGCTTATCTACAGTTCCTCTGCTTATAGTGACACATTCTCGGATGGTGGTATTGTCTCCGATGACAACGGTGGACTCTTCCCCTTGAAACTTGAGGTCTTGCGGAATTCCTGCGATGACAGCTCCCGGAAAAATTTTACAGTTTTTGCCGATTCTCGCTCCCGGAAAAATAGTAACGTTTGGACCAATCCAAGTACCTTCACCTATCTCGACATTTTCATGAATCATCGTGAAAGGGTCGATTTGTACATTCTTCCCAATTGTTGCCTTGGGATCTATGTGGGCCATTGGACTGATCATGATTCTTTACGAGTTATACTTGCTGTCATTACTGCCTCGCATACGAGTGTATTTCCGACGTAGGCTTCTCCTCTCATTTTAGCGATTCCTCTTCGAATAGGTGCAAGCAATTCACATTTGAATATAAGTGTATCTCCCGGAAGAACCATCTTTCGGAATTTGCAGCTTTCTATTCCCAAGAAATAAGTCCAGTAATTTTCTGGATCGTCTACGGTGCTTAGAACCAGGATCCCGCCCGTCTGTGCCATAGCTTCTACCTGCAATACTCCCGGCATCACGGGGTTTCCTGGAAAATGGCCTAGAAAGAATGGCTCATTCATAGTCACGTTCTTTACACCGGCTACCACTGTGTCATCCAGATAGATTACTTTATCTAGTAGCTGAAATGGATATCGATGCGGAAGGATATTGCTGATTTGATTGATATCCATCACCGGCGGAAGCTTGGGGTCATAGTAAGGGATATGGGAGGAGGATGCCTTTTCCATGGCCCTTTTGATTTTTTTTGCAAAAGCCACATTGGCAGCATGCCCAGGTCTGGCAGCTAAAATTTGGGCTTTCAGTGGTCTTCCTACCAAAGCTAGGTCACCTACTACATCCAAAAGTTTGTGTCTTGCAGGCTCATTTTTATATCGAAGGTCCACATTGTTTAGAATACCCTCTTTTTTGACTTCCACATGTTGCTTGTTAAACATCTTCGCCAGATGCTGCAACTCATCTTTCTCTACGACTCGATCTACCACCACGATGGCGTTATTCAAATCTCCACCTTTAATAAGGTTAGAGTTGTAGAGCATTTCCAGCTCATGCAAAAAACAAAAAGTCCTGCATGAAGCGATTTCAGATTTGAATTGACTGATATCCGTGATGGAGGCATGTTGGCTTCCTAAAACAGGTGAATTGTAGTCCACCATGACAGTCACTCGGTAATTATCTGTCGGTAAGGCTACCATTTCCACTTCGCGAGAAGCGTCTTTATACTGAATGCTTTCTTGTACCTCGAAGAATCTTCTCAACGCATTTTGCTCCTCAAATCCTGCATCTTCCAGGACTTCGATGAATTGGATGGAAGAGCCATCCATAATCGGAGGTTCTGGACCGTCCAATTGAATCAAGACATTGTCAACTTCCAATCCTACAAGTGCTGCCAGAACGTGCTCCACCGTGTAAACCCTAGCTCCATTTTGCTCCAAAGTGGTACCTCGGGAAACATCCACCACCAGGTCACAGTCAGCATCCACTGTAGGTCGACCTTCGAGATCTATTCTTTGAAACTTGATTCCGTGATTGGGAGGAGCAGGTAAGAAGGTCATGTTGGAGATGACTCCTGTGTGAAGTCCGACTCCTGACAGTTCTACTTGCTTCTTTATGGTATGTTGTTTTACTTTCATCGTGTTGGTTAAGCAGTTAGATAGCTTTGGGGCGCAAAATTAAGCCTTTTTTTCGAGTTCTTTGAGTCTCTTCTCCAGCTCTTCAAGATTTTTGAAGAGAGAATAGGACTTGAGAAACTGCTTCATGTCCATTCCCATGTAGCCAAAAAGAGTCTGTCCAGGCTTTTTGATTGACTTACTTACGCCTGTATTTGCGCCGATGGTGGTCTTTTCGGCAATCTTAATGTGCCCCACAATACCTGCCTTTCCTGCGAGGACTGAGTTTTTTCCAATTTCTGTAGAGCCGGAAATACCAGCTTGGGCGGCGACCACTGTATTTTCACCGATGATTACATTATGAGCAACTTGGACCAAGTTGTCGATTTTAGCTCCTTTTTGGATGATAGTAGAGCCCATAGTGGCGCAGTCTACGGTCGTATTGGCTCCTATGCTTACATGATCTTCTAAAATTACATTGCCGATTTGTGGGATGGCTTTGTAGCTTCCATCTTCCTGAGGAGCAAAACCAAAACCTTCCGAACCAACTACAGCACCCGGATGAATCTCGCAATGATTGCCTAATACCGAGCCATCACAAATTTTGGCACCAGGATGTATGATGCAATTATCTCCAATTGTGACTTTGTTGCCGATATATGCGTGAGGATGAATTTTTACCCCATTTCCGATTTGACACTTTTTACCGATGTAGGAAAAAGCCCCTCTGTAGTGACCATCCCCGATTTGACTGCTTGGGTCCATATAGCTCGGCTCTTCCACACCCGATTGGGAATTTTTGGTAAACTGAGCGTAGGTTTCGAGAATTTGGGTAAAACTTGAGTAGGCGTCTTTTACTCGGATGAGATTCGTTTTATAGGGTTTTTTGGGAGTGAAATTTTGAGAGACAATGACAGCAGAAGCCGCAGTTTCGTATAAAAAAGCCTCATATTTTTCATTGGCTAAAAAGCTTACCCCTCCTGCCTTACCTTCCTGAATTTTATCCAGTCTATTGACTTTTATTTGAGGATCTCCCTCGACGGTGCCTTGGAGAAGTTCGGCTAGCTGCCCAAGCGTAAATTCCATAAAGCGTAAGTATTTTAAGGTTTTAAAATTAGGGTTTTAGCCTTACAAACGTAATGCTTCTCAACTATTTTGCTCATGATTTGAATATTTGGCAAGTCAGCAGCATCGGCTACATCAACCACTTTCCCCTTTTTTGTGAGGATCGAAATCCTATCCTTGGCTAGATACCCATAATTACTCAAGGTACCAGCCGAGAAAAAATAGGGTAGATGTTCTTTGGGGACTTTAAGCTTTTTAATGGTTTTTTCTTCGAGAATTCCGATTTCTTCTTTTTCGAAGGGAATATTGGAAAGTTGGATCTTGAAAAGATTTCTAGTCAAAAACATCCTGGAAATATTCGCCAAAACATAGTCAGAGGAGTTTTTCCATAGTTTGATCGCTCCCCAAATGTCCAAATCATCAAGCTCCAGGAAGATCCGTAGCAATTCCGGGTTGGTCTGAAAGTCCGATTCAGTGATTTTGTGCCCAAGCAAAAAGTCAAATTCATCGGTGATCCCAAAGATTTTGTCCTCAGCCTTCAGGTCCTTTGCTCGCTGGATCAGGTTGATAAGCATTTTTTCAGCGCAGACTGTCGTCTTGTGCAGATAGACCTGCCAGTACATTAGTCGACGGGCACTCAGAAAGTTTTCGATGGAATAAATCCCTTTTTCTTCGATAACTATTCGGTCATTTTTGACATCCATCATTTTGATGATCCGATCAGCGCCGATAGTCCCTTCGGATACGCCAGTAAAAAAACAATCCCGCTGCAAATAGTCCAAGCGATCAATATCCAGCTGGCTGGAAACGAGTTGGTGGAAGAACTTCCGCTCATATTGATTTTTGAAAATTTTCAAAGTGAGATCAAGTCTTCCTCCTAGTTCTCGATTGAGCATTTCGATTATCAAAATCGAAAGCTTTTCATGGGGTATAGATCTGAGAAGGCTGTATTCCAAAGCATGTGAAAACGGTCCATGACCGATATCATGAAGGAGAATCGCAATCAAAGTAGCTTCAAATTCTTCGTCGGATATTTCAATACCTTTGGTTCGGAGATGATCTAGTGTCACATGCATGAGATGCATGGCGCCAAGTGCGTGGTGGAATCGCGTATGTAAAGCACCGGGATAGACAAAATCAGTCAAACCCAATTGCTTGATCCGGCGTAATCTCTGAAAGTATGGGTGGTCAATGATCTCAAAAATCAATTCACTTGGAATTGTAATAAAACCATAAACTGGATCATTGAGTATTTTCTGGCTTTTCAAGGAGGCCTGTTTTGTTTACCCAAAAGTAATTATAATTTTAAAAGAATCGGACAACACTATGAACCAAAATGCCTCCATCCTCTGGGCAGATGATGAAATCGACCTGCTCAAACCCCATATTCTTTTTCTAGAACAGAAAGGTTATCAGATCACCACGGTCAATTCGGGTGTAGATGCTATTGAAGAAATCGAGAAAGGGATTTTTGATGTGGTTTTTTTAGATGAGATGATGCCAGGAATGACCGGATTGGAGACACTGCAGCAGATCAAGCAGATCAAACCTCAGATTCCCGTGGTGATGATCACCAAGAGCGAAGAAGAGCATATTATGAATGATGCGATAGGAGGGAAGATCGCAGATTATCTGATCAAACCTCTCAATCCAAGTCAAATTTGGCTTTCAGTAAAAAAAATCCTTCAAAATCGTCAGCTAATCGATCAGAAGACTACGATGAATTATCAGCAGGATTTTATGAATATTTCCATGGCAGTTGGAGATGCGGTTGATCATGAAGATTGGGCAAATATTTATACCAAGCTGACCTATTGGGAACTCCAAATCGACGAGACGGAGAATAAAAGCATGAAGGAGGTTTTAGAGACTCAAAAGTCAGAGGCAGATGCCAATTTTGCTCGTTTTGTCAAGGAATCTTACCTGTCCTGGATGGAAGAAAAAAATCAGGAAAAGCCCTTGATTTCTCCGAATGTGATGAGAAAAAAGGTCTTTCCAAGAATTCAAAGTGGAAAACCGCTCTTTTTCATAGTCATTGACAATCTCAGACTCGATCAGTGGGAAGATATGGAATCCCTGCTTACTCCTTATTTCTCGATTGCTGAGAAGGAGACCTATTACAGTATTCTGCCTACGACCACTGCTTTTGCCAGAAATGCTCTTTTCAGTGGGATGATGCCTTTGGATATGGCTAGATTTTACCCTCAGTATTGGGAAAATGAAGATACAGACGAAGGCAAAAATAACTTTGAAGAAGAGTGGATTCGGATCAATCTGGAAAAAAACCGGCAAAAAATAAGATTTTCCTACACCAAAATTCTGCAGGCTGCTCATGGTAGAAGTGCAGTCGATCAGTTTCATACTATGTTGCAAAATGAGCTAAATGTATTGGTTTATAATTTTGTCGACATGGTCTCTCATGCTCGGACGGATATGAAGATGATTCGTGAGCTTGCTCCGGATGAATCCGCCTACAGATCACTGACCAAAAGCTGGTTTGAGCACTCGACGCTGTTTGAGATGCTAAAGAAAATTCAGCAAGCTGGGGCAGATGTAATTATCACCACTGACCACGGAACCAAGCGGGTCAACAAGCCCTATCGAATCATCGGGGATAAAAACGTTACGACGAACCTCAGATACAAGCAGGGTAAAAACCTAAATTATGAGCCCGGGAAAGTTTTTGAGGTTTCGAAACCTGAAGAAGCCAAACTTCCCAAATTGAATGTTTCGAGTGCTTATGTATTCGCTGTGGAGGATTATTTCTTTGCCTATCCCAATAATTACAATTATTATGTCAATTTTTACAAGGACACCTTTCAGCATGGAGGGATTTCTCTGGAAGAAATGATTGTCCCGATTGTCTATCTCAAATCAAAATAATTCAGATTTGGACACAAAAATTTACGGAATAGACCAGCTTGATGACATCGCCTCTTGGGTGGTAGATAAGGCAGGAGAGGAACGAATTTGGGTATTCAAAGGTGAAATGGGGGCTGGAAAAACGACTCTTGTCAAAAGTATCGCTAAGCAGCTAAATGTCATTGATCCGATAAGTAGTCCGACCTTTGGCCTTGTCAATCATTACGAAAGGAATACAGGCGAGGAAATTTACCATTTTGACTTTTACCGAATAGAAGATTTCGATGAAGTCTTGGATATCGGAATAGAAGAGTATTTTTATAGTGGCAATATTTGCTGGATAGAATGGCCAGAAAAGATTGCCCCATACCTTCCAGAGGAGTTTTTCTTAATAGAAATAGCTTATCTAGATACACAAACCCGAAAAATAACCCTAGAACATTTCCATAATGCCTAGTGAAATCAAAGAAATAGCAGCCGTGGGATTGATACCAAAAGAAGCCCCTTTAGCTGTGCAGAAAAGGAAAAACCCGATTACGATTGGTCTGCCAAAAGAAAAATCCTCTGAGGAAAGAAGAGTACTTTTGACCCCTGAGGCGGTAGGTCTCCTGAGTAATAATGGTCTTCAAGTTATTATTGAGACAGGTGCTGGGAAAGCTTCCAAATTCACAGATCAAGATTATTCTGATGCTGGTGCCAAAGTGGTTTATTCTTCCAAAGAAGCCTTAGAAGCTCAGTTGGTTTTGAAAGTTGATGCACCGGATTTGGAGGAAATAGAGCAGATGAGTCTAGGGGCTTGCTTGATTTCAGCCTTGCAGATTTCCAGACAAAACAAAGAATTCATCGAGGCATTAAATGCTAAGAAGATCACGGCGATTGCCTTTGAGTATCTGGAAGATAAGGTAGGAGGGATGCCAGTAGTCAGGGCTATGTCAGAAATAGCCGGAAGTACTGTAATGCTGATTGCAGCGGAATACCTTTCGAGTGTAAATGACGGTAAAGGGCTGATTCTCGGTGGTGTCACAGGAGTGCCGCCCACTCAAGTGGTGATTATCGGGGCGGGAACCGTGGCAGAATATGCGGCACGAACAGCCTTAGGACTAGGAGCAAATATCAAGGTTTTTGATAATCATATTTACAAGCTTCGACGCTTGAAGCAGCTTCTAGGCCAGCAGATTTATACCTCAACGATTGATAATTTGACACTGACTCAAGCACTTTCGGAAGCCGATGTAGTCATCGGTGCTCTCAGAGCTGAGAAAGGCAGAAATAAAATCGTGGTCAGTGAGGAAATGGTTGCCAATATGATGCATGGAAGCATTATAATTGACGTGGGGATTGACCAAGGTGGCTGCTTTGAAACTTCAAAGATGACTACGCATGAAGATCCTACGTATCAGATACATGATGTAACTCATTACTGTGTGCCAAATATTGCCTCAAGAGTTTCCCGAACAGCTTCTTATTCCTTATCGAATATTTTCACACCCATCGTTCTTCAAATGGCAGACTTGGGTGGGCCAGAAGAAATGATTTTTAATTATCGATGGTTTTTGAGAGGAGTGTATACTTATAGGGGTAGCTTGACCAATGCTTATTTAGCCAAAAGATTTGATCTCACTCATAAGGAATTACAGCTACTTTTAGCAGCGAGGTATTGATTAGCTAAGAAGATTTTGCCTTAAAAGGAACTCCAGTTGCTCATTTGCTTTTATCAGAGCTTGGGTCAATCGCTCGTTTTCTCTTCGAAGGGAAAAGACTTCGTAAGCATTTTTAATGACAGTTCTGAGGTAATCTTCTTCCCAAGGTTTGGTGAGGTAGTGGTAAACTTGGCCTTTGTTGATCGCGTCAATTACCGCCTGAATATCAGTGTATCCGGTTAAAAGAACTCTTATCGGGCTTGGATAATGAGGGATGATAGACTCCAGAAATTCAACTCCTGTTTCTTCAGGCATCCGTTGATCGGTAATAATGATTTCTATGTCTTCCTGTTCCAGGATTTTTCTTCCCTCTTCTCCAGAAATGGCAATAAAAATTTTATAATCCCTTCTAAATGTAGCTCGAAACGCCTGGAGGTTGTTTTCCTCATCGTCTACGTATAAAATCCGGATTTTTTCGTCTTTTTTGGTTTCTTCCATTTTACACCCGATTTGGGTCCAGATATTTGAAACCGAAATAATTGTTTTTTTCGATGAAAAACAAACAAAGTGATCTGGATTTTCTACTATTCCTGAATTTCTTCAGTATGCCAGAATTCATTTTTCACCAAGGGTGTCAATAACCTGCAGAGAATGAGAATACTTAATTATATACATTTTTTGAAAAGCTAATATTCACAATAAAAACAAAATGCGTTTTTATTAATTATAGTGACTAATTATATGATTCAAAAAAAAATAATTTAAAAATACATTTGAGAATTAAAATCAAAAACTAACTTTACAAAGCACATCACCCTATTTGCGCCTATTTCATGCTATATTCACCCAAAATAGATCTGGAAGCACGGGCCTATCCTATTATCCTTGACCCAAGAATTTCTTCTCAAAAGGAAGAGTTTTTAGAGTTATTGGATATCCCTCATATTCAGATAGTTGATCAAATTGAAAGTCAGGTCAAAGATTTGATAAAGGCGAATAGTCCAACACGCACCTTTACTGAAATCGAACTGGATGTCGAGGTCGAAAACTTTTTTAGAGATAGGATAAAGGATGATTTTGGTAACTGGGTTTACTATCCTTGGAAAAATACAATTGTCCACTTATTGGAAGAAGAGGATTTCATTAAGATCAGGACTGTTAGGAATAATTACAAAATCACTCCGGAAGAACAATCCGAACTTGGAACAAAGAAAATTGGAATTGTCGGGCTTTCAGTAGGACAAAGTGTCGCGATTGCCATGGCTCTTGAGAGAAGTTGTGGAGAAATGCGTCTTGCAGATTTTGATACTTTGGAGCTAAGTAATCTCAATCGGATCAATTCTAGTTTGACTAGTTTGGGTCAGGAAAAGGTAGTGATCGCGGCAAGGGCGATATCTGAAATAGATCCTTACTTAAAGCTTACACTTTACAGGGATGGAATAACAGAAGAAAATGTTGACGACTTTTTAGATTCAGATGGTGGACTCGACTTGCTCATCGACGAATGCGATAGCTTGGATGTGAAAGTTCTCCTCAGGGAGAAAGCCCGTGCAAAGAAAATTCCTGTTCTGATGGAAACCTCAGATAGAGGTATGCTAGACATTGAACGGTTCGATTTGGAGCCTGATAGGCCTATTTTCCATGGGATGATGGGGAATATAGAAATGGGTTCTCTCAAGGGACTGAGTAATCAGCAAAAAGTAGGCATAGGATTGAAAATTACTGGAATTGAGACGCTTTCTCCACGGATGAAAGCATCTCTTTTGGAAGTAGGGCAGACCATTTCCAGTTGGCCACAATTAGCTTCAGCAGTTTTCTTGGGTGGGGCTTCAGTTGCCCATGTCGGTCGAAAACTTCTCCTCGAAGATGAAGTGAAATCGGGAAGATTCTATGTGGACTTGGATGAACTTGTCCAAATAGAAATGACTGAGGATACTGCCCCATATCAATCAATACCTGTCAAAAACCGTGATTTCTTAGCTTCTTTACCCAATAATATTCTGCCTTCAGGGTACAAACCATCAGAGCAAGAGCTTCTTGAAATGCTCTCTTTTGCCAATTTGGCGCCTTCAGGAGGAAATATTCAACCCTGGGTTTGGGTGATGGATCAAAAAGGAGTTTTGCACCTTTTCCACGACAGAGAGCGAAGTCATTCGCTTTTGGATTACAAAGGTACTGGCTCATTGATCGCTTTTGGTTCTGCCCTTGAAAATTTGAGGATTTACTGTGGAAAGCATGGGTTTGAGGTTGATATAATTGATCAGGTCCAAAGCTTTGAAGATGATCTGATAGCTAGTATCAGGTTTGTGAGTAAACAGAATCAAAGTATTGATATTCCTCACCTTGACTTGTATGAAGGGGTTAAAATTCGATGTACAAATCGAAAAAACACTAAAAAGGAAAATCTGACTCCAGAACAAATTCAGATGGTTTTTGATCTGATACAATCAGAAGGTCTGAAGTTGGATTATCTGGAAGAGGAACAGGAACTAGAGAGACTTTCAGAGATCTTGGGTGGAATGGATAGGATGAGGTTGTTTCATCAGCAGGGTTTGCAGGATTTCATCCACGAACTGAGGTGGAATGACAAAGAGGCAAAAGAGAGTAGTGATGGGATAGATATAGCCACTTTGGAACTTTCCGGGACAGAGAAAGCTGCAATGGGCTTGCTTCGGGACCCTCGCACAGTGAAGTTCTTCAGAAAGTTTTTGATGGGGTACGGCTTGACTAAAATCAGTCATTCGACCTTGATGGCAAGCTCTGCTATTTTCCTTTTGCAAAGTAAAAAATATACTGCCTCCTCTGTTCTGGAAGCCGGTAGAATACTACAGCGAATTTGGGTAAAATCTAACATGATGGGGATGAGTTTTCAGCCCGTTACCGCTTCGCTTTTTATTTTTCATAGAGTGAATCGCGAGAAGGATCATGGCTTTACTGAGAAGGAAGAGCAAATCATCAAAAAACACCATGAAACTCTCAGAAAATTGTTCCAGATCGAAAATGGAATGGAGGAAATTTTTATGTTTAGGCTAAATTTCGCAGGGGAACCAAGCATGCGTTCCTATCGCCGCGATGTAAGAGAGACCTTAATCATGCAGCAATAATGTTTACATTCAAAGCCTTCAGGGCTATTGATGAACCAGAAATATGTGATCAATTCATTGAGGGTCATGCAAATGTGCTGAAGGAGTATGGAGTGACCAAAGTAACCTCTTCTAATAACGACTGGAAGTATAACCCATATGTCTTTGTAGTAACTGTTCATGAGAACTCCACAGGAAATGTCGTTAGCGGCCTTCGAATACATATAGCCTCAGAGGAATATCCTCTTCCCTTGGAAGGTGCGATTGCACCCGTAGATTCAAGAATTTTTGATCTTATAGCCAAGTATAGAAATGCGGGTACGGGGGAGATTGGGGGATTATGGAATAGTCGCGCGATTTCGGGTTATGGAATAGGGGCAATTTTTCTTTCAAGAACCTCGCTTGTTATAGCGGAGCAATTACAAGTTCCGACACTTTTTGCGCTATGTGCAGAATATACACTCAAACCTACTCTTCAAAAAGGATTTGAAATAGAAGAGGAGATTGGGAATAGTGGAACTTTCTTTTACCCAAAACTGGACCTGGTAGCAACATTGGCTATTCTGAGAGATGTGAAAAATTTACCTCATGCCCTTCCGGTGGAGCGGGATTTTATTTTAGATCTAAGAAAGAACCTTGAGTGTACAAGAATGGAAGAAACTCTCAAGGGACCGGTAGAGATCACTTATCAATTGAAAATTAAAAGTCCTAATTGGAGATAATTTATGTTGTTTACTATTATTTCTTCACTACTCTTACTTTTTGCTCAAAATCCGATTAAGATAACTGGTGAGAGTGTTTATTTGGATCGTTATGAATATTTGATTTTAGAGTCAGATGAAGATTTGTCCATAGAAAACGTGGTCAATCGAGATGATTTCTCATTGCTTGATAATGAAAATAAAAATTTTGGAATTAATAATGACGTAATATGGCTTAAGTACCAAGTAGAAAATCAGGGAGAAAATCTCGAGAAGTACCTTTACATAAACAATCCTTCTCTGGACAGCTTGGAGCTTTTTGTAGTTCAAGATGGAAAAGTTCTTGATTCATACCTTGGTGGAAGATTGGTTGATTTTGATAGTAAGTCTATTCCATCAAAATCTATCATTTTCAAGGTAGATATTCCAAATGAGGGGCATGTTGATTTATATCTTAAAGTAAATAGCGTCAACAAAAAGATTATAACTTCATCCGTAGCATCAAGAGAATTCCTTGAAAGGCTAATCAATAGAGAGAATATCTTATTTGGGATTTTTACCGGTGTAATTGTCGGTTTATTCTTTTATAATCTATTTTTATTTTTCTCAGTTAGAGATAAGTTATATCTAATTTATGTAATCCATACGGTATTAGTCTGGTTTGCTCAATCCTCCATATTGGGTTATACACAAGAAATACTTTGGCCTAATTTCATCTGGATGAATTTAAGGGCTGGAGTTATTTTTTCATCCTTGGTGAGTATTGTGGGTATTTGGTTCCTTAGAGTCTTTTTATCTACCGATAAGTTTGTTCCAAAGCTGGATAGAGGGTTTTATTTTATATACCTAGTATATGCTTTTATCCTTGTAAATGCATTCTTCTTTTCTATTACCGTTAGTTATCAGACTTTATTGGTTACGCAGTCCATAGTGGTGATTTTTGTATTGCTTGTTGCATTTTCAATATTAAAATTAGGCTATCGTCCCGCACGCTATTATTTGTTGGCTTGGTCGGTTTTTATGCTCGGTATCTTCCTATTCGTTTTGAGCGAAATGGGTATTATCCCGACAAATGATCTGACTGCATATATCATGCCTTTGGGCTCTGCATTGGAAGTGGTATTACTCTCCTTCGCCCTTGCAGACAAAATCAACATCCTCAAGAAGGAGAAGGAAGAAGAGCAGGCCGAGAGACTGAAAGTATTGAAGCAGAATGAGGAACTGGTCCGAGAGCAAAATACCCTCTTGGAAGAAAAAGTAAGGGTTCGTACAGATGAACTAGAGCAGGCTTTGAGAAACCTGCAGAACACTCAAAGTCAATTGGTCAGTCAGGAGAAGATGGCCTCCCTAGGTCAGCTTACTGCAGGTATCGCTCATGAGATCAATAACCCAATCAATTTTGTGAGTTCTAACATCACGCCCCTCAAGCGAGATATAAAAGACATCATGGAGGTGATCGATTTTTATCGAACAACCGGGCAATCGGAATTCGCTCCTGAATCTAAAAGGAAGGCAGCGGACCTGGAGGAGGAGCTTGAGCTTGATTATGTCCTTGAGGAAGTAGATCAATTGCTGAAAGGGATGGAAGAAGGGGCAAAACGTACGGTTGAAATAGTCAAAGGCCTTCGACTCTTTTCTCGTGTGGATGAGCAGGATGTCAAAAAAGTGGATCTTCACGATGGTATCAATAGTACCATCATCCTTCTTAATAGTTCTATTCCAGGAAAAATTCGTATCGTTAGGGATTTTGGAGAGCTTCCGATGGTCGAGTGCTTGGCAGGTAAGATCAATCAGGTATTCATGAACATTATCAATAATGCTGTTCATGCCTTGAGTGATCATATCGATACGATCAAAGATCCAAAAATTGAAATACGCACCCGTTCACTGGGAGACTCTGTGGTAGTGGAAATTGAAGACAACGGTCCGGGTATGCCTGAGCATGTGAAGGAACGTATTTTTGAACCTTTTTTTACAACCAAGTCAGTAGGGAGAGGTACAGGTTTGGGGCTTTCAATAGTTTATTCTATTATTGAGAATCATAAGGGCACGATGGAGGTAAATACCGAAGTCGGTCAGGGCACAACTTTTATCATTACGCTACCCACCTACCAAAGTAACAGCAAGAATGAATAGCAGTGATATTCGGGTACTTTACATTGACGATGAGGACAATAACCTCAAATCGTTCCGCGCTACCCTTCGAAAAGATTTTAAGATTTTTACTGCCATCGATGCTTTCGAAGGATTAAAGATCGTTCAGGAAGAAGAAATTCATGTCGTCATTGCTGACCAGCGGATGCCGGGAATGACAGGTACGGAATTTTTTGAAAAAATGATCGAAATCAATCCGGACCCTGTGCGGATTTTGCTGACAGGCTATTCAGATATTGCCTCAGTTATTGATGCGATCAATAAAGGTGAGGTCTATCGTTTTATAGACAAGCCTTGGAATATCGAGCAGATCAAAAATTCGATCAAGAATGCTGCAGATATCTTTTTTATGCGGAGAGAGCTGAAGGAAAAAAACATCAAACTGGAGAAACTCCACTCAGAGATGAACCAGTTTGTCTATAGTCTTTCCCATGAGCTTAGAGGACCTTTGATGAGTATCTCGGGCGTTTCTAAGTTGGCCAAAATGGAAATTAATGATTCCCATGTCTTGGAGTTCTTTGATATGATCGATACGGCTACCACTAAGCTGGATGACTTCATTTATAAGATGCTGGATTTCTATCGATCCACTAAAATCGATCATAAAATTACGCAGATTGACTTTAAGGAAGTGATCAATCAGCAAATGGAAGCTTACAGAGCCAAGTTTGATCTTTCACATTTTCACGTAGAATTACAGGTCAACCAAGAAGAACCTTTTTTCTCAGACGATTCTAAAATCCGAGTGATTTTAAATAACCTGTTCTCCAATTCTGTACAATTTATGAAAAACGAGCATGGGGAAAAGCGAATTGCACTGACGATAGATGTGCATGATGGTGAAGTGATCGTCATGCTCGAGGACAATGGTATTGGGATTGAAGATCGCCACCACCCTGAAGTATTTAATCTATTCACCCGCGCAACCCAGCAAAATGTAGGTACTGGTTTAGGCCTTTACATGGTCAAAGAGGCAGTAGAGCAATTGGGCGGAAAGGTTGAATTGCAATCTATTTTGAATGAAGGAACTACAGTGAGAGTGGTGCTTCCTTCTTTGAATTCGTAATTCTTGCTGGCCTTTTGGCCATGAAAGCCTATCTTTGTTGCGATAATTTTTTCCAACAAAAAACACATATTATGATAAATCCTTGGCATGATGTAAACATAGGTAAAGGCGCTCCAGAACAGGTAATGGGCGTAGTGGAAATCCCTAAAGGAAGTAAAGGGAAATACGAACTACACAAAAAGTCCGGAATGCTGATGCTCGATAGAGTTCTCTTTTCCGCTGTTCATTATCCGGCAAATTATGGATTTATTCCACAGACCTATTGTGAAGACCATGATCCTTTGGATATCCTGATTATCTCTCAGATTGATATTCCTTCCATGTGCTTGGTGGAGGCAAAAGTGATCGGAGTGATGCGAATGGTCGATGGAGGAGAAGCGGATGATAAAATCATCGCTGTAGCTGCAGGTGATCAATCTGTCAATTATATCAATGATATTGATGAGCTTCCTCCGCATTTGATGAAGGAGGTACACCGATTCTTTGAGGATTATAAAAAGCTCGAAAACAAGGAGGTTAAAGTGGAGGACTTCTTAGGAAAAGAAGAAGCGATTCGTATTATCAACGAAAGTATAGAACTTTACGATAAACACTTCCGAAATCAACGATAATCAAAGGCCTGAGCAATCAGGCTTTTTTGTTTTTAATCTCTTTCTTGCCGGCTTTTTTACGAAGGTATTTGACAAGTTCATGGTAAGCTTCATGCTCATGATTGGAGATACTGATGGATTGCTGATCTGAGAAAGCCACGGTCATTTGCCTGAATTCCTTTTTATTTGCTACCACCACTTCTTCTTCCCAGACCAGAATATCGCCGATTGGATAAGCCTTCTGAAAGCCTCTAAGGGGTAGCTTCACGATGATTTGATCCCTACCGGCAGTGATAAATCGAAAGCCTGCCATCATTTTCACCAAAAGCATCAGCAGGACCAAGGTGATCAAGGAGGCCGCAATCAGGTAAAACCAAAGCCCAAAGCTCCCTTTGTAGGCAAAATCCCGTAAAATGAAGATCAAGCCGGTCAGCAAGGCAACTACAATCAGGCTAAGTGAAAAATAGGTGGATATTTTGGGTTTGATGACGATCATGAGTGACTGGCTAGTTCGCTAAGTTTTTGTCTGGCAAAAGTCTCCAATTCTCTGAAAAAAGCGAAAAAAATCACCTCAAATTCATCTTCGTATTCGATCAAAGCCAGATGTGCCTGCTCCATTTTGGAGTCAAATCGGGTGCGTTTGGCCATTCCGGTCAGTGAACGCCGGATACCTTCGACTTCCCCATAGTGCAGGAGCCAATTGTCCTTTTTCATCCAATAATACATATTGGCAAAGCGCTCCGGAAAGATGTCCTCGTGACGATCGAGTGTGTTGTAAGTTTTTTGGATAAAGTCTTCAACAGTTGAAGCTGAAAATTCTGACCAGTTTTTGATCAGAAAATAATCGAAAAAAACGTCTGTGATGACCGTGGAATAGTGTCCAAATTTGGGGCGGAGATAGGATTGCCCTGCTTTGACCAAAGGGTGAGAATCGGTGAATAGATCGATTTCTCGATGAAGGAAAATTCCTCGCTTGGTTTCCTCCTCGAAGTTTTCGATTTGCCTGCCTTTCACAAAGTCTGCGATAAAATTCCCAACTAGGATTTTTTCTTGATCAAAGGACAGAAAGGCATGAGCTAGAAAATTCATGAGAGATGTAAAAAAAGGAAACTCTATGGCTTTTGATTAGTTTCGTCCACAAAATACGGATTGATGGACAAAGTCACGGAGGAATTAAGAAAAGGTCTGAAACTTTTGAAGCAGGAATGGCAAGAAGATCTGGCTCAATACAAGAAAAAGTTTCTAAATACCTCCCTTGCAGATAAGAAAAAAGAAGGAATTACTTGGTACCCCATTCAGGTCAAAAAAGCCAAAATTGGAATGGGAGAGAGGCTTTTGGTAGAAATTGAAAGACTGGACTCCAGCCAAAACTCTGCCTTTCAGTCCGGAAAATCTGTTGCATTTTTCTCTACCCAAGATGGCTATGCTACTTCTGAAAACCGCGTCAACGGAGTCATCAATCAGGTTAAAAAGGATAGCATGATTGTCACGCTTCAGGCGGATGAGTTGCCGGACTGGATGGATAGCAGCCGTTTGGGTGTGGACTTATTGTTTGATGAGGCCAGCTATCGAGAGATGGAATTTGCTTTGAAAAAAGTGATTTCTCCAGAAAATCAACGACTCAAAGAATTAAGAGAAATTCTGATTGGCGATCGAGCTGCAGCATTTAGTGATCTGTCAAGGAGGGAGTCTGAGCACCTGAATTTTTCCCAAAACAAAGCTTGCCAAAAAATCGCCAATGCAAAGGATGTAGCAATTATCCATGGACCTCCGGGAACCGGAAAAACCACTACCTTGATCAGAGCTATTTCGGAGGCTACTTATAAAGGTCTATCCGTTTTGGTCTGTGCTCCCAGTAATGCTGCGGTGGATTTATTGGTTGAAAAATTGACGGATTCAGGGATTTCAACTTTGCGATTGGGGCATCCAGCCCGAGTGGAGGAAAAGATTCTCAATCAGACTTTAGATGCTAAAACAGCAAATCATGAGTCTTACCGAGACCTGAAAAAGCTTCGAAAAGACATAGCTCAATATCTCAAACTGGCTAAGCAGTACAAGCGAAATTTTGGGCCGGAAGAACGTCGGCAGCGGAAGTTATTATTTGATGAGGTGGGGCGAATCCGTGAAGCAGCTAAGCATCTGGAGGAGTATATTTCCTTCGATATTTTTCAAAAGGCGCAGGTCTTTGCCAGCACCTTGGTCGGAGCTTCTTCTCATCACTTGAGAGGGATGAGCTTTGATGTGGTATTCATTGATGAGGCAGCTCAGGGATTGGAAGCGGCAACTTGGATTCCAATCATGAAGGCTAAAAAGGTGGTTTTTGCTGGTGATCACTTACAACTTCCGCCAACGATCAAATCCTTCGAGGCTGCAAAAGAAGGTTTAGCTATCACGCTTATGGAAAAGGTGATCCAGCGGAAGCCTCAAGTAGCAGAACTGCTGCAGGTGCAATACCGCATGAAAGCCGAAATCATGGGATTTTCCAATGAATATTTCTACGGTGGTAAATTGCAAGCAGCTGAAAATACCAAACAGCATTTCTTTGAAAATGAAGCGATTTTGGAGTGGATAGATACCGCCGGTGCAGGCTACACTGATCGGCAGGAGGAGGAAAGTCTGAGCACATTCAATCCTGAGGAAGCATTATTCGCCTGCAAATATTTGAATGAATTGATCAAGCGAATCGGAATTTCAAAATTCAAGGAAAATGGCTGGACTATCGGTTTGATTGCGCCTTACTCGGCGCAGGTCAGGTACTTACGTTCCTTGATTTTTGAGAGCTTTGATTTTCCCAACCTTAAGGCTTTTGCTGACCTGATTACCATCGATACCGTAGATGGATTTCAGGGGCAGGAGCGGGATTTGATGCTGATTTCTCTGACTCGATCCAATGAGCGCGGAGAGATCGGTTTTCTGGCCGATGAGCGCCGGATGAACGTCGCCCTGACCCGTGCCAAGCGCAAGCTGGTCCTGATCGGAGATAGTAGCACTTTGGCTAGCAACTCCTTCTTCGATTCTTTACTGGGTTATTTTGAAGAAAAGGGAGGATACAGAAGTGTTTGGGAGTTTATGGGTGATTAAATTAAATTAAAATTTAAAAATTGCTGTTAAAGGGAAGTGGTCCGATATTTTGAGCCATTCCTCTGACTCTAATACTTCAATTAACTGAAGGTTCTGATGAAATTTTGAAGAGGCAAAAAGGTAGTCGATATGGTAGCTTGTTTGGCTATTTTTCCTATGAAAAAAAGTTGGTTTGGTTTCTCGTCCTTGGCTTTCTTGGAAATGTTGGTGATATAAACTTTTTATTCCTTTTTCCTCTAAGGTCTTGACAACATCTGAGTGATTCCACCATCTATCCCATTGATCCCAAATTACATTACTGTTGAAATCACCACCAACTATTATCTCTTCAAAATTTGTCATATTGGTTTGAAGATACTTCCAGAATTGGCCTATATACCCAAAATTTGGTGAATTGTTTCTATGGGTCCAGACTCCTAAAAGCTGGAATGACTCATTAACTCTACAAGGGAGAAAATGCTTTACTGTATGGTCTTGAAATACGTTTGACCAATCTAGTTTTTCCAATTGGATCTCGGGTTTGGCAAAGATCCCTAGTCCCTTATTTTTAGTATCTCCAATCCAAAGATGGTTTTTAGCCCAGTCTTTATAATTTGGATTATTTGATTTGTGGGGTTCTTCGCATTCTTGAATGATATAAATATCTGATTCTAGAGTTTCTAAAAAATCAAATTTTTTTCGAAGCGCACCGGCACAATTCCAAGTAGTAATTTTCAAATTTTTCAATTTTCAACTCCTTTTCAATTGCTCGAAATCCTTTCCTGCTCATAGACCAAATTCAATAAGCCTAGAACCTCACCAAAGGCCTCAGCTGATTTCAATTGCTCATCCGAAACTTTCTTGCCCAGTAGTCTGCAAAGCAAAAGTCCATAGACTCCGTTGAGGCAGATTTGGATTTCATTTCCCAGGTCTTTGCCTCCGGCTTCCATTACAGCTTGTAGAATGTAAGGCTTCGCTTTTTGATAGGAATCAAAATAGGTTTTGTCCGTCTTTAAGAGCTGCCAGTGAATTTTCGAGAGTTCCTTTACTAATTTTTGGGTTTCCTCCAGATGCCCCTTCTCCATAATTCTTTCTTTTTCCATTTGATTTCGGAAGTCCTGATACCAATTAAAAATGGACTCCTTTTCCATTTCTTCCACTGGAAAGTGAGCCACGACATACTGTCGGATTTCCTCCAGATTCCCTTGAAAAGAGCGAATTAAATCCTCCTGCTGATAGAGATAGATGATATACTCGGCGATGTTTTGGGACTTTTTTGATTCGGCGATGGATTGCATGAAGTTAAATTTATTCCTAGACAAAGGTAAGAATTAAGGAAAGATAGCTTCGCAGATAAATTTAAGATAGGCTTCGCCAAGATAAAGAAAGATATCTTCGCAGATAGTTCAAGATAGGGCTACGCCTAGGATAATGGAAGATGGCTTTGCAGATAGTTGGAAGATAGGCTCTGCAAGATAGGGGTAAAGATATCTGAGCAGATATGCTTCGTTAAATTATCTTGCCGAAGGCATATCTTGCTGAACGAAGTGAAGTGTATCTTAGAAAGACAAATCTTTCAACATTTGGACCAATTTACTGTTTAGCTATTTCAATTAGGTTCAAGGGAATTTCTCCTTCTTTTTCCCTACTTTTGCGGCACAAATGCTTATGAAAAACATTCGAAATTTCTGTATTATCGCCCACATTGATCATGGGAAGAGTACGTTGGCGGATAGGTTGTTGCAGTTCACCAATACGGTGAGTGATCGGGAAATGCAGGACCAGTTGTTGGATGATATGGATCTGGAGCGCGAGCGGGGGATTACGATCAAGTCGCACGCTATTCAGATGAAATATCCCTACAAAGGGGAGGAGTATACCTTCAATTTGATCGACACCCCTGGACACGTGGATTTTTCCTACGAAGTGTCGCGTTCGATCGCAGCTTGTGAAGGAGCACTTTTGATTGTGGACGCTTCGCAAGGTATTGAAGCTCAGACGATTTCTAATTTGTACTTGGCTATGGGCCATGATCTGGAAATCATTCCTGTTCTCAATAAAATTGATCTGCCAGGTGCTGATCCTGAACTTCGAGCTGATGAAATTATCGATTTGATCGGTTGTGATCGGGAAGATATCATTTTGGCATCCGGCAAAGAGGGAATCGGCATTGAGGATATTTTGAATGCCGTGGTAGAGAAAGTTCCTGCTCCCAAAGGCGACCCGGATGCTCCGTTACAGGCGATGATTTTTGATTCGCACTACAATTCCTTTAGGGGAATCGAGGTAATCTTCCGAATCTTCAATGGAACGCTTCGTAAAGGAGAGAAAATTAAATTTGTCAACACCGGCAGGGAATATGAAGCTGATGAAATCGGTATCTTGGGTTTCAACCAAATCCCTCAGCAAGAAATGGGTGCGGGTACTGTTGGCTATTTGATTTCTGGGATTAAAGTAGCCAAAGAAGTAAAAGTAGGGGATACAATTACCCATACCAAGCGCCCTTGTGACAAAGCCATTCAAGGTTTTGAAAATGTGAAACCGATGGTTTTTGCAGGAATTTATCCGGTAGATACCACCGAGTTTGAGGAGTTGAGAGCTTCTATGGAAAAGTTGCAGCTCAATGATGCATCGCTCGTTTGGGAACCTGAGACTTCTGCGGCCCTGGGTTTTGGATTCCGATGCGGATTCTTGGGAATGCTGCACATGGAGATCGTGCAGGAGCGCCTGGAGCGGGAGTTTGATATGACGGTGATTACCACTGTGCCTTCGGTGCAATTCCGTGCGCTGATGACCAACGATACCTACCAAGTGATCAATGCGCCATCAGATATGCCTGACCCGACTAAGTTCAAGCATATCGAAGAGCCCTTTGTCAAAGCATCCATCATTACCGCCTCGGATTATGTAGGGCCGGTGATTCAGCTTTGCATGGAAAAGCGTGGACAGATCAAGAATCAAGTCTACCTGACTTCCGAGCGGGTAGAATTACAGTTTGACATGCCTCTGGCAGAGATTGTGTTTGACTTTTTCGATAAATTGAAGACGATCTCAAGAGGTTATGCTTCTCTGGATTACGAGTTGAAAGGCTACCAGCCTTCACACATGGTCCGTCTGGATGTCATGCTAAACGGCGAGCCCGTGGATGCCCTTTCGGCAATCGTCCATCGGGACAAGGCCTATGAATGGGGCAAGCGTCTTTGTGAAAAACTGAAGGAATTGGTGCCTCGTCAGATGTTTGAGATTGCCATCCAAGCTGCAATCGGAACGAAAATTATTGCCCGGGAAACTGTAAAAGCCCTTCGTAAAAATGTGTTGGCGAAGTGCTATGGCGGTGATATCTCCCGAAAGCGAAAACTTCTTGAAAAGCAGAAAAAAGGTAAGAAACGCATGAGGCAAGTCGGCAATGTAGAGGTGCCTCAGGAGGCGTTTATGGCAGTGTTGAAGCTAGATTAGAAGTACCAAGTGCGATTTCTAAACTTCAGCGTTCGACATTCGATGTTCATCATTCATTATTTATAAATATTGGTTGGTGGGAATATAAAATAAGGCCTGAGATTGCTTGATTGGATACTTGCTATGGAAAGAAAATATGATTTGGAAGAGCGTTTGATAAATTTTGCTGCCTCAATCATTGCTTTCACAGATTCTATGGTCAACTCAAAAGCTGGAAACCATTTAGCAAATCAGCTGCTTCGAAGTGGGACCTCTCCAGCCTTGAATTATGGTGAAGCACAATCTGGAGAATCAAGAAAGGATTTTATCCATAAACTGAAAATTGTCCTCAAAGAGTTAAGAGAAACTAGAGTTGCAATCAAAATAATTGATAAATCCATTTTGCACCTTGATAAGGGAGAAATCATAAAACTCTTAAACGAGTGTAACCAATTGATTTCAATCTTTGTGAAAAGTATAGAAACTGCTGAACGAAATAATAATTAAATATCGAATGATGAACGTCGAATGATGAATTTCGAAGTTCAAAACCTACACACGACCTATGCCTACAATCATCGACGGAAAAAAAACCTCACAGGACATTAAAAATGAAATAGCTGCTCGAGTAGCTGAGATCAAAGCTGAAGGCGGAAAAATCCCTCATCTGGCTGCAATCTTGGTGGGAAATGACGGTGCGAGCCAAACCTACGTGGGAGCCAAAGTGAAAGCATGTCATGAAATAGGTTTTGAGTCTACTTTGGTAAGAATGGAAGACACGGTTTCTGAGGAAGAACTTTTGGCGAAGGTGGAAGAAATCAATGAGAATCCGGATATCGATGGTCTGATTGTACAGCTTCCCTTGCCCAAGCATATTTCCGTTGAAAAGGTAACTGACAAGATCAAACCGGAGAAAGATGTGGATGGCTTTACTCCTGCGAATGTGGGCCGAATGGCATTGAACTGGCCAGCATACGTGGCTGCAACTCCCTATGGAATCGTCGAATTGCTCAAGCGATACGAAATCGAAACTTCCGGAAAGCACTGCGTGGTAATCGGCCGCAGCCACATTGTGGGTAGTCCCATGAGTATTTTGATGGCTAGAAATGGATATCCAGGGAATGCTACTGTTACCTTGACTCACAGCCGAACCCAAAACTTGAAGGAAATTGCACAAACTGCTGATATTTTGATAGTGGCCTTAGGTAAGCCTGAGTTTGTTACTGCAGATATGGTAAAGCCTGGTGCAGTCGTCATTGATGTGGGAATTCATAGAGTGGAGGATTCCAGCAAGAAATCCGGATTCAGATTGATCGGAGATGTGAAGTTTGATGAAGTAGCCGAAAAGGCTTCGGCTATTACTCCTGTCCCGGGTGGAGTAGGGCCGATGACCATTGCCTCTTTGCTTTACAATACGCTTTTGGCGGCCGAGCGAAAGGTTTACGGTTAAAAATATTTTTGCAAAAGCTAGAAATCTGTTTGCATCGAAGACTTCAGCTTTCTACTTTTGCAGACCTTATCCGCGCACGTGGTGAAACTGGTAGACACGCCATCTTGAGGGGGTGGTGCATTAAGTTGTGTGGAGGTTCGAATCCTCTCGTGCGCACTTCAGGCCTGCAAGCTATAGCAGGCCTTTTTTATTTAAAAATGATTTTTGTTTTCTTCCTTATCACCTTATCCTATGCGGGTATTATCTACCTCGCAGGTCATCCGGCAGAAAGGGCAAGGATCTATCTATCGATTAAAGCTTGGCTTAAAAACCTAATTAAATAATACCTAAGTAATATTTGATAAATGGGTCACTGATCGTTTAGATTTTTACTTATTTTTCGATTCTTAAAATCAAATCCATGATCAAGAATCTATCCCTCCTTTCGCTTCTTTTTGTATTGACTTGTTCATCTTTAATTGCTCAGGAAGCCCAATTTCCAATCGTTAAAAATTACGGAGGTATCTACGAAGTACCTGAAGCTACTGAGCGTCCTGACCCGACTTTGGAATATAAAATTCTTGTTGATCTCATCACAGGAGCAGAAAACCCTGAAAATGTCAACCGCTATGTGGATAATGTGGCCCGATTGATGAATTTACATGGCTTGGCAGGAGTACCCAAAGAAAGGCTCCATGTCAAAGTAGTGGTCCATGGTGGGGCGATTTTTTCCATTTTGAATAATGAGAAATATCAAGAGCGATTTAAGGTTGATAATCCAAACGCTCCCGTGATTGCGGCACTTCGTGAAGGTGGAGCTGATATTTTAGTATGTGGACAATCCATGATCTTGCGCGGCCTGAAAAAAGAAGACTTGGTAGAAGGGGTAGAAGTGGCTCATTCTATGCTTACTACGGCCACAACCTACGTTCCTCAAGGCTACGTGATGCTTCGTTTTTGATCTTAGCTAGGACATTGATAAGGAGTAGCGCAGCGAAATGAACTTTTCGGTTCTGAATTCTTTTAAATTGCTGTACCTTTGTATCATCACGCTAACTTATCTCCCGGTCAATGAGTGACGCCATCAAGCATGAATGCGGTATAGCCATGGTCAGGCTCCGCAAATCCCCTCAATATTACATCGATAAATACGGCACGCCTGCTTTTGCTTCCAATAGAATGTACGTTCTGATGCAGAAGCAAATCAATAGAGGTCAAGACGGTGCCGGTGTCGCTAATATCAAGATCAATACAAAACCCGGAACGCGCTACATCAGTCGATATCGCTCGGTAGAACCATCCGCAGTTAATTACATTTTTGACAAAATCAATAAGAAGTACAAGAAAGCTAAAAAACTGGGAGGTCATGATGCACTAAGTGACGCAGAATGGCTCAAAGAAAATATTGCTTTTTCTGGCGAAGTTTGGCTAGGACATTTGCGTTATGGCACCCATGGTGAAAATAGCATTGAGACTTGTCACCCTTTTCTGAAGCAAAACAACTGGAGAAGCCGTAATCTGGTAATGGCCGGAAACTTCAACATGACCAATGTGGAGGAGCTGTTTGGAAAGCTAGTTCAATTGGGCCAGCATCCAAAAGAAAAGACCGATACTGTCACGGTGATGGAGAAAATTGGTCACTTTTTGGACGAAGAAAACCAACGGATTTTCGAGAAGTATAAGCACCAGTATTCAAATGAACAAGTCACACACCTGATTGAGGATGAATTAGATGTAGGCAGAATTCTACGTCGATCCTGCCGTGATTTTGACGGAGGTTATGCGATGGCTGGAATGATAGGAAATGGTTCGAGCTTTGTTGTTCGTGATCCTTCCGGAATCAGGCCAGCATATTATTACGCCGATGATGAAATTATCGTAGTAGCCTCCGAAAAGCCTGCGATCAAATCTGCTTTTGATATTGATTTTAAGGAGATTAAGGAGATTCAACCAGGCCATGCCTTGGTAATCAATAAGGATGGAAGCTACTCAGAAGAGGAAATTATGCCTGCCAGAGAAAAGAAATCCTGTTCATTCGAGCGGATCTATTTTTCACGTGGTACCGATCCAAATATATATCAGGAGCGGAAAAATTTAGGAAAAGCACTCATTCCTCAAATATTGAAAGCTATTGATTTCGATCTGAAGAATACCGTATTTTCTTACATTCCAAATACAGCTGAAACAGCCTTTTTGGGAATGATTGAAGGCTTAGAGGATTACTTGGTTGCCAAGCGTAAAGAGGTCTTTTTGGAAGGAAAACCTCACATGGGTGATTTGGAAGAATTGCTCAATTTCCGGCCAAGAGTCGAAAAACTTGTTAGCAAGGATGTCAAGCTTCGAACTTTTATCACCAATGACGATGATCGAGATGTGATGGTGAGTTCGGTGTATGACACGACCTATGAAGTAGTCAGACCTGGTGTAGATACCCTTGTGGTGATTGATGATAGTATCGTTAGAGGAACCACTTTGGAGAAGAGTATTTTGACTACGCTCGACAAACTCAATCCCAAGCGGATTGTAATCGTTTCTTCTGCTCCTCAGATCCGTTTCCCTGATTGCTACGGGATCGATATGTCTCGAATGAAAGAATTCATTGCCTTCCGTGCCGCTTTGGCTTTGCTAAAGGAACGCAAAATGGAGAATATTTTGGATGAGACATATGAGGCTTGTATAGCCAATCCAAGCTCCTTAGAGAACTATGTGAAGAAGGTCTATGAGAATTTCACCGATCAAGAGATATCTGACAAGATCGCCGAAATCGTAACCTCACCAGAAATCAAAGCGGAAGTTCGGGTGATTTATCAGACGGTTGAATCCTTACATCATTGCATCCCTGATCACGTTGGGGACTGGTATTTTACTGGTGATTATCCGACAAGTGGTGGTACTCGAGTTGTAAACCGGTCATTTGCTAACTTTATGGAGGGAAAAACCATCCGGGCATACTAGTTCGATAAGAATCTTAAATTTCAAGCGCAGCGTCTTCGTTGCGCTTTTTTTATCTTGTATTTTAGCTCAATTAACTGATATAAATAGAATATATGGACGTTTCATTACTCAAAGATGTATGCGAAATAGCCGGAGCACCGGGATTTGAAAAACGGATTAGAGACCTAATTATCGAATTGGTAACGCCTTATGCCGATGAGATCAAAACCGATAATTTGGGAAATGTCATCGCAGTCAAAAAAGGACAAAGAAACCCTGATGGTAAGCGGGTGATGGTAGCAGCGCACATGGATGAGATTGGTTTTATTGTGACTCATATCGATGAAAATGGATTTCTGCGGTTCCATACCCTCGGTGGGTTTGATCCCAAGACTTTGACAGCACAGCGAGTGATAGTACATGGGAAGAAAGACCTAATCGGTGTGATGGGAAGTAAGCCTATTCATGTAATGAGTCAGGAAGAGCGAAATAAACTTCCAAAGACTACTGATTTTTTCATTGATCTAGGCATGCCCAAGGAGGAAGTCGAAAAGTATATTTCTATCGGTGACCCCGTGACCCGCGATCGAGAATTGATCGAAATGGGTGATTGTGTTAACTGCAAATCGATCGATAATCGAGTAGCAGTTTTTATCCTAATTGAAGCCCTCAAGAATTTGAAAAGCCCCGCTTATGATGTCTTTGCTACTTTCACGGTACAGGAAGAAGTGGGAATACGAGGAGCCAATGTGGCAGCTCATAGTATCAATCCGGATTTTGGGATTGCTTTAGATACCACTATCGCTTTTGATGTGCCAGGTGCACAAGCTCATGAAAAAGTGACGGAACTAGGAAAGGGTACAGCTATCAAAATCATGGACGCGATGACTATCTGTGATTATCGAATGGTAGCCTTCATGAAGCAAATTGCAGATCAAGAAAAAATCACTTGGCAACCCGAGATTCTTACTGCTGGCGGGACAGATACCGCAGGAGTACAGCGAATGGGTAAGCAAGGAGCGATTGCCGGTGCTATTTCTATTCCAACCCGACACCTTCATCAGGTGATCGAGATGGCGCACAAATCGGATATCCAAGGATCGATCGATCTATTGGTAGCTTGTTTGGAAAAAGTAGATACCTACGACTGGAGCCATTGATAGAACTATTTGAAAGCTAGATTCTAAAAGATCAAAAAGTATTAAAAGGCCTTAGTGTAAAGGCCTTTTTTTGATCATACCGCCTTTGGTATCCTTGATGGGATACTGAATGACGAAAGCCTTTGGGTCGATTTTGTCGATTTCAGTCAATACGCGTGTAACTTCTAATCGGGTGACTACGCAAAAAAGTACATTTCGATCAGGGTTTTTAGCTTTTTCACCAAATCCGCCGTCGGCTTTAAAGGCTGTCACTCCTCGGCCAAGATCGTAAGTGATTTTTTCTTTGATCGCATCCGAGTGATTGGATACAATCATTACTCCGAGATATTCTTCCACTCCATTAATCAAGAAGTCCACCGTTCTAGATGCTGCAAAATAGGTCAGCATGGAATACATGGCTGTTTCAAGCCCAACCAGAATAGCGGCTACTAAAAAAAGGCAAACATTAAAAACAGTGATAAAATCTCCTACAGTAAGACTTGACTTTCGGGAAACCTGAATAGCCAATACCTCTGTACCATCAATGACGGCTCCTCCCCGTATCGAAAAGCCAATTCCACTTCCTAAGAAAAAGCCCCCAAAAACAGCAATTAAGAGTTTGTCGGCTGTGATTGTAGGTAGTTCGATGTAGTGAACAAGCAGTGCTAGAGCAAATATGGCAAAGGTACTTTTGATTGCAAACCTTAGATTCAACTGTTTGTATCCCAGATAAATAAAAGGAATGTTTACTAAAACGATTAGGACAGAAAGGTCAAGTGGAGTGAGAATTTCCATCAACAGTGAAACTCCCATCGCCCCACCATCAAAAAATCCATTTGGAAGTAAAAACCCTTTTAAACCAATGCTGGCCATCACCACACCTATTCCAATAAATAAGATGTCCTTTACTTGTCTCCACAAAGTGACACGCCTTACCCAGGCATTGTCAGGTATATTTAGAATTCCCCTAACCATATGCGAAAATACTGATAATTAATGAGGGTTGGTTCAATTTGCTACAACGGCACCCTTTTCCGGCATTTCAAAAAGATCATCATCAAGAGCATCTTCTGTCAGTACAACATCTGCGAAACTGACCTGATATCGTATCCTGCCTGTGTAATCGCCTTCTAATGTGTAGCCTGTCAGAACTCTTGGAAATACCAATCCTCCTGCATCCCGATAGTCCTCGTATTTAAGGGCATTTAAGTTAGGTTCTGGACTATCGAAAAACGTAACTGTGTAGAGTACCCATTCCAATTGATGGGTTTCTGGGTCAGCTAACATGTAGTATTGGTCATCAGGGCTATCTCCTTTATCACTGGCAAAGCTTACACTGTAGGTTTCATAGCTTTTGCCATTTAAGGTGCGATCTTCGATCTTCTCCACGCTCACTCCAGGATCTGTGAAAATGTAGGGAATACTGAAAAAGTAGAAATATAGATTGTGATAGAATCTTACGGAAGGCCCCCCAAAAGCTTGTCTGTTGGGGCTAATCCAAACTTTCTCCCCATCAAAGCCTATTTGAAAATTTTGAGCATCGATTCTACCTTTTCTCGAATCCAAATTGAAAAAGTGATTCTCTTGAGTCAGATTAGTTTCATGAAACATGGTGTAAGAAAAGGCTTCTGCATCAAGCCATCGGCTCCAATCTCCATGTGCATCTAGCACTTGTTTGAAATCCTCAGGTTGATTAGCCCGCGGATCTGGTTCCTTTTCTGTGCAGGCAAATATTGAGAGTAGAAGCAGTATAAAGTAAGAGTTTTTCATGATTGGTGGTGATTTCGGCCTCAAGTTAAAAAAATGCCAATCATTTCCTTTTTTTCAATTTGAAGTCTTTCTCCGACCATTCAAATATTTTTTAGAATCAATCTTAATAATCTTAATTTTTCCTTTTAATTTTGACCAAATCTAAATAAGGATAAAGAATGGCAGCCACAAATCCCCTTTGGAAAAAAGTCCGCAAACTCTTCAATGATATTCACCTTTACGCAGGTCTGATTTCTGGATTAGTTGTCATCCTTGTTTGTCTTAGCGGGACGATTTATGTCTACAATACTGAGATCAAAGAGTGGGCAGATTCAGAGCGGTATTTTGTGGAAGAAGAGGGGAGTAGACTTTCTTTGGATGAATTGAGAAGTAAGGTTGAGTCTCAAATTGGCGGTGAAGTCACTTCTGTTTTTGTGAGTGAAGATCCAAGCCGAACCGTGCAGTTTAGCTTATTGAAAGAGGGTGAAAAAGGTCGGGGTACTACCTTTTTTGTCAACCCTTACTCTGGCGAAGTCGTTGCAGATAATTCGGAGCGAACAGCAGCAGAAGAATTTATGAGTATGCAGTTTTCACTGCATCGATGGTTGTTGATCGACCGAATTGAAGAGCCTTTGCTAGAAAGCATGAGCAATCGGGAGCTAGGCCGTTTGATCAATGGAATAGCCACTTCTTTATTTTTATTAGGGGTATTAACAGGAATGGTAATTTGGGTACCCCAAAAGGTCAATAGCTGGCGTCAAGGTCTCAAAGTGAAATGGTCAGGAAACTGGAAGCGGGTGAATCATGACTTGCACAACACCTTGGCATTTTATTCCCTAATCGCTTTGTTTATCATGTCTGCAACGGGATTGTTCTGGTCATTTCAATGGTACCGAGAAGGTTGGCAGAAGACGTGGGACACTTATCAGCCACCTAAAGAAGAGCAAAAAGGAGTGGAGGCCATTGAGATAGTTCCTGGACCGGCTCTTCAGTTTTCTTTAGATAAGGCGTTAGCAAAAGTAAATGAAACCCTTCCTTACAGCGGAAACAGCAGAATCAGCCTTCCGAAGGACGACTCCGAATCCATCAGTATCAGTAAATACCGAACGGGTTTTTTTGCCAGATCAGGGTCGGATCAACTGCAACTTGATCAGGCTAGTTTAGTGGTGAAGGAAAGCAAGCTTTTCTCAGATATGACTGTCAGACAGCAAATTGGCCGCTCGGTGAAAAGCCTACACACAGGAGAGATTTTTGGCACCTTTACAAAGTTTCTTTGGTTTGTCGCTTGCTTGATCGCTACTTCTCTTCCTATCACCGGGACGTTGATTTGGTGGAATAAGCGGAAAAAGAAAAAGCCAAGTAGCAAAAAGAAAAATGTCAAGGAAAGACAGGTGGAAATGGCTTAATTTTCAAATGCAGTGAGTTTCTTGATTTTTTAAGGAAACTTTAAAGAAGAAAACCTGCATTTTTCCTAAAAATCCCGAAATTTTGGCTCATGAGAATTCTCATTGTAGAAGACGAGCCGGGTATATCTAATTTTCTTAAGCAGGGTCTTGAGGAGGAAAACTTTGCTGTAGACATTTCTGATAATGGAAGAGATGGTCTGAATTTAGCCCTTACTGGGGAATATGATCTACTATTGCTCGACTGGATGGTTCCGGGAATTAGTGGAATAGAGTTGACTAGGCAGTTTCGAAAGGAATTCAGCTCCACGCCAATTATATTCCTCACGGCCAAGGATACGGTGGATGAGACCGTTTTTGGCTTGCAGGCAGGTGCGAATGATTACATCAAAAAGCCATTTCACTTTCAGGAGCTGCTGGAAAGAATTAGAGTACAGCTAAGAAAAGTAAATCAAGAGCCTGAGGTTTTGACTTTGGGGCCTTTTCGTTTAGAACCATTGAGTTTTAAGCTTTTCAAAGAAGAAAAAGAAATTCCCCTGACTCAGAAGGAGTTTGCCTTATTGGAGTTTTTGATCCGAAATAAAAATACGGTTTGTAGGCGAACTCGAATCATTGAGTCGGTTTGGGATATCCATTTTGAATACAACACCGGTGTGATTGATGTCTTTATCAATTCACTTCGGAAAAAACTGGGCATTACGAAGGATCAGGACTACATTCAGACGATCCGTGGGGTGGGTTATATGGCTAAAGAATAGATAATGAGTGTTTCCTACAAAAAACAGCTTTCCCGCAGACTCACACTTTTAGTGGCTGGTATTTTTTTGGTGGTTTTTGGGGTGATCTATGGGGTGGTCTACGTCACGGTGGTTTCAAGCATAGATCGTGAGCTACGGCTAGAGACGGATGAGCATAAGGATCAGATTTTCATCGTCAACGGTGAGATTCGCTTTCTTCACAAAAATGAATGGAGTGAAATGGAGCATAGTCAGATCCAGCTGAATCCGATTTTTATTGAGATTGTAGATCCAGAGGGGAAAAGTATGGATCGATCTCCTAACCTGAGGGATAATCATCTTGAATTTTTCCCCGACCGAGCTAATTCGGGGCAGGCCTGGACTCTTAAAGCAGGCTCTCGCTATCTGCGTCAGATGCAAATCCCGCTACGGAATGCAGGGAAAATGGAAGGCTTTCTTTTGGTAGCTCAATCTTTTGATGATGCACAAGCCCTTTTTACCAAGTTGAGGTGGATTCTTTTAATTCTTTTCCCGATTGTACTGATGATTGTGTATTGGATGATGCGCGATCAGGCAAATCGGACTGTCCGGCCTATTCAGCAGCTTATTCGCAAAGCCAATCAGGTAACTCAAAGTAATTTGAGCGAACGAATTCAGTCCCCCGGCAATCAAGAGGAAATCACCCAGCTTACGCATGCCATTAATGATCTTTTGGGCCGGTTGGAGAAGGCCATAAAACGAGAGCAGCAATTCACCTCAGATGCTTCTCATGAGCTACGAACTCCCCTCTCGGTGCTCCGAGGCACCTTGGAGGTGATGATCCGCAAGCCACGCACTCCTGAAGAATATGAGCAAAAGATCGAATTAGCTCTTCAAAGTATCGATCGGATGACAGGAACAATCGAGCAATTATTGGCTCTTGCACGTGTCGAAAGCGGGCAATCCATTGTTCTGGAAGAGCTTGATTTGCTATCTTTTGCAGAAGAAGTAATAAGTAGAAAATCAGAATCAACACGGAAGAAGATTGAATTTGTTTCTCAGCTTGGGCATCCTGTATTTGTTTTGACAAATGAGAAATCGCTACAGATAATTTTAGACAACTTACTGGACAATGCTTTCAAATACGCTGGAGACTCAGCTCCCCTTTTCTTGGAAGTTGGAAAAAATGATAAAGAGGTCTATTTGAAAGTTTCAGACCATGGAGTCGGAATTTCTTCTGAAGACTTACCGTATATTTTTGACCCATTTTTTAGAGCAAAATCCAGTCATGGATCAAAAAAAACTGGAGCTGGGTTGGGGCTAGCCATTGTGAAAAAACTTTGTGATGAGTTGAAAATCCGACTTTCCGTAGAAAGCCAAGCTGGGAAAGGGACCTCGTTTAAGCTTTCCTGGTAAAATCTTAAGGGAATCTTAAGGAAACACTAAAAGCCACCTAAGACTTCTGTGGTTATTTTGTGTCAAAAGAGACCCACATTATGCTTGATTCGATTATTCGATGGAGTTTAGCCAATAAATTATTAATCGGCATTTTTATAATTATTTGGATTGGATTTGGAATCTATTCCCTTACGAATATTCCCATTGGAGCTGTTCCCGATGTTACGAATAATCAAGTCCAAGTAATCACTACTTCTCGAAATTTAGCCACTGAAGATGTAGAAAAATATCTTACTTACCCAGTCGAATTGGAAATGGCCAATTTACCAGGGGTAAAAGAGATTCGATCTGTATCCAAGTTTGGTCTGTCTGTAGTCACTATTGTATTTGAGGATGATTTGGGTACATACCTACCCCGACAGCTTATCGCAGAGCGCCTCAAAATTGCTGAAGAAAATATCCCCGCAGGTTTTGGTAGTCCTACCATGGGACCTATTTCTACAGGTCTGGGAGAAATCTATCAATACATCATCGATGTAAAACCTGGGTATGAAAGCAAGTATTCGATTACGGATTTGAGAACAATTCAAGATTGGGTGGTCAAACGTCAGTTAGCAGGGATTGACGGTGTCATTGAAGTCAATACTTGGGGAGGTTTCTTGAAGCAATATGAGGTAGCGATTAATCCTGAGCGACTTAGAGCGATGGACATAAGCATAACTGAGGTATTCACTGCCCTTGAAAAAAACAACTCCATAGCAGGTGGAGGATATATCGAGAAAAACAACCAAAGCTTCTTCATCCGTGGTGAAGGATTAACAGGCTCACTGGAGGATATCGGCCAAATCGTAGTGACCACTCGGTCAGGATCTCCCATATTCATTAGGGATATTGCCTCTGTAGGGTTCGGAGCTGCCAATCGATTTGGTGCAATTACCGCCAACGGAGAAGGGGAAAAGGTTCTGGGGCAGATCATGATGCTAAAAGGAGCTGACTCTAAGCGAACCATCGATCGTGTGCGTGAGCGAATTTCCCAGATAGAAAGTTCCTTGCCTGAGGGCGTTTATATTAATGGATTTTTGGATAGATCTGAGCTCATAGGGCGGACTACTTTTACAATAAGCGAAAACCTCATTTTAGGTTGTTTGATCGTCATCTTTGTCGTAGTCCTTCTTTTGGGTAATATTCGGTCGGGCTTGGTAGTGGCTTCTGTCATTCCACTTAGTTTGCTTTTCGCGCTTTCCCTCATGTATATTTTTGGGGTTGATGCCAATTTGATGAGCTTAGGAGCGATTGATTTTGGGATAATCATCGACGGTGCAGTGATCATCGTCGAATACATTGCCTATCAATTTACCAAATCTTCCGATGAGCTTTTAGGGTTAAATAAAGTACAGCGGATAGCGAAGAGGGATGATATTTCATTCAAAGGAGCATCCAAGATGATGCATTCTGCCATTTTTGGGCAGATAATTATCATTATAGTATTTATTCCGATTTTATCTCTTTCTGGAGTAGAAGGTAAAATGTTCCGACCAATGGCAGAGGTATTTAGCTTTGCACTGGTAGGGGCTATGATATTGGGATTGACATACGTTCCAGTTGCTTCCTCCTTATTCTTGAAGGCTGACAAGCAGGGTCCAAAAAATATATCTGTTCGGTTAATTAAAGCAATTAACAAGGCCTATGAACCATCCCTTCGCTGGGCTTTGAATCATACAAAGATAGTTTTGGTTGCTGCAGGAGGTATTTTGATTTCGGCTGTTTTGATTTTTTCCTCCATGGGATCAGAGTTTGTTCCCACCTTGGATGAGGGTGACTTTGTGATACAACCGGTACTAAAAACAGGGACTTCGCTTAGTAGCACAGTAGAAACGATTACCAGCATTGAAAATATTTTGTTGGACTTTCCCGAGGTCAAGCAGGTGGTGACACGAATTGGAGCTGCAGAGATTCCCACTGATCCCATGTCTATGGAAGAAAGTGATGTAATCGTGACCCTCCATCCGCCTAGCGAGTGGACTACCGTGGAATCAAAAGATGAATTGGCCGATAAATTCAAGGAAGCTCTGGAGATTATTCCTGGGCTTGATTATGAGTTTACCCAGCCGATAGAGATGCGCTTCAATGAATTAATTACCGGAGTCCGTGCTGATTTGGCTATTAAGGTCTTTGGGGAAGATTTAGACGAGCTTTTGCGCTTAGGAGAGGAGATTGAAAGTGCGATCCAAAATGTCGATGGTGCTGCTGATATCATCATGGAAAAAGTAGACGGTTTGCCACAGATGAAAATAGAATATGATCGATCTAAAATTGCCAAATATGGACTCAATATTTCTGACTTGAATTCTCTTGTTACCATGGGCTTTGCAGGGGAGGTGGCAGGTACTGTTTTCGAAGGAGAAAAGCAGTTTGATTTGGTTGTGCGTTTTGACGAGGATCATCGAAAAAACCTTCAAAGTCTGGAAAACACTACCGTGAAATTGGAAGATGGTAGTTCTGTTCCTTTTTCGGAATTAGCTGATATTTCCTACACGAAAGGTCCGGCTAAAATATCACGAGATAATACTCAAAGGAGAGTGGTAGTCAGCGTGAATGTCCGTAACCGAGATTTACAATCTGTAGTAGATGACATTCAACAAATCATCAATCAAAAAATCAATCTCCCTGAAGGATATCGAGTAGACTATGGCGGACAGTTTGAGAATCTTCAGCAAGCTAGGTCAAGGCTTTTGATTGCTGTACCAGTCGCTCTGATTTTGATTTTTATCCTGCTGTATTTTGCCTTTTCTTCCGCTAAAGATGCCTTAATGATTTACTCTGCCATCCCGCTTTCAGCAATAGGAGGAGTATTTCTACTTTGGTTCCGGGATATGCCATTTAGTATTTCCGCAGGGGTAGGTTTTATTGCCCTCTTTGGTATAGCGGTCTTGAATGGGATCGTGTTGATAGAGCACTTCAAATCATTGGAGACCAAATTCACATCAATAAAAGACTTGGTTGTTTTTGGAGCTAAAGAAAGACTCCGTCCCGTCCTCCTGACTGCTTCAGCTGCGGCTCTAGGGTTTTTACCGATGGCTATTTCATCATCTGCTGGTGCAGAGGTTCAGAGACCATTGGCCACAGTGGTAGTAGGAGGCTTGGTTTCGGCGACAGTATTGACTTTAATCGTATTACCAGTTTTGTATACGCTATTCCATGAAAAGCAATTGGCACTCAAATGGTCATCTAAGCCTTTGGTTATGTTTTTCATGTTGATGTCATGGGCTGTAAAACCTTCTTTTGGCCAAGAGCAGGAAAAACTAGGTTTGGAGGAGGCATTTTCCATAGCCATTTCTCAAAATATAGACCTTCAGGCTTCCAGGAAAATGCTAGAGCGATCGGAGTCTCAGGTTGGGGCAGGTTGGAATATCGGAAAGACCCAGGTTTCCTATGGTTGGGATGAAAATGATATTGCCGAAAACGGAGTCTACAACCGCGTGTGGAGAGTGCAGCAGCAGCTGGAGTTTCCTTCAGTCTATGCAGCAAGGACAGCAGTCTTGAAAGCCGAACTGGAGCGAAGTCAGTCAGAATATCTTTTGCGTGAAAGACAAGTCAAAAAGGAGGTTTCGGCAGCCTACCTCAAATCATTTTATGCCCGAGAACGAATCTATAATTTGGTTTATCTGGACAGTATTTATGGGCAGTTTGCGAAAGCCTCGGCACGTCGTTTTGAGTTGGGAGAAAGTAATCTGCTGGAGAAGCTTACCGCAGAAAGCAAGGAACAGGAACTTTCGATACGGCTGAATGCAGCCCGCCGGGATTATGAATCCTCACTGATAGAATTGAGGAGATTACTTTTCGTGGAGGATAGCTTAGTTCTTGCCGACGAAGAGCCTTTGTTGAGTTTGCAACAAAATGACGAAATAACTCATCCCCTGACTATGATGCTGGAAGCCGAAATCCGAAAGGCAGATTTTCAGGTCAAGGAGGCGAGAAGGAGTTTTTTGCCTGACCTGAGTCTGGAAGTTTTCAATGGCAGTAATCCTGGGATCAATGCCCAGAATTACCCTGGATTTCAAGCGGGCGTTTCTATTCCCCTGTTTTTTGGATCAAATAAATCCAAATTGAATGCGGCTTCATTCTTCCAGGAAGAAATTCAACTCCAATCTCAGGCTGTGACTCAATCATTAAATGCACGAGGTGAGCAGCTGAAAAATGAAATTTCCAAAAACCGCTCGACTTTAGATTATTATGAGGAGGAGGGACTTAGCCTTGCCGAGCAATTGGAAACACAGGCTACCCGATCTTTCCAGGAAGGTGAAATAGACTTCCTGCAGCTAGTACAACTCCTCGAAAATTCCCGGAATATCCGACTTCAATACTTACAAAGTAAGCTGGACTATCAGCTTGCTAAGCTCGAACTCATTTACTTGACGATCTGATGAATTTACATTTAAGAAAAATCTCATTTATTCTCTTATTCCCTTTGGCTATATCCTGTCAGAAAAAAGACGATTCGTCGGGAGGAATAGAAGTAGAGGCGGCAGAAGTAGCAGCTTCATCTCAGATTCAACTTTCTCAAAGCCAGTTTAATGCGTTGAAGATGGAGTGGGGATCTATAGAGGCTCGAAATCTATCTGAGCAACTCAGTCTTCAAGGCATGGTGCGTGTACCCACAGAAGGGCGGCAGGACGTTTCTGCGATTTACGGGGGCTACGTTTCAGGCCTTACTCTAATTGAAGGTGAAGCCATTCGACGTGGTCAGGTTTTGTTTTATCTCGAGAATCCTGAGTTTGTCAATCTTCAGCAATCCTATCTGGAGACCCAAAGTCAGATGGACTATTTGAAAGCGGAGTATGATCGTCAACAGACCTTGTATTCCGAGCTGATTTCTGCACAAAAAAACTTCCTGAAAGCTGAGGCTGATTTTCGGACAGCTGAGGCCAAATTGGCTGGTTTGGAGCAGCAGCTCTTACTGCTAAATATTGACCCAAAAGCGCTTGAGCCGGGAAAAATTCGCTCAAAAATCCCAGTTTATTCCCCCATCAATGGCTTTGTGGAAAGTATTCATGCAGTGCCGGGAAGTTATCTCAACGCCACAGATAAAGCACTGACTTTATTGAACCGAGATCACCTGCATGTAGAGCTAATTGTGTATGAGAAGGATGCTAGGAAATTGAAAATTGGCCAAAAAGTAACGGTTTCAATCCCTGATTTGAAGGAAGATCAGATCCTGGCAGAGGTCTATGTCATCAGTCAATCTATCAATTCGGAAAGACAAGTAATGGTGCACGCTCATTTAGTAGACGAAAGCATGGAAAAACACTTAGTACCGGGGATGTACTTGGAGGCAAAGTTAGATTTGGAGGATAGACCATCAAAGGTAGTTCCGGAAAGTGCTGTAGTAGAGGTAGATGGCTTGAATTATATTTTGATTCAAAGTGGAAAAACGGAAACCGGCTACCTCTTGGATAAAGTAGAAGTTCAAATAACGGGAAGCCAAGAGGGATATTTGGCGATTAAACCTGCCATTGATTTGGATGAAAGTGCAGTTATTTTGACCAAAGGGGCGTTTGGGTTGGTTTAATGATTCTAATCTAGTTGAAATCTGATTTAAATTTCCATTTTTTAATGTATAGTATTTATATACTTTTTTAGATAATGATTTTTTAAAAATTTATAAACATTGGGCTCTTTGTTAAGCTCTTTTTACTTATTAAAAACTGCTTTATTTTAATTTAAATGGCTTTTTTGGTGGTTTTAACTTTGAGGTAATTCATTTTTTGATAATGCTAAATTAAAGTCTGAGAGTTTTGTAAAGTTTAGCTTTGGTAAAATTTCTAACCAAAACTTTTACCTATTAAAAATCTTTACAAACCATGACTGCTAATCAAAGCATTTGGAGAGGATTAATGACATTGATGATGTTATTTGTTCTCAATTTTTCCTCCGCCCAGCAAGCGAGGATCACAGGAAAAGTAAGCGATCCAAACAATCAGCCTCTACCAGGGGCAACTGTTTTGGTCAAAGGAACAACCCGTGGAACTGTCACGGATGTGGATGGAAGCTATGCAATTGAGGCATCTGCCCAAGATGTGCTCGTCTTTTCATTTGTAGGCTTCGAGACTCTCGAAAGAACCGTGGGTAATTCTACGATAATTGACATCACACTCTCTGAGGGCGTCGCCCTCACTGAAGTAGTTGTAACTGCCCTGGGAGTGGAGCGGGAGACAAAAGCTCTTGGCTACTCTGTGCAGGAAGTGCAAGGAGATCAGTTTACGGAAGCGAGAGAGACCAATGTGATTAATTCCCTTAGCGGAAGAGTTGCAGGGGTTCAAATTACAAATGGTACTTCAGGCCTTGGAGGTTCTACACGGGTGACAATTCGGGGGGAATCTTCTTTAAATATCAATGCCAATCAGCCGCTTTTCGTTGTTGATGGTATTCCGATTTCCAATAATGTTGTTGGTTCGTCGGGCTCTGGAAATCAGGAAGTAGACTATGGAAATGCCGCCGGTGAGATCAACCCGGATGATATCGCGTCCATGACAGTCTTGAAGGGTCCTGCCGCGGCAGCCTTGTATGGTAGCCGTGCAGCGAATGGCGCGATTTTGATTACAACCAAAAACGGAAAAGGTAAAAAAGGCCTTGGAGTTACCATTAATTCCAACACAACTTTTGACAATCCTTTAGTATTGCCTCAATGGCAAGATAAATATGGTCAGGGTAATAACGGCCAATTTGAATTTGTCAATGGTGCCGGAGCTGGTATTGCTGATGGAGTGGATGAAAGCTGGGGACCTGAAATGGACACCGGCTTGCTTATTCCGCAATTTGATTCACCCCGATCTGTTCCGGGTTTTAGAGGAGGAGATTTGAATGCTCCTGCGGGAAGTACGATTACCCCAACGCCATGGGTCTCTCAGCCGGATAACATCAATGACTTTTTCCAGACAGGTGTGACGCTTTCAAATAACGTCTCTATTGCAGGAGCTAATGATAATGCCAATGTCCGTCTTTCTTGGACCAATCTGAATCAAAAAGGAATTGTGCCCAATACAGATTTGAAGCGAAATACTATCGCTCTAAATGGGGGAATCAATGTGACAGATAAGCTCTCTGTAAATGCAGCTGTCAACTATCAAAATACCAATAGTGGCAACAGACCTAATATCAGCTACGGTACGGAGAACTTAATGTATTTGTGGATTTGGTACGGTAGACAACTTCGTACTCAAAACCTGCGGGATTACTGGATGCCGGGATTGGAAGGGGTGCAGCAGTTTAATTACAACTATAACTACCATGATAACCCTTATTTCAATGTTTATGAAAACACCAACGGACAGGACAAAGGGAGGATATTTGGGAATATCATGGTGAATTACAAATTTACTGACAAGTTGAGTTTGATGCTTCGTACTGGTCTGGATACCTACAATGAATTGAGGGACAGACGAAGAGCATTTAGTACTCAGCGATTTCCTAGAGGTAATTACAGAGAGGATGCAGTGTCTTTTTCTGAGCAGAACTCTGATTTTCTCTTGACTTATTCTGAGACCACCAAGCCGGTTTGGTCCTACAGTATCGCACTAGGTGGTAACCAAATGCGACAGGAAAATAGATTTCAGCAAACCATTGCTCCACAATTGTTGATTCCTGGTATTTACAACTTCACCAATACAGCTGTGAATCTTCAGGTCAATCAGTTCAATTCAGAAAAGCGAATTAATTCACTTTATGGATTCGGGCAGATTGGTTTCAAGAATATTTTGTTCTTGGATATTACTGGTAGAAATGACTGGTCATCTACACTACCTGTAGAAAGTAATTCTTACTTCTATCCATCAGCGACTTTAAGCGCGATCATATCAGATATGATTACACTGCCGAGTGCTATTTCCTTCTTGAAGGTTCGAGGTGCTTATGCAGAAGTAGGTAATGATACAGATCCATTTAGCCTGACTAATGTCTTTAACCCACAGGTAGCTTGGGGATCAGATCAGGCTAAGACAGAATCAAATCGATTGGCCAATGCCAACTTAAAGCCTGAAAGAACAGGGTCCTTTGAAACTGGATTGGATATTCGCTTCATGGAAGGAAGAGTTGGATTGGACTTCACGTATTTTGACAATCGTACCCGTAATCAGATTATACCAATCGAACTGGATATTGCCACTGGTTATGCTTCTCGAATTATTAATGCCGGTGAGATTCAGAATAAAGGGATTGAAGTGGTTTTGAGTGGTGCTCCGGTAGTCTCACAGAATGGCTTCAATTGGAACTTCCTAGCCAATTTTACCAGGACTCGTGGTCGTGTGTTGGAATTGACTGATGGATTGGATGCATACACCCTTACAAGTAGAAATGGCGCAAATATCCAAGCTAGAGTCGGTGAAAGAATGGGGAATATATATGGGGTGGGATTCCTCCGAGTTGAGGATCCCAATAGCCCATTCTTTGGCGAAATCATTCACAACTCTACCGGTACTCCTCTTCGTGACCCTGAGCTGAAGCTTCAAGGAAACTATAATCCTGACTGGATGCTAGGTCTCCAGAATAATTTTAGCTACAAAGGAATTTCCCTGGGAGTCCTTTTTGATTATCGTCATGGAGGCATTGTGGTCTCTCGAACCAAAACCATCGGTAGTACCTCCGGTCAGCTTGAAGAAACTCTTTTGGGAAGAGAGAATGGATATGACCTAAGTGTAGAAGGAAACGGGATAGTCAGTCCCGGAGTGGTTCAAAATAGTGATGGATCCTACTCTCCAAATACGGTAAAAATCACATCCAGAAACTGGCACAACCGTTATTACGAGCGAAACAATGTAGAAGCTGCCAAATATGATGCTACCTTCTTGAAGCTACGAGAAGTGACGATCGGGTACACTATTCCTCGTTCCGTATTGGGTAGGTTGCCTATCCAGGATGTGAAAGTATCTCTGGTAGGTAGGAATTTAGCCCTGTGGACAGAAAACCCGCATTTTGATCCAGAGACACTTTCTATGTCTGGAGGGACACTTCAGCCTGGCGTAGAAAATATGGCTTTCCCTTCTACTCGAAGTGTTGGCTTCAATATCAATGTCAAATTCTAATTCAGTACTGAAAATCAAAATTTGTAATCATGAATTTTAATAAGAAATATATAACTGCACTGAGCCTCTCTTTTCTTTTGGGCTTGGGAGCTTGTGATCAGGATTTTGAAGAAATCAACATTAATCCTAACAGTCCCGAGACGGTTTCTTCGGCTTTGCTTTTGCCTACGGTGATCCGAAATACGACCAATGAAATAGCTGGTCGCGCATGGGGATATGGAAATGTGGTTATGCAGCAATCTGCCAAAATCCAGTTTACCAACGAGGACCGCTACAACTGGGGTCCTCAGGGAAATCCTTACAGTACCTTTTTCAACTCTCTTAGAGATTTGAACAATGTGATTGAGATTTCTACAGAAGCGGGTCAAAGCAACTATGTGGGGATTGCAAAGGTGATCCGAGCAAACATGTTCTCCTTCATGACTGATGCATACGGTGACCTTCCTTATTCAGAGGCTACTCGCGCTAAGCAGGATATTAATTATCCCAAGTTTGATACTCAGGAAGAAATCTACAATGGTATTTTGACCGAATTAGAGGAGGCAAATAATCTTTTAGGCTCGACAAATGAAGTTGTCGAAGGTGATATCCTATTTGATGGGGATGTGATGAGATGGAAGAAATTTGCCAACTCCCTCAGGCTTCGAATTCTCATGCGTCTTTCTGATCGTCGCGATCCATCTGCTGCAATGCAATCTATTCTGAGTAATCCTTCTCAGTCTCCGATCTTTACTTCTAATGAAGATCAGGCAGCCTTACAGTACCTGTCTGATGTTCCAAATCAGCACCCACTTTATACTACCCGTTCGGGTTCTTTTGACGAATATCGACTTTCCGAAAAGATGGAGGGTGTTTTAAAGGATTATAATGATCCACGGCTTTTCGCTTACGCTCAACCCACCAATGATAGTGGTGCAGGCGTGATTGGTGAAATAGAAGACTATCAGGGTGTGCCTAATGGTCTTGCAGATGAAGAGGCTCTCCAGTATTCCCCTTCGGGTGATCCTGCAAAGGGAGGGTCTAATTTTATTTCTAGAATTGGGTTGCTTTGGTCTTGCTCGGCCTGTACTTCGCTGGCAAATCCACAAGGGTACCAAGCGATCTTAATGAGTTATGCAGAATTGCAATTCATCTTGGCTGAGGCGCGTGAGAGAAATTTTATCTCTACTGGATCTGCAGAGGAATACTACCGAAATGGTATTCAAGCCTCATTTGACTACTATCGAGATCGATACAATTTTGTCAATTTGCCTGAAATCGCTGAGAAACTGATGATTGATGAATCTTATTTTGCACAGGATGAGGTTGCCTATACTGGTTCTACTGAAGATAAGCTTCGCAAAATCGGAACTCAGAAATGGTTGGCTTTATTCTTCACAGGAATGGAAGGTTGGTATGATTGGAGAAGGACTAATTATCCAGAGATCTTGCCAGGTCCAGCAGCCTTCATCAATACCGTACCCGTTCGATACATGTATCCTTCTTCAGTACAGTCTCTTAATGGAGAAAAATATCAAGAAGTGATTTCCCGTCAGGGTCCTGATGAAATTACTACCCGGGTTTGGTGGGATGTTAATTGATAAGCCACTAACTTAAATCAATCAAGAGCTGCCAGTCTTTTTGCCTGGTAGCTAATTTTAAATTACAATACTATGAGAAAAATAGTCTTTTTGGTTTTGATTATGTCCTTACCGGGGATGGATCTCTTGGCTCAGAAAACCACTCAAACAGAAAACATAATCTTAATCACCTTTGATGGTCTGCGATGGCAGGAGCTCTTTAAGGGAGCAGATTCATTAATGGTAGATGATACGGGACTAATTGATACGCCGGGGTCTCTTTTGGCAGATTACTGGCATTCCGATCCAAAAAAGCGCCGAGAGATGCTGTTCCCATTCTTTTGGGGCACTATAGCCACTGAAGGTCAATTATATGGGAATAGGCATTTTGGTAATAAAGTGGATAACAGTAATAAAATGTGGTTTTCCTATCCTGGATACAATGAGGTTCTTTCTGGCTTTGCGGATGATGACCGCATCAATTCCAATTCGAAAATCAATAATCCAAATGTTACTTTCCTTGAGTATCTCAATCAAATGCCAGAATATAATGGTAAGGTAATGGCTTTCGGTTCCTGGGATGTCTTTCCGTATATAATTCATGAAGAGCGTAGCGGTGTACCTGTCAATGCTGGCTTTGATCTGGCTGAAGGAGATGATCTGACGGATGTAGAAAGAACAGTCAATCGGATACAGCAGGAGATCCGTGGACCTTGGGGTGGAGTTCGTTTAGATCCATTTACCCATCATTTTGCGATGGAAGGTTTGAAAAAGCACAGACCAAAAGTGATGTACATTGCCTATGGAGAGACGGATGATTGGGCACATGGAGGCAAGTATGATCAATATATTTGGTCGGCTCATCAAACTGACGCCTACATCAAGGAGATTTGGGATTGGGTTCAATCAGATCCTGAGTATAAAGACAAAACAACCTTAATCATTACTACAGATCATGGACGGGGAATTACCAAGACTTCTTGGAAAAGTCATGGAGCTTCCGTTCCAGAAGGTGGTGAAATTTGGATGATGGCAATAGGACCTGATACTCCAGCTTCAGGTGAAATGAAAATTGAAGGACAGTGGCACTCTGCTCAGGTTGCCAGGACAGTTTTCAAACTATTGGGTATGGAATATCCTGATCCTAAGGCAGGAGAAGTCATCAAGGATATGGTCCGATGAAAAGGAATGTATTTATACTTTTAGTAATGATTTCGTCAAGCTGTTTTGAAAAACCAACCTCCCCAACTTATGGGGAGGTGTTTTTTTCGGATGAATCTAAACTCATCTCTTTATTTGAGATGTCCTTTCCTCAAGAGGATACGCTGGCTTTAGATACGGGCTGGCAATACCTTGGTGCTGATTCGATTCCGGGTATGGAACAGCCTATTCCTGAATTTACTTCGGAAGGCGAAGCGGTTTCCTTGCCCCATAAATTGGTCCTTCCTAATCATTCCCTTTGGTATTCATGGAAAGGTAATTTAGATGGGGGAGTACTTTTTTTGGATGGAGACGATGGAGCTCAACTTTGGGTAAATGGAGAGCGAGTTCTGCGATCTGCTGAAGGGGAATTCTATAGGGTTGAGCAGGAAGGAGAGGTTCAGCTTATTGTCAGGGTGATAAATAATGCGGTTTCCGGAGGATTGAAAAAAGCCTTTTGGATGGCTGAATCAAGTTTTTTGAAATGGATGACTGATCGAAATGAGCTGCTGGATTCGTTATTGCTCAATCGAAAAATTGAGTTGCTTACAGATTCAGGACTCAAGGCTCAACTCTTAGAATTAGACCAGAAAGATCGGGTGGGGAAGTTGGCTGACTACCCCATCATGATGACTGAGCCGATTATTATTCTGGACTCCAATGGAGAGCCTTTCCTTCGTTGGCAAAGCGAAAAGGGAGGTGAATCAGTTATTGGTAGAGAATCTGGCGAGAAGTATTCTGTTTCTTCGAAAGATGGAATCTTTACTTTTCCTATAAAATTTGGTGAAGTGTATAAGATTTGGATTCAACAGGGTAAATCTCTTTTTGGACCTTTTCATTTTAATCAAGCTGAGCCTGCTGATCAAATCAGGCTTGCTATTTGGGGGGATTCTCAAGGAGGATGGAAGACTTTTAAGAAGATTTCTCATGAAATCGCTAGTCAAAATCCTGATTTTAGTCTAGGGCTTGGGGATTTGGTGAATAATGGTTCTCAACCTTTCGTTTACTCTCGATTTTTACAAGTGACCTCACAGATGAATGCTCCTCAGATCCTTATTCCAGGAAATCATGATTACGATGGTTTCTATGAAGATTTGATAGCCAAAGAGATGGAGAGGCATCTGTTTTTGCCCGGTCAAAAGCGGTTTGGTTTTCAGATACTTGGTTCTGTGGGTGTTTTGGCTTTGGACCCAAATGTCAATTTCCCAGTTTCAATTCCAAAAGGAACGGAACAGCAGATTTGGATGGATTCTATACTGACGTCGGAAACCTGGTCAAACCTACGGTGGAAAGTGATAGCAATCCATCAACCCCCTTATTCTCAGGGCTGGCCAGGATATCATGGAGAATTGAGCATTCGGGAGACATTAGAACCATATTTTCATAGGGGTTTGATTGATTTTGTCATAGCAGGCCATACGCATGATTACGAACGGCTCACTTTGAATTTTTCAGGAAATTCGGTTCACTTTCTAATCGTAGGTGGTGCTGGAGGAGGACTTGAACCAAAAGATAAAAGCTCAGACTATCCCAAAATGGACCGAGTGATTAAGGAACATCATTTTGGTATCTTGGATTTTGGGAAGGATAGTTTTAATCTCAGGGTATTCAATTTGGAAGGGGAAATAATCGATCAGTTTACTGAAGAGGAATAGAGAACTTCTCTTGCCAGGGAAATGTATTTTTCCAAATCTGGCAAAGGAATGTTCTCATCCTTTGCCTCTTCATCCCAGTTCCTCATCAGCAGGGAAATATCGAAAAGGGGGTCATTTTCAAAGGCAAGTGCTTCATCATTGTCCATCGGCCCACCTTGGAATTCCAACGTTTTTTTGCTGGCTTCTGAAAGTTTTTCGAGATATTCTGGGAAGCGAAAAGTGAGATATCTTTTAGCCTGGACATGATTTTCTACCAGTTGGAGGATTTTTTCGGGAAATCCCAAACTTCGAAGAAAGTCCGCACCAATTTGCTCGTGGCGCTTTACACCAAAGCCCCCCATGGATTCTGTGTTTTCCAGATGATTTAGTAAGTGGCCAATATCATGAAAGAAGGCTGCCAGAATGACCTCTGAGTCAAATCCTTCCCTTTCGGCAAGTTGTGCTGATTGACACATGTGCTCGATTTGGGAGACGGGTTCTCCTATGTAGTCTTCATGTCCGTGATTCTTGTAAAGTCCAAAAATCAAATCGAGCTTTTGTTCAATAGATAAGCTAGAATAATTCATCGTTTCATGTTTACAAATACTAAAATTATGAAAAATAACTTATCATTTTTTCTTGCTGGAAAACTTAACTTTTATTTTCTTTTAAGTTTAAGAATGAATAATATTCATCATAAAATATGGAGGCTTTTTTTAAAAAAAAATTGATTCTAATCCTTTAAAGTCCATTTTAACGAGTTTCTATCAAAGTATGGCTCAAGAATTATTCATAACAAAAAGATAATAACTATTACATGGAGTAAATGAATTTGATGTTTAATTTTGCTAAACAATAATTGAGTTGGTTTAGCTTTAAAAATGGGAGGGCTATCATTAGTCTCCCTTTTTTTTAGCCAAGTAAATGACAAATAATGGGAAAAATCAGACTAGCTGTCTTCGATATGGCAGGAACGACTATTCATGATGAAAATAATGTTGCTAAGGCTTTTCAGAAAGCATTGAATGAAGCTGGATATCCACAGGTAACCTTGAAAGAGGCCAATGAAAAAATGGGGTATTCGAAGCCTCAGGCTATCCGGGAACTCTTAGAAATCCACGAACCAAACTCAGATAAAATCACCGACGCCATCATAGAAAGAATTCACTCTGATTTTGTCAATGGAATGCTACATCATTATGCTACGGAACCTGGTATCAAGCCTGTAGATGATGCAGAGGAAGTATTCGAGGCACTACACGATATGGGTATCAAAGTGGCATTGGATACTGGTTTTAGTAGAGATATCACTGACATCATTTTAAAACGAGTTGGATGGGATCAAAGTGGTCATATCGATGCTACGGCGGCAAGTGATGAAGTACAAAAAGGGCGTCCCTATCCTTTTATGATTCAAAAGATTATGGACGAACTTGGTATAGAAGACTCCAAATCTGTGATTAAAATCGGCGATACAGAAGTAGATATCAATGAAGGTCATAATGCTGATTGTTTGATGAGTATTGGGGTGACAAATGGGGTCTATTCACGTGAAGAGTTAATTCCTCATCGGCCTACTCATCTTGTGAGTAATCTGAGAGAGCTCATTGAAATAGTGAAGCAATATGAATCCGCTTTAATGAGCTAACATGTATCGCGTTCCTTCACTTTTTAGGCGATTAGAACAAGCAGGTACTTTCAAGATGAGTCTTTTTGCCGCAATCATGGGTTTTTTGACATACAGCAGCATGTATGCTTTCAGAAAGCCTTTTGCAGCTGCTGTTTTTGAAGGAGAATTGCTATGGGGACTTGATCTAAAAATCTGGCTTATTCTTGCTCAGACATTAGGCTACATGGCGAGTAAGTTTTATGGGATCAAAGTCATTTCTGAGCTTAAGAAAGAAGGAAGAGCATGGTTGATAATAGGCTTGATTTCCATTTCCTGGATTGCTTTGCTTGGTTTTGCAGTAGTACCAGAGCCTTATTCAGTAGTCTTTTTTTTAATCAATGGTTTTCCTTTAGGGTTAATCTGGGGGATTGTTTTCCACTACATGGAAGGTAGGCAGTTTACTGAAATGATGGGTTCTATGCTGGCTGCGAGTTTTGTTTTTTCATCGGGATTTGTCAAGTCAGTCGGGGTCTATTTAATGCAAAACTGGCAAATCTCAGAGCATTGGATGCCTTTTGCCACAGGAGCTGTATTTTTTCCCTTATTGTTGCTCAGCGTATTTTTGCTTAATCATATACCTGAACCCACTGATCAAGATATCCAATTGCGAAGTCCTCGAGCTCCGATGAGTAGAAAAGATCGAAGAGATTTTTTTAAGGAATTTAGACCTGGGATTATTCTGTTGATAATCGTCTATATGATGCTTACCGGACTTCGCGATCTTCGGGATAATTTTGTTATTGAAATTTGGGATGGGCTGAATATTTCGGTCGAGCCTGAGCTTCTTACTCAAACCGAAATTCCCATTACTTTAGGTTTGTTGGTTTTAATGACTGGATTGGTATTGGTCAAAAACAACAAAAAGGCATTTTTCATCAATCATTGGATTATCCTGATTGGATTCGGGCTTTCTATATTTTCGACCTTAGGACTACAAGCTGGTTTCATTTCTCCATTCTTTTGGATGGTTATGGTAGGCGCAGGTGTTTATATGGCCTATATACCGTTTAATTGCCTTCTTTTTGATCGGCTGATAGCCACTTTTAAGCGAAGTGGAAATGTGGGGTTTCTAATGTACTTAGTTGATAGTTTTGGGTATCTAGGTTCAAGTCTAATCCTATTTTCCAAGCAGCTTGTGGGCTGGGATTCAATTCCTTGGCTTCAATTTTATATCACGGCCATTTTTGGCTTTTTGGGGCTTTCACTCGTTTTAATGGCTGCTTCGTTTATTTATTTTCAAAGAAAACTTCTGCGAGAAGAGCGGGCAAAGCCTCATTCCGTAACCCTTATCAATTCACTATGAGTACCAAAAAAGCGATCGTAATCGGAGCAGGTATTGTAGGTCTATCTATCACTCGAGCTCTCCATCAAAAAGGATATGAAGTTAAGGTTTTTGAGCGACACCCGAAGGCTCAAGGTGCTTCTGTTCGGAATTTCGGGATGGTTTGGCCAGTCGGGCAAGCGCAGGGTAAGACCTATGACAGGGCCATTCGCTCCCGAGAAATATGGCTTGAAATGAGTCAAAAAGCAGGTTTTTATGCAGAGCAGACTGGGGCTTTACACTTGGCCTACACAGATTTGGAGATGCAGGTAGTAGAGGAATATGTGAGGGAAATGAAAGGTCTCAAATCTGCCCATTCACTTTCTCCCTCAGAAGTGGCTATGAAAAGTCCAGCTGCAAAGCTCCAAGGTCTTAAAGGTGCTCTTTGGACGGAAGAAGAGGTAATAGTCGATCCAAGAGAGGCAATAGCAAAGCTAGGGGCCTATTTTGAGAATCAGCCAGGGATTGAGATTTTTTGGAATACGGCTATTTCTAAGGTAGAGGGAAATATTGTATTTAGTGGTTCAAAGCGCTGGGAGGCGGATAGGATATTCATTTGTTCAGGTGCAGATTTCGAAATATTGTATCCTGAAGTTTTTCAAGCTGCTGCTATTACAAAGTGTAAGCTTCAAATGGCTCGATTGGTGCAGCAACCCCAGAATTGGCGGATTGGTCCTGCTCTTTGTTCTGGACTTAGTTTTATTCATTATAAAGGCTTCGAAGTGTCTCCTAGTCTTCAAAAGCTGAAAGAAACCTATCAAGAGAAATTTCCAGAATTGCTTAAATGGGGTATTCACGTTATGGTTTCGCAGAATGGTCTAGGAGAATTGACTATAGGGGATAGTCACGAATATGGATTGGACCTTTCTCCATTTGACAGGCAAGATATCAATGAGTTGATTTTCGATTTTTTAAAAACCTTTGCTCAGTTTAAAGACTGGAGAATTGAATCCACGTGGCATGGAATCTATCCTAAGATGACCAATGGGGCAACTGAGTTTATACATGAGCTTTCAGAAGATATTTGTATCGTAAATGGTTTAGGTGGAGCTGGGATGACTTTGTCTTTCGGATTGGGAGAGGAAGTGGTAAACGGACTTTTGGGTAAATAGCCGATTTTTTTTCGGTGGTAAAAAGTTTTCCGTAGTTTACTTGAAATTTCCCTTTATTACCTAACTATGGAGCACGAAGTTATTGTCCAAATCAGTGAAAAGATCAAGCGAATTCGCAAAGAAAAAAATCTGACTTTACAGGATGTAGCTGATCGGGCAGGGGTCACCAAGGGGCTTATTTCACAAATCGAAAATGGGCGCACCATTCCATCTCTTTTGGTTTTAATTCAAATCATTAAAGCTATTGAAGTGGATTTGGATGAGTTTTTCAATGAGCTAAGCCTGAATGGAAGGGAAGCACCTATTGTAGTCCATAGAAGAGCTGAATACGAGCGATTTGAAAAGGAACCGGCCAGTGGGTATGAATACTTCAGGATTTTTACCAAAAAAGTAAAAGAAAGTACCATTGATATTGTGCTTCTGGAGATACAGCCTGGTTCGGAAAGAGACTTTGTTCAAACAGATGCTTTTGAATACAAATACATTATTTCCGGAGAAGTGGTTTATCATTTTCGCGATCAATCGATTAAACTCGAAGCGGGTGATTCTATGTTATTCGACGGGAGATTGGAGCATAATCCCGTGAATTTGGGAAATTCAACCTGTCAAATGCTAGTGGTATATTTCTTCGAATAATCATCAGAAATGGTATTGAATGTGATTCGCATTATTTGGTTGGTTGGCATATCCCTCGTAGCTCTAAGCTCTTCTTTTGCCCAAACCGGTTACAAGGATGAATTGGGTCGGGAGATCAGTCGTGAGTATTTTGAAAAGCAGATTCTAGAGCAGGCTTACTTTGGTATTCCAGATGGTGAAGGAGGTAAAATGCTCGTTCACCGCATGCCGGTTGGTCTATTGGATAATCCTGAAATATTTTTTCAGGAGACCGGAAATGAACAGGCCTTTCGGGAAGGTAAAATGCTCTTGGTGATTTTTTATCCAGGAAAGGATGGGTGTAATTCCTCTGGTCAGGGAAATAATGCCGACTCTTTCCAAAAGGAAAACAAAACGCTTTTGAAATGGGCTGAGAAGCATCTGGCAACTGAGCCAGTTTACCTTTATGCAAATCCAAGTGGCTTAGAAAAATATCAGGGTAAAATTTCCTACAAGCCGGATCCAGATAGCCTATTCCAAAAGCAGTTTTTCAAGTACCCATATCCTTGTGGGAGTTTTGTGGTGATTCATCCGAATGGTGCTTTTCGTGGGATTTTGGGAGGATATCCCTTGTCCCAGGTGGAAGTGGCTATGAAGAAATTGAGGAAGGGGGAATAGCTTTTAGCATTTTTTTCCTAGATTAATTCTATGGAATCTCAAAATAAATGGACGAGCTTTAGTAAGCGGATTCATATCCAAGCGACTATGGATCAAGTTTACAGGGCCTGGGCTTGCTCCTCTGGTATCGAAAGCTGGTTTTTGGAGCAAGCAACTTATTGGGATTCATCCAAACAAAAAAGGAAGGGCGAAGAACTGGTTCAACGCGGGGATTCTTTCAATTGGAAATGGCACAATTGGGACTTTGAGGAGAAGGGTGAAATTTTGGAGGCGAATGGAAAAGACAGAATTTCTTTTACCTTCGGAGCAGGTGGCAATGTCCATATTCATCTCAAGGAAAGTCAATGGGGAGTCGAGGTGGAATTGACTCAGGATCACATACCTACTGATGAGGAAAGTAAACTCAATATTTTTGTAGGCTGCTCTACAGGCTGGACTTTTTGGTTGACCAATTTAAAAGCATGGCTTGAATATGGAATCACTCTTCATATTAAAGGTTTACCACAATCGGAAACTCAAAACCTCGTAAATTCTTGAGTTAAATCCCCCGAATCACCTCTGCTGCTAAACTTATGTTTTCCACCGTATGGAATCGCTCGTGGACGATTTCATGGTCCACTTGTTCATGAATCCAGGTCACATGAAAGGGAATATGAATAGCGTAAGCCCCTAATTCCAGAACAGGCAGGATATCTGATTTCAGGCTGTTTCCAAGCATTAAAAAGTCCTCTGGAGCGACATCCAAATGCCCAATCAATTTGGCGAAATCTTCCACCCGTTTTTCGCTCATGATCTCGATGTGGTGGAAATGTTTTTCCAAGCCAGACTTTTGGAGCTTTCGCTCCTGATCGACCAAATCGCCTTTGGTGGCTAGTACGATTCGATAGTCACCATTTAGAGAAGTGAGTACCTCTTCTACTCCTGGTAGGAGTTCCACGGGCTTTTGAAGCATTTCTTGGCCTATGGAAAGGATTTTTTCTACCAATGAAACGGGGACTTTTTGGTCTGAAACACGCATGGCTGTTTCGATCATCGAAAGCATGAAGCCTTTGATTCCATAGCCATAAAGAGCCAAATTTTGAATTTCTGTTCGATACAGCTCTTTCAGAATGGCATGTGCCGGCATAAAGTCTTCCAGAAGCGAACAGAATTTCTCCTCAGCTTCCCGAAAAAAGGGTTCATTTACCCAAAGTGTATCATCCGCGTCGAAGGCAATTACTTTGATCGGCATTTCATTTCAAATTATTGATCCAGTCTAAAAGAACTTCCCGCCAGTTTGCTACTGCGCCTCTTCCCATACCAAAAGCAAATCCATGACCGCCCTTTGGATAGATATGCAAGGAGGCTTCTACACCAGCAGCGTGGAGCGCTTGGTAGTAGAGGGTGCTGTTTTCTAAAGGGACTGCTTGATCATCCTGTGCGTGGATTAAAAAGGTAGGCGGGGTGTTTTCGTCAACATTCAACTCATTTGAAAAACGCGTGACAAGATCAGGATCAGGATTTTTTCCCAAAAGGTTCCTTTTGGATCCGCCATGAGTAAATCGATCATTGAAAGTGATGACCGGGTATACCAATATGGAAAAGTCAGGTCTGGCGGATAATTGATCGATTTCATCCATTTCTCTGTCGATTGAATGATCAAATTGAGTGCTTAATGTGGAGGCCAAGTGACCTCCCGCCGAGAAACCCATGATCCCGATTTGATTCGGATCTATGTTCCATTCTTCAGCCTGGTGTCTAACTAGTCTCAAAGCCCGCTGTGCGTCTAGCAGCGGTACTTCTTTGGGATTGGTCAAGGACTTAGAGATGGGAAGTCTATACTTGACGACTATTCCGGCAATTCCCTGAGAGTTGAGCCATTTGGCGAAATCTGTACCTTCCCAATCATAAGCAAGAATCCCATAGCCTCCTCCAGGAAAGATCAAAACAGCTTTCCCAGTGGCAATTTGTTTATTGGGAAGATATACTTCAATGGTTGGAATTTGAACATTGGAAATCCTAAGAATCCCTTCCTGAATCGCCTCTTCTTTGAGATCCATTTCTTTTTGTAGAGGAGGAGTGTTCTCCCACAAGGGGATGATATGGTTTTGTGCCAAAGAAATATTACCAAAAACCAGGAGTGTTAGGAGTATTCCAATTCGTTTCATAGGAAGATTATTTATTTATCTACTGCTCTAAAATCAAAAACTTTTTTCATCAAAGCCCATCGCCAGTTGGGAGGTGTTCCGGGAAGGTTGCTTTGGTATTGTCCGACAAAAGCTTCCCATTCCTGCACCTTTGGATTGGCATTATCCAGCGCTGCTTTTTTTTCGAAAGTGAATTCATCATCGGTCTTCATGATCATGGTCAGACGATTTTTCCATCGATAAATGGACATCTCTAGGATTCCTGCTTGTCGAATGCTTTCTAAAATAGGTTCAACTACAGCTTGATGGCATGCATCGTATGCTTCAATTGCCTCAGGCTCATCCTTCAGGTCGCAGATCAAAACGAATGTTTGCATGGTTTAAGTTTTGGAAATAGAGTTCACACGGACTGCAAAAAACCAAACCATTAAAAAGCACATAAATGGAAGAATGAATGAAAAATTGACTTCGGATACACCCAGAATCTTGATGTCAGAATAGCCACTACCACCCAAGTCCAAAATCATACCTTGCAAAGTCGGCATGATCGCACCTCCTACGATGGCCATGACCAGAAATGCTGCTGCGAATTTGGAGTCCTCTCCCAAACCTTCCAGAGCAATGCCATAGATAGTAGGAAACATCAAAGACATGGCAAAACTGATGGCGACCAGGCTATAAAGCCCGAGCATGTCAGGAAGGAAAATCGCTCCGAGTGTAAATAGCATAGCCATCAGGGCGAAAACGCTCAGTAGCTTTGAACTTGAAATGTACCTGAGCAATACTGTGCATACCCAGCGACCCAAAAGAAAGACGATCAAAGCTGCATATCCGAAATTGACGGCAGAGGCATTATCTATTCCCAAGGCCTCTGCATATTGATAGATGTAGGTCCAGACCATGATTTGTGCACCGACGTAGAACATTTGGGCTAGGGTGCCTTCTACGAAATTCCGTTTTGAAAAAAGTCTTCTCATGGTAGGCCAAAAGTCAATTCTACCCTTATTATCCTTGTTTTCTGGCATTTTCACCAAGGCAATCAGAATCAAAATCCCCAAAACCACCAAGCCCAGCATGACATAAGGGTTGCGAATGACCATCAGATCATTGGTTCGGATCACAGCCTTTGCTGACTCTTCGAGGGTACTGTAAATGATCATTCCATCCGCATCCGTTTCATTAGATTGAAGGGAGTTGAGTATGAATTGCTTTGCTACGAAAAGCCCTGCTAAAGCTCCCATGGGGTTGAAAGCTTGGGCTAGGTTTAGTCGTTGGGTTGCAGTTTGCTCCGGACCCATGGAAAGGATATAGGGATTGGCCGTAGTCTCTAAAAAAGCCAGCCCAAAAGTCAGGATATAGAGAGAGGCCAAAAAGAAGCCATAACTTTCCCAGGAAGCTGCGGGATAAAACAGTAGCGCTCCAAAGGCATACAAGCCGAGACCCAAAAGGACTCCGGTCTTATAGGAATATTTTTTGATGAAAAAGGCTGCAGGAAGAGCCATGGTGAAGTAGCCCCCATAAAAAGCCAATTGCACCCAAGAAGCTTGGACATTATTGAGCTCCAATACTCGTTTGAAAGCTGCAACCATCGGGTTTGTGATATCATTGGCAAATCCCCACAATGCAAAAAGCGAGGTGATGAGCACAAAAGGGAGAAGTAGGCTTTTGGGTACTATGGGTGGTTTTTCGCTCATAAGGCTCGGTCAAGATGTGTGTATCCGCCATCTACATAGATATGCTGACCAGTCGTATGAGCGGACTTTTCTGAGATTAGAAAGAGAACAGTCGAAGCAATCTCCTCAGGAGTTGTCATACGCTTTCCCAATGGAATTCGATTGCTGATTTCCTGGAGCTTACTATCTGGATCGGGGAAAGAGCTAAGCCATTTTTCGTACAAAGGCGTCATCACTTCGGCAGGAATGACGGCGTTGACTCGGATTTGATAGGGTAGGAGCTCGACGGCCCATTCCCGGGTGAGAGCAAGTTGCGCTCCTTTTGCAGCCACATATCCAGAAGTCCCACCCTGGCCAGTAATGGCAGTTTTTGAGGAAATGTTGACGATGCTACCTTTGGACTTTTTTAGAAAAGGAACTGAAAAATGAACCAGATCATAGTAATGCTGAAGGTTTTTTGAAACTGACTTGGCAAAGGCCTCCGGGCTTCCATTTTCAAGGCCCACGCCGTCATTGGCTCCAGCATTATTTACGATTCCATGTATGCTCCCAAATTTTTCGATGGTCAATTCGACGGCCTTTTTTGCATCTTCGGGTTGCTCCAGTCGAATTGGAATGTGGAGTCCTTTTCCATTCGCAAGCATAAGAATTTCTTCCCCTTCAGATGAAGGGTCAATTATGACAGGAATTCCTCCTTCTTCGATTAGACCTTTTGAGATGGCGGCTCCGATTCCTTTGGCTCCGCCTGAAATGAGAATGACTTTATCTTTGAGCAGCAGATCCATCTTATTTTTCAAGTTTGTAAAACTTCGCAGCTGTTTTGCCCATTATCCATGATTTTTCTTCAGGAGAAAGGCTGTCGGTGAAACTTTCCACAGCTTGGAGGATTTTCTCATAGCTTCCAGCTAACTGAGATACTGGCCAATCACTACCAAACATCAGGCGCTTTGGCCCGAATAATTCCAAAGCAATCTCGATGTAAGGCATAAGCGTTTCTTCTGACCAATTATTCCAATCTGCCTCAGTGGCAAGACCCGAAACCTTTGCATATACAAACTCCCGCTCGGCTATCGGTTGAAGGTTTTTCTTCCACTCTTTCCATTCCCCGTCTTTGATAAGAGGCTTAGCCAAATGATCTATTACCAAAGCATGCTCCTCACATTTTGTCACCAATTCTAAAACAGCTGACAAATGCCAAGGATATACCAAGATGTCGTAAGTGTATCCCTTCAATTTTAGGGATTTGAGTCCACGGAGGAAATTTTCCCGAAGCATGTATTGTGGAGGCTTGGCTTGAAGAATTTCACGAAAGCCCTTCAACTTCTTGTTGCCATGATATTGCTCAAGGACTTGGCTGAGTCTGCTCGAGCCAATATCTGTCCAGCCTACTACACCTTTGATCCAGTTGTTTTGATCGGCTAGATCGAGCAGGTAATCGGTCTCTCTAAGACTTTCCTCGGCTTGCACGGCGACACAGCCATCAAACCCAAACTCCTCCAAGTATGGCTGCAGATCTCCGGGCTTAAAATCCCTTCGAATGCTTTTCATACTATCGTCTATCCAATCTTGTCGGGCAGGATCATATTCCCAAAAGTGCTGATGAGCGTCGATTCTCATGCCTCCGGGTCATTCATGGCGACTTGTCGGGAGTTTCCAAGACCACCTATGCCCAATTCCACTACATCTCCATGCTCCAAGTATCTGGGATTAGGTTTTAGCCCCATACCAACACCTGCTGGAGTACCTGTGGAAATCACATCCCCAGGAAGTAGGGTCATGTATTGACTTAGGTGAGCGATGATTGTCGGAATGTCAAAAATAAAATCAGAGGTATTGCTGTCCTGTACGATTTTTCCATTCAGCTTAAGCCAAAGTCTCAACTTGTGAGGATCTGAAATTTCATCCTTTGTAACCATGTAGGGTCCAAGAGGTGCAAAATGGTCTGCGCTTTTTCCTTTGACCCACTGCCCTCCATGCCTAAGCTGAAAATCACGCTCGCTTACATCATTGTGCGTGGCATAGCCCGCTACATAATCCATGGCATTTTCGATCGAGACATACTTGGCTCTTTTCCCTATAATGACCGCTAATTCTACTTCCCAGTCAGTCTGGGTTGAGTTTTTTGGGATGAAAATGGGATCATAGGGGCCACAAAGGGAAGAGGTGGCTTTCATAAAAATGATGGGTACTTCGGGTACCGGCATTCCGGCTTCTTCGGCATGCATTCGATAGTTGAGACCTATGCAAATGATTTTGGATGGCCGAGCGATAGGTGAGCCAAGTCTTGCGTTTTTCGGGATTTCGGAAAGTTTATTTTGGTTTTCACGGAGCCAAAGCCGAAGCCGGTGCAAACCTTCATTTTCAAAAAAACTTTCATTCCAATCTTCTCCAAAGGAAGAGCAATCTAAATTTTTGCCGTCTGCTGTCTGTATTCCGGGTTTTTCTTGGCCGATTGGTCCAAATCGAAGCAATTTCATATTACTGAGTATTTTTGATTTTGGTTAAGCCAAGTTACATTTTTAGATTCAAGAAGCCACCGTCAATATTATAATTGGCACCAGTCACAAAGCCACCGGCGTCAGAGCTGATAAAGTAGGCTAATTCGGCGATTTCTTCAGGGCTGGCCATTCTCCCAATGGGTTGGGTAGCGGCAAGCTTATCAAACATTTCTTTTTCCTGGCCAGGGTAGTTTTTTTCTAAAAAGTCATCCACAAAAGGAGTGTGCACTCTTCCAGGAGATATACAGTTGCAACGGATTCCTTTATCCACATAATCTCTCGCTATGCTCAGGGTCATGGAAAGTGCTGCACCTTTTGTCATGCTGTAGGCAAAGCGGTCTGGTATCCCAATGGTTGCGGCTACGGAGCATAGATTTAGAATAGATCCACCACCATCTTCGAGCAGCTTTGGAAGGGCTGCTTTGGTACAGACAAACATCCCTTTTACGTTGATTTGAAATAATCTTTCAAAGTCTTCCATGGATGTATTCTCCACCTTACCAATATGGGAAACTCCCGCATTGTTGATCAAAACGTCTAGCTTTCCAATGTGGCGCTTGACATGGTGACTGACGGCATCAAAATCCGTCACATCTGCATGCCAAAAATTAACCTGATGACCACGTTCCATTTCCTCATGCATCACGCGTTCGCCTTCGGGGATATTATTATCGATGAAATAGACGATGCTTCCCGATTCAGCAAATTTACGAACCATAGCTAAGCCAATTCCGCTTGCTCCTCCGGTGATGAGGATATGTTTGTCTTTCATTATTATGGGTTTTAGGTCTTTTGATTTGCGACTTAACGAGAGTTATCAATTTTCTGATTTATCAGATAGAATTGATTCGGATTTTTTGCTGATATCTCGGATGATTTGGTCTAGTTCTTCCGCGGAGTTTTTGATATAATTGATCAATTCTAGATTTTCTTCGGAGGTCTCACTGTCTTTGAGGTCCAGTAGATTAATCAGTCCCATAAGTCTAGAAAGAGGGGCTCTGACCACATGGGATTGAATCCAGGCGATCTCCCTGAAAGTTTTATTCTGTTCCTCTATCGTAGCGATATGCCTGATTTGATCTGTGATATCGTTCACCACTACAATCTTCGCTTCGACGTCATTGTATTCTATTGGAGCGGATTCAATTTGAACATCGATTTTTTGGCCAGACTTGGTATAGTGTATTTCCCTATTGAAATAAATCTCATGTTTTAGGGGGTGATTGACGGTTTGATCCACATTGGTTCTCGGAATATTTTTGCAGATGATATCTAAAAGTTTCATTTGTAAAAACTCTGCCTCTGAGAATCCATATTTTTTGACAGCGGCATCATTTACATCCAGGAATTGAAGTGTTTTTTGTTCAAAAACCCACATGGGGGAGGGGTTCAGATGAAAGAGTTCACTGTACCTTCTCTGGGAATCTTGCAATTCTTCGATATACCGGTTTCGCTCAATAGCGTATATGAGGCTTTTGTAAAGAAAAGCAGAGTTCAGCTCGTCTTTTAAGAGGTAATCAGAAATTCCTAGCGCCAAGGAACGAATGCTAAATTCCAGATCCGAAAAACCAGTCAATGCGATGATCGGAACTCCCTCGGATAGTTGTAAAACATCTTTGATAAGATCTACACCAGCATGATCAGGAAGAGAAAGGTCTAGGAAGATTAGGTCAAAATTCTTTTTGGTAATAAGTTCTTGTTTTGCAGAAGCAAATGAATCTGCATGTACTACTTCTGCATCTAAGATATACTCAGAAAGGTATTCTTCGATAAGCACAAAATCCCCCAAATTGTCTTCGACGACTAAAAAACCATAATGTTTGGTGTCCTTTCGCATCTTAGTGGGAAGTTGGAAGTTTGACTACATTAAACCAAAATTCTTCGATTTTTGAAGTTACTCTAAGAAAATCATTTACATCTACTGGTTTGGTGATGTAGCAATTTGCATAGTTGCTGTAGGCATCTTGTATATCATTTTCCGAACTGGAGGTCGTAAAAACTATAATTGGGATTTTTTTAAGTTCTGGATCGCTTTTTATTTCCGTCAATACCTCATGACCATTCATCTTGGGAAGATTGATATCTAAAAGCATTAAGTCCGGGAGCTGATTTGGTTGGGATACTTTCAGTTCCCTTAAGTAAGAGATGGCTGCTTCACCGTCTTTTTTTATAGTGACCTCATTGGGTAATTGTGAATCCATAAGAGCTTCCATTGTGAGAACAATATCCCCTTCGTTATCCTCTACCAGTAAGATTTTTGCCATCCTCTTGCTCATAACTTTGATTTACTATTACTGAATCAGATTCCGGTAATGGGCTTAAGCTTTTTATACTAATTTTTATTGCTCTATGAGATTTAGGTCTTTTCAATCGTGAAAATGAACTTTGTTCCAACTCCAATTTCGGATTCTACCCATATCTCCCCACCATGTTGGTTTACAATTTTTTTACAAATCGCTAATCCCATACCGCTTCCCTCATACTTTTCCTTGGAATGAAGTCGAATCATAACTTCAAAGATTTTGTCTTGTTCTTTTTCCTCTATGCCTATCCCATTGTCTTCAACTATAAATTGCCAAAAATTTTCCAATTCAACACATTTTATCGAAATAATTGGCGTGCTATTTTCTTTGGCAAATTTTAAGGAATTGGTAATCAGATTATGGAATAGCTGTTGGATAGGCACCCTTATCGCTTGGATAATTGGCAAGTTTTCAGCTTTTATGTGAGCTCCTTTCGCTTCAATACTCTGCTTGTTGATATCAATAATCGATTCAATGGTTTTATTTGTATCAACTGATTCTTTGTTTTTCGAATCGAACCCAATTCGTGAATACTCCAAAAGATCTTCAATAAGCAGGCTTAATCGCTTTGCGCCTCCTACAGCAAAATCAATGTATTGATTCCCTTTTTCATCCAGTTTCTCTGCATATTTTTTTTGTAGAAGCGATAGGAATGAACTGATCATTCGGAGTGGTTCACGCATATCATGTGATGCTACAGAAGCAAAGGCTTTCAATTCCGAATTAGTGGATTGAAGCTGTTTATTTAATCTCTCTAATGCCTCCTCTTTGGCTTTTTTCTCTGAAATATCGATCTGTGTACCAAACATCCACAAGGGGCTTCCATCATCTGCCTTACTCATCACTCTACCTCTCCCTAAGACCCATACCCAATGACCCTCTTTATGCCTTAGTCTTATCTCAGTTTGGTAGAAAGAAGCTTTGCCTGAAAAGTGATCTTCAAGATCTTTCTGAGCTACCGGAAGGTCTTCAGGGTGTAAAAGGCTTTCCCAAGTTTTGATACTGATTGGTTCAAGTTCATGTAGTTTATAGCCTAGAATCCGGGCCCACTCCTCATTAAAAATTGTTTCTCCGGTTTGTACATTCCACTCCCATATTCCAGCTTCTGTTCCCTCGATCACTCTGATGAGTCTTTCTTTCTCGCTGGCAAGGGCAAGCTCCGCTATTTTTCGTTCGGTGATCTCTTGAATTGCCCCGATCATTCTTATAGCCTTTCCCTCTTGGTCACGAAGAATATATCCACTATCAACGATGTAATGGTAATTCCCTGCCTTATCTTTTACTCTGAATTCAGCTTTCCAATAGTTTGAATCACTTTCTAAAGTGTCTTTAAGATTTTTTTGAATGTATGGCCGGTCCTCGGGATGAATTAGGTTACTCCAAAAATTGACATCCTTTTTTTGCTCCTCAGGATTAAAGCCAAAATGTTGCTCAAAATTTTTACTTCTAAGTACATTGCTAGATGCAAAGTCCCAATCCCAAATCACATCAGAAGTGGCCCTAGTGGCATATTCATAGCGTTCGGTAGCGGCTAACAATTCGCGCGATTGTTCTTCTATCTTTTTGGATAAAAGTGCTGGTTGTCGCACAAAACTATAGGCCAAGAATCCAAGTAACCCTGCGGAAATTATTCGTAGTAAAACCACGGGTATTTGGTTCAGGACACTAATTCCCTCCCTTTGTGCCACTGTAACCTCCCAATTGGCACTTGGGAGTATTTTTGATTTTGATATTCCAGTTACAGATGGAGAATGTGCCAAGGATTGAAAGAAAACAGAATCGGCACTTCTATTATCAGGGTTGATTTTCTTTATCTGAACAAATGCGTTTGGAATATTTAAAGATTGGAAAGTGGAATCAAACAGGGTGTTTAAATAAATAATTGCAGTAGCAAAGCCCTGAAACCTATCGCTTTCATTAGAAAAAATGGGAAGTCTTCCGACTATTCCCAACCCACCTTGCTTGAGATTGATAGGCCCCGCGAAGTACACGCTCCTTCTTTCTATTGCTTCAATTGCTTCAATTCTTTGTTTTTCATCCTTAAGAATATCATAACCAATGACCACTTCATTTCCCTTGAGGGGATAGGTTGCGACGATTTTACCACTATCCAAAACCTGTACTACACTGACTGATGGATGACTTTCTAAAATCGCTTCGCCTGTAGGTTCAAAATTATTTTCGATTTCATAGTATTTACTGAAATGTGCCAGGGATTTGATAGCTCCAGTGGCATCAGTCAGTGAGGCTTCAATTTGGTTACTTAGTCTGTTTAATTCTGTGCTCATTTGTTGTTCGGTATTTGCAACTCTGAGCTGATACTCCGTATAAGTGATGTAGCTTGAGATCATCAAAAAAAGTATACAGATTAATACCCCAACCGTCTTTGGGTGGTTATAAACCATCTGCAATATTTTTTCCTGAGGATATTTACTCATTTTGAGGTTTTTGAAGAGTGAAATGGAATGTAGAACCTTCTCCAAGGGTGGATTCTACCCATATTTTTCCTCCATGGATTTCGGTTATTTTTTTACAAATCGATAAGCCAATTCCAGAACCGGGGTAATGTTCTCTACCATGAAGTCGCTGGAAAATAATGAAAATTTTATCAAGGTATTTTGGATCGATTCCTATTCCATTGTCTTTAAGCTTAAAGTGCCAGTAGTTTTCTTCCTCTTCAGCAGAGATATCGATGATAGGCTTTACTCCGTCTCTTTTGTACTTTATCGAATTCGATATCAAATTATTGAATAATTGGATCAGGCCGCTTTCTTGAGCAAAAACTGACGGCATGCTATTTATCTTAATTTTTGCGCCCGATTCACTTATGAGTTTTTTATTCAAAAGCAGCACTTCTTTTATGATTTGAGGCATTTGGATCCACATTTTGGATTCTGTAGCTTCCTTGAGTCTGGAGAAATCCAGCAAATCCAATATAATGCTTCGCATGCGTTTGGCTCCATCTACAGCAAAGGAGATGTATTGTTTGCCTTTTTCATCAAGAATGTCATCATACTTCTTTTCAATCAAACCTAGGAAGCTGGAAATCATTCTTAACGGCTCCTGCAAATCATGAGAAGCGACATAGGCGAACTGCTCCAGTTCCCTATTAGAATTCTCGAGTTCACTATTTGAAATCATCAATTGTTGATTGAGTGCTTTCAGGGATTCCTCATATCGCTTTCTATGGCTGATATCTTGGATAGCTCCTACCATTCTCACAGCTTTACCTTTCGAATCTCGGATAATAGTACCCAGGTCTACTACATAAAAGGTTTTAATTTGATTGATAATTCGATATTCAGATTCAAAAATTGTTTTTTCTGGGTCCTGCAGTACCTTATTCAGGTTTTCTTTTACCCTTAAAACATCTTCCGGATGAATTGATTCTAGCCATCTTTTATGATCGTGTTGAAGACCTGCCACATCCTGGCCTAACAACTTATTGAAGCCTATTCCCCAGTAATGTTCCCCAGTTTGTATATTCCAATCCCAAATAGCATCATGTGAAGTATTGGAGATAATAGTAAATCGCTCGTTGAATTCAGCAATTTCCTCTTCGGCCTTTTTGCGGTCGGTAATGTTCCTGACAAATATGGAAAGCCCAACAGCTCTAGGATAAACGGAGATTTCCAACCATGATTTTGTGAAGGGGTCCTCGATTTCTAATTCTTGCTGAGACTTGCTTGACATCGCATACTTTAACAGCTTTGCAAAGTTAGGGTGAATGGCTTCCTCAAAGACTTCCCATATAGTTTTATTTAAGACAACTTCTCTTTTCAGTCCAGTAAGCTGCTCAGCCTGATAGTTCCAATAGGTAAAGCGATATTTGTCATCTAATGAGTAAAAGGCCTCTCCGATACTTTCAAGAATATTGCTATTGTTTTCTAAGGCCTCAGCAAGCTGGTTCATCGTTTCTTGCTTTTCAATAGCTACTATTAGGTTATTAATGATGGATTGTATGAAATTCTTTTCTTCATCAGTCCACTCTCGCTCTTCGAAACAGCACTCAAAGCCAACATGTCCAAAATATCCACCATTTACATAAAGCGACCCATTAAGCATAGATAGGATTTTTTGATCTTCCATGATTTGTCTGGTGTGGCCGCTAGCGTCGCTCAATAAAACTGTAAATGGTTTTTTGACTGAAGCATCTTGGATGAGTAAGGGATGCTCATCGATGGGAATAGTATGATATTTTGGATTTTGGATTTCTTCTTTGACTTTTCCATTGGTCCATTCATAATCAAACCTTACATAATCCCGTCCATTTTTATCTTCAATTTTTCGAAATAAGTAAGCTCTATCTGCATGAATAGTTTCTCCCATGATTCTCAGCACATCATCCATGATGGTCTCCCAATTGTCTGCAGAAAGAAAGATTTGGGCACATTCAGCCGATTTTTGGATAAAGAGCGTTTTTTGGGCAATGGAGGCTTCGCGTTCCTTTTCCTTGGTGATGTCTTGAAGAGCCCCTACAATTCGGATAGGCTTGCCAGACTTGTCCCGCTGTATAGAAGTTTGTTCTTTTACAAATGCATAAGTTCCATCAGCTTTCTTAAAACGATAAGAGCCTTTCCATTTTTTTGCATTTGGGTCTTTTCGCGCTCTCTGTATGTCTTCAAGAATTTGAGGTAAATCATCAGGATGTACGCAACTCTCCCAAAAGCCCTCCGGTACGTATTGCATTTCTTCAGGATAGCCAAAGAGGTGGTGGTATCCTTTTCCCCAAAAGATTTTTTTTCCTAAAATATTCCAGTCAAAAATAGCATCTGTGATCGCCTCCGTAGCTAAATGAAAACGTTCATTGCTTTTTTTCAATGTCTGCTCAGCCCAATACCTGTCTGTCTCATCCCATACGGTCGATATCATTAAATCTTGATCCAAAATTGCAATGTTTTTCGCTGACACTACTCTTTGTTTCCCATCCTGAGTGGTGATGAATACGTCCTGCCACTGCATTCTGCTAGGATCCCCTGACTGCATATCCGACATGATTTGCTGAGAAATCTTCGCCCGGTATTCGGGATCGGGATATGCTGATTTGAAAAAAGATTCTACGTCCTTGATAGTTGATTTTGGCCAGCCGTAAATTTCCGAGAAGGCATTGTTCATAAAAGTGGCTTTGCCGCTGCTGATTTCGTTCACAGCTACTCCTATGGATATATTTTCGAGGGCAGATTCAATGAAGTGATTCCTTGATTTTAGCTCGTTTTCTATCAGTTTTTCTTCTGTGATGTCCTGAGCAGTTCCTCTAAGAACTCGGTGACCGGAGTCTGGATTGATATAAGGACTTGCTCTTTCCCTGACATATTTTACTCGGCCATCTTCCATTATTATTCTATGGACGCAATCCATGCTGCCAGATTCTGAAAGTGTCTGTTCCAGGGCTTCCAAAAACTCGTCTCTATCATCGGGATGGATGGAGTTTTTGAAAAAATTGAAGTCCGGCTCGAAATCGGTTGATAGTTCCCAAATCCGATATATTTCGTCAGACCAAAAGAGTTTTTCGCTCTTTACCTCAAGCTCCCAATACCCAAGCTTTGCGATTTTTTGGGCTCTGTTGAGCCTTTCAAGAAGTCCCTTAGTTTCTTTCTCCAGTTCAATTTTTTCGTTGATATTCCGAGCACTTATAAAAAGAGCCTGGTATTCTGGATCTGTAGTGATGATAGACCACTCTAGATTGACAAGACCTCCATTTTTATGGATGTATCGATTTTTGAAGTTTGAAACAATTTCTCCCGCTCTTACTTTTTGGGCCGCTTGCATGGTCTCGGGGAGGTCTTCGGGAAAGACCAGATCTTTGAGGTATTTGCCAATCAACTCATCTGGATGATATCCTAAATTTTGATAAGATGATTCGGATATATTTTGAATGATTCCATCCCAATTTATTTCAATCAATAGGTCTTTGGAGTTTTTAAAGAAGCTTTGTAGCTCTCTTTTTTTTCGCTCTGCTTTTTTCTGAAGGAGTTTTTCAGTACTAATGTCCTTTACTATTCCGTAGACCTTTATAGGAAGTCCCTTCTCATTTTTTTCTATATGACTTTCGGAAACTATGTGTCTGATTTCTCCATCTGGCCTTATAATTCGTTTCTCAATTTTAAAGCTTTGCCCTGCTTCAATAGCGTTCTGATAGGCTTTCTTTGACTTTTCCCGATCTTCCGGATGAATACATGAGAGTCTTAGACTTTCACTAGGAGGGTCTTTTGCAGGATCAAGTCCAAAAATCTCAAAAAACTGATCCGACCAATAGTAATCTCCTGTGAGCAGATTCTTCTCCCAAAAACCCATATTGGCTGATTTCTCAAGCTTCCTTATCAAACCGATAAGAGATGATTCAGATATATTTTTATTCTCTTTTTCAGCCATTGTTTAGAAGTTTTAGAGAGAAAAAATCACGCTACTTCAACGTAATGATTTTCCCTGTTTTGACAGATTCGTCACATGCGAAGGCTATTTTCAAGCTGTTTAAGGCATCATCAAGATGATCGGTCAAGTCTATATTTTCTTTGATTGCCTTTAGGAAATAGGCCTGTTCCCTGTCGCAAAGTTCTTGATGTCCAGGCTCATCTTTCATGTCAATCCATTCATCCGCTTTGGTGAAGTGATTTTTGGAGTCTATCTCTGCGTGATGTACACGGATGGATTCTGTTTTGGTATGGGAGTCTACGTCGTCGGATTTTCCCGATCCTCCCGCATCTTTTGCCACAATCGATACAGCGCCCTTTGGACCAAAGACATCCTTGATGAAGAATGCTGTCTCGGAGACCATTGGTCCCCATCCGGCCTCATACCAGCCCACAGAACCATCCTCAAATCGAATCTGAAGTTGACCATAATTGTAATTGTCTGGAGCGATGTCTTCAGTCAACCGTGCTCCGATAGCTGATACAGTTACCGGCTTGGAACGCGTCATCTGACACATGACATCGATGTAATGTACCCCACAATCGACTATTGGGCTCAGGCTTTTCATCAAACTGCGATGTACATCCCACATGACTCCATGACTTTGCTGATTGAGGTTCATTCGCATGACTAGTGGTTTGCCTAGCTTCTGAGCCTCATCGATGAAGCGGATCCAAGATGGATGATGACGGAGTATGTAGCCTACCACCACCTTTTTATTGGACTCTTTAGCTTTTTGAATGATCCTTTCGCTGCCTGCAATAGTATCGGCAAGTGGCTTTTCGATAAAAATGTGACAGCCCTGCTCGAGAGAATTGATGGCAATTTCTTCATGCGTATCCGGATAGGTCGAGATACAGACAGCATCAGGTTTTGTTTCTGTCAATGCTTTCTGATAGTCATCAAAAAGGGGGTAGTTGCCATTCAATTTTTGATTTAGTTTTTCTTTACTGCTACCTCGGGATACTAATCCGCAGATTTCAAATTCTGACATTTTATCATAGGCGGCGGCATGTGACGCCCCCATATTTCCACATCCAATTACTAAAATTTTTAGGGGGGAATTCATGGTTTTAGGTTTATATGCTAGTTGATCCAATAAAAACTGACATCCTGATGGCTCAAGATGATTGACGTGAGTCATCCTAAGAGCTAACTCTATGATTTAAGTTTAAAAAGAATTTTCCTCAAAATCAGACTTATTTGCTTTTAATTATAATTAAAGCAATAAGTTGGAGACTAAGCCTCACTGAGTGTCTAGGATTTTTCTAAGTTGGCGTGGAGGGATTTCAATGATATTTACATCCAAAGTAATAGCCTCGGTCGGCTGATCATTTTCGTCCCGAGACACACGGACAATTTTTTCCACGATGTCCATGCCTTGAATGACCCTTCCGAATACCGTATAATCCCCATCTAAACGATGTAATCCTTCCTTATTTTCAACAATGTAGAATTGGCATCGGGCCGAAAGCTTATCTGGATTATTATCTCTTCCGGCTCCAACAGCACCGTAGACATGGGTAAGGGAAGGATCAAACTCCGGTTCTAAGAGGTATTCCGGGTCATTGAATCCTTCTGGAGTATCTGGACATCCACCCTGAGCGACAAAATCTGGAATCACCCGATTAAAGGTCAATGAATCCCAATATCCTGCTTCTGCCAGCTCGATAAAACTTTCGCGATGCCGAGGGGTGCGCTCATCCAACATGATCAAGATTTCACCGAGAGGTGTGATTATTTGCGCTACCTCTATATTCTTTTGGTTTACAGGGTAAGCAAACATCGACTGTAGGAAAATCAGGATTGGGATGATCGACATAGTTGTATTCGTTAGGAACCTGGGCTGGATGTTGTGCTCAATTGCTTCTTGTTACTCACGGGGTTGGCATACATGGCCAAATAGTTATGTACTTCTTCTGGGTTTTTAGAATCAATTTTTTCTTCGATTCGCTTCTCAAAGGCCTCTTTCTCTTCCCTATTGTATTCTTGAGCAAATTCATTTTTTTGATGTAGCATATCGTGCGCTATGAAATTGCTTGGCCAAAGTCTATAGCCGTCCCATATTTTTTGATCAATGATAGTAGCCAAGTCGCTAAGCTTGTCACTGAGCGAACCATTTTTTTGGTCGATTTCATCAATTTCCTTATCCAAGACTCCATTGATGGATAGATGGATTCGCTTTTTGGTACCAATAATGCCCCTCAAGAGATTCAAAAAATCTTCATTTTCGCTTTTAATGTATTTTTCATCACGAGCCTTAGCTATCAGTTGTGGGATTTTAAGTTTGTCTGTCGGGTCATATTCATAAGAGATGGAAACAGGGACCACTTTTATTTTTTTGAAATATTGGAAAGCATCTGCATCCTTCTCAGCCAAAGTCAACATGCGGAGGACTCCTTTTTGAGTGACATCATTTCCGTCTTTTGTTCTTCCTTCTCGCTGAGCGATCCATACGGATCTGTTCTCGTGCAGAAGTGAATTGGAAATGTATTCCGAAGCGATCTGTGAGCTTTCCAGTAGCTCCCTTCCTTTGAGTCCTCTGCGTATCGCAAAATTTCTATTGAGTCTTGAAAGGGTCTTCAAAAAAGGCTTTTTGATCAGGTTGTCTCCAATAGCCGAAGTGGTCATGACGAGCCCCTTTTCATAGAGACAGGCATTCAATAAGGAAGTGTCAAGGATGATGTCGCGATGATTGGAGATAAAGAGGTAGGCGGTATTGGGTTCTAATATTTCAAACCCAGAGCTGCTTAGTCCATCCGAACTCCTTTCCAAAACTTTCATCAGCCCGGGATAAATAAAATTGATCTGAAAGTCTCTCAGGGAATGTGTGCGCTTCATTAACTCTTTCCATTGTCCAGTTTTGTCCTCCGGAAAAGAAAACTCCATCATGGCTATCAGCATGGGGTTGTTGACAATTTCCAAAATAGCAGCGTTTGCCTCGGCGTCGTAAAAAGGTCTTATTTGATCAAATTTTGTCATGAATCAATTTGCTAGGTTTGGAGGGAGTGGTGGTAAAGGTGTGAAATTAAAGACTATTCTCGACTTAGGTGTCGATTTAAAAATAAGATGTGAACTGGTAGGGCCTCTGTCCAATACTGCCAGGTATGCGCTCCGGGTCTTTCGGTGTACTCGTGAGGTACTTCTCGGTCAAGAAGTGCTTGGTGAAGTTGACGATTGGTTTCTATCAGAAAATCGTCCACTCCACAATCTATTAAAATATCTTGGCCGTTTTGCTCAAGCTGATCCAATAGTCCCATGACCGTGTAGGGATTGAAGTTAGGGGCGTCATAGTTGAGGTTAGCCCCCAGCATAGCTTTTTGCTGTCCTACGCGAATATTTCTGAAGTCCTCAGGTACTTTCCAAAGTCGGGTATCGATATTCATCACACCGCTCATCGTGCCTACAGCTGTGAAAAGGTTCCGGTGCTTCGCTGCCAGCATCATTGCGCCATGGCCCCCCATAGAAAGCCCGGTGATCGCTCGTGATTCTTTTTGGTCCAGTGTACGATAATTTTGGTCAATAAATGGGATTAATTCACGGATAATGTAGCTTTCATACTGCACACTGTCCATTATGGGACTATCATAATAGTAACTAGAAGGACCTACTCCCGGGGTGACGATGATTAGTTGGTATTGGTCAGCGAGTTTGGGAACGAGTCCTGGTTCCGTGACTTTTTGATGCCAGTCAGAAAATGCCCCAAATCCTCCGTGTAAAAGGTATACTACAGGATATTTTGTATTCGATTCAGCGTATCCTTCAGGTAGTGTGATTGCGGCTTTTAGGTTTTTATCCATTATTTCACTTCTTACAGTCAAGGTGTCTACTTGCGAAAAAGAAAGGGTGGAAAAGAAGTAAATAAGGAACAGGACTTTCTTCATAGGTTTAGGGTATTTTTAATTCAAGAGTAGGGTATTTTCTAGCTTTTCAAAACTCTATAAGCAGCTTCGATCAAATAGACATGTGGTGAAAATAGCTTTTTTTGAAATATTCTAGGAGGGAAAATTGATCATAGGGGAGTATTTCCTTTCGGAATGGGTATATTTCAAAGGTAAACTAGAAAAGAATGGAACGTCTAAAACGAACTGCTTTATTTCTGATTGTTTTGGTTTTCGGGGCTTTAGTACTCCGGGAAGGGTCGTTTATCTTGGTCCCTTTGGTTTGGGGAGTTTTCTTTTCTTTTGCACTTTCTCCCATTGCTGATTGGCTGGATTCAAGAGGTCTGCCAAGGAGTATTTCTATTATCATGAGTATCCTACTTGTGACTCTGATAGCCGGAGGAATTGTCTATGTGCTATTGAATCAGATGATCGGTTTGGTCAAAGACATTCCGGAGATTGGAGAAAATTTCAATAGGAAGATTGGAGCTTATGTCGAACAGTTGGAAGGGCTGCTTGGGCGAGAAGTGTGTGATCCTCAGAATCAGGAAGAGTTGTGGTCCGTAGTAAAAATTGAGAATCTAAATGAAACACTTTTTGCTACTGGTAAATCTTTGACTTTGGCTGGAATTATCCCGCTTTATATCTTTTTATTGATGTATTATCGGGATTTTTTCGTGACTTTTTTGATTAAATATTCAGAAAAAAGCAAAGAAAGGATTCTCACCTGGGCAAAGGATTCTGGAAAGGTCATACAGTCTTATTTGACGGGAATGATTTTAGTGACTTTGATTGTGGCAGTTTTATCGGGCTTATTCTTTTTCCTGATCGGAGTGAAATATTTTCTTTTGTTCGCCGCTTTCATAGCTGTTCTTAATTTGATTCCCTATGTAGGCGTATTCGTGTCCTCTTTTTTTGCGATTCTATATGTTTTTCTCACCACGGACTCCATGCTTTATCCATTGATGACCTTCGGGGTTCTCTGGGGGATCCAATTATTCGAAAATAATATTATCACCCCCTGGGTAGTGGGTTCACATGTCAAAGTCAATGCCCTCGCTGTGATTTTGGCAATTCTTCTAGGGGGATGGCTTTGGGGAATTTCTGGTATGGTTCTTTTCATTCCATTGGTAGGAGTCTTGAAAATCACCTTGGAAAGGTCCTCTGGGCTAGAGGCATTTGGTTTTTTACTTAGTGATGCTGTCCCTGTCCAAGATAACTCAGCGGGCAAGCGAGCATGGTTTTCTTGGTTTAGAAAAGATAAGTAGCCCAAAATAAAAAATGCCAGCAAGTTTTGCTGGCAAGTAAAGTGTCGGGGTGGCAAGATTCGAACTTGCGACCTCCTGCTCCCAAAGCAGGCGCGATGACCGGGCTACGCTACACCCCGAGAATTTTTGATTTTTAAAACGGCCATTTGCCATTTAAGGATTCGAGCTTTCGGCCTTCCCGATCCCTATCGGGGCGCGATGACCGGGCTACGCTACACCCCGAGATTTGATGAGCTTAGCTCCCCAAACGGATTGCAAATGTATGGAAATTATTGAAAGTTTATTGATAGGCCTGAAAAAAATATCAGGCTTTATTTTTTGGGATTAATTTGAAAGAAATTGTGATCATTTTATGGATTACATTTTAGCCTCTGAAGTGATGAAAACTCCATTTGGCTCAATTTTGAGTGAATGGAAATTTCGTAGAAATAAAAAAACCTGACCATTGAGGGTCAGGTTTTTAGGCGTGATCAGACTATCGTATAGTCCAGCTTTTCTATGTACAACTTTTACTTTTTACTCTATTGCTTATTGCTATTCATCAATCTTTGTACCACTTCAGCAATAATAATTAAGATTGCAATGACTACAAAAAGGTATATCGGGTTCAATTTTCCGCTTTGTTAATGATCGCGCAATGATAAGATAATATTTACTTAACATGGCAAAAATGTATGTTAAGTTTTTGGCAATCGGGAAAAACTTAACATTGGATACTGCTTTTGACGAGCTTCATTGAATTTTTCTACCTTTGAAAATAAAGATATTCATCATCCTATGTTCAAGTTTAATTCATTGCCTATCGTATTGCTACTGGGCTTAATTGTAGTTTTCACAAGCTGTCAATCGAGTGAGGAGCAAGAAATAGAATCAGTTCAAAAAATTGAGAAAGTCTCAATTGCAGAGATTGAAGCTGGGATTAAGGCATTTATCGATCAGAAAACAACTGAAAATGGAGGGGTTTTTCCGGTAAAGGATGAGAATCATGATTTGAAAATGAAATTAGTCCGAGTACATACAGAGTATCTCTCAAATCTTGGCCCTGAAACACACTTTGCTTGCGTAGACTTGGTGGATGAAAGTGGAGATGTATATGATGTGGACTTTTTCATGGAAGGAAAGCCCGGTGCTATGACCGTCACAGAAACTACCGTGCACAAACTCAATGGGAAGCCATTCTACTCATGGAAGCAAAATAAAGAAGATAAAACTTGGTATCGAGTACCTCTAGATGAGTCTACCAACCGATTATTGGGTGTAGTAGAGGGAAGTGATGAATTCCAGTTTTTTTATCATATCAGTGTTCCTGAACTTCAATCGGAAGCACGAATGTGGGTTCCGGTTCCTATCTCAGATCATTATCAGCAAGTGGAAGTGTTGGAAATGGAGCTTGCGGGTGAGACGGTGGAAATAGAAGATCAGGAATATGGTAATAAGTTTGTCTATTTTGAATTAGGGCCTACAGATAGTGGTAAGGAAATCAAGTTTTCTTATGCTGTCAAGCGGAAGGAAAAAGGACCGTATGAGGCACCAAGCCCGAATCCAGATTTATACCTTGCCTCCAATCGTCTGATGCCTAAAGGTGGTCGCTTTGAAGAGATTGCTAAAGAGGTACTAGGGTCAAAAATCAATGATTCCAAGCTTATCCAAGCAAGAGCATTGTATGATTATATTATTGACAATATGCGGTACATGAAGTTTGGAGACTATGGAAACGGCGATTCAAACTATGCCTGCGATTCCAAAACTGGTAATTGTTCAGAATTTCATTCCTTCTTTATTTCCTTGGCTAGATCTGTAGATATTCCTGCTCGTTTTGCAATCGGAGCATCCATCCCCTCGGATAGGAATGAGGGAGGAATTGATGGGTATCATTGTTGGGCGGAATTTTATGCAGATGGAAAGTGGTGGCCTGTGGATATCTCAGAGGCTAATAAGTACACCGCATTGGCAACTTATTACTTTGGAAGGCATCCGGCCAACCGAATTGAACTCAGCAGGGGACGTGATTTACAAGTAAATCCAGGCCCACAAGAAGGCCCAATTAATTTTATAGCTTTTCCCTATCTGGAGATCGATGGTAAGGAAGTCAAAGCGCCATCAAAGTTCACCTTCCAGAGAAGTGAAAATTCTTAAAACAGAAACGGGTCCTAAAAGACCCGTTTTTTGTTTAATCATTGTCAGGATGCTCATTCGATGGATGTTCTCCACCTTCAGATGGGTGTTCGGAGCTATCAGTGGGATGCTCGCCTCCGTCAGAGGGATGCTCACTGCTTTCAGCAGGTTGTTCAGTAGCAGCTTCTTGACTTTCTTCTTTTTTGCCTCCGCAGGATGTCAATGTTGTGGCTGCCAGAAAACTAAAGGCTAAGCCGAGTGTCAGGAGTGATTTGATTTTTTTCATGATAATGTTGATGGTTTTTTGTGAAATTATAAGGAAGCTTTGAATAATGCAATGAAATGCGCTTAACTCTTATTTGCAGGATTCAATTATCGAAGGATTTTTTTGACTACTTCTCGTTTTACATAGACAATCATAAACCAAACAAGATAAGCTGATGCCATTCCAATCAAAGCTCCAACAAACAGGTCAAATGGATAATGCACTCCAAGGTAGATTCTAGTGTAGCTGACCAAAGCCGCATATAAGAAAAGCCAACCGAAATAAGGGACTTTCTTTCTCATTTTTAAGTTGAGAAAAGTGGCCATGCCAAAAGTGTTGGCAGCATGCGAGGATGCGAATCCATACAGCCCACCACATCTTTCATAATTGTGAATCAAGCCTTCCCAGCGAGCATCGTGACAGGGTCGGAGTCGCTCGAAAAAGGGTTTCATAAAGCTTGAAGTAACCTGATCCGCAAATAATATGGTCAGAGCGACCCCGCCAAAGACCCACCAACTGTTTTTGGGGTCATAGCGATAAATCTTATAGATCAAGAATAAGAATAAAGGGAGCCAGGTGACGGTTTTTGTAAGCTGAAATACAATGGGATCCAGCCAATCTGTATGAAAGGAATTTAGCCATAAAAACAGCTGCTCGTCCCATATTGACAATTGCTCAATCATGTAGGAAAGTTTAGCCAGTCAATATCTTTCTTCAAGTGGTTCAGCGTAAACTCCTCCTGACTTCCTACAATAGGTTCATGCATGTAGGTCCACTCTGCTTGTGGAGGCATACTCATCAAAATACTCTCTGTTCGGCCATTTGTATCTAGTCCAAACTTAGTACCTGCGTCCCACACAAGATTAAATTCCACATAGCGACCACGGCGGAGGCTCTGCCATCTTTTCTCATTTTCTCCAAAACTGATGCGGGAGTTTTTCTTCATAAAATGACCATAAACTTCAGGAAAGAGCCGTCCTAAAGCTAAGCTGAATTGAAGAATTTGCTCAAAATCAGCATCTGATTTACCCGAAAGGCGATCATAGAAAATCCCTCCAATCCCCCGGGTTTCATTGCGGTGCTTCAAATAGAAATAATCATCTGCCCATGTTTTGAATTTTGGGTAGTAAGTCTGGTCGAATGCGTCGCAGGTCTTTTTCACTTCTTGATGAAAGTATTGGGCATCTTCAGGCACAATGTAGTGGGGAGTCAAATCAATTCCCCCACCAAACCAATGAACACCATTATCCATTTCGAAATACCTGATATTCATATGGATGATCGGAACCATGGGACTAAATGGATGCAAAACAATGGAAACTCCAGTGGCAAAAAAGTCAGCTTTTTCAAGACCTAGTTTCGCCAAAATCTTTTCAGGTGTCGGTCCATGAACTGCAGAAAAAGCCACTCCTCCTTTCTCGATTATTTGACCATTTTTGAAAATCCTGGTTCTCCCGCCACCTCCTTGCGCACGGTCCCATTTATCTTCCATAAAATGGCCCTGACCGTCATATTCTTCGAGTTTGGCACAAATATGATCCTGCATTTGCTGGTAAATCAGCGCAATTTCTTCTTTTGTTTTTCTAGCCATAACTAATTTTAGAAAGGGTAACCGATCCCAAAATTGAATACGGTCTGCCCTCTGACCCCAAAAGGTCGTCTGAATGAAATATTGTCTAAAACCCAACGCTCTCCTTCAGGCTGAGCGGGGTCAATTGCTTTCGTAGCAAGGTCCAATCGGATAATCAGGAAATCAAAATCCATCCGGAGTCCAATGCCTGAACCTACTGCCAGTTCTTTGTAAAATCGATCGAAACGGAAGTCGGCTCCCGGTCTAGTTTGATCCACTCCGATGACCCAGGAGTTTCCGATGTCCAAAAATAAAGCCATGTCGAAATAGCTGAATAAATTTCTCCGGTATTCCAGCATGGATTCGATGATCATTTCTGCTGGCTCTTCAAAAGGGTAATCATACTCGCCTTCTGGACCTCTTCGAGGGTTTGAGCTACCAGGGCCAAGTCGTCTGGCTTGCCAAGCCCGGATACTAGTTCCACCTCCCGCAAAGAAATATTTTTCGTAAGGAAGAATCCCATTACTGACACCATATGGTTGGGCTATTCCAAAATTTAGCCGGTAGGCCAATGTTTGTTTTTCGTCCAAAGGATAGTACCTTCTGAAGTCTGCCTGTAACTTCAACCACTGGAAATTAGCGATTTCGGTTTCCTCACTGTTCGTCGGTATATCCCGAAAATTTAGCAGCGTACCGCCACTTTCTACAAAAAGTCTAAGCATGGAGGAGGGACGGTTCCTGAAGTTTCCATAGCTATTGAAATTAATAATAGACTGGCCTGAAATACTGCTGATGTAGGAAGGTAAAAATGACCAAATCAGATTGTTTCCTTGATTGGCAAGGTCTAGCAGGATTTCTCCAAACTCTGGAGTGATGGCAGGCGTCTGAATGTAGTTTAGATCGGCTACATTCACGGTGAACTGCTGCCGATTATTCAGCGTAGCCCATGTGTAGGCGAGTTTTCCGTTGAAACTGGTTCGTGTATACTCAGGCCGGTTGGTATAATTATAACCAATCTGAACTCGGGTGTTTGGGTTATATCGTCCGAATTTCCTCAAGCTCGATGGGTAAAATGGGACTAAAAACCGAGGGAAAATCACTGAAGAAGAGATGCCCAGTTCCCGACTTTGATAAACTCCTTGATTTGTGGCTGATGCCACTCCTTCCAAACCTGCTCTGAAATTGAATTCGAGGATTTCTCCACCTCTGAAAAAGTTTCTGTTTCGAAGGGAAGTACTGAAAAATGGCCCCGGTAGCTGCTCTGTAATGCTTAGACCTACCTGATTGGTTAATTGATATTTTTCTGCTGGCTGAGTGAATATGTTAGCAGTCAGTGAGTTGCCTAAGGTGTCAAAGGTGATGTTGACAAAGCGAAATAGGTCAAGATTGCTGAGCTGTTTTTGACTCTCGATGACCATATTTCTTTGGTAGGTACTCCCTTTTTCAAACAGGACTCTTGAATCAAGAATCTTTTCAGAATACCTGTCTCGATAAAAAGAAAAGTCAATTCCATTGTACTCTACATTCACCTGTTGGTCAGCAAATTCATTGGATGGTGGGTTGACGCGAAAGTTGATTTCATCCAAGGAATAGACTATATGTTTTTCAGCAAAGGTTGGTTTTTGGATCTCCTGACTGATTTTAACGGTTTTTGCGACGGTATCCATGTAGACCAGGTATTCTAGATAGGTCTTGGTAAACATGTAGAAACCATTGTTTTTCAGGAGCTCTTCTACTCGGTTTCTCTCTGCAGTAATGTCATCCTGAGCATAAGCTTTGCCTGTTTTTAGAAGGCTTCTTTGCTTTGATTGATTGAGTAGTTTGATTATTTCTTCGTTGTCTGTCCGGGTGTAGACAGAGTCGATCAGGTAGAGTGGCCCTTCCTCAATTTCATAAGTGACATAGGCTTTTTTCTTTTTGGTCTTTACCTCAAAATCCACCTTTGATTCAAAGAAACCATTGTTGTTAAGGTAACCAGAAAGATTTTGGGTCGTGTTTTTGATAGTGGTGGAATCCAAGCGCGTCACTGGATTGCCGGTTCGCATCAGTCCATTCCCATATTCTTCCTTGTACTTCAAACTTTCAATTCGGCCAGAGACTTTTTCGATACGTTTTTCTTCTTTTCGGCTTAAAGAGTCAACCTCCTCTTTTTCTTCTAAAGACTGGAGTTCGGCCTCAAAGTTTTTTCTTTTTTCTGCCACTTTGCTACTGTCGAAAAACGAACGGCCAATTCGATAAATGGATACGCCCGGAGAAACATTCAGAAGAGGAATGCGAAAGTTCGTTTCAGGCTGAAGGAGAGCAGACAATCGTTCTTCATCGGCTTTTTCGATGCCTTTTAGCTCATTCTCAAAAAGCGCATATTCATTCTCTTGAAGATTTTTGGTGAGTGAGCATCCAAATGATAGTCCAAGCAGCAAAAGAAAAAGTATATATTTGGAGCTCTTCAAAATGGTGTAATCAGACGACATGCTAAGCAAAAATACAATTAAGTTTTTTAAATCCTTACATCAAAAGAAATACCGAATTGCCCATCAGCAGTTCTTTGTGGAGGGCAGAAAAAGCGTTTTGGAGCTATTGGAATCCTCCTTTGTGACCGATTGTGTTTATGCAACTCATGAATTCTTGGACACCTATGGAGAACGGCTCCGCCAAGCTAAGGTATCCTTTGAGCTAGCTACCCCTGCACAACTCGAAAGTATGGGCCAGTATCAGAGTAATGACTCGGCGATCGCTTTGGTCCGAATGAAAGAAAATCAATTGCCGGAAATCCAATCCTCAGATTGGGTTCTGGCTTTAGACGATGTACGGGATCCGGGAAATTTGGGTACGATCATCCGCATCGCTGATTGGTATGGAATCAAAAATTTACTCTTTTCCAAACAAACGGCCGATTTCTATAATCCTAAAGTGATACAATCAACGATGGGTTCCTTCACAAGGGTTAATTTTTACTACTGTGATTTAGCAGAAGTTTTGTCAGCGTTGAATTTACCCGTCTATGGAGCATTTATGGATGGAGAAAATGTCCATTCCATCCAATCTTTCGCATCCGGAGTTATATTGATGGGGAATGAATCAAATGGAGTTTCTCAAGAGCTGGAACCCTTTATCAGCAAAAAACTAGCTATTCCCGCCTTCGGTCAAGCTGAATCACTCAATGTAGCGGTTGCCACAGCTATTCTTTGTGACAACCTCAAAAGAATTAGCTCCTGGAAATGAAAAAAGTCAAAAAGCTGCTCCAGAAAGTCGGATTCAATAACTTTTTATTGGGCTTGATCTTAGCCATTTTTTTGGCTTGGCTTTTCCCAAAATTAGGAAGTTCAGAAGGCCCTATTCATTGGAAGCCTTGGATCAATGGCGGGATAGCATTGGTTTTTTTCTTTTATGGAGTCAAGCTAAATCCAAGGCAGTTTATGGAGGGCTTGTCAAATTGGAAATTGCATCTGACGATTCAGCTTTTCACCTTCATTGTTTTTCCCTTTTTAGTTCTGCTGATATTCAGGTGGTTGCCCTGGGTTGATCAAGATTTCGAGTTGGGTATTAGTTATTTAGCTGCTTTGCCTTCCACGGTCAGTGCCTCTGTAGTAATGGTTAATATTGCGGGTGGAAATGTTCCTGCCGCCATTTTCAATGCAAGTATTTCAGGTTTACTAGGGGTGGTAATTACCCCTGCCTGGATGGGTATTTTGGCTGAAAACCTCGGACAGGGTGAGGTGGATTTCTGGCCTACCTTTGTGGATTTGACCATTAAGGTCATCTTGCCGGTTTTTGCTGGTGTTTTATTACACGGAAAGTTATTTCCATTGATCAGATCGCATCTTAAAAGACTGAAATATCTCGATCAGGCGATTATAATGATGATTGTATTCACCGCTTTTTCAGATAGCTTTTACCAGAAAATATTTCAATCTTATTCCTGGTTAAGTCTTTTGAAAATAGCCTTTTTGATGCTTATACTTTTTCTGATGGTGCTATTGTCGATTGAGTTGGTTTCACGCCTTCTCGGTTTTTCTATCAAGGATAGGATAACAGCACTTTTTTGTGGATCCAAAAAATCCTTGGTACATGGAGTTGTTATTGGAAAAGTTATGTTTCCAGATCCTGCTGTTTTGGGACTGGTATTACTCCCCGTGATGCTTTATCATTTCCAGCAGCTCTTGATTGGGTCATCTTTGGCGGAGTGGTTTGGAAGGAAAAACTTCCAATAAAAAAGCCCGTTTTATCGGGCTCAAAATTTTAAATATGTTTTTCGGATAGTTTTTCGACTAGCTCCAAATACTGACTTTCAGCTTCAGTTTTGGAAAGTCCTTTCAGGTTCAACCATGCATTGTACTTGGCAGCTGCTTTGAAGTCAAATCCTCCTGGACGTTCGGTTTCATTATCACCTTCTGTAGCCTGTTTGTAAAGGGCATATAATTTCAAAAGTTCTTCATTTGAAGGTCTAGAGGTGAATTTCTTAGTAATCGCTACTGCCTCTTCAAGTGTAGTTGGTTTCATTTATGTACTTGGATAAAATGATTTAGGATTCTAATTATCCTCAAAGATAGGGCATAAAAAAGGCCAACTTTTGAAGTTGGCCTTTGATATTGGTCAATAAAGCTTATCGCTTGTTCATGGAAACGTAGTCGCGCTCGTTTGCACCAACATAAACCTGACGCGGTCTTCCGATTGGCTCTCCATTCTCACGCATTTCTTTCCACTGAGCGATCCATCCTGGGAGACGACCCAAGGCAAACATCACCGTAAACATGTCGGTAGGAATACCTAGCGCTCGGTAGATGATTCCTGAGTAGAAATCTACGTTTGGATACAGCTTTCTATCGATAAAGTACTGATCATTTAGCGCAGCATATTCGAGTTCTTTTGCGATATCTAAAACTGGATCTTTAACGCCTAGCTTTTCTAGCACATCGTCAGCAGCTTTCTTGATGATTCGAGCTCGCGGATCAAAGTTTTTGTAAACGCGGTGTCCAAAGCCCATAAGACGGAAAGGATCGTTTTTATCCTTCGCCTTATCTAAATACTTTTTAGCATCTCCACCGTCGGCTTTGATCGCCTCAAGCATTTCGATCACTGATTGGTTAGCGCCACCGTGTAGAGGTCCCCAAAGAGCATTTATTCCTGCAGAGATAGAAGCGTAAATAGATGCCTGGGAAGAACCTACAATTCGTACGGTAGAGGTAGAACAGTTTTGCTCGTGATCAGCGTGAAGGATTAGAAGTTGATCCAAAGCCTTTGCTACCACTGGGTCTACATCATACTTCTCAGCAGGAAGTGCAAACATCATTTTCAAGAAGTTGGAACAGTAATCCAAAGTATTGTCTGGATAGTTTACTGGATGTCCCATTTCATTTTTATATGCCCAAGCAGCAAAAGTTGGCATTTTCGCAATCAGCCTGATGATGCTCAAGTTTACTTCATCTTCGGATCTGTTTGGATTAAGCGACTCTGGATAAAAAGCAGAAAGTGAACAGATCAAAGAGGATAGTACACCCATTGGATGGGCATTGGATGGGAATCCGTCCAAAATCTTTTTAATATCCTCATGCACCAATGTATGGTGAGTTACTTCACTGGAGAAAGCTTCAAATTGATCTTGAGTAGGAAGCTCACCATAGATAAGTAAGTAAGCCACTTCAAGAAAAGTAGATTTTTCGGCCAAGTCCTCGATACGATATCCTCTGTAGCGAAGAATACCTTTTTCCCCGTCCAAAAATGTGATGGCACTGGTAGTAGAACCGGTGTTTTTGTAACCTGGATCTAGGGTGATTAAGCCAGTTGAGCCTCGAAGCTTGGCAACGTCAATAGCAGGTTCGTTTTCGGTTCCCACTGTGACAGGAAATTCAAAATCTTGTCCGTTATAGGACAGCTTTACGGATTCAGACATATAGGTTTATTTTTGGATTACTACTTTCAAAAACTTGATAATCGCCCATAAGTTAACAAAATCCCCTATTTTATTTAGGATTATTTACACTTGGTGTATTTTGATTGTGCTAAAGGATAAGGGCCTGTTTTGGTATTCTTCACTTGGTTGGAAGGCTTTTTTGCAAGGTGATATACGGACAGTTTTTTATTCTGAGGTATATCTTTTTTGCCAAACGTAAAAAAAGCCCCGAAGGGCTAATTTTAATCACAAAAATGTTCGAAAACTTCGACTAAATGGTCTCCGATCATCTGGGCGTTTCTACCTTCGATATGGTGACGCTCAATGAAGTGTACCAATTCTCCGTCTTTGAACAAGGCCATAGCTGGAGAAGAGGGAGGGTAAGGCAATACAATTTCTCTAATTTTATTGACGGCATCGCGATCATTTCCAGCGAAAACCGTGGCAAGTGTACTAGGCTTTTTTGCAGCCTTATCCAATGCATATCGTACACCTGGTCTTGCAGCTCCGGCTGCACAACCACATACTGAATTGATAACCACGAAGGTGGTACCCTTATGCTCAGAGCTAAGGTGCTCGCTTACCTGATCAGCTGTACGGAACTCTTCGAATCCGACGTCTGTCAATTCTGCACGCATCGGTGCGATTAATTCTTCTGGATACATATTCTTTACTTATTATTTGAAACTTACAGAAATCCTAATTCAAGTTTGGCAGCTTCTGACATCATGTCCTGTGAGTAGGGGGGATCGAAAGTCACCTCTACTTCTACATTGTTGATACCTTGAATCTGCTGTATTTTATTCTTTACCTCAGAAGGAATAAATTCCGCCGAGGGACAATTCGGTGAGGTAAGAGTCATCAAGACATACACATTGTTGACCGGGTACACGGTGATCTCATAGATCAAGCCTAACTCATAGACATCTACGGGTATTTCAGGGTCATAGACCTGCTTGATGGCTTGTATTACCTTTTCTTTTGTCTGTGTTTTGGTTTCCTCCATGTTAGGCGTTCAATTTTGTTTGATACGCTAGCGCATAGCGTTTCATTTGTTGGATCATAGATGCCAGTCCATTTGAACGCTGGCTTCCGATGATACTTCCCATTCCTATTCGGTCGATAAAATTCAAATCTGCCTGAATGATTTCCTCTGGGCTGCGATTATCCAATACGCGAATCAACAGTGAAATCAATCCCTTGGTAATATCAGTGTTAGAATCAGCGAAATATCTGACCTTCCCATTCTCCTCGTCTGCGATCAACCAAACCTTGGATTGACATCCTTTGATCAAGTTCTCGTCTTTTTGTTCATCAGCTGGAAATTGAGGTAGCTTTTCACCTAACTCCATGATATAAAAAATGGTAGATTCCCGATCTTCACCGAGGATTTCAAACTCTGATACAATTTCGTCTTGTAAGGTACTGATGCTACTCATTTGTTTTTGATTCTAGCAATTTTGGCGATTCCTTCCGCCATATTTTCGATTTCAGATTTGGTGTTGTAAACAGCAAAACTAGCCCGTACAGTTCCCTCAATTCCAAATCGATGCATCAAAGGTTGTGTACAGTGATGCCCTGTCCTCACGGCGATTCCTCTCGCATCCAGCATTTGCCCTAGGTCAAAAGGATGCATACCTTGAATATTAAAAGAAAGGACCGAAACTTTGTCCGCTGCAGTCCCTACCGGAATGAAGCCTTTTATATCTTTGGTAAGCTGATTTGCATAGCTCAGAAGATTATCTTCATGCGCTTTGATCTGCTTTTTGCCAAGGGACTGAATGAAATCCAGCGCCTGGCCAAATGCGATTACATCGGCAATATTGGGCGTCCCCGCTTCGAATTTGAAAGGGATTTCATTGTAAGTGGTCTTTTCAAAGCTGACTTCTTTGATCATTTCACCACCACCAAGGAAGGGAGGCATTTCTTCCAGAATCTCCCGCTTCCCGTACAATACGCCTAGTCCAGTAGGTCCATAAAGCTTATGAGCCGAAAAGGCTAAGAAATCACAGTCTAGTTCCTGCACATCAATTTCTAAATGCGAAGTAGACTGGGCTCCATCCAAAAGCACTTTAGCTCCAATTTCATGAGCTGACTGGATGATTTTTTTGACTGGATTGATCGTGCCTAGGGCATTGGAAGCGTGAACGATGCTGACGAGTTTTGTCTTTGGGTTAAGCAGCTTTTCAAATTCCTCAAAGACAATTTCTCCATTTTCTTGAATGGGAATCACTCGAAGTTTGGCTCCCTTTTCTTCACACAGCATCTGCCAAGGCACAATATTGGAGTGGTGCTCCATGGTGGAAATAATGATTTCGTCATCTTTTCCGATAAACTTTCTTCCAAAAGTCTGAGCGACCAAGTTGATGCTTTCGGTGGTACCCTTAGTGAAAATTACTTCAGCAGACTCTCGTGAATTGATAAAGTCCTTGACTTTTTCTCGAGTAGCCTCGTAATGGCGTGTTGCTCGATCTGCTAAGGTGTGCGCACCTCGGTGAATATTGGAATTGTCGTGTTCGTAGTAATTCCTCAAAGCATCAAGAACTGCCTGAGGCTTTTGGGTAGTGGCTGCATTATCAAAATAAACCAAAGGCCTGCCATGTACTTCTTGGTGAAGCACAGGGAACAGGCCTCTGATTTTTTCCAAATCAAAACTCATGTATTGTTAGAATTTGCTGCCTAGACGATCTTGGATCAGCCCGACAACATGGTTTTTAAAGCTTTCTTCCTCAATTTTCTCCATCACTTCTCCAGCAAAAGCATATAAAAGCAATCCTTTGGCTTGGACCTTACCGATCCCTCGAGCTTGTAGATAAAACAGAGCCTCTTCATCAAGTTGACCTACCGTACAGCCATGGGAACATTTAACATCATCTGCCCAAATTTCCAGTTGTGGTTTGGTATTCACAATGGCATCATCTGAAAGAAGGACATTATTATTCTGTTGGAATGCATTGGTTTTTTGTGCGTCCTGTCTTACGAAAATCTTTCCGTTGAAAACTCCTCTGGACTGAGCATCAAAAATACCTTTATACATCTCATTTGACTCAGCATGCGGAATCGTATGGTCCACATTGGTATGATTATCTACATGCGTTTTTCCGTTCAGCAAATAAATCCCGTACATATTTCCTTCCGAGTTGCTGCCGAGAAGGTTTAGGCTAAGGTTATTTCTAACCATATCTCCGGAAAGAGAAATATTCACAGAAGTAAATCGGGCATCAGACTGAATATCTGTCTCAATATTGCTGATCTCAATCGCCTGATTGGATTCGTTTTGTAGTCTGTAGTAATTGATGTGGGAGTTTAGTCCTCCTTTGATTTCAACTACTTTGTTTACAAAGTAAGCTTCCTCTCCCATACTGATACTTTGATCTAGGAAAGTAACCTCTGAGAAATCACCCACTTCTATCCAGAATCGAGGCGTGATAACCTGCCCGTCATTTGCTCCATTGAAAGAGAGCAGCAAGATGGGCTTTTCAATTTTGGTCTTTTTAGGGACTTTGATGCTGATTCCTCCTGAAAAGCTCGCTTGATTTAGAGCTGCAAAGGCATCTTTTTCTGCTTTGGCAATAGAACCGATCTCCGCTGAGCTTGATAGAATATCAGAAACTTCAAGGCCTTCGATAGTGGAGGACATTTCCTGAAGGAATTTTCCATTGGAAAAAACCAAAACATCTCCCTCAAATCCTTGAAAAACAGATTCTTTGATCAGGTTTTCTTCTACCGAAAGCTGATTAGCTTGATTGTAATTATCTAGGCTTTTTTCAAGCTTTTTGGTGATTCCGGTGAATTTATACTCTTCTTCCTTTGGAGCAGGAAGACCTGATTTTAGGTATAAGTTTTTCGCTGTCTGTCTGGCTTCCGTGAAGTTAGCGGGAGCGCTTTCAAGCAAATTCTCAAATAAATCTTCTTTTACTAAAGTGCTCATGTTTATTGATTTATACAGCAGCGTCTACTTCTTCTTTGATCCAGTCATACCCTTTCGCTTCCAGTTCGAGCGCAAGGTCTTTTGTACCTGACTTGACGATTTGTCCTTTGTACAACACGTGCACGTAATCAGGGACAATGTATTCTAACAGCCTTTGGTAGTGAGTTACTACGATAGTAGCAGTGTCAGCGCTTTTCAGCTTGTTGACGCCATTCGATACGATTCGAAGTGCATCGATATCGAGACCAGAGTCTGTTTCATCCAAAATGGAAAGCGTGGGCTCTAGCATTGCCATTTGGAAAATTTCGTTTCTCTTTTTTTCTCCTCCAGAGAATCCCTCATTGAGCGAACGGCTAAGCAATTTTTGGTCAATCTCAACCAATTTCATTTTCTCCTTCATCAAGGAAAGAAACTTTACTGCGTCCAAAGGCTCCTGACCACGATATTCACGTACTTGGTTTAGGGCTGTTCTTAGGAAGTTGGTAGAAGATACTCCGGGGATTTCTACCGGGTATTGAAATGCCAAAAAGACTCCTTCTCTAGCACGGTCTTCCGGCGCCAAGTCTAATAGATCTTTTCCCTTGAAAATTACTTCTCCTTCAGTAACCTCATATTCTTCCCGTCCTGCTAAAACAGAAGCAAGCGTAGATTTGCCAGAACCATTTGGTCCCATGATAGCGTGAACCTCACCTGGTTTTACTTCGAGATTGATTCCTCTGAGAATAGGCGTGCCTTCCACTGCGGCATGCAGATTTTTTATCGTTAGCATAGTTGTGTTATTTCTAATGGTTTTACTGGATCAACCTACTGATCCTTCTAAGGTCAAGGCAAGAAGCTTTTGAGCTTCTACCGCAAACTCCATAGGAAGTTGATTCAATACTTCTTTGGCGTATCCATTGACGATCAAGGCTACTGCATCTTCTGTGCTGATACCACGCTGATTACAGTAGAAAATTTGATCTTCTCCAATTTTAGAAGTAGTAGCCTCATGCTCTACTTTGGCACTTGGATTTTGGATATCAATGTATGGGAAGGTATGAGCTCCGCATCGATCACCCATCAATAATGAATCACACTGTGAAAAATTCCGTGCGTTGGAAGCACGTTTCATCACTTGAACCTGTCCTCGGTAGGAGTTTTGAGATTTACCTGCAGAAATACCTTTCGATACGATTCGTGATTTAGTATTCTTGCCGATATGGATCATTTTTGTTCCTGTATCAGCTTGCTGCATGTTGTTTGTGACAGCTACAGAGTAAAATTCACCGATTGAATTGTCTCCTTTAAGGATACAAGAAGGATACTTCCAAGTCACAGCAGAACCAGTCTCCACCTGAGTCCAAGAAATTTTAGAATGATCTCCGGCACAGATTCCACGCTTCGTTACGAAGTTGTAGATTCCGCCTTTTCCATCCTTGTCTCCAGGGAACCAGTTCTGTACGGTTGAGTATTTTACTTCAGCATGTGCTCCTGCATAAATTTCTACAACGGCAGCATGAAGTTGATTTTCATCTCTTTGTGGGGCAGTACAGCCTTCCAAATACGATACGTAAGACTCGTCCTCGGCTACAATTAAAGTTCGCTCAAACTGTCCTGTATTGGCAGCATTGATACGGAAGTAGGTGGATAGCTCCATCGGACATCTGACTCCTTTCGGTATGTAGCAAAATGATCCATCAGAAAATACTGCTGAATTCAAAGCAGCATAATAGTTATCTGTCATGGGAACTACTGATCCCAAGTATTTCTTCACCAGTTCGGGATGTTCTTTTACTGCTTCGCTAAAGGAGCAGAATACGATTCCCAACTTGGCAAGTGTGCCTTTGAAAGTGGTTGCTACAGACACGGAATCCAAGACTGCATCGACTGCAATTCCCTGAAGCCTTTTTTGCTCATTCAATGAAATCCCTAAGCGCTCATAAATGGCCAATAACTCAGGATCGATTTCGTCCAATGATTTTGGCTTTTTGGTTTGCTTAGGAGCTGAATAGTATCGAAGCTTTTGGAAATCCACCTTTGGGTAGGTGACGTTAGCCCATTCAGGCTCTTCCATAGCCTCCCAAGCGCGAAAAGCTTTCAAGCGCCAATCCAAAAGCCATTGAGGCTCTTCTTTTTTGGCGGAAATCCATCGTATAATTTCTTCATTAAGGCCTAAAGGAGCTTCATCTGCTTCATAATTGACGGACCAGCCGTGCTCATATTCTTTGGATGTAAACTCTTCTAAAATCTGATTGTCTTTGCTCATGGGGCGAGTTATTTAGACTAATTACATTTTGCTTGCGAAGGTACAACTTATAATCAAAATATAATGTTCCCGGTTATACGAAAATTCTATCAGGGATGCTGTTTGTCAATGAAAATGAGCAGAAAAACGCTGAAATTCAGTTTAAATAAAAATAAAAAAAAGCCCCAATAGAGGCTTTTAAACAGGATAGTTTTTTATTTAGATTTAGTCCAAATAGTATTTTTATTTTGTTTCTTTATCGAAAAATTGAATCGGGCGATTGATACTTTCTTCAAGAACGATCAAGGTTTCTGTTCTGTCTATGCCCTCTACCTTTTGAATTTTGTCCAGAACCATTCTGAGGTGGTTGGTATCTCGGCAGATGATTTTTGCAAAAATGGAATAGTTGCCTGTGGTATAATAGGCGCTGACAACTTCAGATATCTCTTTGAGTCGCTCAATGACGGTGTCGTAGAGGGAGCTTTTCTCCAGGTAGATTCCCAAAAAAGCCGCGATGTCATATCCAAGTTTGGTGAAGTTTATATTTAAGGTGGCACTTTTCACAATCCCCATATCCTCTAGCTTTTTCATCCTGACGTGAACCGTCCCGGATGAGACAAAGACTTTTTTGGCTATTTCGGTGTAGGGAGTCTTTGCGTCCTCATTGAGTAAGGAGATAATTTTTAAATCTATATTATCGATATCTGAATTTTTGTCCATCTTTTTAGATAGTTTTTAGATGATTTTTAACGAAACTGCTTGTAAATTAGAGATTGTTCAAAATAATGCAAAATTATTTTTTCAATTTGTAATTGAATCGATTTTATTTTTTATTTGTAGCCGATTTGAATACGTTTAAAAAATTTGGATTTAATTGCTTTTGATTATTTTTAATTTTGAAGTGATTAATAAAATCCGAATTTTCAGCTAAAAATCGGACTTTTAATCTCTAAAGTTATATTTGGGTTTATATTCTGAAAAAAGTCTTGCCGGTGGCAGGACTTTTTTGTTTGGGCTTTCTAAAATTTAAAATGCAAAAAATTGTATTCGAAAAAAAATTTAATGTATTTTTGAGCAATCCTTTAAAAATCATGACTAAAACAGCCCTATCCATCAAGATTTTTGTAGCGTTTTTAAGTGTAACATTGATTAGTGTTCACCCAATTCAACCTTCAAGCGCACAGGCAGCAAGCATTGTCTCCAAAGCTGAAGTAAATTACAATAAGGTTAGTTTCAGAAATTTAGCCTATGAAAACTTAGAGGCGGAGATAGTATCTTCCGAAGAAGTGACCTATTTGCCTTTGACAGTGAAGGAAAAAGAGATTGCTCGCGATCTTGCTTCTAGTTGGGTTTGGCCAGAGTATACCTTAGATATGATTGACTCTTACTCGCCATTTTTGTTCCGCACCAAAAAGTCAAGAGAGTATGAAGAGGTGAAGGTCTTGGTCAAGGTGGATTTTAGAGGAAAAGTCAGTGGTTATGAGTTCATAACTGAATTGGATAAAGGTACGCAAGAGCGGATGGATTATTTAATCAGGAAATTGCCTGCTTGCAAGGCTGTGCCAGGATACCCAACTTACAATTCGACGACTTTCGAATTGACAATTCGAAAAGAATAATTCTCCTACATTTTTTTTAAACGGTGGTGAATCGATTTCTTGGCTTTTTTACCTTAGCCAAGTAATAAAATGCCACCAATATGTATAAGCAACTCACACTTTTACTCTTAGCCTTTTTTGGTTTAGGGCAGGGATTTGCCCAAGTCAAGGAGTTCCGAAAGGATAAAGCCTATCCTGAAAAAGACTCAAAAGGAAAATACTACACTGTATCTGGTGAACGCCATGGTCCTTCTTTTTTCAAAAAGGAGGTTTTCCCTGAAGTGGAATATACCCCTGGTGACCAACTTACTTTTGATAAGTATCACACTGTTGATGTGATGTACCATTGGTACGAAAAATGGGCCGCAGCCTTTCCAGAAATCACAGATTTATATGTGATCGGCTATTCATTTGAAGGTAGGCCCATTTACCAAATGACGATCACGAATAAGGAGACAGGGAAGGATACCGATAAGCCTGCTGCTTATTTCGAAGGAGGGAGACATTCAGGTGAAATCACTTCCTCAGAATCTATTCTTTGGCTGACCAAGCACCTATTGGAAAACTACGGAAAGGACGAAGAGATCACTCATCTGATTGACACCAAAGCAATTTATCTCCGACCACAAAATAACCCGGACGGTTCCAACCTTTATCTTTTTTCGGCTCAGAGAAACAGAAGCACCGTGAGACCTCATGATAATGATAGAGATGGTTTGGTGGACGAAGATCCCGAGGAAGATCTTGATGGAGATGGGATCATATATCAAATGCGCAAAATGGCCGCTACGGAGGAGGAAAAGAAAAAAGCAAATTATATCGTGAATCCCGACCATCCATCCGGCAAGCTGATGAAGCGTGTTTTTGCCGGCCAAGGTGATTATTTAGTTTTCACCGAAGGAATCGACAATGATGGAGATGGAGATTACAATGAAGATGGGGTAGGAGGCTTGGACCTTCATAGAAATTACCCTGAAAATTGGCGTCCGGATATCGGAGGAGACCTTACAGGAAGAGGCTACACTCAATATGGTGCCGGTCAATACCCATTAAGTGAAGCAGAAACCCGCTCTACTGTATTGTGGATTCTAAGCCATCCCAATATTTCTGTGGTCAACTCCATGGATACACGTGTTCCCATGCACCTTCGTCCACCATCCACTTCCAAAAGTGAGGAGCGAATGTATCCTGAAGACTTGGCGATTTACAAGGAAATGGATGAGCTTGGACTTTCCTATACGGCCTATCCATGGGCTGGAGATGTCTACGAGACTTATTCTACTCGCTACAAAGTCAATCGATTGACAGGTGATCCACTCAAGCCTTCTCCGCTTTTCGGTCATGGTCCTGACTTTGGCTACTTTTATTTCGGAAGCATTTGGTATGGTGATGAGCTCTGGAACAACGGGGCTATGAAAGATTATAATGGGGATGGGGTCTATGATGACTATGATGGTCTTGTATGGGATGAAGAGGAAAACGGAGGCCGTGGATTTAAATCTTGGACACCTTTCACCCATCCTGAATTGGGCGAAGTAGAGATTGGAGGTTTTCATCCTAAATTCTTTGGACAAAATGGTCCACCTTGGCAACTTGAGGATTGGGCTAGAAAACAAGCCTTGTTCAATTTGGCTATGGCTCAACGATTACCTGAGTTGAAAGTAGAGACTCCAGAGGTCAAAAAAATATCCGATGGGGTATTTGAGGTTTCGCTTTCTTGGACCAATGTAGGTGGATTGCCTGTTGCCCTTGAGCAAGCCAAATTGGTTAAGATTGTTCAGGAAGATCGTGTCTCGCTGGAGTTTGATAAGGAACTGATGGAAGGGTATGAAAATGCCAAAGTGAAAATCACATCTCCTGAGCTTTACGATAAAACAATTTATGCAGGACATACAGGGAAAGGAGAGACAAAAAAAGTGACCTTCCGGGTGGAAGTAAAAATGGATGAAGAAGTCACCGGAAAAATCAAACTGTCTTCCACGCGTGGAGGATTTATCAGTCAAGAAATTACGCTAAATAATTGATTATTATATGATGATTAAAAGTAGAATAATTGCGGCAGGGGTTTTCTTGCTGCTTTTTCTGAGTCTAGAAGGGCACGCTCAGCAAAAACGCTCTCTGACTCATGCGGACTATGACGGATGGGAGAGCCTATCTTCTGACCGCATTACCAAAGATGGGAAGTGGGTAGGATATATGATCTCACCTCAAGAAGGGGATGCAAGACTGGAGTTGATGCCCTATCGGGATCCCTCCAAAAAAATGATTATCCCTCGTGCATCAGGCTGGAATTTCTCTCCTGACGATGCTTTTGCCGTGGGGAAAATAGAGCCACAGTATGACTCGGTTCGTGTTTTGAAGCTTAAAAAGACCAAAAAGGATGAAATGCCTAAGGATAGCTTGTTCATCTATGATTTGGCTAAAGGCTCCATCGAAAAGCTAGCGGAGGTCAAATCATTTTCCATTCCTGAAAAGTCCGGAAGTTGGATTGCTATTCATTTTGAAAAGGAAAAACCTGCGAAAAAGGACCCTGCAGACTCAACGGCAAAAGCTGAGAAGCCAAAGAAAACTGACGGAACAAAATTATTGGTTCGATCCTTGGATGGCTCGAAAAAGTATGAATTCGACCGGGTAAAGAGCTACGGTTTTTCGCCAAATGGAGACTTTCTTCAATTTGTCTTGGCAACAGAAGATACCTTAGATAATGCATCCATTCACCTGCTCAACCTTCATACTGGAGAGGAAACTAGCATTCATGAAGGCTTCACTGAGTATTCTAGGATGAAGTTTTCTCCAGCATCTAAGTTTTTGGCATTTGTGACCACAGACGATTCTACCAAAGCTGAAAAGCCCTATTACTCCTTGATGCTTTATCAAACAGCTTCTCAAAACCTCGAAAAAATAGCCGATGAAAATTCTCAAGGAATTTTATCTGATGCTAGAATCAGTCAGGATGAATCGATCGTGTTTTCAGAGGATGAAAAGTTACTCTTCTTCGGAGTGACCAATGATTACTTGGACTTTGCATACGAAAGCGACACCACCATTCTGGATGAAGACCGAGTAAGCTTGGATATCTGGGGCTGGCAGGATGCTGAAATCCAACCTATGCAATTGAGAAACAAGTCGAGAGAGGAAAAAAGAGCATACAAAGCGGTGATGGATATTTCTTCAAAGCAGATCCATCAGCTGGAAGACCGCGAGATTCAAAATCTGATTTTGCCTAGCAAAGTAGAAAATACCACGGCAATCGCATGGACAGATAGTCCGTATCGTCGAGAATACAGCTGGAATATTCAGATTGGTAGAGACATTTACTTGGTGGATTTCGAGACGGGTGAACGGACATTGATTGAGAAAGATGTGCCAGGCTATCCAAGTCTTTCTCCGGAAGGAAAATTCATCACTTGGTATGGCTCTCGGGACAGTTCTTGGGTCGCTTTTGATGTCGCAAATAAAAAGCGAATCAATCTGACGAAGGCGTTGGATGTGCCATTCTATGAAGAACTCCATGATTCTCCATCCCTACCAGGTTCATATGGTACTGGAGGCTGGATGGCAGGAGATGCGGCTATCTTGATTAACGATCGTTATGATGTATGGAAGATTGATCCACGTAATCCCACTGCAGCTCTGAATATTACGAAAGGCGAGGGAAGAAAGAATAAGATCACATTTAGACGTCAATCTTTGGATCTTGAAGAGCGATTTATTGATCCGAAATCTGAATTGTATCTAACTGCATTCAACGAGCTTACCAAGGAATCCGGAATGTACAAGGGAGATTATTCTGGACAAACGCTTTCAGAAGTTTTGATGACTCCACACAGATACTATGGATTGAATAAAGCGAAAGTGAGCGATCATTTGGTAATTCAGAGAAGCACCTATCAGGAAAGTCCCGACCTGTATATCACAGATTTGAAATTGAAGGATATGAAAAAGGTGTCAAACCTGAATCCTCAGCAAAGTCAGGTCAAATGGGGCAGCGTGGAGTTGGTAGATTATTTAGCCAATGATGGTACCCCACTGCAAGGATTGCTCTACAAGCCAGAGTATTTTGACTCGAACAAGAAGTATCCAATGATGGTATATTTCTATGAGCGAAACAGTGATGGATTGCATAATTATCGTTCTCCTGCACCTTCTGCTTCCACAATCAATATTCCTTATTTCGTAAGCAATGATTATGTGGTATTTGTGCCAGATATCAAATACGATTTAGGACTTCCGGGACCTAGTGCCTACAACTGTATCATTCCAGGTGTACAATCTATTGTGGCAAAAGGATTTGTGGATGCGGATAATATGGCCATTCAAGGTCAGAGTTGGGGAGGCTATCAAGTTGCTTATTTGATTACCCAAACGAATATGTTCAAGGCAGCAGGAGCAGGTGCTCCCGTGGTAAATATGACCTCTGCCTACGGCGGAATTCGTTGGGGAACAGGGATGAGCCGAATGTTCCAATATGAGCAGACCCAGTCAAGAATTGGTGGTACGCTTTGGGAAAAGCCGATTTACTACATCGAAAACTCTCCACTATTCTTCATGGATAGAGTACAGACACCGGTATTGATCATGCACAATGATGAAGATGGAGCAGTGCCCTGGTACCAGGGGATTGAAATGTTTATGGCTTTGAAAAGACTGAATCAGCCTGCATGGCTTTTACAGTACAATGGAGAGGATCATAACCTTCGTCAACGCAAAAATCGAAAGGATCTATCTATTCGACTAAGTCAGTTCTTTGACCATTATCTGAAAGGTGCACCAGCTCCACTTTGGATGACAGAGGGACTGCCTGCTGTAGAAAAAGGAAGGACGCTCAAATATGAGTTAGAAGACTAAGATAATCCCAAAAAAGAAGGCTGTCATCGAATTTGACAGCCTTTTTTATTTTAAGAGTAATCTTGAATTTTTGAAATCAATCCATCTTTAAATGTGAAAACTGATTTGCCTTTCAGGTTGATTTCTTCACCTTTTTTCAAGCTTCCATCCGGAAAATCTTTCCCAAGAATGGCATGATACTTCAAGTGAACTTCAGTGTAACGTGCCTGGTGAATATATTTTTCCGGTGATTGTTCCCGGGTTTCAAAAAAATCCAAGGCTTGAATAGCTTGCTTTTCAAATTCATCAATTCCTTGGGTACTGTGAGTTATCTCTCCATTTGTATAATTTTCAAAGATTACATCTTTATGAAGAGGTTTTAGCATTCCCTTCACATCCTTTTGATTATAGGAGCTGATATAGCTATCGATTAGTGTCTCTCTTTGTAGATTTAGCATTGCACGAGATTCTTAATTAGACTGCCACAGGAGCTTTGATATGTGGGTGCGGATCATAATTCACCAATTCGAAATCTTCGTACTTGAAAGCAAAAAGATCCTTCACGTCTGGGTTTATTTTCATCGTAGGGAGAGGCCTATGGTCCCGGCTTAGTTGGAGTTTGGCTTGCTCAAGATGATTCAGATAAAGATGAGCATCTCCAAAAGTATGAACGAAGTCTCCTGGCTCGAGGTCACATACTTGCGCTAGCATCATGGTGAAAAGCGCATACGAAGCAATATTGAAAGGTACTCCCAAGAAAACATCTGCACTTCTTTGATAAAGTTGGCAGGAAAGCTTTCCGTCCGCCACATAAAACTGGAAAAGGGTATGACAAGGCGGAAGAGCCATATTGTCTACATCGGCTACATTCCAAGCACTGACGATATGTCTACGACTATCCGGCTTATTCTTGATTTGCTCTACGAGTTTCTTGATTTGATCGATTTCACCGCCTTTGCCATCAGGCCAGTGACGCCACTGATATCCATAGACAGGGCCGAGGTCTCCATTTTCATCCGCCCATTCGTCCCAGATGGATACTCCGTTTTCTTTCAGCCAATCAATATTTGTACTTCCTCTCAAAAACCAAAGAAGCTCGATGATGATGGAACGAAGGTGCAGTTTTTTTGTAGTCACCACAGGAAAGCCTTCAGATAGGTCAAATCGCATCTGATGACCAAAAATACTCAAGGTTCCTGTACCTGTTCGGTCCGTTTTCTTTGTCCCTTCATCCAAAATCTTTTGCATCAAATCGTGATACTGCTTCATGGTCTTTGCTTCAAGTTTTAAATATTGATACAAGATAATAGCTTCCTCGGAAAATCTGAATCTCTACAAACAAAGGTGAAGCTTTCTGCTTATACTTGTCAGAGATTTGGACCAGCATTTCAGAATGTTTTCAAAAAAACAATCAAACATATTTCTCACGCTTTCAGGACTTTTTACCCTCATTCTGTTGATTTGGCGACCCGTTCCAAAGTTTGATTATGATTTTGAACAGTTTTTTCCGCAGGATAATGAAGCGCTGAGCTTTTATAAGAGTTACGCAGATATTTTCGGAGGGGACAATGATTACCTTCTTCTTGCTTTTGAAAATGATGACCAAGAACTCTGGCAGCCTGAATTTCTTTCGAATTTCGAAAGTCTACAATCTCAAATTAAGGTCTTGGAAGGAGTGGATACTACCATTTCAGTTTTAGACCTAAGAGAGCCTCGAATTGGAGCTTTTGGAGTTCAGTTTAGACAGGTAGTCACTTGGGATGAAAGTCGGGTTAACTTAACCTTACCTAAAAGTCAGCTTGCAGGAAGTTTGATTTCTGAGGATGGCAATGCCTTGCTTTTGCTTGTAAAAAATAAAACAGGGATGAGTAAGGAGGCTGGGGATGTGCTTTACCAGGCTATTCGTGAGGAAATCGATGAGTCCGAATTAAAACTAAGAGCCGTTGCCGGTAAAATTCAAACTCAGGGAGATTTCGTAAAATTGATGCAATCCGAGTTCGGATTTTTCTTTGCCATTAGTTTGGTGGTCATGCTCTTGATCCTGACCTTGTTATTTCGATCCTGGTGGGGAGTGGTGATTCCTTTTGTGGTTCTCTTGATTGGGGTTTTGTGGGCTTTTGGTGTGATTCTTTGGATGGGAAAGCCCTTAGCCTTAATGTCTGTCATGCAACCAACCATTTTCCTGATAGTTGGGCTCAGTGCGTTGATTCACTTTTTTGTTCATTTGGTCAAGAAGCTTCAAGCCGATACAGATCAAAAGGAAGCGATTAGACATTCCTATAAGCAGCTTTTTATTCCGGTACTGTTGACCATGATGACCACTGCCCTAGGATTCTTTTCCCTTTGGTTCACTTCCATTCCGGCTCTTCAGGATTTTGGATTGACCACTGCAATAGGGATTTTCATGATCTTTTTGGCGGTGATAGGAATTAGCCCGGGACTCCTTTATTTGGTAAGCAAAAGCTTAAATGCCAGGCCTTTGAAAGCCAAACGGGTTGTCAGTTTGCGAACATTCTTTTCCCTGATTTTAAAGCGAAGAAAAGTTATTGGGTTTGGCTTTCTGGCGATGAGTATCATTGCGGTTTTTTTAGGAATGAGAATTCCAATTAATGGATACTTGCTCGATAACTTACCTTTTGACCATCCCATTCGAGAGGACTTTGGATATTTTGACAGTGAGTTTGGGGGATCAAATCCTTTCGAGCTTTCCTTGGAGCTAGGGACGGAGGCTGATACATTTTGGGATTATGAAGTTCTTCAGCAGGTCCAAAAGCTGGAAGAGGAATTGAATGAGGTTTTTGGAGAAAATAAATTTATATCTCCCATCACACTCACAAAAACCCTTAATCAGGCTCAAAATCAGGGTGATGTGGATGCGTTTCGGTTTCCAAGTCGTGGTCAATTTATCCGTATGCAGCGGATTTTGAGGCAAGGCAGCGGCGAATTGGTAGAAGGACTCATCGATTCGACTGGGAGAATTTCTCGAATCAGTGGAAGATTGCCAGACTTCGGAAGTTATAAGATGCGAAACTTGAGATCTGAGCTAGATCGGTTTATCCAATCTGAACTGGACTCATCACTTTTGAAAACAAGATGGACAGGCACTGCTTTTTTGATTGATCAGGGTCATGAGTCGGTCACCTGGCAGATGGCGAGGGGCCTAGGGGTAGCATTTTTGTTGGTAGGGCTTATCGCAGGGATATTATTCCGCTCTTGGCGGATTTCATTTTTGCTTTTAATCCCAAATGTGATTCCACTTCTTTTAATGCTCGCAGTGATGTACTTTTTGGGTATAGAATTCAAGTTGACTACCGCTATTTTATTCACGGTGGCATTTGGGATTGCTGTAGACGACAGCATTCATTTTATGACAAGATTCAGACTTGAACTAGGCTCCGGTAGAAGTTTCTTTTACGCCATGAAGCGGACGTTTTTAGAGACGGGAAAAGCCATTCTGCTGACTACCGTAGTCTTGGTGTCGGGATTTGTCTTGTTTGTATTGAGTGATTTTGGAGTGACTTTTTACTCCGGAGTACTCATTAGTTGTGCCTTGGTTTTTGCGCTCTTGGCTGACTTGATGCTACTACCGCTACTTCTCATTCCCATGAAGCGCGTTTGGGAAGGAAAACAAAACTCTGAGACTTAATCTATCAATTGAAAAGTCGCTGAAACAGGATAATGATCCGAATAATCTACTTCTCGATGAGTGTCAAATTGGGTCGCTTTCAGATTTGGAGAGGAGAAAATATGATCTATGCGGAGGAAAAATAGTACCCGATTGTAAGTGAATCCAAATCCTTTTCCGGCGTCCTCAAAGGCATTGTTCAAATTTCGACTCAATCGAAAATAGCTATTGGAATAGGGGATTTCATTTAAGTCTCCCATCAAAATGATCGGATGGGGCGAGTTAATGATGTGTTGCTCCAAAACGTCAAGTTGCTGACTCCGGTAAAGACTGCCTTGATGAAGTTTTTTGAGAGTTTGTCGATAATTGGCTCTAACACCCTCGAGATCATCTAGATTTTCAGAGTTGATTTTCATGGACTCTAGATGGCAGTTGTAGATTCGGATCGTGTCTTTTTGGTAGAGGACATCTGCGAAAATCGCCCCATTGGTTTTTTTATTATCAAACACCTTCCCTTGGTTGACTATGGGTAAGGCAGAACTGATAGCGAGTCCATAGGATCTCCTGTCAGGTCTTCCTTCGATGATTTCGTAGTAAATCTCCTTGTCATTCTCCTTTCCCAGTAAATTCACGGCATTGCGGGAGGGAGAGGTGTAGTCCTGATAAAACTCCTGAAATACCTTGATCTGTGCTGGGTGCTCCTGAATCCAAGAAAAGATATTAGGATCAAACTCACCTCCGATTCTTCGCTTGTAGTCAAAGAGGTGAACATTATAACTCAGCACACTTAGTCCTTGCTTACTATCATCGGTTAGGTTCCATTGCACAGTGATTTCAGCGAATCGATACCCTATTGCTAATGCAAAAAGCGGAATTAAAGCAGATTTTTTCCAACTCAATGCTAAAATCAAGAACAAAAAAAGATTGGCTAGCCAAATGAGGGGAATAAAAAAGGGAATGAGGCCAACATACTGGAAATCACCTGGTCTGACATACACACTGCCGAATATCAGCAGGGAAACGAAAAAAAGCAGCCAAGCAAAATATCTCATAAGGTGTGTAAAAGTATGAATCAAATTTTGATTTTTATTAGCGCGCCACCCAACTTTGGGCTTGGCGAAACCGTATAGCAGCAAATGTGATGCAAAAACAAAATGATTTTACTTATTTGCTGCAAAACCTTTGATAAAAGATCAGGCAAGGATTTTGTAGCTTTGTTTTAACGAAAACTCCAACCAAATAATATGATGAAGAAACGATACGTTTTTCCTTTTGCAATGTTGATTACGATGGTCATGGTAGCCTGTGGAGGCTCGAAAGAGGAAAGTTCCGAGGAGATGGATTCAATGGAAGTATCTGAATCCTCTGAAGCTGAATCTCGACCAAGTCCACTAGAAGTCAAAGAAGGGCAAATAGCCGGAAAGGCATTCAAGGTGCAATATGGATCTCCTGCGGTAAAAGGAAGAACCGTTTGGGGTGACTTGGTTCCCTATAATGTAGTTTGGCGTACCGGTGCCAACGAGGCGACTTTTGTAGATCTTTCTGAGGATATGACAGTTGAAGGCCAAAGCCTCAAAGCAGGTAAGTATTCTCTTTTCACCATCCCCAAAGAATCAGGAGCCTGGACTGTTATCTTTAATAGTGAATGGGATTTGGAGCATGGGCATTTTCAGTATGATGAAAAGCAGGATGTATTGCGGGTAGAGGTAACTCCATCTTGGGAAGAAAGCTCTCAAGAGCGCCTTGCAATTGATATCGAGGAGCCAGGCTTGGTCATTCGTTGGGAAAAGCTAAAACTTCCAATCAGTATTCAATAGGAATTGATTTAAAGCAAATAAAACCCTGATTTTATCCAAAGTCAGGGTTTTGCTTTTTTATAAGTAGCTGTCGAAGCTATTTTTGATTTTGCTATATTGGCAATCTTTAAAACACCCGAATTTCATGAAGTATTTCTGGTTTATCCTCGTATTGCTAATCACCCTTTCTCTTGGATATTTCGCTTCAAAGCCCTTAGGACCAGCGCCACCACTTGCGCCACTTCTTGATCCGAATGTTGGTTTTTGGCAAAACATGTACAGCGAAGATGATCTTGCTGCCGAAAATTTGGAACTAGCTGGGCTAAATTCTACGGTAAAGGTGGTTTATGATGAGAATTTGATTCCTCACATCTTTGCTGACAATGCTGAAGATCTTTATCGGGCTCAAGGCTATGTGACAGCAAAGCATAGACTTTGGCAAATGGAGTTTCAGACGATGGCTGCAGCAGGTCGTATTTCTGAAATTGTAGGGCCGGTGGCTTTGGAATTGGACCGAATGACCCGTCGAAAAGGACTCGCCTACGGAGCAGAGTTAGGCTATGAATTTGTCAAAGAAAATCATCCAGAAATGATGCCATTGATTGATGCCTTCGCGGATGGTGTGAATCAGTATGTCGAAAGTTTGGATGATGCAAGACTACCAGTAGAATACAAGATTCTAAATTATCGACCTGAAAAATGGTCCGCATACAAATCTCTGCTGCTCCTAAAGTACATGTCAGATATGCTGATGGGTGACAGAGATTTACAATACTCCAATCTTCGAAAGATTATTGGGCAGGAGAAATTAGATGTTCTTTTCCCAGAGTTTCCTGAAGAGAATGACCCTGTGATTGAAGCCGATCGGGTTTGGGATTTTACACCTGTATCTATTGATGTGCCTGACTCATTGAATTATCCAAATGACGCTTTGACCATCGATCCATTGCCACAGCCAGAGGACGGGGTCGGGTCAAACAATTGGGCCGTTTCCGGCTCCAAAACTCAAAACGGAAACCCAATTCTAGCCAATGATCCACATTTGAGTCTGAATCTTCCTTCCCTTTGGTACAGTATGCAACTTACTACTCCGGAGTTTTCTGTCAAAGGAGCCACGCTCCCAGGAGCTTTAGGGGTGATTTCCGGATTTAATCAAAATATCGCTTGGGGAGTGACAAACGCAACCAAGGATGCCAGGGATTGGTACAAAATCACTTTTGAAGATGATAGCAGAAGTAGATATCGATATGGAGATGAATGGAGAGAGAGTTCCTTCCGCATTGAAGAGATAAAGGTAAAAGGTGAGGAAACCTTTATGGATACCGTAGTCTACACTCATTATGGCCCGGTAGTTTATGATAGAAGTTTCCGGTCGGACCGTCAGGATGTCAACTTTTCGCTGAAATGGACTGTGCACATGGGTTCGAATGAGCAGCTTACATTTTTGAAGATGAATAAGGCCAAAAACCACCAAGATTACATGGATGCCTTAGACCATTACACCGCTCCTGCACAAAACTTTGTTTTTGCATCAAAGGAAGGGGACATAGCCATGAGGATTCAGGGTAAATTCCCTGTCAAATGGGAGGGTCAAGGTAAATTCTTCATGGATGGAGCAGATCCGCAGATGGAATGGCAGGCTTATATTCCCAATGAGCACAACCCTAGTACCCTCAATCCAGAGCGCGGTTTTGTTTCTTCAGCTAATCAGCATCCCGTGGATCCTTCTTACCCTTATTATGTCTTTGACAATAGCTACGAGCATTACAGAAATCGAAGGTTGAACGGAGAGTTGAGAAGGTTAAACTCCATAACAGTGGAGGAAATGAAGGCTCTTCAATTTGACGATTATTACCTTCATGCTGCCGAGGCCTTGCCTGTAATGATCGAACTTTTGGAAACTCAAGATTTTCAAGATGAAAAAGCATCCAAATATTTGCAAGAGTTGAAAGACTGGGATTTTTATGCTGACCCTAATCAGAAAGCACCCACGCTTTTTTACAATTGGTGGGGAAAGACCTACAATCAACTTTGGAAGGAATGGGAAGAATGGAATGTGCCGGTAGTACGTCCAAATTACTACCAAACTGTCAAATTGATGCGGGAGAATCCGGAGAGTGAGTTTTTTGACAATAAAATGACCGATGAAGTTGAAACAGCCAAGATTCATGTCAACAAAGCCTTTCAAGAAATGGTGGCCGATATGAAAGAGTGGGAAAATGAGGAGGGGGATTATGCCTGGGCAAATTATAAAAGGACTAGTATTCAGCACTTGGTACCTCAATTTGAGTCTTTCTCGGTGAAGAATGTCTACACCGGTGGAGGTTCGGGTATTTTGAATGCAACTAGTAGCAGAGCAGGGGCAAGTTGGCGAATGGTCGTGGAGTTGGGTGAACCTATAAAGGCATTTGGGGTCTATCCAGGAGGTCAATCCGGGAATCCAGGATCAAAATATTACGATAATTTTATTTCCAAATGGGCCAATGGGGAGTACCTCAACTTTGATTTGAGAGAGTCAAATCAAACTGAAAACATCTTATTTGAAACCAACCTGACTCCAAAACAATGAAATTTATAGCATTCTTGGTTCTTTCCTTTGTGGTTGTCCTTCTTGTGAATGGCGCCACATCCTATATTGGGGCAATGATAGCCCTAGCATTACTTGGGGCATTGATGCACCCTGGAAGCTTTGCAGCTTTCTTTGGTGGTGGTTTTGGAATGGCGTTGGCTTGGACTTCTTTGGCTCTGTTTTTGAAGTTTTCTACAGGAAGTGATTTGCCTGAGAAAATGGGAGAGCTATTTGGAGTAAATTCTGCGATGGCTATTTTATTGATAACGGCTGTGATTGGATTTGTACTTGGTGCATTCAGTGGTTTAAGCGGCCACCTGTTTTGGAAAATGTTTCGGAAAAAGCCAAAGAACATTTATCGGGGTAATCTTTAGGATTAATTCTGGATTTTTTTGGCTTAATTTTCCGACAAATTTGTTTTTCAATTTATTGAAATGAGTACCTTTGGTACTCGCTTTATATCTAATTTTTAATGCTTGAGTCTCTTATTACCTCTAAAACACGGCTGAGACTTCTCGTGAAGTTTTTTGTAAATGACCAAAACCGAAGTCACTTGCGAGGATTGGCGGATGAATTTGGTGAATCTACTAATGCCATTAGAAAAGAGCTTAATAATCTAACTCAGGCCGGAATTTTGCTGAAAGAATCCAACAAAAATAAGATTGCTTATAAAGCGAATACCCATCACCCATTCTTTATCAATATTCAGGAAATAATCCGAAAATATCTCGGGTTGGATAGATTGCTGGAACAAATTCTAGATCGAATGGGAGAGGTGGGTCAGGTAGTTTTGGTAGGAGATATCGCTAAAGGTATCGATACGGGCACTATTGACGTATTGGTCACCGGTGATCAATTAAATCAAGATTACATCAAAGGACTAAAGTCAAGAATAGAAGAATTAATCGAGCGAAAGGTAGTATTCACCCTTTCCAATGATCGATATGAAGAAGAAGGCTTAGTCCTTTTTGACAGTACGGTAGGCGTTTAATCGACGCTTTTGGACATAAAATAGGCTTAGGTTTCATATAGAAATGGGACTGAAAGGGCGAAGCTGTGTCCAAGCTGTTATATTTAAAGATTAAAAGTTCAAATTAGATAAACTTTATCCAGGATCATTTGAAAAAATCAGTTGAAATATTTCGAAGTCAAATTCTGAAATCTTTTTCTCTTTCCTTATTGGCGGTATTGATTTCATTTTCAATTCAGGCTCAGAGTCTATCCGATATTCAATCGGTCAAAGTAGACAATTTATCAGATGCTCAGATAGAGAACCTCATCAAGCGGGCAGAATCCAATGGTCTTACGACAAATCAGCTAGTTGCTTTAGCAAGAGAGCGAGGAATGCCAGCTTCAGAAGCTGCTAAACTTCAGAAGCGAATCCAGCAACTTCAAAATCAAGCTCAAAGCCCAAACTCTGGAAATCTCACTTCTGGAAGAGAAATGGGTTTTCGGCAAGTGGATGTATTTGATTCTCTAAGAAGGTCTGACCCATATTACGATCTTACGCCAAAGCAAAAGAAGATATTTGGGTTTAAGCTTTTCCATAATCGAAATCTGGATTTTAGTCCAAGTCTGAATCTTCCCACACCACAATCTTATGTAGTTGGTAGTGGGGATCAATTGCTAATTGATGTTTACGGGGCTTCTCAGCAATCCTTTGATGTACAGGTGACCCCGGAAGGTAGAGTATTTCTACCAAACGTTGGGCCTGTGCAAGTAGGAGGGGCTACGATTGAAGCAGCCACCGTAAGAATAAAAACTGCACTTTCTAGGATATACTCAGGTCTTCAAGGTGCTAACCCTAACACCTTTTTGCAAATCAGATTAGGTAACATCCGGTCTATCAAAGTATCCATGGTCGGAGAGCTTACCAAGCCCGGAACATACACATTGCCATCTTTTGCCACGGTATTTAATGCCCTTTATGCCGCTGGCGGCCCCAATGAAAATGGAGCCTTCCGGAAAATCCAAGTTTACAGAGGGTCCAAACTTATTTCTCAAGTAGATATTTATGAATTCCTTTCCAAGGGAGACCAATCGGCTAATATCAATCTGCAGGATAATGATGTGATCATTGTACCAGCAGTAGAGGGCCGCGCCGAGGTGATTGGACCGGTCAATCGAGAAGGCTTATTTGAGGTGAAGTCTGGAGAGAGCTTAAAGGATTTATTTCTTTATACGGGTGGGTTTTCCAGTTTGGCCTATCGGGATCGCGTGACAATTCGGAGAATAGAAGACAACCAACGGAAGATTATAGATGTTCCTTCTTCAGATTTTGGAAGCTTTTATCCCCAGGTTGGTGACGAAATTTTAATAGGAGAGGCCTTGGATCGCTACTCAAATCGAGTGCAAGTAAGTGGGTCGGTGATGCGGCCAGGAGAATTTTCTTTGGAGGAAGGGCTCACCATAAAAGGGCTTATCGAAAAAGCTGAAGGACTTCGTCCAGAGGCATTCACTAATCGGGTGACTTTATACCGAACAAGTGAGGACCTTACTTTAGCCGCTATTACAATTGAGCTGTCAGATATTCTGGAAGGTCGTGCAGAAGATATCCCGTTGAAAAATGAAGACTTACTTTTCATTCCAAGTCGGTATGAAATCCAGGAAGAGTATTATGTCAAAATCAGTGGAGAAGTGAGTTTTCCAGGCACCTACCCTTTTGCAAACTCCATGACGGTTGGTGATTTGATACTTCGAGCGGGTGGGCTTTTGGAGTCTGCAAGCAATTCCTCCATAGAGGTAGCTAGGCGTGTCCGGGATGCAAGCAGCAGGCAGATAGCTGAGATTTCTACTTTAAGTATAGGCTCGGACCTCGAAATCACAGAAGAGGAGAAGCAGCTACCACTTCAGCCATTTGATCATGTTTTTATTAGAAGAAGTCCTGGCTTTGAGCGAGAACAAATCATGACTGTAAGAGGAGAAGTGAAGTTTCCGGGAGAATTTGTGATTTCCTCTGCAAACGAAAGGATTTCTGATGTAATTGAGCGAGCTGGGGGGTTGAATGAATTTGCTTATCCGCAAGGTGCCAATTTAATTCGACGAACTGTCTATTATAAAGGAAAAACAGAGGAGGAAATCAGGGAAGAAACCCTAGAAGAAATATTTGACAGGTTAAACCCAGAAACGAATCGAAATTTGAATGAGGCTGAACTTATCTTGTTTGAAAGAGTCCAACAAAAGCTCAAGGAGATTGAGTATAATCGGACACGTATTTCTTCCAATTTAAGTTCTGATCCATCCGCAATTCTAATGGATACACTTTCTATAGATCCGGAGCTAAATAAATCACGGTTTCAGCAAGAGGATATGGTTGGTATAGATCTGGAGAAAATATTGAAAAACCCAGGTTCGGAAGAAGATTTGATTTTGAAGGAGGGTGATATTTTACAAATTCCGAAACAATTACAAACGGTCAGGATGGTAGGAGAGGTCTTGCTTCCAACGACTACTAGATTTGAGAGTGGTAGAAGTTTGAAGTATTATATTTCAAAAGCAGGTGGATTTACAGAGAATGCCAGAAAATCTAAATCTTATGTAGTGTATGCAAATGGAGATGCTGCACAAACTAAAGGGTTTCTGGGGATTAAAAAATATCCCAAATTATTGCCTGGAGCTGAAATCGTGGTTCCAGGAAAACCTGAAAGGGAGCGTATGAATGCAGCTGCTTGGATTGGGATCGCTTCAAGCCTTGCTACTTTGGGGATTTTAATTGAGAGATTGATACAATAAATATTAAATAAGATAAATCTAGTTTTATGAAAATTGCAGTAGTAGGTACAGGCTACGTTGGCTTGGTATCGGGTGCTTGTTTTGCAGATGTGGGTATCGAAGTTACCTGCGTGGATATTGATCAGAAAAAGATTGATAAGCTAAAGAATGGAATCATGCCTATCTATGAACCAGGCCTGGAGGAAATAGTGATTCGCAACTATAAAAGCGGAAGACTTCATTTCAGTACGGATCTAGGTGAGGCTATTCAAGGTGCCGAGGTGGCGTTTATTGCCGTAGGTACTCCTCCTGGAGAAGATGGGTCAGCTGATTTGAAATATGTTTTGGCAGTAGCTGATGAGATTGGTCAAAAGATGACCGATTACATTGTGGTTGCTACAAAGAGCACAGTGCCAGTCACTACAGGAGAAAAAGTTCGGGCTACGATTAAGGCTGCATTGGATAAGAGAGGGTCAGACCTTCCATTTGCGGTAGCATCCAATCCGGAATTTTTGAAAGAAGGAGCAGCTGTAGAGGATTTTTTAAAGCCTGACAGAATTGTGATTGGTGTAGATGATGAGCGTGCTGAGAAAATCATGCAGCGGCTTTACAAGCCCTTTCAACTCAGTGGAGAGCGGATTATCTACATGGATATTCCTTCTGCAGAGATGACCAAGTATGCTGCTAATGCCATGCTTGCCACAAAGATTTCCTTTATGAATGATATTGCTAACCTATGTGAAAAAGTAGGAGCTGATGCGAATATGGTTCGGAAAGGAATTGGCTCTGACCCAAGGATTGGAAATAAGTTTATTTATCCAGGTGTAGGATATGGCGGGTCTTGTTTCCCCAAAGATGTGAAGGCAATCATCAAAACTGCAAAAGAATATGGGTATGATCTTCGCGTCCTACAATCTGTAGAAGATGTAAATGATGATCAAAAGCATATTTTGGCTTCGAAAGTAAAATCTCATTTTGGAGAAGATCTTAGTGGAATGACCTTTGCCATGTGGGGGTTGAGTTTCAAGCCAAATACGGACGATATGCGTGAATCCCCTGCAGCAGTCATTATCGATGAACTCCGGGCGGCGGGTGCAAAAGTGCGTGCCTATGACCCAAAAGCGATGGAAGAGGCAAAAGAGCACTATATTTTCGATAAAGTGACCTATTGCAATGATGCCTATGATGCCTGTGTGGATGCTGACGCCTTACTCTTGGTGACAGAATGGTCCGAGTTTAGGATACCAAGTTGGGAAGCAGTCGCTAAATTGTTGAAGAACAAAGTAGTATTTGACGGTAGGAATATCTATGACAAGAAATACTTAGCGTCATTAGGATTTACCCACTTTGGTATTGGCTCTAAATAGATAATTCAAAATCTCCCCAAAACAAGATTGGGGAGATTTTAATTTTTAAAAAATATGATCATTGCAGGAGCAGGAGGGCATGGCTTGGAAGTGTATGGAGTGCTAATTTCCCAAGGTTTTCCAGCCTCAGAAATCTGTTTCTATGATGAAGATAGGTCAAAGAAAATAATCTATTCCTCGGGGTCTAAAATATTGAATACTGAAAATGAGTTGAAAAAAGCATTGGAAACGAATCCTAATTATTGCTTGGGAGTAGGGTCCCCGGCTTTTAGAGAATATTTTTTAAAAAAATTTGAATCATTTGGGGGAGACCATTACGCGTTGAAAGGCACAAATAGTGTTTTAATGGGGTCAGGCCAAGGTTTTGATTTGATGCCTTTTGGTTTCGTAGGCCCTGAGACAGAAATTGGAAAAGGCGTTTTAATTAATTCCAGAGCGAATGTGCATCATCAATGCATAGTAGGTGAATTCTCTGAGTTGGGCCCTGGGTCGATATTATTGGGAGGTGCCAAAGTAGGTAGGCACTGCAGGATAGGTGCAGGTGCAATTTTGTTACCAGGGGTCGAAGTTGGCGATAATGTGATAGTTGGAGCTGGAGCGGTGGTCACCAAGAACTTCGGGAATAATTCCATTTTGAAAGGCGTACCCGCATCTAATCAATAGGGTTTGTTCATTTATTGAAATGTCTAAAATTAAATCCTTAATCAAAAAATATCTGATTCATTTCAGCTACTTCTACCATCATCTAGGGTACAGGATTTTTATTGCCTTTTTTCTCAGTTTCTTTGTTGGGCTTTTAGATGGACTTGGGTTAGCAATGTTTTTACCATTGCTACAAATGGTTGACGGAAGTGCTGATGTCAATCCCGAAACTTTGGGAGGGATGAGCTTTTTGATAGAGTCTATCGAGCTTTTAGGTTTTGAGTTAAATCTTTATTTAGTGCTTGGGATGCTTCTCACTCTTTTTGTATTAAAAGGAATCATGAAGTTTCTGGAGTCATATTACAACGTACTTACTCAACAGTTTTTTATCCGAAAACTACGTTTTGATAGCTTGAGTGGCTTATCGGATTTTGATTTCAAATCCTTTGTTTTAGCTGATTCTGGCCGAATCCAAAATACCTTAAGTGCCGAGGTAGGAAGAGTTTCCAATGCTTATGCTTTTTATTTTGCTGCGGTTCAATCCGGGACCTTGGTTTTTGTTTACTTAATCCTTGCCTTTTTTACAGATCCTCAGTTTGCATTGTTAGTTGCGGTAGGAGGTGGAGCAACCAATCTCTTGTATAATCGAGTGTATAAGAAAACAAAGGAGACTTCGAAGAAAATTACTTCGGGTGGACATACATTCCAAGGAATGCTAATCCAGAAAGTAGCTTTTTATAAGTACTTAAAGGCAACAGGTTTTATCAAAACATATGAGCTTAGGTTGCGTGAGGCAGTAGATTATATTGTAAAAAGTAATAAGAAAATAGGCTTTTATAACGCTTTACTAGTTGCCGCACGTGAGCCTATGGTGATTTTTGTGGTAGTTGTGGTAATCATTGTTCAGGTCAATGTTTTTTCCCAACAATTAGGTGTCATTATTTTGAGTTTGTTGTTTTTCTATAGGTCTCTGAACTCTTTGGTAATGATGCAGACACAGTGGAATGGCTTTTTGAATTTGTCGGGCTCATTGGAAAACATGACTGCTTTCATGAAAGAACTCCAGTCACAAAAAGAATCAAATGGAGTGGTGCCGTTTGAGAAGTTTGAAGATTCAATTTGCTTAGACAATGTTGGCTTCTCTTATGGTAATAAGATGGTTTTGACTGAAATTGATTTAACAATCAAAAAAAATAAAGCCTACGCATTTGTTGGGGAAAGCGGCAGCGGAAAGTCAACTTTGGTCAATTTGATAGCTGGATTGATGCCTGTTTCAACTGGATCAATAACTGTAGATGGTTTAGACCTTGAAGAGGTTGAGAAATTAAGTTTCAAAAAGAGAATCGGATATATTGCCCAGGAACCTGTAATTTTTTCAGATACCATATTCAATAACGTAACTCAATGGTCTGAGCCAACTCCTGAAAATCAAAAAAGGTTTTGGAAAGCATTAGAACAGGCAGCGATTGCCGATTTTGTTCTATCTCTTCCTGAAAAAGAAAATGCCAATTTGGGTTCGGCCGGAATCCTGATCAGCGGTGGACAAAAACAGCGCCTTTCGATTGCAAGAGAACTTTTCAAGGATATCGATATTCTCATCATGGATGAAGCAACTTCAGCTTTGGATTCTGAAACTGAGAAGATAATTCAGGAAAATATTGAAAAATTAAAAGGTAGATACACGCTCCTAATTGTAGCACATAGACTATCTACTATCAAAAGTGCAGATGAAGTAATCTTATTAAATCATGGACAAATAGAGAATAGGGGCGCTTTTTCTGATTTGATAAGAAGGTCCGATTCTTTCCAAAAAATGGTCCAATTACAGGAGATATAAATTAAATGTTAGCAGGAAAATCCATATTAATAACAGGGGGTACTGGCTCTCTAGGTAAAGCACTTACTGAGCATATTCTAAAGAAATATCCTGATGTAAGAAAGTTGATTATTTTTTCTAGGGATGAACAAAAACAGTATCAAATGTCCCTAGAATATCCTCATGAGGATTATCGACAGATTCGATTTTTTATAGGAGATGTTCGAGACAAAGACAGGCTAAAAAGAGCCTTGAAGGATGTGGACTACGTGATTCATGCAGCGGCCATGAAACATGTTCACATCGCTGAATATAATCCAGAGGAATGTGTGAAAACTAATATTGACGGTGCCAGGAATGTAATTGATGCATGTTTGGAAACGAATGTGGAACGTGTCGTAGCTCTATCAACAGATAAAGCTTGCGCTCCGATTAATCTTTATGGAGCTACCAAATTGGCGTCAGACAAGCTTTTCGTAGCAGCTAATAATATTAAAGGCTGGAATCCTATTCGATTTAGTGTGGTAAGGTATGGAAATGTAATGGGGTCCAACGGCTCCGTCATTCCATTTTTTATCAATAAAAAGAAAGAAGGCGTGCTTCCTATTACAGATCCAAAGATGACCCGGTTTAATATTTCTCTGCAGGGAGGAGTGGAAATGGTCATGCATGCTTTAGAACATGCTTGGGGAGGCGAAATTTTCGTTCCTAAAATCCCTTCTTATAGAATAATTGATGTGGCCGAGGCGATTGGTCCAGAGTGTGAGCAGCGAATTGTTGGGATTCGGCCCGGCGAAAAAGTACATGAGGAAATGATAACGCCTTCTGATTCATTTTATACTTATGATCTGGGAAAGTATTTCACGATTCTACCTACTACTCCGAAATGGAAAGTGAATGACTTTATTCAGAAATTTGGAGCAAAGAAGGTCCCTGAAGGGTTTGCATATAATTCAGAAACAAACTCGGACTGGGAAAGTGTCCAAAGCTTAAGAGCATTAATAAAGGAACATGTAGACCCTAATTTCGGCATTTAATGAATAAAATTCCATACGGAAGACAACACATCACAGAGGATGACATTCAGGCGGTAGTAGATACTCTGAAATCCGACTACCTCACTCAAGGTCCAAAAATCGCTGAATTTGAGCAAGCTTTTGCAGACTATGTAGGCGCAAAGTACGCAGTAGCTGTATCAAATGGTACAGCTGCCTTACACCTGAATGCTATCGCTTTGAATGTCAAGCCAGGAGATAAGGTCATTACAACCCCCATTACCTTTGTGGCTTCTGCCAACTGCGTTCGTTACTGCGGGGGAGAAGTGATATTTGGGGATATTGATCCTGAGACCTACCTACTCGATATTAAGCATGTGAGAGAAATTCTTGAGGCTGATGTTCGACGGGAAATTAAAGGAATAATTCCTGTGAATTTTGCAGGAAGGGTAGTTGATATGCAAGCATATCGGCAATTAGCTGATGAATTTGGTTGTTGGATTATTGAGGATGCCTGTCACTCACCCGGAGGCTTTTTTTTGGATAGTGATCAAAAACAGGTAATGTCAGGGTCTGGTCAATATGCAGATTTAGCTATTTTTTCTTTTCATCCGGTCAAGCATATCGCAGCTGGTGAAGGAGGAATGATTACAACCAATAATGAAGAGCTTTATCAAAAAATCTTAAACCTAAGGACGCACGGTATCCAACAAGATCCTTCAAATCGAATATACGATGACTCTCTCTGGTACTACGAAATGCAAGAGTTGGGATATAATTACCGTCTTACAGATATGCAGGCAGCGCTTGGAAGGAGTCAGCTCTCAAGGGCAGAAGAGGGCTTAAGTCGAAGGAGGGAATTAGCAAATCGCTATTTCGATTTTTTCAAGAATAAGTCTTATGTTTTGGGACAGTCAGGGGTGATAGAAGGACATGCATATCATCTTTATATCCTTGAGGTAAAACAGCGTAAGGAACTTCATAAGTATTTAAGAGATTTAGAGATTTTTGCTCAAATACACTATATCCCGGCACATCTCATGCCTTACTATAGACAGTTTGGATGGAAAGAAGGAGACCTGCCAAATGCTGAAAAGTACTACAGTCAATGCATTAGTATTCCGATGTTTCCCTCACTCTCGGATGAAGAGCAACGTTTTGTGATGGATAAAATTGATGGTTTTTATAATGGGTGATCTTTGTATCATTCCAGCTAGAGGAGGAAGTAAGCGGATTCCCAGAAAAAACATCCGTGAATTTCTAGGAAAACCAATCATAGCATACAGTATTCAGACCGCGTTAGATTCAGGATTGTTTGAGGAGGTTATGGTATCTACCGATGATTTGGAGATTGCCAAAGTTGCTGAGGATTTTGGGGCGACTGTTCCTTTTTTAAGAAGTAAGGAAAAATCAGATGACTTTTCCCCATTGGCAGAAGTGGTAGAAGAAGTCCTTGAAACATATTTAACAGCTGGTAGAACTTTTGAATTCATATGCTGTCTTCTTCCTACATCTCCATTGACTCAGAATTCAGATTTGCTAGAAGCTCGCCGATTGCTAGAAAATTCTAATTTCGATAGTGTAAGGCCAATAGTTCCTTTTTCTTATCCTATTCAGCGTTCATTTCGAATAACAGAAGGAGGCGAGGTAGATTTTTTCTTCTCGGAATTTTCAAACCATCGTTCCCAGGATCTTGAGAAAGCATATCACGATGCCGGACAGTTTTATTGGTTCAGGGCCGAATCTGGAATGAAAAAAGGCAAAAGAGGAGCAATAGTCATTTCAGAAAAATATGCTCAGGATATTGATACCCTTGAGGACTGGGAAATGGCCGAGTGGAAGTTTAAAAATTTAAGGCAGATATGAAGTCCTTCTTTTTTGTTCCAGCGGGCAATAAAAAGCTTTTACCAAAGGCTTCCTCCATCCCGGCTTCCGATATAGTAATTGATCTTGAGGATGCACTGGGAAATATTCCTATAGAAGATGCAATCCAGAACCTTAAGGACTATTCAGTCAGGGAAAATTGGTGGGCAAGGATTCCTACTACCATCAGAAAAGAGCACCTTAAGGAACTATACACTAGAGGGTTTGGCAAGTTTTTGCTGGCAAAAATTGAATCAAGAGACCAAATAGACGGGTTTATTTCCAAGTCAACCAATATCGCTGCCAAAAATTTATCTTTAATGGTACTCTGCGAAAGCCCTCTTGCTATTGTAAATCTTAGAGAGATAGCTTCACATGATATGGTAGAGGGCCTGGGTTTTGGGAGTCATGATTACTGCCAAGCTGTGGGAATGAAGCATGATTTCGAAAATGTGAATTGGGCTAGACTGAGCGTATTGAACCACTCCAAAGCATTTCAAAAGTTTGTAATTGATATCGCTTCCATGAATATTGATGATGAAAATGCATTCACCGCTGAGTGTGTGGATGGAAAGGATAAAGGCTTTGATGGGAAGTTTTTGATTCATCCATGGCAGTTGGATTTATTCCAAAAGCATTGGAAGTTCAATGATGCTGACTTGCAGTTTGCGCTAAAAGTCAAGGAATACATGGATGAAATAGGTGGTGTTCAAAATTTTTCTGTGGCAAATATTGATGGAAAGGTTGTTGAATTACCCCATTTGAACAGGATAGACTTAATTTTAAAATCTAGCAACTATGGAGGCCTCTAAGCTTGGCAGTTTTTTCGAAAGTTTTCAGGTGGGGGATGTAATCGAGCATTCTCTTTCTAAAACCATCTTCGAGAGTGATAATAATCTCTTCAGTTTATTGACGATGAACCACCACCCGGTCCATCTCAATGCAGATTACGCATCCAAGCAACATCATGGTCAAATTCTTGTCGTAGGCACCTTAGTATTTAGCTTAGTAGTCGGAATTACAGTTCCGGATATCAGTGGTAAAGCGATAGCAAATCTGAACTATGAGTCAGTGAATCATCTTCACCCCGTTTTTATAGGTGATACAATTTATGCCAAGACGATGATCCTTGAAAAAAGGGAATCTAAATCCCGAAAGGACTCTGGCCTTATCAAAGTAGAAACGATCGCCTTTAATCAAGATGGAACAGACGTCTTGAAATTTACTAGGACAGTTTTGGTAAAAAAGGCTCAACCATGAAGGATTTTATTCAAGCCCATTTGATGCGAAGTTTGATGTTTGTTCCAGCGCATCGGGAAAAGTTACTGGAAAGTGCCATCAACCGATCTGCAGACGTGCTTTTGTTGGATTTAGAAGATTCCGTCCAGCCTGCCGAAAACAAGGTCATCGCCAGGGAAAATATCAAGAACTGGGTTTCTGAAGGGAAATTTGCAGACTTTTTGGTTTTTCCCCGAGTTAATGACCGCGAAAGCGGAGAGTTACTTCGAGATGCTTATGAATTGACAATAGAAGGAATTCATGGTTTCATGTATCCCAAATCAAAAAAAGGAGAAGATGTTTATTTTTTTGATAAGCTCCTGGAGACTATTGAATACGAAAAAGGTATCCCGGTGGGTACTTTCAAGATTATTCCACTAATAGAAACAGCTGCTGCCGTTCTTAATGCACAGGAGATTTGTCAGGCTTCCGACCGGGTGATTGCAATTGCCTATGGCTGTGAAGACTTTATTGCAGATTTAGGAGGGATCCATGATGAAGAAGGCCAAAGTTTATTTACTCCAAGGGCCATAATCGCTATGGCTGCAAAGGCACATGGTATCCTTCCAATCGATACGGTTCATGTTAATGTTCATGATTTGGAAGAGCTTGAACAAAACCTAAAGGTTGCCAAGAATCTGGGCTTTGAAGGGATGATGGTATTAAATCCGAAAGAACTTGAGTTGGTTCATCGGTATTTTTCTCCTTCAGCCAAGGAGATAAAAGATGCTGAAGAGATGTTAAAGTTGGCAGATCAAGCCAAAAGTCAAGGAAATGGAGTGGCCATGATCAATGGGAAATTTATCGGGCCGCCAATGATTTTAGCAGCACAAAAGGTCCTAAAGAAGAAAATGCTCATTGAAAAGAAAAACTCAAAGTGAAAAAATTAATAATTATCGGGGGATTTGGAAACGGAACTGTTGTACAGTCAACTGTCGAAGATATTAATGAAAAAAATCCCACTTGGAACTTACTTGGCTTCCTGAATGATCGAGAAACAGACCCAATCAATGGCTATCCAGTTCTTGGCAAAATAGACGCAGAAACAGTTTCCAGGTTTTTGAAAGATCCAGATGTGTATTTTTTCTATTCTTTGATTTCGGTAAAGCTCAATTATAAATTTCTCGGAAAGCTTCATGATCTTCAGATTCCTCAGGATCGCTTTGCTACACTAATTCATCCAACCGCAGTCATATCTAAATACGCTAAAATTGGTCACGGAACATGTATTCAGCCCTTCGTGTCAGTAGGTCCGAATACCCATATCGGAAATCACGTGCAGATATTTGCCCAAGCTCTTGTGGGACACGGAGCGCGATTAGATGATTATAGTTATGTGGCAAATAATGCTTGCATAGGAGCGGATGTCCATTTGAAGGAAGGGGCATATTTAGGAACAAATGCTACTACTCTAGAGTTTGTGTCTTTAGGTAAGTGGTCTGTGACGGGAATCGGTACAGTAGTGCTGAAAGATGTTCCAGATTACGCAAAAATGGTCGGAAATCCGGCTCGGCAGATTGGGAGTGTAGCTGAATGAAAATTCTTTTAAGGGTAGATGCAGGAGAGGGGATAGGTCTAGGGCATTTTGCAAGATCGGTATCATTAGCAAATGCGCTGAAGCACAGAGGTCATCTTATTGATTTTGTGTGTAAAGAATCAGATTTTTGGAAGGAAAAAATTGATTCTGGTTTTCCTCATACCGTATCAGTTCTCCATAAAGGAAACAATGAAATTGATTTTTTGAAGGATGGAGGTTATGATCTATTGTATGTTGATGGAAACATAAACTATAGCTTAGAAGAATCCGAATGGATAAAAAAATACGTTCCTATTTGCATGTACCAAAATCTAACTGAGGCTAAGGTCTTTGCCGATGTTTACATTTTGCCTTCCATTCACCAGAATAGTGGTTTTTTCCAAGACTTTGGGGACTCAACCAAGGTCTTTCAAGGTCTTTCATATTTTACCTTTAATGAGTCACTTTACGCTCTTGAGCCCATTGAGATCAGCTCAGAAATAACCAAGATAGGAGTAGTAACCGGAGGAAGTGACCCCAGAAATATTTTGTCTGGTGTTTATAAATTGGTAGAAAACCTTGAAAGTTTAGATGGTATAAAGTTTGATTTTTTTGTTGGTGAAAGCTATTTACATAAAGGGAGTATGCCCAAATCAAGTGTGTATCGAAGATTTATTCCTTTTGATTATTCCATCATTACTACTAGTGATCTTGTGATTTGTGCTTTTGGTGTTTCTACATACGAAATGATGGCTTTGGGAATCCCTATTATCTCGGTAGGTCATCAGCCTAGTACTTCAGAAGCAGCCCAATACCTTGCCGACCAAACGGAATCAATCCTTCATTTGGGGCTATATGATCAATTGACCAAAGCATCGCTTCAATCAGCCATTAATAAAATGCGCAAGGAAGAGGTGAGAAAACTTTACAGTAAAAAAGCACGAGCTGTGGTGGATCTAAAAGGAGTAAGCCGAGTGGCAGATATTATAGAAAGCAACTTCAATGCAAAATAAAACCTATATCATAGCTGAGCTTTCTGCGAATCACAACAATGATTTTGATCTCGCAGTCAAGACCATTGAAGCAATGGCAAGTTCAGGAGCTGATGCCGTAAAAATCCAAACATATACTGCTGATTCGCTGACTTTAAATGTGAATAATGAATATTTCGGACCTTTGAAGCAAGGGCTCTGGCAAGGTCGCACGCCCTATGAATTGTTTCAAGAGGCAAGTATGCCCTATGATTGGCAGCCCAAACTGAAGCAAGTTGCTGAATCCCTAGGTCTTGATTTTTTTAGTTCTCCTTTTGACCGTGAAGGAGTTGACTTTTTGGAAAATGAAGTAAAAGTAGAGCGGTATAAAATCGCATCTTTGGAAATCTCTGATATTCCATTGATTAGTTATACTGCTTCTAAAGGTAAGCCGATGATCATCTCTACTGGAGTTGCCGAACTTGCAGATATAGAGCTTGCTGTTAAAGCCTGTAGGGATGAAGGAAATGAGGATATTACATTATTGAAATGCACCTCAGAATATCCTGCCCCCTTTGAAATGGCTAATTTGAGAACTATTCCCAATCTTCGGGAGACTTTTGGTGTGAAAGTTGGTGTATCGGATCATACTATGGGAAGTACAGTTCCCGTTGTGGCAGTAGCACTTGGTGCTGAAGTTGTTGAAAAGCATTTTATCCTTGATCGCTCCCTAGGGGGACCGGATTCTGCATTTTCAATGGAACCTGAGGAATTTGCATTCATGGTTCGGTCAGTTCGAGAGGCTGAGGCTGCATTAGGAAAGGTGAGCTATAAAGTCAGCGAAAAAAGTAAAATAAGGAGAAGATCCCTTTTTGTGACAGCAGACATCAAAAAGGGTGAAAAATTTACAGAAAGCAATATTAGAAGTATTCGACCTGGGTACGGTTTGCATCCGAAGCATTTTCATGAAGTTTTAGGAACTCATGCTACCAGGGATTTCAAAAAAGGTGAGCCTTTAACCCTGTCGTGATTTTAATTTTGGTAGATATCAGAATCTTATGATACCAGTAACAAAACCATTTTTGCCTCCTCAGGAAGTCTATGACTCGTATCTGAAAGGTATTTGGAAAAGGCAATGGCTTACAAATATGGGGCCTTTGGCTAGCGAATTAGAGATTCGAATTAGAGAGCGAGAAAATTTAAAATATGCATTATTCGTTACCAACGGAACCATTGCCCTTCAGATTGCTATCAAAGCTTTGGGATTAAAGGGGGAGATTATTACCACACCTTTTTCATTTGTAGCAACCACCAGTAGTATTGTTTGGGAAGGCTGTAAGCCGGTATTCGTAGATATTGATCCGGATTCATTGAATATTGATCCAGATAAAATCGAGGCCGCCATCAATGAAAATACCACTGCAATTCTAGCCACTCATGTCTATGGTAACCCTTGTGATGTGGAGAGAATTGAAAAAATTGCTCAACGACATAACTTGAAAGTTATTTATGATGGGGCTCATGCATTTGGTGTGAAGATCAATGGTAAGTCAATATTTGATTATGGGGATATTTCGGTTTGTAGCCTTCATGCAACAAAACTTTACCATTCTATTGAAGGAGGATTGATTTTTACCAAAGATCCCAATCTGGTAAAAAAAATGGAGCGAATGAGAAATTTTGGTTTTGATGGACCATCTAATTTTTCCGAATTGGGAATCAATGGAAAGAACTCGGAATTTCATGCTGCAATGGGTTTGGCAAATTTAGACTTCTTCGACTCAATCCTTGAGCAGCGTACGATGCTTTCGGATCGTTATCGTCAAAAATTGAAGGGTCTGAAAATTAAATATCCCAAATGGCATGAAAATGCTTCCAATAATGCATCCTATTTTCCTGTCGTTTTCGATTCGGAAGAGACCATGCTCAAATGCGCTAATCAATTGAAACTGCGCGAAATATTTACCAGAAGGTATTTCTATCCCTCCCTATCCAGTATTTTACCATATTTAGAAAATTCTGAAATGCCTATTACAGAGGAAACGGCCAAAAGGGTTCTTTGTCTTCCCCTGTATTTTGACTTGGCTATAGAGGAGGTTGATTTGATTTGCAGAATAATTTTAAGAGCACACGAAAATTAAATGATTAATAGCCATAGCAAGCAATATACTATTGGAATAAGCTGTATAGGAAGTGGCGTAGGGGAGTCAGTAATCAATTCATGTAGACTTTCTAATCTTCCATTCAAAACAGTAGGCTTGGGGACAAACCCATTTGCCTACGGTGCCTATGCATGCGATGCAATGGATTATACCCCTACGATTTATGCTTCAGATTTTGTCGATGAACTGATAAAAAAATGTATTGAGCATAAGATCGATTTTCTCATCCCGGGGAGAGATGATGAGGCTCATATTTACTCTCAAAATAAAACCAAATTTGAGAAGTCAGGTATCAAAACTCTTGCTGCCTCTGAAGACATGATTGCCTTGTGTAGGGATAAAGAACGGATGAGTTTGGAGCTAAATCCAATCGCAGATGTTTTTGTAAAGTGTTTTCAGAAAGAAACAGTACTAGATGCCATAGCTGAAGGGGAAGTTAGCTTTCCTTTGATTGCTAAACCTAGAAGTGGTTTTGCCTCTAAAGGGGTAGAAATAATCCAAAGTGAGGAAGATTTTCATCTAATTACCGAAAATCATATCCTTCAGGAGTTGGCCGTTCCGGTAGAGGGAGATCCAAATTATGATTTTTTTATCTCTGAAATTTCAAAAAATAGAAACCCTCAAGTTGCAGAAATTTCCATTCAATTGGTCATTGGTAAAAATGGGGAGCTCTTGGGAAAGATGGCTACCTATAATAAACTAAGTAGTGGAATTCCGATTGAAATTTTGCCCTATGAAGACCCTTTGATTTGGGAGACGGTGGACCGATTGCTTCCCGAGTTTCTTAATCGCGGTTTGGTAGGTCCTCTGAATATTCAGGGAAGAATGACAAAAAGAGGCCTCAAAGTTTTTGAAATGAATCCCCGTTTTACAGGGATCACGGGTTTACGAGCGTTAATGGGCTTTAATGAAGTCGAAGCATGCATTAAAAGTTGGTTGAATATCGGAGATCAGCCTTCTTTTCTTGAATTTAATCCTCGCAGATTTGGTATTCGTCAGACGGCTGACCGGGTAATGGGGCTTTCAAAAAATGATAAAATCACAGAGATTTTTTCAGCTATAAATAAGGATAGATTTTCTCCTCGAAAGCGAGTTCTTATTACCGGAGCATCAGGGTATTTGGGACAAAGTCTGGTAAAGAATCTTCTCGACCAAAATAATTTTGACCTTATTCTACTAGGTCGAGATAAAAAGAAACTAGAACGGTTGTTCGGAGGACTAGTTTATAAATGTATTGATTTTGAGAGTCTTGATCAGGGTGATTTTGATCTTGGAACCATAGATATCGGATTGCATGTAGCATTTGCTAGACCCTATCAAGGCAATCAGGCTATTGCTGAAAGTCTTGAGCTGACAAGTACGCTCTTTTTAAAATTGGCTGCTCATCATGTTCCTTTGATTATAAATATTTCTTCCCAAAGTGTCTATGGTAAAGAGAGTGGGGAGCATTGGACAGAGTTGAGTCCCGTGGCACCTTTAGGTGTCTATGGGCAAGCAAAGTATTCCACTGAAGTGATTCTACAGAATTTGAATAGGATTTACCCGCAGCTCAAAACAGTATCACTTAGGTTGGGAACCCTTTGCGGAGGTCAGCCAGGATTGGAACCGGTTGATGTCCTGTCCAAAATGGTATTGCAGGCTGAGAGTGAGGCAAAAATACAGCTTTTCAATGGCCAGATATTGGTAGAAAGGCTAGACGTCAGAGATGCTTCAAGAGCTATTGTAAGTATTCTTCAAAAGGATCCTGATCAACTCGATGAACTTTATAATATCGGAGCTACTTCTGTTTGTTCTTTATCTGAGATTGCCGATTGGATTGCTGAAAAAGCTTCATCCAATATAATAATTGAAGACTTTAAAAATGACTTTTCAAGTGTCGGTAGGCTAGATAGCAGCAAGTTCCAATCTCAATTCCAATGGAGACCGGTTCACACCATGAGGGATACTATCGACTCTCTTTTTCAATTTTTTAATTCAACCACCATTTCCAGTAGTGTTTCATCTAAAAGAAATTAAAGACAACATTCTTTCTTTTGAAAGAGACCATGACCTTTCTGATTGGAAATATCAGGGGATGGATATTTGGCCAATTCTTAGATCCTTGGTTTTTGTAGAGTGTAGAAATGAATTGAACTCTCGACAAAATGCGGTGAAGCTTGATTGGCTTAGAAAATCAAAAAGAAAACGAGTACGGTCTTTTTTGAGGAAGCTAAAAGTTAAACTAGCATTTAGGAATAAAGATTTAGCTCAGACCGAAAAGCGTGTTTCAAAAAGCATGAAAGCAGATCCTACTCCAGCACATGCCATGTTTTTTGGCTCTTGGTATTTTAGAACCACTTTTAAGGGTCGTTTTATTAATAAGTTTTTTTTCCCATTGACTCAAATAATTGAAAATAAATTTCATCTAAGATCAATCGAAGTAGAGTATTCTACCGGCAATAAGTTCAGGTCTGAGTATAAGCAAATAAGTGATGAAATAGAATTTATTGATGGGTATGAACCAGGGGCTTACGATGAAAGTAGAATCAAGGGGCTAAAAAATGACTCAAGGTTTGTAGGTTTTTTTGATTCGCTCTCAAGACTCGGAGTACCTAAGGATATGGCCGATATCATGGCTCACAAGATTGAAAAGATTTATCGGGAATCTTTTCGTTTTGAGCAACTTTTTTCGAAATACCAGCCAAAGATGGCTTTTTGCTTGACTTTTTTTAATGAGCAAATGTTTGCCATGCTTTTTGCTGCTTCAAAAGCCGATGTGAAATCAATAGATATCGGACATGGGTTCCCGTCCGATCCCGAGAATCTCATTTACAGCAGGTTTGGGGATTATCCAAAAGAGGGATACAACACCTTCCCTGACTTTTTCTGGGTTTGGGATGAGCCTGTGAAAGAAGCTATGAATCAGTGGATACAAGGGCAAAACAAGCACAGAGTTTTGGTAGGTGGAAACCCTTGGCTTGATTTTATTATTCCGACATTGTCACAAGAAAGTCTTTCTCCAAAAAAAGTAATCCTTTACACTCTGACGGTTAATCGCCCGGAGCATTTCATCCTCGATGCCATGAGAAACTCACAGGATCGATTTGAATGGTGGGTTAGACTTCACCCTGCTATTTCCTTAGCAAAGGAGGAGGTAAGAGAAATGTTTGAGAAAAATGGCCTGACAAATTTCAATTTAGATGAAGCGAATCGGCTACAATTACCGTTTTTGTTAAAAAATTGTGATGTTCATATTTCCAGGAATTCCAGTTCTATATTTGAAAGTATTTCTATGGGAAATACACCAATTCTTATAGATGACGAATCCATCAACTACTACTCAAGCTACATCAAAAAGGATTTGGTAAAGCTTCTTCCCCAAGAAAATGACCAGTCACTTTTACTCGCTATTGAACAAGTAATGAAAAAACCAAAAGGCAAAAATCAGAGCTCTACAAAAAGCCTTGAGGCATTAAGTTTTCTATTTGAAAGCCTCCTATCAGAATTGCCCTTAAAGGCTTTATAGTATATGGTAGATTCAGATATCCCTTTGGTAAGTATTAGCTGTCTTACCTATAACCACGGAAAATTTTTGAAGGAAGCTCTTGACGGGTTCTTGATTCAAAAAACAGATTTTCCTTTTGAGATTTTGATCCATGATGACGCTTCGACAGATGATACCGTTCAAATTATTTTAGATTATCAAAAGAAATATCCTGATTTGATCAAACCCATTTTTCAAGAAAAGAATTTATGGTCCCAGGGTACAAGAGCCTTGTCTGCAACGTATAATTTCCCAAGAGCACAAGGAAAGTATATTGCCATGTGTGAAGGGGATGATTTTTGGACAGACCCATATAAATTACAGAAGCAGGTGGATTTCTTAGAGAATAATCCTGACTATGTAGCTTGTGTTCATGGCGCTCATTTTTTTGATGAGTCATTGAATTCAAGAGTCGAAACAAAATTTGAAAAAGTTAAAGAGGATTTTGATCTTGATCTTTTCAAAATTTTTCATGAATCGGGTGGAGTATATCCTTCTTGTTCCATTATGATGCGAAATACTCCGCCTTTTTACCCGAAAGAATTGTTGAGATTTCCCTCAGGTGATTTGACCTTAATTGTTTTTTTGAAGATGAAAGGGAAAATCCGCTTTATGAAAGGCCTTTGGGCTACCTACCGTATTCATGCAAACGGGGTATATCAAGGCGAAAACCGTGGTATTAAAAATATTATAAAAAACAGGTACCTTATTCAGGAATATTATTCCAATCTTTCCAAAAAACTCCCAAAAAGTAGTACTCGAAGACTTCTTTTTATTTTCAAAGTAAAGAATTACCTGAGCATCATGTATTTGAAGATGAAAGTTCTAGTAAAACCAACTTGATCTTATGGATTTTAATCTGTTTTTAAAACACTTAGAACGGAATAAATTTCAAGCACTTGCGATAATTATTGCTTTCGCTGTGCTTGGAGTTATTTATATCATATTTACCCCAAAGTCTTATCGGGCTGAAACGCTTTTACTTCCTGAGTCAAAAAGCTCTTCGAGCTTGGGTGGTTTGGGGCAAATTGCTTCTTCAATTCCTGGATTGGGATCATTTTCACTGGGCGCTTCGGGGTCGGATGCTATCAGGCCTTCATTATATCCAAGTATAGTTCAAAGCACACCATTTGTTCGTGAATTTGTAGATTATACTTTTTATCATCCAGATTTCAAGGATAGTGTGAATTTAATGTCTTATGGTCAGAATTACGCTCCAACTAATCCATGGTCTGTTTTGAAGAAATATACCATTGGGTTACCAGGTGAAATAATTTCAGCTGTAAGAAATATTGGAAATGAGGAAGAAAATCCTCCCTCGACAATTCTTGATAAAGTCAAAAAGGAAAAGGGATTTTACAGGCCTACAGTCGGTGATTTCAAATACCTGAATGCGATAAAAGAAATTGTATCAGTTACAGTCGATAAAAGTACGGGTATCATTCGGGTGAGTGTTCAAACCACTAATCCCGTATTGTCTGCTTATCTCACTGAATTCACAAAGAATTATCTTGTTTCTTATGTGACCAAATATCGTCAGGATAAACAAATTCAACAGGTTGATTTTCTGACAGCTAGGAATAAGGAACTCGAACAAAAATTTTTAGAAGATCAGTCGCGGTTAGCTAGCTTCAAGGAGAAAAATCTCGATATAAGAAGTCCTTATTTACAAAATCAATTGGAGAATTTATCATCTCAATATGAGCTGTCCAAGTCTTTATATTTTACTGTAAATAGCCAGCTTGAGCAAGCGAAAATAAAGCTTAATGAAGAGACCCCAATTTTTGCAGAAATAGAGCCTGTGTCCATTCCTGCCATCAAAAGCAAGCCTCAAACAATGCTGGTACTCTTCTTGATGGGCTCCTTGGGTGTATTGACAGCAGCTTTATTTGTATTGATCAAAATACCTAAGCAAAAGTGATAAGGCTTTCTGCCAAGTCTATAGAGAACCTCAAACTAGCAAGTCTCTATATTCTTTCATCTTCTATTGTTCTAAGATTTGATTTTTTATTTGGAGGAGCTAATCGATTTGTACCCTTTCGGGTATTGATGCTTCTCACACTTTTCTGGTTTTTCGCACAGTTTTTCGAACCTTTCCGACCCTCTCGATTATCCAAAGCAACGCTTTTCTTCCTTAGCATTTTCCTGCTCTATTTCAGTTTGGCCCATTTGTATTGGGTTGATTCCATGGAAAGTTTAGGGCCATTTTTGAGAAACCAATTTCACTTTGTTTATATCCTAGCAGGATATTTTTTGACCAACTATCTCGCTACAGATCTATCCAAAGACCAGATCCAAACCTTGGTGAAGTTTATCATTGGACTTGTATTGATAGTTGTCTCTCTTGAGACTTCACTCAGATATTTGATGCCGACCTTAGATCTGAATTCTGAAAGCACAGATTATTTGATAGAAATCTATACTGGGGCCCAACAAGGACTCTCTTTGGATACCTTTTATTTTTTTAAGATGTCTAGCGTCATGTTTTTTGACTCTAATTATGTGGGAGCTTTCCTACTCATCTTTTTTGCCTTGCACTTGTTCGTTGATTATAGATCCTACTTGAGAAGAAATCTTGTCTCCGCAATATTTTTACTATTGATTTTCTTCACTCTGAGTAGGGCAGCAATTTTTGTTACAGGACTCTGGCTAGCATTTAATTTTTGGGACTCAAGGTCTTTCGTTCCAAAATGGGTTTTTGCCATCATCTGTGTGATGGCCTCCATCCTTACACTTTTTATTATTCAGGATAATGTTGCATTTACAGATGGAAGCTTCATAACCAAAATCCAAATTCTGGAGGGACTATCTGGATTCTTTGAGCAGGATTTGCCTACTGCCCTCTTTGGACTCGGGTATGAAGTTGGAGGGTATTTATATTCTTATATGTCAGGGGGGTATGCTCATATTCATTTGGCTATTTTACTAGGTGAGTTAGGACTGATAGGCACCCTTATTTACTTTGCATATTGGTATTTTATAGGAATTCAATCCGGCTCCAAGGTTTTATATATATTCATTCCTTTCTTTATAGTTGGACTTAGTTTGGCTGACCCTTGGGAGGTAGGGTGCTTTTGGGCCTCTGCAATCATAGCCAGGTTATAGTTATGATTAATGTCTTGGTTTGTGCTTTTCAATCGGGTATAAATGGACTAGCAAGTAGTCTACCCGAGCCAAAGGATACAGTGAATTATTTTATTTCTTGGCAAGGCGAAAATATTGCTTCACTCCCAGTCCCAACAGACCTAGCGAATAGGTCTGATGTCAAGCTATCCCGATTGGAAGGGAAAGGGCTTTCTAGAAACAGAAACAACTGTATCAAAATCGCGAAAGAATACCAGGCAGACGGATATTTTTTGATTGCTGATGAGGATGTTGATTTCTTAGATGGATTTGAAAATCAAATAGAAAATGCTTTTGCGACTCACTCTGAAGCTGATCTTTTATGTTTTCAAGTAAAGTCAAAAGAAGAGAATCATCCATTTAAGAATTATCCTCTTAAAAGTCATCCGGTTTCATTAAAATCAATCGATAGGATTTCATCTATAGAGATCGCTGGAAAAATGGAGGTCTTGGATCAAGTCCGATTTGATGAGCGACTTGGTTTAGGGGCCGAGTTTCCCTCAGGAGAAGAAACAGCGTTTTTAGCTGATTGTATCAGATCAGGAAAAAGAATATTCTATTGCCCCGTCGCCATTGTCAGCCACCCTTTTGAGACTTCTGGAAAAAGACGGGTAAATATGTTTTCTGATCAAGCTTTACAATTGGTAGGTGGGCGCTCCTACAGAATTTACGGCCCTAAAATATCCCAAGTCTTTTTTTTCTACTCAGCAATCAAAAATTACGGGAAGTATAAGAAGACTAGGTCTTTTTTTTCCTACTTAAAGCAGCTTCACTTAGGTGTCAGGAAGTTTAAAAACCTAAAAATTGGCTAAAGTTTCAGTCATTATTCCTAGCTATGGAAGGCCAGAATTTCTTCAAAAGTCTATCCAAAGTGTGCTTAGTCAATCTTTTCAAGATTGGGAATTGATTGTAGTAGATGACAATGGGGTTGGCAGTGTTTCTCAAGTTCAAACCCAAACCTTATTAAATGAATATAGAGATGATCCTAGGATTCACTACCACATACAAGAGGAAAATAGGGGAGGGTCAGCTGCTAGAAATATCGGGTGGAAATCCGCGAGTGGAGAATTCATTTGTTTCTTGGATAATGATGATGAGTTTTATCCGGAAAAGCTCAAAGCTCAAGTACAATCATTGGAAAGGACTGGTTTAAAAATGACCGTTTGTAGATTTGACTCCTTCAAAAACGGTAAAAAGGTTCGGACCTCAGCCAAAATACCTGAGATGGATAGTTATTTAATTCCTTTCGCTTTGGGTAAAATTAATTTCGCTTCGGGATCAACCCTCATGATTTCCAAATCGCTACTGGAAAAAGTAGATGGGTATGACGAGACTTTTCGCCGGAAGCAAGACATTGAATTGATGATAAGGTTATTAGTGGAGGAGAGCCTGCATGTGGATGATCAGATTTTGGTTCGTTTGAACATAGATGATCGTGCCAATATTCCTGCGGTGGAAAACTTCAAAAAGTTTCAAAATCTCTTCAATTTAAAATTCAATAACCTATTCGAAACTTTTCCTGAAAAAGCCCAACAGGAGATGAAGCAGTATGAGATAACAGAATTAGCCAAAGTGGCACTTTGGAACAAAGATTGGAAGCTGTTTCTAAGACTTTTTTTTACAGGAGGACTCAATTTTACCACTCAATTCAATTTGGGGACAGACTTGGTCCAGAAATTTGTAACTTATTATTTGAAATGAAATTCCAAGAAATATCAATAGGCAAGGCAAGGCTTAGTTTAACTTTTATCCTATTGTTTGTTTTTAATTTTCTCTCAGCACAAGACTTGGCCAGTGTCAGAAAAAGGCTGACTGAAATGGGAGCTTATAAATCTGTGCTTCGATATGAGGATAAGAATTGGTCTTACCAAACCTTCAAAAAGAAAATCAATGACTCGAATGGGGCTTTTTTTAGAACTAATCCCCGACCTACCTCAGCGGATATTAAAAAGGATTTACTTCAAGAGGTATTTTATTTTTTGAGAATGCAGTCTGAGGGGAAGGAACCTGTCGAGATCAATGAGATTAAAGAGCGATTGTACAAGACTTTGGCCTGGTGGGTGATTGATAAACCACAATTCCGGTGGACGGATAGTGCCCTAGATCAACCAAGGTATCTGGGCACCATTTTGATCCTACTTTATGATACCATGAAAGCGGATTTAGCCGATCCAAAATATGCTCCAAGGATTAAGAGAATTCAAGAAGAATCGGCTAATTATCTCCGTTACACCTGGAATTTTGGAAAAGCGGAGGATCGTTTTCTCAATTTAGGAGATGACTTGAATGAGGATGTTCAGAGGATGGGAAATGTAGGCTATAGGCTTTATGCTATGACTGCTATTTCGGCTGCATTGGACCGTGAGGATTTGATGGGGTCTGTCTCAAAAATTGCTGAGAATCAGATTCAATTTCATATCAATACCGGGCAAAGCCATCCGATCGCTTTAATGCCTGATTTTGCTTTGCATCAGCATAATTATGGAGGAGGTCAAATGTACAATCTTGGTTATGGACTAGATTGGTTTAACGATTTTGTTGCTTATGCCTACTATGTAAAAGATTCCAAGTGGGCTTTGGAAAAGGATCAATTGAAACTACTTGCTGGGTTTTTAGAAAAAGGTATTTATCCCTTTTTCCTCGAAAATAATCAACTGGTCCAACAGGCGCTTGGGCGACATAACCAGGTGAAGTCAACTTGGATCAAATTTCCTGAAAGCAGAGCTAAACTACTGAGAAGCTTTTTTTCAGAGGGTTCTGCTGAAAGAATCGCAATAGATCGAGTCCTATCAGATCTGGATTTCAAGAAAAATACTGGATTCCATAGTTTTTACAGCTCAGATTTTCTAATAGCAGATCTGCCCAAATATACAGCCTCCGTCAGATTAGTATCTGATAGAACATCAGGTCAGGAAAGCGGTGATCAAGGTCAAAGAAATGGGATGCAAAACTTTTTCAGTTCTGACGGAAGTTTTATCCATTATAAGCCTGGCTTTGATGAAGTGAAGGGTGCCTGGGATTGGCGTAAAGTACCTGGAACTACAGCAGCTCTTATCGACTATCCACTACCTGCAGTGCCTTATGGTAAAAACTATTCAGGTTTTTCCAGCTATGCAGGTGTCTTGAATACAGAAAAAGGCGCTCTTTTAGCAGGCAACTTGCGCAGAAAGAGTGGAAGCTATGAATTGGAGATGGTGAAGTCATATCTTTTGCTCCAAGATGTCGTGTTTTTCTGGGGGTTTGGATTAAAGTATGAAAATAAAGATGAAGTCCATACCACTGTAACCCAAGAATCTCTTCATGAAAATGCATTGTTTTTAAATGGGAGCGAAAAGTTATCACTTGGCTTGGGCTTTGAAAAGCATATGGAAGCAGATATTCCCATTGGAGTTTGGAATGACGACACTGGCTACATTATTTTTCCTGTGGAGGAAAAAGATATTCAAGTAAGTTTGGTCGCCAAGCAAACAAATACGAAATGGGAGCAGCTAGATCAACGAAATAAGCCTGAAAATAATGAAATACCGCTTTTGACGATCAGTGTCAAGCATGCTGAAAATGCAACAATGTACAACGACTCTTATTTTTATATGATGATCCCAGAGATTAGTAAGGAGGAATTTATTCAATTATACAATGAGGGTGCAGTAGATTTCCCATCTTTGGGAATTGAGCAGTTTACGTATTCAGGATCTAAGTTTTCGCTTGTCCATGATTCCTCTGCTTGGTTTGTCAACTTCAGAAAAGCTGCTAAATCTGAGTTTACTATTTCTGATTATAAATTTTCTGTTTCAGGGCTTATTGGAGGAGCCTTCCAATTCAAAGATGAAAATTTAAACCTTAATATCACCCAAATGGAGAAAAGGGGAAGTATTGGTCAGGACTTCTTGATTACAATTGATAATTTTGGTCCAATTAATATATCTTCGCCTTCAGTCCTGTCACAACCGATAAAAGTTCAGAATTCGCAATCGGGAATTCAAATATCAGGAAATACCGAAACCAAAAATCCACTAGACTTTGGTTCAACTTTCCGTTTTGACATACCTTTAAAATCCCAACAATAACTTTTGAAATTTTCTGTCCTTATCTCGATCTATTTTCGAGAAAAACCCGAAAATCTGCAATTAGCTTTTCAAAGTCTGGTCGATCAGACTCTTCAAGCAGATGAGATCATTTTAGTCAAAGATGGTCCTTTGACTCCTGAGTTAGATCAAATGATCATTAGCTTTCAGGATTTATTGCCGTTGAAGCTCGTTGTCTTACCTGAAAACAAGAGCTTAGGTTATGCCTTAAATGAGGGACTAAAGCACTGTTCTTTTGAATGGGTAGCAAGAATGGATACAGATGATATCTGTCATCCAGAGCGCTTTGAAAAGCAGGTGGCTTTTGTAAAAGCAAATCCTGATGTAGACTTGATTGGGGCAAATATTACCGAGTTTATAGAAGTACCCGGTGACCTGAGTAGAAAGAAAAACGTTCCAGAAAAACACGAGGATATTATTCGATTTGCATTTAAAAGATGCCCTTTTAATCACCCTACTGTTTTCTTTAGAAAATCGGCCATTTTGGAGGTAGGATCTTATCAATCAATGATCTTATTTGAGGATTATTACTTATGGTTTAGATTGATTAAGGCGGGAAAGAGATTTCATAATCTTCAAGATTCTCTGCTTGATTTTCGACTAGGAAAAGATATGCTGGGCCGTAGACAGGGCTTACAATATGGCTTAAATGAAGCAAGGTTTTTTCTATTTGCATATCGAGAAGGACTAATACCATTCAATTCACTGGTTCGATTTCTTCTTCGATTTCCTATACGTATTATGCCTCGTTGGTTCACCTTGTTTGTTTATAATACCTTTTTGAGGAAATAAATTTGAAAAAAGGTCTCCTTTTTGTTGGGTCTTGGCTCATTCTTTTCTTGAACTCATTTAGTCAACAGCTCAATGTTGGCCTTCCGATTTATGAAGAGTATTATCGGAGGCAACAGTTGGCTGGAGAGCTAGGTGGTATGCATTCCTTTATGGTTCGTCCATTGAGGTTGCCAGAATTAAAAAAGGATTTGGAGGACGATCTATTTCTCCAAATCATCGAAGAAGACACGAAAATAAGTTTATTAACTCTTCCTTTAATTTCTCGAAATACCTACAATTCCAAGAGGCCTTACGGTTGGGGTAATAAAGGGATGCTACCCAATGTTGGGTTTCAGACATATCTAAGTACAGGGATATTTGCAAAACTTGGATTTTTTGAATTGCAATTGCAGCCGGAGTTTGTTTTTGGACAAAACAGGCCATTTGTAGGCTTTGGGAGTGATTTTTCTACCCCAGTTCTACAATCAAGGTTCTTTTATTGGAATAATGGAGATAACCCTGAGCGATTTGGGACTAGCCCAAATAATCGGCTATGGTGGGGACAATCTTCAGCAAAATTGAATTTTGGCGCCTTCGCTATTGGGATTTCAACCGAAAATATTTGGTGGGGACCAGGGCAATTCAATTCACTGACATTTAGCGATAATGCAGAAGGTTTTCCGCATATTACGCTAGAGACCAAAAGGCCAGCAAAAACCTTTCTTGGGAATTTTGAAGGTCAATTGATCGTGGGGCGTCTGGAAAATAGTTTGCAGCCACCTACACAAATTGATTTTTTGAATCAACGATACTTCAAAGAATTTGATGGGGATTGGCGTTATTTAAATGGGATTTCAATCAGTTATAACCCCATATTTCTCCCAAATCTGTTTTTTGGTTTTAGTAGGACCTTTCAACAATACAATAGTCTTAAAGGAGACAAGTTTTTAGATTGGTTTCCGATTTTTGAAGTATTTCAAAAAGAAGGCTTGTTTTCAAATGGTAATTCCGTTAGCTATGATAGCAAAGGTCAGGATCAGCAAGTTGTAGTTTCTTTTAGATACTTGGTTCCCTCTGCCAAATTTGAAATTTATGGAGAATATGGGCGTAGAGATCACGCTTTTAATTGGCGGGAGTTTATTCTTAATCCCGAACATGCCCGAGCATATTTGATAGGCTTTCAAAAATTAATTTCCTTAAACAAAGGGGATGATTTCCTTCAAATAAGAGGAGAATACACCCACCAGCAGGAATCTGTCAATCGATACATTCGGTATCCTGGCCTAATAGGTAATCAGACTTGGCATACGCACGGGCTTGCACGAGGCTTTGTGAATAGAGGGGAAGCTTTGGGAGTAGGGGCCGGAGTGGGATCGAATGTAATGAGCTTTGAAGTATCAAAAGTCTCTAAACTCAATAAGCGGGGAATCCTTTTAGAACGTCTTGCAAATCATCAGGATTTCTTCTACCGTGCGTTTGGTAGAAGTTCTGGGAGACAGCCATGGATTGACTACAGTATCGGTTTATTGTGGGATCAATCTTTCGAAAAATTGACTTTGGGGACTAAAATTCAACTTATCTCCAGCTATAATTATCAATGGCAATCAAATTTATCAAGTAGTCGGGATTTTCCACAAAATGAGCTTGATTTAGCACTTTATTTTAATCTAAATCTTCTCTATCGGTTTGGGAATTGAAATTGGAAGTAGAGGTTTTTTTTCAAGCCTTTTCTATTAGTTTTGCCCTGAGTTTGAAGTGAGTAACTTTGGTACTCACTTTTTATCTTTTCTATCCTCAGTATAAGTTAATTTTGAGGGCTGAAAAGGCTTCTGAATGATAGACTTCTAGGTTTCAAGGTAAATTGGGACTGAAAGGGCGAAGCTGTACCGGATTTTAACTATTAACAATATTAGTTTTTATGCTTAAACCACTTAATGAATCAAAAATCGGCATCATAGGGCTTGGATATGTTGGCCTGCCGTTGGCCGTGGAGTTTGCCAAAAAATTCCCGGTAGTTGGGTTTGATATAGATCAAAAGAGAATAAATGACCTAAATGAGGGACACGATTTCACGCTGGAAGTGGAGGATGAATTACTCCAATCAGTGTTAGTGAAAAGTAGCCCAAAAATTGGGTCCAAGGGCCTTTTTAATACGGCTTTATCTGAGGATCTATCAGATTGTAATATTTACATTGTTACAGTTCCAACCCCTACAGATAGGCACAATCGCCCGGTATTGACTCCCATGATTAAGGCTTCAGAGAATATCGCAAAATATCTCAAAAAGGGAGATGTGGTCATCTATGAATCTACGGTATACCCAGGTGTGACAGAAGATGATTGTGTACCTGTTTTAGAAAGAATCTCAGGACTAAAATACAATGAGGACTTTTTTGCAGGCTATTCTCCAGAAAGAATCAATCCTGGAGATAAGGAGCATACAGTAGCAAAGATCTTAAAAGTGACGTCAGGAAGCACGCCGGAAGTTGCTGAGTACGTCGATCAGCTTTACAAAACCGTAATCATCGCAGGTACGCATAAGGCTTCTTCAATAAAGGTCGCTGAAGCAGCAAAAGTGATTGAAAACTCACAACGCGATATCAATATTGCTTTCGTGAATGAACTTTCAAAAATCTTCAATCTTTTGGGTATCGATACCAATGAGGTACTTGAGGCTGCCGGCACCAAGTGGAATTTCTTGAAGTTTAAGCCAGGCTTGGTAGGTGGACATTGTATTGGAGTAGACCCTTTTTATCTTGCTCAAAAAGCCCAAGAAGTAGGCTATCATCCAGAGATAATTTTAGCCGGTAGAAGACTCAATGACAGTATGGGTAAGCATGTGGCTACCGAAACGATCAAACACATGATGCGCAAGGATCTGAAAGTGATTGATTCAAAAGTTTTGATTTTGGGCTTTACTTTCAAAGAAGATTGCCCTGATGTGAGGAATACCCGCGTTATTGACATTTACAATGAGCTAAAGTCTTTTGACATGGATGTGGATGTCTTTGATCCTTGGGCCAATTCTCAGGAAGTAGCGCATGAATATGGATTGACTTTACTTCCCGAGTCCCCGCAACTTGAGGATTATTCTGCAATTATCTTAGCCGTGGCACATAAAGAATTTAAAGGCATGGATATTTCTAAATCTGCCAATCGAGTGGTTTTCGATGTGAAGGGGATTTTAGGGAAGGGTTTAGTCGATGCGAGACTTTAAATTTCCCAATAGTAAAGTCTAATATTTTACTAATTTTGAAACAAAATTTCTGAATAGAGTAATTCTCAAAATTCTTTTTATGCAAAAATTGATTAGACCAATAATTTTTGGGTTGGTACTCGTTGCCGCCCTTTTTTCTTGTGTTTCCAATAAAAAAGTGATTTACATGCAGGAGCTCGAGGAGTCTTTGGGGCCGCTTGTAGAGTCTAGTGATCGATATGGCTATCAAACAGAAGACTACCTTTTACAGGTCAATGATATTGTAGAAGTAAGTATCAAAACTACCGATCCAGAGCTTAATAAGGTTTTCAACGTGGTAGTAGCTGAAAACAACAATATGGCACAAATGGGAGGCTCTCAAGGCGCAGGGGATGCTTTCTTCATGAATGGTTACACGCTTGATGATCAAGGAATGGTAGAAATCCCCCTTGTTGGCGAGCTTAAATTTTTGGGATTGACAACCAGAGAAGCAAAAGAGCTTGTAGAGTCTAAGGTAGTTAAATATGTCAAGGAGGATGAATATTTCGTGCGCGTCAGATTAGGGGGGGTTCGATTTAGTGCTTTGGGAGAATTTAACCAATCAGGAAAATATACAATTCTCCAAAACAGGGTTACGATTTTTGAAGCAATTGCCTTCGCAGGTGATTTAAGTAGACTAGCCAAGCGAGATGAAGTTCTCCTTGTAAGACAATACCCTGATGGTTCTCAAATTCATAAAATCAATTTGCTTGACCGGGAGCTTTTAGGCTCCGAGTATTACTTTTTGAAGCCAAACGATATGATTTATGCCGAACCGATGAAAGTAAGGGAAATCGGTGCAGGGAATACCTTGGTAGAGACTTTGACGCTATTTACCACCACAGTGACAGCGATTGCGCTCATTTTGACTTTGATCCAAAATAATTAAAATATGTCTGTAGATCAGGAAGAAAATGATTTCCTACAGGAAGAAGAAAGCACCTTTGATTTAAAGGCGATTCTTCCCAAGATCCTGCGAATTTGGCCTTGGATTTTAGGCAGTTTACTTATTTCTTTAGGAATTGCGTTTTATATCACGCAAACTACTCCTCCAAACTTCAGGGTTTCCTCCAAATTTTTCATTAAAGAAAATGAAAAGGGATTGTCACTTTTCGAAAACCCAGCAATGATGCAGGAGCAGGGGATGGGTCTTACCAATGAGACGATTATTCTCAGGTCTCGCCCCATTGCTAAGGCTACTCTTGAAAAGCTTGATTTTCAGGTTGAATACTATCAGCAGGGCACTTTTATACTTCAAGAAATCTATAAAAAGACCCCGATTGTGGTAGAGGTAGATTGGAAGTCTCCTCAGTTGCTAAATGGACAAATTAAGGTGACTTGGACAGATGCTGAAAATTACACAATAGAGTTTCCGCAAGAAAGTTATACCCAACTCCTTCCTGACGGAAGCTATGACGCAGTTAGTAATTTGGAGCCCAAGACCTTTAAGTTTGGCGAGTGGGTAGAAACTCCTCAACTCAAAGTGAGGATAAATAATACCGCAGCTTCAAATGAGGGGAATTCCATCTTCATCCTGAGAGATCAAAACTATCTAGTGAATGTTTATTCTTTGGGTTTGATTGTTGAGTTGTCAGAAAAAGGTTCCTCCATTCTTGATTTGAGTCTCATGGTAAGGAATAGGGCTAAAGGAGAAACTTATCTCAATGCGCTGATGGAGACTTATCTTGAACTTGAGCTTCAGGAGAAAAATGAAATTGCCAATAGAACAATTGATTTTATAGACAGTCAGGTAGCGGGTGTTGCGGATTCTTTAAGTTCCTTTGAAGATCAATTGCAAGACTATCGATCATCCAATCAGATTTTCAACCTTTCCACTGAGTCTTCTGCAGTATTCGATCAGTTGACTGATATCGAAAGACAAATAGCAGAAGCTAGTCTTAAGCGTCGATATTATCAAAGCCTGAAAGATTATTTGGTTCGTGAAAATTACAACGAAATCGTGGTTCCATCGGGGTTAGGGATCGATGATCCGTATCTTAATGGATTGATCGAGAATCTTTTGGAAGTACAGGTAGAAAGGTCACGTCTCCTTGCCACTCAAACAGAACTGTCACCACAAGTCCGGGCAGCTAATCAAAGACTTGGCGACTTGAATACATCTATTCAAGAGATATTGACTAATGTGGAGAGCAATAACCTCATGACCATCAATGATCTTGAGAATAGAAAAAAAACTATTGAATCATCATTTAGAAGTCTTCCACAAGCTGAGCAGAACTTGATTAAATACCAGCGTCAAGCCACACTGACTGAGAATATATATAACTTCCTTTCTGAGAAAAGGGCAGAGTCTGCTATTTCAAAAGCTTCAAATACACCTGCTAACAAGATCATCGAATATGCTAGAGCAGGAATGCTTCAGATCTCACCAAAGCCTACCAGAAACTACCTGCTAGCTGGTTTTGCTGGTTTGTTTTTGCCTGTTTTGGTAGTGTTTGCTTTGGAGTTTTTCCGAACCAAAATAGAAGAACCTAAGTATCTTGAGCGAAAACTTAAAATTCCTGTTTTGTCTACTATTTTGTTTAATAAGACAAAGGAGAATCTAGTGGTTTTTGGAAATGGCAAATCAGGAATAGCAGAAGGTTTTCGTTCCTTGAGATCTAATATTAAGTTTTTGGTGCCTAAGGAAAAGCAACTGACTTTTATGATTACTTCCACCATTTCAGGTGAGGGAAAGACATTTTGTGCAATGAATTTAGCATCAGTCTATTCGTTGACTGGTAAAAAGACCATATTGATTGGCTGTGATATGAGAAAGCCTAAAATCTATGATGATTTTGGTTTGAAAAATGATATCGGGCTATCTACCTACCTAAGTGGACAAGAAGATGAGTGGTCCAAGGTGGTCAAGCATTCCAATTATGAAAACCTTGACTTAATCGTGGCAGGTCCAATTCCTCCCAATCCATCAGAACTTCTGTTTTCAGTCAATTTTGAGAAGTTGATCAATGAATTGAAGGCTGAATATGATGTAATCATTTTGGATACTCCACCAGTGGGTTTGGTTTCGGAAACCCTCGACCTACTTACACTTGTGGATTTCACTCTGTTTGTGTTTAGACAAAACTACTCCGATAAATCCTTCATCGATGCAGTGAATGGGCTGAAAGAGCAGAAAGGGGTCAAGAATATTTATGCAATTTTCAATGGCTTGGATGCCACCAAAGTGTCATATGGAGGGTATGGATATTCATATGGATATGGGTATGGATACTACGATACTGACAAGAAACAGAAAAAGCGATTTCGCATTTAATTTAGATTTTTGAAAAGTTTCATCACTAAGTATTTCAGATATTTCTCGTTTTTTTACGAGTATCTAGGTAATAAAGTCATTCTTCTGATAGTTTCCAGCCTATTCGTAGGTTTATTGGATGGGTTTGGTTTAGCACTATTTATTCCTGTATTTACCATAGCCGCAGATGGAATCACCGAGGAAAACAGACAAGCCCTTGGGAATCTCGACTTTCTTTTAGACTGGATTGAGAAGTTGGGCTTTGGACTGAATCTCAACGTTATACTCGGCGTAATGGTCAGTTTATTTGTCCTGAAGTCAATTTTGAAGTTTTTCGACGGGATCTTGAAGACAAAACTTCAGATGGAATTTGTCAAAAAGCTCCGGTATGAAATGGTAGAGGGACTTGGCGGAATGAGCTACAAAAACTTTGTAAATCTTGACGCAGGTAAAATTCAAAACACTCTTTCCGGCGAAGTATTCAAGGTTACTTATAGCTTTTTGACTTATTTCAGTACCATACAGTTCATGGTACTGCTGTCGGTTTATGTGACGCTAGCGATGCTTTCCAATTTTCAGTTTGCGATCCTAGTTAGTATTGGTGGATACCTTTCCAATTTTCTTTTTAAGATTATTTTTAGATTTACTGAGAAAGCATCGGTTGGTGTGACCGCATTCAACCATGAATTTCAGTCTTATCTGATTCAGGCAGTTCATAACTTCAAGTATTTGAAGGCAACAGACTACTTTGCCAAGTATAAGCTGAAGCTGAAGGCTATTATTGACTCCATAGAAGTTCAGCAACGTAAAATTGGGATTTACAATGCTTTTCTTTCCTCTACTCGAGAGCCGATAGTTCTCATTATTGTAGCGGTGGTGATTTTGGTGCAGGTCAATCTGATGGGAGGTCAGATGGCGACTATTCTTGCCTCACTTTTATTCTTTTACCGAGCCTTAAATTATGTCATATCACTTCAAACTAGTTGGCAAGGATTTGTCGCACATTATGGAGGAATAGTTGCGGCGATGGAATTGATGGAGGAGTTTCGTTCGCTAAAAGAGTCTACTGGAAAAAGGCCTGAAATTGAGCAAATCAAAGAAATCCAACTTCAAAATCTTTCCTTCGAATATAAGCAGGATATACCAGTGCTAAAGCAGGTCAATTTAGAAGTAGAGAGACTCAAAACGCTCGCCTTAGTGGGAGGCTCAGGAAGTGGCAAAACCACGATGGTAAACTTAATTATCGGACTCTTGGAACCTGTATCCGGTGAAATTCTTATCAACGGACAAACTCGAAGTAGTTTTGATAAAGCTTCTTACCGAAAGCGATTCGGGTACATCACTCAAGAGCCAGTCATTTTTAATGATAATATCTTCAATAATGTTACATTTTGGGATGAGCGATCTCCAGAAAATTTAGCAAAATTTGAGGAAGCAATTCGCCTTGCTAATATCAATACCTTTGTTAATTCCCTTCCTGAAAAGGAAAATACGAAATTGGGGGACAATGGAATGCTGGTGAGTGGTGGGCAAAAACAACGGATCTCCATAGCTAGGGAACTATATAAAAATGTAGACGTCTTGATTCTGGATGAGGCCACTTCCGCATTAGACAGCGAGACTGAGCGCTCAATCCAGGAAAATATTGACAATCTTCGAGGAAAATACACTATTATCATCGTAGCCCATAGACTCAGTACGGTGAAGAAAGCGGATAAAATACTCGTTTTGGATTCAGGGGATATAGTGGGTGAAGGGAATTTTGAATCACTTGTCAATTCTAGTAAGGTCTTCAAAAGAATGGTAGAACTACAGGAATTTTGATCAAAGAAGATAAAAGGCAATTTTTCAAAATCTTACTTTCCCCAATTGGTCTACCCACTAAAAGTATTGGGAGTTGGACCAATAGAATTCAAAGATTTCAGGAGAAAACAGGATATTTTGATAGCATTATTTCTCCAACTCCTTCTCCAGATCAACTTCATGTTTTCGCGGAAAAGAGGCAGCCTGGGAAGCTTTTAAAGCTCATTTTAAGAAACAATCTTCAGGCTTTTCGCTACAGAAAATTTTTAGACGCAGTCCTTTCTTTTGGATCCTTGTCTCAGCCTCTTCAGATCCTCGTGATGGATGATAAAAACCTGCTGGAAGCTCTCGTTTCCATCAAGCTTAATCTTCCCAAGCACTCGGAAATTATTTTTTCTTTTCATGGACATCGACTATTGCTGGGTCCTTATCTTGCTGATCGGGTTGATAAAGTTCTTTTTTTGACAAAGCGAGGCTATCTAGAGACTTTCGAAGCAAACCATCAGCATCCTCCACTTTCATTTGTTGTGGGAAATGGTGTGCGTAGTGACTTATTCTTCCCGATTTCTAGATCTGAAAAACACAAGCAGCGAGAAGCATTAGGCTTTTCTGTGGACAATCCCATTATCATTTGGATGGCCAATTCTCGGCCTGTAAAAGGCTTTCACTTGTTCAAAAAGGTGATTGCTGTTCTTTTGAAAAAATATCCCAACCTTCAAGTTTTAAGCATTGGGCACGAACCTGATGAATCCATTTCCTATCCCAATTGGCATCAACTTGGTAAGGTGCCCAACGAAAAATTACCTAAATATCTCCAAATAGGAGATTTTTATTTTTTCACTTCTTTGTGGCAAGAAGGCTTTGGACTTTCGCTTGCTGAAGCTGTCAAATGCGGAAATTTCGCATTAGCCTCAAATGCGGGAGGAATACCTGATGTAGTATCAGGCTGTCCCTTAGCAGAATTAGTAATGGAGCCAAATAGTATTTCCTGTTGGGTGGATACTTTTGATAAGCTTCTCACCAAAAAGTCCAGTAATACTATCAGTGATGAGGAAATGAGAGATTGGCTTTCAAACTGGCATGATTATCAGGCTTGGGAAAGGAAATATTTACATGCGCTTGAATCCTAGTCTATGTGTGGGATAGTCGGAAAATATTCTCTTAAAGGTTCTATATCAAATGATGATGAACAAAGGCTAAAGCTCGCTTTGGATTTACAGAATCATAGAGGCCCTGACGCAAAGGGGATTTGGAGAGGAGATTCTGCGATCTTTGGACATAATAGACTTTCCATCATTGATCTTTCTCAGGCAGCTGATCAACCGCTTTACAGGGCTGATTTGGGATTGAGAATCATATTTAATGGTGAAATCTATAATTACCAGCTGCTTAGAAGTTCTTTGCAAAAACAGGGGTACGAATTCACAACAACTTCCGATACGGAGGTAATTCTGGCGGCTTATGCTCATTGGGGAAAAGGACTCTGTGAATACCTGACGGGTATGTTTGCATTTGCTATTTGGGATGAGCAGAATGAAGAGCTGTTTATAGCAAGAGATCGATTTGGAGAGAAACCCATCTTTTTTATAAATCATGGTGATGGTTTTTATTTTGCCTCTGAGTTGAATGCTCTGAGAACCATTTACCCGAGGGAGTTGACGATTAATCAGGATGCTGTCATAGACCTTGTCGAGTATCTTTATATCAATTTACATCACTCTATTTATCAAGAGGTAAGCGTATTTCCTCCAGCCTCCACGCTTTCGATTTCCAAAGATGGAGCCAAGAATTGGGGTCAATATTACAACTGCCCCACCCAAGTTGGAGAGAATATTGATTTTGATTCGCTGAAAAAACAGACAAAAGAGAAACTGTTCCAAACAGTGGAAAGAGAACTGCATGCTGATGTACCGGTAGCAACTTTTCTCAGTGCCGGAGTAGATTCTGGCTTGATCACTGCTATAGCTCACGAGATCAAACCAGACTTGCAAGCTGTGACGATGGCTACTAATGAAGAGGCCACGGATGAGACCGATGGAGCAAAGTCTTTAGCTAGAAAACTCGGGATAAGGCATGAAATTGTTCCGGTAAACACAGATTCTCTAGAAGTATTGGGTAAAATACTTACTGATATTCAGCCTTTGGCGGATGCCTCATTAATTCCCAGTTTCATGGTAACGGAGCAAATTAAGGATAGATATACGGTGATGCTTTCAGGAGATGGAGGGGATGAGATATTCGGTTCTTACAATCGGCCAAATCGATATCTGAAACTGAAGCGAAAAAGTATACCAGGTGGGCAACAGTTTATTGATTGGGCATTCTCAGTCAAGAATCCAGCCCTTTCTGGCAAACTAATGTCCTTTCTCAATGACGAAAAAAGGATGTTACTGAATGGATGGCAGGGCTTATATTCGCGTCATAATCTCTCTGGCGCGAGTCTTTTTCAATGTATATTTCGGTCAGGAAAAGAGCAGAACTATCCAAAATCTTTGATCCCATCTCTCGAAATAGACTATAAAGGGAATTTGGAGAAACTTACATTTGGACTGGATGTGAAAACCCGACTCCCTGGAGATTTTCTTTTTAAAGTAGATAGTGCCGCTATGCACTCCTCGGTGGAAGTGAGAGCTCCTTTTCTCGATCATGAGTTAGTTGACTTCCTATCTAAGGTTCCAGTGGAATCGCTGATGCCAAATGGGGTGGACAAAGAGTTGAGTAAGTCGCTTCTTTCTGACTATAGTGGCGAATCTTGGCATCCTCCCAAGCGTGGTTTTACGATTCCTTATTGGCTTTATTTACAAGGTCCATGGGGAGATCAATTAGAATCGTTTCTTGATGAGGGTTTATCCGAATCTTATTTTAATTTTAATAAGGAAGGAATTCGCTCCATTCTTCAGCAGCATAGACAGCGACCAAATAGTACCTATGCACGTATTCTATTTTCATTATTGATTCTCGAAATCTGGCTGAGAGTATTTCATTTGAAAAAAGAACTGGTCTTTCTTTCCAAAAAGCAAAAAATAAAATGATCATCGCAGAAATAGCCCAAGCCCATGATGGAAGCCTTGGAAATGCCTATGCTTACATTGAAGCATTAGCTGCGACAGGGGTTGACGCTATTAAATTCCAAACTCACATCGCCGAGGCTGAGAGTTCAATCCACGAGCCATTTCGGGTGAAATTTTCAAAGCAGGATGCTACCAGATTTGAGTATTGGAAGCGAATGGAGTTTACTTTGGATCAATGGAAGGGCCTCAAGGCACACGCTGATTCTCATGGTATAGAACTGATTTCATCTCCATTTAGCAATCTTGCAGTCGATTGGCTCGAAGAAATTGGTGTAAAGCGATATAAAATAGGGTCTGGTGAGGTTTCCAACTGGTTAATGCTTGAAAAAATTGCTAAAACCGGAAAACCTATCATTCTGAGTTCAGGGATGAGTAGCTGGGAGGAATTGGATCAAACAATAGAGTTTTTGAAAAAGTATGGAAACTCCCTATCTATTTTACAATGTACAACAGCTTACCCCACTGCTCCAGAGCAATGGGGACTCAATGTAATTCAAGAGTTAAAGGACAGATACCAATTGCCCATTGGTTTTTCTGATCATAGCGGAGATATTTTTGCATGTATATCAGCTGCCTCTTTAGGAGCAGAGATATTCGAATTTCATGTTGTTTTTGATAAAAGACAGTTTGGGCCTGATACTCCTGCCAGTATCACTATAGATCAGACAGAGCAAATGGTGAAGGGCATTAAGGCTATTCAAAAAGCACTGAAAAACCCTATCGATAAAACTCAGATCAAGCCTTTTCAAGATTTAAAGAAGATTTTTGAAAAAAGTTTGGCTGTCAATCGTGCAATGAAAAAAGGAGACATCATCCAGCCTGAATTTTTGGAAAGCAAAAAACCGAAAGGCTTTGGAATAGATGCAAAGGACTACGCCGATGTAATTGGAAAAAAATTAAACAAAGATCTTTCTCAGTGGGGTTTTTTAAATTGGGAGGATCTTGAAAGCTAATATGAACAAACGAAAAATCTGTGTTGTAGTCACTGCAAGGCCATCTTATTCCAGGATTATGACGGCCCTTCAAGCTATCAAGGAGCATCCTGACTTGGAGCTTCAACTGGTAGTCGCGGCCTCGGCACTATTAGACCGATATGGGTCTGCTATCAATTATATCCAAAATGATGGCTTTGAGATTGCAGCTAAGGTATTCAATGTCCTAGAAGGAGAGAATCTCACTGCAGCGGCCAAAACAACCGGGATCGGAATTCTTGAATTATCTACTGTCTTTGATAATTTATCTCCTGATATAGTCGTCACGGTTGCAGATAGGTTTGAAACTATGGCAACAGCTATCTCTGCTAGCTATATGAATATCCCGCTCGCCCATGTTCAAGGTGGAGAAGTGACTGGAAATATTGATGAAAAGGTACGGCATTCTATCACCAAGCTTGCAGATTATCATTTTGTCGCATCTGAAAGTGCGCAGCAGCGGGTAATTAGACTTGGAGAAGATCCAGAATATGTATTTAATACAGGTTGTCCAAGTATTGATTTAGCAGCTAGAATTCTCGAACGACCTGATTTTAATTTCGATCCATATCTCAAATATGGGGGAGTGGGCTCCAGACCTGATTTGTCCAAAGGATACTGGGTGGTTATGCAGCATCCGGTCACTACTGAGATTCAAAAATCAAGGGCCCAAATTGAAGAGACGCTTCATGCAGTGTACGATCTTAATGAGCCTGTTCTTTGGTTTTGGCCAAATGTTGATGCGGGAGCAGATGGTACAAGTACGGGTATCAGGGCGTTTAGAGAAATGCATGATTTGGAAAATTTCCATTTTTTCAAAAATATGGAGCCAAATGATTTTTTGAGATTATTGATCAATTCAAAAGGGTTGATAGGCAATAGTAGTGTAGGAATTCGAGAGTGTGCCTACTTAGGAGTACCGGTAGTGAATATTGGAAGTAGACAAAATGCTCGCGATAGAGGTCATAATGTCCTCGATGTGACTTATAACAGAGATCAGATTTTTGACGCAATCAAATCTCATCAGCAAAACGGAAAAGCAGACTCATCTCATGTATATGGAGGAGGGGATGCTGGTACCAAAATAGCCGAATTATTGGCTTCATTACCACTTCGTTTTCATAAAACGATCATGTATTGACTAAAATAAAACAGTATGGTTAGGAGTGATTTTGATATTAGAGATGCTCGAGGACTAGAAGATATAGTAGATTGCATCGAAGAAGGTACTTACGGCGAAGCACCAAAGAACTTAATTTCATTTTTAGATAGCTTGCCACAAACTCCTGCCATGAACTTTCTTAGGACACTGACTGTCCCCTTTTTATTTCATGATTTTGAGGATAATATTCACCTCGACAATGATCCGATCAGCCATTTTTCTAATACACTCCTTGAGTTGAAAGAGAAAATAATGGGCCTGGTAGCTATGGGGAATTATGAGAGAGTCTTTTCTGGAGCGCTTGAATATACTCCTGAGGATACCTTTGCCAAAGAAATAAAGGTGCATACAGGCCAACATTATGGGACTTTATTCAGTGCTTTTGACTCCAAAAGCTATTTTGAGGAAGCCAAAAAGTTACTGGAACTGCGATTAAAGCGAAATGGAATCTCTTTTTCAGACTTAAGCAAGTTGACCGTACTTGATCAAGGCTGTGGGGGTGGTCGGTACACCACAGCGTGGAAATTACTAGGCTCTAAGGCTTGTATCGGGATTGATTTTTCAGAGATAGGGCTGGAAGATGCCAAAAAAAGAGTTTCAATGGCCAATATCGATAATGTAGATTTTGTACAAGGATCAGTATTAGAAATGCCCTTTGACGAGGATACTTTCGATATTGTTTACAGTAACGGGGTGTTGCATCATACAGAAGATTGGAAAAAAGGCATTTCTGAACAGCTGAGGGTATTAAAATCAGGTGGATGGGGTTGGCAATATTTAATCGAGAAACCAGGGGGTATTTTTTGGGATCAAATTGAAATTCTAAGGGCAATCCTTCGTAAAGTGCCAAAACCTTTTGCCCAGCAAACCCTGAAGGGGCTAGGTATCCCCCCGAATCGAATTTTTTATATGCTTGACCATGTGATGGTTCCTATCAATACTCGAATTACCCCTGATGAACTTTCCGAAGAATTAGAAAGAAATGGTGCGATTGAAATAGTTCGATTGAATAGAGGTGCTGATTTTGATAGAGTAGAGCATATCTATCAAAACGTACCGGGAGCCAAAGAAAAATTCGGAGTAGGGGAAAACAGATTTGTATTTAAGAAAGGATGAGATCGAGCCTGTCTGAGGCAGATAGGCATGAAGGACTCCACGCTATTGGGATGACGGTCAATAACCCGAGATTCTCCCGAATCGTGTTCGGGACAGGCCATCTGACTGCTATAAACCAATTATAACCATATGAAAATGCCTTTTTCGAAATAATGAAAATTCTAGGCCTTATTCCAGCTCGAGGTGGGTCCAAGGGTATTCCCGGGAAAAATATCAAACTCCTAAACGGTAAGCCTCTTTTAGCTTATACCTTTGAATCAGCTCAGAAAAGCAGTTTATTATCTAAAACTATCCTGAGCTCAGATGATGCGGAGATTATTCAAACCGCTCAAGAACTAGGATTGGAGGTGCCTTTTGTCAGGCCAGCAGATCTAGCTGATGATAAAAGCCCTACATTACCGGTAATTCAGCATGCACTAAGATTTTTTTTGGAAAAGGGAGAGAACTTTGATGCAGTTTGCCTGCTACAAACTACTTATCCTTTCAGAGCTTCAGGATTGATAGATAAAGCCATTGAGAAATTTATCCAAATGGACGCGGATGCGCTGATTTCAGTTTTGCCGGTACCTCATGAGTTCAACCCCCATTGGGTATTCGAGCCAGATAATTCAGGGCTACTTAATATCTCCACTGGCGAGAAAAAAATAATTTCCCGACGTCAAGATTTACCTCCTGCATACATTCGGGATGGAGCTATTTATCTCACTAAGGCAAAAACACTATTGGAAGAGGGCTCTTTATATGGTGATAGTTTAACCTATTTCGAGACAGACCCATCTAATTATGTCAATTTAGATACCTTTCAAGATTGGCAAAAAGCAGAAGAATTGGTTTTAAGATTATCCCCCAAAATCTAAATGTGCGGAGTTGCAGCTATTGTAGGGCCTAAGGCTAGTCTTCAGAATCTCGAAGGAATGCTTGCCTTGCAGCATCATAGAGGGCCTGATTTTACAGGATATTGGGTTGAACCAAATCAAATTGCCCTTGGTCATAATAGACTCTCAATTATTGACCTCTCGGCTGCTGCTAATCAGCCTTTTGTGTCCTCGGATGGAAGATACCACTTGGTTTTCAATGGAGAGATTTACAATTACCTTGAATTAAAGCAAAAACTTCGTTTTGATTTTGAATTCAAAACCAATTCTGATACGGAGGTACTACTTGCTGCATTTATAAAATGGGGCAAAGAATGCCTTGCAGAATTAAATGGGATGTTCGCTTTTATCATTTGGGATAAAAAAGACCAATCCCTTTTTGCTGCTAGAGACCGATTTGGGGTGAAGCCATTATATTTTTCCCAGCTTGCAGATTCTCTGATTTTGAGTTCTGAGATTCGTCCTCACTGGCAAATTGGTATTCCCAAAGTTCCAAATTCTGATGTTTGGCATTCCTATTTGACAAAAGGACAATATGGTATGCCTGACGAGACATTCTGGAAAGGAATTCATCAAATCCCTGGAGGTCACTACCTGACCTTAAAAAATGGTGATATTGAAATTCGATCCTGGTATGACTTCGTTGCCAGGTCTATGGCACTGATTAATCATCAGGAAAATGATGAGGAAGCTTACATTCTTGATTTGCTCAAGGACTCCGTCCGGCTAAGGTTTAGGGCAGATGTTCCAGTTGGCTTTAATTTGAGTGGAGGACTTGATTCCAGCACTTTGTTGGCATTAGTTTCTGATGCTTATCCAGATGAAAAAAAAATAGAGGCATTTACGTTCTTCACAGGTGATGAGCGATATGACGAACTTCCTTGGGTTCGGCAGATGCTTGTTGGAAAGCCTTACCCTCTGAATACCTGTAAGCTGGAAGTATCAGATATCCCTTACCTCACTCAGAAAATAGCCTCGGTTCAGGATGAACCTTTTGGAGGTATTCCTACTCTTGCCTATGCTAAGGTATTTGAAGAAGCGAGAAAGAAAGGGTTTTTGGTTTTGTTGGATGGTCAAGGCTCTGATGAGGCCTGGGCAGGCTATGATTATTATTTAAAAAACACTACATCCTTGATTCAGGGGACTAATACCTCGCCCGTTAGGCCTGAAGCCCTCACGAATAGCTTAAAGAGCATGGGGAGCAGAGAAATACCTATGCCATTCTCTGATGAACTGTTGAACAAACAATTTCGAGATATATTCTACACAAAAATCCCTCGGGCACTTAGGTTTAATGATAGGGTAAGTATGGCTTTTAGTACTGAGTTGCGCGAACCTTTCTTGGATTATAGGCTGGTTGAATACGTCTTTTCAAGATCCAGGGATTTTAAAATTAAAGATGGTCAGCAAAAATGGCTCCTACGGAAAATTGCTGCTAAATACTTGGGAGATGATATCGCTCTAGCTCCCAAAAGACCACTTCAGACTCCTCAGCGTGAATGGCTTGGTGGTCCACTAGCCTCATGGGTAGAAGAAAAAATGGAATTTCTCAAAGCAAATATTGATTGGTTTGATCCAGAAAGCTTAGATGTGATTTGGAAGGAGTATAAAAATGGAAATCAAGAGAACAGTTTTTACATCTGGCAGTGGGTAAATACAGCAGAGGTATTGCAATGAAGCGAATTTGTTTTTTAATCCCCGACGGCGTTGGTATTCGCAACTATCTGTATTCTGATATACTTCGAGATTTAAAATTAGAAGGTTTTGAGCTTTCTGTTTGGCATGGTCTTGATCCAAAAATCATAGATCAATCCCAACTAAGAATAGGTTTTAGGCCGGAATCTTTTCCCCTTGCTACCTTCAAAGAAGATGCAGTCACTCAGCTTTTCAGGGAATCTACCTGCTATGCTCGTCTATTGAGGGGACAAGAAATCACTTCAAACCCCACAATTCTTTCGAATTGGCATAATGGGAAATTCTCTTTTCAAAAGAAAATGCTCATTAAGCTTTCTGAATTGCTAGGTGGGACATTTAGGAAATATGAGAATATTTTACAAACAGAAAAGCTTCTAGTTTCGCGACTAAGAGGCAGTCAGGCATATAAAATTTATAAAAAGCAGCTTTCTGAAATCAAGCCTGATGTTTTGTTTTGTACTCATCAACGAATGCCGGCTGCGACACCTGCGATGCTGGCAGCATCAGATCTCGGCATCAAGACAGTAACAGCTATTTTTTCTTGGGATAATTTGCCAAAAGCAAGGCTTGCAATGCGCCCGGATTACTATCTAGTGTGGTCTGAATATATGGCAAAGGAACTACAGTTTTTTTATCCAGAAATCAAGGAAGACCAAATACGTGTCACTGGAACCCCTCAGTTTGACTTCTATACAAAGACTGATGATATCATGTCCAGGGAAGAATTTGCAGCCGAATTTGGACTTGACCCTGAAAAGAAATGGGTTTGTTTTTCAGGAGATGATGCTAAAACTTCACCTCACGATTCCTCCTATCTCAGAGATGTGGCAGAGGCACTCGCTGATCAGCAAGATATACAGCTTATTTTCAGACAAGTACCAGTAGAAACCACGGCAAGATATAGCAAAGTTCTGGAGGATTTTCCGAAGGTGGTTCATATCAACCCTTTCTGGGAAAAGGGGAAATATTGGCAACAGTTTTTCCCATATCCAAAGGATGTTTCGCACTTGGTAAATTTGGCCTATCACTGTGCTACGGTAATCAACATTGGTTCCACAATGGCATTGGATTTTGCGCTTTTTGATCATCCTGGCCTTTTTTTGAAATATGATCATGATAAAAATCAAGAGTGGAAAACCGAAACAGTTTATCGGTTTCAGCACTTCAAGTCTATGGATGGGCTTGATGCAGTTGGCTGGATTAATTCCAAGGATGAAATCCAGACTAAAGTCCGACTAGCAATCGATCATCCAGATAAAATAGCCACCGACCGACAAGTGTGGCTTAAAAAAATAACTGTAGACCCAAGGGTACAACCTGCCTCTAATAGGATTCTACATGAATTAAAAAACCTGATCTAACTCGAAAATGCACATTTGTTTTTTATCCCAAGAGTTTCCTCGAAAAGGAGCTTCTCACGGGGGAATAGGCACCTTTTTAGCAACTTTCACTCGATCCCTCATCAACCGCGGTCATCAAGTTACCGTGGTCGGGGTAACAGGGAGCAAGTTTGAAGATCAGGTGATGGATGGAGTTCGTGTTGTGAATTTTCCGGGTAGCAAAGCTCAGTTGATTGCTTGGTGGAGAAATTACCAGCGCGTGGATGATTTTTTGACTACACTTCACAAAGAGAATCCCATTGATATTGTAGAAGGCTCAGAGCTAACCTTGGCATTTTTGAACAAAAAAAAGGGGATAAAATATGTGATCAGATTGCATGGTGGACATCATTTTTTCGCAGAAGGAGAAAAGAGAAAAGTTAACAAGTGGAAGGCTTATCAGGAGAAAAAATCTTTTTCAAAAGCTGATGCTTTTATCGCTGTTTCCAATTATGTAAAAACGCATACAGAAAAATTTCTTTCATACCACTCTAGGCCGATCGAGGTGATCAATTACCCAATAAACCTAGATAAATTCTATCCTTCTAATCCAAAAAAAGTCAAACCATTTAGATTGGTTTTTGCAGGTACAGTCTGTGAAAAAAAGGGTATAAGGCAGTTGATGCAGGCTATCCCATCCATTGCTTCAGATTTTCCTGATGTTCATTTGGAAGTGGTTGGTAGGGATTGGCTGTTCCCAAACGGCAAATCTTATATAGAGTTTTTGAAGGAAACGATGCCAAAAGTAGCCTTGCAAAAAACGACTTTCCATGGACCTGTGGCTCATGATGAGCTGCCCGGCCACTATGAACAAGCAGCAATCTGTATATTCCCCTCTCACATGGAAACGCAGGGTTTGGTCGCTCCGGAGGCTATGTCGATGGAGAAAGTAGTTGTTTTTTCTAAAACAGGTCCAGGTCCTGAGACAATCAGTCATGGAGTAGATGGCTGGCTATGTGACCCTCATTCTCCTGAGGATATTGCGAATACCGTGAAGGAGGCATTCAGCAAGGTGGATGAATTCGAAAAAATTGGTAAAGCAGCTAGAAAAAAAGTGATCTCCAAATTCGAAACCGAAATGGTCACCGATAAAAACCTTGCTTTTTACCAAAAGCTGATAGCCAAAAAATGAGGTTTTTGGTCGTAGGCCATGTAGTTCATAAGTATCAAAATGGTTCATACTATGCCTATGGACCCTATGTCAGGGAAATGAATCTCTGGTTTAAGTATGTGGACAAGGTTATTATAGTGGCACCTTTGAACAAGGAGATCGATCCAGACCCGATCGATTTACCCTATAAGCACGATCAGGTAGTGTTTTTCCCAGTCCCTGAATTTTCTACCCAGTCTGTAAAAAATATTTTATCTACGCTTCTTCACTTACCCGGAATTTTCTGGACTGTAATAACTGCCATGCGGTCGGCAGACCATATTCATTTACGTTGCCCGGGAAACATGGGCTTAATTGGGGCCTTGGCACAAGTTTTCTTTAGGAATAAAAATAAAACAGCTAAGTACGCTGGCAATTGGGATAGGAGCAGTAATCAACCATTTAGCTACAGGTTGCAGCAAAAAATTATATCTAGTCCATTTTTAGCTCCAAAAATGAAAGTATTGGTTTACGGTGAGTGGCCAAACGAAACCGAAAATATTGTCCCGTTCTTCACAGCTACCTATTCAGAAAGAGATATTGTTCCCTTATCCAATAAAGAAATAAACCTGAACAAGGAAATAAACCTCATTTATGTTGGCGGCTTATATGATGGAAAGCAACCCCTAATTTCGGCAAAGGTGTTGTTGCAGCTAATCAAAATAGGTTACTCTGTAAAGCTCGATTATTTTGGAGAGGGTCCTGAGAGAAAATCAATTGAAGAATTTCGAGATGGTAATGGTCTAGAGAATTCACTTTTCCTACACGGAAATGTCAAGGCAGATCAGGTGAAAAAAGCTTTTCAAGAGGCTCATTTTCTTATTTTCATTTCGAAAAGTGAAGGATGGCCCAAAGTTGTGGCCGAATCTATGTTTTGGGGATGCTTGCCCGTAACCACTCCTGTTTCCTGCGTACCTCAAATGCTTGATTTTGGAAATCGGGGGGAGTTGGTAGAGGGTCACGTAGAAGAGATTGCTGAGCGTGTCGAACACTTGATACTGGCCCCTGACTTATATTTTCAAAAATCCCAAAAGGCAGCGGCTTGGAGTAGGTTTTACACCTTGGAGCGGTTTGAATCCGAAATAAGATCTTTGATTTACCCAGAGAGTTTAGCGGGATGAGAATTTTGCAATTGATAGATACTTTGGATCCCGGAGGAGCAGAGCGGATGGCTGTGAATATGGCGAATACATTCCATGAGATGCAAATCCCCAATTGTCTGGTTGTCAGTAGATCTCAAGGCCAACTAGGCTCCCTAATCATAGATCAAAATTCGGTTTCCATTCTGGGGAAGAGAAATACACTTGATTTAAAAGCCTTTTGGAATTTACTGGCTATTGTACATAAGTTTAGGCCAGATATTATTCATGCTCACAGTACCTCTATTTATTGGGCTGTTGGACTCAAGTTTATATTCTCAAAGGCCAAACTCATTTGGCATGATCACTTGGGAATAAGTGAGGATGTCATAAAAAACAATCCCCGTCATGAGCTCAAATGGATGGCGACATGGATAGACTTGGTAATTACTGCAAATGAATCAACTGCTGATTTTTGGGTAGATCAAAAGCTTAAGAGTGCAGACAAAATCCAATACCTAGCAAATTTCCCTTACTTGAAAGTCAAGAAAAAAGTGAAAACTGATGTTTTTACTTTTTTGCATTTGGCTAATTTCAGATCAGAAAAGGGCCAAAAAACCTTGATCTTGGCATCTAAAAGATTGTCCGATACAGGGTTGAAATTCAAGGCTCGGTTAGTAGGGAAAAAAGTCGATATTGACTGGTGGGAAGCCTGTAGTCAAATGATTTCGGAATTAGGGCTGGCAACTCATGTTTTTTTGGAAGAGGCAAGAGCTGATGTGGATCAATTAATGGCAGAAGTAGATGCTGGGCTGGTGGCCTCAGATAGGGAAGGTTTACCTGTTGCTTTGTTGGAGTATGGCCTGGCAGGTCTTCCCGTAATCAGTACTAATGTTGGGCAATGCCCCACGGTACTTGAAAAGGGGAAATACGGTGAGCTTGTGAATCCGGGAGATGCAATTGGCTTGGCCGATGCTATGGAAAAACTGATAGCAAACCCACAAACTGCCAAAGAATCAGGTCAACGATTTCAAACCCACATTAATGAATCCTACGGGGCCTCATTTTTTATTGAAAAATATGCGGATATTTTAGAACGAAATTTCCATCAGAAACTAACTCAAAATTGATAAAGTATCTTATTCAAAATAAGTACCCCATTGTGCTGATAATTATCCATATTTTATTGGGTTTTTCAGCCACACTGACTCCTTATGCGATAATTGCTTGGTTTTATCTAGTTCTTATCACATCAGCTATCCAAGTCCTCAAGGAGAAGGATTCAATCTTTGTTTTGGTTTCTTTGATTTTTTACCTGATTTCATTCGAATTGATTTCTAGGATGGCCAGAACCTCACCTTTTATTCCTTATGAGCTAGGTAAGTATTTGCTTTGCGCTGGTCTTGTATTTGGTTTGCTGCGATATAAGACAATTGGAATCATGGGCTGGATTATGCTATTATCTTTGATTCCTGGTTTTTTTATTGATGTGTCTGGTCAGGTTCAGCAGTCAGATATTATTTTTAATATCCTTGGTCCAATAAATGTGGCATTGGCAATTGCATTCTTCAATAGAAAGCGATTGACCTCTATCCAATTAGGAAAAATTCTCAGACTGATGATTTATCCAATTTTGGGAGTATTAGCCTATACTTTTGTGAAAACTCCTGATTTTGATGAGGTTGAATTTGTCCTAGGTGCCAATGTGGATTTGAGTGGAGGATTTGGTTCAAATCAGGTGTCAACCTTATTCGGACTGGGAACGCTTTTTATATTTATCTTAATGGTAAACAAATGGGAGTTTTCAGGCTACTTTATCCTGGATGCTCTGGTTTTGTTCGCACTTGCTTTTCAGGGCTTACTTACGTTTTCACGAGGAGGTATGCTCGGGGCAGTTTTGGGTATAGTTGTCATCTTATTTTTCCTTAGGTCAGCCCCCTTATTCAAGCGCAAAAAATACCAGCTGCCAAAAATTGGTAAATATGTGCTTCCTGGGATCTTAGTTGCTGTGTTGGCCTATGTTGCCGTTGATCAAATTACTAATGGTTTGCTTAGCCTTAGATATCAGGGTGAGACTATGGGGACTATTCAGGGTTCTAAAGAAAAGTCATTGTATACCATCACTACTGGCCGTCTTGATATTTTTCTGGGTGATCTGAATCTTTGGTTTGAGAACTTTATTTTTGGGGTAGGGGCAGGAGCTTCTAGATTTTTAAGAGAGACGATGACGGGTACGGTAGCCCATGTAGAAGTGAGCCGCTTACTCGCCGAGCATGGCTTATTTGGGCTGATATATTTCTCAGTGCTCTGTATTGCTGGTTTGGTATTACTCAAGTACAATGAAAACCCAATGATCAAAGGAATCCTTTTTGCACTTTATCTGGTGGCTGTCTATACCTCTTTTCATGCTGCAATGCGGACTTTTGTCACACCTGCTCTAATAGGTCTTAGTTTGCTTATGATTAGAGCTCCTAAAAAAGTAGACACTAAAAAGGTCAAGAAAAAAAGAAAAGTACCACAATTAATTTTGGAGTAATCCGATCTTCAGATTTTGAAAAAAAAGTTGCTGGAAAACATAATTCTTCCACTTGGAGATCAGTTGACAGGAGGAAGTTTTATCAAGAAATTAAAATATTGGCGGGAGGTATGTGACCTTTCTCAAAATGAACTGAACAATCTCCAAAAAGAAAAGCTTTCAAAAATTCTGGAATTTGCCAGCTCAAATTCTCCATTTTACAAAGCTTTGGCCATTCCTCATTCTAGCGATCCATATGAATGGCTCGCCAATTTTCCAATCCTGAAAAAGCAGCAGTTTCGAGATCATTTGTCTGAATTTTTGACTACAAATAATCTCGAAGGCCTCACCGCGATTACCTCATCTGGTTCGACAGGCCCACCTTCCAAGATTTATTTCAATAAAGAAGAACTAAGTAGTAATCGTGCACTTCAAATTTTGTGGTGGGAGTGGGCAGGGTATCGATTTGGTAACTCGATCTTGCAAACAGGGGTCAATATGCAACGATCCAAGGAGAAGGCAATCAAGGATAAATTATTGAATACACGATACATATCTGCGATGAGCCATAGCGAAGCAGAGATTTTGAGAGAGCTTCGACTTTTGCAGAAGTCCCCTAGAGATCACTTCGTGGCATATGCTTCTAGCTTATACCTTTTTGCTAAGACTTCCTTGGATCATGGAATTTCAAATATCCAATTCAAATCAATCATTTCTCTCGGTGAAAAACTGTTGCCACATTTTCGAGAAGCTATTGAGAGAGCATTCTCATGTCAAGTCTTCGATACCTATGGTGCCTCTGAGGGCTTTTTGATAGCAGGGCAGTGCTCTGAAGGGACCTACCATATCTATAGTCCGCATTTGATAGTAGAGATACTCGACGATCAAGATCAAGAAGTCAATCCAGGGGAAAGTGGAAGGGTGGTCTTGACGGGACTTGATAATTTTACTACTCCGCTCATTCGCTATGAAGTAGGCGATATGGCTGTGAAATCGAAGATTCAAAAGTGTAGCTGCGGTATGGGCCTACCCATCTTGGGGGAAGTAATTGGTCGACAAACGGAGTTTCTGATCACACCAAAAGGAAAGTACATTACGGTACAAAATGTAGTCCGTATTATGAAGCACTTTCCTGAGATAGGTCAATTTAAGCTAGTCCAAGAAGTAGCTGACCGTATTAGGCTGATATATACGACTGATAAAAATATCCACGAAATCGATCATTCAAAGATTCTCGGCATGTTTGAAGAGATATTTGAAGAGCCGATAGAGATGGAGTTTAAATGCGTTGAATACCTACCAAAAGCCAAAACAGGGAAGTTTCAGTTGATTGAAAATAACCTAGGATCTACCTGATGAAGATTCTAAAAAAAATAAAACCTCACAAAGTAGATTTACTTGTTTTTGGATTGGAAAAGGGGGATTCAAATTATTCTCCTACGGTTAAGGAGTTAGAATTCCAACTTTCTTTTGATTCTAAAAACCATTCCTATAAGATAAAGGAACACGGGGAGATTATTCATCGTAGCAATATCTATTTCAATAGTCATTTGCTACGTGCATTTGATTTTGATCAGCCCATGATCACCATAGGCGACTGTGTGACCATTGATGCGTATAAAGGGCAAGGGATTTATCCTTGGGTAATCACGGAAATAGTAAAAGAGCATCTTCTCAAGTCACATATTTATATGCTTGTAAGTCCTCAGAATATTCCTTCGATCAAGGGAATTCAAAAGGCCGGACTTAGAAAATTGGCTCGCATTAGATGTTTAAAAATTGGACCTGTATATTTGGGTAAAAAATTAGAACTTTTTGATTGAATCAGTTTCCATTCATTTGGCAGAAGTCCATAGAGAACTTGTCTCTGAGGATTATTTGAAATTCGAAACTCAACAGGAGGGACCTTTTTCTACTTGCCAAATTGAGTTTAAGAAAAACTGTCAAGTAGCAGTTTTACGAGTAGACTTCAAGCTTTCTGAGAAGCCACTTTTCTTTAGGAGTTCGGCCTATCAATGGATATCTCCCGAGGATGTAGATGCGACCGCCAATTACCATTCTCCCAAATTGATGAAATTTGCGAATGACTTTTATTTATTGGGAACAACTACCCTGGGAGCTTGGAAATGGAATAAAAAGAATAATTCACTGAACTGGTACTTAATTCATCCAGATTTAAACCCTGTTTTTAGGTATAATGAAGATGATTACCGAGTTTGGAAAAAGCAATTTGAAGTAATCGCAGGCAAAAAATTTTCTTTAGGCGTTTTTTATGGGCCAGGGCCAGTGCCTGAGTTTGCAAGAACCCCACTAGGCTTTGCTCCTACGATTTGCTTTACAGATCATTGTGATTATGACACGCTAGACCTACTTCAGGCACAACGTGAGCTGTTTAAAAAGAATCATATTCGAACCACTAAAGGGGTCTTTCTACATACTTATTCCCATAAAGGTGAATATGCAGCCTTAGATCAAAAGCCAGTACTCGAAGAAATAAAGAAATGGGAGAAAGATGGTCATGAAATTGCTTACCATGCCTTTAGTAGATCATTTCGAAAAGAGAGCTGGAAACAGTATCAAGAATTTGAAACACCAAGCGGTTTGAAAACTATTCAAACCTATATTGATCATGGATTTCATCAATACAACTTTTCCAAGCAATCTTTTTCTTCCCAGAAAGAATGGCTCCAGCATATGCAAATAAAAGGCGTCAGATATTTTTGGAACTATGTGGATGGTATGGAGGCAAACTCAAGATCTCACAATCAACTAATGCCTAGTCATTCATCAATTAGCGCGATATTCCAAGAAAAGAGTACTACCAAACGTGCTGGATTAGATTACGATAAAAGCAGAAATAAAAAAACATGGCTCGCTTATGGTACGAACGATACACTCGATAAGAGGGTCAAAGTACTGAATGCTAGTTTTGCAGAATTTAGGAAGGGTGAAAAAGGTCTTTTTCCATTTGCATTTAGTCTATTTAAAACCCTATCCGCTGCCGCTTCATTAAGATTAATTGAGAAAAATCTTTTCCGCCCGGATAAATCCTTTTTCTTCTCAAGGTTTTCTCCTGCTTTTTTCCCCGTTTTTTTTGGGCAAAATGAGGATTTGATGGCCTTTCAGAGCTTTTCATTAAAAGACTTTCGGGCTGTTTTTTGCGAAAAATCCTTACAAGACCTAGAGGCTGAATCAGGTGTCTTGGTGGCTCATACTTACTTTGCCTATTTGGGATCCAATCACCCGGGAAGAATTTTTAAAGATGAATTTGGTCAGATTCAAGAAGAAGTGGCCTCTTCTTTTGAACGATTAGGGAATAGAATAAAAGAGAGCAGTATATGGAACCCTACTCTTTCTGAATTAGGCGACTTCCATAGAAAACTGATGGAGTCAAATTACACCTGGAAGAATGGACAATTGAATACCGAAAATTTCCCTGGCACTGTACGCTGGATAAAGTAATCTAAATTGAAAATTCTCTATTTCTATCAATATTATGCAACTCCTAAGGGCTCTTGGGGAACGCGTGTTCATGAATTTGCCCAAGAGTGGGTTAAGAAAGGGCATGAGGTACAGGTGGTGACAAGTATTTACTCCAAGTCTGACCTTACAGCCACTAAATTTATTGAGCATCAGAATTTTGAGGGTGTGGATGTGACTGTCATCAATGTACGAATCGATAATAAGCAGCCATTTTTAAAAAGGGTCTTTACTTTTTTGACTTATGCAATTATGTCGATTTGGTATGCACTTACGGCGCCAGCAGATGTTGTGATTGCATCCTCAGGGCCGATTACAGTAGGACTACCTGGATTGGTAGCCAGATATTTTAGAGGAAAAAAACTGATATTTGAAGCTCGAGACCTGTGGCCTGAAGGGGCTATTGAATTGGGCTTGCTAAAAAACCGGATCGCGAAAAAACTGGCATACGCTCTTGAGGCTAGATGCTATAAAGCATCCTCTCTGGTAGTGGCATTGTCAATCGGGATGCGTGAAAATATTGAAAAGCGTTTTCCGGGAGTACGTGTCATAGATGTTACCAATGCCGCCAATATTCCTCTTTTTTCAAAGACTGCTCCATTCGAAAACCGCTCAATCCTTGATGCAAAGAAGTATGCTATATACACAGGCAATATTGGCCCAGTCAATAATTCCTTATGGCTTTTGGAGGCCGCTAAGATCTTACAAAAGAAGGGAAGAACAGATTTAAAAATTCTCATGATAGGAGAAGGGCAGCAGCGGGAATATATTGAAAGAGAGATATCCGAACATCAACTAGAGACACTACTTTTATGGGGTTTGATGCCCAAAGAAAAGTTGGTTGGATTGATTCAAAATGCTATGGTCTCACTCGTTCCCCTGAGGGGCACACCCGTCTTGGATACCTCTTCCCCAAACAAATTTTTTGAATCATTGGCCGCTGGTGTTCCAGTAATACAAAATACATCAGGCTGGATGAAAGATTTTCTGATAGAGCATAATCTTGGCTTTACACTGGACCCTAATGATCCGGTACAATTGGCCAATAAACTCATAGAATTGGATGCAAAGCAAGGTCAGCTATCCGAAATGGGACAAAGAGCAATGATTTTAGCTGCAAAAGAATTTGATAAGGATTTCCTTGCTTCGAAGATGTTGGACGAAATCCAAAACTCAATTCAATGAAAGTTTTGCTGACTGGCGGAAGTGGATTTTTGGGAGGTATCTTAACCGATACCCTTCAAAAAGATCATGAGTTGTTTTCTCTGGGGAGATCATCTTCTAATACGATTAGTTGTGATCTGAGCAAAGAAATTCCGGAAATTCCGGAAATAGATATGATCATTCATTCTGCTGGTAAAGCACATGTCATACCCAAAAGTCCAGAAGAAGAACAAGAATTTTTTAGCGTTAACTCTATCGGAACTTCAAATTTGCTAAAAGGGATTAAAAAACTCCCCAAGCTTATGGTTTTGATAAGTACCGTCGCAGTATATGGACTAGATGAAGGGGTAAATATCGATGAAAATCAAGCTCTGAATGGGACTACTCCCTATGCTAAAAGTAAAATTCAAGCAGAAGAAATCTGGAAGTCTTGGGCTTTGTCCAATAATGTCGACTTTTTGATTTTACGCCTACCTTTGATTGCTGGTCCAAATCCACCCGGCAACCTCGGAGCTATGATCAAAGCAATAGAAAAGGGATATTATTTTAGAATGGGAGACGGACAGGCTAAAAAGTCTGTTGTTCTGGCAGGGGACATCGCAGAGCATCTTCCTAAGTGGATAGGACATAGTGGTGTTTATAATCTCACAGATGGTATTCATCCGAGCCTAAAGGATTTGGATAGTTATTTATCTCTCAAATATGGGAAGAAAGTACGTTCTATTTCAGAAGGTCTTCTTGGGCTCATTTCAAAAATAGGAGATGTTATCAGTGTGTTCCCTTTCAATTCTTACCGTCACTCAAAATTAAAGTCCACATTAACATTCTCGGATTTGAAAGCTCGGAGAGAGTTAGCTTGGAGTCCTAAGCCTGTAATTGGAAATTTCTAAAAAATGAGAATACTGTTTTTGGGTGAGACCTACCGGGCAGATGCTATTACCTGGATAAAAGGAATCGAAAAGGAGTCAGGTCTAAGCATCGAAACCAAGGAGCTTTTCAATAATCAGTCTAGGGCCAAGCGAATTTTGGAGGCTTTTAGATTTTTTTGGAGCTTGATTTTTTCTTCAGAAAGATATGATTTGGTCCTGGCGGAAAGATCAACTAGCTATGGTTTTTTCAGTTTGGCAGTGAAAGCCAAAGTAAGAGTGGTTGCCCAACAGGGAATCTCCGATATTTGGTCCACCAATGCTTTAGGAAGATGGATTAAATCCATTCTTCAGAGAATTGTTTATCGAAATGTGGATTTAATCCATGCTTGGGGCTATGTTATGACCTATGCCATGCTTCAATCCGGAGCTCCTCCACATCGAATATTGGTTCGACCCAAGGGACTAGATTTGTCTCTTTTTACTTTTTCAAAAAAAGCCATCAATGAAAAGCGATTTACTTTAATTGTTACGAGAAGTCTTTTTCCCATCTACAACCATGATAAAATTCTAGAAGCTTTAGCAATTATACGTGAGAAGGGCTATGATTTTGAGTGCATTATGATTGGTGATGGAGTGGAAAGTGAGCGTTTGATTGAAATGACTTCTCACTTGAATTTAGACAACAACATCAAATGGCTTGGTAGAATTGATAATGATGATCTGCCCGAATACCTAAGCCAAGCTGACATCTATCTTGCCTTTCCTGACTCTGAAGGGGTGTCAGCCTCATTATTTGAGGCGATGGCCTGTGGAGCATTTCCTATTGTGACAGATTTGCCTGCCAACCGGGCTTTTATTGCTCATGGTCAAAACGGCCTGCTTGCTGCCCAAGGAGATGTACAGGACCTAGTCAATAAAATCGAGCGATTTATGACCAATCCATCAAGGTATAGGAAGGGCGTTGTTGCAAACCGAAAATATATTGATGAATACTGCAACAGAGATCAAAATATGAGACATTTTTTTGAAGTTTATTCTACGCTAGTAAAGGAAAAATCACAATGTGCGGAATAGCAGGTTTTTGGAATAAAAGTGGGCAGCCAGCCTCCTATCAAAAATTGAAGGAGATGACTGATGAATTGTACCATCGTGGGCCAGACGCAGCAGGTTATGAGGTATTAGATGATGTAGGTTTAGGACACCGAAGACTTTCAATTTTGGATTTGAGCGAGCATGCCAATCAGCCTTTCCAATCTTCTTGTGGGCGCTTCCATCTGATTTTCAATGGGGAGATTTTTAATTTCAAGGAGTTTTATCCAGAGCTGAAGCATAAAGGATACACCTTTAATACCACGTCTGATACTGAAGTACTGCTTTATTTATTGATGGAATATGGGCTAGAAGTCTTGCCCAGATTAAATGGTTTTTTCGCGTTTGCTTTTTGGGACCAATCTCAGCGAAAGTTAGTCTTGGTGCAGGATAGGTTTGGCGTAAAGCCTCTATTTTGGACAGAAAATGATGACTATTTGGCTTTTGCATCCGAACCAAAAGCTCTTTTCAAACATGGACTTCAAAAAGAAATCGCTGAGGAATATCTGGATGAGCAGTTCTTTTATAGACATGTCAGTGGAGAGAACACCATTTTTAAGGGAGCCCGTCGCTTTCTTCCGGGGCATTATCAGGTATGGAAGAATGGAGTTGATCTTCAGTCTTACACTGCTTGGTTCAATCTTGGTGAAGCAGCATTGGCACATCCCAAAATCCAAAATCCACTGGAATGGTATAAGGAAACCTTCGTTGATTCTGTCAAATTGCGGATGATTTCAGACGTTCCGGTGGGCACCATGCTGAGTGGAGGCTTGGACAGTAGTAGCATCTTGTATGCCCAATCGAAATTAGGCTTTTCTAATTTAAGTAGCTGGAATCTTCGATTCAAAGGCTTTGAAAAGGATGAATCAGATCTTGCAGAGTCCCTTAGTAAGGAGCTGAATTCAGCCTATCACGGGTTTGATATCCTCGGTTCAAATTTGGTGAATCTGCTCAATGAAAGTATTCTGATAAACGATGAACCATTAATGCATTATACGGACGGCTTACTCTTGGGGCTTTCTAAGGAGGCAAAGAAAAATGTGACCGTTCTACTTACCGGAGAAGGAGCTGATGAAGTGCTTGGTGGATATGTAAGACAAAAGGTTATGGGGAAAAACTTTATGTATCAGCTTTTAAATTTCCTAAAATATGTTCCCGAAAATTGGGTGAAGAACTCACGATTAAAAAAGCTGGCTCATTATCTAGAATTTAGAAATCCAGATTTCCATATTCTCACCAATTCCAATGAATTGTTCCTGCATGATTTAAAACGATTGGGTTTAAATTCATTGAATATTTTACCTCAATATAGAATCCAGAAACTAGAGGAAGCCAAGAAGTATTTTCCAAAATCAAAGCTTCGGCAGCTTCTTTACTTGGATCAGCAAATTCATCTTGGGACTTTAAATGATAAAAATGACCGTACGACCATGGGAGCGTCCATCGAATGTAGGGAGCCGTTTTTAGACTATCGCTTAGTCACAGGCGTCAATAGCCTCCCTGATGATTGTTTTTCAACCAGTGGAAAAGGCAAGTGGCTTTCTATGAATACTATCGGTAAAGAATTACCAGATTACATAAGAAATCACGAAAAAATAGGTTTGGCTATTCCGTGGAATAAATATTTTCTTGAAATTCCAGAACTCAGGGACCACTTAGAAAATATGAACAAAAGTCCCCTGTTTGAAATCGGACTCTTTAATTACCTTGATATTTCAAAAATTGTAGAAGATTTTAAAGTGAATCCAGTTCAAAACTATTCTTATGTAAGGTCTCTATTTTTCAATAGTTACTGGTACCAAGTTCAGTTCAACTCATAATGATACTCTCGTACTTATCCGTATTTCTATTTTTTCTGTTGATCGCCTTAGTCTATTACCGTTTAGCCTTAAGGTTTGATATAGTAGATCGTCCCAATTCCAGATCTTCTCATACTAAAGTGACCGTACGTGGGGGAGGGATCCTTATTCCCGTTGCTGCGCTTTTGTGGTGGATGGCCTACGATTTTCAGAATACCTGGATGATTTTGGGCATGATGTGGATTGCTGCGATCAGCATGCTTGATGATATGTTTGATATCTCAAGGCTTCTTAGATTCGGAATACAGTTTTTAGCCTTATCCTTTGCTTTTTGGGATCTCAACCTTTTTTCCCAAATTGATTGGTACCTTCTTCCAGTTTTCTACTTCTTTGGTTTGGGGGTTATCAATGCCATCAATTTTATGGATGGTATCAATGGAATAACAGGATTGTACTCCTTGGTCTTTTTCGGTAGTCTTTTGGCTGTAAATGAATACTTACCAATTTTTCCTGAACAGCTATTGTCATATCAAATTCTAGCTCTTTTAGTCTTTTTCATTTTTAATTTGAGGAAAAGAGCCCTGATGTTTGCAGGTGATATCGGTAGCATTTCGCTTGCATATTTGATGATATACCTGCTTACCAAATGGTACCTGGTAGATCATAATCCGATCATTGTTTTGTTCTTACTGGTATATGGAATTGATATTTTCTTTACCATTTTCAGGAGATTGATCAAAGGAGAAAAAGTCACAGAACCGCATAGAACCCACCTGTACCAGTACTTGGTCAATCAGGTAAAAATCGATCATGTAATTATAGCACTTGTTTATGCTATACTGCAGTTGCTTATTAATTTTGGACTATTTATTTATAATGGAGAGTATCCAAATCTCACTATTGCCTGGGCAATAATGATTGCACTCTCACTCATTTATCTTGCCCTGAAGAAAAGAATACGGGAAAAATATCACCTGAACTAATCATGACTATTTTAATTCATAACATTCCCAATTTTTATTCTTCCTACTATTTACTGAGCCTATCCAAACTCTTTGATTTGAAATTTCAATCAAACTCTGAATTCTCAAAATTCAACAACCGAGGATTTATCATTTTTTCACTGGAAGGAAGACTGGCAGTCATCGATAATCATGACCCGGTAGGAGTGAATGATGAGCTTTACAAAAAATGCCATCTATACTTTGCTACCAATAAATTGCTTGACAATCCAAGCTATCAACAGGAAAAGGTAAGACCTTTATTTCCTCATTATCCGGTCAATATCTTACCATTATATCTGAAGACTTTTCATTTCCATTTATTGACGAAATTAAAGCCTAAAGACTTTGCAAGAGAAGTCTATGTTCTGAGGAAAAGACCTGATTATAAAAACCTGGAGGATAATTATCACTTCCATCCTTATGTGTTTTTTTCAGGAAGTACATGGAAAAAGGAGACTTGGGCCAATCAAATTAGAGCCGAATTTATCCGGGCATGCAAAAAGCATCCAAAGATTGAATTTGAAGGAGGTTTTATTCCCCGCTCAGATGGTAATAACTTTGGATATGACGAAGAGCTGAACACCAAGACCTACTCTCCAAAGCTTTTTTCAGAGCTTAGTGCCAAATCCCTCATATCATTAAACAATCCTGCTGTTTTGGGAGCGGTTAGTTGGAGACTGGCAGAATATTGGAATGCAAGTTCATTTGTTCTTTCATTTCCTTTTGCCATCGATCTTCCTATTTACCCTGAGGAGGGAAAGGAAATCGCATACCTACATTCTTCGGAGGAATTTGACTCTAAATTAGATGAGATAATCAACGATCCGAGCTACCACGAGAAAATATCTAGAGGAGGGAAGGCTTTTTTTGAAAAATATTGTACTCCTGAGGCCCAAGCTGCCTATCTCAAAAAAGAAGTACTCGACTAATCAACCAAATCACAAAGAAAAAATGCCCGGAGAAACCCCGGGCATTTTTTATTGGCTTAGCCTGATTAAAACTTAACACTGACATAAAAGTCGGAATAAAAACAAAGCAAAAACATCCCCTAAAATGGGTATTTTTTGCCTATAAGAAGTTTTTAAATCAAGTGAATTATAGTTTAATAGCCCTGTTCACTCGAATTAGCCCTCAAATTTTAAATTGATCTTTAGCTAATATTTTTCCTTGAAGGCCCGAAAAATCAGGAACTCAAGGTTTGGTTTGTCATTAATTCAACCATTCATCCGAATTTTGCAATAATTGACAAAGTATCAATTGGATTTGGCTCGCCCTTTGTCCTAATCTTCACTGATTTTATTTAATTTGGCAGAATCTTTAGAACCCCTCAAAAAGCAAACAACTAAATTTAATTCAAAAATGAGAGAAAAGTTAATCACCTTGACTTTCAAGCGAGCACTCCTCATCGTGGGAGTTTCTATCATCGCCCTTGGGGCTTGTAAGTCCAAAAAGAAAGCTGTTCAACCTGAGCCTGAACCAGCACCTGTTGAACGTGTTGAAGAGACTCCGCCACCACCTCCTCCAGCTCCATCTGCAGAAGAGGTAGCAGTCGAGAAACTTGAATCTGCTTTTAATACCGTAGCAGGTTCTAGCAGTCCGTCTATGGCTAATCAATCTATCGAACAAACATTGGCCATGTTTTCTAACCAAGATACTCCTGTGCTGATTGTCATCCATGAAGAAAATGGAATCAAAGATTATGATGAACCTACCACCATCAGAAAGTATCTCGAGTACCTGAAGGATACCAAAAAGAATCTGAACTTCATCAGCGATATCCGATTGGATGCCAATGGAAAAGTATCTGAACTTGAATTGAGAAGAAAATAATCACTGCTAGAACTCTAAAAAAATGAAAAATAATATCATCTTATTTCTAGGCTTGTTTTTAATCAGCACAGCGACAGTTTTTGCACAATCGGAGACTATCAGCCCTGCTAGAAAGCAAGCTATTGACTCTCTTGCTCTTGAGAAAGTAAAGGATCTTAGTAAATACATTGCCATTATCGGAAGCAAGGAAACTCAGTTTTCTGAAGCCAACCGCGTAATGGACAGAGCTGAAGAGCTATTCGCACCGGGTGCTGAAATGGGCGTATCCAGTATCAATACCAGCGAAATCGCTTACTACAAGGTCAGAAGATATTTTGAGCGTCTGATGGCTCTCAATTATGACCGTGTAAATATCACTTGGTATGACATTCAGTACATTTCAGACCTTGAGCGTCAGCCTGATGGACGTTATGTAGGGGTAGTGACTATCTTCCAGCGATTCGAAGGTACATCTATCGAGACAGGAATGAACTACAAGGATACGACCAAGAAAGACATCACGATCTATGTAGAGAAAAAACAAACCCAAATCGCGGGTAGAACCATTGAATTTTGGGATGTCATGCTCGGCGATGTACGAGTGACTGAGACTTCCGCATGAGAATTACCCTGATTACCATTGCGATGTTTATCGCAAGCCTTTCGATTGTAGCCGCCCAGGGCATTGGCTCTGGGGGCACAATCAAAGATGATGGTCGATTTGCAGCCTCGACCAAACAACTCAACCAATTTTTCAGAAGATTCAATGCCGAAGAATCTCCCGATGGCAATACCCGCTTTTATACTGGAGACTCTCTTTTTCAAAATAAAGAACTACGCCGCCAGTTTATTCAGCGACTCTTTGATAATGAAACCAGCGGGATCAGTGCTGAACTGAAAAACCAATTTATCAATCAAGTCCTTTCAGACAATTACCCTCAATACCTCAAATTCCACTTAGGGGACTGGTTTTCAGAGGTGAAAGCTCAGTTTATGTTTCAGGGAAAAAGGGAAACAGCAACCCTAATGCTGAAAATTCAACCCCAAGGTCTTGGTTACGAATGGGTAATTGATGCAGTGGATTTTGGGCCTTTTCGCAATCTCTTCGATAAGCCTGTCGGTGATGAGAAGGATTTTCTTCACCCACTTTCCCATGAATTGGGTTTTATGAATCTTCGCAGGGCATTTCAGGATTCAGAGCTACCCGAAGCCTTTACCGAAAGCTCATTTTCACCGGATTATTTGACGATTTTTCTTTATGAAATGAAAAAAGGAAACCTGAAATTTGAAACAGTGAGTAATGTTAAATTTCACTTTTTTCAAATAGATGGCTGGTATTTTGAAGTAGCACAGTTCAATAGACCCGGATTTAACACAGGCTGGTTGATTTCCAGTTTGGTCAAACTCAATACCGGGGACAAAGAAACATTGCAAAAGTATATTTATGGTTCGAATTAGATTTCTTCTACTTTTCTTTTTGATAATCACTTGCTTACCGATCTATGGGCAAGACATAGAAGGGTACAGCAAGGAGGAAATCACCGAGTTTTCTGGAAAAGTGGAGGATCAAATCCGCTTTTTGGAATATTTGCTTAATACCATCGGTTCTTCTGAGACCTCCACACGAGACAAGGATGTCATTATTCGGGAGAGCTATTTGAAAATATTTAGGGACGGAACTGTACAGGTAGAAGATGACCTGGTTCTAGACCGGAAAGTAGTTACCAACAAAGATGTTACCGCATACCTGAAGGATATTGAGTTTTTTTTTCAGGATGTCAACTTCAAGTTTAAAGTAAGGGAGGTAAAGCCCGGTCAAAAAGAAAATGGAGAGGTGTTTTTCGTAGTCTCCATGGACAGAACCATTGAGGCGACCGCCAAAGACGGGAACAAAATTACAGATACCAAACCTCGGTTTGTAGAGGTGAATCTTGAAGAAAACTCCCAAGAGCTTAAAATCGCCAGCATCTACACTACCAAGCTGAGTCGCGATGAAGAACTTTTGGAGTGGTGGGAGATTTTGGACCCTCATTGGAAAGGCTATTTCCTCGATCGATTTGCACTTTCCGCTACTGATTCGATCAGTCTAGACGAGTTGTATAAATTCGTTTCAGAAGACTCTTTGGATATATCAGGTACTGATTCATTACTTGATTTGACTCCGCTTGAGGCGCTTCGCGAACTCAAGTTTATCGATCTTAGTGATACCCGAATTGTGGACTTGGGACCAATCTCCAATGTTACATTTCTGGAGTATTTGGATGTTTCTAATACTCCGGCCTCAGATATTCAATTCATCAAATATTCCGAGCGTCTGAAGCAACTTGATATTTCTGAAACCCAAATAGCGGAAATTGATCCCTTGCTCAACCTAAAATCACTTGAAAGATTGAAAATGTACCGCACGCCTGTGCTGAGTTTTCAAGTGCTAAATGAATTTCAAAACCTTCAATACTTGGACCTGACCGAAAGTGGGTTTAACAATTCAGAAAATATTAAAGACCTGAAGCATCTGAAGGAGCTCAATTTGAGCAAGAATTACCTAATCAATTTTTCTAGCTTAAGTGAATTGGATTCCTTAAAAAGTATTGATCTATCAGAGACAAATATTATTGATTTAAGCCCTCTTAGAAGTCTTGATCTGCTCGAAACCATCAATCTCACCAATACGGAAGTGGCAGATATTTCTGGCTTGAATGCCAAGTCCAATCTTCGTAAAGTTCTCGCGGATGAGACCAATCTCTCGGTCATCGCTGCAGATAATTTTATCAGGGCAAATCCTGACGTTCTGTTGATTCACCATGTTCGGGATCTCGAAAGTTGGTGGACAGCTCTTTCGGAGCCTTGGAAGAATGTGCTTCGAAAAGCTAATCCTCAAATCCGGGGAGAAAACCCGGATGTAGAACTACTGACTTCCACCATTGGTCTAGAGTCTTTGGACCTTGCGGGGATGGAAGTGAAAACACTGAATCCCATCACTCGATTCGTGAAGCTTCGAAAGATTGATTTCTCAGACAATCCAATATCGGACTTGTTGCCGCTGTCTGAAGTTAAGACTCTCAAGGAAGTAAAAGCCGAAAATACAGGTGTACAAGATTTGGCACCGTTGACAAATTTGGACTCCTTGGTACGGCTGGATTTTTCGGGAAGTCCCATTGAAAGTATTCTACCAATTCAAAGCCTTGGAAATCTTACTTACCTGAATGTAAATCAGGCTAAATTCTTGGAGGAGGAAGTCCCGCAATTGCTTCAGATTAAACCCAATTTGACCTTGGTTTACAGAAGTGAAGAATTGGCTACTTGGTGGGAAACACTTCCTGAGACTTGGAGTGAGCAGCTCAGAAGGCAATTCAGCCTTCCGGAAAACCCAAGTACAGAACAACTTCATAACCTGACAGCATTGTCTGCCTTAAGTTTTGAGCGAGTTTCCTTTAGCAACCTATTTCCTTTGAAGGCATTTGTGAATTTGAGAGAGCTTTCCATTTTTGATGCTCCACTCACAGATATCAGTCCTGTTGCTGAACTGAAATTGATGACAAAGCTTCGGCTTTCTCAGGTGCCTGTAACAGATTTCACCCCTGTTTCCTCACTGTTTCAGTTGACGAATTTGGACATCTCCAATACTGGTATCGAGGATCTGACATCTCTATCAAATCTTTCTGAACTTAGAGTATTGAATCTATCCGGGACCAATTTGAGAGTACTTAAAGGTTTGGAACCATTACTTCGTTTGGAAGAACTCGATGTAGCAAGCACCAATCTTCGTTCACTTCGTCCTATTGAAGATTTACCAAACCTTATCAAATTATCCTGCTTCAATACCAGGCTAAGTAGTCGAACAGTGGATCGATTTAGGGAGTCAAATCCAAATTGTGAGGTTAGATACTACTAAAAAAACAAACCCCTTTGCGAGAAGGGGTTTGTTTTTGTCTCTGATTTAATGAGAGTTAAGGGGTAAAAAAGTGTTGAAAAAAATCCCTTATAATTTTCTATAAACAATGATGAGAAAAGCTGCTTAATCACCCTGATTCAAAGGTAAAAATCAAAACCGGAAAAAAAATACCATAAAGTGGGTAATTTTTGGAATGAGAGAAGGATAGTTTTCCACATTTTTGCATATAATCAATTTTTTACATGATTATTTATATTCCAAATTTCCAAACTTCAAAACCCACCACCCTCCTAACCTCCCAACCCCCAAACTTCCCAATTTCCGAATCCCAACCTTCGAACCCCGAACCCCGAACCTCGAACTCTGAACCCCGAACCCCTTAACCTATCAATTCGAAAATTGATCAGTTCCTCAATTCGACATTCCTCATTCCTCATTCCTCATTCAACATTCCTAATTCCTCATTCAACATTCCTAATTCCTCATTCAACATTCTTTCACTTCCCTCAATCAGGAATAGCCATATTTCTTTATTTTTGATCTTCCCATGGCAAATCAAGATTCCGGTAATTTTCCAGTTAATATTTCGGTGGTGGTCCCAGTATATAAAGGAGGGAATACCTTGGAAGAATTGATTCAAAGAATTTTGATGGCTTTAAATACCGAAAATCTTAAATCAGAAATCATTCTTGTGGACGATGGCTGCCCTGAGGGATCTTGGGAATTGATCGAGAGGCTTTCGGAAAAGAATACGGAAGTTTTTGGGATAAAGCTTTCTCGTAATTTTGGTCAGCACTATGCCATCACAGCAGGCTTGGACCATGCGAAAGGCGAGTGGGTGGTAGTGATGGACTGTGATCTGCAAGATAGGCCTGAGGACATTCCTATGCTTTATCAAGAGGCACAAAAGGGATACGAAGTGGTCTTGGCAAGAAGGATGAATCGGAAAGACGAGGCCTTCAATGTTTGGACCTCCAGAATATTTTTCTATTTCTTATCCTATCTTTCTGGCAAAACATTTGATCCAGCCATTGGCAATTTCGGAATCTACCATTTCAAAGTAGCAGAATCTTTTCGCAGAATGCGAGAGCCTGTACGGGTATTCTCTGTCATGATAAGCTGGATGGGCTTCAAGTCATCTACCATTGAAGTGGAGCATCAGCATAGGCTTGTAGGCAAAAGCAATTACTCTTTCCGAAAAAGAGCAAACCTAGCTTTAGATATCATTTTAGCCTATTCTGATAAACCTATTCGATTGATGGTTAAAGTAGGCCTATTGGTATCTATACTAAGCTTTCTTTTTTCCTGTATAACATTGATTCGGTATTTCATGGGATCGATTACAGTCTCAGGATATACCAGTTTAATCCTATCTATTTCATTTTTTTCTGGGATTTTAATGATGATGATAGGTGTCGTAGGATTGTACATTGGGAAGATCTTTGAAGGTGTAAAAGGAAGGCCCCTGTATTTAATTGACCGAATGACTCATGGAGAATATACAGGCGAATCAAATTGAATTAGGGCAGGGAGTTTTTATTCATCCTACCGCAATTATTAGAGGTATAGATGGTCCTGCTGATCGTATTCGAATAGGGGATCAGGTTTATATTGGGGCTGGAGTTCAAATTATTTGCAATGATTTTCAAATTGGTGATTATGGCAAAATCCATCATCAGGTGACTATTCATGGATATCAATCCTGCTCAATCGGTCACAATGCCTGGATAGGTCAGTTTGCCATTATTGACTGCATAGGTGGAGCGACCATCGGCGATAATTGTGGTATTGGGGCTCATTCTCAATTATGGTCTCATATCAAGTTTGGTGACACGCTTGAAGGTTGCCGGTTCAATTCCCAAAAACCCTTGAAAATTGGGAAGGATGTATGGTTTGTCGGGCATTGCATTGTAGGGCCTATTGAAGCTGCCGATAAGTCAATGGCCTTAGCCGGTTCAGTCATTACCCATGATATGGCGTATAATCAAATCTATGCCGGTAGCCCTGCCAAATCAATTTCTTCCAAACTCGGAAATCAATTTTTAGAAGTAAGTACAAAAGAGAAAATGAAAAAAATGAGGCAGTACTTATCCGAATCAGGAGTTAACCAAGAAAAGATTATTTTGGTGGCGCATGAGAATGAAATTAGTTGGGAGAATTCGGATAAAACTTACTTTGCGGTTTCACCAAGAAAATATACCAAAAGACTAAGCAGCGATGAGGTAAAATTCATGAAGTACCTGCTTCCAGAAAAAGCAAAATTCACCCCTTTTTAAGGCTGTAATAAATACATTAAAATTAAACCGGGAACGAATGATCCCTTTCAATAAACCTTACTTGACCGGTGCTGAGCATGATTACTTTTCAAAGGCAGCAGCCTTGGGTAAACTCTCTGGGAACGGCCATTTCACGCAGCTTTGTCAGTCTTTTTTTGAAGATCAGTACGGTTTTGGGAAATGCTTTCTCACGACTTCCTGTACAGATGCTTTGGAGATGGCTGCTTTACTTCTTGATATTCAGCCCGGTGATGAAGTGATAGTACCGGCTTTCACCTTTGTTTCTTCTGCCAATGCCTTTGCACTTCGGGGGGCAAAAATCCGTTTTGTGGATAGCAAAGCCGATTTTCCTGGGCTGGATGAAGCTAAAGTAGAAGAGCTGATCAGTGAAAAGACAAAAGCAATAGTAGCCGTACATTATGCAGGAGTTCCATGCGATATGGATGTCTTGCAGCAATTGGCCGACAAATACAATATTATATTAATTGAAGATGGTGCGCATGCAGTGGACTCATTTTATAAAGGAAAAGCTTTGGGAAGCTTTGGTAAATTGGCAGCCTTTAGCTTTCATGAAACCAAAAATGTCCATTGTGGGGAAGGAGGGATGCTTGTGGTCAATGATCCTCAATTCGTAAAGTGCGCGGAAGTGATTTGGGAGAAGGGTACAGACCGAGCAGCTTTATTTCGCGGTGAAATTGATAAATACGGTTGGAAGGATTTGGGCAGTAGTTTCTTGCTTTCGGAATTGCAGGCTGCATTTCTTTTTGCCCAATTAGAAAACTTGGCTGGGATTCAATCCAGACGAAAAGCCATTTGGGAGGACTATTCAGCTTGGTTTTCCGGGAAAAAGGATCAAATACAAGTCTTGCCTTTATCTTTTTTGCAGCTCTTGGAAGAATGCATGAAAGGTTTGGGAGAGGTGGGTTTTCAAACTCAACCTGGTAACTATCATCTATTTTATATGCTTTTTGAGTATGCCGATCTACGACAAGAGTATATTCAAAGGCTGAAGGAGAAAGGAGTGTTGGCGGTATTTCATTATCAAAGCTTACACAAAAGCGAGTTTATCCAAAATTATCAACCGGAAGAGTTTATCCGACATCTTCCCAATTCCGATCGCTTCAGTGACTGCCTTCTGCGACTTCCACTCTTTTATCAATTACCAAATTTATTGGTGGAGAGTTAGAAATGTTGAATTAAGAATTTTGAATTAAGTATGAGGAATGTTGGAGTAAAGGGTTGAATATTTCGGATTCAAATTTTACAACTTTAAATGCTTTAATTTTCAATATAATTATCCGCTTTTTTGCCGGATTGGAAAAAACTCAGAATGAAATAGGCTTTGATGTTTAGAATCCGAATACTTCGCCTGCCAGCCGTGGCTGGATCTTCATTCTTCCTGCTTCCAACAAGATTAGCAAATAAAATCACGGTAATGGTAAAATTTCAGGTGTTCATAATTTCCAATTTTCCAATCTTCCAATCTTCCAATCATTCCTAAATGCCCAAATTTCTGGTCAAAGCTACAATTATATGTATCGCCATGGTTATCCTGGGGATTAATCGCGGATTTGATGTCTCAGATGAGGGCTTGTATGTTTTGCTAGCCCATCCTCTTCAGGAAAATCAAGGAGGAATTTTTAATTACGATCTGTTTTTTAAGCTTTTCCACCAAATCACCGGGATTCACTTTGGAATAGTTGGTTTGAGGATTCTCCGACTTTTCTTTTATTGCTTAGGAGCATTGGGCTTGGCTGTTTTTTACAGAAACCTGAAGTTTGAAAAGCAGCTATCTTTTGAAGTTTATCTTATTTCTCTTTTAGGATTAATGGCCGGATATGGCTTCCTTCCTGCTAGCTTATCCTACAATCATCTTTCTGTTGGACTAGCTGCCGGTTGTTTAGCATTGCTTTCGACTAGATCATCAAAATTGACTCAAAACTTAAGCTTGGGTCTCCTTCTTGGGATTTTGGTCTATGTAAAAGTGACAACAGCATTACTTTTGGGAATATTGACGATTGGCTTAATGCTTTATGAAAAAAGGCTCAATTGGAAGGTGCTATTTGCTTTGCTCATTCCCTTTATTCTTTTGGAGGGGATATTTTATTTCACTCTTAGCGAAAATGCCATTATTCGACTAAGCGCTGGATTATCCATACAAACCGGACGGGAAGATTACCATTGGTGGACCTTAGTCAAGCATACTGGCGTGGGAGCTTTTTGGTCTTTACTGCTCTTTCTGATTTCATTTTTATCCTTTCGCTTGATCAAAAAGAAATTTTTTCAAGCCTTACTTATTATCCCAGCATTTTACCTGACTTTTTTCATCACGCATATAACTGATGAATGGAACCACTTTTTCCTGCTCTTTGGAGTAGTAATCTGGGCTTGGTTTTTTGCAAAATCCGATTTTTCCCGATTTCCGGCGAAGGAAAAAGTCTGGATATTTCTTCTTTTGGTTTTGCCTTTTGTGCTTCATTTTGGAAGTAATGTCTATTGGCTGAGATTAGGGATTCATTACTTGGTTTTTTGGATCATGGCGTGGTTGATTCTTGCAGGCAAATCGCGATTGAAATCACTCCAATGGGTAAATATTGGCATCTCTTTTTCAGCCTTGCTTTTGGTATTCAATGGACTTTGGTGGCATCCATTTGAGCAAAAACCACTTTGGAAGAATACAGAAAAATGGGAATATCTTCCGGGTAAATCTATATTGCTTAGTCCCAAGCAGGTCAATGGTTTGGAAAAATTGGTTTCTTTATTTCCTGAGCAAGAAGAAATTCTGGCGGTCTATAGGATTTCAGGGGTGCCTTATTTACTTGGAAAAGTTCTCCCAAATAGTCCAGGGTATTGGGACAGAGAGCAATTGAAAGGTTTTTTTCCTAACGGCTATTCCAAAGATGTCTTATTTTACCAAGTGGATTCTTTGCCAGAAGGATTTACGGAACCTCCCATTTTAGTCACGGAATACCTATGAGTTTATCTCAAGCAGTTGATAAATCTTTTCTTTTTTGGGCAATAGGCTTTTTTCTTGGCTTGGCGATGATCTGGTTTCTGCCTTGGCGATTTCAGACCAATGACGATGTGATGATGATGTGGCTGGTTTCTGGAGCCTACACGGGCGAACCCGAACCTTATGCAGTATTTATTCATCCCTGGCTAAGCTGGCTTTTTTCTACGATTTACAGCTTTTTTCCAGAGATTAACTGGTATGGTTTGACTTGGTTTGCAGTCAACTTCCTTTCCGCTTTTCTACTTCTAAAGAAAGTTTGGATATCAACTTTTCCAAAGATCCAGAAGCATTTTTGGAGTCTGTTTATAGGACTGATTTCTTTTCATTTCGCCTTCTTCCCTCAGTTCACGCTGATCGCTGGTTTTGCCGCGTTGGCAGGCTTGATGGTCATATGGGATTCCTCACTTCCAAGATTTCGCCTTTGGGCATTTTTGGCTTTATTCATGGGCTTATCCATTCGATGGGAATCCGTTGCCTTGATCAGTTTGGGATGGGGCTGGGCTGCTTTGGTTTTCCTTCAGGTCAAAGATGGGTTTTCCATTTCCAGAGGTCTTTTGCTTATTAGTTTCGCAGTTTTCCTTGCTATAGGCAAGTTGGCATATGAAGAATCCTTTGTTTCTCCTGATTACTTGGATTTCAACCAGGCAAGGTCAAAAGTCTTAGACCACCCGGTATTTGTGCAGCAATCTCAGGAAGGTGCGATCCCGGATTCATCCGATTGGTTTTTGGTGAGCAGGTGGATGTTTGAGGAACTTCCCCTCAACTCACAGGATTTCATGAACAAAAAACAGGAATTGGATCTTCAATTTTGGACATGGGAAGCAGTGAAAGATGGATTGATTCGCATTCAGCGGGTACAGTTGACCGAACTTTTCAAATCCATGCTCATCCTGATTTTATTGGGTTCTTTTCTGGTGTCTCAAATATCTTGGAGGAGAAAAATCATTTTTTTGGGAGGCTGGCTCGCCTTTTACCTCCTTTTCAATCATTTCAACTTGCTCTTGGGCCGAGTCAATCTACTTTTCTTTCTGGTCCTTCTATTTCCGTTTTTTTACTCCTCATTGGTAAAAAGGTCTTCCCGATGGATTTATGCCTTAATCACTTTGCTATGCCTTTTTCTTGGAATTCACTTCTTCAACTTTTGGAAGGAAGCTAAAGGTAGGCAACAAGTGGACCAGGAGTTTTTCTCTCTTTTGGAGGAAAGGAAATCGGATGCTCCGGTTTTTCTGGAAGGAATCATGGAATATCTTTTTCTAGAAGAATTCAGTCAATCTCAGCCCATTCCCTTCCTCAGTTACGGTTGGATTTCCAGAAGTCCTATGCAGGAAAAAGCTTATGAATTGCGAAGTTTTGCGGGACAAAGTGAACTGAAAGAATTTTATCTCTTGGCTTTTCAGTCTCCCGAACCCCTGGTATTTCCTGATTACATGAACCGAATTTCTCCTGGCTTTACCCTTCAATCTGAGCTGAAAAGCGAAAGTTTGGTTTTGCTTCATTTTATAAAATCTAAGTCTTATTCTTCTGGTCCATGAAGATGATTCCCCGTTTACCGGCTTTTTGGATAGCTGCCCTTTTAGTCACCCTAGGGTATTTCTGGATTACCTATGAGATGCTGGCTGGAAATATATTTTCAGATTTTCTGGCCCATCTGGATATTTGGAATTTTTATCACGAACGTGGGAAAATCCCCTTTCCACCGCTCTACTACCTTACTTTTTTTGGGATCAGCACTGTGATTCCAGGTTCCAAAAGCCTTAAAATCGCCCTTCTACTCATGATGGGAATCAGTTGGTTGGCAAAATACCTCCTGACTTATCACTTTCTTAAAAATGAAATCCGAGAGAATCCATGGCTTGCTTGGATTCCCTTTGGCTTGCTGTTGATGTTTCCGCTAGTTCTTTTGAATTGGGAAGGAGAATATTGGCTTTTGGGAAAAATGACCCCCAATCTCTGGCATAATGGTAGCACTATTTTCGTCTTCCCTTTTTGTATGCTCTTGTTTTGGGAGGTAAGGAAATGGTGCATTGGCAGCCAACCCAATTTTATTCCATTGATCAGCTGGACGCTTCTGGTTTTATTGATAAAGCCAAGCTATCTGTTTGGATTAATTCCCGGGCTGATGGTCATGGCCATTTTTTCAAATACGTCCAGAAAATCAGTCTTTGCTACTGGGATTTACTCGGTTTTGGTCATGTCATTTTTATTGGGAAGCAAGTGGCTGATTTTTTCAGAAACGGCTGAAGACAGTCTGTTTTACAATTTCAATGCCCGTGGAGATGTAATGATTGATCCCTTTGGAGTTTGGCTAAAACTCTCCGAAAGCCCGCTTTGGGACCTTTTTGGCAGTTTCCCGCTCTTGATAGCTTCTTTGATTTTCTTTGGAAAGACACTTTGGGCAAATCCTGAATTCCGCTTGGCTTTCCTGACTTTCTCCTTTGGTATCTTAGTTTTTTTCCTTTTCGCAGAAAGCGGTCCAGGCTACCTGGACGGTAATTTTTACTGGCAAATCCCCATTTCTTTTTTTTTGCTCTATCTGATGATTGCCAAAGTTCTACTTTCTAGTTTTTTCCAAATGCAGCAACTAAACACAAGTAGCTTTCAAAAAATAGGGATACTGCTTGCTTTTTTCTTGCTGCATGTGCTATCTGGCTTAGCTTACTTGATCCGAATATCCGAATCAGGAATACCTCTTTAAGTATGGTATTCTTAATGTTAAAAGTTAAACCCAAACCCCAAAACCTTCCCCCAACTCCTCATTCCACATTCCCAATTCCTCATTCAACATTCCCAACTCCGGGAACCCC
>NZ_AUBU01000001.1:195320-658794 GCF_000429405.1 Algoriphagus marincola DSM 16067
TTTAGGCGGCCTGGCGCAGGGGTTCCACCTCTTCCCATCCCGAACAGAGCAGTTAAGCCCTGCAGCGCCGATGGTACTGGGGTTACACCCGGGAGAGTAGGTCGCCGCCTCATTATTCAAAACCTCAGCCTAACAGCTGGGGTTTTTTGGTTTTAGGGGTGTTTTGGCGGGTAGGATTGAAGACTTATCGGCCTGGCTATGAGAGCTGGTTATTTTTAATTTTTATATCTTAAACCTTTATAGGTTTATTTTTAGTGGTTCAAGAAATCCGCCTTTTCCCATCCCGATCCGCCGCGGCGGATAAGCCCAGATGGATCCGGGCAGGCCTGCAGCGCCGATGCCTGCCCGCCGTGGCGGGGTACTGGTACGCCACGGCGCACGGGAGAGTAGAGCCTGTCCCGACATCTCGGGATCGCCGCCTCATTATTCAAAACCTCAACCTAGCAGCTGGTTTTTTTTTGTTTTAGGACTTTTGAATGAGGGTAGAAGAAATGCATCTTAACTTGGACAGTTAAATACAAGTGAACCATGTCTATTTTTAATGATTAATTCCTAGACCTGTACAGTTTGATTTCATCAATTTTAAGTGTTTAAAATCCAGAATGATAAAGGTTATTGCTCTGTTTTATGGTCCTATTTATCTGAATTTTAATTAATGCCATAAAAAAATATGTTCATAATTCATCATCTTTTATTTCGGACTTATTTTGGTGATTACTATGTATCAAAAGGGCTTTAAAATTTGTGGCTTTTATTGATAGATATTGAATAATCAAGTAGGGGGATTTGCATAGTGGATACAAAAAAAGGAGGCATTTGCCTCCTTTTCAAATTGTTCAATGTTGATTATTGAAAATCACTTTCAGTTAATTCCTCATTGATGGTGACTTCAGCAACCTTTGCTTCCAAAGGAACTGGGATCATTGGAGATTTGATAGTCCAAGTCATCGGTATTAAAACTCCATTTTTTTCTTGATAATCTGAATAGAATGTATCTCCTGAAGCTGGATTTTCATTTTTGATTTTCAAGCCGGTTGATTGATCGTAGTAATTGATCAGTTTGGCACCGGATGGAGCTGAAATAACCACTTTATAGGCAGGAGTTCCATCCACGTCTTTTAGTCCGTCAAGTGAAAGCGAATATCCCAAATCACTTATCCAGGCTTCTGGAATTAGATAGGAGTTAATCTTAGCTTCCTCTAGTTGTGCGCCGGTAAGTTCCATGCTTTGACCTTGAACACTGATTTTACCAGAATCTTTTAGGATGACAGAACTTTGCATGACATTTCCACCTACTGATGTTTTTTGAGCATATCTGCCATTGGCGTCATAGGTCATTGCCATAGTTAGAACTGTTCCCATCACTTCTGCATTCATGGTGAATTTGGCTGTTTCGATGGTTTGAGCTTTATCCTTTCCTCCGATTGCTTCAAGATAATTGGAAATTACTTTTTCTGCAGTCATATCAGCATCAGCTGTCAATTCCTTAGCAGGGAAACCCATATTATCGTATAACATAACTTCGCCAAACTGAGCTAATTTTTCCTGAATTTCGCTTCCATTTCCTACTGCTGTGATGTAAAGCTTACTCGGATCAATTAATTCCTTTGCCGTTTGGTTAATGTCTGAAACCGTATAGCTATTTAATTCCTGAAGGTAATTTTTGTAGTAATCTTTAGGTAGTCCATAGCGCTCAATATTCAATGCAAAACTTGCAATGGTGGAAGGACTTTCAAGAGATCTTCCAAAAGAACCTGATAGATTAGCCTTCGCTTTTTCAAGTTCCTCAGCAGTAACTCCTTCTTCTACAATTTTATTAATCTCATACAGAAACTCTACGACTGCAGAATCAGTAACTTCAGTTCTAACAGAACCGCTAGCATTAAATCTACCAATCAATCGATCAGGACTAATAGATGAGTAGGCGCCATAAGTATAGCCTTTATCCTCTCTAAGATTCATGAAAAGTCTAGCAGATGAGCCGCCACCTAGAATCTGGTTAAGTAGTCTTGAAGAAATATAATCTTCGTCTCCTACCTTGAGCTCTACAGGCTGAGTTACATTGATTACAGTTTGGACGGAAGAGCTTCTATCTACAAGGCCTACTACCGTTTCATTCGTTCTGGATGGCTTCTCGTAAGTAAATGTTGGAACATCACCGGCTTGCCAATCTGCAAAATATTCTTCGGTGATTTTCTTGGCTTCATTAAGCTCCATATCACCTACAATGGTGAGGTAAGCGATATTAGGCTTGAAAAAGGTTTCATAATAAGATTTTACATCTTCAACAGAGATATTTTTGATTGTCTCCTCTGTCTCTACTTCACCATACGGATGATCTTTGCCATAAACCATAGCCGAAGCTAATCGACTTGAGATGGCATTCGGATCATCTTTGGTTGTAGCCAAGCCTGTTAATGTTTGCTTTCTCAATTTTTCTAATTCCTCCTCTGGAAAACTTGGGTTGTACAGAACATCAGTCATCAGTTCAAGTAATTTTCCCTGATGCTTCTTCAGTGAGGATCCAAATATGGAAGTAGAAGAAGCCGAAAGGCTAGCCCCTATAAAGTCAATTTCCTCATCAATCTGATCTTTTGTTCTGCCTTCGGTACCTGATGTCATCATTTGGCCCACAAAGCCAGTAAGTCCTGCTTTATCTCCTTCCATCAAAGGATCTCGGTCTAAAACAAGAGAAAAAGCCACTCTTGGCAATTTGTCATTTGTAACCAAGATAACTTTCAACCCATTTTCCAGGGTGAACATTTCAGCATCCCCAATATTGATTTCGGGAGCTGGTCCTGAAGCAGGAAGCTCACTTCTGTCAACTTGAGCCCATGCATTGCCTACTAGGAGAGCAGCGAATAATAGTATTGCTAATTTTTTCATCTTTCTATTCTGATTAAAGCCAAATAATTATTCAGTAGTTTCTTGCGGTTTAGGCAAATAATATAAAACCACTCGTCCATCAAGGTTCAAGTATTCGTTTGCTACTCGCTTGATGTCTTCCTGAGTCACCTTGCTGTAGTAGTCCATTACCTGATTGATGTAATTGGTGTCTCCAAAAATCACGTGAGCTTCAGCCAAATTCTGCGCAACGCCAGATACAGAGGAGTTTCCGCTTACAATATTATTTTCAATAATATTTTGCAGTTTTTCAAAATCTCTATCGGAGATTCCTTCCGACTGTACCTGTGCAATTAGCTTATCAATTTCACTTTCCAAATCCTCAGGAGCTACACCCATATTGGTGATTCCATACATGATGAATATTCCACCATCTTCAAGTTCTAGGGGAATAGCAGCTACTGCAAGGGCCTTTTGCTGCTTATCTACCAATTCTTTTGTCATTAGCGAAGAATTACCTCCTGTCAGGTAGGTTGAGAGCATAGAAAGTGCATAGGAATCCGGATGATTTCTTGGCGGAAGATTGTAAGCCTGAATCACGGCCGGAATTTGAATATTATCATAGATTACATCTCTGATTTCTTCGGTCTTCTTAGGCTCCGTAACGTTTGGTCTGTAGATTTCTCCGCTACCTCTAGGGATTTCTGAGAAGTATTCCCTAACCCAAGATTCAGCCTGCGCATAATCGATATCTCCGGCTACTACCAGTGTAGCATTATTCGGCACATAAAATTGCTTGTAGAAATCTTGGAATTCCTCAATCGTTGCTGCATTTAAATGATCCAAAGATCCAATTGGCGCCCACTGATAAGGATGCTCTGAATACGCTCTCTTCAATGTTTCGATCAAAATCGAACCGTAAGGACGATTGTCATAGCTCTGTCTCTTTTCTTCTTTCACGACTTCTCTTTGAGTCTCCACACCCGTCTCATCTACTTTGGAATGAAGCATTCGTTCACTTTCCATGTACAAGGTTAATTCCAGTTCATTGGATGGGACAGTTTGATAATAAAATGTAATATCGTTGGAGGTAAATGCATTGAGCGTTCCTCCACGTCCCTGAATAATATTCATGTATTGCCCGCGTTCGATATTTTCAGAACCTTCAAACATCAAGTGTTCGAAGAAATGCGCAAATCCAGTTCTTTCAGGATTTTCATTTTTAGAGCCTACATGATAAAGAACTGAGGTGTTTACAATCGGGGTGGAGTTGTCTTGATGTAGAATGACATGCAACCCGTTGTCCAAGGTAAACTCCCTGAACTCGATTTTCTTTTGGGCCATTGCTGGAATTATCATCCAAGCCATCAACAGGCCAAAGACTGTGAGTTTTTTCATTTTAGATTAGGATTAGTTTTCAATTGTAACTCGTAAGCCAATACGATTTGTTTTGAGTGTTCGTTTTTGAACAAAAGAAAATAAACTAAGTTTTTTGACCTACTTATTTTTCAGATGTCTAAACAATTATTTTCCCTCGAAATAAAAAAATATTTCAGCTAAATAAATCTTATTTTATCCTAAAAAAAAATTTATAGAAGTTTATTGATTTTATTCAGATGGACCTTATTCATACCCATATTTTCCCTTCCATTTTCCGGATAGGTATCTCCTCAATTCATTTTCTCGGGCATTCTCTCCTGGTTCGTAAAACTTAGTGCCTTGAATCTCATCGGGTAAAAACTCCTGCTCAACAAAGTTGCCGGGAAAATCATGCGAGTATTTATAGGCTTTGCCATAGTTCAGGTCCTTCATCAGCTTCGTTGGGGCATTTCGGAGATGTAGCGGGACAGAGAGATTGCCGGTTTCCTTAACCAAGGCTTGGGCTTGGTTGATGGCAAGATAAGCGGCATTGCTTTTTGGAGAACTCGCTAAATAAGTCACACACTGAGAAAGGATAATTCTTGCTTCCGGATAGCCAATGATTTTCACAGCTTCAAAACAGTTGGTGGCTAAAAGCAGGGCGTTGGGATTGGCATTGCCGATGTCTTCAGATGCTAAAATCACCAATCTGCGAGCGATGAACTTCACATCTTCACCTCCTTCGATCATTCGTGCTAGCCAATAAACGGCTGCATTTGGATCAGAGCCTCGGATGGATTTGATAAAAGCCGAAATAATATCGTAATGTTGCTCCCCTGATTTGTCGTAAAGTGCTACTTTCTGTTGAGCGATCTGCATGACTTTTTCATCCGTGATCACACAGGGATTTTCATTGATCCCATCGATTACGATTTCTAAAAGGTTGAGCAGCTTTCTGCCATCCCCTCCGGAAATACGAAGCAGAGCATCGGTTTCCTGAAGCTCGACTTGGATCTTTTTTAGGTCCACATCTTTTTTCAAAGCCTGCTGCATCATGGCCTCCATTTCGGATCTACCTAATGGATTCAGGGTGAAAACCTGACAACGGGAAAGAAGGGCAGAATTAACTTCAAAGGAAGGGTTTTCTGTGGTGGCACCGATCAATCGGATTATTCCCTTTTCCACAGCTCCCAATAAGGCGTCCTGTTGAGATTTATTGAAGCGGTGGATTTCATCTATAAAAAGCACTACCCCCATCTGAAACCTGGCCTTTTCGATGACTTCTCGGATGTCTTTTACGCCTGAGCTTATCGCGCTAAGGGTATAAAAAGGAGCCTTAATCTCATTGGCAATGATATTGGCGATGGTTGTTTTTCCCACCCCGGGAGGTCCCCAAAGGATCAGGGAAGGTACATTTCCGGACTTGATAGCTTTATACAAAAAAGAGCTGGGAGAGGACAAATGCTCCTGACCAATCAAGTCTTCCAGTCTGGTAGGACGCATTCGCTCGGCAAGGGGGGTAGAATTCATTTTCGTAGAAGCAAGAGATTAGAGATAAGAAATTAGAAAGTATCGAGTATCGATATTTAATTACTTTCAGGTTTATTTATTCCTTTGAGAATCGCAAAATAGCATAAAAAAAGGCCTTTTCAGGCCTGATTCGTTTTGAATAAAGTCAAATACTGTCTGCTAGATATTCTGAATTCTTTTTCCAAATTCCTCCAAGTGATCGTCTCCAAAATCCAAATGAGTTACAAATCGAACTAGGTCTTTTCCGAATTTCACGGATTTGATATTTTGATCCGCCAGCTTTTTCATGAATTCCTCAGGGCTTGTATTCTCTAGTCTGGCGATCACAATGTTTGTAGCTACTGGCAGTATTTCTGAAACGAAAGGGGATTTGCTAAGCATCTCTCCCAACATCCTAGCTTTGGCATGATCTTCCTTCAGTCTTTCAATATGATGGTCCAAGGCATAAATACCAGCTGCAGCCAGGAATCCTGCCTGTCGTATTCCGCCACCAAATACTTTTCGAACTTTCCGTGCCTGCTTGATATCCGCCTTAGATCCCAATAAAACAGATCCTATTGGGCAGCCTAATCCTTTGCTCAAGCAGATGGAGATGGTATCAAAATGTGCCCCCCAGTCCGCTGGACTTTCTCCAGTCTCGACCAATGCATTGAAAAATCGCGCACCATCCAAGTGAAGCTTAATGCCTTTTTGTTGACATAGTGAATGGATTGGTTTGATTTCGTCCAAGGTATAAATGCTTCCACCTCCTTTGTTCATGGTGTTTTCCAGAGAAACCAAGGTTGTCTCCGGGGCATGTACATCATCCGGATTGATGGATTCGGCAATCTGGGCTGCGGTGATTTTTCCCAAATTCCCATCCAGCAATTTGACTGAGGCTAGGGAATTGGCCATGATCCCACCCCCCTCATAGAGATAGATGTGGGAATATTTGTGGCAAATTACTTCTGTCTGTATCCGAGTGTGAAGACGAATCGCAATCTGATTCGTCATGGTGCCGGAGGGACAGTAGAGTGCCGCTTCCATACCAAATAGCTTGGAGATTTTTTCCTCCAAGGCATTGACAGTTGGATCCTCTCCAAAAACATCGTCGCCTATTGGGGCTGCAAACATCGCTTCTTTCATGCCCGGTGTGGGCTGGGTAAGCGTATCACTTCTTAAATCAATCAACATGGGTGAAATACTTGGATTTGGAACTGCTTTCTGGGTGAAGGGTTTGAATGGCCTTTGCTGCTTCGATGGGTCGGTCTGTTGCTAAAATATCCGCTCCGTTATTCACAAAATTCAAATACAACTCATCTCCCCTTGCCACTGCGCTTCGATCTAGGTTGCCTAAAGTACCCAAAATGGTAAAAACTCCTTTTTCATGAAGGGCTTCATTGAAGGACTTGGGTCTTTCAGCCACCCCGGTGAAAGCAATAACCCGATCCCAGGGAATACCGGTTTCTTCTAGTCTTTTGATTTCTTCTTCATTTCGGATGGTCACCGAAAGCATGAGCTCAGGAGCAAGGATATTAAGCTTTTTGGCAGCGGGAAAGGTATAGGAAATTAATGCTGCGTGAGCTTCACTTTCCGTTTCCCTCACTTCTTCTACCACTTTTTCAAAAGGTACAGATCGCTTGATGTCAACTGTGAGTAGGGCTTTTCCTTTAGACCAAATCAGTGCCTCTTCCAAAGTAGGAACTTTGAATTCAGTGAGCTTTCCCTCATTGTCTTCCAAAAACAACGTTTGGATGTAGTCATAAGTAACTTCATTCACTTTCCCCGTTCCGTTGGTCGTCCGATCCAAATCATCGTCATGCATCAGGACTAAAACGGAGTCCTGAGTCATAGCTACATCTAATTCAATAATGGCAGGGGTGTATTCTAGGACATTTTCGAAGGTCTCGATCGCATTTTCAGGAAAGCCAGGATAAGGTCCACCTCGATGAGCAGAGACTAGCGGTATTCGATCAGATGTCCAGGTATAAAAATCTTTTGTCTCGGAAAGACTGGACACCTGAATTCGGTGTGTAGATTCACTTTCTTGGTTCTCGGGTACTTCATTCTTTTGAGAATTGGATTCACAGGAAATGAAGATAAGTGCCGTTAAAATACACCAAGAGGGTATAAATACTCGCATGCTTTAGTTTTTTTTCAAATAGAACAAAATGGTCTCATTTATTAAAGAGAAATTTTAGAAAAGGTGGTTTAGGGCTTCGAATAAAAACTTTTAGAATAATCCTGAAGAAAATATTTCTTGATTTGAAGATCATTCCCCATTTTCATATGCGATTTAAAATCACCTTTTGACTAGCACCCCTTTCCTTTAAACCAACTATTGCAATGCTGCTGCGCTGCTGGATTTCCTTTGCTTTTTTTTGGACCGTTTGTCTTGCTCAGGCACAGGTTAACCGGGTAGATAGCCTCAAGGCTAGTCTTGATGCGCAGGAGGAAAAAGATTCGGCCTATGTCCTACTTCTGATTGAGCTTTGCGAAGCAAGTACATTTACAGAGGAGCAGGGTGGACTTGATTATGCCAGAAAGGCTCTTGAAATATCAAAAGAAATCTCCTTTCCCAAGGGAGAGGCTTTAGCTAATAATTCGCTAGGTGCATACTACCTCCAGGTTGGGAATCTAAATCAAGCCTTGCAGTATGTTCTGGCGGCGGAGCGAGTGTATCTCCAAAATGAAGATCAGTCTGAAGGCTTGCTTTCGGTCTACAATAATCTGGGTATCATTTACAACCGAACCGGAGAAGTCGAAAAAGCCATCGAGGTTTATTTGGATGCCATACAAATTGCCTCTCAAAACAAATCAAACTTCCAGCAATTAGCCATTCTTTATAATAATCTTGGCTCAGCCTATGATAATTTGGGTGATTATGATCAGGCTTTGCAGGCTTTTGAGAAGGTGGAAGCAGTCAGCCGGGAGGCAGATTTACAAGTAGGGGTGATGATGGCCAAAAGTAATTTGGGTTCAGTTTATTTTTCTAAAAATGATCTGAATCGTGCCGAATCTGAATACATCATGGCTTTGGAAATTGCTCAGAAAGGTGGTTTTACCCGAAATGTAGGGACTATCATGCTGGGTATGGCAAACGTTTATTCAGGGCAGGGGCGCTATCAGGAAGCTGAAAAGTATTTTCGGGATGGAATCGCTTTAGCTGAGGAAATTCAGGCTTTGCCCCTTTTGGAAGATGGGTATCTAGGACTCGGTAAGCTTTATGAGCGACGCGGGAATTTTTCCCTTGCTTTAAATTCTTTCAAAAAATGGCAAAATATCAGGGATAGTATCTTTTCCTTGGAGAAGGCACAAACTATCGAAGAATTGAAAGCTCAATATGAAACTGAAAAGAAAGAAGCTGAGATTCTGGCGCTTTCCCAAGAAAATGAAATTCAAAGTCTTGAGCTCACACAGAAAAATCAGTTACTTTTTCTTTCAATAGTTGGAACCATATTATTGATTGGCTTGGGATATAGCATTTATCTTCGGAAAAAAATCAGGGCGGAGGCAAAAATGTCTGAGATTGAACAACGCTTTTTGCGATCCCAACTCAACCCGCATTTCATTTTCAATGCGCTCTCTTCGGTCCAAAACTATATGCTAAACTCCGAGTCAAAGAAAGCCTCCTACTATTTAGGTAAGTTTTCCAAACTCATGAGGCAGGTGCTGGAAAACTCACGAGAAGAATACATTCCTCTTGAGGAAGAAATAGGAATGCTTGAAAATTATTTAGAGGTCCAAAAAAACCTCAGTCAAAAGCAATTTGATTTTCAAATCTCTTGTCTTCCGCCTTTGGATTCACAGACATATGAAATTCCTCCAATGTTTGTGCAGCCTTTCGTAGAAAATGCCATCCAACATGGAATTCAAAACCAAGAGGGTAAAATTGAGTTAGAGTTTTCATTGGTAAACGAATATGTGCAGGTGAAGATTAAGGACAATGGGCTAGGAATCAAGGCTACAGTGAAGCCTTCTAGCAGGCATCAATCCTTGGCTACCTCCATCATTGGAGAAAGAATTGAAAACTATAACCGGAAGCTTAAGAATCAAATTCAATTAAAAATCACAGATTTATCCGAAAAAGGTCTACAGGGTACAGAGGTTCTACTGCTTGTTCCTTTTTCAAAAAACTACTAATTCATGAGAGCGCTAATTATTGATGATCATGCTCATGTAAGAGAAAATCTGAGATTGCTTCTCAATGAAGTAGCTCCTGATATAGAGATCGTTGGTGAGGCAGAAGGAGTGAATTCCGGAGAAATTGCAATAAACACGTACTCTCCTGATTTGGTATTTTTAGATATTGAAATGGCTGATGGCACTGGCTTTGATCTGCTCAATCGTTTTAAAGAACCTGGTTTCAGGTTGATCTTTGTAACTGGGCATGATGGCTATGCAATTCGGGCTTTTCGGGTAAGTGCCATCGATTACCTGCTAAAGCCGGTGGATCCTGATGATCTTGAAGAGGCTATCGAAAAAGTACGAAAACACCCGCCCTTACAAAATATGCAAATCCAAGAGGCTGAAGAAATTCAGCACGCTGAGAAACTTCAGCAATTGGTACTCTCTGACTCTGAAAATATTTATTTGGTACAAGTCTCTGACATTTTGCGTTGTCAATCCGAGGATAATTACACTCGGTTTTTTCTGAGAGATGGGCGTAAACTATTAATTTCCAGAACTCTAAAAGAGTATGCTGAATTATTGGAGCCCTCAGGCTTTTTTCGCTCTCATCAATCTCACTTGATCAATTTATCATTTTTTGATCATTACGATAAACGTGACGGCGGTACGATTCGGATGAAAGACGGAGCGACCTTACCGCTTGCTACCCGCAAGAAAGATCAACTCATTCAGGTATTGAGATCGCTTTGATCAGCAGATTCTAGACCAAAGCTTACGCTTTCTCAACAGTTCTTCTCAAATTCTCATTTGCTGATTTTTCCAACTTTAGACGGGCTACTTTTGATCCGTAATCAGTAATCGAAATGTCCAAATGGTACTGAAAACTTTCCTTAAAAAGGTTATTTGGTTAAGCGTCTTTTTGATGGTCATCACGGTGATGAATTATTTTTTTTATCTCTTTTTTTAAGAGACGATCCGAATCCAAATGGGGGTGATTTGGCGGATTTTTTTGACTGAGTTTTTTTTATTCTTTTTTATTTTCCTTTCTGAAAAAGCTATCCAATGTGCTACTCCGCTTTGCAAATACATCTTCCATGTCGGATAACTCAAGATTGAGTGCCTTTGTGGAGATTTGAATTTCAATTAATGAGAGTGCCAAAGCAATCAACAAGGATCCCATGCTGCCCACAAAAACCCAATTAGCAGCGATAGTATATCCCTGAAAGAGCAAAAACATACAGGTCACGCAAAGCAAAAAGCTGAAAATCCCGAAGAGTTGCATGTTTTTGATCAGAGAAAGCCTTCTACGCAGATTATGCAGCTGCTCAACTACCAGTTTTTCTTCATCCGGACTCTCTTTGAATTTTTTGTGCAAACCACGGATAAGACTCGCTATTGCCAAAAATCGATTGGTGAAAGCCAACATCAATAGCGTAATAGCTGAAAAAAGAAGTGCGGGTGTGGAGAGCTGTAGTTCCATTTGCGAATAGATAAATAGGTTCAGGAGTGTATAAGTTCGGAAAAATCAAGAAAAAAGCCCGTTTTTGTTCAAAACGGGCTTCTATAATTTTTTTGAGATTTTAGGCCACTTCGCCCAAAACCACCAGTTTTTCCAGAGTCGGCGATTCAGACCCGCCTTTGGGTTCGATGGTGATAGCAAAGGCTCCCGCTTCCGCTACCGCGCTCATTTGCTGTAAGCTGAACGGCTGTGAAGGGTCCACAATTCCAATACCCACTGGTCCCTCAGGACCAATTGCCCAAAGCTGGTAGTCAAACGAAGCGCTGAGTGAGTTTAGCCTGTTGACCGCGATGAAAACTTCTTGCTGGGATTGATCCCAAAAGACATCCACCTTCGCATCTTTTTGCATGTCAAAGCTTTCTCCCATCATTTCGATACGTCTGAAATCACCTGCAACCAAGCGGTCTAAGCGAGAATCGGTTTGCTCAAACTCTTGCTTTACCTGATTTAGATTGTCTGCCAAAACAGCCTGTTCTTGTTGCAAGGCGACAAACTTCTGATCAGTTTCATAGAATTTTCCGGCAAAATAAATTGCCGCCGCACTGGCCAATACAGCCACCAATGATGCTGCCACAGCAAAAGGTTTCCAAGGAGTCATTTTGACCGTTTTGGTTTCCTTAGGAGCTGCCGTTGGAGTAGGAATTTTCCTTTCTTGAAGATCTCCATCAAGAGTGGCGAAGATTTTTTCTTTCGTTTGAAGGGAAGGCTCGACTCCCGTCAGTTCATCCAAAGAAAACATAGCCTCCTCCAAGGAATCTAATTCCTGCTGAATCTCAGGGTGGGCTTTAGCCATAGCGATGACTTCCTCCCGCTCACGCTCGTTCAGCTCTCCGAGAAGGAAGAGCTCCAGCTTGCCTGATTCGATATATTCTTGGATGTTCACGCTAAATTCTTTCAATATTCTTTTTTAAAACCTGAAGGGCTGCCCGTAGCCTGGATTTGACTGTCCCTAAGGGTATGTCAAATTCCTCTGCAATCTCCGAGTGGGTATATCCCTGAAAGTAAATATACTCAATGATGAACTTTTGGTCTGTGTTGAGCTGATTCATCAGATCTTTGACACCGATGCCATCTACCTTTTCTTGGGTCTGAGCACCTCCTTCGAGACCATATACGAAGTCATCAATAGTATTGGTCTTACTGGATTGAGAGATTTCTTTGGATCGCAATTTATCAATAGCCGAGTTTCTGCAGATGTTTGCCATCCAGGTATATAGTCGCCCTTTCGACTCGTCGTATGAATCGATTTTTTGGGTGATTTTTACAAAGGCATCATGAAAGACTTCCTCGGCCAAATCCCGATCACTGATGATGCGAAGGATTACTCCAAAAAGCGCTCTCGAGTATTTTTCATATAAATACTCTACCGTCTTGCGGTCTCTTTCAAGTAATCCCTGTATTAGTTCCTTTTCCTCCAAAATAATTGTCTATGAATATGAGAAAAATAAAACACCGGACCAATTGTTTCGATCCGGTGTAATTTTGCTAAAACTTTTTTAGAGGTGAATCACTTCATCATAAGCTGCTGCTGCGGCTTCCATCACCGCTTCAGACATAGTTGGGTGAGGGTGAACTGTTTTGATCAATTCATGTCCTGTAGTTTCCAGCTTACGGATTGCGACGATTTCAGCGATCATTTCGGTCACATTGGCTCCTATCATGTGTGCGCCAAGCAACTCACCATATTTCTTGTCGAAGACCAATTTTACAAATCCGTCTTTTGCGCCAGCTGCTGAAGCCTTGCCGGAGGCAGAGAATGGGAACTTACCAACTCGCACTTCGTAGCCTGCTTCTTTAGCCTTCGCTTCTGTATAACCAACGGAAGCAATCTCAGGAGAGCAATAAGTACAACCAGGGATATTGTTGTAGTCCAAAGCCTCAGGATGATGGCCTGCAATCTTTTCTACACAAATAATCCCTTCGGCAGAAGCTACGTGAGCCAATGCAGGTCCGGAAACCACATCACCGATGGCATAGTAGCCAGGCATGTTGGTTTTGTAATATTCGTCGACTTTGATTTTGCCTTTGTCTACTAGAATTCCTACATCTTCCAGACCGACATTTTCCAAGTTGGAAACCACTCCAGCTGCAGAAAGTACTACATCACATTCTAGCGTCTCCTCGCCTTTTGCAGTTTTTACTTTTACCTTACATCCGGCGCCCTTCGTATCCACGCCAGTTACCTCGGAGGAAGTCATGATTTTCATCCCTGCTTTCTTGTAGATTTTTTCCAAAGCCTTAGAAACTTCTACGTCTTCTACAGGGACAATTCGATCCATGTATTCTACGATGGTTACTTCCGTGCCAATAGAATTATAGAAATAAGCAAATTCCACTCCGATCGCACCTGAACCTACAACAACCATTTTCTTGGGCTGTTTCTCTAGGGTCATGGCCTTTCGGTAGCCGATGATTTTCTTGCCGTCTTGAGGCATAGAAGGCAATTCTCTAGATCGAGCACCGGTAGCAATGATGATATGGTCGGCTGCATAAACAGTCTTATTACCATCCTTGTCTGCTACTTCCACCTTCTTGCCAGGTTGGATTTTGCCCCAGCCAGCAATCACTTCAATTTTATTTTTCTTCATCAAAAACTGCACACCCTTACTCATGCCATCGGCTACGTTTCGGCTTCGCTTAACCATGCCAGTGAAATCGGCCGAAGCATCTTTGACGCTGATTCCATAGTCATTGGCGTGATTGATGTATTCGAATACCTGCGCACTCTTCAAAAGGGCCTTGGTAGGGATACAACCCCAGTTGAGGCAGATTCCACCTAGCTCCTCAGCTTCTATGATAGCAGTTTTCAGTCCGAGTTGGGATGCACGAATGGCAGCCACATAGCCTCCCGGTCCGCTTCCCAATACGATCAGATCAAATTTTGATGAAGACATATTTTCTTGAGTTTGTTACGATTTTGAAACTATGCAAAAATAGGCCTTTTGGTTTCAGAAAAAAATCTACTCAAAAGCTTGAAAACCCAATTTAATCTGCCTCTATGGGACCGTAAAGTCAATTTTCGAAAATTCCTTTCGTTAAAGTGGTTATTTACAGATGATTAATTTTGTCTGAGTAGATATTTGCTTGTTTTTCAAGGTTTAAAAATGAAGGAGATCGATTTGCTTGGTTCAGGGAAGGATTACTACTGGCTTTTTTTATATTTTTGACCAATCAAAAAATAGAATTTATGGGATTACTTTCAGGAAAGACTGCATTGATCACCGGTGCCTCCAAAGGAATCGGAAGAGCCATTGCCATCAAATATGCCCAAGAAGGGGCAAATGTCGCATTCACCTATCTTTCTTCAGTCGAAAAAGGTCAAGCTTTGGAAGCTGAATTGGCTGAATATGGGATCAAAGCCAAAGGATATCGATCTGATGCTTCTGATTTCAAAGCTGCAGAAGATTTGGTAAACAGTGTCGTGGCTGATTTTGGGTCTTTGGATATCTTGATCAATAATGCTGGTATTACCCGAGACAATCTTTTGATGCGAATGACTGAGGAGTCTTGGGATGAAATCATGAATGTCAACCTAAAGTCATGCTTCAATACGGTCAAAGCCGCAACCCGCACCATGATGAAAGCCAAGTCCGGCTCGATCATCAACATGACCTCTGTAGTCGGTGCCAAAGGCAATGCTGGTCAAGCCAACTATGCAGCCTCCAAGGCTGGAATCATCGGCTTCACCAAATCCGTCGCTTTGGAATTGGGTTCAAGAAATATCCGTTGTAATGCCATAGCACCTGGATTTATCGAGACTGAAATGACCGAGGTTTTGGATGAAAAGACAGTTCAGGGCTGGAGAGATGCGATCCCAATGAAACGCGGTGGCAAGCCGGAGGAAATTGCGGATGCCTGCGTGTTCTTGGGTTCCGAGATGAGTACTTACATCTCCGGGCAGGTGCTTCATGTGAATGGAGCGATGTATACCTAATTAACCTTTGAGGTCTTCAAGACCTCGAAGGTTTTATTTTCCTTTTACATTTTCAACTCAAAGCCTCGAAGATTTCCTCTAGAGAAATCCTTCGAGTTTTTTTGAGATTTTTAATCCTTATTCTATTCAAGGGAAAGCTCCTCTGGAAAATTTGAAACGTTTTCCAAGTGATGTGTTTTTCGGAATTGCTCAAGGTCTCCAAACCATTCAATTACAAAATCTCGGTCGATTTGGGTGGGTTTTTGAGAGATGATGGCTTGGTAGGATGAAAACCTCCATTTTTTAAAATCTTCTACTATTCCGTGCTTTTGAGGATTTCGATGAATATAAATTATGACTTGAGATAGATAGCTTTCTTTATCGATTCGTTTTCTTTTGAATTTGCGTTGAAATAATCCTCCGTGTCGGTCATAAAGCTTATTAAATGCTTTAGCGTAGCCATTCAAAAAGTTTGAAAAAGCACTTAAAGCAACTTCTGGTTCGGTAATTTCTTTTACTCGAATCAAAAAGTGAAAATGATTGGGTAATAAACAGTAGGCTAATGTTGAAAAGTGAGTTGAGCAATGAGTTTGATATTTTTTAAGAAAGTAAATACAGTTTTCTTCAGTCCGGAAAAGAAGTTCCTCTCCAATAGTTCTGGAATAAACATGGTAAAATTCTTCTGGGAAAAATGGATCAGTCATAAAAGTTGAAGTTTTGACATTGATCTTTAAAACAACAAGTTAACTAAATCCATATTTAGGTCAAAAATATATTTGTTAGTGAGACCTTCGAGGTTATTTAAAACCTCAAAGGTCAATAAAGCGGCTGGAGAGATTCAGCCGTTTTTATTTAAAAAGAGAAGATTGGGGTATTAAAAAAGCCCCGATCCCGATTTTATCGGAGCCGAGGCTCTTGAAAATTGAATTTGATCATTGCTCATTGAGCATTTTTTAGTCTTTCCCCAAAAACGGATATCGGTAGTCCTTTGGAGAAACAAAGGTTTCCTTGATCGTGCGAGGAGACACCCAACGCAGCAAGTTGATCATCGAACCTGCCTTATCATTGGTTCCAGATGCTCTAGCTCCGCCAAATGGCTGCTGACCAACTACGGCCCCTGTTGGCTTGTCATTGATGTAGAAGTTACCGGCTGCGTTTCTTAGCTTTTGCGTAGCCAATTCGATCGCATAGCGGTCTTGAGAGAATACAGCACCTGTCAAAGCATACGGAGAAGTCTGATCCACCAATTCCAATACGGTTTCGAAATGCTCGGAATTGTAAACATAAATAGTCAAAACCGGACCGAAAATCTCTTCACACATGGTCGTATACATCGGATCCTGGCTTAGGATGACGGTAGGCTCGATAAAGTAGCCTTTAGACTTATCGTAGTTTCCTCCGGCGATGATTTCAACACCATCGGCTGCTTTTGCATTGTCAATGTACTTGGCAATTTTGTCAAAGGCCTTCTCATCGATGACTGCATTGATGAAATTGGTGAAGTCTTCCGTACCACCCATCTTGAGCGAAGCTAGATCTTCCAGCATGTACTTTTTCACATCTTCCCAAAGGTTGGACGGGATGTAAGCACGGGAAGCGGCAGAACACTTTTGGCCTTGGTACTCGAAAGCCCCTCTCACCAATCCAACCGCCACTGCTTTTGCATCTGCAGACTTATGAGCCAAGACAAAGTCTTTTCCTCCTGTCTCGCCCACGATTCTAGGGTAAGATTTGTAGAGCTTGATGTTTTCTCCGATAGTTTTCCAGATGTGCTGGAATACGCCGGTAGAACCTGTAAAGTGAATTCCCGCAAAGTCCGGATGTTTGAAAATCACCTCACCAGCTGTTGGGCCGTCTACGTAAATCAAGTTGATCACGCCGTCAGGAACTCCAGCTTCCTTGAAAACCTCCATCAACACATTCGCTGAGTAAATCTGCGTGTAGGCTGGTTTCCATACGATGGTATTTCCCATCATGGCTGCAGAAGTAGGTAGATTCCCGGCAATGGCTGTAAAGTTGAAGGGAGTCAAAGCAAAAACAAAGCCTTCCAAAGGACGCTGTTCTACTCTGTTCCAAACGCCATTTCCAGACACTGGCGGCTGCTGGGAATAGATTTCAGTCATGTATTTCACATTGAACCTCAAAAAGTCTATGAATTCACAGGCAGAATCTATTTCTGCTTGAAAGGCATTTTTCGACTGACCAAGCATGGTGGCTGCATTGATTTTGGCGCGGTAAGGACCTGCCAAAAGGTCTGCTGCTTTCAGGAAAATAGCTGCTCGCTGTTCCCATTCCAGGTTTTCCCATGCCTCTTTGGCTCCCAAAGCAGCGTTAATTGCCTGCTCTACATGGGAAGCATCTCCTTCATGAAAGTGGCCTAATACTTTCTGATGATCATGTGGAGGAGACATTGGACGGGTTTTGCCAGTGCGGACTTCCTCGCTTCCGATATACATCGGGACGTCAATTTCTTTAGCCCGTAATTCGCTCAACATCGCCTGCAATTCTTTTCGCTCAGGACTTCCCGGAGCATAAGACTTTACCGGCTCATTGACGGGAGTGGGGACATTGAAAAATCCTTTTAACATACTATTTGGAGTTTATGTGATTCTGATTCGCCAAAGATAAGCTTTCCCGTCAAAACGGGCCGTGATTTTACTTACAAAAGCTGCTCAAGCTCTCGCAAATGTCTGATTTCATAAGTAGGGGTGAGGGCTATGGTTTTTCCCTCAGGGTTGAAATAAACCTGATCGATCTGAGCCTGCTGAGCACCTAAGATGTCCGAGTTGGGATTGTCACCAATCATCAGGCAATGTTCAGGGTTTGTTTTCAGCTCAGTCAATGCATATTCAAAAATTCGAACATCTGGCTTTTTATGGCCTGTGGTCTCTGAGGTGACCACCAGCTCGAAAAACACATCCAAACCCGAGGACTTCATCTTTTTCGCTTGGGATTCATTAAATCCATTGGTGATGACATGGACTCGATATTTTTCTTTTAGGTAGGTTAAAATCTCCTTCGAATAGGGGAAAACATGTGGCTTGCTTGAAGTTCGATGCATAAAGTCCTCTTCAAATTCCAGGGGGATCGCATCTACGCGACCTCCTGCATGGGAAAAAATCATTGGAAAGCGTTCCTTACGAAGATTGATTTTGTCGATTTTCCCAATATTGTACCAGTCCCAAAGTTTGAAATTGACAGCATGAAAAGCCTCGAAAAACTTTTCGAATGTTGGGATGCCCAATTCCTTTAAGGTATAGATTTCATAAAGTTCTTGCAGGGATTCACTGACATTTCGATCATAGTCCCACAGCGTATGATCTAAGTCGAAGAAGAGGTGTTGGTAAGTTTTCAATGGGTTTATCGTCTGTATTGGTTGTTTTGAATTTTATTGATCGCCAGCTCTCGGTTGGATTTTAGGATTTCGAAGGTTTCTTGATCCTTGAGTAAGTTGGGATCCTTTTGAATAAACTTAAAAATCTGCTGAATGATTTCGAGGTATTCTTCCAGGATGTAATAAAATACCCATTGATCTACTCGCCGACTACCGAGAAGTCCAGCATTTTTCAGTCCGATGAGATGACGACTGGTTTTAGTCTGGGTAAAATCCAGGATCAATTCCAAATCAGAGATACTCAGCTCCTTATTTAAAAGCAACAAATGAATGATGCGGACTCTCGCTTCCTCACTTAACGCTTTAAAAATTCGCAATCCATAATTTAAACTTATATTTTTGAGTCTCATTTGAGCAATTTTAACAGCGATTTGCTGGTGAAATTAAAAAATCAACCGAACTTTCAGGAGTTGTGCGTTTCATTTGGCAACTTTCGTCCATCAATTTGGTTTCTTTATTTGTGAAAAAGCTACTTCTACCTTCTTTTCTTATCATTTGTTTCTCGCTTTTGGCTAGTGGATGGGTTCATGCCCAAGATCAACGCGAGCGAAAGGTAGTCCAACTCTCCGGCATCATCCTCAATGCTGATAGCACAGATGCTGTTCCAGGAGTAAATATTTATGTTCCTAAGAAAGGTCGGGGAACGAGTAGTGGTCGCTTTGGATATTTTTCAATGCCTGTTTTGGAAGGCGATAGTGTGGTGTTCAGTTTTATTGGTTTGAAAAGACAGACCTATAAGGTTCCGGAGAATATGGAGGATGACCGGATTAGCTTGATCTTGACGATGGAATTGGATGAGATCGCTTTGGAGGAAATAGAAGTTATGCCGTACCCTTCGGAAAAAGAATTCAAAGAGGCAGTTTTGGCAATGTCTGTGGTAGATCCAATGACCATCAGTGGCTCAAATATGAGTCCGGAGATGCTTTTACGAGCTGCCGAAATGATGCCAGCTTCGGGGAACGAAAACTTCCGCTACTTCCAACAAGGCCTGATGCAACAGAATCAGGATCTCTACGGGCCAAGACCATTACGTCTTCTTGATCCTTTCGCTTGGGCTCAATTCATTCGGTCGATTAAGCGGGGTGATCTGAATAGACGAGACTAGGAGTCTCCCACAAAGAAAGCAAAGAAAAAAAGTTTTCTAATAAGGAGCTTTTAACTTGGATCTTTGAGGCCATTGACTACCCGCACAATTCCATTAACAAACTTAGCCTCATTAAAATTTATAAGTAGGCCCAGCTTTAAATCCAGTACTTTTAAATACGTTTTCAATTGCTTTGGATGAACTGGAAGAACTTTTTCTACTGATTTCAGCTCGATAAGTACTTTTCTTTCGATCAGGATATCTGCGCGATAACCAGTTCCTATTTCATTACCTTTCCAAAATACTGGTATTGGTACTTGAGTCTCTATTTTCAAGCCTTTGTTTTTAAGCTCTATCGCTAAAATTTGCTCATAAATTGATTCAAGCAAACCTGGCCCAAGTTTAAAGTAAACCTCAAAAGCCGTATCTAGGACAATCTTTGAAATTTCATTTTCATTGTATTCCATTAAATTCAAATGCTATTTCAGGTTTTACTTGATGAGCGAGTCATTATAAAGGAAAAACCTTTTTAATGCTTTGATTTTAAATTTACAAATAAATAGACTTGTTTGATCATCACTCTGGTTAAAGTAAATTTTAGATCAGGTTTCTAGGTCTACCTTTAATGTGTTTTTAAAACTAATCTTTGCTCCTTCAACCTTTGCGGGAGGATTCAAGCATCAGTCTAAATCAGGTAGCACCCAATTTTCCAGAATACTCGGGATTTTCATCATTTGCTCGATATCTGCAACAGTGCGTGGAGCGTCTTTGGAAAGATTCTCAGGACCTGACTGAGTGACTAGGATGTCATCCTCGATTCTAACTGCTATGCCCCACCACTTAGGATCACAATCGCTGCCTTCAGGAATGTATATGCCTGGTTCAACGGTCAAAACAACCCCTTCTTTCAGGGCTCCGTATCCTCCTCGGTCATGTACATCCAAGCCCAGATGGTGACTGGTTCCATGGGGAAAATAGTTGTGACGCTCACCCTTTTTGATGATGCCCAGTTCGGCAAGTCCCTCGTTGATGATGTTTCGGGTCACTTGGCCGATTTCTGAAAAGTCCACTCCAGGTTTGCAGAGGGCTATTCCTGCCTCTTGCGATTTTAGGACAAGTTCGTAGATAGCTTTTTCTTCTGGGGTGAAAGTCCCATTGACAGGGATGGTACGCGTGACATCAGCGGTATAGCCACGCCATTCAGCTCCGAGGTCCATCAGGATCAATCGCTCACTCATATGCTTCATATCATTGTCGATGTAATGCAGAATGCATCCATTATTTCCTGCACCTACAATAGACGGATAGCCGATTCCTTCTGCACCATAGCGCTTGTAGATAAATTCATGGATTCCCTGAACTTCACGCTCTGACATGCCAGGCTTTGCAGCTTTCATCACCTCGATTTGGCCAATAGCTGAGATTTTAACCGCTTTGCGGAGCAAGGCAATTTCCTCGGCTGTTTTGACTTCTCGTAGGACATCCATCATCTGGGATAAGGCAAAAAGGTCTGTTTTGCTTGCAGGAATCTTGGATTTCACTTCCATTCGTTTTTCAGGGCTGTCTGCCTCGACAAAATTTCGAAGGATTTCATCATTTTCCACTTCCGGATAGCGTTGGCGGTAGCGACCGATGATTTGTGCTACATTGGCGGAATTTTCGATATCAGTAGCCCGAATCAAATCATACATCTGAAGTGAAACAGGGCTTTTGTCGCTCGGGTAGTTTGCATTTTTTTTAAAATCAGCAATCATACGTCGCAAGGGGGCATTGGCACTGCTTCCCTCTATCTCAGCGCCTAAATCCATGGATAAAATTTTGTCAAAATCTCCGGCATTTAGCACCGGCTTTTTCCCGAAGTCATCAAAAAGAAAAACCGTTTGAAAGCCTAAGATTTCCTGCACGCCTTCTGTTCCTAGACGTTTTCCGTTCCACATTTCTGACCTTGGGTCTCTCGGCTGGACATAAATGATCTCATCGGTTTCCATGCCATCGATCATACGCTTTTCGGAGAAAATAATCAAAGCTGAATTTGGTTCACGAAACCCTGTCAGGTAATAAAAATCGGTATTGGGGTGATAAATAAAGTCTACATCATTGGATCGATTCTTCACCGGATTATTGAAGAGGATTGCCATGCTATTTGCGGGCATAAGCTCTCGCAAAGCATCTCTCCGCTGTCGGTGCCATTCGGCGCTCAGCCCGTCATCAAAATATGACTGTGCCGATGAGAGAGAGGAAACCAAAAGAAATAAAAAAGAGAGAAAGTATGTTTTCATAATAAGTATATCTAACAAGCCTAAGATGTAGGCTTTTGTCCATTTAACAAAGTGTTAATACGCAGATGTATCTATATCCTTATCTTTGTGGCGTTAAAAAACCCAAAAGAATGAAAATCATCTCCAAATTCTTTCTCACGTTCTTCCTATCTGTCTCTTTAGGAGCTTTTGCGCAGCAATCGTCCGAAAAGCCAAAATTGATCGTAGGAATCATCGTCGACCAAATGCGTCAAGAATATCTTTATCGCTTTTCTGACAGATATTCTGAAGGAGGATTTAAGCGACTGATGAAGGAAGGGTTTATGATGAAAAATGGGCATTATAATTATATCCCAACTTACACCGGTCCGGGCCATGCTTCTGTTTACACCGGCACCACTCCAGCTACTCATGGAATTATAGCCAATAACTGGTATTCGAAAACGCTTAAGCGATCAGTGTATTGTGCAGAAGATACTACGGTTTACAATATAGGTGGCACGCCTCGGGCAGGACAAATCAGTCCAAGAAACCTACTTAGTACCACCATCACGGATGAGTTGCGCCTTTCAAATAATAAGCGATCTAAAGTAGTTGGAATTGCTATTAAAGACCGTGGAGCGAGTATGCCTGCCGGCCATCTGGGAGATGCTTACTGGTTTGATAGTGAGTCAGGAGAGTTTATGACCTCTTCTTATTACGGAGACAAATTACCAGGCTGGGTTCAGAAATTTAATGAGCAAAAGCAGGTACAAAAGTATCTTCAGATGACTTGGGAGCCCCTTTTTCCAGCGAACACCTATGTGAATAGCATTGATGATGACAATAATTTTGAGCAACCTTTTATCGGAAAGGATGCCCCAGTTTTTCCTTATGATCTGTCAAAACTGAATGAAAATAATGGAGGAGCAGGCATGATTTCTTCGACTCCTTTTGGAAATAGCTTGACCTTTGATTTTGCCTATGCGGCGATCGAAGGAGAGAAGCTTGGAAAAGGGGAAGAAACCGATTTTTTGGCGGTTAGTTTCTCCTCTCCTGACTACATCGGTCACCGCTTTGGCCCATCCTCGATGGAGCTGGAGGATAATTATCTTAGACTTGATCGAGAAATGGAAAAATTTCTCAACTTTTTGGATCAAGAGTACGGCGAGGGTAACTACTTGATTTTTCTATCTGCTGATCATGGGGTAGCTGAGATTGCCACTCACATGGAAAGCGAAAATATCTTTGCTGGGAATGTGAATGTTGGCTTCATCCGAAGTCAGCTGATGGGCTACAGCAACTACGTATATGGTGAAGGTGACTGGATCGAAAACGTGTCAAATGATCAGGTCTTTTTGAATCACAAGTTGATCCAAGAGAAGGAAATTGATCTGGATGACATGCAGGAGGACTTGGCAAACTTCCTTCTACGATTCCGAGGGATCAAGGAAGTCTATACGGCTCACACCATGCGAAGCACCGAGTTTGGATCCGGGAGGGCAAAGCTTTTGCAGATGGGATATAATCATAAATCTTCAGGAGATTTGCTACTGATCCTGGAGCCGGGTTGGTTGACAGGAGGTCCTAGAGGGACATCTCATGGCACGGGATACACTTATGATACACATGTTCCGATTCTTTTTTATGGATGGAACGTGCCTGCAGGATCAAGTACCCGCTATGCAACTATCACGGATATCGCCCCGACACTATCCATGCTGCTCAATATTCGGCTTCCAAATGGCGCGACAGGCCAGCCAATCCATGAGATATTTGAATGAGGAGATTTGTACTGTCTGAATATTATTTTCTGAAATGATGAAAAGTGCCATAATTTCTCTTTTTATCTGGTGGGAAGCGGGGAGTAGGAAGAGTGAAGCTGGCATAATCTAAACCTCTAGGCTTATTCTTGTACGTAGGCTTTTAATCAGGCAGTCTAGCCGATGATCAGAAAGTTGATTAATTGGGTCAAAAGCTATCATTCGATTTTATTCAGGCTTCTGGGTGATTAATGTCATATTTTCTCTGCCGATTTGGGCTTAAAATTGAGTTCATTAATCCCATGAGTTATGAGCGATAAGCAGGTATCCAAAGCCAGTATTCTTCATGCTTGCCAAATCAAGCAGGAGTTGACTATTTCAGATTTTGAAAAGGAAGTCAAAAATATCCGACAGAATCTCACCGACCATGATGAAATTGCCAGTCAGGCGCATCGCGGAAGCGGTGGTCAAAATGAAATGTTGGTTCGTTTAGAGCACGAATTGAGTTTCCTCAAAAAAGAACTGGAGACACTAAACAATCTGGATCCGAATGAGGCCAAAACCCACGTTGAACATGGTGCTGTCGTCGTGACAGATCAGCGGACCTTTTTTATTTCCACTTCCATCGAGCAAGTGGAGGTGAATGATAAGTCAATCTTTGGGATTTCGGTGAAGGCCCCTATTTTCAAAGTGATGGAAGGCAAGAAGTCTGGCGAAAGCTTTGAGTTCAATGGGGTTCGGTATCAAATCGAATCAATTTACTAGAAGGCCATCTTTATCGAGTCAAAGGGAATCCTTGCTGATACCAAGCTTGGATTCCTCCTTGGAGGTGATGCACATTGGTGAAACCCTCATTTACAAGCATTTCTGCAGCATCCCTACTTCGAGCACCGACTGCACAATAAATGAAAATTTGGCTGTCCTTAGGAAGTTCCAAAACCTTGCTTTTGAAATCCGGCCTGTAATAATCCATTTCTATCGCACCTTCAATTTTTCCCTGAGCGATTTCCTGAGGTGTTCGGACATCTATTATTTTTCCCGAATTGCTTAATTCGCTAAACTTCTTAGGGTCTAAATTGATGACCTGATTCTCCGTTTTTGTGGAAGAAGTACTACAGGCAGATATCAGAAGGATTGAGAAAAGGAATATCCAGTTGAGATTTTTCATGTGATTATAATTTGTTTTTAAAAAGCCACATGGAATCTCGCATGGTTTCCCCGGTTCATCGGGGCATACAAGTGTGCGGCGGGTCAGTCATGCCTGTATTCTTCAAGCATGCTCGATTTCATAAGGGTTTATTTTATTCTGACCAGATTCAAGACAGCAAAGTTTTTCCAAAATTAGGATATTGGGCCTTCGATATTTTGTGAGAAAAATTACAAAGCTCAAAATTGATGATAAATGCCTTTTAAAAAGCTTCTCCCTTTACTCTACTTTTTTAAGCGACAGGTCTCAAACGCCAAGTTATGGATGAGCATTCGTCTTGGTCTGGTGAAAAAGGCAAAGATCCAACCCTATTTGGGATTTGGAAGTGAAAGGGAAATCTATCTCGCAGGCAGGGTTTTGGAGGATAAGGGGATTGCGCCTGCGAATGAGGAGGACGGATTCAAAGAAAACTTCCGATCCATGCGAAAGCGGTTTTTAACCGTGATTTTTCCGGGTTTGGATGTTCGATTAGTTTGTGGTGAAGAAAGACTTTTAGCCAAAACCGATGAAGAAGGCTATTTCGAATTCAGATTTTCTTCAAAGAAAAAGCCTGAGTCGGGTTGGAATAACCTCAGCCTTTCCCTGCCTCAGCCTCCAATCAGAAAGCAGGAGCAGGTAGAAGCGAGCGCCTGGATATATGTGCCTTCCAAGAAAGCTGATTTTGGAATCATTTCGGATATAGATGACACCATCGTACCCACTGGAGCGACGAGGCTTTGGGATATGCTGAAAACGACCTTTGCCAAAAATGCCCATACCCGAGTTCCCTTTGCAGGGGTGTCTGCCTTGTACGATGCACTTCGAAAAGGTTCGGATGGGGAGGATAGCAATCCCATATTTTATGTTTCTAGTAGCCCTTGGAATCTCTATGATTTTCTTCAGGAAATGATGGCAGTTCATCAGATTCCAAGGGGACCCTTGATGTTGCGTGATTTGGGACTATCAAGGGATCAGTTTATAGCCGGGAGTCATTGGGATCATAAATTGAAGCAGGCTGAGCATATTTTGTCTACTTATCCTGAACTGCCATTTATTTTAATTGGAGACAGTGGTCAGAAGGATCCTGAGATTTATTTGGAGATTTGTCGGGATTTCCAAGGTCGAATTCAGGCGGTGTATATCCGGGCCGTTGGGGATAGGGATCTTTCAGGGCTTCAAGAAGATTATGAAAAGTTAGCTGTACCCTTTATTCTGATGAAAGATTCCATGGATGCCAGTAGACATGCTGCTGGGATGGGCTGGATATTGGAGGAGGATCAAAGTACCATTCTTCGACAAAAGCTACAGGATGAAGCGGGTTGACAATCGAAAAAATTATTAAAAGTAAATCGATCACTAAATGATTTCTTTTTTATCTAGTAGGTTCTCGGTTTACTGATGCCTTCCAATTCTTTACCTCGGTACTTGTTTTAGGCTTTCAAACTGGCAGGCAATGGTATTTCTAAGCTGCATTATTTAATCAGAAAAGATTGCTATTGGGTTTTGAACCCGCTAATTGAGTGCTTAAAATAAAAACTGCATTTCAAACAGTGAATCTTGTTGAAGTATTCAATTGTCATCGGATAGCTAAAATTAATTTATAAAAAAATAAATAAAAATTTGTTCGTTTGAAGTATTGTAATTAATTTTTTCTCATTATCTATTTAAACTCAAATTTTATGGGACCACACACACACACACACACACACACACACGGCTGGTGATTTCCAACTTTCTCGTACAGATACTTGGAATAGCCTAAGCATCGGAATTTGTCTAATCCTTGCCGGCTTGGTATTAGTTTCTTGCTCAGAGTCAGAGTATTCTCCACAGCAGATGAAAGAACTGGAAAGAATTGCGAAAAAATCTCAGATCGACCTAAATGAGCCAGGTCTGACCTTTGCTTCGGCACTGGCGGCTGGATTGAAAGACGAGACATTGAGATCCTTTGTTTTTGACAAAACCCAAGAGCAGTTTGATGGTGATTTCAATTTTTTGTACTACACCGAAAAAAGTACTCCGGTAGGAGGTCCCAATTACAAATCGGTCACCTTTGAAGAGGCCTTGTTTGGGGATCCAAATAGATTTAAAATCAGTAACACCGCGCTGGATTTTGATCCTTTGATGCAGGTGGCCTTGCGGGGCGAGGAGGAGGATTTGTTTGCTATACAGTCTCTGGGTACTGATGTGCCTGTGTTTTACATTTCACCTGATCAGGATTTGGATCAGAACCCTATCGTACCGGTCTTTTATCCGGATGGAAATGTAGGTGAATGGGATATCAATCAAGTGCCAGAGGATCCTGTGCTGATCGTAGGGCTTAACGAACGACTGATCAAAGTAGAGCGAGGAGCTAATCAGCGAATTGCTCTTTCTACCTGTTTGGATGCTTCTGATCCCTATTTTAGTGATGGGATGAATGATTATTATTTTATCGATGATTACATGTGTGGAGGGACTTCTGGAGGTGGTAGCGGAACAGGAGGTTCAGGAGGCAGCGGAACTGGGGGTAGTACGGGTTGTGACCGAGATCAAAATAATAATCCTGATTTCTTAGATAGAGCAAAGTTTGAATCCATGAATTGGATGCGTGAAGCTGAAGGATGGTTAGATGGTGCTCCAGAAGTATATTATATTCTATTTACAGGCTCCTCTCAAGCTAATTTAGCTCAATTACCACCTAAGGCTTTGCCCGTAGTAGATAGAAGTAAGTGGAAAGACTGCGGAGTATTCACCTGTAACCCTGAATGGCTTTTTAATATCAATCTTGAGATGTTCAATTGGGATCCCCAGTTGTATGGTCGTGCTGTTACTATTCGGTTTTTTGAATATGATCCCGGAGATTCGGAGACTAGGAGTTTTAGTATTACTGTCAAAGATGCTGCGGGAAATAATCAAACTTTCACAAGTAGTACAACGGTTTCAAATAATGACTTTGATTTATTTGGTACCCCAATGGAATATTGCGATGATGTTACAGGTTCAGATCTGAAAATCTATACAACAGGAAGGTTTAATTTTGCTGTTAAAATAAATGGTTGAAGTGCGGGCCATACTTACAGCCTGTTTGGTCATAATTGCCGGGCAGGCCGTTTTTTCCCAGAGTTTAAAAGTGGGTTTTGGGTTAATTGATGAGCAAAGGAGGTTCGCTTCCCAAATCTCTTTGGATACTTTAATTGGATATGAACAAACAAACGGATCTACAGATTATCCCATGCCTTTTATAAGTTACCAATACCCGGTTTCTGAAAAGATTCAACTTAACATTGGTATCCAATACCATGTATCCAGAATTGCCTTTGCAGTAGAATATACATCAGATTCTTGGCCGGATCATATCCCTTCAATAGGTAAAGGCTGGGGTACTGCCACTCGAAATATTGAGATTCCCTTAGGTGGAAGTTATCAGCTCATTGGTTCAGAGAAGGTGAAATTATTACTTGACCTTTCCGCTGTTCCTGTTTTTGCAATTCAAGATTTTGAAAAATTGAAGATAGAGCCTCAAGGAATTGATTGGACTCAGGAGGTGATCGACGTACTGAATGCTTCGGAGACTATCCCGAAATCCTTCTATATGAATTTTCAATATGGACTTTCTCTGGAATACAAGCGCTTTGGGCTGACTCTTTTCCGAACGAATAATATCAATCGGTCAATTAGCAATGGATACAATCTTTATGGGCAAGACTATACATATCAGCGAAGGACCCAGTCAACAAGATTGGGTTTGTATTATAGATTTGAATTTAGGAAGGAAAAGGAATAATACTGACTAGTCCTGAATATGCGTTACAGTTTTTAAGGATAAATTTAAACAGCATCGAGTTTCGGCTCGGTGCTTTTTTTACTTATCAGTCTTCAATATCCTCCGCTCCACCTGTTGCTTCAAAATATGATCTTTAGCAAAGGGAATCCCCTCAAATTCATCATTAGCCCAGATGGGAAATAGGTTTTTGTAAAAAGGGCTTTCGGGGTTGCCTGATTGGCCCGGATTGTTGATTCCGATGGTTTTTTCCCAGTCTTCGGTGTCTACTACGATGCGGAAGGAGGCGCCGGAGGTATTATTGTCTCCATAGGCGTTGGCTCCGGGGGTAAAGCTGTAGCCTCCCCGGGGTAGCGTTTCGGTGTTGAGTTTGGCCTGCCATTCGGCATTGACCACTTCGCCTAGGGGATGACGGATTTTGGCGTGTTTGTAATCCGCCTGTCCATATCGCCAGTTAGCGACATTTTTCCCCAGCTTGCCTTCCAAAGCTTCGATAGCTTCCTCGAAACTTGCCATCAATAATTGATTCCGGTTTTCTATCGGGTTTTGATCATAGATCCTAGTAGGATTTTCCATCCACTCCAGCACCCGAGTCAGCTGAATGCTTCCCAGCCAGGGTTTGACTTCATCTGGAATCATCAAATCGGAAACGTTTTGCCTCAGAATTCGCTCCCACATCACATAAACTCCCGCTTCTACTGAGCTGGGAGCCAAAACAAAATCCCAGTTTTCCAGGACCTGACTTAAAGAATCAGCTCGTACAGTTTCAAAAGTTAGATTTTTCAGAAAAGGAACCAATCGTCTTGCGGGCAAAGCCAAATAGTCATTTTGCAAAGCTCCCAGTTCCTCGACCGTAAACTTCTTATCTTGACCCAATACCTCCTTGATTCTCTCCCCTCGAAAATCATCTGCCCATTCATAGCCCAGGGCCTCCGGAAAGCGATAATCTGCTTCAGCTACATTTTGATTGGCTGTAGAAATAAAACCAGATTCGGGGTTTATGGAGTGAGGTCGATCGGCGATGGGAAGGTAGTCATCCCATTCGTAGCGACCATCACCCATGGTGGCAACCAGTCCTGAAAAACCCCTTCGAATGGGGGCGATTCCCGTTGCCTGCCAGCCGATATCGCCTGTTTTATCAGCCCAAACCATGTTTTCCGCAGGAATATTGTTGTAGGTACAGGCATCGCGAAACTCCTCCCAAGTCGTGGACTGATCCATTCGCAGACTGGCGAGATAGGGCGCCGAACCAGGTTCTAACCAAGCACATTCCACCGCCACTGCCTTATTTAAGTCCTCATCGATGAAGGTAACCGGTCCGTGAATTGTATAGTAATGGGTGACGATTTCATCCTCTTTCCCTTTTACTTTCTCTTTCCCTTTTACTTTGATCGTGTCTTGGATACTTTGCATTTCCAGCCATTCGCCCTTGTGTCGGTATTGGCTAGGGTTATCGGGGTTGATATCATAGACTCGAAGGTCTTCATTGTCTGTAGAAAAAATCGTCAATCCCCAAGCCCCATAGTCATTGTGCCCAATGGAAACGCCCGGAATAACAGGCTCTCCCGCTCCAATCACATTCCAACCCGGAGCATTTAGATGAACCCAATAGCGCAAGGAGGGGATGGCTTGTAAGCGATGGGGATCATTGGCCATCATGGGATAGCCACTGGCAGATTTTTCTCCGGAAATCACCCAATTATTGCTTCCCTGTGCAAAGGCATCTGAGTTTAAGGTGAAATTTAATTCTTCTTCAAGTAAGGCAGTGACTTCCTCAAACTCTTTAGTATCCCTTCGAAATTCCTCCATGATGTCTTCCGGCCGAAATTCAACTCTCCTTCGGAATGCCTGATAGGGAGCCAGAATATCTTTCATCAATAATTCTTCTGGGATACCCGGATCCAAATCTAAGACTGGCTCATTGGGATGGAAATAGTAAAGTTCCTTTGCTTTTTCGTCTCCAATCTGACTGACAACCCGGCTGATATCCAATTCGTCCACCACATTTTCCAACAGACCCTGATGACGAGAAATCACCACCTCCCAAGTCCAGAGTTGGGGTTGGATTCCCAGCATTTTAAATTCAATTGGCAGAGTTTCAGGACTGGCCTTAGCTTCCTCGATGTAGGTATTGATACCTGCCACGAAAGAATCTACGATCTCCACTCCGCGAGGATGGTAATGTCTGAGTTCGGTTTCCTTGTCCCCTCGGAATTTGAAAAGCCGGACACCCCGATCCCGTTCTAATTCACGTTCGCCCAAAATCTCAGCTAAAGTTCCTGTAGCTTGTCTCCTCCATAGTTCAAATTGAAACAGGCGATCTTTGGCAGCCAAGTAACCCTGAGCAAAGAATAGGTCCTCTTCATTTTGGGCGAAAATGTGATTGATCCCATTTTGGTCGCGAATGACTTCTACAGACTGATTGAGACCTTGGATTTCATTTTCTTTTTCTGTGCAAGAAAGAAAGATGGTGAGGGAAATGGTCGAAATAAGAACGGAAATGCGAGCTATTTGCATAGGTTTTGATTTTGATAGAAAGTCGAGCTCAAAATACTGAATTCCAACTGCTTTTATATGGATGGAATAAAATCCAAAAAAGAACCCCGGAATATCCGGGGCTCCTTTTCTAACTATCAATCAAAAAATACTACCTCTATGGGTTTTTTCAGCCTACCGAAATTGCCTTTTTAGCTTTTCCTTCAGCTAGTGCTTTTTTAGGAAGGACTAGTTTCAACAAACCCTTTTCGTATTTGGCATCAATGCTCTCTTCGGTGATATTTTCGGGAAGTACAAAAGACCTTCGAATACTCGAATACGAAAATTCCTTTCTTCGATAATCATCTTTTTCCACTTCTTTTTCGTCCTTTTTCTCTGCAGAAATATTGAGAATGCCATCCTCCACTTCTATTTTGAAGTCCTTCTTTTCAAATCCCGGCGCCGATAATTCTATTTTGAATTCCTTTTCATTCTCGATAACATTGGCTGAGGGAACCTCCGCAGATTTGTCTGCGAACCACAATTTTTCATCCCAGTCGAAGGGATTCTCTGCGCCAAAGAAGTCCTGGACCATTTTGGGCCAAAAACCTCTATTTCGTTTTGCTAAAGTGCCCATGATTGAAATTGATTTTGTTGACTTAAATTTCGACTCTCTTCCTGAAATTTGGAATGACAAAAGTCAGGAAATCAGCTGATTGAGATCAAATTAAACAAAGTGTTAAACAGAAGTAATTTTTGAAAGCAATCTTATAAATCTGTATTTTGGTTGAAAATTGAACTAAGTGATGACACATTTTTCCAGAAGAGAATTGATTAAAAAACTCGGATTGCTTTCAGGCATGACTTACCTGACCCCTTATGCATTCTCAGCCTGTGCCGAACCCAAAAACTCCGAAAAGAAACTGGGAGTTGCATTAGTCGGCTTGGGCTACTACAGCACGGATCTTTTGGCTCCAGCTCTACAAATGACGAAGCATTGCTACTTGGCAGGTATCGTAACCGGAACGCCCGAAAAAGAGAAAATCTGGATGGATAAATACGGGATTCCAAAGGAGAATGTGTATAACTATGAAAACTTTGACTCCATCAAAGACAATCCCGCTATTGATGTGGTCTATGTGGTCCTTCCACCCTCTATGCATCGAGAGTATGTGGAGCGGGCCGCTGCGGCCAAAAAGCAGGTTTGGTGTGAAAAGCCGATGGCGGTCACTGCCAATGAATGCCAAGCCATGATCGATGCTTGTAAAGCAAATGGGGTCAGCCTATCCATCGGCTACCGTTGTCAGCATGAACCGAATACCCTAGAGTTTCAGCGAATAGTCAAGGAAGGACTGCTAGGTCCAGTTCAGCGGGTAGAATGTGCTGCTGGTTATCGGGAAAACCGCACCAATCATTGGAAACAAAAGCGGGAGATGGGAGGTGGAGTGATTTACGATATGGGGGTTTATTCTATTCAAGGAGCCCGACTAGGGAGCAACATGGAACCTATTGCTGTCAAATCTGCCAAAGTCTGGACCGAAAGACCAGACATCTACCAAAATGGGTTGGGTGAGATCGTGGAAGCCGAGTTAGAATTCCCCGATGGAGTGACTGCTTGGATCAAAACTAGCTTTGCAGATAATATCAATTTTTTAAACATCCATTGTGAAGACGGCACGATAGAAATGGCACCCTTTCAGGCCTACGCAGGAAATCGCGGAAAAAGTCCGCTAGGTGAAATCAACTTCCCATATCAAGTCCCTTGGCAGCAAGCCAATCAGATGGATAGGGATGCGCTTGCCATTATGAATAATCAAGCGATGAAAGTGCCTGGTGAGGAAGGCAAGCGCGATATTCGAATTGTTGAAGCCATTCTAGAATCAGCGAAGACTGGCGAAAGGGTCTTGATTTAAAAGGATTTAGCTTTTGAAATCTTTATGATTTATTTCTAATTCTCCTTTATAATCGATAAGGTATTCTGGAAAAAACCAGTTCCTGCCCATTCGTTTTTTTGATTGTGAATTGGTCAACATTTACCCCATAATACCATCGGATAAATTGGCACTGATCCTCAAAACTTTCAGGTGAAATTCCATTCACTTCCATAATTTCTTCTCCCACTTCTATAAGCTCGTCTTCTGGAATGAGCCCTACAGACTTGCCAGAGATGACCACTTTGCCATTTTGGTAGTTTAAATTAAGGTAATTTGGATATTTAAACGGTCCGGGATTATCTTTTAGATTAAGGTAGTAAGCGGACTCCGAATTGTTGATAATCGTTTGATGGCTCAAGTGAGCGAAAAAGCCTATTCCTAGTTTATTTGCAGTTGGATACTCAAATGTAGCCGGTACCTGAGGGAAAGACTTTCCAGCGATCCTGAGACTATCTAAAAGTATAATGGAGGTAGGGATCACAGTCTGACTGACTGCGCCCGTATTTAAGCTTATGTTGGGATTATCTAATCCAAGCGATTTTTTGGAAGCTAAAAATTCTTGAATAGAACTCTGCCTGTCAGAAATATCCAGTATTCCTGAGAATCCGGTGTCGATGAGGATATTTTCGAAATCAATTCCCTCAAAGCTAAAATCCAAAAAAGGCCGATTTCCCATATATTTCACAGGGATTTTCATAAAATGGCTTTCTACGGGAAAGGGTTTCAGCGATACCTGAATAGTTTTTTGTTCGAAATCAATCTTCCAATTGAGCTTCTGAATAACATTGGACCCGAGAAGGTAGTAATCATGACATACCAAATAAGGCATATCTGTCAAAAGGTTATTGACATTAGTAATTTCAAAGCCTCCTATCTCCACCAGATTAGTAATTCCTGTTCTTACTCTTTTCCGCTCCCGGTTGGAATCCCTCATCGTCATTCGTTTGCTTTTTTTGGAAATTCCTCCCTTTTCAAGGATGTTTTCACCAGCTAGCCCCATAGCAGCTCCAGTATCAAAGGCAAAATCAATTTCTTGGCCGTTCATTTTTCCTTTGAAAACCAAAAGCCTGGCGTCCATATGAAATGGAATCGTAAAGACTGTGTCTTCTTTGGATTGGGCTTGGAGAAAATTGGGCGTGAGAAAAATAAAAACGGCAATACTCCACAAGCAAGTGAGTGAAAGCTTCTTAGGATTCAACATGCTGATCAATTAAAATGGTATTTCCATCAGGGTCAAAAAGAAGGATACTTGCAGGACCTGAGCTATTTGGGTCGGCTTCCTGAGCTAATGGAATTCCGGATTCCTTTAGTGATTTTTGAATTTTTCGTACATCGTCGAAGTTGCCCACTTGTTGCGCTTCCTGATCCCAGCCGGGGTTGAAAGTCAGGATGTTTTTTTCGAACATTTCATGAAAAAGGCCAATCAAAGTCTGATCGTTTTTCATGATCAGATAGTTTTGTTCCATGCTTCCAGCAAAAACAGCGAATCCGAGTTGTTCATAAAATGTTCTGGATTTTAATAGGTCTTTGACAGAAAGACTGATGGAGAATGCGCCTAGTTTCATGATCTTTAAGTTTAAAATTTCATGTGTTTATAATTTGATTTTCAAAGGCCACATAGCTTGTCCCGAACTTGATTCGGGAGAATCTCGCAGTTATAATCATCCCTCTGTGTGACGGGTACGTCATGCTCGATTTCAAGAAATTACAAATTTTCAATCAAAATAAACAGTCTGCCCCTTCTCAGCACTTTCCTTTGCTGCTTCCAAGATTTCCATGACCAAGAGATTATTTTCTAGGGAATAAAGATCAAAGTTCGGCAAATCTAGCTCTCCTCTGACCACAGCTTTGAGCATCAGGAATGGATCGGGGTAGGGAGGTGGGAGCTCGGGAAGATTAAAAACCTGCTCCTGAAATCCATCATAGCCTTTTGCTAATCGAGTCCGGAGTTGGTTTCGATTGTCTGCATAAATCACTCCTTTTTCAGCATGGATTTCCATGTCTTTTCTGCCAATGGGCCAGTTCCAAGAAGCTTGGATAATCAATTGCTTGTCAGGGTAATTGACGATGATGGTAGCATCATCCTCTACCTTGGGATTATTTTCAGGTTGAAGCTGCTGAGTGATGGCCGTCACTGAGATGGGCCGTTCACCTTCAGTGAGCCAAGTCATCAGATTGGCTCCGTAGCAACCAAAATCCATCAAGGCGCCTCCTCCATTCAACTTGGGGTCGGTTAACCATTCCAAAAATTCTGGGCCCACACCAATCTTTTTTGGTCCTCGGTGACCATCTCTGACAATTATTTTTACTGCTTTGCCAAATTCTCCTGACTCCAAAATCTCTTTGGCTCGATGGTTAGTAGGATACCAACTCGTCTCGTAATTTGTCAACAGGTGAATCCCATGTTTTATTGCCAAGGCTTCCATTTCGCGGACATGAGGCAAACTAACTGCAAGGGGTTTTTCGACCATGACGTGGATTCCTCTTGGAGCTGCCTCTTGGACAATTTTCAGGTGATCGAAGGTGTTTCCAAATGCGGCGATTGCTTCAGGTTTAGTCTTCTCAAGCATTTCTGCCAAGTCATCATAGACCAAGCTCATGGAGAAACCGAACTGATTGGCATATTTTTCAGCAAGCTTTCGGTTACTTTCTGCGATACCTACAATTTCATAATCGCCTCGATCCATAGAAGATAGAACCCAGCCTACATGTCCGTGGCTCAGGCCTCCTACCGCCAGTCGAAGTTTTTCAGTTTGTGCCAATGCGATAATGTGCATTCCAAAAAGGAGAAGGCAAATGATGAGCTTTTTAGTCACGGGTTTCTAGTTATAAGTATATCTAATGGAATCAATCTGTAAGCGGAGCCAAGTCCAATCCCTTTCAGGGAGTTTCCAAGTTGCATTCATTGTGCTTGGGATCCGAATACCCTCAAAATCTCGGTATTCTTCCACTTTCAAAATCCAGGGGAATCGTTTCGAATCTTCTTTGTTTTCATAAAATCGCAAAGCTTCGAATCGAACAAAATCACCACCATCATTGAAATGAAATGTTCCGCTTCCCGAAGTTTGATTTATTTTCAAAGTAGCTTCTGCCGTATATTTATCTAGTTCTTTCCAACTGATACCGGGATGAAGAGCCAAGCTAGGCATCCAAACAAGTTCGCCTAAAAACCGCTGTAGGCTTCCCTCATTGATTTTATCTCCGCTCTCGTCCACAATCGGGATAGCTGCTCCAATACGAATAAGCATTTCACCTATTCCATCTTTGAATTGATCTCTACCAAAAATCTTAAAACCCGGAATCATATCCATCTCTACTTGCCAGTGGAAACCAAGCGGATCCAAACTGCTCACTTGAAAAGCTTGGGCTTCTTTCCAATCCTTTTGAGCCGGTTTCATTTTCATCTGGGCAGTTTGATGGATTTCAGCAGAGATCATGGGACTTTCCATGCGGTATCCTGATGCTTTCAACCATTTTTGGATAGCAAGAGGTAGTTCTTCTGTTTTTCTCAGATCAGGAATACTTCCCGATTCCTTAAATACAGCTTTTTCTGAGGTGATTTTTTTCTCCCAATTAGCCTGATAGATCATTTGTATTGCTACAAATAGGAGAATCAAATTGGCGATACTACCGAATTTTGCATCCTGCCAAACTGTGAAAATCAGAACCTGCGAAAGGACAACAGCTGCGAGACCAAGGTAGCCAGCTAATGGTTTCTCCAGGAAAGCAGCTAGGGCAAAGGCTAAGAACAGCAAAGCCCCAATTAGCCAAAAAACGCCTTGAGTTGTAGAAATAGGCTGGGTGAGCTGTTGGATTTCAGCCAATTTGAATGCCTTGAGAAAACCCATCAAATGGATTAAGCCATGCAGGCAAGCAAAAAAAAGTAAGGCCGTTTTCATTTTTTTATGATTTGTGCTTGAGCTTCCTCCAATTTTGTAATTTTCTATCCATAATCAAATTTTGCGTAGCTTACTTCACCAAAATTATCCTCCTGAATCTGATGAAATCGACACGATTAAAATAATCAATAAATAGGCAGGTAATTACCCCGATTTGTCGGGGTCAATCGTCATCCCGAAGGCTTTCGGGACCATCAGACCATAGAAAATCAAAAATAAACTGATGAAAAATATCCCTTTCAAACTCTTGTCCTTGGGGCTGTTATTTGCAGCCTGTGATTCTCAAGAAACCTATCAATTTCAAGTTTCTGATCTAGAGCCTCATATAGATACCTTGTCATCGGATTATTTCGAAGGGCGAATGCCTTTTTCCGAAGGAGAAAAAAAGACAGTAGACTATCTCCTGCAGGAGTTTCAAGAAATTGGCCTCGAACCTGGTAATGGAGATTCCTTTATTCAGGATGTTCCCTTGGTATCTATTCTGACTTCGGCTTCCCCAACAATGGAGATTTCATCAGAAGATCAAAAACTGACCTTGGAAGGGCTGAAAGATTATGTGCTTTGGACTCAGCGGACAGAGTTTGAGGTAGCCTTTGTGGATGTGGAAATGATTTTCGCAGGCTTTGGTATCGTCGCTCCAGAGTATGGGTGGGATGATTATAAAAACATCGATGTGAAGGATAAAATCGTCGTCGTCCTGGTCAATGATCCGGGCTTTGGTACAGAAGATCAAGATTTTTTCAAAGGAAATACCATGACCTACTATGGGCGCTGGACCTATAAATACGAAGAAGCTATTCGTCAGGGAGCTTTGGGTTGCCTGATCGTTCACAATACGATTCCGGCTGGTTATGGCTTCAATGTGATTCAAAATTCATGGAATGCCTCCAAGCTTTACTTGGATGATCGAGGAAAAGATGACTATAAGTTGGCCTTTGAGGGATGGGTGACCTTGCCTACAGCAAATAAGCTTTTTGAAATGGCTGGATTAAATGAGCGAGAACTTTTGGCCAAGGCCAGAAAGGCGGATTTTGAAGCGATTCCCATGAATTTGAAAGCTAGTGCAAGTATGGAAGTGGAGGCTACCTACAATACATCCAAAAATGTGGTTGCCAAGATTACAGGCTCCACAAGACCCGAGGAATATGTGGTTTACACCGCCCATTGGGATCATTTGGGAATCGGAAAGCCGGATGAAAAAGGAGATAGCATCTACAATGGAGCTTTGGATAATGCATCTGGTACAGCAGCTCTATTGGCAATTGCCAAAGCTTTTAAGGAAAGTGAGCAGCCTGAGCGTTCTGTGATTTTCTTGGCTGTAACGGCAGAAGAACAGGGACTTTTGGGTTCGGCTCATTACGCCCAAAACCCGATTTATGACCTAGAAAAGACCGTTGCCAATATCAATATGGATGGAATAAACCCTTACGGAAAAATGCGTGACGTTTCTGTCATTGGTGTTGGACAATCCGAAATGGAAGACTTATTGGACGTGGAATTGGAAAAGTTGGGGAGGTATTCAGCTCCCGAGCCTAATCCAGTTGCAGGCTACTATTTCCGTTCTGATCATTTCAACTTTGCCAAAGTGGGTGTGCCAGCACTGTATTTCCACACGGGGATCGATCATGCTGAAAAAGGGAAAGAATATGGAAAAGAGTTGGCTGCCCAGTATACCGCTGAGTACTATCACAAGCCTTCGGATGAGTACGATCTTGGAAGATGGAATCTGGACGGAGCGGTAGATGATGTGCAGCTACTCTTCAATATCGGTCAAAACCTTTCTAATAGTAGCAATTGGCCTAATTGGAAGGCTGGTTCTGAGTTTAAGGCGGTGAGAGATGGGTATATGAAGAAGTGATTGGGAAAGGAATAAAGGGCTTGCTTTGAGAAAAGCGTCACCCTAATTACTTGTATTTTATTCTTGCTCCTCTCCTTCGATCAGCTCTATAAGTGCTTTTAACTCTGTGTTTGAAATATTTTCTTTCTCGGCTTTATCGTAAACTGAAAGTAAGAAAACGGTATTTTTATTAATTTTTACTAATGAAATAACTCTAGCACCACCTGATTTTCCCTTCCCCTTGGATTTGATTGACATTCGGATTTTAAAACAATTTTTACCTAGAGAAATCCCTTGGATTGGAGTCTCTTGAAGACTCTGGATTAGATCTGAAAAATCTTCCTTTAAGGAAGCATATTTTTTTGAAAGCTTTTTTAACTCCTTCCTAAAATTCGGAATAGCAACTATTTCATAATTCATCCAATAGTTCTTTGGCTGAAATTAATTTTGTTTTACCTTCCTTAACTTGATTGTATTCTTCAATAGATTGCTTCAGGTTGCTGAAAACGTCCGCCTTATACGGGCTTAGGGTTTTGGCTTTTACAAATTTGAAATTTTTTAAAAGTTCCAAAATGAAATCCGCTTTTTCGTCTTCGATTTCTAATAATAACTTCATCGTATTAGTTTATAGGTTAGCTTTTTTCCTTTTGATAAGCTTAATTTAACAAAATCAGGCAAGAAATTAAGTTATTTATCTGATTTAAAATTCAATCCCTCCAATCAACTTTTCGCCAAAAGCAACTGAAACTCCAAAGGACTACAGGCCTGAAATTCATCTTCAGCCAAATCCTCAAAAATTTCTTCATCGAAGGTCATTTCTGTTTTTTCTACTTTACCGTCAGGATGTAAAATCAATTCCGTACCGGTATAATCTGAGGGATTGACCATTACCAAAACCTGATAGTCATCAAAAATCCGCTTGAAATACTGTGCTATTGCCTTGCCCATTGAGTTCTTTTTAATTTTTTTTCAAAATTAAGCCAATATTTTGATGATTGGATTTTGTGAATTGGGATCCCTTCCTAAATTTGCCGATATCTTATGAAACAAAGCACAAACAAATATTGGTGGTGGCATACTGAAACTTTCCCGGGGAAAGCACAGAAAGCCCTTGCCTAAATTTGAATGCAAGAAATACATGAAAGGCTTACTGGTTTCCCCCGGTAAGCTTTTTTTTATGTCAAAAAATAACCACTCATGAACCACGTGAAATTTCCTATTCTGACCACCTACAAAAAGCGATTGGCTGATACGATTACCCCGGTGAGTATTTACCTTCAGATTCGGGATCGTTTTGCGAATCCGATTTTGCTGGAAAGCTCCGATTATCATGGCCAGGAAAATAGCTACTCCTACATTTGCTTAAATCCATTGGCTACCTTTTCCTTCAATGATGGGAAGGTGTCTGAGAAATTGCCGAACGGAGAAGAGCTTAATTACGAGGTGACTGCCAAAAAGCCTTTAATGGATCATCTGAGGGCTTTTGGAAACAAATTTGACCCAACACCAGACAAGTTCAAGTTTAGTACAAATGGGCTTTTTGGCTATATCCAGTATGATACGGTGGGCTGGTTTGAGGATATCAAACTGAGTAAAACGCAGCCCAACGAGGTGCCGATGATGCACTATTCCATGTATCAAAACATCATTGTGGTCGATCATTACAAAAATGAACTTCATCTTTTCGAACACCGAGTAGCCGGAGCTGAAAATCCGGAGTACATGGCCGAAATTGAGCAATTGCTCAATAATAAAAATATCCCTGCCTATTCCTTCAAGAAAGTCGGGGAGGAAGTTTCCAACTACACGGATGAGGAGTTTCTGAAAATCCTGAATCAAGGAAGAGAGCATTGTTTTCGAGGTGATGTCTTCCAGATCGTACTTTCCAGAAGGTTTACTACTGAGTTCAAGGGGGATGAGTTCAATGTCTATCGGGCTCTTCGCTCTGTCAATCCTTCGCCGTATTTGTTCTATTTCGATTATGGTTCATTTAAGGTTTTTGGAAGCTCTCCAGAGGCACAGATTGTGGTCAAAAATCGAAAAGCAACGATATATCCGATTGCGGGGACTTTCCGTCGAACGGGAAATGACCAAGAGGATGCCGCTCTTGCCCGCAAATTGTATGATGACCCGAAGGAAAATTCAGAGCACGTGATGTTGGTAGATCTGGCAAGAAATGATCTCTCGCGTTCCTCCGATGTGGTCAATGTAGATGTCTTCAAAGAAATCCAATACTATTCGCACGTCATTCATTTAGTGTCAAAAGTGACTGGAGAACTGCCGGAAGGAGCCAATCCCCTGCAACTCGTGGCAGATACCTTCCCAGCCGGGACACTTTCCGGAGCTCCAAAATACCGGGCAATGGAACTCATCGACGGCCTTGAAAATATAAGTCGACAGTTTTATGGAGGCGCGATTGGTTATTTGGGCTTCAACGGGGATTTCAACCATGCCATTTTGATCCGATCCTTTGTTTCCGAAAACAATCAGCTTCGCTTTCAAGCCGGAGCCGGTGTAGTAGCAAAATCTTCCATTCCCTCCGAATTGCAGGAGGTTGCGAATAAACTGGAGGCCTTGAGGGTAGCGCTAAGGGCTGCGGAGGAGATTTAGGGGGTTTTAGGAGTTAAAGGTTGTAAGGTTTGAAAGTTGAAAGGTTGATTAAGCTTAATTGAAAGATTGAAAGATTTAAAAATTGGAAGATTATGGCGAAATACGAGCGATTTGAGGATTTGCCTATCTGGCAACATGCGTTAGAAATAGGAGTTAGAATTTATAAACTGGTAGAAACTGAACAACTCTTAAAGGATTATCGAGCTAAAGATCAGCTAATTGGTGCTGCAATTTCGATCTCAAACAATATTGCTGAAGGCTTTGAATATAATAGAAACCGTCAATTTATCCGGTATTTAGAAATTGCTAAAGGTTCCGCAGGAGAATTGAGAAGTCAGCTATTTCTGATGATGAAAGCTGGAAAAATTAACCAAGAAATTTATGATTTTAATTACAAGGACCTGGTCCTCTTTTCTAGTGCTGTTAAAGGCCTAATCAAATATTTAAAAGAATTTGAAAAGAATCGAAAAAGGAAAGGATGAAAAGTAATCTTACAATCTTCTAATCTTTCAATTTTCCAATCCCAAAAATGAAAATACTAGTACTCGACAATTACGACTCCTTTACCTACAATCTGGTGTATATCATCCGACAGCTAGGTTATGGAGATCAAATGGATGTCTTTCGGAATGATAAGATTTCCTTGGAAGAGGTTGCTCAATACGGTAAAATTCTGCTTTCTCCCGGTCCTGGTATTCCAGAAGAGGCTGGGATCATGCCCGAATTATTGAAAAGGTATTCTTCTGAAAAGTCTATTCTTGGAGTTTGCCTGGGACATCAGGCGATTGGGGAAGCTTTTGGCGGCGGTTTGATCAATTTGTCTGAAGTCCTACACGGAGTAGCTTCTCAGGTGAAAGTGGAAAAAGATTTGCTTTTCGAAGGAATCACAGATACTTTTCCTACTGGAAGGTATCACTCTTGGGTCATTGACGAATCCACCCTTTCGCCAGACCTAGAGGTGATAGCTAGAACTCCGGACCGACAAATCATGGCCGTTCGCCACAAAACTTTTGCCGTCAGAGGAGTTCAGTTTCATCCCGAAAGTATCCTGACCGAAAATGGAGTCAAAATCATTCAAAACTGGTTGGAATCCTGATTTCTGCCCAAAATCACCCATAAAATGAAAGAAATTTTAAATCAACTGATCGAGCATAAAACTTTGAGTCAACGTCAAGCTCGTGAGGTATTAAAAAACCTGGCAACAGGAGCCTATAATTCCTCTCAGGTCGCAGCCTTTATGACGGTGTATTTGATGCGTTCGATCACGGTGGAGGAGCTTCGAGGCTTCCGTGAGGCTATGCTAGAGCTTTGTGTGCCGGTAGAGATTGCTGAATACGATGCCATGGACCTTTGTGGTACGGGAGGTGATGGAAAAGATACATTCAATATTTCCACCCTTTCTTCTTTCATCGTCGCAGGAGCTGGGCAAAATGTCGCCAAGCACGGCAACACTGGGGTTTCCTCGATTTGTGGATCCTCAAACTTGCTGGCTTATTTTGGCTATGAGTTTACCAATGACATCAGTGAAATCAGGCGCTCATTGGACGAGGCAGGTATTTGCTTTTTGCATGCACCACTTTTCCACCCGGCGATGAAAAATGTGGCTCCGATCCGAAAAGAGCTTGGTGTAAAAACCTTTTTCAATATGCTTGGCCCAATGGTCAACCCAAGCTTTCCCAAGAAGCAATTGGTAGGTGTTTTTAGCCTAGAGCTTGCCCGGTTGTATGCCTATCTCTATCAGGAAAGTGATGCGCAATTTTCCATTTTACATGCCTTGGATGGCTATGACGAGATTTCGCTTACGGGAGATTTTAAAATGATATCCAATTCTGGGGAAAAATTATTCAAGCCAGAGCAAATCGGACTTTCTAAACTGAATGCCGAAGAAATCAAAGGAGGTGAAACTGTTGAAGAATCCGCCAAAATCTTTGAAAATATCTTAAGAGGCAAAGGAACGAAGGCTCAAAATGAAGTTGTTTTGGCCAATTCAGCGGCGGCTTTGGTTACCGCTGATCCTAGTCTCTCATTCCCGGATGCTGTGGAGAAAGCACGAGAGGTATTGCTAAGCGGAAAAGCCTTTGATGTATTCAATGGTCTTGTCAATCCAAAAACCTCTGTTTCATTCGCTTAAACATTGATTATGAATATTTTAGAAAGAATAATTGCTGACAAATACCGAGAGGTAGCCGAGCGCAAAAGCTTGATTCCAGTCAAACTGCTTGAAAAAAGCATCTTCTTCGATGGCAAGGTGGTTTCGATGAAAAAGTATGTGACTGATCCTGAAAAATCCGGAATCATTGCCGAGTTCAAGCGGAAATCACCTTCGAAAGGTCTGATAAATGGGGCTGCTTCGGTAGAGCAGGTCAGCATTGGCTACATGCAGGCTGGGGCTTCTGCCTTGTCCATTTTGACTGATCAGGAGTATTTTGGTGGAAGTAGTGAAGATTTGAAAGTCGCTCGCAAATTCAACTTTTGTCCGATTCTTCGGAAGGATTTCGTGGTGGATGAATACCAAATCATCGAGGCCAAATCAATTGGTGCAGACTGCATTCTTTTGATAGCTGCGGCTTTGGAGCCAGAGAAGCTTAAGTCACTTGCATACTTTGCAAAAAGTCTCGGATTAGAGGTTTTGTTGGAAGTTCACGATGGAGAAGAATTAGAAAAAAGCCTAAATGACGGAGTGGACCTTGTAGGAGTGAATAACCGAAATCTGAAGACTTTCGATGTTTCCATAGATACCTCTTTGGAGCTAGTTTCAGCGATTCCTTCTTCTTTTGTAAAAATCTCTGAGAGTGGGATTTCAGACCCTAAAACGCTCATTGAATTGAAGAAGGCTGGGTTCGACGGTTTTCTGATCGGAGAGAATTTTATGAAATCGAGTAGGCCGGAGCAAGCTGCTTACAATTTCATCAAGGAGTTTAAAAAATTAGCTGCGAGCGAATTATCAGAAGTCTGATGGAAATCAAAGTCTGCGGCATGCGTGAGTTAGGGAATATCCAAGGATTGATCTCGGAGGTCAAGCCTGATTGGATGGGATTGATTTTCTATCCCAAATCCCCACGCTTTGTGACAGAGGATAAAGCTATAGATTTCAATAAAGTTGATGTAAAAAAAGTCGGGGTTTTCGTCAACGAAACGGAGATCGAAATTCTTCGAAAAGTCAATCTTTTTGGACTCTCAGCCATTCAATTACATGGAAGTGAATCTGCTGAATTTGCCGAGCGACTTTCCCAAAATACGGAAGCTGAGATTTGGAAGGTGATATCCGTGAAAGAGGAGATTGATTGGGGAAGTTTGGAAGGCTACTTGCCATTTGTAGATAAATTCCTTTTCGATACCGCGACTGCCGCGCATGGTGGTTCGGGAAAGAAATTTGATTGGTCTGTTTTGGAAACTTATCCCTTCGACAAAAGCTTTCTGTTGAGTGGCGGGTTGGATGAGGAAAGTGCCGGTGAAATTCTAAATTTGAACCTCCAAATTCCACAATTGAGCGGGGTAGATTTGAATTCCAAATTTGAGGATGCGCCTGGCTTAAAGAATATTGAAAAATTGAAAAAATTTAAACAAAAGCTTCTGTCACAAGAGGCCATTTAAACTGGAGAAGATATGATAAGAGTGGATGAAAAGGGTTTTTATGGAAAGTTTGGAGGTGCATACATCCCTGAGATGCTCCATCCCAATATCGAGGAGTTGAGAGATAATTACGAGTCTATTGTGGCCTCAGAGGAATTCCAACAAGAGTTTCAGCTTTTGCTGAGGGACTTTGTGGGAAGGCCAACGCCGTTATATTTTGCCAGCCGATTGTCAGAGACCTTTGGTGCAAAAATTTACCTAAAGCGAGAAGACCTTTGCCATACTGGAGCACATAAGGTCAACAATACTATCGGTCAGATCATTTTGGCCAAGAAGCTCGGAAAAAAGCGAATCATCGCCGAAACGGGTGCCGGACAGCACGGAGTAGCTACAGCGACTGTTTGTGCGCTGATGGGAATGGACTGTACCGTGTACATGGGTGAGTTGGACATCGAGCGTCAGCGTCCCAATGTGGAGCGGATGAAAATTCTCGGGGCCAAGGTAGTCCCTGCAACTTCAGGTTCGCGTACACTCAAAGATGCAACTAATGAAGCCATGCGTCAGTGGATCAACAATCCCGTGGATACCCATTACATCATCGGTTCGGTAGTAGGTCCGCATCCTTATCCCGAGATGGTAGCCCGATTCCAATCGGTGATCTCAGAGGAGATGAAATGGCAACTGAAGGAGAAAGAAGGACGCGAAAACCCGGATTTGGTCATCGCTTGTGTGGGCGGAGGATCGAATGCGGCAGGTGCCTTTTATCACTATTACAATACGCCTGATGTTCGATTGATTGCAGCTGAGGCAGCAGGATTGGGAATCAGCAGTGGCAAATCTGCGGCGACCACCGTTTTGGGAACGCCCGGTATTTTGCATGGTTCGAAAACCATCCTGATGCAAACCGAAGATGGTCAAGTGGTCGAACCTCACTCCATTTCTGCAGGTTTGGATTATCCTGGAATCGGACCTGTTCATGCGCATCTATTCGATATCGGTCGGGGAGAATTCGTGGCCGTGGAGGATGAAGATGCCATGAAAGCGGGGATTCTACTCAGCCGTACAGAAGGAATCATTCCAGCCATCGAGACAGCCCATGCTATTCATGCTCTGAACATGATCGAGTACCGCAAAGATGACGTCATTGTGATCAATCTTTCCGGCCGAGGGGACAAGGATCTGGAGACTTATATTAAATGGGGAGGGTATTGATAAAAGTCCGATGCGGGATGTCAGATGACCGATGTATGCTAATATACTCTCATCGGACATCGGACAACGGACATCAAACAAATATTTCATGAACCGAATACATTATTTATTCAACAACAAGCAGGAGCGGGTGCTCTCGATCTACTTTACTGCTGGTTTTCCCCATTTGGAGGATACGATTCCTGTGATGGAGGCCATTCAGGCAGGTGCTGCGGATATTATCGAGATTGGCGTGCCTTATTCTGACCCGATTGCCGATGGTCCGACTATTCAAGATAGTAATAAGATTGCCTTGGAAAATGGCATGAGCATGAAGAAGCTTTTTGAGCAACTGAAGGGCTTTCGTGCCAAAATCCATATTCCCGTAGTCTTGATGGGTTACTTGAATCCAATCATTCAGTTTGGAATGGAGGACTTCTGTAAAAAGTGCAAGGAGGTTGGTATTGATGGTTTGATCGTCCCTGATTTGCCGATGCAGCAGTATTTGGATGAATTCAAATCGCTTTTCGAAGAATATGGATTAGTGAACACCTTCCTGATTTCCCCACAAACCTCCGAAAAGCGTATACGTGAGATCGATGAAAATACAGATGGCTTTATTTATATGGTTTCATCACATTCGATCACCGGAGCAAAAAGTGGAATTAGCGAGGAGCAGATTGCGTATTTCAAACGGGTGCAGGATATGAATCTTAAAAATCCTCGTCTAATTGGCTTTGGGATTTCTGATGCAGAAACCTTCACAACTGCTTCAAGCTACAGCCACGGAGCCATTATCGGTTCTGCGTTCATTAAGAAAATCAAAGAATCACAAAATCAATCTCAAGATATTCAGGATTACATCAAGGCTGTTATTAACTAGATTTCTTTTGAAAAAGCCTCGTAATTCGTATTTCGTAAATCGCACATAAAAATGATTATTCAACTACAACCCGATATTTCTTCCAAGCAAAAGGAAACCTTGATCGATAAGGTCAACGGAATCGGCTATAAAACCACAGAAGTCAATACTCAATTGGGGGATTACCTGATCGGTATTGGTAAGAAAGATTTTGATATCCGTAAAATCGGTCAACTCGACGGCATCCGGGACATTCATATTGTCTCTGATGAATACAAACTGGTTTCCAAAAAATGGAAGGCTAAACCAACTTCCATCGACTTGGGCGACGGGGTATTTATCAAGGATGGAGAAATGGCGATCATCACAGGTCCCTGTTCCATCGAGTCGGAAGAGCAGATTCGAAATGTGGTCGCTCATTGCGTCGAAAACGGAATCCGAATGATGCGTGGTGGTGTATTCAAGCCAAGAACTTCTCCTTATGCTTTCCGAGGTATGGGTATTGATGGACTCAAGCTTTGGCACTCAATAGCCTCCGAGGCTGGCATCAAAATAGTCACCGAAGTGATGCAGACCTCCCAAATCGAAGAGATGTATCCTTATGTGGATATTTATCAGGTAGGGGCTAGAAACTCCCAAAATTTCAACCTGCTCGATGAACTCGGTAAAGTGGATAAAGCCGTAATGATCAAACGGGGTATTTCCGGTACGATAGAAGAATTGCTTCAGTCTGCTGAGTATGTTTTCTCTGGAGGAAATGAAAAACTGATTCTCTGTGAGCGAGGAATTAGAACTTACGAAAAGGCATCAAGAAACACTTTGGATCTGAATGCTATTCCGATTTTGAAAGCCAAGTCTCATCTTCCGGTGATTGTGGATCCGTCTCATGGTATTGGTATTCGCTCTTATGTGCCACAGATGGCCTTAGCCGGTGTGATGGCTGGAGCTGATGGAGTTATCTATGAATCCCATGAGATTCCGGAAAAAGCATACTCAGACGGACAGCAAACTTTGGATTTCGCCCAAAGTGCCAGATTAGCTAATTGGATTCGGGAGAGTTTCGCAATGAGAAAGGGATTTGAGTTGTTGTAAAAGCACTTGCTTTGTAAACCTCCTATTGAGTATCTTAGTAGCAAATTAGATCATGAGTCCAACTCCAAGAACCTATATTCATCATTCCCACTATCCGCTTCAATGAAGGAATGGGATAAGTATGGTTTCTTGCGAACGATATTAAAGCCTATTCCAATTGCGGGATGGGCTTTTTTCGTTTTAAAGCCCATGGACTATAGGTAAACAAAAGCCAAGCGAGAATTAAAAGTTAGATAAGTATAAACCCAAATAGAAATATGACTGATAAACCGAAAAACTGGGTCTTTAGCGACCCCCGATTGCAGGACCTCAAGCAGGACTATGAGGCATACACGACGGAAGATTTTAAGGTATGGAAGATTCTCTATGAGCGACAAATGCCTAACCTCCCAAAAGCAGCCTCTCAGGCTTATTTGGACGGGGTGGAGATTGTAAAATTCACTGCTGATCGCATTGCTAATTTTGAGGAACTCAATAAGATTTTGAAGGAAACTACAGGATGGGCTGTGCAAGTTGTGCCGGGTTTGATCGATGACGATTTGTTCTTCGGCTTGCTAAACAACCGAAGATTTCCTTCTTCCACTTGGTTGCGAAAAATGGAGCAGTTGGATTACCTCGAGGAGCCTGATATGTTCCATGATGCCTTTGCCCATATGCCTATGTTGACCAATCAGCCTTATGTGGACTTTTTGGAGAAGCTTTCAGGTATTGCCTTGAAGCATATCGATGATCCCTGGGCGATTCAGTTGCTCAGCCGCATTTATTGGTTTACGATTGAGTTTGGTTTGATTCGTGAAAATGGGGAGTTACGAATCTATGGAGCCGGGATTTTGAGCTCTAAAGGTGAAACCAAATTCTCTCTCTCTGATGAGCCTGCTCATTATCCTTATGACGTGAAAAGAATCATGAATCAGGAGTATTGGAAGAATAAATTCCAAGATAAATACTTCGTGATCGAAAGTTATGAGCAACTTTACAACTCCATACCGGAAATAGAAGCGGTTTTGGAGGAAATGTTAACGAAAGAAACAAGAAGCTAGAATCAATAAGCAAGGAATTTGTCCGGTGTCCGGTGTCAGATGACCGATATGGCATCCGACATCGGACACCGTGCATCGGACTTTATTAAAATGAATATAGCCGTAATCAAATATAACGCGGGAAATGTGCAGTCGGTTCTCTATGCCTTGGAGCGATTGGGAGCAGATGCTGAGCTAACTGATGATCCGGAGAAAATATTAAATGCCGATAAGGTTATTTTTCCTGGTCAGGGAGAAGCCAGTACCGCGATGACTTATCTCAAAGCCAGAAAACTAGATCAGTTGATTCGGGAAATTAAGCAACCCTTTTTAGGTGTTTGTTTGGGTTTGCAATTACTTTGCGAGCATTCAGAGGAGAATAATACGGAATGCTTGGGGATTTTTCCCGTGAAAGTAAAACGCTTTATCCCTGAAAACTCTCAGGAATTCAAGGTCCCCCACATTGGCTGGAATGAGTTGGAGAATCTGGCTGATAATGTCCTTCTAAAGGATCTTCCTGACCCAAAATTTCTCTATTATGTGCATAGCTACTATGCGGAATTGAGTGATGCTACGATTGCTAGCACGCATTATATTCATGATTTTACAGCTATTCTTCATCGGGATAATTATTGGGCGATTCAAGCCCATCCTGAGAAAAGCAGTACTGTGGGGGAGAAGTTGCTGAGTAATTTTCTAAGTATTTGAAATACCCTTCGACTTCGCTCAGGGTGACCCATTAAAGTTGTCAGGTCGAGCGGAGTCGAGACCTTCATAATTATATCTCAAACCACTAAAAAAAAGTGTCTAGATTCTTGAATCTTGACTCTTGTATCTAAAATATGTATATCATTCCCGCCATAGACCTAATAGATGGTAAGTGTGTTCGTCTCAGTCAAGGCGATTACAGTAGCAAAAAAGAATATCACGACGATCCTGTGGAAATGGCTAAGCGTTTTCAGGATGCAGGGATTCAGCGCCTTCATTTGGTAGATCTCGACGGTGCCAAAGCCAAGCGGATCATTAATGATCAGGTGCTGTTGGATATCACTCAGAAAACAAGTTTGAAAGTAGATTTTGGAGGAGGAGTTCAAAGTGAAGAAGAGATCGAAAAAGCCTTTTACCTGGGTGCATCTCAGGTGACGGGAGGTTCCGTAGCGGTAAAAAAGCCTGACATGTTCAAATCTTGGTTGATTACCTACGGTCCGGAAAAACTTATCTTGGGAGCTGATGCCAAAGACCGCAAGATTGCGATTCATGGTTGGGAGGAGACTACGGAGCAAGAGGTGATTGCTTTCATTAAGTCCTACTTCCAACTGGGAGTTCGCTATGTGATCTGCACAGATGTGGCTAAAGACGGTTTGCTACAAGGTCCATCAGTGGAATTGTATCAAGAAATCATGGAAGAGATTCCTGATCTAAAATTGATAGCTAGTGGAGGAGTATCCTCAGTCAAGGATTTAGAAGAATTGGAGAAAATTGGGGTCTATGGAGCCATTGTTGGAAAAGCTTATTATGAAGGAAAGGTGAGTTTAGAGGAACTAGCAAAATTTAATCGATAGGCCAACTTTGGAACTTAATTTTCCAATCTTTCAATTTTAAAATTTTCCAATCCGAAAATGCTAACCAAAAGAATCATCCCCTGCCTCGATATCAAAGACGGTCGCACCGTCAAGGGTGTCAACTTTGTACAATTGCGGGATGCAGGTGATCCGGTAGAACTAGCCAAAGTCTACTCAGATGAAGGAGCAGACGAACTGGTCTTTTTGGATATCACTGCTACGGTAGATAAGCGAAAAACCCTGGCTGAATTGGTGACTAAGGTTGCCATGGCGATCAATATTCCCTTTACTGTCGGAGGAGGAATTTCCACAGTGGAAGATGTGAAGGTTTTGCTAAATGCTGGTGCAGATAAAATCTCCATTAATTCGGCAGCGGTCAAAAATCCAGGTGTGATTGATGAAATGGCTCGGGAGTTCGGTTCGCAATGCATCGTGGTCGCCATCGATACCCGGGATGTGGATGGAACAGACTATGTACATACGCATGGGGGAAGGAAGCCAACCCTTTTGCAAACGCAAAAATGGGCAAAGGAAGTAGCAGATCGAGGAGCAGGTGAAATTCTGCTTACTTCCATGGATCATGATGGTACGAAGGCAGGTTTTGCAAATGAAATCACCGCTGAGATTTCGTCAGCGCTTTCTATTCCTGTGATTGCATCCGGAGGAGCGGGTACCATGCCTCATTTCAAAGATGTGTTTACCTTTGGAAAAGCAGATGCTGCTTTGGCAGCGAGTATTTTCCACTTTAAAGAAATTCCTATTCCTGGATTGAAAAGTTATTTGATTGGGGAGGGAATATCGATTAGAAAGTAACCCTTGAGGTTTTTTAGACCTCGAAGTTTTAAATAGTTATGTGAGAAATACAATCGAAATACGTTGAAATGTGGCCCGTTAAAACGGGCCGAAATATTGGATTTACTCTTTCCGTTTTTATTTCACCCTGACTTGTCAGGGTATATTTCTACAGTATTTCCACTGTGTTTCAAAAAAAAGAAAAAATGAACATCGACTTTTCAAAAATGAACGGCCTTATTCCCGCTATCGTACAAGACGCTGTTTCAGGCAAAGTCTTGATGCAGGGATATATGAATGAGGAAGCTTTGGAGAAAACAAAGGAATCCGGCATGGTGACTTTTTTCTCGCGAAGTAAAAATAGGCTATGGACCAAAGGGGAAACTTCAGGGAATTTTTTGGAGTTGGTTTCAATTGCAGGAGATTGTGACGGGGATTCCATTTTAGTAAAAGCAAATCCTCGTGGACCTGTCTGTCATACTGGCTCTGATACTTGCTGGGATGAAGAAAATTCGTCCAAGACAGGCTTTATCGACCAACTGAGAGCCATCATCAAGGATAGAAAAAACAATCCATCGGACAAGTCTTACACGGCTTCGCTTTTTGCCAAAGGTATCAACAAGGTCGCTCAGAAAGTAGGAGAGGAAGCGGTAGAAATCGTCATCGAAGCCAAGGATGACAATAAGGAATTGTTTTTGGGTGAGGCAGCAGATCTACTTTTTCATTATCTCGTCCTTTTGGAGGCCAAAGGCTATGAGTTGGATGAAGTGATGGAGGTGTTGATAGAGCGGCATTCTAAAAAGTCTTAATTCCTCACCTGCCCATTTCCCCTTATTACCCACTTATAGCTAGTTAATTCCCTCAAAGCCATCGGTCCTCTGGCATGTAGTTTTTGGGTAGAAATACCGATCTCAGCACCGAGTCCAAACTGCGCGCCATCGGTAAAAGCCGTGGAGGCATTGGAATAGACAGCAGCGGCATCCACTTCCAAAAGGAATCGCCGTATGTTTTCCTGACTCTCTGAAACAATTGCCTCAGAATGCTTGGAAGAAAATGTCGAGATATGAGCAATCGCCTCATCCATATTATTTACGATTTTGACTGCTAGTTGCAAACTCAAAAATTCGGTTCCAAAATGCTCTGGCATCGCTTTTTGAATCAATTCATGATTTTCCAAGTTGCTAAAAGCCTGCTCATCTGCATAGATTTTTACCCCGCTTTTCAACAAAGGCTGAATCAACTCATTCAAATTTTTTAATTGACTTTGATGGACAATCAAGCAATCCAAGGAATTGCATACACTCGGTCTTCGGGTTTTGGCATTGTGAATAATTGCCTTGGCTTTCTCCAAATCGCCAGTTTCATCTACATAGGTATGGACGATCCCTGCACCTGTCTCTATGACCGGAACTTTGGCATGCTCTCGCACAAAATTGATCAGGCCTTGAGAGCCTCGAGGAATGATGACATCCACATAATCCACCGCCTCCAAAAGGGCCTTGGTAGCTTTCCGATCTGCTGGCAGCAGTTGGAAAGCTTCAGTAGGAATTCCATTCTTCTCTAAAACTTCATGAATGACAGAGATGATTGCCCTATTGGAATAATCCGCATCCGAACCTCCTTTCAAAATCAAGCCATTTCCGGATTTCAAAGCAATGGAAAATACATCAAATGTAACATTAGGTCTAGCTTCATAGATGATCCCTAAAACACCCAAAGGCACCGTGACTTTTTCCAAATATAATCCGTTAGGAAGCAGCTTTTCTTCCAATTTCAAATGCAATGGTGAAGAGAGTAGACTAACCTGTCTGATCTCCTCCGCGATTCCCTCAATTCTAGAAGGTGTTAGCAGTAAGCGATCATACATAGGATTGTCTGAATCCATCCGCTCTAGGTCTTTCTGATTTTCTGCCAAAATAAAATCAGCCTCCTTTACTGCCACTTCTGCTAATTCGGTAAGAACTTTTTGTACCTTCTCTTCCGAAATAGCAATGAGTTTTCGGGACTTGTTTTTGACAGATTGGAAAATATCATTGTAATCAGTCATGGTCAAATAAGTATAAGTAATCGTAGTGGATTAGGGCTTTTTGGTTCTTTTGACCAAGCTTTTCAACCGCTGATTTGGATGAATACTCGGCTCTTCCTAAGCCTATCTTTATTCCTTTTTCATTCCGAATCAGCAAAATGTCACCTTTGGAGAATTCACCCTCTATCCGAGTGACTCCGACGGGAAGGAGGCTGCGAATGACAGCTGAAGTTAATGAAGCTTTGGCTCCCTCGTTGATAAAGACTTCTCCTTTATAGTATTGAGCGCCATGGGCTAGCCATTTTTTCGGAGCTTGTTTTTTCTTTTTCGGTTCAAAATGGGTGCAGGCAAGTTTCCCTGAAAGATATTCCTCCAAAACCCCATCTCGCTTCCCATTCGCAATGATGACATTGATTCCCAAGTCGGCAGATTTTTTTGCGGTAGAAAACTTGGTCAGCATGCCTCCTCTTCCAAAGGAGGATTTGGCAGCGGAGATGTATTCAGAGAGGTCTTTGGTATCAGAAGAAACCCATTCGATGAGTTTTGAACCTGGGTCTGCAGGGTTTCCGGTGAAAATGCCATCTACATTGGAAAGAAGAATCAGACTGTCGGCATTGACCATGGCCGCTGTTAAACTAGCGAGTTCATCATTGTCTGTAAACATCAACTCCGTGATCGTAACCGTATCGTTTTCATTGACGATCGGAAGAATGTTTTGCTGCATCAGCCCTTCCATGCAGTTCTTCATGTTCAGAAAATGCTTTCGATCCCTAAAATCCTCCTTGGTCACCAAGATTTGGGCTACTGACTGTCCCTGTATTTGGAAAAGCCGCTGATAAGCCTCGATCAGATGAACCTGACCGGTAGCTGCCCAAATTTGGCGCTTGCTGATTGGGTTAAGTTTTTCTGGAATAGAAACCGCCTGTCTACCAAAAGCCACCGCACCAGAGCTTACAAGCACTAGTTTGTTCCCTGCTTTCAAAAGCTGCATAATTTGACCGACCAAATGCTCAATTCGGCCAAGATCGGGCAGGCCATCTGCTTGAGTCAGTACATTTGAGCCGATTTTAATGACTAGGGTGCTGGGATGCTTCATTGATGAAGAATTTTTATAAAAATATCCCGAATGTTGTGGAATTGCTAAAAATTAGCCGATTACTCGTTTTTCCACTTTACAAAAAACCCATGCTTAGGGTTCCGACAAGCATCAGGATTTTTGCAAAAGTACTCAACTCGGTAAAGTGTGCTTTGCGATCCGAAACGTAAACTTTCCGCATAAACCAGATGAAAAAGAAGCCTAAAATCCCGAAATAGTAGAATAGTTCTGGCTTGTTGAGCTCTATAGTCACAATGCTGATCGCAGATACAAAGCAGATGGCAATAATGAAAATGACTTGCTTGGTCTTTCGGAATCCCAGTACGATAGGAAGCGTTTGGCAGCCATGCTTTCTGTCCCCATCCCGGTCTTCGATGTCCTTGATGATTTCGCGGATAAGGTTGAGAAAAAAGGCGAAAATGGCATAAGTAAAGACCAATAGCTCATTTTTTTGATAATAAAAGGCTACCAAATAAACAGAGAGTCCTGTGAGGAAAGCCACGGTGAGATTGCCGATGAAAGGCTTCCTTTTGAGTTGGTTACTGTATAGCCAAAGAAGAAAGGCTGCGATAAAGTTGACTAGACCAATTCTCGGCGCAACCAACACTCCAAGCCCAATACCGGTAAAATTGAAAATGGTATGCAGAAATATGACCACTCGTCTCTTGATGCCTTTTCCGACGATGACCTCATTGGGACGATTGACATAGTCAATTTTGACATCGTAATAATCATTGATCATGTAGCCTGCAGCAGTAATGATCAAGGTGGACAGAATCAAAATATACAGCTTGAAGTCCTCCAATACAGGAAGTCCTGTCTGACTAGTTTCCACCAGGAAATAGGCCGTCATCAGCTGTGTGAATGCCACCAGCAGTAAATTGATAGGTCTGCTGATTCGCAGCAAACTGCTGATGGAGATGTTTCGCTCAATGGTGGCGTTTTGATTCATATTCAAACATACTAAATTAGGGCATCCGAGGTTTAAGGAAATATTTTTTTGCTTAATGAAATCGATTCCGATTAAAGATTCTGTAAACAATTCAAGATTAATTAAATTAATCTTTTGAACTCAAACCCAAAATATGATGGACCCAAAAGACGCCCAATCCAGAAGAGACTTTATTGCTTTGACAGGAGGACTACTTGCCGGAAGCATGTTTGTTCATCCTGTAGCTGAAGCGCTTTCACTTTTTGAAAAGGAAAAAAAGAATCAAAAGATGCGATTGGCGCTGGTAGGAACAGGGATACGGGGAACTACGATGTTCGGAAGAGATGTGGTCAGGGTCTATGGTGATCTAGTGGAGTTTGTCGGCTTATGTGATATCAATGAGGGTCGCTTGCGATATGGAAGGGAATTTATCGGGGTAGATTGCCCTGTATTCACGGATGGTGATCAGATGATTAAAGAGACCAAGCCGGATGTTTTGATTGTCACCACCATGGATAGCACCCATCATGAGTACATTATTAAAGGGTTGGAAAATGGAATCCATGTTATTTCTGAAAAGCCCATGACCACGGATGAGTTTAAGTGCCAGGCGATTTTGGATGCAGAGCGGAAATCAGGCAAGAAGTTGATCGTTACCTTTAACTACCGCTATTCTCCTCATAGGCAGCGAATGTATGAGATCCTTCGAGCAGGAGATATTGGAGAGTTGACATCAGTAGACTTTCACTGGTATCTCGATGTGTACCATGGAGCCGATTATTTCAGAAGGTGGCATCGCAGAAAAGAATTTGGAGGGTCGCTATTGGTGCATAAATCAACACACCATTTCGATTTGTTGAATTGGTGGATAGATTCAGATCCCGAGGAAGTTTTTGCCTATGGAGAATTGGAGTTTTATGGAAAAAACGGTCTATTCCGAGGTGAAAACTGCCGCTCCTGTCCGCACAAAGATAATTGTGACTTCTTCTGGGACATTACCAGAAATGAGCATTTGAAAAAGCTTTATGTGGATAATGCTCAATATGATGGCTATGACCGAGATGGATGTGTATTCCGCGAGGACGTGGATATCTACGATAAAATGGCCGTGCAAATCAAGTATAAAAATAAGGTTCAGGTTAGTTACTCCCTGACGACCTATTCGCCTTATGAAGGCTACCGCATCGCATTTAATGGGACGAAAGGTCGGCTCGAAGCCTGGATCAAAGAAAGACAGCCTTGGGAGGAAAAAGCCGAAGATGTGCTTTACCTGACAACCAACTTTGGGGAGCGGAAAGAAATAGTCATACCCCACGGAGGTGGAGGTCATGGTGGAGGCGATACCCGCCTTAAGGATAAGCTTTTCAAAGATCCTGAAATGGCTGATCCTTGGCGTCAATCGGCTGGAAGTCGAGATGGAGCCATGTCAATTTTGGTAGGTATCGCAGCCCGAAATAGCATCGAATCCAAGAAATCAGTCAAAATAGCTGATCTGACTGATATTGAGCTAAAAGAAAGTGGGAGAGGAGTCTAGGCTCTAAACGATCTTCAGATGAAAAGGTCGGAAAGCGTCGAGCTTGGTATCCATCGGATCCAATTCGGTCACTAAGGTGTCGACTTCCGTCAGGCTGCAGGTCCGGTATTTTTGAACACTATGCAACTTATCCGATACGGATAGGATAATCGTCCTTTTGGCAGCTTGAATCATCGCCTGCTTCACCTGGATGACTTCCCAGTCAAATTCTGTGAGTCCAGCCTCAGCATCTAAATAGCCGGTGCCTAGAATGCAAAGGTCTACTTTGAGTCGATTGAGCGCATTGACTACTGTGCCTCCAATGGCAAATTTTGATTCGTGCTGTAGCTTTCCGCCCAAAAAGAAAACCTCTACTTCCGGCAACTCTAAAAGTTGGACAGCGATATGCAAACTTGGCGTAAAGACTGTCAATGGAAATTTCCTGGGGATCATCTTTGCCACCTCCAAATTGGTTGTACCTCCGCTCATCAGGATGACTTGACCTTCGGAAAGTAATGAAACGGTCTTTTCGGCAATTTTAATCTTTTTAGAAAGGAGATAAGTATTTCCATCTTCTTTGGAAAAGTTCATAAAGCCAAATGATGTGGCTCCACCATGGACCTTTTTTAGCTTTTTTTCCTTGTCGAGTTCCTTGACATCGCGACGAACCGTATCGATAGAGACTTCGAGTGCTTCTGCGAGGTCATTGAGCAAAACTCTATGATGAAGATGTACTTGGTCGAGAATGAACTTTTGCCGTTCTTCTTTAAGCATTTTGGGTTGATTGTTTTTGGAAGCTAATCAAAACAGCAAAAACTTGCAAAAAATCCGGCATTTTAGATGTGCTTTGCAAAAAATTGCGGGATTTTCTTCTCAATCCTGCAAATTTCTAGGTAGTTTAGCTATCGAGTACTATTCAAAATTTGACCCAAAATATGAAGAAGCACCAAACTCACCCTTTCATCTTTAGCCTACTGATACCATTACTTTTTCTCTCCTGTAAATCCCAACAGGAGGCTACTTTTCGAATCATTGATAAGCCGATAACTTGGAATGCTGAACGCGAGCAGCTTTCCATTCAATACTTAAAAGACCGTCACGGATTGGAAAAAGCTCAGGCCACTATCGATCCCCAAATAGTAGTGGTTCACTGGACCGCAATTGATAATGTTGAAGTCACTTTTGATGTCTTTGATTCCCCGACTTTGGGAGGAAGGGAAGATCTGACAAGTGCCAGCAATCTGAATGTATCAAGTCAGTTTCTGATAGATCGGGATGGGACGATTTTTCGGCTTTTACCTGATACAACTTTTGCCAGACACACTATTGGGTTGAATTATTGCGCTGTGGGGATAGAAAATGTAGGAGGACCTGAGGCTCCTTTGACTGCTGCCCAGCTTCGTGCAAACGAGGAATTGATTCGCTATCTCCGCAAAAAATACCCGGCCATTGACTACGTAATCGGGCATCATGAATACCAACTTTTCCAGGACACTCCCCTGTGGAAGGAGGCCGACCCAGATTACCGCACTGTGAAAACTGATCCAGGAGATGAGTTTATGGAGAAGCTTCGCAAAAACCTTTCAGACCTTGGATTAAAACCACTTCCTCAACTGTAATTTTTAATGAAAATCTATTCAAGATTTGTTTTTGCGCTGTTACTAGTATCCATTTTCGCTTGTAAATCTCAACAGGAGTTTTCGCAAGACCGACAAGATATAAAAACAGATACCCCTGATGTAAAGGATGAAGAAGTACCGACTAGACCTCTGCCTGATTCCCCCATTTTGCTCCAACCACTTTCTTTCGAAATGCCGGAAATTCCACGTGAATTCAGAGGCGTTTGGATTGCTACGGTAGTCAATATTGATTGGCCAGAGTCTGGTACCGATAGTTGGCCTAAGCAGAAAGAGGATTTTCTCGCCCTTCTAGATCACTACAAGAATTTAAATTTCAATGCTGTGATTGTGCAGGTACGGGCTGCGGGAGATGCTTTCTACCCGAGTCGGCATGCCCCTTGGTCCAGATATTTGACTGGAAAGGAAGGTGTAGCTCCTCAAACTTCCGAGAATCCGTTGACTTGGATGATCAAAGCGGCACATGATAGGGGTTTAGAATTTCATGCATGGCTCAATCCTTACCGCGCGACTTTTGATGATAAAACAGAAACCTTGAGTCAGGAACATGATTTTTTCCAACATCCCGATTGGATGCTCAAGTACGGCACCAAATACTACTACAATCCGGGCTTGCCGGAGGTGAAGGAGAAACTTTTGGCAGTCATCAAGGAGTTGGTGGATGGCTATGATATTGACGCTATTCATTTTGATGACTATTTCTATCCTTACAAGGTTCAAAATCAGAGATTTCCTGATCAAAAGACTTTTGAAAAGTATAAAAAGCCAGGCCAGTCTATTGAAGACTGGAGAAGGGAAAACGTCAATTCTTTGATCCAGGCTATCCACCAAACCGTGAAAACAAGCAAGCCTTGGGTGCAATTTGGGATTTCTCCCTTTGGAGTGTGGCGGAATCAGGACAGAGATCCTAGAGGCTCTCCAACCCGAGCTGGACAAACTAACTACGATGACTTGTATGCAGACCCTTTGACTTGGATGCAAAATGGTTGGATTGATTACCTCATTCCTCAGCTTTATTGGAGTATGGACTATGAGTTGGCTAGCTATCGCAAACTCAATGACTGGTGGGCTGCCAATAGCTATCAAACCAATGTCTATATCGGAAACGGGCCCTACAAGATTCGCGATAATGCAGACATTGCCTGGGATAATCCCAAAGAGATCAATAATCAAGTTCAATACACGCGAACGCTTATGGAGATTCAGGGGAATGCCTTTTTCTCTGCAAAGTCTCTTTTCTCCAAAAATCAGGATGTCGCCAACTTGCTCAAACAAGAACTCTATGATAGTCCGACCCTACCACCGGCTTTCGAACCTACTGAGCCAGTCTTGATTGAAATGCCTCAGGTTTTACAAGTAGAAGCAAATAGAGACTGGACGAAGGTATCACTCGAAAAGCCTCTAGACCCTGCCATTCGCTATGCCATGGTGCAAGGAGCAGATGAGCTAAACACGCTCGCTCAAGCTGAAATTCACACAGTTTGGGTCGGGGGTCAACGTGCAAGGGCGCTGGAAGTGAATAGTTTAAATACCAATTATCTCGCGATCAGATGGATTGATCATTTTGGTAGAATCGTTCAAACTCAGGTATTTCAAACCCCCAAAAAAATAAAGCCATGAAGGATATGCTCGTTCGTTTGATTGATTTGCCTTCTTCACTGGACATAGAGACTAGGCTTTCCACAAAAGAGGGAATCATTTTTCGGAGGGCCATAGCCCCTGAGAAGGAATTGGTTTCGGATTGGGTGATGGAGCACTTTGGCGCCTACTGGAAGTCGGAAGTGGAAGTTGCATTCAGTAGACAACCGGTAAGTTGCTGGATAGCCCAGCGGGGAAATGAGATTTTGGGTTTTGCATGCTATGAGTCTACAGCCAAGAATTTTTTTGGCCCAACAGGTACTCTGGAGTCCGAGCGCGGGAAAGGAATAGGAAAAGTTCTACTGATTAAATCCTTGGAATCGCTTCGGGAATTGGGTTATGTCTACGCGATAATCGGGGGAGTGGGGCCGGCAGAATTTTATGAAAAGGCTGTAGGAGCAAAAATCATCGATGGCTCAGAAATCAGTATTTACCAGCATTTACTTAAAAAATCATGACCCAAAATTCTAGCAAGAACCCATGGATTTGGGTGCCATCTCTGTATTTGACCGAATCGGTCCCTTATGTCATTATCATCACGGTCTCGGTGATCATGTACAAAAGCTTGGGTGTTTCCAATTCCGATATCGGACTTTACACCTCTTTTCTTTACTTACCTTGGGTGATCAAACCCATTTGGAGTCCAATTTTGGAGCTTTTTGGAAATAAAAAGCAGTGGTTTCTGAGTATGCAGTTCATACTTTCCCTGGCATTCCTAGGAGTAGGTCTAACCACCGGACTGAATCAGTTTTTTGTCATTACACTCGCTTTCTTTTGGATGGGAGCTTTCGCTTCCGCCACTAATGATATTGCTTCAGATGGCTTGTACCTGATTGCATTGAAACCCGATCAGCAAAGCTTTTTTGTAGGAATGCGAAGTACTTTTTACCGAGTAGGAATGATTACCGGACAGGGGCTGATTGTGATAGCCGCAGGCTATTTGGAGGAGACATTTGGAGATCCAACTCAAGCGTGGTCCTGGACAATGATTGGTGTCGGAGGACTCATGTTGTTACTCACGGTTATTAATTTTCTATCCACACCCAATGTGATCGAGAAGCGGGTAGAAAAGGCAGATCGGCCAAGTTTTGGTGAGGTATTTAGCACCTTTTTTACGAAGAAGAATATTGGCCTTTCACTGGCTTTCGTGCTTTTCTATCGCTTGGGTGAATCACAATTAGTGAAGATGGCCTCACCATTCTTTTTGGATGATCGATCGGAAGGTGGTCTAGGCCTGACTGTTTCTGAAGTAGGTTTTCTATACGGGACCCTCGGCGTGATTGCTTTGTTGGTTGGTGGGATTGTTGGCGGAATTGTGATTTCCCGGCATGGCTTGGGTCGATGGATGATACCCATGGCGATTGCGATCAATGCTCCGAACTTGGGTTACGTTTTACTTTCTTGGCAGCAGCCTGAAAGCTTTTATTTTCCGGCAATTGTTGTTTTGATTGAGCAATTGGGCTACGGCTTTGGTTTTGCAGCCTATATGGTCTTTTTGATTTATCTGGCCGAGGGCCTTTTCAAAACGGCTCACTATGCCTTGGCAACTGGATTTATGGCTTTAGGAATGATGATTCCAGGTATGATTTCGGGTTACATGCAGGAGTGGCTAAATTATCCCGGATTCTTCGTTTGGGTGGTAATTGCCACGATTCCTAGCTTTGCGATGGCCTATCTGGTGAAGTATCCGAGGGAGTTTGGGAAGAAATCAGAAAGCTAAAGTCAGAAAGCTGAATCTTCGACATTCGATGTTAAGCGTTCGATACTTGACATTTGAATAATGAATATCGAACTCCGAATGTTGAATAACGAAGTGCCGAAAGAATAATTCTTACATGAACAAACATCAAAAAATCGCTCAATGCTTTTCTCCTGCTGCTTTTATCCATGATTCGGAGGAAAATTATCTGGCTATAGAAAAATTGATTCAGGAGCAGGAAATTGGTGGACTGACTTTTTTTCACAGCCGTCATTCTGCTGCAGCAAATTTCGAAAAACGGGCGGAATCACTAGACACTGAAGATACTTTTGAAAAATTAATCGGATTGATCAATCGCTATCAAGCCTTTTCAAGAATCCCTTTATTGATTAGCATAGACGGGGAATATGGTTTGGCCATGCGAATCGAAAAAACACCTCAATACCCTTTTGCAATTACCTTGGGAGCTTTGAAAAAAGACGCCGAAAAGTGGGTTGAGGAAGTCGGCTATCGCATGGGAATGGACATGAAGCGTTCGGGAATTCATCTCAATTTGGCTCCCTGTGCTGACGTCAATACCAACCCGAATAATCCTGTGATCGGCTATCGATCTTTTGGAGATCAGACTAAGAAAGTAGCCAAACTTTCCTTTGCAGCCTATTCAGGGATGAAAAAAGCGGGAATCGGAGCTTGTTTGAAGCATTTTCCGGGACATGGAGATACGGCGGTTGATTCACATTTAGGTTTGCCGATTTTGCATAAAAGCAAGGAAGAGCTCAAAGCCGAAGAACTTTTACCCTTCCAATATGGGATCGACCGAGGGGTGGAAATGATCATGGTCGGACATTTGGCAGTTCCGGCATTGACTGGAGGAAAGGATATACCGGCCAGTATCAGCCGAGAGTTAATTGCCGATTTGTTAAAGGAAGAAATGGGTTTTCAAGGCCTTGTTATCTCCGATGCGCTGAATATGAAAGCAGTGGCCAATTTGTATCCCGATCCCGGAGAGCTTGAATGGCAGGCTTTCCAAGCCGGAAATGAAATTCTGTGCTTTTCGGATTATGTGAAAGAGGGAATTGAAAAAATCAGTCAGAAGGCCTCTGATGAACATGTCGAGGTGGTTTTTCAAAAAATTATGGACTTGAAAAAGTGCTTGGGCGTGCTGGAGGCAAAGCCCGTTGAAGTTCCAACTTTTGATTGGGAGAGCCATTCTCAACTGCAAAAGGAGTTGGCGGAAAATTACGTTTCTGTTATTTCAGGTGAGATAAAATCTGCTGAACTTCAAACCTTGGCAAGAGAAGGAAAGCTGGGTTTTCAAGAATTTTTCACCCAAAATCCCAGCCGCTTTTCTCAGGATATCAAACTTGAATTTTCTCCAATTGAGCAGGCCGAAAAAGTAATTATCACCGTATTTGTACCCAGCCACAAGCCATTAAACCAGTTTGGAATGGATCAAGAGGTATTGGATGAGATCAAGGAATTAGCAAAAAGCAAACCTTGTATTCTGGTTCATTTTGGAAATCCTTTGGCCTTAATTCACCTTAGAAATCTGGAAGATTTTGAGGCAGTGTTATGTGCGTATCAGGGATTTGAGGAAACTCAGGAAGTGATGGCAAAAACTCTCCAAGGGCTTTGAGTCACTTGGAGAGTTTTATTCTTACTTCTCAACCGAAAAGCGATACTCTATGGTATGCTCATATTTTTCGCCTGGACTTAGAATCGGGCTTGGGAAGTTGTCATGATTGATGGCATCTGGCCAAATCTGGGATTCTAGGCAAAAGCCCCAGTGTTTATCGTAGGTTTTTCCATCAGCTCCTTGGAAGTCTTTCACAAAATTTGCTGTGTAAAACTGCACTCCCATGTTATCTGAATACATGTCCATGACACGGCCACTTTCGGGATGCTTCACTTGCACAAAATGCTTCATCTCATCTGATTTTTCTAGCTTCATCACCATGTTGTGATCAAAACCTTCTCCATTGGCGGCAATTTGTTCCCCAAGGTTTTTTGGAGTTCGAAAGTCAAAGGCTGTCCCCGTCACATCTTTGACCTCTCCGGTTGGGATCAGTTCCTCATCCACCGGGGTGTAGGCATCCGCCCAAAACTGAAATTCATGATCCAGTACATCACGTTTTACTCCACCAAGATTGAAATAGGTGTGATTGGTCAAATTGAGAATTGTCTTTTTATCTGTATTACTTTCAAATTTGATCCGGAGCGTATTATCCGTAGTCAATTCCATCCAAAGCGTAGTCTGAAGATTTCCGGGATAGCCTTCCTCTCCGTCTTCACTCAGATAGGTCATTTTCACTCCTAAGGTGGAGTCATTGGAATAAGGCTCGGCATCCCAAACTTTTTTATTAAAGCCTTCTACTCCTCCATGAAGATGATTATCTCCATTGGTTTTTGCCAGCATATATTGCCTTCCGTCAAGGGTAAATTCCCCATTGGCAATTCGATTGGCTACCCGACCAGCTGTGGCTCCGAAAAATGGGTTCGGCTTAGTCAGGAATTCCTCTACGGTATCAAACGTGAGGGTGATATTCTCTTTGTTTCCGTTTTTGTCTGGGACGATAATTTTGTGGACCAAGCCTCCGAAATTGGAGAGTTCTACCTGCATGGTGCCATTGTCTAGGGTATAATGAAAAACGGGCTGGCCATTATGCTCAGCTACTTTTTCTGATTTGATCATAAGGTTGATTTCTTCTTGAATAGGTTCTTGAGTTTGTTTTTGGGAGCAGGCAAATGCAAGCGACAGAGAAATTGCTAAAACATAAATTTTGTAGAGCTTCATGGTTTTGTGATTTTACCAATGATTTAATATTGATTTTAGGATTACTTACGCTCGTGATTTTTGGCTATTCGCTCCAATTCTGATTGAAGTTTTTCTCCACTTATCCATTTGCCAGCCACTGATACGCCGAGTGGTTTTTGCATAGTTTCCAGGTTTTCTAGTGGGTTTTCTTTGACCATCACAAAATCGGCTTCCATTCCTTCTTTGATCATTCCCCATTGAGCCGAGGTATTCATATATTTAGCAGGTTCTACTGATCCACTTTTCAAAATCTCATAATTATTCATGCCCGCTTTGGACATCAACTCTATTTCGTGATGAATGGAAAAACCCGGGACATTAAAAACCTGAGGGGAGTCTGAGGCTAAAAGGACCGGAATCCCGGCCTGATGAAGGGTCATGAAGAGCTGATTACGAAATTGAAGATAGGGCTCAACCAACTCCCGGTCTAGCATCCCCGCACGCTCAAGTTGCTTTTTGGTATTGACCCACTGCTGAATCAGGGGCCCGGGTAAGTATTTCATTTCTGGAGCCTGTCGAAATTCATCGGCAGGGACATAGCCGAAATACCTATCAAATAGCGTCAAAGTCGGGGCAATGTAAGTTCCTTTTTTCAAGGTTTCCTCGATCAAAGCAGGAAGCTTTTCCATTTCCACCTCTCCAACAAGCTTTAGATTGAATGGACCCGAGGTAGTCGGATCGATCGTCAAATCATCCGGAAGCAATCCTTCCATATACCCATCCATGTGTTCGATGGATTTGAAGCCGCTAGCGAGTGCATTTTCTATTCCAACAGCCAAAGGAACATGCCCGCCGAAAGGAATTTGAACTTCTTGGGCTGTTTTGGAGATTGCCCACATTTCATCCAGTTCAACTCCAGGATGTATTTTTAAGTGATCATAGCCAGCAGCTTTTTGCTCCCTGACCATTTGAGAAGCCTGCTCTGGGCTGCTTACTGAATTTCCATTAAAGGACGGGCCTGATATAAAAACACGTGGTCCGGGAATCTCTCCATTTCTCACGCGTTCCCGAAGCTCCACATGACTGGGATGGCCCAGCATACTTCGAATACGAAGAACACCATTGGCTAAATAAAGCCAAAGTGATTCTTCCTGCAATTGAGTACTGCCATCTCCGGCTACTGGTAGGTGGGCGTGAAATTCAGCCAAGCCCGGAAAAATGTAAGCACCCTGTCCATCAATCAGATTTTCATGGCTCATCCGAGGGGTTTGAGGCGTAAGAGGAATGATTCGATCAATCTTGCCTTCCTTTACGAAAAGTGCGTGATTTTCCAGCAATTCCTCTCCATCCATGGTGACGATATGCACATTGGTAACCAAGAAATCCTGTGCAGAAAGCGTGGGTATGGATAAGAAAGTCCAGAAAAAGCCAAATAGGATCTTGAGGGTTTTCATAGTTTTTTGTGGGTTGCTCTCCAATTTCGGCTATTCAGGTGGCTATTCCAATCCGGTCCTGTAATTTCTATTTCTTCAAATAATCCCATGCTTCTTCTAGAATCTCTGTAGGTGTTTGATCGATTGAAAGCTTCTTGCCATAATTCGGTTCCTCCCATGTGGAAAACTGCGAGTCAAGCATTTCTGCCTTCATGTAATGGTTTTTTCGTGCCTTCATTCGATCCCAGATAAGATCTCTGTCTCCTTTGAGATGAATCCATTTTATATCATTCCCTCCAGCTAGTATTTTTCGATAGCTTTCTTTCAATGAGGAGCAAGCCAAGATGCAACCACCGGACTTTTTGGATTCTTCGAGTTTTGAAGCGAGGGCCTCTAGCCAAGGTTGACGATCCTGATCGGTCAGAGGGATCCCATTACTCATTTTTGCTACATTTTCTTTTGGATGGAAAAGATCTGCGTCGTAAAAGGGCAAGGATAGCTTTTCCGATAATGCGGTGCCAAGAGTGGTTTTGCCAGTTCCAGATACACCTGTGATAATGATGAGTTGATAGTTTGCTGTCATGCTTTATAGAATCATCCAAAGATTGTCTATTTTGGGAAAGATGGAAAATGCACCTTCATTTATTTCGGATCAATTTTATACCAAGCTTGTATCAGACCTTCACTTTAGGCATTTAAGGCTTGTTTCTTCAGATACTTCCATTCAAGACTGTGCCAAGCGAATGGCAAGAGAGCAGGTAAGCTGTCTGTTTGTGGGTGAATCCTCAGATCAGATCGAAGGCTACATTACCGATATTACCCTACGCGATGAGGTTTTGGCAAAGGGGCTATCACCTGATGAGCCTGTCAAGCTAATTATGGAATACAAAATGGTTTCCATTAGCCCGGATGCTAGTTTGGTGGAGGCTTTGCTTTTGATGTTTCGTACCAAGTCCAGGTATCTCTTAGTTGAAGATCAATTCCAATTTGTAGGCTGGATCAGCAGAAATAAGATTTTGACAGAGCAGAGTCAGGGGCCTTTTATGTTTATTCAGTCAGTAAAAGAGGCTCGTCAGATTTCCGAGTTGAAATCAAAATGGGATAGAATGCCCGAGATCATCCACCTCTTGCTAAGCTGTGGCATGAAGGCAGCCTATGTGAATCAAATTATCACCACTGTTGCAGATACGATTACACAGCGGGTCATCGAGCGGGTGATCAAGGAGATAGGTCCTGCTCCTGCAAAGTTTGTGTTCTTTGTGCTTGGAAGTGAAGGTAGAGGAGAGTTGACACTCAATACCGATCAGGACAATGCGATCATCTATGAGGACAAGGCTAATGAACAACGAGAAAGTGTTCGTGCTTACTTTTTGGATTTTGCGACGCGAGTTTCTACAGCTTTGGATCAAATTGGGATTGACCTTTGCGAAGGGGATTTGATGGCGATGAACCCTAAATGGACTCATTCCCTCTCTCATTGGAAAAGAAATTATGAGTCTTGGATTGCTGATGCTTCCCAAGAGACTGCCATGAAATATTCCACTTTTTTTGACTGTAGAGCAATTTTTGGAGAAGAAAGCTTACTCGAAGAATTGAAAAATTACATGTATAAATTGGTGGAGTCAGCTCCTGAGCGATTTTTTGTCAACTTGGGCTACAATGCACTTCAGTATGAGCCTCCGTTGACATTCTTTCGAAAGATTCGTACTGAGAAGATTGATGGGGAAAAGCAATTTAACCTCAAGCACGCTATGCGAACCATGGTAGATTTAGCCCGGGTCTATGCGCTGCGGTATCAAGTTCAAGCCACCAATACTTCTGAACGAATCCAAAGCCTACAGGGGAAAGGTGTTTTTTCCGAAGCTGAATGCCAAGAACTTAATCATGCTTTTTCCTACCTAATGGCTTTACGATTGGAAAATCAGGCTGAAATCATCATGGCAAAATCCCCGCAGCCACTCAACTGGGTAAAAATAGATCGACTGACCAAAGTGCAAACAGTGACGCTGATTGAGATTTTTAAAGTTATTCGTGATTTTCAGGCCCGCATGAGAATTTCCTTTACCAAGAGTCTATAAATTCTTGATCTGAATTAGACTTCTTTAAATTTTTTATAAAAGTTATTTTTTATTTAATAAAGTTTTTTAATTTTGTTGAGTGAAAGAAAAGATTGTAAGTGTTTATTAATCCTAATTAAATTTTACAAAAATAAAATTGGAAAAATTTTTTTTGGAGATCAAACGATTGCACTTTATCTTTTATTTGGAATGTGTATCTAATTTATCATCACGCTAATCAGCCTAGAAAACCATGCTCAGCAACTATCCGCTTTCTGAAGTAGAAAAAAGCTTTCTCCAAGAGTCTGGAGTAGATAAAATCACTACTCTAATCCCTTACTTGACGGTTGATAATTTCCCAAAATTAGGTTTGTTGACAGCCTGTAGATTTTTGGAATGGGCCGCTGCAAATCCTCAGGGGGTTATCAGTCTTCCCACCGGTAAAACTCCGGAGTTTTTTATCAAGTGGACGCAGTTTTTGCTTGAAAATTGGGATACAAAAAAAGGCAAGGATATCCGTCAAAAATATGGAATGGGAGATCTTAAAAAGCCTGTCTTGAAGGATCTTACATTTGTTCAGATTGATGAGTTTTACCCGATATCATCCAAGCAGCACAACAGCTTTTACGATTATGTAAACAAGTTTTACATTCAAGGCTTTGGACTGTCCAAAGAGAAGGCTATCCTGATTAATTCAGATGAGATTCCTTTGGCTGAAGGAAAACATTATTCGGAGATTTTCCCCGATTTGAAAGTGGATCTGTCGCTAAGATTCAGAGATCCAGTAAATGATCTTGAAAAACTACAACAAGAATCGATTTACATGATCGATCAGTGGTGTGCAGATTATGAAAAGCGAATTCGCGACCTTGGCGGGATAGGTTTTTTCCTAGGAGGAATTGGTCCTGATGGTCACATCGCTTTCAACACCCGAGGTTCTCATATTTACTCCGTTACGCGCTTAACCGAGACTAATTTCGAAACCCAGGCTGTAGCAGCAGGGGATTTGGGAGGAATTGAGGTTTCTGCCAACCGATTGGTCATTACCATTGGCCTCGATACCATCGTCCACAATCCTGATGCAGTGGCAATTATCATCGCAGCCGGTGAGGCAAAGGCGGGAATTGTCAAAGATTCTTTGGAGACGAAACTGAACAACGTCTATCCAGCTACTGTCTTACAAAAACTTAAAAATGGTCGATTCTATCTTACCAAAGGAGCGGCTGTCAAGTTGACTGACTCCATGGATGCTTACTATGAGAAAGGAGAGTGGACATTTGAAAAGACCGAACGCGCAGTAATAGATCTGTGCAAGAAACTCAATAAATATGGTCACAGGCTCAAGCTTAGTGACCTAAAGGCTGATAAATATTGCAAACTTATCCCCGACCTTTCAGAAGACACGGTGAATCAGGTCATCAAAAGTATTGATGCGAAATTGGCGAAAGGCTTGGAGCAGGAAGAAAATCAACGATTGCTCCATACAGGCCCACACCATGATGATATTTCTCTTGGTATCCTGCCACACATCACCAATCAGCTGAATGAGCCTACCAATGAGGCACATTTCTCAGTCCTGACTTCGGGCTTTACTGCTGTGACCAATACCTTCGTCATCGAGACTTTACAACATACCAAAAAGTTACTCGACGAGGGTAAAATCCAAATGGTCGATTATGACGACTTCTTCTCAGTGGGATATAGTCTAAAGACGGATAAAGATGTATACCATTACTTGACAAACGTGGCCTCAGAAAATGCCGAGGCTCGAAAGAGAGGGCTTTGCCATCGGGTAGTCAGAGCCTTGGTTAGCGTCTATGAAGTGAAAAATAAGACCCAACTCCGCGAAACGATCAATGATGTAATCAGCATTCTTCGTAAAAGCTACGATGGAGAGAAAAATCCGGCGAAAATTCAAAAGCTGAAAGGGATGATCCGGGAATTTGAAGAGGAGTTGGTATGGGCTCACTTTGGTGTGCAGGTCAAAAATGTACATCACTTGAGACTAGGCTTCTATACTGGAGATATTTTCACCGAACAGCCTGATAAAACCCGCGATGTAGAACCGATCGTGGAATTATTTAGAAAAGTCAACCCAACAAAGATTAGCTTAACCCTTGATCCTGAAGGTTCAGGTCCAGATACTCATTATAAGGTATTGCAGGCCACAGCAGCAGCCGTCAAAAAGTGGGGTGAAGAAAAGGATATCAGTGACCTTCGCATCATCGGTTATCGAAATGTATGGTTCAAATTTGAACCACATGAGGCCAATGTAATCGTGCCTGTATCCCTAGGCGATATGTCAGTCATGGAAGATTCTTTTGCGAATTGCTATCTTAGCCAAGTAAATGCATCTTTCCCTAGTTATTCACACAACGGAAAGTTCAGTACTGTCGCCAAACGAACCTGGGTCGGACAGTTGAATGATATTCAGTTGCTACTAGGCAAAAACTTCTTCTATCTTCACGAGCGTGCAAAAGTTCGGGCAAGTCATGGACTGATTTTCTTCCGGGACATGAATGTGGAAGAGTTTTTGGCGACAGCTAGAGAATTGGAGAAGTCTATCGAAGGAATGCTATAAAAAAGAGGTTGAGAGCCTCAAACCAGACCTATTTAAACCAAAATTGACCTTAGTACTCAGCACATGGAAAAAGCCATTCTGGGATTAGATATTGGCGGTACGGGAATCAAAGGAGGAGTCCACGTCAATGGACATCTCGAAGATATTCGATCGATTCCAACACCAGCGCATGAATCCAAGGAATTCATCCTGGAGACCATTGCCCTATTCATCGAATCCTACTTGGATTATGATATTGCGGGAATTGGTATTGGTATCCCGGGATTGGTGGATGTAGAACGCGGCGAAGTGCTAGGTCTTGCAAATATTCCTGCTTTTCAACATGTGGAATTAGCCAAATTCATTCAAGAGCGATTTTTTAAGCCGGTTTTCATCAATAATGATGCAAACTGCTTTGCGATCGGGGTCCATAAGTTTGGGGTGGGAAAGCCCTTCAAAAATCTGGTGGGTATCACGCTCGGAACGGGTGTAGGTGGTGGTATCGTAATCAATGGGCATTTATATTCGGGTATGTTTTCAGCTGCAGGAGAATGGTGTAGCGCACCTTATCTGGAACACAATTTCGAGCATTATTGTAGTGGGAAGTTTTTTCATGCATACTATCAGACCAAACCGAAAGCAATGGCCAAGCGTGCACGAAATGGAGACCCTGAGGCAATCAAGGCATTTGAAGAATATGGAAATCATTTAGGGGAGTTGATCAAGCATATTTTGTATGCGCTTGCTCCTGAAGCAGTTGTACTTGGTGGGTCGATTCGAAAGAGCTATCCGCTTTTCGAAGCATCCCTAAAAAAATCACTTTCTACTTTTGCTTATCCCATGGTTTTGGAGCAGGTGAAAATCTTACTTTCCGAATTGGATGAGACAGCCATCCACGGTGCAGTGGCATTGGTGGATTTGGAGCCAGAAGTAATCAATAATTAGCAAAAATTTAAAATGATAGTTGGTTTAGTGAAAGAAAAATGCGGTCTCGATTGAGACCGTTTTTTTTGGCTTTTTAATCACTATTGAAAGGAACCTTCAAATTTAATTCCCTGTCAAAAAGCAATGGATAATTTGTCCTGCCTCTCACTGGCCAGTTATTGAGCCAAGAACTTCCGTCATGCAAGCCCCAAAAGGTCACTCGGCTGATTTTGTCTGAATGCTTGCTAAATAGCCCAAAAAGTGAAGTATATCGGTTTTTCAATTTCTCCTGAATAGCCGAAGGCAAGGAATCTGTGTATGGGTTCCAGATTTCTGAATCTTCAATCGAAATAGTTAAATCTGCACCATCAAAGTCACTGGGTCTAGGCAATACATCTACATCCAATTCGGTAATCATCACCTGAAAGCCGGCCTGATGAATATCCAATATTGCGGCTTCAATTTGATCTAAGCTTGGATGATCCAAGCGGTAATGTCCCTGCATTCCGATCCCGTCAATCCGAATTCCTTGTTCTCTAAGGTTTTGAGCCATCTTTAAGATAGCCTGGCGCTTTTCCGGTTTCCAGACATTGTAATCGTTGTAGTACAATTCGGCTTCTGGATCCACTTGATTGGCTTTTTTAAAAGCTTCCGCAATATAGTCTTCACCCAAAATCAAATACCAATGGGTTTTTCGCCAGGTACCATCATCTTCAAAAGCCTCATTGACCACATCCCATCCATCAATTCTTCCCTTGTATCTGCCCACTACGGTTTCTATATGCTCATTCATCCGGTCTTGTAATTCCTCTTTTGAAAGAAAACTTCCATCTTGATCTTGAAATACCCAAGTAGGCACTTGCTGATGCCAGACTAGCGTATGACCTACTATGAAGGCGTTCATTTCTTCTCCTTTCCTCACATAATTATCTCCAAATTCAAAGGCATATTCGCCTTCCTTTGGGTGGATATTGCTCCATTTCAAACCATTCTCTGAAGTCAGTGAGCTGAAATGCAGATTCAGTAACGAATCGGCCTTAGGCATACTACCATTTATCTGGCGGCCATTAACTGCAACTCCGATAAAAAATTTGTCTTGAAATTCATCTTTTAGTCCCCTCTCGGTAGGAGGATGGCAGGAAAAAACAAAGGCTGAAATGATGTGGATAAAATAAAGAGAGCGTTTCATTTTCAGGGTTTTATAGGTTTTTCTAAAGGTAAAAAGACCTGCTCTTAATCTCTACATTTTTTGATTAAATTACCTTTAGCTATTTTGAGCGAGATATCAGTTAAAAAAAGAATTTCCTCATGAGACCCAATAATTTAATCCTAGCACTCGCCCAGATAGCACCCGTTTGGTTGGATAGAGAGGCAACTTTGGAAAAAGTAAAAACTTCTATTCAGGAAGCTGCGCAAAAAGGTTGCGAGTTAATCATTTTTGGGGAAGGGCTTTTGCCGGGGTATCCTTGGTGGCTATCGATTACCCATGCCTCTGCTTGGGATGACCCTAACCAAAAAGAAATTCATGCGCATTTTGCTCGAAACGCAGTACAGATCGAAAGGGGAGACCTAATAGAGATTCAGAAATTAACCAGACAAAAAAAGATTGCCGTTTACCTTGGCATAATCGAGCGACCAATCGATCGGGGAGGGCACAGTCTCTATTGCTCTTTGGTTTATATTAATCAGGAAGGAGAAATACGGTCTGTACATCGAAAGCTTCAACCGACTTATGATGAGCGCTTGACTTGGTCTCCGGGGGATGGAAATGGTTTGCAGGTTCATAATTTGAAGGACTTTCGAGTTGGTGGGCTGAACTGCTGGGAAAACTGGATGCCCCTTGCACGAACAGCACTTTATGGACAAGGGGAAAATCTTCATATTGCAGTTTGGCCCGGAGCAGTACGAAACACGGAAATGATTACCCGAATGATTGCTCAGGAAAGTCGATCCTTCGTGGTTTCCGTTTCTAGTTTGATGCGAAAAGCTGATTTTCCTACGAATACCCCACATCTAGACTTGATTTTGGAAAACTGCCCTGAGGTTTTGGGCAATGGGGGAAGTTGCATCGCTGGACCTGATGGAAAATGGATTTTAGAACCAGTGGCTGATGAGGAGGGATTATTGATCCAAACCTTGGATTTCAATCGAGTTTTGGAGGAGCGCCAAAACTTTGATCCTGTAGGACACTACTCCCGACCTGATGTGCTGAAGCTTCAAGTCAATCGAAGCCGACAATCCTCAGTAGATTTTGATGGGGAGTAATTTCTATTCCTCTCCCGGGTGGTAAACTCGTACAGCATCTTTTAGTACGCTTTTCTTATCTAGGCTCATGGGTTTTAAATCTCTGGCTAAAAAGCGTTCCATTTGATCATCGTAATGAGGACTGTCAGGACGATTGCTCGCCCCAAATACATTGATGGTTTCAATTTTTGGTAGTCCTTCCCCGAATCGTACCATCATGATATAGGATTCGCCTTGAACTCCTTTTCGCATACCATTTTTCCAAGGCTCGGATCGCATAGCGGTGATCACATCATCCAGCCCCCATAGTGGTAATGCTTTCTCTCCCCTAACGAGTTTTTGGTATTCACCTAAAGTAACAAGTTCTTTGCCAAAATGGCTCTCAAAATGATCTTTGGCCTTTAAGAGTCCTTCCGCCGCCTCCTCTTCACTTAAGGTAGTCTCCCATTTTCTTCCATTCTCTTCAAATTCCTCCCACCAGTAATAGTAGCTGAAAGCAAAAAGAGCAGCCCCTTCAGAGTTGACGTCTCCACGCTTGTTCCAGTTTTTAAGTGTCTCAATTTGAGCCTTGATCTCAGGGAATTTTTCAGGATCAAGCGAGAAGAGCGCATCCATATTTGTTCGGAAGGCTAATACCTCAGGTAATTGATCATCAAATTTGATTCGCTCAAAATCTTCCCAGCTTAGCAGTCCCTCCTTTGGCATGATTTCCCGAAAGCGGGTGGAGCGATTGTTTTCCCGGCGAGAATAATCCATTTCCTCTGCGAAGTTGTTTGGATCTAAGTTGTCTGCTGAGTCGGAAGCCGTGAATGGGCTATGATTAGTGTTGAAAAGGTATCCGGAAGTTGGATTGAGGTACTGAGGCAGGTCTTCAAAAGTATGGTAGCTACTCCAGTTGGTTTCTTGGGTATTTCCAGGAACTGTTTCTGTGTACTCGTATTTTGGGTTACGAATCGGTAGAAGCGCATTGCTTACATAAAATACCGTATCGTATTTGTCCGCATAGACGGTATTAAAACTCGTCAATTGAACGCTTTCCATAGCGGCTTTCCATTCTGAGAAGTTCTGAGCCTTATTCATTCGCCACCATTGCTCAGGAGCCCCAATCCGATCTAGGGCGCCTAGTTTTATAGAAAACGTACCATTTTCGGTGACTAAAGTGGGGCCATAGATACTTTTCCATACTTTTTTTGGAACTGGCAAGGTAATGAAGTTCCAAAGTTTGACCTTAAGCCAGATAGTCCGCTCCTCAAGTTCAAGCCATTCCTCGTCCACTGTATATTGACCGGGGTTTTCCGGATTGATTTCTAATTGATAGGTGTCCAGCAAATCAGGAAAGTTTACCGTGTGAGCCCAACCCAAATGCTCATTGACACCATGAAAAATCATGGCTCCACCGGGGAATAATCCACCTAAGATGTTCCAACCTTCTTCGGAATGGAGATGCGCCTCATACCAGGAAACTGGCCCCTCCAGTGGTTGGTGAGAGTTGATAGCCAGAAAGTTTTCCCCTGATTCTGTTCGGGAAGAGTGAATAGCAATTGCATTGGAGCCTTTTGGATTGGGGTCTGGGAGCACTTTTCCGGCTTCTCCATTTACAATTTGCTGAACTGCCCGATCAGCACCTGACATTTGAGCAAGCGATAGAATGTAGGCGGAGGTAATATCCAATGGGTTCACAGGAAAGGCTCCGGAATACAAAACTTCTTTGGGATGACTTTCAGCGTAGTCGTTCATTCCAGCAGCATAGCCCTCGAGTACTGCTTTGAACTCATCTGAAAAGCTATCCTCGTACTTTGCTTTGGCAATCTTTTGGGTTTCTAAAAGGTGAACAAAAAAATCCACAGCAGCTCCCTGTTCCCCGTATACCCGACCTACTAGGCCTTTTCCTGCAAGTAGCGTCTTTTGAATGGTTTCGAAATCATCTTCAGCATGAGCCCACGCCAAACCATATGCTACATCTGCATCCCTTTCACCAAAAATATGAGGTACTCCAAATTCATCTCTAGCAATTTCAACTTTTGAGGTATCCCAACCTGATGGTTGTAAAACACTTTGGCAGGACTGGATGGCAAGAACCGCAAGAAGTACAAAAAAAGATTTTTTCATATGTTTATAATTGCTCTTTAATGGTCATATGGAATCTCGCAATTATAATCAACCCTCTGTTTGACGGGTACCTCGTGCTCGATTTCATAGGTTTGATTTTGGAATCGGAATTAGCGGTTTATTTTTTGAATTTTCAAAATTGAAAAAATAAAAAAGCCGACTAATGCCGGCTTTTCGGTGAATAAACGCTTTTCTTTCAAAATCTATCTAAACTCGTAATCCACTCCATACACCTGAGTCAAGAGGGTAGCCGGTGCATCCAAAGCTACCGCCGATTTGGGAGGAATTGGAGTCACAGGGGAATGCTCGGCTAGGTAGTTTTTTACGGCTTGGTGCAGTGTGTACTCAGTATTTTCAGTTTCCATCACACCGGTAAAGCGACAAAGCATATCATCAGGATCCCCATCGCGCTCACAGGCACAGATGCTGTACACTCGATCCATTTCCAAAGGTTTGTCATGTACAGTTACCTTTTGGACTCTATTTCCTTCCTCTCCAAAGGCTAGAAACTCCACTTCCATTCCGCGGAACTTAATTACCCAACCTCCAAATCGCTTGGAAGCTTCCTTCGCAAAAACATTGTTTAGCTCTTTTTCAAGCCATGCTGCTATTTGAGATCCCTTTACTTTACCTGTTCTAATTTGGGAATCGACTGGTAGCATATCGAAAATATAGCCGTTTGTGATCGGAATATTTCCCGTGCTGTCAGGCGTAGTCTGAGGTGGGCAGAATCGAAACCCATTGGATAATACAATATCGATTTCAGGTACTTGCCAGCTGATGGCGTCCAAAATCATCGTATCGATCGGATTTTCAATTACAAAATACCGATAAAGTGGCACGGTACTGTAACCCGCTATTTTGTAAATGTCTTCTTCAAACGGATCTTCATTTTGATCAATGATTTCCGTTACTGCTGGGCAAGGTTTGATTTTATCTGAGTTGACTTCCAAGAGTTCGTAATCATCTTGGACTACCTTACCATCTTCGATAGTGAGTTCAAGCTTTCCTACAAAAGAACCAAAAGCTCCCGGCTCCACTACTTTGGCATACTTACCTTGGATAGGTTTCCTTACGCGCTCATGGGTGTCACCACCCAAGATGTAATCTACACCCTCACACTCGGGCAAGTTGGCTAGGTTGATTTGCTGAGAAAGACCTAAATGAGCTATGATACAGACAAAAGCACATTTTTCCTGATTTCGCAGGACATCTACATAGTGAGACAAGTTTTCTTCAGGCTTGGTATATAGAATTCCCTTTGAATAATTGGGTGATTGCCTTTTTGGAACCAAATGATCTGTGTATCCCAAAAATCCAATCTTTACCCCATTTACCGACCAAATATGATAAGGGTTGAAGATCAATTCGCCTCTTTTACCTTCTCCTAAATCATGGTACATATTCGCGCAGATTTTAGGGGCATGTAGTGACCCCAGAAGGTGCTGCATGGCCTGCTTATAATACACTACCTCCCAGTTTCCGGGAAGGTAAAGGTCATACCCAATTTCATTTAGGATGGGTACCATCGCCTCACCGGTGGTTCTTACGGAAAGCTCCGAACCTTGAAACATATCGCCTGTATCCATGACTAAGCAATGCTCGGCTTTTTCTCTTTCTTGGTCCAAAAAGGCCTTCAAATGTGCATATCCACCCGTTTTGCGATAAACTGCTTTTCCATTTTCCCAGAAAAGCTCATCATGCGGATGGATCTGACAATGGACATCAGTAGTTTGTAGAATAGTAAGCTTAAATGATTTTGGCTTAAGTTTTTTTGCTTCTGCTTGGGCCACTTGAGGAGACAGGCTCAAAAGTCCCGTTCCTGCTCCAAGGGCACCTAATTGAGACATAAATTTCCTTCGAGAGTACTTCATGAATAGATGGGTTTATTGCAACTAATATTTGGCAAGTTTCTGATTTTGAGAAAGAAAATTCCCTCCCATTATGCCCTGAAGATACTTATTGGGAAAAAAATAAATTGGTGACAGTGGTCACAAAAGAAAAATCCCCGCGAGATAAATGCGGGGATGAATGGAATCAAGGAGTTTGAGAAGCTGCGGTAAATCGAATAATCTGATTCTTTTGAGGGGGTAGAGTCTTTAAGTAGCTAAATATGGCTCGCAGATCTTCCTCCTTCATACCCGAATACATGATCCAAGGCATGATAGTATTAAAATCTCCAGGCTTCACTTTTTCCCTTAAGTAAGTGGAGTCTGAATATTGTTTGAAACGGTCTATGAACTGCTCTGAGGTCCAGTTTCCAATTCCAGTTTCTGGATCTGAAGTGATATTACTTGAAGTGACTTTGGAGCCATCAGGAAATAAGAAATCTCTTCCTCCTGCAAATGCTTTCTCAGGTATAATCATTCCTTGTTCATTGACTTGCGTATGGCATTCGATGCATCCCCCGGCATTGACCAAATAGGCTCCGTAGGCTACTTGATCAGAAGAATTTGGTTTTTTTTGAGGTTGCGCTTCTTGAGGGATGGTATTTAATATCAAATTGACTGGAAAGTCTGCTTCTGAATCGGGGATTTGACTGGGGAGAGGATCTAGGGAACGGATATAGGCAATAATATCATAGATGTCTTCAGGGTCCATTTTTCCATAATACATGTAAGGCATCAAGGGAAACATGGCTCGATCATCATGGGTCACTCCGGTGGTAATCACTCGATAAAGTTCACCATCACTGTATTGGGAGATGCCTGTGGGCGTGATGTTTTTTGCATAAAATACACCAGGAAAACCCATAGAATGGTCAAATCGATCACCTCCTCTTCCTAAGGTACCGGGTGTTGGTGGTCCTGAAAAATAGGAAAAATCGCGGGCTGAATGACAGTCCATACAAACGGTAACATGATTAGCTAAATAAGCTCCGCGCTCGATTCGCTCCTGAGAATAGTCTATTGTTAATTCCTCGGCAGGAGGGACAGAAGGATAGCTCATTTGTAGATAGGAGAAAGCTATCAAGAGCAAAATGATAATTGCACCAATTATCATCGAAAAAATTTTCAATAGTTTTTTCATAGTGCTGTAACAGGTTGGTTATAAGAAAAATACAATAAAAATTGGTTTAATCAAATTTTAAAAATCTCATATAAAATTAGATTTTTTACCAATGAAGTGAGTTTTTGGGACGAGCTACAGAATCAAAATTAGCTGCAGGTTTTGTGTCTGACTCGAATTAGGCTTATTTTTCATAACAATATCAAATCGAAAAAATCAAAATTAAATCCACCTTAAATGAAGAAGCTCATTCTTTTCTTAATTACACTGATTCCAGTATTGGCACTAGCTCAGGAGTCATCAGTGATTAAAGAACTTGATTCAAAAACCGAACAGTATACTAAAATTGCCATGCAGATCTGGGAAAACCCAGAACTGGGATACCTCGAGAGCGAAAGCTCTGCTTTACATCAACAAACACTTTCCGAAGCTGGATTTGAAGTCAAGGCTGGGGTAGCCGGAATACCCACTGCATTTGTGGCTGAGTTTGGTTCAGGAAAGCCAGTCATTGGAATTATGGCTGAATTCGACGCGCTACCGGGGGTATCGCAGAAAGCATCTCCTTTTCGCGAAGCAGTCGTTGAGGGTGGAGCAGGTCATGCATGTGGACACCATTTGTTTGGTACTGCCTCAGTAGCTGCTGGAATTGCGGTCAAAAACTGGTTAGACGCTAACGGAGGTCAAGGAACTATCCGAGTTTACGGAACACCAGCTGAAGAAGGTGGTGGAGGTAAGGTCTATATGGCCCGAGCTGGATTGATGGATGATGTAGATGTCATGCTTCATTGGCATCCAGGCTCCAGAAATAATGCCGGAGCTAATTCCTCCTTGGCAAATATTTCCACAAAATTTCGATTCTATGGAGTAGCTTCTCATGCCGCAGCCGCTCCAGAGCGTGGAAAGTCCGCCCTTGACGGAGTAGAGGCGATGAATTTCATGGTCAATCTCATGCGTGAGCATGTGCCTCAAGAGACTCGGATGCACTACGTGATCACCCGTGGAGGTGAAGCACCTAACGTTGTTCCTGCCTTTGCAGAATCCTATCATTACGTCCGTCATCCAGATGTCAAAGTGGTGAAGGAGATTTTCCAAAAGATGGTGGCAGCGGCCGAAGGAGCTGCAAAAGGAACACAGACTACCATGGAGTATGAAATTATTAATGGGGTTTACAACCTTTTACCCAATGAAACCCTCGCCCGGGTGATGCATAAGAATTTGGAAATCATTGGTGGTGTCCAATACAGTGAAGAGGATGAGAAGTTTGCAGAAGAATTGATCAAGAGCTACCCGGACCTATCAATCAATCCAGCGGAGGATGCGATGAAAATTGATCCGTTTATGGTGCGGGAAACTGGAACTGGAGGATCAACCGATGTCGGGGATGTAAGCTGGTTGGTTCCAACGGCTGGATTGGGAGTGGCGACTTGGGTACCTGGTACAAGTGCTCACACTTGGCAAGCTGTAGCAGCTGGTGGAACCCCAATCGGTGCGAAAGGTATGATGGTTGCTGCAAAAACATTGGCTTTGACAGCTTTGGATGTAATTAAAAATCCAGAAATTGCTACCAAGGCAAATGAAGAATTGAATAGACGCAGAGGTGCAGGGTTTAATTATGAGGCTTTGGTTGGAGATAGAGAGGCACCGTTAGATTATAGAAAGTGATCTCTTCTAGGATTTCTCTACCGATAATTTTTCTGATAGGCATCCTTGCGGGGATGCCTTTGTTTTCATTTTGTCAAGAATCAGATGAGGATAGAATCAAGATAGGTCTTGTATTAAGTGGGGGAGGTGCTAAAGGGATAGCTCATGTAGGAGTCATCCGAGCAATGGAGGAAGCAGGTATCAGACCAGATTATGTGGTTGGTACCAGTATGGGTTCAGTGATTGGAGGTCTATATGCCATTGGATATAGTGCCGATGAACTGGAAGAAGTAGTCAGATCTACGGATTGGGACTTGGTTGTTTCTAATCGGGTGGATTTTAAAGATATTGCTTTTGAAGAAAAAGAATATTACAACCGCTACCTACTCGAAATCCCTTTCAACAGTGGCAAGCTTGCGCTTCCGTCCGGTTTGATCCACGGACAAGTTCTTTCTGAGATTTTACATTACTATACTTTTCCGGCATCCAAGTATGAGGATTTTGATGATTTCCCCATACCATTTCGATGTATTGGGACAGATGTACGAACTGGTCAACCTATCATTTTTGATAAGGGTTATTTGCATGATGCGATCCGCTCAAGTATTGCGATTCCCACAGCTTTTACTGCTTTTGATTTGGACAGTACAGTTGTTGTTGATGGAGGGGTTGTAAATAATTTTCCCGTAGATATTGTCCGGTCCATGGGGGCAGACTTTGTAATCGGTGTGAATGTATCCGATGAGGATTTTTTGGAAATTGAGGAGTTGGGAGGCTTTGGGGGAATATTGATGCAAATAGCGATGGCCGAATCGCTTCGCAAAACCCGTGTGAACATTGAAGAGACAGATATTTATATCAAGCCTGACTTAGGGCCATATTCTACAGGAAGTTTTGCTGAGTATGATGCGATTTTGAAATTAGGGGAACAGGTAGGGAAGGAGTTTTTTGACAAATTTAAAAATGCGGCAGATAGTCTTGGAGTTTTAAGTCCAGCAAAACTTGAAACTCCTGTTTCACCAGAAATAAAAATCCGTTCATTGGAAATAGATGGGAATCAACTTTTTTCAGATGAATTAATCGAATCAAAGTTGGATATTTCTCCAGGTCAATTGGTCGATCGGGATTACTTACAAGAAGGTATCAGGAATGTCTTTGGGGTGAATGGTTTTCACAAGGTGGATTATTCGCTAAAACAAAATGAGGATCAAACTTATGACCTTAATGTCCGAACAATAGAAAAACCCAAAACGGCATTTTCCACTGCACTGCATTACGATAACCTCTTCTCTGTTGGTATCCTAGCCAACTGGACCACTCGAAATTGGATAGGTCAATCGTCAAGAACTGTTTTTGTAGCCGATATTTCTGAAAACCCGAAATTCAGAGTGGACCACTACAAGTATTTGGGATCAGAGAAAAAGGTGGCGTTCAACTTTCGATACAATTTCCTGAGACAGGAATTTCCAGGTTATGAACAAGGAGAGCTATCTAGGATCAATATTTTTAATGAAAATCGGACTGAGGTGCAGATCATCACCACCAATTCTCTAAAGGAAGCTTTTTATCTTGGGTTCATAGCAGATTTGAGTGCATCCAAAGTTCAGTTTGATCAGGTACTTCCTGATGGAGTCAGAAATGGAGTTGATAACTACCTAAGTGCCAGAGCCCGATATTATCGAAACTCCCAAGATGATCGAAACTTTCCCACCAAGGGAGCAGAGGGACTTTTGGAAGCCGAATATAGGTTCAAAACCTGGCTAAAGATTAATCTTGAAAAAGGGGTAGACACCATTTTTATCGATGCAAACGAAGTTCAGTTTCCTTTGACAAGTGAGCAACTGGATCGGTTTGTGAAAGAATTGACGCCGAATTCTTATTTGACTTTGTTAGGCAGATATTCCAAGCTTTTCCCTATTTCCGAATCTGTCCAAATCAAACCCTTTGTGGGAGGGGGCTTTACCCTTTCAGACCAAAATCTGAAATCTTTCCGCGACTTTTTTATAGGAGGGTATCAGATGGTCCGGTTTATCGATAATCGATTTTGGGGATTGAATTACGCCGAGATTTCCGCACAAAACTTTGCTAAAATCGGGATGGAGCTGCAAGTAATCCCGATAAAAAAAATATTTCTAAGGAGCGGAGTCAACTGGTTAGGCTATTCTAATAATATTCCATTGGGAGATATTGTGGGCTCAGAAACGATTACTCAGAATACACTTCTTGGCTATGGAGCGGATATTTCCTATCAATCTGTTTTGGGCCCCATTACCTTGGGTCTTGGCTCTAATTCTACGGACAAAAAGCTTCGAACCTACCTTTCGATTGGATTCAGTCTGAATTATCAAGATCGATAAGGAATGAGCAAATTACATCAGTGGCTATTTGTCCTATGGTGCAAATCCATTAAATTCAAAAAAATGTTTTGAAGCTATGGATCGGAGAAAATCCCTAAAAATATTAGGCGCAGGAGGCTTGGGAATAGCAGGACTGGTATTCGCTGACTGGAAATGGCAGCTGGTGGACCAACTCACCCATCAAGGTTTTTTCAGCTTACAGCAAGAAAAATTAATCACTGCGGTAGCAGATACCATCATTCCTGCAGGTATTCCTTCGGTAGCTCCAGAAAATGCCCAACCCATCGGTGCTTTGAGTACAGGTACGGATAAGTTTTTGATTCGTCTTTTTGAGCATTGCTATGAAAAGGAGGATCAAGAAATCATCAAAAGAGGACTCGATCAGTTGGGTACTTTGGATTTTTTAGCCAAAGATCAAAAAGCTAAAGAAGATATTTTGATCAATATGCAAGATTCAGAAAATGAAGCTGATCAGCGATTTTTTCAACTGATGAAATCACAAACGATTTATGGTTTTACAACCGTAAGGGAAGTCATGGTGGAATATCATGGCTACAAAGTAGCCGCAGGAGGGTTCAAAGGTTGTGTCCCTGCTTCCGAGGTTTTGATCTAAAAATACTGACTATGAAGTTTTGGAAATATTTCTACGGATTTTGGATTATTGCTTTTGCACTATTTTCCTATTGGCAGTTTAATGATCCTGATCCGGAGGTTTGGGTAAGCATTTATGCAGTAGCGATTATTTTCTGTTTGATGGGCATTAGAGGGATTTTCCCGAGATACCCGCTCACCATTGTTGTTGTGGCTTGCTTGGTGGGGGCCGTATACTTTTGGCCGGAATCCGTATCCGGCTGGATTGGTCAAGAAATCGAACAAGGAGACCTTACCATGAAAACTCCTGAGATGGAAGAAGGACGAGAGTCTTTTGGATTATTTATTGTTGCCTTAGTGATGCTTCCGGGATTAATCCGGTCTTGGAAGAAATAAAACATAAAAGCTGGCCAGATTTTAATTGGCCAGCTTTTTTTACAAGTTTTTAAGCTCTGCTATCAGCTTTTCAAGCGAATCTTTGGCATCCCCAAAAAGCATTCGGTTTTTTGGATGGAAGAATAATTCGTTTTCAATCCCGGCATAGCCTTTACCCATGGATCTCTTTAAAACGATAATGTTTTTAGCATTCCAGACTTTGACAACTGGCATACCATAAATAGGACTGGAAGGGTCATTTTCAGCAGCTGGATTGACGACATCATTGGCTCCGATGACCAAGACCACATCTGTGCTTGCCATATCCTCATTGGCATCTTCCATTTCCAAAAGTTTAGGATAGGGAACATCAGCTTCGGCTAGTAGGACATTCATATGTCCGGGCATTCTTCCAGCCACGGGGTGGATCGCATAGTTTAAGTCAACTCCCTTGTCTTCCAATATTTTTTCGAGATTGTGGACCGTATGTTGAGCCTGTGCTACTGCCAAACCATAGCCTGGTACAACACTCACTTTATTGGCATAGGCAAGTAGAATCGCTGCATCTGTTACGCTGATTTCTTTGATAGTCCCCTGCTCACCAGATTTGGTACTTGTAGCTCCACCACCTCCAAATGACCCGATGATCACATTGGTCAGGGATCGATTCATGGCCGTACACATCAATACCGTCAGGATTGTTCCTGCAGAACCCACTAAAATACCACCGGTAAGCATGGCCTGATTTCCATAAAGAAAGCCTCCAAAGGCAGCGGCCATTCCTGTGAAACTATTCAAAAGGGAGATCACAACCGGCATATCTGCACCGCCAATTGGCATCACAAATAACACTCCGTACAATAAGGAAAGGATAAGCAATGTGTACATCAGTGACATGCTCAAGTGTCCAGAAAATGCCAAATAGCCTGCAAGGCCGAATATTGCGATGAGTAAACCAATATTGATGATTTGACCTGCTGGAAGTGCTTTATCTGCTATTTTTCCTTCTAGTTTTCCATAAGCGATCATAGAACCAGAAAAGGATACCGAGCCTATAATCAATCCAAGCAAAATTACGATTAGCATTCCTGCTGAGATTTCTCCTCCGTGTCGAAGGTGATCAAATTCTACCAAGGAAATTACCCCCGCACAGGCGCCCCCCATGCCGTTGAAGAAGGAGACCATCTGGGGCATGGCAGTCATCTTCACCTTAATGGCCATACGCATGCCGATTACTGTCCCAATTACTAATCCCGCTAAAATCAAGCTGTAATTCAGCCATTTATCGGCGGAAAACTCTTCTTTGAACAAGATGGTTGCCGCAATGGCAAGTCCCATTCCGTATCCGGCTATCAGATTGCCTTTGCGTGCTTTATCTGGGCTAGAAAGCATCTTAAGTCCTAAGATAAAAGTGACTGATGCGACAATGTAAGATAGCTCCAGGATGCTGAGTCCAAGTATAGTTGTATTCATATTACTTGGCTTTTTTCTTAAACATTTCTAACATCCGATTGGTCACTACAAATCCACCAACCACATTTAAGGTCCCCAGAATCACAGCTAGAAACCCTAATATCAATGCATAATAATTACTGGGATCGGCTTGAAGCATAATGATAATGGAGCCGATAATGACTACGCCGTGAATTGCGTTAGCTCCTGACATTAGCGGAGTGTGCAATACTGCGGGGACATTGGAAATCACCTCGATACCGAGGAAAATCGAAACGATGATCAGAAAGATAAACTCTCTGTTTTCATAAAATAAACTCAGTATTTCTTCCATTTATCAATTGATTTCGGATGGGTAAAGGATATTTTTAACGCGTTCGCTTCGGATTTCTCCTTGATGTGTCACGCAGGTATTTTGTACGATGTCATCTTCCCAATTAAGCATGAGTTCGCCTTCCTTACCGATGATGAGTTTAAGGAAATTCACCATATTCTTACCATACATTTTGCTGGCATCCATAGGCATAGTCCCTGGTAAATTTGAATCACCGATAATGGTAACCCCATGTTTTTCGATGATTTGATTATTCTCGGTAAGTTCACAATTACCTCCGGTGGAGGCTGCTAAATCCACGATTACTGAACCCGGAGCCATGGCTTCTACGGTTTCGGAGGTAATTAGCACGGGAGCTTTTCTACCCGGAATCTGGGCCGTACAGATGATAATGTTTGATTTTCGGGCATGCTCTTGAATAAGAGCCTGCTGCTTGGCTTTGTATTCCTCACTTTGCTCCACGGCATATCCTCCGGCACTCGCTTCATCTTTGGCTCCTTCTACTTTGACGAATTTAGCGCCGAGACTTTTCACTTCTTCTTCTGCTGCTGCCCGCACGTCAAAGGCTTCGACAACTGCACCCAATCTTCTTGCGGAGGCTATTGCTTGAAGCCCTGCCACACCAGCGCCTAGAATAAGTACTTTAGAAGGAATAATGCTACCTGCAGCAGTCATAAACATGGGGAAAAATCTGGGTGAATGACTAGCTGCCATCAGTACTGCCTTGTAGCCTGCTACGGTTGCCATAGAAGAGAGTACATCCATCGCCTGAGCTCGGGTGGTACGAGGTACATTGTCCATGGAGAAGCTGGTAATTTTTTTGTCCAAAAAACGTTCTACCAGCTCCTTATTGGATAAAGGCTGAAAAAGGCAGACAAGGACCTGCCCATCTTTGAGGGAAAGTTGCTCCTCCTCAGAAGGGGGTTGGATTCCCAGAATCAAGTCTGCTTGAAGTACTTCAGCGCGGGAATGGATACTTGCTCCTATCGCTTCGTAATCTTTGTCGGAGGCGTAAGCTTTTTCGCCGGCACGACTTTCTACGATTATTTGAACTTGTAGCTGAATGAGGGCTTTGGCACTTTCTGGCAGAAGTGCGATCCGATTTTCCCCCTCGGGTTCTTTCAAAAGGCCAATGGTCATGGACAGGTGGTTAAAACTGAATTATCTAAAGTTAAAAGTTTATTTGGCAAATGAAAATCATCAGAATCAGCAAATTGTTTAAGAAAGGCTAACTTGAGTATCAATGACTTATTCTTTGATATATATACATACATCAGCAAAATGTATAATTTGAATAATCGGGTATATCAGAACTTTGTATCTATCAAAAAAAACTGAAATGGAAAATATAGATAAAAGTAAACCTGTATTAGTGACAGGGGCTACGGGATATGTGGCGGGCTGGATTGTTAAAAAAATGTTAGACGAGGGATTGATTGTGCATGCAGCTGTCAGAAATCCCGATAATAAATCTAAAATTGGTCATTTGGAGAAGCTTGCAGCAGATAGTCCGGGGATTATCCGTTTTTTTAAGGCAGACCTTTTAGACGAAGGTAGCTATGCGGAAGCAATGGACAACTGCGAATTGGTCTATCATACCGCTTCTCCCTTTACCTTGGAGGTCAAAGATCCCCTGAAAGAATTGATCGACCCGGCTTTGAAAGGAACTAGAAATGTGCTGAACCAAGCCACGAAAACCCCTTCTGTAAAGCGTGTCGTAGTGACTAGTAGTTGTGCGGCTATCTACACAGATGCGAGTGATGTTCATCAAACGCCAAATGGAATACTTACAGAAGAGATTTGGAATACCACAGCTTCGCTTGAGTACCAGCCTTATTCTTATTCTAAAACTTTGGCAGAAAAAGAGGCTTGGAAGATTGCTGAATCACAAAATCAATGGGATTTAGTCACACTCAATCCATGTTTAGTGTTGGGTCCTGCTACCAATCCCAAGACTGCGACTTCGGAGAGCTTTACAATCCTCAAGCAATTGGGAGATGGTACCTTAAAAATGGGTGTGCCAAACCTAGGAATCGGGGTAGTAGATGTTCGGGATTTGGCTCAAGCTCATTTCAATGCAGGCTTTTTGCCGGAGGCAAATGGAAGAAATATTATCTGTGCGCATAGCTCATCCATGCTTGAAATGGCAAAAATTCTTCACCAAGATTATGGAGACAAATACAAGGTCCCGAGCGGTGCACTTCCAAAGTGGCTTTTGATGCTTATCGGTCCGCTTGTGAATAAAAGTATCACGAGAAAATTTATCCGAAACAATGTAAATATTACCTGGAAAGCAGATAATTCTAAGGGAAGGAAAGAACTGAATATGAGCTACAGACCCCTTCAGGAGACTTTGCATGATTCCTTCCAGGACATGATTGACCACAAGCTAATCTGATATGCAAGAAATCTTAGTCTTGGATTCTGTGGCAGAAGCCCATCAGTTCTTGGGTCTTCCCAAACCTAGCCATCCATTGGTATCGGTGATTCGCACGACTGATATGCACTTTAAGCAGCTGACAGAAAGCGTGAGATTACGAATCGACCTGTTCCAGATTTGGATGAAGGAAGGAGCTGATTGTGAATTTGGGTATGGCAGAAGTACCTATGACTTCAAGGAAGGAACTTTAGCTTTTATCAAGGCAGGGCAGGTGATTACAGCCGACAGCCATGAATTTAACCCAAAGCCAGATAATTACCTGCTTTTGTTTCACCCTGATCTTATTCGAAAGAGTGCACTAGGTGAAAATATAAAAGAGTATGGCTTTTTTGACTATGAAACCGATGAGGCGCTTCACGTCTCGGAGGCAGAGCAAAAAGCTCTGTTGGATATTATTCAAAAAATCGAATGGGAAATCCAACATCCAATCGACCGTCATAGTCAACGGTTAATCGTCAATAGTATTGAGCTGTTTTTGGATTACGCTTTGCGGTATTACGACCGACAGTTTTTTGTGCGGACCAATAGGAATCAGGAAATTGTCGGAAGGGTTGAAAAACTGCTACAAAAGTTCTTTGAGTCCGATGATTTAATAGGAAAAGGGCTGCCGACAGTCAAGTATTTAGGAGAAAATCTGAATATGTCACCTAGCTATTTGAGTGATATGCTTCGAAAAGAGACTGGTCGAAATGCACAGGAGTTTATCCATCATGCCCTTCTGGAGAAAGCAAAAAATCAACTGCTTGGATCAACTGATCCGATTTCTCAAATAGCATACGATCTTGGATTCGAATATCCGCAGCATTTCAGTAAATTATTTAAAAGTAAAACAGGATTGACACCCCTGGAGTATAGAAATCAAAATTAGGAATATGCCCTTTCATCAATTTGGCGGTAAGGTGACCTCCGGCTTAGAAGATCATTACGGAAAATCTGAAAACTGGAAAAACGGGCGGTTTCAAAACTTGCAGCCGACTAATTTGGGAATCGACCTGAAGGACTTTCCGAAGGTACTGGTCCAGCAGTTCAAAGGAAGGTCCGAAAGACAGCCCAACCGTCAGATTCCGATGGAATCCTTTGATAAAGCAAAGTTTATGGAGAAGGCTGGAAGAGCACGCTTTGCTTGGTACGGACATTCCGCCATCTTACTCCGAATGAGTGGAATGACGATTTTTATTGATCCGATGATGGGACCGGATGCTTCACCGATTGCTCCATTTCAGACCAAGCGATTTTCGGATGGAACCTTGGACATGATCGATGATCTGCCGGAGATAGACTTGCTGATGATGACGCATGATCACTATGATCATTTGGATCTGGAGAGCATTCGGAAACTCAAAGCTAAGACCAAGCGCTATGCGGTGGCTTTGGGAGTGAAAAGGCACCTGGTGAAATGGGGAGTAGATGCAGATTTGATCGATGAATTTGACTGGTGGCAGGATAGGATGATTGGTCCCATCCAAGTCACTTTTACTCCGACCAGGCATTTTTCGGGAAGAGGGCTGACGGATCGGGCTCAGACGCTCTGGGGTGGTTGGGTTTTTCAAAGTTCAGATGAATCCATTTGGTTTAGCGGGGACGGAGGCTTTGGTGATCATTTTGAAGAGATCGGTCGACGATTTGGCGGCTTTGACTTTGCCTTTATGGAATGTGGTCAATACAATGAGCATTGGCGTCAGTTGCATTTGTTCCCTGATGAATCGGTCATTGCATCCCAGAAGGGCCTCGCTAAAAAGATCATGCCTGTTCACTGGGCCGGCTTTACGCTAGCACCTCATCACTGGAAAGAACCCGTAGAGCTTTTTGTCCAAAAGGCAAGGGAATTAGAAGTGGATTTTATCATTCCTCAGATAGGTCAGGTGAGATCTATCTTAGATACAGATTGGGAAGAATGGTGGCTTGAATATTGAATCTTAAGAAGGGCATTCTTATCTTCAGTCAAAAAAGTTGATTTCTGATTTACAGCCAATAAATAAAATAATTAATACGGCCTGGGATGAGTTTAGAGGTTTAAAATCTGGAAACTTCGCCTGCCAGCCGTGGCTGGATCTTCAGGCTTCCGACTTCCAGCCTGTTAAGCTATGAAAAGAGGAATCTGGCTTTATTCTGGATAGTTATAATAAATAATTTCAGCGATGACCCTTTCATACCTCCGAGATTTTTGCCTTTCAAAACCCGGTACGTCAGAGGATACCCCTTTTGATGCCAATACACTTTGCTTTCGAGTGGGAGGGAAAATATTTGCGATCACAGATTTGGAAGTGTTCGAATACATCAATTTGAAGTGTGACCCGGAGCGATCGGCCGAGTTGCGGGAGAAGTTTGAGGGCATCACTCCAGGCTATCACATGAATAAGAAATGGTGGAACTCAGTTTCGGTACTCGGAAATGTACCCGATCAGCTAATTTTGGATTTGGTAGATCATTCCTATGAGTTGATCTTTGCCTCACTTCCCAAAAAGCTTCAAACCAAAATCCGTCCATGAGTTTTTTTTCTATCCAAAAAATCCGGAAATCTTACCCCGATCAAACAGCCCTTCACGATTTTTCACTTGAAATTCAGAAAGGAAGCCTTTTGTCCATTGTAGGCGAAAGTGGGTCTGGCAAATCTACTTTACTTCGGATCTTGGCGGGGCTGGAAAAGCAAGATTCTGGATCGGTCTATTTGAATGGGGAGAAAATTCTCAATCCAAGTGAAAAATTAGTAGCAGGGTATGACGAGATCAAGCTGATTCATCAGGATTATCATTTGTACCCCAATAGTACTGTGGAAGAGAATATTGCTCGACCGCTCCTCCTTTATGATAAAAAATACGCCCAGGAGCGCGTTAAGACTTTACTGAAGCAGTTTCGGCTAAATAAACTAGCAGATCGATTTCCAAGACAACTTTCCGGTGGACAGCAGCAAAAAGTAGCTATTGCCGCAGCTTTGGCTATCGAACCTGAGGTTTTGCTTTTGGATGAGCCCTTTTCCTCCTTGGATACAATTCAGACTCATCAACTGATAGGCGAACTGGCTGAGAGCTTCAAAGAAGCCCAAACCACAGTCATATTTGTCACCCATGATTTGGATGATGCGCTGCGCTTGACTGATGATTTGTTGATTTTGCAAAAAGGAAAAATCGTGCAGCAAGGAAGTTCTCAGGAGCTTTGCGAGCAACCCAAAAGCAGATATATCGCCCGACTTTTTTCTCCTATCAATGCCATTCCCGATACTGATAATTGTTTTATTCGACCCACGGATGTCAAATTGCGGACAAAAGGAGGACTACTTGCCCATGTTGTCGATTCTCGGTATTTGATTCATTTCAATTCACTTCAAATCAGACTAAAAGAAAGCGGATTGATTTGGGAAGTCGATGATCCGCAGCGGAGATTTCAAATTGGGGATCGAGTCTATGTGAGTTGGGATAAAGAAAAGGAACTTCATTTAGCCAGATAAAATAAGAGGCTTTCTGGATCAGGAAGCCTCTTTTGATTTTAACTGTGTGATTCGCCAGCAGCTCCATGCACATGTCCGTGGTCTAGTTCTTCCTGAGTTGCTTCACGCACTTCCAGGACTTTTCCCTCAAAGTGTAAGTCGAAACCCACCAATGGATGGTTGAAGTCAAGCAATAAGCTTTCACCGAGATCTTTTAGGACTTTTGCCTGCATAGGGTGCCCATTTTCATCCATCAAGGGCAGGAATTCGCCTTCTTTTAGCATACTTTCCTCAAAACCTCTTTCCTTGGAAAACTGCTCCTTGGGCAAGTTGATCAATAGCTCATCGTCCGCCTCTCCGTATGCCTCGGCCACTTTGAGCACAAACTCGAAGGAGTCTCCCTCTTTCTTTCCGGATAGGTACTCCTCAAATTTTTCAGGCAAACCGCTTTGTCCAAACAAGAAATAAAAAGGATCGTCCTCATCCCGGACTTCTACACTGAATGGCACAGACTCGATTTCATCTTCGATTTTGCTGACTTTGAGTTCGTAGGTCAGACCCACGACGGCTTGGTTTTCGATATTCATAGATTAATTGATTAAGCCGTATTTCAGGCGGATTCGAATTCGTTCTTTTAATATGTCCCACTTGGGTAGTGGAGTAGATTTTCCCAGCGGTTTGGAGGATCGGAAGATAAAATACTGGTAATCTTTTTCTTCAAAAAAGACCGAGTAGGTTTCCATTTTTTCCAAATAAAACCCTGCGTTATTCAGGCTCTTGATAAGATCCCCTGAGTCCAGGGGTTGGTCGATCACCTGTAGCTTTTCAGGTTCATGGTCAATCATCCACTGCAGGTATCGTGGAGCGGGAATGTGTACAAAGACCACAGAGTCCTGATGTGCGTGTTTTTGGATTTTTTGAAAAAGTGCCTGATGCTGATCCACGGGGATATGCTCCAGCACATCCGGAAATACAAAGAAATCAAATTGCTGATCAACCTTGTCAAAGTCCGACATATCCGACACCTCGAAACTTAGATTTTGCTGACTTTTCCAGATTTTCTTTGCCTTGCTGATGCTTTCGGGAGAAATATCGACTGCCAATACTTTTCCTTTGGGTACCTGTCTCGCTAGAAGAGATGACACTGTGCCGATCCCACAGCCAACCTCCAAGACATGATGATCAGAGCGTAATCCTGCCGCCATTACCTTGTCGAGTATGGATAGGTGGCGGGAATTGATCCCCGTCTTTTCCTGCTTGTCAGCGAATTGATCGTAAAAGCTGACTACTTTATCTTCATTGGCTGGATTCATTCTCTTGCTTGTATGTGATGAAAATTCCTGCCAAAAGGCTGGCCAAAATCAAATATTGGAAAATGATCATGGGAGTCTTGGTGGCATAGTAGTTGGATGGCTCAAAGGTGAAAACTACTTCATGACTTCCAGTCGGTACTTCCAAACCTCTCAGTAAGTAATTGACACGCAAAATATCCTGCTCCGCTCCGTCAATGGTCGCCTTCCAGCCTTTGGGATAGTGAATCTCCGAAAAAACCACCAAACCTGCTTTTTCCATTGCTACGGAATAGCGTAGTTCGTTCGGGCTTTGCGAAGCTAATGTAACACTTCCTGAACCCGCAGCGATATCTCCAAATTCCTCGGTGTTGACCGTAGCTTGAGTTTGGGTGTCAATTTCTCCGATTTCGGTAATCTCTTCCTCATTGCTTTGAACGGGAACGATCTCCGAAGGGATCCAAGCAGCACCATTGGCAGCAGGATTTTCAAAAACCGAGTTAGCATCTTGTCCGGCGATTAGGTATTTTGTATTCAGCATATTGATGACTGAGATACCCTCCCAGTCAAAATTCCCCTCCTGCGCTTTGCTGACAAAATCCTGAATTTCGGACTGAAGCTGATAGTCGATCAGATCCTGATAGCGTCTAAGCTTTGCTCCATGATAGCCCCCAAGGCTGTAAAAACGGTAGCTTGTACGGGCACCCTGAGTCAAACCTTCGGTCAAACTCAAAACCCGGAAATAATCTGAGTCCTGAGCAATTTCCTTTTCTGCGGGAGTTTCAGCGAAGTATTGTCTGGACGGGTTTGCTTGAAAAGATTCCGAATTGAGGTACTGTCGATTGACGGAAATCAAATCCACGGCAATCAGTACAATCAGTCCGCCTCCCAAAACCAAATCAGAAATTTTCCCTTTCAGTTTCAAAAAGACCAATGCGACTCCTGCGATGATAAAACCAAAACTTTTCCAGGCCGAAGCAGAAAGCATGGCTTTTCGATCTGTTCGCATAGCTGAGGCAAGCCATTCTGGAAGATTGGTATCGACAGGGGCCTCAAATCTGAAAAATGCCCCGGAGGCAACAGCGAGAATAAAGGTCAGTCCAGCAACAATCCCTCCTGCGAGGTAAAGAGGCTTCAATTCTCCCTTTTGAATCAATCGGTCCAAGGAAATCATTCCCAAAACCGGAATGGCAAAAAGCGTCACTCCCAATGCCATGGAGACGGCCCGGAATTTATTGTATCCGGGTAAAATATCGAAAAGCGCATAATTGAACCAAGCCAGGTTTTTACCCCAACTAAGGAGAAGGGAAAAGATGATAATCGCTCCAAAGGTGTACAAACTCTCTTTTGGCGCAGCCCAAATCCCCAGAATGGCCAGGAAGACCAAAATGGCTCCTCCGTAGATCGGGCCACCTGTGAAAGCCTGATCGCCCCAATAGGTGGGAGCTTTTTTGACAAAGCCATTGATTTGTGCAGCATCGATTCCATTGGCGCGTAGGGCCTTTTCCGAAGCGGAGTTATCAGGCAACGGTGTTTGGCTGCCTCCTCCGTAGAAATCCGGAATCAAGAGTGTCAGGGTTTCCAGTTTTCCATTGGACCAAGAAAAGGCATATTCCCGATCCAGGCCGCTGGATTCTGTCTCTAAAGTAGCTTGTCCACGAGTAGAGTAGGGGCTGTATTCCAAGGCCGTGGCTAGCCTTCCTATATTTCCACCCACTGCTAAGAGAGCTCCGAGAGTCAAAAAGGCCAGGATTTTTCCCAGATCCGCTATTCCATCTTTTTTCCAATGGAAAATCAATCGGACTAGCACATAAATCACCGAAACAATCAGCGTGTAATAGGTAATCTGTAAGTGATTGAATTTAAGTTGAAGAAGAAGTCCCAAGGCCAAGAGGGCCGCTCCTAGGATTCGTTTTCGCTCAAATGCTAAATGAATACCCGCAAGAATCAGCGGAATCAAGCATACAGCCCAGATTTTGGCATTGTGACCCGCTTCCAAAGAAAGGAGATTGAAGGTGTTGAAAGCAAAGGCAATGGCTCCTGCGATGGCAAAGATGGGACGTACCCGAAAACTCAACAGTAAAATGTACATGGCCAGCATGCCAAAAAACAGCCCGTTGATAGGATGGGGTAGCCCAAGAGTCAACACCTTCACCAAAGCATTGGTAATATCGCCCGGAAACTCCAGACTGATGAAATAGGCTGGCATTCCTCCAAACATGGAATTGGTCCAAAGCGCCTGCTCACCGGTTTTTTCACGGTAATCCAGTACTTCCTTGGCTGAGCCTTCCCACTGTAGGATATCCCCCTGAAAGATGACTTTTCCATCAAATATCAAGGGGGAAAAGTAAAAGACGATCAAGAGATAAAATATGGCAACTCCCAGCAGATGGGGAAGTAGGTCTTTTTGAAAATTCAGCTTCATGCAGAAATTACGTTCGGGATTGAAACAAAGGCTGCAAATTAGGAATTAATAGTCAAATCGTTGGTCTGAAAGATGGGATTCGGGTCCTTTAAGCTTTCTTACAGGCGCTAAAATCATTACTTTTGCAGCAAATCGAAAAAATCACATGTTTGATAATTTAAGTTCGAAACTAGACCGGGCCTTCAAAACCCTGAAAGGAACCGGGAAAATCACCGAAATCAACGTCGCCACTACCGTCAAAGAGATTCGCAGAGCTTTGATCGATGCTGACGTCAACTATAAAGTGGCCAAAGAAGTCACTGATAAAATCAAAACCGAAGCGCTGGGTAGGGATGTCTTGATCTCCGTTTCTCCAGGGCAGCTTTTGGTGAAAATCACCCAAGAAGAGCTTACCAAGCTCATGGGAGGTACGAAGGCCGATATTAAACTCAGCGGAGAGCCCGCAGTAGTTTTGATCTCCGGTTTGCAGGGATCGGGTAAAACCACCTTCACCGGTAAACTGGGAAGCTATCTGAAAAAGCAAGGCCGTCAAGTCCTCTTGGTTGCCTGTGATATCTATCGCCCGGCTGCGATTGATCAGTTGAAAGTACTGGGCGAGCAGATCGGCGTGGAGGTCTATGCGGAGCCTGAGAATAAGAATGCGCTGGAAATCGCCAACAATGCGATTGCCTATGCGAAGAAGACCGGGAAAAAGACGGTCATCGTTGATACCGCGGGTCGCTTGGCAGTGGATGAGCAAATGATGAATGAGATCGAGGCGCTGAAAAAAGCCTTGAATCCTTCGGAAACACTTTTTGTGGTGGACTCCATGACCGGTCAGGATGCTGTAAATACAGCCCGGACTTTCGATGAGCTATTGGATTTTGACGGAGTAGTCTTGACCAAGTTGGACGGAGATACCCGAGGTGGTGCAGCCATTTCGATCCGCCACGTGGTCGAAAAGCCGATCAAGTTTATCTCTACGGGAGAGAAAATGGAGAATCTCGATGTCTTCCATCCCGACAGGATGGCTCAGCGAATTCTTGGAATGGGCGATGTTATCTCCCTTGTGGAGCGTGCGCAGCAATCTTTCGATGAAGATGAAGCCAAGCGAATCAATGCAAAGATCCGAAAGAATAACTTTGACTTTGAAGACTTTCTTTCCCAACTGGAGCAGGTCAAAAAGATGGGAAATATCAAGGACCTGATGGGAATGATCCCAGGAATGGGCAAGGCGATGAAGGGATTGGATATCGATGATGATTCCTTCAAGCCTATCGAAGCTATCATTCGCAGTATGACTCCTTACGAGCGCCAAAACCCTGATGTCCTGGATGGAAGCCGTAGAAAGCGTATAGCCAATGGCTCAGGAAGATCCATCACCGAGGTAAATAATCTGATGAAGCAATTCTCCGATATGCGGAAGATGATGAAGCAGATGAATAAAATGGGTGGCGCCAAAGCTGCCATGGGTAAATTGATGCCCGGAATGGGAAGAAGGTAGTCCGTTAAGAATAAAGTATTTGGAATTTAGAATGAGCCCGGTCTGAAAGGATCGGGTTTTTTTGTAAAAAAATTGATGAGGCTTTGATTTAATAGTTTTAATTTAAGTCTTCTTGAGTTCAATGAATCTAAAAGTCACAACATTTTTATCTTTCTGTCTGGGCTTATTTGCATGTTCGCCAGATTCCTGTAAAAAAATAGTCCCTGATTTCGATTTAAATCAAGTTTATGAACAGAAAATGGATTTTAGCAATTGTAATCTGGGCTACGTTCATTATCAAAATATTCGGATTTCAGGAGACTTTGAAGGAGTTGCATACCTTGCCGGTTTTTTCAAAATAGAAGGAAATGGAGCCTATGACACGCTGATCCGATCCGATTATTATTCGGATAGTTATATCTTTCGGTATGAACCAGAAGGTGAAGTTATCGGTGATTTGCAATTTGAGGTATGGTTGGAATAGGATCAATAATTCAAGGTCAAAGGTTGGCATTGAGGACACCCTGATCACGAATTGAGATCAATATAGTACTACCTTCCATTATACCATTTCAAGTGAGGAGGAGGAAATGTTGAATTGGATGTTTGTGTTGGGTATTCCTTTTCACCCTTGTGATTTGAAAATTATCCGAATTATTATAAATCAATTTAAACCCGGTCTGAAAGGATCGGGTTTTTTCTTGCTTCTAGCCTCTCGCTTCTAAGCTTTAATACACCTTCTTATCCTCTTTCTTCTTCCATAGCTCGAAGACTTTTTGGGATTCTTTCCGCTTCACCATTTCAATCTGTAGCTCGCTTTGATTCCTAAGCAAAGAATATTCAATGGGAAAGGACCTGTGTTGTATGCGGCTATTCCTACGTCCAGATTGCCCAGTTGCTTCCCCACCTCCAGCCCATAGTTGATTTCTTGATAGTAGATTTTTGTGGGTGGGAATACATCATCTGTATAGGTTCTTCTAAATTGGGTAGAAGCCGCGCCAATTGATCCTTCTACATACCAATCTTGGAAATTTCTTCGGTACCCAATGGCAAGAGGAATAATGAGATAGTGAGCACTTCTTAAATCAGTAGATAGATTCTTGTCAGGTGCAGGAAAATAATGAATTCCAGTTCTGAAAATAAGCCTTCCTTTTTTTTGCCTTCCTAAATACACTTTGACTGGAAGACCGAAATGAACGGGGTAGCTTTTGCTAAATTGATTAAGTGTAGGACCAACCTCAAGCCCCAAGCCAATATAGTTAAGCCCGTTTTTCTCTAGTGGATTTCCAGTTTTTCTACTTTGAGCATAGAGTTGATCACCTATTGTCAAAAAGCCAAAAAGAGCAAGTATACATAGTTTAGTCTTCATCTTCCCACCAGTTTTCTTTCCATTTTTTTCTTCCCATTACAAATCGGAGACTAAAGGTATGATGCAAAGCACTACCTCTAGAAACTACACGAAATGGATATATTTTATCCGGACTGAGAGTTAGATTATCTCCAGTTCTGTAATCTCCCTGCATTTCTACCATCTCTATAAAGCCCACTCTTCCTGACAGTCTGTAGATAAAATGAAACCGCTCACTCAATTTCCAAAATGCCTCACCTCCTGCTTCCAAGCTAAAATTCACTTTTGAGAGGTTTCGGTCATTATATACGACTGACAAGTTGGTTGGGGGTGCAGGTGAAACTGGAATAGCCGGAAGTCCCGCATATCCTTGACTATTGATGTTCTCTGCCAAAAGGTAGGTATTAAACCCTGCTACTACATTTATTTGAATGTTTCTCCATTTCAATGGAGTGGAATAAATTGCCTTTAGTGGAATTTCGAGCGTATTTGTATGGCTTACATACATTACTGGTCTGTTTAGCATTCTTCGATAGCCGGGTTCATTGTAGTAGACGCCGACAGTATTCGAATAAGGGGTGCTGAAAAGACCGGTTTCCCAGCGCCACTTTTCATTGTGCTGATAGGCTAAACTTCCACCAAAAGAAAAGCCCTGTCCACTACCCTTAAATAAGTATTGGTAGGAATCCTGATACTGTCTCCATTCTGATCGGCTAGCCATAGTAAATCCCATGGACCACTTTCCTTGGGGGAAAGAAGTAGTATGAATTAAGCAACAAACAGAAATTAGTAACAGAAGTTTAGTCATTAAATTTCATTTTGATCTGCAATTCACCTTGAAAGGAGCCTTTTTTGACATAATGGCAAGATTCACTTTCTTTTATTTTGACATTCTTCGCAGCTTTCCATTTGGGTTTACAGAATTTGGAACTACCGTTTATAAAGCTTCCGGAGTTTTGACCAAAGTCTTTGTTAGGATCGCAGAAAGCAAAAGAGCTAATAAAGTTATTTAGGTTACTAGTTAACCCTACCTGTGCGGTAATTAAACCAAAGCTAACGCTTGCTTTATTTTGAGTTTGTTCTAGTCTAAATCCATTATTGTATAGCCATGGATCCAACTTAATCGGAATATATAATCCTTCTAAATTTGGGTCAGATAATAAATATGGAAAGTAAACTTTTCCTCTGACAGCAACTGATATCTCGTCAGCTTCAGAAGCCCACCATATACCAAGTCTTCTCCTCTGTAATTTTGTATGGAAGCCACTTGTGGCATGCGTTACGTAATTTGTGGACCAGGCCTTGGCTCTGAATCTTCGATTATTATCAAACACCCATTGACTGGTGATTTCAACTGAGCCTCTCCACCTATTATCTGGATGGATATATGGGTCTCTTCGATTTGTAGTTCTATTGCAATATGGAAAGTGGAATGGATTAGGACTCCATGGGGCTAACGCCGCATTGGAATAATCCACCGTTTTCAGCTCCATTTCGGCATTTGCTTGCTCGGTGGTACCAAACAAGAATATTCCGGGCTCTATTTCGTAAAAAGGATCTTCGGCAAAATCATGGGTGGCGTAGATCTCTTTCATTTGTGCGTCAGTCATGGTGGGAAGGAGTTCATCTACTCTAGCCGTAAAGTCATCATGATACACCCAGGTTCCAAAGGCCGTGTAGCGGACGACCTTTCCATCGATTATCAGTTCCCGCTTTTCATTTACGAGTGATGCTGTAAATTCATCGACGATGATCGAATCTTCTTCAAAATTCCCTCCATTGACTCGAAACAACTCTGGGTTGGACTCAGCGAGCAGAATTTTTCTTTTCCTGAGTGAGATAAAGTTCTTTTCAAAAAGATCTAATTCTTCAACTGGTCGATCGATATTTTTTTCCAAATAATTTGAAAAACTAGGTAAGTTGGAAAAACTGATTCTACCCGAAGGATCAAGCTGCGGTGGAAGAATTTCAAGTTCAGCATTTTCATTTCCAATATTGGTTGCCGGCGCCAATTCTATTTCTTGACAGGAAGAGAAAATAATTCCCAATACTAATAGTATTTGTAAGGTTTTTATTTGCTTGGAAAAGTTAAAGTAAGAAATACATAAAGAGTAGTTGGTATTTCTGACGTAATTGAAAAAACAATAGTTTCCTTAGTTTGAAAAATTCCTTGAAAAAGTTTTTATATAGAAAATAAGAATGAATTATAGCTTTTGAAGGTTATAGAGCAAAACTCTTCAATAGAACTTGCTTTTTTCTTTGAAAAAATATTGGTGTGAAATGTTTTTTGGAGACTATAGTTTTTCTCTAGCCTCTCGCTTCTAAATTTTAAAAATTAATTAAGGATAGCCGCTTTCTAACTAGTATTGACAAAAAGACGGCTTATTTTCTGTTGAAAGGATTAGAATCCGTAGGCTTCGGTCTTCGGTCATCGGTCTTCCAACCAGTCAAGCAAAGAAAATAAGGCAAAGGCATGATTGCGGATAATTAGAAAATCAATACACCTTCTTATCCTCTTTCTTCTTCCATAGCTCAAAGACTTTCTGAGAATCTTCTCTCATTCCATTCAGCATGGGAATCTTTCGGTCGGCTGGATCGACTTTGATTTCTTCATAGATAAAATCATCGTCAAACCCTGCATCAGCTGCATCATCTTTGCTACAGGCATAAAAGACTTTACTCGGTCTGGCCCAGAAAATAGCTCCCAAGCACATGGGGCAAGGTTCGCAGGAAGTATAGACTTCACAGCCTTCGAGTTGAAAATGGTTAAGCTTTTTACAGGCATCCCGGATAGCAACTACTTCAGCATGGGCTGTGGGGTCATTGCTGGTGAGTACCATGTTTGAGCCTTGTCCGATGATCTTTCCGTCTTTGACAATCACACAACCAAAAGGACCGCCTTTTTCCGCTTCCATCCCTTCTTTGGCAAGGGCAATCGCTTTTCGCATAAATTCTTTTTGAGAATCTGTCATCAGGTGAAGTTACAGGTTTTGTTTGGAAGATATTGGTAATCCTTTGTTTTAGGAATAAGCTAGCTTCCTAAAAGATTGGGGCCTCTACCCTTAAATGGTAAAAAGTCTTGATTCTAGCTTCTAGTTTCTAATTTCTTTCAACTCATCCATCGGCTCATAAAAGCCAAAAATGCCTCTTTGTAGTTTTCTCCGATCGAAATTTCATGGTTTCCGATATGTACACTGTTTTTGGAAACGGACTCGATATGGTCCAAAGAGATGATAAAGGAGCGATGAATTCGCATAAACTTACCCTCTGGAAGAAGTTCCTCCATGTTTTTTAAGGTGGTCAGGGAGAGAAGGGGACTGCTTTTGGACCGCAGATGTACCTTCACGTAGTCCTTATAGGCTTCTACATGGGTGATGTCATTGAGCATGACCTTGACAAGTTGGTATTCCACTTTCAGAAAAATGTAGTCTAGAGCCTGATCTGACTTGGTAGACCCGCTTTCCTGGGACCGGCTTTTTCGCTCAAAATAATTGTAGGCCTTGGTGGCTGCGTTTAAGAAATCCTCGTAGCTGTAAGGCTTTAGAAGGTAATCCAAAGCATCAACCTTGTATCCCTCGATGGCAAACTGATGATAGGCTGTCGCAAAAATAATCCGGGTCTGATCCGAATCCTTTTTCCCATCCAAGACCCGGGCAAGCTCCATTCCGGAGAGGTCGGGCATTTGGATATCCATGAATATCAATTGTACCTCATGCTGATTGATAAATCCCAAGGCTTCGATCGCGCTGGAAAATTGGCCAATTAATTCTAAAAAAGCCGTTTGCTCGATGTACTTACAAACCAACTGAAGGGCCAAGGGTTCATCGTCGACAGCAATGCATTTGAGTTTCATTCCAGATTGAGGGTCAGGTTTACATAATATTCCTGATTATCGTCGGATTTGCCAAATTTCAGGCGATGTTTGCCCGGATATAAAAGACTCAGTCTTCGTTGGGTATTGACCAACCCTATGCCATGCTCTTTGCCTTCGGGGCTTTCGGTATTTACCGGGAAAATATGGTTTCGGGTCTCAAAAAAGACTGTTTTACCCATAATTTCCAGTTTGACATGAATGCTGCTTTCGGTCTGGGAACTGATGCCATGTTTGAAGCAATTCTCTAAAAATGGCAATAGCAACATAGGAGAAATGATGTGATTATCCGTGGGCTCATCCAGCTGAATATGCAGCTTAACCTTATCTGTCAGACGCATTTTCATTAGCTCAATATAATCCCGGATAAAATCAACTTCCTTGCTCAGCAGCGTATTTTCCTTTTGATTTTCATAGAGCACATAGCGCATCATCCGTGAAAGCTTCAGCAAAGCTTCTTGTGCTTTTTTGATATCCAGGTTGGTCAAAGAATAGATATTATTGAGCGTATTGAAGAAGAAGTGAGGGTTGATCTGGGCTTTGAGGTAGGAAAGCTCGGTTTTGATCCGCTGCTTTTCCAGCTCTTGCCGATGTTCTTCATCGTTTTGCCATTTCTGCACCAGAGCCAAGGAGGTACTCAGTCCAATGGATACTAGGTATAGCATGGCCTGAAACATATCTCCATAAATCCACCTTCTCCCTGGGACGAAAGGCTTGTCTGGATTGAAAGTTTCATGCATTCGGAGTGGATATTGGATCAGCTGCTCAAAAGTGATAACAGTGTAATAAAACAGCAGGCCAGCGCCCAAAACCAGAAGCAAATAGACATAGGTTTTCCCTTTCAAAAGAATTTTGGGAACGATCAGGAATTGGTTTGCATAAAAAATGGCAATCAGAGAAATCACCAAAAACACCTGTTTCCACCAATATTCCACAGGAAGGTCGATTTCTCCCATTCTCCAAGAAAGGGGTGAGAGTAGCATCAATACGACGCATAGCATGACCCAGCCAAGGGTATGTATTAGTATGGAGAGATTTTTACGGGAGGTGTTAATAGCCATATCACTGATATTCAACGCAAACTAATATAAAGTTTGGCTTTTCTAGCTCAATAATCTACCAAACCAAACTTTCTATCGATAAAAAGCAAATCAAAACCGATGAATCTCAAAGTAAGGAAGCGGTGAATATTCATCTGATGAATTCTAGGCTTTGTCGATTAGTCTTGGGGTTTGGTCTATTGGACACTTTTATCAACAACAAAGCTATTTGTTTTGGGGTATTGAATGAGTGACAGCTCTTTATTTGAAAACAAAACCATGAAAAAACTATTCAATTTACTATCAATTGTCCTAATCCTTGCTGGCAATAATATCCTGTTGGCGCAGCAAGATGGCAAAGAACCAGCCCGTATCGTAGGGATTGCCAAGGATGCAAAAACTGGCGACCCTGTTGGCTATGCCACAGCGGCACTTTACAAAAAAGGCATGGATGTCAGTATGGCGGGTGCCGTAGCTGATGGCGATGGCAAATTTTTTATCACAGGTTTTGAATTGGGAGAGTATTCCCTTCAACTCACCTTTATAGGATATGAAACCCTTGTAGTAGATAATATTAATGTCGAAAGCCTAACCGGTGATATCAATTTAGGTGAATTGACCATGTCTGATGAAGGTGTGGCTTTGGAAGAAGTGACCGTTCAAGGTCAGCGGGAATTGATTGAAGAGCGGGTAGATCGTACGATTTACAAAGCTGAAAATGATAAAACGGTAGCTGGTGGTGATGCGACAGATGTACTTCGTCGGGTTCCTATGCTTTCTGTAGATCTGGACGGAAATGTCTCTATGCGAGGAAGTAGCAATATTACCGTCTTGATCGATAATAGACCATCTGCCATCGCTGCAAGCTCTATAACGGATGCACTTCGTCAGATTCCTGCGGATGAAATCAAAGAGGTGGAAGTGATTACTTCTCCTTCAGCAAGATTTGACGCAGAGGGTACTTCGGGAGTCATCAATATCGTGACTAAGAAAAACAACCTCGAAGGAATGACCCTGAGCATCAATAGTGGTGTGGGGCTTCGAGGATCGAATTTGGGATTGAATGGTGGTGCTAGAATTGGAAAATTTGGTTTCTCTTTGGGTGGATTTGGTCGTGCCGGCTACAATACCTTTGGTAGTTTTGATAATACTCAGTTGCTTTTAAACTCGGATGGTTCTCAAACTCGCCTGACCCAATCGGCAGATACCGAGCGGAACTTCATGTTTGGTAGATATAATTTTGGGGTTGATTACGAAATCAACAAATACAACTTCATCACGGGTTCTGCCAATTTTGGTCTTAGAAATTCTGATAATGTACAGAATGATTTCTTGACACAGCGATTTGCCGGACAAACGCTTTTGAGCTCAGCGCTTCGTGAAACCAATTCTGAGGATCGGTCAAATTCATTGGATGTGAGTTTGAACTACACCAGAACTTTTGACAAAAAAGGAAAGGAAATCAGCCTCTTGACTTTGTATAGCCGTGATAATCGGGAAAACTTCTTCATCAACACGCTTTTTGAAGAGGACTTCCAAACCATCGATTCTCGCCTTAAAAATGACAACCCAAGCCGAAACGAGGAGTTTACTGCCCAGCTAGACTTTGTAACACCAATGGGTGAAAACGGAGAGCAGATCTTGGAATATGGTGCGAAGACGATTACACGAAGAGCTTTTTCTGACTTTGCGTATTTCCGAGGAGAAGGTGCCAATGGTGAGTTTATTGAATTGGTTGACCCGACACTAAGCAACGAATTCAGCTATGATCAAAATGTGACAGCAGGGTATATTTCATACACTTTTAACTTCCTGAAAAACTACACCTTAAAGCCAGGGGTACGCTATGAGTACACGACGATTACAGCTGATTTTTCTGATGAATTTGATGTGGATATTCCTTCATATGGTTCTTTGGTTCCTAGCTTAAATGCCAGCCGAAAATTAAAGAACGGCAACTTGATCAAAGCAGCTTACAATAGAAGATTGGCTCGTCCTTCTTTGCGATTCCTGAATCCAAACATCGAAGCAGTCAATCCACAGCAGATTACTCAGGGTAATCCGGTTTTGGATCCTGAATTCACCGATAATTTCGAGTTGGGATACAGCACCTTCATCAAAGGAACGATGTTAAACTTCACCGGTTTCTACCGGAACACCACCGGTTCGATTCAAGCAGTTCAAACACTTCAGGAGAATGATGTAATCTACACCACGTTTGAAAATATCGGTCAGGAGCAGGCAGTAGGTACCAATATTTTTGCCAATGTGAATATCAATAATAAGTTCTCACTTAATGGTGGAATGGACCTTTTCTACAGCATGCTTGACAATGGATTGTCCGATCCCATGACAGCTGCGAAAAATGAAGGATGGGTAATCAGTGGACGGATGTTCGCAAACTATACTCTGCCTAAAGACTGGCAGGCACAGCTTTTCACCTTTGCCAGAGGTAGAAGAGTGCAGTTGCAGGGAACAAGCGGAGGATTCGCAGCTTATGGATTGAGTTTCAATAAGCAATTCCAAGAGAAGCGTGGAAGTATTGGATTTGGAGTTGAAAACTTCTTAGCCCGTGAATTCATAATTCGAAATGAAACAATCACGCCTACCATCATTCAGAACAGTACCAATGCCATTCGAAATATGAACTTCAAGATCAACTTTAGCTACCGAATTGGAAAGCTATCGATGAATGACAGAAGAAAAAAGAAGTCAGTCAGCAATGATGACCTTAAAGGAGGAGATGATGGAGGTATGAATGGACAAATGAACCAAAACCGCTAAAATAAAATCCAGAATCAAAATAAGCGGGGCTGGCTCAATTTGAACCAGCCCTTTTTTTGTAGATAGATAGATTGGGTAACAAAAAACCCTGACTGCTAGGTCAGGGCTTTTTTGTACTTGAAAATTTAACAGGATTAATCCTTGTAAGTAACTTTTTTGATAGCTGCTATTGTTCGCTCTACATTTGGGATGGTTGCATCGATATAGGTAGGAGCATAGCTGAGTGGGATGTCCATTGAATTCACTCGAATCACCGGAGAATCCAAATAGTCAAAAGCATATCGCTGGAAGTGATAGGTCAATTCAGAAGAAATAGCCGCTACTGGATTGGCTTCCTCTACTACGACTGCTCGGTTTGTTTTCTTGAGAGACTCTACGCAAGTAGCGTAATCGATCGGACGGACACTTCGTAGGTCAATCACCTCACAATCAATCCCTTCTTTGGCCATTTGCTCTGCAGCTTCTAGAGCCACTTTCATCATTTTACCAAAAGAAATCAAAGTCACGTCTTTTCCTTTTCGCTTGATATCTGCTACTCCGATAGGAAGAAGGTATTCTGACTCAGGCACTTCTCCTTTGTCGGAGTACATCAATTCAGATTCCATGAAAATCACCGGATCTGGGTCCCGAATTGCGGATTTGAGCAATCCTTTTGCATCATGAGGGTTAGAAGGTACGACTACTTTCAAACCTGGAGTGTTAGCAAACCAGTTTTCGAAGTTGGAAGAGTGGGTAGCACCTAGCTGACCGGCATTTCCGGTAGGACCTCGGAAGACAATCGGAACGGAGTAAGCTCCGCCAGACATGGCATACATCTTGGCAGCCGAGTTGATGATCTGATCGATGGCTACCAAAGAAAAGTTGAAGGTCATGAATTCGATGATCGGACGAAGGCCATTCATGGCTGCTCCGACACCGAGACCTGCAAATCCCAATTCAGAAATAGGAGTATCATAAACGCGCTCGGGACCGAACTCGTCAAGCATTCCTTGAGACACTTTGTAGGCTCCGTTGTATTCTGCTACTTCCTCACCCATCAAAAAGACGTTTTTATCACGTCTCATCTCTTCAGACATGGCCTCTCTGAGGGCTTCTCGAAACTGTATTTCTCTCATTTTTTAGGTCAAAATTATGGCTCGTAAAAATAGGAAGGAATCCCTCAAAAGCAAAAATAGCTGAGGCTATTGTGGCATTAAATCAGCCGAGGAAGACGGTTTTTGCATTTACAAACTCCCGAATGCCTTCCTGACTTAATTCTCGCCCATATCCTGACTTTTTGACTCCTCCAAAAGGGAGGTGTGGATTGGAAGCAGTCATGGAATTGATAAAGACTGCTCCTGTCTCAATCTGAGCGGCTAGAGTCTCTGCACGATTTAGGTTTTGGGACCAAAGTGATCCTCCCAAGCCAAATTCAGAATCATTGGCAAGTGCAATGGCTTCCTTTTCATTTTTCACCCTGAAAATTGTCGCCACAGGCCCAAATAGCTCTTCTGAATAAGCAGGGCTGTTTTTTGGGATGTCGATCAGAATGGTTGGTTCAAAGGCTGCTTTGCCCTCAGCTGGCTTGCCGCCACCCAAAATAATTTTCGCGCCGGCTTCTTCACTTTTTTTGACTTGCTCGTAAAGTTCCATCGCCAAATCAGGTCTTGCCATGCAGGCAAAGTCAGCATCATCGTCTTCAGGATTTCCGGATTTGAGCTTTTTCATTTCTTCAGTAAAAGCTTCCAAAAAAGATTCAAAAACCTCCTCTACGACGATAAATCGCTTAGCGGCAATGCAGCTTTGCCCAAAATTGATCATTCTTGCTTTGACGGCTGTTTTGGCAGCTTTCTCCACATCAGCATCTTCGAGCACTATAAATGGATCACTTCCCCCCAATTCAAGCAGTGATTTTTTGATGTGCTTGCCTGCACTTGAGGCTACGGCCGAGCCTGCTTTTTCACTACCAGTGAGCGTGACTGCTTTTACTCTTGGGTCTGCTATCAATTCATTAGTAGCTTTAGAATCGATCAGAAGGGACTGAAAAGTTCCTTTTGGGAAGCCTGCATTTTCAAAAACCCGCTGGATTGCTAAAGCACATTGAGGCACATTGGATGCATGTTTCAAGATTCCTACATTTCCTGCCATCAGGGTCGGGGCTGCGAATCTGAAAACTTGCCAAAACGGAAAATTCCATGGCATAACGGCTAAGACTATTCCCAATGGCTGGTATAAAACCTTGGCCTTTTTTCCGTCAGGCAAGGAAATAGCTCTAGCTGATAAAAATTCTTCGGCTTTCTCGGCATAATACTCGCATACCCATGCACACTTTTCGATTTCAGCTCTAGATTCCTGAATTACTTTGCCCATCTCCCAAGTGATCAAAAGCGCATATTCCTCCTGATTATCCCGAAGCTCAGCGGCTGCAGCAAGCATTAATTCTTTTCGCTTCTTGAATTCCTCTTTCCGCCAATCTTGAAAAGTTTCCTGGCCAAGGGATAAGGCTTTTTCTATTTGTTTTTCATCATATAAATCGTACTCCTTTAAAAGTTTTCCTGTGTAGGGATTGATGGATTGAATGCTCATTCTTTGACGGGTTTATTTTCTTCTTTCCATGCCGTAATTCCGCCATCTAGCATGATGACCTTTTTGAATCCAGCTGCTTTCATTGCTGCTCCGGCTTTGGCAGTACGCTTACCTGTTCGACAGTAAAGTAAGTAGGTCTTGGATTTGTCTAGTTCTTGAATTTTTTCATTAAAATCCTCGGCAAGAAAATCCATATTTCCAGCTCCTGGAATATGACCTTCTGCCATTTCCTCTGGTGTCCGAATATCAAGTAGCGTCGTTTTTTTCTTACTTATAAGTTTATCAAACTTTTCTACAGAGACAACTTTCGCTGAATCTTTGGCAGTTTGTGCCTGTGAGAAAAAGACGGTGCCCATGAATAAAAGGGCGATAAAAAGAGTTTTTTGATAAATTTTCATCGTGTTGAATTTTTGAGTGCGGTACTTTCCATACATATTCGAGGAGAATTTAATTCCTTTCTCCACAAATGTCCACTAAAATCGCCCTGATTTCTGATTCCCACAGTTACATTGATCACAAAACACTCCAATACTTGGAAAGTGTCGATGAAATATGGCACGCAGGAGATATTGGAGCTCAAGAGGTGATGGAACAATTACCAAAAAGCAAAAAGATTCGTGCGGTATATGGAAATATCGATGATGAAGATTGCCGGGCTCGCTATCCTGAGTGGGATGCTTTTGAGGTGGAAGGGGTAAAAGTGCTCTTGACCCACATAGGGGGAAAACCGCCACGCTATGCGAAAGGGGTTCTGCCTAGGATCAAGGCCGAAATGCCCCAGTTATTTATTTGTGGGCACTCTCACATTTGCAAGGTAGAGTTTGATCAAAAGCTTAATTGTTTGTATATGAACCCAGGAGCAATTGGTCAGCAAGGATTCCATCAGATGCGTACTTTTCTGCTTTTCGAATTGGAAGATGGAAAGGTAAAAAACTTAAATGTTGTCGAACTTGGAAGGCGAGGGAGGTAGTTCGGACAAAAAAAAGCGGCAAAAAGCCGCTTTCAAAATGTGGTTTAGTTTTATTATTTGTCGAAAGACTTTTTCAATTCTTCCACATCTACGTTTTTGATGACAGGCTTCGCAGTCAGCTGCTTGATTTGAGCGACGCGTGTATTTTGACTCTGTCTTTTTCTTCGAAGTTTTCTTTTAAGAGTAGTAACTGCCATGACAATATATTTTAATGTGTTAGATCCGAATCGGACGGCAAAGGTAGAAAAACATTTCTTCAAAGCCTAAAACCCTAAAGGAAATAATTTGGGAATTCCTTGATTCGTCGGGTGTTTCCGTAATTTTTTGGGTAAATTTGGCTTTTCAATCACCAAAGAGTTCCATGCAGAAACCAACTTTGCCCAAAGGCACGCGAGATTTTGGCCCGGTTCAAATGGCCAAACGAAATTTTATTTTGGATACTATCAAGGAAACCTTCCGACTATTCGGCTACGAACAATTGGAAACTCCTGCGATGGAAAATCTCAGCACCCTGACAGGAAAATATGGTGATGAAGGAGATCAGTTGCTATTTAAAATTCTAAATAGCGGGGATTTTCTCAAAAAAGTAACTCCACAAGATATTCAAGAGGGAGCAGCTGCGACCTTACCCAAAGTGGCGGAAAAGGGGCTAAGGTATGACTTGACTGTACCTTTTGCGAGATATGTGGTGATGAATCGGCATGAATTGACTTTTCCGTTCAAGCGCTTTCAGATTCAGCCTGTTTGGAGAGCAGATAGGCCACAGAAGGGACGATACAGAGAGTTTTATCAGTGCGATGCTGATGTGATTGGAACCGACAGTCTGCTTTGCGAAGCGGAGATTATTTTGATGATTCGGCGTGTCTTCGAAAAGTTGGGAATTCAGGACTACAGCATTAAGCTCAACAATCGAAAAGTGCTGACAGGAATTGCAGAGGTCATCGGTGAGGCTGGAAAAGAAGGACCGCTATGTGTGGCGATTGATAAATTGGATAAAATTGGCCGGGAGAAAGTAGAGGAGGAGTTATTAGAAAGAGGTTTTGGTCCGTTCGCGATTCAAAAGCTTGCACCCTTATTTGAATGTAATGCAGAGAGTATCTCTGAAGTACTGAACTTCTTGGAGGACTTTCTTCAAGCGAGTGAGATAGGACTACAAGGGATTAAAGAGCTTCATGAGATGCTTCAGCTACTAAATAGTCTTGGTGCAGATCAAGAGCATTTGGTATTGGATTTTCTACTGGCAAGAGGGCTTTCCTACTACACAGGAGCTATTTTCGAAGTGAAGGCTCACGGAGTGCAGATCGGTTCTGTGAGTGGAGGTGGACGCTATGATGATTTGACAGGGGTTTTTGGAATGCCTGATATGTCAGGGGTAGGCTTTTCCTTTGGCGTTGATCGGATTTATGATGTCATGGAGGAATTGGGATTATTTCCGGATCAGACGCTGACAGGTTCTCAGATACTATTGGCACATTTCGATAGAAAGGCCTATGGATATGCCTTGGGAGTTTTGAGTAAGTTCAGAACTCAAGGAATCCGGGCAGAAGTATACCCGGATCTGACCAAAATGAAGAAGCAGCTCGACTACGCAAGCAAAAAAGGAATACCCTTCGTAGCGATTTGTGGTGACGATGAAATAAAAAATGAGACCATCGCTTTCAAAAATCTTGAAACCGGAGAGCAGGAATCTATGAAAGTGGAGGATGCGATTAATCGATTGATCTAATTATTCCACTCGAAGGATGGAGCGAATAGGTATTGTAACTCCTCCTTTAAGAACCACAAAGTCCGAACCGACAGCCCAAACGGTCGTATGGACTTCGTAAACTTGCTCGTCGATGGATCGGAAAGTCAATCGGACCTTGGTCTGAAGTAGATTGCCGAGCGTTTGTGAACGATGAAGGTCTGCCATTCTTAATTTAATGGCTTGAGGGTCAGAAAGAACGTCCTGCTTGGCAAAATTGATCATGCTGACTTGCTCCTTTTCGATTTGTTCTATTGTTCTCATGATGGATAATTCGGTTACAAATAATAGAAACAGAGAAAATTAGGCTAGGGTTACAGAAAATTTACTTATAGGTTATATAAAAATCATTTTTACAGAATAATATTCTGTGTTTAGAAATAAAAAAGAATTAAAATACAAGAGCTATGTTTGATTTCATGAATATGATGAATAAGGTCAAGGAAGTACAGGCCAAGGTCAAAGAGGTACAGGGGCGATTGGTACACTTGACTGCCGAAGGAGAAGCTGGAGCAGGAATGGTAAAGGTGACCGTCAATGGAGATCGCAAAGTGGTCAAGATCGATATGGATGAATCATTGATTACTCCTCAGGACAAAGAGATGCTGAGTGATTTGATCGTAGCGGCTACCAACATTGCCATGGAGCAAATCGAAGGGAAAATCAAGGAAGAGATGAAATCGGCCACAGAAGGAATGATGCCAAATATTCCTGGAATGGACTTGGGAGGAATGTTTCGATGAACCACTGCGCCATTGTAATTCTCAACTACAATGGAGCTGAGATGCTCAAGCGATTCCTGCCTGGAGTTGTAGAGTATTCTACTTTTGATCTGTGGGTGATTGACAATGCCAGTCAGGATGAGTCGGTTGCCATTCTTGAGCAGGAATTTCCTCAGATTTCGGTAATTCGCCTTAGTCAGAACTTTGGGTACGCCGGTGGATACAATCAGGGCCTGGCGCAGCTGAAAGGTGACTATCAATATTATATTTTGCTCAATTCAGATGTGGAAGTTACTTCCCGCTGGGATCAAGATTTAGTCCAATTTTTAGAGACGAATCGGCAGTTTGCTAGCGCCCAACCAAAAATTCTATCGGCGAAGGACAAGAGGCTTTTCGACTATGCCGGAGCAGGGGGAGGCTTTTTAGACCATCTTTTTTACCCGTACTGCAGAGGTAGGATTTGGAACGAGATAGAAATAGATCAAGGTCAGTATGACGATGATTTGGAGGTTGACTGGACCTCAGGAGCCTGTTTTGTGATCAAAAGTGATCTATTTCATCAATTCCAGGGCTTTGATGAGCACTTTTTTGCCCATATGGAAGAAATAGATCTTTGTGTGCGTATGAGACAGGAAGGTTTTAGAATGGGGTATACTGGAAAAGTAGCAGTATATCATTTGGGAGGGGCGACCCTTGATAGAAGTAGTCCGCGAAAGTTGGAATTGAATATCAGAAATAGCCTAGCCATGATCTACAAAAATGAAAGTAGATCAAGATTCTGGTGGATTTTTGGGCAAAAGGCCATTTTAGAAGGACTTGCTGCTCTTGGTTATTTGCTAAAAGGTCAAAGGGATTCTGCTAATGCAGTTTGGAAAGGGTACACAGGATTTTTTAAAATGAGGAAAGAATTCCTCCAAAGAAGTGCTATAAAAAAAGCCCCATTCCTGGGGCCTTCTAAGTATGTTTTTCTGGATTTCTTTTTCAGAGGAAAAAAGAAATTCTCTGACCTTTAATCAAAAAGAACCGGGTTATTCATTTTTCTGAAGTACTTTCGAATCTTCATCATCATGGCCATCGACACGTAGATAATGATCGGTGAACCCATAGTGACGAAGGATGAATAAATAAAGAAGAGTCTGATACTATCAATGGGAAAATTGAGTTTTTCACCCAATCGAGAGCAAACTCCGAATGCTCTTTCTTCGAAAAACAGTTTTAATTTTTCCATTTTTGTGTTGATTTAGTATTCGAATGTATAAAAAAATTATTTAGGAACTATAAAGCAAAATGCCTGCCCGATTGTTTCAAAACTGTAAAAAAATCATCTTTCTCCTCTTTTTTTTCTTAGGATGGTCAGCTTCTGCTCAAGAATATCGCTTTATCGAAGAAGTAAACCTAAGACCGGCTAAACTTGAATATTTTCGAGATTCAGTACGGTTTCAACTCGAAGGCAGTATTCCGATAGAATCCGTAGTCACGCCCCGAAATCCTAGGATGACGCTTTCCCTGAAAGCTGCAGGTAATATTTTAGAATTGGGAGAAATACCCCTAGAAAAAAACCTCTCGAAATATACTTTCAGCGAATCCTATCGGTTTGCTTTTGAGCCCTGGATGCAGGAGAGTTTTCTAGAATTGTCATTTTTTCAGGGGAAAAGAGAACAGTCCGAACCATTTGAAAAAAGGGTATTGGCTAAAGGAATCATTACCACTCCCTTTTTAGCGAAAGTTGGTCGGTTTGCTCCAAGTGAAGAGATTCAAGATGTTGGACTTTTTATTCCCGGAGGAGTCGCGGACCGAGGGAATGATCAGACTGTGACATACCTGATTCAGTTTCGGCCAGGATCTTCTGATTTTGAGGCTACTCGAGCGAATGAAGCTCAGCTAAGCCAGTTGCGTGAGTTTGTAACAACGAATCCTGACATAACTTCCATTAAAATTACTGGAATTCAATCTCCAGAAACTCAAGAGGGCAAATCAAGCCGACTAGGAATGGAACGAGCGGAAGCGGTAAAGTCCGCGATTTTGAACAAGAACATCATTTTGAGGGACTCTCTGATAGACTTAGAAGCCAGGTGGAACGATTGGTTTGACTTTAGACTACTGCTGAGGGATTATGAACAAGTTTCAACCTCGGTCAAAGATCAGTTGTATGATATTTTGATGAACGGAGAGGATTACCTGACTCAGCAGGAAAGCCTCAAAAGAGTCAGGGGGTTTGATCAAGTATCGAGAGAGTTGTACCCTAAACTTAGAGCTGCCAAAATAGAAGTCAGAGCCAAACCCGGGAGGGGGATAGGCATGCAGAAGATGGCTATTTTGGAAAAAGAGCTGACCGGTAATTCATCAGTCAGTGAATTGAGTTTTGTGGATTGGGCTACCGCAGCAGAGTCCTCTGCCAGGATGAACGAGAAGACTGAAATTTATACCAAAATGACAGAGCTTTTTCGCTCGGTATTACCTTATAATAATCTAGCGGTAATAAAAATGAGGGAAGCCCAGCGAACTTTTGATGAGGATATCAAAGAGAATCTATGGACTGAGGCAGAATGGCTTCTCAACCAGGCTATTCGATTGGAGCCTAATGGGTACTCTCTACATAATAAAGGTCAAATAGCAGCTTTGAGAGGAAACTTCTGGGAGGCTTACAGATTGCTTTCGGAGGCATCCACTCTCACGAAGAATGCAGACTTCTTAAAAAGGAATGAAGCTCTAAGAGGAGCTTTGGATATTATTCGTGGAGATTACAAGCTTGCTACCTTACGATTTGATTATTCTTTTGATAATGCAAAAGACCTTTTCAATAAAGGACTGGCATTCTTTCTTGCTGGTGATTTTTCTCAGGCCTCGATCGCATTTGAAGAATCGGTGATCCAGAATAGATCCTTTGGGTATGGATACTATGGATTGGCGCTTCTAGCAATAAATGCCGGTCAGAAGGAAGTGGCCTTGATTCAACTTCAGCGGGCAGTTTCACTCAATGAAGAGCTCTATCGATGGATGCTTTATGATCCAAGCTTCGAGGAAATCCGGGGAATGGATGATTTTTTTGAATCTGAGCGAAAAACCCAATCCTAGGAAATTTTATATTCTAGAACTTCTATTTATTCAAAAATTGACATCTTTTTTTGTGAAAGGCACTGTTTTTCACTGAAATACTGAAATAACCATGTCTAATTTTCAAAAATTGACAAATTAGGTTTCGTGCGGATAAAATTTTTCGAAAGAATATTTATGAAAAGAAATTTGAATTTTGTTTTAGATTCTTTAACATTGATGATTAAGAACAGTCCTAAAACCTAATATTAGCCTATGGAAATTAAAACTTAGAGAAAAAACTTTACCCAAAGCATCTCATGATGCGCTCAAACCTTCAGGCTTTAAGCCTATTTGCAGGTATTCGTACCACGGTATAGCGGCAATAGACCTTCCAGAGTATTCGGAAATTATCTATTGCAATTATTTTAAGAATAATCGCAAACGATTGCACAATCAATTAACAGACAAGTTATTGAGATTAATCTTGTTACCCAATCTATCTATGTTTATGAAAAATGTTTACAAAAGCCTAAGTGCACTTCTTGTGCTCTTGGTATTAGCCAGTTCCGCAGCAATGGCGCAGCGGGTCGTAACTGGTACAGTGCTAGACGAATTTGATGTGGGCTTGCCGGGTGTTTCTGTTTTAGTAAAAGGAACCACCACGGGAACTGCCACAGACATTGACGGAAAATATTCCCTCAATGTACCCAATGACCAAGCGGTCTTGGTTTTCTCATTTATTGGTTATGGAACCATGGAGCAAGTAGTCGGAAACCGAAGTGTTGTCGACGTGAAATTGGCTCCAGATGAGCAAACGCTGACTGAGTTGGTTGTAACCGGTTATACAATTGATAGCCGAAGAGAAACGACCGGTGCGATTGCCACTGTAGATCCAAAGGATTTGACAGTCATTCCTACTGGTAATATTGAGCAAACTCTACAAGGACGTGTATCCGGTGTAACCGTAATTACAAACGGACAGCCTGGTACTACATCCATTATCCGTGTTCGTGGTTTCGGTGCCTTTGGTGGTAACGAGCCATTGTACATTGTAGATGGTGTGCCTGTTGGATCCACTGACTTCTTGAATCCGGATGATATCGAATCAACTACCGTACTGAAAGATGCTGCAGCTGCTTCTATCTATGGTGCTCGTGCAGCAAACGGTGTAATTATCTACACTACCAAGCGAGGAAGAAGAGGTAATCAAAAACTTCGTGTCGATTACAATGGTATGTTTGGTATAACCACACCTGGTCAAGGTCTGGATATGATGAATCCAGCTGATTTTGCAGAATACACTTGGTTGGCTGAGACGAATCAAGCAGCTATCGATGGACGTAGTCCTAATTACGGTCATCCGCAGTTTGGTACTGGTACAACTCCAGTTTTACCGTATTATATCAATGTAGGTGGAGCAGCTGGTGTTCCAGGGCCATTTACACCTGCACAAATAGAAGAGCAGCGAGCACTATACAATATAGATCCTTCAAAAGGTCCAGTTCATCAATTGGTTAGGGCAGCTACTGGAGAGGGAACAGATTGGTATGATGCTTTAACCAGAAATGCACCTTTGAATAGACATTCTATCGGGTTGAATGGTGGCTCTGAAACAAGCCGATTCTTCATCGGATTGGGTTATCAAGATCAGGCAGGTATTATGATTGTAAATAACTTCCGAAGAATCTCATTTAGAGCAAACTCTGAGTTTGATGTAACCAAGCGATTGAGAATTGGAGAAAACTTCCAAGCAACCTACCGTCAGGTACTAGGTCAGCAAGGTGGAACTGGTGGTAGAGGTGTATCTGATGATGAAAATGATATTCTTCAGGCCTTCCGTATGCCATCCATCATACCAGTATACGATGAATTTGGTGGTTATGGTGGTACAGCTGCAAGAGGTTTCAACAACCCACGTAATCCTGTTGCAAACAGAGACGGACAGCGAGATAATAGAAATTTCAATGCTAATATTTTCGGTAACGTTTATGCCGAATATGACATCTTGGATGATTTAAGATTCAGAACATCTATAGGTGGGCAGTATAACAATTATTATTTCTGGAACTACTCTAGATTACAATACGAGAACTCTGAAAATAACTCAGCTTTCGGATACAATGAAGGTTCAGGATTTGTATTTGGCTGGACATTCACCAATACACTTTCTTGGAAGCGTACATTCGGCAAGCATGCCTTTGATGTGATTGTTGGTCAGGAGGCATTGAACACTGGTGCGGGTAGAAATATTTCAGCATCTGGTCAGAATCCATTTTCAACTGACCCGGACTTTATCAATATTTCCAACCTTCCAGTTTCTTCCAGAATCGTAAACTCAAACCTTTTCAGAGGTGTAAACTTCAATTCTTACTTCGGCCGTGTGAATTATACCTTCAATGATAAGTATTTATTCAGTGCGGTTGTCAGACGTGATGGATCCTCTCGATTTGGTGCAAATGCTCGATATGGTACCTTTCCTGCATTCTCAGCAGCTTGGAGAATTTCCTCGGAAGACTTCCTCTCAACTGCCACTTGGATCGACGATTTGAAAATCCGAGGTGGTTGGGGACAAATGGGTAACTCCAATAACGTTGATCCCAATAACCAGTTCTCACTATTCGGCGGTACTGTAGGAGCTTCTTCTTACGATATTACAGGCTCTAACTCTTCTGCACAGATTGGTTTTAGAAGAACTCGTATTGGTAACCCAAATGCACAGTGGGAAACTGCTGTAACTCAGAATATTGGATTTGACGGTACATTCTTCAACGGAAGATTAGATGTAATCTTTGACTGGTGGAGAAAAGATACCAAGGATCTCTTGTTCCAAGTTCCAATTCCATTGACGGCGGGTAGTAATGCTTCACCTCCTGCAGTAAACATCGGTGAAATGTTGAATAGAGGTCTAGATCTTTTGGTGACTACCAGAGGTAACCTTTCTTCAGCTTTGACCTATGAATTAACTGTTACTGGTTCAACATTGAAGAATGAGATTGTTTCTTTGGCCCCAGGTCTAGAAATCATTACTTCCGTAAATCCAGCATATCGGGGTATTAGACCAATTAGAAACTCTGTTGGTCAGCCTCTTTCAACCTTCTTTGGATACAAGGTTTTGGGCTTGTTCCAAAGTCAAGAGGATGTAAATTCTCACGCAACTCAAGTAGGAGCAGCTCCAGGTCGATTCAAGTATGAGGACACAAATGGAGATGGAGTTATTTCGCCTGACGATAGACAAGTGCTTGGTAATCCAATTCCAGATTTCACTGGGGGTGTTAACTTTACAGTGGGTTATAAGGGATTTGACCTATCTGCTTATCTATATACTTCTATTGGTAATGAGGTATGGAACCAATCTAAATGGTTTACTGACTTCTTCTCTACATTCGAAGGTGCTGCTATTTCAGAGCGTTTAAAAAATTCTTGGTCACCACAGAATCCAAATGCTACTGTCCCAATTGTGGATCGTTCTTCAACTTTCTCTACTTCAACTGTTGAGAATAGTTATTATGTAGAAGATGGGTCATATTTAAGACTTCAGAACGTAACATTGGGTTATACTTTACCTCAAAATTTATTGGAAAAGTGGAACCTTCAGAGATTGAGAGTTTTTGCATCGGCTAATAACTTGTTTACAATTACAGGTTATGAGGGTCTTGACCCTGCAGTAGGCGGAGACGCTGATTTGACTTTTGGTATTGACGTTGGTAACTACCCTGTTACCAGAGGTTATACTTTTGGTTTGAATGTCAGCTTCTAAGCTTAACAATTCCTTACGAATCGAGTTATAGAAAATATAATAGATTAACAAAATGAAAAATTTCAAATTAAAATTCGGAGCCCTATCATTATCAGCAATGATGATGGTAGCAGTGAGTTGTAGCGACGAGTTCCTCGAGGTACCGCCTACAGGTTTGCTTGCAGAAGCCCAGCTGTCATCTTTGGCAGGTATTGAAGCTTCTCTAATTGCAGCCTATTCGCAGGTAAATGGTCGAGGTAATCGTCTTGGTTCTCCATCCAATTGGGTATGGGGAAGTATTAGAGGGGGTGAGGCTAATAAAGGAACTGACCCAGGTGATTTCACAACTATCAATCCTATTCAGCGTTTTGAAAATGACGCTGCATCTGGTGAGATGGGATCCAAGTGGAATGTAGCTTATGAAGGTATTGCTCGTGCTAATAATGTGTTAAGACTATTGCAAAATCCAGGTCCTGATGTAACGGAATCTGATGCAGTACGACTTGCAGCTCAAGCAAGATTTCTAAGAGGTCATTTCTATTTCGAACTGAAACGTCTCTATGGAAATACTCCATATGTGGACGAAAATATTGATTATGGATCTGGCTTAGAAGAAGTAAGCAATAATCAGGACTTATATCCTTTCATCGAAGCAGACTTCCAATATGCCATTGATAACCTTCCACCAACTCAAGGTCAAGTAGGTCGAGTAAATTCATGGGCTGCAAAAGCATACATGGGGAAAGTTCTCCTGTATCAAGGAAAATTTGGTCCTGCCAAAACATTGTTTGATGATGTGATTGCAAATGGAGTTACTTCTAATGGATTGAAGTATGACTTGGTGCCTTATTATGATGACATGTTCCGTGGAGCAAATGATAACCATCAGGAATCTGTTTGGGCCTATCAAGCAGCGGCTGGAACTGGTTCAGTATTGAATGCAAATCCTGAGTTTGACTTGAATTTCCCTTACAATACAGGCCCTGCAGGACCAGGTAACTGTTGCGGATTCTTCCAGCCGAGCTTTACATTCGTAAATGCTTTCAGAACTGATGCCAATGGTCTTCCTCTGCTCGATAAGTCTTACAACGATCCAGCAAACCGGGTAGTTAGTGATATGGGATTAAACTCAGATCAGGCATTTACTCCTGATTCTGGGAATCTTGATCCTCGCTTAGACCATACAGTAGGTCGTAGAGGTATTCCTTACCTAGATTGGCAAGACCATCCTGGTGCAGCCTGGATTCGTAATCAGCCAAATGGGGGTCCTTATTCTCCTCGGAAATATGTGTATGCTCGTACTGAGCAAGGATCCTTCCAGGATAACTCTTCTTGGACTCCAGGTTACACTGGGATCAACTTTATGATTATTCGATTTGCTGATGTCTTGTTGATGTCTGCAGAGGCTGACATTGAAACAGGCAATCTTGAAAGCGCGCGTGCTAAAGTAAACCGTGTGCGTGAGAGAGCCATGAATTCTGAACTTCTAAGAGAAGACGGAACACCTGCAGCCAACTATGTGATTTCAACCTACGATCAGCCTTGGACAGATGCAAATGCAGCTAGAACTGCCGTTCGTATGGAGCGTATGCTAGAACTAGGAATGGAAGGTCATAGATTCTTCGATCTAGTTAGATGGAATACTGTTCAAGAAGAACTTGATTTCTACTTTGCCCTTGATGGATCTATCCTTACTGGTGCACTAGGAGGTGCTAGATTCACAGATCCTTACAAGTTAGTTCCTATCCCTCAAGATCAGATCGACTTGGTAGGATCGGATATTTTGATTCAGAATCCTGGATTCTAATCGGAGTGATCAAATACATTAAAAGAGGCCCTAGAGGCCTCTTTTTTTTGCTTTTTTTAAAAGGTATATTTTTCAAAGCATCAGTAAAATTGTAATTTCAAATCATCAATATACCCGCTAAACCCTATGAAAATCACCCAATATTTACTTCTGATTTTATCTTTTTACCTTCTGGTTTCTTGTCAAAAATCAGATACCCTTTTTGAGTTAAAATCATCTGCTCAAACGGGTATTGATTTCAATAATGAAATCATAGAAAGCGACTCATTTAATATTTTGACTGATGAATATATTTTTAATGGGGGAGGCGTAGCCGCTGCGGATTTTGACAATGACGGATTGGTTGATTTGTTTTTCACAGGGAATCAGGTTCCTAATAAGCTTTACCTAAATCAAGGCGATTTCAAGTTTGTTGATGTGTCAGATGAGGCTGGGATTTCAGCTTCTGATAAGTGGTGCACAGGGGTAACTGTAGCAGATGTCAATGAAGATGGCTGGATGGATATTTATGTCGTAGCGGCTATGAAGACTGGCGAGGGAGAGCGAAATAACTTGTTGTTTATTAATCAGGGGAAAGATGATCAAGGTAAGATTTCCTTCATTGAAAAAGCTGAAGAATTCGGAATAGCAGATCCAGGAAACGGAATGGGAGCTGCCTTTGTGGATTATGACTTGGATGGAGATTTAGATTTATACGTGCTCAATAATGAGCAGAGTAAAATTGTTCCTTCTAACTATCGAGAAAAAATCACGGATGGTTCAGCTATCAACAATGATGCTTTTTACCGAAATAATGGTGATGGATCATTTACGAATATTACTGTAGAAGCGGGAATTACTATCGAAGGCTTTGGTTTAGGCTTGTTGATTTCAGATCTGAATAATGATGGCTGGCCTGATATTCATGTTTCCAATGATTATGTCACCAATGATATTTTATATATCAATAATCAAGATGGCACTTTTTCCAATCAGATATCTCAGAAACTCAAGCACCAAAGTCAATTCTCTATGGGCTCTGATATTGCGGATTTCAATAATGACATGATGCCTGATATCATCACCTTGGATATGCTAGGTGAGGATAATTATAGGAAGAAAACCACCATTGGCAAGAACTCCTATCAGGTTTATATCAGTAATGAACAATGGGGCTATGAGTATCAGCATGTAAGAAACATGTTGCATATGAATAACGGTCCAGAAGCTCCATTTAGTGAAATAGGCATGCTTGCAGGTATGTATCAAACTGATTGGTCTTGGTCTCCACTTTTTGGAGATGTCGATCATGATGGATGTAGAGACCTTTTGGTTACGAATGGATTTCCACGAGATATTACCGATAAGGACTTTGCTAATTACAGGGCAGACGTAGGAAGTATTGCCACCGTAAGGCAGCTTTTGGATTCTATTCCAATTGTCAAAATTCCAAATTATGCTTTCAAGAATGCAGGAGACCTGACGTTTAAAGATAGTGGTGAGGCTTGGGGCTTGGATAGACCTTCATTTTCCAATGGTGCAGTACTCGTCGATTTGGATAATGATGGGGATTTGGATTATGTAATTAATAATATCAATGATCCCGCTTTTGTCTTCGAAAATCATCTAAATAAGCGGCAAGAGAAAGGATCCTACCTTAGAATTGATCTTTCCGGACCTCAATCCAATTCACAAGGCCTAGGAGCTAAAGTGGTTTTGACACTGAATGATGGGCAAAAATTATTTCAAGAACAACAGCTAGTCAGAGGTTATATGTCAACCTTGGAGCCTACCATGCATTTTGGTGTTGCACCAGGTAAAACGGTTGAGAATCTTTTGATCATTTGGCCAGATGGAAAAGAGAGTAAATTCGCAAACCCAGAACTTAATTCAACCCATAAGGTGGCCTATTCGGAGGCAAATCAAGGCAAAAACGCACTGGCGATCTTGGATCTTGGTAGCTCCGAGCAATTATTTGAAAGCGTTTCTGAAGCGGTAGGTCTCAACTTTGTGCATGAAGAGCAGGATAAAATCGATTATAACGTACAGCGGACTTTACCTCATAAATTGACCCAATTCGGGCCTGCATTGGCTGTTGGGGATATCAATGGGGATCAAATGGAAGACTTGGTGATAGGTTCCTCTTCCGGTTTTATGCCTCAAGTATTTTTTCAAAATGCGGACGGTACCTTCAATCAGAGACAGCTATTGGATGATAATTCAGCCAGTTTTGAGGAGATGGGAATTCTACTTTTTGATGTAGATAATGACGGGGACCTAGATATGTATTTGGTGGGAGGAAGCAATGAATTTTTACCTAATTCTCAAGAATATAATGATCGCTTGTATCTGAATGATGGGAGTGGGAATTTTCTAAAAGATGAGAGTTTTAATCAAGTAAAAGCCAGTGGAAGTGTGGTAAGAGCTGCTGATCTCAATCAAGATGGATTTTTAGACCTTTTCGTTGGAGGAAGGACTCCTTTTGCACAATACCCCTATCCTGAGGAGAGTTTTCTTTTGATCAATGAGAATGGAAGTCTAAAAGATAAAACCGAGGAATTGGCTCCTGAGCTTCAGAAAATCGGGATGGTAACCGATGCTATTTGGTCAGATATAGATTTGGATGGGGATATGGATTTGGTTGTGATAGGAGAATTGATGGCTATTCAGATATTCCAAAATGACTCTGGTAAGTTGACTCCAATGGAAGAAACTGGCTTGCAGCAATATTTAGGATGGTGGAATTCCATTGCTTCAGGAGACTTTGATCAAGATGGGGATGTCGACTTTGTAGTGGGGAATTTAGGAGCTAATAATCACTATCACCCTACGGCTGAAAGGCCCTATAAAGTATATGCAAAAGACTTTGATAAAAACGGAAGTGTAGACCCGGTGGTATTTTCTTGGTATAAGGATCGGGCAGGGAATTTCAATTCATTTCCAAGCCATTTCTGGGATGATTTGTATGGGCAGAGTACGCTTTTTAGGAGGAAGTTTGAGCGGTATAAAACCTACGCAATGGCCACTGAGCAAACCCTTTTCACAGAGGAAGAGCTTCAGGAAGCGCTTATTCTGGTGGGTAATTATGATCGTTCGGCTTATGTCGAAAACTTGGGTGGAGGTAAATTTAAAGTCCATGAACTACCAATCGAGGCCCAGCTAGCTCCCGTAAATGGTTTGGTAGCTGATGATGTCAATGGAGATGGTATTCTGGATATTTTACTGGTAGGAAATGACTTTGGGAATGAGATATTCATCGGTAGATTGGATGCATTGAATGGTTTGGTCTTAATCGGAGATGGCAAAGGTAATTTTGATCCAATGAATGCTTCTGAGAGCGGATTTATTGTTCCAGGAGATGCCAAAGCATTGGTAAAGCTAGCTCGAAATTCAGGTAGTCCTTTGTATATAGCTTCGCAAAACAGAGGGGAGTTGAAGGCATTTCATTCCAATCAAACCGTCGAACAAACTATCGAGCCTGGTCAGGAAATAACTGCTATACTCATCGAAACGACCGATGGAAGATCTATCCGTCACGAACCTGTGATAGGTTCTGGTTTTCTCTCTCAAAGTTCGCGGGAAGTTCGGCTTCCTACTAATTTGAAGTCACTCAAAGTGATTGATTACAAAGGGGATAGTAAGGATATTGATTTAAGTATCTTGAACTAGCGGTAGAGCTCATCAGGTTTAGCTGCGCAGATATCTACCATAAGATCAGCAACTTTGTCCGTCACTGCATCAAAATAGTGCTGTCCTTTTTCAGGGCTTGCTTTTTTTGGGTTTCCTATGCCAGTATCCTCAGTCACCTGAGACCATTTGCGTTCTGCCCAAGCCCATTTTTCCCGAATACCTTTAATGGTGGATTTCTTTTCGTGTCCGTCACCAGCTTCTTCAAGTGGTAAGACCAATTCGGGGTGAAGGTATTGGATTAATGCGGTTTCCATTTCGTCAGCATGATCTCCCGCTTCTTCGAAAAACTTGCTTTTATCCAAGGCCTGAAACCAATTGCAGGTGAAAAGAAGCATATTCGGAAATTTTAGGCCTAATTCCCGTAGCGCTGTTTTAAAGTCATTTCCTCCGTGCGAATTTAGAATCAAAAATTTGCGCACTCCTTGTCGATCCATCACTTCTAAGATGTCACTAATGATGGCCATTTGTGTGCTTGGATTCATATTAATATCCAGATAAATGTCTGCCTGGCCTGTATTGACCCCAAATGGAATAGTCGGCAGTATCACCACATTGGCACCTTTATCCCAAGCCTTTCTTCCAGCCTCTGCACCGATAGCATCCGCTTCATAGACATCCGTTCCGTAAGGCATATGGTAATTGTGAGCTTCAGTCGCTCCCCATGGCAATACGGCGAGTTCATAGCGATGCTTTTTTAAATATTTCCAGTTTGTTTCTTTAAGCAGATATGGCTTCATAAAAATTTGGTAGGGTTTACTTTAATTTTTGATTAAATAGACCTGAAATTGATAATTTCAAGAATTAACCCAATTTAGTTTCCATGTCTCAAAGAAGAAAATTTATCAAGAAAACACTTTTTGGCTCGGCAGTTTTAATCCCGGGTGTGAACAAGGCTTTGCCGATTTTTCAACCAATATCAAAACCTGCAGATGGTCCACTCATTCTATCCACTTGGAATCATGGAATTCCCGCCAACGCCGCCGCCATCAGTGCATACAAGCAGACGGGGAGCATAGTTGATGCAGTGGAGATTGGTGTAAAGGACACTGAGCTTGATATGGAGAATCTATCAGTGGGTCTTCAAGGGCTTCCTGACCGCGAAGGCATCACCACGCTCGATGCTTCGATAATGACTGGTGATGGATCTTGTGGGTCAGTTGCTTTTGTCAGGCAGGTGAAGCATCCGATCTCGCTGGCAAGGGCAGTGATGGAAAAGACACCCCATGTGATGCTGGCCGGGGAAGGAGCGAGACAATTTGCTATTTCACAAGGTTTTCCCATCGAGGAGGAAAAACTCAGCCCAAAGGCTCAAAAAGCTTACGATGAATGGAAAAAAACCAGTAAATACAAACCTGTCATCAATATTGAGAATCATGATACTATTGGAATGATTGGAATGGATGATAAAGGGGATTTTGCAGGAAGCTGTACGACAAGTGGCTTAGCCTACAAGATGCACGGAAGAGTGGGAGACAGCCCGATTATAGGAGCAGGACTCTATGTAGACAATGAAGTCGGCGCCGCAACGGCAACCGGTTTGGGAGAGTCAATTATTCGTATCTGCGGTAGTTTTTTGATTGTAGAGTTGATGCGCCAAGGCAGAACTCCTCAGGAAGCTTGCGAAGAGGCTGTAAGAAGATTGATTTCCAAAAACAGGAAGGATATTGCTGATATTCAAGCAGGCTTTCTAGCTATCAATAAAGAGGGGCAAGTTGGTGCTTTTGCCGTACAGCCTGGTTTCAACTTTGCCCAAGCTACTCTTTCCAATAATGAATTGATTGACTCCAAAAGTCACTTTTGATGTCCATATTACTAGAAGCACCCGTTTTTAATATACAATCAGCTCTAGATGCTGCCCGATTTGGGGTACATCGCTTGGAGTTATGTGCTAATTTTCCCGAGGGGGGTGAAACACCAAGCGTAGGAATGCTGGAAGTTTTGAAAAGCGAGCTGGATATTCCAGTTTTTGTAATGATACGTCCCCGAGGAGGAGATTTTTGCTATTCGCAAAAAGAACTCTTGGTGATGAAGCGTGATATCGAGGCCCTTGGAAAAGCTGGTGCTGATGGCTTTGTGTTTGGAGTGTTGGATTCTAAAGGAGCTGTACAAAATGATGCTTGCGAGAGCTTACTTAGAGCAGCATCGGGGAAGCCCTGTACCTTTCATCGAGCATTCGATGCATGCCAAGATCCTGAAAGAAGTCTGGAGGCTATTATTCAGCTAGGTTTTCAACGTATTTTGACTTCGGGTGCTCGAAATTCCGTCTCTGAAGGAATGGATTTGATCGAGAAGCTATTGCAAATGGCAGGTGATCGAATTATCATCATGCCTGGTGGTGGTTCAAAGCCTGAGCATGTAAGTCATCTTCAGAAGTATTCAAACTTTCAAGAGATCCATGCTTCATGCAAAACAAAAGTCCTTTCCCCCAATCAATTTATAAATCCTGAGGTTAGTTTTACGAGTAATCCGGATGATTTCAAGTATCATCTGGGAATAGACGCTAATTTGGTAAAGGAATTTCTGGAGGCAGGGAAATGAAGGGAAGATTGATAGTATTACTTTTTCTAGTAGTAAGCTTGGCATGTGAGCCTATTTCCGAAAGAAAGCAACCCATCCCTAGTTTGTATCAGCTTTCCCAAATGGATCTAAAATTGGATGGGGAAAAATTAGCCGAATTGTACTGTGGCAATTGCCATTTGATGCCAGATCCATCCATTTTGGATAAGATAACCTGGAAAGAAAATGTGCTGCCGGATATGCGAATGCGAATGGGCCTATACCTTGAGGAAGATTTTGGGGTAACGCTACCTCGAGACCGAGGAGTTCCTTCAGGGATTTATTCAGACATTCCACTTATTAAGAAGGATGATTGGGAGAAGTTGCGGGATTATTATCTCTCCAAAGCTCCGGATTTTCCTCTTCCACAGAAAGAAAAGATAGCGCCTGAATTGGGAATTCCTGGATTTGAGGTGTTGATGCCAGCCTTTGATTTCGTTTACCCTGATTTGACCACGATGATTCATGTGGACAGTGCTTCGCGGATTTGGCTAGGGCATCGATTCAAAAAACTTTTTCACTTGGATCTTTCAGAAAACCCTACGCTCCTTGACTCCCTGAATACCGGTATTGCTCCAGTTTCTATAGCGAAGAGAGGGAGTTCTTTCGAGCTCTTGACTATGGGACGTATGGACCCATCAAATGATTCCCTAGGTAATATTGTACGATTTATTCCCAATGAGGGAGATTGGAAAAGGGAAATTATTCAGGAAAAATTAATGCGTCCGGTTCATGTATCTTGGGGGGATTTAAATGGGGATGGCCTTCAAGATCGTGTGATTTCGCAATTTGGAAATCACTTGGGGAAGCTTAGTGTGTTTTTCGGTGGGGGTGATGAAAATGAGGAAGTAGTATTGAAGGCACTGCTTGGTGCCCGAAAGACAGAGTTGGTTGATTGGGATGGGGATGGAGATCTGGACATTGTAGGGATGATGACACAGGCGGTTGAAGGTGTTTTTCTTTGGGAAAATCAAGGTGAGGGAAGATTTTTCGAAAGGCCTTTGCTTCAGTTCCAACCTGCATTCGGCTCCAGTGATTTTCAGCTCGTAGATATGAATGACGATGGGAAGCTGGATCTTGTTCTCGTCAATGGTGATAATGCAGACCAATCACAGATTTTGAAAAACTATCATGGTGTGCGAATTTTCAATAATCTCGGTGAAAATGAATTTGAGGAAAGTTGGTTTTATCCCATGTATGGTGCAAGTGGAGTGGAAGTCGCTGATTTTGATCAAGATGGGGACTTGGATATCGTAGCGATTTCCTTTTTTCCAGATAAAAGTCAAAAACCAAAAGAGGATTTGATTTTCTTTGAAAATAAGGGCAAGAATCAGTTTAAACCCTATTTGCCAAAGGTTCAATTTGATACCAATTATCTGATTCTTTCAAAAGGAGATGTTGATGCGGATGGGGATTTGGATATTTTGGTAGGAAGTTTTGATTTTAATGACCTTTACAAAGGACCTTCTGAAAAGTGGCGACCAATTTTATTAATAAAGAATAAAATTTCTAATTAATTAATTAAATCAAAATAAAAATCTGAAAATATATATATTTTAATTTAATGATTGGATTATAAGCTGAAATTCAGTAGTTTATAAGTTCACTTTAAAAAAATCTCAATCATGGTTAAAAGTTTTCAAGGAGTAAGACTAGCGGAGCCAAAAAGAAATACTCCGGCTCCCATTTTGGTAAGAGATCACATGAGTACCAATTTGGTGACATTTCATCCGGAAGACACCATTGACCAGGTACTTGAGGTGCTGACAAAAAGAAAAATTTCCGGAGCCCCAGTGGTGGATGAATCAGGGGGCTTGGTAGGAATCATCTCAGAGGTAGATTGCCTGAAAGAAATCATCAAAGGGAAATACACCAATACACCGAAGTTTCCTGCAAAGGTAAAAGAACACATGAGCACAGATGTGATGACTTTATCACCGGATTTATCGCTTTTTGATGCAGCAGGAAAGTTTTTAGAACTTAAGATTCGCCGTTTTCCAGTTTTGAAAGACAATAGATTAGTAGGGCAAATCAGTCTTAGTGATATCATTCGGGCTTTTCCCAAACTCAAGCATACGACTTGGTGAAATTTAAAGCGACTCTAGGTCGCTTTTTTTATTTGGATCTTTCCAATGCTCGTTCCACATCCTTTACAATATCTTCAGGGTGTTCTAATCCAACCGATAGCCTGATAAGTCCAGGATGAATCCCTACTTTTTCCCGCTCCTCTTCAGTGAGCTTGCTATGTGTGGTAGAGGCAGGATGTGTAATGATACTTCGGCTATCTCCAAGATTTGCAGTGATAGAGATCATTTGTAGCTGATCAATGAATCGTTGTGCCCGACTGATGCCACCCTCAAGATTTAAGGTTACTATTCCCCCTCCCTGACTCATTTGTTTTTGAGCAAGGTGATGTTGAGGGTGAGATTTTAGGAATGGGTACTTTACTTCATTTATGCCCGATTTCCCCTCAAAGTAGCTGGCAATTTTTAATGCGCTTTCACAATGCCTGTCCATACGAACAGCCAGCGTTTCCATGCTCTTTGATAGCATCCAAGCATTGAAAGGTGAGATAGCAGGGCCCGTATGGCGGGTAAAAAACTGAACCTCTTTGATCAGGTCTTTTTTGCCTAAAATCAGTCCACCTAGGACGCGTCCTTGCCCATCGATGTATTTCGTAGCACTGTGTGTGACGATATGGGCACCCCATTTGGCAGGCTGCTGCAAATAGGGAGTCGCAAAGCAATTGTCCACTACTAAAATCAGATTGTGTGCATCGGCGAACTTTCCTGCCCACTCCAGGTCGATGATTTCCAGACCTGGGTTGGAAGGGGTTTCCAAAAAGAGCATTTTCGTATTTGCCTGTAAAAGCTTTTCCCAGTTTTGATAGTCTGAAATATCTCCATAAGTGGAGGTGATTCCCCATTTTGGAAAGACTCGAGTGAGTAATTGATGAGTAGAGCCAAAAAGTGAGCGTGCCGCCAAGACATGGTCTCCTTGCTGGAGGAGAGAGGCTATACTTCCAAACATTGCTGCCATACCAGAAGCAGTAGCTACCCCATCTTCAGTTCCCTCTGCTCGACAGACCTTTTCGATCAATTCTGATGAATTGGGATTAGCGTACCTGGAATAAATATTTCCCGGGGTTTCATCTGCAAAAGTCGCTCTGGCTTCTTCAGCAGAATCGAATGTAAAGCTTGATGTCAGGAAAATAGGGGCTGAGTGTTCCCGCTCGTTGGTTCGGGATTGGGTTCGGATTGACTCTGTTTCGAAATGTGCCATAGAATAATTTTTTTGGAAAAATCAGGCTAGAAAGACTGCTAAAGAATTTCCCAAAAATTCAAAACGAACCAGAAATAGGGTAGATTTTACGCCAACTTATAGTTCCCAATTTGGGTAGGATTTGGCACCTTTCCCGAAGAAATTTCGGGATGGTTGCCAGAGGGTCATAGAGCCTATTCTCTCGCCTCTTCTTTATAAATCAGTTGCCTGAAGTGATACAAATAAAGAGGGAGATTTGGTCATTTCCAAATCTCCCTTTTAAATCAGTCATTAAATTGGGTCATAGTTTGGGATATGCCTATGGTACAGAATCCAAAAATCATTTCTATGGCTTTGTCCATCATAATGGGTAACTCATCAAACTCGTTTTGAGTAAATCTACCTAAGACATAATCTACCTGTCGCCCTTTTGGGAAGTCATCTCCAATCCCCATTCTTAGTCTCGGATAGTCTTGCCCTCCGCACAGCGCTTCAATGTTTTTTAGTCCATTATGACCGGCAGAACTCCCTTTGGCACGCATTCGTAATTTGCCGAATGGAATAGCAACGTCATCGACTAAAACAAGTATATTTCCCTTCGATACGTTGAGCTCTTTCATCCAATAGTTGACGGCCTTACCACTGAGATTCATGTAGGTGGTAGGTTTGATCAAATGTAGCGTTCGCCCTTTATGCTTGATTTCAGTTTTGAAGGCTAATCGGTCACTTGTCCAGTCTGCACCTGTTTTTTCAGCTAGTCTATCCAAAGTCAGAAACCCAATATTATGCCTTGTGAGCTCGTATTCCGGTCCAATATTACCTAGTCCTACTATCAGATATTTCATACGAATGTCTTTGTAGCATTAAAATAAAAAAATCCTGCCCTTGGGAGGCAGGATTTGATCAAGATTCTAATTGATTATTCCTCGTCGCCACCTTTTTTGCCACGAAGTGCTCTTGGAATTCCGATAGTCACGACGGATACATTTGGACTGGTTAGAATTTCAAAGTTCTCAGGCTTCAATTCGCCTACTTTGAAAGACTTTCCAAGGTCAAGCTTAGAAATATCAACCTCAATGAAATCTGGGAAATCCTTTGCAAGTCCCTTTACTTTCAATGATCTGGTTTTCAATTCTAGTTTACCACCTTTTGTGATACCAGGAGAGTTACCTACTACTTTCACTGGAATCTCAAACTTGATAGGTCTGTCTTCAGTGTAAGCCATGAAGTCCACGTGAAGTAAAACTTCACTGACTGGATGGAACTGCGCATCTTTCAACACAGCCTTGATGTGAGTTCCTTCAACGTTAAGGTCTACCAAGTGAACCTCAGGAGTGTAGATCAAGTCTCTGAAAAGGATAGCAGGACTGTGGAAGTGAATCTGCTCAGGGATACCTGGGCCGTACACTACGCAAGGTACGCTACCTGATTCTCTGATTTCTTTCAAACTCGCACTGTCGAGATTTGCTCTTTTAAACCCTATAATCTCTAGTGTTTTCATGTGTATTTGTATTTAAAATTGGTTTTTCAAATAAATAAGGAGCTGATGGAGGTATTGCCTGTGACAGCGTGGATTGCCTTTGAGAAAAGGTCTGCTACACTGAGCACATGGATTTTGGATGATTTTTGCTTGAGTGGAATCGTGTCTGTGATGACCAATTCTGCTAAAGCGGAGTTTTCGATATTTTCATAAGCCTTTCCAGAAAGAACTCCATGCGTTGCAATTGCTCTGACTGATTTTGCTCCTTTGTCCATGATGATTTGGGCAGCTTTGCAAAGTGTACCTGCAGTGTCTACCAAATCATCTACCAAAACTACATCCTTTCCTTCTACATCTCCAATCACCTGCATAGAGGCGATTTCGTTGGCTCTTTTTCTGTGCTTATCACAGACGACCATTTCTACTTCAAAATGCTTTGCGTAAGCCCTTGCTCTAGCTACACCACCCACATCAGGAGAGGCGAAAATGAGATCAGGCAGGTTCAGCATTTGCAAATAGGGCACAAAGATAGCTGATCCATTCAAATGATCCAATGGTATGTCAAAAAATCCTTGAATTTGACCAGCATGTAGATCACAGGTCATGATTCGGTCCGCACCAGCTGAAGTGAGCATATTGGCTATTAATTTTGCCGCGATAGATACCCGAGGTCGATCTTTACGGTCTTGTCGGGCATATCCAAAGTAAGGGATAACTGCACAGACCTTGTAAGCACTGGCTCGCTTGGCCGCATCGATCATGAGGCAAAGTTCCAGAATATTATCGCTAGGAGGATTGGTTCCTTGGATAATAAAGACATTGCATCCACGAATGGATTCATTGTAGCTTGGAGACATTTCCCCATCGCTGAATCTTGATAGAGTTAAATCGCCAAGATTTTTCCCAAAATTCTTTGAAATTTTCTTGGCAAGATCCGTACTGTTTGATCCTGCAAATATTTTGACCTCGGACATGAATGGATTGATTTAGAAGGAAGCAGTTTTGTTTTGATTTGAAACAAAAGTAAGAATTTTTGATGGGGATGGGAAAGGACAAAGATTTTCTAAATGGTTTGTTGATTTTTCGGATGTTTAAAAAAAATGCTCAGGTTTTTTTATGAACCTCAATGAATCTGTATCTTTAAGAATATCAGCTTTTTAAAACTCTTTTTGACATGAACCATTCAAAACCTCTTCACTTAACTATAAGTCTAAATGACGCTGATGGGAATCCTGTTCCTATAGAAACAATTGAAATCAATGGAAAAATTTTTTCGGCTGAGTTTTCAGATAAAAAGGAATCTCAGGAGGAAAAAGTGATTGAAGATGCGGTCGTGGTTCCGATTGTGACAGACGCTGTAGAAGATGAAAAAAGTACACCAAAAGAAAAGGATAAGATTGGAATCCAAGAAATCAAACCAGTTGACTCTTCTGATGAATATGATACGCTGGAAAAATTTGGAGGGAATGCCTTCCATCGGATGTTTTGGGGTACTTTGAAATATGAAGCTCTAGGTGATAATCGCTGTAAAGTCACATATCAGGGAGAAGAAGGTATTTTTTCACCCGAATATATCGGAATGTGGTTAGAGCCTTCTCGTGTTCACCGGAGTAGTTTTGAATATCCAGAGAGAGGGCGAAATTATTTTCCAGGAGCCCTTACGGTTGTTTACTCACGAGTTTTGGAAGTTTTGGATGATAAAAATCTACTCGTTGATTTCCCTTACAATGGAGGGAACCTTGAAAGCCCCAAGGTAATGGATAAGCAAGATGGGATCTTCTTTTTTGACAATCGATTTGCTATCGAGTCATGGGCGTCCTCAATCGGTAGAAAATCCACGCTCAAAGCTAGGGCGGGACAAGTTTATGGAGTATTAGGGATGCCGAAAATAGTGGTGCCTCCCGATAGTACGTGGAACTTTGAAACTCTAGGGGAAGGACCTTCAGCAGCTATTCATTTAATGTGGTCTGATGCTTTCAATGGTGATAAATATGGGAGAGGTTTGGAGCAGCCGGGCAGTTTTAGTGAAACCTTCGGCGAAAATGGAGCGCTATTCCATTTACCGGACATGGGAAAAGTGGATATAAATTTTGAATGGCAATTTTTGCCTTCTAATTATTCACAGCGAGTAGTGCAATTTGGGTCTCCTAATGGCTTGATTTTTTCTGATTCTTCCGCATTCAGTTATCAATACGGGCTTAAAAGGTTTAGAAACACAGATCAATATCGTATTCGAAAGGCAATGGAAGATGCTTTGGGATTCGTTCGGCCGGGTACTTCCTTTTCAATGCCCAACCAAGGATATTGTAATGGTGGAGGTATTCATGACGAAAGAGATGTCAAGGAGTTTTGCACCTATCGCTTTGAAGGGGACTGGTATTCGAAAGATTTGAATAATATGAAAGCCAGGCAAAGTGGTGGACTGCGTATAGAGTGGGAAGGAGAAAGTTCAGATCAGCGAGGGAGGTTTATAGAATTGGAATCCCTAAAACCCTTTAGGTTTGAAGGTATCAGGCTTAGAATGCTTGATCATCAAACTATCGAACTTGATGATCCTAATTTTAGCTGGTATCATTTGGCATGTCAGGAATGGACAGGAGGAACAAGTACAAGTTCGGAAACTGTCCATCTAATTGTAGATGGGTATAGAGTTGGGTTGAATTCTAATGGGGATCATTGGTTGGTTCACGGGGATGAAGACTTATCAGGTGTCTCCTTTTCTGCAAGGCAGGTCAAGACCTTTGATAAAATTCCTACAATAGGCGATATAATTTCCCAAGATCTAGATGACTTTTCAAAGAATGGAATAATAGGTAAAAAAGGCCCTAATATCTTAGAAATCTGGGGTTGGAGCGTCCAAAAGGGAGATGTATTCACGTTTGCAGGCCAAAAGTTTGAAATAATCAAAACCAATCGAAAATGGAAGACTTGGGCACAATTTGCCGAGCAGTATTCTTCTCCTCCTTCCAGATTAAAACGAGGAGATCGAAGAGTGACATATACTGAAATTGAATTGGATAAGCCTATAGATGATCCGGTTTCGTCAATTGAGCTGAAAGTAGAAAAAAGTGCTCTAGGACACCTTCTGAATGGAAGAGTAATTGAAGGGTGTCAGGCTGTTTGGAACTTTGGTAATGACTCACCAGGGCATTTAATGTATACTGACTACAATGTAAACATGGTAATGAGGAATGTGGAAATCCATGGAATGATCCGTAGTACCTCCAGGCCTCTTTGGACCGAAATAAGTGATGAGCTATCTGGAACTATAAAGTCCTTTTCGGTTGGAAGTTTGGGAAGCGATAGTTGGAAAAAAGGAATGTCTGTAGTTCTCTTCGATCCCCATTCAGGGATAAAAGAAGAGCTTGTTTTGTCAAAAAGCTATTCTGGTAAGGCAGAGAGGGTTTATGTAGAACCTAAAGAGTTATCTGGGACTTTTCCCAAAGGTTCTATTTTAACTTGTATGTATTCATTATGCTCTGAGGCCCGTTTTGAGAATGTGTTTTTTGTAAATGAGGATTTAAGTCCATGCTACTCAGAGCGTATTGATTATCGACCACAGGGTCTGCGGCTTCGCCAATTATTGACAGATAATGATGGTTTTCGGGTTAAAATAAAAGGGGGTAGAATAAGTTGGTATAGCAATTTGGATAATTTGTTTGAGCCAGAAGTGGAGCTTTCGAATCATCCTCATTTGGTCAATCCAAAATCTGTGGTGCCTGTAATCCTTAACCCAATTTTTATGGATAAAAAAGGGGCCCGGTTTGGCTTTCAACAAAAAGGAACTAAAATACAGGAGCTTTATTTTCCCAATAGAGTAGTTGTACGGGATCAGTTTGAGGTTGATTTGAGTAATTCTGAGATTCAGGCAGACCTTTGGATAGAAGGGAACGGGAAGATTATTCTGGATAGATTCAAATCACTCAATTTTGAAGAAAATAATCAAGAAATGGCCTACGGATTCAATCTGACAATTCAAGAGAGATTCTCTAAAATTCAGAAATTGGTTTTAAAGGGTAAAGAAGGATCATCGGCCTTAAACGTTGCTTCAAAAATACCTATAGGAGCTCTTGAGATAGATTTAAAAGATTGGAAGCTTCAACCGGGGATTTTTAATGCAGGCGGTTTTCAGACTCAGCAGAATAAAAATGATCCTGATTATAAAAAGTATATTAAAATCGAATCCTAATTTTTCCGATCCTGTAAAAATTCCGATAAAGAGGTTACTTACTACAAGGACCTCTTTTTTTTAGTTTATTTTAGAGAAATGATCAATCGCAAATCAAGCTTATGACAAAAAATTTATTCAAACTGTTTCTACTTGTTTTTCTCTTCTCAGGGATAAAACTTCAAGCCCAGCAAGTGCCCACACCCAAGTCTCACTTTGGGTTTGAAATAGGGGATGATTATTTGCTGGCAAACTTTACTCAAGCTGAGGCTTACTTCAAGAAGGTGTCAGATGCCTCTGATCGAGTCATGTTGACCAGTATTGGCAAGACTGAATTTGGGCGGAATCAACCCATGATGATTGTCACAGCACCCGAGAATTTTGCCCAATTGGAGAAATACAAGGAAATTTCCCAAAAGCTCGCACGTGCTGAAATGACGAGGGAAGAGGCAGAGGAACTCATCAAACAAGGGAAACCTGTGGTTTGGATTGATGGTGGCCTTCATGCGAATGAAGTGGTGGGAGCGCATCAACTCATCCAAACACTCTATGAACTCGCTTCTAGTAATGACGAGGAGACACTGAAGATTCTCGAAAATGTCATCATTCTATTAGTTCATGCGAATCCAGATGGAATGGAAATTATGTCGGATTGGTATATGAGAAAGGAAGACCCGACAAAAAGGGATCAAAACATCCCAGTTCTTTATCAAAAGTATGTTGGGCATGATAATAACCGGGATTTTTACATGAACAATATGTCTGAGGCTACCAATATTTCGCTTCAGCAATATGTAGAGTGGATCCCACAGATCATCTACAATCATCATCAGTCAGGCCCTCCAGGATCTGTAGTGGCAGGCCCTCCATACCGAGATCCATTTAATCATGTTTTCGACCCTTTGATCATCACAAGCTTAGATGCAGTAGGCGCCGCGATGATCAACCGAATGCACCAGGAAGACAAGCCTGGATACACCCGCTTAGATGGCTCAGTTTTTTCTACTTGGTGGAATGGTGGACTTCGTACAACACCATATTATCACAATCAGATAGGTATTCTTACCGAAATTATCGGGAATCCCACACCATCCCAAGTGCCTTTGGTCCCTGAGCGATTGATTCCGAATAATGGTACTCCATACCCAGTCACACCAAGAGATTGGCACTTCAAGACTTCTATTGATTATTCTGTGTCGCTGAATTATGCGATTCTCAATCACGCGGTTCGGCATGGGGATGAATTGTTGAGGAATATTTATCTCATGGGTAGAAGATCCATAGAGAAAGGCCAAAAGGATACCTGGACTCCTTATCCAAAATATGCCCAAGCAGTAGAAGATGCTTATGAGAAGGCTCGTGATGAAGGAAAGGTGCAGGCTTCTCGAAATTGGCGCTCAGGTTTGCCACGTGAGTTCTACGAGGAGGTTTACCAAGATCAGGAGCGCAAGGACCCTTATGGCTATATTTTATCAGCAGACCAGCCCGATTTTCCTACTGCGATTAAGTTTTTAAATGCTTTGATCAAATCAGGAATAAAAGTTCACAAAGCCACACAAGATTTTAATGTCAATGGCAAGTCCTATCCAGCTGGCTCCTACATTGTGAAGACAGCTCAGGCATTTCGTCCCCATGTGATCGACATGTTTGAGCCGCAGGATCACCCCAATGATTTCTTGTATCCTGGAGGACCTCCGATCCGTCCTTACGATGCAGCAGGTTGGACTTTAGCTTTCCAGATGGGTTCAGAGATTGATCGGATCATGGAAGACTTTGATGGGCCTTTTGAGGCAGTTCCTTATGGGGAAATACAAACTCCCCCAGCAAAGACCTTGGCTAATGGCTCTGGCTATTTAATTGATGTGCGTGGAAATAATGCCTTCATGGCTGTAAATGATCTATTGAAAGCGAAAGTGAAGGTTTTCAGAACTACCGATACAGTGGATGGTTTGCCAGCAGGGTCATTTTATGTTGGCTTAGCTGGTAAAGTGGTCTTACAAAAAGCTGCCCAAGAGTATGGTGTCTATGGCAAGCCAAGCTCCAAGCCAAGAGAACTGAAAGAAATAAGCCCCGCAAGAATAGGTTTGTATGATTATTATGGTGGATCTATGCCGTCCGGTTGGGTAAGATGGATGCTAGAGCAGTTTCATTTTGATTTTAAGCAGGTGTTTCCAAAAGAAATCAATGCAGGTAACCTGAATGAAAACTATGATGTGCTTCTTTTCATTGGGCCTGGAATCCCTTCGGTTGGAAGCCGTGGTGGAGGTCGTTCGCAGCCCGATGAGTCTGAAATTGACGAGCAATACCATCACATGCTTGGTAATTTCACCGCTCAAGAGTCAGTTCCTGCAGTCAGAGAGTTTATTGAAAAAGGAGGGCAAGTGATCACAGTTGGGTCGGCTACTGAGTTGGCTTTTCATCTGGGTCTACCAGTCAAAGATGCGCTCGTAGAAATGAACGCCGATGGAGAAGAGAGTCCGCTTAGTGGAGAGAAATACTATATTCCAGGGTCAGTCTTGGAGATGCATGTAGATAACAGCCAGCCTATCAATTACGGAATGGGATCAACATCTTATATCATGTTCAACCGATCTCCAGTATTCAAGCTTACTCCCGAAGCAAGTAATAAAGGAGTGAAAGCGATCGCTTGGTTTGGGGAAGAAGAGCCGCTTCGAAGTGGCTGGGCTTGGGGTCAATCTTATCTCAGAAACGGAGTGACAGCTTTTGAAGCAGGCTTAGGAAAGGGTAAATTCTATGCCTTTGGACCTGAAATTACCTTCCGTGCACAGTCACATGGGACATTCAAAATGTTGTTTAACGGGCTCTATAAATAATAATCAAGATTCCGGAATGAAAGGCCATATTCTAATAAGGATATGGCTTTTTTTCAGCAAAGTTTAAACTCCTCTCATCAATTTCGTTTATTGAGGTATGGATACTTATCAGCACTACGTTCAGGCAGAACTTACATCATGGTTATATATGATGAAAAAACCACCTTCCATAGGAGGTAGGCTGACTCACGGTGTACAGCGAAAAATTAATCAGATTATCCCAGATAAAATTCACAAAGTAGTCACCGCTGCCATTGAGAATATAGTCAAAGCTGTCATTACAGGATCCTCTTGGATTGTACCGAAAGCTTCTGAAAGCCTTTCTTTGAAAGAGCGTGAAATGAAAGTGCGAACCCGAATCAAATGGTACCGTAATTCGGCTTCTGCAGAGGGGGCTATCACAGGGGCAGGAGGGATTCTAATGGGTTTTGCGGATTTTCCAGCTTTCCTAGCGATCAAGATGAAAATGCTCTTCGATATAGCTGCTCTCTATGGATATGATACCAAGAATTATCAGGAGCGACTTTTTTTGCTCTATGTTTTTCAGCTAAGCTTCTCCTCTCAAAAACGTCGGAACGAACTGATTGAGCGTATAGAAAATTGGGATTCGTTTAAAGAGAATCTTCCGAAGACTTATGATGAGTTTGATTGGCGTACCTTTCAGCTGGACTATCGGGATTATATTGACTTGGCTAAGCTTGCTCAGCTCATTCCTCTCGTAGGAGCACCTGTCGGAGCCTTGGCTAATTATAAGCTAAGTGAGCAGCTAGGTAAGAATGCGATGAATGCTTATCGCCTCAGGATGCTAGAAGCAAAAAAGCCCTAAATCTTTCGAATTAGGGCTTTTTGTTGGTCTACTAGGGCTCGAACCTAGACTCTTCTGAACCAAAATCAGACGTGTTGCCAGTTACACCATAGACCAGTTTGAGACGGAAGTCCTTGCGACCTCCCTTAAAGTGACACAAAGGTAGAATTCTGTATTTTTTTTTCCAAGCTAGAAATGAAAGATTTTTCAATTATTTACTTAAACTAAAGACTTTTTCATTAGGTCAATAAAAAAAATATGAAATAATATCGCTTAATTTTTTCTTCGCAATCGATTGAAAAATTACAATACTGTTAATATTCAGTTACTTATATTGATAAAATGAAAATATTTACCTTGTTTTGCTTCGAATTTTAAGAAAACACAACTCGAAAGCTATGAAAGTAGAAAAAATGGAAAAGACTGTAATTGAAACAGTCAGCAAGCTGGAGAAGCTGAAGGTGGGAGAATCTTTAGCAGCTGAATTGTCTTGGTGCTGGTTTAGCTACAAGAATGACCAAAATCCGGTTGGTCTGGTAGAAAAGTCAGAGAAGGCTTTGGAACTTTTCAAAGCAGCTCGTGAAAAAAACAGCCGTGCTGTTTCCAAGAAATTGGTGGAAGACCTAGAGAAGATCTTGGTACTAAACTAAACAAAAAAAGGGCTGAATTTCAGCCCTTTTTTATTTTTATCAAGTCGAGATTACTCTGCGACTACTACGAATTTTACGTCTGTTTTTACTTCTCTGTGAAGGTCAACCTCTGCGACAAATTCACCGGCACCGTCGACAGGAGTATTGATAGCGATCTTCTTTCGATCAATATCAAATCCTTGTGCTGCCAAGGCGTCAGAAATTTGAAGGGTGGTTACTTTTCCGAAGATTTTTCCAGTTTCACCGATTTTAGCTTTGATTTCAAGCGTTACGCCAGAAAGCTTGCTTGCGATCTCATCAGCATCTGCTTTGATTTTCTCAGCTTTGTGAGCGGCTTGCTTAATGTTTTCAGCTAGGATCTTCTTATTAGAAGAAGTGGCCAAAACGGCATATCCTTGAGGGATGAGGTAATTGCGTCCATATCCAGGCTTCACACTTACCAAATCATTTTTATAGCCGAGACCTTTGATGTCTGTTTTTAGTATAATTTCCATTTCTGTTTAGCTTTTAGAATGATAGGATGATGTGAATTACTTCAATCCGTCAGTTACAAATGGTAGTAAAGCCAAATGTCTAGCTTTCTTAACTGCTTGTGCAACTTTACGCTGATACTTTGCAGAGTTACCAGTCAATCTTCTTGGAAGGATCTTTCCTTGCTCATTGACAAATTTCAAAAGGAAGTTAGGGTCTTTGTAATCGATATACTTGATCCCGTGCTTCTTGAATCGGCAGTATTTTTTCTTTACTTCGCCTCTGTTGATTGGTTCGTTGAATAGTGTCATTGGGCAGCTTCCTCCTTAGCTTCGGATTTTTTGTTAAACTCTCCTTTTCTTCTTCTGTCTCCGTAAGCGATCGCATGCTTGTCCAATACGGTGGTCAAGAATCGCATTACTTTCTCGTCACGTCGGAATTCAGTCTCCAACTTTTTGATCACTGTAGGATCCGCCTTGTACTCAACCAATACGTAAAAACCGGTTGTCTTCTTCTGAATAGCGTAAGCCATCTTCTTAAGACCCCAATTTTCCACATTGATCACATCTGCCCCCTCTTCTTTTAACAAGTTTACAAACTTGTCGACAGTATCCTTCATCTGAACATCAGACAAAACGGGAGTTAAAATGAATACCGTCTCGTAATTTCTTTGGAACATTTTGAATGTGTTTGTGTGAAATTTATTAAACAGACCGCAAAAGTAGGTTGATTTTAGGTTTTATCCAAATAACATCTGTTATCTATTTTCTCACCCAATAAAAAAAGCCTCTCTGAATTTGAGAGGCTTAAAAGACATGTCTGTGATGATTTACTTCACTGAGAATGTTCTGGATCCAATCTGATAATCATCCACAAAGATACGGACTTCATGGTCTCCTGAGACATAGTCAGATCCCTTTTCGTAGTAGAAGGTTAGCGGTTCTCCGGTATTATCAAAAAGGATGTCCTGCTTGACGGTATAGAACTGCTCGGCTCCATTCACAGTGAATGTGCCTGATCCTTTGGCCACATCAAAGATCGGTTGCTCATTCGGAGCAAGAATCTGAACATAGACGTTTCTAGGGCCTGGCTGAGCTACCTTGTTATCAGAGAAATTGAAACTGATTTTGATCCGTTCGATCTGTCGGTTTCTAAAGTCTTTGGTGGTCTCTACCCGTTCTTTACCTCTTCTGTTGATAGCTGCAATGGTGATATTTTCTGCTTTCAGCATGGAGGCAACATTGACCTTTGCCTGAAGATCCTCTTTCTGAAGGTTCAGTTGAGCAACCTCTTCCTCGATTTCAGCTTGGGTCGTTTTGAGATCTTGATTCTCAGCATATAGCTGTTGGTTCATTGCTCTCAACTCAAGAATTTCCTGATCCTTTTCCTGCAGCATACCATTGTATGACTGAATTCGGCGATTGAGTTCGGCGATTTCATTGGCGGTGCGCTGTCGATTGGAGTTTCGCTCGGCTATCAACTGGTCGCGTACTTCTTCAAGCGCGGCGATATCTCCACCCAACTTCTCGATTTCCTGAATACGCAGATTCAGCTGGTAAGTCACCGAATCTAGACGCTGGTTGAGCTGATTGTTTTCGGTAGACAGAAGTAATATTTCTTCAGTCTTTTTGGTGCGGTCTACGTAATCAGTGTATAACTTGATCCCACTAATGATTACAAGTAGCACCAAGACAATGATGATGATATTTTTGCCTTGGTCTTTTTTTGGTTGAGAATCTTTTTCAAAATTTGAGTCCATAACTACTTAGGGCTTGATGAATTATTTGGATGAGAGCTACTGGACCCAGCGCTATGAGCAAGGTGCCACGGGCTGGGATATCGGTTACGCTTCTACACCGCTAGTACAATATTTAGACCAAATTGAGAATCGGGATATCAAAGTGTTGATACCAGGCGGAGGGAATGGGCATGAAGCCGCTTATGCATTTGAAAAAGGCTTCCAGAATACGTTTTTGCTGGATTTCGCTAAATACCCTTTAACAAAGTTTAGGAAGTCCAATCCTCAATTTCCAGATGAAAACTTATTAAACGAAGATTTTTTTACCCACAAAGGAGATTATGACCTGATTTTAGAGCAGACATTTTTTTGTGCATTGCATCCCGACCAGCGGGAGGCATATTGTGAAAAAATGAAAACACTCTTGAAGCCAAATGGAAAGATTGTCGGAGTGTTGTTTTCTATAGAATTTGAAAGGCAAGGCCCTCCATTTGGTGGGAAAATAAGGGACTATGAAAAGCTATTTTCTAAATACTTCGATATAATAAAAATGGAGCCCTGCTACAACTCCATTCCTCCGAGAAGGGGGGTAGAGTTGTTTTTCATGCTTCAAAATCAATAGTCTAGGATCAAGTGAGTTTTCTCTCCGGGATAATCAAAAATCAAAATCCCGCATTCATAAAAGTCCAGACTCAATTGGACTTCTTTTCGTGATTTTAGCTCCTGCCAGGCTCGATTCATTCCTTTGGACCAATAGATATCAGCTATTGCCAAAATACTTTTTGAGTCACAATGCTTCATCAGTAAATCTGTAAATTCTATGGTTTTTTGATAAGTATGTGATGAATCTAACAGCGCAAAGTCCACTTGATTATTTTCCGACAAATACGTTGGCAGGGTATCGCTAATATCTCCAAGAATAAACTCTATTTGGCTGCTTTCCATGCCTCTTTTCGCAGTATTTTGGATTGCTTCTGAGCCTTCGAAGGTAGCCAGCTTTTCCTTCGCAACCCGGTGTAGGTATCGGGTAGTGAGGCCCATGCAGGTTCCCAATTCCAAAAGGTGATTAGCTGGTGTGAGTGAGGCAAAGTATTGGTAGAGTTGGGCGAATTTTCTTCCCGATGTCGAGTATTTTGTAATTGCGGAGATTTTTCGTCGATTAGACGGTACTTTTTTAGAACCTGCTCCCAGATCTAAGACCTCAATAGTTTGATGATTTTGAAGTAACTGGGCCCGCCAATCTTCGATGTCAAAATCCAGGTGTTTTCTTTCCTTAAGAAAAATTTCCAACTCAGAGACTAAAGAAACAAGGTGGGGGTTTTGTAAAGAGGCTTTGTTTTTTTTTTCAAGCCAATATTGAAAATACCCTTTTAATGGAAACAGACTCTTGATCAAGAAATCTTAATTGTGAAAAATATTAGCAATCATTTGAAATTCAGGAACTTCTACATCGAATTCCTTCTCATTATAGACTTTTCGCATGGTGTAGCTCCCCTTCATTTTACCCAAGCCAGAACGAAGATTACATCCTGATACATAGCTATGACTTTGTCCGGGTTCTAGCGTGGGCTGTTGTCCGACCACTCCATCACCTTCCACAATTTTTCGGTTTTCCGCTGCATCAGAAATTTCCCATCTCCTTCGCAACAATTGAACGGTAATGTCACTTTTATTATGAATGGTTACCTTGTAGGTGAAAACATAATGATGTTGTAGAGGGCTAGAAAATTCGGCCTGATAGGTGACTTCTATACTGACTTCTATTCCCTGAGTGATTGCTGTGACCATTCTTAATAATATTAAAAGTTTCCAAATATACAATGAAGCCTTTGAAAATCAATACTCTTACCTATGAAAGTAAAAATTGAAAATTCCTGGAATAATGTTTTGAACGACATTTTTGAGGAAGAGTTTTTCAAAAAACTAGTGACATTTGTAAAGTCTGAATACGAGAAAGGGCCAGTTTTCCCACCTGGGAAATTTATTTTCAACGCGTTTGATCAGTGTCCCTTTGATCAAGTGAAAGTCGTCATACTTGGACAAGATCCATATCATGGTCCCGGACAAGCACATGGGCTTTCCTTTTCGGTAAAGCCGGGCATTCCTTTTCCTCCAAGTCTTCTAAATATTTTCAAAGAAATCCAATCGGATATAGGAAAAGCCATGCCTCCAAATGGAGATTTAACCTGCTGGGCAAGACAAGGTGTTTTTCTGTTGAATGCCACACTTACTGTCCGAAAGAGCGAGGCAGGTTCACATCAAAAACAAGGTTGGGAGGAATTTACAGATCGGGTGATCCAACGGATCAGCGATGGCAAATCCAATGTGGTATTCCTGCTTTGGGGAGCCTATGCGGGAAAAAAGGCTGACCTAATCGATCAGTCTAAGCATCTGGTATTGAAAGCTCCTCACCCGAGCCCGCTTTCTGCTCATCGCGGGTTTTTAGGGTGTCGCCATTTCTCTCAGGCCAATGCTTATTTAGAGCAGAAAGGTTTGAAATCAATTGATTGGTGATATCAACAGAAAAATAAAAGGCCCTCAAAGGGCCTTTTATTTATTCGATGCTTTTAAATATCCTGCTCCAACGGATTTTGTTGAAGAATGACTCGAACTCATCCAGTGAAAGCCAAAGGAACCAGGCTTTTCCTACCACGTGATCTTCGGGAACAAAACCCCAATAGCGTGAATCAAGCGAATCATGACGATTGTCTCCCATCATGAAGTAATAGTTTTGCTTGAAGGTATAGCTATCAACTTTTTGTCCATTGATCAAAAGTTCATTTTCTCTGATCTCTACCTGCTCGTGTCCTTCATAGTTTTTGATGGTGGAGCCATATCGCAAGATATTATCTGCATTCAATTCGATCGTTGTACCTTCTCCGGGAATGGTCAAAGGACCATATTGATCTCTGTTCCAACCCATCTTCATTCCATCAGGAAAAATTCTGTCCTCGCCTCTTGGTGACATGATTCGCTTTCTTACTGTTGTGACCAGAGGAGATTCCTTTAATCTGTCAATTACCAGATCAGTAGCAAACACAATATACCCTGAGCCATCTGATAAAGCCATGAAGCTTGCCGGGTTAATTCCATAATCAGCGAAAAAATCTGCATTTAGCATCCTACTGGTTAAGACATCGTAGGAAAATTGCATTTCTTCGGGTTTCATGGCTAGTTCGCCATTGATGTAGAGATCCCCATCTTTGATTTCCAATTCATCACCCGGAACAGCGACTGCTCGTTTGATATAGTTGGTTTTCAGGTCATTGGGGTATTCAAATTCCACTGGGTAATTGAATACAACAACGTCATTTCGCTCTACATCGGCAAAGCCAGGTAGTCTCATGTAAGGTAACTGGATAGCATCAGAATAGGAGGGAATTTCCGTTCCCCAAATCTTTTGATGGGTTAGTGGTACCTGTAAAGGTGTTTTGGGAATCCGAGTCCCATAGTGCATTTTACTTACAAAAAGGAAGTCTCCCACCAATAGGGACTTTTCCATAGAAGCTGTAGGAATGGTAAAAGGCTCCAGCAATAACCAGCGGATCAAACTGGCCGCTACTACTGCAAAAACCAAGGCGTCGAGCCATTCCCTCGCAGCAGATTTTTTCTTTTTATTCTTCGAACTCATACTTTAATATTCAAAAAGACAGAAAATCATTCATATTCAATACTCCACTTTTTCCAGGTATCCATTCGGCAACTAAAACCGCGCCAAGCGCAAATCCCTGTCTACTGTGAGCTGTGTGGCTGATCTCAATATCATCAATTTCAGATTGATAGCGTATGATATGTGTGCCAGGTGCCGGATCAATGCGCTTAGAAATGATCGGAAGTTTTTGTCCATTTTCGGGCGCTTCCCCGGACAAGTACCAGCCCTTCAAGCCGCTCTGGGCTTCCAAGATACCCTCTGCCAGAGTGATAGCAGTGCCAGAAGGAGCATCTTTTTTAGCCGTATGGTGAATTTCCTCTATTTCTACCTGGTAGCTAGCTGTTTCACCCATCAGTTTGGCAAGATACTGATTGACTTTAAAAAATACGTTTACACCGATACTAAAATTTGAGGCATAGAAGAAAGGAGTGCCTTTCTCGATTGCTAATTTCTCTATGTTGGGCTTGTGTTTTAACCACCCCGTTGTACCTGATACAATTGGGATTCCGTTCTCAAGGCACCAAGTTATATTGGTGACAGCAGCTTCAGGTTGGCTGAACTCGATTGCTACATCGACTTTGGATAGATCCAAGCCATTGAGCGTTTCTCGGTTGTTTTCGTCAATTTTGGCAAGGATGGAATGACCACGGGATTCGGCTATTTCACCGATTATTTTCCCCATTTTCCCATATCCTAGAATTATAATGTTCATTTATTTGAATTTCAATTTTACACTTATGCCCAACGATTGGTTTTGGGCTGCGAATTGTTGCATGCTTGGTTCAATAGCAAGACTGAGTTCGTCTGAGATATCAAAGCCGGAAAGGTGTGCGTCCACATTTGCATCAATGATATTCAAGGCGTAGATGACTCCAAGCAGCAGGATAGTCAAGTCTCGATTTCGCCTCCAATAATCTACATTTCGGACTAAAGCATCCCGATTCAGACTTGGGAATAAATTGGGTTCCCCATCATCAAAGGCAAATAGCGCTTCTCTGAAAACTTGGTATCTTCTGTTATTGTAGCCAATGAAATAAATATCAGCCATAAACCCAGCATAAAGGATTGGGACTTTCCATGCTTTACCATTGTAAACCTGTCCTGCTCCAGGTAAAATAGCTGATAGCATAGTGGCTTTTCTTGGGTTTTTTGGTAAAGAAGAGTAATCAGGTTTTTCCCTTTTACTTTTTCGCTCTTCTACTCGTATGGTATCCTGCTGTGCAGAAGCTGCGGAATAAGCCAAAAGCCAAAAGAGAACCCCCATCGCTCCAATGCGACTTAAGTTGGAGAGGATTCTTTTACAAAGTAGATGGCTGCGCAAAATCAAATGATTTCAAGAATTTCGAGAATTCTATTGAGGTCAGATGCTGAATGAAAAGGGATTTTGATTTCTCCCCGGTTTTTTGGGTCAGATTTGAGAGCCACTTTTGTCCCAAAATGAGATGCTAGTCGCTGCTGAAGCTTGTTCAACTCATATTTTTTGACAGGATCTAATTCGGGCTTTTCCTTTTTGCTTGGTTGTGCCTCATTCAATGCCTTGACGAGGGCTTCTACTTTTCTTACACTTAGCTCCTCATCAATTGCTTTCTTAAAGATCGCCAATTGCTTGTCAATGTCTTCTACATTGATAAGTGCCCGGGCATGCCCCATGGATAATTTTTGATCTCGAATAGCTGCTTGAATCGATGGAGGGAGTTTCAGTAATCGTAGATAATTATTGACAGTAGTTCTGTTTTTTCCTACCCGGTCGCCTAGTTCTTCTTGCTTGAGATTGCACTCAGCTAAAAGTCGCTGATAGGATTGTGCGATTTCTAGCGCATTAAGATTTTCCCGCTGAATATTTTCGATCAAGGCCATTTCCAGCATTTGCTGATCATTGGCTGTCCTTACATAGGCAGGTATCTTTACCAAGCCGGCAAGCTTGGATGCTTGAAATCTCCGCTCACCTGAGATCAGTTGATACTCGTTCTGATCCAGTTTTCTAACTGTGATTGGCTGAATAATTCCCTGGACGCGAATGGATTCTGCAAGTTCTTCAAGCGCTTCTTTGTCGAAGTGGGTCCGAGGTTGAAAAGGATTGACCTGAATTTGAGAAAGCTCCAATTCAAAGATGCCGGTCTTCTGAACTTCAGGAAGGATCTCTTCTCCTTTATTTTTAGCAGGACTATCCTGAAGAAGGGCTCCTAGGCCGCGACCAAGTGCACTTTTCTTTCGGTTGGGTTTATTATCAGCCATGAGCTTGTTCTGGTTTTTTTAGTCCGTTTTTCTCAGCAATCTCATTGGCCAAGTTGAGGTAAGCAATGGATCCTTTTCCTTCTGCATCAAAAGCAATAGCCGGCAATCCAAAGCTTGGTGCCTCGCCCAATCGCACATTTCTTGGAATGATGGTTTCGAATACCATGTTTTTGAAATGGAGGCGAACTTCCTCTACAACCTGATTAGATAGGCGGAGTCTCACATCATACATGGTCAAAAGAATTCCTTCGATCTCCAAATCAGGGTTGAGTCTGGTTTGGATGATCTTGATCGTATTCAAAAGCTTACCTAGACCTTCCAATGCGAAATATTCACATTGCACAGGGATAATTACCGAATTGGCCGCAGTCAGTGCATTGATCGTAATCAAGCCTAAGGAAGGCGAACAGTCAATAATGATGAAGTCGTATTTATCTCTCAATCCAGAAATAACTTCCTTCATCTTCTCCTCGCGGTTTTCCATATTGATCATCTCTACCTCGGCACCGACCAAGTCAATATGTGATGGAACTAGATCAAGGTATTCGATTTCGGTATGGATGATGATTTCCTCGACGGGAATTCCATCCACCATGCACTCATAGATGCTGGTACTGATGGATTTTGGGTCTTGCCCAAGGCCTGAAGTTGTATTTGCCTGTGGATCAGCATCAATCACCAAGGTTTTGTACTCCAAAACCGCCAAACTGGCAGCAAGATTCATCGCGGTAGTAGTTTTTCCTACTCCACCTTTTTGGTTGGCGATTGCAATGATTTTTCCCATGATGATACGATAAATTTAACTTCAATATTAAACAAAATCCCGGCTCTGTCGACTCATTTTTTTCTTTTTTCTAGGAAGCAGTTCAAATAATCACTTGGTTTTTTTGAATGCTGTTCTAGGCTAGATTATTTGTTTTGATTGAAGATCAAGAAGATAACAAAGTTAGCGGAGAATGGCATGCCTGATTGTTAAAGTTTCTCAAGTGATACTTAATTTGATTCGAAAAACGAATCAGCCTAATCCACAAAAAAAGGGCCGAAGCCCTTTCTTATTTATTTTTTCCGATTTGCATCGGCAGCCTTCATGGCATCTTCTAGTCTTTGTTGGAACTTAGACTTCTTCTTATTTGCGTTTTTGACCTTATTGGCTTCTACTTTTTGGCGAATCTTTTCATCGTCTACAAATAGCTTGATCAATGCCTGCTGACCAAAAGTCACCATATTAGAAACGAAGTAGTAAAAGCTCAAGCCTGCTGGATAAGAGTTCAGGATAAACATGAACATTACGGGCATGATGTAGCCCAAATTTTTCATCGGGCCAGTGGCCGTAGTCAGCTGATTGTTGAAGTGGGTGTAAACAATCTGCGAAATGGTCATCAGTAGAGTAAATAAACTGACGTGAGAACCATAAAATGGGATGGTAAATGGTAGTTTGATAAACTCATCATAGGTAGAAAGATCATTGGCCCACAGGAAGGATTCTTGCCTAAGTTCGATCGAGTTCGGGAAAAAGAAGAACATCGCGAAAAGGAAGGGCATCTGGAAGAGTAAAGGAAGACAGCCCGCTACTGGCGAAACGCCAAGTTGCGAAAATAGCTTCATTTGCTCTTGCTGCATCTTGGTTGGATCTTCTCCGTATTTTTCTTTAAGCTCGTCGATTTCAGGTTTTATCACCCTCATTTTTGCCATGCCGATGTAGGACTTATAGGTAAGAGGAGATAAGGCCAACTTGATAATCAATACGATCAAAATGATGATTACTCCATAATTGCTGAAGTATTTCTCAAGAAATGCGAATAGATTAACAATGATGTACTTATTCACCCAACTGACAAAGAAGTAACCCATGTCAACGTTTTTCTCAAACCCTTCTGTTACTTGCTTAAGTACTTTATATCGATCTGGCCCAAAGTAAAAGGTGTAATCAGCCTTTCCCTCTGTCAAAGGAACGTCAAAACTTGCTTCCATTTGTCTGACAAAGGCACTATCTGTTGGGGTGCTTTGAGCTACATTAACATTGGAGAAATTTTGGTCAGCTATAATCCCTGCCGTAAAAAAGCGCTGGCTAAAACCAATCCACTTTACAGCTTCGGTTGGGCTCTCGGCCTCTGGAGAATCTCCTACGCCAAGGTTTTCATAGGAACCTTCAGCTGTGTAGTAGTTGACTTCTGTTTTTCTACGAGACTCAGCCAAATCCTGCTCATGGGCTCTCGCCACATCATTCCAAGAAATGCTTAAGTGGTTTTGGGTAAAAACCCCTTGATAATCGTTAATCTCGAAAGACTTTTTGACTTGAAATGACCCTTCTACTAATTCAAACCGGTGCAATAAAGTACCGCTTTCCGTTCCAGTCTGAAGTGTGAGAACTTGGATCTGCTTGCCATCCTCTGAAGTCTCTGAAGTCAGTTCGGGAAAGAAATAGAAATCTTCCAAAAGAACAGGGCCTTTGGTAGTCTCTAGCTTTTGAGACATGGAGGATGACTCTTCATCCAAAAGAAGCAGGGGCTTGCCTTCCCATGTTTTGTACTCCTTTAGCTCTACATTTTTGATGGTGCCGCCTTTGGTGGATACATCGACTTTGATGACATCATTTTCCATAGTGACTATCTCCTCCTTACCGAGAGTAAGTGTGGCTAAGACACCATATCTGTTGATTTTGTCCTCTGATAGGGAGTCGGTTTCTTCCTTTTGGATCGGCGGGAATTCTTCAATACTTCCCTGATTGGGAGTTACGGTGTTTTCTACTGCGATGGTTTCTTCACTTGGATCAATTTCAGGCCCCGAGGCAAAGAAAATCGAGTAAATAAGGATGACTGCTGCAAATAATATCAGTCCTGTCGCTTGATTTCTATCCATAAATGCTATTGCCCGGGATTACCGGGACTACTTACTTATATTTTTTATTTTCTATCGCCGCTTCAATAAATTTCACGAAAAGAGGCTGTGGGTTCAAGACGGTGCTTCGGTACTCGGGATGAAATTGAACGCCTACAAACCAAGGATGGTTTTTGATCTCCATAATTTCTACAAGACCCGTGTCAGGATTTTTACCCGTAGCAAGCATTCCTGCTCTTTCTATCTGCTCTAAGTATTTGTTGTTAAACTCATAGCGATGTCTATGTCGTTCTTGAACTTTTTTGGTTCCGTAGGCCTGATAGGCCTTACTTCCTCTTTTGAGTTCGCAAGTATACGCACCTAATCGCATTGTTCCACCCATTTGCTCGATCTGTTTCTGCTCTTCCATCAAATCTATGACAGGATGCGGGGTGTTTTCGTCCATTTCCGTACTGTTTGCATTTGGTAGCTGTAGGACATTTCTTGCAAATTCTATCACTGCCACTTGCATGCCCAGGCAGATTCCAAAAAACGGAATTTTCTCTTCCCGTGCATAGCGGACCGTTTCGATTTTGCCTTCAAATCCTCTTTCACCAAATCCGGGTGCTACCAAAATCCCATCCAAGTCACTGAGCTTTGATTTGAAATTGTCCAGATTGATTTCTTCGGATGAGATCAACTTTAAGTTTACATGACATTCTACGGATGCCCCTGCATGTGTGAAAGCTTCAATAATGGATTTATAGGAATCGGGTAAGGAAACATATTTTCCGATAAGCCCGATAGTGACTTCTTGCGTTGGATTTTTGAGTTTACCCAAAAAGTCCTTCCATTCATCCAAGTCTGTATTTTGTTTGGACGAAAGCTTAAGCTTTGACAATACGCGTTCATCTAGCTTTTCTTTCTTCATTAAAAGTGGCACATCATAAATAGTATCAGCGTCCATCGCTTCGATGACACTATTTAGCTGTACGTTGCAGAAAAGCGCCAATTTCTTCTTTACCTCAGCGGGAAGATGATATTCGGTCCGGCATACTAAGATATCAGGTTGAATACCAGCCTCTAGGAGTTGCTTTACGGAGTGCTGAGTCGGCTTTGTCTTGAGCTCTTTCGCAGCCTTCAGGTAGGGGATGAGCGTCAAATGAATAACCAAGAAATTATTGGGGCCAAGATCCCATCGAGCTTGTCGAACTGCCTCAATGAATGGCAAAGATTCAATATCGCCTACGCAACCTCCGATTTCGGTGATGATCACATCATACTTACCTTCTTGGCCTAGCTTGTAAAAGTTGTTTTTGATTTCGTCTGTAATATGAGGAATGACCTGGACGGTTTTTCCCAAAAACTCTCCTTTACGCTCTTTGGTAATGACATTGTTGTAAATCCTCCCTGTCGTGACATTGTTGCTTTGGGAGGTAGAGGTATTTAGAAATCGCTCATAGTGGCCAAGGTCCAAATCAGTTTCCGCTCCATCATCTGTCACATAGCATTCTCCATGTTCGTATGGATTGAGAGTGCCTGGATCAATGTTTAGATAGGGGTCGAATTTCTGGATAGTGACAGAAAAGCCACGGGACTGGAGTAATTTGCCTAAAGAAGCGGCAATAATACCCTTTCCTAATGAGGAGGTAACTCCTCCGGTGATGAAAATGTATTTGGTTGATGAGGCCATAAGAATGGAGTGAGCGTGTTGTTTCTATTTGGATTCTTATGGGGCTCAAAATTACGGAAAATATCCGAGAAAGAACTGAACGGAGATTTTTTCTGAGCTAAAAAATCCAACTACGATCGCCTAATTTTTTCTTTTTCTTCGTGATTGGTCAAACAGTATTTTTAGCTATAGATATAAAATGTAATTCAACGAATTTGTAATATAATCCAACCTATCTATGTTAAAACTTTTTAATTTTATGCTTTAGAGTAAACTTTTTGGTTTAGCATTTTACCTCTTTTGTTGTTCAATGATTAGTGCTAATACTCTATCAAGAAATAAATAGTAAATAGTTTTTAATTATTTTTATATAAAATATCAGAAAGCTTTTTCATTCTCATTATGAAATAATATATTGCTCCATCATTTTTACCTAAAAACAAAAACGATTATGAGAGAACTTATTAAAGAAGCAATTGCAGATCTTAAAAAGAATGATGGTTTTATTTATGTAACTTCTGAAGGTAAAAGAGTAGATCTTCACGAAGCTGCTGCCAGAGGTATTGCAGTTACTCCTGTAAACCCAAAAGATGATGTTATTAAAAAATTGGAGAATGCAGGATTGCATCTAACAGACGGACGTTTTTTAAATGACCTAAATGAACTAATTGGTTTAATCACAGGACAGTCAGGTACTAAAACATCCAAAAGAAGAACTTTCTCTGATCAAGAAAAATCAAAAATTCTTGAAGAGTGGAAGAAGGTAGAAGCTACCGGTAAAAAGACCAAAGCTGCTTTTGCTAGAGAGATCGGTATTGGTTATCAGACATTTATCAACTGGCTAAGAGGTTAAATATCACCTATTTATTTTGATAAAAGCGGACTAGTTCCGCTTTTTTTATTACTTCATTTTTGGTTGATTTCACATGTTCAAAAATATTTTTCCTTTTCTATTCGGGTAATTTATTCTTTTTAAGGAGTACATTTTTTCTATTAATCTGTAAGCTCTCAGATATCTGATTAATTTTGCAAAAAATCAATAGAAATTGGATTACAAACCATTACTCGAAACATTAAAAACCAAGGGCAGTCTATTCATCAAGGAAGGAAATGGAAGTGTCATTCATTTCCAGTATGCAGACACCTGGCAGGAGGATTTGGGGTCTGACTGGGTATTTCTTTTGTTTGATGTTTTTCAGATTAGATCGGTAGCAGAGCAGTTTTCGGAGGTATCTTTAGATATCGTAGATTATGCTTCCAAACCAACCATCTATCACAGCCCGGCATCTGACTTACTTCCCAAAGGATTGCCTGAAAATGGAAAGATTCGCTTTGCATTGATCAGGGATAAGGCCTGGAATGGTTTTTTGTTTCAAGCTAGTAAAATCCTCATGGCTAGATGGGAAAATGTAAAAAGCCCTGTTGACTTACAGGTGAAGGAGCTTTTTCCGCTTTTTAGTCCTAATTTGAAAGAGCTATTTTTAAGCCCAGAAGGGGATGTGAAAATCATCAAGGGATGAATTTTAAAGAGAAACTAGATCAAAATTCAATTTTCAAAATTGTAGGAGAGGCAGGTCAAAGACTGGGGCTTCCCACTTACGTAGTAGGCGGATACGTTCGTGATCTACTTTTGGAAAGAGAAAATAAAGATATCGATTTTACCTGCGTGGGTAGTGGAATTGCACTTGCCAAAGAAGTTTCAAAGGCTTTGGGAAAAGATGTTCCTGTATCAATCTTCAAGAATTTTGGGACTGCCATGATCAATTGGGGAGATTATGAACTCGAGTTTGTGGGAGCCCGGAAGGAATCTTATCGATCCGAAAGCAGAAAGCCAATCGTGGAAGACGGTACTTTGATGGAAGACTTGGAGCGGAGGGACTTCACGATTAACGCGATGGCTATTTCCCTCAATCAAGAGGATTTCGGGGAATTATTGGACCCTTTCAACGGACAAAAGGACCTGAAAAGAAAAAACATTCAAACACCCCTAGAACCCAATGTAACTTTCTCGGATGATCCTCTTCGGATGATGCGGGCGGTACGATTTGCAGCTCAACTTAATTTCGATATTGAAGCAGATACCTTTTTTGCTATTCAAGACAATGCAGCCCGCCTTAAGATTGTATCCGCTGAAAGAATCATTACCGAGCTAAATAAAATCATTGAAACGCCTACTCCTTCTTACGGCTTTAAATTGCTTTTTGCAGGTAAATTGATCCATGAGTTTTTCCCGGAGATGGTCGAGCTTCAAGGTGTAGATACTGTTGACGATAAGTCTCACAAGGATAATTTTTATCATACACTTCAAGTACTCGACAATGTAGCCAAAGTGAGTGATGACCTTTGGCTTAGATGGGCGGCTATTCTGCATGATATTGCCAAGCCTGCCACTAAGCGGTTTAATCCTAAAGTTGGTTGGACATTTCATGGGCATGAAGATAAAGGCGCACGGATGGTGCCGGGGATATTTAAGCGTCTCAAATTGCCGATGGATGACCGGATGAAATTTGTCCAGAAATTGGTACGCCTTCACCTTCGGCCGATAGCTTTGGTCAAGGATGAAGTCACGGATTCTGCCTTGCGACGCCTACTCTTTGATGCGGGAGATGCGATCGACGAATTGATGATGCTTTGTCGGGCAGATATCACTTCCAAGAATGATAAAAAGGTAAAACGCTACCTGGAAAACTTCGATAAAGTAGAGCGTAAATTGCAAGAGGTAGAAGAGAAAGATCAAGTTAGAAACTTTCAGCCACCAATTAGTGGGGAGGAAATTATGTCAACTTTCGATCTAAAGCCTTCCAAAATAGTAGGCGATATCAAAGAGGAGATCAAAGAAGCTATATTAGAGGGCAAAATCAAAAACAATCCCGAAGAGGCTAGAGGCCTGATGCACGACATCGCAAAACGGATGGGGATTTCCGATAAATAAAAGATCTTAAAATCTGTTTAAGTCAAATCAAAAGAATAAATAGAATTAGAAAAAAGCATTTACTTTCCGACTTAATTCAAAGAAATATACCACAACAGAAAGTTTAATTATATGAAACGTTTACTCACCCTATTTGCCTTTGTCCTCTCAATTGGATACGCACAAGCACAAAGTGCTGACTCCACAGTACAAATGGATCCCAAAGACAAAATTGCTCTTAATATTCAGGATCAAGCTTCCTACCAGCTAGCAATGCGATACAATGATCCTGAGCTTGCTAAATCTGCTTTATATAGATTAATCGTTAGAAATCCGGAAAACTTGAGATATCAAGAGCTTTTGGGATCATTATATTTCGAATTGGGCCAATCCACCTCTGCAGCCCTCGTTGCGATGGATATTCTCGAGGTAAATGATCGAAATATTGGCGCATTAGAAATAGCCGCTTATTCCTTAGAGCAGGTAGGAGCTTTAGACAGGGCTTTGCCTCATTATGAAAGTCTACATCTATTGACAGGAGATAACTTCAGCCTATATAAGTCAGCATTTTTACAATATTCCTTAAAGCGATATGAGGAAGCACTCAATTCTACCAATATGCTGATCAAGAATGCTAAAGCGGATGAAAAAATCGGATTTCCAAAGTCTCAGACAGAAACTCAGGAAGTGAGTATCAAGGCTGCAGCTCTTAATCTAAAGGGCATGATCTATTTGGATCAGGGGTCTAAATCTGAGGCAACTACCGCTTTTCAAGAAGCAATCGAATTGGATCCTGCCTTTGATCTAGCGAAAGAAAATTTGAAGAAGGCACAATCATAATTAGATCTGGCCGCATTGAAGAACAGCTCTCTTTTTGGGAGCTGTTTTTTTTAGATAAAAAGATAGTAAGCGAGAGCAGTGGTTAAAAGAGCCAATAGGAAACTGACTGTTAGGATTTTTCCATAGTTGACAGGTACTCTCACCATTTCTCTGGAATTCTTTCTAAAGTTGATGTACTTCGGATTGGAGACTTCTTGAACGATGGCCAATATTCCCAGGAAGTATACCGCCAAAATCAAGACAAAGCTAGCGATCTCTTGCATAGGCTCGAAATAACTTAAAATTAAGCGCTTTTGAAACCGTGGATTCAAATGTTAACGATTTGATAATAAAGCAAAAAAGCAAGCTCCTTGAGCTTGCTTCCGAACCGGAGGTTTAAATTTTTTTATTATTCAAACTTGATGTTTTCAATCATTCGACCAGTTCTGATTTTATAATCAAGGGTACTTCCCAAATCTGACCTTGATAGCTTTTGAAAACGGCCAGATGGAGATTGACCTGTAATTTCAGCAATCGCTGTTCTCAATAGTTGCTCATTGACATCACCAAAGGGTCTTAAGCGCTCTTCCACTTCTCTAGCAGGGATATTTGGAGTAAATCCGTTGGTATAATCAGACTCATCCTGGCTATTGGCACTTTGGGTGACGATGGGTAGGATGCCGTAGGTATTTTGTGGGTTTTCCTCGTCTTCGAAAGGTATAGAACCTACATTTTTTCCTGTAGTCACATCACCAATTAGAAACACGTCCATGTAAGGACGAAGCCCATTTATTATTAATTCTGAAGCCGAAGCCGTGCGACTTGAGGTTAAAATATATACCCGATTTCCGCTCAAGATATTTCCTAGATTTTGTGCTTTGGTTCGGAATGGTGTCTGTACATTTTGGAAATCGTCGAAGCCACTCAGGAAACTATTGTATTTTGTCTTCGAGAAAATATCATTCTGAGTGACTCCAGGAGCTATAAGACTCGCTAGGTTAACAGCAGAAGAAACAAAGCCACCACCATTATATCGAAAGTCAACAATTAGGTGATTGATTGATTCTGCCTTGAATTTTGCAAAGATTGCATCCATTTCTTGATCATAAGCAGTGCTGCCACTACCAGGACCTGGAGCAAAGAAATGGTAAACTACATAGCCTATTTTTTGATTGTTGATCGTGTAGATCGTGTCAAGGAAATTAGGATCTTCGGCAAGTTGAACTGCATTAAGCTCTACATCTCCTTGATTTTCGAAAGCGGCCGTTTCTTCATTGAATCGTAGGAAATTAACCGTATGAGTGGAGGATATGTCTTCCAAAACATCACGGAAATTTTCCACATTCATTTGTTGACCATTTATCGTCCGGATGATGTCACCACGTCTTAATCCCGCCGATGCAGCTGGACTATTCTTCTTGATATAAGTTATCTCAGCGATGACGTTGTCAGAGTTTTGACTTTCTCTAAAGAGAATGAATTCATATCCAGACTCCAAAGTCACCCCATTGAGTGAATTGATAAGCTCTTGGTAATCTGGGAAAATGGCTGAAAATCGATCTGTGGGTCTGAAAAGTAAAGATTCAAAGTAATCTTCAGGTGCGGAAGTCTCAGCGATGGGTTGGCGCATATCATCAAGCCAAAAGTAAACTTGATCCATAACCTCTTGAATCCATCGGTTCACAGCTACCTCACTTCCTGGATCCACCGGTGGAGGATTTTGATCTTCACTATTACAAGCACCTAGTGCAATGAAAGCTATCAGATAGAAAGCTTTCTGGATTTTTATTTTTTTCATACTCGAGTGATATATAACTATCTGGGTCTTGGGACTCGAATCTCCGTAAAATTACCCCTGCTCAAGAGATAAAAGTCTAAAGATCGAAATCATCCGAAATTGTTTACGGAAACTTAGAACGGCAAATAGTTCTTTTGGTATTAAAGCGAATATATTTATCTGATAACGTAAGAGAGCTAGGCCTTGTTATAATTAGTAACTTGATCCGAAAGAAACGTCGTGTGTCTGACTATCAAGTAGTTTTCCTTTTTCGCATTTGAGTACTCGATAGGGGTACTTACGAAGCAAGTCATGATTATGGGTTGCCATCAAGATAGCTGTTCCTTTTTTATTGATCTCTTGGAAGAGTTTAAAAATACCATCTGCCACATCTGGATCTAGGTTTCCTGTAGGTTCATCTGCAAGCAGAATAGATGGCTCATTAAGCAAAGCTCTTGCAATCACCACACGCTGCTGTTCTCCGCCACTGAGTTGATGAGGCATTTTGCTCGAGGAGTTGTGTAGCCCCACAAGTAATAATACCTCGGCCATTCGCTCCTTGATTTTTACTTTATCTTTCCAGCCGGTAGCCTTCATGACAAAGGCCAAATTCTCTGCGACTGTTCTATCATTGAAAAGTTGAAAATCTTGGAAAATAATTCCAAGTTTTCTTCTCAAGAAAGGAACTTCATTGGATTTTATCTTATTCAGGTCGAATCCTGCAATCTCAACCGAGCCTGACTTCAAAGGCAAATCAGCATAGAGTGTTTTGAGAAGGGAACTTTTACCACTTCCAGTTTGCCCAATGAGGAACACGAATTCATGTTGCTCTACAGAAAACGAGACATCAGAGAGGACTGGGTCAACTCCCTGAAAAACCGTCACATGATCTACTTTAAGTACAGGGTCTTTGCTAAAATCCATTGATTACAAATCCAGTTTTTGAAGTTTTCCGAAAGGCAACTCATCGATCAATTTTTGAAGGGCATCTTCCTTCCCTTCTAATCCAAATTTCTCTGGATTTTTCATAGGTCGATCGGCACGGAAATAGGCCACTAGAACGAAATTCTCATCCCGTATTTGTATATAATCCGGGATTTTGGCCTTGCCTTTTACTTTGATGATGTACATGGATCGCTTCCTTGGTTTTTCAATTTATTTTCCGGCTGCCTTTGCATGGTCTGCCAGAAACTGTGCCAGACCCTTATCCGTCAATGGGTGATTTAATAGACCGGTGATTACCTTCAGGGGACAAGTGACTACGTCTGCACCGATTTCAGCACATTTGATCAAGTGCATGGTGTGGCGGATACTTGCTGCAAGCACTTCCGTCTGAAAATCATAAGTTCGATAAATGTGTACGATTTGCTGTATAAGCTCCAGTCCATCAAAAGAAATATCATCCAAACGCCCGATGAAAGGAGAAAGGTAGGAAGCTCCTGCCTTGGCAGCTAGAAGTGCCTGGCCAGCTGAGAAAACCAAGGTGCAATTGGTTCTGATTCCTTCACTGTGAAAGTATTTGATGGCTTTGACCCCCTCTTTGATCATCGGGATTTTCACCACGATTTTATCATCAATTTTAGCAAGCTCCTTTCCTTCACGAATCATTCCGTTAAAATCGGTAGCAATCACTTCTGCACTAACTTTATCATCTACGATGTTGCAGATTGCTTTGTAATGAGCTTTTACGGCTTCATCCCCAGATATGCCTTCTTTGGCCATCAGTGAGGGATTGGTGGTGACACCGTCTAATACACCAAGGTCATAAGCTTCTTGAATTTCGGAAAGATTGGCGGTATCGATAAAGAATTTCATAGGATAATGGTTTTCGAATTAGATTTAGGCTATCTGACAAAGTTAAAATTTAAATCAGGATAAGGAACTGAAATCCTAAAATCTACAGCCAAAAAAGGGCAAAAAAAGAAGCGGCATCGCACCGCTACAACCGCCTACCCTTGCTTCCTTCCGGACCTGGGGGATTTGGCAGGAGCTGGTCGTGCCGCTAGGGCGCAAAGATACGGCAAATTCCACTCAATCCAATTTTTTCTTCTAAGATTATCCCTGAAAAACCTGAACAGGAATCTAGTAAGCTGAGGCTCTTTATGTTGGGGCTAAATGAAATTTGCGTGTTTATAAAATTGAATTTTTCTGAATCGAAAATTCAGGTAATCTCAGCTTTTCTAACTGAATTTATCTGATCAAGACGAAATGAAAGAAGTGATATGACCAAGCCGATTAATGAGAGTGCTAAGCCAATCCATATTTGATGAAAAGACACCGAAATAGCCAAAAATTGAAGAGTTAAGCCTATAAACCAAACAGCGTCCCCAAATGGGGTTTTATTCCCTTTCAAGCGAAGTCTTTTATCCCCATTGCCTTCATGTAGCAGTATATTCCAAAAGTCTCGATAGTGCCAGAGGATAAGGCCATTCAAAAAAAGAAGAAAGCCCAATACATAAGGAGTGCCACTCCATTCAAGCGAAATCGTAATCATTAGTATATTCAAAAGCATAGGAACTAGCATGACTGCCCCTATCAATTTGTATCGGGTAGTGATCAGCATATAGCCAATGAGTACCTGTGAGTAGGCTATGAACTTCCCGTAAAAACCCAATCCGTACTCTTCGAGGCGCTCCACCAGCCAAGTCGGACCTATCCAGCCGATAAACTGATGATCAGCAAAAAGCTTACTCATACCTGCACCGAAAAAGGTAAAGCCAAGAAAAATAGCAATTAGATTGAGCATTATTCTTTTTTGTCTGGGCTTCATAATTCAGTTTTTCCAAGAAATGATTGAGATTCCAAAATGTTACTTATTGGAGTAATACTTGATATTTGAAAACCAATTTATTTCTATTTTAGACCACTTCAAACACAATAATCTAAGATATGTCCACCAGTGAACTCGCTCCAGGAAGCAAATTACGACATCCTAAGTTTGGACTTGGGATGATTTTATCAGCGGATGAAAGCTACTACAAGATATATTTTTACAATACGGAGGAAATAAAAACACTCGCAAGGGATTACGATGGCTTTGAAATCGAAGAGGCCAAAAAACCGGATTTTCCAATGTTAACACAAAAGGATGTCGAAAAGGCCATCAGAGAGGCACTGATTCAGACTTCAGAGCGAATGCCTATCGTCCCGTTAGGAGGGAAATGGATTGGAGGCAAAGTGGTGATTTATCCCGGTGATGAGGGTTTGCAGAATAAGGAAATTCCCATTGACACCTTTTTTCATAAGGTAGTCATGGTCCGGGAAAAGCTTCGGGTTTTAGAGCAAAACATCAATAATCACCCTAAACTAGACGATGAAGATCGGGTTCATTTACAACAATACATTACTAGATGCTATGGCTCATTGACTACTTTCAATGTGCTTTTTGCCTACAAGGAAGATCAATTTAAAGGAAGTGGAGGGAAAGAATCTTAAGGACTTAAGGCTTTCCAAATACCCGTTGGATGATAAAACGAATCAGAAAAATAACGGTCAGGATGATGCCGCCTACGATAATAAATTCCATGATTTGACTTTCCGATTTAACTCTGCTAATCATGAATAGTTTGAGAGGGGATGCGAATCTTTACAAGCGGTATAAAATCCCTAATTTGCAGTCCGATTCCTCAAACCTATCTTATGAAGTCTTTATTGCGTCGCCGCATTGCTTTAGGCAGCATGTTTTTCTTCTTGGGCCTATGTTTTGCCAGCTGGGCAGCCCGTATTCCTGATATTCAGGCAAAATTTAATCTTTCCGAAGGACAGCTGGGAAGTATTTTGCTTTTTCTGCCCATAGGGTCCATGATAGGTTTACCGATTGCTGGATGGGTGGTCCACCACTATGGGAGCCGTTCGGTTATTCTTTGGGGTAGTTTTTTATATGCATTCAGTTTGCCCCTGATAGGGCTTAGTCCTTCACTCTGGATGCTGATTGTCGTTTTGGTATTCTTTGGTATGCTTGGGAATATCATGAACATTGCACTCAACACGCAGGCGCTTGACTTCGAAGATGAGATGGGTAGAAGTATCTTGGCTTCTTTTCATGGACTTTGGAGTTCAGCAGGATTTGTAGGGGCAGGGATAGGTGCAGTGATGATTGGCCTAGGCTGGATTCCTTTTTACCATTATTTGTTTGTGGCCTTTATCTCCGCTGCTATCATTTTGAGTACTCGACCATACATCAAGGAGGAAAAATCCAGAGGAGATGGAGGAGGGCTTGTATTGAAAAGACCGGATGCGCTATTGCTAAGAGTGGGCCTGATTTCATTTCTGGGAATGATGACAGAGGGTTGTATGTTTGATTGGAGTGGGGTGTATTTCAAAAAAGTAGTGGAAGCGCCTGCCGAATGGATCACTTTAGGGTATGTGGCCTTTATGGGCACGATGGCATCTGGGCGTTTTATTTCTGATCGGATTATTCAGCGTTTTGGAAAAGTACCCGTTTTGAGATTCAGCGGTGTTTTGATTTTCTCGGGTCTTTTGATTTCGGTATTAGCACCGGTATTGCTTTGGGCTACGATAGGTTTCTTATTGGTTGGTTTTGGAGTTGCTTCCATAGTCCCGATTTCCTACAGCGTCGCCGGAAGATCAACTCTTTATTCACCTGGAGTGGCTTTGGCGATAGTGTCGACGCTTTCATTTTTCGGTTTTTTGATAGGTCCTCCCTTGATTGGATTTATTGCCGATCTTTTCAATTTAAAGATATCCTTTTCATTAATAGCGGTTAATGGATTGGGAATCGCACTTTTATCAACGATCAGAACTGAGGTTTTTAATCCAAAACCATTTATGCATGAATAGTAAGTCTGAGTCATTTCAGTTTAGTAAAGTGTTCGAAATAGGTTCATTCCAAGTCAATCCCGATGGAAAGCTTCGATGGAAGGATTTGGCGGATCTTTTTCAGGAAGTGGCTTGGAGACATGCGGATTCAGCAGATTTTGGTAGAATACTCCAAGAAGCTAATCAGATGTGGGTTCTTTCCCGCTTTGAAATCAAATGTGAAGATTTACCGAGTTGGGGAGATCAGGTAGAAATTTTCACTGCTGGTCGGGGAGTAGAAGGGCTCTTTGCTTTTAGGGAGTTTTTGATGCTAGGGGATAAAGGAAAAACACTTGCCGCAGGGATGAGTAGCTGGCTTTTGTTGGATAGTCAAAGCAAAAAAATCATTGCGCCGGAAAAGGCTTTGCCTGATCATCTTTTTAAAGTTAATTCAAAACCAGCATGGATTCCTGAGCGACATCGGTTGAAATCGCTTGAGAAGTCTGCAACCGGAATCAAGGTACGTGCATCAGATTTAGACTTGCAAAATCACGTCAATAACACAAGCTATATCAGGTGGGTGGAGGATTTCATGCAGGAAGAAGGCTTAAAAATTGAATCTCTATCCATCAACTATTTAGCGGAATGCTTTTTGGGAGATCAAGTAGATTTTTTCATTAAAAGGCTGGATTCTGAGCTTCAGATTTTGGGTCAGGTGGGCGAAAAGAAGGTGTTTTCAGCTGTCGTTAAGATTTGATTTTATAAGATCTATCTGATCATGTGATCCAAGTCACAGCACCAATAGGGAATGATTCTCGATTTTTGTTTTTAGATTAGAAATGAAAATGGATCAAATCGGCAAAACATTCATAAAATTAATCGGCCTGATGGTCGGATTATTGGCTTTGGTTACATCCCTGGTAGCAGTCATAGGTGTGGTAATTTATTTATCCTATGCTGGAGTGCAATTGCCTGAATTTGGAACAGGGGATGAGCAAGTTTTAGCAGCAGCAGTAGTTCCAGAGCCTAAAAGTAAAGCACTGATGGATCCCGTCGGAATGTGGACAGCTCCTGATTGGTCAACTGTCGATGCGGAAGCTAATGCAGCGGATATCAAATATGGGCGGGAATTGATTGCAAATACAGCAGCTTACTTGGGACCAAATGGAAGTGTACGGAAGATATCCAATGGCCTTAATTGCCAAAACTGTCACCTCAATGCAGGGACCGCACCTTTAGGAAATAACTATGGGGCAGTAATGGCCACATATCCAAAAGTAAGAGCTCGATCAGGGAAATCTGAAGATATTCCGAAGCGAATCAATGATTGCTTTGAGCGGAGCTTGAATGGTCAAGGTCTTGAGCGTGATTCCAAAGAAATGATCGCCATGGTTGCCTATATGGAGTGGCTGGGACAGGGTGTGCCTAAGGGTGAAAAGCCAAAAGGGGCCGGAATCTATGCATTACCGCTCTTGGATCGAGCCGCTGATCCTGTGAGAGGTAAAACGGTCTACGGTAGCCAATGCCAAAGCTGCCATCAAGCAGATGGTCAGGGAATAGCAAAAGCTGATGGAAGTGGTTATATCTATCCTCCGCTGTGGGGTCCAAATAGCTACAATCAAGGAGCCGGACTTTACAGATTATCCAGATTTGCGGGCTATGTCAAGGCCAATATGCCACTTGGAGCGACTTATGAAAATCCCTTAATGTCAGATGAGGATGCATGGGATGTGGCTGCTTATGTCAATAGCCTTGAGCGACCTAGTAAAGATTTGACTGGTGATTGGCCGGATATCTCCAAAAAACCGATGGATCATCCATTTGGGCCTTACAGCGATCCGTTCTCAGAGCAGCAGCACAAATACGGTCCATTTAAACCTATTCAAGAAGCAAAAGCTTCCACTCAATGAGGTTTAGCGCTTACCTGATTTTATTCTTCCTTCCTTTTTTATCTCACAGTCAAGTCAAAGAAAATAAGCTGGATATTCAGCCGACAGTTCATTGGCGGACTTTTTGGATGAGCACTTCGTATTCCAGTGAGTTCAAGGATGACTATGCCTTAGGTTCTTCCCTTTCTTTGGGAGTCAAAGGGACATTTTCAGATCGATGGAAAATTCAGGCCGCGTATCGTGGTTTTGCCAATATTTGGAGTTCGGATATTTGGGAGGTAGATCCGATTTCCGGCCAATCTAATCGCTACGAAACAGGTCTTTTCAATTATTTAGAGCCTGGACAGGATCTTTTTGGGACCTTAGAACTTTTAAATGTAAGCTATCAAACTGAGAAGTGGCATTTAGCTATTGGGCGGATGGGGATTAATACCTCTTGGGTCAATCCTGCTGATGGACGATTGGCTCCTACACTGATGGAAGGGGCTTCAGCCAGTTTTACTCCCAATTCAAAATGGAAATTCTCTGGATGGTATATCAATCGTTTTCTCGTCAGGGGTACAAATCGGTATCTTCCTATCGGAGAGTCAATCGGTATTTATGGAAGTGGTCGCGGCCTGAATGGATCCCCCTCACAATATGTAGGAAACACCCAAAGTGATTTTGTTAGCGTTCTGCAGGTGGACTTTCATACGAAGGACCACAAGTTTAGCTTATCACAGACATTAGCTCAAAATATCTCCTCTACTTTTTGGGCTGAGTGGAATTATAATTTGACGAATTCTTCAAAGGAGCTTAATTGGATATTGGGTGCTCAGGCAGGTTTTCAACATGGAATAGGGGAGGGAGGAAATCCTGATCCGATCTTGAGGTATAAAGATCCGATGGATCAAAATTGGGCATTTTCTGCTCAGGGAGGTTTGCAAATCAAAAAGTGGAAACTGATTTCTGCTTTCACAAAAACTGGTGGAAATGGCAGGTGGCTAAGTCCTAGAGAGTGGGGTAAAGACGCTTGGTTTACATTCATTCCAAGAGAGCGAAACGAAGGCTTTGAAAGTTTGACTGCGACCACTTTTCTGGCTGAGTTTTATCCTTCGGCTAATTGGACAGTTTATGGCCATTTGGGATTTCATTGGTTGCCTGAGGTTCAGAATGCAGCGGCAAATAAATATGCTTTACCCTCTTATCGGCAGATTAATCTTGGGGTGAAATACAGACCATCAAGCACCCCGAAGATGGATTTCCATTTGCTCATGATGAATAAGGAAGCCTTGAATGCTGATGGTTTGACAGCGGGTCAGCGATACAATAAAGTGGGCTTGCTTCATGTCAACTTAATTGCAAATTTTAGAATTCAATAAACACTGAATCTTTTGTCTTTCAGGGAGTTTGGGAAAAATTAGATTTTTTTAAAAATTAGGAAAAACAAAAACTTCTGCTGACATTTGAAACCAGAAGTTCCGCCAAGATAGGACCTTCACGTTGAAATAGTTTAGTAATTGGTTTTTAAACCTGCCTGAGTAGTATCCCTCGGCGTAAGTGCCCCCAAGGTTTTCGCTTTCTGATCTACTTTTTCTGTATCAGAATAAACAGTGCCCTGTTAAATTCCCGTTTCTTGTTTTTCAATTTGAAAAGTCTGGAGCTTCTGCCTTGACCAGCCGGTTAATGGCTCTTTCTGTAACCTAAAACTAATACATGTCAAAAAATCAGAACACCTTTATCAAAAAGCAAAAAGCTGAACTGAAAAGACGAAAAAAGAAAGAAAAGAAAGAAAAAATGCAAGCCCGGAAGGATCAGCCGAAAAGTGGAAAGCTTGAGGACATGATTATGTATGTAGATGAGTTCGGCAATTTTTCCGAAACTCCTCCCGAGCCCGAAGATCCAAAAGGCAAAAAAAGTAATCAACAAAACTCCAATAAATCACAGTAAACAGTAGTAATCATGAATGAAGGAACAGTAAAATTCTTTAACACAACCAAAGGCTTTGGTTTTATCACACCAGCTGACAACGGCGATGATGTATTTGTACATCACACTGGCTTGGTACACGAGATCAGGGAAAATGACAAGGTTACCTTTGATGTCATCGAAGGGAAGAAAGGAATGAATGCCGTCAATGTAAAGGTGGTAAGATAATTTCCAATACAATGAGCGAGCCTTGGACTTTCTAGTTCAAGGCTTTTTTTATGCTTTTACCTCATTTACAAGCTCGGAGTCTGAAGCAAAAGCGGCTATATTTTCGAGGGTGGTGAAGGCGATTTGATGAAGGGCTTCCTTGGTCAAAAAAGCCTGATGACCCGTAATCAATACGTTGGGAAAGGTTATAAGGCGGGAGATTTGGTCGTCTTTAAGGATCTGTTCGGATAGATTTTGGAAGAAGAGGTCCTCCTCCTGCTCATAGACATCGATTCCCAAAAAGCCCACTTTTCCCTTTTTCAAAGCAGAAATTACAGCCGTCGTGTCGATAAGTGCACCTCTTGAAGTATTGATTAGCATGGTGCCGTCCTTCATTTTTTCCATCGCCTTCTTATTGATGATGTGATGGGTGTCAGGAGTCAAGGGGCAATGTAGGGAAATGATTTGGGAGTGGGCAAATAGCTTGTCTAACGAACAATATTGAACACCGATTTTTTTCATTTCGGCATTTTCCATGACATCGAAGGCCAGTACTTTGCAGCCAAATCCTAGTGCGATTTTACAAAATGCTCTACCAATTGCTCCTGTACCGATGACTCCGACGGTTTTTTGAAAAATATTAAATCCTGTCAACCCTTCCAGGGAAAAGTTTGATTCTCGGACTCGGTTATAGGCTTTATGGGTTTTGCGACTGAGGGTCAGGATGAGTGCAAAAGTATGCTCGGCGACTGCCTCGGGGCTATATGCAGGCACTCTGACTATTCGGATTCCCAGTTCCTTCGCTTTTTCTAGATCCACTTGATTATATCCTGCACATCGAAGCGCAATCAATTTGACTCCTTCCTTCGAAAGTATTTCTAGCGTTTTAGAATCGATTTGATCATTGACAAATGCACATACTACATCATGTCCTTGTGCTAATATCGCTGATTGATGATCGAGTTTTGCCTCCAGAAAATCGATCTGAAAACCATAATCTTTGACCAAAGAGGTGAAGCTGTCCTGGTCGTATTTTTTGGTACTAAAGAAGGCTATTCGCATGATTATGAACTTTTGATTTGATAGATTGAAAAGCGGGTTTTTTCTTCCTCTACTTCTTGATTTTCAGGTTCCAGAACCAAAAACTTGCCATCGCCCAAGCCAAATAAAATACTACCTGCAATTCCTGAAAGCTCCTGACTTACTTGCTCTCCATTTTTGATGATCAATATGGCCTGTTCTTCAGGGTCAGAATTAGGAATATAAGTGGCATCGTTCGCAATTCTAGTTTGATATTCAGCTTCGGATACTCCTGTAAAATATTTGATCAGATAAGTATCGGAATCTACTTTGATCAAATTTTGATTTCGCCCTGCCATGAAGCGTAGCGGTTTGATTCGGTCATCATTTCCCATGGTTCCTAATGGGACAGGGGAATATTCAACAAATTCTGAGTGGGTAATTGGTATGCTCCGGGAAAAATCCAAGGTAGGTAAGTTGTAGACTTCTATTTCTTTCGAGAGAGCATGAAGGATAAGTAGTTCCTGCTTTTCATGATCGACCAGAAAGCTTTTAGTCATTAATTCCTGATAAATATTGTCAGTTTGTCGGTAGGGACTTGATTCGCGATAGGGGATGATGGATTTCATATCCCCTGATTGGATGTGGATTTTGTAAAAGTTCTTCAAGGTGTCCCGACCTTCTTCATTTTGAATCAAGTAATGGGAAGAAAGATAATTGCTAGGCCCAACTAGGTAAAAAGTACTATCAGAATTTTGGAAGTATTCCGTTCGGCCCATGGGGCCAAAGGTTCGAATCGGCAGTGGTGACTGGATGCGCTGGCTATGAATCACAGAGTACGTAGAATCATAGGAAAGTATCTGAAATGGCAACTCTACGATTCGTTCTTGCTCTGGTCCAAAACTGATTCCAATTGGATTCCAGTTACCATAAAGTCCAGGACCGTCACCTTTTTTATGAGTCCGTTTGATGATTTCACCCTCGCCAGAAATCTCCAAAAGATCATCTTCGACCATGGCATAGCCAAAATACCTGTCTAGTTCTGCTGAGTAATCCCGAATAAATACTCGGGTTAAATTATTTACCTCGAAAGAATCAATTTTTGTAATTGAATACTCGGAAATACTCGTTTCGGTTTCCTTTGTCTCATTTTGGCCGCAAGAAGCTAAAAAAATCAAAGTCAAGAAGTAGAGGAGGGTGTTTTTCATCTGTTTTTATCAGTTTTCGTCAGTCATAACCTTCTCCTTGGTAGGAGGGAGGTTACAATTCATGTCTATTTATAAAATAGTTTTACTATTTAAATTTAATTTAAGGTAATTAGACTTACTTCAAAAACCAAGATGGCGGATCAATATTTTTGATTAATTTGATTTTGCTTTTGCTCACACTACCCGAATTATTAAAATGTTTGCGAGTGAGATTGAAACCTATCTATGAAAAACCTAATAAAGAAACCCATATGATGAAGAACCTTGGATTAATTGTCTTTCTGTTATTAGCTTTTGCTTGTCAAAACCCTGAAAACAATGCCGACCAAATGAGTGAAAATCAAGTTACCGTACAAAATGAACCGGATTCTGTATTAAGACATGCGGTTTACTTTTCATTTAAAGACTCTTCTTCTGCAGAAGATATCCAAATGGTAATTGATGCTTTTAGAAATCTTCAAAATGACATTCCTGGTATCCAATCCTTTGAATGGGGAGAAAATTCAAGTCCTGAGGGGTTGAACAGAGGATTGACGCATGCCTTTACGCTCACTTTTCACTCCAATGAAGACAGAGATGCCTACTTACCGCATCCTGCTCATCAGAAGTTTGGTGAAATACTAGGTCCGCACCTAAAGGAGGTTTTGGTAGTAGACTACTGGACTCGGCCTTGATTTATTGATCGAAAGGTACCCCTGAGGTAGAGGTCTTGCCTGACTCCTTTACGTCCAGCACTTCTGTGACGATAAAATTACTGGCTCCTCTCCAGGGTAGCATTCCGTTGTATTCTTTGTATCTGAGTTCTACGAATTTTCCAGAGGATCGCTCAAGCTGTAGTGCTACCTCTTCGTCAATCACGGAAAACCGAAACTCATTACTTTGCAATGCGCCTGCAGTTGGGCTTTGAAAGCCCTCTTGTACTACTCTACCCTCATAAGTTTTGAAAACCACTCCTTTCTTTACGAAATAGTTTAGAGATCCGGCTTTGACACCTTCTCCAAAAACGAAAAAGTATTTCCACCACATGAATACAGAAAGGAAAACGATGAGGAAAATTCCTACTATCCAGCCAAATTTCTTCATAACACTGATTTTTATCAAATATAATCAGTCTGTCGAAAAATTATTTTCTGTAGGTATTTTTAAACAGGCTAATTGATATCGAGTTTGAGCATTATGATGGCTAACTTGTTTCCGTTTGATACAAAAAACTTATTACCTCACAGTGGTGAAGTGCTTTACTTTGATAGTCTTTTTGAAATAACAAAAGCTGATGAGTATTTCAATATCCTCCGAGATGATATTTCCTGGAAGCATGAGGCCATTTGGATGTTTGGAAAAAAAGTGATGCAACCTCGGTTAACAGCCCTCTATGGTGACGAGAGTGTTACTTACAGCTATTCAGGGATTACGATGGAGCCGATTCCTTGGTCCAAAACTCTTCTTGAAATCAAAGGTAAAGTGGAGGAAGTGGCTGAAGCGAGATTTTCTCATGTTTTACTGAATTTCTACCGCGATGGTCAAGATTCTATGGGATGGCATCGAGATAATGAAGCAAGTCTAGGACCTGAGCCTGTAATCGCTTCGGTAAGTTTTGGGGTTCCCCGCAGATTTCAATTTCGAAACTATGTGGACAAAAAAGAAAAGCTACAAATTGAGCTGGGACATGGAAGTCTTTTGCTCATGAAGGGGGCTTGTCAGGATCATTGGGAGCATCAAATCCCCAAATCAAAAAAAGTATCAGGCGAAAGAATTAATCTGACCTTCCGCCTGATTCGTTAATTAGAATAGGAATTGATTTTTCAGCATTCGAAGGTAATCTTCGACAAGTGGCTTTTCAATATATTCGATTACACTTACGTAATCCATGGCTTTGACTTTATCACTCTTATTGACCGAAGATGTGATTAAGATAACCTTGATTGATTCAGGTTTTTTGAGCTCTTCGATATAGTCTAGAACTGCCCAACCATCCACTACTGGCATAAAAATGTCAAGAAGGAGGAGTTTGTTGCCGCTAGGATTAGACTCTAGGTATTCAATTGTTGTTTGGCCATTTTCTAGTAGAACAGGGGCATCATGGAATTCTGAACGTCTAACGAGTGCTTCGTGGATTTTTCGAAAAGCAGGATCATCGTCGACGATCAAGAGGTCAAAGTTTGTCATTTTCTGTTATTATATTTTAATGCATCCGGGCATTTCTAATCAAATTTCAAATTACCAATCTATAAAAAGGCGATTTAAACAAAATTTCTTTTTTTGAAAAGCGGCATCTTTTCAAATTGTGCAAAAATGTTTTTTCAAGAAAGCCTTTTATCAAATTTTTGAGAATATCTTATTTCTCGGTTTTCTAATATATTGCATTTTTGACGTAGGAATACCGTTTTTTCCTTCTACAATTTTTGCTAAATATGTTTCATTCCACTGGTATTCCTAATTTGGATTTAGAATATCATTATGTCTTTACTGAGAATAATTCTCTAGATCATGATTGATTTGCTTTTATCTCTAAGCTCTTTTTCACCAAACTGATAAAGCTAGGCACATAGAAAGGTTTAGAAAGAATCGCAAAAGCCCCTTTACTTTTTAAGCTTTCCGAGTTGGCAGTCTGTGCATCGGCAGTCAGGATAATGACTGGAATATCTCTGGTCAATGGATTCGACTTTAACTCGGACAGCACTTGGGTACCTGAAATATCGGGAAGATGAATATCCAGTAGAACCAAATCCGGTAAAATCCTGGAACAGGACTTTATCCCTTCCTGACCATAGTTTTCAGTAACCAAAGCAATTTCGGGAAGCGTAGTTTCAAAAATCTCTTCGACTAATTGAATGTTTGAAATATTGTCCTCAATATAGATAACTGTGCCTTTCTTTATTTCAATTTCTTCGCCTTTATTATTTCCTGTTATACTATTCACAGAAGTCGGTTGGCTTTGATTAAGTGCTAAGGGGAGCTCTATCCAAAATGTACTTCCTTGTCCCAAAACACTTTCCACACCTACTTCACCCTGCATCAATTCGAGAAGTTTTTTCACCACGGCAAGGCCCAATCCCGTACCTTCAGTTTCCGTCATTTCGGCCCCAATTCGTTCGAATGGCTCGAAAAGCTTGGGGAAATCCTCTTTTCGAATCCCCTTTCCAGTATCTTTTATTTCTATCCGTATTTTACTGTGCTCCCTATCTAAAACCTCAAATTGAGAAATTTCAATTTTCCCATTGGCTTTATTGTATTTGATAGCATTGTTAAGAATGTTAAGAAATACTTGCTTTAACCTTTGCCAGTCGGCTAATACAAAAAGTGACTCTGATTGATTGTTGATCAGATGGATTGATTTTTTTATTAGAAATGGCTGAACAGTCTGAATGGTTTCTTCCAAAATCTCATTGAGATCAATTGGTTCTACTTTCATTTTGATCTTGCCAGCTTCTATTTTGGATAGATCTAAAATCTCATTTATCAGACTTAGCAGATGTTGGCCACCTTTGAGAATATATTCCAGGTTTTTCAGCTGCTTTTCTGTAAGTGGAGTCAGTTCAAGCAATTGAGCAAAACCTAAAATCGCGTTCATCGGTGTGCGAAGCTCGTGGCTCATTCGCGACAGGAATTCACTCTTGGCTTTATTGGCTTTTTCGGCCTCTAATTTTGCTTCTTCGAGTGATAAGTTTGCTCTCTCGAGCTCTTGAGTTCGAATTTTTATCTTTTCTTCTAGTGTTTGATTGAGGTTTTGAATCTCTTTTTCAGAACGGATACGTTGACTAATATCCCTAATAAACCGGAGAACCTTTGTGTCGCTCAACTTGACCACTCTACTCTCAAAGAATTTATCCTCATTTTGAATGGCTAGAGGATATTCATAAGTGACCAAAGTGCCAGTATCTAGACATTCACCGATTTTCTTAAGATGTAGTTTGGTCCATTTTGGGTCAAAAACATCACCAATTGTTTGTCCCACTAAGTGGCTGAAATCACCAATCTCACTTCCGCTTTTGGAGTCATAATGCTCTAAATAGTTCCCTTCACGATCATTGACAAATATCATATCAGGAATAGCATCCAAAATTGCAAAAAGCCGCTCTTCTTGTTCTTTTTTCTCTGAAATATCAATGACCCAACCCGCGTTGAAAATTCGCTTGCCAGATTCGTCAAAGATTGGCTTAGATGATGAAATAGAAGGGAAAATACTTCCATCTTTTCGTTTTCTTTTTAACTCCTTGAATTTAAATTCTCTGTTTTTTAAATCATTGGGATATAACTCTCTTTCTAGAAATTCTAATTGATCTGGTGTATGAAGCAACTGAATTTTTTGACCTATCAAATCACTCTGTTGATATCCATGCATTAAGGCAAAAGCCTCATTGCAGTAGGTTATTTTTCCATCCACATCGATAATGACGTTTCCTTGATGAGCCTGATCTGAAATGATTTCGAATTTGAGGAGTTCTTCTTTGGCGTTTTTCTCCGCTGTGATGTCACTGTCCGCTCCTCTGTATCCAACTAGGTTTCCTTGGTCATCCAGGATAGGAGAAGCATAGGTATTTACCCAAATAGTTTTCCCGTTTTTCTTCTGGATGGGGTTTTCGAAGGCTTGAATATCTCCTCCTTTTTCCAATAGTTGAATACCTATCTTTTTAAATTCTTCTCGTTTATTTTCAGGAAAAATATCAAAGAAATATTTGCCTAACAATTCTTTTTCGAGGTAACCATAAACACGGTGGCAGGCAGCGCTTAAATAAGTATACCGCCCGGTAGCATCCACTTCCCAAATAACGGAACCCGAATTATCGGCAATGCTTCTAAAGCGTTCTTCACTTGCTGCTAGAGCATTTTCAGCTTGTTTTTGGAGAGTGATGTCTACCGCAATACCCTGTATTTCAAATTGTTGAGTTGTTTCTTTATTAATACAAACAAACTCCCAAAGAAAGATTTTTTGGCTATCGCCCTCTTTGGAGCATGCTAACTCGCTCGTGATGATCTCTCCTGGTTTTTGGGATGCTTTTGAAATACATTCCTGTAGTAAGTTTTTATTAGATTCAGCGATGACCTCAAAAAATGAAATTGATGTGTTTTCAGGTCTAGGGCCTATTTCTCTCTCATAGCTTTGAATAAACTTGTTGTTAGCAAAGGTTATTTCAAAGTTTTGATCAAATCGTACAAGGTAGTTGGTCTGGGAGCTTAAAATATTCTGAAGTTCTTCCCCATTTTTTTTGATGATAGCAAGGTGCAGCTGATTTTCCAGATGTTTCTGAATAATCAAAAGGGTTCCTTTGACCAATTGCTTTTCTTCATCTAAAAAAAACTTTTTTTCGGGTATGTGGATTTCAAGACTCAAACACTTGGATTCCTCCAGAGAAGTGCTTCTTGATAAGATGTTTTTTGAAGGCTTGAATCCTGAATTTTCAAACTCCTGCTCATCGTAAATTAATTTTGCACTAGTCTCTTTCGGAAACAAAAAGCCAGACGGGAGAATTTCCACTATCTCCGAAAAAAATTCCTCTAATGTTTGATCTTTCTTTTGGGTTAGATCCGAGATTCTGAAGATACAGGACAGTTCTTTGATCCGCTCATTCAAACTATTGAGATTCTGGAATTTTTGATGAATATTTTCCAGCATGGCAGCAAATACTTTTACCAGATTGATCTCATTCTCTGTAAAAGTATGCTGCACTCTTACTGAATCAATTCCTATAAATCCCCATGGCTTCCCCTCATGCATGATTGGGACTGCGACAAGGCTTTGGATATCCTGAGAAGCTAAAATCTCTTTAATTCCCAACTCATCAGATAGCTCTGCCACATTATCAATTTGCATGATCTCTCCTCGGAGGTGGGTGTCGAGCCAATCTTCAAATAAATCAAAAGGAACTTCCTGTAATTCCTCTATTTGGGGCTCGATACCCTCCGCGCACCACTCGTAGGTATTGTTGGTAATGCGGTTAGTAAAGTCATATTCAAAAATGTAAGAGCGATCTGCATCCATAAATTTTCCCAACTCCTGAAGCGTGCGTTGTACGGTAGGAGCTACTTCAATAGGGTCAATATGAATATAATCCATGGCCGTACCTGCTAGCAATTCCTGCAATTTCACTTGCTTGCGAAGTTTTTGCTCTGCCAGAGTTTGCTTAGTGATATCGGTAAAAGTAGCTATCACATGACTTATTTTTTTTGAATGCTTGGTGAAGACCGGTTGGGAATTAACCAATAACCAAACAAAAGTTTGCTTTTCTGGATGATATACTCCCATGATGACATCCTCTACTTTCAGCCCTTGAGTTAAGGAGATCATGGCAGGGTGCTCCTCACCCGGAAAATCGCTTCCATCGGGATGGATGACTTTCCAAAGCGGGTCGACCGGTTTGGTTCCTTTTATTTGTTCCAGGCTAAGACCCAGGAGTTTCAAGGCAGCCTGATTAGCATCTATTATTTCTCCATCAGCCCTATGATAAACCACCCCTTGTGCCATGGTGTGAAACAAACGCTTGAATCTTCTTGTAGACTTTAGCAATTGTTTAATGGTATTTTGATAGGGGCTTGTGTTTTCTATGATAAATCCAAAAAGTTGGGCATTTCGATTATAAATGGGGATTCTAGTGACATTCAAGATAAGATCCTTACCACTGCCTGTTTGTATTTTTAGTTGATCTAAAAATTCCAAAGAAGAGCTTAGAATGGGGTCAAGGACCGATTTGTATTCATGGAATTCATTGGGATCTGATTCATCCAATTCCAACCATTGTATCATAATTTCATTCAGAAATTCAATTTTCTGAATTCCTGGATTCCAAATGATAACTCCTTGGCGAAGTCGGTTCAATAGGTCGACATCTTTGAGAAAGAATTCCTCTTTGGGATGTGTCCATTCCTTAATCTTGACTAGGAAATAATCCTTTTTGAGAAGTGAGATTTCGTGAGTAAAGATTTCACCGGTAGCTATCAATTCCCTTAGAATGGAGCCATCTTGTATTTTTCCTTTAGATTGCTCTAGGCCAGGAAAGAGATCGAAATAATTTTTATCAAGATCAATTGGGGAATCTAGTTTATGATCTATGAGAGATTTGCTGAGATGTAGGACTTTTCCATGATTGTCGACAATCAGGAATTTACAGTCAATGTGATTTAAAATCTCATCAACCAAACTTGCAACTTGGAACATTTTAAAAGGGGTGATTTCGCCTCTGATCTTCTTAGACTATCGAAATTTCAATAATTTATTTATAAATTAAAACCATATCACCCAATATTATTTTGAAGTAAATACAAAAGATTAGATTATATTTTATATTATTATATAATGAAAAACGAATAATGGTATTGGAATAATTAAAGTAAATATTCTTTTTTTTAAAAAAATAGCCTTCTAATACCAAATAGACTCAAGGAGATAATAAATTAAAAGGGAAGGATGATGCCTGAAAAATGGAAAAAAGGGTTGAAAGATATCCTTAGATTTTGATTATTAATGAAAAAACCTTCTCTGGATTGTTCAATTCTATTGAATAGCAGAGAAGGTTTTCATTCAGGGTAAAATGGCTTGATTTAATCTAAAGCTTTTAAAATATCTTTTTCATTTGATTATGGGGATTTAGTCCACCAACCAAAGATATTCCCCATATCCAGCTGATTCCATTTCTGATTTGGGGATGAATTTCATCGCTGCTGAATTCATGCAGTAACGCAAACCTGTTGGGGCAGGACCGTCGTAAAACACATGACCAACATGACTGTTTCCAAGTTTACTTCTGACTTCTACTCGAGTCATTCCAAGGCTTTTGTCAATTGGTTTATCAATAAGGCGAGCATCGATTGGCTTTGTAAAACTTGGCCAACCCGAGCCAGATTCATATTTATCCCTGGAACTGAAAAGTGGAGCACCGGAAACTATACAAACGTAAATTCCTTCCTCCTTATTCCCATTGTATTCATTTTGGAAAGCATATTCGGTAGCGTCTTCCATAGTTACCTCATACTGCAGTGGAGTGAGTTTTTCTTTCAACTCATCTTTTGGAGTGGCAGGATACTTCTCTGCACTTAATTCAGGCCAGTGCTTTTTGATAAAGGCATCTCTTCCACTTCCTTTTCGATAGGCGTAGTAATCCGCCGGATTCTTTTTGTAGTAATCCTGATGGTACTCCTCTGCTGGGTAGAAATTGGTGTATTTGATTATTGGGGTAGCAATTGGCTTTTCGAATCTTCCTGATTCATCCAGTAGTTTTTTAGAGTCTTCAGCTACTCTTTTTTGCTCGGCAGAGTGAAAGAAAATAGCGGATTCATACTGAGATCCCCGATCATAAAAAGAGCCCCCTACATCTGTAGGATCGAAAGTTTGCCAAAAGATATCTACTAATTCGGAATAGCTGATGACTTCGGGGTCATAGGTAATTTGGACTGATTCGCGGTGGGAAGTTTTGCCGCTACTTACTTCTCCGTAGGTAGGGTTCTTTTCCTTACCTCCTGCATACCCAGAGATCACGGTGATGACTCCGTCCAGATCTTCAAATGGCGCTTCCACACACCAAAAGCAACCACCTGCAAAGGTGGCTAACTCTGTTTTTCCTGAAAATTGGGCAAGTTTTTGGCTGTCTTCTTCTGTAAGCTCTTGAATTTCGGTAGACTCTTGTGGGCTGCTGCAAGCCATAAAGAGTCCTAAAATGAAAGTAAGCATAATGCTGTATTTGGATTTTAAGTGATACATTCTGATGGATTTATTCTGTTCGGTTCGGTTTTTGTAATTCTGAGTCTTGAACCAACTCTAAAACCAAACAATTTGGTTTCTGTTTTGATTCATTGACCTCAGATACGTAAAAAAATCCTAAAAAGGATTGTCCGACAAATTACAAAAAGAGATTCTGTACCGACTTCTTATAAAACCTTCTAGCCATGGCAAAGCTGAATTATCTATTTATCCTCGTATTTGTTTTCATAGCTCCACTCCAATTGCATGCTCAGCAAGGTTCAGGTCTAGGCTTGAAGTTTGGTACTAATTACAATACCTCCGGCAAATATTTTAAAGATGCTGGACAGGTTTGGAAAGAGCCTTTTGGAAATGTAGGCTATCATGCGGGGCTTTTTTACACCATGAACTCCTATGATATCTATTTGCGACCTGAGGCGGTATTTACTGAGACTCGATTTCAAACGGTCAATGGAGAGGCATTTACCCAACGGATAGATGTGCCTGTTTTGGTGGGGATTCGCTTATTTAAGATTCTGACTGCTTTTGGAGGACCATCAGTACACTATACCTTAGACGACAATTTTTTACCCTCCCAATCGGCGGAATTCAATAAGCGACTTCGACTTGGGTATCAGTTTGGCTTCGGTGTAGCGATAGGTCCCGTTGGTCTGGATCTTCGCTATGAGCGGGAATTCAATGACCAGCGAATCAATCTGGATAGGATTTTGGGTGCAGACAAAAGCTTTCGTTCAGAGCAGATTGTTTTGGCACTTTCCCTACGTGTTTTTGGACCGTAATTATTGGGGAGTTTCTTCAGGGAAAAATTTTGCAAAAATTTCTCTCCAAATATCATATCCAGTCTTATTCATATGGAGTTGATCCTGTAGAAATATGTTAGACTTCGGATTCCCATTTTCATCAAGCATAGGGGTCCAAACATCTACAAAACCTACATTTTCTTTTTTTTCGGTGTAGGACTTCATAGCTTCATTCAGCGCCAAGTATTGTTCTTTTTTGTCCCATCTCGAAGGGCTTGGTTTTGCACTGATTAGATATATCTGGCAATTTGGATCCACAACTTGAATCCGCATTACGATCTGCTCGAGGTCAGACATGATTTCATCGATCGATGTGCCATTGTTGATGTCATTGTCTCCCTCGTATATAAATACTCGTGCGGGTCGCAATTGTAAAACCAAAGGGTATAAATGCCTCTTCAGATCCGCTGCAGTAGATCCGCCAAACCCCGTATTGATGATTGGTTTTTGAGGGAAATCTTCCTGGAGGCTGACCCACATCCGTATCGAAGAGCTTCCAGTGAAAAGTGTGCTTCCCACCTGATAACCATCGCGTTTTAGTCTGTCGGCAATTAGTTTGACTTCCTTCTCAAAAGGAACAGTCTGAGATTGGACTTCTCCAATGAAAAAGCCGATCAATAGGAAAAGGGAGACTAGGGTCGTTTTCATTTTCCAAACATAATTCAAAAAAGTCCTGATCCAAAACCGATCATCCCCTGAACGTAATCGAACAATTCGTTCACTTTTCAAGATTGTTCATTTCTATGCTTTTGACACCAAAATCAGGCTTTCTGCCCCCATTCTAGGTATTTCGGCCCAAAGACAATGAAGTGTATCTATTTTGCATGCATTTTGGCGTTAGGTAAAAGACAGATCACCAAATCCCTTTCTTATGAATCAATTGACTAGATTTTTTTGGTTTTGCAGCGGAGCCAATTTTTCCACTTTAAAGCGAACTCCCACCGAGTCCAATAAGTATTTTGGTATTGGTGCGACTGTGTTTTTTACCGGAGTTCTGGCTGCTTTGGCCGCGGGCTATGCACTACACACGGTATTTCAAAGTCTTTTGCCTGCGGTCTTATTCGGGATGCTATGGGGTTTGATGATTTTCAATCTAGATCGATTTATCGTGTCAAGTATGCGTAAAAAAGAGCGTGCTTGGGCAGAATGGAAGCTGGCAATTCCAAGATTGGTTTTGGCCGTTTTATTGGCCTTGGTCATTTCTAAGCCTTTGGAGTTGAAAATGTTTGAGCGGGAAATCAATCGGAAATTGGATGAAAAGAAAACTGAATTCATCGCTCAATCCAAAGCTAATTTGGCTAAAGGTTTTCCTGAAATTCAGGAATTGGAATCTAGGATAGAGACGCTAAAAGCAGAGATTTCTGAGGCGGAGTCTTTTCGCGATCAACTACAGAAGGAATATGATGCAGAGCGATTCGGCGAAAAGACCTCAGGCACAAGTGGGATTGTAGGGCTTGGTACAAATGCCAAGAAAAAGGAACAGCAGCTGGATGCAGCGCAAATTGCTTTGAATACGTTGCGAAGCAGAAACCAAGTTCGAATTGACACACTAGAGGCCCAGATTCGGGAGTTTATGGCTTTGCGTCAGGCAGAATTTGAAAAGCAGCAACCGGGTATCGACGGCTTTGATGGACTAGCCGCACGGATGGACGGGCTCTCAGCTTTGACAAGCGAAAGTTCGGCTATGGCTTTAGCCAACATTTTCATAATGCTGCTTTTCATCGCAATCGAGACGGCGCCTATTTTTGTCAAATTAATCTCACCCCGTGGGCCTTATGACGAACTTCTAGAACTTCATGAGGAAAAGGTTAAACTGTTTAAAGGAGAAAAATGGGTCATTGCTAAAGGTGAATCGGATGCTCGGGTAGGCTATTTTCAGGATACGCACTTCTATGTGACAGATTTGAAAAAAGAAAAAACCAACCGAAAAAACAGAGCTGAAACTGATCGTGAATTGGCAAATTGGGATTGAAAAAGCAAAGAAAATCAGATAGTTGCTTTGAAATACGTGTAAATATTTTTTTCTTTACGGCATAAAATGATATCTGAGCCATGGATACTAAAATAACTTTGTCTTTTAATAAAGAGATCATAGACCGAGCCAAGGATTTTGCCGACCAAAATAATATCAGCCTTTCCAGACTGACGGAGTTTTTGTATGCGCAGATGACTTCCAAAAATTACCAATCTTTGGAGGAGCTTCCGATTGCTGATTGGGTGAATATGGTGTCTGAGGGTAAGGTAGAATACAAGCGCACGTCATCGAGTCGAAAGGCAATGAAAGATGAGTTTTTCGGAAGCAAAAAATGAAGGTTTTTCTAGATGCGAATGTTTTAGTATCTGTATTAAATAAGGAATATCCGCTTTTTCCGCATTCGGCGCGAATATTAAGTTTGGCTGATCAGTTGCGCTATCAACTTTACACCACACCTATTTGCTTGGCTATTTCTTTCTATTTTGCCGAGAAAAAAAGTGGTGCTGGCCTTGCTAAACGAAAAATGGAAGTCCTTTCTTCTAAGCTTCATATAGCTTCAGTCGATTCGATAGTGGTTTCTCGAGCAGTTTCTGATCCTAGTGTGGTGGATTTCGAGGATGGCTTGGAGTATTATTCGGCTTTGCAACATGAATGTCAAGCCATCATCACCGAGGACTCGGAAGGCTTTTATTTTTCTGAGATCCCCGTTTATGACTGTAAGAAATTCTTGGATGAAGTGGTATTTTAAACCTACTTCTGGTTTAAATTTTTTTTAGCGTTTCAGCTGCCACCTGATCTAACTGATCCATCGTTTTACTTACCGACTTCCACTCAGCGAATCCCACGATTTTGATGAGAAATCCTAGGAATTTTCCCGGATTGATCAGCTTTCTTGCGAGAGTAGAAATGTTTTTATCTCGGTCCTGAATCTGAAAGTCTTTATTTGGATCAATGTGATATTCTCCAGCATACTTCCAAGCACCGTCTCTGGCAATTTGAATCGAAAAATTAAGAAGCATCTCATCCCTGCCTTTTGCCAAGGGGATTAACCAACCAAAAATTGGAGAAATCTTACTGATATTAGCTTTCACATCGTCGACTAGCTCTGAAAGGATGAAATTAATTTGGTCAAAATCACTTTTGATCGCTTGAAGCTCTTTCCCTTTCATAGTTTCAGAGGCAGCAATCCCAAGGTCCAAATTGATGTGGGCATTGATCCCCAAGAGTAAATGTTGCAATACGAGATGCTTGGTGTTTTTGCTAGCCTCAAAAGCCAATCTCCAGCTTTCAGTGATTGCTTGACTTTGCACCCAGCCTTCATACGCATCAATAAATCGCTTGGCAAAAAGCACATCTAGGATCTCCATTCGAGGATTATCTTCGAATTCTCCTGCTAGAATTCCATCTCTGACCCTTCGTGTGACTTGCCTGTAAAGAATCGCAAAATATCCTATCCGGCTTTGCTTGGAACGGCATTCAGAAATGATTTGATCCAATTTTTCAAGAACCTCTTCGATTTTTGTCATTTACCTATTTGATAAAAAATCCTTCTAATAAATCACCCACATAAAAGGCAACCATTGCGGCCAACAAACCTAGTGCTAGTGTTTCGAAAATACTTCTTCCAACTGCCGTCTGATTAACCCAGCTTTTCATCCAGCCTATGATCATAAAAGCAACACCGGTAAGAATGCTGGTGTATAAAAATAGATGTTTTTCGATGGGGCTAAAGAAATCAATCAAATATACCAATAGGGGGATAAAGCCGACAAGGATAAACGAAATCAAGGTGGCTAGTCCGATCTTAAAAGGACTTTTGTTCTCTTCCATCATTTCGAGCTCATCCTTCATCATCTCGGCTACCCAAAGAACCTTGTCCGAGCAGATTTGATCCACTACTTTTTCTAATAGCTCACCTTTGAAACCTTTTGCCTCGTAGATTTCGCGGATTTCTTCCCGTTCCTTTTCAGGTATATTTTCTACCTCCCAGTATTCGATTTTCTCATGCTTTTTGAAATTTTCCCGGTCGGTTTTGGCAGAAAGATAAGCCCCTACAGACATAGAGAAACCATCAGCAAGAAGATTTGCAAAGCCAAGAATAATGATGATTCCTGTATCTAGATTGGCTCCAAAGCCTCCTGCTACTACTGCAAAAGTGGTAACTGCTCCGTCTATACCTCCGTAGACAAACTCTCGCATGTATTCCTGAAGTTTGCCAAAGCGTTCGGATTCCTGATGTAATACTTTCTCGTTCATGATTAGCGGAGATTTTTTAAGAAAAACTGCTTCACATTCTCACCCATTACAGCACGTATTTCAGATTCGGAAAATCCTGCTTCCAGAAGTCCTTCCACGATCAGCGGCAATCCTGTAATATCAAATGGAACAGCAACCGAGCCATCGTAATCAGAACCTAAGGCCACATACTCAATTCCTACCAAATCACGCACGTGTTTGATAGAAGCGATAATGTTGGGGATCTCCGGAGTGCCGACTGCCATATCAAAAAAAGCAATCCCAATGATTCCTCCATTTTTAGCGATTTTTTGAATTTGCTCATCGCTAAGGTTTCGCTGGGAGTCCAATACGCCCCTGACCCCCGTGTGGGAAACAATCACTGGTTGATTACTTAGGTTGAGCACATCTTCGACAATGGCCGGAGAAGCATGAGCAAGATCAATGAAAATACCCAATTCGTTCATTCGACTTACTGCAGCTTTTCCAAATTCTGAAAGCCCTTCTCCGCTTTCTCCATGGGCCGAGCCCCCCAATTCATTGTCAAAAAAGTGAGTAGGTCCAATCATCCGGATTCCTGCTTCAAACACGGCATCAATATTTTCAAGCTCTCCCTCCAAGGCATGTCCGCCTTCGATTCCGAGCATGCCACCAATAGCTTTTGGATTGGATTCACGCATTTGTAGAAGTTTCTCAAAGTCAGCTTTTGTCTTAATCAGGATAGCATTTTCACCTTCTTTGGAAATAAACCCATCCAAGGCCTGCGCCTGGGAAAGGGAGCGATTGATCAGACTAAACCAGTTCGACGGGCTTTCACCTTTTGCAATGGTAAGCGGGGTGATATTGTCAAAAGCGTCGGCACTATTTTCCTGCATATTTTGCCCGGCCGGAGATTTAGATACGATTGTAAACATCTCAAAAGCCACATTTCCTTCTCGCATTCGAGGGAAGTCTACATGACCTCGATCTCCTCGCTTGGTCAAGTCTCTTCCCCAAAGCAATGCATCACAATGAAGATCAGCAATAAAATCCAGTCGATCATAAAGCTCTTGAGCTTCTGATGAGACGACATAAGGACCAGGTATTTTTACTGGATTTCTTTGAGCCTCGATATAGGAAGGCACGGTGTTGATCCCTATGAGATAGATCAAAAATAGGGATAAAAGGAAAATCAGAATTCTCTTCATAAGCCGGGTAAATTCTGATTAAGATAGTAAAAGAATGAGTATTTAGAAATGAGGCTGCTAAGCAAAGTGTTCTTTCCAAATGGATGGAATCAGGAAATTTAGAAAAAAGAGCTTTGTTCGAGTATCTGCGAGAATCGTATTTCATGGAGAGCCTTAAAGGTCTGAAACCATGCAGGCTTATCAAGCCTCCTGTTCCAAATACTCTTCTCCAGTTAGGATAGGTTCCAGGTTTTCAAGCTCTTCCATGGTGAATATCCTGGACCGAATGATGAATCGGATTCCCATGGGAATTTCGATCGAGAAACTACTGCCTCGACCTGGAGTAATGTCTAAAGTTAATTGGGTGTGTTTCCAGTACTCAAACTGATCGGCTGACATAAAAAAGTCACATCCATAGACTTTCCCCATCCAAACATCTTGAGAACCTACCTTAAAGTCTCCCTTTTCGAAGCACATGGGAGAAGAGCCATCACAGCAACCTCCGCTTTGGTGGAACATCAATTCATTGCCAAATCGCTTTCGTAAGGTATCGATGGTTTCTTTCGCCGAATCAGTGATCAAGATTCTTTTGGTTTGAGGCATGGTTTTTTGGGTTTAGGTTAAAAGCAAATAAAGGCGGGGAAAAGTTCTCCCCGCCTTTGAATCATAGAAATCGTTAATTCTAGAAGAATCCTAATTTCTGCTTGCTGTAGGAGATTAACATGTTTTTGGTCTGGCGATAATGATTGAGCATCATCGCATGGTTTTCACGTCCAAATCCTGATTTTTTATACCCTCCAAACGGCGCATGCGCTGGATAGGCGTGGTAGCAATTGACCCAAACTCGTCCGGCCTTGATGGCACGAGGTACTTGATAAAGCTCATGAGCATCTCTAGACCAAAGGCCGGCACCTAGTCCGTACATGGTGTCATTGGCGATTTCAATTGCCTCTTCGGTAGTTTTGAACGTAGTCACACAAGTGACCGGTCCAAATATTTCCTCTTGGAAGACACGCATCTTGTTGTGTCCCTTAAGGATAGTTGGTTGAATGTAATAGCCAGTTTCCAAACCGGAATTCAATCCTGCTTTGGCCCCTCCAGTGAGGACTGATGCTCCTTCTTGTTTCCCGATTTCGATATAAGAAAGAATCTTTTCATACTGATCGTTGGAGGCCTGAGCACCCATCATGGTGTCTTCGGCCAAAGGATGTCCCATTTTGATAGCCTTGGTACGAGCAATGACTCGCTCCATGAATACGTCATAGATGTCTTCATGAACCAAAATTCGAGAAGGGCAGGTACAAACTTCACCTTGGTTGAGCGCAAACATCACAGCACCTTCCACACACTTGTCAAAGAAATCATCATCGGCATCGGCGATTGACTTCATGAAGATATTTGGAGATTTTCCTCCCAGTTCCATGGTGACTGGAATCAAGTTTTCAGAAGCATATTGCATGATCAGTCTACCCGTGGTGGTCTCTCCGGTGAAGGCTACTTTAGCTACTCTTGGAGAGGTCGCTAAAGGCTTTCCAGCTTCCGGTCCAAACCCAGAAACTACGTTTAGTACACCTGCAGGTAAAATGTCTCCTATCAATTCCATCAATACCATGATGCTTGTTGGGGTTTGCTCAGCTGGCTTTACCACAGTGCAACAGCCTGCAGCTAGTGCCGGTGCGATTTTCCAGGTAGCCATCAGAAGCGGGAAGTTCCATGGAATGATTTGTCCTACTACGCCAAGTGGCTCATGGAGGGCGATGCTTACAGTATGTTCATCATGTTCTGAGATAGTGCTTTCATCAGCACGGATGACACCGGCAAAATATCTGAAGTGATCCACACAAAGTGGAAGATCGGCAGCTCTTGTTTCTCGTAGTGCCTTACCATTGTCCATGGTTTCGATTCTTGCTAGCATTTCGAGATTTTCCTCGATGACGTCAGCGATCTTGTTCAGGATTCTTGATCGCTCAGTAGGAGAGGTTTTGGACCAAGAGGGAAATGCTGCGTGCGCTGCATCGAGAGCCATGTCTATATCCTGCTTATTTCCTCGGGCTGCTTTTGCAATTGGCTTTCCATCTATAGGAGAAATATTGTCGAAATATTCTCCTGAGCTCGGGGCTACCCACTTGCCTCCTATGAAGTGGTCGTATTTTTCTTTCAGTTGAGGTCTTTCTACAGGCTGAGCCTGTGATAATGTCAGATTTTCCATTTGTTAAAAGGTTATTTTTGGTTTATTCTCAAAATTCTTATTTATTCAAAATAAAAAATTGCACAGAATGATCACATCATGCACTTATATTGATATTTTGAAATAAAAAAGAAATTTCATTTGTCATTATATGTTAATATTTTTTTTTAATTTATTGATTATTAGAAAATTACCGAATGTCCCAAAATAACTTCATTGCCGGTGTCCCTTGGAGAAATCCAAGAGATCTTAAGACTCTGGTTGAAAATCGAACTACCTATACACTCGACAGTTGCGAGCTAAATATTTTTGAAACGCATCAGGAAGCTTCCGATGTCAATCTTGTTTTTGGGGATTTGGTCTTGACTACCATGCTGAAAGGCAAGAAGGTTATGCATTTATTTGACCGGCCTCGATTTGATTATTTGCCAGGGGAGTCTGTGATAGTTCCTCCCAATGAAGTGATGAAGATTGATTTTCCTGAAGCACAATGGGATAATCCCACTCAGTGTATTGCTTTATCAATTTCCAAGGAGATGATAGAAAACACCTTCAATATGCTGAATGAGCGCTTGCCGGATAAGGTGTTGTCTCAAGAATGGGGCTTGGACCTGAGTTATTTCCATTTGATTAATACACAAGATCTCTCTGAAATAATCAATCGTTTCATCAAAATTGGAGTAAAAGAGCGATCGAAAGAAAAGGATTTAATCGCCTCCCTTGCACTCAAAGAGCTTTTGATTCGATTAAATCAAACGCAAGCCCGTGAAATGCTTCAAAAGACTTACAAGGAGCTTTCATCTGGAAACAGGCTAGCACATGTCGTGGATTTTATCAAAAAAAATATTAGAGAGAATCTCACGCTGGAGCAATTGGCTTCCCAAGCCTGTATGAGTAAAGCACATTTTGTACGGACCTTTAAGCAAGAACTTGGACAGACCCCCGTGGAATTCATCCTTTCTGAAAGGCTCAAGCTAGCACGATACTATTTGCAGATTGGGGGATTTCAGGTGAAAGAAGTAGCAGTCATGTCTGGATTCAATTCTATCGGGTATTTCATTCGAGCGTTTAAGCAAGAATACGGTACCACTCCGAAATCTTTTCAAAAACAGTGATTATATTTTCTCCTGTATTTGGTTATTTGTCAGCAATTTTTGTATGTTTAAGAAATTTTGGTGATTCAAAATTTAGTCTTATTGCCCAATCGCCGAAGTTTATTTGGTTTTACTTAATCAACAATAGACCCATGAAAGAAGCCTGTTTTTAGAAACAGGCTTTCTTTTTTACTGAATATTGTATTTTATTTTGTTTGATTTATAAATACTGGTTTAAAATTCTACTCATTTTTTAAAATATTTTGCAGAAATAATAAATATAGGTGTATAAATACATCATGAATATTATTTTAATTTCTGAAGCTATTAATTCCCAAAACCAAAAAAACCTCTCCGAAAGCTCAGAGAGGTTTTATCATCAATTAACCCTTTAATCCAAAAAATCTTAGTCTTTTGGCAGATTTTTCTTAGCTAAATAAAAATCTACCATTTCATAGTCACTCGCTTCTCGCTCTTGCATTTCAGCTACAGTCTTTGGTGGAGGGACGATTGCTTTTTCTCCAGGGGTCCAGTTCAATGGAAGCGCAACTTTATGCTTGTCGGCCGTTTGCAAAGCAATCAATGCTCTTTTGATCTCATCCATATTTCTTCCCACATTGAGTGGATAGTACATGATCAACCTGATCTTTCCGGCAGGATCGATAAAGAAGACTGCACGAACTGCAGCAGTCTCGCTCTCACCAGGCTGAAGCATACCGTATAGCTTCGAAACACTCATGTCGATATCTGCGATGATCGGAAACTCGAAAAGGACGCCGGTATTCTTTTTTACATTATTCACCCACGCAATGTGGGCGTGGATGGAATCAATACTCAATCCCACCAATTTGGTCTGATGCTCATCAAAGAATTTTTGGTCCAATGCAAATCCACTCATTTCAGTAGTACAAACCGGCGTAAAATCCGCTGGGTGAGAGAATAGAATGGTCCAGCTGTCTTTGATATATTCGGAAAACTTCATTTTTCCGGTAGTGGTCATCGCTTCAAAATCAGGAGCTAAATCTCCTATTCTCGGCATAGTTGGAATTTGATTTTCTGTATCCATTATTAAATCGTTTTTGTTATTTGATAGAACAAATCTAACTCACTCCTTCCTCTCAGGACGTGACCTTGGTCACCTCAAGCCGCCTGATTTATTTTTTTTCTGATTGTCTTTTTCTATGTGCCATGCAGGATTTTCGATTTCGTTAGCGTAGATATAGCTCACTATTTTTTGTAGGTCTTCATTGGACACTGCGGGTTTTGGCATCAATCCAAAACGCTTGATTGGTCCTTTCATCAATGCCTTCTCCTCAGTTGGATTTTGGATGAATTCTATCATTGCTTTTTCAAAAGCAGCTTTTTCTGGATATGCTTCTAAGTAATGTTTTTTCATTCCCCAAAGTGGAGGAGCTATTATTTCATCATGAGACTTTGACTTGGGATTATGGCAGGCATAACAGTGTTTTTGAAGTAAAACCAAGCCTTCATCCGATATTAACTCTTCTCGAATGTCAATAGGAGAGCTGCGGAACTCTAAATAATTGGCCGGTACTTCTGGGGTATTGACCAGTAATTGTAGAAGAAATAGTATAGAGATCATAAATTAGTTGGGTTGACAAGTGGTGTTGCTAGAGTTTACAATGCGATCAAATTCTTCTATGGTGATATAGCTGGGGTTGTAGGTTACTCCTAGAGTAGTGGCTTGATTATAGAAGGCTCGCATGTGATTTTCTGAACCGCATTTGAGCTTTTCGTAAAGTTGAATCAACTCTGGCTTTTGAGTAGATGCAATAGCAAGTTGCAGGTCCAAAATATCCATATCCTCTATCAAAAGTCCGACTTTAGTAGCCTCCTCCAGTGAAATATCAACTTTGGATGTAAGCTCAGAATAAAGATTTTGAAGTGAGGTGTTGGTGAACTCTCCAAGTGAGATGCTTCCATCCAAAGGGTCTGACAGCTGATAAGCTCCCATTACTTGGAGGACGGAATTGATATGCTGGGTCTCGCTTCTGGATATATTTTGGAAAATCGAAACTCCATACTTTTCAAATGCATAAGTATATACATCGTGGGCCAGTTTTTCTTCCTCCCGAGTAAAGAGAAGATCAGATAATTCGGCTTCAGAAAGACTTGTTTTAACGGCAGGATTTATTTCTTCTTGGCATCCTACAATTGGCAGGATCAAAAAACCAAGGGCGTAGAGTAGCTTTTTCATTTCCTCTTTTTTTTAAGGTGAATGAAAATTCGCTATATCCTCAGCTAAAATCAGTGATATTTCTCACCTAGACTGATTCAATAGCTGCTCTCATCCAGCTTCACTTTCCCCCGATAAGTCCAATAAATAATAATAGTGTAGGAGGCGACAAAAGGAAGCCCAAAAGCTGCCAAAATAGCCATGGTCTTGAGTGTGTACCCCGAGGATGCAGCATTGTAAATGTCCAGATTAAATGCAGGGTCTAGATTGGACACCATTAGATTAGGGAAAATTCCAAGAGCAAAAAGCATCACGATCGCTGCAATCATGCTACCAGAAGAAATAAAGGCCCATCCCTCACGACCTTTGGCCATCATCCGTGGGATATTCATGATGGCAAGAATATTCAAAAGTACAATGGTCCAAGCAAAAACAGAGATTAAGGTCTGATGATTTTCTACCAACTCATGTTTGTTGCCCGGAAGCTCTATTTGTCCAAAAGAAAAATTGGCGATCATCTCCGGCTTGAGGTAAAGTGTAAATCCTGAAAAAACCAGGTAAAACACCACAAAAATCCAATAGTTGACTTTGATCCAGCCTTGGATTTGCTTCTGCAAATCTCCTTCGGTTTTCATATTTAGGTAGATGCCTCCGTGCAGTGCAAACATAGACAGGGAGAAAAAACCTGCCATCAGGGAGTAGGGATTGAGTAGGTCAAAGAAATTACCCTGATACTCCATATCACTTCCTATCGGAAAGCCAATCACCACATTGCCGATGGCTATTCCGAAAAGTAATGCTGCTACAATAGATCCAAGGCTGAATCCCCAATCCCAGAAATTTCGCCAGCGGGGATTTTCTTCTTTAGAGCGAAACTCGATGGAAACGGCCCGAAAAATCAAGGCAATGAGCAATAACATAAAGGGCAGATAAAAACCCGAAAATGCAGTCGCATATACATTTGGGAAGGCAGCAAACAAAGCCCCTCCTGCAGTGATCAGCCAAACTTCATTTCCATCCCAAACTGGGCCGATGGCATTCATCATAATTCGACGGTTGTAGTCTCCTTTGCTTCGCAAGTGAAGAATACCAACGCCCAGATCGAATCCATCCAAAATCGCATAACCGATTAACAGTACGCCAACAAGTATGTACCAAACAATATTGTAATCCATGATCAATGAGGTTTTAGAGCGTCCATTCGTTCTGATTTCTTTTTGTAGCCAGCTTCTACTGTTGCCACGTGGTCTGGGCCATGCTTGATCTCCCTGTCTAAGACGTAGAGCCAAACAAAGAATAAGAGAATGTAAACTAGGACGAAAAGAATTAATGATATCATGACTTCCGGTGCGGAAATAGATTTGGAGACTCCTTCACTTGTCCTCAGCAGCCCTTGCACAATCCACGGTTGGCGACCACGTTCAGCTGAGACCCAACCCAACTGATTGGCCAATACCGGGAGTGCTACGGCAGGAATGTAAAGTTTGATCAGCCAGGACCAACTAGGCGTAAAGAGCTTTTTCTTCCAAAGCAGGAACAAACTCAGTAAGGTCGCAGCGATAAATAGCATCCCTAATGCTACCATTAAGTGGTAACTCTGGAAAACTCCGTTTACTGCAGGCCAGTCTTCTTCGGGAAATTCTTCCAAGCCTTTGACTTCCCCCTCAAAATCTCCATGAATCAAGAAACTTAGCATTCCAGGAATAGCAATTCCTGAGGTCTCACGAGTTTCGGGATCAGTCCAGCCTATCAGATAAAGCGGAGCATTTGATTGGGTTTCGTAAAGTCCTTCAAAGGCGGCGAGCTTCGCAGGTTGCCATTCATTGACGATTTTGGCGTGTTCGTGGCCAACAAATGGCTGTGCCAAAGAGGCAATGGCTGCAAGCCCCAGTGCAATAGCGAAGGACTTTTTGGCAAATTCAACGTATTTATTTTTGATCAGGTAGTAAGCGGAGACACTCAAAACCAAAAAGGCTCCCTGAATCCAAGCTCCCAAGATCACATGCGTAAAACGTACCATGGCAGAAGGATTGAAGACCATTTCCCAGAAATCCGTAATCACTGCTCGCCGAATTCCATAATCCACGACGATTTCATAAGCTACAGGTGTTTGTTGCCAGCTATTGGCAACTACGATCCAGAAGCCGGATAACATACTACCTAGAGCCACCATGATGGTAGCAAAGAGGTGCATTCCCGGCTTTACCCGGTTCCAACCAAAAAGTAGAATAGCCAAGAAGCCTGACTCTAAGAAAAAGGCAAAAATCCCCTCAGCAGCCAATGGCGAACCGAAAATATCCCCGACAAATCTAGAATAGGTAGACCAATTGGTGCCAAACTCAAATTCCATCACGATTCCGGATGCTACCCCTACCGAAAAATTAGCTGCAAAAATCTTGATCCAAAATCGCGTGATTTTTTCATAGATCTTCTTTTTGGTGATTAAGTAAAGCGATTCATATATCACCAATAGCAGTCCCAGACCAATACTGAAAGGTGGGAAGATATAATGGAACATGATGGTGAAAGCAAACTGTATCCGCGAAAGCGTCTCTACATCCCAGGTCATGATACTTGTTTTTTAGATTTCTTGTAAATGAGAAAAGTCGTCACGATAAATACGAGTCCGACAATGATTTTTAAAAGTTTACCTCCATCAAAGCCTGCAATTTCACCTTCGAATGGAGGTATTTTTGAAATGATTCGGAAAAGTAACATAAGTCCTAGACCGAGGATAAAAAGTTGCTGAGCTTTGGATTTAATCATTTTCCAATTCGTTTTGAAGAAAACTTTCTCAAAAGTACCTTTCGTAAAATACAAAAAGGTGATTGATGTCACCTTTTCAATTAACAAAAAATTTCGTTTATGAAGAAGGAGATCGGTAATTATTTGAACTTCTGTTTTAAGGATTTTGAGCCGGAATTGAAAGAGGAAATTCTCGACTGTGCGGACTTGCTGGTACTTCCTGCCGATGATTTGATGATGGATATTGGCCAAAAAGTGGAGGTTATTCCTTTGATCGTTTCAGGTCAGGTCAAGGTATTTCGCGAAGATGAGGATGATCATGAATTATTTATGTACTACCTCGGCCCGGGAGAGGCTTGTGCCATTACCATGATCTGTTCCGCTCGTGAAGGCTATTCAAAAATAAAGGCTATTCCAGAAGAAGAGACTACCGTTATTTCTGTACCTATCTCTAAGCTCGACGAGTGGATGCCAAAGTACAAGTCGTGGTACTATTTTGTGATGGATACCTATCAGGATCGATTTGAAGAGTTACTGAAAGTGGTGGACGGGATTGCTTTTCATCGCATGGATGAGCGATTAATCGAGTACTTGGAGAAAAATGCCGAAGCCAGCCAAAGCAACTCCATTCACAAAACCCATCAGCAAATTGCACAGGAGCTGAACTCCAGCAGAGAGGTCATTACTCGTTTGCTCAAAAAACTGGAGCAGCGGGGAGTAGTGAAGGTGAATCGAAATCAGATACAACTGATCAGCTGACCAAATCCAAGGCCTTTAAAAGGGCCTTTTTTCTTTTTTCAAAGTTGAAATGCTTAGCAATTCGTTGAATAGCTTTACCGGAAATTAGAGTCAAATCCTGAGCCGAAAGTTTAAGAATTTGACTTTCAAGCAAGGTCAAATCTTTTTTTATCAATACCACTCCCGCATCCCCTATAATCTCCGGAATCGCACCAACTGCCGAACCAATCGGAATGCAGCCGCAAGCCATAGCTTCTCCAAGGGCATTTGGGAAGCCTTCGGAAGTCGAGAGCTGGAGGTAGAACTGGTGGGAGTTGTAGAGTTCCAGAAGTTCTTTTGGATGCATTTTTTCCAAAACCTGTACGTTTGGATTAAGTGAGAAGTATTCGGAGTCACCTACCAAAGTGAAGGTCCAATTGGGATGAATGCTGGCTAATTTCTCAATTAAATCATAGCCTTTGACAATTGCTCTTGAGGGATTTGATGTTCCAGTGGCGACAGAAATAAAGCTGAAAGACTTCCGGGCTTTGCCCAAATCTTTCCAAAAATCGGTATCAAAGCCATTGGGAATGACTTCAATTGGAGTGGTCAAATCAGGGATTAAATTTAAAAGCCCCTGTTTGGAGGAGATTCTCGAATCGTAGAAATAGTCCTGCTTCACTAAAGCCTCAGCGACAGGTAATATCAGGGAGCAATTCTTAAAAGAGTAAACGGTAGCATTCCGTAGCCATTTCTTCCGGAAGTTTCCATAGCCGATTTCGGGCATATTGATGCAGTCTGTGCCTCCGGCTTGGATGGTGCATTTTTTTCCAAATACTTTCCCAAACCAAACTGGCAATACACTATGATATCCTCCAAAGAAACAGAGGTATTGACTGGTGTGGGGCAAAAACCAAAGTAGTTGGAAAAACTGGAGAATAAAGTAGAAAGGAAGTTTGATTGGGCTTTGGGTAAACTCCAAAGGCTTGATCTCAGCCACCGGTTGGATCATTTCCAGGTCACGGTCGATAAATGCTGTGCGGACGGGGAAGGTATAGAGGATCATTTTTCCTCCAATAGTTTTTTGACTTCTTCTTTCAAAAGAGGAAAATGATCCCTAATAGTTCTGGTAATTATTATATACGAAACGGACTCATATTCATGAGCAATATAGTTTCTAGCCCCAATTATCTCATTTGCTTCAGAGATTGGGATCTTTGGATCGAGTTTGATCAATCTTTTAGTCGCTTCCCCAATTATTTCAAGATTTCGCTCAACTGCCCTGAGCGTTTTCCGATCTCCATTTAGGTGTTCGATTGTGATTTCTTTTCCATCAAAAAAGGATTCGATTTCATCAATACAGATCAAAATATCAAAAAGGTATTTTTTAATTTTTCGACTCATACAAAAGAGATTTGGTTTCGTCGATTTCTTCTTTAAAGTAAGGGTTGCTAACTGACCTGTATTCTATAAGGTCAACTTCTCTATTAAAAAGTGTTTCCAGTCCCTCTTTAAGGGTGAAAAAATTGGTTACATACCTATCAATATTTTGAATATGGAATTCCACCAAAAAATCCACATCACTTTCTTCATTAAATGCACTGGAAAGCACCGAACCGAAGGCATAAAGCTTTGCTACTTTGTGCTTTTCACAAAGGGAGTTTATTGCTTCACGATTTACCTCAAGTATGTTCATAAATCAAAGATAGTCTTATTCCCATTAAACTAAAAAAGGCTCAACTTCTTAAAATTGAGCCCTTGATTTACTTGATCTAGTTTTAAACCACCAAGTTTACAATCTTTCCTGGAACCACTATCACCTTCTTAGGCGCTTTGCCTTCTAGCCATTTTTGAACGTTGGAGTCAGCCAATGCTGCATTTTCGATCTCATCCTTTCCTAGATCTAGAGGAAGTGAAATTTTCGAACGCATCTTACCATTGATCATGACCGGATATTCAAAATTGCTTTCAACAAGATACTCTTCCTTGAACTCAGGGAATCTCGTAGTGGTGATCGAGCCTGAATGCCCCAGCAAAGACCAAAGTTCCTCGGCGATATGAGGTGCATATGGAGAAATCAAAATCGCCAATGGCTCTAGAACTTCCCGTTTGTTGCATTTCAAAGAGGTCAACTCATTGACGCAAATCATAAAGCTGGACACAGAGGTGTTGAAGGAGTAATTCTCCATGTCTTCTTCCATCTTTTTGATGGCTTTGTGAAGGGCTTTTAGCTCCTCTTTAGTCGCTTTTTCATCGGAAACAGCAAATTCTCCATTGCCATCATGGTGGAGGTTCCAAAGTTTTCTCAAAAACTTAAATACCCCATCAATTCCATTTGTATTCCAGGGTTTGAATTGCTCCAAAGGACCCAAGAACATCTCATAAAGTCTTAGGGTGTCAGCCCCATAGCGCTCGATGATGTCGTCCGGATTGACGACGTTGTACTTGGATTTAGACATTTTTTCTACTTCGGCTCCGCAGATGTATTTACCGTCCTCTAGGATAAATTTTGCATCAGCCAAATCCGGTCTCCAAGCTTTGAATTTATCTAAGTCAAGCTGATCATTGTAAACGATGTTTACATCTACATGAATTTCTGAAACCTGGATAATTTTTAATGGTTCGAATTCTATTTCAGAATTAAACTTTTTAAAAGTTGAATTCACCAAATCTAGAATTTCCGCTTTTTCTTCTTCTGATATAGTTTGGTGAATTACTTTATCCCTTTTACCCTTTGAAATAAAAACTTGAGGCCATTTAATCTCAATATTTTCATCATCTGTGTGGACAATTATTTTAGGGAAAACTCGATACACAAAATTGGACCTTCCCTGAATCATCCCTTGGTTGATCATCTTTTGGAAAGGCTCATCGATGCTCACTACTCCGATATCATACAAAAACTTGGTCCAGAATCGGGAATAGAGCAAGTGTCCTGTAGCATGTTCGGAACCTCCGATATATAGATCCACGGCTCCCCAGTAGTCAGTTTTGGCTTTATCTGCGAAAACTTCCTCATTTTTCGGATCCATGTAGCGGAAGAAATACCAGCTGGAACCTGCCCAACCTGGCATGGTGGATAGTTCCAAAGGATATTCTCCGTCAGCCGTTTTGTAGGTCCAGTCTTTAGCTCTACCAAGTGGTGGCTCACCATCCTCGGTAGGCAAATATTTATCTACCTCAGGAAGTACCAAAGGCAAGTCTTTCTCCTCAATCAAATAAGGCAAGCCATCCTTGAAATAAACCGGTAATGGTTCGCCCCAGTATCGCTGACGAGTGAAAATTGCATCCCGCATTCGGTACTGAATCTTACCTTTTCCAATTCCTTTTTCTTCCAAAAACTCAATGGCTTTTTCCATGGCTTCTTTCATATAGAGTCCTGAAAGAAAGCCTGAATTAATGATCAATCCTCCTTTGCCGGGGAAAGAACCGTTTTCCATCGAGCCTTCGATGACCTGGCGGATTTCCAATCCGAAATGCTTCGCAAAGTTGTAGTCCCGCTCATCATGTGCAGGTACGGCCATTACGGCACCAGTTCCATAACCCGCCAAAACATAATCTGCTACCCAAATTTGGATTTCTTCACTGTTGAATGGATTGATGGCATAGGAACCTGTAAAAGCTCCGGAAATGGTTTTGACATCACTCATGCGCTCACGCTCTGAGCGGTTTTTGGCGACCTCGATATAAGCTTCTGCAGTTTCCCGCTGATCCTCCGTGATAAGTTCAGCAGCCAGATCAGATTCCGGTGCCAAAGCCAAATAGGTGACCCCATAAATCGTATCCACACGGGTGGTGAAAACCTTTATTTTTTTATCCGAATCTTTGACCTGAAAGACCATTTCTGCACCAATGGACTTCCCGATCCAGTTTCTTTGCATTTCTTTGATCGGTTCGGACCAGTCTACTTTGTCCAAGCCTTTCAACAATCTATCAGCATAAGCAGTGATTCGCATGGACCACTGCATCATTTTCTTTCGCTCTACAGGATGTCCACCTCTTTCCGAAAAGCCATCCTTCACCTCGTCATTAGAAAGGACAGTTCCCAAGGCAGGACACCAATTGACGGTCGTTTCAGCTAGGAAAGTCAATCGATACCTGAGGAGCATTTCCTGCTTTTCTTTTTCCGAAAAGCCATTCCAGTCCGAGCTGCTAAAAGATGGTGTTTCCTCATCGCAGACAGCTTTTACTGAAGCATTACCTTCTTTTTCAAATCGGGAAACCAAGGAATCAATGGAAACTGCTTTGTCTGCATCCAAATCATAATAGCTATTAAAAAGCTGCATGAAAATCCACTGTGTCCATTTATAATAAGATGGGTCAGAAGTACGGACTTCCCGATCCCAATCGAAGGCAAAGCCGATATTCTTTAGCTGCTCTGTGTAGCGGGCGATGTTTTGCTCAGTAGTGATAGCGGGATGCTGTCCAGTCTGAATGGCATATTGCTCTGCGGGCAATCCAAAGGAATCGTAACCCATTGGGTGAAGGACATTGAATCCTTTGAGCATTTTAAACCTGGAGACAATGTCAGAAGCAATATATCCGAGTGGATGGCCAACGTGCAAACCTGCACCGGATGGATAAGGAAACATGTCCAGAGAATAAAACTTAGGACGATTAGGGTCCACCTCTGCTTTGAAGGTTCCCTTTTTTTTCCAGTATCCTTGCCACTTTTGCTCGATATCCCTGAACTTGTAATCCGCCATGATTATGTTTTCTTGAAATTTTAGCTAAACGCCTGCAAAAATAGAAAAATAAGGCGGCTTTGGTAGGCAAATTTCCAAAACCTCTGAATACTCATATTTTCCCATTGGTCAATTTTTTGTCTTAGTTTTTATGCTTTTCTGTAAATTCCAAAAAATCAACCACCAACACACATGCGAAAATCAATCGGAATCGGGTTCCTCATGCTACTAGGGAGTAGTTTGGGAAGCCTAGCACAGCAAAAATTCTCACCCAAAAAAATCCAAGCACTCAAAGAAGAAGCGGCACAAATCGTAGAAGCCAATCACAAACAAAGTCAAGTGATGGTGGACAAGATCTTTTCCTTTGCAGAACTGGGCTTTCAGGAAGTAGAATCCTCCAAATACTTAACGGGAATTTTGGAGCAAAATGGCTTTACCATTGAAACTGGAATATCGGGAATCCCCACAGCTTGGTGGGCAACTTGGTCCAATGGAGAAGGCCCGGTGATTGCCTTGGGCTCCGATGTGGATAATATCCCAAAAGCATCACAATATCCCGGAGTAGCCTATCACAAGCCTATGGTTGAGGGTGCACCCGGTCATGGAGAAGGTCACAATGCCGGAATTCCCTTGAATATCACAGCAGCTCTGGCTGTCAAGCAAATCATGGAGCGGGAAAATATAGGTGGAACCCTAATCCTTTGGCCAGGTATCGCCGAAGAGTTGGTAGCGGCGAAAGCTTGGTACACGAGAGATGGTCTCTTTGATGGAGTAGATCTCTGTATTTTTACCCATGTGGCCAATAACCTCGGGGTAAGTTGGGGTCAGGCGAATGGAACTGGCTTGATTTCGGTAGAATATAGTTTCGAAGGCGAAGCAGCACATGGAGCAGGAGCGCCCTGGAGAGGCAGATCAGCAGCTGATGCTGTGGAACTGATGAATATCGGATGGAATTATAAAAGAGAGCATCTCCATCCACTTAAGCGCTCACACTCTGTCATCACCGACGGAGGTGATCAGCCCAATGTGGTTCCTTCCAAAGCCTCAATCTGGTACTATTTCCGAGATGTGAAGTACGACGGTATCATGGAAATGTATGAGCAGGCGACTAATATCGCAAAGGGTGCAGCCTTGATGACCGAAACTGAAATGAGCTATAAAGTGCTAGGAACCGCTTGGCCGCGACACTTTAATAAAGTGATAGCTGAGGCGATGTATGAAAATATTCAAAAAGTAGGCCTCCCCGAATGGGATGAAAAGGATCAAACTCTAGCCAAAGCAGTTCAAAAGGAAATGGGTTCGGAAGAAAGTGGGCTTGCAACCGAATTAAGTGAATTAGGGAAACCGTCTAAAGAAATAAGAAGTGGGGGTTCGGATGATATTGGGGATGTATCTTGGGTGGTGCCTACGGTAACTTTGAGGTTTCCATCCAACATTCCAGGACTTCCCGGCCACCACTGGGCGAATGCAATTGCTATGGCCACCCCGATTGCCCATAAAGGGGTAACTGCCGGTGCCAAAGCCGAGGCAATGACCATTTTGGACTTTTTGCTTCAGCCCGAACTAGTTGATCAGGCATGGGATTATTTTAATAATGTACAGACTAAGGAGGAAACTTATAAACCTATGATTACAGCTGATGATGCACCTCCTATTTATTTGAATGAGGGGATTATGAAGCAGTTCCGTCCTCAGCTTGAAAAATTCTATTACGACGAGACGAAGTATGATTCCTATTTGGAGCAGCTAGGTGTGACGTATCCGACGATTAAAAAGTAATGTGAAAAAGTTGTAAAGTGGAAAGGTTAAAAGTCGCAAGGTTAGGCAGCTCAACCTTCCAACTTTTCTACTTTGCAACCTTTCAACTTTCATCCTACCTTTGCACCTTCATTCAGCGGTGGAATCACCCGCTTTACCAAAAATTCACAATGACTACCCAAGAACTCATAGCCGAAGGGCTGCAGCTTCCAGTCATGGAGGCGTTTTATACTATACAAGGAGAAGGTAAATTCACTGGACACCCCGCTTATTTTATCCGACTAGGAGGCTGTGACGTGGGTTGCGTTTGGTGTGATGTCAAAGAATCCTGGGAAGCTGGAAAATGGCCGGTTTTGTCCATAGAAAAAATCGTAGATGGAGCTTGCGCATTCCCTGGACGACTGGTGGTCGTCACAGGTGGTGAACCTTTGATGTACAATCTGAATCCTTTGACCAAACTTTTAAAGGAAAAAGGGTTCACTACTAATATCGAAACATCTGGAGCTCATCCCTATTCAGGAGATTTTGACTGGGTTTGTTTTTCACCAAAAAAATTCAAAAAACCTCATCCCTCGATCTACATTGAAGCGGATGAACTGAAGGTGGTTGTTTTTCATCCAAGTGATTTTGCTTTCGCAGAGAAACACGCAGAATTGGTCAGAAAGGATTGTGAACTGCGTCTTCAACCCGAGTGGAGTAAGGCCGAAAAATTCACTCCTGAGATCATAAACTATGTGAAAAATCATCCAACTTGGAATATTTCGCTGCAAACCCATAAATTTATGGACATTCCTTAAGTCCATGCGCCCTCTTCTTATCCTTTTTGCAATGTTTATGATTAATGCTACTGCCTTTGGTCAGGAGTTTTCAATCATTGACGGAAGAGCGATTAAGTTTTACAAAGAGGGAGAGCAATTGATCACTGAGCGAAAGTACTCAGAAGCCGTAGCTCGCTTTCAGGATGCCATCAATCGGGAAGGATCTTTTTTGGAGGCTTATGTCAAGCTTTCTCAACTCTATATTACACTAGGAGATATAGATCTTGCCGAAGAAACAGCAGCTAGGGGTAAGAGTAGGCTTTCTGGGAAAAACGCCAAACCAAAGCATGCTGCCGATATCGGTTGGGTCTATTCAAACATTTATTTGAAGAAAGGTGAGTTTCAAAAAGCCTACGATCAATTCACAGAGATTGATCCCCTTTTGGATGATGCATTCCGGTCTCATATGTACTACAAGGAAATAAAGGCCCAGATGGAATTTCTCAAAGGGCAACTCGGGAAAGAAATGTCCATTGGCAAAGAGATGCTTTCAGATCCGTTGAATCGGTTTAAGCTGCAATATTTCCCTGTGCTCACTGCCGATGGGATGCAAATTTTATTTACCAAGCGAGACGGAACTGGCAATTTTGACAAGGAAGATATTTTTACCTCTTTTTTGGATGAAAGTGGAGAGTGGTCCCTACCAGTAGGAATTTCAGATAATATCAACTCAGGCTTCAATGAAGGGACTTGCTCGGTCACTGCCGATGGAAATATATTGATTTACACTTCCTGTGATGCGCCAGACTCTCAGGGAAGCTGTGATTTATATGTGGCCTACAAAGTCAATGATCGATGGCAGCGTCCTCAAAACATGGGTAAAAATGTCAATTCCCGATCCTGGGACTCTCAACCTTCCCTTTCGGCTGATGGCCGGGTCTTGTTTTTTTCTTCGAATAGGAGAGGAGGCTTTGGAGGAAATGATATTTGGTACTCGGTAAGAATGAGCGATGGTTCTTGGTCGGAGGCCAAAAATCTAGGGGATGTGATTAATACCCCTAAAGATGAGATATCGCCTTTTATGTTTTTTAATAATGAGATCCTATTCTTTGCATCCAATGGCCATCAAGGATTTGGAGGGATGGATATTTTTCTTTCGAGAGTAAAGGATGGAGAATTTTCAGAGCCAGAAAATCTTGGTTTACCCATCAACGATCAATTGGAGCAAGTTGCCTTGTTTATTACGGCTCAGAAAGACTATGCCTACTTTACAGAGTTGACTTCAAAAGAAAGTGATAATGACAGGGCATTGCTTTACCGCTTTAATTTCCCAAAAGAGATTTATCTGGGTGATAATCTCACCGTAACGGGCGGAAAAGTCTTTAATTCCAAAACCGGCGAGCCTATCGATGCGACTTTGTCTTTGGTCTCCTTGACTAATGACAGTACGCTTTATGAGTTTCGCGCTGATGGAAAAACCGGGGAATTCATGATGCTATATCCTGAGAAGTCTATTTCAGGTCTTTATGTTGAAAAAAAGGGCTATTTGCCCAAAATATATAATGTGCAGCGAGATAGTCTTCAGAATGTAGAGGATATGGAAATTTCCCTCACACCGGTCCAATCAGGAGAAGAGTTTGTTTTCGAAAACATATTTTTTGACTTCGATAAATTTGATCTCAAACCCGAATCTTTGAGTTCATTGCGTCGATTGGTAAAGTTTTTAGATGAGAACCCTAATGTGAATATTATGATCACGGGGCACACGGATAATGTCGGAAGCTCCGCATATAATCAGAAGCTAAGTTTGCAAAGGGCAGAGAGTGTTCGAGATTATCTTGTAGAGCATGGTGTATTGTCAGGAAGGGCGATGGTAGAGGGAAAAGGTGACCGTGAGCCGATGGTTCCAAATACCAATTCAAAAAATCAGGCACTAAACCGTAGGATTACCATACGGATTCTATAGTTTTCTTACGAGCTGTTCCTAGAATTTTATTTTGTAATAAATAAAAAAACCTATTTTACATTTTTAGAGTATTAAAATACATTTTTAAAAGTTTTATAAAAGTGTATAAAAACATGAGTAAAAAGATATAATTACCAATATTTTATAATAAAATTCTGTAAAATAATTCTTTTGAAGAATAAAGAATTGATAAGCTAGTTTTTCAAAGATTTTTTAAACTTTTTTAGCAGGCTGATTTGGGAAATTAACTTTTGTTAACATAAGGATAACAAAAACAATATTTTGATCATCTGCTAATATAAACGATAATTAAAAATTTTATTCTGTTTTAAGGGGTCTTGACCATATTTACCATTGGTCTTTTTAATAAAACAATTATGATTTTTCTAAGTAATGCTCTTGGGATATTCAAAGATATCGAATATCATTGAGTCTATTTTAAACCATAATCAAACCAAATATGAGGAAAGTTTTACTTCTAGGACTCATGCTATTCTTGGGCAGCGCCGTGGTGTTTGCTCAAAATCGCGTGATCACTGGTACGGTTACCTCTTCGGAGGATAACTTAGGAGTACCAGGTGCGACTGTTCTGGTAAAGGGAACGACAATCGGTACAGCTACCGATTTAGATGGTAATTTCTCCATCTCCGTCCCTGCCGGAAGCAATGTATTGGTCTTTAGCTTTGTAGGCTTAAGGCAACAGGAAGTGACCATCGGAAACCAAACCACTATCAATGTGGTGATGGATCCAGATGTTCAGGCCCTATCAGAGTTTGTGATCACCTCTTATGGTGACCAATCTAAAAGAGAAATTACCGGTGCGATTGCCTCTGTAAAAGGAGAAGTGTTCGAAAACCTTCCGGTACAATCATTTGACCGTGCGATGCAAGGTCGTATCGCTGGTGTACAGGTAACATCTACTTCTGGAGCTCCAGGTAGTACACTTAACGTACGTATTCGTGGTGTAGGATCAGTTAACGCTGGTAATGAGCCGCTTTACATCGTTGATGGTGTGCAATTAGGAACTGGTTCACTTTCAGGACAAGGATCTCAAAATGCATTGGCATCTATCAACCCAAATGACATTGAGTCTATTGAGGTATTAAAGGATGCAGCAGCAGCTTCTATTTATGGAGCTCAAGCAGCAAACGGTGTAGTTTTGATTACTACCAAAAAAGGTAAAAGAGGAACTACACAAACCAAAGTAACTGTACAGGAAGGTATTGTACAGCCATTGAACCTTTATGAAGTAATGGATGCAAGACAACTTGCAGGTATCAAGAGACAAGCATTTATTAATGCTGGTTTGAATCCTGCTAGTGCAGCTGCTACTTTCGGTGATCCTGAGGATCCAAACTTGGAATCTTATGACTGGGTAGACGAATTGTATAGAAATGCTCGTCTGTCTGTTTATGATCTTGCTGTTTCAGGTGGGGACGAAAAAACTCAATTCTATCTTTCTGGTTCATACACTGATCAAGAAGGACAAATTATCCAGTCTGACTATCAAAGAGCAACCGGTCGTTTGAATGTGACTCACAGACCTAACAAGAAGTTGACAATCGCAGCAAACTTGTCTTTGGCCTACCAGAGAACATTCGGTACGATTGCCAATGGTAACTTCGTAAACGGCCCATTCTCTGCTGGTTTCACCATGCGTCCAAATGTTCCGATTTACAATGAAGATGGGTCTTTCAAAGCTGATTACCCTTCAAACCACAATTTCGGATATAACATCGTTCAAGGTGTTTATGAAGAGTTGAGAAGAGGTACTTCCGTTCAAACGGTTTCTAATTTGCAGTTGAATTATCAATTTACTCCATGGTTATCTTGGACTTCATACTTTGGTGTTGATTTCTCTGATAACCGAGACGAAAATAACCGTCCGTCTACTATTCCTGTATTTTCCTCTTTTGGGGGTCAGTCATTCTATGCTGATAGAAGGAATAACAATTTCAATACAAACCATAATCTGAACTTCAACAAAAAGTTCAATGATGTTCACACAGTTTCAGGTTTGTTGGGTTATGAGTACAAAGGATTCCAAACTGAAGAGACTACGGCTACTGGTCGTGGATTTGCTAATCCTACCTTGAGATATCTACAAAATGCTGCAACTCCATTTGGAGTAGGTGGCTTCTTTACTGAATTTAAGCGGGTAGGTTTCTTTGGTCAGGTTAAGTATGACTACGATGACAGATATACCGCTGACTTCACTGTTCGTAGAGATGGACATTCCCGATTCGGTGCTCAAAATCAGTGGGGTACTTTCGGTGCGGCTTCTGTCGGATGGAGAATTTCATCTGAAGGCTTCATGCAAGATTTGACTTGGTTGGATAACTTGAGACTACGTGCATCTTATGGTGTGACCGGTAACTCTAACATTGCCAACTTTGCATCCAGAACACTTGTAGGAAATACTGGACAGTATCTAGGATTTGGTACCTTAGGACTTTCTCAGTTGGGTAATGACTTGTTGACTTGGGAAGAGTCAGTTACTACAAATATTGGTTTGGATTGGACCTTATTCAATGGTCGAATCATTGGTACAGTTGACTTCTGGAGAAGAGATTCTGAAGCCCTTCTATTTAATACGCCACTTCCAATTGACTCTGGATTTGGAGGAATTACCAGAAACACTGGTAAGTTGAGAAACCAAGGTATCGATATTGACTTGCAGACTGTAAACGTCGTTGCAGGTAAGTTCCAGTGGAGTACTGCATTCAACATTACTTTCTTGGAAAACGAATTGCTTGAACTTTATGATGGATTGGATCGAATAGGTAACAATTTGATTGTAGGTCGTCCAATTTCGTTCTGGTATACACATCAATATCTAGGTGTAAACCCTGCAAATGGTCGTGCCATGTATGATGATGGAAATGGTGGATACACTTACATTGTAGGTGAGTCTACTTTAGGATACAGAGGAAGTGGATTCCCAGGTAGCTACGGTGGTTTGGCAAATACCTTCTCTTACGGTCCGCTTTCATTGGAAGTATTCTTCCAGGGACAGTTTGGAAACTTGGCAGGTAACCAAGATATGTTCAATCTTGAAGACTGGGGAGCTTCTCAGGGTAACTTGAGAGTTAATCAATTGGATTACTGGAGACAGCCAGGTGATATCACTACAGTTGGTCGTCCTTATGAGGGTGGTCAGGCTCCAGGTGAGTCTAATATCGACACCTTCTCTACTCGATTCTTGAGTGATGGTAGTTATGTAAGATTGAAGCAAGTAACATTGAACTATGTACTTCCTTCTTCTGCAGCCCAGAAAATCGGTATGCAAGGTTTGAGTGCATTCGTTCAAGGTTTGAACTTGGCGACATTTACCAAGTATACAGGACAAGATCCTGAAGTAGTAGGTATTGCTGAAAACGTATCAATCGGACGTTTCCCTAATGCTAGACAATTTTCGGCAGGTGTAACGCTAACCTTCTAATTCGAAATCAGATATGAAAAATATAGTAAAAACAATGGTATTGGGTGGGGCTATTTTAGCAGCATCCTGTACAGATCTAGAAACTCAGCCAAGGCAAAGTTTGACACCAGAGACTGCCTTTGCTGATGTAGATGGAATGGAATCTTTAGGCTTGACAGCTTATGGGACCTTAAGAGCTTTTAACCGATATGGTCAGCAATTAATAATTGCTCCTGAGATCATGGCCGATAACCTTAGAATCATCGCTAATACAGGTAGATATATCGGTCAGGAACAAAATACAGATCGAGCTCACATAGGAATCTGGAATGGCGGGATGTGGTCAGGTATCAATACGACCAATATCGTTCTTTCACAGATTGATGATGAAGAAGCTATTCCTGGAGATGCTGCTCAAAGACAGCGTGTAAAAGGTGAAGCTCACTTCCTTCGAGCATTGATGTATTTCGACATGGCTCGAATTTATGGATATGAACCTGGTAAAGAGGTAAATGGCTGGGATAAGGCAGTTATCTTGAGAACAGAGCCAACTCTAGGTTTCTCAAATGCAGATTTCAGAGCTCGTGCTACAAACCGTCAGGTTTATGATCAAGTAATCGCGGATTTACAGGCAGCTATCAACTTATTGCCTAATGCCTCTATGGGATCTGCAAATGTATACCGCGCTAGCCGTGGTGCAGCTCAAGCCTTATTGGCAAGAGTTTATTTGTATGACTCTAAGTTTGCTGAGGCGGCTGCATCTGCTACCGCAGCTATGGCTTCCTTTGGTCTAGCGGACGATGGTACAGGTCTTGCGACTCCTGAAAATTACATTGCAGGTTTCTCAACAGCTCCAAACCCTGAATCTTTATTCGAAGTAGAAATCCGAGCTAATGACTGGTCTACAGTAGATGGTGTTAACAACTCAGTATCTTCTTTGACTGCGAATGTATTCGCCTCAGCTCAGTTCATTGCAACTGCAACTGATGATTTGATCGAATCTTATGATGAGAATGATGTAAGAAGAGACGCATGGGTAGAGACTACTCGAACAGGTTCTAACGAAACTGTTTATCGCTCTGCTAAGTGGTTGGGGCACAAAGGAGATTTCCTAGAGAACCTACCTATAATTCGTGCGGCAGAAATGTATTTGATTCGTGCAGAGGCTCGATACAGAACTGGTGATGAAGCAGGTGCAATAGCTGATCTAAATGCACTTCGTGCAAATCGTGGACTTGAAGAGTTTCCGATTTCAGCAACTGGACAGGCTTTGTTCGAAGCAATTATGCTAGAGCGTAGGCTAGAATTTGCGCTAGAAGGTCACAGATGGTTTGATCTTAAGCGTAATGGTTTGCCAATCACTAAAGCCGGTCGATTTGAGGATATTCCTTACGAGGACTACAGATTGTTGCCACCGCTTCCTACTGATGAATTATTGTTGAACGATCAGTTGGAGCAGAACCCTGGTTATAACTAAAAAATAGAAATCAATCATGAAAAAGATATATAACTATCTAGCAGTTGTCCTTGCCGCAGTGGTAATGACTTCCTGCTTCGACGATCCGGGGAGAGATGTGTTCTTTTCAGGCAATGAGGTGGAGTTCAATGCTGGTAATCTACCAAATGGTCTAACCACCACTCAGGTGAGAAGAAATGCAGAGCAAACCGATCAATTTGATATTCAAGTCAATCGAGTTTCTACCGATGCATCTAGTGCAATCAACATTACCATTGGTGTTGATCCTGCTTCTACTGCGGTACAAGGTGTACATGTAGACTTTACTGGTACTACCGTCACTATTCCCGCGGGGGAGTTTATAGCAACTTTCCCAGTGACGATCCTTACTGGAAATATAGATCCTTCTGAATCACCAGTATTGGGATTGGTTATGGAGTCAGCTACAGGCGCAGACGTTTCAGATAACTATGGAACATTGGACGTAAACATTAATGTAATTTGTGAATCTAACATTTCTTCAGCTTCCGATACTTGGACTGCTACTAGCCAATCTAGATTTGGGCAATTTACTGCAACGGTTACAGTTGTTCCTGTAGAAGGTGCGGTCGGTGAATATGTTGTATCAGACATTTCTGCCGGATTGTATGCGGCCTTTGGATTTGGGACAATTCAGCAGGCTATCTATGGAGATAACTGTAATTCCTTGACCTTTTTGAGGCCTGGTCAAAGACAGTTTAATATTTCTGCTCCACGTGTAGAACCATTAGTTGGATCATTTGATCCAGCTACTAACACGATGACTGTTTACTGGAGTGATCCAAACAACAACATCGATGGTACTACGGTCTTGGTGAAAGATTAATTCACAACCTTTAACAAAAAAAAGGAGGGTTTCCCCTCCTTTTTTTTGTTTTAGAAGTGCAATTCATCAAAAGTTTTAAGACTTATTGATGACTATGTTTTATTTTTAGCTAATTATTTTCAAAAAAATAATTGAGAATTAAACCCAAGTGTAAGTGTGGAAGTTTGAATAAGTATGAGGAGAAAAATTACCCTATTAACCTGTGCCTTAGTAATAGCACTTGGTTCGCAGATTAGCGCTCAAGACAATCAGAGTAAAGAAGCCCTACTTCAAAAAGCAAGAGAAACTGTAAAATCCAGTCTTCAACAAAGACTAGATAAACTGCGCTATATACCGCAACCTAATATTTCCCAAAAGTTCAGCTATCTGAATGCAGATGGAGTTCTTGTCCTTGAGAATGGGTTTACTTCTAAGATTCAATATTTGGATGAATCAGGGGCTCCAGTTCTATACGCCCCACATAATACAAATGCAGCCATCACCACCGGTGCTGTTCACCTTCAACCCGGTGGAGATTTAGGCTTGAATCTAACAGGTAAAGGGCTGACAGTTGGTATTTTTGATCAGACAAGGCCCAAGCCAGATCATGTTGAATTTGGAGGTAGATTAACTCAAATTGATGGTTCATCAGAAGATCTTAGTACGCATGCCACTCACGTAAGTGGTACAGTAATGGGCGGGGGAGCCAACTCTCAAGCCAAGGGAATGGCCTATGAAGCCACTGGATGGTCTTTTAATTGGGACGCGGACATTTCCAAGATGAATGCAAATGCTTATGACCCTGCCACCAAGCCCAATGGAATGTTGATTTCTAATCATTCCTATGGTATTGTTCTTGGCTGGAGAAGTAATGGAGGGTCTTGGACATGGTTTGGAAATGCGAATGTTGATCCCGACAAGGATTGGAGATTTGGGTTTTACTCAACCAAGAGTCGGGCTATAGATGAATTACTTTTTACTAAACCTTATTACTCGGTAGTTTGGGCTGCAGGAAATGATAGAGATGACGTAGGAGACGGTAGCCGTGATCCAGACGGTCCAGAGGATACTATCGGTCCTGAAGGTGTCGCAAAGAATAATTTTGCAATTGGGGCGGTAGAGCGAGTTCTTGATTACAAGTCCCCTCAAGATGTACAAATGAGTGGGTTTTCTTCTTGGGGTCCCGTAGATGATGGTCGGATTAAGCCGGACTTGGTGGCCATGGGCGTCAATGTATTTAGTGCTTCCATCGGTCCTCAGGGAGGTGATAGTTATGCAAGCCAAAGCGGAACGTCTATGGCTGCACCTAATGCAACTGGGTCAATGTTTCTGCTTCAGCAATTGTATTCAGAGCGGAATTCTGGGAGATTTATGCTCTCTTCTGCATTGAAAGCGCTGGCTATTCACACTGCCAAAGAAGCAGGTCCGGCTCCTGGACCAGATTATATGTTTGGCTGGGGGCTTTTGGATGTAAATGCCGCTGCCAAAATTATTTTAGGCGAAGATGGTTCTTCGCAATTTATCAGGGAAGAATTACTTGGTGATGGAGAGGTGCAGGAATTTGATTTTATCTCCGATGGTGTCACCCCCATTCGAGTGACTATAGCCTGGACAGATCCTGCGGGTTCACCTCCTGGACAGTCCAATAATCCAACCGATTTGATGCTCGTTAACGACTTGGATTTAAGAATTTTTGATGAGGATGGAAAAGAATTTTTTCCTTGGTCTTTGGATCCCTCATTGCGTGCAGGAGCACGAGGAGATAGAACGAAAGATAATTTCAGGGATAATGTTGAACAAGTCTTGATCGATGCTCCTGAGGCAAAACGCTACACTGTACGGGTAAGTCACAAAAATTCACTTGAGTTTGGAGTGCAACAGTATTCCATGGTATTTACAGCCGGAACTATTGATGGAGCTGAAGAAACGCTTTATTGGATAGGCGGGACAGAAGGTTCCTGGAATGATGGTAATAACTGGTCTTTGACTGCTCAGGGAAGTCCTGCTGGAAAGATTCCTTCTAATGGAACTCGTGTGGTCTTTGAAGGCACTGAGGGAGGAAACACCGCTGTCAATCTTTCTGCTTCAGTAAATGCCTTCAGTGTGAATTTATTTGGAGACCAGGTTGTGACTTTTGATCTGGGAGGGAATAATATCAATGTGACCAACGGATTCCGCGTTAGCAATCAAATCACAGAGATCCGAAACGGCACATTGACCTTTGAAAATGACCTTTCTAATGCGCAGATTATTGAATTTGGTCAGACAGCTTTTGAAAATGTACAACTTAATTTCAATACCGGAAATTGGAGATTAATTGCATCCGAAAAACTAGAAGATGTCCGGATCGATGAGGCAAATCTTGAGGTAGCACTTGAGTCATTGGAGGTGAATTTGTTAGAGATGGTAGGTGCTGGTTCCATTGACGGTAGCTTTACCTCAATCACCTTTGATGAAGATTTTATTGCTGAACCACAAGCAAGCATCAAATCAGATATCAAAGTGATATTTACAGGAGAGAACGGGCTGTTTAATCAACTTGCATCTGAGAATATTACCGAATTGGACGTTCAATCAGGCGAGTTGACCTTGTTAAGTGCAGGAGTAGACAAAATCACTGCATCTAACTCTACTGTTCTTTTAGATCGAGAAGTTTTGACAATATCTGAATTGGCCTTGGGAGAAGCTTCCATCTTTGACTTAGGCCCTTCCGGACAATTGACAATTTTGGAGAATATTTCTGCTAATGCCACTTCTGACCTAGGGGCGAAGATTCAAGCAGGGAATAAAGGACAAATCATACATAATGTCTACCGAAAGTACTGCTTTGAAAATCTAAGCCTTGAAAATGTTGATTTAGAAGGAGATGCAATTATCAATCTAGGTACGGATGCTGAGGTTACTAATTCGGATGGATGGTTAACTCAAATTTGTGAGGATGTGCTTTTCGCAAACTTCACGGTACAATATCCTTGTGCAGGTGCCGCAGTTACATTTGACAACCTGAGTGAAGGTGCTATTTCCAACTATAGCTGGGACTTCGGTGGTTTAGGCGAATCAGAGTTGGAGAATCCATTCTTTGTATTTGATACTCCGGGATCCTACACAGTTACTTTAACGATATCAAATGATGATGGAGCTACTGTTTTTGAGCAGGCAGTTGAAATTGGAAGCAATGATTTGACAAAGCCTGAAATTGTAGCAAATGGAACGACTTTGACCTCCCAGCAACCAGGAAATGCATACCAGTGGTATCTAAATGGAGTCGCAATATCAGGCGCAACTTCCAGGTCTATCAACGCTGAGTCAGATGGGTCTTATCAAGTTGCAATCTTTAATGATATTTGCAACCGTGTTTCTGATCCGGTGGTGATTTCTTCGATACCAAACCAAGAGCAGGATCTAGCTCGATTTGGAATTTTTGTAGGACCTATTCCATCAGATGATAAAGTCAAAGTTTATATTTCTAATACCTATCGTGGTCCGCTGACTCTTTCCCTAGTTGATATGGCAGGAAGAGAATACCGTAGAACTGAGGTCGGTAAAAACACAGATGAACTTGAAATCGAAATGAACCTTCCTGCTAGACAGGGACTTTACATATTGAAAATCAATACCAACAATTTAACCTTACACAAAAAAGTAATTAAACAATGAGAAAACTATTAGTAGTTCTGTTCCTTTTTTTAGCCAATTCAAGCTTTGCGCAGATTGCAAACTTTGATTTGAATGGAGCACCGGCACGGATATCAGGATATGACGGTATTGAGGGGTCTCCCTACCTATTTGCTGATTGGTCTAGAGCAGATTTATCGCTTAGTAATGCAGGATTAAAAGAGAATGTCGCTTATCGATTCAATATTTATGAAAATGAACTTGAGGTAATCAATGAAGCTGGAAATAAGATTTATTTGAATAAGTCTTATGTGGAGTACGCCATGCTGGAAAGACCTTCTATCGTGATAGCAAATAATACTGAAGAAGGGCTTTTGACAAGATTGCTTTTCAAGAAAGGTTATGATATCATTAATGGAGTGAAAGCTACTGATCTTGTCAATGTGATTGCAGAGGGAGAAAAATATACCTTGGTTCGTAAATTTGTTTCCGATTTAGTAACTCCACCTAAGAATAGCTATGCTCCCACAGCTGGTCGAATGTTCGTTTTTGAGGAGAACTTCTATCTGATTGATGCAAATAACAATGTCAACTCTGTTCGAAACAAGACAAATAACATCATCAAATCTTTGAATGAAAAGGATCAGGATTTAGCGAAGCAAATTGTAAAAGATAACAAGTTGAATCTCTCCAGAGAAGACCACTTGGTGCTCTTTTTCCAAAAGCTTAACGAAGCCTAATCGATTTGAAATCAACCTAGAAGCCCCGGGTAAAACCGGGGCTTTTGTGTTTTTGAGGATTTTCTATCTCTGATCTTTTGGCTACCTTTGCAGCGAATTTTATTTCAGATGATTTACGTTTGTAGAAAAGAGCATTTCAACGCCGCACATAAACTTTGGAATCCAAAGTGGTCCGAAGAGAAAAATTTCGAGGTTTTTGGTCCCTGTGCCAATGTGAATTGGCATGGACATAACTTTGAGTTGATTGTGACGGTAAAAGGAATCCCTGATCCAGAAACCGGTTTTGTGGTGGACTTGAAGGACTTGAGTAGTTTGATCAAAAAGCTGGTTATCGATAAAGTTGATCATAAAAACCTAAATATGGACGTGGATTTCATGCAAGGAAAAATGGCTTCATGCGAAATCCTTGTCATGGAGTTTTGGAAGATATTAGAACCTGCAATCAAAGAAATCACTCCCAAGGGAGGTTTGCATAAATTGACACTTTACGAGACTCCGAGGAACTTTGTGGAGTATCGAGGGGAATAAGGTTTAATTTTTCACCACAGAGAGCGCAGAGATTTTTTTGGAGGTTAGCTTTCATTTTTTTTTGATAGGAAGTATCTTAATTTATGGGTGATTTTGATATTACAGAGAAAATAATTGGAGAAGCTATCTATGTCCATCGGAATTTAGGCCCCGGGCTTCTAGAAAGCACTTATCAAAATTGTTTGTACCACCGGTTAAAATCAATTGGTTTAAAAGTTGAAAAGGAAAAGCCTCTGCCAGTCTTTTTTGATGGGGTTTTTTTGGAATGTGGTTATAGACTTGATTTGGTTGTTGATGACTCAGTTGTCTTGGAACTAAAGAGCATCAAAAAACTCAAGGATATTCATAAAGCGCAAATGATAACTTATCTTAAATTAAGTGAATATAGAATTGGATTATTGATCAATTTCAATGTTTTGAGGCTGGTAGACGGTTTAATTCGCTTAAAAAATTGAACTTTCCTCTGTGTCCTTTGTGTCCTCTGTGGTGAAAAATAAAAAACTCTACATCATCTCTGGTGAGCGCTCAGGCGACTTACATGCCTCGAATCTGGTCCGAGCCATGCACAAGCTCGATTCAACTATTCAGTTTAGAGGAATGGGAGGGACTTATTCCCAAGAGGCTGGAGTGGATTTAGCTGTAAACTATTCAGAAGTAGCCTTAATGGGCTTTTTGGAAGTAGTATTAGGCTTTCGGAAAGTGCTCAAATACCTGAAGATAGTGAAGGATGATTTGAATGCTTTTCAACCTGATGCCTTAATCTTGATAGACTACGGAGGCTTTAATATGAGAATTGCAGCCTTTGCTAAGGAAAAAGGTATTCCTGTTCATTATTATATCCCTCCCAAAGTATGGGCTTGGAACCAAAAGCGGGCCTTGAAATTGAAAGCTATCACCGATCAGATTTACAGCATTCTGCCTTTTGAACCTGGCTTTTTTAAGCGTTTCGAAATGGATGTGGAATACGTAGGGAATCCCCTTTTTGATGAAATAAAGAAGTTTACTCCGCATGAGTTCTTTTTTCAAAAAAATGAATTGAGCTATGCACCGATTATTGCGCTTCTTCCAGGAAGTAGGAAACAGGAAATAAATGCCATGCTTCAAGAAATGGTAAATCTGGTTAGCAAATTTCCAAATGCTCAATGGGTGGTGGCAGGTGTTGATAGCTTGGACTCTAAGTTATACGAACCTGCTAGAAAGGCCGGAATCAAGGTGATTTTCAACCAAACCTATGATTTGCTATCCCATGCGACCGCAGCAGTAGTAACCTCTGGTACTGCTACACTGGAAACAGCGCTATTCCGCGTTCCTCAAGTGGTCGTCTATCGTACTTCTCCTTTATCCTATGCGATCGGCAAGAAATTGATTCGTGTTCCCTTTATTTCTTTGGTCAATTTGATTGCCGAACGAGAGGTAGCGAAAGAATTGATTCAGGGCGAATTTTCGGCTGAAAATATCCAAGCCGAGCTTCAGAGGATTCTTTCTAACCCTGTTTATAAAGGGCAGATGCTACAGGGATACGATGAGATTTTTGAGAGACTTGGGGATCAATCAGCATCGGAGACCGTAGCAAGGCATATTTTGAACTCTCTCAACTGAAGCTCGAGCTACATTTTTATTCTGTTTTTTTGGTTAAGATCAAAGATATGAGGTGAAACGCTTTCTATCTTGAATTTTCCGCATCTTGATTAAGTATCCTCCAAGGTACTAGCAATTTATATTTGAATAGGAATTTTGGGTAATCTTATTTTTCCTGAGGGGTATTGATCAAGAAAGGAGCTTTTCCATCGGTAATGATGATTTTTGTGTTTGGAGAATTGGCCAGTTCTCGAAAAGCTTCAATACTTCTGAGTTCGATGATTTCACGCACCAAGCCCTCGGCAAGAATGATTTGAGCCGCCCGGGTACCCTCTGCTTCAATCCTTCTTCTCTCGGCTTCTTTTCGTTCTCGTTCTAGAATAAACTCCATCTGCTGAGCCTCTTGCTCAGCCTGTAACTTACGCTCTATGGCACGACTTAATTCCTCCGGTAGTTGAATGCTTTTCATCAAAACTCTTTCTACAATAAACCCTCTATCTCTCAATGATTCATGCATTCTTTCTTGTATCTGATTTTCTATCTCTGTGCGCATTCCGGAATGCATATCCTTTGCCATATACTGGGAAGTGATATCTGCTGCTGCTGAGCGAAACACATTCATAATTAAAACACGCTCATAGTTCTGGCCTACGTCTTCGAGAATAAAGGGAACCTTGTTTTTTTCAATGCTATAAAGAATAGATATCTCCGATTCTATAGTCAAGCCCTCTTTGCTGGGAAGGCTTAAATCCATTTCTTGGTTTACCGTACGAATTGGTACTTTGATAATTCGTGTTGTAAATGGATTAAATCCAGTCATTCCCGCTTCCAGAATATCGGGGTTTAGTCTACCAAACTTACTTTTTACACCTACTTCACCTTGCCTTATCACAGCACATGAGGTTGATAGAATGGCAATGAGTATAATTTGCGATATTTTTTTCATAAGGAAAATAAATTAGGTCTAGAATTACTTAGGATTAATACGTAGAGTTAATTACTGAATGTTTCTGATTTCTGAACTTTTTGAATTTATTCGATATAGAGAGAAGGAATTATCCGCACCAAGCAGTATTTCTTTGATTTTTAAATTGATGTTTTTTAAAGAAATTGTAGAAAAACAAAATTGTATGAAAAAAATCTTAATTCTTTTCTTGTTTGTTGGGTTCAGTTCAACGGCCATTTCACAGTCAAATACTGGAATCAGTGGCGAACGGCTGATAAAACTGGATGCCATGCTGGATGATGCGATTGCTAATCAGAAAGTTCCTGGGTTGGTAGCTATGGTTTTAAAGGATGGGGAGCTTGTCTATCATGAGGCAAAAGGATACGCAGACGTGGCTTCCAAAACTATGATGGAAAAGGACCATATTTTCCGTATAGCCTCTCAAACCAAAGCGATTACCGCCACAGCAGTGATGATTTTATGGGAAGAAGGTAAGTTTAGGCTAGATGATCCTGTTTCCAACTATATCCCTGAATTCAAGAGTTCACAGGTTTTGACTGGCTTTAGATATAGCGATACTACTTTCTCTACAAGACCTGCGGACAAGGAGATCACGATCAGACATCTACTCACCCACACTTCAGGTTTGGGTTATGGAGTGATTGACGGAGATGAAAGGATGAAAATGATCTATCATAAAGCAGGGGTAACTGACCTGTTTACTACTGAAAATATTAGTATCGAAGAGAGTGTCAAGCGCCTAGCCAAACTTCCACTACATCATGATCCTGGGACTAAATATACCTATAGCGAAGGCTTGGATGTGCTTGGCTATTTTGTGGAGATTATCAGCGGTCAGCCTTTTGATGTTTTTCTTAAAGAGCGGATTTTTGATCCTTTGGGAATGGATGATACCCGGTTTTATCTGAATGATGCTCAGGGAGAGCGTTTAGTTACCGTTCATACTTATCAAGATGGAAAATGGCAGCCTTATCCGATTACCTTTTACGATCCTGATTACCCTAGGAAAGGAGCAAAACGATTTTTCTCAGGCGGAGCGGGTCTATCGAGCACCACGGCTGATTATGCAAAGTTTCTTCAGATGTATTTAAATCAGGGGGAATTGAATGGTAATCGGATTCTGAGTTCAAAGACCATCGAAACTATCATGAAAAATCAAGTGGGGGACTTGTGGTCGGGGGATAAATACTATGGACTAGCCTTTGGAGTGGTCACTGAGGCTGGAGTTGCTCGAGGGGGATTGGGGAGTAAAGGAACCTTTGATTGGGGTGGTTACTTTAACACCCAATATTTTGCTGACCCAGAGGAGCAAATAATCGGTCTCATTTTCAAGCAAACAAGTGGTGCAGGTAATGGAGATGATACGAATTGGAAGTTTAGACAGATGGTTTTCACTTTGATTGAATAAGTGGGCTTTTTATTGAGCCGGTTTTAGGTTGTCACCATCCCTTACATGTAGTCTTCCAAATACAAAGGCCGAAACCATTGTCATTCCTCCAATTACCAAAAAGGTATATCGGAATGAATTGTGGATTTCGTTCTGAATCAGGCTTGTATCTCCTTCGAAAAGCTTTAAAATCACTAAGCCAAAAGCTACTCCAAATCCAATCGCCAATTGTTGGTTGACAGAAAGGAGAGAATTACCACTACTCGTATGATATGGGCGCAAATCCGCAATGGCAATTGAATTCATTGCAGTAAATTGGATAGAATTGAAAAACCCCAATACTGCGATAATGGGTATATGCCAATACAGAGAATGCTTCCCATCAGGAATAGCTAAGCTGCATATCAATGCTCCAATAATCAGCGTATTGATCATCAGGGTTTGCCGATAGCCAAGTCTATTGAGAATTCCCATCACGACAGACTTTCCCAACATGGCAGTGACAGCCATAGGAGCCACCATCCAGCCTGATATGACTGCAGATTTCCCATATCCAATTTGGATCATCAAAGGAAGTAAAAGTGGGATTGAGCTGATTCCTAACCTAGTAATTAGATTTCCTACGATTCCAACGCGAAAAGTCCTTACCTGAAATAAGTCCAGTGGAAAAATGGGTTCTATCCGTTTCCGTGCATGTCTGTAGTAGAAATAAAGTAGTAGGAATCCCAATACTAACCCCAAAAGAAGCGGAGTGGTCAGTACTGCATTTCCCATCAGTTCGAGAGACACAGATAAGGTAAAAGTGGCTCCTGCAAAAATCAAGAATCCCTTCAAGTCAAAACCTGAATTTTCGGAATGATAATCCGGTAAATAAATCAAACTGAGAATTAATCCTATAAAGGCAATGGGGAGATTGATCAGAAAAATCCATTGCCAAGAAAAATAATCAACCATATATCCACCTACCAAAGGACCTAAAATGGGACCAATTAAAGCAGGTACAATGGCAAAATTCATGGCTCTCACTACCTCATTTCGTGGGAAGGTTTTTATCAATGTCAGTCTCCCCACGGGAGTCATCATGCTGCCTCCCACACCTTGGATGACTCTTGAAATGACTAATTGGTTGAGGTTTTGTGAAAGGGAGCAAAAAAGTGATCCCAAAGCAAAAACAGCCAATGCGCCGATAAATACCTTTTTGGTCCCAAATCGATCTGCCATAAAACCACTAATCGGCATCAGCAAAGCCACAGTCAACACGTAGCTGATAATGGCACTTTGCATATTCAGTGGAGACTCATGGAGATCCTCAGCGATGGCTGGCAATGAGGTATTCAAAATGGTAGAATCCAGCATTAGCATGAAAATAGCTGTAGCTAGGATAATGGGGAGGATTCTTTTTTCTTGTGAACTGGAAGAATTAGAATTCATGCGAATTACTAGATAAAAATTTTGATGTTCGTTCGAATAGAGAAGCAAATATTTCAAGATTCAGTTCATTCAAACCTAGCCTTGGATCCATTATTCCCCTGATATTTTGCGATGGAGGATTTCGCCTAATTCTAAAGCACAACCCCATGCTACAGTAAATCCAGCACCTCCATGACCATAATTGTGAAAAATCCGAGGGAATTCTTCATCAAACTCAAAACGCACTGCTTTTCTTTTCGGTCTTAGTCCGACTAGTGTTTCGATTACTTGGGGACTTGATTGGATGCCAAAATTTTTCAATCGTCCCAAAATTAATTGAGTGTCATTTGGATCTTCCTCTTCGTTCCAGTCGTCTTCATAATCAGTTCCTCCAATGATGGAGTCCTGACTTCTATTGATGATGTATGTTAAAGCTCCTTTTCGGATAGGGTCAGCAAAGGAAGGAATATTCATTTTCTCGGCACGTAAAATTTGTCCGCGCATAGGATGCAGATCTAGGTCTCCACAGAGTTCCCTGGCTCCAAGGCCAGTGCAATTGATCACCCATTCATCCAGTGAAGCTAGGTCGTTGAGGGTTTTGAATTTTTTCATTTCAAATTCACCTCCATTTTCTAAAAACTTTCTGAATAAATACGGAAGGTAGCGGGGAGGTTCGGCTAAAGGAACATTAGCGATCAGACCTTTTTCCATGCCAGTTGGAAGCTCCGAGAAACTGGCTTCCCGTACAGTTCCGGGCGGTAAATGCTTTACCCATTCTTCCTCGCTCAGATCTTTATAAGAGTTCAAAAATGGAATCATCGAAACCCCTTCAGCGTAGGCTGATTCTTCTTGATAGCGCGCATAGCTCACAGCTGCCCATCGATCAGTTTTCTTTTTTGGTTCGATGGTGTATGGAAACCAAACAGCCCCCACTTTATGGGAAAGTGTGTGTCCAAATTTCTCCTTGGCGTAAAGCTTTACTCGAAATCCAGTCTCCTGCAATGCAATGGCCGAAGTCAATCCGATAATTCCGGATCCTATAACCGTTGCTGATTTTATTTCGGAAGGTTTTGAGGATGTAGATGTGGGACTTTTCAACTGCTTCTTAGAATCTTTTCCATTTTTTTCCCTTTGGCTAATTCATCTACCAATTTGTCCAGATATCTGACTTTTTGGGTCAAAGGGTTTTCTATTTCTTCGACTCTGTATCCACAAATTACCCCTTTGATTTGATTGGTATTAGGATGGAGCTGCGCTTCTTCGAAAAACTCGGAAAAAGAGACCTTTTGCTCAATTAATTCCTGAATTTTTGAAGAAGAAAAGCCAGTTAACCAGGATATTACTTGATCCAATTCATCTTGTGTGCGTCCCTTCTTTTCAACCTTATTTACATAGTGAGGATAGACCGAACCAAAAGTCATTTTAGCTATTCTTTCGTCGGAATTCATTGGTTTTTAGTTTTGGTTAAACATACGGATCCAATCCTGTTCAGCTGCAATGTAGCCAAAGGAAGCGAAGGAATTCGTCTCCAAGAGACCTTCCATCATGTTTTTGGCCCGTGAAGTGTCTCCATTGTAGAGATACCAATTTGCCACTCCATACCGAACAGCATCATTGGATGGATTGCCGCCAGGTCCTTGCTGTATAAGTGAATCTACTGGTACCCAACCTTTGTATAGATTGCAAAGGTCAGCATAGCTTTGATTTTCTATCACAGTAGAATCTGCGTGGATCGGTGCCAAAAGTGAATCAGCTTTAGCAGGATCTCCCAATCGCTGCTGAATCATGTAAAGCCAATGGGTACTGGAAACAATATTGTCATAATGGGAACCACTTTCCCTGCATTTCACATAAGCATCATAGGCCTTTTCATAATCTCCAACCAGGTAATAAGCCAATCCTAAATGATAATAAATATTTCCGTGAAGTGAACTCACAGGAATGTTCAAAGCATTAGGCATTCCATCTGGCTCGATTTCATTTGGAGTTCCCTGGATCAACTCGGCAGCCTTTTCAAGATCGGAAATTGCCTGATCAAACTCTCGGAAGGAAATGTAGCGATGCCCTCGATGTCTGTAAAGTCTGGGTTCTTGGGGGAATTTTTCTATTCCTTCGGAATAAATATCGATAGCCTTCCCATATTGACCTAAATAGGCGGTGCGTCTTCCATACCAGATAAGAGCCTCTACATCGTCTGGATTAGCCTCAAAATTGGCCTTTGCTTCTTCATATTGGCTTAGTAGCTTTTCGGAGGGCTCGGATAGCTGATAAGTTTTTCCCAGTTGGGTGGTGAAAGATGATTCAAATGAATCCTCTGATTTCTTAATCGACTCGTTTTGTTTTTGACTGCAAGAGACTAGGAAGTTGAGAAGAAAAATTAAATAGAAGGCGTTTCGCATCGGGTTAGAATGTTTTTGCAAGATTTAATCTACAATAAAAAATCAAAAATCGGGTTTTTCTAATGGAGGTTTTGGTCTTCTACTGAATCCAGGTATAAAGAATATGGATATCCGCTTTGTTGCCGGTATTGACAAAAAGTCGGCTTATTGTCTGCTGAAAGGATCAGGATTCGGAAGCTTCGCCTGCCAGCCGTGGCTGGGTCTTCGGTCTTCCAACCAGTCAAGCAAAGAAAATAAGGTAACTGGTATGATTGCGGATATTCAGAAAAATAAAACACCCAAAACTTGATAAGTATCAAGTTTTGGGTGTTTGAACAAAATCGCTTTTTCTAATCAAAAGCTACATTTTCAAATTCTCCATTTCCAACTGTGGTGCAAATGGCTGCTCATAGTAGCGTTTACCTGTTGCTTTGTATAAGGAATTGGCCAAGGCCGCAAATACCGGTGGGAAAAGTGGTTCGCCCAATCCGGTTGGATCTTCGTTATTTTCCACAAAGTGAACTTCGATTTTCTTCGGCGCTTCTTTATGCCGTATCATGCGGTACTTGTCAAAATTTCGTTTGGTGGGAGCTCCATTTTCGAAAGTCAGTTCTCCGAAAAAGGCATTTCCGATACCATCGACAATCGCACCTTCTCCCATGTTTCTAGCGGCATCCGGATTCACCACTATGCCACAATCTACCGCTGCGTAGACTGACTCCACTACAGGTTGATTGTCTTTGATGACTGTGTCTACGACTTCAGCCACATAAGAATTATGACAGAAATAAGCAGATACACCACGGCTGACATTTGATTGCTGGCTAGTCCAATTGGATTTGTCTCTTACCAGTTCCAAGACACCGGCATAGCGTTTGGGTTCGTAATCATTCCTTTCGCCTACAGGATTGGTCTCTGCTCTTTTTAGCAATTCCAATCGGAACTCAATAGGATCCTTGCCCATTTCTTCTGCCAATTCATCCAAGAAGCTTTGTTCGGCACCTGCGATAAAGTTTGACCGCGGAGCACGGAAAGCTCCAATCGTGATATTGGAAGGGATATCCCAAGCTTCCGCCAGATAGTGATCGATCGCTCCAGCTGGAAATCGATTGGCATGAAGGGGAGTCTCTGGGATTCCTCCGGCTTTTACATGAAATGCCAACAAATTATTGTTTTCATCCAAAGCTGCTCGGTAAGTTGCTGAATAGGTGGGTCGATAGACTCCTGCAGACATGTCATCCTCGCGGGTGTAAACCATCTTCACAGGAGCTTGGATTTTTTGAGAAATCAAAGCCGCTTCGGTCATATGGTGACTATAAGCTCTTCGTCCAAATCCACCACCCATTCGAGCGAGGTTGATTTGGATATTTTCTTTTGGAATACCAAGTGCCTGGGCAATGGTTCCTGATATGAACTCCGGTGCCTGAGTTGGACCATAGATAATCGCTTTGTCCCCCTTCACATTCGCGAAGCAGTTCATCGGTTCCATGGTATTATGAGCGAGGAAAGGCGCAGTATAGGTTCGTTCCAAAACCTTGGCTGCTTTATTAAACATTCCCTCAGGATCTCCATCTCTTCGAACTACATTGCCTGGCTTTTGGATATATTCCGCCATTCGCGCTTTGTGGCGATTTGTATTTTCCAGTCCTGCCGGTACAACGGCTGTGCTGGTTCCGCCTCCTCGTCCTGCCATTGGGAAGGTTGTTTCCGGCGCTTTTTCCCATTCGGCTGTTAGGTTCTTCTTGGCTTGCATGACTTCCCAAGTCGAATTGCCTACTATCGCTACTACCTCAGGAAAAGTGGTGGTATCAAAGAAATTTCTAGCGTAGTCTTCTTTGAATAGGGAGATCGGGAAAGCGTCTATAATTCCGGACATGCCCATTACTGAGCTTTTGTCAAATGACTTAAGTTGCATCCCAAAAGCAGGAGGCATGACCAACGCGGCATACTTCATTCCTTCGACCTTATGGTCAATAGCGAAGAGGGGCTTTCCGGTGATGATTTTTTGACCATCCACATTCTTCTTGGATGTTCCAATGATATTGAAATTCTTGATTTCCTTTAAGGTCACTTCCTCTGGTACTTCTAGTGTGGCCGCCAAAGAAGCCATTTCTCCATAATGCGCTTTATTGCCGGAGGCTTTGTGTTCAATTTGCCCTGCATTTGTGGTGATTTCTGAAGCGGGGACATTCCATGATTGTGCGGCAGCACTGACGAGCATGGCTCTTGCTGTGGCACCGGCCGTTCTCAAAGGAGTCCAACCTTGACGGATTCCTTGGCTTCCACCGGTAAATTGGCGATCAAAACGCTCCGGATAAAAATCTGCTTGCTCCACAAATACATGCTTCCAATCTGTGTCCAACTCCTCCGCTAAAATCATAGGCATGGAAGTCTTGACATTGGAGCCGAATTCCGGATTGGGAGAGTAAAGGGTCACGGCCCCATTTTCTCCTATTTTGATGTAGCTATTTAATTCAAACCATTCCTTGGGAAGGCCCATCATTTCCTCTTCGGTGGGCTTACAACCAGCGAGCCAGGCAAAGCTGAGCATCATTCCACCTCCTGCCAAAGCCGAGGCTTTCAGGAAGGATCTTCTGTTCATTTTGGTATTTACAGTTGTCATGGTTTTCAGAGCTTAGAGGTTTTGTGAAGCGGTTTTAATGGCTGCCTTTATTCTGAGATAAGTTCCACAGCGACAGATGTTTCCATTCATTGCATTGTCGATGTCGGTATCGGATGGGCTAGGGTTTTGTGCCAAAAGGGCTGCCGCACTCATAATCTGACCTGCTTGGCAATAGCCACATTGAGGAACATCATGCTCCAGCCAGGCTTTTTGAACCGGATGATCTCCATTTTCGGAAAGCCCTTCAATGGTAGTTACTTGTGCACCTTCTGCTGCCGAAATCGGTAACTGACAGGAACGCACTGCATTCCCGTCCAAGTGAATGGTACAGGCACCGCATTGAGCGATACCGCAACCGAACTTAGTACCCACCAAATCCAGGTGATCTCTCAAAACCCAAAGTAGTGGGGTATTGGGATCGACATCGACCTGTTGGGATTTGCCGTTGATATTGAGGTTGAATTGAGCCATAATTCTAAAATTTGATATCTAAGTTAATGATTTATAGTAGGCTAGCCCTTACTGAATTCAAATAAGCTATTCGCCTACTTCTCAATCTCGTGTGTATCTCGTACACTACTGAAGGTCAAGGCAAGCATTTTCCATTCGGAACCTTCTTTTTGGTAGACTTCAGTCACTGTAAATTCATTCTCCACATCATTTCCTCTGACATGGGCTGTCAAGGTGATTCGGTTCCAAACAACTGCCGTATTCCCAAACAATTCGATAGCAGTATCATGAACAGCCGCATTTTTGTACCAAATGCTACCTGTTTCGATGATTTCCAGTTCTCGTTCAGTCGTCCAGGTTCCGCTCATATGGACAAACTTGGCTTCAGGATGGAATAGGGGAGTGAGTTTGGCAATATCTTTATCAGCCATCCATTTCCATTTATTCATGGAAAGTTCATAAACCTCTTTTTCGGTGGCGGATTGTGAAAATACTGTACTCGCGCTAAATAGCAACAGGGCAATTAGAAATAAGTGTCTTTTCATTTTTTGAGATTTTTAACAACAATATTCCTGATTTTTATACTGTTTCAATTATTCCTATCAAACCAATACTTACAAAATTCAAACAGCAACAAAAAAAAAGCCGACTAGGTAAAGTCGGCTTTTATGTCATTTTGGATTCTTATACCTTATTCTGGTAGAAGTACCGTGTCAATCACGTGAATTACTCCATTGGAACCTGCCAAATCAGCAGCTACAACGGTGGCGCCTCCGATCATTACTTTTCCATCTTGGATAGAGACAGTTAGCGTTTGACCGTTAAGTGTTGTTACTTCTTGTCCATCACTTAGATCACCAGACATTACATTACCTGATACTACATGGTAGGTAAGGATGCCAGTTAGGGCTTCTTTGCTCTCTGGCTCCAATAATCCCTCAACAGTTCCAGCAGGAAGTGCTTCGAAAGCTGCATTGGTAGGTGCAAAAACGGTGAATGGTCCATCTCCACTTAAAGTCTCTACTAATCCAGCAGCCTGTACTGCTGCAACTAATGTGGTATGGTCAGGAGAACCTATTGCGATATCGACCACAGTATTCGACTCAACTGGGGTTTCTTCTACAACTTCTTCTACCATTGTTTCCTCTTCAGAGGATTCTTGTTTGGGAGCACTGCAAGCTGTCCATAAGCCAAGTGCTAGGAAGGTGGCGGCGAATGCCGTGATTTTGTTGATTTTCATTTTTCTTAAAGGGGTTTGATTTCTGTTTATTAACCACCCTAGTCGATTAAAGTTTAAGATGGCCTTTCATTAATGAATATTGAGGCTAAAAAACTCAATCAAATCGAGGGTTTTTAGAGTTTATCAATCTAGACCTTTAGCGGTCGAAAGTTTCGGGGCTGGTTATTTGATTTTTGTAAGTTTTGGTTTGAAAAGTGTCGCTAGAAATAGGAATTCACCACGAATTTTGTAAGACATTTCAATCACCCTTATGAAATTTTGTAATCAATTCCATCGTCAATTTTCTAAAACCTATATCTTTCAAGGAGTATCCTTTCTTTTGATAATCCTAGCATGCTTATGCTTAAGCAATGAGAAAGCTTTTGCTCAAGAGTCAGGGCAAAAGCACATTGGAGGAACCATCACTGCTACCAATAATGGGATATCCATTATCCCTTCCTTTTCGCTTGGTCGCCCAGCGGTCTTTTTTGACTTGACTATGGGAGGAGAACGCTTTTCCTTTGATCCCATGCTTCGTTTTGGAATGGATGGAAAGCCTTGGTCATTCGTACTTTGGGGAAGATATAAATTGATCAAAGACCGACGCTTTTCTTTGTCTGTAGGTGGTCATCCTGCTTTTTTGTTTCAAGAGGCACAGGTAATGGTGGAGGGACAACCTGAAATGAGAATGGTAGCCAATCGCTATGTGGCAGGTGAAATCAATTCCAGCTATCGATTGACGGATAGGTTTACCCTGAGATTGTACTACCTCAAAGGCATGGGTATTCAGGTGCTTGGGCCCAAAAATTCTGATTTTCTAGCTTTAAGTCCTGAATTTTCGGATATTCAATTAGCTGGTGAATACCGTATGGCGATCAATCCCCAGCTCTTTTTCCTAAAGGTTGATGAAAATTCCGGGTTTTATATCAATTCGGGAATTACCTTGAAAAATGGAGAGTTTCCAGTTCAATTTCAGGCTTTTGCCAATAAAAAGCTCGATTCCACTATCCCAGGAGATGATTTGGTTTGGAACTTGAGTCTGCTGTATAAGTTTAATTCCTCATTTGAAAAAAAATAAATCATGGATAATGCCGAAAGCCTACGAGAGTTTTATGAGAGAAAATTCAACTGGATTCCAGAAAACTTAGCCGCGGAAATCGGTCATTTCAATATTTTCCGACTGGAACCATACCTGGAGGGCAAAATGAAGACCGTGCCCTACCGAAGGAGAGATTTTTATAAAATCATGCTGGTCAAAGGCCCGGGTACGGTTCACTATGCTGACCGAATCAATGAAGTTAAGAAACAGGCGCTTTCCTTTTCCAATCCGCTTGTACCTTACAAATGGGATAATTTGGCGCCCGATACGCAAGGGATTTACTGTATTTTCAACCCACATTTCTTTATGAATTTCGGGCAGATCCAGCAATATGAGGTATTTCAGCCCAGTGGAAATCACATTTTTGAGCTGACAGACAAAGAGGTGGAGGCGGTTGAACTGATTTTTGAAAAAATGGAAGCAGAGTTCAATTCCGAATACAAATACAAATATGATGCGATCCGGGCTTTGATTTTGGAGCTGATTCATTTTGGGATGAAGCTGCAGCCTGCTGAGATTCAACAAACCCAACACGGAAACGCCTCCCTTCGGATTGCTTCCATTTTTTTGGAATTGCTGGAAAGGCAATTTCCCATCGATGAAACCCATCAGACCATTGGAATCAGAAGCCCCTCAGACTTTGCAGATCAGCTTAATGTCCATGTCAATCACCTCAACCGGGCCGTCAAAGAAATGACCGGAAAGACGACCTCTCAGTTGATCGCCGATCGAGTATTGCAGGAATCCAAAATCCTACTGAAACAAAGCAACTGGAATGTATCCGAAATCGCTTATGGCTTGGGATTCAATGAAGTGACTCACTTCAATAATTTCTTCAAAAAGCATGTAAATTTATCTCCAACTCAGTTTAGAAAAGACTAAATAGACAAATGAAACCATTCAGCCAATTTTGGCTTTATTACAAAAAGAAAAACTCTTAATCTAGCTTAATGCTTGTCGATAGTTTCGGACGTATTCACGATTACCTCAGGATCTCACTTACAGATCACTGTAATTTCCGCTGCACTTATTGTATGCCGCAGGAAGAGATGGAGTGGATGCCTCAGTCCAAGCTGATGAGTAAGGATGAAGTGATCAATCTGGCAAAAACCTTCATTAATCTTGGGGTCAAAAAGATTAGATTGACCGGAGGAGAGCCTTTGGTAAGGAAAGAGTTTCCCGAGATTTTGGAGTATCTTTCTACCTATCCTGTTGAATTGACCCTGACCACAAATGGTGTTTTGATTCACAAACATATTGACGTATTGAAGAAAGCCGGTGTTCGCTCGGTCAATGTCAGTTTGGATACACTCAACCGTGAAAAATTCCTCAAACTAACCCGCAGAGATCAATTTGATTTGGTTTGGGAAAACATTCTCTTGCTCTCGCGAGAAGGCTTTCGTGTCAAAGTTAATGCGGTGGCGCTTCATGGCTTGATTGAGGACGAAATCTGCGATTTTGTGGCGATGACGGAGGAGCTTCCCATCCACATGCGATTCATCGAGTTTATGCCCTTCGCAGGGAATCATTGGCAAAGCAAGAAAGTGGTCACAGCGGCTCAAATGCTGGATTTGGTGAAGGAAAAGTATGAAATCGTCAAGCTGGAAGACAAAAAGCACGATACAGCCAAGAAATACAAAGTACCCGGTTTTGCCGGTACTTTTGCCTTTATCACTACCATGAGTGAGAACTTCTGTGCGGGCTGCAACCGAATCCGTCTGACAGCAGATGGAAAAATCAAAAACTGTCTTTTTGGAAAGGAAGAATTGGATTTGTTGGGAGCCTTTCGAAAGGAAGAAAATGTGGAAGAAATCATCCGGCTTTCCATTTCCAGAAAGCATAAAGCCTTGGGGGGACAATTTGACCCAGACTACCTGAAGGCTAATCCCGATGCCATCGAAAACAGAAGTATGATCAAAATCGGAGGCTAAATGATATCCGTTTCAGAAGCAAAATCCATCCTTCAAAAGCTTGATCTTCCGAATCGAACTATCAGCTTACCCATTTCTTCGGCCATAGGCCATTTTTTAGCCCAATCTGTCCAATCTAAAATCGATGTGCCTTCCTTTGACAACTCTGCCATGGATGGCTATGCCTTTGCTTGGGAGGAAGGAATTGATCGCTTGGAAGTAATGGGAGAGGCTGCTGCGGGCTCTTCTGACTTACCCAAAATCGAAAAAGGACAAGCAGTCCGAATCTTTACCGGAGCACCACTGCCTGCAGGGGCAGATTCGGTGATCATGCAGGAAAAAGTGGCGCGGGCGGGTGATTTCATCCAATTTAAACCTGAGGATGTCACTCAGGGAAATCATGTTCGCTATCGGGGAACGCAATGTAGACGGGGTGAGGTCGTGGCCGAAGTCGGTGCAAAGATTACTCCGGGCTTGGTCAGTCTCTTAGCCTCGGTGGGTGTAAATGAGGTGCAGGTATCCCTAGCTCCAAAAGTCGCCATCATCATTACTGGCAATGAAATCCAGGACTTGGGAAAGCCTCTCGATTCCGGTCAAATCTACAATGCCAATGGCCCTGCCTTGGAGTCTTGGTTAAGAAACTTGGGAATCTCAGAAATAAATCAAATCAAGGTTCCGGATCAAAAAGAAGCTGTGGTAGAGGCCCTTTCCCAAGCGCTGGAGGAGTATGATTTGGTGATCTTTACCGGAGGGATCTCTGTGGGAGACTATGACTTTGTCAAAATCGCTGTAGAGGAAAACGGGATGAAACAGCTTTTCTACAAACTCAAGCAGAGACCCGGCAAACCCCTTTATGCTGGAGAAAAAGAGGGTAAGATCGTTTTTGCCCTGCCTGGAAACCCGGGTTCGGTACTTTCCTGCTTTATGCAGTACGTAAAGCCTGTCATTCAATCCTGGAAAAGAGATCCGGAAGCATGGAATCATTTTCAAAATCTTCCATTGGCTCAGGATTTTGATAAGAAAATTCCGCTCACCCAATTTCTGAAAGCAAGAATCCAAAATGGAAAAGTAGAGGTGCTTCAGGGTCAGGAATCCTTCAACTTGATTGCTTTTGGTTTGGCGGATGGATTTGTGGAGATACCGGAGGAGTCATCCCTTGTCGAATCGGGTACTTTGGTTAAATTTTATCCTTGGTGATGGAAGACCTGATTTATTACGGCCTGTTTTTTTTGATGCCTTTTGCTGCGTTTTTGTATGCTTCGGTCGGGCATGGAGGAGCGAGTTCTTACCTGATGATTTTGGCTTTGTTGGGATTTGCTCCTGAGGAGATAAGGCCCACAGCCCTGATTCTGAATATGATGGTGTCCATGGCTTCCTTCCTTAATTACCGTAAGGCGGGAGAGTTTCCGACCAGTCTGTTTTGGTCACTTATTCTGTTTTCAATACCTGCGGCTTATTTGGGAGGAACTATCCTGCTAGATGCCTCCATTTACAAAAAAGTTCTGGGAGCACTTTTGCTTTTTCCGGCCTTGAAGTTTGCCGGAGTTTTCCCCATAGCCAAGGAAGTGAAAATAGAACGGGCTTGGTGGATGGGTCCGCTTTTGGGGATTTTGATCGGCTTTCTTTCCGGAATGATCGGAATCGGTGGGGGAATCATTCTTACTCCGATTGTCTTGATGTTGGGTTGGGCAGGAGTTAAGGAGACGGCAGCGCTGAGCGCCTTGTTTATCTTTTTGAATTCGGTAGCTGGCTTTTTTGGGGCAAGTATTTATGAAATCCCGATGAAAGAAGAACTTTGGATTTTGGTTCCTTTGACCGTGGCCGGTGGTATTTTAGGAGCTTATTTGGGAGCTAAACGCTTTTCTGTTAAGTCTTTGAAATACCTTTTGGCTTTCGTCCTGCTTTTTGCTTCGATTAAATTGATGCTATCCTAATTTGGGATTTCATAAGTAAAACCTAGTTTTTTCAATCCCTGCTGTATTTCAGGAGCATTCATCACCAATTTCCAACCCAAGCCTGACCGGTAATTTTCTATCATCGTGACGATCGGTCCCTGATCGATGGCCAAGTAGCGCTTAGGGAAAAAGTCATGATGTGGACTAATCGCGTCGTAGAATCCATAAGGTCCAAAAACCTTTTCTCCATATTTTTCATACAGATTCCTTATCACTTTCATGGATTTCTCCGGAGTGTAGACAATGGAGGAAAGAGCTGCAGTCGGGGAAATCACGCCAACATCATCTCCGGGGCGATGGGCATGGTAAAAATTGACCGAGTAGGAGGCGGTCAGGCCCCACAAGTCTTCCCCATAGCCTCTAAATTTTCCCGGATTGGCAATGCACCAAGCCCGATTGATCAGGGTTTGGTTTCTGTTTTCTTCCCAATAGTCTGCATACCGATCTTTGAGTCCTTTGGGATTGATGCTGAGATAGGAATAGTGGGCCCAAAAAAGCGGGCCTCCTAATTCCTCCGCGCCATTATGCTTTAGCTGCAGGGGAAAACCATAAGGCGTCTCTTTTGGTGAACGAATGTCTCCTGACCTAGCCCAGCCTTGATGGTAAGCCTCAGGATTGATGGGATGGGTAGGGGAAGCAGCTGCCAAAATGTAGGTTACCAAAGTTTCATTGTAGCCTTCCAAGGCGAAATTCATGTCCCAGCCAAAATTGGGTGACCAGTGCCAATAGAGTACATTTTGCCCGTTTTGGGTATGCCAATTCCAGTCCATCTCCTCCCAAAGGGTCTGAATGCGCTTACTTATCTTCTGCTCTGCTTCATTTCCACCTTTGAAGTATTCCCGGACAGCAAGAAGCCCTTGCATCAGAAAGGCCGATTCGACCAAATCCGCTCCGTCATCCTTTGGGCTAAAAGGTTTGGTTTTACCCGTTTTTCCATCCAACCAATGGGGCCAAATCCCATGAAATCGGTCCGCTTTTTCTAAAAAAGAAAGCATTTTGTCAAACCTCTTCACAGCGGCTTCTCGGGTAATCCATCCCCGCTCGATGGCTCCCAGAATCCCAATCAAACCCATTCCCGTACCTCCCGTGGTGATGATATACTGATCCTGATCAGGATATAGCCCATCCATATGAATTCGCTCCGGAGCCATACCTGAGTTAGGTTCGGCCCCCGTCCAGAAATACTGAAAAGTGTAGTATTGAACGGTGTCGAGGAGCTGCTCATCGCTGAGATTTGATAAGGTAGAATCTGCTGATTTATCATTTACCAAATCGTCTGATGGGCTGCTGCATGCCCATAAGGCAAAAAGCAAGAAGTATAATACAGCCATTTGATTAAGGTTTTGGGTCATTTAGAGAGATTTTGTGATTGAAGGGTGAATTGGAGTTTATTAATTATTGCAAAATGAACTCAAGGAAATGAGATCATTTATCCTGTTGATTAGTTAAATAAATTGATGAAGTGTAATTTAGGAATCTCAATTCAAATGACATGGAAAACCAGATAAAGATCAAAGCATTTGGGATGGTGGCAGAAAAACTGGGAAGTCAGGAATTGACCCTTTCCAATCCAGGGAATTCTGAAAGTTTGACAAAGCAAATTTTGGAAGAGTTTCCTGGTTTGAGGTCTGTCAAATTCATTATCGCTGTGAACAAGAAATTGTGTTCGGAGCGAGCAGAAATCCCAGTTGGAGCAGAAGTAGCCATTTTACCGCCTTTTTCGGGAGGATGAATTTATGAATCGATTCGAAAGACAAGTTATTTTACCCGGCTTTGGTACTGAGGGCCAAGAAAAACTGAGAGATTCCTCTGTGGCAGTGATTGGTGCAGGAGGTCTCGGTTCACCGATTTTGCTGTATTTGGCTGCCGCTGGAGTCGGAAATATTACCGTGGTAGATGGAGATGAGGTGAGTATTTCCAATCTCAATCGGCAGGTGATTTTTGGAGAAAAAGATTTGGGAAAAAACAAAGCAGAGGCTGCTGTAAGTTATTTTTCCGATAAATATTCTGATATCAACTGGAAGGTAGTTACTGCTTTCATTTCGGTTGAAAATGCAAAGGAACTTTTAGCTCCGCATGATTTGGTGATCGATGGCTCTGATAATTTTCCCACTCGCTATCTAGTCAATGATGCTTGTGTTTTGCTCAAAAAGCCTTTGGTCTTTGGAGCGATTTATCAGCATGAAGGGCAGGTTTCTGTTTTCAACCTCAACCGTCAGTCCTGTCAATATCGGGACCTGTTTCCAGATATGCCTTCCGCTGCAGAGGTTCCCAATTGTTCAGAAACAGGCGTTTTGGGTGTTTTGCCGGGAATCATCGGAAATTTGATGGCCTTGGAAGCGATCAAGGTTCTAACAGGCCTAGGAGAAGTTTTGGATAATCGGGTTTTGTATTTCAATAGCCTAAATTCCGAGACTTACGATTTGCAGATCAGTCCTAGCTTCAAGGCTAGAGCTTCTGCCCCGTCAGACTGGGAAGCCTTTTCTGATACAAATTATGAATTGGCCTGTGAAGGGATTGAGACCCTCAATTGGGATGATGCTTTTCGCAGGGCAGGGCATGGAACCATACTGGTGGATGTGAGAGAACCCGAGGAGGAACCACCCTTGGTTTGTTCTGCTTTGACCAAGATTCCCATGTCTGTTTTGCCGCAACAATTGGAAAAGTTTGAAGATGCAGAGTCGATTTTCTTCTTCTGTCAAACAGGAATTCGAAGTCAAAAAGCAGCTTTGCTCATCAAATCTCATTTTCCGGATAAAGCCACCTATTCCATCAAAGGGGGAATTGCAGCTTTGAAAACAAACTCGAGAAGTAATGGATAAAGTCAGAAAACCGAAGAATATTTTTGTGCAGGGAGCGATTGCTCCTGAGAAGATAGCCAAGTCAATTGCCAATCATGCAAGCAAGACGGATATCGGAGGACATTCGATTTTCCTTGGCCAAGTGAGAGCAGACCAGAAAGAAAATGGTCAGGTGATAGGAATCGACTATACAGCTTATGAAGAGATGGCCTTGGAAAAGGCCTTTGAAATAAGAGAGGATATTTTTGCCAAGTATCCGTTGACCTGCATGCATATTTATCACAGCTTAAGCGAGGTAAAAGTTGGTGAGATTTGTTTGTTTGTGTTTACCTCCTCCAAACACCGAAAAGCAGCGATGGATGCCTGCGATGAATTGGTGGAGCGTATCAAGGCCGAGCTACCCGTCTGGGGAAAAGAACTTTTAGATAGCGAAGAGCATGTGTGGAAGGTGAATAGGTAGTTTGTTTTGGAGGATTAGAATCTTTTGGATAGTTCTAAATAGCTAAACCCTAACATAATCTAGTTGGCCAAGTATATTTTTTATCACCAAGATTCCTGATTCCCTATCTTTAATCTTAATTTTCAGCTATGAAATTCAAAGACAAAGTCGTCCTAATTACCGGTGCCACTTCAGGGATTGGTGAGGCTTGTGCTGAGGTATTTGGTCGAGAAGGAGCCAAACTCGCCATCACAGGTCGTAATTCTGAAAAGCTGGAAAATACTGCATCGAAACTCCGTTCACATGGTTTTGAGGTTCTGCCCATTCTCGCTGATGCCGGTTCAGAAGCTGATAATCAACGATTGGCGGAGGAGACTCTTTCACATTTTGGACAGATAGATATCCTGATCAATAATGCCGGAATTTCGATGCGGGCGCTTTTTCAGGACTTGGATTTGGATGTTTTTCGCAAAGTGATGGATACGAATTTCTGGGGAACAGTCTATGCAACCAAGTTTTGTCTCCCGGCTATTTTGAAGTCCAAAGGCTCGATCATCGGTATATCATCTATCAATGGCTATCGGGGTACTCCGGCACGAACAGCCTACACAGCGAGTAAGTATGCGATGAATGGCTTTTTTGAAGCGCTTCGCACAGAGGTGATGAAAAAGGGCGTTCATGTCTTGGTCGTGGCTCCCGGATTTACAGCTTCCAATATTCGAAACACGGCACTCACAGCTGATGGTTCTTCTCAGGGCGAATCCCCTCGAGATGAGGCTAAAATGATGACTTCCGAGGAAGTGGCAGAACATATTTTGAAGGCGACGATCAAGCGAAAGCGGGATATCGTTTTGACTTCTCAGGGTAAATTGGCGGTGTTTCTGAATAAGTGGATGCCGGGTATTCTCGATGGAATTGTCTATAATCAGATGGCTAAAGAAAAAGACTCGCCTTTTAAATAGGGCTCACTGAAAAAGTCTCAGGTATGTCAGCTTCAAGGCGGACGAGTGTAGATGTATTCCTATACATCAACCGAATGCCAACTTTGAAGATGGTATGCCTTAGGCTAGCTTAATACTTTCAAAATTGCCTACTTTACTCATATAAACTTGCGCAGGCTAAAAAGACTCAATAAAAATTGAGATCATTTGGTAGCTTTTCAGCTATTATAGCGTTTTTCAGTAAGCCCTAAGTAAATGCCCGAATCTATCTTCCAAACCTACCTAAATCGGCTCACAGACCTATCCGCCAAAAATAGGTCCTTGTATTTACCGAAATTGGAAGGGTACGGGATGTTGGACCTTCGGGAGTTTGATTTTTTGAACGGCGATCCTGCCTTTGAGATTCTCAGAAAGTCTATCGAAGGCAAAAAGAAGATTATCCTCTCACCAGATCTGGATCCTCGATCTGCGGATGCCAATCAAGTTTCAAAGGGGCTTTCCCGAATGGCTTTTCGAGACCAGTTAACTCAAGAGGAAACCGGGGAGCAGAGTCTCTATTTGGCTTGGCTTTTTGTGGAAGGAAAACTCATTAACGGGCAGCTCGTCCGAAGTCCCCTGCTGTTAAAACCGGTTCAACTCAGAAAGGAAAATGGGGTTTGGTCCTTGATTTCAGAGGAAAATTGGCAGTGGAATCCAGCCTTCTTGCTCGCTTGGAGGCATGCTACCCATCAGCCATTGCCTGTCACCTTTTCCGATGAATTGCTGGAAAATTTACCAAAGGATGCGCTGGAGTTTAGGACAGCCTTGGCCAAAATGATTCCAGAGTACTTTGCCATTCAGGTACAGTCCAACCTGTTGGAAGACCAGATTATTCCTTTCCCTATTTCCCAGATTTCGCTCGATCAGAAGCGTTTTTCCGAAGGAAAAGTGATCCTGAAACCTTATGCGGTTTTAGGTCAATTTGCTCAAAAGGGGAGTTTTCTTTTTTCTGATTATGAAATCTTGAAGGAGCATTATTCCGAAAGTTCACTGGAGGATTTGTTTCAGCATCTTTTCCTTTCGAAGGAAAAGGAAACTCAAATCAGGGAGGAAAACCTATTTCCGGTTTTTCCGCTTGATGCTTCTCAAGAAAGTGCCTTGATCAAAGTTCGGCAAGGAAAAAGTCTAGTGATCCAAGGTCCTCCGGGTACAGGCAAGTCTCAATTGATTGCTAATCTGGTGTCGGATTACATCGCCAGAGGGAAAAAAGTGCTAGTTGTTTCCCAAAAGCGAGCGGCTTTAGACGTGGTTTTTGAACGATTAGAAAAGGCCGGTTTCGGTTCGTTTTTGGCTTTGGTTCATGATTTTCGTGGTGATCAGAAAGCCCTTTTTGAAAAGATCAAAAACCAAATTGAGTCTATTGAAGATTACCAAAGCCAAAACCGGGGTATCGATGCAATTCAGTTGGAGCGGGAACTCAGCATGCTTTCCAAGACCATTTCCAGACTTTCTGAGAAGTTTGAGGAGTTGCGAACAGCTTTATTTGATGATATGCCAGGCGGGATTCCTATCAAAGCCCTTTACCTTCAGGCTGATTTGGACGAAGCCTCTTTTTCCCATCCTCATTTGCTTCAACTAGATCTGGAAAAAGCCAAAAGTTTTGAGCAGGATTTAAGCATATTTTCGCGATATCAGAAGCGATTTTATGGAGGTTTTTGGGATGATCGGATCTCTTTTTCGGCGGTTCAGCCAGCAGATCTCGCTCAGATTTCACATACACTTGATCGAATTGAAAATCATCGAAAACAGCTTCCTGAAGTTTTGAAGGAAGAAAAAGGCAAGAGTATCCTTTCAGCTATCTGGTCTGAGCCTAAGTTTTTGGAGAAGATTCAAAAGACCCAAAATTCTCTCACAGGCTTGGTAGATCCTGAGACAAACTTTAAGCTTATTTTTAATCCTAAGGAACAAAAAATCTTAGCTAAAATCCGTCAATTTCTGATTGATACCCTCGCAACTTTACAAAACTGGAAATTGGAGTTGGGTGCTGATTTGACTGGCTTGAGAAAGGAATTGGAAACTTTGATTCCGCTTTCTCAAAGCTTTTTCGGAAAGCTTCAGGTCAAATTTTCCAAGTCTAAATTTCCTCTGGTTTTTCAGCTGTTAAAGAAAAATCAGATAATCTTTAATACCGAAAACCTCCTCACCATCAAGCAAGAGTGTGAATCAAAAATACAAGTTCAAGAAGCGTTTAAGGATTTGCCCAAAACACCATTTTTTGAGTCTAGGGGCGATTTTTCCACTGATTTGATTGAAGTTGATAAGCTCCTTGCTTGGAAGAACAGTTGGGAAGCAGTTCCTGATATTCATGTCTTGCTGGATTGGGAAGAGCTGTCCTTTACAGAATTTAGAGCAGCATTAGACCAGATCCAAAATTGGTCTGAAAGCGTGATTTCAGATTTGGCTTCGTATCGACTTTGGATAAGTGATACGCAGTTTTTGGAGTTAATGGAGAAGGGTTTGGGACAGGTGTTTCCAGAGAATCCACTGAATTGGCCTTCCGTTTTTGCAGAATTGAAGGGATTTGATCAGTTTTTGGAGGATTGGCAATTCAGAGAATTAGGAATGGATTTGCTTGAGGAATTTCCAGATTTCGGCTTAAATGAACTCATCGCTACTTTTTGGAATTCTTGGCGATTGGCATGGATCGGGGAGATCGAGCGACGATATCCGGTTTTGAGTGAAATAGGCTCCTTGCGTCTCAGCCATGAGATGGATGAACTCAAAACTGCCATTCTCGAAAAGCGGAAAAATGCCCGGCATTTGGCCTTACTTAGGCTTCGAGAACAACTTTCTGAGAATCTGGAATACAATCGCTTGGGTAATCGCCTGACTTATCGGGAATTGCTTCATCAAGTGAGTAAAAAGCGCCAAAAATGGCCCATTCGCAAGTTGGTTGAGGAACTGGGAGATGAAGTGTTTCGGGTACTTCCTTGCTGGTTGGGTAGTCCGGAGACGGTTTCAGCTGTTTTTCCTACAAGTCAGGTCTTTGATTTGGTTATATTTGATGAAGCCTCTCAATGTCCTGTCGAAAGGGGTTTGCCTGCTATGCTAAGAGGAAAACAGGTAGTCGTGGCCGGGGACTCCAAGCAATTGAGACCTTCGGATTTTTACCAGGTGAAGTGGGATACTGAGGAGGACGGGATGGAGTACGAGGCCGAGTCTTTACTGGAACTGGCAGGTCATTTCTTTGAGAATTTGCAGTTGAGAGGGCATTATCGCTCCGCTGATCCAGCTTTGATTCACTTTTCCAATCGACAATTCTATGGAAATCGATTGGAGACTTTGCCGAATTACACTACTGTCAAGGCTGGAAAGACTCCTTTTTCATGGGAAAAAGTAGAAGGGATCTGGGAAAATCAGATCAATCGAATGGAGGCAGAGGCTGTCGTGAAACGTGCTCAGTTGATTTTAAGAGATGAACCTCAGGACTCAATTGGAATTGTGACTGGCAATTATTTTCAGATGGAGTTGATTCGTGAACTATTATGGAAAGAAGGTTTACAGGATGCATCCATTAAAGTTCGGAATATCGAAAATGTCCAAGGGGATGAGTTTGACCAGGTGGTTATGTCTTTGGGCTATGCTCCTAATCGGGAGGGGAAATTGGTGACCAATTTTGGACTTTTGGGCAAGTCTGGAGCGGAAAACCGGCTGAATGTAGCCATCACTCGGGCTAGAAAAATGCTGCATGTGATTTCTTCCATCGAGCCGGAGGATTTCCGTCCCGGTCAACTTAATAACCTGGGTTTGGCCTTGCTCTGTGAGTTTTTAGCTTGCGTGAAGATACAAAGCAAGGAGCGAAATATTCCTGCCCCTGAGGTGAAGGTGCCCGGTTTTGAAATGGACTGGAGTCTAAAAAATCAGCTTTTGAGGCAAGATAATTTCTATACCAAAGAAATTCCTTCTTCGGTGATGGATCTGATTCGGACTGATGAGTCTGGGGAACAAACGGCGATTTTGACTGATGATCAGCGGTTTTTTGATGCGTCGACCGCCAAAGCTGCGATGGCCTATCATCCGATTTTACTGGAGGAAAAAGGCTGGAAGTGGCAGTGGGAGTGGAGCAGGAATTTTTGAAGTATCGAGTAGCTAGTATCAAGAAGCTGGAGCCAAGACAGAAGAATCAAGACATAAGACTTTTTTGGATTCATGTGTAATAAAACTCTAATTTAATCATAAATATCTGCTTATTATGAGTGATATTTCATTCATAAAAATTTTAATTTAGATATAATGAATGATTAATCATTTATTTATGGAGATTCAAAATAGGAAATCCTTGATTTTTGTATCTAGCATCATAATTTATATTTTGATTGATATTTCATTCATTAACTTGTAAAATTTGATTTAATGTATGATATTTAATGCATGGATATTGCACAGCTTTCAGATATGGCCATACTCCGGATGATTGGAGACTTCATCAAAAAGAAGCGGATGGCCCTCAATAAGACTCAGGACGAGATGGCTACAGAGGCGGGGATGAGTCGTTCCACCCTTAGTCTACTTGAGCGTGGGGAGAAGGTTCATTTGCTGACTTTGATTCAGGCGCTTCGTGTTTTGGATGAGTTGCAGTTGCTGGAGGCTTTCGAGGTGCGTCAGCAGATTAGTCCGCTCGAATATATCAAGCTCCAAAAGAAAAATCAGCGGCAGCGGGTGAGGCATTCGGATATCGCTGCAGAGGATGATCGTCCTTCGGAATGGTAGTTGCAGCAGAAGTTTGGCTTTGGGATCGACTGGCAGGAGCGATCCTTTGGGATGAATCCCAGCAGCTGGCAAGCTTTGAGTTTGATCAGAGCTTTCTTCGCTCGGGCTGGGATATAGCACCTATAACCATGCCGCTTAGACAGGGGAAGCGTTTGTATTCTTTCCCGGAGACTCGTAGAGGAAGAAATGATGCTTTTGATACCTTCAAGGGACTGCCTGGGCTTTTGGCGGATATGCTTCCCGACAAATACGGCAATCAACTCATCAATGCCTGGCTGGTCCAAAATGGTCGTCCAACAGACAGTCTCAACCCGGTGGAATTGCTTTGTTTTATCGGAAAACGAGGAGTGGGTGCCTTGGAGATTAAGCCTTCACTTCGTACAGAGGTAAGCAAGTCAACTAGCCTTGAGCTGGATAGTCTGGTATCCATTGCCAATAAAATCCTAAATACTCGGGAGAGCTTCCAAACCGATCTTTCCCAAGAAGAGGAAGAAGCCATGGCGGACATTCTTAAAATTGGGACTTCGGCCGGTGGGGCAAGGGCCAAGGCCGTCATTGCTTTCAATCCCAAAACCGGAGAAGTGAAGAGCGGTCAGGTTAAAGCACCCAATGGATTTACCTATTGGTTAATCAAGTTTGACGGGGTGACGGACAGTCAATTTGGCGCTTCGGTGGGTTATGGAAGGGTCGAAATGGCTTATTACCTGATGGCAAAGGAAGCAGGGATTGAAATGAATGAATCTCGGCTTTTGGAGGAAAATGGACGTGCTCACTTTATGACCAAGCGTTTTGATCGAACGGATAGTGGGGAAAAAATCCATATGCAAAGTCTCTGCGGTATGCGTCATTTTGATTTCAATCAAGTGGGAGTCTACAGTTACGAGCAGGTATTTGAGACCATGCGAATGCTGAGACTTAGCTATCCAGAAGCGGAACAGCTATTTATCCGAATGGTCTTCAATGTACTTGCGCGCAACTGCGACGATCATACCAAAAACTTCGCATTTCTGATGGATCAAAGCGGAAAGTGGAAGCTTTCACCAGCTTATGATATTTGCCATGCCTATCGTCCAGGAAGTCTTTGGGTAAGTAGTCAGTCTCTCCAAGTCAATGGAAAAAGGGAGGGGATCACTGATTCAGACTTTCTGGAAATTGCACGAAAAATGAATATCAAAAAACCGGATGAAAAGATCGATCAGGTTAGAATGGTTGTGAAGCGATGGAATGAATTTGCAGAAGAGGTAAAGGTAGAACCCAAACTCCGTGATTCTATTCGAGCAACACTTTTAGCATAATTCAAATATATCCTACCAGTTTGTAAACGATGATTCCAATCCACTCTTTGAAAAGCTTGGTCCAATATTCCAAAGAATAAGGGTCTGGGAATAACAAGGATGGTATGTCATACTTGATATCATGCGAATAGTAATCTGTTGGAAAAGACACCGTATTCAAACCTACTTTATCAAAGCAACCTTGAGCTCGGTACATGTGAAAGGCTGAAGTGATCAATACAAACTCCTGATTGGTGGAGATTCCATTTTTCTCCAAAAAAGCCTTTGTAAACTGGGCATTTTGGGCGGTATTTTTGCTTTGATCTTCGATTAAAATATCGGATTCGGGCATGCCAGTCATCAGCAAAAACCGCTTCAGCAATTCAGCTTCAGATTGGGGATTGACTGGATTGAGACCCTGTCCACCGGTGATCAGGATCTTTTTTATTTTGCCCATACGGTAGAGTTGGAGGGCATGGGTGATTCGGTCGGCTCCTTTGTTGAAAAAGGTGCGATCGTAGGCTGTTTTACTCAGATTGGTGACGCCAGTAAGGACGATGCCGATTTCACGATTTTCAATTTCCTCAAAAGACTTAAAATCAGGCTCCCAAGCAAATAAAGCTAAATTGGATAGGAAGGGATTGGTGAAAAAGAGCAAAAGCCCGATTCCCGCCCAAAGCAACTTTTTACCCCATTTTCTTTTGATAAATATTACTCCTCCAACGATCAGAATTATCACAATTGTCAGCGGCATGGCTAGAAAACTGAGAAACTGGGAGAGGTAGAAGAACATGGGCTCTATGGTTTGCAACAAAGAAAAGCTAAAAAATACTGAATTTGAAAAACCCGAAAGCTTTTAATGTGAATGGGCTTGCTCCCCTATGAGCATTCAATTTTTTCTATCCTGATTTTTAATAAATTGTGTTCTTCTACCACCGAATTGTGCTATGAATTATCGAACTATCCTTTTTGGCCTTCTGATTAGTATTTTATTTTCTTGTAACGAAAAGCAAAAAGAAGACTCTTCTGAGCTTGTTAAGCCCAATATCGTGATCATTTATTTCGACGATTTGGGCTATGGTGATGTCAGTGCCTATAAATCAGGGACACTCTCTACACCCAATTTAGATAGGCTGGTAAATGGCGGGGTAAAGTTTACCAATGGCTACGCGTCTTCTGCTACTTGTACACCCAGCCGCTATGCTTTACTTACCGGAGTATATCCTTGGAGAAATCAAAATGCCAAAATACTTCCCGGGACTGCACCTCTCTTAATTGATACAACTCAGTATACGCTTCCAAAAATGCTTCAAGATCAGGGGTATCAAACAGGTATAGTGGGCAAATGGCATTTGGGTCTTGGTTCTGGATCGGTAGATTGGAATAAAAAAATTAGCCCGGGACCAAACGAGGTTGGCTTTGATTATTCATACATTCTTGCCGCTACGCAGGATCGCGTTCCCACGGTTTATATTGAGAATGGAAATGTAGTGAACCTTGATCCGAATGATCCGATTGAGGTGAGTTATGAGAAAAATTTTCCTGGAGAACCGACAGCCTTGACCCATCCGGAACAGGTTGAAATGAAATGGCATCATGGGCATAATAACAGTATAGTGAACGGTGTCCCCCGGATTGGTTTTATGAAAGGTGGTGAAGCTGCCAAATGGAGTGATGTCGATATGGCGGATCATTTTTTGGAAAAAGCGAAAGAATTTGTGGGGGAAAAGTCTCAATCAGGTAAGCCCTTCTTTTTGTACTACGCCTTGCAGCAACCGCATGTTCCGCGAACTCCCCATCCTCGTTTTGTAGGGACATCCGGCATGGGTCCTAGAGGTGATGCGATTTTGGAAGCAGATTGGATGGTGGGAGAGTTTATAGAGCACTTAGAAGAAATTGGAATTCTAGAAAACACCTTAATCGTTTTGAGCAGTGATAATGGGCCTGTCTTGAATGACGGATATTATGATGATGCTGTGGAGAAAATCGGTGATCATACTCCCACAGGACCCCTCAGAGGCGGGAAGTATAGTCTCTTTGAGGCAGGAACACGGGTGCCTTTTGCAGTCTATTGGAAAGGAAAGATAGAGCCTAATACTTCTTCCGCTCTTGTGACTCAAATTGACTTGATGGCATCCTTAGGAACCTTAGTCGGTGCTGAAAATTTTGGGCAGGATAGTGAGAATCTGCTGGATGTTTTTTTGGGGAAAACAGATCGGGGAAGGGATGAATTTGTATTGGAAGCTACCAGTAGGACTGCTTTTCGAAAAGGGAATTGGGTCATGATTCCACCATATTCAGGACCTGCAGTACAAAGTCAAGTCAATATTGAATTAGGTAATTCCCCAGAATATCAGCTTTATAATCTAGCGGAGGATTTATCTCAAGAGAGGAATCTTGCTGAATCAAACCCTGAAAAGCTTCAAGAAATGATCAAGAGATTCGAACAAATCCGTGGAATAGAATCTGCGAATGTGGAGGAATTGGAATTGAAATAGAGGCTTTAAGTAAAATTCTTATTTCTCAAACACCTCCTGAATGGCTTCCAAATAATCAAACCCATGTCCTTCGGTTGGCTCGATATAGTTGCCTTCCAGATATTCATTCCAGCAGCATATCATGATAGTTTTACCATTTGAAGCACGGTATTTTTGGGATACTGCTAAGGCTTCTTTTAGCTTATCTCGGAAAGTGCTTTTGGTGCTATGAACGCGGTCTTTGTGAGGTTCGGAAGGGAAGCCTGTCTGCTGTGGCCAAGTTCCCCCTGCCGGACGCATATCCCATCCCATGGCTACCGGAACTTGATACTCGAAATTCGGATCTGACTTGAATTTTTCACTCCACATATTCCAATGACCTCGGTAAGTCTCGCGCATATCGGCGTAGGATCGATTGTCCTTTTCCAAAAAGTTGTGGTAGACATAAGCAGTCATCCCTTCAAAACCCATAGATTTTAGCCTCGGGACGTATTCCTGAAGAAGCATCTTTTTTTGGTATTCCCCGCCTTCCCAGGGTCTGTTTGGATTTTTAGCTTTCCACTGTGTAGGTAATCCATAAGCTCTCTCGCGCTCCAGCATCGGGCCAGCAGTGACTGCAATGAATTTGATACCCGGAAGCTTTGCTTTTTTGGCTAAAGCCTGAGATCGATCCAGCAGATCTTTTAATGTCAGGCCGTAAAATGCTGCTCTCGATTCGGCATCCTGCGGAAAGTAAAAATAGACTACCGGTCTACCATCTTCAGCACGCAGGTAGTCACCCCTGCTAAAATACTGATCGATCCAAAGTTGGGTGATTTTGTCATGTACTTGAAGGTAGAGCTCTTTATTTGGTTTCTCTCCTTCATAATTGGCCTTTCTTGCCAGTTCTTCTGGCGAACCAATTTTAAGCCAAGCCATCCAGCGCTCATGGCTGTCATCACACCAATTGACGGCCCATTTCATCTGTTTTTCTTTAGGAAGCTTGGCATTCTCGGCGAGAAGGACCTCAAGCTGATCGCCCCATTCTACCAAGCCCGGTACGGCGACGCGGCCATCCCGATTTGGGTCTATTTTCCAGCCTTCTGGGTAGTAAATCTTTGACTGCGGCCCGAAATAAAGGTGGTAATAGTAGTTTCTTCCGAAGAACCAGTCATAAGCAAAAAAGTCAATCCCATATTCTTTCATGTATTGAAGTTGCTTTCGAGCTACTTCGGGATCAGTTCGTTTGTAAAAGCCTTTGAGTTCTTTGATAGGTTTGCGGTCAAGATAAGGTCCTTCGTAAGGATATCTAGCATTGTAGATTCTGCCTTTGGGTCCCCAAATCCCTGGGTTTTGCAGGCTTGCGCAGTTTTTTGGGTCTTGGATGCAAGACCAAAAGCTATCCCGGTCCACATTGGGATCCGGTGAGGTATTCCAAGAAGGCATAAAATAGACACCTACCAATTCTTCACCAGCTAATTCTTCTTGGGGAGGGTTAAAATCAAAATGTCCAAAGCCTGCCTTTTGTGAAATAATTGTATTTGATTTTTCATTTTGACAGGCACAAAAAAACAGGAATAGTGAGCAGGAAAATAAGGTTTGAAATAAACTTTTCATTAGCTGCGTATTTTAGGAAAAAGAGAAATAGAGAATCAATTTAAATAATTAATTGAAAAGCTTTTTTCGCATTATCAGAATCTTCCGAAATTCCGGGTAGATTCTTTCAAAATCCAACTGGTATGAATGTACCACCTCAAAGCCGCATTTTTCATAAAAGTGCTTTGCCTGTGGCTGACAGCTCATTGCCTCAAGCCAAATATTTTCAAGTTTATTTTCCCTTGCGATCCTTTCTGCATAATCCATCAGAAGCTTGGCTAAGCCTGTGCCATGATATCGGGAATCCAAGTACAATCGATGAATTTTCATAGCGTTTGGGATGGGTGTTTCTCTTGGGGAAAAGGGAAAGTCGTATTTGAAAACTCCCGCTCTTTGTCCTTGAACCTCAATAAAAAAATAATGGGATCGCTCTCTTTTAAGCTCTTTTTCCAAAGTCTCCCTTCCGTAAATGAGGTCCACATACCAAGCTCCTCCATCTGTCCAAATCGGTTGATAGGCATCCCGATAGACTTTTCCCATCAAATCATAAAGCTTTCTTTGATCAGAAATCTGAATAGGAGCAAGATGAATCTGCCCAAGAGAAGGGAGATGAAGCGGATTTTCTACAATCATTGAAGTTTTTTAATCATGTCTGCTGTGAGGTCATCAGCATAAGTGCCATATGAATTGATCAAAACGCCTTTGATTTTTCCATCTTTAGAAGAGATGGTGTACAGGATGGCCTGATCGGCAGGATTGCTTTGACCTTCAAATCGATAGGTTTTATCCACCTCAAATTCCTGTGGCAAAAGGCAAACATCACCACAAATGATACTGTCAAAGCGGATGTTAAAATCCTCAGTATATCCCTCTTTTCGTACCTTCTGTAAAATTTCAACTAGTGTGGGTTCGTAATTTTGCATAGACAATGTTGTTTTAGCCTCTATTCAAGTTACGGGATTTTTTTGATCATAAAAAAACCACAGAGTGAAGTTCTGTGGTTTTAGGTTTTTGTAGTTTTTGGTGGATCACTTCCTTTTGAGGGCCTTTTTGGCTGCTTTGACGATATTTTCGGCATTCAAGCCATATTTTTCAAGCAACTGAGTAGGAGTCCCTGACTCGCCGAAGCTATCATTCACACCTACATATTCCAGAGGAGCAGGATTATGTCTGCTTAAGGTTTGAGCGATACTGTCACCTAAGCCTCCGTTGATCTGATGCTCTTCTGCTGATACTGCGCAGCCAGTCTTTGCTACAGACTCCAAGATTGCTTCCTCATCCAAAGGCTTGATCGTGTGGATGTTGATCACCTCGGCATGGATTCCTTCTTCTCGAAGCATCGCCTCTGCTACAACTGCCTCCCAGACCAAGTGACCAGTAGCGAAAATGGTCACATCTTTACCATCGATCATTTTCCAGGCCTTTCCAATCTCAAACTTCTGATCTGCTGGAGTAAAGATCGGCCAGCTTGGTCGTCCAAATCTCAGGTAAACCGGACCTTCATGCTCGGCAATTGCTAAAGTTGCTGCTTTGGTTTGATTGTAGTCACAAGGATTAATCACGGTCATGTGAGGAAGCATTTTCATCATGCCCAAATCTTCCAAAATCTGGTGCGTAGCTCCATCTTCTCCCAGGGTCAAACCTGCGTGTGAAGCACAGATTTTGACATTTTTGTCTGAATAGGCTACAGATTGACGGATTTGATCGTAGACCCGTCCGGTGGCAAAATTGGCGAATGTCCCAGCAAAAGGGATCTTCCCGCCAATAGTCATCCCTGCTGCCAGGCCAATCATATTAGCTTCAGCTATACCGGTTTGGAAAAAGCGATCTGGAAATTCTTTTTGAAAAGCGCCCATCTTAAGTGAACCGATAAGGTCAGCACAAAGACCAACTATATTAGGGTTTTTTCTTCCTGCTTCTAGAAAACCGTCACCAAAACCGGAACGCGTATCTTTTTTTTCTGTATAAGTGAATTTTAAATCTAAGCTCATTTTCTTCAAGTTTGGGAGTAATTAATAATCGCCGAGGGTTTCCTCGAGTTGGCCTAAAGCATCGGCAAGTTGCTCATCACTTGGTGGTGAACCATGCCACTTGTGCGTGCCTACCATAAAGTCCACACCATATCCCATTTCGGTATAGAGGAGGTTCATGACCGGCTTGCCTTTTCCACTGAGGGATTTGGCTTTTTTCAGGCCTTCTAAAACCGCTTCAAGATTATTTCCATCTTTGATCTCATTCACTTCCCAGCCAAAAGCTTCCCATTTGGCCTTGAGGTTTTTGAGGTCCATGACTTTCTCCGTAGGTCCATCGATTTGCTGCCCATTATAATCAATCGTGGCAATCAAATTATCCACTCCGTAATGTGCTGCATACATGGCAGCCTCCCATACTTGACCTTCCTGCAATTCCCCGTCTCCTAAAAGAATATACACTAGCTTATCATCTCCGTTTAGCTTTTTTGCTTGTGCTGCACCAAGAGCTACTGAAAGCCCCTGGCCAAGTGAGCCTGAAGCTACGCGAATTCCAGGAAGACCTTCCTCTGTAGCGGGGTGACCTTGGAGTCGGGAGTTGATTTTCCGGAAGGTTTTTAGCTCCTCTACTGGGAAATATCCACTTCTAGCCAGCACAGAATACCAACCTGCCGATAGGTGTCCATTGGATAAGAAGAAAAGGTCTTCATCTTTTCCATCCATGTTGAAATTAGGATCATGTCTCAGGATATCGAAATACAATGAGACAAAGAATTCCGCGCATCCAAGGGGGGCACCTGGATGCCCGGATTGTACTGCATGGACCATACGAAGTACATCTCTTCGTAGTTGGGTACAGATTTTCTGGAGTTGTTCGATTGATTGTTTTTCCATTAGGCTGGGTTATAGGTTATTTAATGATTTGAGCCGTGTGATCTTTGGTTTTTACTTTTTCGATGATTTCTTCGATTTTTCCTTCTTCATCGATGACAAAAGTGGTTCGGGCAGTACCCATATATTTTCTACCATACATGGACTTTTCTACCCATGTTCCGTAAAGTTCATGAACTGTTTTGTCTTCATCTGCAATGAGTGAGAAAGGCAAAGATTGCTTCTCGATGAACTTCTGATGTGATTTTTCAGAATCCGAACTGATTCCCAATACTACGTAACCAGCTTTTTGCAAAGCTTCATAATTATCTCGAAGGTTGCAGGCTTGAGCAGTACAGCCGGGGGTATTGTCTTTGGGATAAAAATAAAGGATGACTTTTTTACCCTTGAAATCTGAAAGCTTGATGGTTTCTCCACTTTCAATTTTCGCTTCAAAATCTGGTGCCATTTGGCCTACTTCTAGTGACATAGTTTCAATAGTTAAAGTAAAACATTTATGAAATGGTCCCTTTCCATTCGCTGACATTTCCAGCCTGATCGGTGACCCTCAGTATAACTGCTCCTTGGAGCGGTTGTTTGTCTAAAGTTTCTGACCAAATCAGGGACTTTTTGTGCTCATATCGCATCAAAACCCATTCTCCGTTTACCTTGGCTTCAAAGCTGGCAATTCCCGAGAGATCATCTCGAATGGTAAACCGAATTTCATCCCGACTTATTCTTACCGGGCGAATGCTCGGGCCTATTTGATCTTCAGCAAGGGTAAAAGTACCAAAATTTCTTGTTCTAAATCGAATGGAAGAATCTTCCCAGGAACCGCCCACAAAAGACTTTCGCCCGCTGCTGCTTATTTGATAGACATGAGTTCGCTTTTTGTCCCAATTCCCCCCTGAAATATTCCAGAGCACTTCCATCGAATTCCAGAGATACTCATCCCCATCGTTGATTTGTAATTGAGGATTGGTGGAGGAAGCGTTTTGGCTGATTCGCAGATACAAATCTTCGAGTAGGGTATTTCTACCAAAAGCTATTTGAATAGATTTTTCTGCAAAAAGCTTTTCTCCCCCAACTGGAATTTGCGCTTTGACTTCAGGCTTGATCAATTCGGAGCAAATATCGATTTCATCAGGAATGCCAAAACGCATATCCCATAGATAGACCCGGGTCTGTTCATCTTGATATGCAGGCAACATTTCAAAGATTCGATTTCCTACGTAGAATTGAGCTAATCCGCCCAAATTACTCACAGGAGCAGTTATTTTGAGCATTTTACCGATATAATCTACTTGCGCTCGGGAAGGCGGTGAAGGAAGGTTGACAATAAACTCTTGATCTTTTCCCAGCAGGGTAAAATCAATATTTCTTTGATTGCCTAAAGCATCTCTCAACCGGATTTGATAGGAAGCACGCTCTCCAATGTTTGGTTCTAGATAGCCTGCGGAGGGAAGTTTAGGATCGATGTAATCATATTTCAGGTCAGGCTGAAAATAGAGTTTGGTAAAGCGATTTTGATGAGTGTGAAGTAAAAATTGTCTGGTAAAATTGAAGTCAACCTTATCCACAGTCAGTGCTAGTTTTAGGGAATCTTCTTTCCAGATTTCAAAATGAGGAAATCCATTTCGGTTGCTTGCTCCGTCGAGTTGATCAAAGCTTCTAATTTCCACCCCGACCCGTCCTGTTACCTCTATCGGTTCTGCAATTGCAAAATTTCCACCCCTGTTGACTAGTGGAAACTCTTTTCTTTCAAACTTACCATCGATCCTCGAATCGATTCCCAACGGGACCAAAGCAACAGTCTGTGGAGTTGGGGGGGTGCGGTCGAGGATTTCAGGAAATCCAAACAAGAGCGGATCCATTGCCCGGTCTAAGCTGTCCCGGATCTCAAAATGCAGGTGAGGGCCTCCCGAACTACCCGTATTTCCACCATTGGCGATTTGTTCGCCTTTTTTCACTGGGAGTTCTCCGGCTTCTAAGTAAAGCTCCAGCTCGTTCACCTGCTGCTCATACATTTTTGAAACAATGAATCGATGAAGCTTATCATTGAAGTTTCGTAAGTGTCCATAAAGGGTAATGTGCCCGGTTGGGTGTTTCAGGTAAATCACATTTCCATAGCCATAGGTCGAGATTTTGATTCGGTGTACCCAGCCATCTGCAGCCGCATAGATGGGCTCTCCCTCTACACCGCCAAACTTATAATCCAATCCTGTGTGGAAATGATTGGGACGAAGCTCTGCGAAATTACCGGAAAGATAGTTTCTCCCACCGGGCTTGACCGGCGAGCGAAAATAGTCCCGAATGACTCCCTGGGACCATGAATTCGAAAGCAGGAAAAGAAATAAAAAGACGAGAAAAAGCGCAGCTTTATTTGACTTCAAAGTCCAGTAGTTTTTGTTCTCCAAGATATCCTTCCAATCGATCTCCAATTTTCACAGGGCCTACTCCTGCGGGTGTTCCTGTGTAGATGAGATCACCTTTCTTCAACGTGAAAAACTGAGAAACATATTCTATGATCGTACCAAAATCGAAAAGCATCATGGAAGTATTCCCTTCTTGTCTGACTTCACCATTTATCGTCAGATGAAATGAAATGTCATTCAAATCACCAATACTATCTACCGAGACAAAATCTCCAATCGGAGCCGACCCATTAAATGCTTTGGCAATTTCCCAAGGCAAACCTTTCGTTTTGCACTGCTCCTGAAGATCTCTAGCAGTAAAATCAATTCCTAGACCAATTTCCTCAAAATATCGATGTGCAAATTTTTTCTGGATATACTTTCCTTCTTTTGAAATCTTCAGGACCAACTCGGCTTCGTGATGGATATTTTTCGAAAAATCCGGATAGTAAAAAGGAGCTCCATTTTTCAATAAAGCAGTATCAGGCTTGAGAAAAACGACAGGGTTTCCCGGTTTTTCATTCTTGAGTTCTTCGATATGAGCCGCATAGTTTCGGCCGATGCAGATGATTTTCATATGTTTTTTATTGCTTTTTTAATGGTCATATGGAATCTCGCATAAATTCCCCGATCCATCGGGGCATCCCTCTGTGTGATGGGTACGTCATGCTCGATTTCATCTGTTTATAATTTGATTTTTAACGGTCAGATGGAATGCCCTGGATAATCATTCCCCTGTGTGAGAAGTTTTTTCTCATGGGCATTTCATGGGTTTTTTGAGCTTTTGGCAATGATGATTTAAAAATAACGAAAGCCACCGTCTTTGCACAAAACTTTGCAAAATGTGAGGAGCGGGGTGATTTATCCCATTTCTGCCAGAATGAGATTTCACCGGCTAATCGACGGCTAAAAGCTTCATCAAAATTTCATCCGCTTCATTCATTAAATGAAGTTCTCGATTTTCGATTTTGTATTTTCTTGTGTCAATCAGGGCTTTGCTGATAGCATTTTCCACACTCATATCTGGACAGGCCATCTTGGTGCTTGCTCCCGGTCCTAAAATCAGGGTTTCTCCATCATTCTCTTTGATTTGGCCTCTTACGGTATTGCATCCCATATTTCCAAAGTAGGTCTTTCCAGAGGCGTTGAATTCGAAGGTTAAAGTCTCACCGTTTTTAAAGCCCTTGGGGTCCTTTATTTCGCCTACTTCTATGACTTTCCAAATATTAGTTATTTGTAGTGCAGGATCCATTTCTTTACTCATTATTTTTAGCAATTTGTAGCGTTTTGATGACGCGTCAGCAGGACTAGGTTCTTCCTTTTCCTCGATTTCGACCCCAAGTCTATATATGAAACCTGGTTCATAGTCAAAACCCTCGATTGTAGAATAAAAGAGTTCCCAGTCTTTTCGATCCAACTCTTCCTCTTTAGATATCTGAAGGCAATTCACGGGGCCAACACCAATGCATTCTACTTTAGCCGAATTGACCCACCAGGTCTCAATCTGACCTGTAGGTTGATCTTGGCAGGATAGCAATAAAATTAATATTCCGCTTAAAGTCAGTAATCTAATCATGGCTCAGGATAAATGGTTTTTACTTGCTCGAATAGCAACTCCGTCCAACGCGTATAAATCTCTCCGCTAGGGTGTAAATTATCTTCAGCGAGCATTTCTGGCTGATCACCCACAGCTCTATAGTCCTCAGTAATATCGATGAATTTAATCCCGTATTTCCCACAAATAGAGCGTTTTGCAGCATTATAAGCATCGATTTCTGCCGCGACTTTAGCCTTGTCTGTTCCTCGGTTGGTAGCAAATGGCGTGATTCCCCAATCTGGAATGGAAAGGACGATTACGTGGTTGGGCAGATTGCCAGCATACCCAATGGCTCTGAGAAGCATCTGCTCAAACTCTACCCGATATTCATCGACTGATTTTCCCCGGTATTGATTATTGACTCCAATCAGTAATGTAACCAAGTCGTAAGGCTCTCCTGTCGGACCTGCTTCATCTATTCCCTTGTCCAATTCGTCTACGGTCCAACCTGTTTTAGCAATGATTTCAGCCTCGAGCCATTGATGAGCAGTTTCCTGATTGAGTCTTTTGACCAATTGATTTGGGTATCGGTCTGCTTCATCTACTCCTTCGCCAATGGTATAACTGTCTCCCAGTGCCAGGTAGGTTTTAATTGGTGTTCTCATAGCGGCAAAATCATTTTCGTTACTTTTTGGACCTGAGGGATTACAGGCTGCAAAAGCTAGAATCAAACCGGTGATCAATGCGATTTTCATAATCCATCAAATATATTTTCGATTAGCTTAAAGGTACCCAAATCTGCGTTCATTTCTACCTTGGCACCATGAGGGACGATAAATTGCTTGGCAACGTGTCCAATCATCGCTCCTGAATAGGCCGGGATATTTAGAGGTAAAACATAATCGTCTAAGACTTGGTCAACTGTCAGGCTTCCATACCCTCCGCCTGGTTCACAATCGCTGCATTGCCCGAAAATGAATCCTTTGATCTTCTGCAGGGTACCATTCAGTTTCAGGGTGCTCATCATCCGGTCAATTCTATATGGATCTTCTCCAATATCTTCGATAAATAAAATAGCATCCTCGAAATCTGTATAATAGGGAGTACCTGAAAGGGCTGTCAGGACGGTTAAATTTCCTCCAAGAATTTTTCCCTGCACGATTCCTGATTGAAGCGTTTGGATTCGGTTGGATTTGATGACTAAATCATCTCCCTGCACCTGTTGGTTTTCAAAAAGAAGCTGCTCCTGCTTAAAAAAGAGCCGCTCAAACTGCTCCACATTGAAGCTGTTCCAAGATCCTGTTCCATTGGGTCCGTGAAAGGTAATCAGGTCTGTCTGGGCGTAAATTGCTTGATGCAGAGCGGTAATATCCGAATAGCCAAGAAGTATTTTTGGGTTTTTCCGGATCAGCTCATAATCTATCAGAGGCAAGATTCTGGCAGCACCCGAACCTCCTCGGATACAAATAATTGCTTTGATTTCAGGGTCAGCAAACATCGAATTTAAGTCGCTAGCGCGTTCAGCGTCACTTCCTGCCAGATGGCCCCTTCTGTTTTTCAGATGCTCTCCCAATTTGACTTCTAGTCCTAAAGCTTCCATGGCTTCTTTTGCAAAAGTAAATTGCATGCGATCAGAAGTGGCAGCTGATGGACTGATTAGTCCCACCGTGTCACCCTTGGACAAGGCTTTGGGAAGAATCATTTTTTGGCTGGATTTTGAATCAAAGCCCAGAAAAGGCATACTAGCCGCCGTCAGAAAGGCGGTTTTCAAAAAAGATCTTTTGTTCATTATATATATATCGTGAAATTGAATCTAGCGAATATTCATCAGTAACTCAAAGCATGTCCCTGAGGCTACTGAGTACCTTTTCCATTTCCCTTCTGACAAGGGAGGCCTTCCAAGGATAATTTGAATTCATAAAAGCAAAAGCAAAATATCTTCCACTTTTTCCGCGGATAAGCCCTACAAGGCTATGATTATTGCTCATCGTTCCAGTTTTGGCGAAGATATATGGGCTTTCTGCCTTGTATTCATTTTCGATGGTGCCCGATACACCGCCTGTTGGCAAAAGCTCGAAAAGCATTTGATCCGGGACCACCCGATAGAGTTTTTCGAAAAGTCCGACCATCGTCCTAGGCGTAAATAGATTATACCGGCTAAGTCCACTTCCATCCACCCAAATAGGTTCATCTGGAAGGTCTGTTAGGAAGCTTTCAATCATATATTCGATAGCCCTTTCGGTATCGATTTCTCCAAAAAGTCGATCAGAGACCATAAACATCAACTGTTCGGCAAGGAAATTATCACTTTCCAGCATCATCTCTTTTAGAATAGGGAAAAGTGTTGCTCCACGCCAAAGCTGATGATTTTCGGGAAGACTGTCAGGGCTATAAATCCAACTTTTGCCAGTGGCATCACTAGCTAATGACACAAAAAGCTCCGGAGAGGTAAGAAGCGGAAGGTAATCTTCCCGACCTCGGTAGGATTTTGGGTTATAAAAAAAATGATTGCTGTGAAAGTCACGTTCCATATCCTTGATATCCCGATTGGTTGTCGAAATCATTGACTGAAAACGTGTTGGAAAAACGCGAGGGTTGGATTTCCCTGGCAATACTTTTAGCAAGTTTCCATGGATAGGAAGACTGCTTCGCTCTGCGGAGAAGTAATACAGATAATCATCCCATTGCCAGCCTGCACCGAAGGGAGTGGATCGGAGATTAGCATCTGAAAAGGATATAACATCGTATGGCGCAAAAAAGGAATCAAAGTCAGGTTGGGGAAGATCTAAATAATCCCAACTTGGATCGCCTGCTCCCCAAATGTGTAGGGTGTCACCTTTGCTCACATATCGAAATGTCTGAGTGGAATCATTCAAAACCAAAATACTGGCAAACAAGGTGAATAGCTTGGTCGTGGATGCAGGGGTGAAGTGAATCTGCGAGTTTTTCTCATAAAGAACTTGCTGAGAATCTAGGTCATACAACATAAACCCAGTCAAATGCCCCCCAAAGAAGCTGGTTTGTCCTAAGGATTGCTCTAATTTTTCGTATTCCTCTCTGGATAATTGACCAAATGAGAAATGGGAGAAAAGGAGCGATCCAATGAGTAAAAAGGTCAAAAAGTAACTCTTAGTCATCAGTTTTTATTTTTGGTCATGGCCCAAAATAAACCCAGCCAGCCACTTATAAAAGCAACTCCTCCGATAGGGGTGATCGCCCCCAGCCAGGTGATTCCCGTGATGGATAATAAGTAGAGTGAACCGGAGAAAATTAGTATTCCTATACTTAGATTGATGGCAGAGAAGCTTAGCCCGCGCCAATCAGGTTTGATTAGGGCCAAAATCCCCACCAGGAAAACGCCTAATGAGTGATAGAAATGATACTTTACAGCTGTTTCAAAAGTATCGAGTCTGCCGTTTTCTATAAGTCTGGCCTCCAAGCCATGCGCTCCAAAAGCCCCGATTCCTACTGCCAAGGCACCAAGGATAGCTGCTAATTGTATGATTTGTTTTCCGTTCATATCAATGCGTGTTTCTTGCTCCAAAAATTGCCGAACCTATCCGTACCATAGTGCTGCCTTCCTCCTGAGCGATCTGATAGTCTCCACTCATCCCCATGGAAAGCTCCTGCATTTCCACAAAATCAGGAAGTGCTTTTCCCCTCAATTCATCGAAAAGAGATTTTAATGATCTGAATTCCTTTCGAACTTGATCAGAATTCTCCGTAAAAGTCGCCATTCCCATTAATCCGAGGATATGTACGTGCTGAAACTTTTTGAAATCATCATTATCCAGCATTTCAAACAGCTCTTCCATGTCAAAACCAAACTTGCTTTCTTCTTCTGCAATGTGGATTTGCAGTAATACCGGGATTTTTCGGTTGACTTTTTTGCCTTGTTTTTCGATCTCTCTTAGAAGTCGGAAAGAATCCACGCCATGAATCAGATGGACAAATTCAGCGATGTATTTTACCTTGTTTCTCTGCAAATGTCCGATCATGTGCCAACGCACATCTGAGGGCATCTGAGGTTGTTTTTCTTGGATTTCCTGGACCTTATTTTCTCCAAAATCCCTCACGCCGGCATTGTAGGCCTCCATGAGTAATTCTACCGGCTTTGTTTTGCTGACAGAGACCAGCTGGCAATCTGGATTTATGAATGAATTTTTTACCGCTTCTAGATTTGCTTTGATATCCATTTTCTATTTTTAGATCAGTTTTTTAAGAAAATCAGCCCAGACAAAGATATGGCGATCATCAGTACTTTACTAAAAAAAGGCATAAGGCTTAGGGAAAGTTTAGAACAGGAATATTCCCGGCCGATGGAGCTTCAGCGAGGGGAGTTGAAGAAACTTCTGATTCAAGGTACTCGGACAGCCATAGGCGAGAAATATGATTTTGCCTCGATTCTTCGAAGGTTTCGGCAGCATGATGACGAATACTATGATCGATATAAAGCGCAAGTGCCTATCTATGACTATGACAAGATCTACGAGGAATGGTGGTATGAATTGTTAGAAGGAAAGAAAAACGTCACCTGGCCGGGTAAGGTCAAATATTTCGCCCTTAGTTCGGGAACTTCAGGTGCTACGTCTAAGTACATTCCGATTACGAAGGAAATGGTCAAAGCTATCCGACGAACAGGAGTGAGGCAAATTTTGACCTTATCGAAATATGATCTTCCAAACTCATTGTTTACGAAAGGTATTTTGATGCTTGGGGGGAGTACGGATTTGGAATTTAACGGAACCTACTTTTCCGGGGATTTGAGTGGGATTACTGCAGGCAAATTGCCGATTTGGTTTCAGCGCTTTTACAAGCCAGGAAAGAAAATATCCAAAAATCGAAATTGGGGAGACAAGCTTGATCAGATCGTGGAAAAGGCTCCGAACTGGGATATAGGAATAATTGTAGGGGTTCCGGCTTGGTTACAGATTTTGATTGAAAGAATAATTGCTCATTACCAAGTAGAGACGATTCATGACATTTGGCCTAATCTCCAGATTTTCGTTCATGGAGGTGTATCCTTTGAGCCATACAAAAAAGGCTTTGAAAAATTACTTGGAAAACCACTTACTTATATCGAAACCTATTTGGCCTCCGAGGGCTTTTTAGCTTTTCAGGCATTGCCTGGACGAAAGTCCATGCGATTGGTATTGAATAATGGGATCTTTTATGAGTTTGTTCCATTCAATGAGGAAAATTTCGATGAAGACGGCATTATCCGACCCACTGCTCAAACCTATAAAATCGATCAGGTTCAGGAAGGAATTGATTATGCCTTGCTTATTTCTACCTGTGCGGGAGCTTGGAGATATTTGATTGGAGATACTGTGCGATTTGTTTCCAAAGAGGAGAATGAAATTATTATCACGGGTAGAATAAAACATTTTCTAAGCCTTTGTGGGGAGCACCTTTCGGTAGATAATATGAATCGCGCGGTAGAACTGGCGGCCTCTGAGCTCGATATTCGAGTAAAAGAATTTACGGTATTAGGTCAGCCTCATGGAAGTCTTTTTGCGCATCATTGGTACATCGGAACTGATGATCAGGTGGATGAGCAAAAGCTTTCATCCCTGCTTGACCGCTTTTTGAAAGAGCTTAATGACGACTATGCCGTGGAGCGGAATCATGCTTTGCGAGAGGTGATTGTCAAAATATTGCCAAGTGAGACTTTTTATGAATGGATGCGACTCCAGGGTAAAGAGGGTGGTCAGAATAAATTTCCGAGAGTTTTGAAAGGTGAGAAATCGGAGGCTTGGCAGCGATTCATCCATGAGAAAGGAGATAAGCTTTGAATGCAGCGCTGATTGAGGGTGTAAGCATGGGCTTGGTTCTATCCGCAATGATTGGACCTGTTTTTTTTACCCTGATTCAGAGTAGCTTGGAGTATGGCTTTAGGCGAACGGCAGTACTTGCTTTGGGAATTTTGGCAAGTGACTCGATTTATGTGATTGTTACCTATTTTGGAATTCGTTTTTTGGCAGACACGACGCTATTTGAGCAAGTTCTTGGCTATGTAGGAGGATTGATATTGATTGGTTTTGGGTTGATTTCTCTTGTGAAAAGACGAGCAGACCGACCCAGTACAGGTGGGCTCAGTATTTCTAAAATCAAAAAACGAACTGCCTTTGCCAAGGGCTTTAGTATCAATGGGGTCAATCCCTTTGTCCTTGTTTTTTGGATTTCAATTGCCAGCTTGGTCTATCTAAAATCAAGTTGGGTTCCATCAGACATCCTTTTATATTATTCAGGCATCTTAATCACGGTTTTTAGTATTGATTTGCTGAAAGCATTTATCGCCAAAAAGCTCGCCCATTTAGTCACTCCTCGATTAATGCAAATTTTAAATAAGGTAGTCGGACTCATTATGGTAGGATTTGGTATTCGCCTGATTTGGTGGGCAAGTATGAATTGATTTCTGGAGTCTGATTCTATTTTGATTTTTTGTATCTTCCTGAATGTTAATTCTTTGAAATCTTTTAAATCAAAAGCATTATGGAATCAAAGTATGGATTTTTGAAAATGACCATCGGTGAGTTTGAGGCGTGGATGAATAATAAGCACATTGCGCGGACAATTTTGAGTGTGCAGCAGCACCATACCTGGGTGCCTAATTATGATCACTTCGATGGGAGTAATCATTTTGAGCGGCAACTTGCTATGAAAAATCATCACGTGGGGGCCAATGGATGGAGTGATATCGGTCAGCATTTTACCATTTTCCCAGATGGTATCATCTTAACTGGCAGATCACTCGAAGCTACTCCAGCCTGTATTTATGGCGCCAATCAGCATTCAATCTGTTTTGAACATTTGGGGGATTTTGATCAGGGAGGCGATCAAATGCGCCTAGAACAGCGCAATGCCATCATTCGTGCTACTGCAGTCATTTGTCGGAAATTCAATCTTCCAATCAATCCTTTCAGTATCGTTTATCACCATTGGTATGAATTGGGTACAGGCAGGCGAACAAATGGTAGTGGCTCTACCAAATCTTGTCCGGGTACCAATTTCTTTGGAGGAAATAAGGTGGAAGATTTTCAAAAGTATTTTGCTCCCTTGGTACAGGCAGAGCTTACGGGGGGTGCTTTACCACCAATTCCCCCAAGTATGAAATATGCAGTAGTTACTGCAAATATTTTGAATGTGAGAACTGCGCCTAAAGGAAGTGCTTCGAAGGCCTCAGATAGACCACCCGTGGAGCGTGGGGCAGTTTTGCGAATTTACGATGAGTCCAATGGATGGCTGAAAATTTCCAAGAGTCAGTCTCATTGGGTTTATGGCCGATATACTGAGTCGGTAGATCGAGCAACGGTCAATGCATCTGTTTTGAGAGTAAGAAGTGGGCCGGGGACAAACTTCTCTATTGTTGGTACCCTTCCCAAATCAGAGGAGGTTTTTATAGCAGAGGAAAAGTCAGGCTGGTGTAAGCTGGCACTGGAAGAAAAATGGCTCAGTAAACAGTATTTAGATTTTGTAGCGTGAAATGGAAATAAAAAAATCCCCGAGACCTGGACTGATCTGCCCCCAATAAGTGTCTAACTTTTTGGGGGCAGATCAAGTTTCGGGGATTTTCATTCAGTCTAGTTTGTCTTAAAGATACTTTTCTACCGGAACGTAGTTCATTCCGAATGCCTCAGCTACAGCTTTGTAGACAATATCTCCATTGATAACATTCAGACCCGGGATTAATTCTGCATTTTCCTGAGCAGCTTTTTTCCAACCCTTATCAGCTAGTTGAATAGCATAAGGTAGGGTCGCGTTGGTCAAGGCTAGGGTAGAGGTATAAGGTACAGCCCCTGGCATATTTGCAACGCAGTAGTGTACGACATCATCAATGATGAAAGTAGGGTTCTCGTGAGTAGTTGGCTTACACGTCTCGATACATCCACCTTGATCTACCGCTACATCGACAAGTACGGTACCAGGTCTCATGTCTTTCAGCATATCTCGAGTGATCAGGTGAGGAGCTTTTGCTCCTGGAATCAATACTGCCCCGATGATCAAGTCTGCAGATTTGATCATTTTGCGAATGTTATATTCATTGGACATCATGGTATTGACATTTGCAGGCATCACGTCTTCCAGATATCTCATTCTCTGAAGTGAAACGTCCATGATGGTCACATCAGCTCCTAATCCAGCAGCCATCCATGCTGCTTGCGTACCCACGATACCGCCTCCTAGGATTAAGACTTTTGCAGGAAGTACTCCTGGTACACCACCTAAAAGAATTCCTCGTCCTTTCAATGGCTTTTCAAGGTAGTTGGCGCCTTTTTGTACAGACATTCTGCCAGCCACTTCTGACATCGGGATTAATAGTGGAAGACTTCGGTCAGACTTCTCTACTGTTTCATAGGCAAGACAAACTGCCTTGCTATCTACCATGGCCTTGGTCAAAGGCTCATGCGAAGCAAAGTGAAAATACGTGAAAAGAAGTTGGTCCTCTTTGATCAGTGCATACTCAGGCTCGATAGGCTCTTTTACCTTGATGATCATCTCGGCAATCTCGTAGGTAGCCTCGATGGTAGGGAGTATTTTAGCTCCTGCAGTTTCGTATTCGCTGTCAGAAAAGCCACTGCCTTCTCCGGCTGTGTGCTGTACATAGACCGTATGGCCTCTTTTGACCAATTCCTTGGCTCCCGCAGGAGTCAATGCTACTCGGTTCTCGTTGTTTTTGATTTCCTTGGGAACGCCTATAATCATAGCTAGTTTTATTTGGATTTACAGAGGCGCAAAGATAATCAGGAGGAAGCTTTTGAGAGCAATTTTTAGAATAGTATTTGGTCTGATTTTGAAAATTCTTCGAAATCAGAATTTTATTCTTTTTTTAAAATTATGAATCGATTTAATTTCAAAATTTAAATTTTTGAAGTGAAATATTCTGAGAATAATTATTGGTAAAAATAGGTGAGTATAAAAGATTATGAAGGTTTCATTTTTAGATTTTTATATCAGTAAAATCAATTAATCAGAATAAAATTCTGTTTTTATCGTATTAAAATCCTTTTATCAAAATTTTTGATTGATATTTTATTCTAAAGATATTTGCAAAACAGATCGATTTGGTTATTTTTGGTAATTGAGAAAAATACCTTAAAAACCCAAAGTAACTCTAGATTAATAATTGAATGGCAACAGCAGAGAAAAGTGTAAAAAAGACTCAAGATTCGACTGCAGACCGCGAGGCAGTTTTAAATGATTTTCGAATCGCACTCATTAGTAGGCATGCTTCCCTTATGGGAAGAAAAGAAGTCTTTATGGGGAAAGCTAAATTCGGAATCTTCGGAGACGGTAAAGAACTTGCACAGATTGCCATGGCTAGAGCTTTTCAAAAGGGTGATTTTAGAGCCGGTTATTATCGAGATCAAACTTTTATGTTCGCATTGGGCGAGCTGACTGTTCAGCAATATTTTGCACAACTCTATGCGCACACCAATGTAGATGCCGAACCTGCATCTGCGGGCCGATTGATGAATGGCCACTTTGCTACCCGTTCTTTAAATGATGACGGATCTTGGAAATCCCTCACTGACCGATATAATTCAGCGGCAGATATTTCCCCGACTGCTGCTCAAATGCCAAAACTTCTCGGACTTGCTTTTGCTTCAAAACTGTACCGAGAGAATAAAGGCTTAAAAGGATTTAAGGATTTTTCGATCAATGGTAATGAAGTGGCATGGGGCACTATAGGAAATGCCTCTACTTCTGAAGGGATGTTTTTTGAATCCATCAATGCTGCCGGAGTTCTGCAGGTCCCAATGGTTACGGCCATTTGGGATGATGGGTATGGAATATCGGTTCCTCAAGAATTTCATACTACTAAAGGAAGTATTTCTGAAGTATTAGAAGGATTCCAGAGAAATGATGAGAAAAAAGGCTTTGAAATCATCCGGGTAAAAGGATGGGATTATGAAGCTCTATTCAATGCCTTTCAGAAAGCTGGTAATATCGCTCGATCAGAACATGCTCCAGTGCTCATTCATGTGCAGGAAATGACCCAGCCGCAAGGACATAGTACCTCAGGTTCCCATGAGCGATACAAGTCCAAAGAGCGATTGGATTGGGAAAAGGAATGGGATTGTATCAAGCAGTTTAGAGAATATATTCTTTCTCGGGAACTTGCCTCAGCCGACGAATTGGATAAGATCGATGCGGAAGCAAAAGCGCAAGTCAAAAAAGAGAAGGAAGCTGCCTGGAATGACTTTTTAGGAGAAATCAAAGAGGAGCTTAAAGAAGCTGTGTCTTTGATTCGTGATGCTGCCCAAACTAGCAATCGAAAGGTAGTTTTGGAGCAATTAGTCCAAGATCTATCAAAAACAATCAACCCTATCCGTAAAGATGTAATCTCCACGGTTAGAAAGGCACTTTTAAATCTTCGGTTTGATCAAAGCGAAGCAAAGAACAAGTTGCAAACTTGGTATCAGCAGCAGCAAGAAAAGAATTTTGACCGTTACAGTAGTCATCTTTACTCCCAATCAGAATGGTCGGCCTTGAAAGTGGCAGAAAGATTACCTGAGTTTTCTGAAGATTCGTCCATTGTGGATGGTAGAGAGGTTTTACAGGCATTTTTTGATTACAAACTTGAAAATGATCCGAGGTTTTTTGCCTTTGGAGAGGACGTCGGAAAGATCGGAGACGTCAATCAAGCTTTTGCAGGCCTGCAAGCTAAATATGGAGATCTTCGTGTCTCGGATACGGGGATTAGAGAGTGTACCATCGTAGGACAGGGAATTGGAGCTGCCTTGCGAGGTCTAAAACCAGTAGCAGAAATTCAGTATTTGGACTATCTTCTATATGGAATTCAGATGCTTTCGGATGATTTGGCTTCCCTTCAATACAGAACCAAAGGAGGTCAGAAGGCACCACTTATTGTGAGGACAAGAGGTCATAGATTGGAAGGTGTATGGCATGCGGGCTCACCGATGGGGATGATTCTTTCGGCTCTTCGTGGCATGCTTATTTGCGTACCTAGAGATATGACTCAAGCTGCAGGCATGTATAATACCTTGCTGCAGTCGGATGATCCGGCACTTGTGATCGAATGTCTGAATGGATATAGGCTAAAGGAAAAAATGCCTGAAAATATGGGTGAATATACGGTTCCCATGGGCAAGCCAGAGGTTTTACGTTCCGGTAAGGATATTACTTTAGTGACCTATGGTTCCATGTGTCGAATCGTACTGGAAGCCGCTGAGGAATTATCTGAAATGGATATTGATGTGGAAGTGATCGATGTACAAACCCTAATTCCATTTGATAGATTTGGAGTCATTGGGGAGTCTGTCAAAAAGACTAACAGGGTGATTTTTGCTGATGAAGATGTACCGGGTGGAGCATCGGCATACATGCTACAGCAGGCTATTGAAGAACAACAACTGTTTAAGTTTTTGGATTCTGAGCCGCAGACACTTGCTGCCAAGGCCCATAGACCTGCCTACTCTTCCGATGGAGATTATTTCTCCAAGCCTAGTACAGAGGATGTGATCGAGAAAGTTTACCTACTTATGCATGAGGTCAATCCCAAGAAGTTTCCAAAATTCTAAAATCAACGAATACAAATAGAAAAGGGAGGTTTTTGAAAACCTCCCTTTTTTTATGGATTTCTAGTGATTTGCCTCAGCGTAAATTCGCTTGTGGATACTTCGTTGCTTCTGTTTAGCTGCCTATCCTGGACCTGTAGGTCAATTCTTACCGTATCATTTCTGAAAATGGATTCCCAACCTGAGGAAAGCATCGCGTATTTAATATTTCCTTCTACAGCTTGTCCATCTTCTGAGGTTAGGATTCGCGGGAATCGCCCATTGAAAGTGGTGAAAAACGGAGGATCTTCCCATCTAAACTCTGTGAATTGACCGTTTCGCTTGATGAAGAATTTTACAAAGATGTTGTACTGATTGGGGTTTTGCTCCACCCAAATCGTGTCTTTCACGGTTTGGTTATTGACAATCGGATCAATCACCCAATCAATTGGATTGTAGGTGGGTGCTTCTGGTGGCCGATTAGAATAAGTGATCAAATTCCCCGCAGCATCTCTTTTATAATTTAATGCATTGAAAGGCGGATTGATATCTGTGGCTGATAAACCCAAGTCACCTTCAGCGTCCTGAAAGTCTATCCCAACAATCAAGGAATCAGGTCCTGCGGTGGAGACATATTCTACAGATTCGAAACTGATAGAAGGCACGGAAGGAAAGTTGTCTGGAGGGTTGACGCAACCGGCTGCTAAAAAAGCCAAAAAGAAAACTCCCGATATTCTGTGTAAACGCATGAGGCGAATTAATTTTGTTGCAGAATGGTTTTCCATTCCGAATTGATGCAAATTATAAAACGATGCAGGATTTTAAAAGTTTTTCGGAAAAGCTGAAAGAATTTGTACCTAAAGACTTTGAAAGTCTGGCATTAGAGATTTTTCAGTTTCAGGCAATTCAAAATCCCATCTATAATAAGTATCTCAATGCACTTGGAGTGATTCCATCTGATATCAATAAGGTGGAGGATATTCCTTTTTTACCAATCCGTTTTTTTAAGGATCATCCAGTGGTTTCTGCGGATTTAGACAATTTTGAAGCTTTCTTTTCCAGTTCGGGTACCACCGGAATGATTACCAGTAAGCATTATTTCTGGTCCGAAAAGTGGTACTTGGATCACTCACTGAGGCTTTTTGAAAGGGAGTATGGATCCATCGAGGATTTTCATGTTTTGGCTTTGTTACCAGCATATTTAGAGCGAAAGGGAAGTAGTCTGGTGGCGATGGCGGATCATTTTATCCAAAAATCCCAATCTGTACATTCTGGATTTTACCTGTATAATCAGGAGGATTTGATGCAAAAGCTTCAGGTACTGAGATCGGATAAAAGAAAAGTTTTACTTCTCGGAGTCACATTTGCACTTTTGGATTTGGCAGATTCGGGAAGGGATTTTGAGGAGATGGAGAATTTAATAGTGATGGAGACAGGGGGGATGAAGGGACGTCGGAAGGAAATGATCCGGGAAGAAGTTCATGATAGGCTAAAGCAATTTTTTCGGCTTGATGCGATTCATTCAGAATACGGGATGACCGAATTAATGTCTCAAGCCTATTCGAAAGGTGAGGGAAAATATAACATGCCGGCTACCATGCGCGTTATGATACGAGATATAAATGATCCCTTTGCTTGGTCAGGCAGATCGCAAGGCGGTATCAATATTATCGATCTTGCAAATTTTCATTCTTGCGCATTTATTGAAACGCAAGATTTGGGAAGGATTGGAAAGGATGGAATGCTGGAGGTGCTTGGTCGCATTGACAATTCAGAAATCCGTGGGTGTAATTTATTGGTGCAGTAATTGTAAGAAAAGAATTAATTAAACATATTTGATTTCAAAATTATCAGATTGATGAAAAGATTAGCCACAATTGTAACCTTGATTGGTATTCTAGCTTTGGGAGCATGTGCTTCCAGTAAGCCATGTCCTGCTTATGCAAAAGCAGATGTAGTTGAAAAATCCAACGGATAAAAAAATGCTGACCTTAATAGTCAGCATATTTTTTTATGTCTTCGAGGCTGATTGTGTCCTCGCCTAGAATTACGAGTCTTTCTACCACGTTACGCAGTTCTCGAATATTTCCTGTCCAGGGATAAGTTTTGAGTTTCTCGAGTGCTTCTTTGCTTATTTTTCTTTTTGCATCTCCGCTTTCTTGAGCGATATCATTAAGGAACTTATCTACGAGTAAAGGAATATCGTCCACTCGATCTTTCAGCGCAGGTACCTGCACCACAATCACGCTTAGGCGGTGGTACAAATCTTCTCTGAAATTTCCCTCCTCGATTTCCTTTTTTAAGTCTTTGTTGGTTGCCGCCAAAACGCGAACATCCACCTTGATGTCCTTATCGCTTCCTACGCGATTGATGAGGTTTTCCTGAAGTGCACGCAAGACCTTTGACTGTGCTGACAAAGACATATCCCCAATCTCATCAAGGAATAAAGTTCCTCCTTGCGCTTGCTCAAATTTACCTGCTCGTTGCTTGTGAGCAGAGGTAAATGCTCCTTTTTCATGACCAAAAAGCTCGGACTCGATCAGTTCAGAAGGAATAGCCGCGCAATTTACAGCGACAAAAGGTTCTTTCGCCCGACTGCTTTTTTGATGAAGCCAATGAGCTACCAATTCTTTTCCCGTACCATTTGGTCCAGTGATCAAAACTCTGGCTTCGGTCGGAGCTACTTTTTCGATTGTTTCCTTCACTTGAACAATAGCAGGTGATTCACCCACCATATCAAATTTCTTGGAAAGCTTCTTTTTCAAAACTTTCGTCTCGGTAACCAAATTCTTTTTATCCAGCGCATTTCGCACTGTGAGAAGTAATCGGTTTAGATCGGGGGGTTTTGGTATAAAGTCAAAGGCCCCTTTTTTAGTCGCTTCGACTGCTGTCTCAATGCTTCCATGGGCGGAGATCATGATGAATTGTGGAGCTTTATCCAAGTCCTTGGCATGGCTAAGAACTTCGATTCCATCCATTTTTGGCATTTTGACATCGCAAAGTACCAGATCAAAGTCTTCTGACTGAATTTTTTTGAGTCCTTCCTCGCCATCACTGGCTTCGGATACTTCAAACTTTTCGTACTCGAGGATCTCTCGTAGCGTAGCTCTGATGACTTTTTCGTCATCGATGATCAGGATTTTTGACATAGGGCGAAGATAAAAAGAAAATGTGCAAGTCTGTAAGCCGGGTTCTGTACTCTTGATTTGGAATTCATCCTTTTCAATAGTGTCTGCCATTTATCTAGCCCTGACCTCACGGTCAGGGTCCATCGATCTACCCACCCCGGAACCCTGCCAAAGCAGAGATCGAACGAGCAGCTCTTTGCCCGGGGCCTATTTGATCTTTCAACCCATAAGGTTTGCCATGCACCCGATGTCACCATCGGGACGGTGGGCTCTTACCCCACCTTTTCACCCTTACCCCATTCCAATAATGGTTGGGGCGGTATATTTTCTGCGGCACTTTCTGTAGACTGACCGTCACCAGTCAGCCCCCTTCCCGTTAGGAAGTATGGCGCTCTATGTTGCCCGGACTTTCCTCCTTTCTGATTCCGATATCAATCGGGACAGATCGGCGACAGACCGACTTGCACACAGCAAATAACGCCAAATTCTATGATTTGATTCTTACTAAGCTTAAAATGAAATTTTCTCTTCAATAAATTATCTTGATTCTGGGCTTTGAAATGGACTTTTCAATCTTTTTTTAAAAAAAATCATAAAAATTTTATCTGAGCTAAAAACCTTTTGATCAGACGGCTGTTTGTTATATCAAAGGCTAAAAATAGCTTTTCTTCATAGTGCTGGGTTGAGCCGCTCCTTTACGGAGCGGTTCTTTTTTGTACCCATTCGGAAGGCCTTTTCCTGTATGCTCCTTACCTTTGAAAAAAAAAGATCATGATCCTTGTAGGCAACGCGGTACTTTCTGACGATATCAAAGAGAATTTTTTTGTCTGTGACCTTGAAGCATGCAAAGGTGCCTGCTGTGTGGAGGGAGATGCAGGAGCACCTCTGGAAGATGAAGAGACAGCTATCCTGGAGAAGATTTATCCTCAAGTCAAAGACTATCTGACGGATGAAGGTCGCAGGGTCATCGAGGAGCAAGGTACCTGGGTGATAGATAAGGATGGAGACAAGGGCACACCAACCATCGGTGATAATCGAGAGTGTGCTTATGCTATTTATGACGAGCGTGGAGTGCTGAAGTGTGGGATTGAGCAGGCCTATCTCGATGGTAAAACGGACTTCAAAAAACCCATTTCATGCCACCTCTATCCAATCCGAGTCACGAAGTACGATCAGTTCGATGCATTGAATTATGATAGATGGCATATTTGTGATCCTGCTTGTACGCTAGGCCAAAGTTTAAAAGTCCCCCTCTACCGTTTTCTTAAGGATGCACTGGTGAGGAAGTACGGGGAGTTTTGGTATGAGGAATTAATTAAGGAAATCGAGGGAGAAGGAGATAATCAACCAGCTGATTCATAAGCCTTTTTGAGCCAATCAATTACTTCTGAGCTAAAATCCTCTATCGATTGTAATTCGATTTGATGACTTACCATCCCGCTCGTTTTGGTATCCAATGCCAAAACACCTGAGGCTTCTTGTCCTTTTAGGTTGATGCCGATATCAAACCTTGTCTTGGTAGCCGGAATCAGCATAGCAAATTGCTTTTTTCGCTTGACACTGATATAAGCCTTCTTTGGTATAAACTCCACACCTTTGCCAAATAGGTTGATTTCATTTTTTAGCTTATCGAGGACGGGTAAAAAATGCTCCTTTCCTTTGTATTGCGAATGGGTCAGTTCTTCATGGTCAGAAGCAGAACTTGCATCAGACTTAAGCGTTTTATGGGCTACCAAGTTGGCAAATCCATGGGTGAAACTATGGGTCTCCTTTAGCCACTTGACGATTTGGCCATGTTTTTCAAGCTTTTCTTTTTTCACCAGATCAATCCACTCTTCCAGGCTTTTACCTGTGTTTTTATGAAGATTCTCGATCATGGTTTGTACTTGGTCATCCATTTTTTATTGAGTTAAAGTAAATGAAACCGGAAAATGATCAGAAGCTTTGATCAGGGGAAATTTGACCGACTGGATCAGAGGGTCGTCTTTCTCCGTGTATGGATTCCATACCTTTCCATTCTTGAAAGGAAGTCCTTGACTGACAAGAATATGATCAATTAAAACGTTAAACTCATCTCCTGTGATGCGATCCCGGTATCTGGAGGAGTTTGGGCTCCAGCCGTAGGCATTCAGCTTAGGTCTTGGAAGAACAGATTTGAGAATAAACTCCGGAATCCAAGGGTCACCCATTAGCAGTTCTACCGCGCTTTTGCTGAATTTATTTTCATAAAAATCCAGCTCAAAACCATCATTGATGTCTCCCATGACCATGGTTTGCTCACCTTTTTCTAAATAAGCATCTACGCGCTCTCGGATATGCATGCATTCTGCAAAAAGTCGAAGTCTATCCCGCTTGGAAAGTTGTTCGTATCTGGCAAAGTCCACCTTATCGAAAATCCCTTTGGACTTGGTATGTGCTACGATCACTCTCGATATAAAGGAATCATCGGTGTCTAAAATACTCAACTCTAAAGGAGGTCGGTAATGCTTATACTGCTCTTTGATCAGGCGATCAGTTGTATCCATCAAAAAGGGCTCGTCAAATCGCTTTCCTGCCGCTGTTTCTGGAGTAAAAAGAACTTTCAACCGATCGGCTTTATAGATTGCGCAGAGCTCTTGCTGGCCAGGTGATGGAAAGCCATGCACCCCTTTGTAATTACTTCCGGGCAAAAACTCCTGCGTCCAAAGTTCCAATTGCGCACTGGCAGTTTTGGTTTGGCTGACCAAGGTATTTGGTCCTTCCACGATTCCCAAAAAATCCGGGTCCATTGCTAAAATGATTTCTGCGATCCATTCACTTCGAAGCTTTTCTTCACCGCTTGTTTTGGGATTGCCATCCTTATCAAAAAGATCGCGCATCCAATAGATATTGTAAACTCCAATTTGATAGTCCATGGTAAAAGAGTTTGATGAAATCTAAACTGTTCCTGACTTAGACCTTGATATAAATTTTACGTCGATCCATCCACCATCCAATCAGCCAAATCAGAAGCATGTAACTAATTGCAAATAGAAAGGAAGCGTTTTTTGGGCCTAGCCAACTGGTGTAGGCATTTGCATAAATGAAACCCTTCAGGCTACTATCTCCGACAGGAATCATACTGAAGATAGAAATCACCACGCCTGAGAGCACATAGAGTATGAGTGGATTTCTTCCAAAAACTTGGAAGAAATAGGTCCAAGAAACCTTGTTTTTGATTTCAATGAGAAAGATAAGTCCCGCTAAGAGTATCAAATCCCATCCTACTGTTAAGAGAACATAGGGACTGGTCCAGATCTTCTTATTGATGGGAAAGGCTAAATCCCATACATAGCTGGCAGCGATCAAAATCACACCAAAGATTAGCAATGTCCTGACAGAAGTAGGAGTATTTCCCTTTTTTTGGATCATTTTGCCCACTATATAGCCAGCGATGACATTGACAATGGAAGTAAGGGTACTGAGAATCCCTTCAGGGTCAAATGGGATGCCTTCACCCATGTACATTCTATCTGCTCCAATGGTTGCCAAATCTAGTTTGATGGCTGCATTTCCGGTAAGGCCATAAGGGTCAGCTGGGTCGCCAAAGAAGTATAAAATGGGCCAATACAAAACCAAGGCCCCAATCGAATATATCCACCCGCCTCGGATACCTCCAAAATAAAGGATTAAGGCGGCGAAGAAATATGCAAGTGCAATCCGCTGCAATACGCCAAAGAATCGGACTTCGGTAAGCGTGATAAACTCAATCCCCCCAGATTCATTGTAATCGAAGAAAGGGAAGGCATTTAGCAGCCATCCAATCAGGAAAATTAAGAATGCTCGCTTGCCAACTTTCCTGAAAAAAGCTCCCTTTGACATTTCGGATAACTTTTTCATAGAAAAGCTCATGGCATTTCCCACCACAAATAGAAATGTAGGAAAAACAAGGTCTGTGGGTGTAAAGCCATGCCAATCTGCATGAGCCAAAGGGGCATAGAGGTGAGACCAACTGCCTGGAGTATTTACAATAATCATAAAAGCAATGGTCATTCCACGTAGAACGTCCAAAGCTAAATAGCGCTGTCCGAGACCCGTTCGAATAGGAATTTCAGTCATAGTGATTTTGGGCGAATTTTTGGTTGATTGATTTTCATTCCAAGTTAAAATATTATCTTGTTTTTCACTTAAAATCAAACTTTTATTACTTCTATTTAAGCCCATGAAGAATATTCCTATTAAAAATTTGCTGGCAGGGTCTGATTTTCAATTAGCTAACTACCCGACTTTTATAGATCTCGAAACCTCCGAAGCTAAAAAGAAAAAGAAGCTGAATGATCTCCGTGAAGATCTTAGCAAGCATCAGGATATTATGTATGCCCATGGAAAATATGGGGTTCTCATCTGTCTTCAGGGAATGGATACAGCCGGAAAGGATAGTCTAATCAGAGAGGTGTTCCAGGAATTTAACCCGCGGGGAGTAGTTGTTCATAGCTTCAAAACGCCTTCATCAAAGGAATTAAGACATGATTACCTTTGGAGGCATTATTTGGCTCTTCCCGAACGTGGAAAATATGCAGTATTCAATCGTACTCACTATGAAAATGTCTTAGTGACAAGGGTTCATCCAGAGTATATTCTATCTGAAAATATTCCCGGTATTGAAAAGGTGGAGGACATTACCGATGATTTTTGGGCAAAGCGATTTGAGCAAATCCGGAATTTTGAAAAGCATGTGGTCCAGAATGGAACGGTTATTTTAAAGTTTTTCTTGAATCTGAGTAAAGAGGAGCAACGAAAAAGGCTTCTTCGCCGCTTGGAAAATGAAAAACACAATTGGAAATTTTCTCCTGGGGATCTTAAAGAGCGAGGGCTATGGGAGAGATACCAGTTTTGCTATGGAGAAGCCATCCGAGAAACGTCTCTTCCACATGCACCTTGGTATGTGATTCCGGCTGACAATAAGGAGACAGCACGTGTCTTAGTCGCAAAGGTGATCAAAGAGACCATGGATAAACTTGAAGGGATCGCAGAGCCTGAATTGGATGATGCAATCAAGGCTAAAATAATGGAATACAGGGCTATGTTAACAAAACCAGGAGCCTAAAATCTTCAATTGATTTATTTGGTGATTTATTGAATTTTTTTGATAAATTGAAGATCTAATGATTTGATTTTTAACCGGTAAACTTTTATTACAATGAGAAACTTGATTTTGATTTCAGTCCTTTTCTTGGGCTTTTCCTGCCAAGATGGAAAAAATGCACTTGTTGAATCTAAAACACTTGAAGAAAATAGTTATGAAATTGTTTTCAACGAAGATTCTGGGATTGTTCCTTTAGCAGATAGACAAGGGATATTGGATTTAGATTCAGTTGAGTTTGAAAAGGTTTTAACCTCCTTAGAAGATTCGATTCGCCAAATAATTATTGACATTGAACCGAATATTCCACATGATGATATTTATGTAAGAGTCTATGACGAGATTTCAGTTCATCTGCAAAATTTAACAGATCGGCAGGTCAAAAGCTTCCAATCGCAGGCTTCAGTCCAAAATTTCGAGGTGGAAGTGGATATTAATTTACAGGGAAGACGTCCCATGATGCAGTCTGCTTTGATTCCACAGGGCAGGCGTCCCATGATGCAAGATCAAATGCGATACGATGCGACGGCTCAGACTAGTATTTTTATTGAAGAGATAGGTGGTGGACAGGACGTTACCCCAATTCCTACAACGAGGGTATGGATAATTGATTCGGGAATAGACTCATCTCACCAGGATATAAGGTTCAGACAAAGGGACATAAACCTTTCCAGGGATTTTTCAAGAAAAGACACAACAAAACAAAACCCGTTTTTGGATAAGCATGGCCATGGAACTCAGATAGCGGGGATTATCGGTGCGAAGTCTTCATCTTCGACTGACAATTATGGAATGAATGGGGTTTTCCCAAGAGCCCGGATGGTTAGCGTAAAAATATTTAATGGAAGAGGTAATTCTTCTTTTGCTAAATTATTTAATGCCCTGGAGCATGTGTCTAATAAAGCTAAGCCAGGGGATATTGCCAATTTAAGCCTAGGTTTTTCAATTGATGATTCCATGGCTAATCAATCGTCTGTGCAAAGAAAATTAGCAAGACTTGAAAGGAAGATTAATAGAATTCTAAACAGGAACATCCACGTTGTCATGTCTGCTGGCAACGATGCTGATTTATCTACCAGAAATCTTCCTGGAGGATTGATCTCTTCTAGTACTTTTGCTCATACCATTGCCTCCTACGGTCATTATTATAATCCGAGTAATGGGCAGAATGAGCGGTTATTTTCATTCTTTTCCAATTATAATATTCCTACCATCGATTACATCGAACCGGGAGAATACATTTTTACCACAGCGCCGAAGTCTTCTTATGCAGTGGTATCGGGTACGTCCTTTTCAGCGGCGATTTTCTCTGGAATATTATATCATGGAAGCAGTTTTGATACCTTGGGAACAGTGCTTAGGGGACCGGACGCTTCAGGTAATAATCCACCGTATCCTATTGCGAAGGTTAGGTAGTGTTACAAAATTTTGTTTTAAATTTTTTGGTTAGATAAAATTTCCTATGTTAGAACTGTAAAAAATGCAATGCGAAATGAAAAAAGTGATTTTTATAATCTTTTTGGTATTCTTCTCCACTTGGAGTTATGGCCAAGGCAAGCGATACATAGTCGTATTGAAAGATAGTTTTGAACAACCCGTGCGAAAAGTGCAAACAAGGGATACCGATCGGGAGCGTCAGGAGAGGAGAAATGAGACAGTTCGGTCTACCAAACTTGAAAAACTCCGTGGATACATGGACAGAAAGGGACTTGGGTCACGGGGAAATGCCAAAAGATTTGTGGATGGAGCGGTCGGGTTTATCGCTGATTTGAGCAGTGAAGAGGTTCGTGAGCTAGAATCTGACGAGTCTGTGGCTCAGGTTATTGAGGACTTTCAGATGCAGGGCCGCCCTCGGATGCAAGGTCGTCCCCGAATGCAGGGAGAGTCATTTGGGTCAGATTGGTTTTACGACCCTGCTACCAAAGCTAGTATAGCTGTTGGTTTGATGGGCGGATCTGAAAGAGGAACCAATAATCGTAGCTCTATTTGGATATTGGACTCAGGAATTGATGCTCGGCATAGGGATCTTCGTGTGACTAGAAATCCAAGAGTAGCAGTTTCATTTATAGATGGAGAAAGCCCATTTGAGGATTTTGCAGGACATGGAACCCACGTAGCTGGTCTAGCGGCTGGTTTTGGCAGGGGGAATCCCGGAATTACCGGAATGTCTGCTGGAGCTGAAGTGATCCCTGTAAAGGTTTTAGATCGAAACGGTGTCGGCTCATGGTCCAATCTCGTCTTGGCTTTGAATCATATCGAAAAGTTTGCCGTACCAGGAGATGTGGTGATGATGAGTTTAGGAGAATCGGGGGTGGTGAATTGTCAAAATTCAGAACCATTCCTTCGCGACATCATTTTGGATCTAGGCGAAAAAGGAATCTTTGTGGTAATGTCTGCCGGAAATGAAGGTCAAAGTGCTGGATCCAATCTACCGGGTTGTATTAGTGGGAAAAATGTCTTCACTGTAGGTTCAGTGGACTTTTCTGAGGCGGGCTTTTCCTCTTGTTCGGACTTTTCCAACGCAGGTGCTCCCCCGATAGATTGGCTTGCACCTGGTGCCAATTTAGTATCTACCTTTCCGGGAAATGCATACAACGTTATGTCGGGAACCTCGATGGCTTGTGCATTAGTAGCTGGACTGATTCATTCCAATGGAGGTCCGCCAAGAGCTATTCAACAGATTAATTGCGGTGAGGCTACCTACTCCGTAGCAGGTCGTTAGACTGCAGCTCTTGGTTGGCTTGAATTCGTGACTTGTCAATTTTAGATAATATTGAAAGGATAGTCGGGTCTTTCAGGTATCTTTTGAAAATGGGATTGTGAGTGATGTAAAAATCATCTCGCATTCCCTTTTCTTCTGCCAAGGCGAGATAAGCAACTGACTCAGATTTGCTACCCTTAATCGCATAAAGTTGGGCTAAATCCAAAAATAAATTAAAGTCATCCCCATAGTTTTCAATTGCATCTTCGCGGATTTGGATACCCTGCTCTACTAGGGCATTTGACTCCAGCCGTTCGCCTGATTGTGCCAAAATGTAAGCAAGAAGAATAGGAGAGGTGAAATACTCATCCTGAAGAGACGCAGGTGTTTTTTCAATGCTTTTCTCCAAATACAATCGTGCGATCTCATCGCTTTCAGTAAAAAACGCAATCGTCCCTGCTACGGTATAGTCTAGTGCAGTACTATCTTTTTCATCTTTGAAAATATCACTGACAAGCGACAAGGCTTTTTCATTATCTCCTTTTTCGATCTCTATAAAGGCAAGTTGCTCAATAGTCACAGGGTCAGGAAGTATATCTAGGGATCGTTTCAACCAAACTTCAGATTCCTTAAATTGGTCTAATACCCGATAAATCCACCCTGAAATCTGATAGGGGAGGAAGTTTGTTGGATTTAAGGTGGCCGATTTAAGCTGAAGTTTGAGTGCTTCCGGAAGGTTGCCGCTGACAAAGTAAACCGTCGCTAAGTTACCAATGGCTGAACTCAAATTTGGATTTAAAACGATGGCTTTTTCAAAGGAGATCTTTGCGTATTCACTTTGTCCTTTGTAGTAATATACATTTCCTTGGGCTTTGAAGCCTTCAGCAAGGTAGGGGTCAAGGGCTAAAGCCTTTGCACTTGCTTCCATGCTTGAATCTAGCCACTGATCGCCTTCACTGAAATAAATCAGTTGAGCATAACTATCAGCAAGGCTTGCGTAAGCAAGTGCATAATTTGGGTCAATATCAATGGCTTGTTTGTAGTAATCGATAGCCTCCCATATGGATTCCCGGCTATAGTTAGAATAGAGTTCACGGCCCTTCAAGTGTAGTTCATAGGCGTCGAAACTGCTTGTCTGAGTTTTGGAAAGTTGACTTCGTTCTTCCGAGCTAAGGCTACTGTTGAGAACCCGGGCTATTTCGGTCGCGATATCCGCTTGCACTTTGAATATGTCCGATGCATCCCTGTTATAGGTTTCAGCCCAAAGATTTCGGTTCTCGGCGGGGTCAATTAATTGAACATTGATCCGGATTTTATCAGCAATCCATTGTACACTTCCTTTTAGTACAGTGGTGACGTCAAGTACTTTTGCTACAGAGTCCAAGGGTAATTTATCTCCTTTGAATCCTTCTACAGCATCCTTACTGATGACCTTGATACTTTCAATTTTCGATACTTGGCTGATAATGTCTTCTGTAAGTCCTTCGGCAAAAAACTCTTGGTCTGAATTAATTGTGATATTGGTAAAAGGGAGCACTGCAACAGATTTCTCTTTCTCCCAGACCGAAGTATTATTGAGAAATGAATAGATCAAAGTGATTGTCAATGCTACAATGATTGCTACCGCTGCCCAAAGTTTCCAAGGGCTGCGCTCTTGATAGCGGATATTTTTGATGATTTCCGCACGCTTCGGTACAACTACAGGAGGATTGCTCAGTGCATAGAGTTCGACCGAATTTTTAACATTTTTAAGCGAAAACCCACCTAGTTTTACCCATGAAAAGCTTGTGTCGGTAGGTATTTGCTCAAGTACTTTGGAGGAAAATAGGACGCAAGTAGGCATACCAATTCCCTGAATACGTGCTGCAATATTGACAGCATCACCGAATACATCCCCTTGATCAAAGATGATTTCTCCGCAATGAAGGCCTATTCTAATCTTTATTGCAGCTTCACTTTCCAAACGGGATTGAATCGCCAAACTTGCATACAGTGCCTCCTCCACAGTCTGGAAAGTAGCTAAGATTCCATCGCCTAATTCTTTGATTATCTGACCATTGTGTCGGCTTAAGATGTCTTGATGAATCTCAAGATTCTGCTTCATGAGCTCAAAGGCCCGATCTTCATCTTCGCCCATGAGGCGTGTATAGCCTACGATATCAGAAAAAAATACTACTGACTGCTGTCGGGAAGGATGGCTACGCATATAAAAAGAATAGACTTATCAGGCTAATTTTCATTGACAATCTAGTCAATTTTACCTGTTTTGGAAAAGTAAAAATAGAGCTTTAAGCAAAAAAGTGTCTTAAAAAAATCAAAATATGAGATGGAAAAATTCAATGGTCAATAGGATAAATTTTCAGATAACTTGAAACGGTTCATTAATCTTCAATCACGTAATATCCTTGGGTCTAGACTCAATGGATATGTTTTTGATTCAATTAGGTGAAAATCTTTCGAAAGGGGGTTGATTACAAAATTCAATGATGAGGGATCTAAAATCGAAGGAATGGAAAAACAGAGCTTGGGTGAATTCAGAAGTGAGGAACCCAGATCTTTTGTTGATTTTGGCGCTGGTATTTGATTCCAGTTTTCTGGTAATTCCTTTCGATTTACATGATAAATTAATTTTTCCGGTAGATGGATTTCCATTACACTATACAATTTGTAGCGCTCCGATGTAAATAATTCGGAGTCAATGGTTAGCCTTTCTAATAGAGACACTGAAATACTTCCTCCTGCATAGATTGCCGGTGTACCAACGTGATTCCATCTACCTCCGTACCTTTTGGCACCCTCTCCGCTTAGGTCGCAGTACTCATTTAGCACTATTCTATAGACATTCATTGACTAGATAGCGATGCCATATTGAAGTCGCTTGATCTCTATCTTGAGGAGTTCTATTCCTTCCGACACATCGATCAAATCTCGAGGGATTCGGTTGTTCAGTGTGAAAAGTGGCTGCTCCATCCATCGACGGAACCCGTCTCTGCCGAAGTAATTGATTCCGGTCGCGTACAGATCAGCCAGCTGATAGAGCTTTTCAGACTGCCCGGTGTCAAATATTTCCTTGCGCTGCAGGGTCTTGGCTGAGACCCCCAATGCATCTGCCAAAGTCTCATAGTCAAGACCGGAAAGTACCTTGAAGCTTTCGAAGGAGCTTTTATTTAGGCCATTGCGGAAAGTGTCTAGCCGGGTGAGTGGCTCGTCCAAATCAGCCAAATCCAATCTTAGAATGTCTTCCACATTCATTTTTGGCTTATGGTAGAGGGCTACCGCCGGCTCGCTTACTTTGGATTTTTTCTTTGTCATAGCACTAATCGGTAATTTGTCTTTTAATATACGGTAATTTGTCTGAATTTGATTTTAGTTTTCCAATTTTTTTTCTAAAATCTAGAAGGGATATATCTCTGGCAGTGATTCGTCTAAATTTTAGATGATTGCTTGAGCGCATAAAATTAGACTTGAAACTTAATCAGCAGCATTCCAGTACGCCATCCGCTCTAGCTTTTCCACTTCGATGGAGTAGAAGCCAAATTCTTCCACGACTTTTCCTTCGATTTGGTAGATCGCCCGACCTTTGAAAGGATGCTTTTTCACCACAGGAGGGAAGTGCACCGTATCGATCCAGTCTCCGTCCCGGTCCAGAAAAGTCCCAAAGTTCATCACCTCACCCTTCACCGTTCGAGTATACTTGACCGTGACCAAATAGCCCAAAATCATCACTCGCTTGCCCAAGTACTGAGTCATTTCCCTGGCTTTGATCCCTTGAATACTTTGGTCTTTGACCAGATGAAAAGGCGAGTCCAATGGGAATTCCAGAATATCGATTTGATCTAAGATATCCTGCCGGATATCCGTCTCGTCCAAGTCTGGAACCTGAGGTGGCTTTTTGCCAAAGCTGATTTCTGCTGAGTTGGACCGAAACAGGTCCGTACTGCTCACAATCGCTTTTCGCTTATGCTGAAGAAAATGTGCCTCCCACAAGAGTTCTTGCTTGGTCTTGCCTGTAAAGCGAAAGCAAGTCATCCGAATCAGAATCAAGAGCTGCTCCAGTCCGATCTCCACCCGCGCCACGAAGTCTGCCAATCCCAGAAAAGGACCGTTTGTTCGTCGCTCAGCCAATAGCTTTTCTACAGTAGTTTTTTCAAGATATTTCATGTGAATGAAACCAAGAAACACTTTTTTTCCAGTGATTCGGGTCAGGTATTCACTTTCGTTCAGGTGGGGAGCTTGGATGTTGGCTCCGTTCATTCGGAGTTCGTGGACATAGAATTCTGTGTGATAAAATCCTCCGAAATTATTGATCACACCAACCATAAATTCCAGTGGGAAGTAGGCCTTCAAGTACAAGCTCTGATAGCTCTCCACGGCAAAGGATGCTGAGTGCCCCTTGGCAAAGGAGTAGCCTGCAAAGCTTTCGATCTGATGCCAGACTTCTTTGGCGACCTGATCCGCTCTTCCTAGCTTTTTGCAGTTTTTGAAAAATTGATCTTTCACCCGCTGAAATTCATCCTTGGACCGGGACTTTCCGCTCATGCCACGCCGGAGTACATCCGCTTCGGCCAGACTCAGCCCGGCAAAGTAATGTGCGACTTTGATAACGTCTTCTTGATAAACCATGATTCCGTAAGTTTCGGGCATGATATCCCACATGACCGGATGCGCTTGTTTCCTTCGTTCTTCACTGATATGACGTAGGATGTATTCCCGCATCATTCCGGATCGAGCCACCCCCGGCCGGATAATGGAGCTGGCAGCGACGAGTTCTAGATAGGTATCGGCTTTCATTTTAGCCAAAAGCATCCGCATGGCAGGAGATTCTACATAGAAAGCGCCGATCGTGTGTCCGGTGCGGAGATGCTCCTTGATTTTGGGATCTTTTTTAAACTTTTCCACTTCCCTGATATCGACCTTGACGCCTTGGTTTTGGTAGATGATTTCGAGTGCAGATTTGATATGGCCCAATCCCCGCTGACTCAGGATATCAAACTTGTGCAGTCCAATATCCTCCGCGATGTGCATGGCGATATGGGCGAGCGGAAAGCCTTTTGGTGGCATATCCGTGGCAGTGTAGTAGTGGATAGGCTTGTGTGAAATTAAAATCCCGCAGGCATGAATAGTCAGGTGCGAAGGCATGTCATGCAGTACTTGGGAGTACTTGATGATCAATTTCCCAAACTGATCGGGTTGGTAGCCCGCCTTGTCGGCATGGTGGATGAGGGACTCGATATCCGTTTTTGGAAGACCAAATACCTTTCCCAATTCCCGCAGCATAGAGTTGTATTGAAAAGTGCTGTAAGAGCCCAAAAGTGCGACATGCTCTTCTTCTTTGCCATTGTATTTTCGGAAAATATAATCGGTGACCTCATCCCGATCCGTCCAACTGAAGTCGATGTCGAAATCAGGGGGATTTTCTCGGTAGAGATTGATAAATCGCTCAAAGTACAAGTCTAGCTCGATCGGGTCGACATCTGTGATGCCCAGACAATAGGCGACGATACTGTTGGCACCGGAGCCCCGGCCCACGTGGTAGAAGTTGCGGTGCTGTGCAAAACTTATGATGTCATAGTTGATCAGGAAGTAGGAGACGAAGCCCTTCTGCTGAATGAGCTCGAGTTCCTTTTCAATTCGCTGGCTGATCTCCGGGCTTAGATTGGGGTAGCGACGGATGGCTCCCTTGAAAGTTTCCTGTCGGAGAAAATCAAAGTCCTCCCAGTCTGAGCCCAAGATGTCCCGACGGTTTTTCACTGCTTGGAAATAGAAGGAAAACTGGCACTGTTCGAGTAGCTTTTGAGCATTGACCAGAAGATAGCTGTGACTTTCACAGCGAGCGATCAGGTCGGCATAGGAGTAAAATTGATCTGTCAGGTCGGCCTGCTCGCTTGAGGGAAGCTTGCTCAGCAGGGTATTTAGGTCCATGCTTCGCAAAAGCCGATGGGCGTTGAACTCTAGCTTGGAGCTGAAGGTAGCTGGCTGCAAAAGAACGAGCCTTTCCTTGCGTCGATACCAAGGAGAGGTGAGAAGTTTGTTGAGTTGGTTGGGATGTATACCCACAAATTCATTTTCCCGCAGGGAAAAAGCTTTCTCCGAAAAGGGGTAGATTACAAAGCTGTTTTCGAACTTAGGAGCTCTTGTTTTAAATTCCCGCTTACGAGTAAGATGCTCGGAAAGGTGCTTATTTAGCTCGAAGAAGCCCTCTTGATTTTTGGCCAGTCCGATGTATTGTTGCTGCACGCCATTCCGGAAGTCGATTCCGATTACAGGATGGATTCCGGCCTTTTGTGCAGCGCGAATAAAAGGGAACACTCCGGCTGTGCAGTTGATATCTGTGAGTGCGAGCGCATCCAATTTTTTGCCCTTCGCCTCAGCGATCAGCGTTTCCACAGACATTGTCCCATATTTGAAGCTGAAGTGAGAGTGGCAGTTTAAGAACATACTGAAATACGAAGAATGAGATTCGAAATACGAGCAAGTAGAAACCTTCCTCTTGAAATTAGATCTGATGCTTTTTCAGACAAAGCATCAAAATTTAAATGTTAATTATTTTAACATTTTAATGTTTATAAATTAAACAAAAAGTATCGAATCAAGTCAAGGGTCTGCTAGGTTTTTGGTGGGAATAATGCAGGTAACTGTCAACCGAAGTCTGGAATTATTAGCTAGAGTTGATTGATTGACCAAGTGAAAAAGATTAAAAAAAGAAACCCCGAATACTTGAAGTAAACGGGGTTAGTGGGCCCACCTGGGCTCGAACCAGGGACCTCCTGTCCCGATGTATCGGGAGAGTCAGAAGCTTAAACCATTGTTCTTTGAATCAATGTTTTGAGTTGTTCTGGATTTTCTTTTAGTTTTCGAATAAAAGAAGAACTTTTCATCCTTTTTATTTAAAGCTCAATTCTTCTTGCATGTGAAAGCGAATTTACTTCGATAGCCAGAAATAGTTCCCAGTCTGATGCTTTCGCAGTAAAGTGATGATTTCCATAAAAATGAAAGTTATGTTTTTGAAGTCTGGACCCTACACTTTCCTGAGTGATTCCAGTGTAAAACTTCTTTAATGAAGGGCTGAAAAGTATATAGCAATAATTCATAACTAAATTTAAAAAACAAAACTCTAGAATTGAAAATACTATTTGGTTCGGATACTTTGGTGTCTGCAAAAAAAGAAACCCCGAATACATCAGTAAACGGGGTTAGGGGCCCACCTGAGCTCGAACCAGGGACTTTCTGTCCCGATGTATCGGGAGAGTCAGAAGCTTTGAGTTTTTGGTTGTCTATAAAAAAGAAACCCCGAATACTTGAAGTAAACGGGGTTAGTGGGCCCACCTGGGCTCGAACCAGGGACTTTCTGATTATGAGTCAGATACTCTAACCAGCTGAGTTATAGGCCCAATACTATTTTTAAATGTTCCAGCGACCTTCTGTCCCGATGTATCGGGAGAGTCAGAAGCTCTAACGAACTGGTCCCGATCGATATCGGGAGCCCAATATTTTTATCTTGAACTTTTATTTATTTAAAGCTTCAAGTACTTGATTCAGCATTTTTCGATCGTTATCGAAATTGCCTCAAATCCATGATTAAAGCGACCTATTGACTTTAACTCTTGGTTTTGGGATTGCAATGTTACATATTTGAAAGCATATTCACAACCATACTACTGGATGAAAAAAACACCTGATGCCGACTTTTTGATCTTTGACTTGGGCAATGTGATCATTGATATTGATTATAACCGTCCGCTATCACTTCTTCGTCAGCAACTTCCAGAAGAAAGACACTATTTGGTGGATGAATTTTATCATACGGATTTTCATAAATCTTATGAAAAAGGACAGATCAATTCTGCCATTTTCAGAGATGAAGTCAGAGCATATTTTGAAAAAAATTGGTCTGATGAGGAGGTAGATAAGCTATGGAATTCACTATTGGGCAAAATTCCTGCTGAGCGCTTGAAACTCGTTCATGAGGTGAAAAAACATTTCCAAGTGGGGGTTTTAAGTAATACAAATCTTATTCATATCCTGGCGGTCAATGATATTCTAAGTCAGGATCATGGTGTTGCCAACTTTGATCCGATTTTTGACTGGGTTTTCTTAAGCCATGAAATGGGCCTCGCCAAACCTGATGCAGCCATCTATGAAAGAATGCTTACAGATCTACGAACAGCTCCTGAGCGGGTGGTGTTTTTTGATGATTTGAAAGAAAACGTGGAGGGAGCAGCTGCACTTGGTATTCAAGCTGTACATGTGACCGGGCCGGAAGTGATTTTTGACTATTTAAAATATGTATAGTAGAAAAGAGTATCTCCGACACGGAGTTCTGTTTTTTCTTACTTTGATAGCAGCTACGCTTGCAGGAGGTGAATGGGTCTATGGAAGGTCTGTTTTTGGCTCGGAAGAATCAGCACTTACTTGGGCGTATTTTTTTAAGTCGTTTTCTTACTCTATCCCTTTTGTAGGTATCTTACTTATCCATGAATTGGGGCATTTGTTCACCTCAATTTATCATCGTGTCAAATGCTCGCTTCCATTTTTTATCCCTGCTTGGTTTGGTTTTTTGGGAGCGCCTTCTTTGGGTACACTAGGTGCTGTCATCCGAATGAAGGGATTTGTTAATTCCCGAAAGAAATTCTTCGATATCGGGGTAGCGGGTCCTTTAGCAGGATTTGTCGTTGCATTAGGAGTCTTGTTTTATGGATTCTTGAATTTGCCTCCTGCTGATTACATCTACGAAATTCATCCCGAATATTTAGACCCCAATTTTGAAGGCTACGAAGGGGCAATTGAATTTGAATTGGGTCAAAATCTCCTTTTTTGGATGATGACTGAGACCTTAGCAGACCCTGAGCGCATGCCTGCTATGTCTGAATTAATCCATTATCCTTACCTTTTTGCGGGCTATTTGGCCCTCTTTTTCACCGCACTTAATCTACTGCCGATCGGGCAATTAGATGGCGGTCATGTTATTTTTGGACTTTTCCCCAGACATCATGAAAAGATTTCATTGGTCGCCTTCACTGCATTTATTTTCTATGCCGGTCTTGGGGTAATTAGTCCCTATCTGTCAGCTAGCGAACTCATTTTCAGAATTCCTCTTTACGTTGGGTTTCTATTTATCTGCTATTTCAAGTCTGGCCTTTCGGTTCAAAATAGGATTACTATTGCACTCAGTATTGCGGCAGTTCAGTATTTGATGGTCTTTTTCCAGCCCACACTGGAAGGCTATCAAGGTTGGCTCTTGTTTGCTTTTTTATTAGGAAGAATCATGGGGACTAGACATCCTGAAGTCTCTGGATTTAAAACTTTAGATTCTAAAAGACAATGGATTGGATGGTTGGCTATTTTGATCTTCGCCTTTTGCTTTTCTCCTCAGCCATTCATCTTCAGCTAAACAAAAAACCCAGCTATTGCCGGGTTTCTACTGATCTTGTTTAATTCACTTTAAAGCTCGCGATAGGCCATAATCCCTCCAAGAACATTACGTGCTTTCGAAAAGCCTTTTGTTTCTAAAAACTTTTTGGCATTGCCACTTCTGGCTCCGCTTCTGCAATGAATGATGATTTCCTCATCTTTTTTTCCTTCCAATTCATCAAGACGATGCGGTAGTTCTCCTAGCGGGATATTGATCGCTCCCAAGTTATCATCTTCGTATTCCCATTCTTCACGGACATCCAAAAAGACAAATTTATCTCCCTTGTCTAGTCGTTCTTTGAGTTCTTTGACTGTGATATCTTCCATATTATTTGACTAAAATTCTAAATGATTGAGGGCCTGCCGAAGTCAATGCTCGAATCACATAAACTCCTGGTAGCTGGTCCGTAAAGTTAATGATTTCTTCATCAGCTCCCTGATACCGATCGGGGAAAATCTCCCGGCCAAAGGAATCGAAAATTCTCATTTCGGAATATTTACCCACCAAGTGAAGTTGGTTTTCTACAGGATTTGGATAGTAGCGTAGATTTTCCCCAGGAATCTCAGATTCTGCAAATGGTGCATTAAAGCTTATGTGTGGTCTAATCAGTAATGATCCTCTTACTTCTTCATTTTGGGCCCAGGCACCATTGACATTGTAGAAAATTTTATCTGCCTGATCATTTTCTTTGTTGAGTCCTACGTAAATGAAGTCATTGCTAAACTGTGAGAAACCTACAAAAAACTCTCCTTGAACCTGAATATTGGTATCAATAGGGAAGAAGATCAACTCCTCGCCAGCTTCTTTCAATGGGATCAGAAGTTCCTCTCTGTAAATCGGCGTCTCCTCAAGGTCCTGCCAAACCAAAATATCAATGGGCTGGTCTGCCTGATCCGGATTGGTGAAATCGATAGATACTCCAGTAAGAAAAACTGGACTGTCAACTTCATATTTGACGGCCAAAAGCCCTGAACGCTGATTGATTCCAGCTGCATAATCTGCTTGCCCCCCATCATAAGCAAAGAAATCTCGGATGGGGATGACGGATCTTACCGTATCATTGATTCGGTAATCTACTGATGCAAAAAAGGTCGTGTCTCCATTCTCTACACTAAATAAATTTTGATCCCCTGTGGTCAAATACGTTAAAATCTCAATTTCGCTTTCTGTGCTTAAAGCTGGCAATTCAGTGATAGCATTACTTTCAAAGACCCTTCTCTCTTGTGAATTGGGTACAGGATTGAAAGGTGTGTTTAGATTTACAACAGTGCTTGATTCCCCATCTAAGCGAATAGAGTATTCCATTGCACGGAAACGATCCTCCAGATTTTTAAACTCATTTGTGACTGGCAAAAGCTCTTCTGCAAGAAGGTCTTGATAAACCCCAAGCGGGACAGCCGTATAGTCCCCTAGAAAAAGTCTGCTTTCACGAGTAAGAGCCCGATCCAAATAGGATAAATCCTGAGCATCTCTATCAAAGCTTAAGAATACATAATCTAAAAGCCATGTATCGAAAGGACCAGCTAATCTGCCAAAATTGACGAATCGAAATTGGAACTTGTCATGGAGAAACTCTCCGGATACCGGTACTATTTCCTGACTGAATTCTTCGGGGTTTTTGTCTGCCCCTCCATTAATCGTCCAAACGGTATTCCAGACACTATCCGCATCTAAAAGCTGCAAAGAGAGCCGATCATTTTCGTCGGGCATTTCTGCCTGTCCTCCTGCCTGCCAAAAAAAACTGAGATAGAGGCTTTCTTGGCTCAGCTGCGCCAAATCAAAAGGTTTGGATGTCAAATAATCTCCAGCCCCTTGTTCTCTTATTTCTCTCGAATAGGGTCTACCGGTCGCATCCACGCCATCAAATACGATCACTCCTAGTGAAGGAGCATTGTTTCCCATACTGTTGCTGAAAGTACTGCCCTGAAATTCCCATTTTAAGGTGTCCATTCCCTGCGAAAAGTCATCCCAAAAAGGAAGCGAATTAGTGCTGGCCAATCGACTAGAATTGGCAGATTGGGGATGGGATTTGTACTTCAATTTTGGTACGGGGCCAAACTCCACAAGCTGTGCCTCTACTCCCAAACTTGCTAGGGTAAAAAGTGTACACAGAACTATTTTGTGAAGAATCCGCATTCGTTTAATTTTCTTTTCTGGAAATCCAAAGATCTATGGTTTCTCCTGTTTTGACTTGGGTTTGAGCAGGAGGGGCTTGACGGAAGACATATCCCGGAGGTACGGTGTCATTTTGATAGTAAACTTTTTCACCAACTCGAAGACCTGAACCCAAAATCAAAAACTCTGCATCTATCTCATCCATTCCCGTCAGCGTAGGCACTTCCAAAATCTGATTTCCCAAACCATCTCCTACTACCAAATCGATCTTTTCTCCCTTGGGTATTTCAAAACCTTCAGCGATTGGTTGCCCCTTATATTGGAGCTCTAGAACGACATTGATCGCAATATCAGGTACGTAAATCAATTCTCCTCGTTCCAAGCCTAAGTTTGCTAATATTTCCTGTACGTTTTTGAGCTGAAGATTGACCAAATTCGGTAATTTGATCATCGGAGCATTCTGAGCGTTGAGCGTCAGATAAATTTTTCTTCCATCTTTTACTTGGTCTTCAGCTGGAGGAATTTGCTTCAATACGGCGAGGGCAGGTGCATCTACACTGTATCCAGAGTCTTGAGAGACTTCATAGTTTAAGCCTGATTTTTCAAGGATGTTTACTGCCTCATCGAATGTATAGCCAGAAAGATCCGGTACCGAAACTGTTTCACCGTGATTAGTGTGCGTTGGCAAATAGATTTTCAGGAAAAGAAAGCCTAAAAGAATCGAGGCCGAAATGATAAGGAGTAAATGGATGAATATTTTTTTCAAGGATTGCTAAGTCTAAAATTACTGTTTGAATTAGGGTTAAAGATAAATGGGAAAATGGTAGGATGGAAATTCTTTCTTGGCAGAGCGAATTGATTGGGGTTAAAACGACAGAATATGGATTTTAAGTCTTTTACACGGAGTTTTATATCCTACTAATACCAATTTATTTAGATCGCACAAAGGCAAAAAAAAGGCCGAAATTTTAATTTCGACCTGATTTAAGATTATTTGATGAAAACCCGCTGCATATCCTGCAGTGTAGGACTCACTATTCTAACGATGTAAAGTCCCGGAGAGAATATTTCTCGAGGGAAAGTATAGGTTTGGTTCAGCGTCTGTGGATAATCGACCTCGTGGACAATAGCTCCTGTCGAAGAGATAATCTGGATCGTCACATTCTCGTAGCGCGCTAGATTGAAAGCAATGTTGAAATAAGCTGTAGCTGGATTGGGGTATATCAAAGCTCTTCCGTCAGCAGGAATTACGGGGTTTGGGTTGGCACTGAGGAAAAGCTCCAAATTATCCAAAAACACAGGGGTATTAGTTCCTTCACCTGCAGAAAGCACTGCGGCTAATCTAATTTCACTATTCCCATTTCCTGTAAAATCAGTCAGATTTACATAATTTCTCTGGAAATGCTCTCGATTGCTGATACTGGCTGTACCAGGGACTGTTGAAATTTCATCCCCTACAGCTTCAAAAACAACTTCGTACGTGTCTCCGGCATCTTTACTGCCAAGGATTTGGAAACTTGTCTCGGGTGATACATCTCCAGCTGCCAAATCAAAGAATAAGGATGCTTGGGTATTACTAGATAGATTGAATACCGGTGATCCCAACCAATAGCTTTGACCTGCTTCTGGATTTTCAACGACACTCACATTTCCAGCCTCGCCACTTGATGGAAGAGATCGCCAAGATCCTTCATCATTTTGAGGATTGAGGCTAGTCCATGGTTCGATAGCAGTAGCAAAATTGAAGTTTTGTCTCCATGGAACAGGAGTTACTTCATTGTCTTCAATGATATACCGTTCTAGTGTACTTTCGTTTCCTTCGTTTTGGTCAAAGTTTGGAAAAAGTATTTCATAGTTTAGGCGATTCTTTCCACTTCCTGTACTATTTCCACCTGTCAAAGTGAAAGTTTCTCCAGGAGCAACGGGATCTCCGCTCGCTAAGAATCCCTGAGGGGAACTTCCATTTACACTTTTTACAAACACAAAGTTGGAAATTGGAAGGTTTCCAGTATTGGTTACCTGAAGACTTTCATTTTGATATCTTCCATCTGAGATAGGGTTGGGGTTGATCAATTCCTCCATTTCTAGGGAATACCTAAACTCTTCCTGTTCCAGAATCCGGATATTTTTTAAGTAGACATTATTTCCGAATGCATTGACGGCAATAAATGCTATTCGTATTTTTCCTAGATCAGCAAATGGACTTAAGTTTACCAGTTCAGTTCTAAACTGAGATGAGTTTGTCGGGATAAATTCATTCAAGGTAGCTGCGGAGGTTGCCAATGATGCCCCGGATTTTTCATAGGTAGCATTTGCTATTTCAAAGGTGTTTCCACAGTCGGTGGATACGGCCACTATCAAGTCGTCTTGGAAGCCTTGCTGATTGTAAGGAGCATGGGCCATTTCAAAAACTAGTTGAGCGTTTGGAGTATTGCTCAAATCAATCACTGGTGAAATGAAGTAATCCAGTTCACCTGGAGCGTCATATTCATAGTTTCGAATAAATAATAGGTCTTCTTCCTCACCTGATATCGTTAAACTTGTTTGCTCCCAAGTAAATCCACCATCACCATTTTGGATAGTCCAAGAAGAGGGGATATTTCCTAAATCTAAGGATAAGGGAAGCGTTACTGCCTCCTGCACCACTGGATTTGATCGGGCTATGTTGTTTTCAATATTTTCGTCTGAGTTATTGTTGACCGCGACGATTTCGAATGCCACCTCATTCTCACCTCCTTGAAGTTCGAAGCTATCAAAAGTAACTATGTCACTTTCACCCGTTGAAAGATTCAATGTGAAGGTCCTGTTTTGGACTTGCTGCCCATTCACTTGGAGAGTGATTCTTGCAGAGGTAATTGTGTTTTGCCCAGCATTTAGAACCTCTATTTGAGGAATGACAAGCGCATCACAAGCAAAGTCACCGGGCTCGATTAGGCGAGAAATAGCAAGGTCACGATCGAATAATTCTGGATCCTGCGTCGCACGATTATTTACAAGGGTATTTCTTCTGGGACTATTTGCCAATACTGCATTGAATCGTTCTACTTGACCTTGGGTAAAAAGATTCATACAAGCATCAGGAGTATAGTCCATGTAATTTTGGATCATATCCTGAGAATCGCAGCTGAATCTAGAAGGGTTTGCATTACAAGTAGAATTAGAATTGTCTTGCAAAGGAGTGTCTTCAACAAAATCATCCACACCACAACCTCCGTCGCCCCAAATATGTCTCAAACCGAAATAATGACCTACTTCGTGTGTGGCAGTCCGACCAAGGGATGCATTAATGGCATTTCCACCTGAGCCAAAAAACCGATAATCCACTGTGACTCCATCCGTGATAGCCGGAGCTGGTGAGAAATTTAATCCCGGTAGGTCAGAAACAGGAAATGAAGCATAACCAATAAAGGGTGATGTGAGTGGAAGTACCCAGATATTGAGATATTCTTCTGGATTCCATTGTGAAAGTTGGCCAATTAAGGTTGCATCCTCCGGCAAATAGGAATTATTAGGTCCTTGTACTCTGACCACCCCATTGGTTGGTAAGCCGTTTGGATCTTGTTTGGCTAGTACAAATTCAATATTCGCATCTGCTGCAACCGGTAAAAACTGTGCTGGAGTTTGGTTTGCGTCTGGATTTAATCTCCTGAAATCTTCATTTAAGATTCTGATTTGGGCCTCAATTTGAGAAAATGGAATATTACTTCCTTGACCAATTTCGGTTCCATTGTGAATGACGTGAACAACCACCGGAATTAATCGACGCTCCTCTTGGGTTTTTGCTAATATTTGAGGTTGGTTGCGTTGAGCTTCTATTTTTTGGTCAATCCAGTCTTCAAAAAAATCACGAGTACCGAAATAGCCCATTTCCTTAACCAATAATTCTTCTAATGCGCTGTGTCCGCATTTTTCGTTATGCTGGTGTGAAGATTTAGAGCCATTTGCTCCAAACTGATCCAATGGGCTAATAGTAAATTGTTGACCAAACGAAGCTCTAGCCAAAAAAACTAATGAAGCTACTAAGAGCAGATTTGACCAAATCTTAAAAAGAGACCTCCTCATGAAAGTGTACTTAAGCTGTCGTCAAATTCACAGCTTCCACTCGAACGATTTCGGGAATGGCTCGCTTGATTGCTTCTTCTACTCCAGCTTTAAGTGTCATAGATGACATAGGGCAAGAACTGCAAGATCCTGTCATTTCAATCTTGAGCACCATATCATCTGTAAGCTCTACGATACGAACATTCCCCCCATCGGCTTCCAAATATGGTCTGATGGCATCAAGCGCAAATTCAATTTGTTCTCTTAACTCTGGTTGCATTATTTATGCTTTAATTTCTACGATTTCAGTTTTTTTCTTTTCAGCATTTCTGATGGCTACTTGACGGGCTACAGACTCTGCTAACTCTTTGTACGCTTTCTGAGTAATTCCGTTTTTCAATACTGCAGGATAGCCTGTATCTCCACTTTCACGAATACTCTGTACGATAGGGATTTCACCTAAGAATTCCACTTGATATTTTTCAGCTAATTTTTTACCTCCTTCTTTTCCAAATAGGTAATATTTGTTGTCAGGGAGTTCTTCAGGTGTAAAGTAAGCCATATTTTCAATAACACCTAAAACAGGTACATTTATTTGTGGCTGTTTGAACATCGTTAATCCCTTCGTAGCATCCGCTAATGCAACTTTTTGAGGAGTAGTGACGATCACTGCTCCAGTCACAGGGACAGTTTGTACCATGGTCAAATGTATATCGGAGGTCCCCGGCGGTAGGTCGATTAATAGATAATCCAATTCACCCCATTCTACATCTGAAATAAATTGTCTAAGCGCAGAACTTGCCATAGGGCCTCTCCATACCACTGCAGAATCGGCCGGGGTCAGAAAACCAATTGAAATTAGCTTGACTCCGTATTGTTCGATCGGAAGAATTACATTTTTGTCTCCGACTTTTTTCACCGAAGGCTGCTCACCTTCTACATTGAACATGGTCGGAATCGATGGTCCTGAAATATCAGCATCGATCAAGCCTACTTTTGCGCCGGATTCGGCGAGTGCAACAGCCAAATTAGAAGCGGTAGTAGATTTTCCTACTCCTCCTTTGCCGGAAGCAATGGCAATGATGTTTTTCACATCAGGCAAAATTGGGGTTGCTTCGCGTACGGTGGTAACTTGGGAAGTCATGTGAATATCCCAATCAAAATCTTGTCCAAAATCTTCTTCCAATGCCTCAATACAGTTGTTTTTGATCACTTCTTTGAGAGGACAGGCTGGAGTAGTTAATACGACACTGAAACTTACTTTTTTGCCTTCAATATGAATTTTTTGAATCATTCCTAGACTCACCAAGTCGCGCTTGAGGTCAGGATCTTCTACTCGTGAAAGACTTTTTAATATGGCTTCTTTAGAAAGTTGCATTGTGGAAAATTTTGTCGCAAGATAGTTTCAATTAATGGCTTTGGGAAGCTTTATGATAGAATCGCAGTTGATAAACTACGATGTTTCCCAATTAGTTCTCAGAAAAGGCCATCAATTCCAAGCACTGGATTAACTTTGTCAATCTAGATTTATGGGAATTAGCAAGCATACCACCGATAAGGTCAAGGACAGAATGGACATCGAGGAGGTGATCTCTGATTATGTCCCACTTAAGCGCAAAGGTCAGAATCTCTGGGCCTGCTGTCCTTTCCATGGTGAAAAGACCCCGTCTTTTTCGGTTTCACCTGCCAAGCAAATCTACAAATGCTTTGGATGTGGGAAGGCTGGTGACCCTATCCAATTTGTCATGGATATTGAAGGCTTAGGTTTTCAGGAGGCTGTTAGGCATTTGGCTGGGAAATATGGTATCGAAGTAGAGGAGGAGGAAGCTCAGACACCAGAGCAGGAGCAGGCCCAAAGTGAAAGAGAAAGCTTACTGATTGCACTCGGTTTTGCCCGGGACTTTTTTGTCAAAAATCTGGAAACTGCAGAAGGCCGATCCATCGGGCTGAGTTACTTCAAGGAGCGAGGTTTTGGACCTGAGATTATCCAAAAGTTTGATTTAGGCTACGCATTGGATGGATGGGATAGTCTTCTGAATGCAGCTAAAAAAGCTGGTTTTCAGGAAGATATTTTATTGAAAGCTGGTCTGATACTCGAAAAGGACGGGGATCCGTCTCGCAGATATGACCGTTTCCGTAATCGAGTCACTTTCACTATTCACAATATCAGCGGAAAGCCGATCGCTTTCGGAGCCAGAATTCTGACCAAGGATAAAAATCAGCCCAAATACATCAATTCGCCCGAAACGCCTGTCTACCACAAAAGCGATGTGCTTTATGGCATGTTTCAGGCTAAGAAATCCATCAGGGAAAAAGACAATTGCTTCTTGGTGGAGGGATATACAGATGTGATATCGATGCATCTTTCGGGAATCGAAAATGTCGTGGCTTCATCAGGTACCTCCCTCACCGAAGGTCAAATAAAACTGATCAAACGCTTCACCGATCAGGTTACCGTATTGTATGATGGGGATGCCGCCGGTATTAAAGCTTCACTCCGCGGTATAGATTTACTTTTGGAAGGTGGCTTGATTGTCAAGGCTGTCGTTTTTCCGGATGGAGAAGATCCGGATAGCTACTCTCGAAAGGTAGGATCTCAGGCATTTCAAGATTACCTGGCTGCAAACGCCAAAGACTTTATCGGTTTCAAGATCAACTTGTATAGGGATGAATACGAGCGGGATCCAATCCGCAAGGCAGAGGTGATCCGGGAGGTCGTCCAAAGTATTGCCAAAATACCAGATCCGATCATCCGATCAGTTTATTCTAAAGAAGCTGCCTCGCTTTTGGATATTGAAGAGGGAATCATCTATGCAGAGGTCAATAAAATCCTGCTCAAGGTACAACGGGATTATCATCGAAAATCAGAAGAAGTAGCGCAACAGCAAGCTGCGGTTGAAGACTTGCTTCCAGTAGAGCAGGAGGCTTTTTCGGTTTCTGAGGCTCTCCAAATCCAAGAAAGGGAGTTGATTCGTCTTCTATTGAATTATGGACTAAAAGAACTCGATGGGGAATCTTTGAATCTTTGCCAGTACCTGCTCGCTGAAACAGAAGACCTGACCATCCACCACCCGCTCTATGCTAAAATTTTGGACCTTTTCAGACAAAACTTAGTAAATGGTCAGGTAGTGGATTCGGATTATTTCTTGACCTTGGGTGATGTGGAAATTCGAAATGAGGTCATCGATTTGATCACTCCCCGCAGAGAAGCATCGGTGCATTGGACTGATAAATTCCAGATTTTTATACCAAAAGAAGAAGATGATCTTACATTGACGAGTTACAAGTCCATCCTGAGGCATAAACGGAAGTTTGTCCTGAAAATGATGGACGAGGCACTACAGAAAATTAAAAATGCTCACTCGGAGCAGTACACAGACGAGCAAATTACCGAGCTTCAGGAGATTTATATGGGATTGAAGCAAGTACATATACAGATTGACCGGGAACTGGGGATAGTTATTGGGTAAACCAAACTTTCTTTGGCAATGGTCTGTTTTAGAATCGAAAGGACGTAAATTTGTCCACTCATTTATTCAAAAAATTATCCGTGGAAAATTATCAATTGGACTCCATTGAGGAAGCCATCGAAGACATAAAAGATGGAAAGGTCATTATCGTAGTAGATGATGAGGACCGTGAAAACGAAGGTGATTTCGTATGCGCTGCAGAAAAAGTCACCCCTGAAATCATCAACTTCATGGCAAAGTATGGCCGTGGTCTTATCTGCGCGCCTTTGGTGGAGGATCGTTGTGAGAAACTTGGCCTGGAGCTCATGGTTGGTCATAATACCGCAGCCTTTGAGACACCTTTTACCGTTTCAGTCGATTTGATTGGGCATGGATGTACCACAGGTATTTCAGCATCGGACCGGGCAAAAACCATTCAGGCATTGGTGGATGATGCGATTGATCCTAGTGAATTAGGGAAGCCGGGACATATTTTTCCACTGAAAGCCAAGAGAGGCGGAGTGCTTCGTCGTGCAGGACATACAGAGGCAGCTATCGATTTTGCACGTCTGGCAGGTCTCAAGCCAGCAGGTGTCCTAGTGGAGATCATGAATGAGGATGGTACCATGGCTAGACTGCCTGATTTGGTCGAGGTTGCTAAGCAATTCGATTTGAAATTAGTATCGATCAAGGATTTGATTGCTTATAGAATCAAACATGAATCCCTGATTAAGCGAGAAATAGGCGTTGAAATGCCTACCACTTGGGGAAACTTTGATTTGATTGCATTTAGACAAACTAATACCCAAGAAATCCATCTTGCGCTAATCAAAGGAACTTGGACGAAGGATGAGCCAATCATGGTCAGAGTGCATTCTTCCTGCGTGACGGGCGATATATTTGGAAGTTGTAGATGTGATTGTGGTCCTCAACTTCACGCAGCTATGGAAATGGTAGAAAAAGAAGGAAAGGGGCTGATTCTCTACATGAACCAAGAAGGTCGTGGTATCGGTTTGATCAATAAGCTGAAAGCCTACAAGCTTCAGGAGGAAGGCATGGACACTGTGCAGGCCAACTTAGCATTGGGTCTCCCTATGGACAGCAGGGATTATGGAGTAGGTGCTCAGATTCTCAGAGACTTGGGTGTGGGTAAAATCCGATTGATTTCAAATAATCCCCAAAAACGAGTAGGTCTGATTGGATATGGTTTAGAGATTGTGGAGCAGGTGCCCATCGAAATCGCTCCAAATCCTCACAATGAGAATTATTTGAGAACCAAACGAGATAAAATGGGACATAATATTCTCAAGTAGTTCAAAAAATTCTTTGAGAAAGATCATAAACTGAACACAATCAAAATCGTATCTTAAGATATGAATAAGATAATTAAATCATATATACTTACTCTAGCACTCATGCTTATGAGTGGTAGCTTACTGATTGCCCAAAATCAATTTCCCTCCCAGATTTGGCATAAAGGAAATATTCATACTACCGATGGTCAAGTCTATTCAGGCTTGGTGAAATATGATTTGGATAATAACCTTGTGCAGTTGCAGGTAGAGACTATCGCGACTTTCACAGCTTCCAATGTGACTTATTTTGAAATCTTGGATGATATCTACGGTGGACTTCGAAAATTTTACAGCCTTCCATATTCACTGAATGGCGACTATGAGACGCCTATCTTCTTTGAGGTGCTTACTGAAGGAGAGGAAATCGCACTCTTATGTAGAGAATATATTGCCACGGACTCAAGAAATATGAATGCCTGGGGACCCGTGGGAATGAATCCATTTTGGGGACCTCAAAACATGATTGGTTATCGCTTAGCCTTCAATTATTATTTTTTTAAAGACAATCAAATCCAACGTTACAGCATGAAGAAAAAGGATCTTTTTGCGATGCTCCCAGGTCATGACGATGAAATAAGTCTTTTCATGAGAAAAAATCGTCTGGAGCACGATAAGCGAGGAGATTTGCTTCGAATAGCTGCTTATTACAACGAATTGAACAAAAACTAATGTCAAGACCGCTTATTCTCGTCTCAAATGACGATGGAATTACCTCAAAGGGGATTCGAGTTCTCGTATCAGTAATGAAAAAATTGGGTGAAGTGGTAGTTGTCGCGCCAGATAGCCCTCAATCTGGAATGGGACATGCCATCACGATTGGAGAAACTCTGCGTCTCTATGAGGAGGAGATTTTTGAAGGTGTAAAAGCCTACAGTGCCAGTGGAACTCCTGCCGATTGTGTCAAGCTCGCTAAACATTATGTGCTAAAGGATCGAACTCCGGATTTGGTTGTCAGTGGGATCAATCACGGCTCCAACACTTCCATTTCAGTGCTATACTCTGGCACTATGTCGGCTGCTATCGAAGGAGCATTGGAAGGGTATCCCTCCATTGGTTTTTCCCTTTGCGATTATTCATCCAAAGCAGATTTTTCGCATGTGGAGGCCTGGGTTGAGAAAATTGCTTCTCAAGTTTTGGAGCGAGGAATAGCTAAAGGTGTTGCGCTAAATGTGAACTTTCCTCCAAAGCAAAATGAAGGAATCAAGGGTATCAAGCTTTGTAGACAGGCTGATGCAAAGTGGCAAGAGGAGTTCTCGGAGCGTTTCGATCCTAATGGAAGAAAGTATTTCTGGATGGCAGGTAATTTTGTGAATTTTGACAAAGGAGAAGATAACGATGAGTGGGCTATTGCCAATAATTATGTATCGATAGTTCCTTGTCAATATGATTTGACAGCCCATCATGCCATCAGTAGAATGAACAAAGATTGGGACTGGGAATATTTAAAAAAGTAAAGTCCGTTATAATTAAATCCTATAAAAAAGATTTTTGCTCTAGCTGAAAAAAGAATTTCACATTTATTGGATATCAGTATCTTTGAAAGCAAAATCCATTGTTTGTGAGTTATACGGTTTACAAAAAACTCCTATCTCTTTGTTTTCTGGTCTTTGCAAGCATCCCACTTGGACTGGCCCAGCAAGTTAATGTCGATAGTTTAAGAAATCTTTTGCCTTCGCTCAATTCAGAGAGCAGAGTGGATGTGCTTAATCAATTGGGTTCGGAGCTCCGGGAGCGGTCACAGCAAGAGGCTATGGACTATTCCTTTGAGGCCGATTCGATTGCAAAGGAAATCCAATATTTATCAGGAGAAGCTAGAGCTAAAGAAAATATAGGATGGATAAATTATCGTCGTGGAAAATGGCAAACTGCTTTTGAATATTCTGAAACTGCTTTTGGTCTTGCCACTCAAATCAACGATTCGCTCCAGATTGCCAGGATCCTAAATAACATTGGCGCTCTTTACTTCGAGCAGCAAAATTTCAAAATGGCCCTGCTCCAATTTCAAAATGCCTATGACGCAGTAGAGGGCAAGGATGATCTTTACACACAGATTAGGAGCTTAAATAATCTGGCTTATATCCATAGTCAATTAGGTAACTATGACTCAGCTTTGCTTTTTTCAAAAAAGGCCATTGCCATCAATGAAGCTTCCGGATCGCCTTATCTCACATCTTTTTCTAACCGGGTGATAGGGGATGTCTACCTTTCCCAAGGATACCTAGACAGTGCTTCGATCATTTTTGAGAATTCATTAGATATGGCACGAAGACAGGGTTTGAGTACGACTCTAGCAAGTGTCATGCATAGGCTGGGAGATACATATTTGCGTAAAGGGCAACTAGACAAAGCGGAAGCAATCCTACTAGAGGGAGTTGAAGTTTCAAAAGCCAATAATTTCAGGGATGAGCTAGCCAAGTCTCATAAATATTTGGCAGAGCTCTATGAGCAAAAAGGGAATTTAAGAATGTCATTGCAGCATCTTAATTCCTATGTAAGTATCAATGATTCGCTTACCAATAAAATGAATCAAGATCGGATTTCATTGATGCAGGGGATGTTTCAGGACAATCTTGAAAAATCAGAAGTGGAGTTGCTAAAAGCTCAAAATCAAAATCAGGCGGACAGGCTTGCCTTTATCAATCGGATCGTTTGGATCATGAGTATTGCAGCCATAATTGTGTTGGTTCTTGGTTTTTGGGTGGTAAAGTTCAATTTGGATATACGTAAAATCAATGCAGACTTAGTAGCTCAGCAGCAAAAGATAGCCTCCCAAAATGCTGACCTGGAAAGGAAATCAGAACAGCTTCAAACGATCAATGAAACAAAAAATAAGTTGTTTTCTATATTAAGTCATGATTTGAAAGGGCCTATTGCCTCCGTGAAGGGCTTGATCGATATGACAATGGGTGGTGATATTTCCCAGGAAGAATTTTTTGAAATATTAAACACCTTAAAAAAGGATGTGGACTCTGTGCATTTCACACTTTCTAACACGCTGAATTGGTCACTTTCACAAATGGAAGGGTTTAAGTTAAATCCAGTCAAAGTGAATCTTAACTCACTATTCAAAAATACAGAGCACTTACTGTCTAGACAGATACAATCCAAGTCCTTACATATCAAAAATGAACTTCCTGAAGATCTTGACTTGATGATTGATCAGGATTTGATCGAAGTCGTGATCAGGAATATCTTAAGTAATGCTATCAAATATTCCCCTGAGAATGGAGTAATTCGTTCCTTCATTAAGGAAAATCAAAGCTCGCTAATTTGGTGTGTAGAAGATGAAGGAAAAGGAGTGAACCCTGAGCAAATCAGTCAGATTTTGAGGGAGGACTATTCAATAACCCAATCCAAGCCCGGTACTCAAAAAGAGAAGGGGTCTGGTTTAGGACTACAGGTTTGTAAAGAATTTGTGAGGATGGTGGATGGAAATCTTTCTATTGAAAACATCTCTGGCAAAGGAGCCCGGGTATGTGTTCATTTTCCTGCCTCACTTTTAATTAGCGAGACGAATTCGGTCTATAGCTAAAAAGGCTTTCGGGTTAATTTTTTCCGAAAGAATTCCCAATTCTACCATTTTCTCCATCGCAAGATTTAAGGTATTGGTATCAATAATTGATTCAGTTTCCCACTCGGTTTGTAGGAGCCATTCAGAGACTTGTTCTTTGTCCAAATGATATAAACTGGAGATTTCTTCTGCTAAATCGGGGGCTTTTTGTAGGGAATTGGATAGCTGGTAGACTTGGTCCCGTAGGTCAAATATCAAATCTCCAAACTGGTCAATGACTTCCTGCCTGCAACTTATTCCAAAACAAGGCCACGGACTGGGCACTTCTCCGATTCTTCTAAGTTGACCGGACTGTACCCAAGGCATGGTTGTGTATTTTTCCCAAAGAAATATCGCATCGGGATCTGATTCGTATCGACTCAGTGCCCCATCAAGGTTATCTACTATCTCAAATTGCAATTCATTGGAATTCCAATTTTCCCGTTTCGCCAAAACGTAGGCCATAAGGTTTGACCCTGAACCGAGTCGGCTAATATAAAATCTTGGATTTTGAATATCCTGAAGGCTTTTATACTTGCTTTGGCTTCCAACGTGGATTCCCCAGATAAGGGGAGATTTGACATGAAAGCCAATTAGTTTAGAAGAGTTGCCTTGTTGATGGTCTTTAAGGAAGCTCTCTGTAAGTACTATGGCGATGTCTGTTTCACCCTTCCGGAGTGCTTGATTCATTTGGCCGGATCCACGAGACTCATCTATCCACTCCAATCGGACCTGCCTTTCAAGGAAGGGTTGCTGTTTTACGATTTTTCTCCAGGGAAGATTGAAATGCTCGGGGACACCTGTGATCCGAATGATGTTTTCTTTAGTCATGAATAGCCTTCTTGTCTGTAATCAGAAGATTGGAAAATCCGGCCAAAATTAACATAGTTCCCGCCAAAAGCATGGTATTGATCACAGCTTCTCCAAAGAAGAATTTGTAAAGGAAATTCACCCCGCCTAAAGCGGCTATGATCTGCGGGATGACAATAAACATATTGAAAATCCCCATGTATACTCCCATTTTTCGTGGGTTTACAGAACTAGACAGCATTGCGTAAGGCATAGACAGGATACTGGCCCATGCTATTCCCACCAGAGAAAAGCTAATATGAAGCATCCAAGGCTCTGAAATAAAATAAATCAGAATAAATCCCATCCCGCCTGCTATCAAGCTAACTAGGTGAAGCAAGCGGCGATTAATCCTGATTTTACTGGCCACAAAGGCCAAAATCAAAGCATAAATCATAGAAACCAATCCATAGGTTCCAAGATAACTTCCTACGCTGTCAGCAGCATCATTGTAAGCTGCGGAGGTGGTGTCTGTCGCACCAAAAACATGCTCTGTGATAGCAGGAGTAGCAAAGCTCCACATCGTGAAAAAAGCAAACCACGAAAAAAACTGTACGATACCAAGCTTTTTCATTACAGAAGGCATTCCGGCGATATTTTTAAATATTTCCTTCACACCAGCCATAAAACCGCTACTGTCAGCTTTTTCCTTTTCAAATTCCTCCATATCCTCAGGAGGGTATTCTTCCGTAGTCAGAATGGTATACAAAATGGAAGTGAAAAGTACCAATGCACCAATTCCGAAAGCATATTTTACAGAATCAGGTACTACTCCTTCCGGAGCGGTGTTTGGGACACCTAGTTGGGTCATCATCCAGGGAAGATTAGAAGCTACCCATGTTCCGATTCCAATAATTAATGTCTGGACAACGAACCCATACGATCGCTGAGAGTCCGGAAGCTTATCAGCAACAAGAGCTCGGAAAGGCTCCATGCTGATGTTGATGGAAGCATCCAAGATCCAAAGTGCACCTGCTGCCATCCAAAGTGCCGATGAATAAGGCGCAAAGAAAAGTGCCACGGTACTGAGCACAGCTCCGATGAAAAAGAAAGGTTTTCTTCTTCCAAATTTTGGATGCCAAGTTCGATCACTTAAATAGCCAACGATTGGCTGCACCAATAAACCAGTCAAAGGAGCAGCAATCCAAAGAAAAGGAATGGTGTCCTTATCAGCCCCAAGAGTTTGAAATATGCGGGACATAAACCCGCCCTGGAGGGCAAAGCCAAATTGGATACCCAAAAATCCGAAACTCATGTTCCAGATTTGCCAGAAACTTAGGCGTTTTTTTTGTTCGGTCATGCTGGGTTTATTTATGAATCAATAAAGTCCTGAGATTTTTATTTCCTCTATATCGTTTTTGATTTTAATGGTCTTGAGATTTTTGATTTCGTGGTACGGGTGTTCTTGCTCCGGTAAAGGGTCAAATTCAGTCAGCTTGCCAATAAAGGCAAAGTCTTTTTCTTCGACCTTGTGAGACTTTTCATTTACGGTGACCGTTTCCAACTGAAATCCATGGAAGTAGAATTCAATTTCTGAATAAGCTGAGCCTAAGTTTCCACTTGGCTTACGGAGGGTCAATTCAATTTTCTCTGGATCATAGCTTATTTTTCTTTCTGAATATTCACCGCTTTGATAGTTGGTAGAAAGCCCGTCATCTTCATAGTGAATAAACTCACTTCCCAATCCGCCTTTGTAAACATGTACCCTTAACACTCCATCATTAATTTGACTGGTATTAGACACTACATTTTGCATCGTGAAAATACTTCCGGCTTTTACTAAGACTGGGAGGTAATTTAGAGGGCAGTCAAGATATATTTCTTTCTTTCCAGCGTAAAATTCGTCGGTATATAGATAGTACCAATCATCTTCGGGGAGATAAACTTTAGTGATCTCTTTGGTGCTTTCCACAGGTGCCACCAAGAATGTATCACAGAATAGGTATTCGTTTTCGTATGCCGAATGATATACTTTTTGATCAAGTGGGTAGTCGATAGCGAGACTTGCACAAATGGGTAAACCCGTTTGAGTGCTAGAATAGAATTTGGAGTAAATCGTAGGCAATAAAGCATATCGAAGCTTCATGTAATTCCTTGATATCTCTTCCACCTCTTCGCCAAAAGCCCAAGGTTCAGCATCGTTACTATTGATCATGGAATGAGCTCGATAGAAAGGAGAGAATGCACCTATACTCATCCATCTTGCGAATAAAGATTTACTGGCTTCTCCTGCAAAACCTCCCACATCATATCCTGCAAATGATACGCCGCTAATTCCTAGGCTATTCACCAACCGAACTCCGGCGAGCATGTGTTCTTCGCTTGCGACATTATCACCAGTCCAAGCAGCTGCATAGCGCTGTATTCCGGCAAATCCAGAGCGTGTCAAAACAAAAGGTCTCTCTTCTGGGGAATTAAACTTTGAGCCTTCTTGTGCACTTCGAGCCATCTGCATCCCATAGATGTTTCTTGCCTTCCGATGGGAAGCACCTTCACCTTCAAAATCAAATTCGATCAGATTGGGAGTAAATTGACCCCAAGAGGCTGGCTCATTCATATCTGTCCAGAAGCCATCCACTCCGGCATCAGTGTAAAAAGCCATTTTCTCTGCCCACCATTCCCTGGTTTCACTTTTGGTAAAATCGGGGAAAGCGCACCAGCCTGGCCAAACTTGACCTTGGTACTCGGCCCCATCAGGGTATCTGACAAAAAGGTCTTTCGACTGTCCCTCCTGATAGGGGAGATAGTTTTCTTCGGCTTTGATTCCGGGATCCATGATGACAATCACTCGGAAACCAAGACTTTTGAGGTGCTTGATGAGGCTTTTAGGATCAGGAAATTTTTCTCCATCAAATGTAAAAACCTTATAAGCTTCCATGTGATGGATGTCAAGGTAGATCACATCTGCGGGCATGTCCTTGTCTCGGAAGGTTTTTGCCAAAGTCAATACTTCAGAATCCGGATAATAGCTGTATCTACACTGCTGAAAGCCTAAAGACCAAATCGGCGGAAGTTCCATTCGACCTGTGAGATTGGTAAATTCTGAAATGATCCCTGATACTGATGCTTGGTGGATGAAGTAATAATCCATATCTCCATCTTCAGCACCAAAGTACATGAAGCGATTGGTGCTTGCCCCAAAATTGAAAACGGACTTGTGCGTATTATCAAAGAAAATTCCGTATTGACCTTTGGAATGAATTCCTACATAGAAAGGGATACTCATGTAAAGTGGATCATCTCCTACACCATAAGCGAAGTAATCCGTATTCCAGTTGGTGAAGGCTTTACCGCTTCGATCAAGACCGCCCGTTTTTTCACCTAAGCCAATGAATCGTTCACCTTCTTGCACTTTCTTGTAGCAATTCAACTCAGTACCTATCCAAGCTGTTCCCAAAGTATCATCCTCATTGAGGAGATGGCCTTGGCTGTCATAAAATTTTATTACTCCATTGACTTTATTTAGCTGGACCTTTAGGGTTTCAGTTTTGAGATGTAGATATTTTTCTTCCTCTTCTAAATCAAAAGCATAAAATGGGTCTCTTTTGATCACGGAATAAGGGTTCTCTTCAAAGGATTCAGATTGGCTAATTTGAATTCTAGCGATTGCTTCGTTGGAAAAAGTAATGCGGAAGAATCCTCGCTGAAAACTCCCTTTTATTCCTTCTTCGATTTGCTCCCAAGAAATTACAGAACCACATCCTTGGTGTTTGGAAGAAGAACTGAAGATTTGTTTTTGAGTTTGCTCTTGTTGCATGTACGGTAATTGACTGATTCAGCTAAAACGCTAATTTATAAACCTTACCGATAGGAAAAATGAAATCAAAGAAGTGGCAAAGATGCGTTTAAACTCGATCAAGTTGGAAATGCTGCATAACGATTAAAATATCCCTATTCAATCGATTGCACATTTTTTTCTAAAATTTTTAAAAAAAATCAGCGAACAGATGATTTTCGGATTAAAAGTTCGGTAGGAAGTGTAATCGACTCTTTTATATCTTCTGGATTGATCTTTTTCTCAATTAAGTCAAGAAGTAATTGGGTAGCTTTTGCACCCATTTGAAACCCAGGTTGAGCTACAGAAGAAAGACCTGGATCAATCATCGAACAAAACTGCCAATTCGAAAAGCCTACCACACCAATGTCCTCAGGTACTCTCAATCCCAAATCTTTGCAGGCCAACATCGCTCCGACTGCGGCCATATCATTGTTTCCAAAAAAAGCATCGGGTCGTTCTTCCATCGATTCAAGCAGCTGCCTGGTTGTTTTCCTGCTTTCATCATCAGTTCCGAGTGGGCATTCTACAATAAGTGCATCATTGATTTCAATTCCATGTGCCAGCAATGCATCCTTATATCCTCGTATTCTTTCGGTGCTGATGGTTAGGTTTTTTGGTCCCGATAGGTGGACAATATGTTTGTATCCTTGTTGAATCAGGTGACTGACTGCATCAAATGCCCCCTTATAATCATCCACAGTGACATTGACAGCATGGGGTATTTGCGGTACTCGATCAAAAAATACAATGGGATAGCCTTGATCCAATAACTTAGAAAAGTGCTCAAAATCCTCTGTTTCTTTCGAATGGCTGACTAAAAATCCATCGATTTGATTGGATAGCATGGTGTCAATGCTGGATTTTTCCCGGTCCAGTTTTTCATTGGTTTGGGTCAGAATCACATTGTACCCTCTAGAATTTGCCTCCTCTTCAATTCCGGAAATCACTGTGGAAAAGAAAAAATGAACCACCTCAGGAATTATAACTCCGATCGTAAAAGAGCGGCTCTTTCGAAGGGATAGGGCAATGGCATTGGGTCGGTAGTTAAGCTTTTCTGCAAGCTCCTTGACCTTTCGCTTGGTTTCGTCACTGATCCCGGGATAATCTTTCAATGCTCTCGAAACCGTGGAAGAGGAAACATTCAGTTCCCGAGCGATATCCTTGATGGTAGCTTGTCCTATTTTCATAAATTATATTATTCCGAGAATCTAAGTTAAAACAAAATCGGACTTAAATGAATAAGTCCAAAAAAGGTTTTACACTCTAATCTTTGAATTTTCTCAATTCCACCAAATTTTAATTCAAAAAATTGCGGATTATGCAAACGTTAACGCAACCGATTGCATCGAAAATAGTCCCAATATTTTTTCAAAACCTATTGCTTTGTGTATAGCCTCAAATTATATTTTCATAAGATTATCTAGATCGGACTTGGTCTGAGAAGCTTAGAGAGGATTCTAAATTGTACTTTTCCAAGTCTGCGGTAAAATCGAAACCAAAATCAATTAACAATTCCAATTACTATGAAAATTTTAAAAAAACTAGGTTGGATGGTTGCAGTAATTCCTGCGATGTGGGCTTGTGAAAACTATGAAATGCCCCCCATTATTCCACAAACTGGTTCAACTTTATCAAGCCCAAGCTCTGGCACTAGTCTAACCTTGAGTGTTGATAATCCAGAAGAGTTGATTCCTTTTACTGTTACTGCCGCAGACTTCGGTATGACAGGTTCTGTGACTTACGAACTGGAGATGGATCTAGCAGGATCTAATTTTGCAAATCCAGTTTCCCTAGGTTCTTCGACTTCAAATATCATTGAAGTAATGGCGCAAGACCTAAACGATGAAGTGCTTGCAAAAGGAGCTATGTTCGATACCCCTACTGAGGTGGATTTTCGGGTAAAAGCTTCAATTTCACAGCCATTATCACCAATTTTTGGTGAGTCTGTAAGACTTACCGTGACCCCTTATAATGCTGATGTCGCATTTCCAGTAATGTACGTTCCTGGTGACTATCAAGGATGGAATCCAGAAAACGAAATGACGGTACTGAAGTCAGTTAACTTTGACAATGTGTTTGAAGGCTATGTGCACATTCTTCCAGGTGGTTCTGGTGAGTTTAAAGTCAATGAAACCAATAGCTGGGACGTGAATTATGGTGATAATGGTGCTGATGGTACACTTGACCGAGACGGAGAAAATATTAAAGTGACAGACTTCGGAACTTATCTAATGAAAGTGGATCTAGGGGCAAAAACTTATGAGTTAAGTGGTCCTTTATATTGGGGAATCATCGGAAGTGCTACAGCAGGGGGCTGGGATTCTGAAACCAAGATGAGCTTTGACAGGGATGAGAATGTCTTGACCATCACTGAGGATCTTGTAGAAGGAGAAATGAAGTTTAGAGCTAATCAGGACTGGGCATTTAATTTCGGAGGCGCCAATGGCGAACTTGAAGCAGATGGAGCAAACATTGCAGTGTCTGAAGCAGGAAATTACACAATCACCCTTGACTTCCGTACTCCAGGTGAGGTTCTTTACACTATGACTAAAAATTAATTCCAATCAAGATTTTTACTTACCGACTCCAAGCATAATTTGGTTTGGAGTCGGTTTATCATTTATCAAATTCCCAAAAATGAAACCAATCAAGTGCGTCTTTATCTACTTTCTTTTTACCCTTTTTTGGTTTCCATCTTTGGCACAGGTCACGACAGACCCTTCTGTTCCGAATGCTGCTGAGAAAGTCAAAATAATCTACGATGCGTCTAAAGGTACTACTGGCCTAGCTAATTGTAATTGCGACGTTTATATTCATATTGGAGCCGTCACTGAGGGACCAAATTCTACGACTTGGTCCATTGTTCCTTTCCAGTGGGGAACTGCTGATCCCAATGCAAAAATGACCAAGGTGGAAGGTGAGGCTAATATTTACACTTTTGAACTCACACCTAATGACTTTTTTGATAATCCAAATGACCTAACCATTTACCGATTGGGAGCCGTTTTTAGAAATGCAGCCGGCACTCTGGAAGGAAAAACCTCCTCAAATGGAGACTTTTTTATTGATTTAGCGCAGGGATTTACTGTAAATATTACAGACCCAGCCACAAATGAGATTTCACTAGAAGTAGGAGAAAGCTATACTTTCAAAGCTGAGACTTCTGCTACTTCGGATATTAGTTTTGAACTGGATGGAACTGAGGTTGCTGAAGCACAAAGCGTTAATTCGCTTTCCTACCAGTTTTCTGCCACCGAGGCGGGAACTTTTACATTGACAGCAAAAGCTGTTTTGGGTGATGAAACAGATTCTGAAGCAGTCACCATCAATGTCTTTACAGAATCAGAGCAGGCCCCACTTCCTCAAGGAACCCAGCTTGGGATCAATTACATCTCTGATACCGAAGTGATTTTAGCCTTGCAAGCACCCGGAAAGCGAATTGCGCATGTGATTGGAGATTTTAATGATTGGAAGGTGCTGCCTGATTATCAAATGAAGAGAACTCCTGATGGAGAAATCTTTTGGTTGAAAATTTCAGGTCTAACACCTCAGCAGGAATACATTTTCCAATATCTAGTCGATGCAAGCATTCGAATAGGAGATCCATACGCCGATAAAATTTCCGACCCATTTTTGGATCAGGAAATTATCGATCAAGGGCGCTATCCTGGACTCAAACCCTACCCAAGTGGTAAAACGGAGTTCCAGGCCTCTTTTCTCCAAACTGCACAAACTCCTTATACTTGGAAAAATGTCAATTACCAAAAGGTTGACTCTGAGGAACTCGTGATTTACGAGTTGTTGGTTCGGGATTTTGATGATCGAAGAACCTACAAGGCAGTGATTGAGCGACTTGACTACTTAGAGGACTTGGGAGTGAATGCCATTCAGCTCATGCCAATTGGAGAGTTTGAAGGAAACTTATCTTGGGGATACAATCCATCCTTCTTTTTTGCACCTGATAAGTTTTATGGTACCAAAAATGACCTCAAGCAGCTGATTGATGAGGCCCATGGTAGGGGAATTATGGTGATTTTGGATATGGTGCTGAATCATGCCTTTGGTCAGAATCCTTTTGTCCGACTGTACAATGATGGGGACTACGGCGCACCAACCGAGGATAATCCTTGGCTCAATCGAGTGGCAAAGCATCCATTTAATGTGGGGTATGACTTCAACCACGAGAGCCCTTACACGGCAGCATTTGTTGATTCGGTTAATAATTACTGGTTGACTGAATACAAATTCGATGGCTTTCGATTTGATTTGAGCAAAGGCTTTACTCAGGTCAACACAGGTGATAATGTAGGTCTTTGGTCTCAGTATGACCCTAGTCGGATAAAAATCTGGAAAGGAATTTATGATCGAATCAAGGCGAATCATCCGGATGCCTACGTTATTTTGGAGCATCTCTCTGCCAATGACGAAGAAAAAGAACTGGCCGATTACGGGATGATGTTTTGGGGTAATATGAATTTTGATTTCCGGGAAATGGCCAAAGGTGAAAATAAAGACTTTGGCTGGGCCTATCATGGAAATAGAGGTTGGAATGACCCAAATCTGGTAGCCTACCAAGAATCTCACGACGAAGAACGTGTCATGTGGGAGTCCTTAAATTTTGGAAAGACATCTCCGGTCAATTTGAGACAGTTAGAAAATGCAGTCAACCGGAATCAGTTATTGACAGCCTTTTATTTTAGTGTGCCCGGACCTAAGATGCTCTGGCAGTTTGGTGAATTTGGCTATGATGAAGAGCTCAATAATGATCGTCTTGGCATCAAACCAACACGCTGGGAATATTTGAATGACCCACAGCGTATTCGCTTGTTCAAGCTTTATCAAGAAATGATCAAGCTGAAAAAGTCCCATGAAGCATTCAATGAACCAGAAAAAACCACGCTTAATCTGAGTGGGGGAGTGAAATCAATTATTCTGGAGCACCCTGATATGGATGTTGTGATTCACGGGAACTTCGGACTTGGGACTGCTGGCAATGTTCCCTTGTCATTTCCATCGACAGGGACATGGTATAACTATTTCACAGGAGAGGAATTGACTATCACTTCGACCACAGTCAATTTCAACCTTCGCGCTTCTGAATTCTTGCTCTTTACCAGCGAGCCTTTGCCAAAGCCAGAGGATGGGATTTTGCAGGAGGATTTTGTCACTTCGATTCCGGATGAAATTATTCCCGAAGGTCAATTCAATATTTATCCTAATCCGACTACCGGAAAGCTTACTGTAGAGCTTCCAGAAGGGATGAATGCTGCCAATTATCGAATTATCGATATGAGTGGAAGAGTGATTGTGTCGGGTCAGTCACAAGACATCCGACAGAAATTAGAATTTGATTTGGGGAATATTCAAAATGGGATTTATATCTTTGAAGCGTTTAATACCAGACGAGTGCTGCATCAGCGCTTTATTAAGAGATAACCAAACCTATTAATCCATGAAATTTAAACCAGGAGTAAAATACGGGGCAGAGCTTAGTGATCTTTATGCTTATGCCAAAGAAAATGAGTTTGCCTTTCCGGCAGTGAATGTGATTGGAACTAATTCGGTGAACGCCGTTTTGGAAACAGCCAAAAAGGTTAATTCTCCAGTCATTATTCAGTTTTCAAATGGTGGGGCTCAATTTTTCGCAGGAAAGAGTCTTGCAAATGACAAGCAGCAGGCTAGCATCGCTGGAGCTGTCTCAGGTGCTCATCACGTTCATCAAATGGCTGAAGCATATGGCGTTCCCGTTATTTTGCACACCGATCACGCTGCAAAGAAATTATTGCCGTGGATTGATGGCTTGATCGAAGCAGGGGAGGCGCATTTTGCTGCTCATGGCAAGCCGCTATTCAGTTCTCACATGCTTGACCTTTCAGAAGAGCCTTTGGAAGAAAACGTCGAAATCTCGGTAGATTACTTCAAAAAGCTAGCAAAATTGGAAATGGCGATTGAAATCGAGCTTGGGGTGACAGGTGGAGAAGAAGATGGGGTTGATAATACTGACGTAGATTCATCGAAGCTGTATACTCAGCCTGAGGAAGTCGCCTACGCCTATGAGCATTTGAAAAAAGTAAGTGATCTTTTCACCATCGCTGCAGCGTTTGGTAATGTCCATGGAGTATACAAGCCAGGAAATGTAAGCTTGAAGCCAATTATTCTCAAGAATTCTCAGGATTATATCAATGAGAAATTTGGTACAAGTGGCAAACCCTTAAATTTTGTTTTCCACGGTGGGTCAGGATCCTCTGTAGAAGAGATTCGGGAAGCCAATTCCTATGGTTCAATCAAAATGAATATCGATACAGATATGCAATGGGCTACTTGGGAAGGCGTCTTGAATTACTACAAGAAAAATGAAGGCTATCTTCAAACTCAATTGGGTAACCCAGATGGTCCGGATAGTCCAAATAAGAAATTCTACGATCCACGTGCCTGGCTACGCAAAGGAGAGGAGAACTTTGTGAAGCGTCTGGAAATGGCCTTCGATATGCTCAATGCTATCAATAGAAACTAAATCAGTTTAAGTTCTGAAAAGTCACCTTCAAAAGTGACTTTTCTTTTTTCCCAAAAGCTCACTCATCATGAAAGCTAAATCTACTCTAATCGCACTCATTTTGTCTTTGTTCTATTTCTCTTGTAATCAGGAAAAAGAGCCGGAGGTGAAAAACTACTGGCCAGATGCGGGTGTTACCTACGAAATTTTCGTGCAGTCTTTCTATGACTCTGATGGGGATGGAATAGGAGACTTCAATGGAGTCACCGAGAAGCTGGATTATGTGCAGGAATTGGGAGCAAATGCCATCTGGTTTATGCCTATTATGCCGTCACCGACCTATCACAAATATGATGTGACGGATTATAAGGCGGTACATCCAGACTATGGGACCATGGAGGATTTCAAGCGCCTTCTAGAGGAAGCTCATCAGCGAGATATCAAAATCGTGATTGACATGATCATCAATCACACATCTACAGAACATCCTTGGTTTCAGGAAAGTAAAAAGAGTAGAGATAATGCTTACAGAGATTATTACGTCTGGGCTCAAAAAGATACGATCGCCGATTTTTTGAATAAGAAAGTGATTACACTGGACTCCGACAATATCCGTCAATGGCATGATCCAGGTTCAGGAGAAGACTACTACTATGGCTTCTTTTGGGGAGGAATGCCTGATTTGAATTTTGATAATCCCAAGGTACGGGAGGAAATCTATGAAATTGGTCGGTTTTGGCTAGAGGAGGTTGGAGTTGATGGCTTTAGACTGGATGCAGCAAAGCATATTTTCCCGGATGATAGACCTTTGGATAATCATGAGTTTTGGAAAGAGTTTCGTGCTAAAATGGAGGCAATAAAACCAGATGTCTATTTAGTAGGGGAAGTTTATGACAAGAAAGAGATTGTAGCCCCATATCTTCCAGGTCTTCCGGCCCTTTTCAACTTTGATTTCCATTACACCCTTTTGGAAGCATTCAAATCTGCTGATGGGATGTTATTGCCCAAGAAGCAAAAGGAGATTTTGGATTTCTATCAAAATATTACTCCTGAGTTTATTGATGCGACTATTTCATCCAACCATGACCAACCTAGGCTTTTGAATGAATTGGGTGAGGACGTGGACAAGTACAAGCAGGCTATTGCAGTGATGCTTACGATGCCCGGAGCTCCTTACTTGTACTATGGAGAGGAAATAGGTATGAAAGGGTTGAAGCCAGATGAACATATTCGGGAGCCATTCCTTTGGGATGTGAAAGCGAAGGATAAAGGTAGGGCTACTTGGATAGAGCCAAAATACAGTATCGACAGTGAAGTGACTCCTTTGGCTTTGCAGCGCAATGATCCTAATAGTATTTTCAATCATTACAAAAGCCTGATCAATCTAAGGAATACCTATCCAGCTTTAGCCTTAGGAAAATTGAGTCTTCCTTCAAGCGAATATTCAAAACCCATCATGGCTTACTCCAGAGTTCATAAGGGTCAAGCGATTTTCGTTGTTCACAATCTGGGAGATGAGGAAATAAGTATTGAGTTGCCGGCTGGGTTTGACAAAGTGATATTTGGGATGGGAGTTGGTGTCAATCTCAACGGGACACTTACTCTTCAAAAAAATGCCTCAAGGGTTTATGTTAAGTAATTCTTCTGTTAAAAATAAAAAATGTTTTATCTGTTCTTATTATACTATTTAAAATCATAAAAAATGCATTTCAAGTCGATATAAAAACACTTTATAAATTTATTACATTTTGTAGACAAGGTAGTATATTAATCATTTCATTATCTTTTTATTAATGAATTGGGTTTTAAGTTGTTAAATCTGTACTTTTGAAAAGTGAAACATTCTATTTTATGTTATTTTTATTTGTAATTCTTACATCCCTTGTAGTCGGTTTTTTAGTGATGCCAATCATTATCAAAGTGCTTTGGCGAGCCAAGATTGGAGATCAACCCGGCGGGAGAAAAATCCACAAAAAGTTCGTTCCATCTATGGGTGGTATTGGATTTTTTGTCGCTGCCTCTGCTGCTATGGCTATATGGGGTTGGCAATTCCCCCTTCCTGACATACGATATCTTTTGGGAGCAATCGGTCTAATGTTTATTGTAGGTTTGCGGGATGATTTGGTGGAATTGAAGGCATCAAGGAAGCTTTTGGGTCAGCTTGTTGCTGTTGCGATGGTTGTCGTGATGGGAGATATTCGAATCAGGGACTTGCATGGATTTCTAGGAATAGGTGAGCTTCACCTTTTTGTCTCTTATGGATTCTCCGCGTTCGTGCTTTTAGCCTTGACCAATGCTTTCAACCTGATTGACGGTTTAGACGGCCTTGCGGGAAGCACAGGTCTGGTTGTTTCAGGGCTTTTAGGTACTTGGTTTGCTTTTCAAGGTTTGGAAAGTTATGCTGTCTTATCCTTTAGTTTTTTTGGAGGCATACTAGGTTTCTTAATCTTCAACTGGCATCCGGCTAAGATTTTCATGGGAGATACTGGTTCTTTGACCCTTGGTTTTACCTTAGGTGCACTTGTTGTTGCTTTTATGGAATCCAATGCAGCACTTCCTGAAGGAGCAAGCTGGCGTTTTAGCCCAGTTTTTTCATCAGGTATAGCGCTGATGATATATCCTCTTTATGATATGGCGAGGGTATTTACAAGGAGAATCCTTAGAGGACAAGGCCCGATGACGCCGGATAAAAGCCATGTACATCACTTTTTGATGCGTATGGGATTGAAGCACAATCAAGTAGCACTTATCTTGGTTTTTGTTCAAATACTAATTGTTGGTTCTGTTATTCTAATGAAAGATCTTTCTGATCATATTGTACTACCGGTAATTTCAGCGATTACTCTGGGGCTTGGTTTCAGGCTAGATAAGATAGCAGTTAAATATGTGAAAAAGAAAGTTTCCAAAGAGCCAAATATTTTGTCCAATGGTAAGAATAGCAATGGCTCAAAGAAGGGGAATCAAAAGTCAAAAGTTTCTATAAAAGATTTTGAAAATACCCCCATTAATTATAATTAACTTTTATTTTCTTTTTAGTATTAATTATTTTTTATAGCACTTGGTTGGATTTTTGTTGGATTAGTAATATGTTTCCATCAGATTCACCCCTAAGTCATTAAATGTCAAATGGTATAAAGCTCTCGATTCCTTTTTTTAATGGGAACGAAGAGGTGTATTCTAAAAAGGCGATTCAGTCAGGTCAGCTTGCGACCAACGGAGATTTTATTGACTCATTTGAAGAAAAATTCTCAAATAAGTTATCCTCTCATGAAATCGTAGCATTAAACTCTGGCACTAGTTCCCTACACCTTTCTATGGTACTTTTAGGAATTGGTAAAGGGGATGAGGTTATCTGTCAGACATTTACGTTCTGTGCTTCAGCAAACCCGATAATTTATCTTGGTGCCACCCCCGTTTTTGTTGATAGCGAACCTGAAACATGGAATATCTCCCCAGAACTTTTAGAAGATGCCATTCTAGATCGAATAGCAAACGGAAAAAAGCCTAAAGCGATTGTAATAGTGCATTTGTTTGGAATGCCTGCCAAAATTCAGGAAATCATGTCTATTGCATCTCGATATCAAATTCCCATCATAGAGGATGCTGCTGAAGCTGTGGGAAGTACCTATCGAGGTGATTACTGTGGAACATTTGGAGATGTTGGGATCTATTCATTCAACGGTAATAAAATTCTCTCAGCAGGAGGTGGAGGGGCTTTGGTTAGTAGTAAAATTAACTTGATCCAAAGAGCAAAATACCTTTCAACTCAAGCTAGGGAGGATTTGCCTTACTATCAACATTTGGAAATTGGTTTCAATTACCGAATGAATAATCTATGCGCCTCTGTAGCTTTGGCACAATTGGAACAGCTCGACGAATTTGTGGAGAAGAGACGAGAGATTAACGCTAATTACAGAAAACTCCTTGAAGGATTTCTTGGGATTTCTTTCCAGCCTGAAGCAAACGAGTCTAAGTCAAATTTTTGGCTGACAGCCATTTTGATTGATGAAGAGGTTACCGGCTTTTCAAATGATCAGGTTCGAGTAGCTTTGATGAAGAATGACATTGAAACCCGATTTCTTTGGAAGCCACTACATCTCCAACCTGTCTTTAAAGAAATCAAATACTTCGGAGGGAATGTAGCGAAAAGCTTTTTTCACAAAGGTATCTGTCTTCCTAGTTCAGTAAATTTGACTTTTGAAGATCAGGAAAGAATTGTTGACATTTTCAAGAAGGAGCTTGCTAAAACCTTTTAGCTGTGTGGTATAGAAAATTTGGGAAACGAACTTTGGATATAATCCTAGCAGGGCTATTATTTCTAGTTCTTTCTCCAGTCTTTTTGTTTCTCTTGATTCTTTTATCAATCACGCATAAGGGTGATCCCTTTTTTAAGCAACCAAGACCAGGTAAGGATGAGAGGATTTTTAATATTCTCAAATTTAAAACGATGACTGACTCTTGCGATGAGAGTGGGAACTTGTTATCTGATCAAGAGAGACTTACTTCCCTGGGAAAATTTATCCGAAAGAGCTCTTTGGATGAGATTCCACAACTTCTTAATGTTCTTGCAGGCCAAATGAGTTTGGTTGGTCCCAGACCACTTTTGGTTGATTATTTAGAACTTTACAATGAAAATCAAAGAAAGAGACATCTTGTGCTTCCCGGCGTAAGTGGCTGGGCACAAATTAATGGCAGAAATACAATTTCTTGGGAAGAAAAATTCGACTTTGATGTCTGGTATGTTGAGAACTTCGGCTTATTCCTAGACCTTAAAATTTTATTTATTACTTTTTTTAATGTGCTTCAGGGAAAGGGTGTTTCACAAACGGGCCATGTAAGCATGGGAAGATTTGAGGGGACTAGAAGTGTAAAAGCTAAAATAAGTGCCTAGAATAGAATTTAAATGCAATTCTTTCCTTCTTCGATCTAAATCGTCAATGTTTTCCGTATATCCTATTTCAATTAAGGAATATTGGAAAAGTGCAAAATAAAATTGGATCGATTTTGAAAAAACATAAGGATGTTTTGTGGTAATGAGTAAAATGACTTATTTTGAGCAAGTTTTATTTGGTCATCAGTTAAAACAGATTATTTGAATAAATATTTACTATGAATTTTTTAGCAAGGTTAAAAATCCTCCCAAGGTGGATCATAGCCACTCTTGACTCTGTAATTCTTTTTCATTGCGCCTTATTTGGTTATTTGGTTCGTTTCAACTTTGAATTAGCCGTAATCGAGCAGAATGATGCCGTAGCTGGAAGTTTCACATTCATGATCGGAGGATTGCTCGTCATGCAAAATACCCGATCCTATGAAGGTATTGTACGACATACGGGATTTAAGGATGGATCAAATATTTTCAAGACTGTATTTATCAATTTTGTTCTATTTCTCTTTCTTAACTTCTTTCATGGCAATTTCCTGAATGATAGGTTTTTATTACCTACTTCGGTTCTTATCATCGCCAGCCTTTCTTCCTTATTTATGCTGATTTTTTACCGATTACTGGTGAAAGAGCTTTTCGTTTACTTGAAGAATGGATTTATCGTCAAGGAACAAAAAAGTGGAGTGATCTTCGGTGCCGGTGAATCTGGGCTGATTGCTCAGGAAGCTATTAAACGAGACAGCAATAGTAATTTCAATACCATCGCGTTTTTGGATGATGACCCTAAAAAGGAGGGTAAAAACATTGCAGGGATTAGAATCTTTCACGGCATCAAATCATTGGCAAAGCTCAAAGATCAATATGGGGTCACGGAGCTGATAATTGCCGTTCGAGATTTGGACGTCCTTCGGAAACGTGAGATCATTGACGAATGCTTGAAACTCGGGATTTCTGTTTCTATCGTCCCTCCTGTGGACCAATGGATCAATGGCGGTCTAACTGCCGGTGCAATACGTGAAATTAAAATTGAGGATCTTCTTTCCAGAGAGCAGATCATTTTGGACAATCCCCAGATTCATGAGGATTTGATAGATAAAACAGTATTGGTCACTGGTGCTGCAGGTTCAATCGGTAGTGAGCTTTGCAGACAAATAGCCCATTATCAGCCCAAATTATTGATCTTATTGGATATTGCGGAGTCTGCACTCTATGATATCGAAAATGAGTTTAAGGAAAATTATTCCTATTGCCCCATTAAAATAGTGTTGGGAGATGTAAGGAATAAAAAGAAGATGAAAGAAATCTTCAAAACCTTTAAGCCTCAAGTGGTTTTCCATGCGGCAGCATACAAGCACGTGCCGATGATGGAAAATTATCCAGAGGAGGCTATTCATTCCAATGTGATTGGAACGAAGGTTTTGGCAGACCTATCCGTACTTTCTCAGGTCGATAAGTTTGTATTTGTCTCCACAGATAAGGCAGTGAATCCTACGAATGTAATGGGGGCTAGCAAGCGCGCAGCAGAAATGTATGTGCAGGCTTTGAATGAGTATTTGGAGGTCAATCATAAAAAATATCACACCAAGTTTATCACTACTCGATTTGGCAATGTATTAGGTTCGAATGGTTCGGTCATTCCGCTTTTCAAAAAGCAGATCCTACATGGAGGTCCTTTGACAGTGACTCATCCGGAAATTACCCGCTACTTTATGACCATTCCTGAGGCATGTCAGTTGGTATTAGAGGCCGCGGTAATGGGTAATGGTGGAGAGATCTACGTGTTTGATATGGGAGAGCCTGTAAAAATCCTAGACCTCGCCAAGAAGATGATTCAGCTTTCTGGTAAAAAAGAGGATGAGGATATCAAAATTATCTTCACTGGACTGAGGGAAGGTGAAAAACTTTATGAAGAGTTATTGAATGATTTTGAAACGGTCAAGATAACTCACCATCCAAAAATCAAGATCGCTCAGGTGATGCCGGCGGCTTATCATAAAATTGATGGTCAGATCGACTTGTTCCAGGATTTGATACTGAAAAACTCCGAAAATGAACTGGTAGGGCATCTTAAAACGATCGTTCCAGAATTCATTTCCAATTCTTCAAGATTCGAAGTCCTCGATAGGTTGAATTAGTACTCAATCGGTATGAGATAAGTTTGGCTACCTAGGTGTAGCCTTTTTTATTTTTGAAGTTTTCGACTTTTTTCTGTGTAATTTTGCCATGATTTAAGGATAGAACCCTTACCATGAAAAAAATACTCCAATTGCAATTGGACCCTTCGGAGGCATACGATGAGGTTCAGTTTGAAAAAGCGGCTTTACAAAAAGCTGGAATCAGACCTTCAGAAGATGAGGTCTTTGTCAGGCAAAATCGCCGATCCATAGATGCGCGGGGAAGGAAGGTCCGAGTTAATGTGGAAGCTGAAATTTTTATCAAAGAAAGCCCGGATTCCCGCCTTCAAATTGACATTGATTACCCCCAAGTTGAAAATGCTGAAAGAATACTAATTGTAGGGGCAGGTCCAGCCGGGATGTTTGCTGCACTCCGCGCGATAGAGCTAGGCGTGAAGCCAATCATTATCGAAAGAGGAAAGGATGTCAGAGCTCGAAGAAGAGACCTTGCAGCGATTAATAAGGAAAATATTGTCAATCCTGATTCCAATTACTGTTTCGGAGAAGGGGGAGCTGGAACCTATTCGGATGGAAAGCTTTATACTCGATCCAAAAAACGAGGAGATATCCGCCGGATTTTAGAAATCTTGGTGAGGCATGGTGCCACGGAAGAGATCCTTGTCGATGCTCACCCCCATATTGGTACCAACAAGCTTCCCGTGGTCGTGACTAAGCTCCGGGAAACAATATTAGGATCTGGTGGAGAGATTCATTTTGGAACCCGAGTTGAGGATTTTATTATTGATCAATCTGAAATTAAAGGTGTCATCACACAGCATGGAGATAGGATTTTAGGAGAGGGAGTGATTTTAGCAACCGGGCATTCGGCAAGGGATATTTTTGAATTGCTTCATGCAAAAAAAGTACTGATAGAACCCAAGCCTTTTGCCCTGGGCGTTCGAATTGAGCACTCTCAAAATCTAATCGATAGAATTCAATACCACTGCGAAGTCGACCGAGGACCTTATTTACCGGCATCTTCCTATTCATTGGTACATCAAACCCATTTCAAGGGTAAACAGCGAGGGGTTTTCAGTTTCTGTATGTGTCCAGGCGGTTTTATTGTTCCTGCTGCTACTGCTCCCGGAGAGTTGGTGGTCAATGGAATGAGTCCAAGCCGTAGGGATAGCCGCTTTGCCAATTCAGGAATGGTTGTCGCAGTGGAGTTGGAGGATTTACCCGAGTTTCAAAAGTTCGGACCTTTGGCAGCCATGCACTTTCAAGCTAGTGTGGAAAGAAAAGCCTGGGAAATGGGGGGTAAAACTCAGGTTGCACCTGCTCAGCGAATGGTAGATTTCGTAAATAAAAAGGTAAGTAATTCCTTATTGGATACTTCCTATCAGCCTGGTCTTGAGGCAGTGGATATGAGCGAAGTTTTACCCGATTTTATTTCTCGCAGATTAGCTGATGCATTCAAAGCTTTTGGGCAAAAGATGCGTGGATATTTTACGAACGAATCACAACTCATCGGGGTTGAGAGCCGGACTTCTTCTCCGGTAAGAATTCCAAGGGATCGCGAAAGTCTAGAGCACCCAGAAATCAAAGGACTTTATCCATGTGGAGAGGGTGCAGGATTTGCTGGAGGAATTGTTTCTGCCGCTATGGACGGGGAGCGATGTGCCGAAAGATTGATTACAAGCCATATCAAGCGAACAAGCATCTGACCTTTTGTGTCACGATTGTCGAGGAGCTCTGAGTAATTACTAACTTACAGCGTGGAGTTTGCCGTAGTAGATATCGAGACCACAGGAGGTAATAGCAAGTTTGGAGGAATTACAGAAATTGCCATCCTGATTCATGATGGAACAGAAATCAAGGATACTTTTCAAACACTTCTGAATCCTCAACAGCGAATTCCGGATTACATCACGGGACTTACAGGTATTGATAATGCGATGGTTCAAGATGCTCCACTCTTCGAGGAGGTAGCTGAGCAGATTTGGGAAATGCTAGCGGATAGAGTTTTTGTAGCCCATCAGGTAAATTTTGATTTTTCTTTTATTCGAGAGGCTTTTTCAGCATTGGATAAAGATTTTTCACCATCAAAACTTTGTACTGTTCGCCTTTCACGAAAGGCTTTTCCTGGCCTAAGATCTTATGGATTGGGTAGAATTTGCGAACATCTTCGAATTCCTATTGAGGCACGGCATCGAGCCATGGGGGATGCTAAAGCTACGGCAATCTTGTTTGATCAAGTGATCAAAAAGCAACCCGAGGTGGTATATGAATTGGTCAAGGGCAAAAAGGCACTCCAGTTTTTACCCCCGAATTTTCCCAGTCACCGCTTCGAACAGATCCCTACCGAATGCGGTGTCTATTACATGCTAGACTCCAATTCCCGTGTGGTTTATGTGGGAAAAGCAATAAACATTCAAGAGCGGTTTCGGTCTCATTTTTCGGGTGATTCTGCTTTGGTACAAAAACAGGCGCTCAAAGCCATAGTGGCCGATCTAAAATGGGAATTGACGGGTTCGGAATTTATGGCTCTGCTATTGGAAACGCTTGAAATCAAACGTATTTGGCCAAAATTCAATGCAGCAATCAAAAGACCCTCTCAACTTTGGGGTTTGTATTCTTACCAAGACGGGAGTGGCTTTACCCGCTTCCAAATAGCCAAAGTGAGGAAAAATAATCCTCCTTTGGAGTTTTTCTTTAACCAGGAAGAGGCTAGGCTTTTTCTCAAGGATGCAGTTGATAATTACCAGCTTTGCTCCAAACTGACAGGCATTCGCTCCGTTCCATGTGCCACTGTCCAGGATGATCGTTGTGAAGGGGCTTGTCGAAGTGCAATTAGTCCAGGTAGCTACAATTCCAAAGCCCAATCATTTATTGAGAATATTCAAGCGAGCAAAAAGGGAATTCAAATCTGTATCCCTGGCAGAACTCCCGATGAAGTAGCAGTATGTGTTTTTGAAGGAGGTATATTGAAATACTACGGGTATTTTGAATCTGAAGAATCGGTGGATTTTTCCCAGATGAAAGCAGTTCCATCTCATCCTGAAACTGCCTACATCTTGAGACAGTTCTTACCCAAGTTTTCAACTGAGCAAATTAAAATCATTGCCCAAACTGTTTCTCCATCCTACGAATTGCCGCTTGGGTTCTAATTGCTTTAAATTTTATTTCCCCGTGTAGCTCACTCGATAGATGCAGTTTGCTACATCATCGGAAATCAGAAGGCTGCCATCAGGTAATTCCTGAACATCTACAGGCCTTCCCCAGACTTCTTGAGTAGCATCATCCAGCCATCCACTTGCAAAAGGCTCTACTTTTGTTACTTCCACTGAAGAGTTGATTTTTGCCAAAACCACATCGTATCCTGACTTCTTGCTTCTATTCCAAGAACCATGTTTAGCAATGATGGCTTGATTTTGATAGCTATTGGGAAACATATCCCCTTCATAAAAGCGAATACCAAGTGGAGCCACGTGTGCTCCAAGCTTTGCCTTTGGGGCCTGATAGGCTTCTTTTGCTTTACCTTTCAAACCAAACTCAGGATCCTTCACATCACCGGCATGCCAGTAGGGATAGCCAAAATGTTGGCCGGCGGTGGTGGCTACATTCAATTCGCAATCTGGAATATCATCTCCCATCATATCTCTACCATTATCGGTAAACCAAAGATTGCCTGTCTCAGGATGCCAATCAAATCCCACCGAATTTCGAACACCATGGGCGTAGACCTCAGGCTGAGGATTGGGAGAGTTGACATCAATTCGGGTGATGGAGGCAAAAATCTTATCTTCTGATTCGCAAATATTGCAAGGCGCGCCGACTGGGACGTAGAGCATTCCATCGGGACCAAAAGCAATAAACTTCCATCCATGATGGCGTTCTGTGGGATATCCGTCAAAAATCACCTCATATTTTGGATTGGTGAGGTTGTCAAGAATATTTGGAAACTTAAGAATCTTACTGACTTCTGCTACGTAGAGATCTCCATCTTTGTAAGCGACGCCATTAGGCATTCGGAGACCCTCTGCCAAGATGAATTTGCTGTCTGCTTTGCCATCTCCATCTTCATCCAGTACCGCATAGACATTTTTTTCCTGCCTGTTTCCGACAAAGACCACTCCATTTTCCGAAATAGAAAGGGATCTTGCATTTGGGATATCTGCAGCCCATACTTCAATTTGAAAGCCTTCAGGCAACTTGATTCTGTCAAGCTTTACATCGGCTTGAGCATCCTTGATCGATCGCTTATTGCTGGAGTTTGGTGTACTAAAACTAGACTGATTACCAGTTTTTTGCTGGCAACTAGCATGAGATATGATCAATAGAAACACTAAGAAATTCGAAAGTAAAGCAGAAGTTTTCATTTCGTGGAATTTAAATTTTATCTCATTAAGGTAATTCTTTTTGGATTGTTTTAATACTAGGCCTCTATAAACGGTCTAATCCTTATTTTTGCGCCATGCTTTCGATTAACAATCTTTCTTACTTCATCGGTGGACGACCGCTTTATGAAAATGCCAATCTTCATATCAAGCCCAAGGACAAAATTGGATTGGTAGGGCAAAATGGTACCGGTAAGTCCACACTTCTCAAAATCATAGCAGGGGAGTACCTGCCCTCAAGTGGTGAAGTTCAAAAGGCGAAGGATTGTACCATTGGATTTTTGAATCAGGATCTGCTTTCCTATCAGTCGGAAGAGAGTATTTTACAGGTTGCATTGGCAGCATTCAAGGAGACTTTGGCCTTGCAAGATGAAATCGATCAGGTGTTGAAGCAGATGGAAACGGATTACTCCGAAGATGTAATCAATCGTCTGGCAAGTCTGCAGGAAAGCTTTGAAGCTAATGAAGGATATACCATCAAGGCCAAAGCAGAAGAAGTCCTTGAGGGTATCGGGTTTAAAACGGAAGATCTCACCAAGCCACTTCGCACCTTCTCCGGAGGATGGCGAATGCGGGTGATGCTTGCAAAATTACTTTTGGAGCGTCCTGCACTGCTTCTCTTGGATGAGCCAACCAACCACTTGGATCTTCCGTCGATTCAATGGGTAGAAAATTACCTCAAAACCTATGAAGGTGCTGTGGTGGTGGTATCTCACGATCAGACATTCTTGGATAATTGCGTATCTACCATCGTAGAAGTATCAAGTCATACGCTGACGACCTATGCAGGCAATTACTCTTTCTACAAGGAGGAGAAAAAGGAGCGGATGGAGATCCAGCAAAATGCCTACGAGAATCAGCAACAAATGATCAAGCAAACCGAGCGCTTCATAGAGCGTTTTCGTGCCAAAGCATCTAAATCAAATCAAGTTCAATCTCGAGTTAAGGCTTTGGAACGTATGGATCGCGTGCAAGAAGTGGTTAATGATGAGGCTTTTGTGAACTTTAATTTCAAATTTTCTCAAAAGTCTGGCAGACATGTAGTCACCTTGGATCATATCGGGAAAAGCTACGGAGACCTCGTGATTTTGCAAAATACCACGGCCCGAATTGAACGAGGGGATAAAATTGCATTGATCGGAGCAAATGGAAAAGGGAAGTCCACACTTTTGCGAATCATCGATGGCTCAGAAAAAATATCCGGTGAGCGATCAGAAGGGCATAATGTGATCAAATCCTTTTATGCCCAGCATCAATTGGAGGCTCTCACCCTAGACAATGAAATCATTCAGGAAATGGTACAGGCTGGCTCCAACAAAACTGAAACTGAGCTTAGAAATGTCCTAGGCTGTTTCCTTTTCTCCAGCGAGGATGTTTTCAAGAAGATAAAAGTGCTTTCGGGAGGGGAAAAATCAAGAGTTGCCCTTGCAAAAACCTTGATTTCTGAAGCCAACTTTCTCCTGCTGGATGAACCGACCAACCACCTGGATTTCCAATCGGTCAATATTTTGATTCAAGCCTTGCAGCAGTATGAGGGGACCTTCATCACGGTGTCTCACGACCGGCATTTTATCCGGGGTGTTGCCAATAAAATCTGGTACATCGAGGATCATCAAATCAAGGAATATCCTGGAACCTATGAGGAGTATGAGTTTTGGAAAAGTCAGCAGGAGGAAGTAGAAAAGCAGGAGGAAAAAGCTGCTCCAAAGAAAGAAAAAGTCAAGGCACCCATCGTAAATTCCGAGCTGAATGAGGCAAAAAAGAGTTTGAGGAAATTAGAATATGAGCTCGAACAAGTGGAAAAGGAATTGGAGCGATGGGAAGATAAAAGCAAATCACTGGAGGTAAAGTTAGCAGATCCAAAACTCTACGAAGACCTTGAATCAGCCGAAAAGGTGCAAAAGGAGTTTGAGGAGGTGAAATCTCGATTGGACAAGAGTAATTTGTCTTGGGAAAAATTGGTAGAGGATATTTCCAAATTGCAGGAGGTCATAAGCTGATTTTTCATTAAGAACTTATTTGTCTAATTTTTCAAAATGAAGCGACTACTGACAGTACTTTTTTTATCCATGTTCTTGATTCATTCAAGCTATGCGCAGCTTGATGATAAGGTCTTCAAGGATCATATTCAATCCGTTCGGATTTTTCCGCTAGGAGCGGCATTCGATAGTCAGTTGGACGCGCCAAGTGTCAGTATTTCTGATTCAAGACCCTTGATCTTGTTGTTTGATGACATTGCCTATGACCCTGAACTCTACACGGCTAAACTGATCCATTGTGATGCAAATTGGGAACAATCACAGCTCAAGGACAATGACTTCTTGGCCTCATTCAATGAATTCAATGTGCAGGATTATGATTATTCGGTAAATACCCGTTTGCCATACATTCATTATCGCTTTGCTTTGCCAAGGGTCACCAAGTCAGGAAACTACATTGTGAAAGTCTTCAAAGGTCGCGATGAATCAGATGTGATTTTGACCAAGCGATTTATGGTTTACGAGGAGCTTTTTACAATAGGTGCTAGTATTGTGCCCCCTGCCCGAACCCAAGACCGGAGATCAGGTCAGCAGGTGGATGTGGTGGTCAATTATTCCAAAGGGGAGGTGATGGATCCGCTCAATCAGGTCAAGGTCGTCATTAGACAAAATCAGCGGTGGGGCCAAGCAAGACTATTGGGAGAGCCTACCTTCTTGAATGAGAGTTCGAAGGTAATTCGCTATCAGAATTTTGATGGGAGTAATACCTTTTCAGCAGGGAACGAATTCCGGTTTATCGATCTGCGGTTTATCAGAGCGACGGGTGTAAATGTAGCTTCTATCGAAGTGCAACCTGACGTAATCTATGCGGATGCTTTGGTAGATAAGCCCCGTGAGTCGGAAGTTTATTCCCAATATCTGGATCTGAATGGACAGTATCTGGTCAATACGAATGACCGACCCGGTGGTGACCCGGAAGTAGAAAGCGAGTATATTTTGACGACTTTTCGTTTTAATGCTCCAGAAAACTCTCAACCCATCTATTTGGTAGGTTCGCTCACCAACTGGGGTACAACTCCAGAAGCAAAGCTACAATGGAATTCGGAGCTGAAAGTTTTTGAAACAACGCTACTGCTTAAGCAAGGCTGGTACGATTACCAATATGCCTATTTGAGAGATCAGCAGTTTGACTCAGAGGAATTTGAAGGTAGCTTTTTTGAGACGGAAAACGAATACGAGGTTTTTGTGTACTTCAGAGCTTTGGGGTCACGCTATGACCAATTGGTCGGCTATGTCTATCTGCATCCCAACCGCAGAAGGCTTTAATTCCTAATTGGATCTAAATGCTTTTTCCAGTATTGATCGAGCATTTCTGCAAAAAGGGCAGGAGACTTTTCATCAAAGCGGAAATACAGGCAAGGCTCTATCAATTCAAGCTCCATCAAGGCAAAGCTATTCGAGGCTGTTCTGACCAAATCTACTCGAGCATAAAAAGGAGTTTCAGGTAAGCTTTCCATGGCTTTATCTGCAGCTTCCAGTAGTTCGGCTTCAGGTTTTTCGATGGGAATTACCCCGCCTCCATGCTCTTCCTGAACTCGGAAATCTCCTTCGCCCACCGTTTTAAGAATCGTATGGCTCAGTGAACCTTGGAAATACATCAGAGAGAATTCGCCTTCTTCCACAATCGCATGCATAAAAGGCTGGATCATTCCTTCTTTTTCAGCAAAAATGGTAAGAGCTTTTTGCCAAGATTCTGCTCGATCTCTGCGAATCCAGAAAGTATCATCGGCATTGGCTCCAATGAGGGGCTTGACGATGAGCTGATCGGAATTTAAGGTTCTAAAGGCTTGTTCAATCGCCTCTTTTTCCAACGTCGAGAAGCGGATAGTAGGCACTAATTCTACCCCTTTGTCTTGGAGTTCGAACAGATATCCCTTGTGAATATTCCACTGCATCAGTTCAAGGGAATTCAACAGAATGGCCTTTGAGCGGTGGATTTGAGAGAGGACATTTTGAAACTCCAGCAGATGCTGCTGATAGTCCCAAGGGCTACGCACCACAACCAAGTCAAATTCGTTCCAGTCGGTAGCTTGATTCCAAGGAATATTTTCAACTTGCCAGTCAAGTGCCTCAAGGTGAGGATGAACCAAATCATCATCAATGAACCAACCTTCGGTATTGGCAATGGAAAGAAAAGCACATTTTGGCATGTAGATCTAGGTTAAATTTTAATGTTTCCCATTTTTTTAAAATGAGACTTTTCGGGCCTAAAATAAGCTTTGAGGTGTAATTTCAGCAAACTTCCTACTCCCAGCTTCCTTCCCGGTTAGTAGAGATAATTCGATCAAATCTATCAATATGATTAATCAATGCAGTTCAATTCCAATCCTCCTCTGCCTCGCTAGGGTCAAAAGTTTTCGAGGAATCAGCGATTAGGACATTCAGTTCGGCTAATTCCTTTTCGGTCAAATCCCGCCATTTTCCGATAGGAAGGTCCAGCGAAATATTCATAATCCGCACGCGCTTGAGTTTGGTCACGGAGTACCCCAAGTAGGTACACATTCTACGAATTTGTCGGTTGAGTCCCTGAGTCAAAATGATTCTAAACTGATTCCTGCCCATCTTCTCGACATGGCACTTTCGGGTTACAGTGTCTAAAATCGGTACTCCTGATCCCATTCTGCGGATAAACTCAGGAGTGATCGGCTGATTGACCGTGACGATGTATTCCTTTTCGTGATTGTTTTTGGCACGGAGAATTTTATTGACAATGTCACCATCATTGGTTAGCAGGATGAGCCCTTCGCTAGGCTTATCGAGCCTTCCAATAGGAAAGATGCGACTGGGGTAATTGATGTAATCGATAATATTGTCTTTTTCAACCCGTGTATCTGTGGTACAGACTATACCTACAGGCTTGTTGAAGGCTAAATAAACCGGTTTTTCTCCCTTATCATCTATTCGCTTTCCATCTACTCTAATGATGTCTCCTTTTTGAACTTTAGTGCCCATTTCGGGCTTTTCCCCGTTGATAGTGATGCGTCCAGCTTCTATCAACTTGTCGGCTGCACGCCTAGAACAGTAACCCAATTCGCTGAGGTATTTATTAATTCGAGTAGCTTCTGCATCCAACATACTAGTGATTGAAATTTTTTGGACTGGCAATATCGCAAGGAGCTTCGAATTGGAAAAAGGACGAGACTTTTTTCCGGTTTATTTTCAAAAATAATAGGTGGAGAAAGCTGTTTTATTAGAATCGATAAGTTATCAAAAACCCTTTCGCCATCAGTCAGTTATCTTCTCATGAATGACTACGCCACCATCGATGAATCGGAATTTCCGCTGATACGGATTCGCTTTACAGGCGAAAAAAGTACAGATGAGAATTTCCAACGTTACTTATTCCAAACTCGGGATTGCTACCGTCATAAAAAAAAGTTGGCCATCATTTTTGATGCGCGAGAGGCAGGGATCCCCGCCTTGTCCCATCAGCGAATGCAAGCTGATTGGCTTCGGGAAAATCGTGGTTTAATGCAGGATTATTGTCAAGGGACGGCTTATGTGATCCCGAATAAGGTCATTCGTGCGGTCTTGCGAGTCATATTTTCCCTTCAAAAACAGCCCGTTCCTTACAAAATATTTGAGAAAGAATCAGAAGCTGAAAAATGGGTGAGGGGATTGGATTTGTAGTAATTGCTTTTGGTTTAATAATTACTACATTTTTTGAAATCTATGTCCATTCCACTCAAAGGTTATTTTTTTTGTTTGAATCCATGGATCAAATTGATCGCTTTGAGGGATTAATTCATATTCCACTTGATTTGATTTTTCTGGATTCAGATTGTAACTCGTACTAATCGAGATCTTTTCTTCTTTCAGGCTATCTGGAAGATTCTCTTTCAAAAAGACGGCAGTTTCTATGGCATCAGGAAGGCCAAGGGTTTTATTGGACTGCAGAGTTCCATTCTTATAGTCAAATGTCACTAGGGAATGCTGCTCAAATGCGCTCGGTGTCCCGCCGAATTTGGAATAAACAACAATTGGAGCACCGTCAATTTTTTGAAATTTTTTCAATTCAATGACGAAAAAGCCACTTTGCCCAGTTGTAAAATAATACTGCAGCTTTATGTAATCTTTTGCTGCCAGATAGTCAACTCTCATAGTTTCGAGACTATCTCCGATTGGTAAAGTATAGCTTCCTTCTTCTATCAACAAGTTCTTGGCTTCGCTTGACAATTCGACGGTATAAGAGAATGGCAGTGCCTTGAAAATTTCCTGAATAGTCTGTCCCAAAGCCCCGTGTGCTAGCCAAAGTGTGAATAGTAAGATAAATGATGCCTTTTTCATTGAGTTTTGGAAAACGGTCCGCAGCTAAGAAACGTGGGGTATTTCAGAGCTATTAACTATCTATTTCTTACAAAGTTTCTTGGGAGTAAAATGGCCATTTTTAGTCATTCAGCCCACATTACGCTTATACAGTGTTGCTCAGTATTTATATTATTTCTCGTTTCAATTTCATCTTTGCATTAAATTCGGTCTCAATCAGATTTATTCTCTTTTCTATATAGACTTGATCCATCGTCACAATAAGTTCTAAGTAGGGATGCATACATTCAACCCATATCCGTTTTCCATCCGTACTGTAAAGGAGGATTACATTTTCACTTCGCATTTTCTCATTGTACTTTTCCTTTCTTTTCAAATCGACTTTAGAGGTGTTATCAAAAAGATTCTCTACTTCATATTCTGAGTCATACCCATAAGTTTCAATTTTCTGTATTGTAAACTTGTCGTTACCTGCAAAACTAATGTCCGCATTTAATGCTTTCCTTTCCCTAGTAAGCGATTCGATTCTTAGTTCTATGAAGTCGTCTCCAGAATAGGTTTCATAAAATGAGTATTCTAAACGTTGAATTAGATTATCAGTCCAATTTGAAAACTCAATCCATTTGTGAAACATCCATGTTTCTGGTTTAGAAGGTTCGATTGAAATTGAGTCAGATCCAATTCCACACAAGTCCTTTCCAATAAGTTTTTGGAGATGACTTATTTCTTTGTCTGAAAGGATATGTTCAAAGTTTATTGTCTTCATTTTATATTGAGTACAACTTACTTGATTATGCACCTTATTTAATTTTCATATTTTTTCCATCACCATCATCGTTCTATTTGGAATGTATAGGCTTACTTCCTGGTTTTTATCCGTCTGATAGATCACTTGCTGATCCAGCCGTTCAAAGCCTCCATATTCCTGCTGGTCTGAGTTCAAGATAATCTGATAGCTGCCAGACTCGGGAAATCGAATCTTTTGTCCAAAATAGGACTCGGTTGGGTGGAAGGAGAAAACAAACACCAAATCACCCCGCTTGTAGGCTAGAATCTTTTTATCAGGCTCTAGGTAGAGTTGAGTGGCTGGACCTGATTGCAGTAATTGCTGGTCTTTGATCAGTTGGATGATAACCTGATCCCAAGCGTAGAGTTGGGCATAGCGAAGATGGGGCGTGTCGGCCAGCGACCATTGTCTTCTCGCGTATTGGTAGCTCCAGTTATTTCCTTCCCGTGGGAAGTCCACCCACTCCGGGTGTCCAAATTCATTTCCGATAAAATTCAAATAGCCTTCTCCGCCTAGCGAAAGCGTGATCATTCGGATCATTTTGTGTAAGGCGATTCCCCGGTCCACTACCAGGTTTTGCTCCAGTACGGACATGGATGTGTACATTTCCTTGTCCATCAGCCAGAAGGCGATACTTTTATCTCCTACTAGGGCCTGATCGTGGCTCTCTGCATAGGCTATGGATTTTTCTTTTTTGGGCCGGTTGGTGAGCTCATACCATAACTCAAAAAGGTCCCATTGTTCGTCGGTTTTGTGTTTGAGCGTCTTGATCCAAAAGTCTGGAATCCCCATAGCCAGTCGAAAGTCAAAACCGATTCCTCCTTCTTCCACCTTCCGACATAGTCCGGGCATCCCGCTGACTTCCTCTGCGATGGAAATAGCCAAAGGCTTAAGTTGATGGATCAATGTATTGGCTAGCTGAAAGTAAAGAAGTGCATCCTGATCGACCCCTTCGTCAAAATACTTTTCTCCCGAATCAAAGCTCACATGTCCATGATGATGGTAAAGCATGGAGGTCGCCCCATCAAAGCGGAACCCGTCAAAGTGAAACTCCTCCATCCAATAGCGGATATTGGAGAGGAGAAACTGCTGTACTTCCCACTTTCCATAATCAAAAAGCTTGGAGTCCCATCCTTCATGATAGCCTCTGCTGCCGGGGTGAAAATACTGATGGTCGCTTCCGTCAAACTCATTCAGGCCTTCATTCACGTTTTTGACCGCATGGGAGTGCACGATGTCCATAATTACAGCGATGCCCATTTTGTGCGCGGTATTAATCAGGGATTTGAGTTCCTCCGGAGTGCCAAATCGAGACGAGGGCGCAAAGAAGTTGGACACATGATAGCCAAATGAACCATAATAGGGATGCTCCATCACTGCCATCATTTGAATGGCATTATATCCCGATGCTTTTATTCTGGGCAGGATATTTTCTTCGAATTCCCGATAAGTACCAACTCCCGCCTTTTCTTGAGCCATTCCTACGTGGCATTCATAGATCAGGGGCATGGAAGCAGCTTCATCGAGGTGGAAGTTTTCATCTGTCCAGCGGAATTCCTCCTCCGGGAACCAAAGTTGGGCTGTGAAGTCATGCGTCTCGGTATCCTGCACGACTCGACGCGTATAGGCAGGAATTCGATCCAAGTCCCGGCCTTTGGCATCGATGACTCGTACTTTGATTTTACTCTGATGCACGAAAGTGTGCTTGTATTGCTCAAAAGGTAGGAAAATCTCCCAATCGCCACGGTGATTGCGCTTCATGGGGTGAGACTCTCGATCCCACCAGTTGAAGTCACCCATCAGAAACAATTGTCTGGCAGCGGGTGCCCATTCCCGATATACCCAACCTCGGCGTACGGGTTCCCAGTGGACACCATAGTATTGGTGGAAATTGGCAAACTCGAGAATGCTACCCATGGCTTGCTCGATTTCATGAATTGCCTTGTAAAAGCGGTCAGTTCGCTCCTGAATCTTATCTGCAAAAGGCTCAAGCCAGGATTCGTCTTGGGTTAATGCTAAGGTGTTTTTGCTCACAAAAAGTAGAGTTTTATTTATCTCAAATTAGGGAAAATAATATGATTATTTGCTATCATGCCAGTAGTTCAAACGGCCTCGAATAGATTCGACTAGCTCATTATCTGTCGCTCGGAAATCGAATTCTCCTCTCTTATCCAATTTATAGGTTAACAATCATAGAGCGAAGTCGAATGAGCTTAATATAATTTGGTTACTGGTTTGAAAGCAAACATTCATAAAAATTAATGAGGATCGGAAATAATAAGCAAAAATTTTCAGTATTTGATGGGGGTTAAAATGTATTTATCAATTCCTTGAAATATTTGGGCCTCGACTTCGCTCGGCCATCGAATCGAAGAGGTTTTATAACAGAGAGGGGGAAGAGAGCGGCTGCGCCGCTCTCTTCCCCCTCTCTGTTTAAATAGAACAATGCATCGTTCACCGAGCGAAGCCGAGGTGAGAAGAACCTAGGTTTTTCCCTTACTCAAGTTTTTCAAAGCCTCGAAATCTCGATTAATCAGGGCTTTTTTTTTAGCTCTTGACCAATTTTGAACTTGCTTTTCTCTCTTAAATGCTTCATCAATCCTTTCAAAAGTTTCATAATAAACTAATTCAACAGGCAGGTGTTTTCGTGTGAAATTCGCTCCTTCACCTAAATGATGTTGTTCAAGTCTCTTTTCTAGATTTTTAGTGCTTCCCACATAATAGAGCCCATTTCCACATTTAAGGATATACATAAAAGCCTCCATAACTTTAAAAATACAAAAAGCAGTTCAGTTTTGAAGATTATAAATGGCTGAAAAAGGTTAATTAATGCTTCTCATAAACCATCTCTGGCTCCAACACTTCCACGTTGCCGGCCTCGTTAATGTAGTCAAGCGTTACCTGTTTGGTTTCATTGATGAGCATGGGATCGTACTTTGCTGCTACACGAATGTAATTCTCGGTGAAGCCATGCATTTTTCCTCCGTCTATATCCTCTTCGAAAAGCACTGTAAAGGTTTTTCCTAGATTTTCTTCGTAGAACTTCCTTCTTTTCTTTTCGGATAAGATTCGGAGCATTTTTGACCGCTCATTTCGCTTTTTCATCGGAACCACGCCATCCATTTCAACTGCACGGGTATTAGCACGCTCGGAGTAAGTGAAAACATGGAGGTAGGAGATATCCAAATCGTTCAGGAAATTGTAGGTTTCAAGGAAAAGCTCATCAGTCTCGCCTGGAAATCCGACGATCACATCGACTCCAATACATGCATGAGGCATGAGTGTTTTGATTTTGCTGACACGGTCTTCATAAAGTTCCCGCAAATAACGTCTTCCCATTTTCCGAAGAATGGTATTGGACCCAGATTGCAGTGGAATATGGAAATGAGGCACAAAGCGCTCGGATCTGGAAACAAACTCAATGATCTCATTCGTCAGCAGGTTAGGCTCAATAGACGAGATTCGAAAACGGTCAATTCCATCGACTTGATCCAAGGCAAAAACCAAATCTGCAAAGCGTTCCTGTCGCTTGCCTTCCACGATTCCAAAATCCCCGATATTAACCCCAGTTAAAACCACTTCCTTTACATCTGTCGATGCAATCTCTAGCGCAGACTCCAATGCCGAGGCGATGGTATTGCTTCGGCTTTTGCCCCGTGCGAGGGGAATGGTGCAAAACGCGCAACCATAATTGCAGCCATCTTGAACTTTCAAGAAAGTCCGGGTGCGATCATTGATAGAGTAGGCATTGTTGAATGAATTAGCCTCAGAGATTTCGCTGGCAAGTACTTTTGCTTCCTGCTCCTTGGCAAAGTCACCGAGCAATTCGTGAAGTCGGAATTTTTCAGCAGCTCCCAAGACAGCATCCACACCTTTAATCTCTGAGATTTCACGTGGCTTTAATTGTGCATAGCATCCGATGATAGCCACATAAGAATCAGGGGAAATCTTTTTGGCTTCCTTGACAATCTTTTTGCACTTCTTGTCCGCATTCTCGGTAACAGAGCAAGTGTTGATGATGAAAATATCCGGATTCTCCTGGAAATCCACCTTTTGAAAGCCTCGATCTTCAAACTGACGGCTAATAGTGGAAGTCTCTGAGAAATTCAGCTTACATCCTAATGTATAAAAGGCTACCTTTTTCACAATTTTCCCCTTGATAATGAAGCTGCAAAGGTAAGTAATCTTACCTTCTTTTCAATTTTGGTAAAAAAGTCTCCAAAATTCATGGTTTTTCAGGATTTGGGTGTTTAAAAAGCTTATTTCCTTGAAAAAAGTATAAATTTTTCAAAAATCTAGATGAAAAATAGGCCGAAAGCTTTTTCAAGTCAGTATTTTCCTATTTTTGTTGGTGTAAATTTAAACCACATACTTGTAGATATGGCAACACTAAGACAACAAGCATTGGCAATGGTTCAGTCCAGGCCAAGAGTGAAAGTTGAAGCTCCAGCTTTAAAAATCTCTGACTTTTTTGGTACAAACGTTTTTGGTTTGAACCAAATGAAGCAATCCCTAGCACCTTCTGTATATAAGAAAGTGATGGAGGCGGTTGATAAAGGTTCCAAAATTGATTCCGCAACAGCCGAGGAGGTTGCATCCGCAGTCAAAACTTGGGCTCTTTCTAAAGGAGTCACACACTACACTCACTGGTTCCAGCCATTGACCGGATCTACCGCTGAAAAGCATGATTCGTTCTTTGATGCCCATGCAGGTCTTGAAAAATTTAAAGGTTCCGCACTTGTTCAGCAAGAGCCAGATGCCTCTTCATTCCCAAATGGTGGTATTAGATCTACTTTCGAAGCACGTGGGTATACAGCATGGGATCCTTCTTCTCCGATTTTCATTTTTGAGAAGACGCTTTGTATTCCTACTATTTTCGTGTCTTACACGGGTGAAGCACTAGATTACAAGACTCCTCTTCTTAAGTCACTCGAGGCAGTGAATGATGCAGCCGTTGCTATTTGCCAGTTATTTGATAGAAATGTGCGGAAAGTATCTCCATCTCTCGGTGTAGAACAGGAGTACTTTGTGATCGATAAGGCTCTTTTCTCAGCTAGACCTGATTTGGTGATGGCAGGCCGCTCTGTATTTGGTCATAATCCGGCCAGAGGTCAGCAATTGGAAGATCATTATTTCGGTTCGATTCCTACCCGTGTCAAGGATTTTATGGTTGATTTTGAAATCGAAGCGCACAAATTAGGCATTCCTGTTTCTACCAGACACAATGAGGTAGCTCCAGGTCAATTTGAAGTAGCTCCAGTTTTCGAAGAAATCAACAAGGCCGTAGATCACAATCAATTGTTGATGGATCTAATGGATAAAGTAGCTGAGAAGCATGGCTTGAAAGTACTTTTCCATGAGAAACCTTTCGCAGGAGTAAATGGATCTGGTAAGCACAACAACTGGTCTCTAATCACAGATACTGGTGTGAATCTTTTCCAGCCTAGCAACTCAGCAAGAGAGAATCTCCAGTTTTTGACTTTCTTGGTGGCTACAGTGAAAGCAGTTTACGATCACTCGGATTTGCTAAGAGCTAGTATTGCATCGGCAGGTAACGATTTCCGTTTGGGTGCCAATGAGGCTCCTCCGGCAATTATTTCTGTATTCTTGGGTGAGACTCTGACATCTGTATTGGATGAGCTTGAGAAAAACGGAAATATCAAGATCGAGAAGGGTGACAATATGTACATGAAGTTGGGTATCTCCAAGATTCCTGAGATCATCCTTGACAATACCGATAGAAACAGAACTTCTCCATTTGCATTTACAGGAAATAAGTTTGAGTTCCGTGCAGTAGGTTCAAGTGCCAACTCCGCAGGCCCAATGGCTACCTTGAACGTGATTGTGGCTGAAGTACTTCGTCAGATGATGAAAGACATTGAGAAGGAGATTGGATCCGGAAAGGAAAAGAAGATTGCAATCGTCAATGTGCTTCGTAAATACATCAAAGATTCTAAGAAAATTCGATTCGAAGGTGATGGATATTCCGAAGAGTGGGAGAAAGAAGCTGCAAAGCGCGGACTTTCTAACTTGAAAAATACAGCTGAAGCATTGGATGTTTACATGAAAAAAGAGACAAAAGAGCTCTATTCAAGACACAATGTGATGAATGAGTTGGAAATCCATGCACGCCATGAGATTATGCTTGAAGACTTCATCAAGAAGGTACAGATCGAAAGCCGTGTCATGGGTGATTTGGCATTGAATCACGTGATTCCTACTGCAATTTTGTATCAAAATAAGCTCATCGAAAATGCGAATGGAATGAAGGGTCTTGGACTCGACAACTCCGCTGCTATCGAGACTATCAAAGATGTGTCCCGTCATATCGAAGCCGTGAAGTCAAATGTGAATGCCATGATCGATGCCCGTCGAAAACTCAACAAGGAAGAGGATATCGTGAAGCGTGCAAAAGGATATCAGAAAGAGGTGAAAGAGGCATTCTTTGATAAAATCCGCTATGCGGTCGATAAACTTGAACTTCTTGTGGATGATGAAAGCTGGCCATTGGTGAAATACCGTGAGATGCTATTCATCAGATAGTTCGTCCAATCAAAATAAATTAAAAGGTCATTTCTTCGGAAATGGCCTTTTTTATTTCAGAATAAACTTAAACCTTTCATTCAAATGTTCGCTGTGCACAAAAAAATATTCGGATAATCCTTATAATACTTAAACAAAATTTTGTTTCACTCTATTTTTTCTTAGATAATTTTTAATGAATCCAAGGTGTGAATTTCAAAATGTTGATTAAGATGTTTTTATTCGAATAAAAAATTGATCGTCAAAGATTAACTTTTAAAAAAAAATTAAAAAAGGTTTGCTATTTTTCATAATAAAATAATAATATTGTTTTTCTAAATATTTCGAATTACCTAGATTTACTTAAGCCTTAATAAGGTTTACGTTATTTAATCAATAGAAAAGTCGGTTTTTATGACTTTTGATCAAATATGATTTTAACAAAACTGTTTCGCTTATGAAGCATTCCTCACAATTAACCCAATTAAAAACCAAGTCCGGACATCCGGCAAATCAATTTCAATTATTTCTAACTTCTTATTACCAGCTATGAGAAAAATTTTATCAATCTCGTATGGGTTGGCTTTTATGCTATTTATAAGTATGCAAGCCTATGCCCAGACACGCATCCTGACAGGTACTGTTGTGGGTGAAGCGGATGGTTTACCTATCCCTGGTGTGACGGTCCTTGACAAGACCAACCAGACCGGTACGACCACAGATGTGGACGGAAAGTATTCGATCAGTGTAAGTGATAATTCTGTTTTGGTGTTTTCCTTTATTGGATATGCTTCGCAGGAATTCACCGTAGGAAACCAGTCAATTATCAATGTAACCCTTGCTGAGGATATCTCTGAGCTGGGCGAATTTGTCGTTACATCCTTTGGTATGGAGCGAAATCAAAAGGCGCTCGGTTATTCCGTTACTCAGTTGGGAGGGGATAAGTTTACTGAGTCACGTACCGTGAACGTGGGTAATGCCCTTACTGGTAAAGTGGCTGGTGTAAATGTAACACCTCCGGCGACTGGTGCAGCAGGATCTACTCGCGTCGTGATTCGAGGTGGTTCCTCTTTGACAGGAAATGATCAGCCATTATATGTGGTCAATGGTGTTCCGATTGAGTCCGGAAACCTTGGTTCCGCAGGTATATGGGGTGGAAATGACGGTGGTGATGGTCTTGCAGCTATCAACCCAGATGACATTGAGAGTTTAACGGTACTAAAAGGTAATACCGCTGCCGCGCTTTATGGAGCACGTGCAGCAAATGGGGTTATTTTGATCACAACCAAAACAGGTACTGCTAGAAAAGGGATTGGTATCTCTTTCAACTCCAACTTTACCATGGAGTCTGTGGTTGATGAAACCAATTTTCAGCGGATCTACGGTCCAGGTGAAAATGGAAGAAAGCCTCTAACTCAAGATGAGGCAATCAACAATGCCATTAATGGATGGGGTGCTCCTTATGACGGATCTCAGACTGTTCAGTTTGATGGAGTTCAGCGGCCATACTCATTTTTGGGAGAAGATTTCAATGATTTCTATAGAAATGGAATGACTTGGAACAATTCCATCGCCTTGTCCGGGGGAAATGAGAATACAACCTACCGTTTTGCCTTTTCTAATTTGACCAACAATGATGTAGTGCCAAATGCAGGTTTCGACAGAAATGTGGCTAACATCAATGTAAACAGTAAGCAAGGTAAATTTACCTTGGCAGTGACCGGTCAGTATTCCAAGCAAACTGCTACTAATCGTCCAAGACTTTCTGACTCTCCGGGAAATGCCAACTTCTCCATGGTGGTGAAGCCAGGTAACATTCCATTGTCAGTCATCAGAGGTGATGAGAATAAGCCTGGTGCATTGCCAGACGGAAACGAGCTTCGTTATCAGTCAAATGTTTTCCAGACTAACCCTTACTGGGCAGTTTACCAGTGGGGAAGAGAAGATGTGACCGATCGTATCATGGGTAACATGTCCCTTCGATATGACTTCACTGATTGGTTGTATGCACAGGGTCGATTCGGAACAGACTTCCAAATCCGTGACGAGTATGCTTTCGAAGCTTATGGTACAGCCTTCAAGCCACGTGGAAGTTACAATACTACTATGAGAACCATCCAAGAAACCAATGCTGATTTCTTGATCGGTTTTGATAAAACATTCGGTGATTTCAGTGTGGATGGATTCCTTGGTTCTAACATCATGCGTAGAACTATCGAAAGTCAGCGAGGTGGTGGTAATGACCTAGTTGTGCCATTCTTTCACTCAGTGACCAATGTAGCTGCACCAACCTTCGGATATGGATTCTCTGAATTGGGGATCAATTCCTACTTCGCTGCTGCAAACGTAGGCTACAAGAATGTGATTTTCTTGAACTTGACTGGTCGTCAAGATCAATTCTCTACACTTTCTCCAGCAAACAGTAAGTTGTTCTATCCTTCTGTAGGTTTGTCTGCTGTCATTTCAGATATGATTGTTCTTCCTGAGTTTGTCACATTTGCTAAGATTCGTGGTAACTGGGGACAAGTAGGTGGAGGTGCTCCAAATCCTTATGCACTTAACTTACAATATGGATTGGTAGGCGCAGGACATCTTGGTGCTAACCTTGGACAGATCAACAATGGTTCTATTCCAAACTCTGGTCTATCACCTTATACTTCTACAGAATATGAAATTGGTGCAGATTTAAGATTCTTCGAAAACCGGTTAGGTATTGATGTCGCTTACTACAGAAGAAGAACTACTGATGATATCTTGAATCAGGGTATTTCTGCTACTTCTGGATTTGGCTCTACAACCGTTAACATCGGTGAACTTGAAAACAGAGGTATTGAGCTTTTGATTAATGCAACGCCAATTATCGCCGGAGATTTTCAGTGGAATATATCCTTCAACTTTGCAAACAACGTTTCCGAAGTACTTAGCTTGGGAACCAACGCCGCTGGCGATCCTGTAGAATTTATCAACTTGGATGAAGCAAGAACAAGAAGAGAGCGAATCCGACACATTGTAGGCCAGCCATTGGGTATGATTACCGGATTCAAGCATTTAGAAATTGACGGTCAGAAAGTATATGATGCCAATGGATTCCCGGTAACCACTCCTGGATTTGAGACTATTGCAGAAGGTCGTCACCCTATCTCAGGAGGTATTACCAATACCTTCACTTGGAAAGGGTTCCGTTTGATGACTTTGATTGACTTCAGAAGAGGTGGTTCAGTGATGTCAGGTACCAATTACTTTGCATATCAGTTTGGATTGCATCAGAATACACTTCAGGGAAGAGATGGCAATTTGACTGTGTCCGGTGTGACTCCTGAAGGAACCCCTGGAACATGGACTATTCCTGCTGATCCAAGTAACCCTAATAATTACTTGATCGATCAGTATTGGCAGCGATATGCTCAGGTGACTGAAAATGTGGTTTATGATGCCTCATTCGGTAAGCTTCGTGAGCTATCATTCGGCTATACTTTCCCACGTACGTTTGTAGAAAAGACGCCATTCCAGTCACTTTCACTTTCATTCGTAGGAAGAAACTTGGCGATCCTTTGGTCTAAAGTGCCAAATATTGATCCTGAAGCAGCTTACACCGTTTCCGGAAATTCTCAGGGTCTGGAATACTTCGCTGTACCAGCTAATAGAAGCTTCGGTTTTAATCTTTCTGCAAACTTCTAAGTCGGCTCAACCCTAAACTATTTAAACAATGAGAATATCAAATAAAATAACAGGTCTGATGTTGGCTTCCATGCTATTTGCTACTTCTTGTAGCGAGCAGGATCTTTTGGACTTGAATATAAATCAGAACGCAGTCGAAGATATCGATATGCAGTACCTGTTTTCCTTGGGTACACTTCGTATAGGAGGGGAGTATGAAAATACCCGTGCAAATATGCTTTATGCTGCCACGATGATTCAGCATACCGCATCTACAGCAGGATACTTCAGTGGTGATAAGTATTTCTACAATGCGCAATATTCTGGTGCTTACATGGAGCGTCATTTTACAGCTGTAATTCGGCTTTTCTCAGAGGTAATCAGAAAGACAGCTGATGATCCTAATGAGGCAAATGTCAATGCAGCGGCAACTATCCTTCGGGTATTTGACCTGCACAGAATGACCGATATGTATGGAGATATACCTTACACTCAGGCTGGATATGGCCTAGAGGCAGAGGAAAATTGGTTCCCTACTTATGAGCCTCAGCAAGAGGTGTATAACAAAATGATCGATGATCTAAGAGCAGCTCGAGACCGTTTCTCCGCTTCAGCGAGACCTTTAGGAGTTCAGGATTTCATCTACTTTGGAGACACTGATAAGTGGAAGAAGTTTGCTAACTCTCTTCTTATGAGAATGGCAATGAGAATCAGCAATGTAGACCCTGCCAAAGCTCAGGAAGTATTCACTGAAGCTAATAGCAACGGTGCTTTCACCAGCAATGATGATATCGCTTACATCCATTATGCTCCAGGACCTCAAGGTGTCAACCGAAATGGCCTGAACGATGGATATTGGAATACTTACAAGTACTCTAGAGACTGTAAGATCTCTGACACCTTCATGAGCTGGATGGATGCCAATAATGATCCTCGAAAAATGATCATCACGGGCGGTATTGGAAATCCAGAGGATGCGTCTACTTGGATTACCGAGCCTGAAGCACAAATCGGTTTGCCTAATGGATACAATTCCACCAATTTAGTAGATGCAGTTCCTCCAGGTACCTTGGATGGATTCAGTGTAGTGCAGCAAAATTTCTCTATGCTTAATCTGAAGTATCTTGATTGGGAAGATCCTTACTACTTGATCTCTTATGCAGAAGTTGAGCTTATGAGAGCTGAAGCTGCTTTGAAAGGTTGGATCGGCGGAAGTGCTGAATCTCACTTCAATGCAGGTGTGGCAGCAGCCATCAATGCTTGGACTTTGTTTGATCCTTCTTTCGCAGTTCCTGCAGAAGATATCGATGCCTACATAGCTGGTAGAGGTTTTGGTGCAGCTTCTAATGAAGATAAAATGCGTCTGATCGGAGAGGAGTACTGGGCTGCTACCTACCTAAATGATATCGAATCTTGGTCTAACTGGAGACGTACAGGTTATCCTGAATTGACTCCAACACAGGATCCAAATGCCTGGGAAGGCAACTTCATTCCAAGAAGATTAATCTACTGGGAGACCGAAATCGGTGCTAACCCTGATAATTACCAGTCTGCTGTATCAAGAATGGGCGGAGATCTATTCGCGACACGTATCTGGTGGGATGGCGGAAATTAATTTTCTGTTAATTTGATTTGATTGCAGAGGTTTTGATTCATTTCAAAACCTCTGTCTTTTTTAACTTGCCTCAAAAAAACTCACACATGCGAATTCTTACTTTAGGCCTACTCCTTTTTGTTATTTCCTGCAGCAATCCGAAACCTGAATCGGATGCAAATCTGACGGATAAAAATTACCACATCGTTGGCTATGTAGCTGGTTGGAAAACGGTGAAAGCCAATCGAATTCCTGCCGAGAAGCTTACCCATGTCAATTATGCATTTGCTGATGTAAGGGAGGGATTGGTACAAAATATGGAAGGAAAAAGCGAGCGAGACAGTTTGAACTTTTTGGAGCTTCATAAATTGAAATCCATAAATCCTGACTTGAAGCTATTGGTTTCTATCGGTGGATGGACCCATTCCAAAGGCTTTTCCGAAGCTGTATCCACTCCGGAAGGAATCAAGAAGTTGACAAAGTCTGGAATAGATTTTTTGATAAAGTACGACTTGGATGGTCTGGACTATGACTGGGAATACCCTGGTCTTCCCGGTGATAATAACCCCTACAAGCCCGAGGATAAGGAAAACTTCGTGGCTATGCTGAAGAGCTTCCGGGAGGCATTGGATTCTCTTGGCTCTGTAACAGGCAAAAAGTACCTAAGCACCATTGCTTCTGGTGGATTCCGTCGTTATCTGGAAGTAAATGACCTAGCGGCGGCACAAGAGTACCTGGACTTTATTAATATTATGGCGTACGACTTCTACACCGCCGGTGATAAAGTCACAGGGCATCATGCAAATCTTTATCCTCATGGAGCAAAAGGGCGCTCCGCTCAAACTACCGTTGAGGAGCACATTGAATTTGGGGTCCCGGCCGAAAAATTGGTACTTGGTGTTCCTTTTTATGGGAGAATGTGGAAAAATGTTCCTCCAGATGAAAATGGGCTTTTTCAGTCCGGAGATTTTGAAATGGGCTTGCCATATCATCAAATTTTTGCTCTTTCTAAGACCTCACATTATGTAAGATTCTGGGATGAAAAAGCAAGCGTTCCGTATTTATATTCTGCAAAGGATTCAGCCTGGATTACCTATGAAGACACGGAGTCTTTAGCGGAAAAAATGAAATTTATCAAAGAAAATAAGCTGGCAGGTGCGATGTTCTGGGAGATGAGCGAAGATAATACACGCAGTTTGCTCAATGCTGTATATGATGGATTAAACCCAAAGCCTAATACACCCAAAAATTAACCTACATTATGTTCAAAAAAACCTGTTTTCTTTTAGCCGCTTTTTTTATCTCCATTGTTTCTTTTGCTCAAAACTATGATGTAATCATCATCGGGGGAGGGGCAAGTGGGACTGCTGCAGGACTTGCATCGGCTCGCAATGGAGCCAATACGCTAATTATCGAAGAAGGGCCCTGGCTGGGGGGAATGCTTACTTCTGCTGGTGTCTCTGCCATCGATGGGAATCATCGCCTTCCTTCAGGTATTTGGGGTGAGTTTCGTACGAAATTGATAGAACACTATGGCTCCCAACAAGCAATGTCTACCGGATGGGTGAGTAATACGCTTTTTGAACCTAAAGTAGGGAATCAGATTTTCCAGCAATTGGTAGCTGAAACCAAAGGACTCGAAGTCAACTTTAATACCCATTGGAAAAGCGCTGATTACATCAATGGCCTTTGGAAAGTAAGTGCAGACAAAAACGGCCAAAGTCTGGAGTTTTGGTCTCCGATCCTGATTGATGCTACCGAGTTGGGAGATGTGGCTGCAAGTTTGGGGGTTGAATACCGTCTTGGAATGGATGCCCGTGATGAGATCGGAGAGGCTTTTGCACCGGAGCAGGCCAATGATATCGTCCAGGACCTTACCTATGTAGTGACCTTAAAGGATTTTGGACAAGGTTCTGATAAAACAATTCCTAAGCCGGCTAATTATGACCCAGCCGAATTTGCCTGTGCCTGTGCCCATGCGGATCCAATCACGGATGAAGATCCTACTCTTGACTGTCAGAAGATGCTGGACTATGGCAAGCTTCCCAATGGAAAATACATGATCAACTGGCCAAACTGTGGAAATGATCACTATGTCAATCTGGTCGAACTATCGCCTGAGGAGCGTGAAAAGGAACTTGAAAAAGCCAAGCAGACCAGCTTACGCTTTATCTATTACATTCAGCATGAATTAGGTTTCAAGCATTTGGGAATTGCAACGGATGAATATCCTACTGAGGATGGTTTACCCATGATTCCTTATCATCGTGAATCACGTCGATTCCGAGGAATGGTGGATTTCACCCTTCCTTTTGTCCGTACTCCTTATGATGCACCTAGTCCTTTATATCGCACAGGAATTGCCGTAGGAGACTACACTATTGACCATCATCATAAAAAGAATCTAGATGCGCCGGCCATTGACTTTATCAAGATCCGTGTTCCTTCCTACAATGTCCCTCTCGGAGCTTTGGTACCAAAATCCCAATCGGCATTAATTCTTGCTGAGAAGAGTATCTCTGTTTCCAATATTGTCAATGGGGCATCTAGGCTTCAGCCGGTCGTTTTGGGAATTGGGCATGCTGCTGGGGTATTGGCATCAATAGCTGCTGAGCAGCAGAAAAGTCTTCAGAAAATTTCCATCAGGGAAGTTCAACAGGCTCTTCTGGATCAAAAGGCCTATATCATGCCCTTTTTGGATATGAATCCCGAGGACCCACATTTTCAGGCAATGCAACGAATCGGTGCTTCGGGCATTCTGAAAGGGGAGGGGGTTCCGTATCTGTGGGCAAACCAAACCTGGTTTTACCCTAATAGAAGGGTGACAGAATTTGAGTTAATTCAGGGCTTGAGACCTTTTTCTGATTCTTTGGAGGCTTTTTGGGGTGCTAGTGGAGCCTACCTGACTGGTGAACGCTTCCAGGTACTTTTAAACCTAATATCTGAAATCTCCTTGAAAGATTTGGCTGATGCTTGGACTGATGCCGGGCTGCCGGGAAGTTTTACCACCGAGAAGGAATTGAACCGAAGAGAAGTATCTGTCTTGCTGGATAGTACGATTAAACCTTTCGAAAGAGAAGTCGATTGGAATGGGGACTTGAAATAATTTTTCTTTCCTTGTAGCGTAAATCTCAAAACATCCGTTCCTAAATAAACGGATGTTTTTTTTGATTTTGATAGGCTTCAGTTGAAGATCAACAGCCTTGAAAATCGAAAAAGCAGAATTAAATCAGGAAGTGAAATAGGTAGAAAATCGGCGGAGATAGACCTTGTGGTATGGTGATTTCTCCAAATAGAATTACGCATTGAATTGGTCAGACCAAGAGTTGATTGACGGTTGCAAACGTCGCTCAGCAAAAAGTGAGGAATTATTTTTTAAGAGATACTATGGCTATGTCATGGGTATCAGTCTTTCCTATGCCAAAGATCGGGACTTAGCCCAAGAAATAGTCAACGATTCTTTTCTGAAGTTTTTTGGATCCATCGAAAGCCTCACAGATCATCAGGCCGTAAAGCCCTGGCTTCGTCGAATTACCGTGAATACAGCGATTGATTGGTACAGGAAAAATAAAAAGTACAGTCAACAGCAGGAAATTAATGAGCAAAATGAGGTCTTTCATGAGGTCCATGCCATTAGTGATATGGCCTATGAAGATCTGGTGAAATTGCTCCATCAGCTTCCCGAAGACCACTATTTGGTGTTCAGTCTCTATGAGGTGGAAGGCTACAGTCATCGGGAAATCGGTGAAAAAATGGGGATTACAGAAAGCTCTTCTAGGGTTTATCTGGCTAGAGCGAAAGCTCGATTAAGAGAATTAGTAGAAATGCACCTGAAGGAATATGCAGGAAGATAAAATATCAAAAGAAATAGCCGATTCTCTTCGAAAGTATCAAGAGAATCATCCTCAAGCCTATGAGCAAGGAGCTTGGGAGGCTTTTGAAAAAAGCAGGAAATCGGGTGGTTTTCCATGGTTGCCTGTCTTTATAAGTGGAATCGCAGCATGCCTTCTGCTTGGGCTGGGTTATACCTGGATCTCTCAGGATTTTCAGTCAGATAATATTGATCAAAATGAGGTGATTACTAGTATAGAATCTGAATTTGAACTCCCAACTACTCCCGCTCAAGTTGACTCTATTTATAAAGAGGAACTAGAAATCAAAACTAATCCAGTATCTCCTGAAAATTTGATTGCTGAATCTTCCAAAGTAAGCTCTATAGAGCCTGTTAAATCAGAAAATACAGAACAGTCTATTTCAAATTTTCCAAATAAAGAAATGATCGGGGATTCTGGAATTCCAAAAGAAAAAACGAGTGATATTCCATTCAAATCATTGTCTGAAGCAGAGTTCAAACAAAAACTTCTGGCAGGAGACTGGTCGAATTCGAGTAACTCAGAAGCCAAAAATTCATACTACCGAAATAGAGATTTGGCTGATTCTTCTGAAATAAGCAATAAGATTGATGAGACTTCATGGAATATGGCCTTAGCAGAGGAAGAAAAAAGGTCAAAAAATTCTAAAGCTATCGCTTGGGAAGTTGGGGTGGCTCCTGCATTTGGTGGAGGTACAGGCGATGGAGGTGGACAGGTTTCTAGCAGCAGTCTGGGCTTGGGAATGGCATTGGCCGTTCCTGTGACAGAGAAAATTAGACTGGGAACCGGTTTGGCCTTGAATACTCTTAGCCAGCAAAGTGAAGTGGTATTTTCACCAGCAAATGCCTTTGCAAGTTCTATTGCACCTTCTGAAGAAAGAATTACCGTCAATCAGGCTCAAGTGGAGCTTCCGCTGTTTGTTCAATATCCAATCAATCCAAGTAATACTATTTCCATAAGAGCTGGATTTTCTTCTATCTATGCCATCAATCAGCAAGCCGATGTGGAGTCTTCTTTTACAAGACAGGTGGTTGTGGCAAATGATGCGGCGAATTCGAGTATCAATGATTCTAGAATCATTCAAGAGTCAGTGGTACAAAATACTTCCTTGGAACCTGCCAATCAGCGGTTTTATCCTTTTGCTACAGCAAATTTTGGATTGAATATTCAGCTGCTGGAAAGCAAAAATGTCAACTATGTCTTGATGCCATTTTACAATCTCCCGTTGACAGACTTTACGGGTTTTGGTGAAAATCCCGGTCTGGTAGGCGCGTCTTTCAAAGTTAATTTTGGGAAATAAAGGTTTTTGAACTTGTCTTGAAAAATGGGAAGGCATAGCCTCTTGAATCCTATTTTTGAACAACCTCTGTCTTGCTGGCATCTAATTTTCATTTCCATCTAAAGATCCTGGGCCAGTGCCGGAATTAATGGTTAATGTTTTTTCACCAGGTTATATTGTCCCTTATTGACTTAGGGTAAAATATTCCGTGGTTTCAGTACTGTTTCTTTATTTTTTCTGTTTCCAGGTAAAAAAAATCGTCGTATTGTCTCGTAGTTGTTGGGACAAAAAAAAACCGGAGCAATTGTGCCCCGGTCTTAATCCATTGTGATGGGATTTTTAGATCCCGAAATAGTTGGTAATAAGTTGAAGGTCCAGCTCCTTGGATGTTTCAGTTGCACCCTCATTTCCTTTTAGAATTAGCGTGTAAACAAACCTATCTCTGATTTCGACACCATCGATTTGAAGAAGTGATTCTCCGTTTTCGACGGATTTTACATCAATGTCATAAATCCCTGGCTCTAGCTCCCCAAAATCTGTGATATCCTGGAACTTTACATTTGGAGTGATTGGCGTAGTTAATCCCGAAAACTCTACATAGACCTCTCCTAGTTCTGAGGAAAGGTGTGCAAATCGAAGTTGGGCTAAATCTGCCACGGGGTCTTCCCAGATATCTTCGACTAAGGTAGATTCAAGCTGATCATCTTTACTGCTAAGGAAAATCGAATAGACTTTATCCACTTCAAGAGTGACATTTTGCTCTAAAAGGCTGCTGGTACTCGAAGCACTGGTGTAGCGCATCAGACGCTCACCGATGAAAAAGGGGCTATAGGCGATGAATTCAGAAAACCCTAAGGGTTGCTGTGTTACCTGATTGTTGTCGGCGAAAATATTGAGGTCAGGAGCTGTTGCAGATCCCTGGTAGATAGAAACATAAGCTGCGGGTGTAGGATCAGGAATGTCAATGTCATCCAAACAGGAAGTTGCCAATAAAGCCAAGCCGCCGAAAGCTAAGGACTTCAAGGCAATTGATTTGAAAATGGATACTGGGTTTTTAATCATAATTGTGCTAGTAATTGGTTTTTCTCCTAGACGCAAAAAAGCCGTGATTCGCTTCAACCACGGCTTAATTTTTATCATTTTTTGTCTTTATTCCTCAGGATAAGGGATGTAGACAAAACTGGTAAAGGCTCCGTCCATCACAAATAGACAGCAGAACTCATCAGGATCTTTGAATGCTTTCTTAAAGTCCTCAAGAGCATCCTCGGCTATCAGCTTTCGCTGCACAAATTCATCGACGTAGGTGATGAAATAATTCCATTCGAGGTTTTTCTCTACCTTCCCCAAAAACAACTTTCCGATGGGTTGCATTTCCTTGGAAATGGGGAAAATAGGGAAATCTGAAAATCCTCTTGACTTGACCTGATAGGCAGCCTCTTTGAGTACATCTGAGATTTTTACAAAATCACTGCTGATTGTACCCAAGTATTTTCCGTTGAGTTCGGGATCGTTAAAGTCAGAAATCATGGCTTTAAGGTTAATTGTACAACATTTTCTACATGATAGGTCTGAGGGAACATGTCTACAGGCTGAATTCGTTCCACTTGGTATTTTTCAGCTAGCAAAGCTACGTCTCTAGCCTGTGTGGCTGGGTTACAAGAGACATAAACGATCGTAGGGGCAGCAAGGCGAAGCAGCATTTTCACTACATCTTCGTGCATTCCTGCTCGTGGCGGATCAGTGATAATCACATCCGGAGCTGCATGCTGCGAAATGAATTCTTCATTGAGGACATCTTTCATGTCACCTGCATAGAATTGCGTGTTCGTGATTCCATTGATTTCGGAATTCAATTTCGCATCCTCGATCGCAGCTTCCACATACTCGACACCGATTACTTGTTTGGCTTGTTTGGCTACAAAATTGGCAATGGTACCTGTCCCAGTATAAAGGTCATAGACTACTTCATCCCCTTTGAGCTCTGCAAAATCCCTCGCAACTTTATACAGTTCGTATGCCTGATCAGAGTTGGTCTGATAAAATGATTTCGGACCAATTCTAAACTTGAGCCCTTCCATTTCTTCCTCGATGTAAGGTAAGCCTGCGAAGGTTACCAATTCTAAATCATGAAAGGTTTCGTTTCCTTTGGTATTGATGACATATAGGAGGGAGGTGATTTCCGGGAATTTTGACTTCATAAACTCCATCACAAGCTGAATATTCTCCGCATCATCTTCACCAAACTGGACAATCACCATGGTTTGACCCGTAGATGTAGTCCGGATGATAAGATTTCGAAGCAAACCTGCCTGATTTCGAATGTCATAGAAGCTCAGTCGGTTTTGGAGGGAAAATTCTCGAAGGCTATTTCTCACATCATTTGAAGGACCACCCTGCAGGTAGCAATGATCAATGTCGATGATCTTATCAAACATCTTTGGGATATGAAAGCCTAAGGCATTGCGCTCAAACTCTTCGCCGGATCGGATCTGCTCGATGGTCAGCCATTTTTTATTCGAGAAAGTGAAATCCAGTTTATTCCGGTAGTAGCGGGTATTTGCAGATCCTAAAATCGGTAAGACCTCGGGGATAGGAACTTTGGCAATTCGCTCAAATTGATCGACTACCTGCTGCCTTTTGTAGGTCTTTTGCAGATCATAATTGATGTGCTGCCATTTGCAGCCACCACAGGTTCCGAAATGCGCACAAAATGGCTCAACTCTATCTTTGGAGTATTGGTGGAAATGTACGGCTTCCCCCTCCATAAAGGAGCTTTTTCCCTTGGTGATCCGCACGTCTACAATGTCTCCCGGGGCAACATTCCCCACAAAAACCACCTTCCCATCATGATGCCCGATGCATTTCCCTTCGGAGGCAATGCGCTCAATGGCCACCTCGGTGATGATCTTGTTTTTCATTTTTCTCGACATGGCTGCAAAATTAGGGAAAATGAAGGAGAAAGAGATTTTGTGAAAACTCTTTGATCGGTCTCAAGAGCAAAAAGCTAGGACAGCCAGATTTATAAGTGAAATTTAGTCTTGTCAAAATTATCAACCGTTTGCATTAAATTTTTCTTTTATTTCTCTCTTAATGCTTCTTTTTGACAAAGAAAATTTGGTATGTTGAACAGGTTTTTTTCTATGAAAAGAATCAAGTCTTCTACAAACCCAAAATAAATCGGTTTTTAATGAGAAAACCCACCTTGTCCTTTTCGCAGATCATCAACATGAATGTTGGGTTTTTTGGCATTCAGTACAGTTTTGGTCTACAGCAGAGTGCAGTCAATCCCATCTACGACATGTTGGGTGCAGCTCCTGACGAAATCCCCATTCTTAACTTGGCTGGTCCTATGACCGGGCTTTTGATTCAACCCATCATTGGGGCACTTAGCGACAATACTTGGAGCCCTAAGTATGGCAGGAGAAAGCCTTTCTTCTTTATCGGGGCTTTATTCTGTAGCATTACGCTCTTTTTGTATCCCTTCAGTAGCTCGCTTTGGATGGCTGCAGGTTTACTTTGGGTGCTAGATGCTGCGAATAATACAGCAATGGAACCTTACCGAGCCCTTATCGCAGACAAGCTTCCCGACGAGCAGTATAGTACCGGGTTTTTGACGCAAAGTTTCTTCACGGGTTTGGGGATTACCTTGGCTAATGTTTCTCTTTTTGTATTTCAAAAATATATTCCCGGATCTTGGGGTTCCTTGCCTTATTGGGTTTATGCGTCTTTTTTCCTAGGTACTGTTTGTTCCATCGGGTCGGTGATGTGGAGTATTTCCAAGACGCCCGAAATTCCGCCCAGTGAGGAAGAGTTGAAAGCTTTGAAAAAGCGAACGGAGGGCATGCCTCACCCAGCCATTCAGTTTTTCCTTTCGATTTTAACCACTTTGATTGCTTACCTGGTCTTTTTGGTTTTGCTAGTACCCGCGATTTTCTCGAGAGGACTTCTGCATAGAGTTTTGCAAAAAACCAAATCCAATTCGAAAACTCGGATTCTTTTTGCCCAAAATATCGAAATCATTGAATCAATCATGGTCATGCCAAAAGTCATGTGGCAATTGGCCTTGGTCTATCTTTTTCAATGGTATGCGCTCTTTTGTTATTGGCAAAATGCCGCCAAGAGTGTCGCCCAATCGGTTTGGAATACCAGCCCAAGTGGCGACCCCAAGCTTTATGAAGAGGCAGTGGGATGGACCGGCCTGGTTAATGGTTGGTACAATGTGGTGACCTTTCTTTCAGCCTTTTACCTTGCCCGAATGGCTACCAAGTTTGGCCCTAAGAAGGTTCACTTCATCTGTCTAATTATTGCTGGTTTAGGATTGATGGTTTTTCCCCAATTGACAAATAAATATGCGCTCTTTATCCCGATGGCAGGATTTGGGATCGCTTGGGCTAGTATGATGGGTGTGCCTTATCTACTCGTTGTCAATGAAATTCCAAAGGAACGCTATGGGGTGTATATGGGGATTATCAACATGATGATTGTGATTCCTATGATTTTGCAGACAGTAACTTTCGGCTTTATCTCCAAAAACTTTTTGGGAAATGATCCAGGATTGGCCATTGTTTTTGGTGGAGTATTATTGATAGTGGCTGCAGCTGCAGTATTGCTAATTAAAGAAAATAAGAATATCGTAACAGATCAGCCCATCGGAGGGAGTGGACATTAAGGATGATTATTGAAGTGGAAAATAAGGATTACAAATCAATGGCAGGTGAGTTTGGGATCAGTAGTTCTGAAGAGCATGCTGAATTTTGGAAAAGGTTGGAATTGGGATATGAGAATCTCCGACAGCTTTATTTTTCCATCTATGGACATCTTGAAGATGCAGAAGTCAAATTCCAAGACCTTCTTCGATCAATAATTTCGGCATATCTGAGTAGGTCAGCCGATCTTAAGAAGCGGGATTTATCCAAAAAGCCTGACTGGTTTCTTTCCAATGACTTAGTAGGCATGAGCTTGTATGTGGACCGTTTTGCAGGTTCTATTGCTCAAATGGAAGGCAAACTGGCTTATCTGGACGAGCTTGGAGTTAATTTCCTTCATTTGATGCCACTATTCGAAAGTCCTCAGGGGGAAAGTGATGGCGGTTATGCAGTGTCTGATTTCCGCAAAGTCGATCAGCGCTTTGGGACGCTGGAAGAACTTTCCTCTCTCCGTAAAAAAATGCATGATGAGGGGATGTATTTGATGCTGGATATCGTACTCAATCACACTTCGCATCGACATGAATGGGCCGAAAAGGCCAAATCCGGTGAAAAGAAGTATCAGGATTATTTCTATATGTATGATAACCGCTGGATTCCCAATCAGTTTGAGGCGGCCATGCCCGAAATCTTTCCTGAAAGCTCACCGGGTAATTTTACCTGGTCCGAGGAATGTCAAAAATGGGTGATGACAGTCTTTCACAATTACCAATGGGACTTGAATTACCGGAATCCGGAAGTTCTTCGGGAGATGCTGGATAATATTCTTTTCTATGCCAATTTGGGAGTGGATTTGATTCGAATCGACGCTCCTGCATTTATCTGGAAAGAAACAGGAACAAGCTGTCAGAACCTGCCTCAGGCTCATTTACTTCTTCAACTGATCAAGCAAGCTGTACAGATTGCCAGCCCAGGTATGGCAATTTTGGGAGAGGCCATTGTTGCCCCCAATTTTATCATGGAGTACTTCGGAAAAGGTGATCGAGCAGGGAAGGAGTGCGATTTTGCCTACAATGCCACACAAATGGCTCTGCAGTGGGATATGCTCGCCTCAGGCGACACTAGAGTCATGCTGGAAGCACAGCCTATTTTACAGCAAAAGCCACAGGGAACAAGTTGGATATCTTATACCCGCTGTCATGATGATATAGGACTTGGGTATGATGATTGGATGATTGCGAAGGCAGGAAAGGATCCTTTTATGCATCGAAGCTTTTTGAAAAATTACTTTTCCGGTTCATTCTCGGGAAGTCCATCTCGCGGGGCTTTGTTTTCTAGTAATCCCAAGACTGGAGACGCTCGGATTTCTGGATCACTGGCCTCCTTATGCGGTTTGGAAGCAGCATTGTATGCTAAGGATGGGTATCAAGTAGCGCTTTCTATCCAAAAAATACTCTTGATGCAGGCTTTTTCTATTTTCCAGGGAGGCTTACCCATGCTTTATTATGGAGATGAATTGGGCTATCTGAATGATTATACATTTCAGCTTGATCCAGCGAAAAGCTACGATAATCGATGGATGCATAGACCTTTAATTGATTGGGAAAAGGCAGCTGAGCGTCATACAGAAGGAACTGTGGAGGAAAGGGTATTTTCTGGCTTAAAACAGTTGATACAGATCCGGAAAAGTCTTCCTGCTATTTCAGATAATAGCAACATTCGATGGATGAATCCACATAATATCCATGTAGCTGGATTCCTTCGGGAAAAAGAAGATCAGCGAATTTTTGTAGTCGGAAATTTCTCAGATAAGGCTTCTTTTTTGACTTGGTATGCATTCAAAGAGTTTGGCTTCAGTCCCAAAAAGCTTTGTGATCATGTCTCGAAGGAAGAACTTTCTGTCGCTAGCGATGATCAATATTTGATCCTCGAGCCTTATGGATTTAGGATCTTGGAAGTGCTTTCCTGACACTATTTCTGAGTGGACTCCCGAATGATCAGATCACTCTTGATTTCAGTGAATTGATTTGTAGATTCTTCATTTGGGTTTTGGGTAGCCTTGAGTAGGATTTCAGCAGCCATCTTACCTACCTCAAACCCATGCTGTTCTACCGTACTAAGGGAAGGTGTCATGACTTCTGAGATTTTCCAATTGCTAAAGCCCATTACGCCAACCTCCTCAGGAACCTTTATTCTAGCTTTCTTCAGGTAGTTCATTGCGCCTAATGCAACCGAGTCTGTAATGCAAAAGATAGCATCAGGAGGATTGCTACTTTCCATCAGCTGCTTGGCAAAGGCAAAGCCCTCTTCTTCCGTGATATCCTTACAATGCGGAATCCAGTTGGGGTCAAAATCCAATTCATGCTCCTTTAAGGCTTTATGATAGCCTGCGAGGCGGTCCTTAGAGTTTCGAACATTTGCCAGACCGTTTATATGGGCAATTTTGCGATATCCTTTTTCTATCAAATGGGTAACTGCCCGGTAGGCGCTTTCCAAGTCATCACTCGTCACAATAGGACTTTTTAGCTTCTCAGAATACTTGTCAAACTGAACCACTGCTTTACCTTCATCCAAAAAATCCTGAATGTGATCCACTTCTTCTGTTTCATTGGAAATAGAGATCAAAATTCCGTCTACATTTCCAGCAAGCATATTATGACAGGCATGGATTTCATTTTCAAGTTTTTCATCTGTCTGACTGATCAAGACTCGGTATCCCTGTTTTTTAGCAGCATGAAGTGCCCCGCTGATAATGGACGAAAAATAATAATGCACCACTTCAGGCACGATCATCCCAATCGTCATAGTCCTGTTTTTTCGAAAATTGACCGCTATTGAATTTGGGATATAATGATGCTTTTCTGCATAATCCTTGACCAGCTTGATGGTTTCTTCGGAAATTCCCTGATAGGAATTAAGCGCTCTTGAGGCGGTAGACACAGAGATACCTAGCTCTCGAGCAATGTCCTTCAGTGTAACACGTTTTTTCTCGGTCATAATTATTTGACTGATTTCAAAAGATGAATAATGTCTTAATCCTCCGAAAGGACTCTACCTTCTTGATCTAGGATAAGATTCTTCACTTGATCAGAAGATTTCAAAGTGACTCGGATGCGAGGGTTTCCTTCCTCTTCATAAAATCGCACTTGCTCTACACTATATCCAGGGTATTTTTTGAGAAGGTTTTCTTCCATCAATCCCGGAAGCTGATCCACATAAGGGATGGTGTTGTCAAAACGGAATTCAGGATCAAGATTTTGCTTGTATTCAATAAATTGATTGATTCCATCCTCATTCTTCACCAAGTCAAATTTGTCATAAAGCTCTCCTATGGCCGTATAGGATTCAAATTCCAGTTTGTTGTCTTCAATGCTGACCACTTGAAAAAGCTGGGTGTTTTCGGCAGCACGATCTCTTACCGCTCCCCACTCATCCCATCCATCGGGTTTGATATTATACATTTTGCCACCACTGACCGATACTACATAGACTGTTCCCGTTGCATCTTGCATATTCAGTCCATCCATTACATTTTCCCCGGGAGCTACACGGCCTCTGCCATAGCTATGATCATGTCCCTGAAGTGCTAGATCGACCTGAAACTTATCGAAAATTGGCTTCCAAAGCTTTCTAAGGGCTTCATTGTCTCTTCCAGCAGATGCAGAAAACAGCGGATGGTGATAGGTAACGATCACCCATTTTTTGGTGTTTTTCTCCAAAACCTCCTCCAGCCATTGAGCTTGGATTTCCTGGTCTCTATTACTGTCCAAAAAGATGAACTTGGCATTTGGATAGTCCATGTAGTAGACCGTTTCTTCCAGTCCTTTAAGACCGTTTAGGGGTAAATTGAACTGTGGTCTCCATTGGACGGATAGGCTGCGCTGTCGTTTTTCGCGGTCTGCCTGATTCAAAAAATTGTATTCATGATTTCCCGGTACAGCCATCGTAGGGAGCATGCTATGAATGAATCCCCCTGCAGTAAACCATTCATGCCATTCCTGTTCCCTATGCGCATAATTGATCAAGTCTCCCGCATGAATGATGAATTCTGCTTCAGGAGCCTTTTTAAAGCCTTCCCGAATTAATCTTGACCAAAGTTCAAGTACGTAGTTTTGAGCGTCACCTACATACAGGAAAGAAAATCTATCCTCTGCTTTCGCGCTTGCTGTTTTGAATTGGAACCATTCAGACCAGCGTTCACCATCACCTACCCGGTAGGCATAGACTGTGTTGGGTTCAAGGCCGGAAAAGCTAGTCTGATGATAATGGGCGACCGTTTCTGCTTGGGCAACGTTTCTGGAGTCCAAAACTTCCGTTTCAGCCTTCTGAGTGGTTGCATTTCTCCAAAACTTAGGAGCTGCAGTGGCCGGGGCTAGTTCTGCATAAGCCTCTGTAATTTCGGTATTAGTTCGCCAATTGATTCGTATTTCCTGACTTGGGTCTTCTCCAAATGATATGACGATGCGATCAGGATATACGGAAGGTTGACTCCAATCAAAACCGAATTTAGGCTCCTTGTAAACTCGGATTTCCTGCGCCAAACTCAGGTTGGAGAAAAAAAGAAAAAGAGCGAGAAGTAAAATAGATTTTTTCATTTCGATGCTTTTTGACAAAATACCACTTTTTAGTTTCTAAATTTTGGTGTGATGGCCATTTGACTAATTAATAACAGGCAATTAACAACTTATTTATTTTGAGACTTCCTTAAGCTTTTCCTTGATCCATTTTTGGTAAAATAAATAGCAGTCAAGGCTGAATTTACTCAACTCCTCAGGGCTAGCCGCTTCTTCTATCAGGGAATTATCCCTCTTGATCCAATTTTCTTGAATCTGGTTCAATTCAGCTTTCAGCTTAGGAAAGAGCTCTTTCCAGTTTCGTTCTATGATCGTATGTAGCTTCTTTGCCTGCCACCAGAGAGAATCATCTTCGAGATGGGAAGGATAGGTCAAAAAACTTGTTTCATTCCCAAAATAAAAGGGGATGTACAAACTTTGGCAGGGGTGAGGGCTGGGGCAGAGCCAAATAGTGTGTGGTTGATCGTTTCTAATTTCTGCAACCATACTTCCGGTGGTTTCAGAGGGGTTGGTCAGACCGGTTGCATGCATGCAAACTGAAGCTGCACTCGCCTTTTTGGGATGAAAGCCTTCGCCTATGGGATGGTGAGACTTTAAAATTTCCATCATTTGTTTGGGGCCAGTTTGGCCTCTTTGACTGATGAGGGATTTCTCTGTAAAAGACTTTCGATCTTTGGCTTTGGAGAAATAGGTATACAGAAAATCTGAATACCGACTTTTAAATCCTTTTTTGGAATTAAAAATGGAGCTCAAATACATGTCTTCTTCCTTGATTCCCCATTCTTCAAAGTCATCTTCCAAACTCAGGCAATTGGATATGCTTGCATGGTTTTTTACTCTTTTCCATGCCCAGGATTTCCCAGCAGTTTCCAATATTAAAGCATCTTTTGGATCGGCGATTAGGAAGCTGTTGTGATAGTAGAAGTTTTTGTTTTCATAGCCGCCACAGGCATTCTGACCAAATTTTTCTAAAAGTTCTATAATCAAATCTTTTGCAGCCATAGCAGTCTTGGAGCGCTCCAAGGCTAGTCTCAGCAAATCCATTCCTGTTAATCCCGGTTGGGATTTATCAAATTTCACTTGGGTAAAAACCGCTTCATTTCCTATAGCTAATCCCCATTCATTGACTCCCATTTCTGCACCCCACATCTGAAAGGGTTTAGATAGCCATACTTCCCAGGTAGAACTAACCTGTGGGATTTGGATATAGGTGCAGTTTAGTGTTTTTTCCGAATGCGATATCCGGGGGATATGCACCTGTTCCTGAGCTTCTAAAGGCTCTCGGTCAGAGTTTTTTGCAAAAATTAAATTTTCTTTCTCCGAAATAATTCCTCTGGCCAGTAGGGTGTCGCACATGATTCTAGTAGTTCAGTGACCAAATTCCAGCTCGTGCTGCAGCTGTAGCCTTTAGCGCTTGACCATTCAGTATGGCTAATGGCTGACCATCTGCGCCCATTTCCCAAAGTTTTCCTCTGAGAAACACATTCATGCCTACCTCAGCGGAGGTTTTTGTGATTTTTCCGGGAAGGGCATATTTATACCAGGCTTCCCATTCAGTTATTTTTTGGATATCACTTAGGTCAGTTGAGGCAGGAGCCTCCGAACCATTATAGCCCTGCCAAGGATTTTTCATGGTGTTTTCTCCTGTGAGATAGGAGGGTACAAGGATAATCTCAGCTTTTTCTTTTTCAGCTTTTGCGTAAGGCTCAGGATACCAGCTATCAGCACAGATCAGTAGCGCCGCTTTTCCCATGGGCAATTCGAAGACAGGTAATTCTTCCACAGTTTGACTTTGGACAAAAGGAAGCTCAGCATCGATTGGGAAGGCTTTTAAAATCGGTTTTCCGATGATTTTTCCATCCGGTCCAAAGATGAAAGAACTGTTATAAAGCGGCTCACTGGAATCAATAATTAGCTCCCCGTCTACCACTTGAGGCTTTGGAAGGACAATACTTCCTGCGGCAATAAAGCAATTGAAGTCCTTGGAAAGCTTGCTGAATGTATCAAAATAATCCTCAGCCATCTCAAGCGATTTCATTCGGAAAATGGCTGCTGTTACTTTATCCTCTTCGTTTGATCGGATGAGGTTAATGGAAAAATCTATAATGTTTGATAGAATCAAAGAAGTCATTGCTTCTTCAACCGTCTCTTTTTCAGCCAAATTATGCTTCTCGCCCGATAGCACCAGCCATGTCCCCAAGTATTCAGGAAGTAGAACGATGGTATTGGGTCGAATAAGGCCTGACTTTCTCGATTCATGCAGATAAAGCTCCAACTTCCGATAGAAGGTTTCCTGATCCAGGTAGTCGCTCGCCTCCATGTAAGGCTGAATCCCTACAATATTTCTGTTTAAAGTGTCTGAGGGGTTTATTTCTTCTACCAGATCCAAATATAATTCAGGCTCCTTTAGCGGATAGCTTCTGCCAGAAAATGACCAAATAAGCCAAATAAAGATGATTAATAGAGCTGAAGATATCAGGATTCTCCTCATGAAGTTAATTGGGTTGATTTTTTATGATTTTGGAGGCGGCTGCTTCTCCTGCCAATACGGCACCTTCAATGTATCCATGCCAGCGCATAGCAGCCTCCGTTCCTGCAAAATGCAATCGATCCTCTGATTTTCTATAATTGTCCTGGAATTTGGACCATGAATTGACAGGCATAAGACCTGCATAGCAGCCTTTAGACCAGGCTTCATCGCTCATAGTAAAATCTAGGTACTGAATGGCAGTTTCTGCTTTTTCACCAAAATACTGCTTCAAAGATCGCATCATCCGGTTTTTTCGTTCTTCCTCAGACAGGCAAAAATATTCCTCAGCTCGGTTTCCGATTACAAATCCCATTAATATCCCGAATCTTCCATCGGCAGGTGAGCAATCAAAAACAGTCTGATGGGTCAGAGGGTCATCACTCACCACCTGCCCGCTGTATTTTAATGTTCTCCAGAAAGGCTTCTCATAGATCATAAAACACTTCCCTACGCGTCCCATGGGGTAGTTTTGAAGGAGCTCCTGTTTTTCCTTAGAAAGCTCCGGTTCGAATTGAATCTGGTTCAAAAGCGGTGGAGGAATAGCAATAATTGCTTCTTGGGCTTCTATTGACCGATCACCAAAGTCCACCGAAATCGAATCTGCGCCTTGAATTACTCTTTCTACAGGTGATTCGAAAATGATTTTATCATAAAAGGGTTTGGCCATTTCTTCTATGATTCGTTGCATACCACCCTCAATTCGATGCTGTTGAGCTCCATTCTTGATATTGATTAGACAGTCTAATGAAGTTCCTGAGCGAATGTAAAAGAGAGCATGTAGCAGGGATATCTCGGAAAGTTCGCATGCGAAGATGGTCTCACATCCAATCTTGATGACTTCATAGCAGGATTTGGTTTTCGAGTATTTTTTTAAAAAGTCCTCCAAAGTCATTCCATCCCATTTTCCAGCTTTTGGGTGAGTCCAAGGAGATTGGATTTCAATCTGTTTTGCCATTCGCTCCAGCCTTCGCATCACTATGTCCAAGTTGATCAGCGATAGGGGATCCATCTTGGGAATGATGCCTTGATAGGTCCGGATTTTCCCACGGAGGTTCAAGATATTTTTACCCTGATCGTAGGTCTCAAAGTAGGGGATGTTGAGCTCTTGACATAGTGCATACATTCGATCTTGAGTAGGTCCGACCCATTGTCCACCTAGATCTACATAGAGATTTTCTGATAAATGCTTGGTGAAAACCCGACCGCCGATTCGCTCTCTTGCTTCTAAAATCAAAAAAGGAATCTTGGCTTCATGAAGTTTTTTTGCTGCAGCTATTCCTGAGAAACCGGCGCCAATGATGACTACTTCCGTCTGCTGGATTTTCATGCTGGAATATAGGCAGATTTTTGATTTTGCACTTTCGAAAGCTCTTTCTTGTAGAGATTTGCTTTAAAAGATTTCAGTTGAAAAAAGTGGAAGAGTCACTATTTTCATTAAGATTTTTACTTCAATAAATATCTATAAAAAATTGATTAATAATATAATATGAGTTTTGTTGAAAAGTTTTACTTTAGGATAGTTTTGAATATTGTAGCTCCAAATTAAATTTGGTTTAGTAAAAACCCGGCTACTGGCTCACCAGAAAATTCCGGAACTCATCTGTATTAAAATTGCTCATTCCTTCTTGGTAAAAGACCACTTTTCCTTTGGGGTTTACGACCAAGGTGGTGGGGATAGATTGACTTTGTAAACTTCGATTCAGTCCATAGCTTGCATGCATTGCTGGGAAAGCCCAACTCTTACTTTCGATGAGATTCTTACTTTTTTCAAATTCATTGTCCAGACCGATCATCAAGAATTCTATGCTCTCCTGATCCTGGATGGATTTATAAAGTTCGGAGATATGGGGCATCTCTGCCCGGCATGGTCCACACCAAGAAGCCCAAAGATTGATGAAGAGAGTTTTGCCTCGGTAATCGGAAAGCTGAATGGTATTCCCTTCAAAATCCTGGAAGCTTCCCGAGTAGTCAAAACTCTCATCAGTCCGATCTACCCGCTCTAGGTTTGGTTTGATGAGCCCTGTGGAAAGCAAAACAGATTGGATGGCTCCTTGTACTACAGGCAAAAGACCCGTGAAGTACAGAAATGCGAAAAAGGCCAAAATCAAGCCCCAGGATTTTACTTCTTTTAGTATGGTTTCTTTTTTCACTTCTTTAAATTTTTTTTATTCCTGTAATCCGGCAAGGTGGACAAGTTCTTCCAATTTTAAAATCACATAAAATTACTTTCTTATCCTCAGGGCATTAGTGACAATAGCTACAATTCATACTTTTTGTCTTGAAAAGGACTCCTATCTTGCGGGAAATTTCTGCAGTTTTTAATTAAAAATATGAGTTATCAGTTCAAAATCGCCGAAGAATTAAATGTCAAAGCCACACAAGTTCAAGCTACCATTGAGCTCTTGGATGGAGGTGCGACAGTCCCTTTTATCTCCAGATACCGAAAGGAAGCAACGGGAAGCCTAGATGAAGTTCAGGTAGCGGCAGTTCGGGATCGTTTACAGCAATTACGAGACTTGGATAAGCGAAAAGAAGCAGTCTTGAAGTCTATCGAGGAGCAGGGGAAATTGACCGATTCCCTCAAGAAGTCCATTGAGCAAGCCGAAACAATGGCTCGTCTGGAAGATATCTACCTACCATACAAACCCAAACGACGGACCAAGGCGACTATCGCTAGGGAAAAGGGCTTAGAACCACTCGCAGAATTGATTTTTTCCCAAGAAAGCATAGAGCTCGAAGAAGAGGCCTCTAAGTATATCGATGTGGAAAAAGAAGTCAGCACGGTGGAAGATGCCTTGCAGGGAGCACGTGATATCATAGCTGAGTGGATCAATGAGAATGCCTCACTACGGGAAAAAATGCGTAACCTTTTTCTGAAAGAAGGTGTATTTCGATCCCGAGTCATTCCAGGCAAAGAGCAAGAAGCTATCAAGTATAAGGACTATTTTGAATGGTCGGAGCCCATTGCTACGGCGCCATCGCATCGGGTTTTAGCGATGAGGAGAGGGGAAAAAGAATTGTTTTTGATGCTGGATGCTACACCCGAAGAGTCAGACGCCTTGAATCTAATGGAAAGAGAGGTCATCTCCGATGCTGAAAATACTTCGGTTGAGCAGGTGCGACTCGCCATCAAAGATGCTTACAAGCGATTGCTGAAGCCAAGTATGGAAACGGAGATTCGGCTGCTTACTAAAAGAAAAGCGGATGAAGAAGCGATCAAGGTTTTTGCAGAGAATGTACGACAGTTGTTGTTAGGAGCTCCCTTGGGCGAAAAAACCGTCATGGCTATTGATCCGGGATTCCGAACAGGCTGTAAATTGGTTTGTCTTGGGCCGCAGGGACAATTACTTCACTATGAGGCTATTTTTCCTCATGAACCACAGCGAAGAACGGCTGAGGCAGGTCTATCAGTGAGAGGGTTGGTTGAGAAATTCGATATTCAAGCGATCGCCATCGGAAACGGTACAGCGGGTAGGGAGACAGAAGAGTTTGTCCGCTCTCTAGGATTACCCAAATCTGTCATCATCACCCTCGTCAATGAAGCCGGAGCTTCTATTTATTCTGCCTCAGAAGTAGCTCGGGAAGAATTCCCCGATTTGGATCTGACCGTTCGAGGGGCAGTTTCCATTGGAAGAAGATTGATGGATCCATTGGCAGAATTAGTAAAAATTGACCCGAAGTCAATTGGTGTGGGGCAGTATCAGCATGATGTAGATCAGTCGGCTTTGAAGAATTCGCTGGACGACACGGTGGTCTCTGCTGTGAACGCCGTGGGGGTAGAGGTAAATACTGCCTCGAAGCAATTGCTAGCCTATGTATCGGGGCTTGGACCTGTCTTAGCACAAAATATTGTCAACTTTCGGAATGAAAACGGACCCTTTACGAGTCGTGCCCACCTACTGAAAGTACCTCGCTTGGGTGACAAAGCCTATGAACAGGCAGCTGGTTTCCTACGAATTCGTCAGGCAACTAATCCGCTTGATCGATCAGCAGTCCACCCTGAGTGCTACGAATTGGTGGAAAAAATGGCCAAAGACTTGGGAGTGGCAGTTCGTGAGTTGATGCTTTCAGAAGAGCTCCGACAACGAATCAACTTGAAGAATTACCTGTCTGATACGGTGGGAATGCCGACACTTCAGGATATTCTGGATGAGTTGGCGAAACCAGGTCGAGATCCTCGAGAACAGTTTGAGGTGTTTGAATTTGAAAAAGGTGTCAATGCCATTTCCGATCTAAAAACGGGCATGAAGCTTCCTGGAGTCGTCACCAACATTACAGCCTTTGGTGCATTCGTAGATGTAGGGGTGCATCAGGATGGATTGGTACATTTAAGCCATTTGGCAGATCGATTTGTGAAAGATCCCAATGAGATCGTGACAGTCAACCAAAAGGTACAGGTGACGGTGCTTGATGTGGATGTGGCAAGAAAGCGGATAGGTTTGAGTATGAAGTCTGATCCTTTTGCAGAAAGAGGGAAATCAGACCGAAAGCCTTCCCCAAAACCAAAGCAAAAAGTAGAGCCCCAAGGCAGTATGGCAGAGAAGTTGGCCATGCTAAAGGGGAAGTTTAGGTGATTGGTAAATGGAATTGAGACACCTAAAGTCAAATTACAGTTAAATAAAACAGCCCAAGCTTTAAAAACTTGGGCTGATTTGTTCTGGTTAGTGGTTTATCTATCAATTCCAATTTCCTCTTCTGCGGTCGCCACCTCGATCACCGCCATCTTCCATCAGATCCTGATAGTCTTCCATGCTGGTACCTTTTGCAAAGCGACGGATATTATAGCTGAAGGTCAGCATAAAATAGCGCTGCAGTACATTGGTTTGCACATCTTCGATAAAGGTATCGGTGATGTTTCGTCGGATATTATTGTTCTGACGGAAGAGGTCATAGACGCTTAGGCTGATCTCTCCGCGCTGATTGCCAAAAATCTTTTTACCCAAACTCATATTCACCAAGGTGAAATTCTGGTCAAATCCTTCGGAAAGGCCTCGGTTTGCTTGATAGTTGATGTCTGTTCGGAATACAAAACCTTCCCAGAAGATCCAGTTGAAGTTGATTCTTGCCCGCTGATTGAAGAAATTATCATTCAGATTTGGGTTTAGAGAGTTTTCCACTCGGCTGAATGACAATCGAGTCCAAATATTGAAGTCAATCTGATCGGAAATATTACTACTGAGTGAAAGCCCGGTACTGAGTCTTCGGGAAAAGTTTGTTCCATTCTCTCCATTGACAAAGGTTGGACGGTTGGTGATACCTGCTCCGGCATTAATATTTAGATTAGACTTCAGAAAATCCACCGGCATTCCATAGCTGGCCCAAGAGCGAAGATCCCAATAGCCATTTAGATTGACAGGGCTGAATAGCTGCGAGCCGGGCTCAAGGACAATTCCAGGTTGGATTTCTGTAGCTTCCTCCGCGATAAAGGAACTGTTGGCAATGATATTATTGACAAAGGAGGTCTGAGCAAAGAGAAACCAGCTTTGATCAGTTTCCGGATTGTTGCTTCGGAATCGCATACGAAGTCGATTGGAGTAGGACTGGTCCAAATCTGGATTTCCTACATAGAGTTGAAGCGGGTTTGTATTATCGACTACTGGCTGAAGCTGTCGTAGATCAGGCTCTTGAACCTGAGTATCGTAATCAAATTGGAGATTGGTATTATCCGTGATTTGATAATTGAATCGGACGGTTGGCTGCAAGCTCTGGAAGGTTCGCTGCAGCTCAAAAGCCTGTGGGAAACCTTGCGTATTGTCCAACCGGGCATTTTGGTATTGAAGTTCAGTCTGGATTCTGATTTTTTCTGTTTTGTACTGATAGCCTAGCTCAGTTTCCTGAGTTAGGAATTTGCTTTCGAAAGTATTGCTAAGTGCAGTATCCAATTCCAAAATAGGCTGATCAATCGCTTCATCAATCACATCGAAGATCAATTGGTCCGAGTCGTTCAGGCGGTTACCAATTTCGTATTCAAGCTCAAGTTGGCTTCGCTCGCTGAGAGCCTCTGTAAATGAAATTCCAGTCTCCCAAGAGCTACCGCTTCGATCTCGATTGATTTGCTGATTGATAATCTCTGTTCGTGGATTAGGGATAAAAAACTCATTTCTGGCGATTCGATTAGCGCGATCCTTGTTCCAGTTTTCACTCATTCTTCCCCGGAAAGTCAGCGTACGGCCCGGCTTGTCAAATTTATGGCTGTAGAAAATCCGATTGAAAATGTCATAATCTTCATTTTCTGCATTTCTGATATTTTCCACGGTGTTGATCGGATCAAATCCGTTGGAAGTTTCTCCATTAAAACCAGAGGTCTCCGTTTCAAAACGGGCTGAAAAACGTGGAATGAATACGATTCGGTTTTTTTCATCGATGTCATATTCAAAACGCATGTCGAACTGATGCCGGTTGTTTACGCGCGTTTCAGTGCTGACTTCATCGTAAAGCTGATCACTTTCACCAGAGGTGATAAATTCCCGAAAGCGGGTAGATCGTTCAAAATTTTCCCTACTACTGAAGACATAGCTTCCCGATACCTTGATTTTTTCTCCCCATTTATCGGAGTAGTTCAATCCGAGAATGTGCGTTTGAATAATCCCGCTTTGCGGACGTGCATTATTCTGAGCATTGGGGTCTGATGAAAAATCGGTGACATTGATATTGTTGGAAAGACCGGTGAAGGTGATTCTTCGATCATTGTCAAAGTCATTGATACTAGCTCCGACCAAATACCGATCATCAGTTCCGTATCCAGCGCTTGTTCGGCCAAATTGCCCTTTTCGTCGATTGGGCTTGGTGATAATATTGATGGTTTTCAATCGCTCTCCATCGTCAAATCCACTTAACCGGGCTTTTTCACTCAACTGATCATAGATTTCAATACTTTGAATAACCTCTGCCGGTAGGTTTTGTAGTGCTGTTCGTACATCTGTTCCGAAGAATGGCTCCCCATCCACGAGTATTTGTGCGATTGCTTCACCTTGGGCTTGCAGCGAACCGTCCTCAGAAGTTACTCCGGGTAGTTTTTCGATCAAAGTCTGCGCACTTGCATCCCGCATTGTCTTGAATGCATCGGCATTGAACATGGTTGTGTCAGACTTGTTTTGGCTGGTAGCTCTGCGAGCCTCAATGGTTACTTCTTGGAGGTCAGTAGCCTCTTGGCTTATCGAAATGGTTCCCAAATCCAAGTCTCCGAGCAGTTGGATGGTACGGAAATAATTTTCATATCCGAGGTACTGAATTTTCAACAAGTAGTCGCCTTCCTTGATGGACTCTATTTCGAAATTTCCATCCAGGTCTGAGATAATTCCATCTACCTGAGCAGAATCCGTTACGTTCAGCAAGAGTACAGTCGCATTGGGAATGGTTTCTTGGTTTTTAGCATCGCGGATTTTTCCCTTGAGGGTATAATTCTGCGCCATGCCGAATGAGGAAATGACTAAAAATAAGATTGTTAATAATTTGGGATTCATGTAGTTGGTTGGTAATCAATATGTACAAAAGTAACTTCGAATTCTGAGGAGGGTTTGAATAATTGGCTGAGCGGTCAAAACCTTAAATGAATTGCCGCCGACCGTGTAAATAATTTGTGACAAAATATGTCATAGAATGATGTTAATTTTTTGCACAAGTAGATGTTTATAAAAATGACATTTGTATCTTGCTGATGTAAAACGCATTGATCATGGAACAAGTCGATAAAATCAACATCAGCACCAAGGCTCTTTCTTCAGGGAATTTGCAGGTAAAGTTTTTTGTGGAGGGGAGCCCCAAGCAGGAATATGGCTATTTATTAGTTAATGAACCCAAGCCTGTTGGGGAGATTATTGCTGAGATTCAGAATAGGTTGGCACGTCGGAGAGCTGCTGAGCAACGAATAGACCCGCTTTTTCCCATTGCACCTCAGACAGATGATTTAGACTTTTATTTATTTTCAGCATGAGCTACTTAGCAGGAAATATTCGCTTTTTGCGTAAGCAGAAAGGACTCACGCAGCAGGACATGGCCGATCAGCTTAATATTCAACGTACCATGATATCGGCCTACGAGGATGGGAGGTCTGAACCAAAACTTGCAACGCTTCTTCAAATTGCAGAGATCTTGGAGTCAGGAGTGGAGGAGCTTTTGGAGCATGATATTGAAAAGGAGGGAAGAAAGGCCCTTCAAAAGCGAAAGATCAATATTCTCACCATTGCTGCTGATGAATCAGACCGGGAAAATATCACTTTGGTTCCCCAAAAAGCATCTGCCGGCTATCTCAATGGATTTGCAGACCCGGAGTATATGGAGCAGTTGCCCCAGTTTCACTTACCAAATCTTCCCAGACAGGCTACTTATCGGGCCTTTGAGTTGGCAGGGGATTCCATGCTTCCTCTGATATCGGGCACAATTATCATCGGTGCTTATGTAGATCAGCTTTCGCAAATAAAAAGCGGACGAACTTATGTATTGGTGACTGCCTCAGAGGGAGTCGTGTACAAGCGAGTTTTCAATTATTTGGCAGAGAATGGAAAGCTTTTCCTAGTATCTGACAATGAGCATTACAAACCTTACGAGGTTCGGGGAGAGGACGTGTTGGAGGTCTGGGAGGCCAAAGCTTTTATCAGTACTGATTTTCCCAATCCAGGAGATAAAAAGAAATCGCTCAGCCTAGCTGATCTAGGTGATATGCTAAAGGATATTCAGGAAGACTTGAGAAAGTTAAGGGATTAATTTCGACTTAAGGAGATATAGAAGGTCGTTTGAGTACTGGGAAAATAAATGTCTCCCAACCATGAATTTCCATCTTTAGTTAAATTGAATTTGCCAGTGGCTCCATTCATTTTATTGAAATAGTCTCCATGGTATTCTCCATCTTCCAGCATACCTCTTCCACTAGCAACTTGATTACTTGCAACATCATATTCGATAAAATTAATCATGGCTCCTTGCTGTGTAAAAACCCACCAAGCTTGCCTTCCATCCTGACCTATTACAATCCAAGTTCCCGCCATGCTTGGGATGTTGCTTGAAGGTTCTTGTGGTGGGGTGTTACCATAGATTGGTTGATCTACCACTTCTTCTATAGGATCATAATAATCTATGGACTCCTCAAGTTCTGCGGCATCTATCAATAATCCAATCACAGAGATTAGGACAAAGCCACCCAAAAGCCACAGATAGTTACGTTCGATCCAAGATTTTTTGCGGAAAACTGGTTTTGGTTTTGGAGGTGGCGAGGGAAATGGTTTGGGTTCAGGCGCTGGTTTGGGAGCTTTTCCAACAATTTTCTCCAAAACCTCTGTCAGTTGCTCGCAATCGTACTTCCAACGACTGCTACTGATCTCATGGGCATGTCGACGTGTCAAGGGCTTCAAGTCTTCAGGAAGCTGATCCGCAGAAGGCATCACTGCACCATTGACCAAGACCGGAATCACGCGAATGTCCCGCTTGAGAGCTGCAGCTATTTCTAATCGGATAAAGTCATCTTCCTTAAAAAGTCGAGGGTTTCCCTCCGAATCTTTAATATTGACCCAATGGGGGCCAATCATGGCAATCAGAACTTTGCAAGAGTTTAAAGCACGATCGATGGCTTCTACAAAATCAAGCCCCGCTTCAATCGTCTCTACATCTAAAAAAACTGAGTTTTCACCAAAAACTTCCTGCAAATGATCCACCAATCGTCCTGCTTCTCCTGAAGCATCCTGTCGGCGGTAGCTGACAAAAATCTTATTGTTTGACATAGCGCTTCATTTTTCTTACTTAAATGTAAGAAAATCAAAGCTTTAAATGCAATAGCAAAAATGATAAATCAGTTGGAGGTCAATTTGCGCATGTGCTCCTCGATTTGCGCAACGGCATCAAATTCCGGATCGATATTTAAAACACCCTTTCCGAGTTCGTGCCAAAGACCATCTCCGCAATCAAGATAAATTCCTCTTTTTGTGCCTGGTTTTTCCTTGGCAATATCGTAGTCATAATCTGGGGTGAAAATCAATTTCATCAATTGAAATGCATATTCCCAATTGAGTTGGCTGGTTTTTCCATTCAACTCAAGCTGGACATTTCGATCAGAAAAATGTAAGGTCACGGATCCTCTGTCAGTTTTTTCTTTTTCTACTACTTGGAAGTTGATTTGAAGAGGAAGTTCTTTTTTGGCAGTCTCATAAATAGCCTGAATCAAGTCCTGTGCGAGCAGCTGCCAAGCCTCTTGATTGGTAGGACTTTTGGCAGGACTAGTTTTGGTATGCTCCTTAGTTGCTACGGTGATTTCCCCTTCTCCATGTACCTGAGAGGCATAGCGGGTTTCTTGAAGCAGTTCTTCAATCGACTTTACCCAAACTGGATTGAGGCTGCCATCATATTGATAATCATCTGAAAGCGTAAATCCTTCATCCAAAATTTCTTCCTCCGAAAGTTCTTCTCGGTCGGTATAATGCAAATCAAGCTTGGCACGAAGTGTCCCATCCGACCAATTCAATTCTAAGCGAAAAACGTGACTGAATGGGGGAGGTACAATTCCAGAATGATATTCTAAGATGATTCCTGAAATGGCTTGATTTTTCTTACTCATGGAAAAGTTTTTTGCAAAAGTAGGCTTTTTTAAATAATCGCTAGGAAATCCGAAGTCAACGCGAATCTTTAGCGCAAATCGATCACCTGAATGTGGCTTTGTCCCTCTTTGATTTCAAAAAGACATTTTTCGAAGTTAGGGGCTGAGAAAAGGATTTTGGGGTTATTGGAAAAGCCAAATCGGTCGGTCGGGTAGCCGAAAGGGTTTTTAGACATTTTGCCATCTCCATCTTCATCGTGATAAGCAGTGATTGCATATTTTCCCGCTGGTAGGTTTGAAATATTGAAAATGGCCCGTTTATTCTCCAAATTGGTACTGAGAGCTTTGAATGCTTTTGTGTAGTCACCCGGAAATCCTTCCGAACCATTGAAAATTAAAACCCGAACCAAACCATTATCCGATTTACCGTTGTTGATAATGAGCTCTAATTGGGTGTTTTGATGGGAGTTCATCGCCAAAATGGTACTTAAAAAAAGACTAAGAATCAGATTGAGCATTCGCAAGGGTTTTCAGTCGGTCGATTTTTCCGCTTCCAGTCTCAGAGAATTTATCCAAGATTATGATCTCTTTGGGTTGGGAGAACCGATCCAAATATTTCGAAAGTTCTTCTCGCAAATTCCCTGCCTTTTCTGGGTCTTTTGCCTTAGACTCAATCAATAAGACCAGTTTCTGTCCTAAATGCTCATCGGGAATCCCACCGAAAATGAAGCAGGAATCAGGAAAAAATATTTGAATGCTCCTTTCAACTTTTCGCTCTAATAATTCAGGGTGAAGTTTGATTCCTCCTGAGTTAATGACGAAATCTAACCGTCCCAGCCACTGAAAACTCCCGTTTGATTGGAAATGGACGAGATCATTTGTTTGGATAGTTTCGGGGCCGCTCATTGGGCTTTCGACCCAGAGGGCACCACGCTCATCAGCCCCGAGTTTTACCCCCGGAAGCGCTTGGTAGTTGAGTGTCTGTTCGGTGATTTTAGACAAAGCGATGTGCGAGACGGTTTCAGTCATTCCAAAGCTTTGCCATGCATTATCCAATTCTGAAGCTATTCTCCTTTGCAAAGATTCTGAAAGGGGTGCTCCTCCAATCAAAAGCGTTTTGAGTTTTTTCAACTTTCTTTTCCCTGAATCATTTTCCAGTGTTTTTTCCACTTGAAGAGGGACCATGGCCACAAAGTCAGGTTGATAGGCGTCAGGAATGCTTGAAAGAGGCTCTGAACTCGGCATCACCAGTCGAATCTCACATTGCCAAACCATGGCACGAAGAAGCATCATTTTTCCGGCGATGTATCCAGGATGAAGACAGCAGAGAAGTTTGAGTTCGGAGTTTATTCCAAAAAATTTCCCCGTTGCCTCTGCACTTGCTTTCAGCCGATCTTGAGTCAAAGTAATTTCTTTGGGAATACCAGTGGACCCTGAGGTTTTCTGAGAAAAAACAGTTTTTCCAGACAGCCAATCCCCACAAAACGCGAGCGCAGAATCCAAAATTTCATTTTCTCCCTTGGGTTGGAAGTCCTCGATTTTCTGAAAAACCTGATTTTCAAATAAAAGCCTAAACATAGATTTCAAATCTAAGAACTACCCATGACTTTCTGTTCAACATATTTTCACGAAGGTGGTTATCTTGCAGAAAAATCGAATTTCAGACAAAATACAAACTCATGGAGTGGATTACTGCCAAAGAATACGAAGATATCACTTACAAAAAGTGTCAGGGTGTAGCCAGAATTGCATTTAACAGACCGGAAGTCCGGAATGCTTTTAGGCCCAAGACGACAGCTGAATTATACGATGCTTTCTATGATGCTCAGGAAGATACCTCCATTGGCGTGGTGCTACTAAGCGGCGAGGGACCCTCTCCAAAAGATGGGAAATGGGCCTTTTGCTCTGGCGGGGATCAGCGTGCGCGCGGTCATCAAGGATATGTGGGGGATGATGGCTATCATCGCTTGAATATTTTGGAGGTGCAGCGTCTCATTCGTTTTATGCCGAAGGTGGTGATAGCAGTCGTGCCAGGATGGGCTGTAGGTGGTGGACACAGTCTTCATGTGGTCTGTGATATGACCCTGGCCAGCAAGGAGCATGCGATTTTCAAACAAACTGATGCCGACGTGACCAGTTTTGACGGAGGATACGGATCGGCCTATTTAGCTAAAATGGTAGGTCAGAAGAAAGCCCGTGAGATTTTCTTTTTGGGCAGAAATTACTCTGCGCAGGAAGCTTATGAAATGGGTATGGTCAACGCAGTGATCCCACATGATGAATTGGAGGATACGGCTTTCCAATGGGCTCAGGAAATTCTAGCGAAGTCCCCGACCTCAATCAAGATGCTGAAGTTTGCGATGAATTTGACCGATGACGGAATGGTTGGTCAGCAGGTTTTTGCGGGAGAAGCTACACGACTTGCCTACATGACGGAGGAGGCACAAGAAGGAAGGAATGCTTTTCTGGAAAAGCGAAAGCCCGATTTCAGCAAAATCAAATGGATTCCATAAGGAATTCGAAAAGTTGTAAGCTGATTTAGAATAATCTTGAATACGCTCTTTTAGAGAAAAAGGAGTCGAAGGCCATTTCAAAAATACCTTCGATTTCCTTTCAATGAAGATGTGTCAGTTCGAGCAGATTCGAGAACTTTTCAAAATTGATGTCCTTTGATTGAAGATTAACTTTTATTGAACCCTTCCTACTTCCCGCTGCCCGGTTCCTTGGCTGTCGGTAAGCGCATCTCCCATGTCTTTCCGCGCCTGATCGGCCATTTCATTTAGTTTTTGGACGATTTCTGGATATTTTGAAGCTTGGTCTACTTGTTCGTATGGATCGCTTGATAGATCGTAAAGCTCCATTTTTTCCAAATTGATATGATCATATTTAACCGGAATTCCATCATTTCTAAGTTCGGCTTCCTTTGGGAGGGTTCGGTATCGATGTGGAAAAACGAGTTTCCAGTTTTCATAAAAAACTGCCTGTAATTCATTTCGATTATAATAAGCAAAGTATGGTCTTGCTTTTGCTTTTCCCTGCGTCAATAGTGGCCAAATACTCTCCCCATCAATGGGCTTTTCTGGTAGGAGACTTTCAGTAATTTCCGCAATAGTAGGAAGTACATCGATGGACATGGCAGGATTTTCTATCGTTTTTCCCTCAGGAATTTTACCTGTCCACTTGAAAATAGCCGGAACGCGTATTCCCCCATCCCATGAGGTACCCTTTCCCTCTCTCAAACCACCCGTGAGCCCTGCATGTCCACCATAAGAAAGCCATGGGCCATTGTCTGAGGTGAAAATAATCATGGTATTTTCTTCCAGTCCGAGATCCTTGATTTTTTGGTGAACCTGACCGACTGACCAGTCTATTTCCATAATCACATCGCCATACAGGCCTTGTTCGGATTGTCCTGCAAACTTTTCGCTCACATAAAGTGGAACATGAGGCATGCTATGGGCTAGATACAAGAAAAAGGGCTGATCAGAATTCTGATCAATGAATTCCAGTGCTTTTTCAGTGTAAAGTGTGGTCAATTGGGATTGCTCATCTAGCGTATCGATAATCTCTTCATTTTGAAGCAAAGGCAAAGGAGGGTAGTAATCCTTGACTTCCGGGTGATGCGGCCACATGTCATTGGAATAGGGAAGTCCATAGTAGCTGTCAAATCCCTGTCGAGTAGGTAAAAACTCTGGCAGGTGTCCCAAATGCCACTTTCCTACCATTCCAGTCGCATAACCTTGGGCTTTAAGGATTTCTGCAATGGTTTCTTCAGCTGGATGAAGTCCTTGTTTAGCAGTATGGTCATATGCTCCATAGATTCCTAGTCTATTGGCATATGCTCCGGTAAGGAGGGCTGCCCGAGAAGCCGAACATACTGCATGAGGCACATAGAAACGGTTCATTTGTGTGCCTTCCTGTGCGAGTTGATTCAAATGGGGGGTGGTCCACTGGGTAGCTCCGTAGCTTTCTAGATCACCGTAGCCTAGATCATCAGCAAAAATGAGAATGATATTTGGCTTTTTTGGGCTGGGAATTTCAGATTTTTGTGTTTTCTCCTGACAGGCTGAAAAAAGGGCTAGTAAGCCAAGGGCGAGAGTGATTTTCTTCATGATTATTGATTTTGGCTGGTCAGCAGCTCTTTATCTGTGATTTCTTGCCAGATCATTTTTCCGATTTTTTCTCCCTGGCGAACTCCCTCTTCAATAGCGTCTCTGAAGTGGATACCCCCGTAAAGTCTGGAAATGGCAGCCTCTTCTGAAGCTTGTAAAAATGAATCAAATGCACGCTCAGGAAGGCCAAAATAAGTTTCCGAGTCATCGATGTAGGAGAAATTATCTCCAAAGTAACCTGTCAGGATAATGGCCGCTGCCCTTGAAATCACCGAATGGCCTGAAGTGTACTCAGGGAAGGGGGGAGTCTGAAGCAGTGGTCGCCAGCGTTGGTCAATGGTTTTGTTGATGATAGTCTCAGGACGAATCCGGTCGGTTTCATATTTGGTTTTCCAGCAAGAAATAAATGCATCGTGTAGCGTCATCCCAACTAGGGCATGGATATAAGCAGTTTCTGCCAAATTCAGATCTGCTTTTTCAGCAGCAATTCCGGTAATCCCCATCCAATGTCCTCCGGGTGATATTTTTTTCACTCCAATAGCCATGTGCCCCGAAAATTCCACCATAAAAGGATTGCAATCCCAGAAATTGGCAATCAATTTTTGCTCTTGATCCAGGGACTTGGTGGTCTCATAAACTTCCATCATTTGCTGATGAAATGAACTTTCAGGTTCCAGACTGAAAGGTGCCATAGGACTGGGATCATATTCATTGAGTGAGGCTAGAAAAAAGGGTTGAATGGTACGCCATTCAGGTTCGATAGCCTCGATGTAGGCTGGAGGTGTAGGATACCAGCGACCTTCTGCTTCTGTGGGGCTGTAGCGAGTCAAGGCTGGCAATTCGCGGTAGCCATCTGTACTTGCTAAATTCATGACTTGACTCACGACTTTTTCTGCTTCCTGGATGTGCAGATCAACTTTAGACTTTTTGATGAGTTTTGATTTGATGGCTTGATCTATCCAGTTTTGCTGCTTTTCTTTTAAAAGATAGCCAGAAGGCATCACATTTTCCCCAACACGAAGCATGGCATAGATTGCAGCAAATTCGGGGGAGCCCAACTCTTGATCAGAATCAAGATCAGAAAAGTCCAGAATGGAAGCTCGCGTAAAGTCCTTTTCTCTAAATTCAGCCCCATGCTGCTTCATAACCAAATAGCTGGCAAGACAGGAATATGCATAGATTCTAGCTGCGACAGGTGGACTGGCAACGTCCGTAACCATGACCTCTGTAATGTGAAAAAGTTGAGATTTATAGATACTACTCCAAGGCTCTTGTTTTTCAGCAGCAAAGGAAGCCGTACCCGCAACTAGCGCACAAAGAAGTAGGAGAGACTTACTATTCATATTCATAAAGTTCTAAGGCTTCCCCATGAATACCTACCAGCATGTACTTTTTCTCTTTCCATTCTAAAGGAAGAAAGGATTTGATATCACCTTTGATGGTAAGTCCAGATTGGGAAGGATAGCTAGCTTTAAAGTTTCCATTTCCATCCCCATTCAAAAACAACCCCAGCCCGGCATCCAAATTTCCAATGCGGATTCGGCTTTGTCTTTGATTTCCTCCCAAAAGAATGTCCATATTTCCATCGCCGTCAAAATCTCCTGTTTGAATAGCGTAGATCGGGAAAGATTGAGCCATTCTAGGTAATTCGTGAGGAATAAAGCCATTTGGCGTATTTTCCAGGTAGTAAGATTTTAAAGTATTTGCGGTTAGCGTAAGGGCATTTTCCAACTTGTCTTGATCGAAAAGATCATCCATTTTGGCCACTGCATAGGATTCGTAGGTGGTGAATTTACTTCGCATCTCTACCATCTGACTCAGAAGTTCATCTCGGCTAGGGAAGGGGTAGGCTTCCTCTCCGATGTAGCATTCCAAGATCGGATCGATAGAGCCATTTTGGTCAAAATCAGCTGCAATCAAGCGGATCAATTTTTTATCAGAAACTTCAAATTGGGAGTTTTCACCAAAATTACCTGCAATTAGATCTAAGTCTCCATCTCCATCCATATCAGCTTGTGCAAGGGATGACCACCATCCGAGCATCGGAGAAGAAAGAAATTTATCACTTTGATTATAAAAAGATTCACCTGCCTGGTTTACCAAGAAAATCAAATTGGTGAATTCCCCTGCCAGAATCAAATCCTCCCATCCATCTTGATTTAAGTCTTGTACCAAAGCACTACTCACCATTCCTAATTTTCCATTTTCAGGTAAATAGGAATCTGATTGATCGGTGAAATTGCCATTGCCATCATTAATCAAGATTTTGCTTTCTGGACTCAAAGGGTATCTACCGGGTATGATTTTCCCTCCCACAAAAAGGTCCAAATGGCCATCTCCATTCACATCAAGAGAGACAGCCGGTCCGGTACTGGTTAAATAGTTCGGAAAGTTGCTTTGTATTTCCAGTTTTCCTTGACCATTATTCAAGTAAAGCCGGTCTTGTAGGCTTTCATCGGATCGGATATAGTCGTGATATCCACCACTTCCAAGAAAAAGGTCTATCCATCCATCGCCATTGAAATCTTCAAAAAGTGCCACGGCATCCGTGTAATAGGAGGGAGATTGGAAGCCAGTATAGATATTCCAATTTTCGCCGTCCCAGCTAAATATTTGAGCAGCTTGACCTTTGGTCCCTCCTACAAAAACCTCGGGCTTGCCATCTTTATTTAAATCGCTGCTAGCTAAACTAGGAGAAATGGCACTCGGCATGGTGAGCATCAAGGGTTGCCTTTTAAAATCATTGAAGCCACTCTCTGCTGAAATAAAATCTGGTTTGTTTTCAGTTTTTTGGAAAATGGGACTATCAGCAGCAACTAATTCATTTTTCTGGGTGGCATTTGAGTAATCCAATTCTAGAATCTGATTGCTTGGTTGATCGGTCAATACCTGTTTTTTGCCATCGGGCCAGGTAATTTCAATTTGGTCAACTTGCTCCGAATTTCCCAATCCAAAGTGCATGCGGAAGGTAGAGGATGATTGAAATCCTCGGACCACCTGATGCTCTTGAACCTGTGTTTCATTACCTACCGTAAGTTTGACCTTGGTGCCAATGCCAAAATTATTTCCCTCAGGTCCTTTGAGCTTGATTTGGAGATGATTACCTGATTTACTCTGATTTTCAAATATTCCCGCAAATTCATTCAGATTGTTGACGATCAGGTCCAAATCACCATCATTATCCAAGTCTGCAAAGGCTGATCCACTTGAAAACCCTTCTTCTTCAAAACCCCAGTCTAAAGAACGGTTTGCGAATTGCAAGTCTCCCTGATTTTCAAAGAAATAATTATGAACTGGCGTGGAACTCATGCTGGTAACGAGGTGGAGCGTGTCCGCCTGCTGGTTAGCGACTGCCTGTTTGAAATAATAGTCGCCTTTGTATTTCAGAAAATCCCGGTTGGTGTAATCCCGGTAATAGCCATTGCTGACAAAAAGGTCTTTCTGACCGGAATTTGTAGCATCAAAGAATAGTGCTGCCCAAGACCAGTCTGTATTGGAAATACCTGCAAGTTGGCCCATTTCAGAAAATTTTCCTTCCCCTAAATTCACCTGAAGCATATTTCGCATGTTTTGGTGATAGAAGCCTTTGCGGATCATTAGGGCATATTGCTCGTAATTTTCTGGCCCGTAAAGCAATTTTTGCCGCTTATTGTCCTCTGGAAGCATGTCCAAAGTGAAGATGTCAAGAAGCCCATCATTATTGATGTCTGCGATATCAGCGCCCATGGAAAAATGGGAAATATGCTGGAAATAATCCGTCATTACATCCCTGAAGGTTCCGTCTTTTTGATTGATGTACAGATAGTCTGGTTCAATGTAGTCATTGGTGACAAGGATATCAGGCCAGCCATCTTCATTGATATCAGAAGCTACTACTCCCAGACCAAAGCCTAATGGAGATCCCTTGATTCCAGCACTTTCGCTGATGTCTGTAAATACATTTCCATCATTTCGATAAAGTTTATCTCCAGAGTAGGGGTGACGGATATTTTTTACCTCATCAAACTCCAATTCGTTGATGACTTGAATGTGATGATTGAGTAAGTAAAGATCCAAGTCCCCATCCCGATCAAAGTCAAAAAACAAAGCCTGGGTGCTATTGGAGGGGTCAGCTATTCCATATTCTTCAGCTTGATTTTCAAAAGTGAAATCACCCTGATTGACCCATAGTTCATTCTTCCTGCTTTCAGGTGACCCCTTACCCGAATAGCAAACATAAATATCCAAAAGACCATCTCCATTTACATCCGCCATACTCACCCCGGTGGACCAATTTGGGTTTTTGGAAATGCCAGCTTCTTTGGTCAGATCTTCAAATTTCCAGTCTCCCAGATTTTTATAAAGGGTGTTTGGAACCATATTTCCTGTGAAAAAAATATCATCCCAGCCGTCATTGTCCAGGTCTCCTACGGCAACTCCTCCGCCATTGTAGAAATATTCATACCGAAGAATATTATTCTCTCGGTCTTCTGTTAACTGATTCTTAAAAGAAATGCCGATTTTTTTTGACTTCAACCGAACGAAATTTGATTCGAAATTTTCCTGAGCAAAAAGTGATTTCGGGATGCTCAGAAGCATCACAATCAAAAGAGATAGATTGTGGATTCGAATCCTAAAATGCGAAAACATGATTTTAATTTTAACTCAGCTTTTTAAGTACGTCTTCAAACAGCTGTTCGTTTACGACGGCAACTCCACCCATGAGTCCGACATCCTTTCCTAGCTGATAAAGTGCCAATTCAGATTTTTCTCTAGATTTGGCCATACTGTAAATATTCAAGGCCTGCTGAATGGGTGTGATTAGGTATTGATTTGCTTCAGCTACAGAGCCACCGATGATGATTAAATCTGGATTGAGAAGCTGAATCAAAATTGAAATTCCTCTTCCCAGGTCCAATCCGGCTTCCGAGAGAATCGTGATAGCTCGCTGATCTCCTGCCAATGCAGCTTCTACCACCAAACCAGGCTCGAGTTCACCTTGATGGTCCCGGACTATCCGGGCAAGAATACTATCCGAGTCAATTTTGATGGCTTCCTCGGCCATTCGGACTATTGCCGTTCCCGAAGCTACTGCTTCAAGGCATCCTTTTTTACCACAGGAGCAGGTCACATTTCTATTTTCAAAGATCGGAGAATGAGAGAATTCACCCGCAAAGCCCGAAGCACCTCGATAGATCTTTCCATCTATGATGATTCCTAGACCTATTCCCCATCCAACAAAGACTCCCAACACGTTTTTATGGGTGTGATCGGGACCAAATTTAAATTCAGCCAGTGTCATTGCTCTAGCATCATTCTCGAGGAATACTTTTTTTTGAAATCGCTCCTCGAATGAATCTAATAGAGTCTTTCTTCCAAAACGCAAATAAGTGTAATTCACACCCCCCACAGCATCCACCAATCCAGGCATAGAAATACCGATGGCAATGATTTTTTCTGAAGGTATTCCTGATTTTTGAAGATAAGCCTCGATTAAATCAGCAATCCGGTCAAAAGTCTCTCTTTCGTTGTTCAGGACTAATTTATGGCATTCTTTTTCTGTGATAGGCTGATTATGACAGCTGTAGAGGCAGAGGTTGATGGTGAACTTGGAAAGGTCGACAGATAGCACATAGAATGCATCTTCTGCCAGTCGATACAAATCCGGTTTGCGACCTCCTTGGGATTCAGCTCTTCCTTGCTTGATAACTTCTCCAGAACTCATCAGATCGCTGAGGAGGGAGTTTACCGTAGGCAGCGATATTCCTACTTCCGTGCATATTTCACTGGCTGTATTGGCACCTTTGAGATAAAGGTTTTTGATAATCTTGATTTTATTCAGGTAGCTCTTTATTTCTACTACCCCGTCCATCTGATCGATGACCGCTTGAGGATTAATTAGGTTCATGGTCTGAAAGGTATGCCTGAATTAAGTAATTTTTTATATTCTGAAAAAACACTTTCTTAAAAAAATCAAAAAACAAGGCGGTTTTATTTCAAATTAATTGAATTTATTTTTCATAAGCAGCTAAGGCTAGGAAAAGATTTCGCTTTTTGATGAAAAAAAGGAGGGCAGAAGCAAAAAAAACCGGCCAATGAAGGCCGGCAAAAAGTTTTTCAATTAGTTGTCCGTAGCTCAATCACCCTTAAAATTTACTCAATCAAGATTAAACAATTCACTAGCGGACTAGATCAAAAACTTGAATGAATATACGGTGAATAATTTGAAATTCAAAATTATGGGTGTAAAAACACATAATTTATTTTCAAAATACTTTTTATTGTATGTTGTCCATTTTCTTGGCGATCTCTTCAGCCTCTGCCATAAGCTTATCTGCAGCAGTACGGTCGCTGTGAGAAAGTTTGTGTGCTTTTTCAAGAGTCTTTTTGTAGAGCTCCTGCAATTTTTCCTTTTCTGATTTCTTCTTGAATAGTCCGAACATGGTTTGTTTTTTATTTAACAACAGAAATCTAACCAGGAAGTTTATTGATTTATTCGAAGAGGATTTTCCCTGTCTGCTACTATCTCATCATCCTGATAGTTGATCAAGTCGATTAATCGTCCTGAAGCACTGTAATACCTCCAAGGCCCTTCTTTTTTACCGTCCTTCATGGTTCCTTCGGAAGCTTTTCTGCCATTTTCATGATAAAAAGTCCATATACCCTCTGCTTTTCCGGACACAAAATTTCCTTCTGATTCTTTCTTACCATTCACATAGTAGGTGATTCGGGTTCCATTGCCATCCTTCAAGGTTCCTTTATCATTAGTGCTAGTTCCATCGTAGCTCCGATATTCGGATACGTTCATTAGTCTTCCATTGTCCCAGGTCTCCTCTTGAGTCAATTGCTTGTTGTCGTAGAAAAGTCCCCAAATACCATCTTCGAATCCAAGTTTGTAGGTACCGATAGATTTGAGCTGTCCTCCGTCATAATAATAGACCCATTGACCATTTTCCATTCCAAGCTCATATTCTCCTTCTGCGATCAATATGCCGATTTTGTTGAAGTACTTCCAGAGCCCTGTCTTGGTGTCATTTCGATATTCTCCGATACTATAGAGTACTCCGTCTGGAAAGTAGCTTTTCCAGATTCCAGTTTTCATTCCATTCTCATATTGGCCTTCTACAGATACTTCACCACTCTCAAAGTACTCCTCGTATTTGCCTACTGGGACACCAAGCTCATAAGTTTTGCGCTTTGCCAATTTCTTGTTTGGATAGTATTCCTCCCAGGTGCCAACCGCGATTCCACTCTCGTATTTTTCAACTCTGGCTAAGCGGCGATTATCATAATAGTATTTCCAAGTCCCTATTCGGTTCCCTCGGTCATCATAGGTCTCTTCTGCCTCTATTTGCTTGGTATCAGGAAAGTAATAAGTCCATTTTCCGACTTTATTTCCGTTTTTGTACTCCCCTTCCTCCATCACCTGACCTGCATAGGAGTATCGCTTGAAAGTGCCTTCGAGCTTTCCTTCTTTGTAAACCCCTTCGGTCATTAAGTTGCCTTCTTGGTCATACTCTAGATATGGGCCCTGCCGAAGACCGTTTTCATAAAATTCTCGGATATAGACTTCACCAAAAGGGTGGTAGGTAATCCATTGGCCAATTTTTTTTCCCTTATCGTATTGTCCTTCTGTGAGTACTCGTTTAGGTTCTATGTAGGAGGGTTGGCCAGTTTTTCCATAGTATTCGACGAAGTTGCCGATCAATACACTATCCTGAAAAATTAAGTCTCTCTTCAAATATCCATCAGCATCGTAAATCTTGGCAGGGCCAAAAAGCTTTCCATTTTTGTACTCCAGTTCCATCCTTTTCTTACCGTCCGGATGATATGTTGTCCACTTTCCATCCTGAACGTTGTCCTCAAACATCCCCTCGGTAATCAGCTTATTTGTTTTTGCGTCAAAGTATTTCCAAAGTCCCTGCCGCTGCTGATTGCTTACAACTCCGGTGCTGACTACAGTCGAATCTTTGTTGTAAAGCTTAACTAGTTGATTGTCTTGCGCTAAAAGTGGACTGGAAAGGAAGAGTAAAATGATCAGAAGATACCTCATATATGTTTTTCGGGAGATTATTTGGTTTAGTCTGATGACTGTCATACCAATTTAAAATATTACTACGGTGAATCGGGAAATCAGGTTAAAAATAATTTAAATCTGGCTTTTTGCCGAATGGGCTTTTAGGTGTTCAAAAACCGCTCTTATTTCTTTTTGCCATTCGTTTTTATTCCTTTCAATCGCAGATTCTACCTTCAACTCTTTAAACCATTGGTTGAAATCTCGATTCTCGGCTTGTTTCTCATTGGGTATTCCCAAAAGTATTTCCTGATAATCCCATGCACTCTCGGATTGACATAATTGAAAGTTTGCAGGAGAAAGCTGGAGCTTTGGATAAGAGCTTTTTCCAGCAAGTACAAATAGAAATAATCCTTTTCCGAACCAGTTAAGCAGACGAATATTCAGGCCCGTTTCAAAATCAAAATCACGGATTAGGTCCAATACTTGATATGGAAGACCTCCCAAATCCTGTCCTTGCGAAAGTTTTTTTCCTTTCGAATTTGAATGTACTTGAACCAGATCTTCCTGAGGGAATAGATCTCCAATTTCACCCAAAAGCTCCCAAAATTGATATTTGAGCTGATTTTGTCTGCGAATTAGATTCTCATCTTGCCAAAGATCTAGGTCGAGTGTATTCATCCTACCAATGTAAAAGTGCCGATGCCCAGGTAAATCCTGATCCAAAGGCAGCCAGGCAAATGAGGTCACCCTCTTTGATTTTACCCTGCTCCCAAGCTTCACTCAATGCAATGGGAATTGTGGCCGCTGTGGTGTTTCCCATATGCATGATGTTATTAAAGACCTTTTCATCAGGAAGCCCAAGCTTTTGCTGTATATATTGACTGATTCGAAGATTGGCCTGATGAGGAATAAGCAAATCAATGGCTGACTGCTCCAGCTGATTGTGATCCAAAGCTTCCTGAATCACTTCCATAAATCGGAGTACCGCATGCTTAAAAACAGCATTTCCGTTCATTTTCAAAAAAGTGCTTCCTGATTCCAGCATTTCCGGAGAAAGTCTGACTTCTCGACTACTCCCAGGGTCTTTGCAATACAACTCTTCCGCGTATTCTCCCTGAGAATGAAGGTGGGTAGAAAGAATTCCGGATTGATCGGATGTAGATGGACCCAAAACTACTGCACCGGCACCATCAGCAAAAATCACTGAGCTAGATCGACCTTCGTCACTTTTGTCCAAGGCAGAAGATTGAATTTCGGCGCCTACTACCAGAATTCGGTCGTACATGCCAGTTTTAATGAATTGATCGGCGACAGAAAGGGCGTAAATAAACCCAGAACAGGCATTTCGAATATCCAATGCTCCAATATTATCAAAACCCAATTCTCGCTGAAGCAATACACCGTTTCCAGGGATAAAATAGTCAGGTGTGATAGTAGCAAAAACAATAAAATCGATGTCCATAGCCGTCAGATTAGCTCGCTCAAGGGCCATTTCTGTCGCTTTTCTAGAAAGTGAAGTCAATGTGTCAATGCCAGGAGTAAACCAATGACGTGATTGAATTCCTGTTCGCTCTACAATCCATTCATTGCTTGTGTCCATCATTTGGGACAATTCCTCATTGGTCACTACTCGCTCGGGCACATAATGTCCCACACCTAGAATTTTGGACTTTCTCATTTGTTATTTTGGGTTAGTTGGAAAAGTTTACTCGCAAATATCCGAACCTAGGTTCGGAAATCAAAAACATCAAAACGAAGGACGACTATTAACCAAACAAGGTATAATTGCCATGCTGGTCCATCGGGTCGGTTTTCCGGATGAGTGCCTGACTGTCATTTTTAACAGAGTTAACCAGAGTGCTTACCGGGTAGCTCAGCATTTCATTAGCTGAAAATGGCGTGAGGATTTCCAGAAGTTCTTCTTCGCTGCTGTAATTGTTGAGCCATTTTTTTTCAGTCTCCGGCGTCAAAACTACCGGCATCCGATCATGAACTTCTGATACCAATTCATTGGGCTGCGTAGTCAAAATCAAGAATGTGTGCTGATTTTCTCCATCTACAGTTTCATACTCATCCCAAATCCCCGCAAACGAAAACAGGCCTCCTTCGCGAAGCGTAAATCGATGTGGAATGGAGGTTTTCTTTCCCAGTTTTTTCCATTCATAAAAACCATCCGCCGGGACGATACACCTTCTTTGCTTGAAAGAGCTTTTAAAGGTTATTTTTTGATGAACAGATTCTGCTTTGGCATTTATTAGCTTTAGAGAGACGGGTTTGTTTCTTCCGAATTCTGGAGTAATCCCCCAATAGAAAAAGGAAAAACCTTTTGGGCTTTGGGAAGTGACAACAGGTACAAGTTGCGTCGGTGCAATGTTGTACCGTGGTTTAAAGTCGGAGAGCATTTCAGCCTGGAATCGCTCTTCTAATTCTATCTTACTCTTGCTCAGGGAATATCGTCCACACATGTATCGGGAGTTTAGGCTGGGAAGTTAGAAATCCCCGCTAACAAATTCAAATGCTCTTTTTTCAGAGAAATATGGTTTACTGGAATCTGAGGATGTGAAGCCCACATGACCTCCTTGTTTTGGGAATTCAAAATAGACGGGATCGAGATCTTTGGCCAGTTTCACAGGGAAACAAAGATCAGAAAGAAAGGGGTCATTTTGTGCGTTTAGGATCAGTGTAGGGGTTTTTATCTTTTCAAGAAAGAAAAGAGATGAATTCACCTGATAGTATTCTTTTGCATCACTGAACCCATGAAGTGGTCCGGTGAAAAAATCATCAAAATCACTTAGTTTATTGATTCTTTCCAGAAAATGAATTGGGATTTGATCGGGATGGTTTTTTGCCTTTCGAAGTACTTTTTCCCTCAGGGTCTTCAAAAATCTGTCTGAATAGAGCTTGTTTGAGCCTGAAGATATTTTCTCACTGCTACTTGCTAGATGCAAGGGGACAGAGATTGCCACCCCTTTTTCGATGGGTTTATCATTCGAAAGATCTTCCCCAAGATATTTTAAAGTCAGATTCCCTCCCAAACTGAACCCAATCAAAGAAATATATCCATATTTTTCCGCAGCATGACTGACCACCGTATCCAAGTCGTAAGTAGCACCAGAATGATAAAAAATGGGTTGGTTGTTTAATTCCTCACCACAACCACGGTAATTCCAACAGAGCACATCGAAACCATTTTGCAGGAAAATTTTAGCCATTCCAAGAATGTACGGTCTTCGGCTATTTCCTTCCAATCCATGAGAAATGATGACCAACTTTTCATTATTCATTCTGTACCAGTCCAAATCCAAAAAGTCTCCATCAGGAGTATCGATTCGCTCAGTCTGCGGGCTTCGAAGCAGGACCTTTCTGAATAGTGCAGGGAAAACCGTTTCCAAGTGTCGGTTAAACAGCCACTTAGGTCTTTGATATTTACTATGGGAGATTAAAGGCATTTTTTTTCAAAAGACGAGTTCGAAATCGCTTTCTCGAAAATACAAGAGTAAATTTGAATAAAGACTTTTTAAAAACTATTTTTGGACACTTTAATTCACGATAAGCGCGCAAAAACCTATGGCCGAAGTAATCAGAATGCCTAAAATGAGTGACACCATGGAAGAAGGAGTAATCGCTTCTTGGTTGAAGAAAGTTGGGGATACCGTGAAGCCTGGAGACATCCTAGCCGAGGTCGAGACTGACAAAGCAACCATGGAGCTGGAATCCTACGATGAAGGTGTCCTACTACATATTGGAGTAAAAGAAAAAGAAGCAGTCCCTGTCAATGGGATCATTGCTGTGATTGGAGAGAAGGGTGAGGATTTCGAGCATCTGCTTTCTGATAATGGAGCAGCAGTTGAAGAAAAAGAAGAAACTCAAGAAAAAGAAGAGCCTAAGAAGGAGGCTGAAAAGCCAAAATCAAAGGAGAAGATCGATACTTCTTCTATCAATGCAACTATCATCACCATGCCTAAGATGTCCGATACCATGCAGGAAGGGACTATTTCGGCTTGGTTGAAGAAAGTAGGAGATGATATTAAGTCTGGTGAAATCATCGCGGAAGTAGAAACTGACAAGGCGACGATGGAGCTAGAATCCTACGAAGACGGAAATTTACTTTATATAGGTATTGAAGAAGGTAATAGCGTCCCAGTAGACGGTGTGATAGCCGTAATCGGTGAGAAAGGAGCAGATTACGAAACGCTTCTAAAGGCTCATGAGCAAGAAATGGCCGGAGAAAGTGAAGAGGAGGAAGCACCAAAGCAGGAATCTAAATCTAGTCCTCAGCCTGAGAAAAAAGAGTCTCAAACAGCCTCTACACCAAGTCCTGCTCCAGTTTTGGCAGATAGTGAGCGGGTGAAAGCCTCTCCTTTGGCGAAGAAAATAGCAGAGGAAAGAGGAATCGATATCCGACAGGTAGCCGGATCGGGAGATGGAGGCCGAATCATCAAAAGAGATGTCGAAAACTTTGTTCCGACTGCAGCACCAGCAGCTTCAAGTTCGGCTTCTGCAGTAATGCCGGCAGTAGGGCAGGAGAGCTATCGCGAAGAGAATGTCTCTCAAATGCGTAAGGTCATCGCGAAGCGATTGGCCGAAAGTAAGTTTGGTGCTCCTCATTTCTACCTTACCATGGAAATCAACATGGATAAGGCTATTGAAGCGAGAAAGAGCATGAACGAAATTGCTCCAGTCAAAATATCCTTTAATGATATGGTGATCAAAGCTACTGCAGCCGCTTTGAGACAGCATCCAAAAGTAAACTCCAGCTGGCTGGGAGACAAGATTCGCTACAACGATCATATCCATATCGGTATGGCAGTAGCTGTGGAGGAAGGACTTTTAGTTCCTGTCATCCGTTTTGCAGATAGCAAGTCTCTTTCTCAAATCTCCAACGAGGCTAAAACGCTTGGCGGAAAGGCCAAAAACAAAGAATTGCAACCAAAGGATTGGGAAGGAAATACCTTTACCATCTCCAATTTGGGAATGTTCGGTATCGAAGAATTCACAGCTATCATTAATCCACCGGATGCTTGTATCTTGGCAGTAGGCGGTATCAAAGAGACTGTCATCGTCAAAAACGGGGAAATGAAGGTTGGAAATGTGATGAAGGTGACGCTTTCTTGCGATCACCGAGTAGTAGATGGAGCAGTTGGTTCTGCTTTCCTTCTCACACTCAAGGGCCTCTTAGAAGACCCGGTCAGAATTCTCATCTAATTATAAAGTCTGTCAAAAAGTCCTGTTTTCGCAGGACTTTTTGCTTTAGAACAGTTATTGGTAATACAATCCGCAATCTTTATGTTCTAGAGAATATTTACTCAATAATACTTTTGAAATGGAAAGAATAAAATCAACTACCGTCGTTGCAATCAAGCATAACGGAGAAACTGTGATAGGAGCAGATGGTCAAGCGACCCTAGGAAATACGGTAGCTAAAAGCAGTGTAAAGAAAATCCGTGTTTTGCAAGGCGGTAAAATTGTCACTGGTTTTGCAGGTTCGACTGCTGATGCCTTCACTTTATTGGAGAAGTTTGAGGAGAAATTGGGTGCCTTCGGCAATAATATGAAGCGTGCAGCTGTGGAATTGGCAAAAGAATGGCGAATGGACCGCATGCTGAGTAAGCTTGAAGCGATGATGATTGTAGCTGATCAGGATGATATTTTGATTATATCTGGAACAGGAGATGTAATCGAACCGGATTTGGAAATTGCGACGATTGGCTCAGGAAGTATGTATGCCCAATCAGCAGCAAGGGCTTTGAAAAAGTACGCGACACACCTCACTGCAGAAGAGATGGTAAGAGAAAGTCTTCACATCGCAGCAGACGTCTGTATATATACCAATCATAATTTGGTAATCGAAAAAGTCAGCAGTTAAAACCTGCTTAGCTAGCCGAGTCGAAGGATTCGGCTTTTTTTATCTAAAATTCAAACCTAGCCAAGCTTTCCCGTGTTTACTTGATGAATCAGTAAACCATACATGGAAACGACGACCAAAAAGAAATCCGCTAAAAAGGATTACAGAAAAATTATCCTCGAATCTTACATGCACCATGTACTTGAGCATGGGCATGAACCAGTATCTATTTTCAAGTTTTCCAAAGAATTGAAAATGACTGAGGGTGAATTTTACACCTATTTCACCTCTTTCGATTCAATTAAATCAGCCATTTGGGTCGAGCTCTTTGACGAAACAGTCTCCCAGCTCGAATCTCAGGAAGTTTACAAGGAATATTCAGTAAGAGAGAAATTTCTAGGCTTCTTGTTCACTTGGATCGAGGTTTTAAAAAATAACAGATCGTACTTATTGAGTCTCTATGGTGGAAAGCCAAAGGCAATGTCTCCACTACCTGCAGAAATGAAGATTTTCCGCGAGAGATTTAAAGATTTTGCAAGTGAGATCATCTTGGAAGGTAAAGAAACTCAGGAGATAGCAAATCGTCCGATAATCTCAGACAGGTACGATGAGGCGCTTTGGCTTCAAGTTCTTTTTGTTTTCAACTATTGGTTGTCCGACCAGACACCAGGTTTCGAAAAGACCGATGCGGCTATTGAAAAGTCTGTCAACTTAGCCTTTGATCTTATGGGAAAAAGTGCTTTAGATAGCTTTTTGGATTTCGCTAAGTTTCTCTACCAAACAAAATAATCATGCCTGAAAAATTAAGAGAACAGGAATCCATTCCGGTTTCTAAAGTACAGCGAGCTGCAAAATTCATCTCTACCGGTGCAAAGGTGGGCGGCAACTATGTCAGGCACTATGCCAAGAAGATGGTAAATCCCGCCTTGGATAAGGAGGGTTTGCATCAAAGCAATGCGGAAGATATTTATAAATCGCTTAGTCAGCTGAAAGGTTCTGCCTTGAAAGTAGCTCAGATGATGTCTATGGACAAAAATCTCCTACCTAGAGCCTATCAGGACAAATTCACCATGGCACAGTATTCTGCGCCGCCTCTTTCGTATCCTTTGGTAGTGAAAACCTTCCAAAAATACTTCTCCAAGGGTCCTGAGCAGCTTTTTGATACTTTCACCCGATCGGCTGTCAATGCCGCTTCGATCGGTCAGGTACATCAAGCTACAAAAGGGGACAAAGTCCTTGCAGTAAAGATTCAATATCCAGGAGTAGCAGATTCAGTAAGTTCTGATCTCAAATTGGTTCGTCCTTTTGCGCTCAGGCTACTCAATATGAATGAGAAGGAGTTGGATCATTACATGGAAGAAGTAGAGGAAAAGCTTTTGGAGGAAACCGATTATCAATTGGAGATTCAGCGGTCTAGAGAGATTTCCGGTGCCTGTTCACATATTGCTAATTTGAATTTCCCAAACTACTATGATGAATTTAGCTCGGAGCGAATCATCACGATGGATTGGATTCAGGGAAATCATATCAAAGAATGGCTAGAGACTAACCCTAGCCAAGAAGCCAAAAATCAAATTGGACAGGCGCTTTGGGATTTCTATCACCATCAGGTTCATAACCTCATGCAAGTCCATGCAGATCCTCATCCAGGGAATTTTATCGTGCAGGAAGGTGATGTATTAGGAATCATTGATTTTGGGTGTGTGAAAATAATTCCTGAGGATTTTTATCATGGATATTTCTCTTTGATCAAAAAAGATCTCTTGATCAAGGAAGAAGAATTGAATCAAATCTTCTATAACCTAGAGTTCATTTCGGATAAAGATACGGATCAGGAAAAGGCCTATTTCAAGGGAGTTTTCAAGGAAATGATTTCGCTTTTAGGTAAGCCATTCCATGTGGATCGCTTTGACTTCGCTGATGATGGATTCTTTGAGCAGATTTTCGAACTTGGGGACCGAATTTCTAATGATAAGATGTTTAAAAAATCACGTCAAGCACGTGGCTCTAGACATGGGTTATATATCAACCGAACTTACTTTGGACTTTACAATCTGTTAAATCAGCTTGGTGCGACAGTAGACACTACTAAGCCAGATTGGCTTGCTTCTTAAAGCTTTGTTTTGTGAAAGGTTAAGGTTAAAAATGACTCCAATTGGAGTCATTTTTTTTTGAGTAATTCCCATTCTTCTGCCAAGACGCTGTAGTAAATGGTATTTCTCCTTCGGCCTGTCGAAAGTAGTGTATGGCTTCGGAGTACACCTTCTTCTACAAAACCCATTTTTTCTACTGCTCTGCGGGCAGGAATGTTCAGTACATCGGTTTTGATTTCTACTCGTTGCATTCCCAAATTCTCGAAGGCATGGGAAAGCATCAAATATTTCATTTCGCGGTTGATTCCCTTTCCATGAAAGTTTTTTCCCAACCAAGTCCAGCCAATTTCTATCCGCTGGTCTCTTGCTGAATAATTCCCAAATGCAGTCGAACCCATCAATACACCACTTATTTTTTCAACTACCACAAACTGCAGTCTTTCTCCATTCATGGCGGGTTGAGCCCAATCTCTAATTCCAATCAAGGTAGAAAGATCGTATGTGAAATACTCCCAAAGTGCTTTGTCCTGGGTCTGTGCCAGAAGCAAAGAAAAATCCTGCTCAAGAATTGGTCTGAGCAGGATTTGGTCATTTTCCAAATGAACCGGTTTTATCATGTCAATATTTCTTTCAAATGTTTATTGAATAGTGCGACTTCTTCGGGTGTGCCTGTAGATATTCTACACCAATCATTCAAGGGCGGAAAAGGTCTGCCGATAATCATACCCCTGTCAGCAAATGCTTTGTTGAGTTCTTTGATGTCTTTTCCTGATTGGAAAAAGACAAAATTCGCATGACTATCTAAATAGGGTCTTTTTAATTCCTCAAGTGTTTGAATGATGGCATTTTTGGCTTCAGTTGTTTTCTCCAAAGAAAATTTGTAAAAATCCGGATCTTGAAGCGCTGCTTTGCCGGCTTCGATGGCCATAATATTGGTATTGGCTACGACTCTATCACGAAGCTTTTCAGCTAATGCAGGTCTTGCTATTAGGTAGCCCAATCGAATTCCAGCCAAACCATAGACCTTGGAAAAGGTTCTGGAGACGATCACATCCATTCCTTTTTTGACCAATTCAACCATAGAGGGATAGTTGGGTTCTGTGATGTAGTCATAATATGCTTCATCACTGAAAACCACAGTCTTTTTACTCACGGTTTCACAGAAATCCATCACGCGATCAGCAGGAAGGAGTTTTCCAGTTGGATTGTTTGGATTACAAAGGAAAACAAGCCTTGTCTGGTAAGAAACTCTCTTTTCAATTTCATCAAGGTCAAAATCTAGATCCTTATTGAGAGGAACCCAGTTGATGTCGGTGCCCCACAGTTCGGCATAATCCATCATCGAAAGAAAAGTAGGGACACAGGAAATAATTTCTCCGCCTTGACCAAAAGTGATTCCTGTGATCTTAAGGCCCTCTGTCGAACCTGCCACTAAGACGATATGATCCTCGGGTACACCTTCTTTTTCGGAAATCATTTTGACCAAGTCCGAATTGTAGCTCCATGGATAGCGGCATCCCAAGTCAAAATTATTGATCATTGCTTCCCGCATTTTCTCGGAAGGGCCATAAGGATTCTCGTTTGAGCCCAATCTGATAGGGCCTTCGAGAGGTCTTGGGTTATATTTTTTGATCTCTTCCGCACTTAATGGACTTAAAAGCCCTCCGCTCATCAAGGTTACACCACCTCCAAGACCGATTTTTTTCAGCCAGTTCCTTCTTGAAATTCCGTTCATATTTTCCTCAGTTTCTTGTCAAATTACCAATAATTCCGATATCAAATTAAAAAAAATGGGCATTTGTATGTGGAAAATCTTTCGAAATACATTGGGATATCAAGTGTTGTTTAAAATTTTATTTCAAAATTTTGATAGATGGCAGAATAATTTTTTTAAATTATAGGAAAAGCAATGAACCCCTAAAAGCCCAAATTATGAAAAAGTCTATTTTACTTCTTTTGACATGTATGATTTTGGCCTTCAATGCTGAGGCGCAAAAGGAACGTTTTATGGTACTTGAATTTGTAAAAGTGGAAAGCGATCAGCTTTTTGATTATATAGAATTCAAGGATTTGATGGAAAAAGTCTATCGGCAGGCGCGCAATGATAATCAAATTGCAGGCTGGGATTTTTGGTCTTTACAATCTGGCACCGATCAATCTGATTTTCAATATATCATGGTGACGCATTACGATGATCCTGTAAAAATGATGAGTGGATTGGAAGAAGAAAAAATGATTGAATACACCAAAATCGCATATCCTCATCTGAATGATGCTCAAGTGGTCAAGCTCTTTGAAAACTCACTGTCCATGCGAGAAATGCCCATGCGGCTTTACATGAAAGAGATTGTTTGTACCGATGATAATTTCCAAATGAAGCCGGGAGTTTTAGCGTCTTTTGATCTGATGAAAGCTCGGGAAGGAAATTTTACTGCATACGAAAAAGCAGAAGAAGAGGTGTTCAAGCCTATTCACCAGAAGCGAATAGAACAAGGCCTGATGGGACATTGGAGCTTGCTAAGAACAGCCCTTCCTCTTGGTTCCGAGGCTAAATCCACTCATTTGACCATGAATGTTTACAAGGATTATATGCAGTTTTTCAATGCTCAAGCCTATGAAGACATGGAGCAATCTGACGCTCAGCGAAGAGCGGTCAATGAAGGTTTGAACTCTCGTGACCAAAAATGGGTTTATTTAGCAACGTTAGAAAATGTAGTTAGGTAGTGATAGTCCGGTTTGAAACTACCTGGAGAGGCCTCGAGACAGGGCCTCTTTTTTTTGGAATTTTTTAAATTGAAAAATCCCTAGCATAGGGCCAATACTCAATAACCCCATGGCAGTTTGAATGCCTAGTACTGCGATCAACCACTCGGTCCATTGAATGGACAGGATAGTCAGCCCGAATCCCAGGCAATTGACTAAGGTAAGAGCAGTCCCGCGATACTCTGCCGGAGTGGCTTGGGCAACTAAAGTAGAGAACTGTGGTGAATCTGCAGTGACAAGGATCCCCCAGATGAAAAGAAAAACTAAACCTAGGCCTCCGGCATTTGGAGGTAAAATCCATAAGTAAAGACAACAAATCCCTGATCCTATCAAGGAAAATAAAGCGACAGAACGGCTTCCTACTTTCTCTGCAATGAATCCTCCGAGAGCACAGGAAAGTGCACCTATACCGATGATTGAGAATGAGAAGATGGCATTTTGACCTGTCCCGGGTGCATGTTGCATTTGCCAAAAAATCAAAGCAGGTACAAACGCCCAAAAGGTATAGAGTTCCCACATATGTCCAAAATAGCCAGAAGCAGCACTTTTTAGTGAGTTGATTTGACTGAGACGTGGGAGGAGATTCCAGTCAAATTTGGGGCTTTTCCTGCGATGGGGGCCGTCAGGCACACCAAATCCAACCAAGATACTTCCCATTAAGGCTAGTGCGGATGTTGTCCAAAAAATCGATTGATAGGAAAGCTGATACCCCAAGGCCTTCACTAAATAAGGAGAGGCCGTTCCAAATACTAGCGCCCCCACCAAAAGTCCCAATGCTTTTCCAAGTCCCTTCTCGTAGTAATCTGAGGCGATTTTCATTCCCACTGGATAAATTCCAGCCAGAAAAAAGCCAACCAAAAAGCGAAGGACTAAAAGGCTTTCAAAATGTAAGGGAAGTATGGTGATGAGAAAATTGAAAGTGGATGCGAGGAATCCGCTTGCTAGAAACACCTTGCTGGGTGAAAATCGATCTGGAATCGACAGAAGAGCAAATACAAGGGTGCCGGAAATAAATCCAAACTGAACGGCCGAGGTAACGGCACCTGTCAGTTCGGATCTACCAAGGATCTCCCCAAGTTCAGGAATTACAGCATTTCCAGCAAACCAAAGGGAAGTACCCAAAAATTGCGCAATCACAATCAAGGTGAGTGCTTTTCCGGGCTTCATTTTCTTCATTTAGCTCCGATCAGAGATTTAATTTTTGTGATCTCCTCTACACTAAACTCGCTGTTTCCTATAGCAGAAACATTATCATCCAATTGCTCAGGTTTAGAGACTCCAACAAGCACGGAGGTGATTCTCGAGTCTTTCAATAGCCACGCAATGGCCATTTGAGCAAGTGTTTGTCCTCTGCCAATAGCTATCTCATTGAGTTGTTTGATCATTTCGATTTTATCATCGCTGATTTGCTCTGGCTTAAGATACCTTCCATCCTTGGCAGCTCTTGAGTCTTCAGGAATTCCTTTCAGATACTTATCAGTCAAAAGGCCCTGCTCTAAGGGAGAAAAAGCGATACTTCCTACTCCTTTGTCTCCTAAGACGTCCAAAAGTCCATCTTCTACCCAGCGATCAAGCATACTATACCTAGGTTGATGAATTAGCAAAGGGGTTCCCAAATCTTTCAAGATTTGATAGGCTTTGGCAGTTTCTTCTGCGCTGTATTGGGAAATGCCTACATAAAGGGCTTTTCCTTGCCTTACCAGTAAGTCAAGTGCTCCCATGGTTTCTTCCAAAGGCGTATGCGGATCGGGTCTGTGATGGTAGAAAATATCCACGTAGTCCAAGCCCATTCGTTTTAAACTCTGATCGCAGCTTGCGATGAGGTATTTTCTAGATCCCCAGTTTCCGTATGGACCAGGCCACATATCCCAACCTGCTTTGGAGGAGATAATTAATTCATCCCTGTAAGCACTAAAGTCCTTTTGAAGTATTCTTCCAAAATTCTCCTCTGCCGATCCAAAAGGAGGTCCGTAATTATTCGCCAAATCAAAGTGCGTGATTCCCAGATCAAAAGCTCTTCTGAGGATTTTTCGTCCCAAGGTGAAATCCGCATTGTGGCCGAAATTATGCCAAAGCCCTAAGCTTATCTCGGGTAAAAGTAATCCACTTCGTCCCGTTCTTCGATACTTCATTCCTGAGTATCTGCTTGAATCAGGATGATAAGGTGGAAGTGGGTTATGGTCGTTGATTTGCATATTGATAGGTTTTTAGGTTTACTGAAACCAAATTAAGGCGATAATTAAGGATAACAAACAGACACCTGCAACGAAAAGCCAGCTTTTTATCACAAACCGAATCCAATCATTGTATTTTACACCAGCGGCGGCTATTACTGCCATCATTCCTCCATTAGTAGGAGATAAAATATCCATTAAACCTGAGGCATATTGGGTAGCCAAAACTGCTAATTGCCTCGAAATACCCAAAAGGTCCATCAAAGGCACTGCTAGCGGAATTGTTAATACATTTTGTCCTGATGTACTGGGGACAGGGATATGAATCAGCGCTTGAGATACGAAAAGCCCAACAACAGCAAATTGCTCTGGAAGTGCTTCTAGAGGTGAAAATAGTCCATATATCACCGTATCGATGATTTGACCTTTTTCCAATACCAAGTAAACACTTCGGGCAAGACCTACAATTACACCCGCAAAAATCATCTCGCTAAAGCCCGCTGCATAGGTTCTTGCCGTCCCGTTGATTCCTAGTTTCCCGATCAGTCCACAGCTAACTCCGATCACAAAAAATAAGGAAGACATTTCATTATATCCCCAATCATATTGTGTGATCCCATATCCCATGACCACTATTCCACCTAATGAAAGAATCAAAATTAAGCCCTTTCTCCATCCAATTGCTTGACCTGGTATCATTTCTAGTTCCTGCTGCTGAACTTTTGGGCGACCACTTCGAATCATCAACCAAGTCCATAAAACAAATCCAAGGAAAAAGAAAACCATCCGGTAAAGCAGCCCTTCGGAAAGTTCTAACTCGGCAAGTTGTTGGCCAATAAGTGAGTTAAAAGGATTGATGGGAGAAAAGCCAGAACCGAGTAGTGAGGAGCCTAGCGTGAGTCCAATGATAGCTTTGATATCGAATTTTAAATTCCGGGCTAAAACCACCAAAACAGGCACCATGGCAATGATCTCCTCTTGCATGGCAATGGTCGCTCCAGCAAAAGCGAAGCCTAATGAGAGAAAAATTAAAAGAAGCTGTTTCTGATTTCTGAATTTATAAATAAGTGATTCTACCCCAGCTTGAAGAGCTCCTGTTTTTTCCACCACATAAAAAGCTCCTCCCAGCAATAAAATCAAGACCAAGATGTCACTCCCCAAAATGAGTCCTTCCGGAATGGAGACTATCAGCTCTTGCAGTGAAATGTTCTCCTTTTCAATTTGCTCATAGCTTCCCTGAAGTACCACTTCTCTTCCCGTTTTTGGGTCGAGCTCTCTAGAATAGATCCCAGAGGGAATCAGAAAAGATGCTATCCAGGATAAAACAACAAAAGCCAATAAAATGACCATGGGATGAGGAAAGGATAGTTTCTTCATACTTCTAGGATTTTAATGATTTTTCTGGCTAGGTCTATTCGGAAATTTCCGTTGTCTCGAGTATTGGATAGGATGATAATTCCAAATTCTTTTTCGGGGTCGAAGATTAGCAAAGAGCTATAGCCCGCCTGACCACCAAAGTGTCCCATCCAATTACTCTCCGGCCCAACTGCAATCTGCTGAAATCCTGCCCAACTTTCATTCTCGTTTACCTCAAGAGCCTGAACGTTGGATTTCAACATACCTAGGTCAGCACGGATAAGTTGAGTCGTGACTTTATTCAAATCATCGAGCGTGCTGATCATTCCGGAGGAAGGGTAGGGGCTTACCTGATACGTGAATGGATGTGGTTTGAGACGCTTCCATACATAAGTCTTTCGGTACCCCATTACTACCGGATTCTCCTCTTGCGAATTACCTTTGAAATAACTGTTTTGCAAATCTAAATCTTCGCTTAGCCACCGGTTGAGCAGATTTTCATAGGAGTGGCCGGAGTCTTTTTCCAACAGATATCCCAAAAGTTCGTAATTGAAATCAGCATATTTGTAGGATAGATCTCCCTTTCCGTTTAGTTGTTTTGGAAGCTGACTCCAGACAAAATCCTGCAAGTTCGGGGTGTTCTTTTTTCTGAAAAAACCTGAAAAGAAACTTGCATCTCGCAGACCGGATTGATGTCGCAAGATTTGGGAAAAGCTTAATTCCCCAATTTCGGGATATTTTGAGTTTAACTCAGGAGAAAGGCTTTTTATTGAATCAAGGATGTTAAGCCCTTTTTCCTGAAGGTAACTGGAAAGATAAAGCGCCAAAAAAATCTTAGAAATGGAAGCAACATGGATTTTTGATTGCGATGTGAGGCTGTCTTTTTTTTCCAGGCTTTCATACCCGAGGGTATTTTTATAAAGCACCTGTGAGTTGGAAATAACTCCCACAGCCAAGCCTGCCAGATGATGCTCGTTTACAGTTTGAATCAAAATGGAATCAAGCTGATCTTGTTGATTCTTGATACTGATAGGAGGAGCTAAGTTGACTCTTGGAAAGCTTTGCCACCATTCTTTTGCCAGAAACAAGGCAAAAATAGTGGCAAGCCCAATAAGAATCCACTTCAATGACTGCATCAGGTCTCTTGGTTTTGTTCAACCGAAAGCGCCTTTAAAGTGGGTGTTTTGGAGACGTAGTTTTTGGGAAGTTGCTTTTTCAAGTCTTTCACAAATCGGTGAAAATCAACAGTAATGGTGTGTCGGGGTGAATTGATTTGCTTGAAATCAGGGTTTTTGACCTCTTTTTCACAAAGTTCTTCCAAGTTTGCCGGGCGTTTCCAATTGCCAATTAGCTCTTGTGCCATTAGCTTGCTTTGAAGCTCTGCGCCAGGCCAGATACAGCCGAGTGGTTGGAATATACCGATGAAGTGAAGATTGGTGATTTTAGGATGAAACATTTTAAGGTAAAGAGGGACCGGTCCTGAACTGTAATCAATAAAGTCTTTGTCAAAGAAAGGATGACTCAGCCAATAACCTGTACATGCAATGATGGTGTCGTAATCTTCTTCTTTTCCATCTTCAAAAATCACCTTTTTACCTTCAAATTTTTTGATGTCCATCCGCGGCTTGACTTTTCCATGTCGGATTTTGTGTAGCAATTCATCATTGATAGTAGGGTGCGTCGCTCCAAAGTGCTCCGTGGGTGGGCGAAGTCCGTAAGCTTCATTTTTACCGATGATGATTCGAAGGAGGATGGAATTCAAAAACATTCGAAGTCTTGGTGGAATCCATTTAGACTGTTCTGCAACTTTATCCGAAGGCTTTCCAAAAATAAATTTAGGAACAATTCGATAGCCTCTTCTCCATGAAATGGCTGTTTTCTTGGATACCCTACTCGTCTCCACAGCTACGTCACAGGCGGAATTTCCTCCTCCAATGACCAGCACCCGCTTGTCCTTGAATGGGGCTGCTTTTTTATAGTGATGGGAATGGAGAAATTCTCCTGAAAATTCACCTGCGTAATTTGGGTACCGAGGTTTCCAGTGATGACCATTGGCTACTGCCAGATTGGTGAAAAGCTCTTTTTCCTCTATTCCATCTTTCTCAGTGGTAATTTCCCATGTCTCCTCATCAATCCACCGACAATGCTTGACCATTATGCCAAAACGAATATGAGGATAGAGATTAAAGTGAGCTGCATAGGTCTGAAAATAGCGTCTTAGCTCATCATGTGAAGGATAGTCGGCCGTCTCCGGATCAAAATCATCAAAGGTGAAGTCCTCGTATTGCGAGAGTGTTTTAGAAGAAATGATATGCGTAGTCTCAAATACACTGGAATGACTTTCGTCTTCAGAGTAGATCCAATTACCCCCGACATCGTGATTTCTATCAAAGGCAACCGCCTCGATTCCCTGATCTAGAAGGTTTTTGAGGGCCGTGATACCTGATGGCCCAGCTCCGATGACAGCTACTTTCTTCTTCATATGGTAATATTGGAGTTTTTCTTTTCTAAAGATGAGAAGTCACAATCTAATTGATTTCTATCCCAACTCCCCACTTCAGTGGCTGCTTTATAAGTTGATTCCAAGAAGTCCAGTAATTTTTTGGTGGGATCAGCAGCTTTTTGAACAGCTTCATAGGGTAGAATAAACTCTCCTAAATCATCACTCCAATAGGCTTCTTCAGGTTGGACTTTTTTGTTTTTAAAATCGGGATGGTTTGGATAGCAATAGGCATAGAAAACTGCTTTTGGAAATTGCTCTCCTCCTGGCCAAAAACCCACACTGAATACCTCATGCGAATAAGCTTCCTGCATGACTTCTTTGGCTAGATTGGGTACTTCTCCTTCGAATTCTGGGGCAGTAGCTCCAGAGAAACGCGTATATGCCAGGTCAAATGATCCCCAAAAGAAATGAATGGGACTGTTTTTTCCTCTGAACCTTGAGCGAAATACCGTCATCACATTATGGATTTGAATCAAGGCTTTCCAGATATTTTTGGCTTCGTTTGGAAGGTAGGGGATTCTTTTGGTGTTTTGGTCGAAGGGAATGGCTTCAGGAATTTCATTCGGGGTTTTTGTGATTTTTACCTTTATCCCGATAAAGTCTAGTTTTTCCCGAAGTTGTTCAAAAAAACTAGCTACCGTCTGGTTGCCTAGCGAAAATCTGTCGCGAGTACCATTGGAAGATCGAATTTTCAGCTCGTGCTGGGTAAAGTCAAATTTGATTTCAAAAATACCTCCTTCATAGGGAATTGGTCCGGTAGTCATGCCTTGAGCATCCAAATAAAGCGCTACATGCCAAGAGTGGTTTTGCCAAGGTGATTTTCTGAGCCGGACCTTGCCTACCATCTGAGACCATTGATGTAAAAGGTAAGCGGTGTCCTTGTAGGCACTATAATCTAAAATGGGCCATTTTGCTTTCATACTCACAACAGAAAAGTTTTCTTCAATTTAAATCATTTATTCAAAGCATTACAATAATTAGGGTTTCAAAAGGATTTTTTTAAGATTTTCCAATCCCTGAGTGGCAGGTAGGACGAGGTGCTTCGCTCGGTGATGTAGCTTGGAGGATGGGATATTGGGGTCAACAACAAAGATCTCTGCCTGATCCGGAACATAAGAAACCAAGCTTGCTGCTGGATAAACCTCCAATGAGGTACCTACAATCACAAAAATATCAGCTTGTTGTGCCAGTTCGATAGCATCTAGCATTTTGGGTACAGGCTCTCCAAACCAAACCACATGAGGTCTAAGCTGACTCCCTTTCGCACATTTGTCTCCTTTTTTTATTTCCCAATGATCCAAGTCATAGACCAATTTTGGATCGAGTGAACTCTGCGCTTTTCTTAATTCACCATGGAGGTGCAATACTTGAGATGATCCGGCTCTTTCGTGGAGATCATCGACATTTTGGGTGATGATTTGAACTTCATAATGTTCTTCCAATTCCGCTAATATCCGGTGTGCCAGATTAGGCTGGCACTCGTACATTTGCTTTCTTCGGCGGTTATAAAACTCTTGGACTAAATCCTGATTTCTGCGCCAGCCTTCTGGAGAAGCCACTTCCATGACATTATGACCTTCCCATAGTCCACCTGAGTCCCTAAAAGTTTTTATCCCGCTCTCAGCAGAGATTCCGGCACCGGTCAATACAACAAGTTTTTTCTTATGCATGATTTCTTAGCGTTGACATAGGAAGTTTCTTAATTAGTTCGGAGGTAGATAATCCAGAGGCATAAGGTCTGCTACTTTTTCCCAACCCATGTATCCATCTATCAATATCGCAAATGGATCTGGATAGCTGCCATTCTCAAAAATCTGTAATTTTTTATTTTGAAAATACAAGGTGGAAATCTGAGGTCCAGGTTTTTTGGGGTTATTTTGACCAAGGTATTCTCTTGGTTCCGACTCTAGTTTGAAAGTGACATGTAAAGCAAAATCAACTTCTAAAAATGTGTTGTTTTCCGAGTCTCTGGATAGTAAAATTTTAGGATCAATTGGACTCTTTTCCAATTGATCAATACTGTCTGGTAAGCTTTCTTTATCTAAAAAGTCTCTTTTGAGAATGGACTTTATGGTTTCTGAAGAAGTTGAATCGTATTGCTTTTTGGCCTGAAGGATTAGACTATCAGCAGGTTTATCGGGATTGGGAATACGGTATAACCTACGAATCTCAAATCCTTCCTCGCTTGCGATTCCTTGATGCAAACTTCTAATCAGATGTTGGAGACTACCTTGATAGGCTTCTAGTCGATTCTTTTGGATTTTTCGTAATCTCGACTTAGATAAATCTCCTTCTTCCCTGAAAAGCGGATATCCAGCATACTGATAGGTCGATCCTCTTGATCTGAATTGAAACTCTTCAAGCTGAAAATCCAAGTAATAGCCCAGGTTTGGGTTGTGAATTTTTAAATTTTTGGCTGCAGTTACCCGAAGTATTCCTTTTTGGGACTGATCATCCATTCGAAGGACTTTCTCATTTTCAATTTTCGCTTTGGAAGCATTTTTACTATTTCCGAGAAAGTAGAGTTTAAAAGTTTGAAGATTTTTATACCAAGAAGGATCACGCTCATCTTCGACTTCAATTTCATTCAGCTCAGTATCGCTTGGTTTCAAAAATATGATATAACCGGGTTTTGGTAATCTATTTGATTGGATCGAGAAGGTAGCACTTTCATATCCCAGCATTCGTACGATTACCTCAAAACTCCCAGAAGGAATCTCCATGGAGAAGGCTCCATTTTCATCTGCCGTTGTACCTAAAGTGGTATTAGCCAAGTAAACAGTTGCATAGGGAATAGGGCTTTCTGTAACGGGCTCAAGTATTCTGCCTTTCAGGATCTGCTGTGAACTAGCTGCAAAAGAAATGATATGAGTGAATAATAGTACATAGATCCATTTCATAGGAAAATCTATAAAAAAAGCCGGATTTTACCGGCTCTTTGAATTTATTTTTTCTTTGAAAATCTTCCTCCCCGTTTTTTGGGCTCTGGCTGATTTTCAATGATTTCTATCGTCTCAGCATAGCTTAGCTTCTCTGCTTCCTTATCCTTTGGGATTTTGAAGTTATTCTTTCCAAACTTGATATAAGGCCCCCATCGTCCGTTGAGGATTTGGATATCGGGATTTTCATCAAAGGATTTGATGTGTTTTTTGGCATCAGCTTCCCGCTTATCCTTGATCAATTGGATAGCTTCTTCTTCGGTGATGCTTAATGGGTCTTGTTCTTTTTTCAAGGAAACAAAGTTGCCATCATGTCGGATGTATGGTCCGAATCTTCCAATGGCAGCCACCATTTTTTTGTCCTCAAACATTCCTACATCACGAGGCAGTTTGAATAGTTCCAGTGCATCCTCTAGACTGATATTCTCAATAAACTGCCCTTTTTTGAGGCTTGCATATTTTTTATCCTCGTCTTCACTTTCACCGATTTGTACTAGCGGACCGAATTTCCCTAGTCTTGCCGTAATCGGCTTTCCATTTTCAGGATGATTGCCAAGGAATCGACTGGAATTGACATCTTGACGAGATACTTGCTCAGTTTCTTCGACACTATGGTGGAAGTTGCCATAGAATGCATCAATCATATCCTGCCAATCTTGTCCTCCTGCGGCAATGTCGTCGAACTCCTTCTCCACTTTTGCGGTGAAATTGAAGTCAATGACATTTGGAAAGTGCTCGACTAAGAAATCATTCACGACCATGGCAATATTGGTTGGAAATAATTTCTGTTTTTCAGCGCCTGTAATTTCTGTCTTGGTGCTTTCCTGAAACTTTCCATCTGAAATAATCATCTCCTGATATTCCCGTGGATTACCATCCCGACTCTCTTTGATGACATATTCTCTCTTCTGAATAGTCGAGATCGTAGGCGCATAAGTAGATGGACGTCCAATTCCCAATTCTTCCAGCTTCTTCACTAGACTTGCTTCCGTATATCTCGGTGCAGCACGGGTAAACGACTCTCTCCCTTTCATTTCTTTCAAGTCCAGAGCCTGTCCAATTTGCATAGGTGGAAGGAGGGATTTGTTTTGAGTATCTTCTTCCTCATCATCATCCGTAGATTCCAAATATACTTTCAGGAATCCATCAAACTTAATTACTTCTCCATGAGCTGAAAGGGTTAAATCTGAGTTGGAAATATTGATGGACACATTGGTTTTTTCCAGTTGAGCATCAGCCATTTGAGAAGCAATCGCACGCTTCCAGATAAGTTCGTAAAGTCGTTGCTCGTTTCTGTCCCCGTCTACTTGTGCTCTAGAAAAGTCTGTCGGTCTAATAGCCTCGTGAGCTTCCTGAGCTCCTTCGGATTTAGTAGTAAATTTCCGTGCCTTGTGGTAATCGTTTCCGTACTCTCCTTTGATAGCAGATTCTGCAGAGTTCATCGCCTCATCTGATAGGTTAACACTATCTGTACGCATGTAGGTGATTTTACCTGCTTCATATAGCTTTTGTGCCACCGACATGGTTTGGGCTACAGAGAAATACAATTTACGCGACGCTTCTTGCTGTAGGGTAGAAGTGGTAAAGGGTGGAGCAGGAGATTTTTTTGCTGGTTTTTTCTCAAGATTTCCTACGGAAAAACCTGCCTCCAGACAGGCTTTTAGGAAGTCTTCCGCTTCCTGCTTGGTTTCAAATTTTCTGGGTAATTCAGCTTGAAAGGACTTTCCATCCACTTCAAATTGAGCTGTAATTCGGAAAGTAGATTTCGCTTTGTGCGCTTCGATTTCACGCTCTCGCTCGACGATCAGTCGCACAGCTACAGACTGTACACGCCCTGCCGAGAGTCCAGTTTTGATCTTTTTCCATAAAACCGGTGAAAGTTCAAAACCTACCAATCGGTCCAAAATTCTTCGAGCCTGCTGTGCATTGACCAAATCATAGTCGATTCCTCTTGGGCTCTCAATAGCTCGCTGTATGGCATTTTTGGTAATTTCCCGGAAGACAATTCGCTTAGTGTTTTCGTCTTTCAGCTTGAGTACTTCTTTGAGATGCCAAGAAATGGCTTCTCCTTCGCGGTCGTCATCACTCGCAAGATAGATAGTCTCTGCATCCTTGATAAGGTTTTTGAGGTTTTTGATGACCTCCTTTTTATCTGGAGAAACCTCATAGGTTGGCTTGAAACGATTTTTAATATCGATGGCCTTGTCTCCTTTGGGCAGATCTCTTATATGTCCGTAACTGGACGCAACTTTAAAATCCTTCCCCAAATAGCCTTCAATGGTTTTGGCTTTAGCAGGTGACTCGACGATGACTACGTTTTTGGACATAAAAATTTTAGAATTAGGCTCGAGGGCTTGTTTTGAAAAGCTAAAAATAGAGGGCATTGTTTTCACCTGCAACTATTAATAATTCAGTTGATTGAATGGCAGGGTGATTGTGCACTTATATATATGTAGGGAGCTAATCAAAAATTTTATCCAAAATGAAGCATTTATTTTTAATGAGGCATGGGGAGGCCAGTTTTTCAGCAGATTCAGATTTTGAAAGAACTCTTACTTCAAGAGGTCGGGAAAAAATAGTGCGAATTGCAAAAAGCTTCAATGAAAACACCCCTGAAATAGACATTATGTATTGCTCTAGTGCCAGTAGGACACAAGAAACAGCGAAGATTTTTTCCCAGACGGTACTGATCAAGAAGCAAGAATTTACCCGAATTATCTATGATGGGGATATGAGGGACTTGATGGATTTGGTGGAAAATTGTTCGGATGAGTTTGACCGACTTCTAATTGTGGGGCATAATCCAGTAATCAGTATGCTCGCCTCCAGTCTCTGTGATGGGATATATCGAAATATGCAACCTGGGGACCTGATTGCTATCGAATTTCCTCTAGATTCCTGGAAATCTGTGACTTTTGGAAGTGGGATATTGTTGGAGTTGATGAGTTAAAAAAATAAGGCTGGGAAATCCAGCCTCATTTTTTCACTCAGATGCGAACTTCCAATAGAATAAAAGAATTCATACTTGAATCAGCTTGGAGGATTAAAATTGGGGTTTCGATCTTCTTTCTTTCTACTTACAGCCCCATGAGCTAAGATTTTATGCTACCGCTAGAATTCTATTTATTCGTATTTTAATTTTTCAAAAGTTTCAATCCATTTGATTTCCAAAGAAAATCGCATTTAAGAAGAGCTTATTGGTTCCAAACCAAGCCCCTCTGAAATTAGGGTTGTCGAAGAAATGAACGACCCTTCCACGTCCCGATGGAGAAATAAGGACACTGGCGCTTTGCTTGAGTTTCTCAAGGTTTTGGTCGGAAATATAGCCTCCTAGGTGTGGATTCTCGGTGTATCGGATAGGTGTGAGGTATTTGTTTTTGCTAGGTTGGATGAAAATATTGCTGTTTCTGTAGACAGGAATATTTTTCATTTGGTATCCATAAGCAATGGGATGAGTCAAGTCCAGCTCTGCCATATAAATACTGCCTCCAACAGCTTTCGCCCCTTCGAAATCGCGGCTACTCGCAAAGGGAAGAGATTCAGGTTCGGCTTTTTCCTCAAGTTCTACTGCAGATTCATTGGTGATTCCCTGCCGATTCAGCCAAAGGCTTGCACTTTTGAGTGAAACAATGGTTCCTCCTCGCTGAATCCAATCTTTGAGGTGCTCAACAGCCGAATTAGAAAGGCTGTTGTAATTACCGGATGCCAGTATCAGCGTATTGTAATCAAATAGGTTTACCCTTCCAAAATCATCTGTATTTACTTTTGTAATAGGCATTCCCACTTTTGAATCTAGCAAATGCCAAATTTCACCGGCCTCATAGCTAGAAACACCCGGTCCTACCAGCATAATGACTTTTGGTTGTTGAACGGCACCTACTGAGTTAGATCCTAAATCAATTCCTGAAAGGTTTAGCCCCGTTTCTACCTTATATACTTTCTGCTGATTTTTATTGGCGATGTTTTTCAGCTGATCGATCAATTCTGTATCCTTGATTTTTTGGAAACCCATCGGAATCATTAGCGTCCCTGCTGCAAAATCTACCGCACCTTCTTGAGTTTGCGATTGGAATGGTCGGTTGACTACCTCTACATGAATTCCAGCTTTTTGTAGCTCATAAAGTGCCTTCGGCGCAAAGTAATCTGACCAGTCAATGAGATAGGCATAGGCTTTTCCTTCAGGGAATTCAAAGACAGGTTTCGCTACCTCTTTGACTTCAACACCTGATTGAGCAGATGGTGCAGCGGCGAAAGGCATCCCATAAGCTGCTGCCATGGTCCAGGCTGATGCGTCGTAAAAAACCGAATCAGCAAATTCTTTTACGTATTCAAACATGGTGCGAACCATGCGGTATTGAGGTTGTGCGGTAGGGACCACCCATGATTTTCCTTTTTTGAAGGTGTTATTTCCAACCCTCAAATCAGCATTATTTTCATATACATCAATCTGATGATCAAGTAGAAATTGAACAAAGAGTCTATTTCTGCTTTCGTCATACTCATCTCCAAACACATAGTTTTTAGCCGGGTCTTTTCTTCCTTCAGCAACGGCCGTTTCAAAGAATTCCCGCAGATAATCATGCATATATTCTCGATTGTCAATAGCAGCTTCTAGGGTGGCTAGGGAGTTGACCACATGATTTCGAATGGTGAATGCAAAAGAGATGTCGCCTCGCTGACTAGCTTGAAGATGGCCACGGCTACTGGCTGTTTCAAATACCAAACCTAGACCTCCATGGATATCTGGATAGGTAGAACCATAGCCAGGATAGCTATTGTCAAAAACCTCTTTTGTCCAATAAAGACTACCGATTTCATCCATGTATTTCGCAAAGTAGTCGGCAAAAATCGGGTTGATTTCATCGTAGTTTTTTCTTGGAACTACAGGGTTTTCGGATCCGTAGGGTTTGGTTGGTTCGAAGAAATAGGTGCTATTCGTTCCCATTTCGTGAAAGTCAGTGATCACATTAGGATACCACTGATGATACCATTGGACTTTGGTCTGTGATTCAGGATGGGCAAGTGGAAGCCAGTCTCTGTTAAGATCATACCAATAATGGTTGGTTCGGCCTCCAGGCCAAGCTTCATTGTGCTCTCTGTCCAAAGGATCTGCGACCGGTGGAAAGCCTTTGTTAGAATTAGCCCAAAGACTGTGTCTGTCTCTTCCATCTGGGTTGAGGGTTGGATCGATGAGTACTACAGATTCTTCTCTGACTCTCTGAGCGAGTTCAGATTGACCTGCTACAATCCAATAAGCGGTCAAGAGTGCTGCTTCTGCTGAAGAAGGTTCATTTCCATGCACCCCATACCCCAAATGAACGATAGATGGCATTTGGCTGACATTTGGCTTGGGTTGAGTTGGGTCTGCCAATTGTACCTGAGTTTGTCTGATCGCTTCCAGGTTGGCCATGTTGCTTTCGTTGGCAATGGTCAGGATAACTTTCGGCCTGTGTTCGTGTGTATAGCCGATCGTTTCCAGTTTGACCAGATCACTGAGCTCATCCAATTTTTCGTAGTATTTGACGATGAGGTCATAGCGAGTATGCCAGTCTCCGACAGGGTAGCCCAAGAATTCCTCAGGTGATGGAATTTCCGGATCAAACTTTTCCCCTGGGAAATAATACTCAGTTTGACTAAAAGCGAATTGAGCTGTGAAAAACAGACTTAAAATAGAGAGGTAGATCTTCTTCATAAGGTGAAATTTTCAGAAAATTAGGAAAGCTTATGGCGCTTGCAATCAAAAATCCATCAATGGTTTTTTGATTGAGCGCATTTGGACTTAATTTATCCTGTGAAATTATAAACCTTAAAATAATCTACGGTATGAACATTCGATTTAAATCACTTTTATTCCTTTTCCTTTCGGCAGGTTTGAGTTTGTCCTTGTATGGTCAAGAGAAAACTCCACCGCCAATGCCTCCTCAAGCTACTGAGTTCTATACACCTGTCCCTCCAAAAATTACTCCTGGAGCTGAAAACAACCTTCCTCCCTCAGATGCCATCGTACTTTTCGATGGAAGTAGCTTGAATAGTTTTGTTTCTGCCAGAGATGGGTCTAGTCCCGCTGAGTGGATTATAGAAAATGGTGAACTAGTCGTGACTCCAGGGAAAGGGGATATCCAGTCAAAAATGGCCTTTGGAGATGCACAATATCACATCGAATGGTCAGCTCCAACAGAGATCAAAGGTGAGGGACAAGGTCGCGGAAACTCTGGGTTTTTCTTAATGGGACTCTATGAAGTACAGATTTTGGATAGCTACGAAAGCAAGACCTACACCAATGGACAGGCTGGAAGTATCTATAAGCAGTTTCCTCCACTAGTCAATCCACTTCGTGCCCCAGGAGAATGGAATTATTATGATATCATTTTCAAAGCTCCACGTTTTGATAAAAATGGAATGCTTACCTCTCCAGCCACTGTGACCGTTTTGATCAATGGTGTTTTGGTACAAAATCATGTGATCCTTCGCGGACCTACTGAATACATCGGCATCCCAAATTACAAAGCCCATGCTGAGGCTCTTCCAATTAAGCTTCAGGATCATAGCAATCCGGTGAGGTTTAGAAATATTTGGGTACGACCGCTGTAAGTATCAAGAATCTGGTATCAAGGACCTTGTGCCTCTTTACCGAATACTTAAAAACTGATTAAAACCTATTAACATAAACCCTTGACAAAAATGTTCTCTCGAAGAAAATTTCTACAAAATACCATGCTCCTAGGAGCTGGACTCAGCATGCCATCAGTATTAACTGCGGCAGATTTTGGTGCTTTTACCCGAAAAATCAAGCCTTCAGATCAACTCAATTATGGAGTCATCGGCTGCAAAGGTATGGGCTGGTCCAATATGAACGCACATCTCAAAATGGCTAACGTCAATTGTGTTGCTTTAGCAGATGTAGATCAATCTGTTTTGGACCAACGAACTGAGGATGTTTTTAAGCAGCGAGGTACTCGTCCAAAGCAGTATAAAGACTACCGGAAAATGCTGGAAGATCCGGATATTGATGTGGTGATCATCGGTACGCCTGACCATTGGCATTGTTTGAATATGGTCGATGCGGTATCTGCAGGCAAGCACGTGTATGTTGAGAAACCCATAGCCAATACCATCGAGGAGTGTCAAATCATGGTGAAGGCCCAAGAGCGATATGGAAAAGTCGTACAAGTGGGGCAATGGCAACGATCTGGAAGTCAATATGACCAAGCTATCAATTATGTCAAATCCGGGAAGTTGGGACAGATTCGACTAGTCAAATGTTGGGCATATCAAGGTTGGATGAAGCCCGTCCCTGTGCTCCCCAATGGCCCGGCACCTGCAGGGGTAGATTACGATATGTGGTTGGGTCCTGCACCGAAAAGAGAGTTCAACCCTAATCGTTTTCATTTCAACTTCCGTTGGTTTTGGGATTATGCAGGTGGCTTGATGACCGATTGGGGAGTTCATGAGATTGATATTGCACTTTATGCGATGGGAGTAAGCGCTCCTAAATCAGTCATGGCTTCAGGAGGGAAATTTGCCTATCCTGACGACGCTTCTGAGACTCCAGATACACTGCAAACTGTCTATGAATACGATGGATTCAACATGCTTTGGGAGCATGCAACAGGCATCGATGGAGGAAATTATGGCACGACTGAAGGAATCGCATTTATCGGAAATAATGCTACCCTTGTGGTCAATCGTGGAGGCTGGAAAGTAATCCCCGAAACAGAAAATGTAGATGGTGAACGAAAGCCAAAAGTGGAAGAGGTTCCCCATACACGACCTGAAGGTAGTGCACTGGATTTGCATGCAGTCAATTTTGTTGATTCTGTGATGGCAAATGATCCGGGTATGTTGAAATGTGCCATTCAGACCGGCTCGGTAGCAGCTATCAATGCTCAGATGGGAAATATCGCCTACAAAACAGGTAAGAAAGTTTATTGGGACGCAGGTAAAAACCAATTTAGTGATAGTGAGGCAAATGATTTGATGAAAGCCCATTATCACAACGGCTGGCAGGTTCCTAAAGTCTAATACTATCATGGGGCTAAATCTTTTTTTGTAAATTCAGGAATGAAGTATTTAGCCCCAATTGTATTTTTTATCTTTTTCGTGGCTTGCAAACCTACACAGCAGTGGTCAGGCCAAGGCCCTATTAATGTGGTTTCCACCAAGGATAAACCGATCGAAACCCAAGTCTATCGGGATTTTGATCTGGGTGATGGTTTTTTCATTTCTAATAAAATGGAAGGTGGAAGACTGAATGATGCCAAGAGGGTCAACGACACCTTGATCGAGGTGATGATTTTACCAGAGAATCAGCCCATCAACCCGAGTCCATGGTATGCATTCAAAATGTGGTCAGAAGAGGAAAAGCAACTATGGATTCGGCTGACTTATCCTCAAAATGGCTTTCACCGCTATTATCCCAAAATCAACAAGCGAGGGCTTTATTATAAGAAGTTGGATTCTGCGGCTTTTCACCCGCACTACAAAACATTGGAGGATGGAAGAAGGCAGATTGAATTTGCTGAAGCGAAGGTTTGGGTAGGTCCGGATACGCTTTGGATAGCGGCACAGGATTTTGCAGGGACAGCCTATGTGGAGAGGTGGAAAGGGAAAATCCTTGAAAATGATTTTGTTGAAAAAATTGAAATTGGGCAAAGCAAAGAAGGTAGACCACTGGAGATTTTGAAAATAGGGGAAGCTGATGATCAAAAAATGCTCATGGCTATTTCCTTACAGCATCCACCCGAAATTCCAGGTTTCCTTGCCTTAAAAAGCTTTGTCGAGACACTTTGTGAGGATAGTCCTCAGGCTAAAAAATTCCGAAGTAAATATAACCTGTATGTCATGCCTTTGATGAACCCTGATGGAGTGGCCAGGGGTCATTGGCGGCATAATGTAGGAGGGGTAGATACTAATCGTGATTGGATCAATTTCAACCAGCCAGAGCCGAAAGCTTTGGCCGAATTTATGGAGTCCAAAGTGCGCGAAACAGGGGGTGAATTCGTGTTTGCAGCAGATTTTCATGCTACTTGGGAAGATATTTTTTACACAATCAATGAGGATTTGGATGGGAATCATCCTGGTCTCATTCCCAAATTAATAAAGCGATCATCTCGAAAAATCCCGGGTTATGACCCCAATATTCGACCATCGGAAGGTATGGAACGAGGAGTCACTTCGAGTTCCTACTTCTTCTTTGTTCATGGCGCTGAGGCGATGACTTTTGAAGTAGGAGATAATACACCTCGAAGACTGATTCGTCAAAAGGGTGAAACAACGGCTCGAGAACTCATGCGGATTTTGAATAGGAAGTAAGCGCCCTACCGGTATTTTGAAAAATGTTCACTTACCAAATCCAGGTTCCAGTTGCTCCAGGATTTAGATTGGTGCTGAATTGAGTCTTGCCTTCCTGAACTTGGAAAGCTACAGGAGCCGAACTGTCATTTAGCACAATCAGGACCTTTTTCCCTGAAGGTGTTTGATAGGCGACATTAGGCAAACCTTCGATTGAATTGGATTCGATTCTGACCGAGCCCTCATCTACAAATTTGCTGGCATGAGCGATGACATAATAGGCTGGATTTCGCATAACTTGATCTCCATCTATTGTCACCGCACCCAAGCAACGGTCACATCCTCCACGGTCAGTATGAGGAGTCAGACTTGGATTTGAGCTTAGATTCCATTCCAAAACCGTTTTTGCCCAATTCCTAGGCGCTCCGATCAGTAGATTTTTTACATGCCATGGAATATCTCCTTCCAAATTACCGGGTGCACCTACCCATTGCTCTGTGAAGTAGATGTTTTTGTTGGGAAAGGCTCGATGAACTTCTGAAAGTGCTTCAATTTCTCCTCCATACAGATGAAATGCCGAACCGTCAATAAATGGATTAGCCAAACTGTCACTCATGACTGAAATCGGGTAGTCGGGTCGATCCGCATTGTGGTCATAAACCACAATTTTGGTCTCGATACCTGATTCCGAGAAAGCCGGTCCCAGGTACCTCCCGATGAAGCGGGCTTGCTGCTCCGGAAGCATCAGAAGTGAAGGGTTGTTTCCAGGATGCAAGGGCTCGTTTTGTATGGTCAGGGCGTCTATGTTGATGCCTTCAGCTTTCATAGCCTGGATATATTTAACCAAGTATTTTGCATAGGCAGGCTCGAATTCTTCCAAAAGGGATCCTCCTCTTGTATCCTTGTTGTCTTTCATCCACTTAGGTGGAGACCAAGGGGAGGCCATTAATTTGATTTTGGGGTTGATTTCCAAAATCATCTTCAATACTGGAATTACATCCAGGGTGTCGTAGCTTAGGCTAAAATTTTCCAGTTCGGGGTCTATTGCCAGTGAATCTTCCAGATCATTGTAAGAAAAGGGGAATTCATTCAAGTCAGAGGCAGCAACAGAAAGCCTAAGGTAATTGATTCGGATGCTGTTTTCCTCATTGCCAAAAAGCTCAAGAAGGAGTGAATTGCGTGCCGAATCGCTCATCTGAAGGATGTGCTGAGCAGAGCCTTGACTCAAGGTGAATCCAAAGCCATCCATAGACTGGAAGCGTGACTCGATGTCAATAGTTATGGTTTGAGGTTCTTGTCCAGATTTAAGCATTTCGGGATTTTTCTCGAAAAGAATTCCAGACTTCGGATCTGTCAACCAAAAGTTGACTTTTGGATCCTGAACCTGGCAAGAGACTAGGAGAATACATCCAAACAGAAAGGGAAATAGATTTTTCATATGTAATAAAAAAGCCTCGGATGACCGAGGCTGTGAAGTTAAGCAATTAGCGCTAGAAGGCTAGAGCAGCTAGCCCCAATTTCGATTTGAGCGGGTTAATTCCTTTCAGTATTTGACCTGAATATTTTTTAAATAAATCACTCCCCATGAGGTCCATCAGGAACTTGGTTCTTTTGTTTTTTAAACCCAGAAAACTTGCCTTTTTATCCTCGTCAGAAGCATTGCTTCCACTTATTTTCATCAAATCGTCTACAAAACTCTTATTGTCTTTCTTAAGTTTTGATTCTTGGTCAGCATTCAAGCCCAGACCTTTGGTATTGTCCAGAATTCCTAAAACTTGAGAGCTTAAATCCATTTTTGGGATTTTAAGACCCTGTGCCTGAGCATTGCTAGCAAGGAATACAAAGATTCCAATGAACGCCATCATTGTTAGTTTTTTCATTTTTTGGGAGTTTATGTTGATGAAATTATTTAAAAAGACCTTTACCCATATTCATGAGCCCGCCGAGATCCATGCCTCCTTTTCCTCCACCACCTAATAGTGAACCTAGGATATCTGCTCCTCCGGCACCCGGACCACCTTGTAAGGCTTTTGCTACCGAATTCATAATGTCATTGTTGTCTTGTGGAGCGTCATTTACACGTTGATTGAAAAAGTTCATCAGCATAGGAAGTGCCGCTGCCGCAAGGCTCATCGCCTGCTGACTATTTAGTCCCAGTTTCTCCATCAGTCCTGAAGCAAAATCCCCCGAAAGTCCCTGAATGGCCGGACTGTCAGCCGGGGTATCAGCACCTGAAAACATTTCCTTCACAGCGGAGAGATCTCCAGATTGGGCCTTCTTTTGCAAAAGAGAACCAAGAACCTCCTCGATTGCAGAGGCATCGCCTGGACCTGCATCTACATTTGAATTTGCCAGAAATTCTTTCAATGGCCCATCAGCCATTTTTAATAATTGATCTATCATAATTACAAAAGTTTAATTGATTGAAGTTCTAAAATTCAATTTATTAGTCCTAATCAAAAATGTTTTAAATCAGTAAATGTTAAAACCCTCACTTGAAAAGGTTTAAATTCTTAGTCACATTTTTTTTAAAAAAAGAAATACCCAGAACTGATTCCATAACTCAGATTCAGCTGTTGGGTATTGATGGTGAAAGGAGTAATTGATTAGAAGTTAGCTAGCAATTAATTTCCTTTTGGTCTGAAATATCGAATAGGAGGTGCTGGTTCTGGTTTGAGTTCTATCCCTTCAGTTTCGAGTAGCTTCAATGCCTCAGTGACTGCTCGTTCCAATTGAGGATCCCTTCCATTGATCACGTCTTTCGGCATCTGCTCTACCGCAATATCAGGGGAAATTCCAACTCCTTCCACAGCCCATTCACCATTGATATCGTAGAAACCGCCTCTTGGAGCGACCATCCGTCCACCATCTATGAAAGGAGGCGTATCCCAAGTACCTACTAAGCCTCCCCAGGTTTTAGTTCCGATGAGTGGGCCTATTTCCATCTTATTGAAAAGATATGGAAGTAAATCTCCTCCTGATCCAGCACGTTCGTTGATCAGCATGACTTTTGGTCCCCAGATACCAGACATAGGTGTGGTGAAGGGGCGATGGTCATTCGCTCTTGAATTAAAGTAGCCATGAAGTTCTCGGGCCATGATGTCTACCATGTAGTCAGCGGCAGACCCACCTCCATTATTTCGCTCATCGATTACGGCGCCTTTTTTGTCCTGCTGGGAGAAGTAGTACCGATTGAAATAGGTATATCCTGGTTGACCGGTGTTTGGAAGATAGACGTAGGCGAGCTTTCCATTCGATAGTTCATCGACTTTTCTTCTATTACCCTCTACCCAATCCATCATTCGTAATTGGGATTCATTGGCTACGGGTTTGGTAGCGATCATTCTTGCTCCGTCCAAGCCTGGCTTTGAGTTGAGGTGAATAGTAGTGTATTGATTGGCAGTTCCTTCCAAGTATTCATACAAGTTGGTATTGGCTTGGATTTCTTTTCCGTTGATGCCTACCAGGTATTCCCCGACTTTCGCTTCATTGCCTGGATGAGCTAATGGTGCGGTCAGGTTTGGATTCCAGCTTTCCCCGTTATAAATCTTGCTGATACGGTAATGTCCATTTACCATTTCAAAATCAGCTCCCAAGAGTCCAATGGGTACACGGTCGATATCAGGAAAATCACCACCTCGGGTATAGGAATGGCCTACCGCTACTTCACCACCAATAATATCGATGATGTAATTCATGTCTGTACGATGTCTCACATGATCCACCCATGGCTTATACCATTCGTAAATATCGTCCCAAGGCGCACCATGCACATTGTCAACATAAAGGAAGTCTCGCTGATAGCGCCAGCCTTCTCTGTAAATCTGCTGCCACTCTTCCTGTGGGTTGACTTTGACTTTCATGGAGGAAATTGCTTTAAGCGCTCCATCTCCTACTTTCTTGTTTGATCCGGAAGTTTCGATGATTCCCCATGTTGAGCCTGATTGATAAAGCATGGACTTTCTGTCTTTAGAAATTACCACTTGATTTACTCGAGGTAAAAATTCTTCCGATTTTTGCTTTTTAAGGTCATATTTTCGGAGGATTGTCCCTTGATTGGGAATTGCTTCCATGTAGAAAACCGTTCCTTCAGGTCCAGAGGCAAGGCCAGTATAATTTCGATCAGGAATATCCACGGCTACAATTCTTCTTTCAATATTCTCAGGGTCAACTTTTACCGTGACTGCTCCATTCTCTTCTTTCTTTTCCCCATTAGCCTCTTTGGCTTTTTCTTCGTCACTTTTTGGAAGAAGTGGAGATTTTTCATTTGCATCCAGAATGGCAAAATACAGATGCCTTGTCACAGGCCTATCGTAGCTGCTCATATCCAGCCAGCCTGTATTCAGTCCAAAATTGGTGGAGGCTAAGAAGTATAGATATTTTCCACTTTCGTCCCAGACTGGGGAAATGGCGTCGGCTAATTGATCGCTGATTTGGATCTTTTCGTTGGTGTCTACATTGAGGACAAAAATCGATTTGAACTGATTATCCATCAGTCTGGAATAGGCTATCCATTTCCCGTCAGGAGACCAAACTGGATTCATGGAGCGATTAGGATGTGCAAATCGGTCTGTTTCAACTATTCGTGCATTTCCACTTTCAATTTCAACAAGCCAAATATTATAGTCCGTATCTGTGAATGCGAGATGTCTTCCATCCGGAGCCCATTCCGGCTCGAAGAAAAAGCTTGGATCTGGAATTTTGATAGTCTTCTCAATGGTACTGCCTGTTTGATCGGCAATGATTAATTGATATTCTCCGGATTGATCAGAGAAGTAGGCAATCTTTTGGCCATCAGGTGACCAAGCTGGGGCTCGTTCGGCAGAACTCGAGGTATTGGTGATATTTCTGCTGGATCCATTTTCTTTTGGTACGGTGATGATCTCACCGCGAAATTCAAATAATGCGCGCTGCCCGGTAGGAGAGAGGTAGGGATTCTGAAGTTGACTGGCAGAAACATCCACCCATCGCTCTCTAGCCCAATGAAAATCGCCCTTAACCTCGATCTCTACCTGCGTCAAAGAGCCATTCCCAGGGTCAAATAAGTGTAGATACCCTCCTTGCTCGATAATGATTGCATCTGGCCCGGCATCAATGCTTTTGATATCAAAATCCTTCAAGAAGGTTTTTTGTTTTTCCTGACTGGTTTCAGGATCGAAGGACCAAAGATTGGCCAGAAAATCCCGCTCTGAAATGTAATAAACTTTATTTCCGAGCCAAACAGGATCAGTATGCCGCTCATTGTCCAATTGCGGGGTCATCTGAAGAGAATAGTCTTTCATATCGACTATCCAGATGGGTTTGGCTTGTCCACCGCGATGATTTCTCCATTCCGGATCCCAAAATGAAATTTGCTGATAAGCAATGTGAGAAGCATCAGGGGAAAGTTCTCCATTTACAGCTCTTGGAATGGCAAATGATTCGGGCATCCCTCCATTTTTTGAAATTTTAAAAAATTTAGATTCCTCTGTCGCATGTCCTTCTCTGCCAGAGGTAAATAAAACGTGTTGTCCATCAGGAGTCCATCCTGTGACATTATCTGCACCTGGATGCCAGGTCAATCGTTGTGGCTCACCACCTTCTGATGGAATCAGGTAGACATCCGTATTGCCATCATATTGTGCCGTAAAGGCGATATGTGTGCCGTCTGGAGAAAAATGCGGAAGAGACTCTTCTCCCTCATTACTTGTTAGTCGGGTTGCCTGACCTCCAGCTCGAGACACTTTCCAAAGGTCATTTGCATAGACAAAAACAATTTCGGATTGGCTAAGCGTAGGCTGTCGGAGCAGCTGGGTTCCCTGCCCCAAAGCTGACTGGCTGAGCACACCACAGATCAATAATGTGATGAGGTTTTTCATAAATGATTGAATTTGGGTTTTTATAAAAATAGATGAATTGTGAGTAAATCCGAAAAGTACCCGCACTATTCTGATAAGTGGCTTTCGGGATGCCTAAAAATGGAAAAATCCGTCCTCCTTCTATTTAAGATCTAAGAGAAGGGGACGGATTATTAGGAAGAAAAGATTTCTAGCGATTAGCCAGCAAGGAGTTGATCTGTGATTTGATTGTTTCCATGACGGAAGCTTTCAGTTTCTTCTTTTTGAAAGTCGCTTCCATACTTTTCATCAACTGCACAGCGGCTTTTTCATCCCCCTCCTTGAGCATACCATTAGCCAATTGCCTGTAAGCCCAATTCAGCGTGATATTATCAATGCCTTTATCTCCTGCAGATTCAGAGAAGACCTTGTCCAAGTGACTTGTCGCTTGCCCGAGGTCTCTTTTTCTCACCTGTAGTTTTTGACTTTCGGGATCTACGATTTTATAAGTCATAGATTCATTGATACCCAAGATGAAGTCAGCATAAATACTCAGTGAATTTTTGGCATGTTTTTCTGATACTTCTTTCAAAAGATCATTCCCATTTTTAAGGCTTGGACTATCTGAACCCATTAAGTAGAAAAGCATTCCTACATCATCATGGAAATAGCTATCAGCAATAGCATCTTCCTGCGCATTGAGAGGTGATTTTACCCTGATTTTCACATCCTCACTTTGAATGACAGAACCATCTGGCGTTCTGTAAGCACCCTTGATCTTGTAAATACCTGGTGCATCAAAATAAAATCCATCTCTTCCGTAGCCTATATACGCGCTGGCGTAGAGCGTGTCTTTTTCGTCAGTCAGCACGGCATCCTTGACCGCTACGCAGTTATGTCCAACGGGCTCATAATTCATTACCTGTCCATTAGGCTTCATGATACCTATGCGGACTTGCTCATATTTTGGATGTACATGAGCATTTACCCGTTGATCATCTTTGAGTCGCGATCGAAGTTTAATCTCAACGACCACCGGTTCGCCTAAAGCGTAAGAGCTTTTAATAGGAACGATTTCTAGTCTGAGTCCACTGTTGTCATCGTGGATATCTGCGGTGAGGTCCTCTATGTGGCGGTGGGGAGCCTCTAAACCTGCGCCTTGTGCCCAATCATTTCCACCCATGACTACACTATTGTAGTATCCATGTCTGAGATGTTCTAGCTCTCCAGTGTCGAAGGCAAAGGTGAAATTGGCCCAAAATTGTCCACTTCCGTTGCGGTTGTCATAGCCCCAAGGATAGTTCATCCAGCTTAGGCTGTCAGGCCTGCTTTTATCCCAACTATGCAGGAGGTTGAAGGCATGTCCCAATTCGTGGACATAGGTGAAGAGTTGGTTTCTTGTATAATTATTACCGCTGAAATAGCTTGCCAGGGTATCTTGGAAAACAGCTGCCCCTTGTCTATGAGGTTTGTTTGAACTCTTATAATCAAACATAATTCCCAAAAGCGTATTGCTGACAGCTCTTCGTGCGGCAAATAACCAAACGGCCCACTGAGGGGAATTTTTGTACACACTGAAGTGCCTCACCATGCTGGCGTGCATCTCGCTCTCGGTCCAGCGTGAGTCACTTCCAGCCTCACTGGTATTGATGACATTGTTGCTACCCGTATAATTCATTTGAATTCCGGCTTCCTGGAAAGCAGATACCAAGTTTAGAGTCCGTGTAGGACCTGGGTTTGAGTAGGTACCGGTATTGTAACTGCCAAACAGAGTTGTGCCTTGCTCTACATCAGTCTCAAGCTGCAAGGTTCTGAAATATTGAGATTTGAAGGCACAGGTATAAATAGCACCTGAGGTAGAGTTTTGCATCATGGTCACCTTGGCTGAGGCCCTGGTAGCAAAGATGTAATTACGAGAGATTTCAATTTTTGCCCGGTTAGCCCACATGGATTTGGTGCCTGTAAACGAGCCAGAAATAGTCACTTTGGTTGAGCCATACACCACTGTGGGATTTTTCATGATAAAAGAACCCCAGTAGCTGGTCGTACTTCCTACTTGAAAAAAGTCAAAACTAGCCATTCTGAGATTGCTGGTGCCATCGACATCCACTCTCAGAATGAGCTGCCAGCCTGATTGAACTGTTTCATAACTTCCCGATACCCTGTGTCTAGCGATTTCTATAGGTCGCCTCCAGTCCAGAATTCTCCGATCGATTGGTTGGATGGTGTTGATGTTTTGAATGTTTGCATCAGGACTTGACTCCTCCAATGCATCCAATTCCACCTGGTCAATCTCGAGCCCCTCTTCTTGAAAAGGATTTTGCTGGAACTCTTCTTCGAACTGATTTTCGGGGCTATTTTCTACAAAAGAACCCATCCCCGGATCGTTAAAACTTGTCATAGCAATAAAATTTATAGTTGAACAAAAAGAAAATTCAAAATGGGGGTAATAAACAATAGAAATGCGCTATAAACATGCGGAATATAGATTATAAATACCTAAAAATCAAGCAAATAAGTTAAAATATAAAGGCGGGCTTGTCTACTAATTTCTCAATCAAAAAGCTAAGATTTTGTGTTTTTATCATAAAAACTTAAACGAAAAATGCAAGAGCATAAACACTGTAAAAATTGAGTTTAATGACGTCTTTTTTGGGGTTTTTAAGACTGAAAAAAGAATCAATACACTTCCTTGAAGATTTATTAAAACGTTAATTATCAGATTATTAATTAAAGAAGTAAAATTAATTAGAGAGTAAACCTAGTTCTTATTCCATCAATCTATTGACAACTTTAAACTCATTCATGACACGATAGGCTGCTCGGGTGATGTCAGCTTGAAAAGTAGGAGAAGCATCATCAAAATTTGCTGCCGTGTACCCTTGCCAGATAGTATTTCCCCGTTTGGTGTCGATCACGTAGATGACTAGCATCCCATTGTTTTCCTTGTACTTGATTTGATTGTACGTTTCGTCTTTTTCTCTTTCTTTCTCTTCTTCATCTTCATCCTCCTCGACTACTTCCGCACCTCTGCTTTTAAGCCAATAATCAAACTCCGGTTGTACGTATCCACGATAGCGGATCGAATCCATGAAAATCTTGTAGGAAACCAACATATCAGGTTTTTCGGGCTTTTCTCTGAAGCCCTGAGACCCTAGACGTGCTCCAATGGTTGCATTCAAAACTGGTCGGATCAGACTCGTATCTTCTTCTGTCGGCTCTACAAAAGCAAAAGTCTTATACCTTTTGAAAGATGCTTGATAATTGTAGTCATATTCGGTCACATAGTCTTTTTGAGTGAAACACCCCGTAGCTATTATGACGATCATTCCAAATAATATAATCGGGCTTTTCATGTGTTTTAATTTGTCTTTAAGCGGTCACATGGAATCCCTGCCTGCGGTAGGCAGGTCGCATGAATCCACCGACCCATTGGGGCAGCCCTTTGTGTGACGGGTATGGCATGCTCGATTTCATGATTTGATTGGTTGTTGGTATTCAGGAAAATGTAAAACTTCAGAATCAGATGTTTGTTCCAAAGTATTGACATCCAGTATGATGAAATTTAAAAATTCTTTTCCAGAAAAGATAATCTGCGATATTATCTTATTTTGAAATCAATAATTTATCATTCTTCTGACGCTGGTTAATATGATTTTTAACTACTTAAACATGTTATCTGAGAAACACGAATTCGAAAATCATATTCATCAGATTAAGGATTGTAAAATCTGCGAAAAATACCTGCCGCTAGGAGCCAATCCGGTCTTTTCAATCCATCCAAAAAGTAAAATCCTAATCATAGGTCAAGCACCGGGCACACGAGTGCATGCAACAGGCATTCCTTGGAATGACCCCAGTGGCGATAATTTGAGAAATTGGTTGGGAATGGAAAAGGAGGTTTTTTACGATCCGGAAATTGTGGGTATCATGCCGATGGGATTTTGCTATCCGGGTAGGGGAAAGGGAGGTGATTTACCACCTCGGCCCGAATGCGCTCCTCAGTGGCATGCATCGCTTCTAGACTGGATGCCTAATATTCAGCTTACACTTCTGATAGGCGCTTATGCTCAAAAGTATTATTTGGGTGCAAGCCGAAAAAAGACACTGACTGAGACCGTCAAAAGCTTTGAAGCGTACAGCCCAGACCTTTTTCCTTTAGTCCATCCTTCTCCTCGAAATCGTTTATGGATGCGAAACAACCCTTGGTTTGAATCTGAAGTAGTCCCTCAATTGCGAAAAAGGGTTTGGCAAATTTTGGGCTAGGCTTCAAGACATTTTTTAAGCCCATCTTCCATGGGAGTGGCTTTCCAGCCAAAGGCTTTTTCAAATTTGCTGCTATCGAAGCAATAGTCTTCTTCGAGCTGATAGCTCAGTTCTTTTACTTCTCTCAAAGGCTGAATGAACAGACCTAAAAGCGAAATTGCCCAAGATGGAAGGACCTGAAGTTTGAAATCTTTCTTGAGATGGGTATTTAAGATATGGGTAATTTTCTTTACAGAGTTGAAAGCTTGATCAGTAGGTAGATTCCAGGTCTGATTCCAAGTGTTTGGGCTTAATGCCAATTCTACGGTTGCTTTGCCGGCATCAGGAATGTAGATAAAGGAATGCTTACTTTCAGCATTGAACAGCCATTGAGGATTTTTGCCTGATTTCATCCTGCTGATGACCAGCTCATGCAAAAGGCTGTTTTTGGCATTGGGTCCATAAAAATCAGGAGCCCTCGCAACAATTGCTTCCAGACTTTTTTCTTCAACCTCTCGCCAGAGCATTTTCAAAATATGCAATCTGACCTTGCCTTTGGTGCTTTCGGGGTTCAGGGCGGTTCTTTCAGTCAGGTTCCCGATTTTTGTCGGATCACAGGCATACATATTGTCAAAAAAAACCAATTTGGCTTGCTGTGCTTTACAGGCTTCCAGCGTGTTTTCCATGATGATAGGCCATTCTTTTTCCCAGACCTTTTTGTCGTATTGAATACCTGCTACTAAAAAAACCACATCAACGCCTTCAGCCGCCTGTAGGACATCATCGGCATGAAGAAGGTTGCCGCTGATTAATTCGTCATTGGGGTTGACTTTCTTTGGGTTTCTACTAAACAATTTAATCCCTACTCCCTTGTCAGCCAATTCCTTAGCAATGATTTGTCCGATGTTGCCATTTGCGCCGAGAATTAATGCCTTTTTCATAATTCAGAATTATTATAACCCAGCCAAGTCCCATTTTGCAATGGTTTCTTCGATCAGAGCAAGGATTTTTTCATTGACTTTTTGAAAGTATTCCTTTGCTTGTTCTTGGTTAAAATTTGGGTACCCCTGACCTTCTTGATAGAGGCCGATTGAGGATGGGAAAGGCACCGCAGACCAGGACTTGTCTTTTGGGTAGGCAGTAGCTTGATTGGAGTTGTAGCGCTCCTGATGAACAAGGGTGGGATCGATAGCTTGGATATAAGCTGTTTCATTAAGCCCCGCATGGCCTCCGTCCTCTTTGAATACTTCCAATGTCACATCCGAAGCATAGCTCCACCAGTTGACTACTAAAGTTCTGATTTGTAGTTCATTGGCTACTTCACCTGCTACCTTTTGCAAAACGGCAGTTTGCCCTCCTCCATGACCATTCAGAATGATGATGTTTTTAAAACCATTTCTGGCCAGTCCTTTTAAAATGTCTCGGATAAAAAGCGAATAGGCTTTCTCAGAAATCTCGAAGGCTCCAGGGTAATTGGCCATGCTGCCTGTCATCCCATAGTTCAATGTAGGGGCAATCAACGCATTGAGCTCATCAGCAATATCCTTAGCCATAGCAAAAGGAGCGGTATTGTCTGCACCATTATTGATGACTCCGTGTGGTTCTAGAGTTCCGGTAGGAAGTAATACTGTCTGAATCTTTTCTGGGACAAACTCTGCAAACTCCATCCAATTGATCCGGTCCATTTCTCTTGTCGTAAGGGTCTGGGCTATAGATGAGAGTACAAAAAAATTAAGGACAAGGGATGGAATAAACTTTCTCATAGGGATTAGGTGGATTTGCTTTTGGGAAGACTGATTAGGATCTCGGTGCCTTCATCAAGTTCGCTTTTTATTTCCAATGAACCTTCGTTTTTCTCAATAAACTCTCTCACAAGCAGTAGTCCAAGGCCTGTTCCTTTCTCCTTATGCGTTCCTGGAGAAGATTGCACTCTGACCATCTTGTTGTTGATTTCATCCAACTTTTCGGGAGATATCCCTACGCCTTGATCTTTGACGGAGAGAAGGACATTGTTTTTTTCCTCTGAAAGCTGAATTGAAATTTGTCCCTCAGGTTTTGAAAACTTAATGGCATTCTGCAAGCAATTTTGAAGGATAATTTTGAGTTGCTGAGGATCTGCTATAGCAAAAACTGGAGAAGTTGGCGGATCAAATTTAAAGCTGAGGCTCTTTGCCATCGCTTGATAAGAGAGGTGATTTAATTGCTTTTGAATGGTTTCTTCTAAGTTTACTTCGATTGGCTTGGTGATAATACCGTCAAGTTGAGCATGTGACCAATCTAGCAATTCCTCTAGAAGTTGATGAGTCTGATTGACTTGATTTGTAAGTAGGTCTTGTACACTCTTTCGTTCTTCTTCCCCTTTGAAAAATCCTGCCTTACTCAATTCTAAGAGTTGCTTGATGGAAGTAACAGGTCCTTTTAAATCATGCGAAAGGATAGAAAAGAGCTTGTTTTTTTCTTCGTTTATAGAGGTGAGCTTTTCGTTTTTGGCCTCGATCTCTTCTTGTTTGACTTTGAGCTGATCAGCAAACTTATTTTTCTTCACCAAAAGTCTCGAGTACAAGATTAACCCGGAAATCGTCACTGCCAATGCGATCAACAAAAGAATCAAGTATTTTCTATTGAGACGTAATTCGTTTTGGGCACTTTCCTGCTCTTGCTTAAGTACCTCATTTTCTGCATCGCTCAGCTGTAATTGCAGAAAACTGATCTCCGAATTTTTGTTTTGATTGTAAAGGCTATCAGAATAAGACTTGTTGATTCTGCTGAACACCAATGCTTGCTGGTAGGATCCTGCCTTCTCGTAAGCTGTCGAAAGAATTGCCGAAGCCCGCTCCTTATCCCAAAGCGCATCGACCCGCTCAGCATAGTTGAGGGCTAGTTTTCCGTATTCGATTGCACTTGTGTAATTCTTTCTTTCGCATTCGATTTCGGCCAGACCCGCATAGGTAAAAGTCAATTCCCAGTTTGAGGTTTTGGGATATTCATTCAAAACTTGCTGATAGGTCTGTTCAGACTTTGAAAAGTCCCCCATTTCAAAATAGACCTTAGCCTGTCTATTGATTATCATGGGCACAAGCGGCTCATCGGGATAATTACTCAAAAAATTCAGGCCTGTTTTGAGTGATATCATGGCCTCCTCGTAATTCCCCAACTCAGATTCAGAAATTCCTTTGTTAAAATAATTCTTTCCTAGCCCAACACTGTCTTGAAGTTCTTGATTGATTTTAATGCATTCATCCAAGACCTTGATTGAATTTTCATACTCGTGCTGACTTAGATAAATGAGCGCTCTTCCATTGAGAGCATAGACGTAATCTTTTTTACTGTTTTGGTCTTTTAGTATTGCAATTGCATTAGAAAAATGCCTTAAAGAACTTGGATAATCACCATTAACATAATAAAGGGTGCCGGATTGGTTTTCAAGCTTTCCTAGAAGTATGGGGTCCTTTGGGAAATACTCATTTCTAATCTTCTCTGCCTGATTTAGAAAGTACCATGCACTGTCTAGTCTGATGTATCGGGATGTAATAGACCGATCTAACAAGCTATCAAAAGTGTCCCGTTTAGCGAACAGTGCTAAGGGAGTTGCCAAGACGAAAATCCAAACTAGGACAAATCTCACTACCAAGGTTTGAAAGGGTATTTGAAATAAGAATTGCTAAATTATAGAATATTCCTGCTTGACGAAAGCTTAATTAGACCTTATTGATTTTCATTGTAAATATTTCGAGAATTTTACCAATTTGGCTTGATGCCAGGAGCAAAAGGGAACCTTAAGCTCTTGTAATATTCGAGATCACCTTGCGGTTTTTCAATCTCGTCGGGAAATGGTTTTCCAGAAAAAGTCTGGAAGTACAAAAGGCAGGCATTTCGCCACCATCGAGCCTCTTCTATTTGAACAGAAAGCAATTGATTGACGTGATGAAATCGCTCTTCATCCAATTGACCCTCAAGTTTTTGCCAATTTTCCTTCATTTCAAGAGCGGTTTTTACACCCGAGTCGTAGTGAAGGGCCAGTTCTTCCCAGAGTGTTTTTCCCGATTTCATTTGAAAGTCCCAAGGGATGTGATGAAACCAAAGCAGGTATTTCTCTGGAATTTGATTTGGATCAGACCATTCCTTGACTATTTCAGGGGCATATTGGCCAAGGGCATTGCTTCCGGAAAAAGTCCGATCAAAACCGATTCCTTGGTTATCAGCTTTATGGTAATAAAGAGAAGTCCAATCCGCTCTTCCTCCTTCTACCCAAGGCCCAGGACCATAATGGTGGCTTCTACCCATTAGGTGATGCAATCCTAGTGGAGTCATATAATTGACTGCTGCTTCATGTGATTTCATCATGATATTTTGGATAGAAGAGAGCAATGTCTTTTCCTGGCCAAAGGTTAGTTTGATCCATTCTGAAGCTATGCTTTCCGCATCTTGATAGGGGTTCCAGGCCATTTTGCCAAAGGCATACCAATTAGCCTGACCGAATAAGTGTCCGGTCCAGTTTCTGTCTGTCCCGATATTAGAGACTCCCGCCATTAATGTCAGTTCTTGGCCGGAGTCCGAACCGTCAATGATGCTTGCAACAGTGGAAGATGGACTAGGTCGATAGGTTTTAGTATTCAAAATCTCCTCCCACATAGGACCCAAATACACTAATTGAGTAGCCTGCCCTAGGTATTCTTGAGTGATTTGAAATTCCATACCCAGATTGGTCTCATCCACTGCTCCGAATAGCGGATGAAAAGGCTCTCTGGGTTGAAAATCGATGGCTCCGTTTTTGACCTGGATAATTACATTTTCCAAAAACTTTCCATCCAAAGGTTCAAATTCGAGATTTGCCTGCTTGTGTCGGTCTTCGTCGATTTCATGCGAATACACGAATGCTCTCCAAATCACATTCCCGCCGAATGGAGCCAAAGCTTCCGCTAGCATATTTGCACCCTCTGCATGATTTCTACCATACTCGTGAGGACCGGGTTGACCCTCTGAATTAGCCTTGACCAGAAATCCACCAAAATCAGGGATATGCTGGTAAATCATCTGGACTCTTTCCTTCCAGAATCCCCGGACATCCGAATCTAGCGGATCGGCTGTATCCAGATTTCCCATTTCGATAGGAGCTGAAAAACGGGCAGTGAGATAAACCTTTATGCCATAGGGTCGGAAAAGGTCTGCAAGAACCTTCACTTTTTCGATAAAATCTTCCCGTAGAATCCAAGCATTTGCATTGACATTGGTCAGGGAAACCGCATTGATTCCAAGACTTGCATTGGCTCTAGCATAGTCAATATACCTCGGGTCGATATAGCCCGGAAGCTTATGCCAATCCCAAATCGAAAACCCTGCATAGCCTCGTTCCACCGTGCGATCCAAATTGTCCCAATGATTCAGCATCCGCAATTGAACCTTGGGTTGATCCGAATTTTCCGCATTTGAATCGAACTCGCCGATTTGGATACTTTTCAAAAAGTCAAAACTTCCATACAAAACCCCAAATGGCGAGTTGCCGGTGATGATGTAGGTCTTCTTTCCGTTGATTTCCAGGGGTCCACGCCAGTATCCCTCCTCGCCTAGATTTTTGATTTCAGCCTGCTGAGAAAGCCCGAGATACTGAGATAGTTCAGATCGAGTACCTACAAGGAGTTTGAAATCCCCGTCCCTTGTTGAAAGGAAATTGGCTTTTTGGTCTAAAAATCCCTCAGCACTTCGAGTAAACTCCTCTTTAATAATATCATAAGTGGGATTTTTAGTAAAAAAATATATTCCCGAAAAAAGCTGATTGACTTCCTCTCGGAGCTTACTTTCTTCGATTTTTTCGTAAGAAAGCCAAAGCTGGTAACCGTCTTTTGCTTGTAGGTTTGGCAGCAGAAAAAAGGTAATTAGAAATGCGAATAATAGGTTTTTCATGTGTTTAATTGTCTCTTCCTAAAATTGTAAAAAAATTAGTGGCTTTGCCAATCAAATAGGAGGATTGGTCAAAACCTGAAAAACTTCATCCTTGACAATTCACGTCAAAGAATGCCGATCACTGCCTAAATAGTGAAGAGCTTTTTTATCTTCGCTTTCTGACTTTTGAGATATGGCTGAGCAATCCAAACCTTTTATCATCTACAAATCCTCGGCGGGATCGGGCAAAACCTATACGCTGACCTTGGAATACCTCAAACTTTCCCTCCAAAATCCACCAACTGCTTTTAAGCAGATTTTGGCTGTAACCTTTACCAATAAGGCCACGCAGGAGATGAAGGAGCGAATTTTAAAGGTTTTGGGTCAGTTAAGTCGAAAGGAAATTTCTGGCTCAGAATTAGAAAAGGTCCTGATGGAGTCTTTAGGTTTGAGTCCCGAGGAACTTCAATCCAGAGCCAAGCAAACACTCCTTCATATCCTTCACGGATATGGCTATTTTGCTGTCAGCACCATTGATTCATTTTTCCAGCGGGTGATTCGGTCTTTTGCAAGGGAAATGGACCTTCAAGCCAAATTTGATCTCGAAATGGATACAGATGCCGTTTTGGAGCGATTGGTGGACCGAATCGTAGAGAAGGTTAGTCAGGATAAAAACTTGAGAACTTGGCTGGTAGACTATGCCAAGGAGCAGATTGAAAATGAGAAGTCATGGGATATCCGATCAGGGATCAAAAGTTTGGGTTCTGAAATTTTCAAGGAGGGTTTCAAGACCTACAGATTGCTTTTTCAACAGAGTGTAGCCCAAGAAGGCTTTCTGGGAGAATTCCGTCAATATATTCGGTCTGAGAGGGCCAAATTGAAAGCCGAAGCTGAGTCTATGAAGCAGAAAGCCGAGGAGATCCGGGTTGCTCATGGCTTGGAATGGACGGATTTTAAAGGAGGTAGTAAAAGTTTTGCACTGCGCTTTTCCAGACTGGGCGATCTGAACAATCCGATACCTGATTTGACTGGACCAATGCTAAGGGACTTGCCAGATCCTCAAAACTGGTATAAAAAAGGAGATAAAAATGCTGCCGCCATTGAGTCAGCAATTCAAGCAGGCTTGGATAATATTCTTTTTTCTTGGCCAGAAAAATTAAAGCAATGGAACACATTCGAAGCCTTACACCGAAATCTCAATGCCTTTGGCGTTTTTAGAGACCTGATTTTGGAATTGCGTGAGCTGAAGGATGAGGAAAGCATCCTTCTGATTTCGGATGTGAATGACTTTTTGCAGGAGATTACCAAAGACAATGATGCGCCATTCATTTATGAAAAAATAGGCAATCAATACCGTAACTTCCTGATTGATGAGTTTCAGGATACCTCTGATTTTCAGTGGTCAAGCTTTAAGCCTTTACTTGAAAACTCACTTGCCTCAGGTAATACCAATTTGCTGGTGGGGGATGTCAAGCAATCTATCTATCGCTGGAGAGGAGGGAAGCTGGAGTTGCTGCTGTCTGAAGTTCAAAAGCAAATTCCCGGCTCTTACATTCAAGAGAAAAACCTTGATACCAATTACCGAAGCTTACCTGGCATTATTCAGTTTAACAATGCCTTGTTTCAAGCGCTCCCATCTCTAATGGAAGCTGGTATTGAAAAAGAATTTAGTATTGATTCGGAAGCCTTGCTCAGTAGTGCCTTCAATGAAGCCAAGCAAGAAATTCCTGAAAAGAAACTCGAATTGGATTTTCAAGGTAAAATACGAATTGAGTTTACCCAAAAGCCGGCGCGGTCAGGGTATCAAGTTGAAGAAGATGAGGAGGAAGAAGAAGATGGAGTTTTGGAAAAGTTGCCACAACTCGTCAAAGACCTGCAGGACAAAGGCTATCAGTTAAAAGATATCGCCTTCTTGGTTCGGAAAAATGCACAAGGGGTAGAAATCGCTGATTACCTAATGGCTTATGACCGAGACAATCCTGATTCTTCCTATCGCTTTGATGTGCTTTCTGAGGAATCCCTCTTTTTGGATAAGTCTTCCGCAGTCAAATGTTTACTCGCTTTATGGCAATATCTCAGCAATCCGCCTGACCGCGTTGCACTCAAAACTGCCTGGTACTATTATGCTTTGCTACATGAGATTCCTTTTTCTCATGAACTCTTCCATAAGTTCAAACAAGTACCTGAGCTAAAATCCAAGGATGAAGAATTGAAGGCGCGAACCAATGAATTTCTTCAGTTGCCTTTGTTGGAATTGATTGAGGAAAGCATTGCCTTCCTAGGCTTGATGGAGCTTCGGGCTGATTTGGCCTATATCTCTGGTTTCAAAGAGGCTGTTTTTGATTTTGTAAAAAACAATCGCGCTGATTTAGTCGGATTTCTGGATTGGTGGGAACTGAACAAAAGGAAACGTACCGTCAAAATCCCAGAAGATCATGATGCCATGCGGATTTTGACTATTCATAAATCCAAAGGACTGCAATTCAAGGTGGTGATTTTGCCTTTCTTGGATTGGAAGATTGTCTCCTCGGGGCTTCAAGCTCCCGTGATTTGGTCTCCATTTGAAGCCGAGAATGGGCTAAAAACCATTGTTCCTTTGACTCATGGAAGCACTTTGAAGGATTCCTATTTTTCCAAAGCCTACGAAGATGAAGTCAAGCTGGCTTATCTGGATTCTTTGAATATGCTCTATGTGGGCTTCACAAGGGCAGAGGAGGTGGTTTGGGGGTATTCGAATTTCACAAATAGTAAATCCAGTGGGGTTTCCCAAAAATCCACCGGAAATGTTTTATTCAAGCTGTTTTCTTCCAATTTTCAGATTTCAGAATTTGGTTCAAATCAGCGTTGGGATGAGGAAAAATTGGTTTTTGAAGCAGGGGAATGGGCTGCTCTCAAGAAAGGCGAAACCCAGCCTGGTTTTGTTCAGAAGCAATTGCGATGGGAAACTCAGGACTGGCGATCCAAGCTTAAAACGAAAACCATCGCTTGGGACTTTTCGGAAAATGGCCTGCAAGCTCGAGTGCAGCGAAAATTAGGGGTCATTGTCCATGAACTCTTGGCTGCTTCCCAAACCCAAGAAGAGGCCATTAGACTCCTTCAACAATATACTTTTGAGGGAAGAATCGATCAAGAAACAGCCAATGATGTCACGGATCAATTGAAAAAACTATTTGAAATACCCGAGTTCCAAAGCTGGTTTGGAGGGGATTATCTGACTTTGGCAGAGCAGGGAATTCTTTTACCTGGAGGAAATCAAAAGCGACCGGACCGGGTCTTGATCGGCGATCAGGAAGTCATTGTAGTAGATTTTAAAACAGGTGAAAAGTATTCCTCTCATCCAAAGCAAGTCAAAGAATACATGGATTTGGTTCATCAGCTGAGTCAGAAACCTGTCAAAGGATTTTTATGCTATTTAGAACCCACAGAAATTATTGAAGTATGATCCCATTTTTGAAAGAAACTGCTCAAAAACTTTTGGAATCGCACCATCGCATGGAAGAATTGGTGGTGGTCTTGCCAAATAGAAGAGCAGGTCTGTTTTTTACCCGTTATTTGGGTGAGCTGATTAATCAGCCCCTTTGGATGCCGGAAGTCAAAACGATCGAGCAGGTATTTTATGGTTTGGCTGGAAATACGCCCGCGGATGATTTGACTTTGATCTTTGAGTTGTATGAGCTTTACAGGCAAATTCAAGAGGAACCCGAGGATTTTGATCGCTTTTATTTTTGGGGAGAGTTGATTTTAAAAGACTTCAATGATCTGGACCAATTTCTTGCTCCTGCAAAAGTTTTGTATCAAAACCTCGCCGAAATAAAGGCTTTTGAGTCCGATTTAAGTTTCCTCACCCCAGAGCAACGTGACTTGATCTCTCAGTTTTGGTTAGCATTTGCCAAGCAAAATGATCAGGAAAAACAGAAGTTTCTTCGATTTTGGCAGATTTTGGGCCGCTTGTATGAGGACTTTCAGCATAGACTTAAAACGGCTGGATTAGCCTATTCAGGCCAATTATATCGTAAAGTAGCAGAGAATCTGGATACGATCCCAAGACCGGAAAAGCAATATGTCTTTGTGGGTTTCAATGCCTTCACCTTGGCAGAGGAACGATTGATTGGGCATTTCGTCAAGGATTTTGGTGCGGAGATTTTCTGGGATCTAGACCAATATTACCTGAATGATAAACTGCAGGAAGCGGGTTTGTTTTTCAGAGATTATCATCGGGATTCCATTTTTGGAAAGACTTTTCCGGAGGAAATACCTGATCGAATTCGGCATCAGCGAGAAAATATTCATGTTCATTCCATCCCATTGAAAACCAACCAGGCCAATTTGGTTGGGAAGCTTTTGGAAGAGATTCCTTCGGAAGAAGCCTTGGAAGAGACGGTAATTATTTTGCCGGATGAACAGCTTCTTTTTCCGGTACTGCATTATTTGCCTCCGCAGATTGATAAGTTGAATGTGACCATGGGCTATCCGGTCAGGAATGCGCCTGTTTATGCCTTTTTGGATGCGGTCTTGGATTTGCAGCGCTATGTGAAATTTCGGGAGGATGGGGTGAGTTTTTATCACAAGCCAGTGACGGATTTATTGTCATTTCCCTATTTATTGCAGGAAGACCCAACTCATTTTCAGGGATTGCTAGACAAAATCAAGGGCGAAAATCTTCTAGAAATTCCTGCTAATCTTTTGGTCGGCCAATCTAAATTAGCTGCGCTAGTTTTCAAGCAAGTAGACCCTTCAGAGATTTTTGATTACTTGACGGAATTGATCACTCACTTGGCATTGATGCTACAGGAGGATGAGGTTCAGCGGTCTTATCTTTTTCAGGCTTTCAAGCAATTGAACCGAATCAAGGAGATTTTCCAAGGCAATCATTCTAAGGCTTTAAAAATTGATTTTGTACTCAAGCTCTTTCGGCAGATTTTCAGAGAACTCAAGCTTCCTTTTGAGGGTGAGCCACTTCAGGGCCTGCAAATGATGGGAGTACTGGAGTCCAGGAACCTGGACTTTCGAAGAGTCATAATTTGCGATCTGAATGAAGGGAGTTTTCCTCCCGGAGGTGGCATCAATTCCTTGATCCCCTTTAATCTCCGCAGAGCATTTGGACTTCCTGTTCAGGAGCAAAATGACGCTATTTACGCCTATACCTTTTATCGACTTTTGCATCGAGCAGAAGAGGTCCATTTGATCTACACGACGGCGGCGGATCAAGGTAAAGCAGGGGAGATGAGCCGCTTTCTTCAGCAGATGCAGGCAGAGTTGGGTGTAGCTGCTCCAGAGATTTCCATGGTACCGGTCGGCTTGACTCCTTCAAAAGTCATTGAAATAGCAAAAAGCCCTGAAGTACTGAAGGATATGGAGGCTTTTCTAGCCAAAAATAATCCAGAGGAAAAAAACCGACCACTTTCCGCTTCTGCACTCAATATGTATTTGGATTGCAGGCTTAAATTTTATTTCCGCTATGTGGCGGGTTTGAAAGAGCGGGAGGAAGTAGTCACAGAGATCGATCCCTCTACTTTTGGAACTATTTTGCATAATGCTGTGGAGATAATCTATGGACTGGGTGAAAGCGAAAAAGCTCGGAAAATTGATTCACATGAAATCAAGCGCTTGATGCCTCAAGTACAGACTGCTGTGGATCAGGCGATTCGTAATTTCTATCAACTGGAAGAAGGGAAGCAGATGGATTACTCCGGACAGTTGCAGATAGCGCGGGAGATTTTTGTCAAATATCTGGAAGCTATTTTGGAATACGATCAGGAGAATGGGGAATTCACGATTTTGGGTGTGGAGAAAAATGTTCCTGCCAGTATTCCAGTGGAAACGAAAGAGGGTATAGTTTATTTCGCTCTTCAGGGAGTCATAGACCGGGTTGATGAGAAGGATGGAGTCGTGCGATTGATTGACTACAAGACCGGGAAGGACGATAAAAAAGTGCTTTCTATCGGCTCTCTATTTGATCGAGATGAGAAGAAGCGAAATAAGGCAGCGATGCAGACCCTTTTGTATGCTTATTTCTATCAATTTGAGCATCCAGAAAATCGAAAGGCTCTAAAGCCGGGAATTTTTAATATTCGGGAAATTTACAATCCTGAATTCAACCCATTCCTGCAGATGAATGGACAGGAAATTTATGATTACCGGGAAGTGGAAGAAGAATTTGTGTCAGGCCTATCAACTATGCTAGGGGAGATCCTAAATCCTGAAATTCCTTTCTCTCAAACCGAGGACGAGGAAAAATGTAAATATTGTGCTTATAAGGAGATTTGTGGGAGATAAATCAACACGGACTCCAATAATGAAACTCAATCAGCTTTTCTTCCTTAAACAGAAAGAAAAAGCCATCATCGGCATCAGTAAACCTACCCCCAAGGCTGAATAAATCAGCTTCATCCCGTCCATGAAATTTTATGGGCTCGGCTTGCTTTCCAAAAAAACGCTCAACTTCACTCTGAGTGCTTTTTCCACTGAATTCCGTTTCCTGGTAATAAGTCCACTTTATTTCACCTGCTGAATCGAACAGGACCAATTCTGAGATATAACCTTCTTCTGCACTCCCAATCCAAGTGATTTGAGGATAGATCAGTTGATAATAGGTTTTTCCCTGTTCTTCATTGGAATGAAAGCCATATTCGTAGTTCGTGTCAGTCCTTTTGGTTGGACCATATTTTTCGAAAATACTCTTGATCCCATACTGATGAAAAGCTAAGCCGTCTACAAAAACATATTCCGAATCAAGAGTCTTATCTTCTTGATAATTAGAGAATAGTAAAGAGAAAATTAAAGCAAAATTAAGCCAGGTCATTGATCTTCCAATTCCACAATTACCTCAATTTCTACCGCAATATTATTAGGCAAGGCCGCTACTCCCACAGCGGATCGGGCATGTTTTCCCTTTTCTCCAAATACTTCCACCATCAAGTCTGAAAAGCCATTAATCACAGCAGGATGTCCCGTGAAATCAGGAGCAGAGTTGACCATTCCCAATACTTTAACAAATTGCTTGATGCGACTCAAGTCTCCTGTAGCGGCTTTAAGGACAGCTATGATTTCCAGGCCGGTTTCCCTTGCTGCTTGGTATCCCTCTTCAGGCGTAAGATCACTTCCGACTTTTCCAAAGACATTCGGGCCATTGCCCGCGAGATACAACACATTGCCGACTTGTCTCCATTTCACGTAGTTGGCCATAGGCTGACTGATCTCAGGAATAGAGAGTCCTAGTTGCTTGATTTTTTCTTCAGGCGTTTGGGCATGGCTCAGGGAGTAAAAAGCAAAAATTGAGAATAATAAAAGGCAGTATTTTTTCATGATCAAATTGATTAAAATCACTTCAATCTAGGAGAAATTCCTGAAATTTAGGTTCTCAAACTTTCTTTTTAATGCAAAACCTTGAAATCATCCCTTTCCAAGCTGAATTACAGCCTGAATTTGAAGCCATCAATCGAGAATGGGTCGAGGAGCTATTCTCGCTAGAGCCTTTTGATATTGCTCAGCTTCAATCACCTCAGGAAACCATCATAGAAAAAGGTGGGGCTATTTATTTTGCCAAAATGAATGATCAAATTCTAGGGACTGTAGGTCTATCCAAAGTCGATAAACATACCTTCGAATTGATCAAAATGGGAGTCAAGAAATCAGCTCAGGGTAAAGGAGTGGGCATGTTCTTAGGACAGCAGGCTTTGAAAAAGGCCAAAGAAATGGGGGCGAATAAAGTGGTATTGTACACTCATACCAAACTCCAAGCTGCGTTAAGAATCTACCAGAAACTGGGTTTCAAAGAGGTGCCTGTAAGAGACGGTAAATATTGCCGATGTGATCTGATGATGGAAGTTGATGTTTAAAAAACTGATTAGCTGACATTTATCATTTTTTTGCTTGATATCCATCAAAGGCAAGGCCACTTATTTTTTGGAAATTTGAAAAGAATCAAAATCCAAAAGCTATGAAAACGATTGTCGTTCCCTTCGATTTTTCTACCTATTCGCTAGAGGCTCTGAAAACTGCACAAAAAATAAGTGTTAAGTCTGGAGCAACGATTGTCTGTGTGACGGTCATTCCTTCCGAGGTAGACTTTGAAAAACTCTCTGAGGAAGCAAAATTGAAATATACAGACCTAATCGAACAAAAGACCGAGGCTGAGGAGATATTGCCCGAATACATTCAGCAAATAGCACCTGCCAAGGCTCCAATCGAACAGGTAGTGAAAATTGGGGTGCCGCATGAGCAAATCCTCCGTGAAGCTAATCGCTCCGAGGCTGATATGATCGTGATGGGGGCCTATGGAAAAGGGTATACTGAAGGGAAATTCATAGGTTCTAATCTCCAAAAGATTCTAAGAATGGCAGATATGCCGGTATTGGCTGTCAAGGTGGCTTTGGATGGAAATAATCTTCGGAAAATCGCCTTTGCTTCTACCTTCCAGCAAGATACCCCAAAGGCTTTCGCGAAAATCAAGCCTTTTGTAAAAGCTTTCAAGGCATCTGTTCACCAGCTTTTTGTCAATACTCCAGGAAATTTCCATACTTCAGAAAAAATCCAGGATGGAATGAAACTGTTCCAAGCTGGTAACGAGGAAATAGTATTTCACCAACATACCTACAGCGCCGAAGAGGTAGAAAAAGGAATCGTTGCCTTCTGCGAAGAAGAGGGGCTTCATTTGGTAGCTCTTGTTTCAGGAGATCATAAGCTAAGTCCAGCTTATCAGATTGGGGTGACAGAGACTGTCCTCTTTCAAGGAGATTTAGGTGTCTTGAGTGTTAAAGCTTGACTTTTAGCATCTTCAGAGGGGTCAAAAACTTCATTGATTGGGTGTCGCCAATGCAATACAGCGGCACCCAAATTATACAGTCCTCTAGAAAATTCCCTAGCAACATTCGTAAAAGTTGAAAAAGGGATGTCGGTTTTATGACTTTTTGCTTCCTGAAATAATTTTTCAACCAATTGACTGGAGTCTAGCTCCGATTCACGCATCCAAGATGGAACTTGAATCTCAGGTTGTTCAACTTTGGCCAGTTGATCAATTTCAAGAATTCGCTCTTCGAATTTTACTTTTAATTCTTCCAAGAAATCCTTCGGAAGATTTCTAGAGGAGTTTCTTAACTCTTTGATATTGTGATGTATATCCTTAAAATCCTTAGCTGAGAAGATCAGTAATCGCACGGAAAGCATCAGTGATGTGAGTTTTTTTGCCTCCTCCTCAGTAATACTCGTCTTTAGAAGTTTGAGATGATAGGCAGTAATTTCATCCTCTACGAGCTTTAAGCTTTGATATAACCCTAGGTATTCAACGGGTCTGCTCAGTATTTTTTCGAATATTCCTTGTTTGGGGGATGGAATACCCTCCTCCATGATAGTAAGAGAAATGAATTTTTTTGTCTTCACAAAAAGTTCCTCAATTTCCTTTTCCAATGCTTGAATTGCCGCCTCAGGAACAGCTACGTCAACATTCTGAATGTAAAGGGTGTGGGGTTTTTCTTTTGTGAGGAAACGGCCTTTAAGCCATTTGGTGATAGGTTTGATAAATGGAAGGAAAAGCAGAACTCCGAATGCATTCAAGATGGTATTGAAGAGGGCTAGATCCAATAGCGGGTCTTGTCCAATAGGTAGGCTGCTTATCCATTGAATAATCAACGGTATAAAAAACAAGACAATCAGTCCGGTAACTACATTAAAAAGAAAATGAAGTGAGGCCAGCCTTTTTTTATCCGGAGTACCTCCGAGGGCTCCCAAGCTGACGGTGACTGTGGTACCGATATTGGCCCCAACGGTAGCTGCTGCAGCTTGATCTAGTCCTAAAATCCCTGAGCTGATCGCACTAAGTAGGATTACTAAAGTCGCCGAACTTGACTGAATGATGGCAGTAAGGATAAGTCCAATCAAAGCAAAAACAACTAAACCCCAGTCCGCATACAGGCTAAAATCAAAGTTTTCTGCCAAGGATTCAATCGACCCTTTCATCAAATCAATACCAAAGAATAAAAGTCCAAAACCCAATAAAAAGGAACCTAGATTTTTCAGAATAAAGTATCGGGATGCTAAAATGAAAAGTAAAGCGCCAACGCCGATCAGGGGTAAAGAGAAGGAAGCGATATCTACTTTGAAACCAAGGCTATAAACCAGCCAAGCGGTTACAGTGGTGCCTAGATTTGCGCCTAAAATGACTCCTGCTGCATGGCTAAATCTAATTATTCCGGCACCTAGGAAAGCTAAAACCATCAAAGTAACCAAAGAGCTACTTTGTAAAAGTGCAGTCACTAGGGTGCCGCTGATAATCCCCTTGATAGGAGTATCGGTAAATTTTTGGAGTAAGCGACGAAAAGTCTTACCGCTAAACTCATTAAGACCAGCCTCCATCTGATGCATGCCCAGAAGGAAGATTCCCAGCCCAGCCAGAAAGTCCCAAATTTGAAAGGTCAAAACTTGAAATGATTAATTCTCGACTTTAGTCAGAGAATAGTGTACAGCAAGAGTGAATTTAGGTAAATCTCTACCAATTCAGAAAAAAGATTTTGGATACCAATAAAAGTTTTGGATAAAAACCTAGGGTAGTGAGGAAAGGATAAAGATTACCAGAATCTGAAGCGCTTCTCATTGATTCGGTTTCTGAAAATCCAGTTGTCGAAAATATCTCTGGACCAATGAATCTCCAGGCCAACATTCACAGTCATGTATCCATCGAATCTGTGGGTGAGACCAGATCCCCTGCGAACACGGCCATTGTTTCTTAGAATTTTGTCCACATCCGGCATTCCATTATCATCCAAAAAATCGGGATTTCGGATAGCTAATCGAAGTCGGTCTGGATTTCTACCCGATACATAATCATCCACTAAGTCCAAATAAAACTCCGACACATTATAGGCAGAGATATCATCCATGTAGTCGGTCAAAGTGAAGCGGTAATTCCCTTCGAAAGTCAGATCCATGTACACATTTAGCTTGTACTTGAAGCCTAGCCCCATGGGAAAGACGGTGATGAAGCGATCATAGGGGTTGTTTTCTAAGGCCAGTGGCCTCAAATCTACCCATTCTCCATCTAGTTGAGCCTGAGGATTGTTGGTGGACATACCTATACCTACGAAAATGTATGGGTTCCAAAGTGGACGGTGGATATTCGGAACTTTGACGGGGTGCCAAAAATATTGGATTACTCCTGAAACTTCCCAGTTTCGAGCCCGGAAATGAAGGTTTCTAGGGGTACGAAAAGCCCTCGGATCTGAGGGAGGATCTTGACCGGACATTTTGATGTAGGAGAATTCTCCTTTGGCCCTGAGATTTGTTCCTATAGTTCTATGAAAGGCAATATTTGCATTCCAGTCTGGCTGAACTCCTTCATTGTATTTCCAGAAGGAATAAAGCTCTCCAAAATACTGGGTAGGACCTATGCTGGCAGAAATCGACCATGGCTCCTCAAACCGATAACGGTAAAAGCTTTGCGCACTGGCTTGATAACTCCAGCCTATCAAAAATACAACTATAAAGCCTAGCTTTCTCATTATCAGGCCTGCTCGGTCCATTTCTTCCAATGGGCGAAAATTACCCTAATTTTTTAAATTTTCAAATCCTGATCGTAAGTGTAGATCGCGCTGTGGAAATGGGATTTCGACTCCTTGCTCTTTGAACCGTTTGAAAATTTCATATAAAAGCTGGCTTTTCAGCACTTTTGGTCGATTGACATACTCTGAGGTCCATACTCTGAGGTTGAAATTGATGCTGTTGTCTCCATATTCTTCAAAAAGGACATCTGATTCAGGGCTTTCTAAAACTCCCTTATTGTCTTTGGCTACCTCGAGCAAAATTCTTCTTACTTTTTCCGGATCTTCACGATAAGCTACACCCACTGGAAAATTAAAACGGACCATTCGGTCAGAGTGAGACCAGTTGATCACTTGATTATCAATAAATTGACTGTTTGGTACAACGATGGTGATATTATCATTGGTAACTACCATGGTCGATCGAGCTGAAATTTTGATGACATCTCCATTGACATCTCCCACTTCGATTCGGTCTCCCACTTTGATAGGCTGCTCAAAAAGAATGATGAGCCCACTGATGAAGTTGTTTGTGATGTTTTGAAGACCAAAACCGATACCAACACCAATTGCTCCTGCCAACACCCCAAAAGCACTTAAATCAATCCCATTCGTCTGAAGAATCGAAAAAACACCGGCAAGGATTAAAACATACTTGACTATCGTTCCAATCGAAAGTCGTGTGCCTTCAGTGATACTGTATTTTTTCAAAATCCTGTTGACCAGTAGTCTTCTGATCCATTCAGATCCTATAAAAAGAACGAGAAAGGAAAAAATAAGCGTTAGGACGAGCCCAATCGTTAATTTAGAATCACCCAAGTTGAAAAGACTCAGGTTCATGATTTGATCTATCCACTCCAGCAAATCGAAGTTGCTCGAATTAGAATTAGAAACAGTTGATGAGTCTGATTGCATAGATTTCGAAATATTAGTCGAATTTTGTAAGCAAAATATCAATAATTATCGACCCTAAAGTCAGAATTTACATTCATTCTTAAAAATCAAAATAAAATTCTGAAAAGTACCCGGTTAGGATTGTGATTTAAAATTTTTGATCGAAAATCCTTAATTTTGAACTATGAGTAAACAACGAGAAGAGCTCGAACATCGATTGAAACTTCGGAATATCAAGCTTTCGGATTTTGATGATATCCGAGAAATAATGGTATCCATCTACCGAAACAAAGGAATGGCCTGGACAAGGGAAGAGTTGAAAAATCAACTTAAGGTTTTTCCAGAAGGTCAGATTTGTATCGAAGATAATGGAAAAGTAGTTGCTGCGGCTTTAAGTATCATTGTCGATTACGGAAGGTTTGGAGATAATCACACCTACGATCAGATTACAGGGTTCGGGAAGTTTGATACCCATGATCATGATGGAGATACCCTCTATGGGACGGATGTTTTTGTACATTCCGAATACCGAGGAATGCGACTAGGAAGGCGTTTGTATGATGCAAGGAAGGAGCTATGTGAGAATTTGAATCTGCGGTCGATAATTGCCGGTGGTCGTATTCCGGGCTATTCCAAACATGCCGAGGAGATGACTCCAAGGAAGTATATCGAGTTGGTGAAAAATAAGGAGATTTTTGATCCGGTACTTTCATTTCAGCTTGCAAATGAGTTTCACGTAAGAAAAGTAATTACCAAATACCTTCCTGAGGATAAGGACTCTAGAGCCTATGCTACCTTGCTGGAGTGGATCAATATTTATTACGAAAAGGATGAGAAGCTTATCGGTAATAAGAAGTCCATCGTACGCTTGGGATTGGTACAGTGGAAAATGCGCCGATTTTCAAACGTGGATGATCTGATGCAGCAGGTGGAGTTTTTTGTGGATACCGTTTCAGGTTATAAATCTGATTTTTGCCTGCTTCCTGAATTTTTCAATGCTCCACTTCTTGCCGAATTCAACGATATGGATGCATCTGAGGCGATTCGAAACCTAGCAGATTACACGGACGAAATTGTCGGCCGTATGAGCGATCTAGCCGTTTCTTATAATGTCAATATCATTGCGGGTTCGATGCCTGAGTATGATGGTAAAAAACTTCGAAACGTAAGCTATCTCTGCCGAAGAGATGGTACGCAGGCCAAGCAATACAAATTGCATATCACACCTGATGAAGCGGCTTATTGGGGACTTCAGGGAGGAAATGGAATTCACGTTTTCGATACCGATGCAGGACGAATAGGAATATTGATTTGTTACGATGTGGAATTCCCCGAGTTGGGAAGAATTCTGGCGGAGCAAGAGATGGACATCCTATTTGTACCATTCTGGACGGATACCAAAAATGCCTTCCTTCGGGTAAATACTTGTGCTAGATCTCGGGCCATCGAAAATGAGTGCTACGTGGCTATTACCGGATCTGTCGGTAACCTTCCGAAGGTTGAAAATATGGATATTCAATACTCTCAGGCTGCAATTTACAGCCCATCAGATTTTTCTTTCCCGCATGATTCCATCGTAGCTCAGGCATCAGAGAATGCAGAAACGACCATTGTAGCGGATGTAGATTTGGATTTATTGACCAAGCAGCGGAAAGCAGGAAGTGTTCGGAATTTGGAACAGCGTAGACTTGACTTATATTCGATCCAATGGAAGCAGAAAAAATAATCCAAGACTACTTCAGCCATATTCCTGCGGAGATTTTGGAGAAAGCCAAAAACATCAAGCTTTTAATCACCGATATTGATGGTGTATTGACTGACGGTGGAATCATTTATGATGATAATGGGCTGGAATTCAAAAAGTTTCAGGTAAAAGATGGTTTGATAGTCAAGCATCTCCGTAAAAATCGGATTTTGATTGGAGCAATTACAGGACGGAAGTCCAAAGTGGTTGAAAATCGCTGTGAGGAGCTTCGCTTTGATTTCCACTATCATGGAATAAAAGACAAGGGTAAAAAGCTGAATGAGCTTCTTGAGACACTTGAACTTTCTCATCATGAAGTGGCCTACATCGGGGATGATTTGATCGATTTGCCAATTTTGAAAAAAGTTGGCCTTTCTTGTAGTCCTTCTGATGCCTTGCCTTACGTGAGCGCTCAGGTGGATTGGGTCAGTCGCTATGCAGGCGGCAGGGGAGTCTTCCGAGAAGTGGGCGACCTGCTTCTCTTTGCTAAGGGAAAGCTGAGCTCAATAATTGATTCATACAACGAAATAGAAAATGAAGAGAACTGATAGTCAAATGAAAATCACAGACTCTGTGATTTTGGGAGGAGAAAAGCCTGTACTTTTTGCGGGTCCTTGCGCGGTAGAAAGCTACGATATCTGCCTGGAAATCGGTACAAAAGTTAAAGAATGGGCTGAAGAGAACGGTTTTTCCTACGTTTTCAAAGCATCTTTTGACAAGGCTAATCGGACTTCTTCGGGATCTTTTCGGAGTATCGGAATGGATAAATCCTTGGAGGTCCTTCAGCGTGTAGGTCAAGCTTTGAATATTCCTTTGGTGACTGATATCCATGAAAGCTATCAGGCTAAGGAAGTTGCCGAGGTAGTAGATGTGCTTCAGATTCCGGCATTTTTATGTAGACAAACCGATTTGCTGATAGCTGCAGCTGAGACCGGAAAGGCTGTGAAGATCAAAAGAGGACAGTTTATGGCACCTGAAGACATGCAGTTTGCAGTCAAAAAAGTGAGATCTGCTGGAAATGAAAATGTCTGTCTTACCGAGCGCGGCTTTTCTTTGGGGTACCACAATTTAGTGGTAGATATGCGCGGCTTGCCAATCATGAGGCAGTTTGCACCGGTAGTGTTTGACATTACTCATTCAGTACAGCAGCCAGGGGGTCAGGGAGGAACTAGTGGTGGACAGCGGGAGTTTGCACCTTTTTTGGCAAGAGCAGCCGCTTCTACCGGCATAGATGGGTTTTTTATTGAGACACATCCTGAGCCGGCCAAAGCGCTTAGCGATGGTCCCAATTTGATTCCTCTTCATCGAATGGGAGATTTCCTATCCATGCTTAAGGAATCATGGACTTTGGGCCGAAAGTACCAGGATTTTAAGATTGAATAACCACAATGAGATTCAGCCTGCTTTGTTACTTTTTTCTTTTAGGGTTCATCAGCTATGGCCAAGAGACTGATTTGCTTCGGCAACGCTTAGAAAATACGGATGCCAGTGTTGGTTTAGAAGTAAGAGGGCGGAGCATTCAGAATTTTGGAGAACTCTTTAAGTTTTATTCTTCGAGAGACTTTCAATTTGTCTGGAGCAAAGAAGCTAGGATAGGGGAGTTGGCTTACGAAGGGCGGTATGAATTAGAACAGGCTCAATTTGATGGTTTACAGCCTTCGGATTACCATTGGGACTTGATCAATACACTTATTGAAAATTACGAATCCAACAAAAAGATAGATGAGAAAAGTGATTGGACAGATCTGGTAGACTTGGAGTTGCTTCTAAGTGATGGATTAATTCAGTTGGCAAAACACCTGCATGTAGGCAAGGTAGATCCTTCGGAGCTTCAATGGGGATGGGAAATTATCCAAACAAAAGAGTCCTTTGACCCGATAGCTTTCCTCAATCAAATCGAACAAACCCAACGGGTAAGATCAAATATTTTTCAATATTACCCAGAGTTTAGAATTTATCTGCGTGGGCGGGAGATTCTTCGTAATCTATCCGAGCTTTCTAAAGTAGATAGCTTGGACTGGTCTTCACTCAGTGTCAATAAATCAATCAAAGTAGGCGATAGCCATTCCCTGATTCCTGAGATCCGTGAACGACTTCAGTTCTGGGGTTATGCCGGAGGAAATGATTTGACGGAGCGGATATATGATTCTCTTTTGATGAAATCCGTCCAGGCTTATCAATCCTTTCATGGAATGACTAGTGATGGTATCATAGGGAAAAACACCTTAGCTTCTCTAAGTCAATCCCCAAAAGATATGATGGATAAGGTAGCTGTGAATTTGGAAAGGCTTCGATGGCTTGATGGTAAAAAGAATGGGAGTAAGGCTATCTTAGTGAATATTGCAGATTATAAGTTGGTCCTTTTGGATAAGGAGGATACTATTTTTCAATCCAAAGTTATCGTAGGCAAATCCTATCATCAATCGCCGGTTTTTGAGGCGAAAATGAGTTATCTGGTCTTTAGCCCTTATTGGAATATTCCTGAGTCGATTGTAAGAAATGAGATCATTCCCTCGGTAAGGAAAAACCCAAATTACCTTACTCAAAAGAATATGGAAGTTTTGACTTACAATCGAGAAGTCGTGGATCCAAGTATAATTGATTGGAAAAAGCGTGCCATTCCCTATCTGGTAAGGCAAAAACCCGGGCCCCAAAACTCACTTGGTTTGGTCAAATTTATGTTTCCAAATAAACATAGCGTTTACATTCATGATACTCCTGCCAAGTCGCTATTTGGACGAGAAGAGAGAGCATTGAGTCACGGATGCATTCGACTAGAAAAGCCAAGAGAGCTTGCACAGCTTCTTCTTCAGGATCAAAAAGAATGGAATGATCAGAAAATTTGGGATGCGATGAACAGTCAGCAGGAACAGACGGTCAATCTGAAGGAAAAAATACCCGTTTATCTGATCTATTTGACCTTTTGGGCTGATGCTACAGGAAAGCCAAATTATCGGCCAGATATCTATGGGAGGGATGAAGAGGTATTAACCTTGCTTAGAAAATGAAGCAGAAATAAGCTTTGAATTGCTTAAATAGTTTTGATCTTCTCCATAAATAAAGAGCAGTGAACCTTCCTTGATTAGCTCTATGACCTCTTTGGATAGCTCGCTAGGTAAGGCTGGGCAACCTAAACTCCTTCCAAGACGACCCGCTGCTGAAATAAACTCTTCCCTAGCATAGTCGGCACCGTGAATTACAATCGCTCTTGGTCTGGCTAAGTCATTGAAACCTTTCTCCAAGCCATCCAATCGAAGGGAAAGGCCATGCTTGCCGTGATAAGTCTCTGCCGTTTTATAGAATCCCAAGCTGCTTTTGTATGAAGAGGGTTTATTGGAAAAGTTTGTAGCATAAAGCTCTCCGGAATTTCTGCCATGGGAAACTACCGAATTTACGAGTACGAGTTTATTGAGTGGATCGATGACCCAGAGTCTTTTTTCGGTAGAAGGAAGACTAAAATCAATGATAGTGATGAGTTGATTAGAAATATTGGACTCCAATTGTTCCCAGCCCTTGAATGCATATTCAAATACTTCTTGCTGGGGCAGGTTTGGGGAGTTCGAGGCTATTTCCTCATATAGACTTTCTATTGGAGAGCTGTAGGTTGAAGATAAATCTTCGCTTGGGATTTCTTTTTCTGGGTGGAAATTGAGCAGTAAAGAGAATAAGGCAATGTGGAATAGGTGCATAGGCTTAGGTTTTGCTTCAGGTTATTTTGATAATCATCAAATTCAAGCATAAGTTCCAAATAATCTTTTGATCAAGGTCAAAAAAGATTAATCGTAGCATGAACTATTTTCAGAAAAGCAAACGTTTTATTCGTGGCGTTAGTACGTTTCACCAAAAAAATAGAAATAGCATAAAGCAACACTTAAAATTTAAATAGCAGAAATTCAACGACTTAAATAATTTGTTTAAAGAAACAATAGAAATATTAAACAAAATTTAAAAAACTGCTGTTTCCAAATTGCATGAAAGTAACAGTAATTCGTAAAGAACACTTCAACGCCGCTCACCGGCTTCACAATCCGAATTGGTCAGATGAAAAAAATGCTGACATCTTTGGAAAGTGTAATAATCCCAATTTTCACGGTCATAACTATGACCTGCACGTAAGTCTACGCGGAGATATCGATCCCGATACAGGTTACGTGTATGACATGAAGGTGTTGAGTGATCTTATCAAAGAGCATGTATTAAATAAATTTGATCATAAAAACCTAAACTTGGATACCGATGAATTCAAAAATCTCAACCCAACTGCAGAAAACATTGCAGTGGTTATTTGGAATATTTTGAGGGAGAAAATTGATCGGAAATTCGAATTAAGCATTCGACTCTATGAAACAGAAAGAAACTATGTTGACTTCGATGGGAATTGATATTGCCCGTGCATCTTATGAAGAACTTGGTGAGGAGCATTTGGCTTCTTCAGTCGAGACTCCACTTCGTGAAGATGCCTTTGAAATGGACGACGATTTAAAAGTCGAACTGATCGAAAAGCATTTCAAAGAAATCATGAATATTCTTGGACTTGATCTTACTGACGACAGTCTCAAGGGGACACCCCATCGAGTGGCTAAGATGTATGTCAAGGAAGTTTTTGCAGGACTTAATCCCAAAAATAAGCCAGTTGCAAAGCTTTTTGAAAATAAATTTCAATACAATCAAATGCTTGTCGAGAAGGACATTACCTTCTTCTCACACTGCGAACACCACTTCGTACCGATTTATGGTCGAGCTCATGTAGCTTACATTTCAAATGGAAATGTGATCGGGCTTTCTAAGATCAATAGGATTGTACAATACTATTCAAAAAGACCTCAGGTTCAGGAAAGGTTGACCATGCAGATAGGAAACGATCTCAAAGAGGCATTGGGAACTGATGATGTGGCGGTAATCATGGATGCATATCACATGTGCGTAAGTTCAAGAGGTATCAATGATACCAACAGTTCTACAGTCACTTCATTCTACAGTGGCAAATTTGACACAGACGAACAAACAAGAAACGAGTTTCTGAAATATATCAGTCTCGAAAAGTAATAAATAGCTAAACCAACTTAGAAACCGGGCTATTGTCCGGTTTTTTTTTGTGATTTACTCAAAACAAATCTTAAGAAAAAAGATTTTTAAAATAGAAACTAAACAACAGTATGAACGGAAAAAATATCGTCCTAATAGGAGGAAACTCAGGAATCGGAAAAGAACTCGCAGAAGCCTTGAAGGCGAAAGGAGCAAATTTATTTTTGTATTCAAAAAGTGGGGAAGGCACCACAGCCTTGGATACGACTGAAGACTTTTCAGATATTCCCGGTCTTCCTGAGGTTATTGATGGACTTGTATATGCTCCGGGCACAATCAATTTGAAGCCTTTTCACCGGATTTCCATTTCAGAATTCCAACAGGAACTTGATATCAACTTTCTGGGTGCTGTACGAGTGCTTCAAGCATGTATGAAAAGCCTAAAGAAATCTGAAAGTTCATCAGTTGTTTTATTCAGTACAGTTGCTGTGCAGACAGGAATGGGCTTCCACGCGAGTATAGCCGCTGCGAAAGGTGCCATCGAAGGACTAACCCGTTCACTAGCAGCAGAGTGGGCGCCTAATAAAATTAGAGTAAATGCTATCGCACCGTCTTTGACAGATACTCCGTTAGCTTCTGCTTTGCTATCAAGTGATGATAAGCGAGAAGCAAGCAATAAGCGTCATCCGATTGGTAGATTTGGAACACCAGCAGACATAGCCAAGGCGGCTGAATACTTGCTATCTGATGATGCATCTTGGATGACGGGTCAGATTCTTCATTTAGATGGAGGAATGTCTAATTTGAAGTGATTTTAAACATTTTCATCCCTGAATTTGTCATTAATACGGGTACGGTCCCGAGATGAACGAGCTGTGAATATGAAGACACCACCTGAATCATTCCTACTTTTTAAGGAAGAGTTGAGGAAAGCCCAATTAGAAAAAGAAAGGCTACAAAAAGAATACGAATCCAAGCTTTCAGAAGTCAATCAGGAGCTTTCAAGATTGAAAGAGCAAATCCGCTCTCAGCAAGAGATGATGCGGACTACCCTAGAGTATGCCTCAAATCTTGAGGTACGCCTGGAGCAATTTAAAGATGAAGTTAACCGCACTGAAGAAGCGCGAAAAAAATCTGTTTACTAATCCCGATCTATTGCCATGAACGACACCTTGCATACCTCCGAGACGCAGGATTTTGAACTGGCCTTTGAACAAAAATATGTTCGCGTGCTGATCAGTCCAGAATTAAAAATTGTTATTTGTGAACTTCTTGCCGACTACATTCCAATCGAAGACTTCAAGGAAGCTTTTCATCAGATCGGTGAAATAGTCAAAGCAGGGAATTATGAGAAATTCATCTTTGATAAGCGGTCGCTGAGAGCTTTTCATCAACCTACCATGGAATGGTATTTCATCTATTGGAAAAAGGAAATGCTGGAATATGGGGTGAAAACACACCGTAAAATTCTTCCTGATGAAAAATGGTTTGAGAAAATGGTTCAAATCGCCAAAGCTCAAATCCTGCAAAATTACCCAGACAACATTATTGATCAATTGGATATCAAATATTGTGATACCATTGAGGAAGCTATTGCCAAATGATCAAGCACTTTACTAAAGATGAAATATTAGAATCAGATTCTTTCTTTCGGAGGAATCTGATTAATTGTCTTTCTGGATATAAAAGTCTGAATCTCATAGGTACTAAAAGCTCTGAGGGGATATCCAACTTGGCTCCTTTTTCTCAGGTTTTTCACATTGGCGCAAGTCCGCCTTTGGTTGGGATTCTTTTTAGACCCCATACTGTGCAGAGGGATACGCTTGAAAACATTTTAGAAGCAGGGTACTTTACTATGAATCAAGTGACTCCTTCTTTTTACAAAGAGGCTCATTGGACTTCTGCCCGCTGGGATGGTTCAGAGTTTGAAAAAACAGGGTTAGAGGCTGAATTTCTCAATAAATTCTTCGCTCCTTATGTTAAAAATAGTCCTTTGAAGCTAGGTTGCTCCTTGGTGGAAACTCAAACTCTCAAGGTAAATCAAACAGTATTGGTCATTGGAAGTATTGATCATATTTATGTTGAAGAAAAAGGTCTTCGGACTGATGGCTCCTTGGATTTGAATGTGTTGGAAACGGTGACTGTCTCAGGGTTGGATGAATATCACATTGGAAAAAAACTTGCACGACTTAGCTATGCAAAACCCGATCGGGAAGTGGAAGAGATTTAAATTTTAGGATTTTTTAAGATAGCTTATTTTTTAGTTTTCGAAATATATTTTAGTTTAAAGCAAACTAAGATTCGATGAAAAACTTCATTTTTATTGCATTCATATCGATTTGCTTAAGTTCTTGCAAACAATCCGGTCCTGAAGCTGATGACCAATTGGAAAAAACACCAACCCTTACCTTGGTAGACAGCATGCAAATTGACCGTTTGGTGGTTCCTACCTTACTGGACTATAGCTTTGATGGTCAATATTTTTTGTTTTTTGATTTTCAATCGGACGAATTGATTTTAACCGACTCATCTGGAGCAATCATTCGCACTGCCAATCGATCAGGAGATGGTCCGGATAGTTATAAGTCTAGCTATTTTACTGCCTGCAGATTTGTGAGGAATGAACAAATCTTTGTAGAAACATACACTGGCAATTATTTGTATGATCTTCAGTTTGATTTAATAGAATCAAACCCTTCTCGCATTCAAATTATGACTCGGATGATGGGAGATACACAGGGCTTCTTGGTGGAGGGGGGGTATCAGTTTAGGTTTGGTTATTTAGAATCTGACCTAGATAAAATCAGGATGGAAAACCGAATCAAAATGGACGAGTATGATTTCTTAAAAGTGAGTAATTTTCAAGGAGACGTGTTATTTAGTTCAAAGGTCCCTACTTCTCTTAATTACATTCAAAAACCGGGAGATTATATAGGTTATGATCCTGTTGCAAAAATTCATGGTGATCGAATCGATTTGCAGTTTATGCTAACCCCGATGATTTATACCTATAGCTATCCTGAGCTAGTCCTTAAAGATTCGCTATTCTTGGATCCAGGATCTGATTTTAAGCCCATTCAGCCTGCACCAGAACAAGAGAATTTTGGTATTTTTTTCGAAGAATTACGAGGTTCTCGGTATAAAGATTTTATCTATTCCAATGACTTTCTCCTGACTTGGTACCTGAAAGCAACACCTGATGAAGAAGTTGATGCATTAGATCGGAGAGTCGTTGGGGATGAAAAATACATGAGTATTGAGAAAAAATATAAAACACCTGTTTATCAGATTTTTAAAGGGAAAGAAAAGATTTGGGAAGGTGAGTGGCCCATAAAGCTTCAGGCAAAAAAGGACCTACTTTATTCAGTCAATGACAAACTGGGAGAGGAAAAGGACGAGGTTGAGCGTGATGTCCAAACTTTTTATTTTTATGAATTAAAGTAACCTTTGAAACGCTAGCCTGTTTGTAAGTAAAAACCAGATAGCTCTGCAACTTCTCGAACTCACTGATTACGGACTTTTCTGCCCTCCCGCGGGGGTGTTTATTGATCCTTGGCGTCCCGTTGACAAGGCCGTGATCACCCATGCTCATTCGGATCATTCTCGATGGGGGATGAAACATTACCTTGCTCATCACGATTCTGCCGAGGTGATGAAGCTTCGCCTCGGGCAGGAAATCAGTCTGGAAACTGTGGATTATGGTCAGGAATTAGTCATACATGGTGTGAGGATTTCCCTTCATCCAGCTGGACATATTCCTGGTTCAGCCCAAATCAGATTAGAACACAAAGGCCGTATAGCTGTGGTCAGCGGTGATTACAAAGTGGAGGACGATGGACTTTCTAAGGCCTTTGAGTCGGTTAAGTGCCATGAATTTGTGTCCGAATGCACTTTCGGATTACCGATTTACAAATGGGAATCCCAATTGGAAATATTTAACCAAATCAACACTTGGTGGAAGGACAATGCTTCAGAAGGTCGAAATTCTGTACTTTTTGCTTATTCTCTGGGTAAAGCCCAGCGGATCCTAAAAAACTTGGATTTGTCTATCGGCAAGGTCTTTACTCATGGAGCTGTCTGGAACACAAACCAAGCCTTGCTCAATAGCGGAGTTGATATTCCTGATGTACCGAAGGTTACCCAAGACATTCCCAAGACTGAATTCAAAGGAAGTCTGATAATTGCTCCGCCTTCTGCTATGGGAACTCCCTGGATGCGGAAATTTTCACCTTATCGGACAGGGATTTGTTCGGGTTGGATGGCTATTCGAGGTACCAGAAGAAGGAGAGCTGCAGATAGAGGCTTTGTGCTATCTGACCATGCTGATTGGGAAGGGTTGATTCAGGCCATTGAAAGCACTGAAGCAGAAAAGGTCTATTTGACGCATGGTAGTACCGCCTCTTTTGGGAAGTTTCTTCAAGAGGAGAAAGGAATTGATGCCGTAGAGTTACAGACCCTTTTTGGAGAGGAAGAGGTGGAGTAGGGAAATTAAGTCAGTATTGAAAAATTGGAAGATTGTAAAATTGACTTCCTACCAATATCTTGAGCGAAGAATCATATCGCCTCCTTATGTCCAAGTTTTTGATTTTCATCTTCTTACCTATTCTTTTCATTTCCTGTCAAAATCATCCTTCAAATAATTTTGATAATTACATAAATACTGTCGCAGGACCGATGCCTATTGACTCCATGGGTTTGACGCTGATTCATGAGCACATGCTGGTGGATTTTATCGGTGCAGATTCTATCAGTCCCGATAGGTGGAACCGAGATTCAGTGATTGTCAAGGTCCTTCCTTACCTAATGGAGGTGAACAAACATGGAGTTCGGACGATTTTGGATTGTACTCCTAGCTATTTGGCCAAGGATCCCTTGCTGCTGAAAGCCCTCAGCGAAAAGTCTGGAATTCAGATTCTGACCAATACCGGATTTTATGGAGCTGTGAGAGGGAAATACCTTCCCGACTTTGTCCAAACAGAAACAGCTGAGCAACTTGCTGAGCGATGGATAGCCGAATTTGAAAATGGAATTGAAGGAACGGGGATCAAACCGGGTTTTATCAAGATTTCAGTGAACGAAGCGAATACCCTTTCGCCCATTGATCAGAAGCTAGTCAAAGCAGCAGGGATTACCCATCAAAAAACAGGATTGACCATTGCCTCTCATACTGGTACTTGGAAGACTGCCTCCCAAGAATTGAAGATTCTTAAGGAAATGGAGGTAAAACCATCCGAGTTTGTGTGGGTTCATGCGCAAAATGAACCGGATTTTGCAAACTATGAAAAAGCAGCCGAAATGGGAGTTTGGATCAGTCTGGATGGAATCGGTTGGGCAATTGATCCCTACGTGGAGCGACTTCTTTTTGCCAAGGAAAATAGAATTCTAGGAAATATTCTGATTTCCCATGATGCGGGGTGGTTTGATCCAGCCAAACCGGGTGGGGGAGATTTCCAGCCTTTCACTAATATTTTTGAAAAGCTGATTCCGATCCTCACAGAAAAAGGATTTACGGATAAGGACTGGAATCAGCTTTTAGTGGAAAATCCAAAAGAGGCTTTTGTTTTTTCGAAGTAAGCATTACTTTTTTCCTATCCCAAAGCTGATTTTGTAGGAGGCATGGACATACCATCTGAGGTAATCATCAAATCCGGTTGCAGCAAGACTGACTGCATTCCTCACATTTGGATTTTTGGTCTTCCATTCGGCTTCCAATTCCGCAAAAATTCCAATTCGCTGATAGCTATCTGTAAAGCTGGCTAAGTTGGGTCCATCTTCAGGGTTAAAAAAATTGATATTGGCTATATACCCTTCCCCGCCTAATTGAAGCGTTGGACCAACTGCCAAAGAAAGGTTGAATCCGGAGGGTCGCTGAAAAAATGTGTATTTGAAAGAGGGAGTAATGAAAAAGCCGGACGAATGGTTTCTGTTTTTTTGACCCGGCGTCAAGTTATTATTTTCCAAACTACCTATCGATTGATAAAAAAGTAATCCTGCATTGAGGGAGGTTCTTTTACCTAATCGATAGTTAAGCTCATTACTGAAATTCAGTCCATAGAGCATATTATTGCCGTCATGGGAGCCTCCGGCACCGATACTGTATTGGAGTTTAGGTTGGACTTGTCCAAATGAAAATACCTGGACTCCAATGAAAAGGAATAGAATTAGAAAAAGTCGATTTGCTTTCATGAGATTTGGATTTGAGATTTAACAAACCAAACATCCGAAGTAAAAATCAGTAACAGAAAATTCTTGATATTCTTTAACTAAACATTTGTTAAAATTTAAAAAGAAAAATTTTAATGGGTGTTTTCCAAATTTTCTTTGTCACATTTTAGTAAGCCGTCTAGCCTGCTTACCTTTGCGCATGGCAGAACAAATCCTCATCCTTGATTTCGGTTCTCAGTACACCCAACTCATCGCTCGAAGAGTCAGAGAACTGAACGTTTATTGCGAAATCCATCCTTTCAATAACCTTCCTGAAATCACCCCCGACATCAAAGGTGTAATCCTTTCTGGATCACCCTGTAGTGTCCGGGATGAAGGGGCTCCTGACCTTGACTTGGATAGTCTTCGCGGAAAGCTTCCAATTTTGGGCGTTTGCTATGGTTCACAGCTTCTTGCTCAGAAGTATGGGGGAGAGGTTTTGCCGTCTACGATCAGAGAGTATGGTCGTGCTAATTTGGATCACATCGATCTGCATCATGACCTACTAAAAGAAATGACCCATGGATCCCAAGTTTGGATGTCCCATGGTGATACCATCAAACAATTACCCGAAGGTTTTGAGGTGATTGCGAGTACTTCCTCGGTGGAAGTTGCCGCCTTCAAAGTCGAGGGAGAAAAGACTTACGGAATCCAATTCCATCCAGAGGTTACCCATTCTACCGAGGGTAAAAATCTTCTCAGAAACTTTGTAGTCACGATTTGTGGCTGTGCTCAGGATTGGACATCCGACGTCTTTATCGATGCGACCGTAGCTGAGCTGAAAGAAAAAATCGGTTCGGATAAGGTAGTCATGGGACTTTCAGGTGGAGTGGATTCTTCGGTAGCTGCTACTTTGATTCACCGTGCCATTGGAGATCAGTTGACCTGCGTTTTCGTGGATAATGGGTTGCTTCGCAAAAATGAATTTGAGGAAGTACTTCATTCCTACAAGGACATGGGGCTGAATGTAATTGGAGTAGATTCCAAGCAGCGATTCTATGATGCCTTGGCTGGAATCTCAGATCCTGAAGCTAAAAGAAAGGCAATAGGGCGAGTCTTTATCGAAGTATTTGATGATGAGGCGCATAAAATAGATGGCGTAAAATGGCTGGGTCAAGGGACTATTTATCCCGATGTGATTGAATCAGTTTCTGTAAAAGGTCCTTCAGCCACCATCAAATCCCACCATAACGTAGGAGGCTTGCCTGATTTTATGAAGCTTTCAGTGGTCGAGCCTTTAAATACTTTGTTCAAAGACGAGGTACGTGAAGTAGGACGTGCATTGGAGATTCCTGAGACCATTATTGGTCGTCATCCATTCCCGGGTCCGGGTTTGGCAATTCGGATTTTGGGAGATATTACACCAGAGAAAGTACAGACACTACAGGAAGTAGATCATATTTTTATCCAAGGATTGAAAAATCACGGACTTTATGACCAAGTATGGCAGGCAGGAGCCATTTTGCTTCCCATTCAGTCGGTAGGAGTCATGGGTGATGAGCGTACCTATGAGCGGGTTGTAGCTTTGAGAGCGGTAGGATCCGTAGATGGAATGACGGCTGATTGGATTCATTTACCTTATGAGTTTCTTGGTAAAATGTCAAATGAAATCATCAATCGCGTGAAAGGTGTAAACCGAGTGGTTTATGATATTTCCTCCAAACCACCGGCAACTATTGAGTGGGAATAGATTGAAAGGCAATTGATTGAAATATGTCCCTTTACCTTGAATTTCCTAATTATACGTTTGGAAGTTGGGGGAGAGAAGCTTGAAGAATGCTTAAAACAAAATACTGGTTGGAATTCATTTGTTGATGTTTTAGTCGATAGCTTTCTTAAAAATCTTAAAAACCCGGAGTGTTTCCTTCGGGTTTTCTTTTGGAATGGGTTTTCGGCCTAAACTTTGGGTTTGGAAATAATGATTTAAATTTGTCCATAAGCTTATCTAACTGATCGGAATGCAAAAATCACTTCTTTTTTCAGCCCTTCTTTTTTTAGTATTTACCGTAAATGCCCAAAACGTACCTGAGGGTTATTTACAAGCCAAAAGACAATTGGCTTCAGGTTCTTATTGGGATGCGATGAATAGCTTTCGGGCTTTCACTGATGAGTCGAAATATGGAAAATTGGCTTTGTATGCTTCTTACCATGCCGGAGAATCAGCTTTGAAAGCCAACCAAGCAGAAACTGCCATTGGGATTTTGAGGCCTTTGGCTGATAGAACTTGGGACAATCAGAATGAAACAATAATGCTACTGGCAGAAGCTTTTTTATTTAATAAGAATATTACGGAAGGATTGGACTTGCTTCAAGCATTACCCCAATCCTATGAAGAACAGGCTAATGATCTAGCTTATGAGTACTTGGTCAAGCAGAGTCCTGATTTTTTGGTGAGAAATTTAAAGGAGTATCAGGATTTTCCGGCTTACACTGCCGCAACCAGCACTGTACTGAATAAGAAAACTGTTCTTTCAGCAGATGAAAAATCGCTCTACTACGAGCTTCGAGGTCAGGGAGAAAATTGGTCAACCGGGAATACCGTTAAAAATGACAATTTAGACTTTGTGGTGATTTTACCTTTTTCTTCAGGTACACAAGCTCCGGATCCGGAAAGTTTTGTTTTTGAATTATATGAGGGTATTCTATTGGGTATCGATCAATTGAAGTCAGAGGGAATGCGTGTCAGTATCAGTACATTCAATTCAAAGCGGTCAGTTGATAATCTCCGGTCTATTCTTTCGGATGAAAAAGTGAAATCTGCCGATGTGATTATTGGTCCGATTTACCCAGAAGAAGCAGATTTAGTTAGTGCCTTCGCCGAATCCACACAGATTCCTTTTATTCACCCACTTTCCAACTTGGGGGATCGATTTGAGGATAAGAATTATAGTTTCCTTTTCCGGCCTTCTGCTGAGAATATATCCGATGGAGTTTTTAGAGCGATCAAAGGTCAAAGTTGGGGAAGTCGAATTGCAATCGGCTATGGAGGAAGCTCTAAAGACCTACGAAGTGCCAACGAATTAAAAGAACGTATTGAATCAGATGGATTTCAATTGGTTGATTTTAAAGAACTGAACCCCAGAAATGCCGCTTCTTTTTTGACAGATTTAGGTATCAGACCCACGCTCGACAGTGTAGAGGCGGATGTAGATCAGGTTATTATTCTTTCCGATGATCCGAATATTGCAAGCCCGATTTTATCTTTTTCAGAATCAGTAGCGACAGAAATTCCAATTTTAGTCTTGGACTCATGGCTTAGCTTCAATTTCGCTAATTATGAAATGCTTCCTCATGAGAATTACTATTTTATCGCTAATAACACCCCCAATTACGAATCCGAGACAATGAAACTATTCCGGAACGAATACTATCAAACGCACTCTACGCTTCCTAGCCTAAACGCTATCCTCGGTTTTGAGTTAGTATACTGGGTGGCGATGAATGCCCGTCCTGATTTAGATTATGATTTCCGTGCCAGTTTGGATCAGCGGGTTTTTGCTCCGGGAAAGTTGACATGGGGATTCAACTTCCAAAACAGTAATTCCAATCGATATGTGCCTGTATTTTCTCTATCAGCAGGTGAATTGAAACCTTTAAATTATTAATGAATATTTCAGAAAGTAAGCGGCTTTTTGCGAAAGCCCAAAATTTTATTCCCGGTGGAGTAAACTCCCCTGTACGCGCATTCCGTGCAGTAGGCGGAGATCCGATTTTCATCAAAAAGGCCTCAGGTGCTTTCATTTACGATGAAAATGATAATGCCTACATCGAAATGATCAATAGCTGGGGTCCCATGATTTTAGGGCACAATCATCCCATTATTCGGGAATCGGTAATTGAGGCTATGGAGTCAGGCACTTCCTTTGGGGCTCCAACAGCTCGGGAGATTGAAATTGCTGAATTAATCATTTCCATGGTGCCCTCTGTAGAAAAGGTCAGGATGGTAAACTCCGGTACCGAGGCTACGATGTCAGCAATTCGGGTGGCCAGAGGCTATACAGGAAAGGATAAAATCATCAAAATGATCGGTCATTACCATGGTCATGGTGACTCATTTTTAATTGCAGCAGGATCAGGTGCGATGACTATGGGGCAGCCGGATTCGCCAGGTGTGACTGCTGGTACAGCCAAGGATACGCTTTTAGCACCTTATAACGACTTGGAATCAATTGAAGAGTTAGTGCGATTGAATAAAGGTGAAATTGCAGCATTGATTCTCGAGCCCGTGCCCGGAAACATGGGGCTAGCTATTCCAATGCCTGGGTATTTGGAAGGGTTACGTGAGATTTGTAACCGAGAAGGTATTGTCTTAATCTTCGACGAAGTGATGACTGGCTTCAGGTTAGCGCCAGGCGGTGCACAGGAGCTTTATGGAGTCACTCCGGATATGACCACGCTTGGAAAAATAATCGGCGGCGGTATGCCTGTAGGAGCTTATGGAGGCCGAAAGGAGATCATGGACTTTGTGTCACCTTCTGGTCCGGTATATCAAGCAGGAACCCTCTCGGGAAATCCAATAGCTATGGCAGCAGGCTTGGCCATGCTGAAATATCTCCAGATTCACCCGGAGACTTATGGTCAATTGCTGAATATTGGTAGAAAAGTCAGTGAAGGGATCAAGAAGATTAACCTGGAACTAGGCTATGATTATACTGTGAATCACGTAGGAAGTATGTATTCCTTGTTTTTCACGGATCAGCCCGTTACAGATTTTGAATCCGCCAAAAAGGCAGATACAGGTTTGTTTGGAAAATACTTTCAAGCCATGTTACAGCGTGGTGTTTATCTTGCACCTTCTCAATTTGAAAGTTTATTCTTGTCAACAGCTCTGACGGATCAGCTGATAGATAAGATTCTAAAAGCCCATCGAGAGAGTATGATTGAAATTCACAAAAACCAGTAAATGACTATGAGTTTGAAAGTATATGGAATCAAGAATTGTAACACGATGAAGAAGACCTTTGACTTCCTGGAAAGCAAGGGAGTTGAATATGAATTCATCGATTACAAAAAGCAAAAGCCTTCTGAGGAACTCCTTACAAGCTTCATTGAGAAGGCAGGATTGGATGCTGTGATAAATAGAAAGGGATTGACTTATCGTAAAATGGACGAGGGTCAGAAGAAAAGCTTGGAAAAGAAAGAATTCGCCATTCCCATTCTCATAGATAATTCCAGTATGATCAAAAGACCCATCATTTTATATCCGGATGATAGTATTACTTTAGGGTTTGATCCTGATTTGATTTCAGGGAAAATTTAGGAAAGAGGCTTCGGCCTCTTTTTTTATTCCCTTTAATTTTTGACTGTGATAGGCTGGAAATCAGTCGAGTTTCGAGCAGCTTCTTTAAAATTATTTTCAGGAGTTGTCATGACACAACCCATCCTAGAATAGATTGATGGGACTCTTGATGACTTTTTAATCTCATATGGACCCTTATTTCAGCCTTTATAACACGAGAACTTAGGCGTATTTATCATTTCGGATAATCAGATTTTTGTACATGAAAAGGGGTTGATTGTAATTGATTAAAATTTTTTTTGAACATTATAAACTGAATTTTTGAGTAAAATTACCCATTAACTTATTTTATAAACTGGCGGAAATTACCCATTGACACAACTACTTTTAAACGCTACTTTTGAAATGAAATACAAAAAATATATTCTGAAAAGCATAAAACTGTTCAAATTTTCTCAGCACTTCATAATCTGAACAATAAGACTATAACTTTAATTAATCTATTTCTAACAATTAACTATTTCAAATCATGAAAAAATCAATTTTATTCTTCGGTGCATTAGCTTTTACAGCTTCTGTTTCCTTTGCTCAAACTGGCGTTGGAAACAGCTCAACAACTGATCAAACAGGGAATAACAACACAGCTACTGTTGATCAGCTAGGTAATGATAATATTTCTACCCTCCTTCAGGACGGTAACAGAAATATGGGTACAGTACAGCAGGGAGGATTTGGTGGAGGAGGAACTCAGTCCAATAATGCTGAAGCCTTTATGAATCAAATAGGCAATGATAATGAGGCACTGATCCAGCAAAGACAAGGTTTTCCAGGTGGGACTGCCGCAAGCTATCATGAGATCATTCAAGACGGAAAAGAGAACTATGCTAGACTAAGAACCTTCAATGGAGGTAATGAGGGATTTGTTCTTCAGGTGGGGAATAGAAACAATGCTGACGGAAGTCAATCATCTAGTGCACATTTGTTAGTTATCCAACAATTAGGAAATGATAACATGGCTGAAGTTGATCAACTAGGAGCAAGTAACAATATTGCTTTCATCGGTCAGGATGGAAATGAAAATCAGGGTAAAACATACCAGAGAGGTGATGGTAATATCGCTGATTTCATCCAAGTAGGTAACAGAAACCTTGCAGTGGATATTAATCAGCTAGGGGATGGTAACTTCTTCTTTATGGATCAAATTGGTAATGATAATGAATCTATCCTTCTTCAGGATGGGTCTTTCAATGATGCCTTTGTATTCATTGACGGTAACAACAATTTCACTCAGCTAACTCAGACAGGTAGCTTTAACTTCTCTGAGCAAATTCAAGCTGGAAATGGAAACGTTTCAGTTGTAGTTCAAAATTAATCTTAGATCTTTTAAATACTTGGCTAGGTTTTCCTAGCCAAGTTTTTTCCTTATGAAAAAATTTACCTTAGTAGTTGTCTTTTCCCTTTTTAGCTCTGTTCTGTTTGCACAGGGCTTTGGCAATGTAGCTACCTCTGATCAAGAAGGAGATAGGAACAGGTCTACTCAAAATCAAACTGGAGTAGAGAATGTTTCTGACGTAGTTCAGTTAGGGAACGAAAATACAGCGAGACTTCGTCAGCAAGGGTTTTCCAACGCGGCCTTCCAGGTTCAAGAAGGTAATCAGAACCTTGCTGCAGTTCGTCAGCTTGGGTTTGGAATGAATGTCGCAGATCAGCTTTCGTTAGGTAATAGAAATACCGCTCGGATTGGTCAGTTTGGTGCAGGGTTTAATCTAGCTTCACAAGATCAAGATGGTAATCGCAACCGTGCACGAATCGTTCAGGATAGTTTTAATGGAGGTCAAGTGATTGCACCAAATTCTATTCAGTCTTCAAACTTGACTCCAAGTGATTTCTCCAATGAAGCATTTCAAACTCAAATAGGTAACCGGAATATTGCTAGAACCCTTCAATTAGGGGATGACAATCTCCTAACTTCATTACAAGACGGAAATAGAAATTCTTTAGGTACTCGTCAAATTGGTGAGGGAAATGAAATTGATGTTTTGCAATATGGCAGAAGAAACTTTGCAGGCTCTAATTTCCGTGCAGATGTAGGTATCATTCAACGAGGTGATAATAATTTTGTATCACTTATTCAGGATGGTCTTAGAAATACTCATTTAACGACTCAAAGAGGTTTTGATAACGAATCTTTTCAAGACGCTTTAGGTAATGATAACAATGGAGAGGCATTTCAGCGTGGAGAAGAAAATTTAGCAGATCTTTTTCAGACCGGGGACTTCAATTCAGGGATCATTATTCAAAGAGGTCTATTGAATTCTTCGGTTATTGAGCAAACAGGTATTGGAAATACTGCCATTTCTACTCAAACCGGATTTGGCAATTCTTCGTTAACAACACAGAACTAATTTAAAATTTTATGAATAAGCCCAATTGTTTTTTTATCGCGGTAATTATCTTTTTGTCTGTTTCGCTTTCTGCATTCTCGCAAGAAAGTCAAGGTGAACGGGAGGAAGAATTGGTTTCAAATCAGATCATTTCACCTGAAGTCATGTTGCAAAGTAATAGTGCTTCTGTGATACAAGTGGGTAATCGGAATAATTCATCTGTTTTTCAGCAAGGTCAAAACTTGGTCATGTTGAGTCAAAATGGAAATAATAATATCGGTTATATTGAACAATCTGGTGGCCAAAACCGTGCGATATTAACACAATTGGGCAATTCAAATGACGCCGGTCTTTGGACCATTGGCCAAAATATAACTTTAAATACAAATCAGGCAGGAAATAATAATAACATCAATGCGTACATTGAGAATGATGGTATAGGGGCACGAATTGCAATCCTCAATCAACTGGGGAACAATAACCAGATTGATGTTGCTCTACTTGGTAATGGATTCATTGGTTCTGGTAATCAAACTTTTGAAGCAACTCAAATTGGTAATGGTTCAAGTTTAACTGCACTCATAGATCCTTTTCAATCTCCAGTATCAGTAACTCAAACTTCTGGGATAGGAGGTGCTGGTATGACTCTTAATATTTCCACTACTACCTTTAATTTTCCAATGAGACAATAATTGTTGGAAAAGTCGCTTTTAATTGATTTATTTATTTTAAATTTTAATAAAGGCGTATAAATGAAAAGGCTTTGGATTAATTTAAGTTTTTCTATTTTTATTTTCTGTTTTTCGACGAGTTATTCTTGGGCTCAGTCAGATACTACTAGGATTGCCTTGGATACTGCTAAGAAGGAGGCCACCATACAAGAACTTCAAACTCTCTTGGAATCAATAAAAAAGCAGGAGACGCAGAAAAAGAGTACAGATGTAGTTCTTGAAATTGATGGTCTTTTGATCGATGATACAAAGACGAAAAGTGGAAGAGACTTTTATGATTTCTTTTACCGAGATTGGGTTGCTCCTCCAGAGGCCAGTAATTATTCGATTTTCATTGTCGAAAAGCCATTCAGACTTAATACTACAACAGTAGAAATACTGATAAATGATATTACGGTTTTTCAATCCTTTCTACAGCCAAGAGCAGATGTTGTAGAAGAGTTAGCTAAGCAATCGATTGGGATCACTCAGCAGTATTTGATTCAATACGAAGAGTTAGTTAGGCAATTGGATGGAGAAGAAAGAAAAGGAACAGGAATATTTTAAATACACTACCAAATGAAAAAAGTCATATTATTCGCTTTTGTATTTTCTTTGGTTGGGTTATCAGATTTATTCGCCCAACGATTAGTCTATACTCCCCAAAACCCTGCATTTGGAGGAAATACATTTAATTATCAGTGGTTGTTGAGCTCAGCTCAAGCTCAGGATACTTTTGAAGATCCCGCTAGTAGGGAGGATCGGTTTGGTTTTGGACAGGACCCTTTAAACGATTTCTCAGAAAGTTTAAACCGACAAATTTTAAGTAGACTTTCCAGAGAGATTATTGATAGGCAATTTGGAGAAGAGTCATTAGAGTCAGGGACTTATAATTTAGGAGACTATCAAATCGATATTTCAAATTCAGGTTCAGGACTCATTGTCACCATTATTGATAATGTAACAGGAGCCACCTCAGTAATTGAGGTTCCATTTTTTTAACCAAAAAAGTTAAATGCAACTCAAATCTATTCACGGCTACAAAAGGTTTATTTTTGTAGTTTTATTGTTAGTTCTATGTTTCGGATACGGCTGTGCTCCATCTTTTTATCAACCTTTTAATGATAGAGATGCTCGTTTAGGTCCTGAGACACCTTTCAAATCGGAATTGCTTGGTTTGCCTGAGCCTGCTGAGCCTATTTTTGTAGCAGTCTACAAGTTTCGAGATCAAACAGGACAATATAAGGAGTCAAACGTGGGTGCAAACTGGTCAACGGCAGTCACCCAGGGAGCTACCAATATCTTAATTCGGGCTTTGGAAGAATCTGGTTGGTTTGTTCCAATCGAGCGGGAGAATATTTCAAATCTTTTGAATGAGCGTAAAATTATTCGTTCCAGTAGGGAACAATATGAAGGTACTACAAACATTCTTCTGCCGCCACTCCTTTTTGCAGGAGTACTATTAGAAGGAGGAATTATTTCTTATGAAACGAATATTTTCACCGGAGGTGCGGGTGTTCGATATTTTGGAGCAGATGCATCATCTCAATACCGAGAGGATCGGGTTAGTATTTATCTAAGAGCTGTCTCCACCAATAATGGAAAGATTTTGAAGACTGTTTACACAACTAAATCTATCCTTTCCCAAGAAGTTTCAGCTGGGTTTTTCCGGTATGTTAAATTTAAAAGACTCTTAGAGGCTGAAACCGGATATACTTACAACGAACCCACTGAAATGGCTATTACAGAGGCTGTAGAAAAGGCCGTTCATAGTATGATTTTAGAGGGAGTTGTGGACGGTTTGTGGAATTTTAAATCAGAAAATGATACCACTGCCCAAGTCATGCAGGCTTATCAGTTAGAAAAAGAGGAGAATCAAAAAACTGATTATATAGGAAGACTACACCAAGGGGTGGACCGATCCAATATATTTTTATCCCTAAGTGGAAATTTCCAAACTTACGTAGGAGATTACTCTAGAACGGCATTCAGACCAGGTTTTACGGGTTCTTTAGCATTCAAGTTATCTAATTCACTTTATATGGAGGGAGGCTTTGGTTTTCATCAAATAGAGGTGCCTGAATTGTTTAGATCGGTTGATTACCACGGTGATTTAAGCCTTTTGTATATGGCTAATTCGACTGGTAAGCTATCGCCTTTTGTATCTGTAGGAGCGGGCTCCTTTTTTGATTTCACTGATCAGGTAGGTTTTTCTCAAAATACCTACTTACCATATGTAAAATATGGTGGAGGATTGGAGTATATGTTATCAGGGGGCACAGCACTCACTGGTAAGCTTTTTCTAAACCAAATGCTAAATGATCAATATGATGGCATTGAGTCAGGAAGCTTTAATGATTTGATATGGGGAGTGAATTTAGGATTACGATTTTATATAGGAAATAATGCAAAATAAAAAAATAGGGGGCTTTTTGCTCGTTGTCTTTCTGATCTTTACTACAGCATGTGAAGAAGAAACTTTTGACATTGAGCGTTTCGGATCCATATCTGGGATAGTCGTGGATGGTGATACTTACGAGCCATTGCAAGGAGTGCTTATTACGACTACTCCATCTAGCAATGCCGTATTGACTGACGAAGGTGGGACCTTTCAATTAGAAAAGATTAAGGATGGTGATGTTGTCATTACTGCCAGAAAAAAAGATTTTCTAAATGGAACGATTAACGTCGCTGTTTATGAGGAAGAGAATACTGCGGTCACCTTTTTTCTTTTAGAGGATGAAAATAATGTAGGAAGTGTAATACTCTCTGATCCAGTTCCAGGAAATGGAGCTGTCAATCAAGATCTGAGTTTTACTTTCTCTTGGAATGTGGATCAGGAGAATCCAGGTATTCCATTGGCTTATTCAGTATTCATTTTTGAATCAAATAGTACTGTACAGGATTTGGTGGGTGAGAACTTGCCTACTAATGAGGCCAATGTCACAGGTTTGAAACCAAATACTACCTACTTCTGGTATGTGGTTGCAAAGTATGAAGGAAGGAATGTAGCAAATAGCCCTACTTGGACTTTTGCTACTGGTGATCAATAAATAATTATTGAATGGTGTTGAGGGCTCTACTTATTGGTAAAAACCCGATTCTAGAATCAAATTTGATTCAGGTTCTTGATGAGATTTCGTCCAAATTTATTTTAGATAAAATAATTTTGGATGAAGCCTTACCTTCCTATGAGTATTTTGAAAAATTTGATTTTATTTTTTTTGACGATCATAGCTGTAAGCGGGAGTGGCTTAAATTCCATCGTAAGCTTAAACCTGTATTTTTAGAAAATAATGTTTCTTTTTTTCTGGTTCTAGGAAAAACCTGTGGCAAGGAAGAAATTTATATTGCTCTCGAGGCGGGAGTGGAAAATATCTTATTTCTACCCTTGGATTTAAGTAGTGCAATAAATAAGCTCAAGAATTCTCAAGATAAAAAAAAGTTTTTTAGTTTTTATAATTCTAAAGATTATAAACTATTTTTTGATAATTCGAGTAATCCCAAAATGTTTGTAAAAAGAGGTGTTGTAGAGCGTGCAAATCATGCTTTTTTTAAAAGTGCCAGCTTACTAAATGAGAAAAGTATTATCGGAAAAGAATTCTTTAAACTTTTTGATTTCGAATCAGACGAGTCGAATTCTTTAAATATGCAACGGTTTGAACACCAGTTAGTAAAGTCGGTCGAATTCTTAAATGTGAGATTGCGTCAAAACAATGAGTTATTCCATATTCGAACCATTAGTGTTTCTAATAGATCTTCCAGATTTATTGCTGAAATTCATCCGGTATCAAAGCCTCAAAAAGAGTCTTTCAAGGACCTTTATCTTTTAACAAACGAGAACTACCAGGAACATAACAACAATGGCTTTTCAAATGATTATGAAAAGCTTACAAAAAGGGAAAGGCAGGTTTTAGACCTTTCATCCAAAGGTCTACCACTTAAAGAGATCGCGCAAAACCTTGGCTTATCAAAGCGAACTGTTGAAAGGCATCGAGCTAATATTATGCAGAAGGCTGATGCGCATAATATTTTGGAGGCAATTTTATTCTTTTCTGATTCTGAGGTTAGAGTTTGATTGGAAAAAATTTCGGTAAGTTCTCTAAAATATCTTTTGTCATTTCTTTCAGACCGTAGGTTGGTTTCCAGCCCCAGTGATCTCTGGCAAAATGGTCATCGATGCTATCTGGCCAGCCATCAGCAATCTGCTGACGGAAATCAGGCTCATAGTTGATTTTGAAATCAGGGTGGTGCTCCAATATACTTTCATAGATATCCTTTGGCGAAAAGCTCATCCCTGCCAAATTGTAGCTTGACCGTATTTTGACATTTTCAATTGGTGCTTCCATGAGGTCTATGGTGGCTTTGATGGCATCAGGCATGTACATCATCGGCAGCATGGAGTCTTCCCTTAAAAAGCATGTAAATTTCTCTCCATTTAAGGCTTTGTGGTATATATCCACTGCGTAGTCAGTCGTGCCTCCTCCGGGTAGTGCCTTGTATCCAATGAGTCCAGGATATCTCAAGCTTCTAACGTCTACTCCATATTTTTGGAAGTAATATTCGCACCATCTTTCTCCGGCCTGCTTTGAAATACCATAGACAGTATTGGGTTCTTTTACACAATATTGAGGTGTATTGATCTTTGGAGTATTGGGTCCAAATACAGCAATAGAAGAAGGCCAATAAATTTTATCTAGATTGAATTCCCTAGCCAATTCTAATACAAAAAGAAGACTTTCCATATTAAGCTCCCATGCAAAAAGAGGCCGTTTTTCCCCCGTTGCCGAAAGCACAGCGGCAAGATGATAAATCTGTGTAATTTTTTCGTTTTTAACTAAGCTTCGGACACTCTCTTGATCCATGATATCCAAAACCTGAAATCTACAGAAGTCAAATTTTTCCTTTGCGTCTGCATTTAAGTCTGTAGCGATGACATGTTCCGAACCAAATCGGTCTGTAAGGGCTTTGGTAAGTTCAGATCCGAGCTGTCCTGCAGCTCCAATTACTAGGATTTTTTCCATGAGAAAGGAGTAAATTCTTCCCGGCTAGTGATGCCTGGCTTTTTGATTATATTTGGGTTTGCTTGCGCAAAAGTAATAAAAAACCGATGTCCCATGGCGTTTTTTGACGAATGGGAAATCAATAAAAAGAATAAGCTGATCAAAAACCAATCAACATGTATCAACAGATTAAACCCAAGTTTGAACAAGAAATTGCAGAGATTAAAGAAGCAGGTTTATTTAAAAAAGAAAGAGTAATTACCTCTCCGCAGGGAGCTGAAATTACGATCGAAGGTGGAAAAAAAGTTTTGAATTTTTGTGCCAATAATTATTTGGGTCTCTCATCTCATCCCAAAATTATTGAAGCAGCAAAGGCAGCGATTGATTCCCATGGCTTTGGTCTTTCTTCAGTACGATTTATCTGTGGAACTCAAGATATCCATAAAGAACTAGAACGAAAGATATCCGAGTTTTTAGGCACGGAAGATACCATCTTATATGCAGCTGCTTTCGATGCGAATGGTGGTGTATTTGAGCCTCTACTAGGTCCTGAAGATGCGATTATTTCTGATGCTCTCAATCACGCTTCTATCATTGACGGTGTCCGTTTATGTAAGGCTATGCGCTTTCGCTACCTGCATAATGATATGAGTGATTTGGAAGAGAAACTAAAAGAAGCTCGTGAAGCAGGGGCAAAGCAAATTGTGATTGTGACCGATGGAGTATTCTCTATGGACGGTACAATCGCCCAACTCGATAAAATCGTAGAATTGGCTGAAAAATATCAGGCTATGGTTATGTCCGATGAATGTCACTCCACTGGATTTATGGGCAAATCCGGTAGAGGAGTACACGAATTAAAAGGAGTGATGGGCAAAATGGATATTATTACCGGTACCTTAGGTAAAGCATTAGGAGGAGCTTCAGGTGGTTTTACTTCTGGTAAGAAAGAAATTATCGAATTACTTCGCCAGCGTTCGAGACCTTATCTGTTTTCTAATACCCTTGCACCTTCGATTACAGGAGCTTCCATTGCTGTTTTTGACTTGCTTTCGGAAACTACAGAACTACGTGATAAGCTAGAAGACAATACCAAGTACTTCCGAAGTAAAATGGAGGAAGCTGGCTTTGATATCAAGCCCGGCGAACACCCTATCGTACCTATCATGCTTTATGATGCGGTCTTGTCTCAAAAAATGGCCGAAAAATTATTGGAGAAAGGAATTTATGTGATTGGGTTTTACTATCCGGTTGTACCAAAGGGTCAGGCTAGAATCCGGGTACAAATTTCAGCAGCTCATGACAAGCATCATTTGGATCAAGCTATTCAGGCATTTATTGAAGTAGGAAAAGAGCTTGGTGTGCTTTCTTAAAATTTCTTTTTGGAAATAAATTATCCCGATTTGAGCGATCAGATCGGGTTTTTTATTTGACGTCATGAATGACGTAAAAATGACGTAAGCTAATTTTTGCCTTTATCTCATGGGGACATAGTTTTGAAAAAATGATTGAGCAAAAAAATGGAAAATAAACTAGGAAATCAACTGAGAAATCTTCGAATCAAAAGGGGAATATCTCAAGAGGAGTTGGCATTACAAGCTGGTGTAAGTTTACGTACGGTGCAGCGATTTGAAAATTCTGAAACAACTCCTAGGGGAGATACTGTTCAAAGGCTTTTTCAAATCTTTGGCAAAAGTCCGGAAGAGGTTCTTGATTGGTCTATGGAGGATAATAGGGGATTTTTAAGTACGATGGGACACTATCCCAAAAAGTGTGTAAATAGATTTTAGGGTTAGTTAGAGTTTTATACGGTTTTCAAACATAATCATAAATTGGTTTAGGATCATGC
>NZ_AUBU01000002.1 GCF_000429405.1 Algoriphagus marincola DSM 16067
CCGGTGGACTCCCCGTGTTTTTCATAGCCCAGGTGATTATCCATCTCTCCTTCGAGGATGGCTTCTACGCCCCGTTTTTGAAGTTGGCCGAGAAAAGCATAGAGCTCTTCTCCGTTTTTGAACTGCTTGAGGAATTCCTCGCTGAATGCATCTTCTTTTTTCATAGCTTTAAGTGTGTGAAGGTACCCCGAAAAAGTTATTTCCGTAATTTTTCCTGGCCTTTCAAAGGGCCCAAAAATTCCAGAATAACTTTTCCTACCATTTACACACTTATCGGGACACTACCATATTTCGGCGACCGAAGGGAGTCTTGTTCCGCCCCGATTTATCGGGAAGAATATCCACCATATTTCAAGACTTTAGTCTTCAATCCCCTCCAATTCACTCAATTCCAACCAAGTCATTTCCAATTCTTCCAGTTGGGAGTCAATTTCAGCGATCCGATTCGAAAGCTTTAAAAGCTCCTCGTGGTCTTCGATGCCAGCTGCGATTTGCGCGGTGATTATTTCCTTCTCTCCCTCTAGCTTTGCAATCTGCTCATTCGTCTTTTTGAACTCCTGCTTCTGCTTGTAGCTTGCCTTGATTTTTGACACAGACTTCTCTGCCTCCTCAACCTTTTTTTCTTCTTTTGTCTCTTGACTCTTATCTCTCGCTTCTATCGTCTTGGTACTTGGTACTTGAGACTTTGTACTCTCTTCCTTTTCCCACTCCCTAAAATCTGTATAATTCCCAGGAAAGTCCCGAATCACTCCTTCTCCCTCAAACACAAAGAGGTGCTCCACCAATCTGTCCATAAAGTATCGATCGTGCGAAACGATGATCAGGCAGCCTGGAAACGTATCGAGAAATTCCTCCAAAATATTCAAGGTCATCAGATCCAAGTCATTGGTTGGCTCATCCAGTATCAGGAAGTTGGGATTCTTGATCAGAACCATCAGCAATTGCAGTCTTCGACGTTCCCCTCCGCTCATTTTCCCGATGGGGGTAAACTGCTGTTTGGGAGGAAAGCCAAATTGATTTAGAAACTGTCCGACGGTGATGGTTTGTCCTTTGTTGAGTGTCACCACTTCTGCGACTTCCTTCACCACATCAATGAGTCGTTTTTCCTCATCAAATCGGTCCTCTTCCTGTCTGTAGTAGCCAAATAAAGTGGTTTGCCCTTGAGTAACTTTCCCCTGATCGGGTTCGATAAGCCCTGTAATCATCTGCAGAAATGTCGTCTTTCCGGCTCCATTGGGGCCTACGATCCCAATGCGATCCTTTTTCTTGAAGATATAGGAGAAGTCCTCGATCAGTTTCTTCTCTCCATAAGACTTGCTGATTTTATCGATTTCAAGGATTTTATTACCCAAGCGCTGCGTAGATACGGACAACTCAATATCTCGCTCTTCCCGCTTGGTAAAGGCCTTTTCCTTTGTCTCTTCGAAAGCATCCACACGATACTTCGCCTTGGTTCCACGTGCTTTGGGTTGTCGACGGATCCAGTCCAGTTCCTTTTTGTATAAACTTTTGGCCTTTTCGATCTCGATGTCCTCGATCTGCATCCGCTCCGCTTTCTTGTCCAGAAAATAACCGTAATTCCCCTGATAGCGATGAATTTTTCCCTGATCGAGTTCGAGGATTTCATTGGTGACTTTTTCCAAAAAATACCGGTCGTGAGTCACCATAAAGATGGCTAGATTGGCTTTGGCTAGGTAATCCTCAAGCCATTCTATGGTTTCGAGATCCAGGTGGTTAGTAGGTTCGTCGAGCAAAAGTAAATCCGGTTTTTCGAGAATGGCTTTCGCCAAAGCTACCCGCTTTCGCTGACCTCCTGAGAGGTTTCCCACAGGCAAATCCGTGTCGTGAAGGCCGAGTTTGCCCAAAACTTCTTTCACTTGATATTCAAAATCCCAAGCCTGCAGCGCATCCATCTGCTCAAAAAGCTTAGCCATTTTATCGGAATTGTCTATCCCGCGCTCTGAGTCCAACATGGCTTTGTGATACTCTTCGATAACCCGAAGTACTTCCGAATTGCTTTGATCAAAAATCGTTTGATAAATGCTCAGATTCGAATCGAAAACAGGGTTTTGATGCACATAGGCGATTTTGACGGCATTGTTGAGCGCCACTTGTCCGGTATCCGGGATTTCCAATCCCATGATGATTTTCATCAGGGTGGATTTGCCAGCTCCGTTGATGCCGACTAGAGCTATTTTTTGTCCCTGGGAGATACCGAATGATATATTGGAAAAAAGCTTACGCTCGCCAAAGGCTTTGCTGAGATTCTCAACTGAAAGGTAATTCATGGGGCAAAAGTACGGGAAAATACTGGGGAAATACGATGGAAGTACAATAGAAATAGGGCATCCTTCGGAGGCTGAAACACTGTGGAAATACAATAAAACACACCCTCCTTCGTCGGGTGAAATAGTATGGAAACAGATTTGATTCGGCTCAAAAAGTTTAGAAATACGGCTCATTTATTACGTATGATGAGCCGTATCAACACCAAGTTGATTGGAATTGATCCAAAAATTTCCTGCTTAAATTGATTGGAAAAAGCGATGCTTGAATCTGTGATCCAGAATAGCTAATTTAAATTAATATAATTTTGACTATGGATATCGCATTGGAAAAAATAAAATTGATCGAATGGCTTGCAGGCCTTGAAGATGTCAGGATTTTGAAAGAATTGATTGCTTTAAAAGAGAATTCTGGACAGGATTGGTGGGAGAATCTATCGAATGAAGAACGGGAGGAAATTGAAATTGGAATGAATCAAGCCGAAGGAGGCGACCTAACCAAACATAAAGATGTAATGAGCAAGTATCAAAAATGGACTTAGAAATTTTATGGACCCCTCAAGCCATCAAGGGTTTTGAAAGGATTCTCAATTATTTGGAAATCCATTTTTCAGACAAGGAAAAGAAACGATTTCTAAATGATGCATCTAGATTTTTTGAAATGATTAAAGCGCATCCCGAATTACTACCCAAAAGTTCCTCAAAAAAAATCTTTATAGAGGTCCTTTAAATAAATACACCGTGGTAGTTTATCGATATCAACCTCGGAAAAAGCAAATACAACTTTTATCTATAAGAGCTGCTCGTGAATCAGATAGCTAAGCTTTAATCAACCAATTCAATCAACTCAAACCGAAAAGCATCCTCCTCTGCCTCGGGGTTTTCAGGGTTGTTTGCAGAGAGATAAAGGCCTTTTTCGGTGATAAAATGATTGTTGGGGAAATAAATTCCCCCTTCAAAATAGCTTTCGGTGATCAATGTGAGATCTTTATTAAATACCTGAATCACAAAAGGTCCTGGATTTTCCCGCAAAGCGAGTAATTCTTCTTCTTTTTCAATGGTCAAAGTGGGGTAGGCAAAGCGATAATATACTTCCCGATATTCATCGTAAACTAGGGTCTCATAGCGGGAGGAAGCGGTCAGGTATTTTTGGGTGTCAAAGCGCTCCCCATCTACCGGAAAATAGGGGAGTGTTTCATCCAAGTATTGGCTTTTGCCGTCAAAAATTTCTAAGTCCCCAAAGCGAATTTGTTTGTAAAGTCTATGGTCGCCAAAGAGAGAGTAAACGGTGTATTCTGGCTGAAAAACGAGGCTTGGCTCGAAAAATTTTAATCCCGAATTTAAATAGCCTTCAGGGTAGATTAGTTCTGTGGACTGATGGGTTCCATCCTCAAGATTAATTCGATAAGCAAGCAAGGATTTATGGAGACGCTCTTCCGTCATTTGTCTGTAATTCCCCTCTGCATGTGTTTTTACCAGCATTTTTCCATTTTGCAAGGTAGGAGTGCTTCCAAAATAGGCATTGTGTACAAAGGCATTCGTATGGCCTTCTGGTTTGGTGTATTGGATTCGGTTTTTGATGATTCCAGTGGTATCGGTTAGGGTAATGACAGGGACCATTTGAGTAAATAGAAAAATGCTGTCAAGGCTGTGGATATGAATTCCAAAAATACTTCCCACTCCCTGTGGTCCCTCATATTGGTAAAATATTTCTTTGCTTAGTTTTTCGGAGTTTAGATTATAAAACTGCAGGGAATTGGTATTCCAGTTGACATTGACCAAATAGTCTTCGTATCGAACCAATCCGGTGCTGATATTGGCGGTCAGACTGTCGATGGGGATACGGAGGATTTCTCCGCTGGCCTGGAGCTTAATGCTTTCATTATGCTTTGTGGATTCCCTGCATGCAATTGTGATGAACAGGACAAATAGGAGTGAAAAAAGGCAAAAACTTTTGAAATAACGCATGATTAAAACTAAGAGGTTGCCAGTAAAAAAAAAGGATTAATTGGAAGATTTAATTTTTTCTTTTAATTCCAATGAAACCAAAACAGTCTGATCACCCTGAGATTTTTTTCATTCAGGCTAATTCTTTTCAAATGGCAGCTCGCTAAGCTATCTTCGAAGTACCTTAACCGATTTACCTTTATGAAAACCATTCATGACATTCTCAAACTCGGTGACCCTAGACTGTATCAGACTTGTGAACCGGTACTCCGTTCGGAAATCCCTCAAGTTGCTGACTGGACTGAGCAGCTTCATGAGGCGATGGAGGATATCCGCCGAGTCTATGGATTTGGAAGGGGAATAGCGGCTCCCCAATTGGGGATCATGAAGCGGCTATTTTATCTCAATCTCGACCAGCCTTATGTGATAATCAATCCGGAACTGAAAAATCTAAGTAGTGAGAAATTCGAACTCTGGGATGATTGCATGTCTTTCCCCAATCTATTTGTGAAAGTAGAGCGGCATCAAAGCCTGACTCTGGAATACCTGGATGAAAACTGGGAAAAGCAAAGCTGGCAAGTAGATGGAGCTATCTCCGAACTGATCCAACACGAATACGATCATCTTGATGGGGTACTTTGCACGATGCGGGCGATAGATGAGAAAAGTTTTAAATGGAGGTAAAATCTGAAAGATAGCCTTGCAGATAGGGCTCCCTTTGGTCGCCAAGATATGCTTCGCAAGATATGGGAAGGTTTAAACCTTCAGATTTACCTGGGTAGCCTTTGCTATCCTATCTTCATTTTATCTGCATAGCTATCTTATTTAATTGTATGGCTCCATTTTTGATCTTCTCCCATAAATTTTAATTCATGTCCAAAACTTGGGAAACCTATATCAAGCAGTTTCGGCATTACCTAAAGATAGAGCGCTCGCTAAGTGATAATTCCATCGAGGCCTATTGCCGGGATGTGCAGCGATTGGCAGAGTTTGTGGATTTGGATTTTCAGGGTTTGAGTCCCTTGGAACTTAGCTCCAAAGAGCTTCAGGCTTTTGTAAGAACGATAGGGGAGCTTGAGCTTTCCGAATTTACACAGGCCCGGATGATCTCGGGTATTAAAGCTTTTTATCGCTTTCTGGTTTATGAGGATTTGGTCAAAAAAGATCCTGCTCAGCTGCTGGAAACACCTCGATTGGGGAGAAAATTACCAGATACCTTAAGCTTCGAAGAAATTAATCAAATCTTGGAAGGGGTTCCTTTAGGAGAGGCCCAAGGTCATCGTAATCGGGCAATGTTGGAGTTGCTCTACAGCAGTGGTTTGCGTGTTTCGGAATTGATTAACTTAAAAAAGGGGCAGATTTTCGAAGAAATCAGCTTTCTGCGAATCGTGGGAAAGGGTAATAAGGAGCGATTGGTTCCCTTTGGAAAGGATGCGCTGAAATACCTGAAAATATACCAAGAGGAAGTGCGTAATCACCAGACAATCGCCCGCGGTCATGAGGAATATGTTTTTCTCAACCGACGAGGGAAAAAGTTAAGCCGCGTGATGATTTTTATGATTATTAAGGAGGCAGTGGAACGAGTTGGGATTCAAAAAAATGTCAGCCCTCATACTTTTCGGCATTCCTTTGCTACACATCTAATCGAGGGAGGCGCTGACCTTCGTGCAGTGCAGGAAATGTTGGGTCATGAAAGTATCACCACCACTGAAATTTACACTCATTTAGACCGGGATTACCTCAGGCAAGTACTGACGGACTTTCATCCGAGAAATCAGAAAAACGCATAATCGGTGATTGTATTCACCAATTGTACATAAAACAATAAATCAGGATAGTTAGGAACTGATTGAAATAAAAAAATCCCCGAGAAAATCCCCAGGGAAGTTTAGAATCCAGATGAAAATTTAAGTTCATCGGACATCCGACACCGGACTTAAAGCATCATTTCTTTAACACCTCTCTCGAAATCACCAACTTCTGAATTTCAGATGTACCTTCACCAATGGTGCAGAGCTTAGAGTCTCGGTAATATTTCTCCACAGGATAGTCTTTGGTAAATCCATAGCCTCCGAAAATCTGAACCGCCTCATTGGATACGGATACGGCTACTTCAGAAGCATAGTATTTTGCCTGAGCTCCGGCAAGCGTTACTTTCTCACCCTTGTTTTTCAAGTCTGCAGCTTTAAAAGTCAATAAGCTGGCCGCTTCCACTTGGGTAGCCATATCGGCTAGTTTAAAAGAAATGCCCTGGAATCTACTGATCGGCTGATTGAATTGCTGTCTTTCTTGGGAGTATTGGATAGAAGCCTCAAGCGCTCCCTGAGCTATGCCTAAAGATAATGCTGCAATGGAAATTCTACCTCCATCCAGAATTTTCATGGATTGAATAAAGCCTTCCCCGACTTCTCCCAAGATTTGACTTTCGTGAACCTTACAATCCTCAAAAATCATCTCTGCAGTCTCAGAAGCCCGCATACCGAGTTTGTCTTCTTTTCTGCCTCCTTTGAATCCAGGAGTGCCTTTTTCGACCACAAAAGCAGTCATTCCATGTGAATCCCCAACTTCACCTGTTCGGGCAATGACAACGGCCACATCTCCCGAAACACCATGGGTAATGAAGTTTTTCGCTCCATTGATGATGTAATATTCTCCTTCTTTTTTGGCGACAGTTCGCATATTTCCGGCATCCGAACCGGTATTTGGTTCAGTCAACCCCCAAGCGCCCAACCATTCGCAGGTAGCGAGTTTGGGCAGGTACTTTTTCTTTTGCTCCTCATTACCAAACATCATGATATGTCCGGTACAAAGGGAATTGTGGGCGGCCATTGATAGACCTACGGAAGGGTCTAATTTAGAAAGTTCTGCGATGGCTGTGACGTATTCAAAATAGCCAAATCCGGAACCTCCGTATTCGGTAGGGACCAATACGCCCATCAGTCCTAATTCTCCAAGTTTTTTGAAAAGTTCTAAGGGGAAATGCTGCTTATCATCCCATTCTTTGCGAAAAGGAGTGATCTCCTTTGCTCCGAAATCCTGGATCATCTCGGCGATCATCCGTTGATTCTCATTCATGTTGAAATTCATGGTATTCTTTGGGTTTATATGCTGTATATCAAACCCTAAGATTCAGAATAAGTTTGGTTCAAGCAAATCGTCCAATTCCATAGAAGATTGTGTTCTTTTCCAAAAAGGATACTTTTTTTTCTACAAAAAATCTCTTTTTATTATTTAATTGCTATGAAATATTGCTCTGCTTGGGTTTTTATTTGTCTATTACCTTCCTAAAAAAATCTACTGTCATGAAATCGAGCCTGCCTACAGCAGAGATTCTCCCGATTCTCGGGACAAGCTATCTGGCCTTATAAAAAATTATAATCATATGAAACTTCGAGTTTGGTCTAGCTTTCTCCTTTTTTTAGTACTTAGTTCATACGTATTTGGACAATCTCCTCGACAGATTGTCGACAGTTTGCTGAATAGCGCACAGCAGGAAAACACTGATGAAACTCTCGCTGCGATCTATGGGGAATTGGGCTGGACCTATGCCGCTATTAATTTGGATTCAGCGATCTACTATGGTCAACTGGCGGTCGAACTGTCTGAGAAAACAGGAGATGAGACGCTCTTGGCACAATCTTACAGTGATTTGGGCAGTGGATACCTGCAAAAAGGTCAGCTTCAGGAGGCAGGTGAGGTATATCTAAAATCCCTTGAAATTCGAGAGGCAAATCGGGATTCGCTCGGAATGGCAAAAGTTTACAATGCCTTGGGCTTTATCCTTCAGCGGAAGTACGAATCAGATTCTGCGATCACTTATTTTTTGAAAGCCCTACCCATTTTCGAGAAGGAAGGGGCGCTGCTCAATGCCGCTACTATTCTGAATAATATCGGGGTGATCTACCAAAACATGTCCAATTATCCCAAGGCCATAGAGTTTTACGAACGGGCTGCTGTCATGCGAGAGGCTCAAAAGGATTTCAGGAATCTGATTGGGAGCTATGCCAATCTGGGGACGGCTTACAAGTATCTGGGTGATTTTGAACTGGCTGAGGAATATTTTCAGAAAGCCATTGACTTGGCAATTCGGGAAGATGATCCTCTCAATTTGGCGGTTTCCTATCGGATGTATGCCTTTTTTCTTCAAGAAAAAGGAGACATGAGTCGACTAGAAGAGGTTGCTCAAAAAGGTCTCGAAGCTGCCAAAGCTGTCAATGCACTCTATGAGGAAGCTACCATGGAGTATGCTTTGGGAGTGGTCGAAAACACAAAAAAGAACTACAAAAAGGCGAAAGACTACCTAGAATCGGCAGCTGAAAAGTTTGTGAGCCAAGGTGCCGAGGATGATGTGTTCGGGCCTTATTTGGAGTTGATCACAAGCTTTGCCGCACTAGGAGATGCCGACAGTTCGAGGTATTATGTAAACCTCTATCAATCCACCCTGCGAAGCAAGGAAGAAAAAGCTGCAAAGGAACTGACTGCCGAACTGGAGACCAAATATCAAACAGCCCTCAAGGACAGTCAAATTTCGGAGCAGCAACTGCAAATCCGCAATAAAAACTTTCAACTTTATGGTTCGCTTCTTATGGCCTTGGTGCTCGGACTGGTGGGCTACCTTCTTTACAAGCAGCAAAAGCTGAAAAACCGACAATTGGAACAGGAGGTAGAACTCAAGGAGGCTTTGGCTCAAATCGAGACTCAAAATAAACTGCAGGAACAAAGGCTTTTGATCGCCCGCGACTTGCATGATAATATTGGGGCGCAATTGACCTTTATTATTTCGTCGATCGAAAACCTCAAATATTTTGAACCCATCAAGGAAAGCCTGACTCCTCGCTATGAGTCGATTGCCAATTTCACGAAGCAGACGATCCGCGAACTCCGGGATACTATCTGGGCAATGAATAGCGGGGCTGTTACTTTGGAAGATTTGGTCGGTAGGGTCAAAAATTTCATTCAACAGGGAAAACAATCAACAGATGTCAAACTCGATTTTGTACAGGAGGAGGGGCTGGACCTTTCGAAGAAAATCAGCTCGGCAAATAGTATTCAAATCTTAAGAATTTTGCAGGAAGCTGTTCAAAATGCTGTCAAATACGCCGATGCAAGCCAAATTCAAGTGATTTTTTCTCTCGGTGAAAATCAGCTTCAATTTCAGGTCATAGATAATGGTAAGGGCTTTGATTTGGAAAAGGTCAAAGCGGGGAATGGCTTAGGAAATATGCAAAAAAGAGCTGATGAAATCGAGGCCAGTCTATCTGTGAAATCCGAAACCGGGCGAGGAACTGAAATTAGCCTATTACTTTCGCTGTAGTGTTTCCAAGGTTAAATAGGTGATTTGTCGTATTTCGAAGCGATGTGTTTCGATTTAATTTTGAAGAAAAGCCTGAATTGACTTTTCCTCTGATTTTGTCGCAATGCCTCTATCCGATCTGACTCTTTCTGTATTGATCTTTTTGATCTTCTTTGTCCTGGCAGCATTTCACTTTTTGCTCATTCGCGAGTATGCCAAGCAGAAGCGGATTCAAAAAAAGCGATTGGAGGACTTGGAAATTCTGGTGCAGGAAGAGATACAGCGCTCACGGAATTTGGATCAAAGCAGTACGATTTTGAAAAAAATAAAAAAGAAGACGGATCAACGATTGGAGCTGATCCGTCTTCAGATAAAGTCTTTGGATAAAAATTCGGGTGAGGCTAAGCTCTGATCAATCCGGCAAGGCAAAAGCCACATAGCTATCCCCACTTTTGGTGCCCTTTCCTCCACCGCATGCAATCACCAAAAACTGCCTTCCATTTTGCTCATACATCGCCGGGGTAGCATGACCCGAGGCGGGGAGCTCAGCCTGCCACAGAAGCTCGCCCGTTTCCTTGTCAAAGGCCCGTATTTTCTCGTCTTTAGTTGCGGCAATGAAGAGCAATCCTCCGGCTGTGACTACTGGTCCTCCATAGTTTTCTGTCCCTGTTGGCGCAAAGCCTTGCTGACTCAAGGAGTCAATTTCCCCCAAGGGCACCTGCCATTTGCGTAGTCCGGATTGCATATCGATAGCTGTCAAAACTCCCCAAGGTGGGTTGGACCCGTAGAGCCCATCTTTTGTGACGAGCTTTTTGTAGCCATTCATGTAGTATCGAGGATTGAGGGCCGCATTTTCTGCTTCCAGTTCCTTTTTGTCTCCTTCCTGACTTTTGCCCAGCAAATAATCGACTAAAACATCCCGCTGCTCTTCGGAGAGATAGTCAAAGGCAGGCATGGCACCTCGTCCCTTTTTCAGTAAAGCAGTGAGGGAATCAGGACTGTATTTCGCGTCTAGGTTCAAGAGAGCGGGAATAGCCGGGAGGTTGCCTTTTCGCTCTAGACCATGGCAATTGCCACAGTAATTGGTGTAAACTGATTTACCGACATTTTCAAAATCTGAATTAGGGGTCATTTCAATCATCCATGGGATTTGATTGGCATTGACATAGAATGTCTGCGTCTCTGGATCAAAAGCTGCTCCGCCCCATTCTGCTCCGCCATCCATTCCTGGGAAAAGTACAAGAGGCTTCTCAGCATTTGGAGGGTACCACATGTCTCCATAAAGTGAATTTTGAAGCTGATCGCGAATATCAGCCTCCCATTCGGGTTTGAGGTTTAGGATATCTTTTTCTTCAAAAACCAAATTCATAAAAGGCTCAGGCAGTGTCGGAAATGGTTGAGTAGAACTGCTTTTCTCACCTGGTAAACTGCTCTGTGGGACAGCTCGCTCTTCTATGGGCCAGAGGGGCTCTCCACTTTCCCTATCGAAGACAAAAGTGAAACCTTGTTTGGAAGTTTGGGCGACAGCATCGATCCATTTGCCATCATGATTCACGCGAATAAGGGTAGGAGGGGAAGGGAAATCCCGATCCCAAACATCATGATGAACTCCTTGAAAATGCCAGATTCGCTCCCCGGTTTTGGCATCCATAGCCAAAAGTGAATTGGCAAAGAGATTGTCTCCGTGACGGTAGCCTCCCCAAAAGTCATAAGTGGCTGACCCCGTGGGGATAAATACCATTCCCCGCTGGTAATCGACCACCATTCCTGCCCAATTATTGGCACCACCGATTTGGGAAACATAGCTGGGATCCCAGGTGTCAAAGCCGAATTCATTTTCCTTAGGAATCGTATGAAATATCCACTCCATTTTCCCAGAAGGGATATGATAAGCCCGAATATGTCCCGGTGCAGCATCCAGGCCTTCGGATAGTCGCATTCCGATGATTAAAAGATCTTCGAAAACCACGCCGGGTGCATTGGCCACGATCAAAAAATCCTCTCGTTTATCATCCAGTCCTTTTCGTAGATCTATTTTTCCGCCATCTCCAAAGCTTGGAATAGGTGCTCCTGTCAGTGCGTCCACCGCCATGAGCCAGTTTCCTGCCCCAAAGAGGATCCGTTTATCTTCTCCTTTTTCCCAATAGCTTACACCCCGATTTGTTCCTGCCCAGGAGTTTTCCCCTCCTAAAATCTCAAAGGGATCAAAACGCCAAATTTCCTCTCCACTGGCTGCGTCCAAAGCAAAAACATCCAAGCCGGGCGTGGTTGCGTAAAGAAATCCATTTTTGACAATAGGTTGACATTGGATCTGAGATCGCTCGGTGGCATCGCCAGTTTGGTAGGTCCAGGCTACGGAAAGCTGCTCCACATTTTCTCGGGTGATTTGAGTCAAAGCAGAATACCGGCTTCCATCTTCCGGGCCTCCGTAATACGACCAATCGGTATAATCGATTTCTTTTGGTTCGGACTTGCAAGCGGAAATCAAAATAATGGCAGCCCAAAGGGTAATTCTACTTTTCATTGGGTTTTGGTTTGAGGGTAGGAAATTACTGATTTGGATAAGAATACGGAAAATCTAGCGGGTCCGGATAGAGAAAATCAAAGGCTTTTTCCAAGATTTTCTGACCAGAAATGATTCGCTGATCATTCTCTTTTTCATGGGCATAGCTAAGTGGAGGATCGATCCCCAATTCTCGGGCATTCTTTTCATAGATTTCCTTGCGAAGTGGATGTTTTGGGGCTACACCATTGAAAGTTTCTCCCCAGAGTTCCTTTTCGATGACATAGGCAATCAAGCGAGCCGCATCCAGTCGGTAGATGAAGTTGACCCCAGTATGGCCTGTTACGTTTTCCTTTCCTGAGAAATATTTCCCCGGGATTCGATCATCACCCAACAGTCCCCCAAAGCGGATAATGCTCAGCTTTTGACTGAGGTTTTCTTGTAGGTATTTCTCTGCCTTCCAAAGGTTGAGGTTCCCAGAGTTTTCAGCATTTAGAATATCATTTTCGGTGTATCCCGATTGATTATTTTCGTCCGGATAAACTCCTGTCGAACTCACGTAGACCACCTTTTTGATCGCTGAGGTTAAAAGTAAGTCTTTCAAAAACTTTAATTGCTCCAAGTATTTTTCTCCTCCATCATAGCGGCTTCTCGGAGGGATATTGATCACTAGAGTTTCTGATTGGAATAGCTGCTGAAAGCCCACACCTGAGGGATAGGGGTCGAGTGAAAATTGGATGGCATTGATTCCTTCCTTTAGCAGCAGATTGGCTTTTTCGGCTGTGGTTGTGCTGCCGATAACCTGATGACCTTTTTCCTGAAGGATTTTTGCTAAGGGCAAACCGATCCAACCCAAACCGATAATGGATATTTTTTGCATACGTGAAAATAAAAAAACCTCCCTTTTGAGGAGGTTTGAAGTTTAATCTTTTTTCGGGAGAGTGCCCAGAATGTAATCCCAAAGTGGGGTACTTACTCCGAAAGCCACATCAGGGTCCTTGTAGTGGTGGATGGCATGGTTGACCCAAAGGATCTTCAAGAAGTTTTTGGGAGGGTTGAATGCATGTACGATATAGTGTACACCCAAATAACTTGCATATCCAAATAAAAATCCGGGCAGGAAATAAAAGGCGAAATTGCCCATGATCAATTTGAACACCAAATAGAAAATCGCAGCATAAGCAGCACTCACAAAAGGAGGCATGGCTAATCGATCCTTGTCTTTGGGGTAGTCATGATGAACCCCGTGAATGGAATACTGCAATTTGTCCTTCAAGGGCGTATCCGGCTCCATGTGGAAGAAATGCTTATGCATCATGTATTCCACGAAAGTGAAGGAGATATATCCAATAAAAAATAGTCCGATAGCCAAAGGCCAAGAAATTACCGTAGTGGTTATTCCATAATAAATGGATATCCCTGCAAAAACAAGGAACATGGTAATGGGGATAGAGATATGGGTTCTTGAAATTCGTTCCAAGATCGGATTCTCAAACATTTTGGCAGAACCGTTATTATCCGGTCTATCCAGTCTTCCTATCTTTTTCATGGGACTGTGGGTTGCAATAGTTGGTCTCATCGCTTGCAAAATTAACTAATTATGATTCTAAACCTTATTGATTTTTGTCAGATTTTTTCTTTTTGCTTGAATTAGAGAGATTTCGCCATCGACTTTTCGATGGTTTCTTCATAGTATTTTACATATCGAGGGAGAATGTTTGAAATGTCAAATTCCTTGGCTCTTGCCAGCGCATTGTCTTTGAAAGTTTGGAGGTTTTGGTCATCTAAGATGATTTTAGCCTTCTCCTTCATATCCTGAATATCTCCCACTGCACAAACAAACCCTGTTTTTCCATCAATGTTTAGTTCGGGAATACCTCCCGCGTCGGAAGTCAAAATAGGTACTTCGCAGGCCATAGCCTCCAGGGCAGCCAATCCAAAGCTTTCCTTTTCCGAAGGCATGATAAATAAGTCCGAAACTGAAAGAACCTCTTCCACTGCATCCAGCTTACCAAGGAAACGGATGTCATTACAGGTGCCCAATTCCCGGCAAAGCCGCTCCATTTTGTCCCGCTCGGGGCCATCTCCTACGAGAAGCAGTTTGGCGGGGATTTCTTTTCGGAGTTCGTAGAATACCCGAATCACATCCTCAACGCGTTTTACCTTTCGGAAGTTGGAAGTGTGTACCAGTAGCTTCTCACCATCCGGACAGATTGCAAGTTTAAAATGTTCTTTCTTCTGCTTTTTAAACCGCTCCAAGTCGATGAAGTTGGGAATCACCTCAATGTCACGCTTGACACCAAAATAAGCGTAGGTCTCCTCCTTTAGGTCCTGGGAAACTGCCGTCACGCCATCGCTGTGATTGATACTGAAAGTGACCACCGGCTCATAGCTTGGGTCTTTTCCTACTAGGGTAATGTCCGTACCGTGAAGGGTCGTCACTACCGGAATGTGAATTCCTTGTTCGGCAAGGATCATCTTGGCCATGTAGGCCGAAGAGGCGTGCGGGATGGCATAATGAACGTGCAAGAGATCCAGGTTTTCATATTTGACTACAGAGACCATCTTGCTTGCTAATGCCAATTCGTATGGCGCATGCTCAAAAAGTGGATAGCTTTTGATATCTACTTCGTGATAAAACAGATTTTCACTAAAAAAATCCAGTCTTGTCGGTTGTCGGTAGGTTATAAAATGAACTTCATGACCGACTTTCGCCAGCCCTTTGCCAAGTTCTGTTGCGACGACCCCACTACCACCGAAGGTAGGGTAACAAACAATTCCTATTTTCATTTTCAGGCTATTGAGCTTATCAGCGTCTAAAACACGCATAAACGCAAGTTTTGTTCAAAATAAAAGGAATTAATCGGATATCCAGATTTTATCTCCACTATTCGAAGCTGCTATACCTTTGATTTCAAGGTGTTTGGTCAAAAAATGTACCTCTGAGACTGACTATAACTAATTCCTTTCCGATTTCCTACCATCTTCCATTCAAAAGAAAATGTATGCTGCTGTGCTGCTTTTCCAGAAGCAGTACAAGGAAAATTTCTTTTTCTCTTGATTCTCCTGAAGTAGCACAGCGAAAAATTGACAAAAACCTTCGGGGTTTCAAAAACCCCAAAGGTTAGCGCAGCTGACACATGATCTGAAATTCAGCCATAAACCTAGAATAAAGGAATCAAAGGAAAGCGCAGACTCCTTTAGACCAGTATTACTTAGAAATTATTAACTAAATTTGGCTAAAGCAGTAAAAAATATTTAGGAAAATCTTGTTTTTCTCATGGGGGGGGCGCTACTTTTAGTTCAGCTTTTCAGGCCTAAGAGCTTTTTAATAAATCGTTTAACTTTAAATCTTTGAAAAAATGAAAAATTTCATTAAAAAACTTATTGCCAGCTCTTTTATGATTCTTTTTTTAGGTGCTTTGGCAAGTACATCGATGGCTCAGAACAATGTTAAACTGTGTAGCTGGTCCGAAGAGGTTCAGTTTTGTTTAATGTCAGCCCCAGACGGTTATTGTGCTTATGGAGGTGCTGATTGTTCTACAACCTATCCTGTAGTTGAAGAATCAGGACTTTAATTCTAAAATTTCTCAATCAGGTCTTGTTTGAAAGATTAAACGAGGCCTGATTTTCTTTGAATCGAAATAGTCAATGAAAAAAAAGTTATTATTCCTTCTAGCTTTAGGACACTTTTCTTGTTCTGAAACTAAAACAGCTTCTGATAATCCCTTAGATTATATTACTGATACGGCCTCAATCTCCATTGACTTAAAAGTTGATCCTTACACAAGAACAATGCAGTATTTAGATGGAGATTTATATTGGTGGAATGCCAACCGTCAAACTATTTCAATCTTCGATCTTTCTAAGAAAACTATAAAGAAATCAATAAAATTAGAGCAGGAAGGTCCAAATGGACTGGGAATGCCTCTTGGGTTCTTTGTTGTCAATAATGACAGTATTTATATTCCTACCATGGCATATCAATTTGCATTGATAAACGGAGAAGGAAGAAAGCTTAGTCAATATGATTATTTCAATGATTCAAAGCTAGGTGGGGTTTTTGTTTCCATGACTAGGTTCTCGAATACTGTACAAACAGATGGAAATGGTGAGTATTTCTTTCTAATGGGGGACTTAAAAAACATTTTACCTTCTGAGTTGAATGAAGAAGCACTAAAGAATTATCCGCCAATTTTCTCGTTTAATCAGAAAAAAGAAGAATTTGATTATTTAGAATTTAAAGCCCCAAAATCCCTTTTGAGATTTAATAACTCAATAGATTTTGGTTTAGCTGCCACTTCTAATTCCCTACTTCTTATAAATGATCAGAGTAATACTTTATTTGAAATTGATTTTAATGGGTTTGACTACAAAGAATTTACCTTGAAATCTGATCTGATTCAGAATTTTTCTAACGAGTATTGGAATGCTCCTAGAATGTCTCAATCACCCTCTGAAAATATAAACCTTTTGTATAAGAGCTCAATAAACTTAGGTGTAGTATTTGATCCTTATAATAATCTTTTGTTTCGCTTTGGATGGCCTGGAGAGGATATTTCAAACGATGAAGATGCTATGAAATTCGGATATACACCTAGATATTTCATCATTAGTATTTATGATGGAAAAGACTACACTTTGATAAAAGAGCTTACTCTTCCTAGAAACACATATTTAAGCCATCATTATTTTATTAATGAAAAAGGCTTGAATTTATTTCCGATGCATCCCGATAATCCTTCTTTTGAAGAAGATAAACTGGTATTTCACACCTTCAATTTTGCTAGTTTGAGATAGTTGAATTAAAACTTATAAAACCCATAATTGGATATTTCTCACTCTCCTGCTTCTCCAGAAGCAGCACAAGGAAAAAAATGACAAAAACCCCAAAGATTAAATTCCATGAATCATAAGGATAGATTCTTGAGGGAAGTTGAACAGAACAAATGATAGGAAAAAAATTAGTGCTCCTAACTGTTCTTATTAGCCAAGGCCTGATATATAATATCGTGAATATCCGTCCTTATACCTTCTTTCAATAATCTGGTATTCTCAGCTTCTGGATACACCCGATTGGATAGAAAAACATAAATCAAGTTGTTTTCAGGATCTGCCCATACGCAGGTTCCCGTGAATCCCGTATGTCCAAAAGTAGATTTGGGAGCGAGCTTTCCGGCCGAACCCCCTTCGCCTTCCTCAGGTTCGGGCTTGTCCCAGCCCCAGCCTCGCCTACTTTGCGTGGATTGACGGGCAGTAAAGGCGCTGACGGTACCGGGTTTCATCAAGCTGACATCCCCATAATAGCCTTTATTCAGCATGAGCTGCATCATCACGGCTAGGTCATTGGCCTTGCCAAAAAGCCCGGCATGTCCAGCTACTCCTCCGTACATGGCAGCCCCGGGGTCATGCACATAGCCTTGTACCTGCCTTTTCCGAAAGACTACATCATTTTCTGTCGGGGCAATATTATTCAATGGCATTTTTTCATGCGGCTTAAAGGTAAGCGTATGAAGTCCCAATGGCTCGTAAAAATTTTGGTCTAAAAATTCATCCAAGGGCTGATTGACGATTCGCTCCACGACCGCCTGCATAAAGTGCATGGTCAGGTCGGAATAAACATAGCGATTTCTCCCCGCCCGCTTGGGTAGTAGTTCGGACTCTACCGTCCACTTCCAAATGCTATCCCGAAGAGATTCTTTGGCATACATGCGATTGGAGATCGGACGGCTGAATCCAGGACTGGAGTTTTCTTGGTAAAACTCCGACTTCCATTGTCCGCTTTCCACGGTCTTGGCATAGTGTGGAATAAATGCTTTGAGACCCGCCTCATGAGCCATCACATCCTTGAGTACCAAGTTTGCCTTGTTGGTGCCACGGAGCTCAGGAAGATAGTCCGACAAAGTTTTGTTCATATCCAATTCTCCACGACTATTCAAAAACATGACCGCTTGGGTAGTCGCAAGCACCTTAGTGATGGAGGCCAAGTCATAAACGGTCTCGGAATTTACTTTCGGACTGTTTCGGTATTCCAATTGCCCATAGGATCGCTCAAAAACCACTTTTCCGTCTTTTACCACCAATACATTTGCTCCGGGCGTAGCTTGGATTTTGATCGCTCGATCGACGACGGAATCGATCTTATCCAGGGTTTTGCTGTTTAGTCCTACACTTTCGGGAGTTCCATAGGAAAGCCTATTTAGTCCACTCAGGAAACCTCCTACGCCGTAAGTAAACTGTCCTCCAGTACTGACAGGTAGGATGCCTTGAGCAGGTCTGCCACCAAAGAGAATCTGGGGAACGATGCTTTGGGTCCAGTCCACATTTTCGTAAGCCATCACCAAGTGGTCGATCCCTTCGAAAAACTTACTGGAGTAAGCATTTCCAAAAAGCACATTGACGGTTTTTTGTCTCTGCTGAAGCTTTCTGAGCAAAGCCACATCCCCCGGGGCTATCCCAAAAGCCCGACGGGGGCTATTGGAAATTCCCATCACTCCCACGACGATGACGTCAAAATCCTCCAGTTTCTTCAGCAGATTGTAATGCTCGGATTCACTACTGGCTTTGCCGATATTGAAGTGTTCAAATTTGGCGTATTTGTCAAGCCCCTTCTGGAATTCTTTTCCATCATCCCCTATGGTCAAGCTGGCAAAACGCTTGGTATCCAATTGCCTGAAAGGAATCAGATCAGCTTTATTGGATGCCACGGTGATAGCGCTGGCATAGAGCTTTTCGAGGATCTCATGAGTGGTGGGAGTGACGATTCGCTCAACAAGACGGTAAGTGTCAATTGGTCGATATTGGTTTAAACCTACCTCATATTTTGACTTGAGGATTTTTTTGATTCTGCGATCTATTTCTGATTGTTCTATTTTTCCTTCAGCTACCGCTTTCTTGATCAGCTCCTTTGCTTTGGGGACATTTTGCGAATAAAGCAATACGTCATTTCCGGCAATTAAGGCTTCTACATCGACTTCTCCAGGGCTGTAGGATTTGGTGACTCCCTGCATATTCAGGGCATCGGTGAAGATCAGCCCTTTGAATTTCATTCGTTCTTGCAGGAGTTCAGTTACTACTTTTTTGCTCAAACTGGTCGGGCGATTTCCACTTTCTCCCAAGCTGGGGATATTCAGATGGGCAACCATGACGGATTTCAGGTTTTCCTTGAAAAGCTCCTGATAGGGATAGAGATCCACTTCCCAAATCCGATTCTCAGGATGACGAATCAAAGGAAGCGCATAGTGGCTATCAGCCTCCGTGTCACCATGCCCCGGGAAATGCTTGGCATTGGCAATGATCCCGTGGTCCTGCATTCCTTTCATATATGCGACTGAGCGCTTGGCAACAGCTTGTGGATTTTCACCAAATGAGCGATATCCGATCACGGGATTATCCGGGTTGGAGTTTACATCTACGACCGGAGCAAAATTGATGTGCATGCCCAGTTCCTTAAACTGCCGGGCAATTTCTTCTCCCATTTCATAGATCAGTTGAGTATCAGGGATTGCTCCCAAGGTCATGGCTTTGGGAAAATCAGGAATGGAGTCGAGCCGCATGCCAATACCCCATTCGGCGTCCATGGCAATCAACAGCGGTGTTTTTGCCTTAGCCTGATAATAATTTGTCAAGCGTGCCTGTCTTTTTGGACCACCTTGGAAAAAGATCAACCCTCCTAGGTTTTCCTGCTCGACCAAGTTGGCAATCTGATTGACATGATCTTGTCCTTGATTGGAATAGGCTGCTACCATAAAAAGCTGACCGAGTCGCTGATCTGGGCTTAGTGCATTGAATACGGAGTCTACCCAATTGGCCATATCCATATTTTCCACGTCGAGTGGATCCGTCGAATTGACAGAACTCCAGCTGTTCGACTGGCTGGTCCAAAAAAATGTGAATAAACAGATTAGAACTATTTTCGACAGCAGTTTATGCATTCGAGCTTGATTTTTTATCCTTAATTTTTGAGATAAATTTGTGTCATCACCCTGTAGTTTTAAAAACGAAGAATTCTGAAAATTGCTTCAAACAGGGCTAAATTAAATCCAATTGGACTTAATTAAATTGAAGATACTAAAGTCCAGTCAACATTTGAGCATGGATTTGGGTTTAAATAATATAAATTTGATAGTTGGCATGTTCGTAATCTGATCTGCCTTTCAAACCTGCTCCCTGAGTCAAAAACTTAACGCATGAAGTTTCCTTCCATCTTTCGTACAGCCAGTCCGAACCGATTTGATATTAAGCCTAGATACTATGATCCAGTCAAGGAGGAATTGGAGCAGCGAACCTCCCGTATTAAAAAAGAATTAGAGGCTGAAGGAAAGCTGGGAGATTTGGACGAGGCCGACCGCTTAAGGCATTATGAGACAGGAATCAGAGGAGCTTTTGCACATCATCAGGGGATTCGCCCCAGAGCAACTTCTGTACTTGCCTCTACAGCCATGCTTCGAACCTTGATTTTTTTAATTCTCGTCGGAGGCTTGGCAGGATATATTTATTTCGGTCCTGTGATTTTTGAATACTTGCTTTACATCGTTTTGATCATTGCAGTTGGATATTTCTTCTCTAAGCTGAAAAATAAATCCAAACGATGAGTGATTTGATTCAGCTTTTGCCTGATGCCATTGCCAACCAAATTGCTGCCGGCGAAGTGGTGCAGCGTCCTGCGTCTGCCCTAAAGGAGCTATTGGAAAATGCGATCGATGCTGGGGCGACAAAGGTTCAGGTGATTGTCAAAGAAGCAGGAAAGCAAATGATTCAGGTCGTGGATGACGGACGGGGGATGAGTCCTACCGATGCCAGAATGTCCTTTGAGCGACATGCCACTTCCAAGATACGCAATAGTCAGGACCTGTTTTCCATTCGGACATTCGGATTTAGAGGAGAAGCTTTGGCCTCCATTGCCGCCGTAGCACAGGTAGAACTCAAAACGCGGCAGGAAAGCGAGGAACTAGGGACTTTAATCCAAATAGAGGGCTCAGAAGTCAAAAAGCAAGAGCCGATAGCTACCACACCGGGCACATCCGTGGCAATGAAAAATCTCTTTTTCAATGTCCCCGCCAGACGAAATTTCCTCAAATCCAATCCTGTCGAGATGCGACATATCGTGGAGGAATTTCAGCGAGTGGCTTTGTCCTATCCTGAGATTGCATTTACGCTGATGCAAAATGATATGGAATTGTTTCGCTTGCATGCCGGCAAACTCAGTCAGCGTATTGTCGGCCTCTTTGGTAAAAACTATCAAAGCCAATTAGTGCCTTGCGAGGAACTGACTCCTCATGTGAACGTCAACGGATATATCGGAAAACCTGAATCCGCGAAGAAAACCCGTGGTGAGCAGTTCTTTTTCGTCAACAATCGCTATATCAAAAGCTCCTACCTGCATCATGCGGTAAGCACCGCCTTTGAAGGGATGATTCAGACAGATCAGCATCCGTTTTACGTGCTTTTCTTGGAGATAGATCCCTCGCATATCGATATCAATGTCCACCCGACCAAGACTGAGATCAAGTTTGACGATGAGCGGACGGTCTATGCCGTGGTTCGGGCAGCGGTAAGACAAGCTTTGGGAGCCCATCACGTGGTGCCGTCCTTGGACTTTTCATTGGATGTCAACTTCAATGATAAGTGGGATCAAGATCCGGAAAATAAAATCAAAGTAGATCAAGAATACAGCTATAAGACCTTCAATACACCGGAGTTTAAAAAGTCCAGTGCTTCAGGTTGGGAAAAGTTATTTGAGGGGGATTTTAAGGGAGGGCCAGCAGTCACCTCACACAAGTCCAATGAGGATGATACGGAAGTCTTGACTTTCTCATCCCGGGCCAATCCCGAGAGCGAACTGAGCATTCTCAATTCAAAAGAGATGCTTGAGAATACCGGGACGACCTTTCAAGTCGAGCTAAATTACATCGTAGCCCAGATGTCAACGGGTCTTTTGATCGTGGATCAGCAGGCAGCTCATGAGCGGATTTTGTATGAGCGTTACCTGAAGCAGCTCAAATTGGCCCAAGGACCTTCTCAGCAAAGCTTATTTCCTCCAGTGATCGAGCTGAGCCCGAGTGACTTTGAATTGGTGTCGGGCTTACTTCCTGAGTTGCATAGTCTGGGTTTCATGATTTCTGTTTTTGGGAATCAGGCTGTAGTAGTGCAGGGAGTTCCTGCAGATATTCAGGTCAGAAATGAAAAAGAGCTTTTTGAAGGCTTGATCGAGCAATTCAAAAACTTCAAAAACGAATTGTCATTGGATACGCGGGAAAATTTGGCCCGTTCTTTAGCCAGAAAGTCTTCTTTGAAAAGAGGTCAAAAGCTCAACGATCAGGAAATGGAAACCCTAGTAGGACAACTTTTCGCCTGTCAAAATGCGAATTATGGGCTTTCCGGGAACAAAACCTTTGTAAAATTGGATTTAAGCAGCATCCACTCCTTCTTTGGGAAATAGAATCTTATGTTTAGAAATATCACGCCAGTCGTACAGAATTTACTTTTAATCAACATCGTCCTTTTTTTGGTAAGTGGCTTTGTCTTGCCTCAGTTGAATGAATGGTTTGCGCTTTATTACATCGGTAGTCAGTATTTCAAGCCTTTTCAGTTTTTGACTTACATGTTTATGCATGCCGATTTTTGGCATCTGTTCAGCAATATGTTTGGGCTATTGATCTTTGGACCGCTCTTGGAACAGTTTCTCGGTCCCAAAAAGCTTCTTACCCTTTGGATGATTTGTGGGGTTGGATCGGGTGTGCTTTACTCCGGCTACAATATTTATCGGGTCAATCAACTCGAGAGCAAAGTAGAGACCTTTGTCAATAATCCGGATCCAGAAGTTTTCAATCGAATTGTGCTGGATAATCGAGGATTTTTTCAGCGATCTGTCTTTGATTTTGTAGATGAATACAGCCGAAACCCTGGAGACCCGGCGAAAATCAATCAGGCCAAGCAGACCCTAAACGCCATCATCGATATTCAGTCGAATATTCCGATGGTAGGAGCTTCTGGAGCCTTGTTTGGAATTTTGATTGCCTTCGCCATGTTGTTTCCCAATACGCAGCTATTCTTGCTCTTTCCGCCGATGCCTGTAAAGGCTAAGTATCTGGTTCTCTTTTATGGGCTTTATACGATTTACAACGTATTGGTAAATAATCCCCTCGACAACGTGGCGCATTTTGCCCACCTGAGTGGTTTGATTATTGGTGGAGCATTGGTGTATAAGTGGAAAAAAGACCGAAATAGTTTTTATTGATATGTACGGAAATTTTTGGGAAAATCTTAAGAACGCCTTCAAGCATGGAGACAACAGCCTTTACAAGCTGATCGCCATCAATCTCATCGTTTGGGCAGTATTTATGGTATTGCGCGTAGTGATGACCATCGGTGGAATCGGGGATACTTATGGCTCGCTGATTTCCTGGTTTATGATGCCGGCCTCTTTACCCAAATTGGCCATTCAGCCTTGGAGTATTTTTACCTACATGTTTTTGCATGAGGGGATTTTTCACATCCTGTTCAATATGCTATTTCTCTACTGGTTCGGTTTGCTGATTCATCAGTACCTAGGTAGTAGAAAACTCGCAAACCTCTACATTTTGGGTGGTTTGGCAGGTGGTCTTTTCTATTTGTTGATCTATAATTTGGCTCCCTATTTCAGCAATTCTGTTGATTCCTCCATGATGCTAGGTGCAAGTGCGGGAGTTTTCGCTATTGTCGTTGGTGCTGCTACTTTGTCACCCAATACCACCTTTTTCCTGATCCTACTCGGACCGGTGAAGATCAAGTACATCGCGATTTTCTACGTGGTGTTGTCCTTTGCCAATAGTGCAGGAGCAAATGCCGGTGGAGAACTGGCGCATCTGGGTGGAGCCTTGATGGGATTTTTATATGTAACCCAGCTCCGAAAAGGAAATGACTGGGGAGTGCCGATTCAGAAGGTTGGAATTTTCTTTGAAAACCTTTTTGGGTCCAACCGCCCTCGAGTAAAAGTCAGTTTCCGCAAAACGCAAAACAAAAGTGGTAGCTTCAGTTCATTTAATAAGTCTGCAAGCAGTAGTAAGACTACGCCTGTAAAAGGTGGCTCGGAGGCTACGCAGGAAGAAATCGACCGAATTCTAGACAAGATTGCTGACAAAGGCTATGATGCCCTGTCAAAGGATGAGAAGCGCAAATTATTTGAGTTCAGCAAAAAGTAATCAGAGCGGAAAAGCCAATCCAACCCGAAATCCCAATTCCCTTCTGTTTTGACTTTGGAATTTGAATTCGGTACTTAACCCTACCCAATCTACAATAGCAATGTAGGCACCCACACCCATGTTGGCACCATTGAATGTCCTCCTCACTCCGGGATCTCCAGGCTGGGTATTTTCCCAATCTTGACTGTATCCTGCCATGAAGTAGAGTTGGGATGGCCCTTCAGAAACATAGTAGCGTAGATCAAAACTGAAGTTTGTTCGATTTCCTATGTTGGGAAAATGATAGGTAAAGCTGGGCATTAAGGCAAAGTGCTCCAAGAAAAAATACTCTACACCCCCACCTATTCCAAACTCTTGCCATCGAAGGCCATAGGTTCCAAAAGCGTGAACCCGAGCATCTCCTTGCTCCTGTGTTTGGGAGTAGGAGGGCAGTGCCATTAGTAGACCCAAAAAACAAATCACCAAAGCCTTCTTCATAGTCAATCGTTTATGCTGAGAAATTAGAGGGCTTTGGTGAAGAAAACAATATTCTTATTCGAAAATTTTTGAGAACAGTCCTATTCGACCGCTTTCATCCATTCCTTCCACGATGATCAGTTGTCGTTTTGCCTGATCGGTATTGTAGTACTCCATGGAGATTTTGCCGGACTCGCCCACATTCACCAGCGGATTCCAGTAAATGGTGGCCCGTTGATCAGTGAGAGCCGTTTCCATGGATTTTTCAGAGTAATCAGGCTGATAAAACTCCCGGGCAATAGAGTAGCCACCGTAGGTCGTGACTAGGGTTCCACCCACACTTGGGGTGAATCCAGCTCCCTGTTTGGTATATACAGCAATTACTCCGTTGGCTCCTTGAGCACCAAAAATGGCCGCTCTCGCCGGATCCTTGAAGACATCCACACTTGCCACATCCCGAGGGCTAATCTGAAGTAGAGTTGCTGCATCCACAGGGATATTGTCCAAAAGGAATAGCGGTGTAGTGCCTGAGTTCACCGAACCCACACCTCGGATAGTAACAGCTACGTCCAAACCGCTGACGAAAACCTGTACCCCGGAGACCCGACCTTGAATCAGTTGAAAAACATTGGTGAAGCCGACCGATGAAGGGATCTTGTCAGGAGTGATAGTCACATCACCACTTCCATAGATCTTGCGAACTTCCTCTTCTTCCCGCTCGATGGTTTGTCCTTCTACTGTGACCTCTTCCAAATCCACTAAATCTGGGTCTTCGTTCATTTGTTTCATCAGATTTCGAGCCTGAAAACTCTCAGCCAATCCCTCAGGCCATTGGATTTCCTTGACATATTCACCTGTGATTTTTGAGAAAACCGGCTCTGGACGAATCACCTCGACATCAATAAAGGTTTTTAATCTGTTGTCTTCGGCGGTGATGGTCACCTTGGCAGAGTCCTGATAAACCAAATCCCTAAAAATAAACCGACCGTTGGGTCCATACTCAGAGGTGACGATTTCGATTCCTTCGCCGACTAGTGCCGTGATTTTTCCTCCAGCCAGACCTTTTCGGGTATCTTCTTGATCGGTGATTTGACCTTCGATATTGATTCCCCGCTCGATGAAATAGTCAACTTTTGGGATTTCCTGTTCCAAAACCTCCTCCCAAGTAAATCGTCTCCAGCCATGGGTCAACATGACCAAATCCATCGCGGCTAAGGTTTCTGGTGAATTGTCCTTGAAATAATAACCTGGTAAATAAATTTTGCCTGGAAGGTCCGAACTCAAGAGGAGTTGAGATGCAATCGTACCGTAAATATCACGCTCGTCTTCTACCTGATCAGCATCCAGAACAGCTATCGAAAAGGTACCGGGTTGGACCTGTCCATTTAATGAATTTTGAAGCTCTAAGCTGAGTTTTTCCCGAGGTTGCATTGACCCCTTCATACTCAGGCTAAGATCAAGGTAGTCTTCGGGATGGATAAATATAAGTCGCTCTAAAAGTGGTTTTCCAGTAGCATCCAAAATACTGATCTGATTGATACCTGCGATCAGATTTTCTTTCGGAATTCGTACACCCCAAACGCCATTGTTGAGTCCACCTTGAATCATGTAATTCACAATCCCACGAGTCTGACTCACCAAAAGCAGTCCCTCTGCCGGGATATTGCCTTGCACAAATGCCGTCACGTAGCTTGCTTCAGGATTGTTTACTACCTGGAGCACCATGCCATTTTCAAGTGGCTCCGGAAGGGGAATAGTTCTACTCTCTTGTGTTTTGGGATCTGTTAATACAGCCTGATACTCCTTTTTAGTAGGGGTCAATTCAAATTTCCCCAAACCGGCAAAATTGCTTTCAAAAGCTACTTCCTCCCCTGAAATCTCTCCTTGGAGTTGATAGGGTTCGCCATTAGGTGCCACAGCCCGAAATGCTATAGTTGACTTTTTCCCAATCAGCCAATTACCACCTTCTGGGAGGAATTGAATGTCTGCCAAACTTAAGCTGTATGGCAATCCTAGTTTTTTGCTTACAGGATAGTTTTCATTTTCCATGAAAATCAATTCAGCATGGAGCCTTTCATAGGGCTCTTCAGGAATTGAAAAAGAGAAAGAAGCCTGTCCGTCGGCATTGAGAAGTAAGTCTTGCTTGTACAACTGCTCTCCGGACCCGAAAATCAGAAGCTCGACTGATTCTGAAGAAAGGGGATTCCCCTTATCGTTGATTGCTGTCAACTCAGATTGATAGCTTACTTTTCCTCCTGCGGTGGTGATTTGCTTGATTTCAAGGTTTGGAAGAAAGCTCCCCGCATCTCCATCAATGACCTGAAGGCTTGTGTTGAAGAAAAACTCTTCTCCGAAATTCCGCATCCAAGCCGTGTAGGCTTTGACTTGATAGGTTCCTGCCTTTCCAAATCGAGGCAAAGAAAAATCCCCTTTTCCGCGTCCATTCTCCAATTGTACGATGCGTTGCTCCAGTAATAAGCCGTCACCGTCAAAAAGGTCTACATAAAGCGTGGCACTGAGAGGGGATAGAATCTGCGAACTTCCAGCTACCAAATAGGCACTGAACCAAACATCCTCTCCAAGTGTGTAGGTGTGTTTGTCGAAATGCAAGTGAGCCTTTTCAGGTGGACTTTCTTTTTGGTAAGTGTCAAAAAAGGATTGGATTTGACTTGGTAGTCCTTCTTGCGCAAAGCCTGAGAGACCAAAAGAAAAAAGAATAATGGCCCCAATAATTATTTTTCGCATAAAAAGAGTTGGTTTAGTACTATCTGTATTTTGACGAAAAGAAAACCTTTTGGTTTAATCTTAAGAGATCGTAATAAAACTAAATAATCAGCAAATTTAAAAGTGAAAAAATCTTAATTATTGGATTAGGTCTGCTACTTCATTTTTGTTGGCTAGTTGTCCGCAAGCAGCATCGATGTCCTGACCTCTGGATTTGCGTACTTTTGCTACGATACCATTTTGCTCTAAGATGCGGACATAGAGATCCACGGCTTCCTGCTTTGCCTGTCGGAATTCACCCTCATCGATGGGATTGTACTGGATGATATTGACTTTGGATGGGATGATCTTACAAAACTTGGCCAAAGCCCTCGCATGCCGCTCATCATCATTGATGCCTTCCCAGATGACATATTCGTAGGTGACTTTTCGCTTAGTTTTTTGGTACCAATATTTTAAGGCTTCCGCTAGATCTTCCAAAGGGCTGGAATCATTGATCGGCATCAGTCGGGAGCGCGTTTCATTGATGGCGGAGTGTAGAGAGATCGCTAAGTTGAATCGGACTTCATCATCTGCCAGTTTCTTGATCATTTTGGGGATACCTACGGTCGAGAGGGTAATCCGTCTCGGTGCCATTCCCAAGCCTTCCGGAGCGGTGATTTTTTCGATGGCAGAAAGTACATTGTTGTAGTTCAGCAAAGGCTCTCCCATTCCCATAAATACAATATTGGTCAATGGACGCTGAAAGTAGGTTTCTGCTTCATCTTTGATAGCTACGACCTGATCATAGATTTCGTCAGGGTTTAGATTCCGCATGCGCTTGAGTCGGGCAGTAGCGCAGAAGTTGCAATCTAGGCTACAGCCGACTTGGGAAGAAACACAGGCAGTAATCCGCTTGGAAGTAGGGATCAAAACAGACTCGACGATTTTATTATCGTAGAGTTTGACGGCATTTTTGATCGTGCCATCCTGGGAGTGCTGCATGAGATCGACTAAGATGTGATTGATTTCAAAATGCTTTTTGAGCATCTCACGAGTAGCGAGGGAAATATTGGTCATTTCGTCGAAGTTTTTCAGCGACTTGTTCCAAAGCCATTCGTAGACCTGTTTGGCCCGAAACTTCTTATCTCCCACAGATAGGAAAAACTCCTCCAGCTCTTCCAAGCTCAGTTTTCGTATGTCCCTTTTTTGGATCTCTTCCATGCTGCAAAGGTACGGATTTGATTGGTTAGATTTTTCTTTTCTAAAAAGCTGAAAATAAAGCCTTCAAATCTTTCGAAAATGATTTATTTATCTGCCTAGTTTTTAACTTTGATCTCTCAGACCAAAAGTCCTTCCAGTTTTGAAAATACAGATCATCAACGGACCCAATCTCAACCTCCTGGGAAAGCGCGAGCCTGAAGTTTACGGCAGCACATCATTCGGAGAATATTTCGAGGAGCTGAAAAGGCAATTTCCTCATATCGATCTACACTACTTTCAGAGCAATGTGGAGGGGGAGTTGATCAATAAAATTCATGAAGTGGGCTTTGATTTTGATGCCATTTTGCTGAATGCAGGTGGCTACACCCATACCTCGGTAGCCATCTCCGATGCCATTGCCGGGGTGACTACTCCTGTGCTGGAAGTTCATATCTCCAATATTTACAAGCGCGAGGAGTTTCGTCATAAAAGTATCATCTCCCAGGCCTGTGTCGGAATGATTTCTGGATTGGGTCTGAAGGGCTACGAATTGGGCATCCGTTATTTTCTATAAATTCTCTTACTTATGCTAACTTTCTCAGCAGGACCTTCCAAGGTTTACGATTCCATGCCTCAATATTTACAGGATGCTTATGAAGAAGGTATCCTGAGTGCCAATCACCGGAGTGCAGCTTTTATGAATCTCTATCGGGAAGTTCATCAGCTCTTCTGTGAAAAGCTACACATGCCTGAGGATTATCAGCTGCTATTTACATCCTCAGCAACCGAAAACTGGGAAATAATAACGCAGTCCATTGTAGAATCTGCGAGCTATCATATTTACTCGGGATCTTTTGGGAAGAAGTGGATCAACTTTGCCCAGCATATCAATCCCGAAACGGAAGGGCTAAAAATCGAGGCTGATCAAGCCATTGATGTGGCTAATTTGAATATAGCGGAGAAGTTTGACCTGATTGCGATCACCCAAAATGAAACCTCCAATGCGACGCAAGTTCCGATGGAAGTCTTGGAGGAAATACGAGATAAATATCCCGAAAAGCTTATAGCGGTTGATACGACCTCTAGTATGGGGGGAATAGCTTTGAATTTTAGTCTGGGGGACATTTGGTACGCTTCCGTTCAAAAATGCTTCGGAATGCCGGCTGGTCTGGGAGTATTAATCTTGTCTCCCCGAGCCGTGGAGCAGACGGAGCGAAAGGGTGAAAAAGGTCGATACAACAGCCTGAATTTCATGTTGGAAAATGCCCGCTCATTCCAAACACATTACACGCCCAATGTCTTGGGAATCTACTTGCTGAAGCGGGTTTTACAGGATATTCCTGAAATCCAGCATATTTCCAGTAGACTCAATGATCGCATGCACCAGCTCGAGCAGTGCATCATTCAGACATCAAATTTGAGATTGTTGGTTTCCAATTCGGAAACCCGAAGCAAGACCGTTTTGGGTGTGACTGGAACAGAAAGCCTTATCAGCGAAGTGAAAAAAGCAGCTGAAGCAGAGGGAATGCAATTGGGAAGTGGCTATGGCCCATTGAAACCCACCTCTTTTCGGATCGCTAATTTCCCTGCTATTACGGATGAGGAAATGAATAAGCTAATGAGTTTCTTGCGTAAATATTAATTCTTTAATATTTTCCTGAATGAATTTTGAGGGAATTCCAAATAGGTCATCGGAAGTAAAGAAATGGGAACGAATATTATTCCTTCCAATTCTTCCGCTACTAGTTATCTCTATAGCGCTAGGATGGAACGTTTTGTTATTGGTACTATTTGGCTTTACTATTTTGACCCAGGGATTCATCTATAATCTTTATCGTAAGGAAGGAAGGGGAAAGGAATTCCTAGTCCGGATGAGTATTCCTTTACTTGCTACCTTGGTGATTCTAGCGTTTTTTGGATTTGAGTACTTTTTCAAGAACTGATTCTTAGGCTAGAATTAGATGAACTCAGGTTTTCCCTCTGAGTAATAATTTCATAATCCGGCCTTCTTTCTTTTCCGGCAAAGAAATGTCTACTTTTGCGGCATGATTGACCTCAAGCAAATACTGTCGGTTTCATTGATCCTCTTTTCGGTGATAGATATACTCGGATCTATACCGATCATCATCAATTTGCGTAAAAAAGCCGGACACATTCAGTCCGAAAAAGCCACCCTGGCGGCAGGTGTCTTGATGATTCTTTTTCTTCTGGGAGGAAAAACCATCTTATCCCTCTTTGGTATCGGGGTAGAGGACTTCGCCATCGCTGGTGCTTTGATCATTTTTGCTTTGGGGGCTGAGATGATTTTGGGAATTGAGCTTTTTAAGCCGGATCCAGAAGCTTCCACAGGGGCATCTATTGTTCCTATTGCCTTCCCTTTGATAGCCGGTGCTGGTACTTTGACCACTATCTTGACTTTGAAGGCCGAGTTTGATCAGGTAAATATCGCCATCGGGATTGTCCTGAATTTGATCTTGGTTTATGTGGTATTGAAAAGTACCTCTTGGCTGGAGCGTAAACTTGGCAAAACAGGCCTGGATGTACTCAGAAGGATCTTTGGGATTATTTTGCTTTCCATCGCTGTGAAAATTTTCAAAAGCAATGCCTTCCCCATGGAAATTGTCTAACAGGGCAAATTCCCTTTCTTTACATCATGATTACCATTTACACAGATGGAGCTGCCAAAGGCAATCCGGGTCCCGGTGGCTATGGAGCGGTTCTGAAGTTTAATAAGCACCGAAAAGAGCTTTCCGAAGGGTTTCGCCTGACCACCAACAATCGCATGGAGCTTTTGGCAGTGATCCGAGCTTTGCAGGAGTTAAAGCTTACGGGAATTCCCGTGACGATCTACTCAGATAGCAAGTATGTCGTGGATGCTGTCGAAAAAGGTTGGCTTTGGGGGTGGCAGAAAAAGGGCTTTAAGGACAAAAAAAACCCTGATCTCTGGCTTCGGTACATTCCGCTTCATCTGAAGTATAAGCCCAAGTTTGTCTGGGTGAAAGGCCATGCGGGAAATATAGAAAATGAGCGATGCGATCAGCTAGCGGTAGAAGCTGCGGAAGGTCCAGACTTCAAGGTAGATCAAGGCTATGAGTCAGGAAAGTAATTCCCCAATCCTGAATTATCCCATATCCAAGTTTATTTTACCAGTATAAACTTTTATTTACAGCCAATATAAACTCTAGGCTTGCAAGTCCTCCATTGTCACCAATGGTATGTCTTTTCGATTGATATCTTTCAGAGCTTGATACTCAGCTTGTGGATATACCCAGCCTTCATCAGTCAATTCATAGAGAAGTGGCGCTAAATTTTGGACAGCAGCTTTACAGCCTTGAACGATTGCACCCATTTTTCCGGTTTGTTTGGATAGAACTGCTTCATTTTCTATTTCAAAAGGTCCTGAAAAGCCTTTTTCCTTCAAAACATTTACAAAAGCCCGCCAGTCCAAATGATCACCCAGACCAAATCCTGGAAGCGTAGCCTCATAATGATGTCTGTCCCAAGGATTGGAGCTGGATGGGATTCCGGCCTTTTTGGCCCAATCTTCAGGAATCTGATGCATGGGATACATATTACCCCAGAAAGGATCAGGGTTGTTGCGGGTGGATTTGACATGGATACGCTTCAGGCGACTCAAATCCGTATTTTTGATCACTTCCACAGGATCTGTGTGCTGCCAGATATCGTGGGAAGGGTCGTAGATTTCCCCATGATTCTTGGCAGGAATCAATTCATACATGAGTTTACGTGCTGCTAGTACCCCAGGCAAGTTGTTGTAAGTACTAAACTGACCTGAACTTCTCCAGCCTTCCATTGGGCAGTTCTCATAGAGTATGCTGACTCCTAAGTCGGCTGCATATTGAATAATTGGAGAAAAGATCTTTTGATATTCAAGTAGATTCTTTTCAAACCCACCTTCTTGATTTCCCAATTCATGATTGTAACCGACAAAAGTGCCAACTTTCACATCATTCTCATCCCCTCCGAGGAGGTGGGCCATTCGGATGAGTCGGAGTAAATGGTTCTGATTTTTGACACGCTGAATGGGATCACCTCCGATCAAATTTTCAAAGGCTCCGATCGAAAGACGAAGAGAAGCTTGGTTGAATTGCTCAATAATCCGATGAGCATCTTCAGGGCCAAAACTTTCATAGTCCAAGTGTGTGGCTACAAAATCATCCCTTGTGCCATCCCTTCGAAAGACGCAAAGGTCCAAGCCCTGCACGCCAATTTCAGTTGCTTTGGTGATAGTTTGCTCCAAATTCAGCTGATCGAAAGCTGAAGTCATGATCCATATCGGATTAGCCATTTGTCTTTAGGTTTTTTGGGTAAAAAAAACAGCCCTTTCGGGCTGCTTAAATTAATTGTTTTCTGCTAAATTTTTTGGCTTGGTGCTGATTCGTTTCCAGATCAACTCACCCACTTGTCTTCCTTGCCATACTCCCTCCTCAATAGCAGGCATGTAGTGAATACCGCCATACAATCTGGAAATCGCTGCTTCGGAAGAGGCTTCCAAAAATGAATCATATTCTCTAACAGGAAGCCCATAATTTACCTCTGAACTGTCCACAAAATGAAATTCCTCACCAAAGATCTGAGTCAAGGTATAGGCAGCAGCGGTGGAGGCGACGCTATGTCCGCTGGTATGCTCAGGAAATGGAGGTGTCTGTAGAATAGGCAACCATTCTTCATCAATGTATTGATTGATGTATGTTTCTGGGCGAATTAAAACGCTTCGATATTTCTCATCCCAGCAAGCCACAAAGGCATCATGCAGGGATACTCCGGTCAAAGCCAAGGCTTCGGCGGTCTTTTTCCAATCTGCATTTGCGGTTTTGGAAGCGATGGCAGCAATACTCATCCAATGCCCTCCGGGAGTAATCTTTTTCTCGGCAAACATCACGTGACCTTTGACATTCATCTTGTATGGATTACAATCCCAAAACATCGCAATATCTAATTCTTCCTGCTTGGCTTTATTTACTGTTTCATAGACTTCGTAAGCCAGTTTATAAAATTCTGAATTTGGATCTGTGGAAAAAGGTGGGGGAGGAGATACCTTAAATTGAGCAGCTGAATCGATCACAAATGTTCTGATCTTATTCCAATGGGGTTCGATTCCCTCCATATATGCAGGAGGTGTAGGTTCCCAGGTACCCGGAAGATTTGTTACCGTGTATTTTGGGAATGAGCGGCTTTCGTGGTAATTGTCTTTTTTGGAATAAGCAATCACAGCATCTGCAACCTCTTGACCAAACTCCAAAGATGCTTCAAATACATCATCCGGGATTCCTTTTTCCCGTAATTCTTCATAAATCCCATCCCGATGGGCATTGACCATGTCCTCCGAGAAAATGAGTGCCGTCCCTGTTGTGTAATAGGCTGCCAAAGAGGCAAGTGGTGGGTAGACTTTTTCTGGAATGGTAAAACTCACTGATTCGGAACCCTTCAACTGCCCCAAAAGAGACTGGTAGGCAGGGTCTGAGGCTGCAGCAACTTCGTAAGCTGCCAAGGATGAATAGGAGTAGATCCGAGCTGCCACCGGAGGGGAGAAAATATCATGAATGATCACCTCTGTGATCCGGTCTTGTGCTCTGGAAATATAGCTTCCATCTGTGATGACCTGACTGTAATCTACAGGCTCTTGGCAGGAAACAGTAATCAGGAAAATGGATAAGATAAGTAGACGTATGCTACGCATAATCGGGTAATTTTAATCTATTAAAGCTTTGATTTTTTCGTCGTGGAGTTAATCAACTCCCTGTTACTTTGTACGATAGGGACAAAGCTAGGTTAATTTATGAAAACAGCCTATGATATTTATCATTCCTGTATTTGTTCTAGGGGATAAATGGGGCCATTATGCGTCAATGCAAATACCTGTTTCTTGATCTCAAACAAAGCTCTCACCTCTGCATGAAGGGGTAGATTTTCATCTAATTCGACCTTTTTCCATTGGTTCTCCTCCCATTTCCATGCAGAAAGGGAAGATGCAGTTGCTTTTCCCAAATCCACTCGGTATCCTGAGAAATTACCTCCCAAAATTAGGGTTTTGGTATCCTCGTTCCAATGGATGGCAAATATCGGGCTTAGCTGAGCTTCCCAAGGAAATGGTTCAAATGTAAAGCTTCCGTCTTGGTTTTGAAAGTAAACACCCGAACGGAATTCCACCGCTTTTTTGGGTGTCACTTGGTCAAGGGTATTTTCAGGGAAAAGGTCCTCGGGACTTTTAATTTGGGCATATTCCTGATAGTTCGGATGCTTACGTTTGATTCCGGGTATTTGCTTGATCAAGTCATCCCGGGTAGCAAATGGTACCAATTTTTCACCCATAAAATGAAAGATTAGCGGATCTGCCTGCCCATTTTCGTCGAAATCATGGTGATAGAGATAGACTGGTTTTTCCGGGCTGGCTTTTAGCTTGGAGTTCAATCCCAAATTTCCGGTGAGAATGTCCAAAAGACCATCTCCATTAATGTCTGCTAGCTGTAGGTCATTGATCCATCCGGACGAATTCTCCAAACCCTCAGGGAAAAATTCTACGAGCTTGCCATCAGTTTTCTTGAAAACACGGACTTTTTGCCATTCCCCTGAAAGTAGGAGTTCATCAGTCCCATCCTGATCCAAATCGTTCCACTTGGCTGAATTGACCATTCCGAAATCAATATCTTCTCCAAACCATTCTTCGGTTTGCTCTCGAAATTGTCCATTTCCATTATTGATTAGCAGGTAGCTTTTGGGGCTTGCTCCATAATCACCTGCCACATTAGAAGCTCCGATAAAGAGGTCTAAGGCACCATCCCCATTTACATCTGAGGGTGCTATCGCTGCCGTATTTTCGCCGATTGGAGGCAAAGCATTCGGGAAGAAAGTAAACTGACCGGTACCATTGCCCAAAAACACCCGATCAAAAAGAAATAGATTTCCTTGCTCGAGTTCATTTCCCCCACTTGCTACGTAGAGATCTAATGCACCATCTCCATTCAAGTCAGCAAAAGTGGCAACGATATCTTCTGCCCGGGCCAATTGGTTGAAGGTTGGGTTTTCAATTTTTTCAAATGATCCATCTGCCTGTTGCAAATGCAATTCTCCAGCCTGATCCTTAGCACCTCCCAAATACACATCCTCCAGCCCATCTCCATTCACATCTGCTACCGCTACTGCGGGTCCAGAAATGGCATAACTTCTTGGGATGAGGTATTCCCTATCACTCTCTTTGATGCTGTTTTTTTCTTGATGTATCCAGTTGAAGGGACTTTCAGGCAGAATTTCCTCCTCAACTGTCAGTTTACTTTCACTTAATTCACCATTCCCTTTTTGGAGCTTTTGTAGGGTGTTTATTTGGATGTTTTTGTGGGTCTCTTGTTCTCCTTCTGGCCAACTTACTTGTACGGAGTCAATAGCGTCGATTTCGCCCAACCCAAAAGTCAGGACAGTAGACGTGCCAGATTGAAATCCTCTCGAGGTACTGAGGAATTGACGGAAAACTCTTTTTCCGGCAAAAACCTGGACTTCTGCCCCAATCCCAAATGGGTTTTTGCTGCTTGAGGAAAGACTGATTTGGACAAAATTTCTATTTAGCCTTTCACTTTGATTTTGGTAGATGAAAGCTAGTTGATCCAGATTATTGATAATGAGATCCAAATCCCCATCATTGTCCAAATCGGCATAAGTACTGCCATTGGAATAGGACTCCTGATCAAGTCCCCAGCTTGATTGTACCTGTTCAAATTTTAGATTACCCTGATTTTGAAAAGCGTAATTTGGAAGCTTAACGCTTGGGAGCATGTCGATTTGTCTTTTGCGAAGCTCCGAGAAAGTCATGTTAGGGTCAGCCTCCTGAGAATATTGGATAAAGTCCAGATCATTCGGTCTTTTGACTATACCATTGGTGATGTGGATGTCCATCAAGCCATCATTGTCCATATCAAAAATTAAAGGGGACCAACTCCAGTCTGAAGCAAAAGTACCGGCATAAAGCGCAATTTCACTGAAACCCTTTTTGCCCTGATTTAGCTGAAGGTGATTTCTGACATATTGGTCTCCATAATTGAACTGCTTTTTGATCGAGTAAACCTCTACTTTGTCCTCCCCAACTGATTTCATCCAGATTTCCGGGTCTTCCGGTAGCATATCGGTGGTTATGATATCGGGCCTTCCATCTCCATTGAGATCGGCGGCATCATTTCCCATGGAATAGCGAGAAGTGTTGGCAATCAGAGATTCAAGGGATTCTTTAAAAGTCCCGTCTTGCTGATTTAGGTAGAGGTAATCGTTTTCTGTAAAATCATTCGAAACGTAAAGGTCCGGCCAGCCATCTCCATTGAAATCCTCGACAGCTACACCCAGGCCAAAGCCTAGAATACTAGAGTAAATTCCGGCAGACTCAGTGACATCCACAAAGCGATCTTCTCCTTCTACGGATAAGTTTTTCAATAGTCGATCTCCCCCTTCATCTGCTTTATATCGGTTTTCTGATTGGGCAAAAACCTCCGGGGACTTCACACCATGATTCAGCAAGTAAAGGTCGAGGTCTCCATCTCTGTCAAAATCAAAAAATGCCGCATGAGTCCCAAACCCTTTGAAATCAACCCCGTATTGCCCTGATTTTTCTTCAAATGTCAGATTTCCTTGATTGATGAGAAGTCGGTTATGACCTTGGATCCCCTTGTAATCACCCACTTGGCTGATATAAATGTCCAAAAAGCCATCTCCATTTACATCACCGAAAATGACCCCATTGGACCAGCCTTTGACAGATTGAACTCCTGAGGATTCACTGATATCTTCAAACTGAAGATTGCCCTTATTTAGGTACAGCTTGTTGGGAACCTGATTTCCCGTAAAAAATAAATCTACCAGACCATCATTATTAATGTCTCCAGCTGCAACTCCTCCTCCATTGTAGAAATAGAGGTACTCCAGGATATTCAATGAGTCCGTGGATTGAAGTGAATTTTCAAATGTTACACCGGACTTCTCTGCAGGAATGAGCTCAAAGAGGCTTTTCTCTTTTTTTCTTTTTTCACATGAATAAAAAGAGAGTGATAGGCCGAGAATACCGAGAATTAATCTGCTTTTGATTCTACTCCTCATACTTCCAAATTTCTGCCGCCGCGTTGTTTTTGATTACTAGCAGCCTTGAATCACTTAGCCATTTGAAATGACGAACTTCTCCCTGCAATTGCATCGAATGAATGCGATTAGGAATAAAGCGGAACGTTCCATCCCCATTCCCAAGCAGCACTTCACCATAGCTGGCATCCGATTTTCCGATTTCGGGTTTGATCCCATAAAGATTTCCTCCTAAGATCAGATCCAGAATACCATCACCGTCCAGATCAGCTGTTTCAATCGCAAAAATCATGGACCGCTGTGCTTCAATCGGGAGGGATTTCCATTCAAATTTCCCTGACCCTTGATTCATCAATACCCCTGATTCCAAATGATTGACTTCGCTGATAATGGATTTTCCGATGGTTTCTTGATCAAAAATCTGCTCCAGCGTTTGATTATTGTAATTGCTGTAGCGGATGTATTTCTTTTTGATACTTGGGACCTGCTTTTCCAGTTCGTGTTTGAGCGTGTATGGAATAGCGACTCCGTTTCGGACGGTGGTGAAAAGCTGCTCAATGGAGCCGTTTTGATCAAAATCATTTAAGTACAAGCGGACAGGCTGTTCCTCAGATGCTTTGAATCGGGTATTTAGCCCTTGATTTCCTAAAATCAAATCCGGTTTTTGATCCTTGTTGAGGTCAGCTACTTTGAGACTTCGGTACCAGCCTTTTTTGCTTTCCATTTCAGGCATGCTGATTTTTTCCAGCTTTCCACCGGTATTTCTGAAAAAGGTTGGGGCCATCCAATCTCCAACTAGGACCAAATCTTCCTTTCCATCTCCATCCCAGTCAAGCTTGGCAGCATCGGTGACCATGCCGATTTCTAGCAGTTCTGGTGCATAGTTTTGTGTTTGTTCGGTGAATCGCCCGCTTCCATCATTGATCCAAATATGACTGCTGGCAGGAGCGCCATAAACGAAAGGAACCAAACGGTCACCGATAAACAAGTCCATTGCACCATCTTCATTGATGTCTATCGGGACGACTACTGAGCTGCTGCCACGAAGGCTTTGCAAGCCACTGTTTTCGGATTTGGTGAAATTTCCCTTGCCGTCATTTAGGTAAAGTCGGTCAGCAAGATCTAGGGCATTTAGCGGGAATTCATTTCCTCCGGAGCTTACAAAGAGATCCAAAGATCCATCTCCATTGGCGTCGAAAAATACCGCATCGGTATCCTCTGAATTTTTATCTCCTTCGAAGGCTTCCTGCGAACTGAATTTAAACTTGCCGGTAGAAGTGCCTAAGAAAATCTGTCCTGCTGCATCCTTTGATCCTCCAAAGTAAAAGTCCTCCAGCCCATCTCCATTCACATCGGCTGTGGCCATGGCCGGCCCCTCGGTAGAAAACAGGTGATACGTCAATCTATCCCGATCAAAATCCACGAAGATGTTTTCCCGGTGCTCGAAGGCGAGCTGATCTTTATTCTCTTTTTTGAAAGTCCCAAAATCAGAATCAGAAGAAGGACGCTCAATGGCTTCTTTTGCATCCTCCCATTTCAGGGAAATTAATTGGTTGACGTCTTGATCCTTGAGGATGGTTTCCCTGTTGTCAGGCCAAGTGATGCGGATTTCATCAAGTTTGATTATGCTTCCAAGTCCGATCGTGATTTTTGGGTCGACAGAGGATTGAAAGCCCCGATTGGGCATTTGCTCCTGATAGAAAATCTCCTCTCCAGCCTTGATTTGAATTTGAGTTCCAATCGCATAGGTGTTTTTACCTTTTCCTTCTAGCTGGATTTGCAAGTTGTTTTTTTCGCTCAACAAACTGTCGGCCTGATTGATGAAAAGCTGTGCAGGACGATTTACATTGTTGATGACCAAATCAGGGTATCCATCGTTGTTGAGGTCCCCATAAGCAGCTCCATTAGAATGGATGGCTTCTCCCAATCCCCAGGCATCAGCTTGATTGACAAACTTCAGGTTGCCTTGATTCTGATAGGCATAGTTTGGAACTGGAGTGATCGGAATGGGATCTATCAATGCCCGGTAATCTACACCCTCTCCCGTAATAATTTTTACTTTAGTGTCTTCATCATCGATGAAGTTCAGGTAATCCAAGTCGGTAATATCTTGATAAATGCCATTGGCTACGAAAAGGTCCCGCTTGCCATCGCTATCCATGTCGAAAATCAGGGCTCCCCAACTCCAATCGGTAGCTTCCACGTTGGCAAGCCGGCCGACTTCGCTAAAGCTTCCATCCCCATTGTTCAGATGGAGCATATTTCTCGAAAACTGATAATGGTAGCCGTGATTTTTATTGAATTGAAACTTATCCCAATTTTCGAAAGTGGTTACCTGCTTCAGTCTCTCCAAGGGTTCAGGGAGCATATCTGTGACAAAAATGTCCAATAAGCCATCTCCGTTTATATCTGCAATATCCGCACCCATGGAAGCCGCGGAAATGGATCGCATAGAGGACTCCAAAGATTCAGTGAAGGTTCCGTCCTGATTGTTGATGTATAGATAGTCCTTTTCAAAAAAATCATTGGAGATGAAAATGTCCGGCCAAGTATCCTGATTCACATCTCCGATCGTGATGCCTAGCCCAAAACCAATAATCGATCCGTAAATTCCCGCCTCTTCGCTGACATCTGTGAAGCTTTCCCCATCATTTCGGAAGAGCTTGTCACCACCAACCGGGTCTCGCTTGGGGCGCTCATTTTGCATTTTATTGAAGCTACCAATGGCCTGATAGCTATTGTTTAGAAGGTAGACGTCTAGGTCACCATCCTTGTCATAGTCGAAAAACACGGCGTGCGTAGAAAACCCCTCATCAGCTAGGCCATATTTTTCGGCCTCTTCTGAGAAATTCCCATTACCCTGATTGATGAAAAGCTCATTTTGCTTATTGTCGCCGGAAATATCCCCGGAGTTGCAAACATAGATATCCAGCAGTCCATCACCGTTCACATCAGCCATCGCGACACCTGTAGACCATGCACGGGTCCCGGCAACTCCTGCCTGCTCCGTGACATCCTCAAATTTTAAATTTCCTCGGTTTAGATAAAGTTTGTTCGGTCCCAGGTTGGCGGTGAGGTAGATGTCGAGTAGTCCGTCTTGATTGACATCCCCTAGAGCTACTCCACCTCCGTTGTAATAATTTCTGTAAGTGAAAATATTGAAATCCTCGTCAAAGGATAGGTCATTGCTAAAGTTTACTCCAGAGACTGCGGGGTCTAATTCCTGAAAAAGAGTGGGAGCCTTCTCCTCCTTTTGCTTACAGGAAAAAGCCAAGATTAAACTGAGTGCTATGTAAGAGTAATTTCTCATTCGTTTTCTTCTAGGCTTTTCAAAATGTTTAAGTCGGCTATCTCAGCCCTTACTACGGAGAGGCTTTTTTTGAAAACCCGAACTCTGCGATTACCATCGATTTTCACAAAGGCTATCAGACTTCGATCTTCATTACTGACTTCAAAGAATCCAGGTCCGTACCACTCTTCAAATTGAGCTACGACATCTTCTCGGAGGTTTTCCACGCTTAGCTCTTCATTCCATGGAGCCCATCCCTCATAGGTGAATTCCACCGGCATCAGGTAGATCTTATCATCTTCAAATTTGGGGTAGAACCGCATTTTAGCTTCTTTTCCGGAAGGTAGGGTTACATTGTATTCAACGGAAAGCTCGGTGGGGCCATTGCTCAGCACTCCTTTTTTATTCCAATCCCAACAAGTCTGGAAGAAGTCCTTTCTTACCATTCCTAATTCCAAATCCAGAAAGAGCTCATTATTGATCTCGCCTGAGGAAAGTTCCTCTTGCTCTATTTTTTGATATTCGCTTTGGCAAGAAATCAAACTCGATAGCATGGTACAGCTAAGGACGAATCTTAAATAGAACCGGTTTATCATCATTTTTACTTACGATTAAATATTGATTGTTTTGGATGGCTAGGATATCCCGGATTTCTCCTGGAATTGCCATTCCACTTTCGACAGGCATCATAGCCTTCCATTTTCCTGAATTGTCTTTTTGTAAAACCCATCCATAGGAAGCTAGTTGCGTTCCAAGTTCTGGTTTGATACGACTCTGATTGCCTCCCAAGATGAGGTATTGGCCAGCTGCCGTCTCAAGCGAATGAATCGCAAATACCGGAGCTTGCTGTACTTCCTGCGGCAATTCTGACTTGGTAAATCGCTTCCCATTCTCATTTTTCCAAAGGGTAGTTTCCAGATTTTCAGCCTCCAAAATTAAGGAGTTTGAAAGGGAATTGGCAGGGAAAAGCTCCTCCATGCTTTTATCCTGATAGTCTGAATAGCGAACTAGGTTTTTTCGAAGTGATGGGATTTGCTTGAGTAGGGCGTTTTTCATCACCCAAGGAATTGATTTCTCCCCATCAAACTCGCAAAGAATCGGGTCCAAACTTCCATTTTGATCGAAATCATTGATATACATGCGAAGCTTTGAATGATTTTTGAAGTGAAGACGGGAATTGGTTCCACTGTTTCCTGCTAGTATTTCCGGGTATCCATCTCTATCAATATCTTTCACCAAAAGTCGATTCCAAAGACCTGTACTTTCTGCAAATCCAAATTCGGTAGTACGGTTTGATAGTTTTTCATCCAATGAAAAGATCTGAATAGCCATCCATTCTCCCGCCACAATTAGCTCGCTAATGCCATCTCCATCCAAGTCGGCCAATGCCCCATCTGTCAACATACCTAGGTTGACAATAGACTCTCCATAGGATTCGGAAATGTCTTTGAAGTTCCCTTTTCCATCATTTTCCCAAATACCCAATCCTTCCGGTACTCCATAGGCAAAAGGCTGGGCACGGTATCCAAAGATCAAGTCCTCGTCCCCATCTTGGTCCAGATCATACGAAAGGGCGAAAGCGGTGGGTCGGGAATCGAATTCTTGTTCACTTAAAATGAACTCTCCTTGTTCGTTTTGGATGAAAAGTTGATCACGATATTGAGGACTGCGAGCCGGGAATTCTATTCCTCCGGACCATGTGAGTAAATCTTGCCGTCCATCTCCGTTGGCATCGAAAAATGCAGCTCCTACGATTTCCATTTCTGGATTTTGCCCTACCAATCGCTCACTTTCTTCCTTGGTTTTTCCAGCCTGATCTATTCTGAATAGTTGGGAAGGATAGCCCTTTGCTCCCGGAAGAAAAATCAGCGATTCATCCGCTTCTGTATTGGATGCTATTCTCGGCCCTTCATTACTGATGGACCAAAACCGAAGTCTATCCCGATCGAAATCCACAAAAGGACTTTCTTGATGCTTGATACTTTCGGGAAGTGGGAGCTCTTCAAAGAGTGGAGAAACCAAGTCTTTCTGATCCTTTAAAAGCTCCTTTTCTAAAGGGGAGAGCTTTAGGTATTGATTTGCGGAAATATTTTTGAGAATAGTCTCACTCAAATCAGGCCAAATTACTTGGATTTCCTCAATGGAAGATTCATCTCCCAATCCAAAGGCCAAACGGGGATCCACAGAGGACATATACCCTTTGACTGGATGGTACTCTTGAACTTGTATTTTTGAAGGGGTCGTGACTCTTACTTTGGCTCCAAAGTATCCGCTGAGGTCCAAACCTATAAAATTGTTCTTCCCATGCTCAATGCTGGTATTTCGATAGACTCCTGCTTCATCATTGAGGTTGTTTACCACCAGATCCAAGTCTCCGTCATTATCTAGATCACCGTAGGCTGCCCCCGTACTAAAGGTCGCTTGATCCAATCCACTCGTTTCTGCCTGATTTTCAAATGACCAGTTCCCTTGGTTTTTGAACCAAAAATTGACCTGTGGATTGGAAGGAAAGGCGTCGATCATCTTGGTGACCAAAATGGAATCTGCCCGATAATCCTCGATCTTCTCCTGATTGTTCATGTAAAAATCTACGAAATCAAAGTCAGTCAGGTCCTTCACGATGCCATTGGCTACGAAAACATCTTTCAAACCATCCAAGTTGGCATCAAAGATCAGAGCTCCCCAACTCCAATCGGTAGCATGCACGCCAGCCATTCGGGCTATCTCCGTAAACAGGGGTAAATCAGAATTTGGGTTTTTCCCCAAGTTTCTTTGGAGGGTATTTCGAGTAAATTGTCGGTGGTAACCAGCCTTCAGATTAGATTGATACTTGTCCCATTCCTCAAATGGAGTTTTGGTTTTGGCACGCGCTAGATCAGCCGGAAGCATTTCAGTGACAAATATCTCGGGAAGCCCGTCATTATTGAGGTCAGCAATATCAGCTCCCATAGAACCCATGCTGATTTCGGGTAAAAGATCAGGGAGAACCTCCCGGAAAGTTCCATCTTGATTATTGAGATAGAGGTAATCCCGCTCGAAAAAGTCATTGGAAACGTATAGATCAGGCCAAAAGTCTTCGTTGAGGTCTGCGACCGTTACCCCGAGTCCATAGCCAATCACGCTACCATAAATCCCTGCTTGCTCGCTGATATCGGTGAATTTTTCTCCATCGTTTCTGAAAAGCTTATTCCCACCTTCGGGATCTCGGATTTCACGTTGCCCTTCCCTGAGATCAAATACACCCACCGAGCGGGCGGAATTACTCAGAAGGTATAAATCTAAATCTCCGTCTTTGTCAAAATCAAAAAAAACCGCATGTTGGGAGAGTCCAACTTCATCCAAGCCATATGCTTTTGCTTGATTCTCAAATTGTAGATTTCCAAGATTGATATAGAGCTCATTGGCTCGATTGGCACTGTTGAGAGGGCCAGATTTACAAAAATAAATATCGAGTAAACCGTCCTGATTCACATCTGCTAGGCTTACTCCGGTATTCCATTCATTTTGGGAAATAATCCCGGCGGAATCCGTAATGTCTTTGAATTTGAAGTTTCCTTGGTTGAGATAGATTTTGTTGGGGCTCTGATTTCCTGAGAAAACAATATCAATCAGTCCGTCATTATTTAAATCTCCTAAACCGACTCCAGCCCCATTGTAGAAGTTTCGAAAAGTATAAGGGTTAACTGACTCGGTATAGTTCAGGTCATTTCTGAATGTTATGCCTGACTCCTCAGGCTTTATTTTTTCAAAAAGTATTTGCTCGCTTTCTCCTTTTTTCTGGCAGGAGGCGAGTATGGAAAAAAGAATAAAAAGGAAAGAAGCTGACTTCTTCATGTTTGTAAAAAAAAGGAAGTGCACGAATGTACACTTCCTTTTTGATTCAAATTAATATGTGATTAGTAACCTGGGTTCTGTACCAAGCTAGGGTTAGCATTGATTTGCTGCAATGGAATAGGGAATAAAGCTCTGAATGGTTCAGACTGTCCTTTTTCCCACCATGGATCATTCCAGGTACCGAAACGGATCTGATCAGTTCTTCTGGAAGCTTCTGCAAACATTTCTCTTCCTCGCTCATCATAGATGTCTTCGAGGGTTAAAGAAGTGAAAGCAGGCATACCAGCTCTTTCTCTCACCATGTTGATGGCTGCAAGTGCATCACCAGTTTTTCCTTGACGGAAAGCCGCTTCTCCTTTAGTCAGATACATATCTGCTAATCTGAACAATGGATAATCATTGCTTAAAGATGAAGCCGCACCTGAAGCAAACTCAAATTTTCCTACCCGAACACCTGCTTGACGAAATGCATTTGGAGCCAACATGTTGATTTCTGGAGTGAAGGTCAAAGGCTGTCCATCTGGATCATCTGCTTCAGCAGAAATATCAATTAAGCGAGTACCATCCGCGGCAAACTGCGGACCTACCAAGAAGGAATTCTTTCTGACATCATTGTCATCAAACGAGTTGTAAAACTCTTCCAAAGAAGCGTATCCGTTCCATGGCTGCTCCTGTAGGTTATAGGTAGCCTGACTGGAGTAGTGAAGTGTCATCTGCACCAAGTTGAATCCACCGGCATTATTTTCATCATATGGAAGCGTTAGAATGTTTTCTGTTGACCCTCCATTCCTAGTAGCAAAATTGCTAAAGAAGTTAGATGAAAGTGAATAAAGACCACTATTGATGACTACGTTAGCTGCAGCTTCCGCATCAGCCCATCGAGCCGTTCCAGTATAAACTTCAGCATTCAAATACAGCTTAGCTAAGATGGCATGAGCTGAATAGTAGTTTAAAGTCGTCTTGGTATCAGTTTTAGGAAGCAAATCCACGTTTTCTAAGATAGACTGCTCGATAAAGTTAAATACCTCCTGACGGGAATTGTTGGTAGGATTACCCTCTAAGTCATCTTCGGTTACGATTGGAACATTTCCGAAGCTGTCAATAAGCCAAGAATATACCAATGCTCTAAGTACTCTAAGTTCAGCAGTCAGAGCTTGAACATCTCTATAAGAAACGATCAAGTTGTTGATTTCACCGATTGCAGTGTAGCAATAAGCCCAAGAGTTGTTGAAGGCTTCATCGGAAGCTTGCCAAGTGTGTCTGTGAGCACGTAGCCAAAGGCCACCATCTTCCCAGTCAGCACCTTTTTGAGGAATAGCCATCTCATCAGAGGAGACCTCATAGATGGACCAAATACTGTTGTGACCACCCCAGCTACCTACAATTCTTGAGTAAGCAGAGGCTTTCAAGACATCAATCAATACCGGATTGTTGCTATTATTCACCTCTTCCTGTGTAATCCCATCCAGCACCTCTTGATCCAACTCCCAGCATGATCCCAGCATCAATGTCGCAGGGATCAAAAGAAAGGTTTTTCGAATTGATTTAAACATATCTCTGTGTTTTGATTGATTATTTGAAGTTCAAAGAAAGTCCCAAAGTGAAGGAACGTGTTTGGAAGTATGTATTTCTTCGCTCGATACCTGGAGAAAGTGCTGTGGTAAATCCATCACCGTTTTCAGCATCAGTTACTCTAGCCTCTGGATCGATACCAGTGTAGTTGGTGATGGTAAACAGGTTTTGAGCAGCGAAGTACACTCTAAAAGAACCAATATGTGGAGAATTAGTTCTGAAATTGTAACCTAACTCCATGTTATCCAAACGAACAAAGCTTGCATTTTCTACATACGAGCTATTGAAGGTTGGGGTTGAGGTCACCACCGGATTGGTTGGAGTCTTGTCTGTAATCACAGAGTTCCAAGTTACAGAAGCTCCATCCGCGTTTTCGTAAAATCCTCTGTAAGAGTTGTAAAGGTCATGACCCCACACACCTCTTAAGAAGAAGTTCAATGTCCAGTTTCTCCAAGCAAAGTTGTTGGCAAAACCAAACTCACCTTTTGGAAGACCATTACCAAGTCTTTCGAATTCATCTGGGTTGGTAGTAGATAAGATATATTCTCCTGACTCAGAAAGTCCCAATAGTCTTGGTCCATAGATATCACCCAATGTCTGACCTACTCTATTGTAGATAATTGGGTTGTTGTTCTGTCCTGGAGAACCTGGAGTTGCAAATCGTAATTCATCAAATCCAAGACCAGAAGCTGATAAGCTTTCGATTTGAGTTCTTTGATAGATGGTAAAGTTACCGCTAGGTGTCCAAAGCACTTCACCCAAATTCAAGCCATTTACTGCTACAGCGAATTCAAAACCTGCATTACTCAAATCAGCTAGGTTAACCCAAGTACTACCCACTGTGTTGAATCGTCCTGGATCGAAGATGTTTGGTCCACCACCTACAGGTACATTGAATAGTAGGTCGGAGATATTTCTGGTGTAGTAGTCCATGCTACCAGTTACTTTGTTATCCCAGATACCGAAATCAACCCCAACGTTGAATTCTTTCTTAGTCTCCCACTTCAAGAATCTGTTTGGGTTGGAGTTTTGAACAATACCTACATAGATATCATCCGTACTCAAAGGATCACCATCCAAGTCAATTCGGTTACCATTTCCAAATACACCCAAAGCAAGGGTAGGAGATGGAGGAAGGTTACCAGTCACACCGTAAGATACTCTTGGCTTGAACTGAGAGAATACTCCCATGTCGAAAATCTGGGTAAAGTCAGAACCCAAAGAGAAGGCTGGGAATACACCCGTTTGATTTTCTGGTCCAAATCCTGAGTAAGTTTCCGCTCTGACAGACGCAGAGAAGAACAAGAAGTTATTGTAATTGAAGTTAGCTCGACCAAATACAGAATTCAATTGATCCTGATTGGCATAAGAATACATATTGGTGAAGTTACCGATTCGAAGCGCACCTGCTCCTAGGTTATCCCATCCTGTATCAAATAGGAATTGTCTTGACCGTGCACCGAATCCTTGGTTTTTGGTAGTCTGCGTACCGACACCACCCAATAGCGCAAGATTCAATCCGTCAAACAAATCTACTTCATATCGAAGGGTAGATTCGAAGATTCTTTGAACCCGGTCGTTGGTGATTCGCTCGGCAGATCCAGTTGCACCAAATCCTACTTGGAAATCCTGAATAGACCAGAAACCACCAATCAATTCATTTCTTCTGTCTTCTGAATATTGAGCAGATAGTGTCAAGTTTGGTAGGAAGTCATACTCTACTCGGTATGAAGTCAATGCAGTCTTAATTTCGTTTAGAAATTTTTGCTGATTGATCAATGCTACTGGGTTGAAGAAGTCAAATAGGTCACGCTGGAAATAACCTCCGAACCGCTGATTTGCTGTCTCTGTATCTTCAAAGATAGGAGCAGTTGGATTGTAGATAGTTGCATATCTAAATGCAGCATCGTTCACTGAATTTGCTTCGACTGTCGTGAATGAAAGGTTGACATTGAATCGCAATCTGTTATCCAAAGCACCTTGGGATAAGTTTACTCTGGTATTCAATCTTTCATTGGAAGATCCTTTTACGATACCGTTGTTGTTACGGTAATTGACAGATGCCAAATAATTGGTGTTGTTAAAACCGCCTGATACACTTGCGTTAGTAGTATAAGAGTATGCGTCTCTAATTAACTCTTGTCTCCAATCTGTCTCACTTCCAAAATCCGTTCCTCCTCTAGCCACAAACTCTTCTGGAGAAAGCACTGGAATTAGGTTGGTCGCTTGATCCAATGTTCCGAAAGAGTTAATGCTTACTTCAGCACGGCCATCTTTGCTACCTTTCTTGGTAGTTGTAATCAAAATCACACCTGAGGACCCTCTAGCTCCGTAAATCGCAGCTGCAGAACCATCTTTCAATACATCAATCGACTGGATATCGTTCGGATCGACGTTTTCCAATGAAGCACCAATCACACCATCCAATACGATAAGTGGAGAGGAGTTGGCACCAAAGGTGGAAAGACCTCTAAGACGTACATTGAACCCAGCATTTGGGTTGCCACCTGGACGTGTAATGGAAAGACCTGCTACTTTACCTTGAAGCAACTGAGCCGGATTGGCAACGTTACCACGGTTGAAGTCTTCAGGTTTCACACCAACTACCGCTGAAGTGATTTCCTTTTTGTCCTGTGAACCGTAACCAATCACCACCGCCTCTTCCAAGCTCTGGATATCTTCCTCCAGATTGATGGTAAAGCTACTTTGGTTTCCGATTTCTACTTCTTGGGTTAGGTATCCTACAAAGGAAACTACCAAGATTTGATCGCCTGATTGAATGTCAAGAGTAAACTTTCCATCCAAATCCGTTGCAACCCCGCGGGTGGTGCCTTTGACTAGCACAGTGGCACCGGGAACAGGGTCACCAAGAGAAGCATCCAGGACGGTACCTGTGATGGTTCTGTTTTGCGCATTGGCTAGGAAAGACACCCCAAATAGGAGGGTCAGTGCAAAAGCCAATGTTTTGAACTGTTGTAAATAATTTCTCATAGGGTTTTTTGTTAGTTAAAAAGCGAAATAGGTATGAGTACTTAATTTCGAAACTAATGTGTTGTATTATTTTTGATTTTGCAATATTTAACAAAGTGCAAAGTAGTATGTTGGAAAAGCGCCTTTTAATAGAATAAAGTATATTTTAATAATTCCATATATTATCGAATTGTTAATTGAAATATTTTTAACGGAAATCGTTTTCCTTTTATTAAAACTTAAAAAATTGAAATATTTTTAAAAAAATGAAAATTTTGAAGCTTTCGAGGAAGTGCCTCTATTTCAAGAAATGACATCTTTAAAAAATTTTAAAAAGTAGTCTTTTTTCCTAAAAAAATTAAAATTGGTCTTTTTGCTTTCTTTTCGCCTTGTTTTTGGTCCCAAAAAGCCCCTTGTTTGGACTGGTGAGCATTTTACAACTCTGGAAATCTATTCCTCGTAATTTTATTTAATTATTTCTATTACTCTACTTTATATGAAAAATCCTGCAGCTTTTTCACTCTTAATATTGTCATTTTTATTCATTTCATTTTCTTCTTTTTCTCAGGGAATTCGTGGTCGGGTTTTTTCTAATGATGGAGAGCCTTTGCCTTACGCTTCAGTCTTCATTAGGAACCTTGGAGATGGAGTGCCTGCCAATGATGAAGGTTATTATGAAATGAAATTACCGGAGGGAATCTACGATGTCTATTTTCAAATTTTGGGATATAAATCACGCATCGAGACCTTGGTTGTCAAGGAAGGGGCTTGGACAGATTTTGATGTAAGATTGGAGCCTCAGATTTACACCCTTGAGCAGGTAGAAGTTCGGGCAGGTGCTGAAGATCCCGCTTTGACTATCATGAGGAAAGCCATCTCTAAGGCAAAGTACCATCGACTGCAGCTCCAATCGTATGAGATGACTGTCTACCTGAAGGGAACAGGTCAATTGACGGATGCTCCCTTTTTTCTTAAAAAAACGCTTGAAAAAGATGGACTGAACCTGAATGAAGCCTACACTTCAGAGTCGGTTTCCAAGATCCGGTTTTCATTACCTGACAAATTGGAAGAAGAGGTCATCTCAATCCGTACCAATGGGGATAATCAAAACACTTCACCCGCTCCGTACATTCAGACGAGTTTTTACGAAGAAAAAATCAATGAAATCATCTCTCCACTATCTCGAGCAGCCTTTCAGTATTATCGCTTTCGCTATGAAGGAAGTTTTTTTGATGAAGATGTCATGGTCAATAAAATCCGGGTAATCCCTCGGTCGCGTGGCGAGCGGATTTTTGACGGGTACATTTACATTATCGAGGATCTTTGGGCCATTCATAGTCTGGATCTTAAGTCTTCGCTTTTGGGTTTTCAAATCGAAGCCAAGCAACAATACGCCCCTGTGGCTGAGAATGTTTGGATGCCCTTTACACATACCTACCGCTTTTCAGGAAAGATTTTCGGCTTTGCCGGTGAGTTTAATTACCTCGCTTCTACCCGTGATTATGAGGTAGTGCTGAATCCTGACCTTGTCCAAACTCCTGAGATTATCGATGAAAAAATTGAGGAAAAGCCTCAAGATGCAATGGCAAAAGAAGCCGAAGATCTGGGGCTTCTAGAAAAGCTAAGCAGTGAAACTCCCAAGACGCGTAAGGAATACCGAAAACTTCTCAATGAGTATGAAAAGGAAATGCTCCAAGAGCAACGGGAAGAAGAGGTGATTATCGAACGGAATTACACAGTGGACAGTCTTGCGAAAAAGCGGGACTTGAGCTATTGGGATAGCATCCGGCCTGTTCCTTTGACAGCAAAGGAGATTCAAGGCTATGAGCGGGATGATAGTCTGGCAGTGGTGGAAGCTGCCAAAATGAGTGAGGTAGACTCAGTAGCCAAAAAGGCAAGAAGGAAATATCGACCCTTAGACTTTCTTAACGGGGCTACTTACAGTTTTGGAAAAGGTAGGAGCATAGGATTCAATCAAAATTGGACCAAAATATCTTTCAATACCGTGGAGGGACTGAAAGTTGGTGTGTCAGGTTTCTATCGGAAAGCGAAAGAAATACCGATGGCAGATAGTGTCAATGTCTTTCGGAAGAGTTTCAATATCGAACCCGAACTCAGATATGGTTTCAGTAGCAAGCGATTTTATGGAAAATCTACCTTGCGCTGGTCAGGTACCAAACCCACCTCGGGCTACTCTTACGGACTTGAAGGGGGGCGTTTTATTTATCAATTTAATGGAGGAGAGCCTATCAATGAGCAAGTGAATGCCTTGTATTCGCTCTTGTTCAGACAAAATTACATGAAGCTCTATGAGCAAAGCTTTGGTCGGGCATTTTGGGCTCATCGGGTAGATTATGGCTTTACCTACCGGGTGAATTTCACCTATGCGCAGCGAAATCAGCTTTTCAATAACTCGAATTACAGTTTTTATAATCGAGGTGAGCGGATTTATACCCCAAATCGACCTGAAAACGTAGAGACCGGTAATGAGGCATTTCAAGACCATCAGATTGCTAAGCTTCAGCTAGGTGTAGAATGGAGGCCTGGAATTAAATACGGTATCCGAAATGGTCGAAAATACCCTATTTCGGATCGAGCGCCATTGATTCGGTTTGATTACATCAAAGCTATTCCACAACTGACCCGACAGCAAGATTTTGCAGCAGACTTTGACCACATTCGTGTCGGGGTGGAGCATGACTACACCTTTGGAATCAGTGGGAAGTTCGATTTCAATGTGAGTGCCGGGACTTTCTTGAATTCCAATCGGGTTTATTTTCCAGACTTCAAGCACTTCGGGGGCAATCGTACCATCTTTTCAAACTTTGGTCCTGCTTCCAATTTCCGATTTATGGACTATTACAAATACAGCACTTCAAGCTCTTATTTGTCAGGAATTTTCCATTATCAGTTTAGGAAGTTTCTCTTGACACAGCTTCCGATGCTTCGATTTTCAGGAGTGCAGGAAAATGTTTTCTTGAACTATCTTAAAACCGAAAACTCCCCTCACTACGTAGAAGTGGGCTATTCTTTGGATAATTTGTTTAGAATTTTTAGAGTGGAAATCGGTGCAGGGTTTGAAAATGGGAATTATCTGCGTGGAGGTGTGAGATTTGGTGTGGCGACCTTTATTCAGATACAGTAGTGGTATTTATCTCAGATCAGATAATTCATAAAAATTATCCGGGCTGATTACCTGAAAGCTGGAATTGGGATAGGTTTGGCTGAAAATCTTAGGGGGCTTGATTGTATCTAAAGTGAACTTCATAAATTTAGCTAAATACATGAATTTTGGGTTCTGAGATTTTTCAAGATACCTCCCTAATTGATCGGATTCTTCCCATTTAAAATCCAAAAAGCCACTCTCTTTCCGAAAGTGGCTTTTGAAAGTTAATGTGCTTTCTTGTTTTTAGACCTTCATGATATCCGCTTCTTTTTTCACGAGAAGTTCATCGATTTTAGCGGAATATTGATCGGTGAATTTTTGAACCTTGTCTTCAGCACGCTTCACCTCATCTTCTGAAGCACCTTCTTTTTGAAGTTTTTTCAGCGAATCATTGGTGTCTTTACGTACGGTACGGATGGATATTTTTCCGTTTTCACACTCATGCTTGGCTTGCTTGACCAAAGCTTGTCTGCGCTCTTCAGTAAGTGTAGGAATGGTAAGAATGACTACCTCTCCGTTGTTTTGAGGAGCTAGGCCAAGGTCAGAGTTGATGATGGCCTTTTCGATCTCAGAGATTAGGTTTTTTTCGAAAGGGCGAATAGACAATGTCCGAGCATCCGGTGTAGTGACAGAAGATACTTGATTAATAGGAGTAGGGGTGCCGTAGTAGGGGACCATGACTCCATCGAGTAGGTTAGGCATGGCCTTTCCTGCACGGATTTTGACTAATTCTGCAGCCGTATGATCCACGGCTTTTTGCATGAGTTCCTTTGCTTCCTCGAGATACAGTTCTATTTCTTCCATGAGATTGCTTAGATTGATGTGATTAGTGTGCCGACTTTCTCTCCTTCTACGAGTTTGCTGAGATTACCGGCTTTATTCATGTCAAATACAATGATAGGCAGATTGTTTTCTTGGCAAAGTGTAAAAGCCGTCATGTCCATGACATTGAGGTTTTTTTCATACACTTCGTGAAAAGAGATGGTTTGATATTTGGTGGCTGATTTATCTTTTTCAGGATCTGCTGTATATACGCCGTCTACTCGGGTGCCTTTCAAGACTACATCTGCCTCAATTTCGATAGCTCGAAGACTGGCTGTAGAGTCTGTTGTGAAATAAGGGTTACCAATCCCAGCTCCAAAGATTACGATTCTACCTTTTTCCAGGTGTCGGATTGCTCTTCTTCTAATAAAGGGTTCACACACACTTTCTACCTTGATACCAGACATCAAGCGGGTGTAAAGTCCGGCTTGCTCCAAGGCGCTTTGCAATGCCATCGCATTGATCAGGGTGGCTAGCATTCCCATATAATCACCTTGTACTCGGTCAATTCCGGATTTTTCAGCCTGAACCCCTCTAAAAATATTTCCTCCTCCAATGACAATGGCGATTTCCACACCCATATCTTTTACTTTTTTGATCTCAGCAGTGTATTGCTGTAGCCTATTGGGGTCAATCCCGTAGTTTTTGTCACCCATTAGGGCCTCTCCGCTGAGTTTGAGGAGGATTCTTTTGTACTTCATTTTTTATTTCCCTTTGTTTTTAAAATGTCACCTCTTCTTGATGAAGCTTGATTTTCCAAACTCATTTTGCTTAAACCTTTATCTTGACCAAGCAGGCACTGAGTTTGATTTTTTTGGACTGTTTTCAAAAATCACCGGACAAATATAATTTCTATCCCTCAGAATGCTAGTATTTTTTGAGTTTCCCGTCAGGAAGCTTTAGAAAGTAATCAAAACCTGGTTTTTCTCCACACTTTGTTTGAGGTTTACCTTTACCTCTGATACCACGCCATCTCCGGGAGACTTGATGATATTTTCCATTTTCATGGCCTCAAGAATCAATACTACGTCGCCTTTCTTGACTTCATCTCCAGCCTTTACTTTCAAATCCAAAATCAGTCCTGGCATCGGTGCTTTGATATCCTGAACAGCCGAACCGGCTACGTCTTCCATGCCCATTTCTTCAAGCAAGAGATCAAAGCGATCTTTTAGAGATACCTCGACCAGTTTTTTATTCAGTCTGATATGAAGTGTTTTGGATTGTTTGTCAATACTCACCAATTCAGCTTCATAGGACTGATGATTTTTAATCAGATGAAACTTCCTTCCATCGATGGGTTTGATATCCCAATCGAGTGCTTTATCTGCCACGGTGATGCCCTTTTCGTTTTTTTCAACCGAAAAGGTTTTGTCATTGATGGTTGCTGAAAACATTCCTGCTAATTTAGGCCTTCAAGATTTATTTTGAGTTTTCTGAAATTTGTCAAATATCCAATAAATGCACACGAAGCCAAAGAATATTTTGGGAAAGAATCTGATTTGGGTGATTTCAGGCCTATTGATCTATACCACTGCCTGTAAATCTACCCAGGATCTGCCTCCGAAAGAAGTTGTCAGCATCATAGAACCTATTCCTCAAATAGAAAGTGATAACTCTAATTCAGATGATTCACTGAAGGCAATGCAGCTTTTAAGGCAAAAAGAGGCGGCAATTGCAAACTACCGGGCCGCAGCTACCAGAGAGTTTGATATTTTGGATACCGAACTGGATTTACGCTTTGATTATGAGCAGCAGGCTGTCATGGGTGAAGCTATTTTGACCATCACTCCCTATGCCAAAGCTCAGTCTATATTGGTTTTGGATGCAAAAGATTTTGAGCCTGGATCCATTTATTTTTCTCATGAAGGAGAGGAGACTTCCACCAATTATCGCTATGACTACAAGCAGTTGATGATTTACCTTCCCAAGCCTGTTAGCCTAAGCGATACATTTTCTATTCGGGTAAAATATACAGCTTTTCCAGAGCGAAATTCAGGCTCGGACAACTTGGCTATTACCGACACCAAGGGTTTGTACTTTATTGATCCTTTGGATACCGTTCCGGGCAAGCCTACAATGATTTGGACTCAAGGGGAGACTGAATACAACAGTAAATGGTTTCCGACTATCGACAAACCTAATGAGCGCTTTACTCAGACCATCCATTTGACAGTGAAAGATAATCTTACAACCGTCAGCAATGGAGAGCTGATTGCCCAAAAATCACTTGCAGATGGAATGCGCAAAGATACCTGGAGAATGGATTTGCCTCATGCTCCTTACCTTGCTGCGGTCGCGATTGGGGAGTTTGATGTCGTGAAGAGAGACTTGGATGGCTTGCCAATCAATTACTATGTAGAAAAAGGATATGGAGCTGGGGCAGCGAGAGTATTTAAGCATACCCCTGAAATGATCCGCTATTTCGAAGATTTGCTTCAGGTAAAATATCCTTGGCCCAAATATGATCAGATTGTCGTGCGGGACTTTGTCTCTGGTGCGATGGAAAATACCACAGCTTCCATTTTTATGGAAGAATTACGATTGACAGAGCGTGAAGCCATCGATTCAGAGTGGGATTACATCATTGCACATGAATTATTTCACCAATGGTTTGGAGACTTAGTGACTACAGAGTCTTGGGCTAATCTGACCCTGAATGAAGCATTTGCAAACTACAGTGAATATTTATGGAACGAGCATAAATATGGAGATGACCTAGCCAAATTAAAGCTGATCGTCGAGATGGAAACTTATTTTCAGGAAGCTGAAACCAAGCAGGTGGATTTGATTCGCTTTGACTATTCCGATCCTGAGGATATGTTTGATGCGCATAGTTATTCCAAAGGAGGGGTGATCCTACATATGCTTCGGAACTACCTAGGCGATGAGTTATTTTTCAGAGGACTCAATCTTTATCTTACTACTCATGCGTTCCAAAGCGTGGAAGTGCATGATTTAAGGTTGGCATTTGAAAAGGTCAGCGGAGAAGACCTGAATTGGTTTTTCAACCAGTGGTTTCTAGATAAGGGACACCCTGAGCTCAAGGTCTCCATTGATTACTCCATTCCTGAGAATCTTTTGATCACAGTAGAGCAAACACAGGATCTTACGCTTTCCCCTCTGTATAAATTGCCTTTCGAGATCAGTTGGTACGAAGGGGAAGAGCAGAAGAGTAGGCGATTTATTTTGGAGAAAGGCTTTCAGCAGTTTGCGCTTGAAAATGAATTTCCCCTGACACAAGCCTATTTCGATGAGGGTAAAGACTTACTGACAAAGCGGAAAGGGGAGTTTTCAACTGATCATTACGTACGGCAGTTTCAGGAATCTCAGTTGGGAATCGCGAGATATGAAGCGTTGGACAGCTTGGTGAGTAGAGTAGAGGAGGATAAGTTGAAACCTTTGTTGGCAGAAGGTCTGAAAGATCCCTTTTGGAGTATTCGGGAGTTGACGCTGAATATTCTTCAGAGCAACCCAGAATGGATATCAGAAGGAATGGAGGAATCTATTTATACTATTGCCGATAAGGATGAAAAAAATTCCGTTCGGGCGGGAGCCATCGATGTATTAGGTTCGTTAAATGCGGACAAATACTATCCTGATCTCAGCCGATATGTGAATGATTCATCTTTTTTGATTGTCAGTTCTGCCTTGATGGCAATGAATAATGTTTCTTCCGAGCGGCTTGATCCTGACTTGTTCGAGCGATTTGAATCGGAAACGAATTATCGGATGCTCGTACCTGTCGCAGAATACTATCTCAATGAGGATATTCAGGGTAAGGGAGATTGGTTTCGTTCCAAGCTTTCCGTGCTGAGTGGCGAAGGTTTATATTATTTTTTGGGTTATTTCAGTGAGTATTTTGTCTCCAATCCGGAAGAAGGGGCCGAGGAAGCCAAGGCCTATTTGTTGGATCAGATGCAAAATAATCCACAGGTTTTTGTCCGATTGGGAGCATTTCAAGGGCTATTGGGATTTGCTGATGATGAGACCTTGGTGAAGCAATTGCAGGAAATTGCATCGAAAGAGACGAACTCCCAGATCAAAAATTACTTTCAGTACTTCCTTCAGAGCTTTGGAGACGAAAATTAAATCATTGATTTTAAGCGAATTAAAACTTATTTCAATAAAATATTCGGAAAAATATTTTGTATGCTTTGAAACTTTGTGAAAAGCCTATAATTTTGCCATCCGTTATGACGAATAGCGGTCATAATTTACTGAAAAGCAGACAAGGGGGAATACCAAAGCGGCCAACTGGGACGGACTGTAAATCCGTTGACTTATGTCTTCACAGGTTCGAATCCTGTTTCCCCCACATTGCCGAATTGTAAAATTTTTTCCTAGTTTTGCAGGGCAAAAAAGTAGAGGAAGTATTCTCTAAAGATTAAAAGCGGGAGTAGCTCAGTTGGTAGAGCGGCAGCCTTCCAAGCTGCAGGTCGCGGGTTCGAGCCTCGTCTCCCGCTCAATGCCTTTCTGAGGAGGGCATCGGGTAAAAGCCGACGTAGCTCAGGGGTAGAGTACTTCCTTGGTAAGGAAGGGGTCACGGGTTCAAATCCCGTCGTTGGCTCTTAACGGCTTATAATTAAACTAAACATATCTTTAAACTTAAACTGAGGATTTTCAAGCATGGCAAAAGCAACATTCGACCGTTCCAAGCCGCACGTAAATATCGGTACGATTGGACACGTGGACCATGGGAAAACTACATTGACTGCAGCTATCACTACAGTGTTGGCTAAGCAGGGTCTTTCCGAACTACGAGATTTCTCTTCTATCGACAACGCGCCAGAAGAAAAAGAAAGAGGTATTACTATCAACACCTCTCACGTAGAGTATCAAACAGCAAACAGACACTATGCACACGTAGACTGTCCAGGTCACGCTGACTATGTGAAAAACATGGTTACAGGTGCCGCTCAAATGGACGGAGCTATCCTAGTGGTAGCAGCTACAGACGGACCAATGCCACAAACTCGTGAGCACATCCTTTTGGCTCGTCAGGTAGGTGTACCTGCTCTAGTTGTATTCCTTAACAAAGTTGACATGGTTGACGATGAGGAACTTCTTGAGCTAGTAGAAATGGAAGTTAGAGAATTGCTTTCTTTCTACGAATTCGACGGTGATAATATTCCAGTTATTCAAGGTTCTGCTCTTGGAGCATTGAACGGAGAAGAGAAGTGGGTTAATACAGTAATGGAATTGATGGATGCGGTTGATAACCACATTCCACTTCCAGAGCGTTTGACTGACAAAGATTTCTTGATGCCTGTAGAGGACGTATTCTCTATCACAGGTCGTGGTACTGTAGCTACCGGACGTATCGAAAGAGGTGTAATCAACTCTGGTGATCCAGTTGATATCATCGGTATGGGTGCAGAAGGATTGAAGTCTACTGTTACTGGTGTTGAGATGTTCCGTAAGATTTTGGACAGAGGTGAAGCTGGAGATAACGTAGGTCTATTGCTTAGAGGTATTGAAAAAGCGCAAATCAAGCGTGGTATGATTATCTGTAAGCCAGGATCTGTAACTCCACACGCTCACTTCAAGGCTGAGGTTTACGTTCTTTCAAAAGAAGAAGGTGGACGTCACACTCCATTCTTCAACAAGTACCGTCCACAGTTCTACTTGAGAACTACTGACGTAACTGGAGAGATCAAACTTCCAGAAAACGTTGAAATGGTAATGCCTGGTGACAACGTAACGATCGAAGTTAACTTGCTTAACGCAGTTGCTTTGGAGAAAGGTCTTCGATTTGCGATCCGTGAAGGTGGTCGTACAGTAGGAGCCGGTCAGGTTACTGAAATCCTAGACTAATACATATTATACTTAATTAACAATGCGATCCTAAAGTTTTTTGGGATCGCATTTGTTTCTTAAGGCACTTATATCTAATTTTGCGTTCCCGTTTGGAGAGCGATCAAACACACGGGCATAGTTCAATGGCAGAATAGCGGTCTCCAAAACCGTTGATGGGAGTTCGAATCTCTCTGCCCGTGCTAGCAAGCGAATCAATATGAATTTAAAAAACTTTGTCCTCGAGTCTTACGACGAAATGAAGAACAAGGTCACCTGGCCGAAGTACTCATTTCTCCAGAATTCTGCCGTATTGGTATTGGTAGCGTCACTGATCTTTGCACTGTTTATTGGTGGAGTGGATCTAGGATTCGAAAATATCATGACATGGTTTTATGATTTGTTTTAATTGAATTGAAATTACAGCATGGCCGAACATAAGTGGTACGTACTCAGAGTAGTAGCAGGACAGGAAAAAAAAGCAAAGACTTACCTTGACAATGAAATTGTCAGGCAAAAGTTGGATGAATTTATTCCAGATGTTCTGATTCCTTCTGAGAAAGTATATGAAATGCGAAATGGCAAAAAGCGAGTCCGAGAGAAGAACTTCTTTCCGGGCTATGTGCTTGTCAACGCAGATCTATCGAATGGAGAGGCCAATCACGTAATAACGAGTATTCCGGGAGTAATCGGGTTTCTTGGATCAAGCCAGGGGGGAGCTTCCAAAACCCCTGAACCATTACGCCAATCAGAAATCAACCGCATCTTAGGAAAGGTTGAGGAGATTGACGAGTTTGCCGAGAAGCTGGATACACCATTTATAGTCGGAGAGTCCGTAAAAGTAATGGATGGACCCTTCAGTGGATTTACCGGGACGATTGAGGAGATATTTGATGACAAGAAGAAATTGAATGTTATGGTCAAGATCTTCGGACGAAATACTCCTGTTGAATTAAACTTTATACAAGTAGAAAAACAAGACTAAGCAATGGCTAAGGAAATCACTGGTTATTTAAAACTGCAAGTGAAAGGTGGCCAGGCTAACCCGTCGCCTCCAGTAGGTCCAGCTCTTGGTTCCAAGGGTCTGAACATCATGGAGTTCTGTAAGCAATTCAATGCACGTACCCAAGACAAAATGGGTCAAACGTGTCCTGTATTGATTACAATCTACTCGGATAAGTCTTTCGATTTTGTTGTAAAAACTCCACCAGCAGCAAACCTGCTTTTGGAAGCAGCAAAAATCAAAGGAGGATCTGCAGAGCCTAACCGTAAGAAGGTAGGATCTGTTACCTGGGATCAGGTAAAGGAGATAGCGGAGGTGAAAATGCCTGACTTAAATGCTTTCAAAGTGGAGTCTGCCATGCGAATGGTAGCAGGAACTGCACGTAGTATGGGTATCACAGTATCTGGAAAAGCCCCTTGGGAAGAATAATTATACAACTATGGCTAAGTTAACAAAAAAGCAAAAAGAAGCTCTTTCTAAGTACGACCCAAGCCAAGTGTACTCCCTGGAGGCCGCTTCTACGATCGTAAAAGAGATTACTAACACAAAATTTGACGCATCTGTGGATGTGGATGTACGCCTTGGTGTAGATCCTCGTAAAGCAGATCAAATGGTCAGAGGTGTAGTAGCTCTACCTCATGGTACTGGTAAAGACACCAAAGTATTGGTTCTTTGTACACCGGACAAAGAGGAAGAGGCGAAAGAAGCAGGCGCAGACTACGTTGGATTGGACGACTACATTGCTAAGATCGAAGGTGGGTGGACTGACATTGATGTCATTATCACTATGCCTAACGTAATGGCAAAAGTAGGTAGACTAGGTAGAGTGTTGGGTCCTCGAGGCCTAATGCCAAACCCTAAAGCAGGAACAGTAACCTTAGAAGTGGGTAAAGCTGTAAAAGAGGTGAAGGCTGGTAAGATTGATTTCAAGGTAGATAAGTTTGGAATTATTCACGCAAGCGTAGGAAAAGTATCTTTTACCCCTGAGAAAATTCAGGAGAACGTAAATGAACTTATCCAAACCATCTCCAAGCTGAAACCAGCTTCCGCAAAGGGAACTTATTTTAGAAGTATTCATCTATCCAGTACGATGTCTCCGGGTATCAAACTAGACAAGGGTAGTTTTCAAGGTATCTAAATCATGACTAGAGAAGAGAAAAAAGAAATAATCGACGGTCTTACCGAGAAATTCAGAGAAAACCCTTTCTTCTATGTTACAGATGCTTCCGGGTTTACTGTAGCACAGGTGAATGCTTTCCGACGTACATGCTTTGAAAAAGGAGTGGAGTACAAAGTGTACAAAAACACCTTGATCAAAAAAGCATTGGAGAATCTCGATGCAGATTTCTCTCAGTTGGATGATACATTGAAAGGTTTCTCTGGTATTATTTTCTCCAAAGAGATCAGCAATTTACCGGCGAAAGTTTTACTTGACTTCCGTAAGAAGTTAGGTAAAAAAGAAACCAGACCAGTATTCAAAGGAGCTTCCATCGATTCAGATGTAATCGTAGGTGAAGCAAATCTTGAAATGCTGTCCAACCTTAAATCTAAGCAAGAATTGCTTGGAGACCTTTTGGGTCTGTTGCAATCTCCTGCTATGAACTTGATCTCCGCACTTCAGAGTGGTCAAAACAACCTAGGAGGTGTTTTGAAGGCTTTGGAAGAAAGAGGCGAGCAGTAAAAATTCACACATTTAACAACGAAAATTTAAACTTTACAATAAAATGGCAGATCTAACACAACTTGCAGATCAGTTGGTTAACTTGACTGTAAAAGAGGTTAAAGAATTGACAGATATCCTTAAGGATCAGTATGGTATCGAGCCTGCAGCTGCAGCTGTAGCAGTAGCTGGACCAGCTGCTAGTGGTGCTGATGGTGGCGCTGCAGAAGAAGAGAAAACTTCTTTTGACGTGGTATTGAAGGCAGCCGGTGGTCAGAAGCTTGCAGTAGTTAAGCTTGTGAAAGAATTGACTGGTCTTGGATTGAAAGATGCAAAGGAATTGGTTGACTCCGCTCCTAAAGCATTGAAAGAAGGTATCGCTAAAGACGAAGCTGAGGCTTTGAAGAAGTCTCTTGAAGAAGCTGGTGCTGAAGTAGAGATCAAATAATTTGGCAAAACCTGAACCCTTGGTTTAGGTATTGCCCTAAGACCTGACTAAAATAAGTCAGGTCTTTTCCTGTTTATGCACAGGGTAAAAATTGCATTATTCCAAGCGATAATTGTCGCATTCCTTTATTAAATATCACTAAAACACACACTACCTTGGCTATCAAGAATCAAACCGAAAGGAAAAGTTTCTCCTCCATTAAGGTGGTCAAAGACTATCCGGATTTTCTCGATATTCAGTTGCAGTCCTTCAAGGACTTTTTCCAACTGGATACACCTGCTGAGAAGCGAAGAGCAGACGGATTATTCAAGGTTTTTTCAGAGAATTTCCCAATTTCTGATTCCCGTGAAAACTTCACCTTGGAGTTTATTGACTATGCAGTTGACCCTCCTAAATACAGCGTCGGAGAGTGTATCGAGCGCGGACTAACCTACTCTGTGCCGCTCAAGGCAAAATTGAGGTTGCTTTGCCACGATGAAGATAATGAGGACTTTGAAACTATCGAGCAGGAAGTATTTTTAGGAAATCTTCCATACATGACCGAAAAAGGTTCATTTGTGATCAATGGGGCTGAGCGAGTGATCGTTTCCCAGCTTCACCGATCTCCAGGTGTCTTCTTTGCTCAAAGTAAGCACACCAACGGTACCAAGCTTTATTCCGCTCGAATTATTCCTTTCAAAGGTTCTTGGATCGAGTTTGCAACTGACATCAACAATGTCATGTATGCTTATATCGATCGTAAGAAAAAATTTCCGGTAACTACTCTTCTTAGAGCGATTGGATACGGTTCAGATAAGGACATCTTGGATCTATTTGGTCTTTCTGAAGAAGTCAATGCCACTAAAACCGCTCTTAAAAAAGCAGCTGGTAGAAAGTTGGCAGCTCGTGTTTTGAGAACATGGGTAGAGGACTTTGTGGATGAGGATACTGGAGAGGTAGTTTCTATCGACCGAAATGAAGTTCTATTAGAACGTGATACGGTACTTACCGAGGAAGATATTGAAATGATCTTGGATTCAGGCTCTAAGAGCATCATTCTCCACAGAGAAGATGTCAACATTGCTGACTACTCCATCATCTACAATACTTTACAAAAAGATAACTCAAACTCTGAGAAGGAAGCGGTAGAAGTCATTTATCGTCAGTTGAGAAATACTGAAGCTCCTGATGAGGCTACTGCCCGTGAGGTAATTCACTCCTTGTTCTTCTCTGACAAGCGTTATGATCTAGGAGAAGTTGGTCGTTATAGAATCAACAAAAAACTGGGTCTCGACATCGATTCGGAGAAAATCGTCCTTACCAAAGAGGATATCATCAATATCGTTAAATACTTGATCGGTTTGATTAACTCTAAAGCAGTTGTCGATGATATTGATCACTTGTCAAACAGACGTGTTCGTACTGTAGGCGAGCAGCTTTACAGCCAATTTGGTGTAGGTTTGGCTAGAATGGCTAGAACCATCCGTGAGCGAATGAACGTTCGTGACAACGAAGATTTCAAGCCAGTTGATTTGATCAACGCGCGTACGCTTTCTTCAGTAATCAACTCTTTCTTCGGAACCAACCAACTTTCTCAGTTTATGGATCAAACCAATCCATTGGCTGAGTTGACCCACAAGCGTAGACTTTCTGCCTTAGGTCCTGGTGGTCTTTCTAGAGAGCGTGCAGGTTTCGAGGTTCGTGACGTTCACTATACGCACTATGGGCGTCTTTGTACGATCGAAACTCCTGAAGGTCCAAATATTGGATTGATTTCCTCTCTATGTGTTCACGCAAAAGTGAATTCAATGGGCTTCTTGGAAACTCCTTATCGCCAAGTAAAAGAAGGCAAAGTAGGGATGAAGAAGGAGGATATTGTCTTCCTTACTGCAGAAGAAGAGGATAATCATAACATCGCTCAGGCCAATGCACCTTTGGATGAGAAAGGATCTTTTGTAAATGATCGTGTGAAGGCTAGATATGAGGGTGATTTCCCTGTGTTGGAGCCAAACGAAATCAGTTACATGGACGTAGCTCCTAATCAGATTGTATCTGTAGCTGCTTCGTTGATTCCATTCTTGGAGCATGATGATGCAAACCGAGCCTTGATGGGCTCCAACATGCAGCGTCAGGCAGTTCCATTGTTGAAAGCTGAAGCACCTATCGTAGGTACTGGTCTTGAAGGAAAAGCTGCTATCGATTCTAGATCACTGATTATTGCTGAGGCAAGCGGTGTGGTTGACTATGTAGATGCTACAAAAATCCGAATCAAGTATGACCTATCTGACGATGAGTTGTTGGTCAACTTCACGGATGAATATAAAACATATGATCTGATCAAATTCAGAAGAACTAACCAAGACACAACGATAAACCTGACACCACTTGTTTTGCATGGTCAAAAAGTGGAAAAAGGTCAAGTTTTGGTAGAAGGTTACTCCACCAATAATGGTGAGCTTGCACTGGGTAAAAACCTAAGAGTAGCTTACATGCCTTGGCAGGGTTACAACTTCGAGGATGCGATCGTTATTTCTGAACGAGTTGTTCGTGAGGATATATTTACTTCCATTCACGTAGAAGAATTCCAACTAGAAGTTCGGGATACTAAGCGTGGAGAGGAAGAATTGACTTCTGAAATTCCAAACGTTTCCGAGGAAGCTGTCAAGCACTTGGATGAAAACGGTATCATCACTGTAGGTGCGGAAATCAAAGAAGGCGATATCATTATTGGTAAGATTACTCCAAAAGGTGAAACTGATCCTACCCCAGAAGAGAAGCTTCTAAGAGCCATCTTCGGTGATAAAGCAGGTGATGTAAAAGATGCTTCCTTGAAGGCTTCTCCATCATTGAACGGAGTGGTAATCGAGACCAAACTATTCTCCAGACCTAAGAAGGACAAGGATGTACGTGCTAAGGCAAAAGCTGAGGTTGAAAAACTGAAGGCAAAATACTCCAAAGACCTTCTTGGAATCCGCGCTCGAATGATCAACAAGTTGGTCAATATTCTTGACGGAAAGACCTCTTTGGGTGTCAAGCATAAGTTTGGTGATGAGATTATCAGCAAGGGACAGAAATTCAATCATAAAAACATTGAAAATAACCTCTTCCCAGCTAAGAACCCTTATCGGGATGAGTCTAACTACAATGTGCCAGAAGAAGCGAATTTGATCTCAGACATCATCCTAGATGACTGGACAGATGATGCACATACCAATTCACTCATTGTACAATTGGTGAAAAATTACACCAATGCTCGTAATGAGATTTCCGGTCAATTTAAGCGTGAGCGATTTACATTGGAGGTAGGTGATGAGCTTCCTGCAGGTATCGTGAAGTTGGCAAAAGTATACGTAGCCAAGAAGCGTAAACTGAAAGTAGGAGATAAGATGGCAGGTCGTCACGGTAACAAAGGTATCGTGGCAAGAATCGTAAGAGATGAAGATATGCCATTCTTGGAAGATGGTACTCCAATGGACATTGTATTGAACCCACTGGGCGTACCTTCCCGAATGAACATCGGACAGATCTTCGAAACTGTATTGGCATGGGCTGGTCAGAAACTTGGTAAGAAATATGCCACTCCAATCTTTGATGGAGCTTCTATGGAAGAGGTTTCTGCAGAGTTGGAAGCAGCAGGTTTACCTCCATATGGCCGAACTTACCTATACGATGGTCTATCAGGCGTCAGATTTGATCAGCCGGTGACCGTAGGTATAGCTTACATGTTGAAGCTAGGTCACTTGGTAGACGACAAAATGCACGCAAGATCCATCGGTCCTTACTCTTTGATCACGCAGCAGCCATTGGGTGGTAAAGCCCAATTCGGTGGACAGCGATTTGGAGAGATGGAAGTATGGGCATTGGAAGCATTCGGTGCATCACACGTGCTGCAGGAAATTTTGACGGTTAAGTCTGATGACGTAATTGGCCGTGCAAAAGCATACGAAGCGATTGTTAAGGGTGAGAATCTGCCAAAACCAAATATCCCTGAATCATTCAATGTATTGGTTCACGAATTGAGAGGTTTGGCACTAGAAATCACCTTAGACTAATTTGGCTCAATTGGGCGGGTAACCGCCCTTCACATATCTTTCTATAAACTATGGCGTTCAGAAAAAACAAAAAACTCAACAATGACTTTTCGAGAGTCACCATCAGTTTGGCTAGCCCAGAATCTATTCTGGATAGCTCAAATGGTGAAGTGACCCAGCCAGAAACTATCAACTACAGAACTTACAAGCCTGAAATGGGCGGGTTGTTCTGTGAGCGGATTTTTGGTCCGGTCAAAGACTGGGAGTGTCATTGTGGCAAATACAAGCGCATCAGATACAAGGGCATTATCTGCGACCGTTGTGGTGTAGAGGTGACCGAGAAGAAAGTACGACGTGAGCGAATGGGACATATCGAATTGGTAGTTCCCGTTGCCCATATTTGGTATTTCAAGTCCCTTCCAAACAAAATTGGTTACCTATTGGGACTTCCTACCAAAAAGCTAGATCAAATCGTATATTATGAGCGATATGCGGTAGTTCAAGCTGGTATTAAAGCTGAAGACGGTATTCAATATCTTGACTTTTTGACGGAGGACGAATACCTCGATATCATGGATAAGCTTCCAAAAGAAAACCATCTTTTGGATGATGATGATCCAAATAAATTTATTGCTAAAATGGGTGCGGAGGCATTGGAAATGCTTCTTGCTCGTTTGGATTTGGATGATCTATCTTACTCTCTTCGCCACCAGGCGGCTACAGATACTTCCCAGCAGCGGAAGGCAGAAGCGCTAAAGCGATTGAAAGTAGTAGAGGCATTCCGTGATGCACGTACGCGAATCGAAAACAGACCTGAGTGGATGATCGTCCGCATGGTGCCTGTTATTCCGCCAGAATTGCGACCATTGGTTCCTTTGGATGGAGGTCGATTTGCAACTTCTGATTTGAATGACCTTTACCGTCGTGTAATTATTCGAAACAACCGATTGAAGCGTTTGATCGATATCAAAGCACCTGAGGTGATTTTGAGAAACGAAAAGCGAATGCTTCAGGAAGCTGTCGATTCACTATTTGACAACTCAAGAAAAGTAAACGCGGTAAGATCCGATGGAAACCGTGCCTTGAAGTCTCTTTCTGATATGTTGAAAGGTAAGCAAGGTCGATTCCGTCAGAATTTGCTCGGTAAGCGTGTGGATTACTCCGGTCGTTCGGTGATCGTAGTAGGTCCTGAATTGAAGCTTCACGAGTGCGGTCTTCCTAAAAATATGGCAGCAGAGCTTTTCAAGCCTTTTATCATCAGAAAGCTGATCGAAAGAGGAATTGTTAAAACGGTAAAATCTGCTAAGAAAATTGTGGATCGTAAAGATCCTGTCGTTTGGGATATTTTGGAAAATGTGTTGAAAGGGCACCCTGTTCTTCTTAACCGTGCTCCAACTCTTCACCGTTTGGGTATTCAGGCTTTCCAGCCAAAATTGATCGAAGGAAAAGCGATCCAATTGCACCCACTAGTTTGTACAGCATTCAACGCTGACTTTGACGGTGACCAAATGGCAGTACACGTTCCACTTGGACATGAAGCTATCCTAGAGGCATCTACCTTGATGCTTTCTTCGCACAACATTTTGAACCCGGCAAACGGTGCTCCAATTACTGTTCCTTCTCAGGATATGGTTTTGGGTCTTTACTACGTGACTAAGGGTAAAAAATCTACTGAGGAAGAGCCTGTAGCTGGAGAGGGAATGACCTTCTACAGTCAAGAGGAAGTAATTATTGCTCTTAACGAGGGGCAAATTTCCAAACATGCTCACATTAAGTGTAAGGTAAATGTTCGCTCTGCAGATGGAGAGATCAAATCTGAGCTTATTGACACGGTAGCAGGACGATTGATTTTCAATCAATTTGTACCAGAAGAAGTAGGCTATGTCAACGAACTATTGACTAAGAAAAAGCTTCAGCAAATCATTGCTAAAGTTGTGAAGGTTTGCGGTGTAGCCCGAACTGCTCAATTCCTGGATGATATCAAGCACCTTGGTTTCCAAATGGCCTATCAAGGTGGATTGTCTATGGGTCTGAATGATGTCATCATTCCGGATGAGAAAGATCCGATGATCGATAAGGCAAAAGAAGAAGTAGATGTTGTTTGGAACAACTATCTAATGGGTCTTATCACAGACAATGAGCGATACAACCAAGTAATTGATATCTGGACAAGAACTAACTCTCATCTGACGAACATCTTGATGAAGCAGATGGAGGAAGATAAGCAAGGATTTAATGCGATCTACATGATGATGCACTCCGGAGCCCGAGGTTCTCGTGAGCAGATTCGTCAGTTGGGTGGTATGAGAGGTTTGATGGCCAAGCCACAGAAGAATCTTCAGGGTTCTGTAGGTGAAATCATCGAAAACCCAATCCTTTCAAACTTCAAAGAGGGTCTTGATGTATTGGAGTACTTTATCTCCACACACGGTGCTCGAAAGGGTCTTGCAGATACAGCCTTGAAAACAGCCGATGCGGGGTATTTGACTCGTCGTTTGGTTGACGTAGCTCAAGATATGATCGTCACTGAAGATGATTGCGGTACGCTAAGAGGATTGGTTGTACAGCCACTCAAAGACAATGAAGACATTGTAGAACCACTTTCTGAGCGAATCCTAGGACGAGTATCTGTTCATGACGTGTATGATCCGATTTCAGATGAATTGATCATTCCTGCTGGAGTAGAGATTGACGACGAAATCGCTGCTAAAGTAGATGATTCCGCAATCGAAGAAGTAGAGATTCGATCCGTGTTGACTTGCGAAACTCGTAGAGGAGTTTGTTCTAAGTGCTACGGAAGAAACCTTGCTACTGGTAAAATGGCTCATACAGGTGAATCTGTTGGTGTAATTGCTGCACAGTCCATCGGTGAACCAGGTACTCAGTTGACACTTCGTACATTCCACGTCGGTGGTACAGCTTCCAACATGGCAGTTGATGCAAGTATCAATGCTAAATTTGAAGGAGTTGTTGAATTCGACGAGGAATTGAGATTCATCGAGACCACCAATAAGGATGGAGAGCCTGTTACAGTAGTAATGGGACGATCCGGTGAGATTCGAATCAATGAAGCGAAAAGCGGCAAGACCTTAGTGTCGAACCACGTTCCTTATGGAGCTATCTTGAATGTGAAAGATGGTCAGAAGGTAGCGAAAGGTGATTCACTTTGTACTTGGGATCCATACAACGCAGTGATTCTTTCCGAATTTGATGGAAAGATTGATTTTGAGTCGATTGTTGAAGGTGTTACCTTCAAAGAAGTAGCCGATGATCAGACAGGATTCCGTGAGAAAGTAATCATCGAAACCAAAGATAGAACGAAGAACCCTGCGATCGTAGTTGAGTACGGCGAGGATAGCAAGTCTTACAATATCCCAGTAGGTGCCCACTTGGCAGTTGACTTGGGCGACAAAGTGAAGGCTGGTCAAATACTTGTTAAAATTCCACGATCTGTAGGTAAAACTCGAGATATTACCGGTGGTCTTCCACGAGTAACCGAACTTTTCGAAGCACGTAACCCGTCTAATCCGGCGGTAGTTTCTGAAATCGACGGAGTGGTTTCTTACGGAGGTATTAAGCGTGGTAACCGAGAGATCATCATCGAATCTAAAGATGGTGTGATCAAGAAATACATGGTGTCGCTTTCTAAGCATATTTTGGTACAGGAGAATGATTTCATCCGTGCTGGTGAGCCATTATCTGATGGAGCGATTACTCCAAATGATATCTTGGCAATCAAAGGGCCGACGGCTGTTCAGGAATACTTGGTCAACGAAATCCAAGAAGTATACCGACTTCAAGGTGTGAAAATCAATGATAAGCACATCGAGGTGATTGTATCTCAAATGATGCAAAAAGTCGAAATTCTGGATGCAGGAGACACGAGCTTCCTTCAGGGTCAGACTGTAGACAAGTGGGCTTTCAGAGAAGAAAACGATATGATTCTTGATAAGAAAGTCGTCATGGATGCAGGTGATTCTAGTACTTTGAAGCCAGGTATGATCATTTCTGCAAGAAGATTGAGAGACGAAAACTCCAGTCTGAAGCGTAAGGATTTGAAATTGGTACAAGTGAGGGATGCAGAAACTGCGGTTTCTAAGCCAACACTTCAAGGTATCACGGCAGCTTCTTTGGGTACTGAGAGCTTTATCTCTGCAGCATCCTTCCAGGAAACTACCAAGGTACTTTCCGAAGCGTCTATCCGAGGTAAGCGTGATGAGTTGTTAGGTCTGAAGGAAAACGTGATCGTAGGTCACTTGATCCCAGCCGGTACAGGTCAGCGTAACTTCCAGAAGATGATCGTTGGATCTCAAGAGGAGTACGAAAAGCTTTCTGAAAACATGGAGATGACTTCTTCAAAGTCCAGCGAAGCAATTCTGTAAAATTTATAATTAGTCTTAAGTGAAAGGCCTGCGTCGAGCAGGCCTTTTTTAATCCTAAGAAAATGAGCGAGCAAAAGAAACCAGATCAACAGATCAATGTCGAATTGAGCGAAGAAGTGGCAGAAGGCGTTTATTGTAATTTGGCCATGATCGCCCACTCCAATTCAGAGTTTGTGATAGATTTCATCCGGATGATGCCTGGTGTTCCAAAGGCAAAAGTGAAATCCAGAGTGATAATTACTCCGGAACATGCCCAGCGATTGCTGGCTGCATTAAAAGACAACATTGATAAGTATGAGGCCGCTTTTGGAAAAATCAATCCGAATGATGAGCAGCCGAAGTTCCCGATTAGCTTTGGAACGCCCGGAGAAGCCTAACAAAAATATAACTGCTTAATTTTGTTAGTCTTATTACTTTATTTACCTTTGCAGTCCAAAATTCAACAGTTTACAAGACAACTAAATAATTTCAGTTAATGCCTACTATTCAACAGTTAGTAAGAAAAGGTAGAACTACACTGGAAACCAAATCAAAATCAAGAGCTTTGGATGCATGTCCACAGCGAAGAGGGGTTTGTACCAGAGTATACACTACCACGCCTAAGAAGCCTAACTCAGCGATGAGAAAGGTGGCAAGGGTTAGATTGACAAATGGAAAAGAAGTGAACGCTTACATTCCAGGTGAAGGTCACAATCTACAAGAGCACTCTATCGTATTGATCAGAGGTGGTCGTGTGAAAGATCTACCAGGTGTGAGATATCACATCATCCGAGGTGCACTAGATACCGCTGGTGTGAAGGACCGAAAGCAGGGCCGATCCAAGTACGGTGCGAAACGACCAAAGGCTGCAGCAGCCAAAAAATAATCAGTAATCAGAGAAAGAAATGAGAAAAGCGAAACCAAAGAAGAGATATATTCTTCCCGATCCAAAGTTCAATGACACTTTGGTGACCAAGTTTGTAAACTGTCTAATGATCGACGGGAAGAAGAGTATTGCTTACAACATTTTCTACGACGCAGTCGAGAAAGTGGAGGCAAAAGTAGGTGAGAATGGTCTTGAAGTTTGGAAAAAAGCGCTTAACAATATTGCTCCATCCGTAGAGGTGAAGAGTCGTAGAGTTGGTGGTGCTACATTCCAAGTTCCAATGGAAGTCAGACCAGAGCGGAAGATGTCCCTTGGAATTAAGTGGATGATCAACTATGCAAGAAAAAGAGGTGAAAAGACCATGATGGATAGACTAGCAGGCGAAATTATGGCTGCTGCTAAAGGTGAAGGTGCCGCCGTCAAGAAGAAAGATGATACGCATAGAATGGCAGAAGCCAACAAAGCATTCTCACATTTTAGATTTTAATTAAGGATGGCTAAAAGAGACTTAAAGTACACCAGAAATATCGGTATCGCCGCTCACATTGATGCCGGTAAAACTACCACCACTGAGCGGATTCTTTTTTACTCAGGTGTATCTCACAAAATCGGTGAGGTTCACGACGGCGCAGCTACCATGGACTGGATGGCTCAAGAGCAGGAAAGAGGTATTACTATTACTTCAGCTGCGACTACCGTATTCTGGAACTACAGAGATCAAAAATACCAAATCAACATCATCGATACTCCGGGACACGTGGACTTTACCGTAGAGGTAAACCGTTCCTTGCGTGTATTGGATGGATTGGTATTCCTTTTCAGTGCCGTTGACGGTGTAGAACCTCAGTCGGAGACTAACTGGAGACTAGCAGATAACTACAAAGTAGCTCGTATCGGATTTGTCAACAAAATGGACCGTGCTGGTGCCAACTTCCTTGACGTGTGTAAGCAAGTGAAGGAGATGTTGGGTAGCTATGCAGTTCCTTTGCAGTTGCCTATCGGAGCAGAAGATAAGTTCAAAGGTGTTGTTGATTTGATCAATAACAGAGCTATTGTATGGAATGAAGAGGATATGGGAATGACTTTCGAAGAGGTTCCAATTCCTGAAGATATGCAAGAAGAGGTTGACCAGTGGAGAGAGCATTTGCTAGAAGCTGTTGCTGAGTATGACGAATCGTTGATGGAGAAATTCTTCGACGATCCTGATTCGATCTCCGAGCAAGAAATCCTTACAGCACTTCGTGCAGCAACCATTGACATGAAGATTGTTCCGATGGTTTGTGGATCTTCATTCAAAAACAAAGGAGTTCAGACCATGCTTGACTTGGTGATGGAATTACTTCCTTCTCCAATGGACAAAGACGATATCATCGCTCATGATCTGGACGACGAAGAGAAAGAGGTGAGAATCGCTCCAGATGAGGACGAGCCTTTCTCTGGTCTAGCATTCAAAATTGCTACTGACCCATTCGTAGGACGTCTATGCTTCGTAAGAGCTTATTCCGGTAGATTGGATTCTGGCTCTTATGTATTTAATAGCCGTTCTGGAAATAAAGAGCGTATCTCTCGTGTATTCCAAATGCACGCCAATAAGCAAAATCAAATCGATGCACTTCGTGCAGGTGATATTGGTGCGGTAGTAGGATTTAAGGACATCAAGACTGGTGATACCCTTTGCGACGAAAAGCGTAAAGTTGTATTGGAGTCTATGATCTTCCCTGAGCCTGTAATTGGATACGCAATCGAGCCAAAAACTCAGGCTGACGTAGATAAATTGGGTATGGCTATCGCCAAGCTAGTAGAAGAAGATCCAACACTTCAAGTAAATACTGATCACGAAACTGGTCAGACTATCTTGAGAGGTATGGGAGAACTTCACCTAGATATCATCATCGACCGTTTGAAGCGTGAGTTCAAGGTTGAGATCAACCAAGGTGCTCCTCAAGTTGCTTACAAAGAAGCTTTGTTTGGCTCTGTTGAGCATAAAGAAGTTTACAAGAAGCAGACTGGGGGTAAAGGTAAATTTGCCGATATCGTTTTTGAACTAGGTCCACGCGAAGCGGATGCTGAGACTGGAGAAATTAAGCCAGGTTTGGATTTCGTTAACGGTATCGTCGGTGGTGTAATTCCAAAAGAATTTATTCCATCTATCCAGAAAGGATTTGCTGAAGCGATGAAGAATGGTCCTTTGGCAGGATACCCAATCGAGGCGATGAAAGTGAGATTGTTCCACGGATCATTCCACGACGTCGATTCAGACGCCCTTTCTTTTGAATTGGCTGCAAGACTTGGATTCAAAGAAGCTGCTAAAAAGTGTAAGCCTCAATTGCTTGAGCCTATCATGTCAGTAGACGTGGTAACTCCAGATGAGTACACAGGTCCTATCACTGGTGACTTGAATAGAAGAAGAGGATTAATGAAAGGAATGGATACCAAAGGGACTTCTACAGTAGTGAAAGCTTCTGTTCCATTGTCTGAACTGTTTGGCTATATCACTGATTTGAGAACCATCTCTTCAGGTCGAGCTACAGCTTCATTGACATTCTCTCACTATGAGCCTGTTCCGAACAACATCGCGGAAACTGTAATAGCAAACGTAAAAGGTCAGAATGCCTAATCAATATTTGTGATGAATCAGAAAATCAGAATAAAACTAAAATCATACGATCACAGCCTGGTGGATAAGTCATCAGAGAAGATCGTGAAAGCCGTCAAAGCGACGGGTGCTGTGGTAGTCGGACCGATTCCTTTGCCTACCAAAAAGGAGAAATTCACCGTATTGAAGTCTCCACACGTAAATAAGAAAGCAAGAGATCAGTATCAGCTTTGTACTTACAAGAGATTGGTAGATATCTACTCAAACTCATCTAAGACTGTTGACGCCTTGATGAAAATCGAACTTCCAAGTGGAGTAGACGTCGAAATCAAAGTCTGACAGAATCTGAAATTTCAGGGAAAATAAGACCCACCAATAGGTGGGTCTTTTCTTTGTCTAAAGATTTCCAGAAGAAATCCGGCTGCAAACCAAATGAAATTAGTCTCTGCTACGGAAAATTCTAGCTAATTGTTTGAAAATATAGGAGTTGGGGTTTGCTACAGAATTTTATTTCAGTAACTTTGCAGTCCTTAAAAAGGGCCCAAGCGCATAAATGCTTGTGGATTATCAAATTATCTCCAAAAGATGTCTGGTATAATAGGAAAAAAAGTAGGAATGACTAGCATTTTCAGTGCCGATGGACGTAACGTCGCATGCACGCTAATAGAGGCTGGTCCTTGCGTAGTGACGCAAGTAAAAAACGTTGAAACAGACGGGTACAACGCAGTGCAAATGGCGTATGGGGAGCGAAAGGAGAAGAATACTCCTAAGCCACTGATCGGTCACTTTAAAAAGGCCGGCACCACGCCAAAGCAGAAAGTTGTTGAGTTTCGGGATTTCCGGGTCGAGTTTGAAGGCCAGGTTGATCTTGGAGCTACGGTGAAGGCCGGAGAGGTGTTTATTGAAGGAGACTTCGTAGATGCTATCGGTACTTCTAAAGGTAAAGGCTTCCAGGGTGTAGTGAAGCGTCATGGTTTTGCCGGTGTGGGTGGTCAAACTCACGGTCAGCACAACAGACAGCGTCACCCAGGATCCATTGGTGCTTGTTCTTGGCCATCCCGAGTATTTAAGGGAATGCGAATGGCCGGTAGAACCGGTGGAAATCGTGTGAAAGTATTGAACCTCAGAGTATTGAAAATTTACCCTGAGCAAAACCTCCTGTTGGTTTCAGGTTCAATACCAGGTCACAAAAACTCTTTCGTAATTCTAGAGAAGTAAGCCATGGAATTAGCAGTATTAAATCAACAAGGCCAAGATACCGGTAGAAAGGTACAATTGTCAGACGAAATCTTCGGGATTGAGCCGAATGACAACGCCATCTATCTGGATGTGAAGCAGTACCTGGCTAATCAGAGACAGGGAACACATAAATCAAAAGAGCGAAACGAAATCGCAGGATCTACCAAGAAGATCAAGAAGCAAAAAGGTACCGGTACAGCTCGTGCGGGATCTTTGAAGTCTCCGATCTTCAGAGGTGGAGGTAGAGTTTTTGGTCCTAAGCCCAGAAACTACTCGTTCAAATTGAACAAAAAAGTAAAACAACTTGCCAGAAAGTCTGCCCTTGCATACAAGGTGAAAGAAAATAGTCTTTCTGTTTTGGAAAACTTCAGCTTTGAAGCACCCAAGACTAAATCCTACCTGGCATTGCTTAATGGATTGGCGCTATCCGATAAGAAGACGCTGTTGGTTCTCCCAGAAGACAACAAAAACGTTTACCTGTCCAGCCGTAATATCCCAAAGGCAAAAGTTGTCAATGTAAATGATGTAAATACTTACGCTGTCCTTAATGCAGACCACTTGGTGCTTTGCGAAGGTTCTGTAAGTAAGTTGGAAACCATTTTATCAAAATAAGACAATGGACATTCTAAAGCAGCCTTTGATCACAGAGAAAGTTTCCGCTATGAACGAGCGTGGTGTCTATGGATTCGTCGTAGACCGTTCCGCCAAAAAGCCGGAAATTAAAAACGCTATAGAAAAGACTTATGGTGTCAAAGTGGTATCAATTCGTACCATGCGTTACGCTGCGAAGCGTAAGAATCGCTACACCAAAGCAGGTATCGTTTCAGGATTTACCAATGCTTTCAAGAAAGCCTTCGTACAGGTAGCTGACGGAGAGGTAATCGACTTTTACGGAGAAATTTAATTGAATCAAGATCATGGCAATTAAAAAATTGAAGCCTGTAACAGCAGGAACGAGATTCAGGGTAGCTCCGGCATTTGACGAGATCACCAAGTCAACGCCAGAGAAATCCCTTCTTGCTCCACTGAAGAAATCAGGCGGTAGAAATAATCAAGGGAGAATGACTGCCCGCTATATCGGTGGTGGTCACAAGCGAAGACTGAGAATTGTAGACTTCAAGCGAAATAAGTTTGGAGTACCTGCTACAGTCAAAGCGATCGAATATGATCCAAATAGAACTGCCCGTTTGGCACTTCTTTACTATGCCGATGGTGCGAAAGCCTATATCATTGCTCCGGAAGGATTGCAAGTAGGACAGACTGTCATCGCTGGCGAAAGCGTAGCTCCTGAAGTGGGTAATGCTATGCCAATGGCTAATATCCCAATGGGTACAATTGTACACTGTGTGGAATTGAAGCCAGGTAAAGGTGCAGCAATGGTAAGAAGTGCTGGTGGATATGCTCAGATCGTTGCTCGTGAGGGCAAATATGTGACTTTGAAACTCCCTTCTGGTGAAATGAGAATGGTATTAGGTACTTGCATGGCCACTATTGGTACAGTATCTAATGGAGACCACATGAACGTGGTGCTTGGTAAGGCTGGTCGTAAGAGATGGCTCGGAAGAAGACCTCGAGTAAGAGGTGTAGCAATGAACCCTGTCGATCACCCAATGGGTGGTGGTGAAGGACGTTCATCCGGAGGTCACCCAAGATCACGTAACGGACTTCTTGCCAAGGGTAAGAAAACTCGTTCGCCTAAGAAGTATTCAAACAAGTTCATCATTAGTAAAAGATCTAAATAATCATGGCACGTTCATTAAAAAAAGGTCCTTATATCGAGCATCACCTTCTAAAGAAAGTGGACGCGATGAACGAGTCCGGCAAAAAATCTGTCATCAAGACTTGGTCTCGACGCTCCATGATTTCTCCGGATTTCGTAGGTCATACCTTCGCTGTGCATAATGGAAATAAATTCATTCCTGTATTTGTCACAGACAATATGGTAGGACACAAGCTGGGTGAATTTGCTCCGACGAGAAATTTCAGAGGCCACATTGCCAAAAAAGATAAAGGAAAGAGATAATCATGGAAGCAGTAGCAAGATTAAAAAACGTTCCTACCTCTCCGCGCAAAATGCGACTTGTCGCTGACTTGGTCAGAGGTAAAAGAGTAGGGTTGGCCCTCAGCATTTTGAAGTTCACTCCAAATCACGGGGCAATCCGTCTGGAGAAACTTCTTCTTTCCGCAGTGGCCAATTGGCAGGCTAAGAATCCTGATGCCAAATTGGAAGAAGCAGACCTATACATCAAAACCATCATGGTAGATGAAGGAAGAGCGCTCAAGAGATTGAGACCTGCTCCCCAAGGCCGTGGACATAGAATCCGCAAAAGATCAAATCATGTGACTCTTGTAGTTGATGCATTCAACGATATGGACGTTACCGCTGATATAGTTGAAACAAACGAACAGGCAAATTAAGAACAAACTATGGGACAAAAGATCAACCCAATAGGATTGCGACTTGGTATTGTCAAGGGCTGGGACTCCAACTGGTACGGAGGAAAGGACTTTGCTGACAAACTATACGAAGATCAAAAAATCCGAAAGTACGTCCTTGCCAGAATTCCTAAGGGTGGAATTTCAAAAGTGATCATTGAGCGTACGCTTAAGAGAATCACCTTGACAATTCACACAGCCCGTCCAGGAGTAGTGATTGGTAAAGGTGGTGCCGAAGTAGATAAGCTGAAAGAGGAATTGAAAAAGCTTACTAACAAGGACATTCAGATCAATATCTTTGAAATCAAAAGACCTGAACTGGATGCCAAACTAGTAGGTGAGTCTATCGCTCAGCAGCTACAGGCACGTATCTCTTTCCGTCGCGCTATGAAGCAAGCTATAGCTGCCTCTATGCGAGTAGGAGCCGAGGGGATCAAAGTGAAGCTTTCCGGTCGTCTAGGTGGAGCAGAAATGGCTCGATCTGAGATGTACAAAGAAGGAAGAATTCCACTTCATACTTTAAGAGCAGACATTGATTACGCGATCTCCGAAGCACAGACTGTGTATGGAATCATCGGTATCAAAGTTTGGATCTTCAAAGGGGAAGTTTATGGAAAGCGTGACCTTTCTCCAAACGTAGGTGCCGGTCAGGATCCTAAGGGCCGTGGACCAGGTAAAGGAGATAGAGCCCCAAGACGTAGAAAAAGAAATAGCTAATTTTCACCGATAAGTGAGAAATCATGTTACAGCCGAAAAGAACTAAATATAGAAAAATGCAAAAGGGCCGTGTCAAAGGCATTGCACAAAGAGGGCATACGCTCGCTTTTGGCAACTTTGGCATCAAGTCTCTAGAAGCAGGATGGATTACATCCCGTCAGATTGAGGCAGCCCGAATCGCAATGACCCGTGCTATGAAGCGTGAAGGTCAGGTATGGATCCGGATTTTCCCGGACAAGCCTGTGACCAAGAAACCTGCTGAAGTACGTATGGGTAAAGGTAAAGGTGCTCCTGAGTATTGGGTAGCCGTGATCAAGCCTGGAACTATTTTGTTTGAAGCTACCGGAGTCTCAATTGAGACTGCCAAAGAGGCACTCCGATTAGCTCAGCAGAAATTGCCAGTTAGCACAAAGTTTATTGTCCGTAGAGATTACGCAGAATAATCAGAACAATGAAATACGCAGAAATATCTTCACTTTCCGCAAGTGAAATTGCTGAGCGAATCAGCACTGAGAAAGCGAACCTGAGCAAGTTGAAATTTGCTCACTCAATTTCTCCAATTGAAAATCCTAACCGAATTGGTGAAACTAAGCGTCTTATCGCAAGATTGAAGACTGCATTAGCATCCAAATAATAGCTAACAGAAAAGAAAATGGCTACGATCGAAAGAAACCTTCGAAAAGAAAGAGTAGGTAAGGTCATCAGCAACAAAATGGATAAGTCCATTACTGTAGCAGTAGAGCGTCGTGTGAAGCACGGCATCTACGGCAAGTTCGTTGCAAAGACTACCAAATTCATGGCTCATGACGAGAAAAACGAGTGTAACACAGGTGACATCGTTAAGATCAGTGAAACTCGTCCGCTGAGTAAGAACAAGCGTTGGAGATTAGTTGAAATTATTGAAAGGGCTAAATAATCATGATACAGCAAGAATCAAGACTAAGCGTGGCGGATAATTCCGGTGCCAAAGAGGTATTGGTGATCCGTGTTTTGGGAGGTACGCGAAAGCGTTATGCTTCCATCGGCGACAAGGTGGTTGTGACTGTTAAATCAGCCCTATCTTCCAGCAATATGAAAAAAGGTACCGTTTCTAAAGCGGTTATCGTCCGTACTCGTAAAGAAATACGACGTAAAGATGGATCTTACATTCGTTTTGAAGACAATGCTGCGGTATTGTTGAACAACAACGATGAGCCAAGAGGTACCCGTATCTTTGGCCCAGTTGCTCGTGAGCTCCGTGAAAAGCAATATATGAAAATCGTTTCCTTGGCCCCTGAAGTACTATAATCATGGCAAGTAAAATCAACAAGCAGACAAAACTGCACGTGAAAACCGGAGACACCGTAAAAGTGATCGCTGGTGATGATAAAGGGAAAACAGGCAAAATCCTGGCTATTGATACCCAAAAGCAAAGAGCATTTGTAGAAGGAATCAATATGGTGACCAAGCATGTCAAGCCTACTGCCGCTAAACCACAGGGTGGAATCGAAAAGAAGGAAGCTTCTGTACACATCAGTAACTTGATGCTTGTAGACCCTAAAAGCGGTGAAGCTACCCGAATAGGTCGGAAAATGGGCGACAACGGTAAATTAGTAAGATACGCAAAGAAAACTGGGGAGGTGATCAATGGCTAATCCTAGAATGAAAGATAAGTACCTGAGCGAAATCGTTCCAGGTCTAAAAGAGAAGTTTCAGTACAAGTCTGTGATGCAAGTTCCTAAGCTGAGCAAAATTGTTATCAGTAAAGGTATCGGAGCTGCAGTAGCTGACAAGAAGTTGGTTGACCAGGGTGTAGAAGAGCTTTCATTGATCAGCGGTCAGCGTGCCGTTGCTACGATTGCTAAGAAATCCGTATCCAACTTTAAGCTTCGTGAAGGAATGCCTATCGGAGCGAAAGTGACTTTGCGTGGCGACAGAATGTATGAATTCCTTGATCGTTTGATGACAGTGGCTTTGCCACGTGTACGTGACTTCAAAGGAATTTCTGACAAAGGTTTCGATGGAAGAGGAAATTATACTTTGGGAGTAACTGAGCAAATCATTTTCCCTGAAATCTCTATCGAAAAAGTAAATCGAATCTCAGGCATGGACATCACATTCGTGACTTCTGCACCGTCAGATGAAGAGAGCTTTGCACTTTTGAAAGCTTTCGGGATGCCTTTCGTAAACAAAAATAATCCAGAATAATATGGCTAGAGAGTCCATCAAAGCTCGTGAGAGAAAAAGAGAGCGCTTGGTAGCCAAGTATGCCCAAAAAAGAGCTGAGCTGAAAGCAGCTGGTGATTATGAGGCGCTTGACAAGCTTCCGAAGAACGCTTCTCCGGTAAGACTTCACAACCGATGCAAACTTACCGGTCGTCCGAAAGGATACATGAGAAAGTTTGGTATCAACCGTGTGACATTTAGGGAAATGGCATCTGCCGGTAAGATCCCTGGTATCACGAAGTCCAGCTGGTAAAATCACGACAGTAGTTTTTATTTAAAAAATCAATTCGTAACTTTGCACGCCCAAAAATAGGGTGGAGCTAGACTAAAATACCATGACTGATCCAATAGCTGATTACTTGACTCGATTGAGAAATGCCATCAAGGCTTCTCATCGTATCGTGGAGATCCCTGCTTCTAACATTAAGAAGGAGATCACCAAAGTATTGCATGACAAAGGATATATCCAAAACTATAAGTTTGAAGATAACGGACCTCAAGGCACGATTAAGATCGCTTTGAAGTACAATCCTACTACTAAGCAAAATGCAATCGTAAACCTGACTCGCGTAAGTAAGCCAGGTCTTAGAAAATATGCAAAACACGATGAGCTACCCCGCGTGATCAACGGTTTGGGTGTGGCCATCATCTCTACCTCTAAAGGGGTAATGACTGATAAAGAAGCTCGCTCCGAAGGGATCGGAGGAGAAGTACTTGCCTACGTATATTAATTTACTATCATGTCACGAATAGGTAAAAAACCAATAAATCTACCCAGCGGTGTTACTGTAGACGTGTCTGCTCATGGAGTAGTCACTGTTAAAGGTCCAAAGGGTACACTAGTGCAGGAAGTCAATCCTGACATCAAAGTGACAGTAGAGGGAAATGATATTGTCGTTTCTCGTCCTACTGAATCCAAGAGACATAAGTCGCTTCACGGTCTTTACAGATCATTGATCAATAACATGGTCATCGGCGTGTCCGAAGGATATAAGAAAGAACTTGAGCTTGTGGGTGTAGGTTACAAAGCCACTAACCAAGGACAAGTTCTTGAGTTGAACTTAGGGTATTCACACAATATCTTTTTCGCTTTGCCGGAGACTATTAATGTGAAGACTGAGACTGCTAAAGGTAAAAATCCGATCATCACCCTCGAGGCAATCGATAAGGAATTGATCGGACAAGTAGCTGCTAAAATTAGGTCTCTTAGAAAAATCGAGCCTTACAAAGGTAAAGGTGTTCGATTTGTTGGTGAACAAATTAGACGTAAGGCTGGTAAAACTGCCGCTAAAAAATAATAGGTTATGGCATTTAATAAGAATTCCAGAAGACTTAGAATCAAGCAGGGTATCCGTAGAAAAATTTTCGGTACCGATTCCAGACCTCGTTTATCTGTGTTCAAAAGTAACACGGGTATCTATGCACAATTGGTCGATGACCTTAAAGGACATACGCTTGCGCATGCATCTTCCAAAGAATTGGGAGTTGAGCGTAATATCAATGTAGAGATTTCTAAGGAAGTAGGTAAGAAACTTGCTGAGAAAGCTACTGCAAACGGTGTAAGTTCTGTGGTTTTTGACAGAAACGGTTATTTGTTTCACGGTAATATCAAAGCCTTGGCCGATGGAGCCAGAGAAGGTGGCCTTAAATTTTAATCAGCGATGTCTCAACTAAGAAAAAAGCCTATCAGGGCTACAGATACAGAACTTAAGGAAAAAGTCGTTGCTATCAACCGAGTAGCGAAAGTAGTGAAAGGTGGACGCCGATTCTCTTTCTCTTCTATTGTGGTAGTAGGTGACGGTAACGGTGTAGTAGGTTACGGATTGGGTAAGGCCAATGAGGTAACTGATGCAATTACAAAAGGAATCGAAGATGCTAAAAAGAACCTCGTGAAAGTTCCAGTACTTAAGGGTACAATTCCTCACGAGCAAATTGGCAAATTCGGTGGTGGTTTGGTTCTTATCAAGCCAGCAGCAGCAGGTACAGGTGTAATTGCCGGTGGTGCGATGCGTGCAGTATTGGAATCAGCTGGCGTCACTGACGTTTTGGCTAAATCTAAAGGATCTTCCAATCCTCACAACGTAGTGAAGGCTACTATCGATGCTTTGATGAATTTGCGTGATGCTATTGCAGTATCTCAGCAGCGAGGAGTGAAAATGTCTAAAGTTTTTAACGGATAATCTCATGGCCAAGATAAAAATCACGCAAGTTAGATCTACCATCAAAAGACCAAAGGATCAAAAAGCTACGATTACTGCTTTGGGCCTTGGACGAATTAGTAAATCTGTAGAGGTAGAAAATACACCTCAGATTGCAGGGATGGTTAAGAAAGTCAATCACCTAGTAAAAGTAGAGGAGGTTTAATCATGAAATTACATACATTAAAACCAGCAGAAGGATCTACTAAAAACCGAAAGAGAATCGGTAGAGGTCCTGGTTCTGGACGAGGCGGTACCTCCACAAGAGGTCACAAAGGTGCTAAATCTAGATCTGGATATAAGAAGAAGCTTGGATTTGAAGGTGGTCAGATGCCACTTCAAAGAAGAGTTCCTAAATTTGGATTCAAAAGTTTGAATAGGGTAGAGTACAAGCCAATTAATTTGGATACCTTGCAGGCCCTTGCAGAAACTCACAATCTAGAAACCCTTGACTTTGCTACTTTGGTTGCACATGGCGTTGCTTCTAAAAATGACAGAGTAAAAGTTCTAGGTGGTGGTGAATTGAATTCAAAAGTTGCTGTTTCTGCACACGCTTTCTCGGCATCTGCCGTTGAAGCTATTGAAAAAGCAGGCGGTTCCGTCAATAAGATTTGATTAAATGAAAAAGTTTATTTCGACAGTTAAGAATATCTTTTCAATCGAAGACCTTCGGGTGAGAATTCTCAATACGGTTGGGTTCCTAATTATTTTCCGATTAGGTTCCTTTATCGTTTTACCTGGTGTTGACCCCTCTAAGTTGGGTGGTCCTCAGGAGGGTATTTTCGGTTTGATTGATACGTTTCTAGGTGGTGCTTTTAGTAATGCATCCATCTTCGGATTGGGTATCATGCCCTACATCTCTGCTTCCATCGTGTTGCAGCTTTTGACTGTCGGAGTACCCTATTTTCAGAAGATGCAAAAAGAAGGTGAATCTGGTCGTAAAAGAATCAATCAGATAACCCGAGTTTTGACAATTCTGATCACTATTGCTCAAGGTATCGGTTACGTTACTGCTACTATTTTGCCGACAGGCGCAGTTATGGTAAGTACCGGATTGTTCATGTTCAGTTCATTGGTATTGCTTTCTGCAGGTACTATGTTCTGTATGTGGTTGGGAGAGAAGATTACTGAAAAGGGAATTGGTAATGGTATTTCCATGCTGATCATGATCGGTATCATCTCTAGATTCCCAGGTGCAATTATCGCCGAGGTTCTTGAAAAGGGGTCTTCTGGATTACTACTGCTATTGATCGAAGCTGCCGTACTCTTCTTTGTAGTTGTAGGTGTAGTGGCATTGACAGAAGCTACACGTAGAATTCCTGTACAATACGCAAAGCAAGTTGTAGGGGGTAAGGTATATGGAGGACAGCGGCAGTACATTCCTATCAAGGTTAATGCTTCTGGTGTGATGCCAATTATCTTTGCCCAGTCATTGATGTTTGTTCCTGCCTTGATTGCTCAGATTTGGGCTGGCGAGAGTGATATTGCCAATTACATAGGTACTACCTTCTCTGATTTTACTTCTTGGCAGTACAATCTTGTATTCGCAGTGATGATCATCGTCTTTACTTTCTTCTATACCGCTATTACAGTTAATCCTGAGCAAATAGCTGAAGACATGAAGAGAAATGGAGGTTTTGTACCTGGTATCAAGCCTGGTGCGCCTACCTCTGAATTCATCGATGGTATCATTTCTAAGATTACGCTTCCAGGTTCTATCCTTTTAGCTGTAGTTGCCATTCTTCCTGCTCTTGCGATCATCGCAGGTGTTGGTGGTGAGTTTGCGCAGTTTTATGGAGGTACATCACTCCTGATTATGGTAGGCGTGATTATGGATACGCTTAGACAGATTGAGAGTTATCTGCTAATGCGTCACTATGAAGGAATGATGAAGAGCGGTAATATGAAGAACAACGCTTCGAATTACCAAGTAGCTTAACATGATTCATTATAAAACCTCTGAGGAGGTTCAAAAGATAAAAGAGAGTGCTGATATCTTGGCGAAAGCCCACGGGGAAGTAGCCAAGCATGTCAAAGTAGGGGTAAAGACCTCTTACTTAGATAAAATTGCTGAGGAGTTTATCAGGGATCATCAAGCCGTTCCTTCTTTCAAAGGTTATGGCGGTTTCCCTGCTTCACTCTGTATTTCTGTGAATGAAGTAGTAGTTCACGGATTTCCCAGCGAGTATGAATTGAAAGATGGCGATATAATCTCGATAGATTGTGGAGTCTTTCACCAAGGTTTTCATAGCGATTCCGCTTATACGTATCCCGTAGGTGAAGTATCATCCCCAGTCTTAGATTTATTGCGCGCCACCAAAGATTCATTATATCTGGGAATTGAAAAGGCAGTTTTTGGCAATCGTATTGGAGATATTGGGAATGCCATTCAGAAGTTTGTAGAGGCCAAAGGTTATACCGTCGTTCGCGAGCTGGTGGGACATGGTCTAGGAAAGAATCTTCATGAAGCACCTGAAGTCCCTAATTATGGCAAAAAAGGTAGTGGTCCATTGCTTAAAGACGGCATGGTCATAGCTATCGAACCGATGGTCAATCTTGGTACACGAAATATCGTGCAAGAACGAGATGGTTGGACTATTCGGACTGCCGATCGAAAGCCGTCAGCACATTATGAGCATACGGTTGCGATCTTTGAAGATCGTACAGAAATATTGACTTCGCATAAGTACATAGAAGAGAACTATAAATTCTAATATGGCTAAACAAACTTCAATCGAACAGGACGGTACTATTATCGAGGCCTTGTCCAACGCGATGTTTAAAGTAGAGCTGGAAAATGGACATCAGCTCATTGCACACATATCTGGAAAGATGAGGATGAATTATATCAAGATCCTTCCAGGTGACCGGGTTAAGCTGGAGCTTTCTCCATACGACCTTTCAAAAGGCAGAATTGTATACAGATATAAGTAAAAGCAATAAAGTCTGGCCTCAAACCAGGTTTTATATTGCCTTAAAAAAACAACTAATAAGCATATGAAAGTAAGGGCATCTATCAAAAAGAGAAGCGCTGACTGTAAGGTGATCAGAAGAAAAGGAAAGCTTTACGTCATCAACAAAAAGAATCCTAAGTTTAAACAAAGACAAGGTTAAGATTATGGCTAGAATTGCAGGTGTAGATATACCAGACCATAAGCGAGGCGAAATCGGGCTTACCTATATCTTCGGTATCGGTAGAAGCTCAGCCAGAGCGATCCTAAGTAAAGCTGGAATTTCCTTTGACAAGAAGGCTGGCGAATGGGATGACGACGAGTCCACTACTATCCGAAATATCATTTCGGAAGAATTCCGGACTGAAGGTGTTTTGAAATCTGAAGTTCAACTGAACATCAAGCGATTGATGGATATCGGTTGCTACAGAGGCTTGAGACACAGAAAAGGCCTTCCTGTGCGTGGTCAAAAGACCAAAAACAACGCCAGAACAAGAAAGGGTAAGCGTAAAACTGTTGCTAACAAGAAGAAGGCAACTAAATAAAACCTGAATTAGATTATGGCTCAGAAAAGAAACGATAAATCGAAAGGTAAAAAGCGAGTTGTAAAAGTTGAAGCAGTAGGCCAGGCTCATATCAAAGCCTCATTCAACAATATCATCATCTCCATTACCAACAATGCTGGACAAGTGATCTCTTGGGCGTCTGCCGGTAAAATGGGATTCAGAGGTTCGAAGAAAAACACTCCTTATGCTGCGCAAATGGCCGCTCAAAATTGCGGACAAGTTGCTTATGACTTGGGAATGAGAAAAATTGAGGTCTTTGTCAAAGGTCCTGGTTCCGGTCGTGAATCAGCTATTCGTACGTTGCAAAATGTGGGATTGGATGTGACTACCATTATCGACGTGACTCCTATGCCACATAACGGTTGTAGACCTCCTAAGCGTAGACGAGTTTAATTTTAAAAAAGAAAAAGAATGGCTAGATATACAGGTCCTAAATCCAAGATCGCCAGAAAATTTGGCGAGCCTATCGAAGGGCACAGCAAAGCACTTCAGAAGAAAAACTATCCTCCTGGACAGCACGGAAGAGGTAGAAGAAAGAAACAATCTGAATACGCAATCCAGCTTGCTGAAAAGCAGAAAGCAAAATACATCTATGGTGTATTGGAGCGTCAATTCGCCAAAATGTTTGACATCGCATCTCGTAAGGGCGGTATCACCGGTGAAAACCTTCTTCAACTCCTAGAGGCAAGACTTGACAACACAGTCTACAGAATGGGAATCGCTCCTACTCGTAGAGGTGCAAGACAGCTTGTTTCTCACAAGCATATCCTTGTGAATGGTGAGGTGGTAAATATTCCGTCTTACTCATTGAAGCCTGGAGACGTGGTTTCAGTACGTGAGCGTTCGAAATCTCTTGAAGCTATCACGAGTAGCCTTGCTGGCAACTCTGGTGCGCAGAGATACTCTTGGCTTGAGTTTGATAAGCCTACTTTGACGGGTAAGTTTGTTAGCATCCCTGTTCGTGACGATATTCCTGAGAATATCAAAGAACAGCTGATCGTCGAACTTTACTCTAAGTAATATTTCCTATTTTCAGCATAAAACAACGAACAATATATGTCCATATTAGCATTTCAAATGCCCGAGAAAGTGGTAATGGAGAAAGCCGATGACTTCCATGGCCTCTTCACTTTTAAGCCACTAGAAAAAGGGTATGGAGTTACTATCGGTAACGCTCTGAGAAGGATATTGCTTTCTTCGCTGGAGGGTTATGCCATCACTTCCATCAAGATTCCTGGAGTGGTGCATGAGTTTTCTACCATCGAAGGTGTAGTGGAAGATGTGACCGACATTATTTTGAACCTGAAGCAGGTGCGTTTCAAGAAAGTTCACGAAGCTTTTGACGGAAAAATCACTGTGGAGGTAAAAAACCAGTCTGTCTTCACTGCTGGGGACATTGCCAAGTTCACCTCTTCTTTTGAGATCTTGAATCCGGATTTGGTAATCTGTCACATTGACGAGTCCAAAACTTTCGAAATTGAACTCACTATCGAAAAGGGTAGAGGATACCTACCTGCTGAAGAGTCCAAACCAAAGGAGCAAGTTTTCGGTCAAATCGCAATCGACGCCATCTTTACACCGATTAAGAATGTAAAGTATAGTGTAGAAAATACGCGAGTTGAGCAGAAGACTGACTTCGAAAAACTAATCTTGGAAGTTTCTACAGATGGATCTATCCACCCTGAGAAAGCACTTCAAGAATCTGCTAAAATTCTGATTCAACACTTCATGTTGTTTTCTGACCAGACCATGGTTTTGGATTCAACAGGAATTGCTGAGCCAGAGCCAATTGATGAGGAATTCCTTCACATGCGTAAGCTTCTTAAAACTTCATTGAGTGATCTTGACCTTTCTGTTAGAGCATTCAATTGTCTCAAAGCAGCTGACGTGAAGACCTTGGGTGATCTTGCTAAGTTGGAAATTTCTGACATGATGAAATTCAGAAATTTTGGTAAGAAGTCACTTGCAGAATTGGAGCAGTTGATCCAAGACAAAGGTTTGACCTTTGGGATGGATATTTCAAAGTATAAACTTGATGAAGAATAAATAAAATGAGACACGGCAAGAAATTCAACCACCTTGGAAGAAAGGCAGCCCACAGGAAAGCAATGCTCTCCAATATGGCCACGTCCTTGATTCTTCACAAGCGTATCTCTACCACGCTTGCAAAGGCTAAAGAATTAAAAAAATACGTAGAGCCTCTTATCACGAGAGCAAAAGAAGATACTACTCACAATCGTCGAGTTGCATTTTCTTACCTTAAAAATAAGGATGGTATCAAAGCACTATTTGGTGAAGTAATCGCGAAAGTGGGTACTCGTCCAGGTGGTTATACTAGAATCATCAAAACTGGATTTCGTCTTGGTGATAACGCTGAGATGTGTATCATCGAATTGGTTGACTTCAATGAGCTAATGTTGAAAGACAGCAAGCCAGCTAAGAAGACTACTAGAAGATCTCGTAGAGGTTCAGGTTCTAAGGTTGCTGAAACTGCATCTGCAGCTCCAGCGGCTGAGAAGAAGGAAGTAGCTCCAGCAGCTGAAACTTCAACTGAAGAGTCTACAAACGAGGCAGATGATGCTTCTAATGAGTCAAATGAAGAATCTGAGAAAAACTAAATGGTTGATCTCTGAATATAATTAAAGGATTGGACGTTAGTTCAATCCTTTTTTTATGCCCATAGATTCCTCACCTTCTCAGAAATATTTAACTTTGGCCAATCCTTCACATCATGATAAAAAAGAAAGCTACCCTATTACTTGCAGATGGAACAATTTTCCATGGCTCGCTGATCGGAAATCCAGGTACAAATGGTGGAGAAATTTGCTTCAACACCGGTATGACTGGATATCAAGAAATTTATACCGACCCATCCTACACCGGACAGGTGATTGTGACCACTACCTCCCATATTGGGAATTACGGTGTCCATAATGAAGAAGTAGAATCAGACCACCCAACGATTGGTGGTATTGTGGTGAATAGTTTTTCCGAGATCTACTCTAGACTAGATGGTCATGGTTCGTTGCAGGACTATTTGGTTTCCAATAGCATTACCGGAATTGCAGATATTGATACCAGAAAGCTCGTGAGGCATATCCGTTCTCAGGGGGCGATGAATGCTATCATTAGTTCTGAGTATGAAGGAGATTTGGAAGGTCTTAAAGCTGAATTAGAAAAGCTTCCAGATATGAATGGACTGGAACTTTCCTCTCAAGTCTGTACAAAGGAACCTTACTTTTTTGGCAATGAGGATGCTCCTATCCGCGTTGCGTGTCTGGATTTCGGAATCAAAAAGAATATTCTTCGAAACCTCGCTTCGCGTGGTGTCTACTGCAAGGTTTTCCCCGCTAAAACATCGCTAGCCGAAATGGAGACTTGGGCACCTGATGCATACTTCCTATCCAATGGACCTGGTGATCCTGCTGCTATGGATTATGCAGTGGAAACTGTTAAGGATGTTTTGGCTACGAATAAGCCTGTCTTTGGGATCTGCCTTGGACATCAATTGCTTGCAGAAGCGGTGGGAATTTCTACATTCAAGATGCACCATGGTCATAGAGGCATCAATCATCCGATTAAGAATCTCTTTACAGGGAAAAGTGAAATTACCTCTCAAAACCATGGTTTCAATATCGTAAGAGAGGACGCCGAAAAACATGCAGAAGTTGAAATCACACATGTTCATCTGAATGATAATACCGTGGCTGGGATTAAGCTTAACAACAAACCCGCTTTCTCTGTACAGTACCACCCCGAGTCTTCTCCGGGACCCCATGATTCTCGCTATCTTTTCGATGACTTTATCGCATTAATCAATAAAAACTAATCTCAAACCTTTTATACTATGACTTTGATTCAATCAATTCATGCAAGACAAATCCTCGACTCTAGAGGAAATCCTACTATCGAGGTAGATGTCGTTACTGAAAATGGCGCATTTGGCCGAGCTGCAGTACCTAGTGGTGCTTCTACCGGTGCAAATGAAGCTGTAGAACTTAGAGACGGAGACAAAAATGTATATTTGGGCAAAGGCGTTCTAAAAGCCGTTGCCAATGTCAATGATATCATCGCATCCGAGCTTGTTGGCTTTGATGTCTTTGAGCAAAATTTGATTGATCAGATCATGATTGAGCTTGATGGCACTCCAAACAAAGGCAAATTGGGTGCAAATGCTATTTTGGGTGTTTCTCTTGCTGTGGCAAAAGCTGCTGCGATGGAGTCAGGACAGCCTTTATACCGATACATCGGTGGCGTAAATGCCAATACACTTCCAGTTCCAATGATGAATATCATTAACGGAGGATCCCACTCTGATGCACCTATTGCATTCCAGGAGTTTATGATTCGTCCCGTAGGAGCAGAAAGTTTCTCTGAGGCCATCCGAATGGGAGCAGAGATTTTCCATCACTTGAAGAAGATTCTTCACGATAAAAATTTGGTGACTGCAGTAGGGGATGAAGGTGGATTTGCGCCGAATTTCTCTGGTGGAACTGAGGAAGCACTAGGAAGTATTCTAGATGCAATCTCAAAAGCTGGCTACAAAGCTGGCGAGCAAGTCACAATCGCTTTGGACTGCGCTGCTTCTGAGTTTTTTGTGGATGGCAAGTACGATTATGCAAAATTTGAAGGTCCATCTGGTAAAGTTCGTTCAAGAGAAGAGCAAGTGGCTTATTTGGCTGAGTTGACTGAAAAGTATCCAATCGACTCGATCGAGGATGGATGTGCAGAAGATGACTGGGAAGGTTGGGCAATGCTGACTGCCAAAATCGGTGATCGTGTTCAGTTAGTTGGTGATGATCTTTTCGTGACTAATGTGAAGTTTTTGGAGCGTGGAATCAAAGAGAAATCTGCCAACTCTATCTTAATCAAGGTTAATCAGATCGGTACATTAACTGAGACGATCAATGCAGTGAATATGGCTCATAAAGCTGGGTTTACTGCTGTGATGTCTCACAGATCTGGTGAAACTGAAGATTCTACCATCGCAGATTTGGCTGTAGCTTTAAATACTGGACAAATTAAAACCGGGTCTGCTTCTCGATCTGACCGTATGGCTAAGTACAATCAATTGCTAAGAATCGAAGAGCAGTTGGGCGAATCGGCTGTATTTAAGGGGCGCTTAAAGTAATTCTAACAAGTAATTTCCCTCTCCAGTAAATATTGCTAGGAGGTGGCTTAACAAGAAAAAAGACGGCTTTTTTGCCGTCTTTTATTTTACCCCAAGTCCCTTAAAATTCTTCAAGTACTGGAATAATAGATGCCCGAGCTTTTCATTAGTTGTCCAATCCATCAATGGGTGGTGCACCCAATGCTCTTACCCTAGCAGCAAGTGCAGGGATTGTATTTCCATTCATCTGCTCCAACTCGGCCTTAATTGGAGCAAATTCTGTTTTACCAGCTTCAAGAGCTCCTTTTTGCATGCCTGTTGGACCATAAGTTCCTGTTGCTCCACCGTATGCAGCATAGAGTCTATCAGTGACTGTTGGTGCTTTATTGTCCTGTAGCTCTCGCTTAGCCAGGTTTCCATTCATTTTGCTTTCCAGCATTTTCAAATCCATCTCAGCTTCGTGGAGATCCTTGACCAAAGCTGCATCCATTTTTTCAGACCTGCTGACGGCCACTTGCATTGCCTGAACTTGCTTGAGAGCTTTCTCCAGGTCGGATTCAGCCAAAGTCAATTCGTTGGCAAATTCACTTATCTCAGCTCGGAAGGCTTTTATTTCAGAAAGACTCTTACCAGGAAGGGCACCCTCACGAAGAGGTTTTACTTCGAAAGAGACGGGGGCTCCCATCGGGGTTATTTCCCCATCCTTGTAGGCTATTAATTTGGCAGAGTAAGTGCCAGGCAAGGCCATCATTCCACCAAAACCTCCTGCTCGAAGACGGTCTGGATCAATGACTCCCTGACTTGCCATCGTCAGATCCCAAGTCATTCTATGAATGCCGGTAGCATTTTTTGCCTTCACCCGTTGTACAAAGTTTCCATCGGTATCATAAATCTCAAGGTGGACCTCTGGAGCTTTTTCCATCATCTCTGCTTCAATAGCATCAAAGCCAGGGAAAGGTATCGAGGCATCACCCATTTCTTTTTCGGCCTTCTGTCGATCGGCCTTTAGGGTACTCATACCTTCTTTGATAAAATAGGTGAAAGTAACCCCAAACTCAGGATTTGGAGCTGACCAATAGTCGTCACCCATATATCGTACAGCGTTTTTGGGTACGTACCAATAGCCATCTCTAGGAGTGAAAAGTTGTGCTTCCTGATCCAGCATCTCCTCTGAGATTTCTCTCAAGGCACTGTAATCATCCAACACGAAGAAGCCTCTTCCAAATGAAGCTCCTACCAGATCATTTTCTCTACGCTGTATAGTGATATCTCTGAAAGAAATGGTCGGTAAGCCACCATTCAGCTCCATCCATTTTCCTCCTCCATTGATGGAAAAGTAAACCCCAAATTCGGTTGCCAAGAATAGAAGCCCTTCTTTCTCATGATCCTGCACGATTCTCCAAGTAAGTAGGGGAGTAGGGAGTCCATTTGTAATCAAAGTCCAGCTAGCCCCATAGTTGGTGCTCTTTGCGACATAAGGCTTGAAATCGCCTTCCTTATGATTATCTAAGACCACATAGACTGTGGCTTCATCAAATAAATCCGCACGGATATCGTTTACAAAGGCATTTTTAGGAACGCCAGGGATGCTACTGACAGGCACTTTGTTCCAGTTTTCTCCACCATCTGTGGTGTATTGAATCAGTCCATCGTCCGTACCTGCATAAAGGACATCGGGATTGATTGGGGATTCACCAAGCGAAGAAATAGTGCTGAATTCAGACATAGCATACATATCCCAGGCATGATCCCAACTTTGATTTTTACCCATGATGGGCTCAGTAATTCGATCCCTTCCGGTCGTAAGATCTCCGGAAATCGCCGTCCAGGAATCTCCTCGATCTGTGGATTTCCAGACTCTTTGCGAAGCAAAGTAAATGGTGCTAGGTACATGCTGACTTGGCAAAATCGGAGAATCCCAGTTGAAACGCTCTTCCCCTTCATTCGGTCCAGGCTGTGGCTGGATGTATACCGATTCACCAGTGATTCGATCCAGACGATGTAGGTAGCCTTGCTGAGACTCAGCATACCCGATATCAGGATTACCGGGCTCTACAGCAGACTGATGACCGTCACCACCCAGCACTCTTGACCAGTGGGCATTGCGAATTCCATTTTCATCGTCTGTTCTGGAAGGGCCTCCATGGGATCCGTTGTCTTGTGTACCTCCATAGACATTGTAGAAAGGTGCCGCATCATCCACAGCCACTTTATAGTATTGCGTCACCGGCAGATTTTTAATGTATCTCCAAGATTTGGTGCCGTCTAGGGTCTCGTAAATACCGCCATCTGTACCCAAAAGCATAAAGTCAGGCTCATCGGCAATGAAATTCAAGGAATGACTATCTGAGTGAGTAGCGTCAGTGTTCAAAAGAGCAAAGGTTTTTCCATGATCGTAGGAAACCTGCATGCGAACATCGATCAAGTAAATCGCACCGAAGCGATGTGGGTCTGCAATTAGTTCCTGATAGTAGTGAGGACCAGTAGCTCCAGATACGGTATCTGACATTTTTGTCCAGGAAGCGCCTTGATTGGTACTCAAGAATACCCCGCCGGTTCTTCTAATCAATTCAATCGCAGCATATACATAATCTGGGTTTTGAGGGCTTATCGCCAAACCGATTTTTCCTTTGATTCCTCCAGGAATACCATTAGTCAATTCGGTCCAGGTTTTTCCTCCATCTGTCGATTTGTGAACTCCAGATTTAGGTCCGCCGCCAAGATATCCGGCTACCGTTCTGTGTCTTTGCCAAGTGGCAGCATACACGACATCAGGATTTATTGGGTCGATCACGGCATCTGCTACTCCTGTCCATTCCTCATCTCCGAGAGTCTTTTCCCAAGTTCTCCCCCCATCCTCGGAGCGATAGAATCCACGATCTCCACCGCTACTCCAAAGTGGACCCTGAGAGGCAACTAGGATTACGTCTGAATTTTCGGGATGAACGATGATTTTTCCAATGTGCTGCGAATTCTTCAGTCCCATATTTTTCCAAGTGGATCCACCGTCTTCGCTGAGGTAGACCCCATCCCCGAAAGAGATGTGTCGACCGCCGTTGTTTTCCCCGGTTCCCACCCAAACACGGTTAGGGTTGACAGGATCAATAGTGACACAGCCAATGGCAAATACTGGCTGATCGTCAAAAATAGGAGTCCAGGTGGTACCTGCATTTTCTGTTTTCCAGACGCCACCAGATGCTACGCCTACATACCAGACATTACGGTTGTTTGGGTGAATGGCAATATCAGCAATTCGGCCTGAGGTAAATGCAGGCCCGATATTTCTCCAGGCAAATGCCGAGAAACTTTGAGAAGCGAGATCCTTAGCTTTTTCCTCGGAGTTTTTCTTTTGTGCAAAAGAAGGACTCCAAAGAAGCGCAAAGGACAAAATGATTAGATAAAGTTTACGCATGGTATTGTTGCTAGGTGAGTGATTTTTTTCATTAGCAATTAATATCGCTAAATTTTCTCAACCTAAATAATTCAATTCGCTAGGCGGTAATTTCTGATTGTGTTTTTGGAGAGCTTTCATTAAAAAAAATACCGGATGCTCTTTTAAAGATCCTTCAAAAAACTATCAAGAATTGCCAGCAGCGAGATCGATTCAAGCTTGAAATCGGGAAATGAAAATTCTAGTAAAATGATAGAATGTCCCATTTTGAAGCTAAAACTGACCGCTAACGGGTGATTTTTTGCGAATTAAAGTAAAGATTACTTTGCAAAGCTCTTCGCCTCCGAATTCAATTTTTTGTCATCGGGATGCTTTCCTGAGTAAAGCAAAATCCGGTATCGAAAGGTGACGGATTCTCCCGGGCTTAATTTGAAATCCAGAATATCTTTTCCACCACTCAGCTCTTTTTGACCCAAAGGATTGGCTGAAAAAAGTCCGTAGCCCCGAGCATGCCAATAGGTGGGATAACCCGGATTGTCAGGGTGATCCAAAATTACTACAGAGACTTTTTCCTGATCAATTTCCCCGTCCAACGTCACCCATTCCCCTCGCGTTCCCCAAACCTCATCCCCTTCTTTTCCGGCGCTACTTCGATATTTTCCCGTAACTCCTTCATTGTTTAGGGAGGGAACCGTGGTAGGATTACCGTTTGCATCAGTGAATAGCTCGGGCTTATCAGAAGGGTGCTCCAATTCCCTTGCCACACGAATAGCAAAGACACCCTCTTTGTTGTCCTTCATGAAAACTGGCTCTCCCTGAGCAGTCAGGGTAGAAATTCGGTCTATACCTCGTTTTTTTCCTTCGGAGAAAAATACAAACCGGGTTTTTTCTTTCAATAAAACTTTGCCATCGGGAGTTAACCAATCCATGGTCACCACTAACTCTGCGCTATTTTTATTTTCCTTTATCTCGGAGATTCCCGCATGCCTGATTGTTCCATAGCGCTCTTTTTTATCAGCAGGTATAGCATCTGAATTATTCCAGAAGTCAAGTCCATTTACATCCCCATAATTCATCCAATGTCCAACATGATGAGGGTGGTCCACTCGTTCTCCTGGTCTTGGAGCTAGTGGAAATCCTCGGGTGATTTCCTTTCCTCCTGAGCTAATGATAGGGTATAATACTGGCTTTGCGATGGATTCTGGATAGTAGTAGCTGGTAAAAAGCTGGTCTCCAATTAGTACCTCCACTTTTTTCTCAGCATCCTTTTGGAGCAGTTTAATTTGATCTGCTTGTGCCTGAAGTGTTCCTTGAGTACCCAAAAAGAGGGACAGCAGTATGGCTACTGTCCCCCAGTTGATTTTTTTGATCCAAAGCATGGCCTAATATTGGAAAGGTTTACCTCCTGCCAAGACCTCTTGCTTTTCCTCATCGAAGGTTACAAACTGACCGGTGCGAAGTGCAGCGGTGGTCATGATATTGGCGATGGAATGATTGTAGCCAGCCATGACATCTGCATTGGGCTTTTGGCGAGAACGAACACATTCCATCCAGTTTCGCATATGAGCAGAAGTGAGATTATCTACACCCGTATTAGCACCTGTCTCCACTGCAGCAGCCTCTGCAAGGGACATTTCAGGAAGTAGATTTTCTTTCATCCCCATCCGTTTTGCATGATTTTCCCGAAGTCCGCCATTTGGAGTTATTTTATTTGTATCCAGATTGAGCTCTCCCGAATTGGAGTAATAAATCTCCTTCGTTCCGCCCGCCGAATTAGTGAATCGGGACGAATAAATTACCTGAAAGCCTTTACTGGCATCGTTTAAAGGTCCGTAATCAAATACAGCAGTCATGGTGTCAAAATTTTCCCGTCCGTCTTTCCAAAGGTAAATTCCTCCATTGGCTGCTACACTTCTTGGATGCGGCAAGTCGGTAAACCAATGCACGGTATCAATCTGATGAGCCATCCACTGTCCTGGAATCCCAGAAGAAAAAGGCCAAAAGAGTCGGAATTCCAGGTACTTTCGAGGGTCCCAGGCCACTTTAGGTCGATTCATAAGGAATCTATCCCAATCTGTATCTTCCTTGCGGATTTCCTGTGTCAATTCGGGTAGTCTCCAGCGGCCCGGTTGATTGACATTCCAGGTCATTTCCACTGCTACGATATCTCCGAATTTTCCGTCTTTGATAAATTTATTGGCAGCGTGGTAATTGGCGCCACTTCTTCGCTGAGAACCAACCTGTACTATTTTTCCGGTGCGGAGGACCGCCTCTTTTGCTGCCCGATTATCCGCCATTGTTTCGGCAAATGGTTTTTCCACATACACATCCCTTCCGGCTTCCACTGCTTCTTTGCAATGAAGAGCATGCTGAAAATCTGCAGTACTGATGATGACGGCATCCACATCTTTTCGATCGTAGAGTTCATCATTATTTCTACAGGCAGCAATAGACAAATCCGCCTTATCCTTCAGGTAAGCCTGGCATTCGTCTCGACGCCGACTCCAGATGTCTGATACTGCAGTAAACTGATAATTCATCTCTTTGGCGTGGACAAGCATAGCCGGTATCAAGGCATATTTGGCGCGGTCGGAAAAGCCAACTATGCCGACATTTACCCGATCATTTGCTCCAATGATTCGGCTGTAACTTTTCGGGGAAAAAGCCATCGCACCAAAGCCTATTCCGGCAGTGGTCAAAGCGGACTTTTTCAGAAAATCTCTTCTGGATTGATCGTTCATGGTTAGTATGGGTTTTGGTGTTTTGGGTTCTGATTTAATGATTTGGACATTGATCTATTTGACTAGTGCATTAAAAAGCTCGTGTTGCTCTTGTAGGGCTTCTATTCGATCGGCTGGCTTGGTTCTGGCTTCGAGCAAAATCCAACCTTCATAATCCATTTCCTTGAAAAGCCTGAATAAGTCCGGGTAGGGGTAGTTCCCAACGTTAAATTCCCGTACATGCACGGTATCCCCAAACCACTTTTTCACTGAATGAAAATTGGCTCCCAAGCCCGGGGAAAGAAGATCCTCCTCATTGCAATTCCAGCAGATTTTCACATTGGGTTCGGTGACTTGGTCAAAAATCGCTTTCATCACCGGAAGCTCTTGGGTGTACTGTCCATGAACTTCCACCCGGATTTCTTGTCCATAATCCTGAGCAAACTTTCCCACTTCATTGAAGGAAGCAGCAATTTGGGAGATGGTCTTTTCTCGAGGGATCTCAGGAGGCAAATAGTTGGGCTTGACTTTGATGCCAGTGGCGCCGATATCATGACATAGCTGGATGTAAGCCTTAGTTCCTTCAATATTTTGCTTTAGCTTCTCCGGGTCAGGGCTATGGTATTCATAGTTGCTTCCATAGCCTAAGCAAGTGACTGGACTATCTGCAAATCGCTTTTTGACTTCTGCTCTTTGGGCTTTACTCAGGCCGCTCTCTACACCATGGGCATGCTGAGTGCGAAGTTCTACCCCGAGTACGCCTGTCTTTTCACAATTGCTGATGAGGGTAGGAAGGTCCCAATCTTTGCCCCACTCATAGGTAACTAGCCCAAAGTGCATTTTGGACCGCTTTTCTGCCGATAAAGCCGGTGAAAAGGGCAGCAAGCCTAGAGATCCGGTGACCAAAACAGTATTTCTAAGGAATGTTCTCCGATGTATTTTTTCTACTTCCATGCACTTAAAATACAGATAAAAGAGAGGAGAATATTCCTAAAGGCCTGAAAATCTTCGGAATCGATTCGGGAAAATCGGGCTATTTATCATGCATGAGTCAGGAGCTATGATCAAAGAGATTGCGATTCTTTTTTCCACGATCTTTTAAAATTTGCATGAACTTTGCACTCCTTTGTTTTAAATTGTAGCATCATGAAGAGATTTTTCAAACTCACCACCAATTTCTATTTCTTGGCAGGGGCTTTCTTTCTTTGCTGGATGATTTTTATCGACTCCAATAATTTGATCAATCAATTCAAACTGAGCAGAAAGCTTTCTGAATTGGAGGATAGAAAAGAGTATTACCTGAAGCGGAAGGAAAAAATTAAAGCTGAGCGGGAAGAATTGATGAGCAATCCGGAACTTATGGAGAAGTTTGCCCGTGAAAAATACCTGATGAAGAAAGAAAGCGAAGATCTCTATGTCATTGTCAAAAAATAAATTCCTGGCCATCTTCTTTGGCCTTTTTTTGTTTTCAAGCTTAGCTTATGCGCAGCGCCCGATCTATAGCGACAGCACCTCATTCAAGGATAGATTGTATTTCGGAGGAAATTTCGGGATGCAGTTCGGAACTGTAACTTTGATCGATGTCTCTCCTTTGGCGGGGGTGATGATTACTGATAAATATTCAGCAGGTATTGGAATCACTTATCAATATTTTGACGACCGCAGATTTATAGGAGGATCCTCTTCCACTTATGGCGGGCGCTTGTTCAATCGCTACAATGTCCTCCCCAATATTTTCCTACATGCCGAGTATGAATCCATCAATTTTGAGAATTACAATCTGGCCTCTGAACGGTTTGAGCGCATTTGGGTAAATGGACTTTTTCTGGGAGGTGGTTATTTTGCACCCTTCGGAGGAGGTAGGGGCGGAGCCAATTTTACCTTTCTCTACAATGTCCTCCATGATAATCGACGCTCGCCTTATGGTGAACCTTATGTGATTCGAGTGGGTTTTGTGTTGTAAATGCACATCAAGCCTATTCTATGAATTCATTTCTCGAAAAACTCCATCAATCTCATCAAGAATGCTCGGATTGCCCTTCCCCACAGGTCATCCAACAGTTTTTTGAAAGCTTATTGGGATTGCTTTTTCCAGAGCATTCTGTGCAGAAAATCAAGGAAAAATCTAAGCTCAAAGCCCGAATGGAGGAACTTCAGGAGCGGCTTTCAAAGATTCTTCAGAGAAATACCCATCTGCATGAGCAGGACGGACTGGAGTTAGGAAGACAGTTTTTCGACAATCTAGAGCGAATCTACGATTGGATCAATCAGGATGTGGACGCCATGTATGCAGGTGACCCCGCAGCCAAGTCCCGAACAGAGATTTTGAGGTCCTACCCAGGGTTTTATGCCATTGCTGCCTATCGAATCGCCCATGAGCTTCATCTTTTGGGGATTAAACTGATTCCTCGGATGATCACGGAGATCGCTCACAGCCGAACCGGAATTGATATTCACCCGGGAGCTCAAATTGGGCAACACTTCTGTATCGATCACGGGACAGGAGTGGTGATCGGAGAAACAACGATTATCGGAAATCATGTCAAAATCTATCAGGGCGTTACCCTTGGGGCATTGAGTGTGGACAAGGCCGATGCCGATAGCAAAAGACATCCAACCATTGAAGACGGAGTGGTGATCTATGCAGGGGCGACAATTTTGGGAGGGAAGACCGTCATCGGAAAAGGCAGTACGATTGGTGGAAATGTCTGGCTTACCAAGTCAGTTGATCCGGGCTCAAAGGTTTACTACCAAGCCCAAATGCACCACGCCGACTCATCCAAAACGGATTTGTATATCTTTAAAAACGACTAGTATGAAGCTTTTTGAATTAATTGGAAATACACCTCTGGTGGAGCTCCAGCATATTCCTGTCAATCCCAAGGTCAAGATCCTCTGCAAAATGGAAGGTCAAAACCCTGGAGGAAGTGTGAAGGACCGAGCTGCTTTTAATATGCTCCAATCTGCCTTGGATAGAGGGGAGATCAAAAAGGGCGATAAATTGGTGGAAGCTACCAGCGGAAATACCGGAATTGCCCTTGCGATGGTGGCAAAGGTCTTGGGTCTGGATATGACCCTGATTATGCCCGATAATTCTACCCGGGAGCGGGTACTTTCCATGGAAGCTTACGGAGCGAAAGTCATCTTGACACCTGCTGCCAAAACCATCGAGTATTCCCGTACCCTTGCAGAAGAGATGAACGAGAAAGAGGGATATTTCATGCTCAATCAATTTGCCAATCCGGATAATTACCTAGCTCACTACAAAACCACTGGACCCGAAATCTGGAATGATACCGATGGAAAAGTTACTCATTTTGTTTCGGCAATGGGGACGACCGGGACTATCATGGGAGTATCTCGCTTTTTGAAAGAAAAAAATCCAGCTATTCAGATCGTAGGTACGCAGCCAACGGATGGATCCAGTATCCCCGGCATCCGAAGATGGTCACCAGAGTTTTTGCCGGCAATTTTTGAAAAGGAACGGGTAGATCGGGTGATCGATGTGTCCCAAGAACAGGCTACGCAAATGACACGTCGAATGGCTAAGGAAGAAGGAATTCTAGCCGGCATGAGTAGCGGAGGAGCTTTGACCGCGGCTATCAAACTTTCCGAAGAACTCGAAGAAGGCCTAATTGTCTGCATCACCTGCGACCGTGGAGACCGGTATTTGAGTTCGGATTTGTTTGGGTGAGGGGAATTGGAAAATTAGAAGATTGAAAAATTTTTGGAAAGCTCCATGCCCAGGTTCGCGTCTTCACGAGCCGATAAACTTCCTATTTACGTCCACGTGAGTGGAGATACTCACATCGGCGAAAGGCTATCGGATTTCTTATCAGAATTGACAAAAAGAAGGCTTGTTTTCTGCTGAAAAGATCCGAATCCGTAAGCTTCGCCTGCCAGCCGTGGCTGGGACTTCGGTCACCGGTCATCGGTCTTCCAACAAGCCAAGCAAAGAAAATATGGCAAATGCATGATCAAGGATAAAAAGAAAAACATAGTATACCCTCGAGCTTTTTAAAACCCCAAGGCTTGGTGCTTTTTAAAAAAACTGCTTCATTTTTTCTAAACCTGTCCGGGCGACGACATCGGCATCCATGGCATATAGACTTGGATTGAAGAGCTCAAGGGAGAGAATCTTATTTCCGCCCATATTCTTTAAGGTCTGTGCCACTTCCGCCAAAGGCCCCACACCATCCCCAGGATATACCCGATGCTTGTCCTCTTGCTCTGTTCGGGCCAGGGTGCCGGGGAAATCATTCATATGGAAGACTTCTACTGCATTCCCACTGAGAAGTTTGAGCCCATCAAAACCGGAATCTCCACGGAAAAGATGATAAATATCCGGCAGCAATCGGGCATCCGGGTCATTGGCCATGGCTGCGACTGCCAGAGCCTGCCCCAACTGATAGAAAGGTGGAAAGGCTCCCCAAAACTCCAATTGTGGCATACAGCCGGTTTTGCGGCCAAGCTCCAGAAGTTGAGCATACTTTTCTCCAGCTTCAAATAAGTCCACCGGCGCTTCTGCACCGATTGCAGGAGCGGCGATGCGCTTGCAACCAATGGCTGCGAGCTGATTCATTTCCTTTTCGATTTGGGCAAAGCCTTTTTTGCTTTTCTCCTGGTCCTGCGCCATCCATGTCGCAAATCCAATGGCATTCACCGCTTCTATTCCCGCATCGTCCAATTCCTTTTTCAAGGCTTGGAGACTTTTTCCAGACTCCAAATAGGCATCGATTTCCATCATCCACAGTTCGATTCCATCGTAGCCTGCCCGCGCGGTGATAGTAATCATTTCTGAGAGGCTCAGCTTTTGCCCCCGTATAGTGGAGGTGTTCAATGAAAATCGAAACTGTTGTAGCTTTTTGTCTTTTGCCTTCGTCTGTATCAGTGGTGCTGTTGCGGCTAGGGAGGTAAGGGCGAGGGTCTTGAGGGCTTGTCGGCGATTGGTCATAATAGGTTTTTAACAATTTGGTGGAGGCATTTTCCCTTCTATCGATAAAGGAAGCCACTTAAAGATATTTTTAAAAATAGAAAATCTCGGATTAGAAACTCTTGTAATTTCGACCATGCGTAAAATAATTTTTTCTTTAGGTAGCTGGGTATTTTTGACGGTTTCGTCATTCGGTCAAGCTGTCAGCGAGAATCTTCAAAATCTGGATAAGTACCAGGAGCAGCTTCCTTTCTTTCAGGAGCTCATCACTGGTGCGCAGTATCCGGAGCCTCCGAGGAATTATGATGGGTTTCCTTTTTTGGATACCCGTTCTTTCGAAAATGGGGGACTGACCATCAATCGGGTTTTTTATCCCGATGTACCTTTGCTTTATGATATTCGCTATGATCAGGTGATCACTTTTCATCCCCTCTTTTCGCAGAAGCTTTTGATCAAGCCCTCCAAAATTGACGGCTTTGTCCTGTCTGACGGGAAAGAGTTTGTGCAGCTGAGCGGGAATGAAGGATATCTGTATGACAAAAATGGTTTTTATGAAGTGATTGCTTCCGGGGATTTCAGGCTTCTGTCCAAGCATTACAAACTAGATAGACGAGCAAGGGAATTGGGGGATTATATTGGCTATTACGATGAGTACGAAGATTTCTTTTTGTACAAAGCAGGAACTTTTTACCCAGTCAAGAAAAAGAAAGATGCGATCAAGGTGCTCGGAGTAGAAAAAAAGGCGATTCGCGAAAATCTTACTCGCCAAAGAATCTATTACAATAAGGATCGAAGAAAGTATCTGACCGCTTTGCTCCAGCTCGCCAACTCACCCAGAACTGATCAATGATGAAAGCGATACGAATATCACTTATTTTAATTATTGGACTCGCTGTGACGCAGGTTTGGGCACAGACTTCGGCAAAGTTTACCGGTTTCTACGCAGGCTTGAGCTTTGAGCGATTTGCCGAAAAGATCGAGTCCGAGAGCGATTTTCGCTTTTATTTCGACCCCATGCTGGTGGAAGGAATTACGGTCAATATTCAGGTAAATGAAACCGGGCTTTCGGATCTTTTGAGTAGCGTTTTGGAAGAAACGGATTTGGAATTTTCTATTTCTCCTGATGGAAAGGTTTTTATAACCAAAGGTGAAAAGCTCACTGTGGACTTCGCTAGAGGATATTTTGACCCGAAAGTAGATGTGGAAAGTACCTCCGGGAAGAATGCTTCTGCCATGGGTGCCTTTGCCCGAAATATGCGCTTTGAAATTGGTAAGGAAAATGAAGATCCAGCAAAGAGGACGGCCGTCTTACGAGGGAAAATCACCAATATCGACAATGGTGAACCGATGTTGGGGACAGTGATCTTCGAAAAGGTAGATTACCAGAAAGCCATTACCGACGAAAATGGAATGTACCGACTGGAGCTGCCGAAGGGTCGACATACCTTGATCGTCCAAAATCCAGGAGGCTATCAAGAGCAACGTCAAATCGAGCTCTTTGGGGATGGAGTATTGGATATGGAGGTGCAGGAGAATTTCCTTTCCCTTGACGAAGTAGTCGTGAGTTCGGGTGCTTTGAACAATATCAATAAATTGGATATGGGCGTGCAGGCTATCAGCATAGCCGATGTCCGGAAGTTACCTGCGATTCTGGGAGAGGTGGATATTTTGAGAGGTGTTTTGACCCTGCCGGGTGTGAATACCGTCGGAGAAGCCAGCGTCGGCTTCAATGTCCGCGGTGGTGCGGCCGATCAAAACTTGATACTTTACAATCAGTCCACGGTCTTCAATCCTGCACACGTTTTTGGCTTTTTCTCAGCGTTCAATCCCGATATGGTTTCAGGGGTGGAGCTTTACAAGGGCTCAGTGCCTGTCAATTATGGAGGAAGGCTTTCTTCCGTGCTTCAGGTGGAACCCAAATTTGGGCGAACTGATAAAATCGGAGGAAGTGGAGGCATTGGGATCATGACCGGTAGACTGAGTTTGGAAGGACCCCTTGGAGAGAATACCACCTTCATAGTGGGAGGAAGAACTACTTACTCGGATTGGGCTTTGAATCTCCTGGAGGATGAAGCAGCCTTGGAAGGATCGAATGCTTCCTTTTATGATTTGAATGCCAATCTCCGTCATACCTTCAATGACAAGAATCAACTCGAAATCACTTCCTATATCTCTCAGGATGATTTTGCTTTTGACGCGGATACGACCTATTCCTATCGCAATACCAACTTGGCTGCGACCTGGAGACACTACTTCAATGATCAACTGGAAGGTAGATTTACAGTGGGCTACGATGGCTATGAGTTTGGCATCATCGGAGAAGACAATCCTCTGAACGCCTACGAATTCAGCTTCGATGTCAAGCAATGGCACTTACGTGCGGATTTTGAATACAGAAAAGGAGAGGACCACTTGTATAAATTTGGGGTGCATGGTATTCAATATCAACTCAATCCCGGTACCAATCTACCTTTCGGCTCGGAGTCTATCGTGATCCCGGAGGATTTGGAAGATGAAAATGCGCGGGAGATTGCGGTGTATTTCGGAGATGAATGGACGATCAATGAGCGCTTTTCCCTGAGCTATGGTGGACGCTATATGCTCTATCAGCTTCTTGGACCTTTGACAGTCAATCAATATGTGCCTGGAGCTCCAATCACGGAGAGCAATGTGATAGGGGAGGAGACTTTCGGGTCAGGTCAGGTAGTTCAGACCTATCATGGTCCGGAGTTTAGACTATCGGGTCGATACACCTTGGATAATCAATCCTCAATCAAGGCAGGCTTTACCACCATGCGGCAAAACCTTCACCTGCTGTCCAATACCTCAGCGATTGCACCGACAGATAGCTGGAAGCTGAGTGACCGCTATCTAAAACCTCAAACCGGAGGTCAGGCTTCTGTAGGTTATTATCGAAACATGGCGCGAAATACCTTGGAGTTTTCCGGTGAAGTCTATTATCGCTACATGAATAATCTGCTGGATTATCGGTCTGGGGCAGATTTGATTCTGAATGAAAATATTGAGCAGGATGTCCTGAATTCTATCGGTAAAGCCTATGGAGTGGAGCTTTTGATGAAAAAGACTTCCGGCCTTTTGACAGGCTCCTTGGCCTATACCTACTCCCGTTCTTTGCTGAGGACTTCCGATGAACCAAGTATCGAAAAGATCAATAATGGGGAATTTTACTCCAGTAATTTTGACCAACCCCATCATGTGGTCTTGGTGACAAATTATGAGCTAAGCAAACGGGTCAATGTCTCCTTGAATGGAAATTACAGCACAGGCAGACCGGTGACTTTGCCGATTGCTAAGTTTGAATACGCCGGTTCGGAGCGAGTTTATTTCTCCGAAAGAAATGCTTACCGGATTCCTGATTACTTTCGACTGGATGCCTCAGTCAATTTGGAGGGAAATCATAAGGTTAAGAAACTGGCACATTCTTCCTGGTCCTTGGGTGTCTATAATTTGCTAGGAAGAAGCAATCCTTACTCGGTTTATTACACAGCAGTAGAAGGGCAGCTCCAAGGCTATCAGCTTTCTATTTTCGCCCGACCTATTCCTTTTATTACCTACAATTTCAAATTCTGATGCGGTATAACTTTCTATATATTTTATTTTTCCTTGGACTGTTTTCGGCCTGTCGGGAGCCTTTCGAGCCCGAGATCGATCCGGTCGATCTGGATGTTCTCGTGGTGGAAGGATACCTGGACTCAGAGGGGATTCCCAGTGAGCTGTCTCTAAGCTTGACCTCCAATATTCAGAGTGATGGATTCACCAATAACTTGGTCAATGGAGCAACCATTTATTTGGAAAATACCTCGGGGGCTCGTTTCTCGCTCACTGAGTTGGGAGATGGTAAGTATGAATTTGCACATGATATTTCAGAATCGGATGTCTATCGGCTTCGGATCTTTTTGCAAAACGGAGCAAGCTATACCTCGGAGGAACTAAGACCCATTATCACCCCTGATATCATCGATGTGGGATTTGATAAGAATGAAGATGGGGTGGAGATTTTCCTGACCACACAGGGTGATGAAAATGCCGATGACTTTCTCTGGACTTACGAGGAAACATGGGCTTTCAGGCCTCCCTTTACATCTTTAGACAAATATGTGCCAGAGACCCAAGAGATCGTGCCTCGTACGGATGAGGAGCGAATTGACCGTTGCTACTTGAGTCGTCCCAATTCGGATCTTTTGTTGGAAACTTCTTCCCGATTCGAGGATCAGTTTGTTTTCCGGCAGGCTATCCGACAGATCAATCAGGGAGACGAGCGACTTTCGCTTCGCTATAGTATTTTGATTTCCCAGAAAGCAATCAGCAAGGATGATGTGGAGTTTTGGGAGATTTTGAAGGAAAATTCGGATGATTTGGGGTCTATTTTCAGCCCGCTTCCATCCATCATCGGGGGGAATATCACCATGGATCAAAATCCAGATGCGCCAGTCATCGGACAGGTCAGTTTGGGAGTGGTTAAGCAAAAACGTCTTTACATCGATATTCGGGAGGTAGCTCCGTGGCCAGCAGAAGTGGAGGAATATTTTGGATGTGTTTTGGAGCCGGATACAGTCTTGGTTGCTAACTATGACCAGTATTTTAGAACTGGAGGAAATATTCCTACCACGCCAGTCTATCTTGAAAATGGCTTCATTCCGATCGGCTACCGCTATGCGCGGGCTTCCTGTGTAGACTGTACACGCAGAGGGTCAAATGTGAAACCTGATTTTTGGGAGGACTTCTGATGAATAGATTCTATCGCTTGAAATATTTCGCACCTATTTGCTGCTTGGTTTTCCTTCCGCTTTCTCTTTTTGCACAAAATGCCGTACCTGAAACAGTAGATTTTTCAGTTCCCAAGAATATTTTCTTCACTGGGGAGAAAGTTTGGATTCAAGCTTCGGCGTATCAAAACGATAAGCCAAGTACCTCACAGGTTCTCTACGTGGAGCTCCTCAATCGGGAAAATCAATCCGTTTACTTGTCTAAATTCTTACTTGAAAAGGGGGAGCTTTTTCATTTCTTAGAAATCCCGAAGGATATTCCTTCTGACCATTATCTTTTGCGGGTGTTTACCCGAATTAGTCCTTTGGTGGACTTGGAAAAGGGGCTCAAACAGCAGTTTGTAACCATTTTCAATCCAAAAATCCCACCAGCGATAGCGGAAGATCATCCCGGGTTTTTTGAAAATCTGCCTAAATCTGATACCGATCTCAGCCTTTCGAAGCCTCTTGCCAAAGCAGGAGAGGAGCTTAGTATTCGATCAAATGCTTTCAAAGAATCCACGAAACTTTTTGTGAAAGTTTACAATCCCTACCTGAAATATTCTGCCGGGTTGCCTTCTTCAGCCATTTATTCCGGAAAGGCTCAAGGTGAATTTTTGCCTGAGTTGTTTGGGCATATAGTAGCTGCTCAGATTGATCCGAGAACGGTCGATACGACGAAGGTTTATTTCCTTTCAGTGCATGGAAGGGAGTCTGCTTTGTACACGGATAGACCTGATGAAAAGGGGAAATTGTATTTCGATATTGGGGGATTGAAGCATTGGGATTTTATGATTGCTCAGGCAGATCAAAATGGGGAAATGCTAGACTTTGAATTCCTTAGCCCTGCTGTGAGAACTGAATTTGCGAGTGGGTTTTCTTTTCCAGAATTGAAAATCAGTCCCAATGATCAGCCTTTCCTTCAGGATTTGTTGATCAGTAGTGGAGTACAGACATTTTACACCGAAAAGTATGAGCAAGAACCCATACCGGTCGTGACAGGCTTTGTGGCAGATCGGACTTTTCTCTTGGATGATTACACGCGATTTGAATCGGTAGAAACAGTCATTAAAGAATACGTTCCGATGGTTTCAGTTCGGACTAGGCAGGGAAAAAAGGAGTTTCGATCAGTTAATGAGTTTGGAAATACCTTCTCCGGAAATCCCCTGATGCTTGTAGATGGTATGCCGGTTTTTGACTCGGATCAGCTTGCGGCTTTTAATCCTAAGAACTTTGAAAAGCTGGAGGTTCTGTCTCGAGTCTTCTATCTCAATGATCAGCGTTACGAGGGGGTGATGAGCTTCTCTTCCTATCAAAGTAATGTAGGAGGCTTCCCCTTACCTACCAACGCCTTCTTCAAGCAGACACCTGGCATACAAGTGCCGGTTCAATTGGAGCAAGAGACCTTCGGAGCTTCAAGCATAAATCGCGGTGATTTTAGATCCGTCCTTTTCTGGTCAAATGATCCGAAGGCTTCAAAATTGAATGGTGATGCACTAAACCTTAAAATCCCGGATTTGTCCTTGCCTTTTGAAGTGGAATTGAGGGAAAATGGGGAAGTGATCCGAAGGGCTTACTTCCGGGTTCAGTCTCCTGATTAATCCTTTTTCTTCAATTCCTTCGATAGGAAATCGCCCAACTTCTTTTGGTAAGTAGCCTCATCCGGATTTTCGGGTACCAAGGATTTTTTCTCGGGGAAACTTTCCATGTGGAGAGTCTGAGTAGGAAATGCAAATCGAACTCCAAGCGCATTGGCTAGTTTGACGGTGCTTATCAGGATTTCATGCCGAGCCCTGAGCTCTTCCGGCCAGGTAGGAACTGTAAAGAAAATGTAGAGCATCACGTCCTGACTGTACGCCGAAAGGTTATTGAAGTAAATATGAAAATAGTCCTTCCGGGTATCAGGGTGAGCTAAAACGATTTCTCGAAGCCCTTTGACAAACTTCTCGATCAATTCCGGCGGGGTGTCGTAGGTGACAGTCAAAGTGGTGTAAAATCTTCGATAGACGCGAAGTCCATGATTATCAAGGATGGCATCAGCCATTTTCCCGTTTGGAACGTACATCACGGAATTTCGGAAGGTTCGAACCCGGGTGGATCGAAATCCTACTTCCTCAACCGTACCGTCAATTTCTCCGGATGTGATCCAATCCCCCACTTGAAAGGGCTTATCGATAAAGATCATGACAGAACCAAAGAAGTTTTTGATGGTGTCTTGGGCGGCAAGTGCAATGGCTACACCACCAATGGAAAGACCGGTCAAGAAAGGAATGATATCGAGATTAAACCCATCTTTTAGGATGAAAAGTGTACCAATGAGGACCACAAATGCTTTGAGGGTTTTTCTCAAAAGCGGAACGAGCTGATCATCGAGCGTGGACTCTGTTTTGGTAGCTAATCGGGCAAAGTACATGGCCAGGACATTGACCAACTTGTAAAATATCAAGGTGATCAAAAGTGGCCTAAGCGTCCGTAGAATCACCACGAGCCATGACCAAATCTCTACCGGAAGCTGTAGCACCGGAAGTAGAAGAGATAGGATTTGAACTATCAAAAAGTAACTGACCACCTTCGCAACAGGAAGGAGGTAACTCTCTCCGAGTTTTTGAATATTTAGTTTTCTGAATAAGAAAACTAGGCCTTTATCAACCAAAAAGGTGAAAAAGAAATGGGCTATAAAAACAAATAAGATGATGAAAAAGAGCCCTGCTAATTGCCAGAGATAGAAGCCCAGGTATTTTTCATTTCCAATCTTAGGTAGAAGGTTGAGCAATCGATCCGTACCGTAAGGGTAGGTACTCTTGTGCATTTCTTCGATCTGACTGACCGTAAATGCTGAAAACTGCCACTGAGAGCCTACTTTTTCCAGGAATACTCCCGGAAGCTTATTGCGGTCAAAATAGTAGATTTTCTCTGCGACTATTCCTGTTGTGTCCTGATAGTCGGCGATTCTTGGGATTTGACTTGCTCGGATAATGATCCCTTGCCCCTCAAAAATCTGCTTAAGCTTGATACTTAGACTTTCCCCTTCGTCCTTTGAAACATCCGAGAGATTTAGAGCTTTTGCAGCCTGCTCAGGAGCAAAATTGGAATCCTCCAGATTGTAGAAAAAGGTCAGTGTGGTATGATAAGGCGTACTCAGGTTGGACCTTGCAGGATCGGTGATAGCTGCCGTATTATCCCGAATCAACTGCGCCTGAATCTGTAGGGAAATAGCAAATAGAAGGGGAAAACTTATAAATATTTTGCGAAACATAGCTCCGGTTTAGTTCTAATGTAAAATCCAATCAACTAGGCCGAAAGGAAATAAGTGATCATTTGATCACCCATGATGGTGTGTATGGCGTACTGATTTGCCCTTTGGTCAAAACTAATCTGAATCGGACCTGAACTATCCAACGGCAAGTTGGTCAGTAGGTTACCCGAAAGATCATAGAGATAAGTGAAGTTTTGCAGAGGGTCTGTCACTGCAAAAATCTGTCTATCCGATCCAAAATCAAAATATTGATACACAAGTCTTTCTTCAGAGACGCGGATATTAAACAAAACCTCCTGCTTGGAATTGAAGACCTTGAGCTGGTTGAAGGTTTTGGAAAGGATGATAAACTGATTCTGATTTTGATCAGGGATTAACTTGAATTCGCTGTCTCGATCATCTTTTTCCAGTTGATTTCGATTGACCACTTCTCCGTTGAAGTTCACTTCCATTACCTGGCCATCTGTGCTGACTCCGGTGAGGACAAATCGATTGGTGGTGGTAGATTTTCCAAAGAATAATTCAGACTGGAAGCTCGCGCTAAGGTCGAAAGGCGATCCGGATTGCTTTTCCCCTCTTCGATTGAAAAGATGAAGCTTGCCTGATGAAGTGAGCGTGCCCATGTAGTCCCCTACGCCCGGTACACGGTAGTGTCGCGGACTTTGAAGGCTATTCTCCGAGATTGGATTTGGGTTCCATCCCTCCAGTTTATTTCCGGTTTTATCCAGTAAAAGGAGGTTCGCAGACTCCGTTGCTACAAAGTACCGATAGTCTCGGGTATTGTCATAATCAACCAACTGCAAGTGAGTAATCGATTCTTTGAGATCAAAAGGATAGCCGGTCAATGGATTTCCAAGCCGGTCAATTCCGTAAATTTTATCCTTGGTGGCAAGAAGCAGCTGGAGTTTTCCATTCTTGAAATAGTCAACTTGAAAAGCATCACTGATTATAGGGCCGGATAGTGGATACCGATAGACTATATCTCCAGCTGAGTTTATGAGGTATAGCGTATGGTCCTGGTCCTGAAGGATCAAATCTTTTGAGTTGTCCTGAAAGTTGATGATCTCCTTTGGTCCCCAAATTAGCCTTTGATTGAATCTCAAGATCTGATCTGATTGGAGATTCACTTGATTTTCGGCGATTTCTATTTCTGGTGCTGTCTCATCAAAAGTGATCAAAATGCTGCTTTTAGATTCTTCCCCGATTTGATTTACCCGGAGTGTCAGATAAGGGAATGCACTAAATACTGGTCTGTATTTTTGGAAATAGGAACTCCAGGAAGTGTTGGTTAAAGTGGTCCATTTATTCCAGATTTCCTTGATTCGATAGGTCTGCGAGAAACCAGCACTTGGGCTTAATGCTGCCCTCAGATAATCTTGAATCGCATTACTATCCCAGGTATAGCCTCTGTTAAGATCGTCAAGAAGCATTTTGACCGCTTCTTGCGAATTGGCAAATAGAATGATATTAGCTCGACGAATCACAAAAGTCTGTGGAAAGCCCACAAACTTTCCTGAAAAAAGATAAGCGGGAAGTTCCTCCGTGGGAACGTAGAAAACTTCATCATTTCCATAAAAATCAGAATAGGTTTCACTTTCTTTTTGTAAGTAGTTTTTTAGAATCTCGAGGGGTTCATTGTCGTTGAGCAGTCTCGCTACCAAGATTAGATTTGAGCTGCCATCAGCTCTTGCTTCAAGTTCTTGTAGGTAAAATTCCCCACCAAACCCATCCAAAAATCCTTGATCAATTAAGTTTTGCTGCACTTCGGCTTGGATAGTGGATTTTGGGACGAAACCTCGATTTTCTAGCTGCTGAATTTCTGCTATCCCTTGTAAATTGAATTGGGTTAGAGAGACCGTTCTGGCAGAGATAGCTTTCTGAATTTCAGAAATATTCGCAGCAAGGGAAGGGGTGAAGGAAGGTGCTTCGCTGTAATCCAAATTCCCCTCAAATCTGATTTGATTAGCATCCAAAAAGAGTTCGTAAGCGACAGATGCATCAAGATTTTCCAAGGCCCGAATTTGCTGACTTTCTCTTTCCTTGCTTACTCCTTTCAGAAAGCTTGCAAGGCTTTTTCCTCTGAGCCAAAGCGTAGCAAAACCTTTTTCGCCAGAAGCTGTCAAGTCAGCCGGGATCAATTCCTCTGCGGGAACCTGAGACTTTCTAATTGCCTCCTCCACTAGAAATGATGATTCGGAAAGGACAAGGAGTCCATTTAAATAGGTGAAACTCATCAGTCGGGAGTCGGGGCCTTGGGTGACTTCAGTGATTTCAGTTTCAGAATAAGTTCTGGCTACCAGTTTGGTTTCTCCCGAAATATTGGATTTGATACTTGATAAAAGGTTTTCAAGAGAGGATTTATCCAATTGTAAAATATAGAGTAGATCAAAGCTTTCAGCTCCTGTGGGATGGTAGGAGATGGTTAGGTTGTTTCCATTGAGTAATCGGGATATTTGACCCTGGAATCCTGTGAGGCTGTCTAAGGTCGAGAGATTAGTGGCGATTTTTTCAAAGCTTGGGATGGTTTTGATTTTTTCCCAAAGTGGGTGATTGACCAGCTTATTCCAGCTTTGATCAGCTTGATCTGATTCTAGAACAAAAACGGCATTATCACTGATCAACTGTTTGTTTTCCAGCGTAGATGAGGAAAAATAATCGGAATAAAGCAGGTAGCCCGCAACTGTGGCAACCAGGATAATGGCGAGAATCAATGCACTTTTACCAATATTCAAGGGGCTGGAATTTTGTGGTTAAGGTACAAAAATTAGACCCGGAATGCAGCTTTTTCAAACTAGATCCCGGGTCTTTGAATTTAGAAGTTCAAATTACTTAGACAAATTGTCAAGTACATGCATTACTTCTTTCACGTGGCCTCTGGAAACTTCCAAAAGAGCCTTTTCTTCTTCGTTGAGATCCAATTCGATTACTTTTTCGATTCCGTTTTTGCCGAGGATGACCGGTACGCCAAGATAGCAGTCATCAATACCGTATTCGCCATCAAGCTTGATGCAGACTGGGAATACGCGACGCTGATTCTTGAGGATTGCCTCTACCATCTGAGCAGCAGCAGAACCAGGTGCATACCATGCGGAAGTTCCCATCAATTTTACCAATTCACCGCCACCGAATTTTGTTCGCTCGATGATTGCGTCCAATTTATCTTTAGCTACTAGCTCTGTCACAGGAATACCAGCAACAGTGGTGTAGCGAGGAAGTGGAACCATCGTGTCGCCATGTCCTCCCATCAAGATAGCCTGAATCTCTTTTGCAGAAACATTCAGCTCCTCTGCCAAGAAAGCTCTGTAGCGTGCTGTATCGAGAATTCCAGCCATACCCATCACTTTGGTACGTGGAAGGTTGGAAGAGAGGTGTGCCTGATAAGTCATCACATCGAGTGGATTAGATACTACGATGATGATGGCGTCAGGTGAATGCTTGATTACGTTTTCTGTTACAGACTTCACGATCCCTGCGTTGGTTTCGATCAAGTCGTCACGGGTCATCCCTGGCTTGCGTGGTAGGCCTGAAGTGATGACAACTACATCTGATCCTGCGGTTTTGCTGTAGTCATTTGTACTGCCGACTGTACGCGGGTCATATTGATTGATCGGGGCCTTTTGCCAGATATCCAAAGCCTTGCCCTCGGCTACGCCTTCCTTGATATCTACTAAAACAATTTCTTCCGCGATTTCGCGATAGGCCAAAACGTCAGCGCAAGTTGCTCCTACGTTTCCAGCCCCAACTACGGTTACTTTGCTCATGATTTTATAAATTTTTATGAATGAATTGCCTAAAAAGCGCCGCTAAGTTAATTAACAATGACAGGATTAGAAACCCGAAAGGAAATACTTTGTTGGATGGTATTTGACTTAAGGCTAAGCGGCTGTCAATTGTCACTCAAACATTTGCCGAAGGCTAAAAAATCCGAAGGACTCCCGATAGGAGCGGAAAAGTCGCTGATTGTTTTCGTTGTAATATTCTGCAAGCGATGTCATCACCTTGGCTTTGATTTTTGGATTGCTTTCGAAGATCTCCTGAATAGCAAAATGCGGGATCACGATCAACTCTGCCTCATCCGAACTGACAATCGCGGTGTAGATTCGTTTGGTGTTTTGTAAAAGGGAGTTTTCTCCAAATGCCTGGCCACGATTGATTTCCATGATCATCTCAAAATTGTCCTTCACATCTATCGTCAGATGCACTTGTCCTTTCTTGATCAAGTAGATGGCTTGACTAGGGTCTTTACTGAAAAAGACGACCTCATCTTTGACATATTTGCGGACATGCATGGCCGGTAAAAAACGGGAGAGCTCTTTATTTTTCAACTTTTCAAAAAATTTGATCGGCCTCATAAAATCAAAAGTCTGAAGCTCAGATTCGGTGTAGGATTTGGTAAAAGGATTTTGCATCAGTTTTTCTTTTTGAAATGTAAAGCAACCCGTGTAGCCTCGTCGCACTTGGCCCAGTCTGCAATCCGGTGGCCGATCACCCAGGCGATTTTTCCTTCCGAAACAAGCACCTTGACCTGATCTTTGTGCCAACGGTCTATTTTCAAATCTATCAAAAAATCAGAGACTTTTTTTCCGTTTTTCATCCCTAGAGGAATGAATTTGTCTCCCAACTCCCAAGTCCGGATAGTCAAAGGAAAACTCAGTCGATCCAAATCCAACTGGGCATTCTGACGGGACGTGTCAATTTTCCGGTCAAAAGGTTCTTTCAGTAATTCGTAGGTGCCCTCCGGGAGTACGAGTTCGATGTCTTTTTCATCTAGGATAACAGGATCAAACCGCTCTGAAATTGGCGCCAAAAGCAAGGCTTCCCGGTCTACAGTCAACTGATGAGTTGCGCTGAAGAAAACTTTCCCGCTTTCCTGATTTTTAGCCGAGTGGAGGGTTGATTCGGCTTGATCCGAGTTGAAGCCGTAGCTCCGAAGCCAGTAAAAAAGCAATGTGGTAGCACCTGCCTGATTGATAAAGCTCCGAAAAGGCAAGCTTTCTACTTCTGAATCTTTTTGAAGGTTTTGCGCTAGCCAAATTTCTGATAATCCACCCAGCGCCTTACCGGCATCCTGTAAGCGGTTAAAACTGCTGAGGAGGTTTTGCTTAGCATCTTCACTTACCTCATAGAGGGCGGGGAGTGCTTCCAGCCTGAGCTTGTTTCGCTTATATTCTGTTTTTTGATTCGAAGCATCCTCACGCCAAGTGATTCCATTTTCTTTGGCGAAAGCCAGAATCTCTTCTTTTGAAAAATGGAGTAATGGACGGATCAAGTAGCCCTTTTTATCCGCCATACCCTGTATCCCATCCAATCCGGTAGTACGCAGGAGATTTAGAAAGATCGTTTCCAACTGATCGTCCTGATGATGGGCAAGAACGATCCCATCCAAGGATCGCTTTTTTATTAAATCATCAAACCAAGCGTATCGAATGTCCCTAGCGGCCATCTGTATGGAGATTTTCTCATCCGTGGCTTTACTGGTGGTGTCCGGGTGATGGCTATGGAAAGGAATGCTATTTTCCATGCTCCACTTTTCAATCGAGGATTCATCTGCATCGCTTTCAGCTCCTCTCAGTCCGAAATTCACATGGCCGATCTCAAAGGGGATTCCTATTTCCAAAAGCAAGTGTGCCAAAACCATGCTGTCCACTCCTCCGCTACAGGCGAGTAGGTAGGTTTTAGAAGGAGACAAAAGGCCCCGTTTTTCGATATGCTCCTTAAATACTGTTAACATTGATCAAAAATAGCTTTTTCTACTAATTTTGCCCACTTGGACAAGTCTATGAACAGCCGCCTCAAATCATTTTGCCTGATAGCATTTTTATTCCTTCCGATTTTATTGGTTCGGGCTCAGGAAAACAATGCCTTGGAAATCCTTCGTGCAGACTCGCTAAAAGGTGCGATGGGTTTTGAAAGATTGCTTGGTTCTGTCCGAATGAAAAATCAAAGCACCTTGATCGAGTGTGATTCAGCTCATTTTTTCAGAGCAGATAATAAAGCCAAACTATATGGTCGGGTTTTTATCCGAAGTGAAGAAGATTCGGTGACCACCCGAAGTGCTTATGCAGAATATGACGGGAATACGAAACTGGCGAAACTTAGGACCAACGTAGTCTTCACCAATATGGAGACGACCGTTTACACTGATTATTTGGATTATGACCGAGCTGGAAATATCGCCTATTATTTCAATGATGGTCGGGTGGTAGACTCTACCAATGTCTTGACTAGTGAGAAGGGGCGATATGAAGTGAATCGGGAACGAATTACTTTCACCGATGACGTGGTTTTGGTCAATCCTGACTACACGATGAAAACCAATTTTCTGGTTTATCTCACCATTCCCAAAACTGCTGAAACCAAAGGGCTAACCAATTTGATTTCCAAAGATGGAAATACCCTGGATGCTTCGAAAGGGAGTTTTTACGATACGCAAGCGAAAAATTTCCGATTCTTTGATGGCTTGGTGGAGACCGAGACAAGTCGGGTCAAAGCCGATGAATTGCTGTATCGGGAAAATGAGGCTTATTATGAGGGGAAGGGAGATGTTCGAGTATTGAACAAGGAACGGGAGGTCGAAATATTTGGAGATCAAGGTCAATATTGGGAGGATCGTGGATACAGCTTGGTTCATGGCAACGCTCTGGTCAGAAGGTATTTTGAAACAGATACCCTGTACATGACTGCCGATACGCTGATTTCTCAGGATCACGAATCAGACTCACTAAAATACCTTTTGGCTTTTTCATCCATACAGTTGGTGAAGTCACAGATGTCAGGAATAGCCGATTCGCTGTCGTACAATTATTCAGATTCGACGATCCGCCTATTTCAAGATCCTGCTATTTGGGATAATAGAAGTCAGATTACCGCAGATTCCATGACGTTTTTCATTGAAAACGAACAGCTTCGGAAGCTTTTTGTAAAAAACAATGCATTTGCCGTCATGACTGATACCTTAGTCAATTTCAATCAAATGAAAGGCAGGTCTATGACGGGGCTTTTCGAAAATGGAGATCTAAATACATTGGATATCACTGGAAATGGCGAATCCTTGTATTATGCCTTAGAGGGTGACACCTTATTGCAGGGAGTCAATAGGACCCTTTCTGCCACGATCAAAATGACCTTTTCGGAGGGGCAATTGAAAAAGGTCAACTATGGGGTAAAGCCGGAGGGAAAGTTTATACCTGTGCAGGATATCGGTGAAGAGGGAGGGAAGCTAGAAGGTTTTGTCTGGCGAAAAGAAGAAAAGCCTACTATGGAGAAAATATTTGCTTGGAGGTCTGTCAATGAGGTGGATCTGGAAGCCGAAAATCTTTTTGAAGTTCCGGAGGCTGAAATCCGAATGCCTTCTGATGAAGAAATGCAAAAGTCCCTAGAAAAGTGGGATACAAATACCAATAAAGGCGGTTTGATCCCCTTGAAAAAGGTCAAAGGTTTTTCGAACGAATAAAAGCCGGAAATATTTTATAAAGGTTAACAACAATTAACCGCAAATTTTCGTCCCAAGATTACCTACTGCGTATTTTTGTGAGTATATTACTTCTCGAAAGTATCAGACGACAGGCTTATCGAATAGAATTTTACATGAAAGTTTTCCTTAGAATTTTTGCATGGGTTTTTGTGACCCTTCCGCTATTGGCGGAAGCACAAGAGGTCCGTGTGCTAAGTGAGGGACTTTCATTCGATGGCGACATCGGTGCATCACAGCGGAAAACCATCATCCTTCAAAACGAATCCGAGGTTGAAAAAACCTATTTCCTGAAAAATATCAGTGGAGATATTGGTTCTTCGCAGGAGATGAAAATCTGTATCGGAGATGCCTGTTTTGATGCAAAGCGAGATTTAGCCAAAATAAAAGTAACGCTAGCTCCGGGAGAGATTATTACGGATCTTTATTTGGAGTTTTCTCTTGGTATCGCAGAGACTCGTGGAGCCTTTGCTTTAATCTTTGTGAATACGTCTAATATTCGGGAATCATTTATTGTCCAAGCTCAATACGATGTCACTGACCCTGCCAAGAAAATCGATGAATCGGATTATGACGCAATTACTATTTCTGAGGTCTATCCTAATCCAAGCAATCGGGTAGCACAACTAGATTACAAGCTGAAAAAGCGAGAAACATTAGCTAAAATCACCATAAATAGCTTTATCGGAAACCCAGTAGCAGAATATGAGCTAGATCCTGAGCGCTCCTCTTTACTGATCAATGTTTCAGATTTCAACCCAGGAGTATATTTCTACACATTATTTGTTGACAATAAAAATATTGTCACCAAAAAACTCGTTGTGAAGAAGTAAACTGAGCCACCCTATCCATTTGAATACCAACTATTATCCCGTATATTTGCGGTCTTGAAAATGAATATGCGAAAAGTCCCCTTTATTTTACTTGTTTTTGTCACTCTTAGCCTCTCCTGTGGCCCATTTGCCAAGTTGGAAAAAAGTACCAACTGGGAGGAGCTCTACGAAGGTGCCAATGACTACTATCAAAAAGGAGAATACAACAAGGCAATCATTCTTTATGACAAGGTGATTCCTATCATCAGAGGTAGCGAAAAGGCAGAATTGGCGGATTACAATTACGCTTATTGTCATTTCAAAACTAAGCGATACATCGAATCTGCCGGTTATTTCAATAATTTCTACAGGACATACAACCGAAGCCCTTTGGCAGAAGAAGCCCTGTTTATGCATGCTTATTCCCTTTTTCTAGATGCTCCTGATTTCAATTTGGATCAGCAGAGTAGCCAAGAGGCAGTAGCAGCAATTCAGCAGTTTGTGACGAGGTATCCCGGCTCGGATAGTTATGAGCGAGCTTTGGAAATGTTGACCGACTTAGAGAAGCGGTTTGAGCAGAAAGCCTATGAAGAATCGATGATGTATTACCGTTTGAAAGACGGCTTATTTCCAGGAGACTTTCTGAGAGCCTGCATTGTCAATTTCCAGAATTTCGCAAAGGATTATCCTGATAGTGAATACAACGAAGAGTTGGCCTACAAACTGGTAGAGGTAAGTACAGAGTATGCTGTAAACAGTATTTTCTCCAAAAAAGAAGAGCGACTCAACGATGTATTCCAATATTCGATGAATTTCTACCGAAGATATCCAGATAGTAATTTCACGGCAGAGGTGAAAGACTATGAAAATACAGCTCGTGAAGAGTTGAATAGTCACCTAAAGGTGAAAAGAGATATTGCGGAGCGATCCGAAAAAGCTGCTGACACTACCTCAGTCAGCGCAATAAAACCAACAGAAGAAATTAAACAACGATAAACATGGCAGTTAATCCATCAATCATTACCCGAGATTTGGACAAAGTATCCGAGGAGACCGGGAACATCTATGAGTCTATCCACTTGGTAGGTCAGCGTGCAAAGCAGATTTCCAATAACCTTAAAGAGGAATTGAATGGCAAGCTTTCTGAGTTTGCTTCTACAGTAGATAACCTTGAAGAAGTTTTCGAAAACAAGGAGCAAATCGAAATTTCCAAGTTTTATGAGCGTATGCCAAAACCATCTACTTTGGCAATGGAAGAATATCTGGATGGGAAATTATACCACAGATATCCTGAAGAAGAAACTGAATAATGAATCTCGAAGGAAAGCGAATACTTCTTGGAGTCACAGGTAGCATTGCTGCCTATAAGTCCGCTTTCTTGGTCAGATTATTAGTAAAGGCAGGAGCAGAGGTCCAAGTCATTATGACGGCCTCTGCTCTTGATTTTATAGGCCCTTTGACCCTAGCTACCCTTTCCAAAAATCCAGTTTTACATACTTTCCAAAAAAATGAAACGGGCACTTGGAACAACCACGTGGAATTGGGGCTTTGGGCAGACTTGATGATCATTTCGCCTCTTTCAGCCAATACCCTTGGGAAAATGGCAAATGGGCTTTGTGATAATCTACTTCTAGCTACCTACCTATCAGCAAGATGTCCGGTATGGGTAGCTCCTGCGATGGATCTAGATATGTATCAGCATCCATCCGTCAGAAAAAATCTAGCTACTATTCAAGGTTTTGGAAACCGACTACTGGATGCCGAAAGTGGAGAATTAGCTTCCGGGCTATCTGGCCAGGGTCGGATGATGGAGCCTGAAAAGATTCTAGAAGAAATACAGCGATTTTTTGAATCCAAAGGTGATTTTTCCGGTAAAAAGGTAGCCCTCACCATGGGACCGACTCAAGAAGCGATTGATCCTGTTCGCTTCATCAGCAATCATTCAAGCGGTAAAATGGGACTAGCACTCGCCGAGGCGTTCTTGGAAAGAGGTGCGGAGGTTTGGGTGATTTCAGGTCCTGTGGCTATTCCTGTGAATAAAGAGAAGTTTCACTGGAAAGATTTGGACAGTGCAGAGGAGATGTTTCATGCAGCCTCAGCTATTCATAGTCAGATGGACATCGTCGTGTTCACGGCTGCGGTGGCAGATTATGCACCGGCTACCGTCGCTACCGAAAAAATCAAGAAGGATGAGGATGCTATGCAGATTCGCCTGAAGAAGAATGTTGACATCGCGAAAGAGTTGGGAAGTAAAAAGCAGCCCAAACAATTTCATGTAGGCTTTGCACTCGAAACAGAAAATGAAGAGTTTCATGCAAAGGAGAAGCTTCAGCGCAAGAATTTTGATCTAATTGTTCTCAACTCCATGAAAGAAAGTGGTGCAGGTTTTCGTTTGGATACCAATCGGGTGACTGTTTTCTCCAAAAATGGAGGTCAGTGGAAATCTCCACTCGCATCTAAGTCGGAAATCGCCCAATTGATCCTGGATCATATCAAGCGGGAGAGCAGTTGGACGCTGATCTGATTTTTTCTTTATTGTAAGAGAATGACAAAAATAATCAGCTTTCTTTCCTTGTTTCTGCTGGCCGGAATTGTAAATGCCCAAGAGCTCAACTTTACAGTCACGATCAACAGTGAGCGCTCCAATCTTCAGAATACGGATATTTTTAACCAAATGAAGGCTAGTTTTGAGCAGTTCCTTAATGGACGATCATGGACCACTGACGAGTTTCGGCCGGAGGAGCGGATCAAGGGAAATTTACTGATTACCATCAATGAGGCCACAACGGTAGGGTCATTTTCTGCAACTGTTCAAGTGCAAACCGTACGGCCGGTTTACGGAACCAATTATGAAAGTCTCCTTTTCAATTTTGCCGATCGAACTTGGAATTTTGAGTTCATCGAATCTCAACCCCTGGAGTTTAACCGCTTTACCTTCCTTAATAACATCTCTTCGCTTTTAGCTTACTATGCCAATATCGCCCTTGGTTTAGATTACGATAGTTTTCAGAATAAAGGCGGAGATCCCTTTTTTGCAGTTGCCAATGATATAGTAAATAATGCCCAACAATCCGGTCGAGCAGGCTGGGGGCAAAGTAACTCCGACCGGAGAAATCGATTTTGGTTGATCAATGATATTTATACATCTTCTGTATACTCCTCGATTCGAGAGGCGTATTACCTCTATCATAGACAGGGATTGGATATTTTGCAGATAGACCCTGAGAAGGCCTACCAAAATATGCTTGAAGCAATTCGCTTGGTGGCAGAGGCCAATAAAGCACAACCCAATGGGATCTTCACGATTTCCTTTATGGATGCCAAAGGAGATGAGATAGCACAGGTATTAAAGAATGCCTCTTTTGAGATACGGACAGAAGCAGTAGAATTGCTGCTGGAAGTGGATCCAAATAATGCGAGAAAGTACAACGAGCTGCTGAAAAGCTAAGCTTGATTTTTTAGCTTTGTACAAACGTAAAATCCATGCTCAAATCCCTCAGTATATCCAATTATGCACTGATTGATGATCTGAAAATGCAACCTGGAGCCGGTCTGAATATGATTACTGGCGAAACGGGTGCGGGAAAATCCATCATGCTTGGAGCCGTAGGATTGCTACTTGGAAAACGAGCCGATACCAAAGTGCTCCTTCACGAGGATAAAAAATGCATTGTGGAAGGCTGGTTTGAACTTGGATCTTACGGTTTGCAAGGATTTTTTGAAGAGAATGATTTGGAGTACGAAGAGCCTTGTATCATTCGTAGAGAAATCAGCCCTTCCGGTAAATCAAGATCTTTTGTCAATGATACGCCTGTATTATTGGACGTGCTGAAAAGTCTTGGTGAAAAGCTGATGGATGTACATTCTCAGCATGATACCCTTTTGCTCGGAGACGGAGCCTATCAATTGGGCTTGGTCGATGCCTATTCTCAATCAAATCGGGAGTTGAGTGCTTATCAAGGAGCATACCATGACTTTCGAAAAGCAAAAAAACACTTAGACCAACTCAAGAAGAAAGCTTTGGAGCTTCAGAAAGAGGCTGATTTCAATCAATTCCAACTGGATGAATTAAGTGCCCTTTCGCTTCAGGAAGGGGAACAGACAGAATTGGAATCCAAGCAAGAAATCCTCGAAAATGCTGAGGAGATCAAGCTTAAGATTCAGGAGGCTAGTGGTCTTTTTGCAGATGAGCAGTTTGGGATCTTGCAGGGGATGGGGCAAATACAGCAGCACTTGCAAAGTCTGGAGAGACTGGCCCATACTTTTGGGTCTATTCGAGAGCGATTTCAGTCTGCCTTGATTGAGGTTAAGGATATTTTGGCTACACTCGAGGAAGAGGATGGACAAATCGAAGTGGATTTTGAAAAACTGGAAGAAATCAGGGAGCGTCTGAGTAAAATCTACCAACTTCAAAAGAAGCATGGGGTGCTTACCGTCGAAGAACTGATCGAGATTGAACAGCAGTTAGCCGATCAGGTATTCGAATTTCAGAACTTGGATGAAAGCTTGGAAAAAGCTGAAAATGACTTTGCAGAAGCTGAGAAGGCAATGCAGTCTTTTGGAGAAAAGCTCACTAAGAAGCGTGTAAGTTGTTTCTCCGACTTTGAAAAATCCATGAAAAGCCTCTTGCAAGATTTGGGGATGGAAAATGCGCAAATCAATTTTCAGCGACAGGAAATTAGCCCAAGTAGTACCGGGCTCGACCAGATTGAAATCCTTTTCTCCGCCAATAAGGGAGGCACTTTGCAGGCGCTTAAAAAGGTTGCTTCAGGAGGAGAGTTTTCACGTCTTCTATTTGCAATCAAATATTTAATGGCCGACAAAATGGCTTTGCCTACCTTGATTTTCGATGAAATTGATGCAGGGATTTCTGGAGAGGTAGCCCTACAGATGGTCAGAATGATGAAAGATATTTCAGCGAATCATCAGATTATTTGCATCACTCATCTCCCTCAGGTAGCTGCGAAAGGGGATATGCATTACTTTGTGTTCAAAGACAATTCAGCCTCCAAAACTATATCAAAAATCAAGCTTTTGGATGAGCAGGAGCGTATTCAGGAGCTAGCCAAAATGATAGCTGGAGCTCAGCCCTCAGAGAATGCCTTGCAGAGTGCACGTGAGCTTCTGGTGAATTGAGGGGCTTTACCCAATTTTTAGCTATTTTTGCTAAGAATTTTTGAAATCAACCCAATAGAAATATGCCAGAAAATTTGCTAAAAGGTAAAGTCGGAATCATTACCGGAGCCTTGGATGAAAATTCCATTGCTTGGAAGACCGCGCTAAAAGTTAAAGAACAAGGTGGAAAGTTTGTCCTGACTAATGCCCCTATCGCCATGCGGATGGGTGCCATCAAAGAACTTGCAGAAGAGTGTAATACCATTGTCATTCCCGCGGATGCTACGGTTTTGGACGATATTGAGAAGCTATACGCTGAGGCGAAAGAGTTCCTCGGAGGCGATTTTGACTTTTTGTTGCATTCCATCGGTATGTCACCAAATATCCGAAAAGGCCGCTCCTACGGAGACCTTAACTACGATTGGGCGATGAAGTCTTATGATGTCTCCGCAATTTCATTCCATAAGATGATGCAGGTGGCAGAGAAAATGGATATCATGAAAGAATGGGGTTCGATTGTAGGCCTTTCTTACATTGCCGCTCAGCAGGTTTATCCATTTTATACGGATATGGCTGATGCCAAAGCCTTGCTTGAAAGTATCGCTAGAGGCTATGGATATAGACTAGGTAAGCTGAAAAATGTACGGGTCAATACCATTTCTCAATCGCCAACCAAGACCACTGCCGGTACAGGTATTGGAGGATTTGATTCCTTCTTCAACTTTGCCGAAAAGATGTCCCCACTTGGAAATGCTTCTGCTGAAGCTTGTGCGGATTACATTGTTACGATGTTTTCGGATTTGACCAGAATGGTGACCATGCAAAACCTCTTCCATGACGGAGGATATTCTCACACAGGTATTTCAGAGGAAATTATGGAACAGTTTAAGGATCTATAGTTATTCTGATAAGAATTGTTTTAAAAGTCCGGCTTCTGTCGGACTTTTTTGTTTGCCTTGTCCAAAAGTCATTTTTCCCTTTTGTTTTTTCGGCTAACTTATAGACTTGAATTAACCACCTAACCCAGAAATCATGCGGAAAATTATTCTTGGGCTGATTCTTTCAGTCTTTTCGCTTCATGCCTTTGCTCAAATCATGCCTGCTCCTGACCGGGAGGAGGGTGATGGGCCCTATGATAGATTGATCATTCGAGGAGTGACACTCATTGATGGGACCGGGGCGCCTCCTGTCGGCCCTGTTGATATCGTGGTGGAGAAAAACAGAATTACCCGCATTCAAACAGTAGGCTATCCCGGTTTACCTATTTCTGAAGGCCGTAGACCCAAGGCAGATGAAAATACGCAAGTTTTGGACTTGGAGGGGCATTATTTACTGCCTGGCTTTGTGGATATGCATGGACACATAGGAGGGACAGGGCAAGGAACTCCCGCTGAGTATGTATATAAGCTTTGGATGGCACATGGAGTTACTACCATTCGGGACCCATCGGCTGGTAATGGGCTTAATTGGGTTTTGAATGAAAAAAAACGCTCGCTTTCCAATCAAATTACAGCTCCTAGGATCTTGGCCTATACCGCATTTGGAGCAGACTTGGATAAAAAGATGGTGAAAGATACCACCGAAGAAGAAAAAAAAGAAAGACTGCCGATAACTACACCTGATCAGGCCAAAGCTTGGGTCAATGAAAATAAAGCAAAGGGCGCTGATGGCATCAAGTTTTTTGGTGCAAAGCCCGAAGTGATGCAGGCGGCCATTTCTGAAAACAAACGGATTGGTCTTCGCTCTGCGATGCATCATCAGCAGCTGGACGTGGCTCGTTGGAATGTACTCCATTCTGCACGGGCTGGGCTAACTTCCATGGAGCATTGGTACGGTCTTCCAGAAGCACTTTTTGAAGATCGAACGATTCAGGATTTCCGATTGGATTACAATTACCAGAATGAGCAGCATCGATTTGCAGAAGCTGGCAAACTTTGGAAGCAAGCGGCAAAGCCCTATTCAGAGCATTGGAATAAGGTGATGAATGAGCTTTTGGAACTTGATTTTACGCTTGATCCGACCTTTAATATTTATGAGGCAAACCGGGACTTGATGCGGGCTCGCAGAGCAGAGTGGCATGACGCCTACACCTTACCTTCCTTATGGCGTTTTTACTCGCCAAGTAGACAGTCGCATGGATCATATTGGTTTGACTGGACGACAGAGGAGGAGCTGCTTTGGAAGGAGAACTACCGTCTTTGGATGACTTTTGTCAATGAGTATAAAAACCGAGGAGGAAGAGTGACTACCGGTTCTGATTCAGGATTTATCTACCAATTGTATGGATTTGCCTATATCCGAGAGTTGGAATTGCTCCGTGAGGCAGGCTTTCATCCATTGGAAGTGATTCGCTCAGCAACGATGTATGGGGCAGAGGCTTTGGGAATGGACAAGGAGATTGGAACCGTAGAAGTAGGGAAACTGGCAGATTTTGTGATTTTGGAAGAAAACCCACTTCAAAACCTCAAGGTTCTTTATGGAACTGGTGCGATTCGAATAGATGAAAATAACCAACCCATCCGTGTTGGGGGCGTTAAATATACAGTTAAGGACGGGATCGTTTACGATGCAAAGCAGCTTTTGGCAGATGTCAAGGAAATTGTAGATCAGCATAAGGCTCGCGAAAATGCTCGAATCACTCAGCCGGGATTAGATTGGTAGATTTTCACCCTAAAAAGGATTCAAATGCCGCACATCGAAGCAAATGGAATTAAGCTCTATTACATCGACAAAGGAGAAGGAAAGGAAACGGTAGTTTTCTCTCATGGACTACTTTGGAGTCATAAAATGTTTGATGCTCAGACCGATGAATTGGCGAAGTCTTACCGTGTCATTGCGTACGATCATCGAGGCCAAGGCCAAAGCGAGGTGAAGGAGCCATTTGACATGGAAACCGTAGCTGAAGATGCAGCGGCATTGATAGAAAAGCTCGATTTGGGCAAAGTACACTTTGTCGGACTATCAATGGGTGGATTTGTAGGAATGCGTTTGGCTGCTAGAAGGCCTGATTTGGTAAAGTCTTTGACCCTTTTAGAGACCTCTGCGAACAGTGAGCCGGTAGAAAACTTGCCCAAATACAAAACCTTAAACGGAATTGTCAAATGGCTTGGAGTGATTCCACCAGTCGCCAATAAGGTCATGCCTATCATGTTTGCTCAATCCTGGCTGAACAATAAATCGAATTCGGAAGCGATTAAGAAGTGGAAAAAGGAACTTAGGTCCAATAAGAAAACGATTACAGGACCAGTAGAGGGAGTGATTTACCGAAAAGGCGTGGAAGCTGAATTAGGTGCCATAAAATGCCCTACTATGATTGTGGTGGGTGATGAAGATGTTGCCACAAAACCGGAAAAGGCAAAATTCATTCAAATGGGAATTGCTGGATCGAGGCTTCATATGATTCCCGGTGCAGGTCATAGTTCCTGCATTGAGAAGCCTGAAGTAGTCAACCAGTTGTTGAAAGACTGGTTGAGCGAAAATGCATAAAAAAAAAGCCCCGTAGGGGCTTTTTTTTAATCAAATTGAAAGACTCTTATATAGTCCACAATCATGTGTTGTGGAAATGTTGTGCTATTATCCGGAGATCCGGGCCAGTTTCCACCGACAGCCACATTCATGATGAAGAAGAAATTTCTTCTGAACTCATCTAGTTCGGCAGGAGTGGTATCGATCTCATGATATTTCACATCGTCGATAAACCAGCTAATATTATTTGAGGTCCATTCGATTGAGTAGACGTGGAATTTATCGGCTAGAGTACCTGAAGGAATCTTATAAGAACCGCCAAATTCCGCCCGGCTTCCATTATTATCCCAGTGAACTGTTCCATGGACTGTGTTTTCCCGTCCTTGTCCGCCGACCATCTCCATGATGTCAATCTCTCCACATCTTGGCCATCCTACTTCAGGGAAGTTTGATCCAAGCATCCAGAGAGCAGGCCATAAGCCTTGTCCTCGAGGATTAACAGCACGTATATCAACCCTCCCGTAACGGAATTGCTGTTTATTCATCGAGATAATGCGTGAGGAGGTATACTCACTTCCCTGAAAGGACTCTTTTTTGGCTGTGATAATTAAATGCCCCCTTTCAACGGAGGTATTTTGTGAGCGGTAGTATTGAAGTTCGTTATTTCCCCAGCCATTGTTGCCAGTTCCTATTTCATGGGACCAATTGGCTGCATCTAGGCTATTTCCTTCAAAATCATCTTCCCAAACTAGTGTCATCCCAGGATAGGAAGTAGGGGAGGTGGCTCCACCGTCAGGAATTGGAACTTCAGAGACGTTATTACCGGGGTTTGAACCTGTGGGATTGTCCGCAGTTTCCGAATCACAGGAAAATAAAACTCCAATTAGAAAAAATGCGGAAAAGGTTTGGCTTGTGTAGTTAAAGATAGTTTTCATACTATTTTGGGTTAAAGAAAAAAAAGGCATCTGGATATTACCTTCCAGATGCCACATTATTAGATTATGCTGAAATCAGCTTGAAAGTCCACCAGATACCGTCTTGGATTTCGATATGAAGTGTCATTCGCTTCACACCATCTGTTTCGGTCAGGCTTACTACTTGGTAAGTCACATCAGCCGGAACTGCTACTCCCGCTGTGCTCAACTCTGCTCCGTTGATTACTTTAGAAAGAGCCAGATGAGCTCCCTCTCCAATTAACTTTAAGGAGCTGCCATCGAAGGTGAAGGTGTAGTCTCCTGAGCCATCATGTGGTGCTACAGGAGCGCCACAACCGTCTGCAGCGACACCCTGCCAAGTTTCAAGCCAAGTCTGATCGCCTAGATCATAAGAGTAGGTGCCATCTTCAGCGAATGTGTAGATATCGTCAAAGAAGCAGGCTCTGGTAGTCACATCGTCTGCGGAGTTAGCAAAAAACTCGGTGCTTCCAGCTGAAGGACCTACACCAAAGGCTCCTGCTATTGGCTCCATTTTCCAATTTCCGAAGATAGACGCAGATTCACCTCCACCATTGTCAATTTCACCAGAAATCAGTTTGAAGTCCCACCATACACCAGAACCAGCTTCGATTCTAAGAGTCATTCGGCGGGTATTTCCGTCTACAACTGGGTCAACAATGGTGTATGTAATTTGGTCAGGAATAGCTGCTCCCTGAGAAACTTCACCGGCATTGTTCACCTTAGGAAGACCTAGATAAGCACCTTCACCAATAACAGTCAAAGTGGATCCAGCATAAGTATATTGATAGGTGCCTCCTGCATAAGGAGCTACTGGAGTACCGCATCGGTCAGAGTCAACTCCTTGCCAAGTTTCCAACCAAGTTTGATCTCCAAGGTCAATAACGAATGATCCATCGGCTCCAAAAGTATATGTGTCGTCATAGAAACAAGCTCTTGTGGATACTCCTGCTCCGTCAATTGCGAACCACTCCGTGCTTCCAGGGCTTGGTCCCACTGCAAGAGAAGCTGCCACTGGCTCAACCACCCAAGTACCAGTGATATCAAAGTCTGGTTGTGCTGAGGCCACTTCAAATGTTACATTATCAGTTGCTGTATTGCCATTGGTATCTGAAACTACAACGTCAAAGTTGTAAGTACCAGCATCAAATCCACCCGGAACACTAATAGTAACTGTCTGCTGATCACCACTTAGCGCCTCTGATCCAGAAGTAACTGTGGCTCCTCCTGAAGTGATGGTGTAGTCAAGGGAGGCAAGGGAGCTAATGGCTCCGTCATCCGTACCGTCATCCAGAGTTACGGAAATTCTAAAATCTTCTCCTTCAGTCAATCCAGAGGTGATGGATCCCAGAGTGATTTTTGGAGGAGTGTCGATCACATCAATGTCTGCGAAACCGTTGTCGCAGGCCCAGCTTACTACGAGCAGGGAGAGCATTGTGATAATTTTGGGAAAATTGTTTTTCATGGGTATTAGTTTTTTTCCCTAATTTCTTAAACCGATTCGCAGACCCCAAATAAAGAGCTTCTACAACTATTCATCAAATGTAGAATTTGGCTACATCAAAAACACATCAAATATTGTAAAAAACCCTTTTAAACTAGTTTAAATCAATGTTTTGATCTGAAATTCTTTTCACACTTCCGGTTTTTATTTTCTCTGGTCAAAGCCTTTTGAAAAGGCTCAGACTCAAGAAATCCGCTTCAGTTAAGGAGTTTTTTTCGGAAGTATGATTTCCACTTTTTCGCTCATTTAAGATAATTTTTTTCCAATTCGGAAACCTTTTAATATATTTTTATGTATATACATTAAATTCAATTGTATTAAAATGGGGAAGTTAGAAGAAGCCATCCAGCAGAAAGATTTTATAGATCCTTATCATAAGGCTGTGGTCAATTTATTATTCACGCATAGTTATGTTGTGGGCTATCAAAATGCTCTTTTGAAACCCTATGATTTGTCTCCAGAGCAATACAATGTATTGAGAATACTGAGAGGTCAAAATGGGAATCCCACTACAGTATCCTCTATTCAGGAACGGATGCTCAATAAAATGTCCAATGCATCTCGTCTGGTAGAAAAGCTAAAGGCCAAAGGTTTGGTACTGCGTGAAGAATGTCCAACTGACAGAAGGCAAGTGGATGTGATGATTTCAGCTGAAGGACTGAAGTTGCTGGAGAAGTTGGAGACACGGATTCAGGATTCGAATAAATATTACATCAAGCTCAGCGAATCTGAGGTTAGAAACCTCAATATGCTGCTTGATAAACTGAGAGGCTAAAAAATTTACGTTTATCTATGTATAAACACTAATTGTAAAAACAAATAATATTTCATTTCACTTAAATCAATAAAAATTATGAGTACAGCAAAATGGGTAATTGACCCAACACATTCAGAGGTATCTTTCAAAGTAAAGCACCTAGTAATTTCCACCGTAACTGGATTTTTTAAAAAGTTTGAGGGAGCCGCAGAAAGTGAGTCGGATGACTTTGATGGAGCTAGTATTTCCTTCACTGCGGATATTGATAGCATTGATACCAATCAGGGCGACCGAGACAATCATTTGAAATCAGCTGACTTTTTTGACGCAGCTAATCATCCTAAGCTTTCTTTCTCTGGAAAAATTTCAAAAAATGGAGGGAACTATCAATTGGTAGGAGACCTAGAAATCCGTGGAACCAAGAAAGAGGTAACGCTTGATGTAGACTTTGGTGGAGTAGCCGGTGATCCCTATGGACAGACTAAGGCGGGCTTCGAAATTGAAGGAAAAATCAATCGGAAAGAATTTGGACTTACTTGGTCGGCAGTCACAGAGGCAGGCTCGGTAGTTGTTTCTGATCAGGTTCGTTTAATGCTAAGTGTACAGCTCGTAAAGCAAGCATAAAAGCCTCCGAGGTTTTGTTTTAAAACCCCGAAGGCTATCCTTTGGGGTTTTTTGTAAAATCTCATTCATCTAAAATTTCAATCTTATGACCACAAAGCCATTAATTTCCGGGATTCACCATATCACAGCGATAGCTGGTAATCCTCAGCAAAATATTGATTTTTATACAGGAATCTTAGGATTAAGACTTGTAAAAAAGACCATCAATTTTGATGCGCCGGATGTCTACCATTTTTACTTTGGCGATGAGTTGGGTAGGCCAGGCACAGTCTTTACCACCTTCCCTTTCAAAGGTGCTCGGCGCGGGACTAAAGGAACTGGTGAGTTGACCTATACAGCCTTTTCCATCGGGAAAAATTCACTTAATTACTGGAGGGGCCGCCTGAAGAAATTTGGAGTTGCAGTTTCAGATGATTTGACTCGGTTTGGAGATTCCCTTATCCGATTTGAAGATCATGATGGGATGGGACTGGAGTTGATCGCGAGTGATCGAGATGATCGAAAAGGATGGCCACAGGGACATATACCTGATGAGCATTCAATCAAGGGATTTTTTGGAGCAACCCTTTACTTACAAGCCAAGGAGCCCACTGAGAAGCTTTTGACAGAGCTGATGAATTATCATTTTGTTGGGCAAGAGGCCAATCGCTTTCGCTATGCCACAGCAGGAAAGCCGGGCGATATCGTGGATATCCTAGTTGATCCAAATGCCCGAAGAGGGATGCAAAGCGCCGGGACGGTTCATCATATTGCTTTCCGTACGGATAATGAAGCCACCCAACTGGAAGTACAGCACTTATTGATGCAAAATGGTTTGGGTGTCACCGAAGTAAAGGATCGGAATTATTTCAGAAGCATTTATTTCCGTGAGCCGGGAGGTGTACTATTTGAAGTAGCAACGGACGCACCTGGTTTTGCAATAGATGAAGATGAAGAGCGCTTGGGTGAATTGCTGAAGTTACCCGACTGGGCGGAATCATCTCGGGAAAGAATTGAAAAAGCACTTCCAAAAGTTGAAGTAAACCTATCAGACTATGAATAAGCTAATCAATGAAGGACAAAAACCCCAAAAAGGAAAAAAAGCAGCAATCATGATTCATGGCAGAGGAGCCTCTGCAGAAAGTATCCTCTCTTTGAAATCGTATTTGAAGTTGGATGATTTTGCATTGATTGCTCCCCAAGCGGCAGGAGGAACTTGGTATCCTTACAGCTTTATGGCACCTGACCATTCCAATCAGCCTGCTTTGAGTAATTCACTTCAGCAGATTAATGATGCATTTGATTCCTTGATCCAAGAAGGGGTGCTAGCCAGCGATATTTATCTGATAGGCTTTTCGCAGGGGGCATGCCTGAGTTTGGAGTTTGCATCTCGAAATGCCCAAAAGCTCGGTGGTGTGGTGGCCTTTACAGGAGGTTTGATTGGAGAGCAGATTAATACGGATAATTATCAAGGAGACTTTGAGGATACGCCGGTTTTAATCTCCGGTAGTCAGCAAGACACGCATGTACCCCTAGAGCGGATGAAAGAGTCGGAGTCGCTACTGAAAAAGAATGGGGCAGATGTTAAGCTGCTCACCTTTGCTGATTCTGCTCACACGATTCGACAGGAGGAGATCGACTGGGTCAACCAGCATATTTTGGGCTAAAGGAATCTCGGGAAGGTTTTGGTTTTTGTCAAAAGTTAAATTCATACTTTTGAGGATGCAGACCAAAGCCTTCTCCTACTTATTTTCTATCTCCTACTTTGGTGCCCGCTTCAAGGGCTGGGCTATCCAAAAAGGACAGCCAACCATTCAGGGTAAATTAGAGCGTGTGCTGAGATTCGTTTTGGGACATGACGATTTCACCTTGTTGGGTGGAAGCCGGACAGACTCTGGGGTGAGTTGCAAGCAGGGCTACTTTCAGCTTTTTCTTTCAGATAAAAATGACTTTGCTGAGGAAACCGTAACAGCAATCAATGAAAATCTAGGAGGAGAAATACAGATTCAATTCATGGGGCCTGTTCGCCGGGATTTTAATTTGATCAAAGCCTCAAAAAGGAAGGTTTATCGCTATTTTTTCACTGACACCAGCGACACTCCCGCTTTGCATGCTGCTTGGCTTCAGCTAGTTTTCGAAAAGCTGGATTTGGGTAAAATGAATGAAGCTGCCAAAGCATTTGTGGGCAAACATGATTTCAGCGCTTTTTGTACTCCTTCGCCGACTAAGACAGATTTCAAGCGTGAAATTTCACGCTGTCAGATTTTGCTAGCGGATGAGATTCCCTACAAAAATCTAGCTGATTCGGTGTACTACCTGGAAGTAGTAGGAACCGGCTTTTTGTATCATCAAGTGCGTAAAATGATGCGGGCCATATGGTATGTGGGCTCAGGGCAATGGGATTTGTCCGAAATCGAAAATAGACTAAAGATGCCTTCAGAAGATTGGAAAAAAATCCCACCTGCTCCTGCGACAGGTTTGGTTTTGTGGGAGGTGAAAATAGATGGTGAAAAGTGTGATTGAAAAATTTGAGAATTTGAAGGTTCTAAAGTTGCTATGATTTAAGATTTACAATTAGATTTGATTAAAAGCGGTTTGGTTGAATTTTCAAATCTTTCAATTTTTCAATTTTCCAATCTAAAAACTGCAAAGCAGTTTTTTTACCTACCTTTGCACTCCAAATTTGAAGCGAATTCTGTGAAAGCGAGAACATTAAAGAAAGACAAAGTCAATATCATCACCATGGGTTGCTCCAAAAACCTGGTGGATTCCGAGGTCCTTTTGACACAATTGAAAGGAAACGGGATCAATGCTAGTCATGAGTCCAACTCGGATGATAATAACATCGTCATCATCAATACTTGCGGTTTTATCGATAATGCCAAGCAAGAGTCCATCGATACCATTCTCCAATATGTGGATGCGAAGGAGCGAGGCTTGGTCGAAAAAGTCTACGTGACAGGCTGCCTTTCACAGCGCTACAAGGATGACCTAGAAAAGGAGATTCCTCAGGTGGATGCCTTTTTTGGAACGCGGGACTTGCCGGCAATTTTGAAAAAGTTTAAGGCGGACTACAAGCATGAGCTGGTAGGAGAGCGGTTATTGACGCATAATGCGCATTATGCTTACATGAAGATCTCCGAAGGCTGTGATCGGCCTTGCTCCTTCTGTGCCATCCCGCTGATGCGAGGAGGACATGTATCCCGACCGATTGAGGAATTGGTCAAGGAAGCACAGCATAAAGCCGCTCAAGGAACCAAGGAGCTACTTTTGATCGCTCAAGATTCGACCTACTACGGATTAGATTTGTACAAAAAGCGGAATCTTGCCGAATTGCTGAGACAGCTTTCTGATGTGGAGGGGATCGACTGGATTCGCCTGCATTATGCATACCCAACCGGCTTTCCGATGGATGTGATTGAAGTGATGAAGGAGCGATCCAATATTTGCAACTATTTGGACATTCCTTTGCAGCACGGTTCTACAGATGTGCTAAAGGCCATGCGTCGCGGTACCACCCGTGAAAAACAAGAGGAATTGATCTATAGAATACGGGAAATGATTCCTGAAATAGCCATCCGTACTACTTTGATTGCAGGCCATCCGGGTGAGGGAGAAAAGGAATTCCACGAGATGGTGAACTTTGTGGAGCGAATGAAATTTGAGCGATTGGGTGTATTTACTTATTCGCATGAAGAAAACACCCATGCATTTGGGATGGAGGACAGACTTTCACAGGAAGAAAAGCAGGAAAGAGCCAACCATTTGATGGAGGTTCAGGAGCAAATCTCCTATGACCTGAATCAGGAGAAAGTTGGGAAAACTTTCAAAGTGCTCATTGATAAGAAAGAAGGAGGGTATTTCGTGGGCCGAACAGAATTTGACTCTGTGGAGGTGGACAATGAAGTGCTGATCGATGCCTCGAAGTTTTACTGCCGAGTGGGGGATTTTGTTCAAGCCAAGGTTTTTGAGGCGACGGAGTTTGATTTGTATGCGACTCTTGAAAGTTAAGGTTATGCTGCTTTTCCGAAAGCAGCATTTATTTTAACCAAAGAACATGCTCCGATCACAATCGGAGAGGAAGCAGGTTAGCTAGGGACTTTTTTGCGTTTGTCTGGATTTTTAATGAGTTCATCGATATTTTTTTAGGATCTTCATGCTATGTCACAATTTGAGTTCATAACCAACTCAAACGATTTATCATGAAAAGATTCAGCGCTTATTTTGCAGTAGGAGCTCTCCTAGTTTTACTCAATTCCTGTGTCTATTCCCTTTTTCCAATTTACACGGAAGACACACTGGTTTTTATCCCGGAGCTAGTCGGTCGTTGGCAATTGCCTGAGGAAGATGGGGATTACATTGAATTTACCAGAATGTCTGAAGAGGAAGATTTGGTGGTCAGTTCAGCAGAATCTTCTACAGATCAATCCCGAGAAGAATATACCGATTCAGTAACAGTGGGTGAAATGACGATACGCTATAATGCTGCAGACGGCATACTCGTCAATGGTCGAATGATTTATGATCGGGATAGTATTCGAATGTATTATCAAGAGATTGCCAAAAAGACGGTTACTGATCCTGATCAGTCTTTTTCGGATATGGCAGAAGTTGTAGACGCCTTGGGAAAAACCTTTACTGCGCTAGGAAATACTGTAGAAGCCGTAGCCAAAGTAAGTAAGCGTTCCACGAGTATAAAAGGCACAGCATACTCTAATTTTGAGGAAAGCTATCGAGTCAGCGTAATGGACAATGGGAAGTTGATTGAATATATCGGTCACATAGCCAAAATCGGGAAAGATTATTTCTTGGACATTTTTCCTCTTGCTGAGTATTCCGATGATGGTTTTGGGTCCAATGTCTTACCCGTTCATACCTTCTTGAAGCTTCGTCTTACTGGGCAGAAATTGGTTTTGACTCCCTTTGATCTGGAAAAGCTTAATCGTCTTTTTGAAAGCAATCTTATTCGGCTCAGACATGAGAATGTCGATGGGACCGTTTTGATAACGGCACAGCCTAAAGAAATTCAGAAGTTTCTCGAGCGATATTCTGAAGATGAGACAGTATTTGAAGACGCTGATATTTACGAAAGGATAGACTCATGAAGGGCATACCAACGATTTTGAATAAGAAATGGATTCAGCATGGAGCCTTTTGGGTACTATCCATATATGCCATCGGGAGCTATTTTTCCATAGCCAGCCTCTTCAAGTTTATCGACTTTTTTTACTCTCTGTTGTTTCACGTCCCCTTGGTGTTTTTGGTCTATGTGAATTTGAGGGTGTTGATTCCGAGGTTTCTTGAAAGGGAAAAGTATCTGCTTTATTTTGCCAGTATTCCCATGCTTCTTTTGGCCAGTTATGCGGTGCACGAATTGACCTTTGAGGTGATTTTCCCCTTGATGGATTCGGACTACTACATGGTCTCATTTACAGAGTGGCAGATTTTGATTTTTATATTTGTCATCTATCTCGTTTTGACGACCTTGATCAAGTTGTCCAAATCATGGTACAAGCTACAAGAAGTAGAAAAAGAGAATCTTTCCCTCGAGTTGAATTCACTGAAAACCCAGATTAATCCTCATTTTCTGTTCAATAGCCTGAATAGTATTTACTCCCAGGCTTTGGGAAAAAGTGAGCAAACAGCGGAGACCGTTTTGGAACTTTCCAATCTCCTTCGCTACATGCTCTATGAAGTAAGCGAAGAAAAGGTACCTCTTTCCAAAGAGGTGGAGATGCTGGAAAATTACATCGAATTGCAAAAGCTTCGTTTGGACGATCATTCGCAGGTTGACTTTTTGGTCAAAGGAGAACTAGCTTCTGCCAAGGTGGCACCCTTGCTTTTTTTTCCTTTGGTAGAAAATGCCTTCAAGCATGGCATGAAAGGGGAAACCAAAGCTGGGTTTGTTCAAATCTCACTAATCGTAGGCACTCAAATTGTGCTTGAGGTAAGGAATAATTTGGGTAAAGTAGATGATATGGAAAGAGGTAAGTATGGAGGCATTGGCCTGGAAAATGTCCAAAGAAGGCTGGAATTGATTTATCCAGAAAGGCATGAGCTAGTGGTGAAAAAGAGTGCGGAAGAGTTTTTTGTTAAATTGACTTTATCATGATCAAGTGCGCCATTATCGATGATGAACCTTTAAGCCGGGATATTTTAAGACAATTTATCGAAGATCATCCGGACCTGATTCTGACTGCTGAATACAAAGATGCCTTGGAGGCTATTTCGGGGCTTGAGAATCAGTCGGTGGAACTATTGCTTTTGGATATCAATATGCCCAAGCTCTCAGGTGTCAATTTTTACAAATCCCTTCAGGAAAAGCCCTTGGTGATATTCACGACGGCCTATCCTGAGTTTGCTTTGGAGGGTTTTGAATTGGATGCGGTCGATTACCTGATGAAGCCTATCGCTTTTGACCGCTTTTTGCAGGCTATCCAAAAGGTGAAGAACCGACTCAGAACTACATCTGAGGAGATTCCGGAGCATATTATGCTGAAGGTGGATAAGAAGCTTTATCGAGCCGCTTTTGATGATATTTTATATTTAGAAGCTTTTGGGGATTATGCGAAGGTTCACTTGATAAATCAGGTGCTGATTATCACATCGACAATGAAAAGGCTGGAGGCAGAGCTGCCCTCGGAGCTCTTCGTGCGGACCCATAAGTCTTACCTCATCAATATTTCCAAAGTGGAATTTATTGAAGGGAATCAGGTGAAAATTGGGAGTGGAATGATACCAATAGGTTTGCGATACCGGGAGGTAGTTTTGGGGAAACTGAGATAAATATAAATGTGCGCTACATATAAAAGTTTCCAGCTTCTAGAGCAAAAGAAGAACTGGTAAAGCCAACTGTCATCTAGATAAAAATTTCATCCTAGCTTGACGATCTCTTTCTCCAACCTTTTTTCCAAATTAACAGTTAAATTCCAATATGATAATATTGACTTTTCTGATTTTCAGCATACTATCGCCCATTCAAGATCTTGATACGGGTTATTATTATTTTGGAACTACCAATTATCTAGGTACAGGTCTTATAGGACCCGAAGGAAAAGAAGGTGAGTGGAAGGTTTATGAAAAAGTGAATCCTGAACCTGATCCAAAACCTAGTTTAAAGTCCGTTAATAAGACCATTCTTTTAAAGGAATTTGATTCCAAAACCAAATACAGTGTTTCCTTTAAAAATGATCAACCCAACGGTCCGCTTAAGGAGTTTTTTGAAGATGGACAAATCAAAACTTTGAGTAATTATCAGGATGGAAAAATACATGGTGAGCATATCGAATATTTTGAGAATGGCGGAATAGCAACAGCAGGTTCTTTTCATGAAGGTGAAAAAACCGGGGATTGGAAGGAGTTTTATCCTGATGGCCAAATCAGCAAATCCTATTCTTATAAACTTGGATTGTTGGATGGTCTGGTGGAGAGCTATTACCCTGATGGAAAAATCAAGTGGTTTTTCATGAATAAAGAGGGTGAACTCAATGGAGATTATGCACACTTCAATCCAGATGGATCCTTTCTGGAAAAAGGCTCCTACCGATCAGGAGCACTTGATGGAGAGTTTATTCAGTATTATCCTGACCATCCTATCAAGATTCAAGGAGAGTTTCTAGCAGGAAAACAACATGGGCTTTGGAAGAGCTATGATGAAAATGGAAATCTAGTATTTGAAGGTCAGTTTGAGAGTGGGTTAGCGAATGGGAGTTCGATTGAGCGGTTGGATTTAGTGCCAACGTATATGCGGAAAGGGTCTGTTTTAGCTGGGGAAAAGGAAGGAGAGTGGATTGTCATAAACTCTAATGGGGAGGTGGTCCAAAAGGAATATTATCAGGGAGGAAAGCTTATGTCACTTAGTGATTTTCAAATTGGAGACCAAGTTCTTCCAGGGAATAAGGTGAAAAATGGGAAGGGCAAGCGGGTATTTTTTGATGAATCAGGAAATAAAGTGGCTGAAGGTAGAATTCAATCTGGCTTTAGGAATGGTGTCTGGTACCATTATTACCCCGGAACAAATCAAATCCTGAGTTCAGGTAAATATATTCGAACCGAAAAAGTGGGGTTATGGACTTTTTATACCATTGAGGGAGATTTTTTGGATGAAAAAGATTTTGGAACTTTAAATAATAGAGGAGGGCAATCTATTACGCAGAATAATACCGGGAACTCCTTTAATTCAAGTATTATGGATCAAACTTCAAGGATGAATAGTCAGGTCTACTGGTCCCAGTTTGGTATTTTTAGATAAAGTAATTCCTGATTTTCCAAATGTTTCTACTCAGAGGCAACATAAACTTCGCCTCCTAAATACTTTTTGCCCTTTGCCCTCGATCCACTAATTTAGCCGATCTAAAATCACCCGAATGAAGCTGATCGAAGTCACCACACCTGCCCATCAGAAAGAGTTTATCGAGATGGCTGTTAGGCTTTACAAAAACGAGAAAAACTGGATCCGTCCCCTTGATAAAGATATCGAAGGGCTTTTTCATTCTGAGACAAATAAGCTTTTTCGAAATGGTGCCAAAGCCAAGCGCTGGCTGCTTCAGGACGAAAAAGGGCAGACAATCGGTCGAATTGCGGCCTTTATCAATCCAAAGATGAAGGAAAAGCAACCGACTGGCGGAGTGGGTTTCTTTGAGTGCATTGATAGTCAGGAGGCGGCTTTTATGCTTTTTGATGTAGCAAAAGATTGGCTGGAAAGCGAAGGGATGCAAGCGATGGATGGGCCAATAAACTTTGGAGAGCGGGACAAATGGTGGGGGCTACTTGTGGATGGATTTTCCGAGCCGAATTATAATATGCCTTGGAATTTCCCTTACTATCAGAAGTTTTTCGAAGACTATGGGTTCAAACTGTATTTCAAGCAGTTTACCTACATGCGACCGGTTCAGGATGTGGGATTTGATGCAAAAATGATCAAGCGTGCTAATGCGGTCATCGACAATCCTGATTATTCTTTCCGATATATCAAAGGAAAAGAGCTTCAGGAGAAGGCCCCGGAATATTTTATGACGGTTTACAATAAGGCTTGGGCGCGTCACATGGGGAAGTCCATTGCGCTGAAGGAAGCCAAGTTGATGTTTGGGAAAATGAAACCCATCATTGATCCTCGTTTGATTTACTTCGCATTTTACAAAGGCGAACCAGTAGGATTCTTTATTCAAATACCGGAGATCAATCAGATTTTCAAGCATGTCAATGGGAAAATGGACTTACTTGGGAAGTTGAAATTTCTCTGGTATAAGACCTTTTCACCTCCCAATAAAATGCTCGGTTTGGTATTTGGGGTGGTACCGGAGCATCAAAGCAAGGGCGTAGAAAGTGCCATGATCATCAGCTATGATAAAATGAGCAACAGTCCCAAGTTTCCTTACAAAACTATCGAGATGAACTGGATTGGGGATTTTAATCCCAAGATGATGCGTGTTTGTGAGCAGCTTTTGGCAGAGATTTACAAAACTCATCATACCTATCGCTACTTGTTTGATCGGGAAAAACCATTTGAAAGACACCCGATTTTTGATTGATGAAGTACGATTTACGAAATACGCTGTTTTAATGAGCTTCAGCCCATTTTCTTAGAGCTTGACGTTATAATATCGAATATCGAATGCTGAATTTCGAATAATGAAGTGAACCAACTTTACAACCTTTACACATTACAACTTTCCAACTATTAAAAAATGAAAAAATACGACGTAACAGGCATAGGAAATGCCTTGGTAGATATCGAGTTCAAAGTTACTGATCAGTTTTTTGCGAACAATGGAGTAGAAAAAGGCTTAATGACGCTAGTTGATGAAGAGCGACAAAACTCACTGATGGGAGTAATCAATACTGCCGAAGCTAAGAAGCAAGCCGGTGGATCAGCAGCCAATACCATTGTTGCAGTAAGTCAATTTGGAGGGAAGTCTTTTTACTGTTTTCGAGTGGCGGATGATGAATTAGGACATTTTTATTTGAAAGACCTGAATGATTCTGGAGTCGACGTGGCCTTAGTGCCGGAGAGATTGGAAAATGGCGTCACTGGAAAATGTCTGGTGATGGTGACCGAAGACTCTGAGCGTACGATGAATACCTTTTTGGGGATCACCCAAAACTTTTCTGTAAAGGATATTCATGACTCGGCGATTAAAGACTCCAAGTACTTGTTCATAGAGGGATATCTAGTGACTTCTCCGAATGGAAAAGAAGCCATGATCCATGCCAAAAAAGTAGCAGAAGACGCCGGAACCAAGGTAGCTTTGACCTTCTCCGACCCTGCAATGGTCAAATATTTCAAAGAGAACTTCGACGATGTAATCGGCCCAAGTGTGGACTTGCTTTTTGCAAATGAGGAAGAAGCCATGCTTTACACCGGCAAGGACAATCTATTGGAAGCCCGTGAAGAGATGAAGAAAGCTGCGAAGCACTTTGTGATTACTCAGGGTAAAAATGGAGCGATGATTTTCGATGGAGATACATTCATAGATATTGAGCCGTACAAGACCAATGCGATCGATAGTAATGGAGCAGGAGATATGTTTGCAGGCGCCTTTTTGTATGGGATCACGAATGGTCACAGCTATGCGTCAAGCGGAAAGCTGGCATCGATGGCGAGTTCTCAGATCGTCAGCCAATTTGGGCCAAGACTTCAGTGGCATCAGGCAAAGGATATTTTAGGAAGGTTGAATCCCTAATTGAGGCTAAACTTTGTCCGTTCGAGTGGAGTCGAAGAGTCCTCGACTCCGCTCGGACTGATAAATATTATCATCCTTTAGTTTTATTTCACGACTATAAGCTCTGAGCTTGGTACTCGAAATCTAGGTCCATAAATTCCTTCCGGTAGTCCTTTGCCACATCCGATAATCATGCAGATTTCAGAGCCGGTTGGTAAGTCCAGCAACTTTTTCACCCGCTTGGAATCAAAGCCTTCCATAGGGCAAGTATCATAGCCTACTGCTTTCATTCCCAGCATAAAAGTCATGGCCGCCAAAGCAGCGCTTTTATGGACGGAAATTCGTACCTCTGTTTCTCCGACTTCCCGGACCATAGGTCTTCGCATTCCCACCCACCAAGCGATCAGCTTTTTGATCAGTGACCAGCCAGGGTACTTTCCAAAAAGTTTAGGGATTAGATTTTTATAATAATTTCCTGCTTGCTTGACCTTTTTCTCTGGTTGATTCTGATTGGAGTTGAGGATGAAATTATAGTTTGCTTTGGCTCGAGACTTCCACACATCCCTACGCGTAATTACCACAACCAATTCACGCGCAGTGGTAGCAGCTTTCTGTCGCATGCAAAGTTGGGCTAGCGGGTCTTTAAGTGGAGAGGATTCCGGTACTCGAATAAACTGGTATAACTGTAGGTTGGAGCTATTGGGGGAAAGGATGGCAGCTTCCAGACACTTTTGGACTTTCTCATGGTCAAATGAGCCTTCTTGATCAAAAATCCGCACCGACCTCCGTGCTTCCACAGCATCAAAAAATCCTAGCTCTTGGTTTAATTCCTGCATTTATCCGATTTTTTTGGTATTTAACTCGATCAAATGTAAGCTTAATCCTTAATTTCAAGCAAAATAAACAAAAGCCCTTTATCTGACTGCCTATGTTTTTTGAATTAATTCGACTGCAATACCTGAAATCTGTCAGGTCCACAGCTTTTGCCAAAAGCCTCATGACCAATATTTTCTTGGGATTCATTATTCTACTCCTGCTAAGCTATCTGCTCTTGGCAGGTCTTTTCTTGGGAAGGATCATTGAGAATTTTGCCGAAGGTCAGGACCCTATTGCTTTTCTGAATAGCTTTCTGATCTTTTACTTTTTAACCGAGTTTCTTTATCGGTACTTTATTCAAAATTTACCAGTGGTAGATTTGGAAAGTCTCTTGCACCTTCCTGTCGGTAAGCGGAAAATCATGCATTTGTTGCTGATCCGCTCTTTTATTTCTCCGCTGAATATTATTGCATTACTGATCTTTTTGCCATTTAGCATTCAAAGCATTGCTCCCGAATTTGGTAGCATGGGTGCATTGGGATGGATAGGTTCTTTGGTGCTTACAAGCTGGATTTTGCATTGGTTTATGCTCTGGTTTAAGCAGCGCTTCGAGGATTCTACCCTTGGATTGATCATTGTGATGGCGGTTTTGGTCTTAGGTGGAGGTTCTACCTATTTGGGCTGGTATAATTTGGATGAATTGACTCAACCAATATTCGACCTGGCCGTGAATTCAATTTTACCACTGGCAGTTCTGTCTTTGGTTTTTGTTGGGAGTTATTGGCTATGCTTTCGCTATCATGTGGATAATGCCTATCTCGAGGATCTTTCTTCTGACAATGACTCTCAAGTACGAGGGCAATCGATTGGTTTTCTTTCGCGATTTGGTTTGGCAGGGGAGCTCGCCAATGTAGAATGGAAGTTGATTGTCCGGCACAAAAAGAGTAGAACTTACCTAATGCTTTCTGCTTTCTTTTTGCTCTATGGTTTGATCTTCTACACCAATCCGGCTTATGCCTCAGAGGATGGGGGTATTAGTTTCATATTCGTATTTGTTGGGGTTTTTATCACCGGGATATTTATGATTCAGTATGGTCAGTTGTTCCTCAGCTGGAATTCCGGGAGCTTTGATTTTTACCTGAACCGAAAGGATGGTGTTGAGCAATTGGTACGTGGCAAATACTTGCTTTTCATTTCTATTTCAGTGATTTGCTTTCTTGCTTCAGTCCCTTATGTCTATTTTGGTTGGCAGATTTTGCTGGTTCACATCGCGACTTTTTTATTCAATATCGGTGTATTGATTCATGTCATTATTTATCTGGCGCTTTGGAAGCCTAAGCCGATGGATTTGAATAAGGGAGCCATGTTTAATTATGAGGGAGTTGGCGCCGCGCAATGGCTGATGGTGATTCCCATGATGATCCTTCCTTATGTGATATACCTTCCATTTGCTTTGCTGATTAATGACTTCGCAGGATTGGCGGCATTGGCAATTTTTGGCTTGTTCGGCATCCTGTTTTATAAAAAATTAAGTGCGCTGAATATCCGACGCGTCTATCAAAATAAATACGAAATCTCATCTTCATTTAGACAAGAATTATGATAACTGTTACCAATCTCAAGAAACAATACAAGGAGGCTGTTGTGCTCGATGTGGAATCTTTGGAAATCCCCAAGGGAGAGTGCTTCGGACTGGTTGGCAATAATGGTGCTGGTAAGACTACGCTTTTTCGAATTATGCTTGACCTTGTAAGACCCACCTCAGGAGAGGTGTCGCTAGAGGGGCATGTAGTCAATCAAGGCGAGGAGTGGAAAAAATTCACAGGAGCCTATTTGGATGAACATATGTTGCTTTCCTACCTGACTCCGGATGAGTATTTCGAGACGCTTCGAAAGATTCACGGACTCTCTGAAGCTGATCTTCAAGTTCATCTCGAGAAGTTTGCTGAGTTATTCAATGATGAAGTCCGAGGCAAAAAGAAATACATCCGTGACCTGTCAAAAGGGAATTTGAAAAAGGTTGGGATTGCAGCTGCTTTATTGGGTAATCCGGAGGTCGTGTTCTTGGATGAGCCCTTCGAAAATCTCGATCCAAGTTCACAGATTCGGCTGAAAAAATTGATTTCTAAGGAAAAGGATGAGTTTAAGCGGACCTTTTTAATTTCTTCCCATGACCTGAATCATGTGACAGAAATCTGCGATCGGATCGTGCTATTGGAGAAGGGGAAGATCATTCGTGATCTCAGTGAGAAATCAGAAATGATGCGGGAATTGGAGGCTTATTTTGTGGGGTAGAAGGAGCCGTGATTTTTTCTGATGAAGAACTTCAAAATTATTCAACATGAAAAAATATGTACGGCATTTATTGGAAGATATTCGCAATTCGCATCGGCCAGAGGACTTCTTTGAAAAAAAAGAATCAAGTATAATAAGTGGGGAAGATGAATTAGATGGGCATTTCGCAGAAGTGGATCGATACCTGAACATAGATTCAGAACCTACTTTTTCAAGTTATTGTGGGTTGAAGAAGGAGATGTTTCCCGCCTCGGAATATTACGATCAAGTAGAGCTGCAAAAAGTTAACTTTGAATTCCAACAAATGATGCGTTCTTGGAATTTGGAAATAGATTTACCTAATAATTTTCCAGAAGCGAGAGCGTATGAATTAATGTTGGGTATTCTTGATCGTTCGGTTTTAGTTGGGAAATACGGCTTACAGCATTTTGATTTTTGTACGGGAAATCCTGAGGGGTGTGAGCTTGGTGAATATTGTCCCTGCATTGAATATTGGAAGGAAACAAAATGACTTTGTAGGAAATTAAGGCCTATGTTCCTTCAAGATTTCCATTAGAAAATCTTTAAGCCCAACTACCTCTGTTTTTTCTTTCAAATAGAATTGTTCATTGCCTGAGTAAACAACCATTTTTCGAGTTGCGCCGATATCTTCACAAGCTCTGTGAAAACCTGATGATAGTGTCGTATAGACTGATCGTTTTATTTCTACAGCCCAAATTTCTTGATTACCTTTTTCCAAAATCAAATCGATTTCGCTTTGATTGCTAGATCGGTAGTAACTAGCTTTCCATTGATTTGAAATTGAGTTGAGAATATTCTCTGCCACAAAACCTTCCCAACTAGCTCCTAGTATAGGATGGCCAAGTAATTGGTCAAAACTGTGAATACTCAGTAGACTATGTAGCAAACCAGAATCCCGGATATAAATTTTAGGAGATTTGATCAGTCTTTTTTTTGTGTTGCCCGAATAGGGTTGCAACTGTCGAATCATGAAAAAATCTTGGAGAATATCAAGATAAGTCCTTGCAGTGGTGTGACTTACTTCTAGGCTTTTTCCAATATCGCTCAGATTAGCTTGTTGACCATGGAAATGGGCGAGCATAGTCCAAAAGCGCTTCATCCGTGTAGCAGAAACCTGTGGGCCAAATAAAGGAATGTCTTTTTCCACATAAGTGGTGATAAAGTCATGTCTCCAATCCCAGCTTTCCTGGTCAGAATCAGCTAGGTAGCTATCAGGGAAACCTCCACGGTACCATAATTTTTCCGAATTAAAACCAAGCTGATCCTCTAGGTAAAGTTCTTGAAAATTAAATGGACTCAATTCCAAATAGCAGATTCTCCCAGCTAGTGACTCTGAAGACTGTTGCAATAGATCTTTTGATGCAGAACCAAGCAAAAGGAAGTGTCCTGCCTTTTCTCCAGCTCTTTTTCGGATATCTACCAAACCGCGGATAATTCGAAATAAATCAGGTTTTCGCTGCACTTCATCAATTACCAATAATTGATTATTGAACCTTCGAAGGAAGTTTTCCGGATCATCAAGCTTGGCTAAATCTGAATCTAGCTCAAGGTCAAGATAGTGGACTGGCTTTTCCAATAATGGCTTTGCAAACTCTAATGCTAGAGTGGTCTTTCCAACCTGTCGCGGACCTAGAATTACTACCACAGGCATGGCCTTTAGGCTTTGGATCAGCTTACTTTCCAGAGTTCGATGGATCATTCGGATGCTTTATTGACTTTCAGTTTGCATGAAAATTAATCAAAAATCATGTAATTTGAAAGTTTAACTTTCAAATTACATGATTTTTGACTTAAAAGTATGTAATCTGAAAGTCTATCGATAGCGGATATTTAAGCAAAAAAGGTTCTCATTTCCGAGGGCCTGTGTACCCAGGCTTGCCTACCGGAGGTAGGGCCGGAGTTCCCGATATTCGCTACGCTACATCGGAATAGACTTCTCCTCCAGTGATCCGGAAAACAAAAAAAGCCCGTTCTTTTCAGAAGGAGCTTTAAGGTGTACCAAGGCCTGCCTAACGGAGGTAGAGCTGGAGTCGAACATCCCTTCGGGATGCAGGCCGGCACGCCCGAAGGCATTGGTGTTTGATACCAATAGAATAGAATACAAACCCGATAATCATCGAGACCGTTGCCTAGGAATTAATAATCTGCTTCAAAAACTCCTTTCCAGTACCACTTTTTAGGTATTTTTCTCTGTTTCTAGCTTCTTCCCTAGTTCCAATTTTTTCTAAATAGATCATACGGAATGGAGCATAAGGTTTTGTTGATCTTCCTTTTCCAGAGTTATGTTCTTCAAATCGCCTCTCTGGATTATTGGTAATTCCCACGTAGATATAATTCTTTTCAAGACTTTTGTTGGCGTAGACAAAATATTCATCCATTTCTAAAAGTAGGCAAAAATAAAAAAGGCCCACATTTCTGTGAGCCTTTGTACCCAGAGCCGGAGTCGAACCGGCACGCCCGAAGGCATTGGTGTTTGAGACCAACGCGTCTACCAATTCCGCCATCTGGGCAGCTAATATTTCAATTTAGGCATGTTGGTGTTTGAGACCAACGCGCCTGCCTGCCGGCAAAGGCAGGTCTACCAATTCCGCCATCTGGGCAGCTAATATTTCAATTTAGGCATGTTGGTGTTTGAGACCAACGCGCCTGCCTGCCGGCAAAGGCAGGTCTACCAATTCCGCCACCTGGGCATTTCAATATTCCCCGTTGCTTTCCAAACGGGATGCAAATATGAATACAATTTTATTTTTCTCCAACCCTAGATTTCTACTTCATCCAACTTTTTTGTGCTGAAGGCCTGAGGTTTATCCGAAAAAAGGGTCTTCGTATAGCTCCAAACTGATTTAAAAAGCTCAGAATCACGGTATTCATTCAGACTTTTCTCACTATCCCAATGACTGTAGGTCATGAAAATATTTTTCTGATTTTCATCTTGCCAAAGTTCAAGATGCCGACAACCGGGAAATGAGCGAATCTTTTTCTTATTGGATTCGAAGTTTTCTAAAAAAGCAGCGACCTTTTCTTCCTGAAAGGTCATTCGTACAATTCGGATTAGCATGAGTTAGGGATTGAAATAAATGGTAACCACAGACTCAAAGCGCAAGCCAAGAAGGGAACCTGCATCTCCGTGATTAATGGCAATTTCTAGCAGTCCTAGGCTATTGAAATAGGCGAAACAGTCACCTAGGTCCACCTGTCCAAATCCAGTATGAAGGCGATCAAGCCTCTCCCTACCGATTTCGATAGTGAAATTACCCGGGTTCAATTTGTCGAATAGTTCTTTACTGATATTTGTGATAGCATTTCCATAGCGATCCACTCGGATGACATGTCCTGTGATAAATTCTCGGGTGGCCTTGGGATTGCGTGGCATGGCTTTTTTAAATTGATCCAAAGGCCCACCAAAATCATGGATGGCAGCTCCCGACGCTACTTTGGCAGCGATCGGAGCTAGGATGTCTTTTGCTGGGAAGCTACTTTCCTGCACATGGATATCTGCAAATTTGACTAGAATCCCCGGTTCTTTATCAGCCAGAAGGCTTAGAATGCCGTTGTTTGGAGCGATAAAAATATGCTCTTCCAGTTTTGCACCAATGTATCCCTGAGTCATTTCGCCGGTAGTATTGACCGCTACCAAGTGCACTGTTCCTTTCGGAAAATCTCTAAATGATGCCTTTAAAATGAAAGCAGCTTGCTCCAGATCAAATGACTTGATATGATGAGATAAGTCAATGATATTCAATTGCGGATTGATCGCCAACATTTTGGCTTTCACAGCAGGTACGTAATGATCCTGATCTCCAAAATCTGAGATGAATGTCACCAAGGCCATAGAAGCAAGTCAATTAAAATTATGTACTTTTGTTGAGAGGGCTTTGAGACAAAAATAGAATAATATCTCAGCCCCTTCAAGAATATTTAACTGATTAAAAAATTTGGTAGAAAAAGTAATCACGCTGGAAAATGTGCCCCTTGCAGAATTTTTAGGGCAAGCAAATGAAAACATCCGTCAGGTGGCGCAGGCATTTCCACAAAGCAAAATCATCTCTCGGGGCAACGAAATCCGAATTCAAGGCGGTGCTCCTGAAATCCTACGCATTAATAATCTGATCAACCTTCTTTTGGAGCACGTGGAGCGATTCGGACACCTCAGTCCTGATAAGGTGAAGGACTATCTCGATATGGAAGGGATCCCTTTCGAGCAGTCAAGCAGGGATCAGGTCATTGTATTTGGGAATAAAGGCTTGGTCATCAAGCCCAAATCCCCCAATCAGCGCAAACTTGTGGAGGCCTCTTTCAAAAATGATTTGGTCTTCGCTTTGGGACCGGCAGGTACCGGGAAAACATACATTGCTGTGGCGCTCGCTGTGAGAGCATTGAAGAACCGTGAAGTCAAACGTATAATCATTACCCGTCCTGCAGTAGAAGCTGGTGAAAATCTTGGTTTCTTACCAGGGGACTTGCAAGAAAAACTCGATCCTTACCTGCGACCCATTTATGATGCGCTTCAGGACATGGTTCCACCGGAGAAGCTTAAGTATTATCAAGAGACCCGCGTGATCGAAATCGCTCCCCTTGCATATATGCGAGGCAGGACGCTTCATGATGCCTTTGTGCTTTTGGATGAGGCGCAGAATACCACTTCTGAGCAGATTAAAATGTTTTTGACTCGAATGGGGCCCAATTCCAAGGTGATTATCACGGGGGATCAGACTCAAGTGGATTTACCAATTAGGCAAAAATCCGGTCTTCGGGAAGCACTTCGTATCCTAGATGGTGTTAAAGGTATTGGAATAGTCAATTTGAGCGGAAAAGATGTGATCCGACATAAACTTGTCAAAGCTATAATCGAAGCATACGATAAGCATCAAATCGAAAAGGAAAATTCAAGAAATGAGCCTGCTAGTAGGAAAAGTGACCGGTAAAGCCGGAAGGGATATCATTTTCAAAATTCGGGAGGAAGTATTCGTGGTGGAGCAAAAAGTGGACGCTGCTGATGAATATGATGAATTTGAAGAAACATCTACCCATTTTCTCGCGTCATTAGGAGGAAAGGCTGTAGGAACTGCTAGATGGAGGTTTACTCCCTATGGCATCAAATTGGAGCGCTTTGCTGTTCGAAAAGATGCCAGAGGAAAAGGTGTAGGGCAAGCTTTGGTCTCAGCCGTTCTAAGAGATATTATGGTTCATCCGGACGCTGCAGGCAAAAAGCGCTACCTACATGCTCAACTGGAAGCTGTTCCTCTCTATGCCAAGTTTGGTTTCAAAAAAGTAGGTGATCAATTCGAGGAATGTAATATTCTCCATTACAAAATGGAGTTAGGCTAAAAAAATAGTAATTTTGTTTTTACCATTTATTGTTTAAAATCTAGATATGAAAAATTTAACTATTCTTCTTTTAACCCTCATTTTCGGGTTTAATGCTTACAGTCAAACCGTCGTCTCCAGTAGTAGTGGCAATGCCTTTAGTGGAGATCGAACGAATGAAATCAAGCTAAATTTCGCAAATCTGATTGCCCTTGGATCGATTGAAATTGGATACGAGAAGTTTCTTTCAGAGGATACTTCACTCGATCTGCAATTGCATATCAATGATAGATTTGGGTATAATTCTCAGGCTAACGGAAAAAATTACAAAACAAATTCTGTTCAGGCTGCCATGAATTTTTACTTTGGGACCAACCCAAACGGTAGGTTCTTTCTTTACCCACTAGCGAAGATTCGGTTTGGTGAATTTGAAGAGCCTGTAGATGGCGGTATTGCAACCACCAATATGAATGCCTTTATGATTGGAGTCGGTGCCGGATTTAAGTGGGAGCTTTCAGAAAGCTTTGCATTTGGACCCTATGTCAGTATTGCTAGAGGATTTAGTAATGAGGTCGCAGATCGATTTACAAGAATAGAACTCAACGGTGGGTTTAGCCTTGGCTATCGGTTTTAAGATCTAAAAATTTCTTATGAAGCCATCCTAAGTTTTTGGGATGGCTTTTTTTTACCGTAAATTGTAGGAAAGCTTTTTGAAGATGAGGTTTTCCGATTATCCTTTTTTGAGATACCTTCTTTTTTTCTTGGCAGGAATCTGCTTGAGTTTTCTGTTTCCTTTTGGGGTTTCCAAGTTGGTTTTTTTGATTTCGATAGTACTTCTGTGGTTGATTTACTTTTTAGCAGTCCGTCAAAAGGCAAATCTTTCCATATTGACCTGGTTAGCGTATTCACAGTTGATTGTGTTGGGTTGGTTGCTCCCTTCTTTTCATCGGGAAGAGCAAAAAGAAACTGTATTGGATGGTCCTTACCTTGCCCAAGTACAAGCTTATGATCTGCAAAAGCCCAACTCCAAGGAAAATCTGCTTTTAGCCCAGTATTATTTTGATTCTTCCAAATGGATCAAAGTCAACCAGCAAATCATCATTTATCATCAATCAGCAAGCGAGTTTATCCCCGGCCAATGGGTACTCGTGTCCGATAAGCCGGAGCAGATTGAAGCTCCCAGAAACCCAAATGAATTTGACTACAAAGGCTTTCTTTTGCTAAAAGGCATCACTGCCAGACAATTTATCCCAGAGGGAAAATCACAGATTATTTCTATTGAAACTAATCGACCATTCTACTTCTTTGCTGATGATTTACGGAAAAGTCTAAGTGATCTCCTAGAGAAACACATTCCTCAGAATTCTTCTTTGCCTATTGCTAAAGCCCTACTTCTCGGTCAAAAGAACCATTTGGATCATTCTACCCGGCAGGCTTATTCTGAGTCTGGTGTTATGCATATTTTGGCAGTCTCTGGACTTCATGTTGGGATTCTGGTAGCGGTTTTGTTGTTCTTGATTCGGCCTCTGAAATTATCGGGATTGGCTCGAAAAAGCTATCTCTTAGTTCTGGTTTTGGTCATTTGGACTTACGCGACTATCACGGGTCTTTCTCCTTCAGTAGTGCGGGCATCTGTCATGTTTACCTTGATTGTGCTCGGTCAGCTTCGGGATCGCAAGCCACCCATATTTAACATTTTGGCCTTCTCGGCGATTTTAATGATTGCCGTTAACCCGGGAGTGATCACAGAAGTTGGATTCCAACTTTCCTATTTGGCAGTGGCAGGAATCATCTTGCTTCAACCACTCATCGTAAGGGTCTGGTATCCAAAAAGTCGAATTTTGGAATACCTCTGGCAGCTTGGTGCGGTCTCAATTGCGGCACAGCTCGCTACTTTTCCACTTTCAGTCTGGTATTTCCATAGTTTTCCGGTTTGGTTTCTACCAGCCAACCTGTTGGTTATTCCTATCACATTCTTAATCATGCAGGTTGGAATTCCCATGTTATTAATCGGCTGGATTCCTTTTCTGGGAAAAGCTTTGGGGTGGGTAGTCGGGAGTTTAATTCAGGTCGAACTTTGGATTTTGGAGGCCTTTCGTCTTTTGCCCTTCCGCTTAAATGAACTCACCATTCAGCCAGTCACCATGCTTTTGGTTTGGTCATTGCTGCTAGTTTGGGCGGCATGGGAGTATGTTCCAAAGAAACAGCTTGCTTTTTGGTCAGTAGCTTTATTGTTTGTTTGGGCTATGAGTGGCATGCTTCAGTTGATTTCCAATCAAAAGCCAGAAGTGGTCATCTACCGGGCAGAGGAAGGTTGGGCCATTGATTATTGGACAGGAGTAGAATTGAAATCCTATAATCAAAGTATTTCTTCGGAAGATGCAGATTATGTGATTCTTCCAAATCGTGTCAAAAGCAATTGGGGGAATGATCCTCAGGAACTTCAGGTTTTCTCAACCCAAGAAGGTGATTTATATTTCTCCGAATTGGATTTGACAATAAATGAAAAGCGAATGGTTTTGGGTCAAAAATCTCCTCAGAATATTCAAATGTGGGATTCTCAAGGATGGATTAAACATTCAGATTCCAAAAGCTTAGAGATTCCTTTTACTGCTCTTCGACTGACTTTTTGAAAAAGCCCTACACTGTCCTAACTTGTCCAAGTAAACCCAAAGAATAATGAACGATATTGTCCTTTTTGAAAAATCCAATAGGATAGGAAAAATAACCCTTAACCGCCCCGAAAAGCGAAATGCAATGAGTCCAGAATTAGTCAGTGGCCTTTTGGAAATTTTGGATCGGGTGGAGAATGAGGAGGATGTGAAGGTGGTGATTTTGGCAGCTGCAGGGAAAGCATTTTGTGCCGGGGCTGACCTCGCTTACATTCAAAAGATGCAGGACTTTACTCCCGAAGAAAACTTGGAGGACAGTATGCGGCTGATGAGCCTGTTTGATCGGATTTATAATTTCCCCAAGCCCATTATAGCCGCTGTGCAAGGGCATGCTTTGGCAGGTGGCTGTGGTTTGGTGACAGTTTGTGATTTTGCTTTCGCAGTGCCTGAGGCACTTTTTGGCTACACGGAAGTTCGAATCGGCTTTATTCCTGCCTTGGTTTCTGTATTCCTTCAGGAGCAGATTGGTGCCGCCAAAACTCAGGAATTACTCCTTTCTGGTGATTTGATTTCTGCGCAAAAGGCAGCTAATCTTGGCCTTATCACCGAACTCGCTGAGTCAGATCAACTGATGGAAACGGTTACCGAATTTGCGGAAAAGCTAGTGGAAAAGAATTCTGCGAACTCTATGCGGGCAACCAAACTTTTGCTGCGAAATATTCATCGGGAGGAACGCGAACAAAAATTGCTGCTCGCTGCAAAAATGAATGCAGAGTCCCGCTCGCATCAGGACTGTAAGGACGGAATTGCTGCTTTTTTGAATAAAGAAACCCCAAACTGGTAATTGGAAAAGCAGGCCAAAGATATCTTAAAGCAGGTTTTTGGGCACGATGATTTTCGTCCGGTCCAAAAGCAAGTGATCCTGTCTGTTTTGGATGGGAAAGATACTTTTGCGCTCATGCCTACTGGCGGAGGGAAGTCTCTCTGCTACCAAATTCCGGCTCTTGTACAGGAGGGGATTTGTCTGGTCATTAGCCCTTTGATTGCTTTGATGAAGGATCAAGTCGATCAACTCAAAAGTAAGGGGATTTTGGCTCAAGCCATCTATTCAGGAATGAGCTATCGGGAAATAGACCGAGTATTAGATAATTGCGTGCACGGGAATTATAAATTCCTCTATGTGTCTCCCGAGCGTCTCAAATCGGAGCTTTTTTTGGAGCGATTCAAGCAAATGCCCGTCAATCTGATTGCCGTCGATGAAGCTCATTGTATTTCACAGTGGGGCTATGATTTTCGGCCACCATATTTGGAGATTGCTGAGATTAAGCCCTTTCATCCGAATGTGCCGATCTTGGCATTGACTGCATCTGCTACCCCCCAAGTCGTGGAGGATATCCAGGAAAAGCTGGAAATGAAAAACCCGGTGATTTTCCGACAGAGTTTTGCCCGTGAAAATCTAGGATACCATGTTCGCATGGTTGAAAACAAGCTCGTCAAAGCGAAGGAAATCCTTAGCCGTATTCCTGGTTCAGCAATTTGGTATGTTCGTAATCGGCAGGCTACGCAGGATATTGCCAAGGCTTTGGGCCAATTGGGAATTTCTGCAACGTACTACCATGCCGGAATGTCCATGGCAGACCGCTCTAAGCGTCAGCAAGAATGGATGAAGGGGAATGTTCGGGTGATGGTTGCCACCAATGCCTTTGGGATGGGGATTGACAAGCCGGATGTCCGGATCGTTTTGCATTCGGATGCACCTGAAAATATCGAAAGCTACTATCAGGAGGCTGGAAGAGCAGGAAGAGATGGCAAGCCGGCCTATGCGGTTTTGCTTTGCAGCGAGGAGAATCTTGAAAAACTGATGGAGCGGGCGGCCCTGGTCTATCCTCCCATTGAATTTGTCAAGCGGGTTTACCAGTCCCTGGCAAATTATTTTCAGATCGCGGTGGGAAGTAATATGCTCAGCAGCTTCGATTTTGAGTGGGGAGAGTTCGCTAAAACGTATAACCTTGGTGTGCTGGAAACTTTTTATGCCTTGAAAGTTCTCGAAGAGGAAGGTTTTATCGGAATGAATGAAAGCTTTTTTAGCCCTTCAAAAATTCATTTTCTGGTCAATCCCAAGCAACTGTATGAGTTTCAGATTTCCCAGGCAAAGCTAGATCCATTGATCAAAATCTTGCTTCGAACCTATGGGGGAAATCTGTTTTCAGAGTACATCAAAATTCAGGAATCGAAGCTCTCTAAGCTGCTGGAAACTTCCGAAAGCCAAGTTGTCAAATCGCTTGAGAAGATGGCCCAAATGGATATCATTGACTATGAAAAGCGCAAGGACAAGCCGCAAATCACCTTTTTGACAGGGCGATACGATGCGGGAAAATTGCCGTTGAATGTAAAACGAATAGACCTTCGAAGAGAGTTGACACTGGAAAAGGCTAAAAGTATGGTCATGTATGCTCATCAAAATCTTCTTTGTCGGACACAATTTATCCAGGAGTATTTCGGAGAAGAAACTGATAAAAAATGTGGAATTTGTGACTGGTGTATCCAACTTTCCAAGTACCCCGAGCAGGAAGAAAGGAACCTGAAAGCCTGGCTGTTCGAAACTTTGAGGCAGCATGGAGAGTTAAAAGAGAGTCTATTACAAAGTCACCTCAGCAGCAAAAAGTCTGAGATTCTTGCCCAATTGGTACGAAGACTTACAGATGAAGGCCAACTTCAAGTGACATCCCAAGGGAATCTTAAACTATCCATCAATGAATAATTTCTTCGATGATCTATTTGGCAAAATCTTTAAAAACCCAGCCAAATCACCTGTCAAGCATAAGGAAAACTATGCGGTCAAGGAGGCTGACTTGGAAGAGATCGATCGGTGGATAGAAACCGAAGAAGCAGCTGGCCTTTTTGATAAGGTGTATAGAAGCTATCATCTCAAGCGAACAGGGATCAACGAGAGCCCTCAGGTACATCTTTTTCAGTCTCCCTATGCGAATGGCTTTGCTGTCACCTTTGAGCCTCCATTTACAGCAGAAACTTTTTCTAAACTTTTCTTGGCTTTCTCCCGACGCATCCTAGCTTTGGGGTATAAGCAGGTGAGCTTGGACCGGAAAATGGAAGAAATCAATAATCAGGTTCGAGTTACCGAAAAGTTTTACTTGAAGCCTCCGCTTCAAGCTCCCGTAGAGAATGAGTTGATTTCTCAGCTCTTCGGCAATGTAAGCATCGAGAAAATAAGTGTGGACAATAAGCCCAGCTACCTAAAACTCTTAGTCACGGTCTATTCTGATCGCCTATATCAAAATGCCAAACCTTTTGATCAGATGATGGACCGATTATTCGAAACACAACATGGATAGAACGATATTAAAAAACCAGCTGGAAACCTACAGAACTCCATACGAGGAGGAATCGGCATTTGTCAAGGATTTTGCAGAATTGACTTTGGATCCTTTGGCCTATAAGCGGGAGCGATTGGCAGGGCATTTCACGGCTTCATCTTGGATTGTCAATAAGGATCGGACACATACGCTATTAACACTTCATCGAAAACTCGGGCGCTGGCTGCAGCTGGGAGGGCACGCAGACGGAAATGAGAATCTCTTCGAGGTAGCTCTCAAGGAAGCTGGAGAGGAAAGCGGGCTTAAAAACCTTATGCTCGTCGAAGAACGAATTTTTGATTTGGACAAACACATCATTCCTGAGCGTCCTCACGTTCCCGAGCATTTTCATTACGACGTACGGTTTCTGATTGAGGCAGATATCGATGAGCCGCTACAGATGAGTGATGAAAGTATTTCATTGGCTTGGTTTAGCTTTGATGCGGTGGCTGATATGATTGGATATAACCCATCCATCCTTCGCATGCTAGAGAAAACCAGCAAATCCGAGATTCTACTGTAACCCAAAAGCGATCTTTCCCCTTGGAAAATTTTCAATTCTCCGTTCCTATTCAGGTTCGTTTTTCGGACATAGATGGCTACATGCACGTCAATAATGGGATCTTCTTCAATTATTTCGAGCATGCCCGTGCCCAATACCTTTACGAGAAATGCGACTGGAACATCATGGAGATCGGTACTGTAGTGGCCCGAATTGAGCTCGATTATGTAAAGCCCATCCATTTGGATGACAAAGTCCAGGCTTGGGTCAGTTGTACCCGTGTGGGGAATTCATCATTTGATTTGGAGCATGTTTTAGCCAGTGAAGATCAATCTACCATTTTTGCAAAATGTAAAACTGTCATGGTCTCTGTGTCCATGAAAAATATGAAGCCAGTTCCGATTCCAGCCGAACATAGAGCTATTTTGGAATCTGACCTGCACAAGAGCGCCTGATTACCTATCTTTGCGCCAAAATCATTTGAATCGTGAGAAAAATCTGGATAGTTGCATTATTGCTAATTGGTTTCACTGCTTGTTCGCCTAGTGAGGAGGAGCTGATGAAAGCGGGAATAGAGAAAATGGATTCTCAGGAATGGGAAGGAGCTATTTCCCTTTTCGACCGAGTATTGGATCAAAACCCTTCTCAAGGACAAGCATTGAACGCTAAAGGCGTGGCGCTTTTCCAACTGGAAAAATACAAAGAAGCGATTCCTGTTTTTTCTCAGGGAATTGAGGCAGATTCCGCCAGTTACAAGCCATGGTTCAACCGTGGAAATGCCCATTTTGAGTTGGGGAATTTCAAGGAAGCAATCTCCGATTACAACATGGCTAATCGCCTGGATCCTGCCCAAACTGATATTTACTATAATCGTGGCGTTGCTTTGCTGAGCAATGAATCCTATGAAGACGCTATTTTGGATTTTGATATGGCGCTTCAAACCAACCCCAATCAGGCCTTAGTTCACTTCAACAAAGGAAAAGCGCAAATGGGTAACAATGACCCGGTAGGTGCACTAGAGTCCCTGACCAATGCGGTAAACCTTGATCCCAAAAACGGAGCGGCCTATTATCTTTTGGGCGTCACTCGTTTGAGTGCACTCAACCAAAAGAATGAAGGTTGTGCGGATCTGAAAATGGCCTTTTCTCTAGGCTATCAAGAGGCTGAAACCTGGATCAACGATTTCTGTGATTGATCATGGCTGTCATCGGAAAAGATATTGCCGAGGCAAAGCAACTATTATCAGGGGGGGGCTTAGTCGCTATTCCGACTGAGACGGTTTATGGTTTGGCAGGTAATGCCTTGAATGATCAGGCTGTCGCCAAAATCTTTGAAGCCAAAAACAGACCTTCATTCGATCCTTTAATTCTTCATACGGACTCGTTTGAGAAATTGAAGACTTTCGTGAAGGAAGTTCCTCAGCCTTTGGAAAACTTGGCGATAGCTTTTTGGCCGGGCCCTTTGACCCTGTTACTTCCGAAAAAAGAAATCATTTCTGACTTGGTAACGGCCGGCCTGGAGCGGGTTGCCGTTCGGGTTCCTCAGCATCCTGTCGCTTTGAAGCTTCTTGGAGAGCTAGCTTTCCCCCTAGCTGCACCAAGTGCCAATCCATTTGGGTATATCAGCCCGACGCAGGCTGGGCACGTACAAGCCCAGCTGGGTGATAAAATTCAGTATATTTTGGATGGAGGTGCCTGTCAGATAGGCTTAGAGAGTACCATCGTTGGGATGGAGGAAGATCAAATTGTGGTCTATCGCTTGGGCGGCTTGGACCTTCTGGAAATTGAAAAGATTGTTGGAAAGGTAGAGGTTCGATCTCATAGCAGTTCCAATCCTGCAGCACCGGGACTACTCAAAAGCCATTATGCACCGAGAAAACCATTTTTGGTGGGTGATTTGGAAAGATTGATTCCTGAATATTTGGAGAAAGGCGAGCGTTTTGCGGTATTAAGCCTAGCTCGGGACTTTCCCCTTCCCGCAGATTTTCCCCAATATCAACTGAGTGATGCGGCTGATTTGGCCGAAGCAGCCCGCCATCTTTTTGGCTATATGCGAAGTCTGGACGAAAGTGATGTGAATCTTATTTTGGCAGAGTGGATGCCCGAGGAGGGCTTAGGACGAGCGATCAATGATCGTCTTCGCCGAGCAGCGGCATTAGGCTGATCGAAAGTCGTTTTTTGTCCGAATTCTTAATAAATTCAAGCAGTTTTTGAAATAAACTGAAATCTATTAAACTAAATTCTATTATGAATCCTAGAATTAAAAATGTCGATAATTTAAGTTTTGAAGGTAAGAAGGCACTGATCCGTGTGGATTTTAATGTTCCCTTGGATGATAACCAAAAAGTAACGGATGATACCCGAATCCAAGCTGCTTTACCAACCATTCAAAAGATTTTGAATGATGGAGGTTCGGCTATTTTGATGTCCCACCTTGGACGTCCAAAAAGCGGACCTGAGGATAAATTTTCCCTCAAGCATATCCTTCTTGATTTGGAGAAAGCTCTTGGACGTCCTGTCAAGTTTGCACCGGATTGCATTGGGTCTGAAGCTAAGAATCTGGCTGCAGGATTGAAGGCAGGGGAGGTATTGCTTCTGGAGAATCTCCGTTTTTACAAAGAGGAAGAAAAAGGAGATGCTGAATTTGCCAAGAAATTAGCTGGCATGGGTGATATCTATGTCAATGATGCCTTCGGAACAGCCCACAGAGCGCATGCATCCACGGCAGTGATTGCACAATTTTTCAATGATAAAGTTTGTGGCTATGTCATGCTTTCTGAGTTGGAGAATGCTGATAAGGTTCTCGGAAATCCTGAGCGTCCTTACACAGCAATCATGGGTGGCGCTAAGATTTCAGATAAGATTTTGATCATCGAAAGACTTTTGGACAAGGTAGATAATCTGATTATCGGTGGAGGAATGTCCTACACCTTCGCGAAAGCACAGGGAGGTACGATTGGGGATTCCCTTTTGGAAGCTGATAAGTTGGACTTTGTATTGGAACTGATGGAAAAGGCGAAGGCCAAGGGAGTGAATTTGATTCTTCCCTTGGATACAGTGATTTCGAAAGCTTTTGCAAATGATGCGGAGCAGGGTTTGGCCAACAAGGGTGAAATCCCGGATGGCTGGATGGGATTGGATATCGGTCCTAAAACCCGTGAGCTGTTTGCCGAGACAGTATTGAAGTCCAAGACTATTCTTTGGAATGGCCCGATGGGTGTGTTTGAGATGGAGTCCTTTGACAAAGGAACCAAGGCGATTGCTGAGGCGGTCGTAGAAGCCACTCAGCAGGGAGCCTTTTCACTGATCGGTGGTGGAGATTCTGCTGCTGCCGTCAATAAATTTGGCTATGGTGATCAGGTATCTTTTGTTTCTACCGGTGGAGGAGCTCTGCTGGAATATATGGAAGGCAAGGTGCTTCCTGGAGTAGCGGCTTTGGAACCCTAAGATAGAAGTAAGAAATCAGAGACAAGAAGCTAGATCAAAGAGCTTTTATTTATGAAGGGGAAAAAATAAGAAAAGGTCGCTGGAAGCAGTGACCTTTTTCTTTGTGCTGATCCAAAGAAAAACCCTTCTGGATTTCTCCAGAAGGGTTTTTGATATCATTCATGGATTGATTACCCGATAGAAATACGCTTGAATGAGGAAACAGTCATGCCTTTGCTCACACCGTCAAGGTATTGAGCGATGGTTTTAGAATTGTCTTTCACAAAAGACTGGCTAAGCAAAGTGTTCTCTTTGTAGAACTTGTTCAATTTGCCCATCGCAATTTTTTCCAACATCTCTTCAGGCTTTCCTTCAGCTCTTGCCTGGTCTTTACCTACTTCGATTTCACGCTCGATTGTAGAGGCATCCACGCCGTCTTTATCTACTGCTACAGGATTCATAGCAGCGATTTGCATCGCAACGTCTTTTCCGGCTTCTTCAACATCAGCACCGCTGGTGTTGCTTAGACCTACCAATACACCCAATTTGCCATTGGAGTGGATGTAAGGAACTACCGCTTCAGCGTTGACGATTTCGAAATGAGATACTTCGATTTTCTCACCGATTTTACCGGTCATTTCGACGATTTTCTCAGCTACAGTGATGTTTTCGAAAGGTAGAGCCAATAGTTCCTCAGCAGACTTAGCTCCTTTTTCTACTGCCAAGTCCAAAAGTGTATTGGCAAAAGCTCCGAATTCATCATTCTTTGCTACGAAGTCAGTTTCGCAAGTCAATGAAAGGATAGTTCCTGTTTTTCCGTCTTCGGATACATGCGTTACTACTTGACCTTCTTTGGTCTCACGGTCTGCTCTGGAAGCAGATACTTTTTGACCTTTTTTACGGAGGATGTCTACCGCTTTGTCGAAGTCACCTTCTGCTTCTGTCAAAGCTTTCTTGCAGTCCATCATACCGGCACCGGTCATTTGTCTCAGTTTGTTTACGTCTTGTGCAGTAATTGCCATTTTTGATCTATTTATGGAATTAAACGATAGAAATTCTTCTTGATTGGGAAGCAAATTAGCGACCCGGAGATTGGTTAAAACAAAAAATTGAACATCGACCTGAGCCGGATGTTCAATTTTTTAATATTTCAAAATCTGTGTGGATTTTACTCTTTGGTTTCTGCGTCCACTGCTCTTTTAGCTTCTTCCTCTTCGGTAAGTTTAGCTTCTTCTTTTTCTTTCTTGCGCTCAGCTAGACCTTCTTCGATGGCCGCACCAAATGCTTTTACTAGAAGATTGACAGATTTGTACGCATCGTCATTGGCTGGGATAGGGAAGTCCACCTCGTTAGGGTTGGAGTTCGTATCTACCAAGGCGAAAACAGGGATACCAAGCTTGTGTGCTTCAGCGATGGCGATGTGCTCACGCTTGATGTCTACCACAAAAAGGGCTGCAGGAAGACGAGTCAAATCAGCGATACCGCCTAATACGTTTTCCATTTTGTCCTTTTGTCTGGAGATCATCAGTCTCTCTTTCTTTGCCATGTTTTTGAAGGCATCTTCCTTCATCATCTTATCCAAAGAAGACATTTTCTTCAAGGATTTGCGGATAGTGGCAAAGTTGGTCAGCATACCACCCAACCATCTTTCGGTCACGTAAGGCATGTTGAGACGACGTGCTTCATCAGCTACCAAGTCTTTAGCTTGCTTTTTGGTAGCGACAAACATCACTTTCTTTCCTGATCTTACGATCTGCTTGACTGCGGCGGATGCTTCTTCGAGGCAGGCAAGGGTTTTGTTGAGGTCGATCAAATGGATTCCGTTTTTCTCCATAAAAATGAATGGAGCCATACGGGGATCCCACTTTCTCGTCAAGTGTCCGAAGTGGACACCAGCATCCAGTAAGTCTTTGTATTCGATTTTTGACATGAAATAAATTGGTTTCTAATATAATGGAGGAAGTTCCGATTAACGCTTGGAGAATTGGAATCTTCTTCTTGCTTTTCTACGTCCTGGCTTCTTACGCTCGACCATTCTTGGGTCACGAGTCAAGAATCCTTCTTTTTTCAATGCGCCTCTGTGCTCTTCATTTACTTCACAAAGTGCTCTGGCGATCGCCATACGGGCAGCTTCTGCCTGTCCTTTGATTCCACCACCATCTACATTGATCTTGATGTCGAAGTTGCCTTCTTCTCCTACGAGAGCCAAAGGTTGTCTTACGACGATCTGGTGTAGATCGAATGGGAAATACGTTTCGATCGGTCTTTTGTTGACGGTAATTTCACCTTTTCCTGGAGCTAGGTAAATTCTGGCTACAGAGGTTTTTCTTCTACCGATTGTATTGATTACGTCCATGATTTATCGATTAGAGCGTGATGGTTTTTGGCTGCTGTGCTTCATGAGGATGCTCAGCACCTTCATACACATACAGATTACCGTACATTTTTCTTCCGAGTCTGTTCTTAGGCAGCATGCCTCTTACGGCTTTCTCTACTAGTATAGCTGAGGATTTCTCCTTTAGCAATCTTGGTGTAGAGATACGCTGACCACCGGGATAGCCGGTATGACGTACATATACCTTTTCGTCCCACTTTCTACCGGTCAGTCTGACCTTGTCTGCGTTGATTACGATGACATTGTCACCACAATCCACGTGAGGGGTGAAGTTGGGCTTGTTTTTCCCCCTCAAGATTCTTGCTACCTCACTGGCCAAACGACCTAAAACTGCAGCCTGGGCATCCACTACCACCCATTGCTTGTCTACAGTCGCGTCATTGGCAGATATGGTCTTATAGCTTAGAGTATCCACTGTGTAACTGTTTAATTTTTAGCTTGTTAAATGTTTTCGACCCCCAAAAAGGGACACAAAGATAGAAGTATTTTATTTTCCATGCAAAATATTTCCAAGGCTACTTCCTAATTTTCATGTGGTTATGATGATTTTCAATGGTCACATGGAATCTCACATCATTACCGTAATCCTTAAATTAGGATAGGTAAAATGTTCGATTTCATAGGTTTAGCCTCAGAAACCTGAATTCCTCGATACTTTTTCACACTGATTTTCAGCTGTTTTTCTCCAGCTGGTTTACCAATACTTGAAAATCCTTTGGATAAGGAGCATTTACAATGATCTCTTTTCCATCCAAACCCTCAAATCCTATGGAAAAAGCATGCAAAGAAACCCGCTGCATGATGGGTAATTCTTCGGTCTCTTTTTTCAAGTTGAAGCGACGCTTGAGTGAAGAAAGGTAGAGCGGTTTCCCGCCGTAAAGATCATCTCCGCAGATCGGTGATTGAAGGAAAGCGAGATGAACCCGAATCTGATGTAGCCTTCCTGTGATGGGGCGGCATTCGATCAGGGAGTGGGCTCGGTAGGTCTTCATCGTATGAAAAACCGTCTGGGCTGGCTTGCCTTCTTTACTTACTTTGGCGACTCCTTTGGCCGAGGCGATGAGATTGCGATCTACGAGCAACTGCTCATATTCCTTGATCCCTTCGACGACAGCATGATAGACTTTGTTGACTTTTCGATTTTCAAACTGCATCGCCAAGTGCCTGTAGGCGGCTGGGTTCTTGGCAATCACCAGACATCCGGAGGTCTCCTTGTCCAGGCGATGACACAGCTGGGCATCTGCTGTGTGCATCTTGGCAAGGTCCAGAATGTTCTGCGCCTCGTGCCTATCGTCTAAGCTCGACAGGTAAGGCGGCTTGTTGATTACCAAGTAATCCTCGTTTTCAAATAGAATAAGAGCCTTAAAATCTACTTTCTTCATGAAATCTCCCCTGTCACTTCAAGGGGAGCGCAAAGGTAGGGAAATGAAAGGTTAAAAAAAATCCTTCCGCGTAGAAGGATTTGATCAATTAGTTGGAATGGGATTAGCGCTCTTTGATGGCGGAAAATCCTCTTCCTGCTTATATAGTAGATCCATTCCATTATCAATCGCTCTTCTCCGATTCATAAAGATTGGTAAATGGAATTAATTTTTCTGAATTTCCTCTTTTTCCTCGGAAGCGGAAACTTTCACCAAAGGCAGTGAAAAACTAAAAATCGATCCTTTTCCCACTGTAGAGCTCACAGAAATCTTGCTTTTGTGTCCTTCCAGAATATGCTTGACTATAGCCAATCCGAGTCCGGTACCACCTTCTTTTTTATTCCGGCTTTTCTCTACCCGATAGAATCGCTCAAAAATTCGCTTCAGATCCTCAGGAGGGATTCCCTGTCCATCGTCTTTGATATCTACTTGGATGTGATTTTTGTGAGCTTTCAAGCCAATGATGACTTCGCCTTTATCATGATTGTATTTGACTGCATTGAAGATCAGGTTTTGGCAGACCCGATAGATTTTTTGCCGGTCGGCATGAGTGATGTAATTCTTATCAGCTTCGTAGTTGAAATCAATCTGTACCTTTCGCTTGCTGGCCTTGTGCTCCAGCTCTTCCATGACCTCTTCGATGACTTCTTTCAGGTCAAAGTCTTCAAAGACAAACTTGATGACCCCACTTTCCATCTGATTAAGAGTCAAAAGATCCTGTACCAGGTTGTCAAGGGAATCCAAGCTTTTGGCAGCTCGCTTCAGGAATTTCATCCTCACCTGCTTATCATCAATCGCCCCATCCAATAAAGTATGGATATAGCCTTGCGTGGCAAAAATGGGTGTTTTGAGCTCATGGGAGATATCCGCGATAAATTCCCTTCTGAATTCCGCGTTTTTCTGCAATGCATCGATTTCCTTTTGTCTTGCAACTGCATAGGAATTGATCACGGCGTTGATCTTTCGAAGTGGGGAGATGGATGACTTGGATTTTTTGTCAGAGATTTCGGACAGATCCTTTTTCTGAATCTTCTCCAGCATGGTGTAGATGTTTCCAATCTCCCGAAAGACCAAAAACTCCAGCGTAATCGTGATCAGCAGGTAAGCAGATGAAAAAGCCAAGCCGCCTGCTACCAAAATAAGAATAATGCTAGCCTCATCGAGCAAGGATAAAAAAGCCACGACAAGCAAGGCAATGGCTAAAGCCAGTACAAAAGAAATCCCCCTGGAAGTATTGAGCATGAATTATCCTAAATCGAACTTGTATCCTACACCTTTCACAGTAGTGATGTAGTCGTCTCCGATTTTTTCGCGAACCTTTCGGATATGTACGTCCACGGTGCGGGCCAGTACAAATACGTCAGCACCCCAAATATTCTGAAGAAGCTCATCTCTACTGAATACCATATTAGGGTTTTTGGCAAGGAAAAACAACAGTTCGAATTCCTTCTTGGGAAGGGTGATGGTTTTGCCTGATTTTTCGATGGTATAGCTGCCTCGATCGATTACTAGATCTCGAATTTTGATTTGGGACTGCTCCTGCTCTTTTTTGGATTCTCTCCGGAATAGTGCAGATATCCTACTCATCAATGCCCGCGGTTTGATAGGCTTGGTAATGTAATCATCAGCACCCACATCAAAGGCAGCTACTTCGGAATACTCTTCCATTCGAGCTGTCAAAAAGATGATGAAGGTATTTTTCAACTCAGGGATTTGCCGAATTTGCAGGCATGTTTCTACCCCGTCCTGATTGGGCATCATGATATCGAGTAGTATGACATCGGGATGAAATTTGGAGGCTTTTTTCACCGCCTTGATTCCGTCTTCGGCAGTCTCGACGTCGTAACCTTCTTTCTGCAAGTTGTACTTTAGAATCTCAACAATGTCCGGCTCGTCATCTACGACCAGGACTTTGATTTTCTTCTTGTCGCCCATTGGGTTTCTTGGAGTTGATTTTGGATAAAATTAAAGAATATTTGAGGATAGGCAGCAAGTTTTTGAGGCCTAGTTCAGCAATTATCCAATTTACATCAATCCCAGCGACTTTCCTTGACCGAAATGTTAAGACAGGGTTAAGAATTTGTGACTGTTAATAACGAAGTCCTTTGGCTGATTTCAGGTCCAAATTCAGGGATCCCAAGAAGAGGTTGGCCTTAATTTTTACGGGAATTTTGTTTTGATCCTGAGTCACCCATACAGTCACAGGGTATTCACCACGGAAAAGTTTGTTCTTGGGGATTTGTGGTGAAAAAATGTAGGTATCTACCTCGCCCAGGTCGGTTTTGATTTTCTCCTGACCCTCGTAGATTAATTTTATGTTATATATTTCTTTGTCAAAGAAACCTTTGATGTTTACGCTCTGTCCCTTGTTCATTTTAGATAGGTCTAGGGTCCGGAGGTAATAGAATCCACTGACGATATCCTGCACGCTGCCGGGCAGAACAAATTCCTGAACCTTCTCCAGGTTTTTATTTTCCCGATCGTAGAGTTCCATCACGGCTTTTTTTTCCTGATGGTCAAAATATACCTGTTCATGCTTTCGGTATCTGCCTTCTTCGATATGTCGATAAGATCTTGAGGGAAGCTTGGTTTCTTTGTCCCAAATCGTGCCCCAGTTGTCATTCACTCTTCCAAAAATGGTAGCGGCTCCTTTGGTTTTTCCGTAGACGTCAATCTTAAAATGCTCCTTGTCCTCGATTTTCTCAGGATTTTTGGCAATCACCATTTTGGCATCAGCCAGATTAAACCAGCCATAGCTTACTTCGAAGTTCAACTCCTCTCCGTAGGTGAAGGGAAAGTTTTTTTCCTGAGCCCATAGAGAAGGCTGAAAAAGAGCCAAAGCGAGAAGAAGTGATGTTATTTTAGTAATTACGTTCATCTTTTATGACAATCCCTGACAAAAAGCTGGTATTTTTATGCTTGGTACGAAAAAGCATGCCGAATAGTGACGAAAAATACGAATTTGCCTATCGAAAGCAAGTCGTCGGATGATTTTGGCCATGGCTTAGCAAGTTTTAACTTTATTTGAAATATCTATATCAATATCCACATGAGTAATAACGCAGAAAAATTAAAAGCACTACAACTGACCATCGATAAACTGGAGAAGGCCTATGGAAAGGGCACTGTCATGAAGCTTAGTGACAATCATGTAGCGGATATCCCTGCTATTTCTACCGGTTCGCTTGGTCTAGACCTGGCTCTGGGAGTTGGAGGTATTCCCCGTGGTCGTGTGATTGAGATTTATGGTCCGGAATCTTCCGGTAAGACGACTTTGACAATGCATTGCATTGCCGAAGCACAGAAAGCGGGTGGGCTTGCGGCATTTATTGATGCGGAGCATGCCTTTGATAAGACCTATGCCGAGAAACTGGGCATCGATATCGAAAACCTCTTGATCTCACAGCCTGACAATGGTGAGCAAGCTCTAGAGATTGCTGAGCATCTGATTCGTTCTGGAGCAATTGACATCATCGTGATTGACTCCGTAGCTGCTTTGGTGCCAAAAGGTGAATTGGAAGGTGAAATGGGAGATAGCAAAATGGGTCTTCAGGCTCGCTTGATGTCTCAGGCATTGCGTAAGCTCACCGGTGCAATCAATAAGACGGGTTGTTCTTGTATTTTTATCAATCAGCTCCGTGAGAAGATCGGGGTGATGTTTGGAAATCCAGAGACTACTACGGGTGGTAATGCCTTGAAATTCTATGCTTCCGTACGTCTGGATATCCGTCGTATTGGTCAGATCAAAGAAAGTGCTGATAATGTCACTGGTAACCGTACCCGTGTCAAAGTGGTCAAGAATAAGGTGGCACCACCTTTCAAAGTGGTGGAGTTTGATATCATGTACGGACAGGGGATTTCCAAAGTCGGGGAGATCATTGACTTGGGGGTTGAGTTTGATATCATCAAGAAAGCAGGCTCATGGTTCTCTTATAATGGTGAAAAACTAGGTCAAGGTCGAGATGCGGTGAAGAACCTAATTCTAGACAATCCTGAATTGATGGAAGAGCTAGAAACCAAAATCAAAGCTGCTTCAGGTCTGATTCCAGTTGATCCGGCGGGGGATATGGAAGAATAGGGTTTTTAGGGAAAAACAATGGTTTTATCAGAGGTGACGTCACTGCGAGGCTTAACATTTAGGATAATACACAAAACCAGATGACGGAAGTTAAAATTAAGCAGCTGTTTTAGTCACCCTGAGCACCTAAGAGACGAGAGTCTCGAAATCGAAGGATCCTCGACTCCGCTCGGACTGACATGAACTTAATTTGCACAATGTTATTCGTCATCGGTAGCGAAGCGTGGCAGTCTCATGAAGTAAAGGCAATTCCTCTTTTTTCATAATAAGTCGTGTTTGTGTCAACTTATTTCAGGACGAGACAATCAAAACAAAAAAAGGGAAGCCGTTGAAAGCTTCCCTTTTTTGATAGCAATTATTTTTATGCCGTTCGAATCGCCTCAACAGGATCTAGTCGGGCGGCTAAAGTGGCAGGCACGATTCCGGATACCACTCCGATGATCGATGAGACACCCAAACCTAAGATGATATTGGCAGGGGAGAGGACCAGGTCCAAACTTCCCAACTGCACAAAGCTGAGGAAGTATACCAGGATAATTCCAACCCCTCCTCCGATTAGACTTAAGCAGACCGCTTCAAAAAGGAACTGGAAAAGGATAAAGTAATTCTTAGCTCCCAGTGACTTTTGAATTCCGATGATGTTGGTACGCTCACGTACCGATACGAACATGATATTGGCGATACCAAAACCTCCAACAAGGATCGAAAATCCTCCGATCACCCAGCCTGCACCGGAAATTACATCAAATACAGACCCAATGGCATTTTGGAGGAACTCGGTTTTGTTTAGAGAAAAGGTGTCGTCTTCGGTTGGCTTCAAGGCTCTTTTTGCTCTCAGGAGACCAATCATTTCATTTTCAATATTGACCAAACCTACATCTTCTTCTTTTCCCTTGGCGGCAATGGTAGGATTGATACCATTTTTCCCGGTATTGAAAAGCTTGGTGAAAGTTGGGTAAGGAATGATGCAGGCCTCGTCTTTGGATGGAAGGTCAAATAGTCCGCTACCTTCTTCTTCCAAAACACCTACTACGACAAACTTGAGTCCACGCATTTTGAATTCTTTGCCGAGTGCAGGTTCATTAGGGAATAGGGTCGTGGCGATAGTTTTTCCGATCACTGCCAGGTTTCGGGCAGCTTTAATTTCATTTCCGTTGAAAAAACGCCCCTCCTCGATGGGTACATCGTAGACGTCTGAGTAGTCTTCGAAGGCTCCGGTCAATTGTACACCTTGGAAAGCATTACTTCCTGCTGCGACAGTGGTGCTAGCAGATGCTGCGATGGTGATACCCTCAGCGGTGGTCAATCTGCTTTTTAGAAACTCATATTCCTCTACAGTGCTATTCGGTCTTCTGAAATATTTCCACCAGGGGAAATTTCCGGGAGGGCCAGACTGGAAGGGGAATTTGTCAACACGAATTACGTTGGTTCCTAGAAAGGAAAAGGATGATTTGATATTGTTTTCAAGGGAGTCGACCAGTGTGAATACTGCGATGATCGCGAAGATACCTACGGTCACACCCAATAGAGAAAGGGTGGTACGGGTAAGGTTAGATTTTAGTGCGTTGATAGCGAACCGGAAGCTTTCCCAAGAAAGTCTCAAAAATAACATGGCATTATAGTTGGTGAAATCAATCTCTAAAGTTAGCGGATTTTGCACATTATATTCTTATCTTTGCACTTTTTAGAGTGAAAAAACTCTAAAGAATCCCATTCATCTAAAACTTCTCTATGAAATTATCAGATTTCAAATTTGACGTCCCCAAAAAGCTTGTTGCTTTGTATCCAACGCCCAATCGGGATGAATCACGCTTGATGGTCGTTCACCGTAAAACCGGGGAATTTGAGCATCGATCTTTTAAAGATATTCTGGATTATTTTGACGAAGGTGATGTTTTTGTCACCAACGACACCAAAGTATTCCCGGCAAGATTATACGGCAACAAAGAGAAGACAGGAGCTGAGATCGAAGTTTTTCTTCTTCGTGAACTTAATCCTGAGCTCCGACTGTGGGATGTGCTCGTGGATCCTGCGAGAAAAATCCGTGTAGGAAACAAACTTTACTTCGGCGATTCTGACTTAGTCGCTGAAGTCATTGACAACACCACCTCCCGGGGTCGTACGATCAGATTCCTTTTTGATGGCACTCCCGAGGAGTTCTATAAGGCTATCGACACCTTGGGTGAGACTCCATTATTGAAAGAAATCATCGACAGAAAGGTAGAGCCAGAAGATCGCGACCGTTACCAGACTGTTTTTGCGAAGAACGTCGGAGCAGTAGCTGCGCCTACAGCAGGGCTTCACTTTACGCCGCATCTTTTGAAGCGATTGGAGCTGAAAGGTATCGAAGTAACGCCAATTACGCTTCATGTGGGTCTTGGTACTTTCAGACAAGTAGATGTGGAAGACTTGACGAAGCATAAGATGGATTCAGAGAATTATGATATTCCTGAGAAAACCGTCAAGCTTGTCAACGAAGCCCTAGATCACAAAAAGCGAGTGGTAGCGGTAGGTACGACCGTTCTCAAGACGGTGGAATCTTCTGTGACCGCCAGCAATCATCTGAAAGCTTCCAGCGGATGGACTGACAAGTTTATCATTCCACCTTACGAGTTTAAGATCGCCAATGCGATGATTACGAATTTCCATTTGCCTGAGTCTACTTTATTGATGACTGCAGCGGCATTCGGAGGCTATGATTTGATCATGAAAGCATACAAAGAAGCAATCAAAGAAAAGTATCGGTTCTTCTCCTACGGAGATGCGATGCTGATTCTCTAAATACTAAAAGCTCCCAAAAGGAGCTTTTTTTATTTTTACAGGGACTTAATCAGGAATTGACCTGAAGTAAATTTTGAAACTTTAGATTTGCAAAAAAACAAAATGCAAAAAGCGGCTGTACTAGTAGCCGGAGGTCGTGGGACGCGCATGGGTGCGCCGATCTCCAAGCAATATCTTCCGATAGCAGGGTTGCCAATTCTGATGCATACCTTATCAGTTTTTCATCAAGTGGATTCAGCGACTGAATTGATTTTGGTGATTCCCAAAGACGATTTTGCTTATTGGAAAGAGCTCTGCGATAAGTTTCAGTTCCAGATACCCCATCAGCTAGTAGCGGGCGGTAATTCCAGATTTCAGTCTGTTAAAAACGGTATATCCGCAATCTCTTTTGAGGAAGGTTTAGTGGCTATCCACGATGGTGTGCGACCTTTTGTGAATGAGTCGGTCATCCAAGAAAGTTTTGATAAGGCAGCCGAAACAGGAAGCGCGGTAGCTGTGATTGCCTTGAAAGATTCCATTCGAAAGCTTACTGACGATGGGAAAAACTTTTATCAAGAGCGTCAATATTTCCGCTTGGTACAAACTCCACAAACTTTTGATTTGAAGCGGATCAGAAAGGCTTTCCAAGTCACGGAATTGCCACAATTTACCGATGATGCTAGTGTCTATGAGCATCAGGGCTGGGAAGTGACACTTATCTCTGGAAACCCGGAAAATATCAAGATCACCACGCCGGAAGATATGGATTACGCAGCGTATTTGGCCGAAAGGAGAAACGGTCGGTAAAAAACTCCGGAGTTTTTACCGACTTTTTTGGCGCATTCACCGATTTTTCAACAGCCTAGTCGAATAGTATTCTTGAATTGGCGGTAGCTGAGATAGTTTTGATCATCAATTTTAAACAAACAAAGCGATGGCAAACTATTCTAAACCAAAATCCAACAATGACGGAGGCCTGATATTCGGGTTCATTATTCTCGGCCTTGGCGTTTTACTTTTACTTCGAAAGATCGGGATTTTCTATCCCTCATGGTTACTAAGTTGGCCCATGATTCTCATTGTAATTGGCCTTGTGGTATCGATTAAGCATCAATTCAAATCCTTTTTTGGATTTATCATGCTCTTTTTAGGGGTGTATTTTCTGCTAGAGCGGGAATTCTATTTTGATTTCGGACTTGAAAATTACCTGCTTCCGCTAGGCTTGATAGCATTGGGGATCTACCTGATCACGCAGAAGCAAAAGGAAAAACGAATCATGGAAAATGTCCAGGAGCAAATGCGGAATAAGCAATTCCAGTCAAGTCCTTTGGACTCCAGTGATTCCAGCAGTGCAGAGGCTCAAGCCGGTTCAGATGAGTCGAAGTCAAATACCTCTGATGGAGCCAAGAAAAATTTTCAGGGTATTTCTGGGATTTCTTACAATGATCGTGTCAATATCGATGCAATTTTCTCAGGAGTCAACAAGCGGGTTCTTTCCAAGAAATTTGAAGGTGGTAAACTGACTGCAGCATTTGGAGGAATAGATCTGGATCTGACGCAGGCGGATTTTTCAGGAACTGTTTATTTACAGATAGATGTGATCTTCGGAGGGACTAAGATTCTGGTGCCACCTCATTGGGATGTCCGAGTCGAGATCACCAATATCGCTGCAGGTGTAGAAGATAAGCGAATGTATAGTCAGACAGAAGTAGATCCGGAGAAAGTATTGGTTCTACGTGGTACTTGTTTCTTCGGTGGTTTGGAAATCAGATCCTTTTAATTGATTTTGAAGAAAAAATCAGCAATAAATGCTTGCTAGAGCTTTTCGATCTACCAGAACATACTATTGGATTATCCAAGGAGCAGGATTAGCCTGGCTCCTTGGTTCTTTTTTGGTCCTGAGCTATTATGGTGTTGAGGATCTGATTGCTGGAGTGGACAGTGTGATTTTTTCGCTTGTATTTGTTGGAATGGTGACGGTCTTGGATCGTATTTTCACTTTTTACAATCCTAAAAGCGGGAAGATTCTAATTCTTTTGGCTTTGCCTCTTGCACTTTCATTCCTTTTGATATTTATCCATAAGCTGACTATGGCTTGGCTATTTGTCGATTATCCTGATTATGTGGACTTTTTAAAGCAAAACCTCTATTTGAGATGGGCTATTTTGGCATTGGCTGGAGTGATGATTAGCCTGATAGCCATGCTTGTCTCCCGATTGGAGGAGCAGGAGCAAAGTCAGGATCGCGAATTGCATATGCTGGAGCTCAGCAAGGAAGCCGAACTGAGTCAATTAAGGCAGCAATTGCAACCTCATTTTTTGTTTAACAGTCTCAATTCCATCAGTGCTTTGGTAGTCAGTCAGCCTGAAAAAGCCAGAGAAATGGTATTGTTGCTGTCAGATTTTCTGCGAGGAACTATCCGAAAGGATCTGAAGTCCTGGACTACTTTGTCGGAGGAGTTGGAGTACTTGGAGATGTATTTTCAAATCGAAAAGGTACGTTTTGGACATAGACTGAAAGTTGAATTTGATATTTCGGATGATTCCCGTGAACTACAAATTCCCCAACTTTTGATCCAACCACTTCTTGAGAATGCAATCAAACACGGGTTGTACGGAGTAAGGGGAGAGGTTCAAATCCGAGTTCAGGCTAGTGTCGAGTCTCCTTATCTTTTGGTTCATTTGCAGAACCCATATGACTCTGAAGTTCCCCAACAAAAAGGATTGGGCTTTGGACTGAGTTCTGTGAAGCGTAGGCTTTATTTACTTTTTGGTAGAAATGATCTGCTCAGCACCCTTTCAGAAGAAAATATATTTACTGTCACTTTGAAAATCCCCCAGCCAAAATGATCAAAACCCTCATTATCGATGATGAACCCCTAGCTGCGGGTATAGTCGAAGAATTTCTGAGATCAGATAGTCGTTTCGAAATTTTGGAAATATGTCAGGATGGGTTTGAAGGATTGAAGGCCATTCAAAAGCATCAGCCTGACTTGATTTTTCTGGATGTTCAGATGCCAAAGATAACGGGATTTGAGATGCTAGAGCTCTTGGATGAGCCTCCCGCTGTGATATTTACCACGGCTTTTGATGAATACGCGCTGGCTGCTTTTGATGCCAAGGCGATCGATTATTTGCTTAAGCCCTTCTCTAAATCACGATTCCAGCAAGCATTAAACCGTTTTCTGGAGCGATATGAAGTGGAGGAAGGTGGGCAAAATTCGGCTATTTCATCACTTGCCGAAAAGAGTCAGCGGCTCGTGGTACGGGTGAAAAATGAAATCAAAATTATCCCTGTTGATCAGGTAAGCTACTTCGAAGCGGCAGATGACTATGTGAATATTGTGACCGAATCAGGGGCTTTTCTAAAAAAGATGACCATGAAGTCCTTGGAAGAAGCGCTTTCGCACGATCGTTTTGCGCGGATTCATCGGTCCTATATTTTGAATCTCAATGAAGTCACGCGGATAGAGCCCTATGAAAAGGATAGCTATTTAGTCTTTTTGAGAAATGGGAAAAAGCTACCTGTAAGTAAGACCGGGTACTCCCGACTGAGGCAGGTCTTGGGAATTTAAAATCCCAGGTAGAAAGAAAAAGCCCCGAAAAAATCCGAGGCTTTGGCATTAATATTCATCTTCATTAAAGAAGAAATCGTCTTTGGTCGGATAATCCGGCCAAATTTCTTCGATGGTCTCATAAGGTTCTCCATCATCTTCCAGTTCTTGGAGATTTTCTACCACTTCCATCGGTGCGCCGGAGCGAATTGCATAATCAATCAATTCGTCCTTGGTCGCTGGCCATGGAGCATCTTCCAAGTAGGAGGCTAGTTCGAGTGTCCAGTACATAGTATTCGTTTTAGAGTGTTCCGGATTTTAAAGGCTGCAAAATTATCTATTTTTTTAAATATGTAAGCTTGTACTGATTATTTCTGAGAAAGTTGCTTCAAAACATAATTTTTTACGTCTACTTTCCGCTTCAGTCCAAATAACTTTTTCTTCATCATGATTTCAAAATCGCTGCTCCTGACCTGAAAATTGTCCGAATTATTTTGAGCAGTCTCATATTCTGTCTGATCTCGATGAAGAAGATCTCTCAGTAAAGCAGTTTTGATCTGATTTTGTTCCATTTCTGATTTTTGATCAAAATCAGCATATTTTCCATGCACAAGTTTGTCCAAGAATGCTTTCTCAAAAACAATGTCTGAGAAGAATTGAAAGGACCGTGCTAGTAAATTCGCGTCTTTTGGTTTCCTAGGAGGAAGCTTTCTCCATTCTTGCTGAATTTCCTTCGCTCTTGCGATCAACTCAGGTGAAGTGTCCTTTCCGGCCAGTTTCTTGATTTCTTCTGTTAGCGTTTCCACCTTTTTCATCACCTCGCGGGGATGCATCTGAGGACCTGGATTCAGGGTGCGCTTGTATTTGGAGAAGATTCGGTTGTTCAGTTTGGAAAATTCATCCCAAAGAGGCTGACGCTTTTCGGCAGGAACTTTCCCAGCAGATTTCCATTCTTTTTGGATTTTCTTACTGATCTCAAAGGCCATCTTCGCATCTGGCAAGTCATGGGCCTCTCGGGCCTGTACCACCAGTGACTCATAGACCTTGATGTTTTCTTCGGCTTGCAGAGCCATTCCTTCAAAGAAATGTCTACGGTTTTCGAAGAAATGCTGAACCGCTTCTTGGAATTGATTTTCAATCTCCTCCTCTAATTCTTTTTCTACCGGACCGGTTTTGATCCAACGCATCTTTAGATCCTTAAATGCCTGTGCTGTTTCTTTCCAGTCTGTATCATCCTTGAGGGCTTCTGCCTCTTGGATCAAACCCTTTTTGATCTCTAAGTTTTTGGCACGATTGGCTTGGATGATTTCATTGAGGTATTCTTCTAGGCCGTTAAGCTCTTCGATCATCGGCACGAAATCACCCAAGGCATCGGATTCATAGAGCGAATCACGCAGGTGAATCAGCTTCATGAGGAAAGAACCCTTGTTTTGGTTTTCTTCAATATCCTTTTTGAGCTTCTCTACTTTCTCCTGAATCTGAGCAAATCTATCCTCAAAATAGGCAATGGTCGAAGGTTCATCTTCTTTCACCTCTCCAATTTCCCGATCAGGTTTTCCCAAAAATCCCTTCAGAAAGACCTTGTTGTCTTTGATATATCCATACGGATGCTCCATTGCACTACAGTAGGTTAGGTGGTTGTTTTCAATTTTCCGCAAATTAATTAATTCAAAAGCACTTATCCTAAGAATGGCCTTTTTTTGCATCTTTGCTATTTAACGCAAATTTTCAGGAAAAATTCAACGCATGAGCGCAGAAAAAATCATCTTTTCGATGGCAGGGGTCTCAAAAGTGTATCCCCCGCAGAAAAAAGTACTCAAAGATATCTATCTCTCATTTTTCTATGGTGCCAAAATCGGCGTCCTAGGTTTGAACGGTTCGGGAAAGTCTTCCTTGCTCCGGATCATTGCAGGCATTGACAAGGATTACCTCGGCGAAGTGGTATTTTCCCCAGGATACTCTGTAGGAATGCTGGAGCAAGAGCCTAAGCTCGATCCGACCAAAACAGTCAAAGAAGTAGTAGAGGAGGCCGTAGCTGACACGGTCAATCTGCTCAAAGAATTTGAAGAGATCAACGAAAAATTCATGGATCCGGCCTTGATGGAAGATCCGGATGCGATGAATAAGCTGATCGAGCGTCAGGGAGAAGTTCAGGAAAAACTGGACGCAGCCAATGCTTGGGAACTGGATGTCATGCTGGACAAGGCTATGGATGCCTTGAGACTTCCTCCTGCAGAGGCCAACGTAGCAAATCTTTCTGGAGGAGAAAAGCGAAGGGTTGCTCTTTGCCGTCTTCTACTTATGGAGCCGGACGTACTCCTCTTGGATGAACCTACCAACCATTTGGATGCAGAGTCTGTCCACTGGCTGGAGCAGCATTTGCAAAACTATAAGGGTACGGTCATCGCAGTGACCCACGACCGATACTTCCTGGATAACGTAGCCGGCTGGATTTTGGAACTGGATCGAGGAGAAGGTATTCCGTGGAAAGGGAATTATTCCTCTTGGCTGGAGCAAAAGCAAAACCGACTAAAGCAAGAAGAAAAAACCGAATCCAAGCGTCAGAAGACCTTGGAGCGGGAATTGGAATGGATTCGTATGTCGCCCAAAGCCCGACAGTCTAAAGGCAAGGCCCGTCTAAATGCTTATGATAAGTTGGTCGGAGAAGAAGCAAAAGAGAAAGAAGCGAAGTTGGAGCTTTTCATCCCTCCTGGGCCGAGATTGGGAGCCAAAGTCATCGAGGCAAATAATGTTTCGAAGGCTTACGGTGATAAGTTATTGTTTGAAAACTTAAGTTTTGCTTTGCCACAAGGTGGGATCGTCGGAATCATCGGTCCAAATGGTGCTGGTAAAACTACTTTGTTTAAACTGATCACCGGGCAGGAAAAGCCTGATTCAGGTAATTTTGAAGTGGGAGAGACCGTACAGCTTTCCTATGTAGATCAAGAGCATGATTCTTTGGATCCGAATAAGACGGTGTATCAGATTATTTCGGATGGGAATGAGCATATGAAACTAGGCAACAAGGAAGTTAATTCCCGTGCCTATGTGTCCAAGTTCAACTTTGCCGGAGCAGATCAGGAAAAGAAAGTTGGAGTACTCTCAGGCGGTGAGCGTAACCGGGTTCACCTCGCAATGATGCTCAAGGAAGGCGGAAACTTGCTGCTTTTGGACGAACCGACCAACGACTTGGATGTAAACACGCTACGAGCTTTGGAAGAAGCATTGGAAAACTTCGGTGGCTGTGCGGTGATCATTTCCCACGACCGTTGGTTCCTGGATCGTATCTGTACGCATATTTTGGCTTTTGAAGGTGATTCTCAGGTATATTGGTTTGAAGGTAATTTCACCGACTATGAGGAAAACAAGAAAAAGCGGCTGGGTGATGTGACGCCGAAGCGAATTCGGTATAAGAATCTGAAGTAAGCTTTGAAGTCAGAAGGCTAAAATCAGAAAGCTGAAATAATGCCTCTCGAGGAGAAATCTTCGAGAGGCTTTGTTTTTCTATCAAGATTTTGAGTTATTACTCTAAAATTAGTTTTTCAGAATGAGCAAACGTCGACTCTATTTCCATCTTTCCATGATCTTGATTGCCTTATTGATTGGTGGTCTATCTCTTTGGCAATCTGGTTTTTGGATGGATGGACGGAATAAGGTTCCTAATTTCACGGCAATTGCTATGGTGTTTCTGGTTTTTTCTCAGGGAATGATGCTGAAAGCAGGATTGAAAAAAGGTAAAGACTAGGTTGATTTTAAAAAAAAATGACTGACAGTCTATTGATATTTTCTGACTAATTATGAAGTCTATATTTAGATATTCTTTTCTTTTTTTGATTGTCATTGGATTGTTTTCCTGTAACTCCGAGCAGGAGTATCGATTTGATACAGAAGAAAAAGAGATTTTGATTGACCTTGACCAACCGATCACCTTCGATGCCAGTCAATTTTTTGATACCTGTTTTATAGTTCCTTTGGATGATAGGGAGTTGATCGGGGAGGTAAGTGAGGTGTATTTTGATCAAGAAAAAATAATTATAACAGATAGGAAAATCACTCAGAGAATCTTTCAATTTGATTGGAAAGGGAATCTATTAAGGCTGATCGGAACTGAAGGTGAAGGGCCGGGAGAGTATAAATTTCAGAGAGATGTGCAGCTCCTATCTGATGATGAGATAATTATCTATAGTAATGCTACCAATAAACTGGTTTTTCAAAACATTTTTGAGAAAAAAGGGCGCGATTTGAAATTAGATACACTAGGTCCATTGACAGATTTCAAGTGGTTCAATAGTAAGTATCACCTAACTCGGGAGAATAGTTCGTACCAAAGTAATCAGATTATTATTCTTGATTCGTCCTTAAAGGTTTTAAAACAAATTGATTTAAATGAAAAGTTTCTTTCTCAAGATCAATCCAAATATGGGATGGGTAAGGATCATCTTATCTTTCCAAAATGGAAAAAAGAAGGTTTTTATTTTTCTGATACAGAAAATCCATATTTCTTGGATTTTGATAATGATCAGCTCAAAGATATTTATCGTGTTCGCTTTTCAGAACGGGAGGTTGATTATTCAAGAATCAATACTGGTTCCGAACTAGGTAAGCTCAACATGGCCAAGGAGTTTAATTTGGTTTATTTTTCAAATAATTTACAAGTCCATTCTGACTTTATGTTTTTAGGCTTTGGTGAAGGAATTTACTCTAAAATGGCTATTTGGGATAAAAAGTCAAAAATAGCTTACCCAATTAAAAATATTGAGAATGATTTGACTATTATTCCGGGTATCAATTCGATTGGAATTAGTGTAGAACTCAGTTCTCAACTAGGATATCATCTATTTGTGATAGATGCCCCTATGTTATTAGATATGTTAGAGGAGGTTGAAACAAAAGATAATTTTTACCTAGAGAGGTTGCGAGCTTTAAATATTCAGAGTGATGATAATCCAGTTTTACTCTTTTTTCGATTCAAAGAAAGGGTAGAGTTAGATTTTCCATAGGTCTTATTAATGTATTCCTTTTTCCTCCTCAACTCCAGCACAGTAATCTCAGGCCAAATTCCCACTCTTCCCGGAAAGGCCAAAAACCCAAAACCCCGATTGACGTGGAGGTAGCGACCCAATTCTTCGTAGAGCCCGGCCCATTTCGGATAGCGAAGGGAAGCGGGACTCCATCTGATAAATCCAGGAATCTCAATTCCAAACTGCATCCCGTGGGTATGCCCACTCAGGGTGAGATGGATCAGTTGGGAGAATTTTTTGACTACCTCATCAAAGTGGGAGGGATCGTGACTCATCAGAATCTTAAAACTTTTTTCTTCCAGATTGGCGGTAGCTTTGTTTAGATCCCCGTATTGAGCAAAGCCTTTTCCCCAGTTTTCCACGCCGATTAGGTCTATGCTGGAATTTCCTTTTTGAATTTTTACACTTTCGTTTCGAAGAAGTTTGAAGCCCAATTCTTCCTGGATTTGACAAAGGCGCTGAAGATTCTGTGCCTTGGCTTCTCTGCTAGGCCAAGCCACATAGTCCCCATAGTCATGATTACCCAAAATGGAATACTTGCCCATCGGAGCCTTTAGCTTTTTGAAAGTCTCGATCCAGGGCTCCATTTCTCCTGCATGATTATTCACCAAGTCACCCGTAAATAGAATCATATCGGACTCCTGCTGATTGATCAGGTCCACTCCGTATTCGAGTTTCTCCTTGTTGTCGAAGCTTCCAGAGTGAATATCCGAAATTTGGGTGATAGTAAATCCATCAAATTCCTCCGGTAGGTCATCAAATTCCAGGGTATGCTTCATCACCCGGTAGCGGTATTTTCCAATCAGTACCCCATGCAGGGTTCCCAAAAAAGGAATGGCAGAAAGTAGCAGGGCGGTTTGGCTGATAAATTTCCGTCGCTCTGGCAAGAAATCCCTATTGTTAGTTCCACTGATCGACTGAAAAACACCTCTAGCAATACGTGTGATATCTTCACCGAAAAGAAAAACCAGAATAATCAGCTTAGGGAGGATAGAAAGCACCAGAAGTGAGATCAGCCTTCCGAAATTCAAACCAACATTGATTCGGTCAAAAGTCAGGAAAACGAAGATGGCGAATAGGTAAATCCCAATTGAAAACACCCAAAAACCGATTTTGACCCAGTTTTGGTTTGGAAAGAGTGTTTTGAAAGCTTGGTAAGAATACCAATCAATAAGTCCTAGAAAGAGCAGGAAGAATAGAATACGGATAAAAACCACTTAGAAATAGAATTTTAAAGGAAGGGAATCGGGCAATAAAATAGCTAAACGGAAAGGATTTAATCAAGTTGGGGAATCCTTTGGGTAAACCTCTTAGGCTGAAAGAAGTTTCGTGAGCTTATGGACTTTCCTTTTTGTCTGGCATTTAAAAATTCACCTTACTTTTCCTTTTCTTTGTGAGGAATTTTTCACCAACCAGCCTCTTACACTATGAGACAGCTACTCCTCAGACCAGGAGCCGAAGAACTCTCCTATGAAATTCGTGGAATTGTCAAGAAAGCAAGGCAAATCGAGGCCTTGGGCTATGGGATGACCTGGGAGAATATCGGGGATCCAATCCAGAAGAATAATCAGATTCCAGACTGGATGAAATCCATTATTTCTGAGCTGCTTAAGGAAGATCAAACCTACGGATATGCCGACTCCAAAGGGGTGCTGGAAACGAGGAGATTTCTTGCTGATCTCAATAATGAAAAAGGAGGCGCTCAAATTTCAGCAGAAGATGTTTTATTCTTCAATGGGCTAGGAGATGCAATCGCCAAATTGTATCAATTTTTGGTACCAACAGCCCGGATCATCGGTCCTTCTCCTGCATACTCTACCCACAGCTCTGCAGAGGCTGCTCATGCCAATGCGGCTCCAATTACCTACAAACTCGATCCGGATAATCAGTGGCTTCCGGACATGGAGGACCTGTACCTGAAAGTCAAATACAATCCGTCCATTGTCGGGATTCTGATTATCAACCCCGACAATCCAACCGGGATGGTGTATCCCAAAGAGATTTTGGAAGGCTTTGTGAGAATAGCAGAGGAATTTAAGCTTCTGCTAATCGCTGATGAGATCTATCAGAATATTACCTACAATGGCATCAAAGCAGTTGCCCTTGCTGAAGTAATCGGAAGCCGTCCTGCCATTTCATTGAAAGGGATTTCCAAGGAATTCCCATGGCCTGGAGCACGCTGTGGCTGGATGGAATTTTACAATCGGGAAGCTTCTGAGGAGTTCTCCAAGCTCTGCCAGACATTGGAAAATGCCAAGATGATCGAGGTTTGCTCGACCATTTTACCGCAGCTATCCATTCCAAGGATTATGAGTCATCCTGCCTATTTCTCTTATCGAGAGAGAGCGAATGCGCAAATTGGAAAACGCAGTGACTGGATGCGAGAGATTTTGGGTGATATCAATGGGATTAAGTTTAACCCAACCCAAGGGGCTTTTTACAATACCATTGTTTTTGAGGAAGGAAGACTTTCTGAAAATCAGTTTCTGCCGATCGAAGACCAGAAATTGAAAGATTTACTGGATTCTTGGCTCACTGAACCCAATATGCCATTGGATAAGCGATTTGTCTATTATTTACTAGCTGCTGAGCGGATTTGTGTCGTTCCGATTTCCTCGTTTTGTTCTGATTTGCGAGGATTTCGAGTAACGCTGCTGGAGGAGAATGAGGAAGTTTTTAAGGATACCTTTACTCGACTCGGGAAGGCCATTGAATTCTATTTGAATAGCTGAAAAGTCCAGCTTTATTCGAAAGGGATTTTCAGTTGCTCTCCAAAATGCACCTGTTCTTCAGTGATATTGAGGTTGGAAAGGCCAAGCCCCAAGAGCCTGATGGCTTTGGGGATTTCTTCCTGCCTTAACAGCTCTATACCCACTTCCCAGATTTGAGCCGGTTCGGGATATTGTTCCAAAGTTTTGCTTCGAGTCTGTTGGGTAAAGTCAGCGTATTTAAGTTTGATCGTAACCGTTCGGCCTTTGATTCCTCCTTTTTGGCTTCGCTTGATTACCTCTTCGAAAATTGATTTCAATTCCATTTCCATTTCCTCGAGGCTGATGAGGTCCTTTTCGAAGGTATTTTCTGCACTGAGACTCTTTCGAACTCGGTGAGGCTGAACCTCTGACAGGTGAATTCCTCGCACGATATTGTAGTAGTGAAGGCCGGACTTGCCAAATTTCTTGGTGAGGAATTGGAGGGAAAATTCCTTGAGATCTTTGCCGTTGAATATTCCTAGCTTTTCCATTTTTTCGGCTGTGACCTTTCCTATTCCAAAGAATTTTTTGATCGGTAGCTTTTCTAAAAATTCTTCGGCTTCTTCAGGCAAAATCACTGCTTGTCCATTGGGCTTATTTAGATCGGAAGCGATTTTTGCCAAAAACTTATTGTAGCTGACCCCGGCTGAGGCATTCAAGCCTGTTTTTTCTTTGATTTTTTGCCGTATCTGCCTGGCGATTAAAATGGCGGATTTGAGCCCCATTTTATTTTCCGTCACATCCAAAAATGCTTCATCCAAAGAAAGGGGCTCAACCAAGTCAGTGTATTCAAAGAATATTTCCCTGATCTGCCGTGAGAGCTCCCGATAGCGGTCAAATCGATGAGGTGCAAAGATAAGATGCGGACATTTCCTAGCTGCCAAAACGGAGGACATAGCTGAGTGAATTCCATATTTTCTCGCTTCATAGCTAGCAGCTGCCACCACACCTCTCGCCGCATTCCCTCCAACTACCAGAGGCTTTCCACGCCATTCAGGATGGTCCAGTTGCTCCACCGAGGCATAGAATGCATCCATGTCGACATGGATTATTTTTCGGATGATTTGGCCAGGATTACTTTCTTTATTTTCCACTCAGGACCTCCAGGATGGCATTTGCTTTTAGCAGACATTCATCATACTCTTGCTCAGCTTCGGCATCGATGGTGATGGCACTGCCTACAGCAAAATAGAGTTTTTTGCTCGATTGATCTAAGATGATGCTCCTGATTATTACCGAAAAGTCAAAATCTCCACTTTCGTTTATGAATCCCAAGGCTCCTGAAAACCAGCCTCTTTTGAAGTTTTCGAATTGTTCAATGAGCTCCATGGTTTTGATTTTGGGGGCGCCTGTCATACTTCCCATGGGAAAAGTGGCCTCAATGATTTGTCTAAAGGTCGCATTTGGTTTGAGGGTAGCTGATACAGTACTGATCATCTGATGTACTCTGGGAAAAGAGTAGAGTCCAAAGAGCTCTGGAACCTCAACCGATCCTATTTCCGAGACTTTGGATAGGTCATTGCGCATGAGGTCTGTGATCATGAGGTTCTCCGCACGTTCCTTCTCACTTGCATGGAGCTGCTTTTTGTTTTTGAGGTCTTCTGCTTCATTTTGTCCCCTTTTGGCAGTTCCTTTGATCGGCTGGGCGATGAGTTGATTCCCTGTTTTTTTCAGGAAACGTTCTGGTGAGGCAGATAGAATGTATTTTTCCCCAGCTTTAAAAAGTGCCGCAAATGGCATCGGAGACTTTTTATTCAACCTGAGAAAGGTATAGACTGGGTCCATGTCTTCAAAATCCGCTTGGTACGCTATGCAATAGTTCATTTCATAGGTATTGCCCTCACGGATTTCATCCTGAATCATTCGAAAATTTTTCAGATATTCCTCTTTGCTTGTCTGAGAATGAATGTTAATTGATGTCGTTTTTGGTTTTGGGCAAACTAGATTGAAAATTTCTGGTGGTAATGGCTGGCTAGAACTGATCTCCGAATTATTCCAGGATAGCTGGAGTTCGGGCTGGAAAAACAGAAAGTCAGGTAGCTCAAAAAAACTCGGGTTTTTACTCGATAGTTTCTCGATTTGATTTTTAAAATCATAAGAAAAAATACCGGCCAGAGCTTCTTTCGAATATCTTTTTTCAAGCTCTTCGATTGAATTGATTGCTTGGTTTCCGGTTAGAATTTGATTGGGAAATGGGCCTTTGGGGTAGGAGTGACTATTCCCATGAGTAAAAAGATAGTGGCTGTAGTTTTGATCAATCCAGCGAAGTAAATGAGGGAGATCTTTTTCTTCTGAAAATGGATAGGTGTGTGAGTTCACAATACAAAAAAAGGGAATTCCGAAGAATTCCCTTGATTTAAATTGGTTGATTGTAATTAGTTTGCTTTTACGTCAAGCATCAAAGATACAGTATTGTAGATAAACTGATCTTTTGCTTTGTCAACTGCATTAGCTTCGTCTCCGTAAGATAGACCCCACTCAGTACGATCAATGTTGAAGCCTGCTTTTGCAGTAACTACACCATTTTCCATCGCAACTGCAGCTGGGAACTTGATGTTTTTTGAAGTACCTCTCATAGTCAAGTTTCCGCTGATCCAATGAGTAGGAGTTTCAGGAGAAAGCTCAGATGCAGCCATTGGCGTATTGTCTGTCTCGAATTGCTCCATATCTGCAATTACATCACCAGCAGCGAAAGGCTCGATTCCTGTAATTTCAAAAGTTGCAGTTGGATGGTTGGCAGCGTCGAAGAAATCAGGAGACTGCAAGTGACCCCAAAGTTTGCCGTAGTTCTCAGAACCTTCCTCTAGGTCTTCGATTTTCAAACCTGTGATGTCAAATGTGAATTTTCCACCTGTAATTTCATCACCAGTCACTACCAAAGAACCTTCGGTAGCGGGGATTTTTCCGAAGTGTTGACCAGCCGGCTTGTATCCTCTCCAAGAGATGGTAGTCGCATCCATGTCTAGGTTTAGAGTTTGTCCAGTAGCTTCTGCTACTTCTTTAGCTTCAGATGTTTCTACAGTTTCACTTGGTGCGCCGCATGCGAATGTCAAAAGGGCAGCCGAAAGAAATAGGCCTGTTTGTTTAAATAACTTCATAATGGTTTGTGTTTAGTTTCAAATTTGATGTATATACACGGAAAACCAAAATTAAAACAAAAAGTTCTGGTTCTCAGATTTTTTTTTGAATTTGTTCAAAAATCAAAAACTCAATGCAGGAACCCTTAATAATGGAGCTAAACGGCAAAAAGCCAATTTTCGGAGAGTCATGCTGGCTAGCGCCAAATGCCACTGTGGTCGGTGATGTCATCATGGGAGATGAATGTACGGTTTGGTTCAATGCCGTGGTACGAGGAGATGTGCATGAGATCCGGATAGGCAATCAAACAAATATTCAAGATGGGGTAGTCATCCATTGTACCTACCAAAAAGCCGGAACCTACATAGGCGATCAGGTATCTATCGCTCATAATGCGGTAGTGCATGGCTGTACGATCCATGATCGGGTCTTGGTAGGAATGGGGGCGATCATTATGGATGGAGCTGTTGTGCACTCTGGAGCAGTGATTGCCGCGGGTGCTGTGGTCTTGGCAAATACGGTGGTAGAGGCAAATTCCATTTATGCAGGTATGCCAGCCAAAAAAGTCAAAGAAATAGGTCCTGAGATGAAAGAAGTCATCGAACGAACAGCTAGAAATTACCCAATGTATTCTAAATGGTTTCAAAAAGGCTGATAAAAAATCCACTTAGAATTTTTTAACTAATTGATATTGAGTAAATTCGGATTCTTTTAAAGCTTTTTTATGGAATCAACTTTTAGAAGTTTATCTCAAAAGGGATCATTAATCGCCTTTTTCTTGATGATGATTGCCTTTAATTTATCGCTTTCCTTTTTTATGCCTAAGGAATATGCGCTGGATTTGAAATTTGCCTACACATTTTCGGAAGCATGGCAATCCCTCTCGGCAATGGATATGGATACAAGGGACCTTTATCGGAAGGGGATATGGTTTCTTGATTTACCGTATTTGATTGTATACAGTGTCTTTTTCTCAGGATTACTACACAGGCTGATGGGGATGAAGCGAGTTGTCTTCCTACCTTTTTTGGTAGCTTCCTTTGATTTTATTGAAAACCTATTGGTATTACGACTATTGAAGATTTTTCCAGAGCCTTCTAAGGTACTTACCCTAACAGCCTCCGTTGCTACGACCTTAAAATGGATTGCCGTGGCTATTATGCTTGGGATAGTACTGTTCGGTATTTTCCGATTAGTCTTTTCTAAGAAATATTTTCCTCAATCTTCTTCTAGGTCTAGGCTTTGATTTTTTAATTTTTGAGTAAAGAAGAATATCCTTTGCTTTTCAAGATATTTTGAATAGTTTTTCAAAACTTACGACCATTAATCTTTTTAGGAAATTTTATGAAAGAGGAATATTTCAAATGGTATTCTCCCCATCTCAATCGAGAGGTTCAGATGTTGACTTTTGGACATGCAGGCTATCCGGTGGTAGTTTTTCCTACCTCGAAAGGGTCCTTTCATGAAAATCGAGATATGGGTTTGATCGGTTCTGCCCAATGGTATATTGAGCAGGGCTTGATTCAGGTTTTTTGTCCGGAAAGTAATGATGCTGACAGCTTTTACAACAGAAACATTCATCCCCATCAACGCATCCAAAATCATGTGGCTTATGATAAAATGATTTGCCATGAGATCGTGGAGCGTATTCGATTGAACACCGCGGTAGCAAAAGTGGTGGTGGCAGGATGTAGTTTTGGGGGCTATCATGCTGCCAACTTTGCCTTCCGGCATCCAGGATATGTAAGCCACATGTTTAGCATGTCAGGTGCCTTTGATATTAGAAATTTCATGGATGGATATAACCATGATGATATTTACTATAACAGCCCCTTAGAATATCTTCCGGGATTAAATGATGATGAGCTGTGGAAGATGGATATTGTACTGGGTACTTCTAATTGGGATATCTGTTTTGATGCAAATCTGAAATTAGACGACTGTCTCAATAAAAAAGGTGTCCCCCATTGGCTGGATGTGAGGCAGGATAGAGTCCATGATTGGGATGTCTGGAAAGAGATGTTTCCACACTATTTAAGTAGAATTAAGTTTGATTAAACCATTTTATCCAATAAGAATATGAAGAAGATAGGAATACTTTTCGGGATGGAAGATACTTTTCCTCAGGCTTTTATCGATCGAGTGAATCAAAAAGCAGAGAAGGGGATTATTGCCGAGGCAGTGAAAATTGACAAGGTGATCCAAAATGAGCTTTCCGATTATGCGGTGATTATTGATCGAATATCTCAGGATGTCCCTTTTTATCGTGCCTTTTTGAAAAATGCAGCCCTGACAGGTACAGCCGTAATCAACAATCCTTTTTGGTGGAGCGCAGATGACAAGTTTTTCAATAATGCCCTAGCAGACCAATTGGGTGTTCCACTACCAAAAACGGTATTATTGCCCTCGGCAGAGCACCCCACGGATACTACTTCTAAGTCCTTTCGAAATCTAGCAGGTCCTCTCGATTGGGATGGCATGTTTGAATACATAGGCTTTCCTGCTTACATGAAGCCTTATGCAGGAGGAGGTTGGAAAAATGTATATAGACTTGAGAATAAAGAAGAGTTTTTTCAGAAGCATCCCGAAACCGGTCAACTAGTGATGTTGCTACAAGAAGAAATTGTATTTGACGAGTACTTTCGTGTCTATTGCCTTGGCGGAAAGGAGGTTCGCATTATGGAATATGAACCCCGAAACCCGCACCATCTTCGCTATGTTGTGGACAGGGCACCATCCTCGAAAAAGCTTTTAGCTAAGGTCAAAAAATATACGATTGATCTATGTAAAGGATTAGGCTATGATTTCAATACTGTAGAATTCGCTGTGAGGGATGGAATTCCTTACGCCATAGACTTTGGTAATCCAGCACCTGATGCCGACATCAATTCGGTAGGTCAGGAAAATTTTGAATGGGTAGTAGAGGAGGCAGCCAACATGGCGATTCGCTACGCAAAAGCTCAAAAACCAGGAAAGATGAATTTGACTTGGGGGACCTTTGTCAAAAACTCCGTGGAAATGGCTAAGCGCTTTTAGTATTTAACTGTTTGATTATGAGTATCTCCAATAAAAAACTACCGAAGTTTACACTCGGCGTAGAAGAAGAGTACCAGATCATCGATCCCGAAACAAGGGACCTTCGCTCACACATGTCCAAAATTGTGGAGGGAGGAAAGATTCAGCTCCGAGAGCAAGTAAAAGCGGAGATGCATCAGTCCGTGGTAGAAGTTGGTACCAATATTTGTCAAAACGTACAGGAGGCCAGAAAGGAAGTGGCTTTTTTACGGAATAAAATTGCTGAGCTAGCCGGAAAACAAGGCTTAATCGTAGGAGCATCGAGTACTCACCCTTTTGCCAAGTGGCAGGATCAGGCTATCACCGATGAGCCCCGCTATCATCATATCGTGGACGAGCTGAAAGATATCGCCAGATCCAATTTGATTTTTGGTCTTCATGTTCACGTCGGCATCGAAAATAGAGAAACTGCCTTGCAGCTGATGAATCAGGCCTGCTACTTTCTCCCCCATATTTATGCCCTGACGACCAATTCCCCATTTTGGGAGGGAAGAGATACAGGTTTTAAGGCTTTCCGAGCAAAGATTTTTGCAAAATTCCCACGGACAGGACTTCCCGAATACTTTGATTCGGTTCAGTCTTATGACAATTATCTGGAGATTTTGGTTAAGACTAATTGCATTGATAACCCAAAGAAAATCTGGTGGGATCTTCGGATGCATCCCTTTTTTAGTACCATCGAATTTCGAATCTGCGATATGTGTCTGACGGTAGAAGAGACTACCTGCATCGTCGCGCTGATTCAAGCTGTGGTTGCCAAGCTTTACAAGCTATTGATGAGCAACACGAGCTTTAATATTTACCGTATCGCATTGATTCGAGAAAATAAATTCCGTGCAGCAAGAAATGGGATTGAAGGCAAATTGATCGATTTTGGTAAGAAATCAGAAGTCCCAACCATCGAATTGATTGCTGAGCTATTGGATTTTATTGATGATGTGGTAGATGAGTTGGGCAGCAGAGAAGAAGTGGAATACGTTCATCAAATTCTAGCTAAGGGCACAGGAGCTGATCAGCAATTGGCAGTCTATCGTGAGACTGGAGACTTAGCAAAAGTCGTAGACTATATCACTGGTAAATTTACCGAAGGTATTTGAGTATTTGCCGTACCTTTGACCCGTAAAATTCAATCGTAGTGGCAAAATCAAAAATCAATCTGGCTATTTTGGATATGTACGACGGTGAGCCCAATCAGGGCATGCGTTGTATTCAAGAGATAGTTGGACGTTTTCAGAAACACATTTCTTTTCGGGTTTTTGACGTTCGGGGAAAATCAGAGGTTCCGGACGTTCAGGATTTTGACTTGTTTATTTCGACTGGTGGGCCAGGTAGTCCACTGGAGGGAAATGGTGAATGGGAATTGAAATACTTCGACTTTCTTGATCAGGTGTGGATTTGGAACCAAAACCATAATCAGAAGAAGTTTTTACTGCTGATCTGTCACTCGTTTCAGATGGCCTGTAAGCACTTTGGGCTAGGAGATATCACTAAAAGGAAATCCACTTCCTTTGGTGTGATGACCATCCACAAAACGGAGGAAGGCTTGTTGGACCCACTGTTTTATAATTTGGACAATCCCTTTTGGGCAGTAGATAGCAGAGATTATCAAGTTATTCGTCCTGAAAAACGAAAATTCAAGCAGTTGGGTGCCAAAATCATCGCCTTAGAAAAGATTCGAAATCATGTAGAGTACGAGCGGGCTTTGATGGGAATTCGCTTTTCCGATGAGATCGTAGGAACCCAATTCCACCCGGAGGCAGATGCGATTTCTTTTTTGGAACACCTCAAAAAGCCGGAGGTGAAAGAAAAAATCATCGCAGTCAAAGGTAAAGCCAAGTTTAGAGATATGATCGAGCACTTGGTAGATGAAGATAAAATTGTCAGGACCAATCAGGTTTTGATCCCTAACTTTTTGGAAAGGGGCATAAAGGCTGTCTATACCTACAGAAAAAAGAAAATTTTAATCTAATGCTCGATGATTGAATCTTACCGTAAGCAATTCAATGCTGAGTTTTCGACGCAAAAATACCAAAAGCTTCTTGACTCGATTCAAGATGACTTTGGATATTCTCCTACTTTTCGGGTAGCAGAAACGCCTTTCTTTATTCCTGATGATTTCAAGGAAAAGTTACTTCAGGCCTGCGAAGACTTAGTCACTTTTATTAGGCAGCCAAAATTCAAAGAATTGACCCAAAGGGCGCTTGATCTGAATATTGAGGTTCCTAATGAGGACCTTCATACGCAGTTTATGGCAATTGACTTTGGGGTATGTGAGGAAGATGGAGTGCTTACTCCTAAGCTGATTGAGGTACAGGGATTTCCTTCAATTTTCAATTTTCAGCATAATCTTTTTCAAAAGCTGAAGAAAGTCTACCCGATGCTGGAAGGCTTTACTCCCTATCTATCAGGACTGGATGAAGATAGCTGTCTTTCTTTGCTGAAAAGCACAATTTTAGGTCAATATGCTCCGGAGGAAGTGGTTTTGTTGGAAATTGAACCTGAAAATCAAAATACGAAAATAGATTTTTCCTACTGTGAAAAAGACCTTGGGATTGCCACTTGCTGTGTAACTAAGGTGATTAAAAAAGGGAAAAAGCTTTTTTATAAAAACCGAGACGGTCAAGAAGTTCAGATAAAGCGAATCTACAATCGGGTAGTGTTTGATGAATTGTTTGCTCGACCAGACTTGAAAATGGAGTTCAGCTTTACTGATGAGCTCGAGGTAGAATGGGCCGGGCATCCCAATTGGTACACGCGGATTTCAAAGTTTATTCTTCCCCACCTTCATGGACCTTATTTTATTGAGTCCACTTTGTTGAGTGAGCTTCAGGAAATACCAGAGGATCTTGAAAATTACGTTTTGAAGCCTTTATTTTCTTTCTCGGGTGCAGGAGTAATATTTAATGTGACTAAAGCTGATATTGAGGCAGTCCAAGACAAAGGCTTATATATGCTACAAAAGAAAGTGAGCTATAAGCCTGTAATCCAGGCACCGGATGGATTGGTAAAGGTGGAGGTCCGAATCTTAGCAATCTGGCCTGAGGCTGACGAAAAACCTACCCTTGCCGGAAATCTTGTCCGACTCAGTCGAGGCGAAATGATAGGGGTCAAATTCAATAAAGACAAAGACTGGGTAGGAGGGTCAATAGGCCTTTTTACAAAAAAAGCCTAGTCATCCCTTTATCCCCAAGCAGATGGGTCTTTTCTCCAAGTTCCAAGTGACTGAAGTGCCTTTTCGTCGATATAGGATTTTGCAACCGCTCTTGGCAAAAGATGCTCATAATCGCATAGCGTCACTAATTTGACTCCTGCTTTCTCGAAATTCTCAGCTGCTACCGGAAATCCATAGCTAAATATGGCTACCATTCCTAAGACCTCAAATCCTGCATTGCGAAGGTCCTGAACAGCTTTCAAGGAACTTCCTCCAGTAGATACAAGGTCTTCTACCACCACTACTTTTTGACCTGGGGTAATTTGGCCTTCAATCATGTTCTCCATTCCATGACCTTTTGGTTTGGATCGGACATAGAGAAATGGGATTTCAAGCTCATTGGCTAAAAGTGCCCCCTGTGGAATACCGGCAGTGGCTACACCTGCTATCGCTTCGGCTTGAGGGTAAAAATGCTGTATGGATTGAGTCAAACCATCCCGAATCAGATTACGGACCTTCGGAAATGATAGGGAAAGCCGATTGTCACAATAGATTGGGGATTTCCAACCTGAGGCCCATGTAAAGGGCTGTTCGGGCTGAAGACGAATCGCTTTAATTTTCAATAATTGATCGGCTACTTCAGCTGCTAGTTCATTCGATAAAATTTCCATAGCCCAAAAATACAGGAAACCCGAAAGGAATGTTTGTCTTGGTATAAAAAATCTGCATTTTTAAATCTCAAAGAAATGGTAGAACCCTAAGCGTACCTCCATTCAAAAATAACCATTAAACCCAGCCGTGCTTTTATGCGGATTTTTATTAATGACAAACCGCTGGATATAATCAGCTACAAGCAATTAGTCAATCCTGAAAAATTCGAGGGAGTATTTTCTGACTCTCAGGAATTACCCCCAATCAAGCTCTGGCAGGACGATATTTTGTTCAAAGACCCCTCGGTTGATTTAGTGATTCGAATTTTGTACCAATTAAGGACCCGGAAGCTGAGAGAATTAGACTCCATTACTTTGGTCTCCCAGACTAAGGGGGATCTTAAGAGCTTTATCAAAAGTCGCTTCTACACGATCAGAGCTGCTGGGGGGATAGTCTTAAAAGACAAAAAAGTACTTCTGATCCATCGATTGGGAAAGTGGGATTTTCCAAAAGGTAAATTCGATAAGGGCGAAACTCCTGAGCAATGCGCACTTCGTGAAGTGGAGGAAGAATGTGGGATAAAGGTCAAGATGGGAAGTCCTATCTGTAACACTTGGCATACCTACACCCAAAACCGAAAAAGCATCCTAAAAAAGACCTACTGGTATACGATGTCCTGTACAGATGATAGTCAAATGACTCCACAATTGGAGGAGGGAATTGATGATATTCGATGGTTTGGAATCGAGGAGGCTAAAGTAGCTTTGATCAATTCCTATCCATCCATGCGCTGGCTTTTCAAGCAAATGCTGAAGGGAAATTTTAAATAGAATAAGGCAAAAACTCGCTCACATCTCCTCCATAGCGATGCACTTCCCGAATGACGGTGGAGCTGATAGCGGCGTACTGCGGGGAGGTAATCAGGAAAACTGTCTCCAAGTCTTCGTTGAGATAGCGGTTCATTTGAGAAATGGTATTTTCATATTCAAAGTCGGTGGTATTACGAAGTCCCCGAATCAGAAAATTAGCTCCATGCTTTTTGGCGAGTGTTGAAGTAAGCTCATTGTAGACAATTACTTTCACTGAATCCATGCCTTCGTACACTGACTCTATTTTTTTAACCATCAGGTCGATATCAAAATAGCGATTTTTCTTGGTCGAATTATACCCAATGCCAATTATCACCTCATCAAAAATATCCAAGCTTCGCATGACGATGTCATGGTGTCCTTTGGTGTAGGGGTCAAAAGATCCGGGGAAAATAGCTGTTTTTTTCATGGGTTTGTCGTTCGCAAAAGTTATGTTCTTTGCTCAAATAGCCTTTGAGACTTTCAATAAATCTTAAGGGTGTTTCTTTCTTATAAAAGAGTGTTTTTTATCCAAACGGATGGATCATCCTCATTGATATTGCCAATATACCTCAAACAGACCCAAATCCTTTATTTTTTTGAATCCGTGAGAGTAATTCTGATTGGCATGAGGGGTTAAAATCCGCACATTATGGAAATACTCTTGAGCCCATTCTTCTGTGATTTCGGACTTAGAAGGCACTCCGTAGATTGTAACCCGAACGTGCTTTGGATTAAAATTCAATTGCTTGATCAGAATCTGTACATATTTGAGCAGGTCTTCCTTCTTTGATATCTCAAACATATTGAAGGTAGTAAGCTCTTGATCGGTAAAGGCCGCTAGATACATTTTACCATCCAAAAGATTAACAAGTATTTCTTGCCCGATCAGATTGAACCGTTCTTTGAAGAGATAAGACAGAAAAGAACAGGAACCATGATAAAAGGAAATTTCAGTAAACCGGGCCTGAAGGCTTCGCTTAAGCTTTTCTTCTATGAATGAAACGATCTGAACATTATTGCTGTCCAGTGATGTGTGGAAAAAATGAGACTTTTCAGGAAGTTCCTGTACATATTCAAGGTAGGTTCTGTCATTTTCGCTCGAATACAAAACCCCAGGAACCAAGCTGAATCCGGATTGATGAAGATAGACCCTTGCTGGCACATCGATTTTTAACAATGGATCTGATATGATGAGTTTTTCCAGAGAGCCCCAATCAAATTTTGGATAAAAATGAATACCAATATTGGCTTGATTCTGATCCTTTGCAAAAATTGCTAAAAAGCTGGGGTATAAAAAAAGTGATAAGCTTGCGGTATCACCCGCATCAAACTTATCACTTTTAAATACTTTTAGAGTGGTTTCCAATTTCGCTTGGATTATTTCCAGTTACCTTCAGTCGAGGCATCTGTTCTGGATCCTACACGAAGAGCCTTCTCGTTGTTGTTCAATCTTCTTTCTGGGTTGATAGGAGCAGGGTCTCTAATTTCGAAAACGTTGATCATGTAGTTATTTCGCTCGATTTTATCTGCGAAAAACTCAAACTGCTTTCCACCTGAACCAGGGACTACTGCTAATCTATCAAGGTCGAAGTCAGGGAATTTACGCTCATTGAATAAGGAGTCAATCACAGGAACAGAACCCAACGTATCGAAAGTGACAGTTGTCTCTTCTTTTCCGTAGTCAAGTAGCTTGGTTGTTTCTGTACGCTGAATCAACCAGATTTCGCCTTCTTGGATAAAGGTTTTAAGACTGTCCCATGTGGAAGCATATTTTCCATTGGAAGCTTCGTAAGCAAGTTGTGCATCTCTAAGCATCTGAAGCTTTTCGATGACAGCACCTTCAATTAGAGCAATTCTTTTCTCTGCTTCTACGACATCATCTACGCCTTTCCATAGGAAATAGCCAAGTGCTAGTGCACCCAAAAGAAATACGAAGGATAAGACTTTGGTTAGATTCATTTTGATTTGAGTTTTAAAATCTGGGTAAGGTTGATGGTTCTTTTTTGCCGTGCTATTTTAGGTATTTATTTCCAAAATTAAAATATCCTTTCCACAATCCTATCTCTCGGAATGATTTTATTCCCCAAAATACCTGATGAATAGAATCCTGAGATACGTTTTTAAGATCTTTTAAGCTCATCCATGCTATTTCGCTCAAGATTTGATTCTGGCTTTCGAGCTCGGGATCTATTCCTAAATGCAGCTTTCCGCCGTTCATTTCTACTTCGAAAAACAATTCTATAGCGTGTAAAGGGGGCTTCAAAAATTCATGCACACACAGGAATTTGCCAACTTCGATTTCCAATCCGGTTTCCTCCATAAACTCCCGCTTCAAATTGCTGGGTGCATCCGATCCAAAGTCCATCCCACCTCCAGGTACTGACCAAAAATTCCTTTGATCACTCATTTTATGTCTGACCATCAGGATTTTATCATCGCGGATCAATACACCGTTTACCCGCGTTCGAAGTTTATTTCCAAATTTCGATTCGATTTCTTGCCCTATTTTGTCTTCTCTCATTTACCTTCGTCTCTTATGGGTAAAGATACTCAGCTAGGTCAGAGACCGTCGGGTTTTATCAGAAAATATTTTCCCTTTGAACCAACAGAGGGGCAGGAGCGGTTTTTTCTTGGGATGGATGAATTTCTGCTAGAGGAGACTGAGGAAAAGCCCACCTTCATCCTAAGAGGCTACGCCGGAACTGGAAAGACCACGCTCGTCTCTGCACTGGTCAAAGTGCTTCCGCGACTCAAAATGAAGTCGCTTTTGCTTGCTCCTACCGGTAGGGCTGCCAAAGTTATGGCTGGGTATAGTTCTCGATCTGCCTTTACTATCCACAAGATTATCTATAAGCCGAAAGAGGAAGTGTCGGGTTTGGGCTTTGGTTTTATTCTTCAGAAAAATTACTTCAAGGACACGGTATTTATTGTCGATGAGTCTTCCATGCTATCTGACGATGGCGGTATGTCGGGAACGCTTTTAGGGGACCTGATTCGCTTTGTTTTTAGTGGGGAAAATAATCGACTTCTTCTTGTCGGGGATACGGCACAGCTACCTCCGGTGGGAAGTGAATACAGTCCTGCATTGGAGTCTGGATATTTGCAAAGGCAATTTCGGCTGAATGCCTCCCAAATTGAGTTGACTGAGGTGATGCGTCAGCGCCAAGAATCCGGTATTTTATTTAATGCAACGGGATTAAGGCAGCTTTTGGGTGAAAAAGACCCCCAAATCAAATTAAAAACAGGCGGGTTTAAAGATATTTTCAAAATGACGGGTGAGCGGCTTGAAGATGGACTGCGCTATGGATATGACAAATTTGGAAGAGAAAACACCGTGATTGTAACCCGGTCCAATAAAAATGCGGTGCAGTACAATCAATACATTAGGCGCATGATTTTTTTCTATGAAAATGAAATTGATACGGGGGACTTGCTGATGATAGTCAAAAACAACTACACTTACATGGCTGATTCAGACCGGGTGAATTTTTTGGCAAATGGTGACATGGCCGAAATTATGAAGATCAGAAGTTTTGAGGAGTTGTATGGGTTTCGATTTGCGACTTTGGAGCTAAGGCTTTTGGATTACCCGGATGAGCCTCATTTCGAAGCAAAGGTGCTACTAGACACACTGTATTCCGCTGCACCAGCATTGACGCGTGAAGAATACCGGAAGCTCTACGATCAGGTTTCGGAGGACTATGCGGATGTCGCAAGTAAAGCTGAGCGAGCGGAATTGATCAGAAAAGACCCGTATTTAAATGCACTTCAGGTGAAGTTTGCTTATGCTTTGACCTGTCATAAGGCCCAAGGTGGTCAGTGGGAGGCGGTATTTGTGGATCAAGGATATTTACCGGATGGTCAGGTTGATCGTGATTTCATACGCTGGCTATATACTGCTGTGACCCGTGCGAAGGAGGAACTCTACCTGCTGAACTTTGCTCCGCAATTTTTCTAAAAGCTGACAAAAGGGCATGTCTGGCTGTTAGAAAAAGTTAAAATACCCCTCAGATCTTATACTGGTCTGGATTTTGAGTTATTATTGAAAAGTTGAATATTTGAATAATTAAATAATGAGAGATATGAAAAAATTCGGTTTGTTACTTGGCTTATTTGCCTTCTTATTTGTGATCCAAGTCAATGCACAAAGTGAATCTGGCGCAGTGATTACCTTCAAGGAAAAGTCTGTTGATTTTGGCGACATCGTACAAGGTCAGAAAGTTTCTCACACATTCGAATTGACCAATACTGGTGAGTCTCCATTGGTAATCTCAAATGTAGCCGCTACTTGTGGATGTACAGTACCTAGCTGGCCAAAAGAGCCCGTCGCTCCCGGGGCATCAGCTGAGATTCAAGTTTCCTTTAATTCAGCTGGGAAAATGGGAAAGCAGAACTCTGTCGTGAGGATTTATTCCAATGCTTCAGAGCCTATTGAAAAGGTTTCACTGATTTCTAATGTGTTGCCCAAGACCAAATAAGATTTTCAATTAATAAGAATTCAAGCCCGTCATTTTGACGGGCTTTTTTATTATCTGGGAACCAAATCCACAAATTCTTTATTAATTGCCTGTCTACATCATGAAACAGAAACCAAAAGAAAAGCGGGTCAGTATCCAAAAAGTATTTGCTACCATCGTCTGGCCCCGTCGAAAGCACCTACTGCTTGGATTATTTTTAATTGTAATCAGTCGATTAGCAGGGTTAGTTCTTCCAGGTGCGAGTAAGTACTTGGTAGATGATGTCATCCCCTCCAATGATCTACAGCTTTTGAAATGGCTGATAATTGCAGTGGTTGCAGCCATTGTGATTCAATCGGTCACATCCTATGCTCTGACACAGATCCTATCGGTAGAGGCACAAAACCTCATCGCCAAGCTTCGTTCCCAAGTCCAAAGTCATATCATCAAGCTTCCCATTCGGTTTTTTGACAATACCAAAACCGGGGAATTGGTGTCTCGGATTATGAGTGATGTGGAAGGTGTCCGCAACTTGGTGGGGACTGGGTTTGCACAGATGATAGGTGGAATTTTGACCGCGGTGATTTCCTTGATTTTATTAATCAGCATTTCACCGATGATGACCTTGTATGTTCTCGTTCCGGTGATTGTCTTTGGAGTTGTTTCTTTGAAAGCTTTCAGTAAAATCCGCCCAATTTTCAGAGAGCGGGGAAAAATCAATGCCCAAGTCACCGGAAGGCTTACTGAAACACTAGGGGGGATCCGTGTGATCAAAGGCTTCAATGCAGAAGAGCAGGAAATCAAAACATTCCAAAAAGGAGTGGATGAGCTTTTTCAGAATGTAAAATCAAGTCTTACTGCGACATCATTTGTTACTTCAGCTGGGACTTTGCTCTTGGGGTTAGCATCTGCCGGCATCATGGGGATTGGTGGCTGGATGATTATGGAAGGTCAAATGACCTTTGGAGATTTCTTAGCCTTTACGCTCTACTTGGGATTCATGATTGCACCCATCGTTCAAATGTCCAATATTGGCTCTCAACTCACAGAAGCATTCGCCGGCTTGGATAGAACGGAGGAAATCATGAATGCTCCACTGGAATCGGATGATAAAAAGCGGAAAATCGAACTCCATGATTTTAAAGGAGATGTCCTTTTCGATAAGGTTTCATTCTCATACGAGGAAGGAAAAGAAGTGGTGAAAGAAATCAGTTTCGAAGCTCCTGCAGGATCAGTCACTGCACTCGTCGGAACTTCGGGCTCTGGAAAGACTACAATCGCCGGTTTGGCAGCTAGTTTTCTGAATCCTGATTCTGGAAAGATTTCATTGGATGGAAATGACTTGGGTGAAGTGACCTTGGAATCCTATCGGTCCCGCTTGGGTGTAGTGCTCCAGGATGATTTTCTCTTTGAAGGTACTATCCGCGAAAATATCCTTTTTCCAAGGCCGGACGCCACAGAAGACCAACTTCAACAAGCAGTGTACGCTGCTCATGTTCAGGAGTTCACCGATCGATTTGAAGAGGGGCTGGACACCTTGATTGGTGAGCGAGGAGTCAAGCTTTCTGGCGGTCAGCGCCAACGAATTGCTATTGCAAGGGCGATTTTGGCTGATCCGAAAATTCTCATCTTGGATGAAGCTACTTCGAATCTGGATACGGAGTCAGAAACGCTCATCCAAGCCAGTTTGAAGGAATTGATGAAAGGGCGTACCACCTTTGTGATTGCTCACCGATTAAGTACGATTCGACAGGCAGATCAGATTTTGGTTATCGAGCAGGGCGAGATCGTGGAGCGCGGCAAACATGATGAATTAATAGCGCTAGAAGGGCGATATTATCAGCTGTATACTTATCAGGCTAGGATTTGATTTCATTTTGATCATAGTCAAAGCCAATGCATTCGATTTGCAAGAAGGTATTTTGTAAATTTGATCTCCCAAATAAATTTTAGAAATGAGTGAACTTCAATGGTACGTGATGTACACGGCTTCGCGTTCGGAAAAAAAGGTAGCGAAAAGACTGAGAGAGAAGGGATGGGACGTTTATCTTCCTTTGGTGACAGAACTTCGTCAATGGTCCGATAGGAAGAAAAAAGTAGAACGTCCACTTTTTAATGGTTATGTATTTGTCAAAACCCAACGAAACCAGCTTTGGGAATGTCTCCAAGAGCCTGGTGCAGTGAAATTCGTCCACTTTTCAGGTCAGCATGCTACGGTTCGGGAAGAGGATTTGGATAAAATCAAACGGGTAGTAGAAACGGGAGTAGCTGTTGAAACTGACGGTACTGAAATCGAGCCCGGCGAGCAAGTGGAGGTAATCGGAGGCCCACTTCAAAATATGGTTGGGGAATGTATCGAAAAGGGAAATAAAGATTATTTCGTAATCAGAATCCCGGGTATTTACCAGAATATGTTGATTAATCTCCATCGTAAATATCTACAGGTGCTTCCCTCCAAAGCATCCTAAATTAAATTTATCCAAAACAAAAAAGGAATGCTCATGCATTCCTTTTTTACGTTAAAGACCGGTGTAATTGAAGGGTGAAATCTGCTTCAATTCCTGCTTGATCTTATCTGAAACGGCTAAACCCTCGATGAATTTGGCGATGGAATCTTGGGTGATTTTTTCATTTGTTCTTGTAAGATCCTTCAGTGCTTCATATGGTTTTGGGTAACCCTCGCGTCGTAGAATAGTCTGTATGGCTTCAGCAACTACTGCCCAGTTTTCTTGTAAATCCGAATCGATCGCGGCTCTGTTAAGCTCTAATTTTCCTAGTCCTTTTTTTAGAGACTCCAGAGCGATAAGCATATGGCCTAATGGCACTCCAATGACCCGAAGGACGGTGCTGTCTGTCAGGTCCCGCTGCAATCTCGAAATGGGAAGTTTTGCTGAGAGATGCTCCAAAAGTGCGTTGGCAATACCGAGGTTTCCTTCCGCATTTTCAAAATCAATCGGATTTACCTTGTGAGGCATAGCAGAGGAGCCTACTTCTCCAGCCTTGATTTTCTGCTTGAAATAATTCATCGCCACATATTGCCAGACATCTTTCGAAAGGTCCAATAAGATTGTGTTGATGCGTTTCATTGCATCGAAAAGAGCAGCAAGATTATCATAGTGCTCTATCTGAGTAGTGGGAAATGAGCGGGAAAGGCCTAAATATTTTTCTACAAAATGCTTTGCAAAGTCATTCCATGGCAAATGGGGATAGGCAACCAAATGCGCATTCATATTACCTGTAGCGCCACCAAATTTCGATGAATAGGGGACTGCTTGGAGTTGCTCAAGTTGCTGCTCAATTCGAGTGATAAAAACCTGAAACTCTTTTCCGAGTCGAGTAGGGGAAGCTGGCTGACCATGGGTTTTGGCCAGCATGGGAATGGATTCCCAAGATTTAGCTTGTTCTCTCAGTTTGTTCAATACACTATCAAGCGTAGGCAAGATTACTTTCTCCACTCCCTCTTTCAACATGAGTGGAGTAGCTGTATTATTAATGTCTTGGGAGGTAAGCCCAAAGTGGATGAACTCTTTAAAAGGCTCTTGTCCAAGCTCATCAAATTTTTTCTTCAGGAAATATTCAACTGCCTTTACATCATGATTAGTGACCTTTTCAGTTTCCTTGATCTCTTCTGCATCCTCAAGGGAGAAATTTTTGACAATATTTCGTAGAGCTGCAAAAAGATCCGTGTCAAAATCTGCCAATTGAGGAAGGGGGAGTTCGCAAAGGGCGATGAAATATTCCACCTCTACATGAACTCTATATTTGATCAAAGCAAATTCAGAAAAATAGGCTTTTAAAGCTTCGGTTTTGCCGGCATATCTGCCATCTACCGGACTGATGGCGGTCAGGGGATTGAATTCCATGATTAGATTGGTGATGATGTACTTTCCAATTTGAGCTGCAATTTACGGCATTGCCTGAAAATATGCCCTGATAGAAGAATAATTATCGATCAGAGCAAACTAAGCGAAAGAAATTATGGTTTGACTATTGAAAAATCAGGCATAAGCTCTGTATTGTCAGTTGCCTCATTAATTTTGCACCCGAATATATCCCTGTAGGAATGTTTAATTTATTCAAGAAGAAGAAACCTGAAGCGAAGAAGTCAAATTTCTTACCTCTAAAAGTGAGGGAAGTAGTCAGGGAAACGCCAGATACTGTAAGTATATATTTTGAGCAGCCAGAACCTTTCTTGGAGTACAAACCCGGTCAGTTTTTGACTTTGGTTATGGACTTTGAGGGTAAGGAGCATAGACGCTCTTACAGCCTTTGTACATCTCCTTTTGTCGATCCTTTTCCTGGGATTTCGGTCAAAAAGGTAGCCGGAGGTCTTTTTTCCAACTATCTCAATGAGAAGGTTTTTCCGGGTAAAACTATCAACGTTCTACCTCCTTTGGGAAATTTCACGGTTGATTTCCACAGCTCACTTCAGCGGCACTTTATTCTGGTAGCGGGTGGAAGTGGGATTACGCCTATCATGGGGATATTAAAATCTGTTTTGGTCAATGAACCCAAGTCCATTGCGACATTAATTTATTGCAGCCGAAATGAGGAAATGATCATTTTCAAGGATCAACTCGAAAAATTGGAAAAGACCAACCCTGATCGCCTAAGGATAGAGCATGTTCTTAGTCAACCTTCATCCGAGTGGACAGGAACTCATGGCCGATTGAATCAAGACAAATTCAAAGAACTTGTCGCTAATGCCGAATATGAGCAGCGGTATGAAGAAATCTATTTTCTCTGCGGACCGGAGGGAATCATGAGCACTGCTCAAAATGTCCTCAACGAAAGCGGAGTACCTGATGAGCGTGTCCATACAGAAAGCTTTTTCTCAGCAGCTGCAGAGCAAGCCAAGGCAGATGCAAAAGCCGGGATTGCTGCGGGAGTTTTGACACGGGATGTGAAAATTACTTTGGAAGGGGAAGATCATCTTGTAAGTGTAGCTCCGGATAAAACCATCTTAGAAGCTGGTTTGGAGGCTGGTTTGGATATGCCATATAGCTGCCAAAGTGGGCTTTGTACTGCTTGTCGTGGTAGAATTACCTCTGGTCAGGTGAAAATGGACGAGGATGCAGGTCTAAGTCCAAAAGAGATCGAAGAAGGATATATTTTATGTTGTTCATCTCGTGCAGTGAGTGACGACATTAAAATCACAATCGAATAGAGTTTTGGAATTAGATATAGAAAAGCTTAAAAAGAGCTACCGAAAGCAGGAGGTAATCTCGCTGATATTGATGTTGGTTGCTCTGCCTATATTCGGAATTGTATACCTCTATTATACTTCTGGTAATTTAGACTGGGATCTACCTCAAATTCCAGATTTCTTCAGGGGCTTAATGATTGGTTCTGGATACGGCTTGTTGATTGGCCAATTTTTTATTTTCCGGGACGAATTGAAAAGAGCTAAATCAGAAAATGTTTTTGAAGGAAAAGTGATGCAGTATCTTCGTGCTTCTCAAAAGCGCGTTGGTTTTCTGTTTTTAATATCCTTGATCAGTGCACTAGGTTTACTGTTTTTTCAAAGTGCCTGGTTTGTGATCATGTTTGCATTGGCACTTGTATTTTTCTCTTTAGCTAAAGTCACACCTGACCGGATGAAGCGGCTACTGAAACTCAGTAAGGAAGAGGCCGAAATTGCCCGTTTGATTTCAAGACCATAAATGAAAAAGCCCTTTTTGATAGTCAAAAAGGGCTTTTTTGTGATTAAATAGTTGGTTTAGTTTTCAATGGAAATGCTTCCTGAAGTGATCTTACCTTTGACCCATGAGGCAGCCCCATTATCCAGTTCTAGACTTTTATTACCCCTAGAGTTTCCTACTCGTAGGTTACCGGAAGATGCGCTCAGATCAAAATTGAAGTTTTCCAGGTTCGAATTGGTTTGAATTCGGAAGTTTCCTGAAGAACCTGAAAAACTGGTATTTGGGCCAAGCCCGGCATTTTCAGCTCGCATCGATCCAGATGTAAATTTCAAGGCACCGAGTGCACCGATATTTTCTAGTTCTGCTCTCCCAGAGGTAAACTGCACGTTGATTTCTCCTCTGATATCAGAAGCGTTTAATGAACCACTGGTGGATTTGTAAGAAACATCTCCGTCTACTTGTGAGATTTCCCCTCGACCTGAAGTCAAGGATGCAGTTACATCACCACCAATGATCGAAGCTATTAAATTACCTGAGGTTCCACCGATAATTAAATCCCCCTGAATATCTTCTGCGATGATTCTACCAGAAGTTACTTTGAGACGAGTCGTCTCGGAATTAACCCGGCTGATTCTGGCACTTCCTGAGCTGTTTTGAACGTCCAATTGAATGGATTCGGGACCTTTGATCCGGATGTATCCATTGTTTTTGGAGTTTCCCCAGCTTAAGTTGCGACTTCCGCGCTCATACTTGATTTTCAATACATTACCTAGCGTGACAAATACGATGTCCTGATCTTCATCATTGGACTCTAGATATGCTTCTACCTGAACTTCGTCTCCGAAGCCTCCTTCGTAAGTCACTTCAAGCCAACCTCCCTCAATTTCGAGTTTTTCGATATTTGAATAGGATTTGTTGACGTCCACAAGGACATTTTGTGCAAAAGCACTACTTCCGATCAGAAGTAGTGCAAAATAGAGGTTGAAAGTTTTCAAAATATTATTCATGTGTTTTTAATTTGTTTTTCAAAGGTCACATGGAATCTTGTATGGTTTACAATTATTTCGAAGTGTGTTAACTCCGATATACTCGATTTCATAGTGTGTTATTGGTTTTAATCTACTCGAAGTCCAAAACTAATCGCTTGCAATTCAGGTCCTAAGCCCGGCTGAAACAAGTCATTCAAATCATAATTGAAGAAAAAGGTCACATCGCCGACACCTACTTCTCCTCGGAGGCCGTAACGGAAGTTTTCAACATACATGTTGGATTTGGTAAAGACCTTTTGCTTATCACCATCCAAGTCGTCATAGACATATTTACCTCTACCTCCCAGTCTAAATCCAGCATAGCCACCAGCACCAATTCTGAAATTGCCATCATTGGTTCTAAAAGTAGGTACTAGGGTCAACGTGGCATAGGAAGCAGAAATTTTCGATTTGGTAGGTACACCTTCAGGACCGTTTGGTAAATCTTCAAAGTTGACAAAGTCAAGCCCATCAGGATTTCTCACTGCGATAGTACCTCGATCCTCAAATTTAAAGTTGTACCAATTCACACCGAGTGTAGATCGAAGATGGAAGTTTTTACTGGCCTTCCAAGTACCTACGGAGTGAAGTGATACATACCAACTTCCCCAAGGTTTCACCTGCGGTGCGCCCTTATCATTTGGGTACATGCTGAGACCTATTTCACTTTCCAGAAAGTTGTAATAAAACTTATTGGTAGACTTTCGGATGTACTTTTCGGAATCATTGTCAAGCTGGTTATCCTCTTCCCATTCTATGAGCTTGGTGCCATCTGCGTATTTGGTGACAGTCCAGCTTTTGCCCATGATGGTGTAGTCTAAAGTCTTTTCCACTTTTTTGGTGGTATCCTGTGATTGTGCAAAAGTTCCCGAAGCAAAAATCACAAGAGCTAGGATAAATAGTGGTAGTTTTCTCATTGGTTTTGTATTGATAGTTGGTAAAAAGCTTAGAATGAATGGTTTAGAATACGATGCCAAATGTAATCGGATTCAATTCAGGTCCTTTTCCGTCCTGGAAAAGATTGTTGAGGTCATAAGTGGAGAAGAAAGTAAATCGTCCTACTCCGATTTCTCCCCGGACGCCATAACGCAAATTGTTAAGGTATAAGCCGGTATTTTGCTTGTCTTTTTTACGTCCTGAGCCTCCAAGTTCACGGTAGACAAATTTAGATTGACCTCCCAATCTGTAACCTACGTAAGGTCCTGCTGCGATTCGAAGTCCTCTTCTACCATTATCATTCATTTTCCCAAAATCCAACTCCAGCATGGTCATGGCAGTAAGGTAAGAAGCTGAGATTTTGCTCTTAAATCCGTCTACATCTGTACGCTGAGTAAACTCAATCATGTCGTCTCCTCGTACTGCTTGGAAGTCTCGATTTTCAAACTTGAAGTTGTAGAACTGAAAGCCTACACCGAAATTCCAGTAAAATCCTTTGGAAATACGCTGGGCAGCCATCCAGTTCAGTCCCACATTCCAGCTTCCCCAACCTTTGACTGCGTAGGGATTGTCTGAAGTTGGAAATTGTCCATCTGCGTCGAGGTAATTGGTGACGCCCAGATCCACATTAAAGAAGGTTCGAAAAGCGGGTTCTTCCTTTTTGGACCGGTTGGTTTCGATTTTGACTTTGGTATTGGCGCCGGTTTCATCTACGTAGACGCGCATACCTCCGATTTGCACTTCGGTCTCCAGTCCATCTTCTCGTACTTTCACCACTTCTTTGGTTGATCCATCTTTCTTACGGATTTCTACGATAGTCAATTCGCCAGTCTCTTCATCTTCTTCAAGACCCAGGGATCTGATTATCTCATTGATATCCATCGATTTAAGTCGTTCAAAATCTTCCTTATTTTCGACGATAATCACGACTTTACCGGATTTTCCGAATTCGACTATCACAGAGTCTTTGTTGATTAGGTGATCATTGGATGGCAAGCTATTGTATGCAAAAGCAGTTTGCACAAGGGCCATCAGGCAGAATAATAGCAGGTACTTTTTCATTTTTGTATAAATAAATAGGTGGTGGTTTTTTTATTCTTCAGTTACTTTTTCTTTTCGAGTCACCAGCGCCGTAAACAAGTTGTTTTTGGCATCCTGTAGATTTGCAAAGCCTTCATCGACTTTCCCCAAAAGACCCTCTACTTGATTGACTTTTCGACCGATATCAGCGATCAGGTTTTTATCTTCTTTGATTCCATCGGATATGATGGTTACTCGATATGCCGGTTCTTCTACAGGTTTTGCTTCAGCGATCAATAGACTTTGGTTGATTTTTGCAGTTGGTACACTTGGTAGTTCTACTTCTTTGTTGATTCTGATTTCAGGTAATTCCTCTCGGACTTTTGGTTCTTCGATTTCCGTCTCCGCTTGCGCAATCAGGTTTTGCGGAGTCTGGAATTCTTTTTTCACAGGTGGTTTTGGCTCATTTCTTGGCGATCCTTCTTCCTGAATGATTTCAATACTTGATTCCTTTTCATCAGTTTTCTGAGGTTCTTCTGTTTCAGTGATAGTTACCGGTGGAGTTTCCTCAGAGTTCGGCTCGGTGATTTCCTCCGAAAGAAGATTTTGTTCTTCAATTGGACTGTCGGTACTGCGAAGGAGACTACCGACGGCAAGTAATAAGGCCACTGCTGCAGCTACTGCCCACCATACAAAAGGGGCTGATTTCTTTTCTTGCTTAGGCAACTGGTTTTCAAGTCTCTCCCAAGCCAATCGACTGGGTTTGACTTCGTGATTCTCCAGGTTTTCCCGAAAAATCGTATCCAAGTTTTCTTTATTCTTAGCCATTGATTCTCTTTTTTATGAGTTGTTGACTGGCGATTTTTTCTTTCAATACATTCCTTGCACGGTTCAGTTGGGATTTCGAAGTGCTTTCACTGATTCCCAATAGATCTGCAATTTCCTGATGTGCATAGCCTTCAATTGCATAGAGGTTGAAGACTGTCCGGTATCCAACAGGTAGGCTTTCTACCATGTCCATTAAATCCTCTGCTTCGAGATCTGTGCTTTCGTAGTGGAAGTGCTCATATTGATGATCTTCTTCCACATGTACTTCCATCATGAGATGGCGATTACTTCTCAAAGTCATGAGGGACTGAGTGACGACGATTCGCTTCATCCAGCCTTCGAAGCTGCCTTTTCCCTCGTACTGAGGTAGTTTTTCGAATATTTTCATGAAGCTTTCGATCATTACGTCCTCTGCATGCTCTCTATTCTTCAGGTAGCGAAGGCATATCGCCAGAAATTTGCCTGAATAGCTATCGTACAATGCCCGCTGAGCCGAACGGTCTCCTTTGAGGCATCCCTTGATTAGCTTTTCGTCTGAAGAATAGTTGGTTTTAAATAACATTCTTGGTGGCTTTCAATGAGGTAGATGTCACTTTTGAAAAATTGGTTGCATGCAGCGTGAAAAAAAGTTAAAAAAATATTTAAATAACTGAAAATCAGTGCATAAAATATGGTGTTTGAATTAGCATGGCATTTACGCCATACTTTTGCTAAGCATGAAATGCTGAATTCCACTAAAGTTTTGCCTTGGAAGGTTAAGCATTTAGAAGAATGCTTTGTAATTGATGATGATATCCAACGTAGTCCACTCGGCCTTTTTGACGACAACAGGTTGTATACTTCCATTTCCATCAAACATATTGGCGAACAAACCTTCTTCCTCTTTCACAAAAATGGAGTAAGTTCCAGGAGCTAACTGAATGCTGTACTTACCATCTGCATCGGACCGGACAGAATCAATCGGCTCACCTTTTACTCTACTGAATAAAGCTCTTTCCCTCGCCGCATCGGATAGGTTAGTCAAAGGATAAATCAGTAGCATTCGCTCTGCCGGTACTCCTTTAGGATTGACTTCAGAGGATTTCCCGTCTTCGCTTATCATAGGCATTTGATTTCCCTCGAGCCAAGTGACTTTCCCCTGTATTCCCTGACCGTCAGAAAGTGGAGGCTTGCAGGAATTTGTCATAAGAATGGGAATTAGAAGAAGCGCTAAGATAATTTTCGAAGACATGTTTGTAGGCTTAAATATTTTCAAAAAGCAGAACGGACTCTAGGTAATTTGGAATAATCGTTCTCCAGCCTAGTTCGAAGTCCAACTTATGTGCCAATTCCTCGGAGTTTTTTCCTTCTCCATGAACGATAAAAGTTATTTTAGGACTTTCGGTAAAGCCTTCAGCCCATTCCATTAATTCTTCCTGGTCAGCATGTGCAGACAATCCGTCTATTTGATAGATTTTGGCTTCATTTGGCACTTGATTTCCGTAAATGGTAATAAATTTTTCGCCCTCAAGAAGCCGTCTACCCCGTGTCCCTTCTGCCTGAAAACCAACGAAAATGACCCCATTCTTTGGATTTGGAAGGTGATGGTATAGATGATGAAGTACCCGGCCACCTGTCGCCATCCCTGAGGCGGAAATAATGATCGCGTTCCCTCTGAATTCATTCAATGACTTTGAGTCTTCTTGTTTTCGATAGTATTTGAGCTGTGGATGATCAAAAGGATGAGCATCTTCCTCTTCAAGTACAGCACTCAGTTGATGATCATTTCGAAACTTCATGTAAAGCTCTGTCGCATTGATACCCATAGGGGAGTCAACAAAAACAGGGACTTTAGGTATTTTTCCCTTTTGCATCAGTTGAAAAATATGATACATCACCAGTTGCGTACGGCCAACGGCAAAAGAAGGGATGATCACCAAACCTCCTCTGTCAAAAGTGTCCGTAATTGCAGCTGCCAATTCTTCTCCTGGGCGTGATTTTGTTGCAATTCTATCTCCATAAGTTGACTCGATCCAGAGAATATCAGCTTTAGGGATAAGGGTAGGAGGGTACAAAATCGGATCATGGAACCTACCCAAGTCACCAGAGAAAACCAGTCGCTTTTTTTGGGTATCTCCTTCAATCAATACTTTGACAATGGCTGCACCTAGAATATGACCTGCATGATAATAGGTGACGGTAATCTTGGGGTGAATGGAAAAGGGCTTTTCGAAATCCTGTGTGACGAAAAGTGGAAATACAGCCTCTGCATCTTCTGCTGTGTAAAGTGGCTGTGGGTTGTCATGTCTAGAGTAGCCTTTTTTTCTTGCATATTCAGCTTCTTCTTCCTGGAGCTTTCCAGAGTCCAACAGTAGAATTTTGGCTAATTCTGCGGTGGCTTCGGTGCAATAAATCGGACCATTGAAGCCTTGCTTTACCAGACGAGGAAGGTATCCGATATGATCTAAGTGTGCATGAGTAAGGATGACTGCCTCCATTTGGTCGAGAGGCATGGGGAATTTGTCCCAGTTTCGCTCTCTGAGTTCTCTTCTTCCCTGAAACAACCCACAATCCACCAAAAACTCAAAATCACCTGTATCAATCAAATATTTTGAACCGGTCACTGAACCTGCTCCTCCTAAAAATTTTGCGCTGATGTTCATCTGATCTTTTTTTGGAGAAGTTACAAAAAAAGGGACACTCGGTTAGGAATGTCCCTCTTTTTTTAGTCAAGAGTATCGAGTCGCTGCAGGTATTTAGCCCTCGAAAGGCTGTCTAAGGTCTCTCTGCTCGTACTTTCATTTTGATCCTCGTTTTCGGCATCTTCCTCCTCTTCATAATCCACTTCATCACTGACTTCTGGAATTTCACAGGTAAGGCAAACTAAGCCAGCCTCATTGAAGGCCCAAGTATTTCCTTCCTGTACGTCTCGATTTCTATACCCATTTCTATAGATAGTATTTCGGAGAATTTCCAGAAGAGATCGATCCATAATGAATGGTTTTTCATAAGGGATTGACATGGTGAGACTGACGCGCTGACCTCTAAAGATCTCAATGGCGCTGTAATCATATCCAGGAGGGAAAGTCACTACAGAATCTTGTATGCTGATGTTGTAAGACAATAGTTTTGCGTTTTCCAATGATTCAGCCTTTGTTTTTCCTCTGGAGAAAAACTCCTTCTCTAGCATTACTAAGGAATCGGGAGTTCCGATCAGCTTAAGGCTGACCTCATTAAAATCTGGATCTTCGGCTTGATTATCCAAGGTCAATACCATCGTCCTACCGGTTGCGGAAATAGTTTCAGTTTCTTGATATCGATTTTCGTTTTTGAACTGACTGACTATTCTTGGGACTTGGAATAAAGCTATCCCCAAGCATAGGAGCCAAAGAGCAAATGCGATCAATCCGAATCGATTAGCAACCAGATTCTTGCGAATCAGCACACTCAGTCCAAGAAGCATAAAGATGACACCAGGTATAATCATCAAGAAGGATGAACTAATGGCTAGCCAACTAGGTACAATTCCGGTGAATAGCTCAAAAGGAACTTCCCCTGTCGTCATGACATAATCATTTGGGTTGAGATACTCAAAGAAGAAGGCTAGTACGATCAAAGGTGAAATGGTCAATGATAGTCCAATAAAGAAGACGATCATCCCAAATATGACCCGAAAGACTACCAATAGAAATTTACCCAAAGGTCCTAAGGCTTTTCCTATTGCCTCAATTACTTGTCCCAAAACCCGGAACGGTGCCATCAGAATTCTCTTTGCAGAAGATTCTGGCTGAGGAGGAATAGGGTTCATGTTTTCCTTTAGCGTCGAATCAATATTATCCAAGGTGATTTCCCCACCTTTCATTTTGATTCGCTCAGTGATGGAAAGGGCCACCGGCGTGATAATCCACAAGATCAGGTAAATCAATACTCCGGAACCACCGGCTATGGTAAGGAATACGAAGGCCAATCTGACCCAAAGTACTTCGACTCCGAAATAAGCAGCTAAGCCACTCGCTACGCCTCCTAAGGCCTTGTCGTCAGGATTTCTGTATAGCTTTTTGATCGACTTATCTTCTTCATAATCATAGCTAACTGGAAGGATGATCCACATCACGATGTAGGCTACCAGGGTGAAGAAGCCAAATGAGAATTTAAATCTTACCTCATCAAAAATCCAAAACCCAGGGCCTTCGAATATGCTATTAAACTGACCGCTGAAGAGCAATAGAAGAGCAATCAAACGAATCCAAAGCGGGTCAATCCTGAAGTAGTTAGCGATTCCGGCGCATACACCTCCAAGAATTTTCTTGGGTTCGGATCGCATGAGTTTTTTATACCCCTGCTTCTCATCTCCTGGAGGAGTCACGTATTTATAGAAGTCCTCTTGCGTAGTTTCTTCTTTCTCCGGAGCAGCTTCTTCTTCTCCTTGTTCTACGGAGACGAAATCTGCAATAGTCCCCATTTTCTTGATGAGGTTGTCTACGTTTTCTGCTGTGATTACCTGCTTGTTGTTTTTGAGATTGCTGAGAAAAATCTCCGCAATTCTGTTTTCGATATCAGAAATGATTTCCTGATTATCGGAGTAAGAGGAGAAATGTCTATTGATCGCATCGAGATATTTTCGAAGGGTATCGTAGCCATCTTCTTCGATGTGGAATAAAATTCCGCTTATGTTGATACTTATGGTCTTTTTCATGTGTGTGATTTTTTTAAGAGGTCACATGGAATCTCGCATGGGATTTTCAATCGATAAGGGCTTTGGCCCTAGTATTTTTTGAGTAATGCTCGATTTCATGATTTTTTCTTTTTTCGACTACTTCTGCTTTGGTCTTGGATTACTTTTTTCGGGTGATCATTTGGGTGGAATCCAAGATGGATTGCCAGGTTTCTTGTAGGGTAGAGAGAAATTCTTTGCCCTCTTCTGTAATAGAATAGTACTTTCTCGGAGGCCCAGATTCAGATTCTACCCAGCGGTATTTGACCAGCTCCGCAGCTTTGAGACGATTGAGAAGAGGGTACAATGTGCCTTCGACTACGATCATTTGCGCTTGAGTTAGTTCCTCTATAAGATCAGAGGTATAAACTTCATCGCGCGAAATGATATGAAGGACACAGAGTTCTAGTAGTCCCTTTCTCATTTGAATTTGTGTGTTGGCTATATTCATGTCGATAGTGGTGATAGTCTTTTTCAGCCAAAATATTCTCTTCTATTCACTGAAAAGATTTTTGCCTTGCTGATATTTAATGAAAAATGATACCAATCTTTTCCAAGCTACCTTGTAATGCCTAATTCTAGGCATGAAGTAGGGAGTTTCGAATTGAAAACCATATAAAAATCCCTATTTGGGGTGTTTAAAAGAGGTTTTTGTAGGATTTGAAAGATTTTGAAAAAAATATGAGCGCCCTGCCCTTGGACTTTTTGTGTATAAAAAAATGTAGAGAACCGTACAAAAAAGTGTTCGGTCTCGTACATTTTTTTTATGCTTCTCCATCGAATATTTCTGAGATTAATCCATCTAACAAGAATTTGGTTATTTTGGCCTTGTGAATCAATCGAAGGCCTTTTATCTAAGGATTTTTACACTCATCACTCTTCTAGGAACAGGGTTCTCCTTGAAGGCACAGGATCTTACTCCAAAATATTCCAATGAGTTCTTGAATATTGGGGTAGGAGCTAGGGCTTTGGGAATGGGAGGAGCGCAGGTTTCGGCCGTAAGGGATGTAACGGCCTCCTACTGGAATCCCGCTGGGCTTTTTGGCACTAAAAATCGCTATGAGGCTACCTTGATGCATGCTGAATATTTTGCGGGGATAGCTCAATACGATTACTTGGCATTTACCACACCGATCAAGGATCAAAGTCAAATTGCTGTTTCTTTAATCCGCTTTGGAGTTGATGATATTCCTGATACTAGGTTTTTATATGATGCCAACGGTGCATTGAATTACAACAATATTCAGTTTTTCAATGCAGCCGACTACGCGCTCTTGCTCACGTATTCTCGGGCGATTTCAGATCGAATCAAAGTCGGGGCAAATGCCAAAGTGATTCACCGAAATGTGGGAAAATTTGCCTCTGCTTGGGGTTTCGGATTGGATATCGGAGCTATGTATCACAAGGATAAACTGACTGTTGGCCTTATGCTGCGCGATATCACCACCACCTTCAATGCTTGGGCTCATAATGCTGAGATGGTAAGAGATATCTACGCAGATACAGATAACGAAGTGCCTCTCAACTCCGTGGAACTCACCTTGCCAAGGGCTATCAGTAGCATCAGCTATTACTGGCAGCTTGGAGAAACATTTGGTCTGGTCTCAGCACTTGACCTAGATATGACCTTTGATGGAAATAGAAACACGCTAATTTCTACTTCTCTGCTGAGTATTGACCCAAGGCTTGGCTTGGAGCTGAGTTTTAAGCAGGTGGCTTTCCTGCGTACAGGAGTGAGTAATTTTCAGTACATCAAGGATTTTCAGGGTAATGAAAGTTTAAATTTCCTTCCTAGTGCAGGTTTGGGATTTAATATCAATCAGCGCTTCCAAATCGATTATGCACTTTCGGATATTGGAAATATTTCAGAGACACCTTATTCACATATTTTTAGTGTGAAAGTTTCATTGGAAAATCTTAAAGAGGAAGATAGAAAGTATAAAGGATGGGCTTACTGAAACGCATATTGATAATTGCTTTGGTCCTTTTTGCTGTAGGATCCTCACAGGCTCAGATAGCCCGATGGTATAATTATGGGCAGGACTATTACAAGATTAAAACAGCCAAAGACGGTGTCCACCAAATCCCAGCTGAGTCTTTGGAAGCAGCAGGATTGAACCTCAATTCTCTAGACCCCAGAAAGCTGAGCTTGTATCATCGGGGGAAAGAAGTAGCCATTTTCGTAGAGGGTGAAGCAGACGGGCAATTGGGAAGTGGTGATTTTATAGAGTTTTACGGTTTGAGAAATGATGCTACGCTAGATTCTCTGCTTTATCGAGATAAGTTTCCAGCCAATCCCTACTTTAATTTACACTCAGATAGTACGGCGTTTTTCCTGACCGTCAAGTCTGAAGGAACTGGAAAACGAATGCTTGAAAGAGCGGATGTATCGGGCAGTATTCCTGAAATCACCAGCTTTGAGAGTAGTCGTAAAGTTGTTTTTGGAGATCAATTTTCATTGGGTGCAAGCTATACCTTGGGATTCCGGCTATCTAGTTATGACAATGGAGAGGGCTGGATGAGTACCGTAATTACCAAGGGTGCTGTTCGGAATATTACCTTTGAAAATTTAGGCCAGGTAGTCAATGGAGGAAATCCTAGATTGGTGATTGGTCTAACTGGTCGGTCAGGAAATCCTCATTTGGTGAGAATTGGAGCTGGTCGAAATGCCGGAACACAGCGAGTACTTCAGGAAGCTATTTTTGAAGGTTTTTCATCGCTTGAGCTAGAAGTTCCGCTACAATTCTTGGATTTTGACCCAAACGGAAATATAGTAATCTCTGTGAGCCCTCAAGGTCCTGAATCTGCAGATAATATCTCGATCACCTACGCTCAGATTTATTATCAAAAGTCCAAGCCATCGGTTGACTTTTTGTCTGAGGAGATTTCCGTCCCTGCTTCTGAGTCTAGGATTTCTTTACCCGGCGATGCAGCAGCGTATCGGGCATTTGAAATCACTGATCCTAGTAATCCGGAGTTTCTCAATATTACCCAAAATGGAAGTCTATTTGTTCTACAGTCTGGAGTAGCTACTGAGGCAAGTAAAATCAAAATCCAGAACCTTTCCGAAATACAGACTATCGATAGGCTGGAGCGTGTGAGATTCAGAGATTATTTATCTCAAAGTGCCAACTATCTTTTGGTTGGTCATCGAGAGTTGCAGAAAGCAGGTACGGAATTCGAAAATGTATTGGAGGCTTATGCATCTCACCGGGCATCTTCTACAGGGGGCAGCTACGATACTCTCACGCTACTCATGGAGGAGATGTATAATCAATATGCCTATGGTGAAGAAAGCCCTGTAGCCCTGTATAATTTTTTGAAAGAATATTATCCCGCACATAGACCTTCTCATGTGCTACTAGCAGGTAGGGCGCTTGCAATCTATTCAACTGCTCGGGAGGCAGGTGTGACTTACTTCTACCGAAATAGGCCTTCAGCTTTCCCTTTCCAAAGTTTAGTGCCAGTTGCAGGTTATCCTTTTTCAGATAATGAGTACGTGGTCGATTTGGATCCCCAAAACCCCAACGTGCCTGCGATAGCAATCGGAAGAATACCAGCAAAGAATGCTCAGGAACTTGAAATCTATTTAAATAAAGCTGTTGAAAAGGATGAGTTGGGTCTTTCGGAACCTTGGCAAAAAGAGCTCATCCATTTAGGAGGAGGGGTTTCAGAGTTTGAGTTGGATCGATATTTCAGCTTCCTTAATGGATTTAAGGCTATCGCCGAATCTGATTTCTTAGGAGGTAATGTGACCACTTACCGGAAGCGATCCAATAATGTGGTAGAGGTAATTGACATTACAGGAGATTTAAATGAAGGACGCTCTTTGGTGACTTTCTTCGGACATGGCTCTCCTACGATATTGGATATTGATATCGGTTTTGCATCAGATCCTACCATTAATTATCAAAATAAAGGGAAATATCCCATCATGCTCTTCAATGGCTGTGATTACGGAAGTGCTTTCGGAACTAACTATACGCAGGGAGAAGACTGGGTCATGACAGCTGATAAAGGAGCTTCTGGTATTCTGGCTAATTCATCAATTGGCGTAGACGTATTTCTCCGAAGATATTCCGAGCAATTCTATCTGGAGGCTTTTGCTGACAGTGCCAAGATATTCAGAACTGTAGGTGAGATCAAGCGGACTGCGGAAGGCAATTTTGTCAATCGATATGGCCTCAATCCACTGAATTATTCCCACATGGAGCAGATGATTCTACTGGGAGATCCGGCTACTCGACTTTTCCCTGCCGATAAGCCCGATTATTATTTGGAAGAATCTGAGGCAAGGATAGGGACCTTTGAAAATGAACCCATTACTACCCTGACGGATAGCCTGAAGCTGACATTTGTGCTTCGAAATATCGGGATTACAAGTTCTGACTCTATTCATTACAAAGTCAGCAGACAGCTGGCAAATGGGACGGTAATCAATTACCCTGAAATCCAGATTCCGGCAACAAAAAGGTTGGATACGCTCTTTTTCACCATCCCAAATGTGGAGGTGAATTCAGCTGGAGAAAATTTCTTTGAACTGATCGTCAATAGCAAGCAGGAAGTGGAGGAAATGTCCCTGACGAATAATCAGATTCGTATTTCTCAATTTATTTCGCTCAGTGGGACTTTGCACTTAAGTCCTAAAGCCTATGCCATCGAAAACTCAACTAATGCGGAGTTGATAGGTCAAATTCCGGGCAAAAACGAAACTGAAAGGATTGTCATCGTTCAACTTGATACTGCAGCAAGCTTCAATTCGGCCTATCGAAAAGAAATCCGAATTCCTACTAAAGGAATTTTCAATTGGCCGGTGGAATTACTCACGGGCCCTGATTCCGTGACTTATTTCTGGAGATCCAAATATCAGGAACCAAGACAAGGTGAAACTGATTCCTGGACGACTACCTCATTTTCTTACATCAATAATGGTCCTGAGGGGTGGACTCAGCGGGTATTACCACAGTTTGGAGAGAATATTTTGAATAATCTAGAGGTCAATTCAAATGCCTCAAGATTAAAGTACTTGGATCAGGATTTAGGTTTTGAGGTATTTACGGTGGGTTCAGCAGTAGATAGTTTGTCATTTAGAAATACCCAATTTTTCTTAAATGAGGTTCCACAAATCATTGACAATGTCAACAATGCTAATAGTCGACTTTGTCCAAATGGATCTTTGGGCTTGGTGACTTTTCAGCAGAAAACCTTGCAACCTTACCTTCCAGTACCGGTGCCAGGATTTGATATTTTGGATGGGAGATCATGTGGTCGACCGCCTCAGTTAATTCAGAGCATTAGAAATGCTTGGATAGTAGCGCCTGGAAGAACCATTTTGGATGATTTTACCGAAAATGTAGAAGAGGGAGATTATGTGGTGATTTTTACAGTAGGAGGTGTCAATTTCGATGATTGGCCGGATCAAGCCTATGCAAGATTGAAGGAATTTGGTGCCAGTGAAGTGACTCTTCGGAACTTACAGTCTGGTGACCCCTACATTCTGTATGGACGGAAAGGGATGAAGCCTGGTGAAGCACTTGAGATTATCGGCAACCCTGACTTTGAGGTTCCTTCAAGCCAGCAAACATTGAGTTTCAAAACAGAATTGACAGGATATATAAGCGAGGGATTGATTATTACCCCTCAAATCGGTCCTGCAAGAAACTGGGAGGCCTTTGTCCAGGAGATCAATGATAGACCTTGGATCCAAGAAGAAGAAACCAATTTTGATATCATCGGTATCAAGTCCAATGGAGAGGAAGAAGTATTGCTTACAGAAGTGACTGATTCGCAATTGGACCTTTCATTTATCAATTCTGAAGTTTATCCATACCTCCGCCTTCGTTATCGCATGCAAGATGCAGAATCCACGGATCCGGCAGACTTGAATTTTTGGCAGGTGAATTACACTGGAGTTCCGGAAGGAGCATTGATGGTAAAGCCTCGCTCCGAAACAGTCAAATTGATCGAAGGACAAACTGGGATTTTGGAATACGAATTTGTGAATGTTTCCAGAAATGACTTTTTGGATTCTATTCAGGTGAATTGGGAGATCACCAATAGTCAATCAAGGCAGGTGGAGCGATTCTCCAAAAAATTCCCAGCTCTCAAAGCAGGTGAGAGACTCAGCGAGACGATCGAGTTTAATTCCGTCGGGAAAAACGGAAGCTATGAAATTGAGATTTTCGCCAATCCAAGGATACAGCTCGAGCAGACATTCCGAAATAATCAGCTGGACTTAGGCGTATACTTTGAAGTAGAAGGGGATGATAGCCAAGATATTCTGGATGTGAATTTCGACGGAGTTTATATCATGGATGGAGACATTGTATCCCCTACAGTCATGATCAATGCCATCCTGAAAAATGATCAAGCTATTTTGCTGAAGAAGGACACCGTTGGGTTGGATATTTTCCTTAAGCGAGAGTGCGAATCTTGCGATTTCGAACGAATCAATTTCTCCAATCCAAATCTGACTTGGACGCCTGCTTCTGAGAATACTGACTTCCGCGTGGCCTTCCAACCCGGACCATTAGAGGATGGTTTATATACGCTGCGAGTTCAAAATGAAGATTCACCGGAGCCATATCAGGTTAATTTTGAAGTAATCAATGAATCTCAGATTACCAACTTCTATCCTTATCCGAACCCCTTCAGTACCAGTGTGAGGTTTGTTTTCACGCTGACAGGAACAGAAATTCCCGATGAGATCAAGATTCAGATCATGACTGTCACAGGACGGGTGGTCAGAGAAATTCTACAGGATGAATTAGGGCCGATCCGAATCGGAAATAATATCACCGAATATGCCTGGGATGGAAGAGATGAATATGGAGATCAGCTAGCCAATGGAGTTTACATTTACCGGGTGTTGATCAGAAAGAATGGCCAGTTTATGGAACACCGGCCTTCTGCCGGAGATCGAGCCTTCAAGCAAGGCTATGGGAAAATGTATCTGCTTCGCTAAGCCTTTGATAGTTTCCAATTTCTCCATATCCCCCAGATACTGGCAATCAAAAGGGCGAGTACCAAAAGAATTTGCCATGGTTCTCGAAGGTTTTCGCGGGCTTCCAAAAAATCACTGGCGATAATTCCGGCAAGAAATGCCATCAAGGTCCGGGGAAGCATTCCCGGGATACCGTAGACCAGTACTTGTTTGAGCGGGATCTTCAGCGAAGCAAAGAGGAAATTGGAAATTGCAAAAGGTATTACCGGGCTGATTCTGACAAAGAAAATCAGAGAACCGATTCGCTGCATTCGTTTTTCAAAAGCTAATTCCAAATCTGGATACTTTTGAAAAACAAAATCTCTGAAATCTATATTAAGGTAGTGACCAAGCAGATAGCCGAGTACATTGGCCAAGGAATAAGCCAAAACCATAATCGGAAAACCAAACCATCCGAGCCAATAGCCGGTTAGCAAGGAGGTAAGTGTGGTAGGGATCAAAGCTAGTCCCATAGCAAGGGCTGCTGTGAGTGCAAAAAGGCTCAAGGAAGAAAAACCGCTTATCGGGATTTCAGAAAAGAACGTATAATTTGACACCACCCATAAGCTGCCCAAAAAAGGTACAAGAGTCACCCAAATCCAAGAAAGAAGCGCCAATGGATGCCTCTGGAGGTAATATAAAATTTGGTTGAAAAAACTCCTCTTTTTTGTCATCTTTGGCTTCCCTACGGCGGTTGGGATGTCGCAAGTTTAGTGAAAATCAACCCAAATTAACTTTATTCATCAATCAACTATACAAAGAAATATGAAATTCGGAACCAAAGCCATTCATGCAGGTGTAGAGCCAGATCCGAGTACGGGGGCTATCATGACCCCTATCTTTCAGACTTCCACATACGTGCAGCGCTCTCCCGGAGATCATCAGGGCTATGAGTATTCCCGTACCCATAATCCCACCCGAACTGCTCTCCAGCAAAATCTTGCTGCACTTGAAAATGGCAAGCATGGAATCTGTTTTTCATCCGGATTAGGTGCGATCGATGCCGTAATCAAACTATTCCGACCTGGTGATGAAATCATCAGTACCAATGACCTTTATGGTGGTACTTATCGGCTTTTCACCAAAGTTTTTGAGCCTTTCGGTATCAAGTTTCACTTTGTGCCTATGGCGGACCCAGCAGCGATCGAGTCAAAAATCACTGCGAATACAAAGATGATTTGGGTGGAAACACCTACTAATCCCATGATGAATATTATTGATATTCAGGCAGTGGCAGACTTGGGAAAAAAACATGGTGTACTCGTGGCTGTGGACAATACATTTGCCTCCCCTTTTATCCAAAATCCACTCGATCTAGGAGCAGACATCGTGATGCACTCGGTGACTAAATACCTTGGCGGACATTCGGATGTGGTGATGGGAGCTTTGGTAGTGAATGATGATTCGCTCGCAGAGCGTTTGGCCTTTTTGCAAAACGCCTCCGGAGCGACTCCAGGTCCTCAGGATTGCTTCCTGGTACTTCGGGGCATCAAAACACTTCACCTACGGATGGAGCGTCACTCCCAAAATGGGAAGACCATTGCTGCCTATTTAAAAAATCACCCGAAAGTTGAAAAGGTATATTGGCCTGGATTTGAAGATCACCCCAATCATGATATTGCTAAAAAACAAATGCGTGACTTTGGCGGCATGATTTCATTTACGCTGAAGGGCAATCGTCTGGAAGATGCCAAAAAAGTGATGGAAAACTTCCAAGTTTTCGCATTGGCAGAGTCCTTGGGAGGAGTAGAGTCGCTTTGCGGCCACCCTGCAAGTATGACCCACGCCAGCATTCCAAAAGAAGAGCGTGAAAAGGTTGGTTTGGTAGATTCCCTGATCCGTCTCAGTGTGGGTGTGGAAGATGCTGAGGATCTAAAAAATGATCTTGCTCAAGCTTTATCTAGTATCTGATTAACCGAGAATTTTAGCAAATAACTGACTGGCCTGTTTTTCGATCACGGAAGACAGGCCTTTCTTTTTCTGCTTCAACTCCTTGGCCCAATCAAGGTATTTCTGAGATATCTTTGGTTTTTCTGCCAAAAACTGACTGAGAAATTGAATCTCCAAATGATTGATATACCAGCTATCCAGGCTATTAATCATTTGCTTCATTTCTGCATGAATACGCGCTATGAAAATCGGGTTTAATCCCAAATGCCCTAACAGTTGTTCCAGCTTCATGATTTTCTGCAGTCCCAAATGCAAGTCTTTATAAGCTCGGCTATCCATTCCTTTTTTCCACTCGAGTTCGAAAAACTCCAACTCATCTTGGACCAACTGATGAATCGCCGTACTCACTTCAAGGACTTTAAGTCCCTTACTTGATTTTTTGACCTGGTCGAGCAGTTGACTCCATTCAGAGGTAGTACTGCCTACAATCCTATCAAAAGCAACTTTATGCAATCCCCTCTTGTGAGTTTGGATAAACTGCTCATAGGAATTATATCGGATAGCTAGATTTGATTGTCTCTTTTCCAACCCTTGTTCTACGGCCTTTAGGCGGATGATTTTTTTTAGATCTTTTTCCAAAGGCCTGAAGTCCCGAATGAGTTGGTTAGAGAGTTCTTTTTGCTCAAAATGGATTTTGCCAATCAAATCTGCGAATAGCTCGAGGTATAGCAGCTTGTCATAGAGTTGCCCGGCTTTTTTGGATCGAATCCGCTTGCTAAGCTCGAAAAACAATTGAATAGCCTCATGATGGCTTTTTTCAAAAACAGAAAAAACAGGCGAAACTTTAGTCTGCATGGATCAAGAGATTCGTACTAGGGTCGCCCCATATCCCCATTTATCCTTCTGGGTGTCCTTAAAGTACTGAATATTTCTCAATTCACTCAGTCGCTTTTGAATTTCTTTGCGGAGGACTCCATTGCCAATTCCATGAACGAAGGTGATTTCATGCATTCCAGATGCAATTGCTTGATTGAGGTTTTTTTCAAAGGTCTCAAGCTGAATTCTTAGCATCTCCGAATTACTCATTCCTGTCGGGTCTTGTACGAGCTCTTCGATGTGTAAATCGATTCGCTGTGCTGGCTTTTTGATGGGTTCGGTGATTGGTTTTGGCTTGATATTTTCCAGCTCAAGATTAAGTTTCTGAACGTCCAAATCATGGGTGGTTTGCTCCAAATGAAAAAGATAACCTCTCTTGCCCAAAAGAGGTGCTTCTCCAAGATGTTTGAAAAACTGGGAAGCTTTGATCTTGAGTTTTCTTTCAAAAGGTTTCTTCTCCGGGCCTAGCTGGGTTTGAATGGGAAAAAACCGAAGTAAAAAAGCCGGCCATTCATCGAGTTGCTTTAGGATTCGGTCATCAAATTTTTTGCTTTCTCCGGAAAGTAATTTGTCGGCGAAAAGCGTCCGATGATTCGTGCCGAAGACCTCCGAGCAATGCACCAAATATCCATCCCGGCTATCGTTGATGAGGTAAAGGCTGATGTTTTGATCATTGATGGGAATAAAGGCAAGATACAAACCTTGATCCTTGGGCTTGGAAATAGATAAGGGTGTTTTTTCCTCCTCGACTCCCTCTTCTTTTTTTCCAAAATAGGCTTTCTCGGCCGAGTGGATGACTACCGCTTCAGACTTGAGAGCAGGAATGGTGAACCCATCTTCGATTTCTACTTCAATCCTACCACTGGAGGAAATTTTTCGTACAATTCCCTCTTCTGTGCTTCGTAGTAGTCTGACTCGGTCTCCGATATTCATGAATTTAGTGCTTCTTTATAGGTGTCAATGGCTCTTTGCCTTGCAAATTTATGATCTACGATGGGTTTTGGATAATCATTGCTGTCTAATTCAGGAATCCATTTTTTAATGTAGCGTAGATCCTTGTCAAACTTGTCTGTTTGAGACTCCGGATTAAATACTCGGAAGTAAGGCTGAGCGTCCGTTCCCGTCCCCGCTGCCCATTGCCAGCCACCATTGTTAGAGGCAAGTTCAAAGTCCAGAAGCTTACGTGCGAAATAGGCCTCTCCCCATCTCCAATCTATCAAAAGGTGTTTGGTAAGAAAGGACGCCACGATCATTCGTACACGGTTGTGCATGTATCCGGTGGTGTTGAGTTCCCTCATTCCCGCATCGACTATAGGATAGCCGGTTTTGCCTTCACACCAGGCTTTGAACTCCTCTTCGTTATTTCTCCATGGAATCTGGTCATACGCCGGCTTGAATGCCTTATCCACCACCTGTGGATTGTATGCCAAAATAGTCATGTAAAACTCTCTCCATATCAATTCATTCAAGTAAGTATCGTTGAGTTTCGAGGCAGTAAGGGCTAATTTCCGAATCGAGATTGTGCCAAATCGTAGGTGAATTCCAAGTCGACTCGTTCCTTCTTTTGCAGGGAAGTTTCGATTTTTATCATAATGCCGAATGATATCTTCGTCTGTCATTTTAGGAGGAATTTCAATCGAAGATTTTTCGAAGCCTACCTCTTTGAGCGAGGGGAGATCAAATGCTTTGCACCCTAGAAGATTTTTCCAATGGAAATAATTCAGGGGCTCTATGGTCTGTTTTTTAAACTCCTCTAGCCAAACCCTACTGTAGGGGGTGAAGACTTTGTAGAATTCTCCGGAGCCATTCAAAACTTCTCCCGGCTCAAAAATCATTTGATCTTTGAAGGTGAAGAGTTCAATATCTTTTTCCTTTAGAAGTTTTGCCACTTCCTTATCACGCTCTTTGGCATAGGGCTCATAATCCCTGTTGGTATAGACTGCCTGCACGTCGTAATCCTCGAGAAGGGATTTGAAAACTTCCACAGGACGTCCAATTTTCACCAGAAGGCTGCTGTCTTTTTCTTCAAATTGTGACTTGAGATCTGTGATTTGATCGTGGATGAAGCCTACTCTTGCATCATCTTTATCCTCCAGTTTTTCGAGGATATTTTGATCAAAAATGAATAGAGGGAGCACGTTTTCCTCCTGCGAAAGTGCGTAATACAGTCCAGTATTATCATCCAGACGAAGGTCTCGTCGAAACCAAAACAGCGTGATTTTTTGCATAATTTACTTTTTCAAAATAAGCCCTTAGCCTACAAAAATGTTTTCTTATCGTTGATCGATATGGATAATTTGAACGGGTTTATTGTAAATAGAATCAAGTCTCTCCACTACCGGGCTAAGATCGATCGGTTTCCAATCGGCTTCTTCTTGAAATCTGAGGTAGTTATCAGAGTCTTCAATCAGGGAGGTGTTTCTTTTTTTCTCCTTCCGCTGTGTAATTTTCTGAAATAGTTCAGAGAAAGAATTGAAGGAAACATTTTGAGTGAGTGCTACCCCGTAGGTGACAATATTCTGTGATAGCGAGAGCGAAGTGAAGGTATTGAAGTTATTTCTATTGAATATTCGCATTCGATATACCCCATCGTCTGTGAGTAAGTATTCAGCTTGCCAATCACCAATGATGGATGCAGCTCCAGCCTGCCCGGTATTATCTGTAAATCCTCCATCTCTTGACACTCTTAGTCGGCCGTCGAGAAAAGTATAGGCAACACTTAGCTGGAAAGTTTCCAGGGTGTTTTGATCCAGGTTGGCAAGGTCAATATTGATTTCAAGGTTTTTATCCACTTGGCTGGCAAGTGAATTAAGTTGGGCTGATAGCAATTGCCCCAAGCTATTTGATATGGAGTTGACGCCTGCAAACTGACCCTCCGGAGAAAATGAACGGCTCATAATCACGGAGAAAACCTGTCGGTTCATTTCCTGCTCATCGTTGGCGATACGAGACTGAAAGGATGAGATGGCAGTTTGAACTTCTCCACTATTGGGAAGCTCAGAGAAATCAAAACCAAAGGAAATATCAGGCGACATCAGTTCCCCGTCAAGATTCATGATGACACTGACTGGGTAACGCCTGTTGGTACCATTTTGCTGATCTTGTGTCGTACTCGTGGCCAGTAAAGGCTGAATAGACACGGACTCTGTGTATTGTGCGGTAAGGTCGAGGATTCCCTCATACGGATCTCCATACCAAGATATTCTGCCCCCGGGCTGTACGGTGAATTTTTTATTCACGACATTGTAAAGGGAGAAATCATAACTCGCTTCGGTTACCTCGTAGGTACCATTCAGCTGGAAGGTCCCTTGGGTATCGATATTCATGGTCAGGATACCTCTGCCTCGCCCCGAGATTTTTTCCTGCGTCCGTGGGTCAATGATAATTTCAGCGTAGGCATCGGGAGTTACCTCCATGGTGAAGTTCATCTGGAAGTTCTGAATGTCTAGGCGATCTATTTCTTCATTAATTGACTGGACAGATACTGTATCATAAATATTGACAAAAGTGATGTAATCTTCACTGACCTGCTCATTACTGCTGCTCAAAGGAATGAAAATCCGAGTATCGCGTTCACTTCTTGCTCTTGCGTCCATGATGAGATTATCGGTATTTCCACTTAAATCCATTTCCCCTGTGACATAAATGTTCCCGTAAAAGACCTCATTGTCTTTGGCAGAGGTATTCATGACTTGAAAGTTTCTTAAGTCAGCCTGTATGTCAAGTCTGATGTTATCCAAGCCTTGGTAGTTTAATCCACCCTTCAGGTCAGCTGTATTTCCCCGTACATCCTTTGCAATTAATTTGTCAAAGCGAACTTGACCTGGAGTGAAAAGCACGCTCCCATCCAATTGATAAAGAGTATTCAGGTAATTGACACGTAATTTTCCCTGATCGATCTTTCCCTCACCCACCAAGGTAGGATTAATGGCATCACCTTTCAGCTGAATGTCACCGGTGATCTGACCCCCCATGTCAGAGAGGTAATTGGAGAGAAATGGCTCGAAAATTTTGATTTCTGCCTCTTGAAGTTTTCCGTTGAGATCAAATTCAAGAGAGCCTAGCTCCAAGTCACCTACCAGAGTGATGGTTTTTTTTCCATCGAGCATATTTTCAATTTGCAAAACCATTGCATCATCCTTAAGATGAGCTTCTGTTGAGAGGTCTCCGATTGGGATTTCGTTAATCGTCAGATTCTTTATTCCGATTTCGGCATCCAAAGTCATTTTACCTGCCTCTCCTGTACTGGAGCGAATCAGTCCGTTTACCTTTCCTTCATATTCCTGTGGAGTCAGGGTGTTGAGAATATTGGCATTCACCTGATCAAGGCTCAACGTCCATTCATCCTCCGGGCGATTGCTTAAAACTCCCTCTAAGTCAATTTTTTGTTCGCCAGAAATGAGCATCAGGTTTTCAAACTTTACAGAACCGGGAAGGAGTGTGACAAGGTTGTTGGGGTCAAACTGCCAGTTACTACTTAGTACAGTTAGTTGGGAAGGCTTGAGCTGTAGAGTGGTTTGAGAAGGGGAAAATTGAGCTACTGCATTGACACGGGCTTTGCTTTGAGTCGAGTCCTGATCCAGGGCTAAATTCAGATCCAGGGCATCGTTGTTCCAAATTGCTTCAAATCCCAAATTGCTGAAATCGAGTTTTCCGCCAATATTTTGTTGCTTTGAGAAGATGTAAAAAGAAGCTAAAATCTCGGGACTGTTGATGATTTTGGAAGTGTTGAAATCAATATTTACCTGCCTTGCTTCATTAGCACCATATCGTAGCGTGTCAATCCCTGAGAAAAAGTTGAAAATCGTATTTTCTTCTGTTTGATAAAATGCTCCTTCGACTAGGGTGTTTTTAGAAATATAAAGATCGGGTTTGAGCAGTCGTAGAATGGGATTTATATCAATCAGGTTGATATTCAGGTCAAGATTGTAGGGGACAGAGAAATAGTCCGTGTTTTCCGCCACTGGGGCTTCGTCTTGCAGAAGTATGGCCAAATATTGCTGAAGCAAAAAAGGTAAATCCTTTGCCATTTGCTCCAATTTAAACTGACCCGAGGCACCAGCAACGATGTAGTCAGAGTTTAGAGACATAGTCCTCGTACCTCCGGCAAAAAGTGACTGAAAATAAAAATCTCCTACTTCCAATACCCTGTCTTGGTAGCCGACGACTAAATCATTGAAACGCATAATACCAGTCAAATCGTCGATATTGATCCCTTGGGTGTCAATTTCCAACTTTCCTTTGAAATATGCTGGTGTGTCAATAAGATTAATAGCTTGAAGATTGGCCGAATCTAGTGTGAGCAGTAGAGAAATAGCTTCCGAGCTGTCCTTTAGATTGATACTTCCCCCACCATTCAATTTTAGGTTTGGGTCATTGATGCTGATATTCCCTTCGAAAAGCTCCAAGCCGTATTTTGCGTCAGTTTGGATCCCTGTGTAATTGTAGCCCAATAGTCCGAAATTTGAAACATTGGCGTCTAGGTCCAAAAGCAAATCATCCAGTGACTTTCCTTCTGCCTCTACCGTACCGCTTAATGAGATTTTTTGAAAAGTTTCTCGCTGATCGGTCAGGATGCCTAGATTGAAGTTTTCAACATCTACTCGGGACACGACTTCATTCTTCCCGTTTTGGTTTTCATAGCGGATCCTGCCTGAAACTTTTCCTATTGAAGTTCGAAAATCTCCATCCGTATCGAACCGGTCTAAAAAACCTCTGAAATTTGAACTGAGGCGAATAGTCCCAAATTTCAAAACCTCCGTTTTGCTGGATTCTGGCAAGTAAGGACTTAAATCTTTGGTGTCAAGCGTGGAGTTTTGAAGAGAAAGGTTGATGTATGTATTTTCTATATCTGGCAAGCCGTCTAGCAAAATCGATCCAAATACCTCCGTTTTTTCGCCGAGTCTAAGAATAAATTCATCTGTTTTGATTTCTGAAACCGGACCTGTGAAGTTTCCCGTGATTACTAGTTCATCCTGAATATCGGGAAGAGTAGGGGCGAAAAAGCGAAGGTCTCCCAATCCTAAGGTGGTTTCTTTCATGTTTGCATTGATTGTCACCTCGGTAATGAATTCCGAGAAAGCGCCGACTGAACTATATTCCAGTCTTAAAAAATCTTTGATGTGACTTTCATTCGTGACTAGCTTCAAATTCGCAAATTCCATAAACTGGGGAGAGTAAATGAAATCAGTCCGAAATTCCTTGATATTTAATCCAGACCCAGATTCGAGGCCAACCATGTGGGCTATCTTGATGCCAATTTCACCTCCGTCGAGGTAGAATTCACTGGCTGAAATGCTAATGTCCTCAAACCGCATTCGGTTATAATCCAAGCCTTCGGAAATGGGCTCGGAATTGAAGTTGACCAAGGCAAAGCTTGAGTTGCGCATATCGATCTGCCCAATCCCAAATTTCGGGCTTGCTCCTCCGCCTCCTGAACTGAAACGATTGCTTAATTCATTGACCCAAAGGTTAATATTCATCGATGAGTCACCTTGATGCGTCAAAAGCTGAATTTTTGCTTTTTCGATCCTCACCTGGTCAAGGCTTGGCTGACCTGCCGCAAGGAGCTTTCCCAATTCAAAATCCACAAAGATTTCCCCTGCACCAATCATGATACTATCTCGGTGATCTCGGATTTCCACATCCGAGAGACTCAAAGCGTCCATCCAATTCAGATGAATTCTTCCAATAGAGGTTTCAAACTGACTGTCAGAATTTAGAAAATTAGTAGCCCGTTGAATGAGCCAATTTTGGACTGGAGCAGTTTGAACCAATAGGGCAACAGCGATCAGGAACACTGTCAGAGAAAAGATTACCCATAAGACTATCCGGAACGCTTTGTGCAAAAAATCCGTAACTTTCGGTTTATTTTCCAATGGGTACTAAGACTAATTACATACTAGCTATCGAATCATCCTGTGACGAAACATCCGCCTCAGTGATCGCTAATGGCAAAGTACTTAATAATATCATCGCCACACAATCAGTTCACGAAAAATATGGAGGGGTAGTTCCGGAGCTAGCTTCTCGGGCACATCAAGAAAATATAGTGCCAGTCGTCCAGGAGGCATTGGATTCCGCAAGTATTTCAAAATCTGAGCTTTCTGCGATAGCATTTACCCGTGGCCCCGGTTTGATGGGAGCGCTTTTGGTGGGTGTGAGTTTTGCCAAGGCAATGGCACAGGCATTGGATATCCCGCTTATTGAGGTTAATCATATGCAGGCGCATGTCTTAGCGCATTTTATCGAGGACCCCAAGCCTACTTTTCCATTTCTTTGTTTGACAGTAAGTGGAGGCCATACGCAATTGGTCAAAGTAAATTCAGCCTTGGACATGCAAGTGATTGGGGAGACTCGGGATGATGCTGTAGGCGAGGCATTTGATAAGACTGCGAAACTTCTCGGCTTGCCTTATCCAGGTGGTCCTTTGATCGATAAATATGCAAAAGAGGGAAATCCTAAAGCTTTTGATTTTCCGGTGACCCGAATGCCGAATCTGGATTTTTCCTTCAGTGGAATCAAGACTGCAGTTTTATATTTTCTGAAAGAGCAACTTCAAGGAAATCCGGACTTTATTCAGGAAAATTTATTCGACCTCTGTGCAAGCATTCAATATACTTTGATCGAAATGCTTCGTATCAAATTGGTGCAAGCTGCCAAAGAAACTGGGATCCGGCAAGTAGCCATTGCAGGGGGTGTTTCTGCTAATTCAGGGTTGAGGAAGACATTGGAATTGGAGGCAAAAAAGAGAAACTGGGAACTTTTTATCCCAAAATTTGAGTACTGCACAGACAATGCGGCGATGATAGCCATGGCAGCACACTTTAAATATTTGGAAGGGGAATTTTCCTCTTTGGAGGTCACGCCTCTTGCAAAAATGAAAATCTAAAATGGCAGATAAGAAGAAGTTTGATAAGATTGTCAATATCAAGAATAAGAAGGCAAGCTTTCAATTTGAGTTTATTGATACGTTCAAAGCTGGAATCATGCTGAAAGGCACGGAAATCAAATCCATCCGAGAGGGAAAGGTCTCTCTCACGGAGTCTTTCTGCGTTTTTTTGAATGGGGAACTTTTTGTGAGGCAAATGCATATCGCTCCTTACTCCATGGCTTCAAGCTATAATCACGAGGCGGTAAGAGACCGGAAACTCCTTCTCAATAAGAAAGAACTTGAAAAACTCCATACGAAGTCCCAAGAAAAGGGGCTGACTATCATTCCTGTTCGTATATTTATCAATGATCGTGGGCTGGCAAAAATGGAAATTGCCCTCGGAAGAGGTAAAAAGACTCACGACAAGCGACAGGACTTGAAAGCTAAAGATGCCAAAAGAGAACTTCAACGAATGGCCCTTAATTGATTCCTTCGGGATTTGTAGGCAAACCCTGCTGCCCGTATATCGACAGCCAAGTACCAATTCGGCGATGATTTCCCAACTTTTATTTGGGGAATGCTATCAAGTACTTGCTTTGTCTACAGATCGTCAGTGGTATCGCATTTTTCATGAGGACAGTAGAATGGGAGGCTGGATCTCGACAAAGTCACTCAAGGAAATCCACAAAGACGAGTATCAAAATTTTCTAGACCAAGATTTTCAGATAGTTACAAGCCCCATAGCAGCCATAGAATATATGGGGACAAATCTATATTTGCTGCCTGGAAGCCGCTTGCACTTTTCGGAATTAGAGCTCTTCAATTGGCAGGAAACTATAGGCTTTACCGGAACTAGCCGAGCCCATGCTAAGCGAGCAGATCGGGATGAATTACTGGAAATTGCACTTCGGTATATCAATGCTCCTTGGCAAGCGGGAGGCCGAAGTATTTTTGGTCTGGACGAGCTACAGGGATTCGCTTTGATCTACTCCATCGCCGGATATCAATGGTCCTCAGCTACTTTGCCCGGAAGAATTTTACCTTTTAATCATGCCATGCCGGGAGATTTATTTATTTTTCATGATGAAGATTCTCGTCAAGATCATTTTGCAATCTACCTGGGCATGGAGGAAGTACTTTGGATGGATAGTCGGATGAAAGTATCAGATCTTGAGGAATGGGAGGGTTTTCTTGCAAACAATCGAAATAAACAGGTCGTTTTGGAAGCTAGGTCAGTGTTTAATTGAAGATGGAAAAGCGGGTATTGGTATTAAATTTAGATCACTCACCGGTGGCAGTAGTCTCAGCCCAAAAGGCTATAGTTCTTACTTTGCTTGAGAAGGCAACCATGCTATCCACCTACGAACTTTTACAGATCCGAACCATTAGTAGAAGTTTTGAATATCCCGCTGTCATACGACTTAATCAATATAAAAGCATTCCTTATCGGGGGGTGATGCTCAATCGGGCTAACCTTTTTCGAAGAGATAATGGAGAATGTCAGTATTGTGGATCGGTGAAGCATTTGACAATTGATCATGTTGTACCTCGATCTAAGGGTGGAAAAACGTCCTGGACCAATCTGGTTACCGCCTGCAATCGCTGCAACGTAAATAAAGGAAACAAGACACCGGAAGAAGCAGGTATGCCTTTAAAAATCCTTCCTTTTAAGCCAACACTATCTTATTTTTTGGCTGATTATGCCGAGAGACATGCCGAGGAATGGCTTCCTTTTTTAAATGTGAAAGTCGTTCCTGGCTGATAGAATTTTTTTTGGCAATAAAATTGCCTAGGTATCAATATGAACCTATCCTTTCTTTCCCCTGTACTGCTTTCGCTCTTCTTGAGCATTTCTAGCATAGAAGCACAACAACTCATCGGTAAATGGCAATTGGTTTACTTCGATGGGATTGATCGAATTAGAAATTCCGCCCAATTCAGAGAAGCCGACTCAGCTACCCGGGCAAATATGGAATATCGAATCAAGAATAGGCTTGAGTCCACGATATATCAATTTACCCCAGGAGATTCCCTTCGCTATACCGACATGGTCAATCAGACCATCGTACAGCGTCGTGCTCAAATTGAGATCGGTGAAGGGGATGTATTGATCATCCGTGAGGGAGAAATGGAGCGAAAGGCAAAAATCGTAGACTTTGATGAGAATAGATTGGTGCTGGAACCCATTACAAAGTCAGGCAATAGTGGTAAACTGGTTTTTGAGCGAGTAGTAGAAAAGCCTAAAAAATAAATTACTTAAAATTGAGCTCCAACTGATCTGGTAAAAGCTTAAAGCTTGATCGGTGCCACGGCGTAGCTCCATGGTCTGAGATTCCCTTTCGATGTACTTTTGTGGGGTAGCCTGCATTGGTTTCCCATCCGTAGTAAGGGAAATCCCTTGCCAGCTTAGCCATCAAATCATCTCGATAGACTTTAGCTAGAATGGAAGCAGCTGCAATGCTGGCAAACTTTCCATCGCCCTTGATCACGCAGGTATGAGGTATTTGTAAATCAGACTTCCATCGATTCCCATCGATCAATAAGTGATGGGGTTGAGTTTTTAGTCCCAAAACAGCTCGCTTCATTGCTAAGAAAGAGGCATTCAAAATATTGATTTGGTCGATCTCGGTTACGCTTGCCTCTGCGATGGCCCAGCTAAGTGCAGTGGACTTGATTTCTTCTACCAATTCTTCCCGCTGCGATTTGAGTAATTTTTTGGAGTCATTTACCCAAGGGTTCGAAAAGTCCTCAGGTAAAATAACAGCAGCTGCCACGACGGGACCTGCGAGACAGCCCCTTCCTACTTCATCACAGCCTGCTTCGAGGCGATTAGCTTCTAAAAAGGGGAGTAGAGGCATTTACTTCTAGTTTTTCTTCTTTATAATATTTATGGATCATCTCTGCCACTAGGCCTGTCCAGCCTGTCTGATGGGAAGCGCCAAGGCCTTTGCCACTATCACCATGAAAATATTCATAGAATAAAATATGATCCTTGAAATGAGGGTCTTTCTGGAATTTTTCCTGATTCCCAAAGACAGGTCTGTTTCCATTGGCATCTCTCATGAAAATCTTCATACATCTCAGAGAAAGTTCCTTTGCAATCATATCCATGGAAAGGTAATTGCCCGATCCGGTTGGGTATTCGATCGAGAAGTCACCGCCATAGTAGAAGTTGAATTTCTTCAGCGACTCAATGATCAGGTAATTAATAGGGAACCATATCGGTCCTCGCCAATTTGAGTTGCCTCCAAACATCCGGGTGTCAGACTCTCCAGGAGTATATCTGATTGAATAGGCATCTCCGTTCATTTGAAGTGTGTAAGGTTTGGCCAAATGGAATTTGGATAGGGATCGAATCCCAAAATCACTCAAAAACTCCTCGGAATCCAACATCTTGTGAAGGACACTTCGCATTCGGTGTCCTCGCAGCAAAGAGAAAAGTCTGCGTTTGCCTTTTCCTGGATGAATCCAACTTGATACCAGCGCTGCTAATTTTGGCTTTTCTCGCATAAAGAAGTCCAGCCTTTTCTTGAATTCAGGCAGGCTTTCGAAGAGCTCTTCTCGTATAGGCTCCACCGCAAAAAGTGGAATCAAACCCACAATAGAGCGAACCTTTAGCTTTTCTGGCTCTTTTCCTTTGAAGTGGAAAACGTCATAGAAAAACTGGTCCTCATCATCCCAAAGCGATATGTGTTCCTTTGAGATATTGTTCATTGCTCCGGCGATGTAGAGAAAGTGCTCCAGAAATTTAGTCGCAGTGTACTGATACACAGTGTTGAACTCGCAAAGATCCAAAGACATTCGAAGCATGTTCAACGAAAACATAGCCATCCAAGAAGTACCATCGGCTTGTTCCAGTTTGCCCTGATAATACTCCGCTGCAGATCTATCGAAAATGGAAATATTATCCAGTCCTAAGAATCCTCCCTCGAATATATTTTTGCCGTCATTATCTTTTCGATTGACCCACCAGGTGAAATTGAGCATGAGTTTGTGCATCGCACGCTCTAGAAATTCCTGGTCACCTTTTCCTCCATTGGCTTTTTTATCTATTTGATAAACGCGCTGCACCGCGTAAGCATGAACCGGTGGATTGACATCCGAGAAGTTCCACTCGTAGGCAGGGATTTGACCATTGGGATGCATATACCACTCATTGAGTAGCAGTAGCAGCTGATCTTTGGCAAATTCCGGGTCAATTCGAGCTATTGGAATACAATGAAATGCTAAGTCCCATGCCGCATACCATGGATATTCCCATTTGTCCGGCATGGAAATGATATCGTAGTTTTGAAGGTGTCGCCATTGGTGATTTCGGCCTTTTTTACGAGCAACTGGAGGGACATATCTTCCGGGATCTCCTTCCAGCCATCTTTCTACGTCGTAATAATAAAACTGCTTAGACCACATCATGCCCGCATAGGCTTGCCGCTGTATTTGTCTTAGGTCAGGATCCGTGACCCGATCTTGCAATTGACCATAGAACTCATCGGCCTCCCGCTTTCTTTCTTCTAAGCAGGTTTCACAAATTTCTAGTGGCTGATCTTCCAACTGATGCTGAAGTCGCATTTTGATCTCTACTTTTTCTCCAGCTGGAATGTCAAGGTGGTAAATGGCCGCTGCTTTGGTGCCGGTAAACTTTGGATTGACTTTGGAGTCATCCTTTTTGATCAGATAATCATTGATACCGTCTTTATGAAACTCCCGCTCGTTGGGGATATTGTAGAGCCTTTCCCGATTGGTTTCATTATCACAAAACCGAATATCTGGGTTGCCACTGAAGGTGATGGAATAGTTTCCTGATTTGGGATTGAACGCTTTGATTCTATTTGAGCGGACCAGACTCAACTTTGGCATGAAGGGTTCGTGACCTGTAAACCAAGTTTTTCGAAACCAAAGCGTGGGCATCACCCAAATGGGAGCTGATTCGGGACCTCTGTTATGGATGGTTACTTTCGCGACAATGTCTTCTGCGTCATTTTTGGCATATTCTATAAAAATGTCAAAGTACCGATCCTCGTCAAAGACTCCTGTGTCGATCAGTTCAAATTCAGGGTCGGTCTTTTGCCTTTTCTTATTTTCCAGAAGTAGTTTTTGGTAAGGGAATTCGGCTTGAGGATACTTATAAAGCATCTTCATGTAGGAGTGAGTCGGCGTGGAGTCAAGATAGTAATAGATTTCTTTGACATCCTCCCCATGATTTCCCTGATTTCCTGTCAATCCAAAAAGTCGCTCTTTGATAAATGGGTCTTTTCCATTCCAAAATGCCCAGGCAAGACAAAGTTTTTGTTTGTGGTCGGAAATTCCACCGATGCCTTCCTCTCCCCAGCGATATGCCTTGCTACGTGCCTCATCGTGTGTCACATTTTCCCAGGCGGCACCATCAGGGCTATAGTCTTCACGGACGGTTCCCCACTGTCTCTCAGTGAGATAGGGGCCCCATTTTTTCCAATGCTTTTTGTATTCTCTATCTTCGTGTAATCGTATATGTTCGGCTAACATGGTCTTCTTCTTGAGCAGGTGGTGAAATTATCAATTTCTGGGTATTTAAGCCGAAAATTCGCAATTCTGTTCAGCTCAGCTGATTATTTTTTCTTGGAGAGAAAGTATTTAGAGGTTGTTTTTCAGCTGTTTATGAAACGAACTCCTTTAAAATGCCTATTTCTCAGATTTTAGGATTCACTTATGTTTTTCTAAAAATATCATAAAACTATTCTTCTACACTTGTAGAATGATTAAACTCTTCTACATTTGTAGAATATTAATCTAAATATCTATGCTATCCAAAGCCGAAGAAGAATTAATGAATCACCTTTGGGAAAAGGAAAAAGCTTTTCTGAAAGATCTGATTGAAATGTACCCTGATCCCAAGCCTGCAGCGACTACTATTTCCACCTTGCTCAAACGAATGCAGGAGAAAAAATTCGTGGACTATCAGACAGAGGGAAAGGCTAGGCTTTATTTTCCACTTGTATCAAAAGAGTCCTATTTTGGCAAACACCTTCAAGGTTTGATCAAGAACTTTTTCAATGATTCTCCTGCTCAGTTTGCTTCATTTTTTGCGAAGCAAAGCTCTTTTACCGAGGCTCAATTAAAAGAGCTAAAGTCTATGATAGATGACCAACTAAACCAAAAAAAGTAATGGAATACTTGCTCAAATCCATCCTTTGCTTACTGCTTTTGCTGCTATTTTATCGTCTGTTTTTGCAGCAGGAAGTCTTGTATCGATTTAATCGGTTCTACCTCCTTTTCGCAGTGCTGATTTCTTTTCTATTGCCACTGAATCAAATCGAAATCCCAGATTCTACTCCTAGCGAATGGGTTGTACTCGAGGAGCTAGATGGTATGTCAGTAAACAGTCAAGGAGATTTTCAGCAGAATTTTGAAAAATCCGAATCACCTAATTCTCCCCTGCAATTTTCTTGGAAATATCTTGGAATTGGGCTTTACGGGCTGGTTTCCTTGATTTTTGCTTATCGATTTTTTTGGAATTTTAGAGTTTTGAAGACTAAAGCGAATTCTAATATCCGTATTATTTATCGAGATCAGGTTTTGGTTTTGTTGGAGGAGGATACCCTTCCCTATTCCTTTTTGAATTTTATTTTCGTCCACAAAAAAAGCTTTGAAGCGGAAGGATTGAGTGATGCGATCTTCGAGCATGAACGCTGTCATGTGCGGGAAAAACACAGCCTTGATTTGATTTTTATTGAATTTTTAATGATACCCTTTTGGTTTCACCCGGGTCTTTATTGGGCTAAGCAGTCCATTCAGCTCAATCATGAGTTTATTGCGGATCAAGCAGCCATCCAAAAAGTAGATCAAATTTCCTATCAGCGACAGCTCCTATCCTTGGCGATTTCAAGTACGCAACATTCCTTGACTAGCCGTCTCAATTTTTCTTTAACCAAAAAACGAATGCAGATGATGAGTAAAGAACAGAAGCCTATCCGAACAGCCCTGAAATTATTGTTTTTGATCCCGATGATGGGCTTGATTTATTATGGATTTAGTGAACATGTAAAGAAGCCAATCGATGTGCCGAGGCATGAGGTACATATATTTCCCACGGAAGTTGAAAGCTCAGAAAATTTATATGACTTAACCTTCTACCTGGCTACCGAAGGCCGCTTCATCCTAAATGATCCACAAAGCAATGAGGTGCAACCCATAGCCAAATTATCCACTGTTTTAGATCAGCTTCCTGATAAAGAACTTTTGATCCAGATGATCATTCATGAGGGAAACTCTATGGGTGAAATTGATGCAGTCAAAAAGATATTTAGGGAGCATGACATCCGAAGATTGGTGTGGATTGACGGCGAAGGTGTTAGCCAATTGGAAGAAAACCTGAGTCAAAGTTACCAGCTAGTTTATCAAAAGCCGCTTCAGCAGATGACTAAAGCTGAATATTACAGTCAGACCAAATTCATTCTGAAATACCCGGATGGGGAATTGGAAGAAGTGAGCTATGAAGAGCTTCCTCAACCATTAAAGGATGGACTACCGGATGTACCTAGAAAAATGGACCCTAAAGGGCCATCAACTGAGCAAATTGAAAGTTGGAAGGATGGTAAGAAGTTTGCGCTTTGGCTTGATGGAGAAGTTATTCCCAATTCAAAATTGGATGAAATTTCACAGGAAGAAATCGTCCATTTCTTTTCCAGTTTTGTTCATTTAAATGCCCGTTCGGAACGCTTTCCGCAGAATTATCAAGTCAATTTGTACACGAAAGAAGGCTTTGAAAATAATTTTGGGGAGTTTTCGGACCCTAGAACCAAGCCTCTTCGTGGGACAGTAACGATCCCGGTGGATGAACCTAAAAATCAAAGTTTCTCGACGAATACGAACCCTGTTTCTCTTTATCAAAAAGAGCTCAAAGCTTACCATGAAAAACTCAACACAGGAGTTCATTTTATTGAGAAAGACAAAAGGGATCAAGAGGAATTGATGGAGGAGTTTTTGGATCTTGGTGGTAAGTATTTCCGATTAAGAGTGGAGGATAAAAGGCTGACAGAAAGACCGACTCATCCATTCTCTCCCTACATTCGATTGAAGAAGGAGGATGGATATTACTTCAAGCTTCGGGAAGATTTGACCGAGGAAGAACTAAAGCAGTTGCCACCACCTCCGCCTCCGGCAAATGGTTTGAAAAGTACAGCATCAACTCAAATTACCTCAGGCCTTTTGGAAACTTACCAAAAAATGCTCTTGGCCTATGATTTAAAAAAATACGAAATGGGGCTTCAGTTTTCTGGTAACTCTGCCAAAAGAGAAGCTATTTTCGAAGAGTTTATCCGAGTTCAGAATGTATTTCTGGCATTGGGTGATGCTGAAAAGAAGCTCGTGAATCCTCCGACTTCGCCTTCCATGCCTAGCCGTACGAAGTCGGGTTCTGACATTTGTTGACGGGATGATTTAAATCAAGTATAGCTCAAATCCGACGACTGGATGAAAATGCTTACCTTCTCAGGCACCGGAAGTAGCTGCTTGAGCACTTGCTCCCAAGTTTCTACCCATCGTTGAAAATCCTCTTGAAGAGGATTGGTTTTTTCAAGAACAGCCAATTCGAGTATAGAAAAATCAAATGAGTTAGCTGTTTTTCCTATGCCGGAACGAAATACCTCTAGTGCATTACAGGCTTGTTCGTACTGTCCAGCTACAGGGATGACAAGTATTGGCTTGCCTAGATACATCGCCTCGCAGACGGATTCAAAGCCAGCCGTACAGATTAGGCCCTTACAAGCTGCCATATCTTGCAAGAAGCGCTGATCATGCACACGGTTTAGGGTCAAGTTGGGAAGGACTTGCTCAACTTCGGCTGCATCTTTTTTGTCCCAATAAGCTTTGATCTGGATGTGTGGATGAGCTTTGGCATACGCTATCACCTCCTGCCCGTATCCGGGATTGACCATATAGGCAAGATAAAAGTCGCCTTGATGCTGAGCTAGCTTCTTGACTTCCTGTCGAAGGAGAGGAGGTACGACACGAATTTTTCGACTTGCCATTTTTTGCGGCAAAAATGACAAAGCCAAAATCTCCTTTGCGCCCCAGGCAGTGATTTGGGTATTGAGTCTGAAAAGGAATCGCTCCAAGTGTCTTCCCGGTGCAAAAATAAAATCAGGATGTCCCGAGAGGTATTGATGACCGATCACCCAATAGGCTGCTTTTGGTCTGAAAAGAAAAGAATACAAGCCTCCCAAAAGATCATAAAAATTCAAAATTACATCTGGATTCAGGCTTTTTATTTGATCGTCGATTTGCAGGAGACTTTTCCAGAAAATGGGAGCTTTTTTAAGGTTTTTGCGGATGGTTTTTCCTAAAAGGATTTTTTTCTCTGCTCCATCTGCTTCAAAATTTGGACTGTCTAAAGCAAGGATTGGAGCCTGAATTTCTCTTTTAAAAAAATCCGGAATACTTCTTCGATGACTTTTCCCAACCAAAACACCTGCGAGTTCATGACCTTGCCTGCGCAATAGATTTGAAAACGCGATAGCTTGTGTCATGTGACCCCGGCCTTCGCCTTGTACGATAAAAACGAACTTCATACTTATCGAAATGCAGGTGGATTCAAGTCGTCTTTTGGGCTATCGAACGATACCTTTCGAAGTGGAATGATGGTACTCTCATCTTCCTCTTCATTTCCGGAAAAGAAACTGCCAATCTCCTGATCTCTGATTTCCTTGAAATTGATTTCGGAATAGTAGATCAATTGCCAGTTGCCTTCATGATCTTCTGCTAAAGCCGACATTGTCTCCACCCAATCACCTGAGTTGAGATAATGAACACCATCTATCCATCGATTTTCTGCCTTGTGGATGTGCCCACAGATGATCCCGTCACAGCCTTTGGCTTTTGCCATTTTGGCGAGCTCAGTTTCATATTGATCCACATAGGATACCGCAGACTTTACTTTGCCTTTGATATACTGAGACAATGAAAAGTAAGGTAAGCCTCTTTTGAATCGGTAGTGATTGACCACTCGATTGAGCCAAAGGAGGAATGTGTAACCCATATCGCCCAAATAGGCTATCCAGCGAAGATTGGTCGTAATGCTATCGAAAACATCGCCATGGGTGATGAAGTATTTTTTTCCTTGAGATTCATAGATCATATCCGTCTGAATCGAAAGGTTGCCAATTTGAAGAGGAAGAATTTGATCCAGAAAATCATCATGGTTTCCTCTCAAGTAAAAAACTTGCGTATTATGATTTTCGATCATTTTGAGGATGCGGTTGAAAAAACGGGTATGTTTTCGCTTCCAAGCCCCCGATTTTTTGAGTTGCCACCCATCGATTATGTCACCATTCAAAATAAGATTATCGCAGTGGTACTGTTTGAGAAATCGCGCTATTTCTTTTGCTTTTGAGCCTTTGGTACCCAAGTGAACGTCAGATACAATGATCGTTTTGAAGTGAGTTTTCACGCTATTGGTTTTGGTTGAAAGGTAGCGTGGTATTGTAAATCTGTAACACTTAGTCTGTTAAGTATTTGCTATTTTTTCCAAATTTTCTTTGGTGAAAGTGAAGGCTGTGTTAAGCAGATGTGAAAAATAAGATGGGTCGTGCTTTTCTTTCTTTTTTGAAATGAAATAACTACCTTTTCAGTCTTTTATTTTAGATACTATGAAAATCACTTTTGTATTAGAGTGGGAAAACGCCATTCTTTCTGAACTAGAACGGACAAGTGAATTGCTAACTCAGATTCATTTACAGTCTAATAATCAAGAGCAAGCTCAATTTGAGTTGCTTATTCTTCACAATTCAGAGCAAGTTTCCGAAGAGTTTATATCTGATTTCTTAAGAAATGTTCTTGATGAAAAAAATCTTCCCGAAATGGAAGAGACTAGGGTATTGGATGTGAAAGATGCTCACTATTTTCAATTAAAAAATGAGGGAGTAAGACATGCAAAGGGAGAGACGGTAATTATTTTAGATAGTGATATCATTCCACAGGCAGGTTGGCTTGAGGCTCTATTGAATGCTCACCAAAAATATCCTGAGGCTATCATCGCCGGGGCCACACATATTGACTATTCCGATTTTATGGGAAAGTGTTTCGCTTTAGCTTGGTTTTTCCCTGCCCCATCTGATCGATCCGATATGGAATCAGCAAATCTTATTTTCTCCAATAATTTTATTTGTAAAAAGCAGCTCCTCATTGACAATCCCTATCCAAAAATGGCTGAGGGAGTCACCCGAGGTGCAGACACCTTGCTTTGGAAAGATTTGGAAAGAAAAGGAGTGAAATTATTCATTTGCCATCAGGCAAAAGCATCACACCCCGCACCTAATGGTTGGGAACACTTTTTCAACCGGGCTTTGGCTGAGGGTAGGGATGATTATTTGCGCCTTTTTGAGAGGGATTTTCAAGTTGGTAATCCGGAATTTAGGTTTTTCAAAATTTATCTGCTGCGAAGTAAAAACACCATCGTTAGAATTTGGAAAAACCGTGCAAAAGTTAATTTGAGTCTTTGGCAAGTTCCCTTTGCGACTATTACGATGCTTACTTACTATCTTTTTTATCTGATCGGTGGCATAATAACAAAAGCTACCCCGAGGTATGCAAAGGTTTCTTGGCAGATTTGATTCTGCTAAGAATGAGATTTTTACGCAAGTGGTAAAAAGCAATTCGCAGTTGTTATTTAGTTTCGTTTTCGAATTAAACTCACTAAATAATGCAGCGAATATTCTTGATTTTAGGTCTCTTTTTGACCGTCAATTTAGGTTTAGCACAGGAGCCCATATACAAGGGAAATTATGAACTAGCTTCCCGCTTTGCTCCTGCCAAACTTCGCAAAATGATTTTCTCAACTTCTGTCAATCCTCATTGGATGAAGAAGTCTGACCGATTCTGGTATGAATACGAAACTAGTGATGGAAAACGCTGGTATGTAGTCGACCCGGTAAGGAAAACCAAGACCGAACTTTTTGATCGGGACAAACTGGCTGCGGAAATAACCAAAGCAGTGAAAGACCCCTACGACGGTCAGCATCTGGAGCTTGATGACTTGAAACTTCTGGAAGATGAAAATACTATTCGGTTCAAGGTGAAATCCACTGCAGATGTGCTAAAGTCTGACTGGGCGGAGATCAAGGAGAAAAATAAGAATGCCAAGGATTCTTTAGAGAAGAAAGTCCACACTTTTCTTTGGAATATTTCGTCTCAGACGCTGACAGAAATAGAGACTGAAAAAGATCCAAAACGTCTTTCCTGGGCAAATATTGCACCCGACTCCTCCAAGGTAGTCTTTGCCAAAAACTTTAACCTTTACTGGATGGATAAGGAAAACTTCCTAAAGGCAGTGAAGGATGAGAAAGATTCGACTATCGTGGAAAACCAATTGACCACGGATGGCGAGAAAGATTATGAATATGGCTGGGGAGGCCGAGGAGACGATAATGTGGAGGAAGAAAAGAAGAAGAATGACCGAAAGCGGGTGGGTGTACTTTGGAGCAGTGATTCCAAGCAGTTTATCTTAACTCGAAGTGATCAACGAAAAGTCAAAGACCTGTGGGTCATTCACAATACCCGGGATCCAAGACCCACTTTGGAAACCTACAAGTATGCGATGCCAGGTGAAAAGGAGCAGCCACAAACTGAATTGTTGCACTACTCCTTCGACTCTGAAGAGATGAGCAAGCTTCCTATCTCCACCTTTAAAGATCAGACGGTCAGTCTTTGGTCGACTACCCCTCCGGCAAATACCAGAGACGATGACTTCCGACCAGCAACTTGGTTGGGAGATTTGGATGAGTTTTATTTTGCTATCACCAGTAGAGACTTGAAGCGAGTAGATGTCTGCCGCTGGAATATCACTACCGGTGAAAAGGAGGTCTTGATCGAAGAGCGTAGCAATACTTACATAGATTTTGACAAGTTGGAGCTGGTCGGAAATGACATGATCTGGTGGTCTGAGCGTGACGGTTGGGCACATTTGTACCTCTATGGAAAAGATGGAAGCTTCAAAAGACAATTGACTTCAGGTCCATTCCATGTAAGTGGTGTGGCTAGAGTAGATGAGCGTAATCGAAAAGTTTACTTTGTAGCAAACGGACGTGAAAAGGATGAGGATCCTTACTATGAACATCTATACAGTGTCAGCATGGATGGTGGGGCAATCAGTCTTCTCAATTCTGGCAACTTCAATCACAGCATCGAGATAAATGACAATGCTTCATTTTTTGTCAATAATTTCTCCCGAGTGAACACAACGCCTGTTTCTGTCCTCATGGATAGAAACGGAAATAAGGTGATGGATTTGGAAACAGCCGATTTGTCCCAGCTTTTTGCCGCAGGCTACCAATTCCCAGAACCCTTCAAGTTTAAAGCGGATGATGGAATTACGGATTTGTACGGGGTGATGTACAAGCCTTTTGACTTTGATTCCACACGGAAATATCCATTGGTACAATATGTCTATCCAGGTCCTCAGACTGAGGCCGTGAATAAGTCCTTTGGAAGAAGCATGGACCGAACAGACCGTTTGGCGCAGTTTGGTTTTGTAGTTGTGACTTTAGGAAATAGAGGAGGACATCCTGCGAGATCCAAGTGGTATCACAATTATGGATACGGCGACCTGAGAGATTATGGCTTAGCAGATAAGAAAGCTGCAGTAGATCAATTGGCAGACCGGCACTCCTTCATCGATAGAAATCGAGTAGGAATTCACGGTCACTCCGGTGGGGGTTTTATGTCTACGGCAGCAATGCTTGTTTATCCTGAAGTGTTCAAAGTAGCTGTTTCATCTGCTGGAAATCATGAAAATAATATTTATAACCGCTGGTGGTCTGAAAAGCACCACGGCGTGAAAGAAGTTGTCACTCCAAAAGGTGATACCACTTTTGTCTACCAAATAGAAAAGAATCCCGACTTGGCTAAAAACCTAAAAGGCCATCTGATGCTCAGCACCGGAGATGTGGATAACAACGTGCACCCGGCGGGAACAATTCGAATGGCCGAAGCACTGATCAAAGCTGGGAAACGATTTGAATTTGTGATTTTGCCAGGTCAGCGTCATGGATACGGACCCATGGCCGAATACTTCTTCTGGAAAATGGGAGATTACTTCGTGCGGCACCTCTTGGGTGATAATACACCGCCTCCTGTAGATATGGTTGAGATGCAGCGGGATAAGCCGCAGGATAAGTAGATAGTTTTTGAAAGTAGTGAATTGTAAGTGGTTTGAAATGAAAAAGTTTAACGTTTCAGGTCTTAAATTAGTCCACCCGAATTTTAGTTAAAAATCAAGTGTTGATAAATGATAAAGCCCGGTTTCGTGTAGGAATCGGGCTTTTTTAGTGGTTAGCAATTTGGAATCTTAGTCGATTTTTTTGATTTGAATAGTGTAATTCACCGAATCATCAAACTCCTTGATGGGCATGCGGCTTTGGGGGTCAGGTAATTGATAGATAGGAGGCATCCCTACTCTAAACTTAGGGTTGGGTAATAAGTCCATATACCTTTCTGGATTTAGACTCTTGGGTAAAAATAAAAAACCACTGTCCAAGAGTATCCTGCCTTTACCAATAGAGTCTATGTTAAATTCAGGAAGTGATTTCCACCGGTGCTTCAGTGTATCCTTTTGAGAATCACTGAGCCATTCTATTTTTTCCTGTGCAAAGGCCAATCCTATAGTGCTGAAAAAAAGAATCAACGTAATCCCTAGATATTTCATAGCTAATGTAATTTATTGAATCATTAAACTATGAAATTCTAAAATTTAGTTTTTACTTTTTTAAGTTAAAATTTATTAGGAGCAAAAGAAATTACCATATTTCAAGGCCTTAAGTATCAATCGACTTCTATCTCTGCTTTTCTTCCAGTTTGCGAAGTTTAAGGCCAGAAATAAACCCTCAAGGTTTAGAATCAGGGTGCTTCACTCTCTCTCCTTCAAGCTTCCAGCTAGAAAGACTATGACAAAGCCATCATTGTGTATCATCATATCAATCAATTTCCTTTTCAATCAAGGCCAAAATGTATTCTAATTTGTCCATGAGAGGCAGGTAATGCGCCTCCTCAGTAGCTTGAGTCGTCAGAATAAAGATCAATAGTCGGTTTTCAAAAGACACAGATTCTAAAATCTGCAGATTGCTTCCTGAAAAATCACCTTTTGAAATCCCCAACGCCTGAGTAACCCCGGCATCTTCAAAGACTCTCCGGATGCTATATCCTTCTTCGTCAAATACATTGATCACTTTTTCTCGCTGTATGCTTAATTCATTTTCCTGAGAGTGAATATCCTCCAAATTAGCTAACCAATCGGTGAGGGATTTCCTCAAGTCTGGATTGGATACATCTTTGAGACTTCCCGAATTGATCATTTCCATTAGCAGGGAATTGTTTGGGCTAAAGGAAATTTCGAATGCCAATGCCTCAAAAACCCATTGGGAGAATTGACTTTCTAAAAGGTTGGAGTCTTTTGGGTCAGCTTGGATGATTTTCTTGGCATTTTCAAGATTGTTTCGGTTGACTTTGATCAATTCCTCTAGTTTGAATTGACTGATCTGAAAATCCTCCTTCAACCCCTTAAGGTACACTTGCTCCTTGACCCGGTTTTGATTAATGACGTTGTCGTTATTGATAGCTAGGGCAATCATTATCCCAATGACTAAAAGGACCACTTCTCCCAAAGCATAGAGCAAATATTTTTGGATTTTACCTTTGGAAATAATCTCTTGTCTGAATTTTCTGAATAACCTGCTCATGAGTGTTGGTGGGATATTGAAATCTAACCTAAGTGATTCTAATAAAAAAGCCTGAAAAAAAGAGAGAAAATGGGTAGGAATGGTCTAAACACCCGATAATCTTCATCACGACGATTCCAGTAATGACCATTTTGATATAAAGAAAACCTCTTCGATCTGGAATTTCTTTAGGCTATTTTTCTAAGTCTAATCATTTGAAAAAATGGAGACTTTTATCAGCTTTTTTTCACAAAAATTCATTTCTGCAAAACTGACATGGGTAGTAAAGCCTCATAGTTTTTATCAATCAAAAAAAAATTCATATCAATAAAATTTTTGGTAATTTCGTAAGACTTGAAATTTACAATTAACTATAAACGATAACATCATGAACAATCCACACGAAAACGGCGGTAGCAGCTATTCTGTGAATGGAGACATCAGCAAATGTCCTTTTCATAATGGCCCTACAAAGGCAGCTGCCGGCAAAGGAATTCAAAATGTTGATTGGTGGCCCAATCAGCTGAATTTGAATATTTTAAGACAGCACTCTTCTTTGTCCAACCCAATGAATGAAGATTTCAACTATGCAAAAGAATTTGCATCCTTGGATCTTGCAGAGGTGAAAAAGGATATCGAAGAGGTGCTTACTACTTCTCAGGAGTGGTGGCCAGCAGATTACGGTCACTATGGTCCATTTATGATTCGTATGGCATGGCATAGTGCCGGTACCTACAGGGTTCATGACGGACGAGGTGGCGCAGGTAGCGGTTCTCAGCGATTTGCTCCGCTAAACTCATGGCCAGATAACGCCAACTTGGACAAGGCTCGTTTGTTGCTATGGCCAATCAAACAGAAGTATGGCAAGAAGCTCTCTTGGGCTGACCTAATGGTCTTAGCTGGTAACGTATCTCTTGAATCGATGGGCTTCAAGACTTTCGGTTTTGCAGGAGGTCGTGAAGATATTTGGGAGCCAGAGCAGGATATTTACTGGGGTTCAGAGGCCGAATGGAAAGCACACAGAAGTCCAGAAGCTTTGGAAAATCCACTTGGTGCGACTGAAATGGGATTGATCTATGTCAACCCAGAAGGTCCTGGAAACAATCCAGATCCAAAAGAAGCAGCTAAGGCGATCCGTGAGACTTTCGGTCGTATGGCTATGAACGATGAGGAAACAGTAGCATTGATTGCTGGTGGTCACTCTTTCGGAAAAACACACGGAGCGGCAAATCCTGATGAATATGTAGGACCAGAACCAGCGGCTGCTTCTATCGAAGAAATGGGAATGGGCTGGACCAGCAAATACGGTTCAGGTTCAGGTGCTGACACCATTACTTCTGGACTAGAAGGTGCATGGACATCTACCCCAGCTAAATTCAGCCATGACTACTTTAAGTTCTTGTTCGAATATGAGTGGGAATTGACTAAGAGTCCAGCAGGTGCTCATCAATGGGTAGCTAAGGATGCAGAAGCGATTATCCCTGATGCACACATCGAAGGTAAGTTCCATAAGCCATTCATGTTGACTACGGATTTGTCTATGCGATTTGATCCGGAATATGAAAAAATATCCAGAAGATTCTACGAAAACCCGAAGGAATTCAAAGATGCTTTTGCTAGAGCTTGGTTTAAATTGACTCACCGTGATATGGGGCCTAAGGCTCGCTATGTGGGTTCTGAGGTTCCTGCTGAAGATCTCCTATGGCAAGATCCTGTTCCTGCGGTAGATCACCCATTGGTAGACGAAAAGGATATCGAAGGTTTGAAGGCAAATATCCTAGCTTCAGGCCTAACTGTTTCCGAACTGGTAAGTACGGCTTGGGCTTCTGCTTCTACTTTCAGAAACTCTGACAAGCGTGGTGGTGCCAATGGTGCACGTATCCGTCTGGAGCCTATGAAGAATTGGAAAGTGAATAATCCAGCTCAACTTTCTAAGGTATTGGGTACTTTGGGAAGCATCCAAGAAGAGTTCAACAGCACTGCTGATGGTGGAAAGAAAGTTTCCCTAGCTGACCTAATCGTATTGGGTGGCTGTGCAGCTGTAGAAAAAGCAGCAAAAGATGCTGGATATGAGGTGAAAGTTCCTTTCACTCCAGGTCGTACTGATGCTACTGAAGAGCAGACTGAAGTTCTTTCTTTCGAATACCTGAATCCTATCGCTGATGGCTTCAGAAATTACATGTCCGAAGGCTGCGAAGTAAAAGGAGAAGAATTGCTAGTCGATAAGGCTCAATTGATGTCTTTGACTGGTCCGGAAATGACTGCTTTAGTTGGTGGTATGAGAGCACTCAACGCCAACTGGGATGGATCAAAGCACGGAATCTTCACTGATAAGCCAGGACAATTGACCAATGATTTCTTTGTGAATGTCCTTGATTTAGGAACCACTTGGAGAGCTACTAATGATAAGAGCAACATTTTCGTAGGTAGTGATCGCAAGACAGGTGAGCCAAAGTGGACTGGTACTCGAGTTGACTTGATCTTTGGATCTAATTCCGAGCTAAGAGCTTATGCCGAAGTATATGGCTGCGCTGACGGAGCTGAGAAGTTTGTCCACGACTTCGTGAAAGTTTGGGATAAGGTCATGAATTTGGATCGCTTCGATCTTCATGATTAATTAATCATAACTTATAATATCAAAATGGCTCTCAAATGGGAGCCATTTTTTTTGCTTTTTGAAGAATGGAAAATAAGATCGTTGCGAATTCCATTAGAAAGTACCAATGATTTAAACAGCTTTCCACTTTAGTGGTTTTTATAAAAAAAATAATCATGAAGATTCTCCGATATTCAATTCTTGTTTTAGGTTGCATCCTGCCACTTATAGCCTGTCAGGCTCAGAATGGGTCTCAAAAAGATGATTCACCTTATAAATTCAAAAATCCCTCTTGGGATGGAACAGGCAAAATCTACATGGGGCGGGAAATCTCCCATATTATGGGTTTTGCAGGAAAAGACTGGTTGGAGCGTGATAGTAGAGAGGGGGAAGAAGGGGTCTCTTTAGCGGTAAAAAACTTACCATTGACTTCAGAAAGTGTGGTCGCTGATATCGGTGCGGGTTCCGGATACTATACTTTTCGCGTGGCAGAAAGAATTCCCGATGGAAAAATATACGCAGTCGAGGTTCAAGATGAGGCATTGAATTACCTGGACCGAAAACGAAAAGAACTAGGGTTTGAGCAGGTAATTCCCACCAAAGGAAGCTCTAAATCACCCAATTTACCTGAAGAAGCAATTGATGTAGCCTTTATGGTGGATGTTTATCATGAATTAGAGTTTCCACAAGAAATGCTTCAATCCATTCATCAATCTCTGAAACCCGATGGTAAATTAATTCTAATCGAATACAGAGGTGAGGACCCGACGATTGCGATCAAGCCACTTCATAAGATGACCGCTCGCCAAGCTGAAAAGGAGCTGAAGGCAAATGGGTTTAAGCTGGTAGAAAACGGGAAATTTTTAAAGATTCAGCACTTTTTAGTGTTTCAAAAAGTCTCGGATTGAGTTTTAAAGGGTGTAGCCATTAAGAATTACTCCGTCCGAAACTCGCTTTAAATAGGTAGCGGCCGATCCATCAGCTCCAACCTCGCAGACTCGGTAGCTTGGAAATGGATTTCCCCAACTGCCCCCAAAATGCCCAGACCAAAGAAAAGGCTTCTTCCGGTAAAGCATAACCCCGTCTACGTCATGGTCGTGTCCGTGGAAAGTTGCCCGTACATTGGGATAAGAAGCAATCAAATCCATAAATCCCTGACAGCTGACTCCATGACGAGTCCAATCATTTTGAGAAATATGAATGAAAACCATGACATGGGGAAGGGTGGAAAATTCATCTAAAGTCTGTTTGGCATAATCAAGATCAGCACATAAATAATCACCTTTTGGATTGGAGCAATTCAGCAAAACCATCCCCAGCTCGTCTTGATGAACTTTGGAAAAATTGGAAGTTTGATTCCAGATTTGATTCCAAGTCTCCTCATCCACTCGATCATGATTGCCTTTCGTCACAAAATAGGGGTGCTGCACTTGATCATAGACCTTTTTGACTTCAGGCATCAAGCTTGGCTCGTCATGAATCAGATCTCCATTGAAAACCACAAAATCCACATCTTTTTCTTTATTGATCGCTTGGATTAGATCTTGATGGCTTTTTTCAAAATCGGTATTAGGTTGTCCGAAATGACCGTCTGAGGCAGTGATAAACTTAAACTTTGTCTCCTTTGGGAGTTGCATTTTGCCAAAAAGATAAAAAGGAAGCGTCATCGTAGAAGTAGTTAGGATTCCAAGTTTTTGCAAAAAAGGCCTTCTATTCATCATTACAAGGGTTTGTGTCAGGCTTTTAAAATATTGGCAAAATATAGTCAGGATTTGGAGAATTACCGATTTTCATGCTTAGCCTTTGTCGCTGAAACATGACCTTTTGAGTAATTGGGATTTGCAAATCCATTTTTGGAAGCTATCTTAAAACGCGAAAAGCATGCAAAATGAAAGAACCCTTCTATAGGCTTCGATCATTTCTTTTTTCCAATAAACCTAAACTAATCCTATCGATCAAAAAGCACATCATGAAGAAGAATTTCCAGATTATTGACAGAAGAGATTTCCTCAAGAAAACTGGCCTTGGGGCAGCTGCTCTTGCACTTTCACCAGCCCTTCTTGCACAGGCACAAGCCAATGGTAAATTGAGGATTGCCCAAATTGGAGTAGGTGCGATGGGGGTTGAAGATTTGAAGGCTATTTCCTCACATCCACTGGTGGAGGTTGTAGCCCTTTGTGATGTGGATAGTACTAATCTTGGGAAAGCTGCTGCTGATTTTCCTCAAGCGAAGACCTATGCGGATTACCGGGTGCTTTTGAAAGAGCTAAAAAAGGATATCGATGCAGTAGTTGTCTCTACTCCTGATCACACCCATGCTCCGGCTTCCTTAATGGCGATGAAAATGGATAAGGCGGTTTATTGTCAAAAGCCTTTGACGCATCATGTTTCTGAAGCCAGAGAAATGAAGAAAGTAGCTGAGAAAAAAGGCTTGGTTACGCAGATGGGTATTCAAGTTCACTCATTCTATGATTACAAATTGGCTACGCTTCTGATTCAATCTGGAATAATCGGAAAGGTGCATACTGTCAGAGCTTGGTCTCCCAAAAATTGGGGAACAGATGATCCCATGCCGCAAGGTAGTGATCCGATTCCTGCTGATCTAGACTGGAATCTTTGGCTAGGAACCGCACCTGAGCGGCCGTATAAAGAAGGAGAGTATCACCCGGGCAACTGGAGAAAGGTTTTGGATTTTGGTTGTGGAACTCTAGGAGATATGGGAGTTCATATTTTTGATACACCCTACAATGCACTTGCTCTAGATGTACCTAGAACGATCAAAAATGAGTGCCGACAGCCTTCCGGTTTCGGATTTCCTGAAAATAATATTGTAACCTACGAATTCCCTGCTACGCCTTACACAGCAGAAACTTTGACTTGGATATGGTCAGACGGACCAGGTGCGCCTGCGGATCATCCAGATCTCGCCCTTCCTAATGGAGACAAGCTTCCCGATCAGGGCGCCATGTTTCTTGGGGAAAAGGGTAGATTACTACTTCCGCACTTTATGCAACTTCCTCGCTTGATCGTGGATGGTCAATACAAGGAAATGGACATTGCTCAATTTAATCTAGGAGAGCCTGTGAAAGACTATGCCGCAGAAAGTAAGAAGCACTATCATGAATTTGTAGATGCATGTTTGGGGAAAACAGAATGTAGTGCGCCATTTTCTTATTCGGCAAACCTGACAGAAACGATCCTGCTAGGAGTGATTGCAGGACGATTTCCTAACGAAACGCTTCACTGGGATAGCAAAAAGGCCCGTTTTGAAGAAGAAAAAGCCAATGAGTTTTTGGATGGGAAATACAGGAAGTTTTGATTTAGTTCTTACTAGCAGCTAAAAAGCCTTCGAATTCAGAAGATTCGAAGGCTTTTTAATGGATTTGGGAAACTTATCCGTTAAAGATCAGTTTGAAAGTAGTTCCTTCACCGAGCTGCGACTTGACTTGAATATTTCCCTTGTGGCGGCGCATGATCTGCTTGGAAAGGCTTAGGCCGATCCCAGAACCTTTTTTCTTGGTAGTGAAAAATGGTATGAAAATTTTGCTCAAAGCTTCCTCCTCTATCCCTTTTCCAGTATCACAAACTTCCAAGATGATTTTCCCTGCCTCATCAATAAATGCTCGAAGTCTGACTAGCTTTTGATCGGAATCTTCCACTGCCTGAATTGCATTTTGCACCAAATTAATCAGTACTTGTTCAATTTGTGTTTGATCTCCAAATAGAATCAACTCCTCCGGATCAAGTTCCTTACGAAATGTGATTCCTTTGTTCTCCAACTGATGGTGGAAAAGTACCTGTAGCTGATCGAATAGCTGAGAAAGCCGGATACTACTAAACTTCGGTGCTGGGATATGCGCCAAACTCCTGAAATCCGATACAAAATTGATCAAACCTTCTGAGCGTTTTTCTACCGTGGCGATACCCATCAGATAGTCCTCCAAATCCGAGTCTGAAACTGACTCTGCATGCTCTAGTTTTTGCTCGATGTCGCTTTTTATCGTACCGGCAAGAGAGGAAATAGGAGTAATGGAATTCATTATCTCATGGGTCAGCACCTTCACGAGATTTTGCCAGGCTTCCATTTCTTTCTCTTCGAGTTCGGATTGAATGTTTTGAAGTGATACCAGTTTAAATTGCTCCCCTCGCATCATCAGCTCGATGACATAGACAGAGAGTTGCATAATGCCGTCTGGATGGGCTATTTTAATCAGTTCGCTACCTCCGGTCTTTAATTCATGAATCGCTCGATAAAGCTCTTTATTGACAGACTCTATCTGCTCGATGTTTTTGAGTTCGTCTAAGTCCAATATGCGTTTAGCAGCGACATTCAAAAGTTGGATTTTCCCATCTTCCCCAAAAGTGATAAGACCTATGCTCAGGTGTTTAAATACAGAGCGGAAGTACTGGTAGTTGGCTTCCTTTTCGGCTTGATCTTCTTTGAGTTTGGCCAGAATGGCATTGAATTCTATATGAAGATCATCAGTCTCTGTACCGTCAAATTTGACAGGGTAGACCTGCGAGTATTCATCTTGCTTAATATTGTCCAGGAAGGTCCGGACCTTTTTAAATGAACTCTCAGCGTATCGAAGAAAGAATATGACTTGAATGATTACCAAAATGATGAAAAGGGAAGTCATAAATACGCCCCATTCATCTGCAATAGAATATCCTAAAGCAAAGAGGGAAAAAGAGAGGAGGGCGATTCGCCCCAATAAGCCTACCTTAAAGTCCATACTTTTCTAATCTTCGGTATAGAGAAGCTCTGGTAAGTCCCAACTCCTTGGCAGCTTTAGAAATATTTCCACCGTTTTTGTCAATTGCTCGCTGAATCGTGGAGCGCTCCATGTCATCCAGGTTCAAGTTGGTGGAGACAGGGGCTTTTTCGGAAGTAGGTTTCGCTGATAGGAAAAAGAAATCTCTGCTATCCAATTCATCCCCTTCGGACATGATGATAGCCCGTTCGATGGCATGCTGAAGCTCTCGGATATTTCCTGGCCAGGAATAACGCTGAAGTAGATCCATCGCAGAGTCAGTAAATCCGCTGAGCGTTTTTCGGTACTTCTGCCCGTAGATTTTCAGGAAGTGATTGGCCAATTGAGGTATATCATCCTGACGCTCCCGAAGGGGTGGAAGGAAAATCTCTACTGTATTGATTCGGTACAACAAATCTTGCCGAAAACCATTGTCCATGATCATTTCATGAAGGGGCATATTGGTTGCACAAATCAGGCGAATATCCACTGGGATAGCCTTGTTGGTACCAATTCGTGTCACCTCGCGTCTTTGCAATACTGTCAAAAGCTTTGATTGTAATGGCATGGATAAGTTTCCAATTTCATCCAAGAATAGTGTGCCCTGATCCGCTACTTCAAATCGTCCTGCCCGATCATCTTTTGCGTCGGTAAAGGCTCCTTTTTTGTGTCCGAAGAGTTCTGACTCAAACAGTGTTTCTGTAATGGCACCCATATCCACACCGACAAAGATTTCATCTTTTCGAAGGGATCGTTCATGGATCGCTCTGGCGATTAATTCTTTACCGGTTCCGTTTTCTCCCAAAATCAACACATTGGCATCTGTTTGCGCTACTTTGTCGATTATTGAAAAGATGTTTTTCATAGAAGCCGAGCTCCCGATGATATCCGTGTAAGGTTTCTTAAGGTCGGTTTGAAGGGTCTTTTGCTTTTTCTGGAGTTTATCAACTTCGTTGTAGCTTTCCTTTAGCTTGATGGCAGAGGAAAGGGTGGCAATCAGCTTTTCATTTTGCCAGGGTTTCAAAATGAAATCGGTCGCTCCTTCTTTCAGTGCCTGCACAGCCATTTCCACATCACCAAAAGCAGTAATCAAAATCACCACTGCCTTGGGATCGATCTCCTTTATTTGCTTTAGCCAATGGAAACCTTCCTTTCCGGAGGTAGTATCTTCCCGAAAATTCATGTCCAAAAGAATGACGTCATAGTCATTGTTATTGACCAAAAAGGGAATCCTTCGGGGATCCTTTTCGATCATCACTTCCTTGGCATGCTTTTTCAAAAGCATTTTTGCAGCGAAAAGCAAATCTTCATTATCGTCTATGATGAGTATTTTTCCCAGATTTTGGTTTTCCATGGTTGCTGTTTTTTCTGGTTAATAGGGGAAAATGATGCCAATCCATTATTCCCGCTTAATTCAAGGGTTTTGAAGAAAATATGTCCGTTTTTGTACATAAATATACTGAATTCGGACACTTTGTCTGCGATACTGTACGGTTTTCTCCCCCGGCTTATTCTTTGTACCTTTGTAGGCGAACAAAAAGCAAATAGAATTATGACAGCAATGAAAGGTGATACCGTTGAGGTACATTACACCGGAAAATTAGAGGATGGAAGCGTTTTTGACTCGTCTGTGAATCGTCAGCCACTTGGTTTCAAACTAGGTGATGGCAATATGATTAAAGGTTTTGACGATGCAGTTCATGGCATGGCTGTAGGGGATAAAAAGACTGTAACTATCCCTGCTGCCGAAGCCTATGGTGAGCGTCGTGACGATATGATGATTGATGTGCCTAAGGAGCAAGTTCCTGCTAACATCAGCCCTGAAGTTGGAATGCAGTTAACCCTGCAAGGCGGAAATGGGCAGCCAATGCCTGTAACCGTGACTCATGTAGACGAAGAAAAAATCACGCTTGATGCCAATCATCAGTTGGCTGGAAAAGACTTGATTTTTGATATCGAGTTGATGAAGATATCCTGATCTTAGGATCAAGAGTAAAGAGCCGGTCAGAAAATTTGACCGGTTTTTTTATGCCTAATGGTTTCTACTTGAGGTTTTTCAGGAGGGTAGGCATGTTATATATTTTTACCTTGTCTCCTTCTACTAAAAGAAGCTTGGTATTTCCGACGACTACTTTGGAGGCTTTGGAATCTTTGACTTCAAAAAGCTTGAAAATCGCCTTGGTGGAAAGGCAATAGGTGTTCAAGTAGTTGTTTTCAATCCACAATAGATAGTCTTTGTATAGGCATAAATTTGGAATTTGTTTTAGATTGATCTGGCGAATCAGATTACCTTGATTATCAAATACGAAAACCCCTTCTTCAGGCGCCAATACAAACAATCGATTTTTGAATTCTCGCATTTCGAGAATATTCAGGTTTTTGGAGTCTGTGAGTAGGGGTAGGGGTTGTGCATCTAATACCAGATTGCGTAAATAGTCCATCCGTTTTAAACTCAAATCCGACTCATCCCACACCCATACGATATTATTGTTACCAAATGTGGCAGCTTTGGCCAGGTTGATAGAAGCGTCAAAGAAATTATGCTCAGCTATTGGATTTAGGAACCTATCGAGAACTCGGTATTCCTGTAGATCTTCCGAAAAAGTAAAAATATTCACTGTCCAAGCAGCTTCCAATTGATTGATGCGACCTTGGCGTGGAGGTGAGAAGTAGTTCAGTCGATTTCCTTTTGAGTCGTAGAGATAAAGGTCTCCTTGTCTACTACTGATGAATATCTGATCCTGGTTATCCATGGAGACTTGGTCAAGACCATTGATTTCGATCTCTGCCAAGGCGTTCTCCAGCAAATCTTGACTCATGCTTTCCACTGCCCAAAGGGTAAAAAAAATCAAAGTGAGGGCCAGCTTTTTCATTTTTCAAACTCCATTAGCTTTGCTTCCGAACCATCAAATTCCAAATAGGTGTATTGACTCACCCATTCTCCCAGGTTATAATAGGTAGCATTCGTCCCTACTTTCAGTTCTAAAGGCAAATGTCTATGCCCAAAGACATAATAGTCGTAATGCTTCCTGGTTTCTATCTCTTTGCAGTATTGCCACAGCCACTCATCTTCGCCTAAAAAGTGATTTTCATTTTTTTCTACGTTTGAAATTCGGCTATGACCAGACCAGGCTTTAGCGAGGCGAACACCTAAATCGGGATGCAGCCATCGAAAAAGCCATTGGGCAAAAGGATTGGTAAAGACTTTCTTCAGCACCTTGTATTGCTTGTCACCCGGCCCCAAGCCATCCCCATGACCTACCAAAATACTTTTTCCATTCACTGATAGCTCAATAGGATGATGGTAAACCGGAATTCCTAGCTCTTGGGTGAAATAATCCTTCATCCAGAGATCATGGTTTCCAGTAAAAAAGAGAATAGGGATTTTACGTTCTCTGAGCTGATGAAGCTTGGAGATAAAAGGAATAAACCCTTTAGGAATTACCTCCTTGTACTCAAACCAAAAATCAAAAATATCTCCAACCAGTAAAATTGCGGCAGCTTCTTCCTCTATCTCTCCCAGCCAATGAATTATTTTTTGTTCTCTGAGTTTGCTCTCCTGACTGGTGGGAGCCCCTAAATGGAAATCAGATGCAAAAAAGAGTTTTTTCCCATTCAGTTGATAATTGTGTGGCTTCCCGGTCATATCGAAAGATAGAGTTAGTCTGCAAAAATAAAAAGTCCTGATAGATATCAGGACTTTCAAATTAAATGTGCGATTTAAGTTTAGCTTTTCGCCTTTTCATCAGTCTCTGGTTCAGACTCAGACTCAGCAACAGAAACCTCTTTCTTGTCCTCAGCTTCTGAGGAAACCTCTTCAGATTTGGCTTTGATTTCAGCATCTTCTGCCATCTTTACCTCTTCTTTATTCTTGCCGTTAGTATAGGCTTGATAGGTAGTTTCTTTGGCAAATGGTCGCTTTCCGATTAGTTTCTCCAAATCAGACTGGAAAAGAATTTCTTTTTCGAGTAATTCTTTGGCCAAAGTCTCCAATTCTTCTCTTCGCTCTTTGAGCAAATCGAGCGTTCTATGGTAGGCAAATTCAATCAGTTTATGAACTTCCTGATCGATCATTTCAGCCGTAGCTTCGGAATAAGGCTTGGTCATTTTGTATCCGTCGCTCTTACTATCGTAGAAGGATACATTTCCCAATTTCTCATTCATACCATATACAGAAACGATGGAATAAGCCATTTTGGTGATACGTTCCAAGTCACTGAGTGCTCCTGTGGATATCTTGCCAAAGACAATCTCTTCTGCTGCACGTCCACCCAAGGTCATGCACATCTCATCAATCAGCTGTTCGGTCTGATACAGGAACTGCTCTTTAGGCAAGTACTGCGCATAACCAAGTGCTGCTACACCTCGTGGTACGATGGATACTTTTACCAATGGATCAGCATGCTCTAGAAACCAACCTGCCACTGCGTGACCTGCTTCATGATAGGCTACGATTTTTTTCTCCTCAGGAGAGATGATCTTATTCTTTTTCTCCAGTCCGCCAATGACTCTGTCGATAGCATCTTGGAAGTCCTGCATGTCTACCGATTCCTTGTTTCTACGGGCAGCGATCAAAGCAGCCTCATTACAAACGTTGGCGATTTCAGCACCTGCAAAACCGGGAGTTTGAGCTGCTAATTTTTTAGCATCCACGTCTGTAGAGCTTTTGATTGGCTTCAAATGAACTTTGAAAATGGCCTCACGCCCTACGATATCCGGTTTGTCAATTGAGATTTGTCTATCAAAACGACCCGGTCGAAGCAATGCGCTATCCAATACATCAGGTCGGTTGGTGGCAGCTACGACAATCACACCGGAGTCTGTACCGAAGCCATCCATTTCCACCAACAAAGAGTTCAAGGTGTTTTCACGCTCGTCATTGGAACCAGGCATTTGGCCTTTTCCTCTAGATCGACCTATCGCATCAATCTCGTCTATGAAGATGATACAAGGGGCTTTTTCTTTTGCTTGCTTGAACAAGTCTCTTACTCGAGCGGCACCGACTCCGACGAACATTTCCACGAAGTCAGAACCAGAAAGGGTAAAGAAAGGGACACCGGCTTCCCCAGCCACCGCTTTTGCAAGAAGGGTCTTGCCAGTTCCTGGAGGGCCTACCAAAAGAGCACCCTTTGGGATTTTACCACCTAATTTGGTGAATTTTGAAGGGTTTTTAAGGAATTCTACGATCTCCTGAATTTCCTCTTTTGCCTCGTCTAGACCAGCCACATTATCAAATGTGATTTTGACTTTATTTTCTGCGTCAAAAAGTTGGGCTCTTGATTTTCCTACATTGAAGATTTGACCACCTGGCCCCGAAGGACCTGCCATTCTTCTCATCATAAACCAGAAGAAGACAAACAGTAGCAATAAGAAGCCAAAGCTTCCAAACCAGGAAGTCCAATTTTCTTCTGTGGTTACACTATATCCAATTCTATCTTCCGATGGGACACTTTCTTCCAAGGCATCAAAGTCAGTTGCAAACTTGTCCGAAGATGCTACTTGAAGTGAGTAGTGAGGACCATTTGGGTTGAAAAATGAAGAGTTAGACTCCAATTCATTTTTATACTTGGGGTCATTCAGCGCTGCTGGCTTGAGGGTGATATCTACCCGGTCCATGTTTTTCACAATCATGACCTTGGCTACGTCACCACCATTGTACATATCTTCAAACCGCTTCTGGGTAACGTCTACGGTTGCGCCGCGCTGCTGTATCCAAGTCAGTCCGATCAAAACAACCACTGCCGCGACAATTAGCCATATTTGGAAATTGGGCTTCTGTGGTGGTTTGGGGACAAACTTCTTTTGCTTATTAGGTTCGCTCATTAGATTTTTTTGGTATTTCTATAAACTTATGGTAAAACGGAAAAGGGATAGTAAAGTTTGTTACCTATCAATCATGAACCTTAGAAAGAACTGCGTCTCCCCAAAGGTCTTCTAATCCGTAGAATTCTCTTTTATCTTTTAGAAAAATGTGGGCTACTACATCCACATAATCTATCAATACCCATTGATTGTTGTTTTTGCCCTCTACCCGATAAGGTGAGGCTTCACCTGCTTTTGATACTTTCTCCTCAATTGAATCTGCAATTGCTTCCACTTGGGTGTCAGAATTGGCAGAGCAAATAACAAAAAAATCGCTTACGGTATTTTTAATATTTCTCAAATCCATCACAACGATGTCTATGGCTTTTTTATCATCCATTGCATCTGCGATGACTTGACTTAACGCTTCTGCTGTCATATTATTCGTTTAATTTTGTCTTCGGTCTATAAAACTACCTGCTAAGAAGACAAACCATTTTAAAATGTATAAAATTCTTGCCAATACGCTTTTTTTAGGAAAAGATATTCAATATCTGCCAGAGTGTCACTCTACCAATGACATTGCCTTCCAATTAGTCAGGAATCAGACTGCCCAGGAGGGAACGCTTGTAATTTGTAATCATCAGCAAGCAGGTAAAGGGCAGCGCGGTAATCACTGGGAGTCTGAACCAGGAAAAAACCTGACGTTTTCTCTGGTGTTAAAGCCGACGTTTTTGGATGCGTCCGAGCAATTTTATCTCAATATGGCGGTAAGCTGCGCAATTCGAAAGGTTCTTGCCGATTATTTTCCCTTGATTCAAATCAAATGGCCAAATGATTTGATTATCGCTCAAAGTGGAAAAATAGGTGGAGTCCTAATTGAAAATAGTATAGGTAAGTCAGGTTGGGAAGTGGCAGTAGTAGGCATAGGCTTGAATATCAATCAGACCGATTTTGGCTCAGGAAAAGCGGTCTCACTGAAAAAGCTGACAAGTTTAGATTATTCGCTGCAAGAACTTCTGCGTCTGCTTGTGACTCAGCTTGAGCAGTATTATTTGTTTCTTCGCAAAAGAAAATTCGCTCAAATTCAAACAGAATACCTTTCCAATTTATTTCTCTATCAGGAGTGGGCAAACTTTGAAGGTGAAAGTGGTCCCTTTGAGGGGAAAATCATTGCAGTGCAAGCAGATGGTAAACTTGAGATGGAATTGCAAGGAGGAATCACGAAGTCTTTTGATTTTCAGACTATTCGCTTTCCAGACTATTCAAAGCCATTTTAGATTGCGGGATTTATGCGGTACCTTTGCAAAAGTTTTAGCAAATCAAACTATAATCATTTATAACTATGTCAGAGATTCAATCTGAAAAATTTATCCAATACAAAGTAAAAGACATTTCTCTTGCTGATTGGGGACGTAAAGAAATCAAACTTGCAGAGTCAGAGATGCCAGGATTGATGGCGCTTCGTGAAGAGTATGGTGCTTCCAAGCCTTTGAAAGGGGCAAGAATCGCTGGATGTCTTCACATGACTATCCAAACTGCTGTATTGATCGAAACCCTCGTTGAGCTTGGGGCAGAAGTCACTTGGTCTTCTTGTAACATTTTTTCTACGCAAGATCATGCTGCTGCAGCGATCGCTGCTGCCGGAATTCAGGTTTATGCTTGGAAAGGTATGACTGCTGAGGAGTTTGACTGGTGTATCGAGCAGACTTTGTTTTTCGGAGAAGAGAAACAGCCATTGAATATGATTTTGGATGATGGTGGCGACCTGACTAACATGGTTTTGGATAACTATCCTGAACTAGTGGCTGGAATCAAAGGATTATCTGAAGAAACTACTACTGGTGTTCACAGACTTTATGAGCGTATGAAAAATGGCACCTTGCCACTTCCTGCGATCAATGTGAACGACTCGGTAACCAAGTCTAAATTTGACAATAAGTACGGATGTAAAGAGTCTTTGGTAGATGCTATTCGTCGTGCTACTGATGTGATGATGGCTGGAAAAGTAGCCGTTGTAGCAGGATATGGTGATGTAGGAAAAGGATCCGCAGCTTCTCTTCGTGGAGCTGGAGCAAGGGTAATTGTTACCGAAATCGATCCAATTTGTGCTTTGCAGGCTGCTATGGATGGTTTTGCTGTAAAGAAGATGGTAGATGCAGTGAAAGAAGCTGATATCGTAGTTACTGCTACCGGTAATAAGGATATCATCACTGGAGAGCATTTTAAAGCAATGCGTGACAAAACGATCGTGTGTAACATCGGCCACTTTGACAATGAAATTGATATGGCCTGGTTGAATAAAAACTATGGACATACTAAGTCTGTCATCAAGCCACAGGTAGATCTTTACAACCTCGATGGAAATGACTTGATCATTCTTGCAGAAGGTCGTTTGGTAAACTTGGGATGCGCAACAGGCCACCCTTCATTTGTAATGTCTAACTCATTCACCAATCAAACTTTGGCACAGCTTGAGTTGTGGACTAAGACTGACGAATATCAGCCAGGTGTTTACGTTCTTCCAAAGCATCTTGATGAAAAAGTTGCAGCCCTGCACCTTTCAAAGTTAGGAGTAGAGCTAGATACTTTATCAAAAGATCAAGCAGAATATATCGGTGTCGAGGTACAAGGGCCATTCAAGCCAGAGTACTACAGATATTAATCAACGATCTAATTTTTGAAACCCGAAAGCCTCAGCCTTCGGGTTTTTTTATGGCCTTAATTGTAGTGTTCTGCCATCTGGGAGGAGAACATCAACCTGCGTCTGGCAGGAATCCAAAGGTGTATATGTCAATGAGTGCCTGAGATTTTCGTTTCCTCTCGTTACCTCCCAAAGCTCTGCAGCAGAATCTGCCAATCTGCTATTACCGCTTAAAAAGCATGTGAAATTAGCAATACGGTCAGCTTGCAAGCTCATTTTTATGCTTCGTCCGGCAGGATTAAGTCCTTGCATACTTCCTCTGGAAACTATTTCTGACAAGGAAAAACCATTCAGTAGCTGTTGGTGATTGAAGCTGCCCGAAAGCGTAGAGTTCAATTCATTTGAAGTGGTAATTGATAGCCCGTCAAATTCCTCACGGATATTTCGAAGGGAGGTAAAAGTAAATGACCTTTTACCCTCAATTTCCCAATCCCGATAACTATAGCCCTCATAGGCTAAGGACCAAGTGGCCTGAATAGAACCAGAGACAGGGAACTGCAGAATTAATTTTCCAGATCGTACAGACTCGCCTTCTTCACAGCCGGAGCTAAAATTGAGGATTACGGTGCCTTCCGTGCTATTGACGGATATTTCAGGGCATCCTGGCAGGGTATCACTTTCTATATTTTGATAAGAATTGAAGCTGATCATTGCAAAAAAGAGACTTTCACCCCATGCTTCCGAAATGGTTAAAAATTGGTTGGCTTCTTGGGTCAAATCAGTTCGGATAGTCCGTTCTGCATCCTCCTGACAAGAAAACAAGCCAAGTGCTGCTAAAGGAAAAAGGAGAATTAAAATACGTTTCATTTTCAGCGATACTCTTTTCTGTATTGTTTTCAAATATTGGGCCTGATGACTATCTTGTTTGGATTTTATTTTGGATTTCGATCTTCTGAGGATCGTATTTTAAAAGAACCTTCTAAAAATAAATCAAGAGACAGTCTAACCCAAAAACATAAATTTTCGACATGAATTTCAATGAAGGAATGCTTCGTGAAGGGGCACTTAAAGGTAAAAATATTTTGGTCACGGGCGGAGGAACTGGCTTGGGTAGATCAATGGGGAGTTATTTTCTAGAATTGGGTGCAAACCTGATCATCACTTCCCGAAAACTAGATGTGCTCAAACAAACAGCCGAAGAGATGATGGCAGAAAAAGGAGGGAAAGTACTGCCTCTTGCCTGCGATGTGCGGGATATAGAGCAAGTTGAGCAGATGTGGAAAGATGCTACCGAGGCTTTTGGAACCATCCATGTCGTCTTGAATAATGCAGCAGGTAATTTTATCAGCCCGACAGAGCGACTCTCCACCAATGCCTTTAATACAGTTCTTGATATCGTTCTCAAAGGAACTTCACAGGTGACACTTAACGCTGGTAAGGACTGGATCGCCAAAAAGCAGGCCGGGACATTTTTGAATATAGTTACAACATATGCTTGGACAGGTTCTGGCTATGTGGTTCCATCAGCAGCGGCAAAGGCTGGAGTATTGGCAATGACTAGATCCCTTGCTGTGGAATGGGCCAAATACGGAATCCGATCAAATGCCATCGCACCTGGACCATTCCCTACTGAGGGAGCTTGGAGTAGGTTATTGCCAGGAGACTTGGTGAAAAAGTTTGATCCTGCCAAAAAAGTACCTGTTGGAAGAGTAGGGGAGCACCAGGAGTTAGCAAACCTTGCAGCCTATTTGGTTTCGGATTTTTCGAGCTATGTCAATGGCGAAGTGATGACTATTGATGGAGGAGAATGGCTAAAAGGAGCCGGGGAATTCAACAATTTGGATATGATTCCTCAGGAAATGTGGGATATGCTAGAAGCGAGTCGCGGAAAAAAGGGATGAGCCCCAAGGTGATTTGGGGCTATCTGAAAGCAAAATGGAAAATCAGAAATCTTTAAGGTCTCATTCTAAAGAAGAGTCAGCATCGCTTGTCTCTTCTTTGAAAGCCTTTTGTTGATTGACAGATTCTTTGATGCTCTTTTTTAGAGCTGAATCTAGCATGGAAGTTTCTTTCTTTAATAATTCGACCAATCGGCGTGATTCTAGCGATTGTTGTTCTATTTCTAGAATATCAATAAGTCCGATAATATTTGCTACTCTGGCTCGGAGGGTGTGAGACTGCTGAAAAGCTAAGTCTTTCAAAAAGTAATGATGTTCTTTCAACCAGATTTCCTGTTTTTTTCGCTCACTGATATCAATGATGATTCCTTGAATCTGTTTGGGTTTTCCCGCTTTGTCCCATTGAGTTGTTTTACCAAATCCCACAACCCAAATGATTTGCTCACGCTTGGAAATCAATCGAAACTCCCTTTTAAAAGGGATACTGCCGGTTGATTTGAAATGCTGAATTAAGTCTGATCGCAATTGGGAAAAGTCATCTTGATGGATATGCTTCTCCCAAGCTATTTTTCCCACCTGGTCAATTTCTTCTTCCGAATACCCAAGGGTCTGAGCAAGTCCTGAACTGATGGTATTGGATTGTTCGAATGGATTGAAATCCCAAAACCCAAGAAGTTTATTTTCTAGAAGACTATCCAAAAATTCATGAGGACGGTCTGTTCCATCCATGTATTCGCCCAATGCAAGATTGTAGGGTTTTTGGCTATCCACAGGATGACCGATCCCTAGGCAAGTCCCAAAATCATCTGAAATAAAGAAGAACTCCCACTTTGTCTTTAATAAAGTTTGATCGGGATAGTTTATTTTCTGGAGCTCTACAAAAAATGATTGATGGTGGTTTTGCCAGGCTTTTATGCGATTATTTTCATATTTTAACCAGTCGGATGACAGGAAGCAATCGGCGAAAACCATTGGTTTTTTCGATTGATCAAAAAGTGAAGGAACTGGACCTATCCCCGAATCACTGGAAAGGACTTTTCCCTCTCGATCCAAAGTGACTTGCATCAAGTATTCTGAGGCAATGGCTAGTTGAGCCATGAGATTAAGTCCGTCCAAATTCTTCATTGTACTAAAAGCATACGCAAAAGTAGATAAAAAACATAAATTATATTGCAAAATACATTTAAAATTATTTGAAATGTCAAATATTGATTTAAACCTCGGAAGGTCTGAGTTTGGGAACCCTGAAAATGTTGGAAATGTACTCCCTAAGAGTGAAGCCTTTGAATTATTGAATAGCTGGGTTAAAAATGAAAAATTGATTGTTCATATGCGGCAAGTGGCTCATCTTATGAAGTCTTATGCCAAGGAAAAAGGGTATGATGAATCAACTCAATATCGCTGGTTTTTGGCGGGACTTCTTCATGATGCTGATTGGGATCAGTGGCCTGATTTACATTGCAAGAAAATAATCGAAGAACTTGAGTCACGTCAGGTTGATCCGGAGATTATCCGCGCAATCGCCTCTCATGGACCCAGGTATTTTGGGGTAGAGCCAAAAAGTGAAATGGACAAGATGCTCTATGCTTTTGATGAGCTCAGTGGGTTTGTTCATGCCTATTCGCTCATGCGCCCCACAGGCTATGAGGGTATGGAAATCAAAGGGGTGAAAAAGCGATTGAAGGATAAGACATTTGCCGCTCAAGTGAGCCGAGAAGACATCAGAGATGGCTCAGATCGAGCTGGCATGAGTGTGGAGGAGCTGATACAGTTTGTGATTGATAATCAACCCGATGCCTTAAACTAGAAGAGGAGAATTAATCCTCCTCTTCTTGATTAACTGGTCTGAAATTCCCTTCTTGAAGTGGCTCGGACTCCAATTCGGAATCATAGTTGAATACTTCCACGATAGGGCTTTCGGTGATGTCTGGCACCCGAAAGCTCACTAGCATATTGCTCAAACTTTCTTGAATCCTTTCGTAGGCTTGTTTGACATCCTCAGCGGTAACTATCATGTATTGGGTTACCTTTTTTTCCTTTCCACTATCCCCATCTGCTACTAGGTAAGTGATTTTACATTTGTGCCAGATATCCGCATCCTCATAGAAAAATACATCTACGATATTGCTTTTGCTGATACCTGTGACCTGAAAGTCTCCCCGAATCTGGGATCCTAGTCTATCATATAAAATTGCTTCAGCCTCCGTGAAGGATACCGCATCTACCAAATATTGCTCGGAGATGCTTTTGAGAAGGCCTTGCTCATTTTCTTTGGCGTATTTTACTTTACACAAAAACCACGTTCTCATCTTATTCTCATTTAGACTGTGAAAGTACAGCATATCATTAAATAGTCCATGAGATCAGTTGGTCAAATCTAGATTATATGAAAAGGCTTTTTTCAAGTTTTTGATGCTCAGTACTTTCGGAGTTAAATTTTTTCATTGGTTGAAAAATTTTAACTTTTCATGAAATCGAGCCTACCTTCCGCAGGCAGGTATAACGTACTCATCAAACAGAGGGATGCCCCGATGGATCGGAGAATTTATGCGAGATTCCATGTGGCCTTTGAAAATCAAATTGTAAACACATGAATATCCAACACTATGGTCCGAAATATATGGTTTAGCTTTCCTGTACAGCTTTTCCTGCTTCACATCCGAAAGAATCTAGCACTAGTTCTGGTGTGGGCATTACTGTTTCTGATCATTTTTGAAGGTTTCGGTGTCACCTTAGGAATACCCTTTCTTTTCTTGGATCCTGAGTATCTGCACGAAGTCTCCTGGTTGAGTTTTTTTCTGATGGGGGTTGGTTTTTCGGTATTTACGATGGCCTTTCATATGACTACTTACATCATGGATGGTCGACAGTTTTCCTTTTTAGCTGTTTTGAAAAAGCCCTTCATTCACTTCTGTATCAATAATTCGATCATACCACTCCTTTTTTACCTTGCTTATTGTCTTCGTTTTGTTTCATTTCAGCTTCAAAATGATTTAAATTCTGAATGGGAGGTATTTATCCTATTTGGAGGATTTTCTATAGGTAGCATTCTTAGCTATGGGCTGATCTTTGGCTATTTTGCCTTTACCAACAAAGACTTTTTTGTACTCTTTGCGGGGACTCTGGACCGCCGATTGAGGAAAGTGAAGTTTACTCGAAAAAATGTCATCAGTCGCTACAAGGATATCAAGAATAAGCCTCAGTCAGTTAGGAGTTATCTTAATCTTGCCTTGCGATTTGAGCCAGTCAGGCCAGATATTTCCCGTTTTCAAGCTGCCAAGTTGCTGAAGGTATTTGACCAAAATCATCTGAATTTATTTCTGATTCAGGTTCTGCTGATTGGTTTGGTGATCGGCTTAGGTTTGTTGAGAGAGCAGCCGATTATGCAGCTTCCAGCCGGGATGAGTGTATTATTGCTTTTTGCGATTTTGGTGATGTTGGTTGGGGCGGTGAGTTTTTGGTTGAGAGGCTGGGCCACCGTCACAGTGTTTGCTGCGATTTTACTCCTCAACTATTTTTCGAATTTCTCTTTTCTAAATAGACCGCATGAGGCTTTTGGGATGAATTATCAAGTTCCTGCAGCCGAATATACCTTGGAGCGATTGGACTCCTTGCTGCATCCTGACACTTTGGCAAAAGACCGCAATAATACGATGCGGATTTTAGATAATTGGAAAAATAAAACTGGAGAGTCCAAACCAAAACTGGTGCTGATAGCGGCTAGTGGAGGAGGACAACGGTCTGCATTATGGACGTTTGTGGTTCTACAGCATTTGTATGACATGCATCAGGGGAAAATTCTAAAACATACAGAGCTATTTACCGGTGCTTCGGGAGGGGTTTTGGGAGAAGCTTTTTTCCGGGAGATCTATTTACAATCTCTGGATAATCCTGCTGTCAATCCCCTTGATTCGGCCTATTTGGATCAGATTTCAGCAGATAATTTGAACCCGATTATTTTTTCGCTTTTAGTCAACGACCTACTGATTCGTAATCAATACTTCCATTACAATGGCCAAAGATATTTGAAGGACAGAGGCTATGCTTTCGAAAGCCAATTGAATTCAAATACGATTGGCGTAATGGATAAGCAACTTAAGGATTATCGAGAGCCAGAATTTTCAGGAAAAATCCCCTTGCTTCCCGTGACATCTTTAATTACCAATGACGGAAGGAAATTGATCATATCTCCTCACTCGATGTCTTACATGGGGACCTCGATCAAAGGTCAGTTTGGAGCTGAAGAAAAGAAGCAAAGCGTTGATTTTCTTCGGTTTTTCAATGAGCAAGATGCTGAAAACCTACGGTTTTTGACGGCTATTCGAATGTCTGCAACCTTCCCATTTATTACTCCCAATATCCAATTGCCTTCTGACCCTGCCATGAAGACGATGGATACGGGACTTTCTGATAATTTTGGAATTCAGGATGCCCTTCGATTCACTTATGTGTTTCAAGATTGGATTCGCCAAAATACCTCCGGGGTGGTCTTGGTCACAATCCGAGACTCTCAAAAATCCATGCAAATTCCTGCCAGCCCCCTCCCTAGAATCGCCGAAAAGATTTTCAATCCCTTGAAGAATATCTACTCCAATTGGGATAATGTGCAGACCATTCAAAATGAAGTGCTCTTCAATTATATGTCAGAATCCATGAATTTTCCCATGGATCGTGTAGAATTTGAATATGCACCGGAATTGGTACAAACTGAGGAACTGACAGGTAGCCAAGAGACGATGAAGCGGGCTTCCTTGAATTGGAGATTGACTGCAATGGAAAAAAAGTCCATTCTGATGAGCATTCAAACAGAGAAAAATCAAGCTTCATTGAAGAAAATAGAAGGCATTTTTGCAGAAAAAGCTGAAGAAAAGGAGCTTCAATAGGCCAATCCTAATCGCTTGTAGATAAAATGCATCAACCAAGCAGGTCCGATCAAAAGGAATTGTACGTCTTTCAGGAAAGATGGCTTTTTACCCTCGATTTTGTGTCCATAAAACTGGATGATCCATGAAATGACAAAAATTCCCAAGCTGATTAGCCAAAGTTTCCCCGGGAAAATAATGCTTAGGAAATTTGCTATGGCTAGACAAATCGCAGAAAACAGAAACATGCCTAAGGCTAAAGGAGCCGAAAGCGTGATGTAATACACTAGAACCAAAAAGAGTGCGATGGTCGCCCAATTTGCGAAGCCTCCCAACAGGCCGAGGTATTCTGGAAGTGGTCCTGTAGGAATGCTGAAAACCAAGCCGACGATGCTAAAGAAAATAGCAGGCACACATACCCAGTGGATCAATTTATTGGTGGGGTTTTGGTGACTGAGGCCATATTCATGGAGGAGTTCATCTATTTTTCGCATCGGTTTTTTGGGGCTGATATCAAACTTTAGATTAAATTATCAAAAATCTTGGAAAGAAAATAAGAAAGCCAAAGAGTATATGCTGAGTTACTGGGAGAATAAGAGTTTTTTGAATTACGATTTGATAGTGGTGGGAGCCGGGTTTGTGGGGCTTTCGACTGCTATCCATTTCAAAAAGAAGCGGCCAAAAGCCCGGGTTTTGATTTTGGAACGGGGAACTTTCCCGAGTGGAGCTAGCACCAAAAATGCCGGCTTTGCCTGCTTTGGATCACTGACTGAAATCTTAGACGATATGTGGTCCATGATACAAGATGAGGTAGTCAAACTGGTAGAAAAACGAGCCAAAGGACTAGAGCTCATTCAAAAGGAATTCGGTAGAAAAGCACTTGATTTCAAGCAGTCGGGAGGATTTGAATTGATCACTGAGGATCAGCTGGAGGCGCTTGATCAGCTTTCCTTGATCAATAAGCTACTTAAGCCTATTTTCAAAAAGCCCGTTTTTTCAAACCTTAAGAACTATCGGAGTTTTGGTTTTGACGAATCTGTAAAGGCGGTCGTTAAAAACCAGTTTGAAGGTGAATTGGATCCCGGGAAGTATATTTCAGCCTTGTGGTCCAGAGCAAATGAATTGGGAATCAAAATTCTGACAGGTTCTCATGTCCAGAAGGTTGAAAAGGATTTGGGATTGATCAGCGTAAAGACCGGAACGGATGAACTGATTGAGTTTCAAGGATCAAAGGTGGCAGTCTGTACCAATGCTTTTGCGGGGCAATTTTTCCCGGAATTTGATCTTGAACCAGGACGTGGCTTGGTAATGGTGAGTCGGCCTTTTGAGCAAAAGATTCCGTGGAAAGGTAGCTTTCATTTTGACAAGGGCTATGTGTACTTTCGAAAGATTGATGGCCGACTTCTTCTAGGTGGAGGTAGAAATAAGGATTTTGAAGGTGAAAAGAGTCTGGAAAACACTATAAATCCCACCATCGAGTCGTATTTAGAAAATTTGGCAGAAACAATCATCTTCCCCGGACAGAAAATTACTTGGGAACACAAATGGACTGGGATCATGGCATTTGGGCAAAAAAAGCTCCCAATCATGGAGAAAGTCGGTGATCGGACAGCCGTAGGAGTACGTCTGGGAGGAATGGGAGTGGCAATGGGCTGGGAAGTTGGGAGGCAACTCTCCGATCTCTTACGGAAAGGGTTTTAAAATTTTTGGTTAGATTCGGGAGTTCATCCTATTTAAACATTTGATGCAAGAAAAAGCCAAGACGCCAACTATACTTGACGCGCTCATTCCTTTGATTTTTTTGATTGTCTTGTTAGTATTCAATATTCAGATATTCGGAACTGACGGACTTTCGGGCTCCAATCAGATCGTATTGATTTTATCTGCAGCAGTAGCGGGCTCAGTGGCCGTCTATCGCCTAGGGTTTCATTGGGAAACGCTCCAAGATGGTATAGTCAAAAGCATTAGCTCTGCCATGTCCAGTATTTTGATTTTATTTCTGATTGGTGCCCTTGCAGGCACCTGGCTACTGAGTGGGATAGTTCCAGCGATGATTTATTATGGACTTCAGGTCTTGAGTCCGGGGATATTTCTGATTGCGGCATGCGTAGTCAGTGCGATTGTATCCATTTCTACGGGTAGTTCCTGGACTACGGTGGCGACGGTAGGAGTTGCTCTTTTAGGGATCGGTAAAGCGCTTGGTTTTGATGAAGGAATCATTGCAGGAGCGATTATTTCGGGTGCATATTTTGGGGATAAAATGTCTCCCTTGTCCGATACGACCAATCTTGCACCTGCTATGGCAGGGACGGATTTGTTTACCCATATCCGGCACATGGCGAAGACTACCATTCCTTCTATCACCATTACCATAATCCTATTTGTCATCATCGGTGTGAATTATGAAGTGAGTGGGTCGGTCGAGGATGTCAAGGCTATTTCAGCAGTTATTTTAGAAAAATTCAATATTACCGGATGGCTATTTATCGTTCCGGCAGTAGTCTTGGTGCTTATTATTAGAAAAGTCCCAGCTATCCCAGCTTTACTCATCGGAGCTTTATTAGGTGGAGTATTTGCCGTGATTTTTCAACCTCAAATTATCGCTACCATCGCCAATGAATCTGGGGCGTCTTACACTTATTTGAGTTTCAAGGCTGTAATGATGGCTCTTTATGGGGAGATATCTATTTTGACTAGCAATGATATCGTCAATGAGCTGCTTGTTACAAGAGGAATGGGAGGTATGTTGAATACGATTTGGTTGATTGTCTGTGCGATGGTTTTTGGGGGAATTATGGAAGTGACGGGGATGCTACAGGTTTTGGCAGAAGCGGTAATCCGTAAAGTTCATAGTGTTGGATCGCTTATTGCGAGTACCACCGCGACTTGTGTCTTTTTCAACATAACTACTTCTGACCAGTATTTGGCTATCCTGGTTCCAGGAAGGATGTATGCCGATATTTACAAAAAACGTGGTCTGAAGCCCGAAAACCTCAGTAGAACCCTAGAGGATTCCGCGACAGTTACCTCAGTTTTGGTTCCGTGGAATACTTGCGGGGCAACTCAGGCATCCGTATTGGGAGTAGCAACATTGGTATACGCACCGTATTGTTTCTTTAATATTATCAGCCCATTCATGACTATTTTATATGGATATCTGAAGATTGGGATCAACTTTTATGAAGAGGAAGAGTTAGAGGTGGCATGAATCTCAGAAGAATAAGTAAAGAAGAAATAAATGCACTGCCATTGGGGCAGTTTGATGGTGAAATTTACTTGATTGACGAACCTGATCAAGTGGAGGAAGTAGTCGAGTTTCTGGCTAAGCAACATATTCTTGGTTTTGATACAGAGACCAAACCTGCTTTCCGAAAAGGAGTCTTCAATGAAGTAGCCCTATTACAGCTTTCGACAGAAGAGCAGGCTTTTTTATTCCGGTTGAATTCAATTGGTTTTCCAGATGAAATACGGGCCTTGCTTGAGCATAAGCACATTTTAAAAATAGGTGCCGCAGTGCATGATGACCTTAAAGGTCTTTCCAAGCTTACGGATTCCTTTTACCCCCAATCATTTTTTGACTTGAATGATGAGCTGAAAAAAGTCGGATTTCACAATGTGGGGGTTCGAAATCTATCCGGTATGATTCTCGGCATCCGAATCAGCAAGTCTGAGCAGGTTTCTAATTGGGAGGCACAAGAACTGACGGAAAAGCAGCAACGCTATGCGGCGACGGATGCCTGGGCTTGTTTGGAAGTTTTCAAGCGCCTGAGGGAAGAAGGTGCCTTAGACCCCCTCTTCGATTAATTTATACTCCAGTCCGTCAATTGTCTCCAGTTGGTCAATTACCTGATCCTTCATGCTACTTCGAAAGGATAAATCCATTTTACAATCCAGCTCCATTTCTTGTGACTGGATTTCGAGATTCTCGTTTTTGATCAACTTCATAACATCATTCATGACAGGATAGGGAAAATGGAGCTTTAGAAAGCATCTTTCAAAGTCTTCCACAATCTCATTTTCCTCGATAGCCATTTTCGCTGCCGTTCTATAGGCTTGAATCAGACCGCCTACCCCAAGTTTGGTTCCACCAAAGTAGCGGACGACTACTATCAGAACATTCGTCAATTCAAATGATCTGATTTGCCCTAAAATCGGATCTCCCGCCGAATGGTTGGGTTCGCCGTCATCATTGGCCCGGAAGATCTCTCCATCCTTTCCAAGACTGTAAGCATAGCAATGATGCCTTGCGTCGTAGTATTGCTTTCGGAGTTCTGCTAGTTTTTCCTTTACCTCCTCTTCCGATTTGACAGGGAAAGCATGAGCGTGGAATTTAGAGTTTCTATCCTTAAATAGGGAGGCACTTTCTCGGCTAAGGGTAAAAAATCGATCTGTATCGTCTTTGGATTCCACTGGTCAGATTATTTGGCTAGGTTTCGAAATGAAAATCTAAATTTAATGGAACTGTAACCTTTTTTACTTGGTATTTATCTTAATTTTAGTCCGATTCAAAAAGTAATGATGCATCCACAAAAAACAAGTCAGCCCAGATGGATTGATTTTGATGGGGAAAAAGGGCAGGCCGGCGAATTGTATTATTGGGAAAAGCAGGACCTATTTCCCAATGGTATTCAGCGATGCTTTTGGGTACATGCAGTCCCTAATGGAGTTTCCCGAGGCAATCATGCTCATCGTGAAGAAACGCAGGTGCTAGTAGCTTTAGCTGGGGAGGTTAAAGCAAAAATAACCGACACGCTAGGTTTTACACAGTTATTTAAATTAAATCATCCTTCCAGAGGTCTTTTGATTCCCCCGCTTCATTGGGTAGAGACCGATTTTTCCTCAGATGCAGTCTTACTCGCATTATCAGACCGAGAGTTTTCAGAAGCCGATTACATCAGAGATTTAAAGGAATTTGCAAAGCTCTAAGATGGATATCTCCAATCAATATCAGCTTGAAGTACAGGATAGCCGAGCGGAAATAAAGGATTATTTTCTTGCAAATGAGCAGTTGCCAGAATACCGGGAGTACCTTGATTTTAAGCTTGTCAAAAAGGAAAAAGTTAAGGCTTGGATTACCATTTGTATTTCAGAGGGAGGAAAGGCTATTTCGCTTCCTCAGGTTCCTTTTGGAGGAATTTGGATGCAGGATAACCTAAGTTCTGAAGCTTTAGAGTACTTTATATTGATAATTCAAGAAGAGCTCCGGAAAAGGGGAGTTTTGGAATTGGAAATTACTCAAGCTCCGAAGCCTTATCAGTCAAACCATGATTTGGTGAATTACCTGCTTTTCAAGCTTGGTTTCAGGCAGGAAAAGGTTTTGGCTCATCAGTTTTTCTTGGGAAAAAAGAAGATTAAGAAACTGATTCAAAGTGAACAGGATCGATTCCAGAAGCGCATAAAAGAAGGGGAGCTTACAATTCGAAAAGGGCCAATCTCTAATTTTGGCTTTTTACAGGAGATTCGATCATGGAATCAGTCAAGAGGCTATGACTCCAACTTGGATGAAACTCGGTTAATCACGCAAGTGTCGGAGTATCCAGAGCGTTATTTTTTGATTTCGCTAGAAAAAAAGGGGCAAGCTGTAGCACACACTTTAGCGACTAGACTGACTTCAGAGTCATTATATTATTTTCAATCAGCCATAGATCCTAAAAGTCAGCTTAAGCAAGGAGGCGAAATGCTTTTATATCAATTATTTATTTTGGCAATGGATCTGAAGGTAGACTTCATAGATCTGGGCTCCTCTGATCAGCCAAGTTCGGCCAATCATAACTTAATGTTTTTTAAGTCCAGATTTTCCAACGATATTTCTAACAAAGTCACCTGGGTCAGGAAACTTTAACCATGGAAAGCTTAGGTAAAGTCACTGTTATTTGCACAGCCTTCAATCACGAAGACTGGATTTGGGAGGCACTAGAGAGCGTGGCAATGCAGGATTACCATGACAAAGAATTGGTCATTGTCGATAATGGAAGTTCTGATCGTACTGCCGAACGTATCAAGGATTGGGTCTCGCAGTATTCTGGCTTATTTCCGGTGAAAACGTACTTTTTTGAGGATACTAGACCCTACTGTCAGACCTTCAATGAAGTGTTTGCAGAGACAAATGGTGACTACCTGGTCGATTTGTCCGGAGATGACGTGCTTTATCCTGATCATCTCTCTCTATCGATCGCTCAACTTTCACAGGATACTGAAGCAGCTTTTAGTTTCTCTGATGCCTATTTACTAGAGTCATCGGGGTCTATCACGACTTTCTACAAGCGAAATACATTCGGAGAGCTTAGGGAAAAGCTGCATATGGGCACGATATACGAAACGCTATTGAGGCGAAGTATCATCTGCGCGGCTACCATGGTATTCAATGCAAAGATCTTTCGAAAGGAGTCGGGTTATGATGAGAGTCTGTATTACGAGGATTTTGATATTCAAATCCGAATGGCGAGGAAGTATCATGTGGTTTTTTCGGATCATGTAGGTGTCCTGAAGCGTGAGCATGAGGAGTCTATGTCAGCAAACCAGTATCAGCGATATTTTTCAAAAATGTTGCCTAGTACGGTAAAGGTCTGTGAAAAGGCATTGGAGCTCAATCAAAGCCAGGATGAAAATAAAGCATTGCTGGAGCGAGTTCTTTTTGAATTGAAACATGCACTATGGTCGGCAAATTTCTCTGCTGCTGATCAACTCATCCAAATGGCCGAACGCTTACATGGCAAAGGCCTAAAATTGAAGCTCTATAAAGCTTGGGCTAAATTCAAGCTTGACATATCCTGGCTTTACGTCAGTGTCACGAGTTGATTAGCCAACACTTACTTCTATCAAGGGCTGATCTTTGAAGTATTTTTGACCGATTTGAAGAATGTCTTCCGCCTTAAATTCTTTTAGAAATTGAAGTTTTTGCGAATAATAGTTTAAGTCCAAGCCAGAGTGGTGAACAGAGCGGAAACGATCGATTAGGTCGAAGGAATTGCTAAACTGTGAAAGCATCTGACCAAGCAGGTAATTTCTGACAGTTTCCAACTCATCCTCTTCTACGAGCTCTGTAGAGAGTTTTTGGATTTCATGCTTGATTTCGGCTTTCACTAGCTCGAGATACTGTTTTTCCACGTCAGCTCCCACTGCCCAATAGTTCAGGTTACCCATTTGAACCAAGCTAGAGTAGATACCATAAGTATGCCCCTTGTCTTCTCGTATATTTTTGATAAGTCGAGATCCAAAGTATCCGCCTAGGATGGTATTGAATACAGAAAGTGGGATAAAATCAGGGTGATTTTTTGGGATGGAAAATTTTCCCACTCGGATACTACTTTGGACCGCATCTTGCCGAGATTCATAAATTGATTCCTCGCTTTTCGCGTCAGGGAGCAGAATACCTTCTTGCGGTTTTCGATTTGGAAGCCTCTCTAGAAAGCTTTCTAAAGTTTCCCTTTCTTCACTGCTAAAATCTCCGGCAGTAAAGATCTCGAGTCCCTGCCAAAGCAGATGCTGACTATGCTTTTGAAGCCTTTCGGAATTAATGGATTCGAGCATTTCCTCGTGGATCATGTTTCCGTAAGGATGCGCCCCTCCAAACAGCGTTTTTCGGAAAAGCTGAGAGGCCTGTGATGCTGTCTTTTTTCTCTCCATCTCAATCATGAGACGTCGTTGAGCTATTCGTTTTTCCAGCGGCTCCTCAGGGAAGCTCGGTTGGGTAATCACTTCCAAAAGCAGCTCCAAAACCTGAAAAAGATGCTTTTTTGTGCTTATGAGTGTGATGCCTTCCTGTCCAAATGTCAAATAAGGCTGAATTTCACTTGCATGAAAATCCAAGAGATGAGCAATTTCACTACTGCTTTTTGATGCAGTGCCTTCAATCAACATCTGTAGAGTGAATGATGGCACTAGCGCTTCATTTAATGGTAGAAATACTCGAGTACCTTTTCCAATCAAGTCGATTTTGACAGCTTGAATTCCTGGAGTATCAAAATGAAAATGTGCAGCTCCATTTTGAAGGATTTTTTCAGCAGGTGATTGTAAGCTAAAGTCTTCTGGAATGGAGTAACTCGGTGGAGTACTTCGGTCTAGAATCATCAATTGGATGGAATTGCGTATCGCAGAGAAAAGCGTAATGTCTCAGCGAGAGGGTGGTTTTGTACTTGAGGGACTAGGTAAGAGAAATCAAATCCAAGGCGCTTCAAATTGAAGCCGACACCCATGGTAAAATATCTCCTTCCTCCTTTAGTAGGGTTTTCAAAAAAGTAACCAGTTCGTAAGGCAAACTTTTCATTGTACAGGTATTCTGCACCGAAAGAAACGGTGATTTCCTGCATCTCTTCACTGAATCCATCAGGAGCATCGGTGAAGGAACCAAACATACCTGAAATAAGCGGTCTATTTGGATCTTTTCCTTGCTCGATGATAAGGTTTCCATCTTCATCTGTAGAAAGCGTCCCGTCAGGATTGGTTGCGTAGACAGGAGGAGAGGGGACCAAAAGTTTATTAAAATCTAAGGCAAAGGTCAATTTATTCAACTCGTTGAAGTAAATGCCATAAGCGGTTCCGATTCGAAGATTTGTAGGAATGTAATCTAAGTCATCAGCGGAATTATAGGTGATCTTCGGTCCAATATTGGAAATATTAACACCCCAAGACCACGTACCCTCCTTGGAACCTGTGAAAATGTCTTTGCTGTAATAAAGTCCTACGTCCGTTCCTACACTTATACCTGCTCTTGCATCGCTTCCTCCCACTGAGGAAATATTTCCTGACAAATTGGAATAGATAAATCGTGCTGAAACCCCCAATCCAAGATTGGCGGAGAGTTTTCGAGAATAAGTGCCTCCGATGGCAATATCGCGTGGATTAAATTGGCCTAATTCATTGCCTAGACCATCTGTCAACTGAATATCGCCCATGTTAAAATAGCGCAGGTCAAAACCGAAGGCAGAATTTTCATCGATTCGGAAAGCACCGGTTAGATAGCTTAGAGACATATCATTGACCAATCTTCCCAACCAGGGAGAATAAGATAATGAAAATGCTGTCTGATCTTCTAGGAAAGCTAGTTTGCCACTATTCCAATGTGCGGAATTGGCATCTGGAGTAGTTGCCACCCCCACGTCACCCATGGCAGAATGGCGAGAGTCTGGAGCAAAATTGAGAAAAGGTACTGCTGTGGTGATCACTCTCCGCTGTCTGTCCTGTCCTGAGACTACAATGGAATTTTGAGCCATTACAAGTACAGAGGTGGACATAAACACCCCAAAAAGTAATCCAATCGGCCTAATGATTCCTTTTCTTTTCATTCAATTATAAGTTTTCCGCTTTCAGATGCAACTGAACTATCAGCTTCCGAACTTAGCGTCAATTTGTAAATATAAGTTCCTTTTGCTGGAATTTTAGATTGGTTTTGTAAAAAAATCCATCTAAATCCCTCGATGCGTGATTCAGCTTCTACCAAACGACGCGATGCAGAAAATAGTATTGAGCCTGTCAAAGAATAAACTTCTAGCTCTATGAGAAGGTTTTCACCCGGACGATTGTGAGTCAATTCAAAGATTGTTTCTGTATCTGCTGGGTTGGGATAGACGATGTGATCTAGAATTTGAATTCTATTACTGCCTTCTACCCGAATTTCAAAGATAGCCTCATTACTATTTCCCACCAGGTCAGTTGCTGATACCCGGATAGAATTTATACCTTCTTCCAATCCTTCAATTTTGATTCCTGCTCGCCCACTCTGATAATTACCGCCATCACTTACAAAGGATTTATTTAAAACCCGTGGAGTTTGTTGGTTAATTTGGATCGTGAAATCTTTCCTTGGGTCAATTCCGCTTATATCTATTCCTGTGCTATCTGATAAGAAAATGATGGCTGCCAGTTGCTTCGAAGGGAAGTTGAATGGCTCGAGTTGTTGTCCTTCGATTTGTATTTCAATATTCGGTCCTTCTTCATCTGTAGGGTTGTCAGCCTGCTCACCACCTACATCAACTTGAGCCACTCCTTGTGCATCCAGCATGCTCGTGGAGTCAACGGCATACATTCGGATATTTCCTTTTCCAATTTCAATATCGATGCCGCCAGGAACTCTAAATCTTCCTTCAAAGAAACCATTTCTGACTTCAGCTTTCCCCCTGAATAAAGTAATGGCTTCCTCAGGGAATTCAATTGGCGGGCTTTCATCGCCAAGAGTTTTGATTGAAACGGATCGATCTCTCAGTTCTACCTCCACAGTACCGTTGAAATTGGTCATATCGTTTCTATCCAAGGGATTGACCACCTTTCCCTGATAAAAAACCTCTGAAAGAGGGGCGAAATTCTCGATTGGATTTCCATCAGCATCCTTGAATTCTCCAATTTCGATTTCCAAATCCGGATAATTTAAACATAGACTTGGATCCCCAAGAAGACTAAAATTTCGGTTTAAAGCTCCATTCAGGCTATTGTTTTTGGTGTTTTTAAAAATACTCCCCAAATCCTGATAGATGCCGTTTTCCTTTTTGTAAATCTCTCTCACAAATGCCTCATTTAGCCTGAAATTAACACTGCTAAATACCGGCCGTCCTGTGGTCAAAAGGCCAATGGCGCCTTTTCCTTGTACTGTGAGCAATTCCTCCGCACCTGAGCGGATAAAAGGGCTGTCATGCCTGCCAAACTCACAGGTGGCAGTGACCCAAAGCGGTAAAAAGGAAGTTTCCGGGAAGTCAGGAATATCTTCCACCCGAAATACTTCTTCAGCAGTAAGTGTGGTTTCATTCCCATGACCGATATAGTTTACCACTAAGGTGCCTTCTGTCAAGACTTCTCGCAAAGCTTGCTTCGCCTCGGGGGATTGTTGGGAATCACCGTTTGGAATTTGTTCGTAGCGATCGAGGTATAATTTATTTTGAAAGAATTCGGAATCCTCTTCTTTCAGATAGGTGCTGTGGGCTTCTGCATCTCGCAGGTGAATATTGTTGTCGGCATCATCGGCAAAAAGGCTAAAAGATCGTTTCCAGTTCCCGAAGGATGGGTTTTGTTCATAATCAATGATTTTTTGAACTACGATATTCGCCTCTTGCCGGGTGATCACAGGAAGGCGACCTACTCCGATGGATAGTTTTTCGTCACCGCTTTGGCTTTCTACCCACTCTCCTTGACCAAATTCTATGAGTCCATAAAAGTCATCGGAGCTGTAAGTAGTTAGTGGGTTTAGACTACTTCTACTGGAGTATGTGGGGACGACATTTGGTCTGCCTCCGAGTTTACCTTTGTAGTCAAAGGTTCCTTTACCCAGAAAGAGAACATTTTTCACCCTTTTTCCCTCGTGAAAATGCCAGGCAATAAAATCCCGGATAGCCACCACATCTTTATTGCCATAGCCGAAAGCATCATAAATCTCTCTGAGAGTAACTACCTCTGATAATAAGCCCTGACCTAATTTATGTGTACTCAGTTTTTCAGCTTCTGGAAGTAGATTTTGATCCGTAATAATGAGGAGCTCAGGCCAGTTTCCAACTGTTCGAATATTTGATTCAACAGGCGAGAGGATAGGGATATTTAGGAGGTCTGAACTACTTGAAAAAACCAATTTCCCTCCTTGGGCGAAGCCATTATTCTGAAAAGTGATGGGGTTGTAGAAATCACTTACCTCCCAAACCTCGCATTCATTGCAGCCATGGCTGAATGACTGTCCGCTAAGATTAAAATAAAGTCCAGATTGAATTTCCGAAGACTCATTAGGCACTCCAAGGAGCAAATGCTCGAAATAAGCTGTGGCATTATTATCAGAGCTGTTGTAGGCAAGTTCCAAGGTATTGACCTCCTGATTGGCGGGGTTAAAACTTGCATTTACTGCTGCTTCTACTCCTTTTATCCCATATAGTGAATTTGGAATTGGAGAGATATTGGTTTGGAAAATGGAACTTCCGATTTCCAAAATAGATACCTGACTGCTTTGAAAAGATTGAGCCATCACCCTGCCTTGTAGCAGCCAATCTGCACTTGATTCAGTACTTTGCCTAAACGGGATAGATCGTAAAGAACCTGAACTAACGGGTTCTGAATACCATGTTCTTCCCGAATTCAAAATATTTCGATCTTCTCCCTTGACAGTAGCCCATTCGTAAAGCGTGATTGGTTCGGCCTGTGGACTGACCTGGGTTTCAGACTCCAGTCTTTTTGGATTTTCTCTACTACCAATCAGATAATACAGGGTGTCCGAATAATAGTGATGCCTATATTCTAATTCACCATCAATAAGGTCAAGGCTGTGCGGCCCGGTTAAAAAGATTAATAATTCATTATTTACCCTTTTTGCTGGGATTTCCCTTAAAGACAAGGAGCCACTGTCAAGCTTTTGTGGAAGTCTTCCCGGGTAGCCAAAAAATGCAACTTCGTCTAAAGAGCTAATTCCTAATTCATTTAGTCTATCAGCATCAAAGCGGTATAATCCGGATTTGGTTACACCAAACTTGTAGAAACTTTCTTGAGAAAATCCCTGCAAGAAAAATCCAAAAAAGAGGGATAATCCCCCCAGAATACCTGCTAGGCATGCTTTTTTCATAAAGAAGCAGATGAATTTTCGATAAGGGAAAGCCCTAGGTACAGTAAAATAACCAAGGGTATCCCTGACAAGCCCATCAGTAGGATTGCCAATGCTCCCGAAGCCAAGAGCACATACCTAAATACATTATCTCGCAAAGAAAAGTTTTTGAATTTCAGAGCAATCAGAGGGATTTCGGAGACTAGTAGCAAGGAAAATACCCAAGAAAGGATGATTAAGGTCCATGGATTTGATAAGTAATCCCCTGTGAAACTCCAGAAGTCCGCCAAATAAGGCAAGGTGCTAAAAAACAAGGCGTTTGCCGGAGTTGGTAAACCAATAAAACGGTCTGATTGTCTTGTGTCGATATTGAATTTGGCTAGCCTTAAGGCAGAAAATAGCGGAATCGTCAGCGAAAGATAGGGCATCCATTCTACCGAGGTCAGAGTGGAAATCCACTCATAGACCACAAATCCCGGTAATACCCCAAAGGAGACTAAATCAGCCAGAGAGTCAAGCTGTTTGCCTAGTTCACCACTTACCTTGAGAAGTCTGGCAGCGAAACCATCGAAAAAATCCAGAAATGCTGCTAAAAAAATAAAATAGGCTCCACTTTGATAGTCGCCGGCCAGAACTGTGACAATACCAATTACACCTGCGAGTAGATTACCGAGGGTGAGCGAATTTGGGATGTGGGATTTGATACTCACGGATCAGAATCTTGAATTTTTCCCCACAAATGGATTGTATGCTTTCTCATGAGCGATTGTGGTGCTGGGCCCATGACCGGAATGGATGACAGTTTGGTCGGGTAACTTAAATAATACACTTTTGATTTTTTCCAAAAGCAGGTCGTGGTCACCTCCCGGAAGATCTGTCCGTCCGATACTTTCTCTAAAAAGTGTGTCACCCGCAATACATTGCTGACTTTCAGGATGATAAAAAACTACATGGCCTGGAGCGTGCCCTGGTACAAACAGGACTTCAAGGTGCTCATGACCTATTTCAATGCTTTTTCCTTCGCTGAGGTAGCCATCTGGATCTGCATGTGAATAGTTGGCAAATCCATAATTTGGGGCATAGGCCTTGACAGAGTTCAATACCGGGATTTCCTGATCATGGATTAAAAGAGGTATGCTGAAAGTTCTCTTGATAAAATCATTCCCTAGCACGTGGTCAATATGACAATGGGTATTCAATAGAAGCTCAGGCTTCAGATTATTTTCACGTATATAGGTTAAGATCTGCTGGTTTTCAGCATTTTCATAATTCCCCGGATCAATGATGGCTGCATGACCTTCCTGATCAGAGATCACGTAGGTATTTTCCTGAAAAGGGTTGAATGTAAATGATTTGATTCGAAGCATGATTTTGTCTATGTACGTATAACAAAATAAGGAATAAAACCCGTTCTTTGATGCATGAAAGTTGATTTTTTGTTAATAGGTGGTGGCTTGGCCGGGATGAGTCTTGGCTATCAATTGCAAAAGTCCGGAAAAGAAATCCTGATTTTGGATCATCAGTCGGGGAACCAATCCAGTCAGATAGCGGCGGGATTGTATAATCCAGTGACTGGCCGAAAAATGGTCAAAACTTGGCTGGCGGATCAGCTTTTTCCTCACATAGAACCTTTTTACCAAGAGCTTGAGCAGAAGACAGGTAGGAGTTTTCTTCGTCCTCAGAAAATTTACCGACCATTCCTCACGGTTGAAGAGCAAAATGAATGGATGGGGCATAGCTCTGACCCTTTGTTTCAAGGGTATTTGGATGGATTGTTTCAATCTTCTCAGTCAAGTTTTCTAAATGATCCTTTTGGAGGTGTGATGCTTACCCAGTCAGGGTGGCTTGATATTCCCACTTTTCTTGAGGGGATGCGTACTTTTTTTGGGGATCGGTATCGGGATGTGATTTTTGAAGAGGATAAATTGATTAAAAGTGATCAAAACTGGTCCTATGAGAATATTGTGGCAAATGAAATAATTTTCTGTACGGGGGTTCATGCGGCTCAATCCAAGTTTTTCTCATATTTACCCTTTGCGCCGGTCAAGGGTGAAATCTTAGAAGTAAAGCAGGAATACTGTCCGGAATTCATCGTCAATCGCGGAGTTTTCAGGGTGCATTTGGGTCAAAATGTCTTTCGCGTCGGCTCAACTTACACACATTTTGACTTGGATCAGGGTCCCACAGAACGGGCAAAAAATGAGATTTTGGGACGATTGGAGTCATTGGTCCAAGTTCCTGTCGATGAGGTAGTATCTCATAAATTCGGCATCCGTCCGGCCACAAAGGACCGAAAGCCATTTCTTGGGAAACATCCTGACTTTTCAGGCGTTTACATATTCAATGGGTTTGGTGCCAAAGGCGTGTCGTTGGTACCCTATTTCAGTTTAATGATGCGTGATTTCCTTCTAAATGGCAGCTCCTTGTCACCTGAGGTGGATATCGCTAGGTATTTTGATTATATTTAAATTCTGTCCAGTAAGGAAAAATATGCGAGTAAAGTCTTTCCTGTTATTTCTGCTTCTGACTACTATTCTCTTTTCGCAGAATTCTTTTGCACAATTTGATCAGGAGCGTTTCGGAAAAAACCGACTGCAGCATCAGCAGTTCGAATGGTACTTTTATAGCTCAAATAATTTTGAGGTTTATTATTACGATCGTGGAGGGGCAAATGCCAAGCAGGCAATTGAATTTTTAGAGTCTGAATTTCAGCGACTGACACAGATGATAGGCTATGTCGCCTACACCAAGCCAAAGATCTATATTTATAATACTCCCGAAGAATTGCTGCAAAGCAATTTGAATTTGAATAAGGAAGAGTTTAATGAGGAAGGGCAGACAAATTTTAGCAGACTTATCGCGGAACTTGCCTACAAAGGCGAAATGGATCAGTTTAAGGAAGACTTGATTTATGCCACTTCCAAAGTAATTATTCAAGAGATGCTCTATGGTGCATCCGTTGCAGATGCGTTCCAGTCCAATTTGATGAATAGTTTTCCGGATTGGTATGTAGAGGGAATATCTCTATACCTGGCAAAGGGCTGGAGCATGGAGATGGATGACTATATCCGTCATTATCTCAAAGAAGATGAAAAGCCCAAAATCCTTAGGCTGAAAGGAATCGAAGCAGCGCTGGTTGGTCAATCGATTTGGAATTACATCGCTGAGCGATACGGTCGACGCTATTTGTCGAGCATTCTAAATCTATCAAGAATCAACCGAAACGAAGAAAACAGCATAGCAAATACCGTTGGGTTGAATTTCGATACTTTTTTAGAAGATTGGAAAAAATACTACCTGACTATCAATGAGCAGGTAACCAATAATTTTCGACCTATCGAAAGCTCTCAGGCCATCGCATCTACCTCTCCGAAGATGCTTGGTGTCATTACAGACATCAAATTTAGTCCTGATGGATTGAATCTAGCCTATGTTCTCAATAATCAGGGAAAATACAAGGTACAGGTAAGAGAGCTTTCCACAGGAACAGAAAGAACTCTAATGCAGGGAGGATCGGTATATCAAGATCAAATTCCGAATTTTCGGTCTCCGGTAATCGCTTGGAGGGATTCTGCCAGTTTGGCGATAGCATCCTTTACAAGAGGGCTTACGACGCTGAGATTAAGAGCTCTGGATGGGACCAATCAGGATAAAATCTTCCTGAGAAATATCAATCAGATTCTTAGTATCGATTTTAATTCTACTGGGAGAAATATGGTTCTTTCCGCCATTTCAAATGGAAAAACCGATATCTACACGCTCAACGTACGCGGTCAAGGGCGACGAATGACCAATGATGAGTTTGATGATTTGACCCCGATGTTCTTGAATGATTCTACGATCATTTACTCGACTAATTATTCTGAGGAATTAGACTCCCTTAGTGGGAAGTTTGAAAATCTCAATCAATACGTAGAAACCTATAACATATTCATGGCTGAAGTAAGGGATACTGTGAGGTTGACCCGCTTGACCAATAGCTTTAGCAAGAATGTGAGACCTAGAAAGGTCAATAGCAATAATGTTGTATTCCTGAGCGACCAAAGTGGGATAAACAACCTTATGAGGCTGAATGTAGGCAATCAAGTTTCCAGTCAAATTTCTGGATTTAATAAAAGTATCGAGACCTTCGATGTAAATAGTCAGATGAATAAGATTGCCTTTGCTGTTCGAGATGGAATGGAAAGCTTCTTGGTTGTGCAGTCTTATTCCGGTGCCGATCAGTTTACTCCGAGTACGCCAAGGATTCAGTTGGAGCAAGCAAAAAGCCTAAACGAAAGACTTGCGGCAAGGAGGAGAATGGAAGCCCAGACACAGCCGAAGCGTGAGGAAGAGCCTCTTCCCAAACCAACTCCACAGCCTGAAGTGCAGCCACTACCACAAGCTATCGATACCACCTCCACCAAAACTACTTCCTCGATCAATGTGGATCGCTTGAAATTCCGAAATAGGAATGGAATTGATACCGAGAATTACACCTTTGACTCCTTGCCTAGTACTCTACTTGCTCAAGAAAGGGAAGGGGAAAGCCAAGATAAGGCTACCAATTTGCTAGAAGCCTTTAGAAAGCAATCCCTGAAAAAGCGAGTGACCGGTCCAAGAGGCATGGAACCTCAGTTTTTTACCAATAATATTAACACACGATTTATTGTCGATCCACTAAGAGGTTTTGGAATTAGCCTTCAAGGTAAAATGAGTGATCTGCTAGACAATCATGTCTTGTATGGTGGGATTTCAACTGCTTTAGATTTCAGATCAGGAGGGGATATTTTTGCTGAATACGAATACCTGAAAAGTAGAATAGATTTTAGAGCACGATTTGATAGAAGGACTATTCGGATATCAGAGTTTGATGATATCACCTTTCAGCGCTATGTGCTTTCCAAATTTGAGGTGGGAGTATCTTATCCTTTCAATGTGAATTCCAGATTCACCTTAGCCCCATTTGTTGCCAAGTCCCAATATTTTAATCTGAATGCTGATTCCTTGATCCTAGCTACCAATCCAGAGCAGAATCGCCTTGATGTGAATTATGTAGGTGGGCGAGCTGAATTTGTTTTCGACCGAACACAGCAGATAGGACTGTATTCCCAAGCTGGTCTCAAAGGTAAAGTTGGTTTGGTTCATTATCAGGGTCTCAATCAAGGAGATAGAAGTTTCAGTAATTTCTATTTAGATGTCAGAAATTATCAGCGAATTCATAAGAACATTGTACTTGCGACGCGACTTTACGCAGGATCTTTCTTTGGAAACAATCCTCAGACTTACCTTGTCGGTGGGATGGATAATTGGCTTTTTAATGAATTTTATCAGCCACCATCCAATAGACCGGAAGCATCCCCTGTTCGAAACCCAAGTGGCGCAGAAAATTCCAATATTCTCTTTGCAGAATTTGTTGATCTTAGAGGCTACGATTATGATGAAATTCGAGGAAATAAGGTGGTCACCTTTACAACTGAACTTCGAGTTCCAATTTTCTCATACCTGACTAGAGGGAACATTACATCGAATTTTGTGAGGAATTTCCAGCTTATCGGATTTTATGATATTGGTTCTGCTTGGAATGAGGCAGCTCCATGGGAACGGATCAATGATCAGAATACAGAGGTAATTAATACAGAAGGCTCTCCATTTACTATCACGCTGAATAACTTCAATAATCCATGGCTGCAAAGTTATGGTGCAGGTCTGCGTACAGTACTTTTGAATTACTACGTGAAGTTTGATGTAGCAAGGCCTATTAGAAATTATCAAACTGAGGACCTCAGATTTTATGTAACTTTGGGTTACAACTTCTAAAGTAATAACATGATCAAATCGATGACCGGTTTCGGAAGAGCCGGAATGGAAGATGATTCTCGCACCATACAGGCTGAGGTCAAAACACTCAATTCTAAGTTTCTAGACCTTTCATTGAAATTGCCTCGACAGTTCTCCGAAAAGGAGCACGAGATACGGAATCTGGTACAGGGGATATTGGAAAGAGGAAAGGTAAATCTTGCTCTGGACTTTATTCCAAAAAAGTCCAATCAGATTCCAGTTACAATCAATGAGGAGCTTTTTCAGGCATACTTCGAAAAGTATCAAAACCTAGCCAATTCGGTTGTAGCTGAGAAAAGTGAGCTATTCAAACTAGCTCTCCAATCGCCGTCAGTCATTGTCAACATGGCTTCGGATGAAGCTACCGAAGCAGAGGAGGAATGGGAATTGATTCAAAAAGTGATCATTGAAGCACTTCAAAAATGCGATCAGTTTCGTAAAGATGAGGGGGAGTCACTTTTTGAAAAGCTAAAGGAAAATATACAAGTAATTGAAAGTGCACTTCAACAAGTGAAGGCAATAGAGGGACAGCGAAAAGATCGCATCAAAAACAGAATCAGATCAAACTTCCAGGATTGGATAGAAGAAAATGACTTTGATCAAAACCGGTTTGAGCAGGAGTTGATCTATTATTTTGAGAAGCTTGATATCACCGAGGAATTGGTTCGATTGGAAACCCACCTCAATTATTTCATCAAAGTTCTGAATGAAGAGACCCAGCAAGGAAAAAAGTTAGGGTTTATCAGTCAGGAAATAGGGCGTGAAATCAACACCATAGGTTCAAAAGCCAACGATGCGGGTATGCAGAAATGGGTTATTCTGATGAAGGATGAGTTGGAGAAAATCAAGGAACAAACCCTCAACGTTCTATAGCTTGTTTTCGGATCACCCTACCAAAACCTTTGTTTAAAAATTCCCCTTCCTTAACAGCAAACTGCCCATTCACCAATACATAGAGAATCCCTTCAGGATATTGATGGGGATCGATAAAGGTTGATTTGTCTTGAATGGTTTCAGGTTCAAATAGGCATAAATCTGCCTTCATTCCTTCCTCAATCAGTCCCCGGTCTGAAAGACCAAGACTTTGAGCTGAAAGGCCAGTCATTTTATAAATGGCTGTAGAAAGGTCAAGAACCTTTTCTTCTCTTGTATAATATCCCAATACTCTAGGAAAAGTACCGTATGCTCTTGGATGAGGATGGCCTTCTCCCGGTCTGGATAACCTCCCATCAGATGCAATCATAGTCATAGGATGTTGCATGATTCTCCGAACATCAGCTTCATCCATGGCATGATAGATCGTACCTGTACCTCCATTGAGTTGGGCTTGAATCACAAAATCAGCCCCATTTTCTACAGAGGGCTCTTTACCTTCACGAATCAGCCAATCATGTAAAGTTTTCCCTTCAAGGGATCGATCCCAAGTGACAGTTGAGAATTGTATCCTTTTCAAATCCGCTCCACCGCGATCATTGAGAATGGAATAGATAATTCCATCTTTGATACTATCGCGTAGGGAGGGGTTTTTGACTCTTTCTTCAAAATTCCCGCCCTCCATGGCCCAACTTGGAATCAGGACGCTGATACCCGTATGACTGGCAGCATAAGGGTACTGATCCATTTTGATGTCGAGGCCTTGTATTCTTGCCGAATCCACGAGAGCAAGAGTTTTTGTGCTAGCTCCCCACATTTTGACACCAATGGCTTTGTGATGCGTCAAAATCACAGGGATAGAAGCTTTATCGCTAATTTCGATAGCCTCTTGCACTGCCTCAATGAGGCCAATTCCTTCTTCCCGAAGGTGAGAAGTATAAATTCCACCATGCTCCGCCGCAGCTTTGGAAAGTGCTATTAGCTCATCCTTTTTCGCAAAGGTACCCGGCAAATACTTTAGCCCTGTAGATATTCCAAAAGCTCCTTCCTTCATCGCTCGATCTACTTCTTGGATCATTTGCTGAAGTTCTTCTTCATTGGGTTGTCGGTTAGAGTTTTGAAGGTATTTTCGGCGGATACTGTTATGTCCGACAAGATAGGCCAAGTTTGGTCCGATCTCCATTGATTCCAAACTATCTAAAAACTTCCCTATGGGTAAAGGACTGCTTCCATCAGGTCCACCCAAAGCAAGAGTTACTCCCTGTCTGATCAAGGACTCAGCCAAGGGCATTTCCAAAATTGGCTCCAAGTGCGTATGTAGATCTATAAATCCAGGTGAAACTGCAAGTCCAGAAGCGTCAATGGTTTCCTTGCTTTTGTAATTGTCAAGTTTTCCGACAAAGCTTATTTCATCCCCAGAAACCCCAATATCCAATATCTGTCCCGGAGATCCATCTCCTTTGTAGACAGTACCATTGAGAATCACCAAGTCATATTCCTTGCTTTGACAGGAACCGAATAGGATGAGGATTGCGAGTATTAGATTTTGGACTTTCATAGGTATCCAAAATACATAATTCGGGTAGATTGTCTAGGAGGGAGGATCGAAAAAAAGCCCCAAATTTTGATTTTGGGGCTTTCTGATACCTTTAATTTAGGCGGAAACGAATCGGGATCACCATTCTTGACCTCACAGGTCTACCTCCCATTTTTCCGGGAATCCACTCCGGGGAGTTTGCGACGACTTTCAACGCTATTTCATCACAGCCTCCGCCTAAGGGTCGGACCACTTCTACATCTTGTACAGAGCCATCCTTATTGACCACAAAGCGAACCAAGACCACTCCTTCGAGTCCCATCCGGCGGGCTTGACTTGGGTAGGTAAGGTTCTTCTTTAGGTAGGTTGTCCATTCTTCCATTCCCCCTTTGAAAGTTGCCTGAACTTCCGTGAAGTCAAGGATTTCGTCAACTGGTTCCACATTAGGTGGCGATTCGGGAAGTGCCACAACAGGTATTTCTACATTTTCCTCAGTATTGATATCAATGTTGAAATCCTCCGGGTCAATTTTGATATCATTTGGTACTTCCTTCACTATGGGAGGTGCAGTCTCTGGTGGGGGAGGAGGAGTTTGAATACTAATCGGTACCTCAGGAATTTCCCAGATATCAGTCTGAGAGTTGATTTCTTTGAGTTTCCCTTCTGGGTAGCTTTTCCACTCAAAAGCAGTGAGGCAAATGCCTAGGCTGCAGGTCAGCCCAAAATAAAAGAGAGGTGTAGACCATTTTCTCAGGTCTGCATTGGGATTCTTTTTCGTTTCCATGGTAAGAGGGTTTTGGTTGAAAATAAATTACCCTAGAATTTACCATGTAATGATTTCAGAATGAATGGATTAACGGTATTTAACTATGTTAAAAGTTTTAAAAATAAAAAAGCCCGGTAATCCGGGCTTTCAATATTGCTTTTCTGTGATTAGCTCAACTTGAAGCGGATTGGAAGTCTCATTCGAGTACGAACTGGACGTCCACGTTGCTTACCAGGCTCCCACTTAGGTGCATTTTCTACAACCTTCACGGCTTCCTCATCGCAACCTCCTCCGATTCCTCGAAGAACTTCTACGTCTTGAATAGATCCATCAGTGTTGATAACGAATACCACAATTACAGTTCCTTCGATACCCATTCTTCTAGCTTGAGTTGGGTACTTAAGGTTTTTGCTGAGGTATTGATTCCAACCTGACATTCCACCTGGAGGAACTGGTTGAGTTTCTACCACGTCAAAGATCTCATCGGCTTTCTCCTCTACAGGTGCTTCAGCGATTACAACTTCTTCAATTACAGTTTCCTCTTCCACGTTCACATCGAAATTAACTTCGATTTTTTCTTCGATTTCAACCTCATCAGGAATCTCCTGAATGATTGGCTGCTCTACTGGTGGTGGTGGAGGTGGTGGTGGCTGCTCTGTGATAGGAATATCCAGTAGCTCTTCAAAGTTGTCATCACCCATTCCGAGATCCTTAAGAGCCCCGTCATCAAATGATTTCCACTCAAAAGCCACTAGGACAGCACCAACGGCTACCATCAAACCCAAGTTCAGGAACATTCCTGACTTTTTGGTGAGATCGGCTGCCGGAGTCTTTTTTGATTCCATAGCGTTTTTGGTTTATTATAGGTTAATGTATTCGAAACTAATCAACAATTGTAAGCATTTCAAAAGATTAATCCAAGCGAAATACCTTGGATGAAATCTTAAAATATCCTAACAGACCTGCCCAAACACCGATTTGGTTGAATACCAGATCCCATATGTCGAGTGAGCGATTTGGGATCCAATATTGCCCTATTTCAAATAGGATAGATGGTAGGAACACTAGGAGACTGAACAGTAGCCAGTTCGGTTTTTGTTCTTTCAATCTCACTCCTGCCCAAATAAAGGAAAGGATGAAGAAAAGAACAGTATGGATTAATTTATCCTGAAAGTCGAAGGCCTGAATCTCGGGGAATTTTTCTCCAGGCAAGAGCATCGCAAAGCCTAGTAAAATCAACCAGATTACTCCTGCAACCCAGCGCAAATGAATCTTAATTTTGGCCTACCAGTTCTGTATATTCCTCAGCATTGAGTAGATCTTCAGGAAGATCTCCGTCAATTTTGATTTTAATCATCCAGCCTGATTCATAAGGGGATTCATTAACTAGTTCTGGAGAGCTTTCCAACTCGTCGTTGAATTCTAGGATTTCACCGCTTACAGGCATGAAAAGGTCAGAAACAGTTTTTACGGCTTCTACAGTACCAAAAACCTCTCCGGCTTCGATACTTTCACCTACAGTCTCTACTTCCACGTAGACGATATCTCCCAATTCAGACTGGGCAAATTCAGTAATTCCAACCGTGGCTACATCCCCGTCGATTTTGATCCACTCGTGATCTTTGGTGTACTTAAGTTCTTGAGGAAAATTCATTTCTTGATTTGATTTTAAAGTCTCCAAAAATAAGAGGAATCCGAGAGCTAAAAAATCTATTGGGATAAATTAAATCGTAATTGTCCGCCAAAAGAGGTGGATGCACGCTTGAAGGCAGTGGTGACGCGTGGATCATTGATACTTCTATCAAAATAGAAGGTAAGGTTGAGGTTCTGATTGATGACATAACTAACCGTGGGACGGATTTGGATATTGAGGTTTCCGTTAGTAACTGTGCTACCTTCTTCGATCTTCCGCTGTACCTGTCGGGTATCGACAATCTTCATATCCATCCGGAGGGTAAGGTCATTTTTCAGGATGGTTTCCCTTCCCTGAATCTTGAAAGGAATTTTAGTGCCTGCTTTTGTATACGAGAAGTTCAAGCCGAAGTCATTACTTCTTCGCTCAGTAACCTGAGAATTGGAGAAATTCAATCCTAGTGTTCGCTCCTTGTTATAATTGATAGCAAAATTCATTCTTCCCTTTGTCATCAGATCCAGTCCAATAAGCGGAGCAAAACGTTCCGATAGTACGACTTGATTGAGTACATAAATTGGAATGAAAAACCCATCGTCATTTACTTCGTTTGGAAGTCTTTGCTCTTGTAGACGGTTAAATAGCTCCAGTCCCTGTTGATATTGGAGTGAATTGGAGAAATTGCTCGCATCATAAGTGGAGGTATAAGCATGGGTAATGTTGATACTTGTGAAAATATCACTTAGGCCTTTCAGTCTTGATAGCCCTGCATAATCAACCCTCCAATTCGGAAGCGGAGTTTTTGGAAATGGATTAAGATTCGACTCTGCTGCATCTTGACCGCGATAGGCAGCCAGAAATGCAGGAACTAATACATCCTGACCATTGATACTGTACTCTCCTGTTGATCCATTTTGAGCGTCAAGCCTTGACTTGATAATCGCCCGGTTATTTTCGAAATCCTGGAAAAGCGGAGAGTTGTTTTGTGAATCATCCCTAGAGAATGACGTTCCGAGCATAATGGTAGTCACTGAATAGGCTGTATTCGTACGGGTAGGACTGATGGATAAATATTCCCCAGGATTATCTGCCGAATTCCTGAATATTTCTTGATAATCACCCACTTCCCGTTTGTCGGCATTGAGAGTAATCCTAAAGTCTCGAATAGGTTCTACCAAAGCTCCCAATCTCAAATTCATGGCCCGGTTTTGCCTGAAGGGTTGGGTAAGTTCTGCACTTGGAGCCATGAGACCACGTGCCGCTAGTTCATTTCGAATCATCGGGTCCTGACTTCCAAAAATAAAGGCAAGTCCTGGATTGCTAAATGCCCGGTCCATTCCCAAAAGACCGGTATTCGGCAAATATCCGGGTAGGAATGTCCCTTCAACTACTCCATAATTGAAAGTGACTTCCTTGACAGACATTAGAAATTTCAGCAGTTGATTGCTAAAAGGCGTACCGATCGTGTCTTCGGCAGCGATATTATTTCTTCCTGGAATACTTGGGCGTTTTGGGGCATTGAGTGCCTCTAGCTTTTTATTTTTATTGTAAAGCCTGATTAGGTCAAACTTTCCGTTCAAAGTTTGCTCGCGCGTATTTTGGATGACATTACCCAAAGTGTCCTTTTGCCCGATCGCACCGGTCATCCAAGTATAGGTCGTATTGTATCGATAGTCAGCTCTTATCCAATTTACCAAAGGTACCTTATCAAAAGGAATGGTGTAATTCAAGTTGACTGTGTGATTGTAATTCGTCCTTCGGCCAAAATTCCAGAAGTTGGTTCTGACGGAGTCAATTTTTTCCTGTGAATCCAAATCTCCCTGAGGCTCATCCACCACAGCCATAACTGACCCAGTATAATCTACCCGTAGATTCCTACTCAAGTCCCAGTTGAGGGTGTAGAATCGGTTCATAAAAAATGATTTTTGGAATAAGGGATCTACACCGGCAGTACCAAGTTGATCATTGCGATATTGAGATCTGAGGAATTTCCGATCTACATCCACCCGAGCCAAAATCTGACTTGGAGCTAAATTCAGGTTAAAGTCTTTGATCAGTTTCAAGTAAGGCGACGAAAGTCCCTCTGAATTCTTAAATGGCTCAATGTTGAGCGGTTTTGGGGCGAAATTATAAGTGATATTTCCCCGATTCGTTTTGAATTCGTAGTTCTGAATCTGAGCATTGGTCTGGGTGACTGTACCCACTGCGTAGGAGAAAGAGAAATTGCTTAAGTCATAGATTCTATTTGGTGCCTCAGGATTGGTTTTTATTTTTCGGACATTGTTAAGACTGATATTTTTTCGGGTTAGCTGGTCCTGTGCGATGTCTCGATAGGCGTCCCGTTCTTGATCGGTTTCGAACTTTTGTAAAGCGACCTCAAAAGGCACATCGGGATTAAGCGGATCAAATTCAGGCCTTGTATTCGAATTTTCCACACTCAAGTAAACTGGAATACTCACTCCCAATTCCTCTGGCAAAAGCTTGTCTGCCTTAATGTTGGTAGAAATGTCATATTGAGTAGTGGCCTGTCGAGTTCGCTGAGATATTCTGGTTTCTAGACCTCCGAAACCAATTGAGTTATGGCGAATGGAAGCAGAGACCACAGCAAGGTCAGCAATTTTGGCATTTAGGAAGGCATTTGCAGCCCAGCCGTTATTTTCGTTTTGGCCCGTTACCCGAAGTTCATTTGCCCAGATACATACGCTTTTACTTCCACCAATACCTATTCCGGGATTTCGTACCCCGATCATCGCACCTTGAGTCTGATTCAGTTCGGGGCGACCGACTACAGTTACTTTGTACTGTCTGATATCCTTGGAGTAGGGGAGATTTAAGGGGACTTGATTATTGTCCCGCTCGGTTTTGACGGAGACTATTTCCTGAATAGCGATATCAATTTCATTTTCCAGCGGCCAAATCTGCCGTGGATCTCGCGTGCCCTTTGGAGTAATGATCAGAGGAACTTCGATTTCATAATAGTTGTCTGTGTAATCTGTACCTAGTCTCAAAAATGCAGTAATCTCCCCATCTAAAGCATCCTCACTATCCGCATGGAAAAACATCTTGATCCGCTCAAATTGTACCAAGTCCAATTGTAGGTTTTTGAAAACGGCCCGAGCATCTCTAGGAGCAAGATCTTCCACACATACACGAAGGGATTGCTCATTCAATCTCCGCTCAACAGTAGAAGTATTGTCTCGATCCCGGTTGATCCCTGGAGGAAGTACATAGGGGCTTTGGGTATCGCTGCCTTGTGAGTTTTCTTCTATCCCTACCACATCTACAGTCACGTTGGAATTGTCAGGCTCTGGAATTTCGAAGAACCCACGCTCAAACAGAGACTCCTGGAATACCCGCCATTGACTTCCAATCATTCGGAAGTTGGCCATTCGAAGTACTACAGGCTGCTCGAAGTCTGTCAGGTAAGTTCTGATCCATCGAATGGACTTAAAGCCTGTGATGTCGCCTTCTACTCGATCAGGTTGCCTAACCGGAATACGGAACAAGTACCAATCCACAGACTCTCCACCCACATTGGCGGTGACTTTATCGACGATGTAGTTTTGCCCTACTACCAAGTTGTCTGGTCGGAGATCCACTTCGTACTCATAGTAGTTTTCGAGTTCATTGATCGTGTTATCAGTATTCAGGTCTTCGTTGTCCGGAAGGTTGGTGCCGGATGGGGTGAAGGAAGCGGTTTGCGGTGGCTCGACCGGGGAGTTGCCTTCCATCCCGTTGAATTTTTTGTATCGCTCCAGAATTTTTACATCCTGCTGATCGAATTCCTCATTCAAGTAATACTCAAAATTATCCGCAGATACATCAGCAAGAATCCGGTTTAAACCTTGCTGATTGACATTGATCCGGTCAAGAAATCTACTCTGAAAGAATGAGGCTTCGTCCTCATTTTTAAGACCATCTAGTCCGATATCTTGATTTACACGAGCTTCTTCAGAGTTATCAAATGCAGGAAGTAAAAACTGCTCTCTTGTAATTCGACCCCATTCATTTTCTCGAGTCTCGGCAGGATCCCCATCTGCTGGCAGACCATTTTCAAATGAATGGCTGCCATCCTTCATTACATCCTCCGAAATATCTCCTAAGTTGAAATAAAGCTTACCCCCTGTGGTATTGTTTTGGTTGAAAATTCCATCCAGGACTCGCCCGTTTTCACCTTCGATAAACGGATCAAGCAACCAAAATTCCATGTATTCAATATTGGTCCGGTCAAAGTCCACCTCTGTCGTAATTGCCCGTGTTACCCCACCATAGTTTTCTCTAGGATTAGGAAGCAAGCCATCTTGTCGCAGATTTGGGTTGTAATTAAACATACCCCTTTCCGATGGGAAATAAGCCAATTCAAAAAGGGGCTCAGGAGTAATGATCACATCCCTATCCTGCTGAGGGAAAATTTCTTGAGGAATTACCCTACGTACATAGTGGTTTCTTCGGTCTTCGCGTGTAATATTAGTTGGTACTCCGGGGCCATTTTCTCGATAAAAAATATTGTCAATGTTGTACCAAGCCACTCGGGCTCTTCGATAGGCTGAACCTAGCTCATCTTCGGTTTGGAAACTCAGATCAAATCGATTGTCAGGAGTCTGGGGAGTCGAAGAAAGCTTCCAGTTTTGATTGGCAGCGCCTCCAAGATTGAACGGGGTAATGGCCGCTTCAAAATCATCAATGTAGGATGCTCCTTCTCCGTCTACACGGTTGGATGTACCGGGTAGCAAATGTGCAAATTCACCGCTGATTCTTACCTCGGAAGTTTCTTTGGTATTTGTAAAAGGAAGTGCATCGGCCAATTTGGTGAGCCATCTGGACTCATCCGAATAGTTTGCATCCAGGCCCCAAAGACTGTTTCGTAGTGTTTCACTACCCGTCGCAATTCGCGTTACATTTGGTCTTTCATTAAGGTATAGGAAGGTGCCTCCAAGGTTGAATTTATCGCTGAAAAGGTAATCTAGGCGTGTTCCAAGGAGACTTCGTGTCTGAAATGAGACTAAATCAGCTTTTTCAAAACTCACATTGATTTGCTTTCCGGATTGAAGGATGGCATCATTGATGATGACCAAACGACCTACATTGTAATCAATAGTAAAGTCTACCCCTTCCGTTAAAGGGATGTTTCCAGCCGTGACGATCACTGAGCCAGGAGATATATTTAGCCCGGGGAGTTGGATTTCACTAGCTGAGCCTGCAGTCAGTCGACCTTTGATAAAATACTTATTTAATCGCGTGACGAGCTCCGCATCTGCTTGGGTAGTTTGATAGAGTGTGTCGTAGACGTATTTTTCTTTCAGTACTCCTTCAGTGGGGAGGAACTTACGCTCCAGATTGGATCCAAAAGGCTCCAAAACAGGGAAAATCAAAAGCCCTCGATTGGAAATCATGGTCAAGCCTTCGACAAAGTCAAAGTTGCCATCTGGGGCAGGATCATTTTGAGGGTTGAGATTATCCAAACCCGTAAGCCGGATCAGCGGAATATCCTTGACCTCTTGCCCCTCCAAAAGGGATGGGTTATCCAGACCTGTGCGGTCATCTCGGTAGATCACCTGAAGCTGAAAACCTTCTCTCAGGATCTGACTGGCGTTAAGGCTGTAGACGTTTTTCATCATCAAGTCCCAGGTTGGGACCCGCGTATTGATTCGGGCTGGTCTGAGTAGCTTGAGGAAAATCAATTCATCCTCTGCCCGGTTTTGGTAATCCTCTGTGAGTTCACCCACTTTGTACACTTGCCCATTGTAGGTGTACTCATAGGAAACAGCCAAAACTTCATCGTTTTGCAATCTTCTGAAAAGGGATAGGTAACCTAATTGGGGATTAAAGAAAAATTCGGATTGCTCGAGCTTTCTGGCTCCGTTGATCTGCTCAAAATCTAATCCTTTTCTAATACCAAGGCTATTCTCCATTGCCCTCGAACCGGTGTCGAATGGGCGGAAAGCCGGATTGGTAGAAATATTCGAAAATAGCTGGTTTGCTCCGTTTGCTGCAGGGGAATTGGGATTAGCGGGAGCAATATTCGGATTACTTGGGTTGAGTAATTCCCTGCCTTCTCCCAAGTCCATGAAAGCCGCGAAATTTCTCAGGGTTTCGGTATTAGCCGCCCGGTTCATGATGTAGACTTCCACTCGCGTCACATTCACACCAGACAGTACTTGCGGCAAACCTCTTAGCCATCTTTCATAATTTTCTCTGAAAAAATGGCCAAGGAAGAAATGTCTGTTTTCATCGTACTCCGAACCTTGGATTTCAAAAGTTCTTCCCTGCCCGTTGGCGTCGATGGTGAGGTTGTCTCTACGACCACGTTGAGTAGAAGCTACTGCAGTCACATTGAGCTTTCCAAACTGCATTTGGGTTTTCACCCCGAAGAGGTTTTGAGCGCCTTGGATCAGTCGGTTTTGGACTGGCATCGAGACATTACCGATTTCAATAGATTGGATAATGTCTTCCTCAAATCCATTGAATTCCAATTTCAATTGATTTTGAAAATCAAAGGAATTGTTGGAGTCAAAATTGGCTCCGATTTTCATTTTTTCACCCAAAGAACCATTGACCGCCATTTGGATTTGTTGATTGAAATCAAAGCCCCCGTTTCGTTGCTGCCGGATTGGTAGGGTAGGATTATCGATTCTTCGGAATACGGCACCCAAGTCAAGGTTTACATATCCGGTAGGAGTAATGTTGATTTCGGAACCTCCGAAAATCCGATCAAAATTTGGACTGACTGTCAAAGGAGGAACAAGTCCACGTCCCTCTACGGCACTTTCACCATCTCCGCCCCGGGCCCTACTTCTCCAATAATCCTGTCGAACCTTGTATTCCTGAATTTGGGAAAACTCCTCAAAATCGTATTCCTGCTCATTGCCGACCCGCGTCGAATCCAACTCATCGGCAATATTGTATCGAAGGCCGGCGGTGGAATCTACTTTGACCTCAACAGATTTTTGAAGGAGAGACTTTGGGAAAAAGGGCGAATATGAGTTTAAAAAAGGGTTTCGGTAGGGAAATAGAGGATTGGTACTTTGGTTTTTCCAAAGCAAAAAAGAGGGTGCAAGGCGGCGCTGGTTGAGCGAGTCGAGTCTAGTTTGGGTACTGTCCGGGTTGGTTTGCTGGGCTTCTGCAGTCGATAAACTGATCAACAATCCAAACAGGATGAAGCAAAAAGGCCAACTAACCAGAGATCTTTCCCTGCAAAAAGTCAGTATTGTCCGAAAGTTCAATCCAAGTTTTGATTATGATGTCTTTAAAGATGCTTTAATTAAATCTTCTAAAGAAATTTCTCCATTGGTTTTTTTGAGTACTTGGTTGATATTCTTTTCAGCGGCAGCTTTGGGAAAACCAAGAGTCAATAAGGCTTGTAACGCTTCTTCTCGGACTTTATTGCTTGATTTAAGGAAGCCAATTTGCTGTCCGGTACCAGTTGCGGATGATTTGCTGACTTTATCCTTGAGTTCTAAAATCACCCGTTGGGCTGTCTTCAATCCAATGCCTTTCACTTGTTGAATAGATGCCACATCACCCGAAAGGATCGCATTTTCCACCTCTTCGGTACTCATTGAAGATAAGATCATCAACCCGGTATTGGGCCCCACACCACTAATGCTGATCAGGAGTAAGAAAAGACGCTTTTCGCTTTCTTCCCAAAAGCCATACAAGGTGTGTGCATCTTCTTTGATGTGTAGGTAAGTGTGTAGACGTATGGCTTCCTGATCTTTGATTTTACTGTAGGTCTGCAGGGAGATTTTGACCTCATAGCCAATCCCACCCACGTCGATGAGGACGTAGGTGGGGTCTTTGAATGCTAATTTTCCCTGAAGATAGGCAATCATGATTGTGCTGTTTGTGCGTCCACTACAGCGATAGCAACCATATTCACGATTTCTCGGATCGAACTGCCTAATTGAAGGATATGAACTGGCTTATTCATACCAAGAAGAATAGGACCGATTGCCTCTGCATTTCCAAGCTCTGAAAGTAGCTTGTAAGCGATGTTGCCTGAAGCCAAATCTGGGAAAATCAAGGTATTGGCTCTTCGATTGATCAATTGAGAGAAAGGATAAATCTCCTTTTGGATTTCGTCATTGATTGCGACGTTTGCTTGCATTTCCCCTTCAATAATGAGGTCAGGATACCTTTCTTTGGCAAGTGCGGTTGCTTTCGCCATTTTTACTGGAATATCTCCCTGAGCTGAGCCAAAGTTGGAGTAGGAAAGCATGGCCACTCGTGGCTGTACATTAAAGAACTTCACAGCCTCTGCGGTCAATCCGATAATGTCGACCAACTCTTCTACACTTGGATTTAGATTGACAGTCGTGTCAGCAAAGAAGTAAGGACCTTTGTCTGTATTCATGATATACATTCCGGCTACTCGCTTCGCCTCTGGCTTTACTCCGATGGTATGAAGTGATGGCAAAATGGTTTTCGGATAATCTCTAGTAAGACCTGAAATGAATGCATCCGCGAGACCTACTTCTACCATCATGGCTCCAAAGTAATTTCTTTGAGTTACCAATCGGGAAGCATCTGTAAGTGTCATTCCTTTTCGCTTTCGCTTATCATATAGCACCTTGGTAAACTGATCCAATTTTTCAGTTTCTTCTAGCGGATCGATGATGGTGACATGTTCTAAATCCAGAGAATTCTCTTGAATCAGAGCAAGAATTTTTTCCTTATTTCCAAGAAGGATAGGCTGTGCTATCTTTTCATCACGGATGATTTGGGCTGCCTTCAAGATCTTGCGGTTGTCGGCTTCTGCGAAAACTACTCGCTTCGGATCTTTCTTCGCTCTCGCAATGACTACAGACATCAATCGCTGATCGATACCGATTCGCTCTTGTAGCTCTAATTCGTAAGCATCCCAGTCAGTGATGCTTTTACGAGCTACTCCTGAATCAATGGCTGCTTTCGCCACCGCAGGGGCGATAGTGGTAATGAGTCTTGGATCAAGAGGTTTTGGGATAAGGTACATTCTGCCAAAACCCAGATTTGCTTCTCCGTAAGCCTTTGTTACAATATCAGGAACGGGCTCTTTGGCTAGCTTCGCGATTGCTTTCGCTGCTGCAAGCTTCATGTCTTCGTTAATGGCGGTAGATCGAACGTCTAGTGCTCCACGGAAGATATATGGGAATCCAAGAACATTATTTACTTGATTAGGATGGTCAGAACGACCTGTTGCCATGATGACATCTTCTCTAGCAGCGATTGCCAAATCATAGGCGATTTCTGGATCTGGATTTGCCAATGCAAAAACGATCGGATTAGGAGCCATCAGCTTTATTTGGTCCTGAGAAACCACATTCCCAGCTGAAAGTCCCAAGAAAACATCTGCACCGCTCATCGCATCAGAAAGGGTGTGAATATCCCGATCGGTAGAGAATTCTGCTTTTATGCTATCTAGATTGTCGCGGTCAGATCGAATGACTCCCTCTTTGTCGCACATGACGACATTTTCACGCTTTACACCAAGGGACATGTAAAAACGCGTACAAGAAACGGCTGATGCTCCTGCACCATTGACCACTAGTTTGATCTCGGTGATGTCTTTCTCTACTAGTTCCAAAGCATTGAGTAAAGCTGCCCCAGAAATGATTGCCGTACCATGCTGATCATCATGCATGACCGGGATTTTCATCTCTTTTTTGAGGGTTTGCTCTATTTCAAAGCATTCAGGAGCCTTGATATCTTCCAAGTTGACGCCGCCAAAAGTCGGCTCAAGAGACTTGATGATATCGATGAGCTTTTTAGGGTCATTTTCGTTGATCTCGATATCGAAAACGTCGATACCTGCAAATTTCTTGAAAAGGACTCCTTTTCCCTCCATGACGGGTTTGGAAGCTTCAGGGCCGATGTTTCCTAGGCCCAAGACGGCTGTTCCATTAGATATGACAGCTACCAAATTGCCCTTTGCAGTGTATTTGTAGACGTTTTCTACATTCGCTTCTATCTCTTTGCAAGGCTCTGCTACTCCAGGTGAATAAGCAAGTGCCAAGTCCATTTGACTCGAAAGCGGCTTGGAAGGGATGACTTCGATTTTACCAGGTGAGCCCTGTGTATGGTAATTCAGGGCGTCTTCTTTCCGGATTTTGATGGCCATAAAAATGGGGTTAGTTGGGTACTTAAGAGCCTTGCTCGGGTACCCAACTAATATCCGTATTGAGAAGAATGGTCTCTATTTCTCTGAGAGCATCTCTGTGTACTTCATTTGGGTAGTACACAAATCCTTCCAGATAATAAAGTTTACCTTTTTCCTGATCTACCATCAGGTATCCCAGGTAGGTTCCGCCCATACTGATATTGTTGGTCCTCCAAGAGGCTCTGATTTCGGTGGTAAAATTATCATTTATCACCATGTTTCGGAAAGCTGGAGGGATTTGTTTTTCAGTTACTACATAAGAGGTAGGATCTTCAGGGTCGCCAAAGACATGTTGTCTAGTGATAGAGTCCCTGAGAGCCAGGATGTTCTCTGGGAATGTTTGCTCCTCAGAGACATAATCTTCTACATGAAAAATCAGGCTGATATCAGGCCTTCTTTCAGTAGGAGTAGGTTGTCGGAGCCACAGAAATCCCGGTTGGCTCTTCGCGACTTGGTAAGAAGCAGGGACGTTGATTTGGATTCCTAGGTTTTTTTCTGCCTCAGCATTGGCAGCTGTATTTTTCCTTGCTAGAATAATGCTTTCCAAACGACCCCTTTCCCGTACCTCAAAAAGATTTTGAAGACGGTCTGAATTCTTTTTCAAGTTGGTTACTAATTGCTCCTCATTGTTTCCAAAAAGATAGAGGACTTCCTGTCCTACCGCATATTCATCTTCTACTCGTAGGGAATAAATGGACGGGTCATTCAGCGCTTTCTCTTTGGATTCTTTAGAAAACTGTGCATTGATCACCTGACTAGCCGAACCTTTATCGTCGAAAGTGGTGACGTAAACCAAATTGGTCGACATCTTCAGCATTCGGGTCATTGCTCGTGGATCCACAGTATTCACCTTGAATTTACTTTCGGAGCGGATCATTCCGGGCATATCAGCTTCAAAAATATTTTTCAACGCGTCACCCACTGGGCCAGCATATTTCGCAGAGTCAATGACTAGGATGATTTCGCCGATGGCACCCCGGGCTTTGGGTTTGGTGTTTTCGGAGAGTGGGCCATTTGCATCACATGCAAAAAACATCCCTACTCCAAGTATGAACATACTAAATCTCAGAAGAGGCTTCATTAAGTTGTTTGGTTTTATTTGGTTGGAAGTAAAATAAATACTTTCCGAGGGGAAAACTCAATCCCTTATGAACTTTTGGATTTTGTTAAAAAAAATTAACAGAATTAAGGAGTGAACTCAGTCAAATTAACCAATGATGAGTCGTTGCCCCGGTTTGATTTGAGTGGAGTTCAGGTTGTTCAGTCTTTTCAACTGGTCTACGGTCAGTCCTGCAAATCGCCGAGAAATGATCCAAAGTGAATCTCCCGGTTGTACGACATAGGTTTTTTGACCGTTCGAATTTGTCTGTACTTTGGCGACTGTTCTCGCTGGAGCAGCACCCTCAGGAGCATGCAAGGTAAGCCGCTGCCCAACACGTATCAGATTGGAAGAGAGGTTGTTCCACTCCTTGATTTGGGAAACGGATACGCGATAGTTCTGTGCGATTTTCCCAAGGTTATCCCCGCTTTGCACCCGATACGTGATGGTATTTCGCTCGATTTCATCCAGCTTTTCATCTTCTGAGCGATAAATCAACTTATCGCTTGCCAGTAGTGGGCGAAGCTCATTTCCGAGGGAATCAGAGATCCAGGCAAAGTTTTCTTTGACAAAATTTGCCTGATTTACCGGTACACGGATAGCCATACTTTTATGGCTTTCAGGGATTCTTCTACGTTTTACTGCAGGATTTAATTTTTCTAAGTCGGCTAGGCAGAGATTGGTCAATTCTGAAAGCTTGTCCAAAGTAAAGGCTCTCTCAAACCGGATAGATTCGGTAGCAAAAGCGTAGGTGGGCTCTTCCAGGTGTAAATTATGTGCATCCAAATGACGAAGAATGTACATCATTGCCTGAAATTGGGGGACATAACCACGAGTTTCTCGAGGCAGGTAGTTATAGATTTCCCAGAATTTCTTTTTGCCTCCTGATCTTCTAATGGCTTTTCTCACGTTTCCAGGACCGCAATTGTAAGCTGCGAGCGCCAATTCCCAATCCCCAAACATTCGATACAGAGATTTTAGGTATTTGGCAGCCGCTTCTGTGGATTGTTCAGGATCCATTCGCTCATCAATATCCCAGTTGATATCCATTCCATACATCTTTCCTGTAGCTGGCATAAATTGCCAAAGGCCCATAGCACCCACACGGGACCGAATTTGAGGGTCAAGCCCTGACTCTATGATGGATAAATACTTGATGTCATCTGGTATTTCATGCTCTGCCAAAGTCTCTTCAAAAAGCGGAAAAAATAAGTCCTTGCGAGCTAAAACCATTTTGGTGTAGTCGCGATTCCGGACGGTGAAATATTGGATAAAAGAGAAAATTCGATCGTTCAATTCGAAGGACATTTCGCTGTCCATCTTATCTACACGCTCCTTGATTAGATCGTATGTAAAATCAGGGATGTATTCGTAATGATAATTAGGCTGAACCAAGTTTTCATCAAAAAGATCCGGAGCCACTAGTTCATTCTCCTGAGGGAAAGCAGTAGAAATAGATAGACTGAATGTGAAAACAATCAGAATAAATATTTTCAAGTTGCGATCCGTCATGGTTTATTTTTCGGTTTTTTGGTTCAAATAGTTACAAAAAGAGAATAAATCTGCCTCTTTGAAGGAATTGGTGATGACTTGAATTCCAATTGGCATACCATTTTGATCTTTACCATTCGGGACTGAAATGGCTGGTACTCCAGATACTGAAGCTTGCACTGTGAAAAGATCTTCTAAGTACATGGATACAGGATCATCACTATGCTCTCCGAATTTAAACGCCGTGGTAGGCGTAGTCGGCATGATAATATAATCAAAATCATCCAAAAGTGACTCCGTAAATTCTTTGATCAGTCTTCTGACCTTTTGAGCCTTGGTGAAATATGCATCATAATAACTAGCACTCAAAACGAAAGTTCCGAGCATAATCCTTCGCTTCACTTCCTCCCCAAAACCTTCGCTTCGGCTGAGCTTGTACATGGACTCAAGATTATGTGTATTTGGACTACGATATCCATATTTGACTCCATCAAATCGGGACAAATTTGAGCTAGCCTCAGCTGTCGTGAGAATGTAGTATGTCGGGAGAATGTATTCTAAAAGTGGGAAATCTACAGCCTCTACTTGATGTCCGTCGGATTCAAGGTTTTTAAGAACAGACTCTGTGTTTTTTTTGATTTCCGCTTGAAGCATGGGAGACTCCAAAGCTTCTTTCAGATATGCAATCTTTACTTTCTTGTCAAAGTGCAAAAGTTGACTGTATGGAAGTACTGGTTTTCGAGAGGAAGTGTTATCCCACTCATCATGCCCTGCGATCACTTCCATGACAAAGGCATTGTCTTGTATGGTTTGAGAAAAAACGCCGATTGTATCAAAAGAAGAAGCATAGGCGATTAATCCCCATCTGGAAACGCGGGAATAAGTTGGTTTAGAACCAATTACTCCTGTAAAAGCTGCTGGCTGTCTGACCGATCCTCCAGTGTCTGTTCCTAATGAGACGGTACAGAGATTTGCTTGAACAGCTACAGCTGATCCTCCTGAGGAACCACCAGGAACGCGGGATTCATCAAGTGCGTTCAGAACTTTTCCATGCGAAGAATTTTCATTGGAACTGCCCATTCCAAATTCATCACAGTTTAGCCGCCCGATGATGATCGCATCTTGATCAATCAAGCGTTGTACAGCGGTGCAAGTGTATTGTGATTCGTAGCCCTGTAGGATGGAGGAAGACGCATTGGATTCGTGGCCTGCATAGCATAGGACATCTTTAATGCCGATGACCATTCCTGCGAGTTTGCCAGCCTTTCCGGCTGCAAGTTTTGCATCTACACGGTTTGCTTGGGCAAGAGCGGATTGCTCATAAACTTCGACGAAGGCGTTTAAGTGCGCCTTCGTCTGAATGTTTTTGAGGTAGTACTGAACGATTGAAAGACAATTCGTTTCTCCTTTTTCGAGGGATTTTTGAATTTCCCCGAATGAAATAAATTTTTCCAACGTCTCAGAGATTAAGGAATTACTTTTTCTTATCCTTCAATCCCTCTTCGAGATCATTTTGAATATCTTTAGTAGCGTCTTTGAACTCACGGATACCGCGTCCAAGACCTCTAGCTAGTTCAGGAATTCGCTTTGCTCCAAATAGGAGAAGAATGACCAAAACGATCAGGACGATCGATCCGCCACCCATATTTTGAAAGAAACCCAATGTTGCCATAGTTAATTTGATTTAGGGTAAATATAGCCACAAAGATACTATTGTCCTTGGCATGGACAAAGAAGCGTCGTGACTCTTCGATTGTTTTTCTTGAATATACGGATTTTTACACTACCGGGATGAAATCCATGAGGCAGGATCCATTTTCTGAAGACCTTTCCAGGTTTGAAAATGAATTTCTGCTTCTCCATCTGAATTGGTAGCTACTCGTCCAATTACGTCCTTTGCCTTGACAACTTGGCCAACTTTTACAGAAGTGGATTGAAGCTTAGTGTATAAGGTATAATATTCACCGTGTTTGATGAGAACGGTTTCACCATAACCGGGCATTGACGCCACCTTGGCTACAGTTCCGTCAAAGACTGTTCTCACATTGGAGTTAGGCTGTGTCCGTATATTAATCCCATCACTGGGCACTGTAATGCCTCGTAATGTCGGGTGAGGATGGTCTCCGTAGGTTTGGGAAATAAAGCCCGTTTCTACAGGCCATGGGAGTCTGCCTCTGTTTCCGGCAAAGGAGCTGGAAAGTGCCGCTACTTCAGGAGTCATCGGTAGACTGCTACCTGCAGCTTTGGTTGCTGTGCTGTTTTCTTTTTTCGCAGCCGCCTCAGCTAGTCGGATCTCCTCCTCAATAGCTTTACGAATCATGGACTCGAGTTGTTGTTGCTGTTTTTTGGTAGCCGTGATTTGACTTCTGATGCTCTTTTCCTTTTTGGTTAGGGTATTGACTATGCCTTGTTGTTCTCTGCGCATGGCTTCCAGCTTCTGGCGCTCACGCTGCGCTTCCGCCAGGATTTTTTCTTTGTCCTGCTTTCGGATTTCGAGCAGCTCTTTTTCCTTAGCCAGTTCCAGACTCAGAGCTTGGATTTGTGCTGCCTGCTGCTTTCTACTATCCGTGTATTGTTTCAGGTATTTCAAACGCATGTAAAGCTGATTGAAATTGTTGGAGCTGAATACAAAAGCTACAATGGATAAGTTTCGATTGAGCTTGGATGAATTGTAAATCATCCGGGCATATTCAGCCTTCAATTCCTCCAGGTCATTTTCCAGACGATTAATATCATCTTCATTTTTTTTGATTTCGCTATCCAATACTTTCACTTCCCTGTCGAGTGTGCTGACTAGACGTGACTGAGTCTGATATTGCCTAGTGACTGCATTGAGTGAGCCAATGGTTTCTTTTTTATTGGCAGTTGTCTGCCGGAGAATAGCATCAAATTCCTTGAGCTTGGCCTGAATTTCTGCTTTTTCCCGTTCCAAATCTGCCCGCGTCCGTGATGTTTGTGCTTGCACCGGGGACAAGGCGGCCATGCTTATCAAGGCTAAGCAGGTAATCAGAAAAAGTCGATATGAAGTGTTTTTCATCAAAATTTGAAAGGAAAATTCAATGGTTCGTCTTCCAAAGTGATGGAGGTCCAGTCCACATGTAAGATGGTATTTTGAGATCCTGTACTAAGCTGATAAACAAGTTTGTAGAGTGTATCGGAAGGGAATGGTTGACCATCTACTTCCTGAAATCCATCAAAGCTCGCAAGTAAGGAACCTCTGTCGTCGAGTGAATTTCCTGCCAGTTCAATGACTTTGGCGCTTTCAGTTCCGATTTTGCTAAAATACCTGACCTGATTTCGCACCTGCGTCAATTCATATTGAGACTTGACCCGAAGTAATCGGTCACTATAGTCAAATCGAAAAGGAGGATTAGCCCAAAGTATATTTTGGAAAAGGTCTAAGGACAAGTCCAAGCCATAAAAGTTCTTGAATTCCCCAAATGTCAGGTTGATGTCTTCTTTTCCGATTCTGTCCTTGATTTGGATTTTTTCTTGAGTGATCAAGCCTCTTACTGCTTCCATTCCAAGACCGGGAGAAATGGTAAACCAAAGGACTGAATCCTTTTTTGAGCGAAGACTGAGCGTTCCCCGAGTGACTTTTCCAGACTCTTCTTCGATGATGACCTTGGCCCGGGCACTTAAATAATTATAGCTTGGATAGCTGGGCTGAAAGCTTTCCATCCTTCCGTCCGATTGGTATGGGATGACCTTTTTTGCACAGCTGGCCGAAAAAATCAATAATAAAAGAATCAGGCTGCTGCCTAAAAATCTATTCATAATATTTTCTGTCTCTAATCTTCATTGGTAGTTTTTCGGATGCTTCCGGACTATCAGCTGCTTTTTCCCAATAGCTAATGGCTTCTGATTTTTTGCCCAAATGATACAAAATATCGCCAAAATGCTCCAAAAGAACTCCGCTAGGCTCGGTTTCGCTTTGAAGTGCCTTTTCCATATATAGATAGGCATCCTCATACTCACCTAGCTGGAAAAGCACCCAAGCATACGTATCCAAAAAAGTGCCATTTTCTGGAAATCGCTTGACAACTTTGGCTGCCATTTCTTTAGCCTTCTCCAAGTTTCTCTTTTCCAAGGAAAGGAAGTAGGCGTAATTATTCAGTACCTGCTCATCATTTGGATTGATTTGTAGAGCCTTGTCAAAGTAGACAAAGGAGGAGTCTTTTTGTCCGAGATTGTATAACGAGCTACCCAAGGACCCAAAAGCAACTTGGTCCAATTGATCATTTTGTCCGGAGTTCAGCTCGATAGCTTTCTGCAGGGACTGTACGGCAACACTGTCCTTTTGCAAAACGGATTTGACCACACCATCATAAAACCAAAACTGAGGGCTTTCCGGAAATTCGTCCACTCCCATGATAGTATATTTTTCCAGGCCTTGTAGGTCGGCATTCTCTCCGAATGAATTGAGAATGACTTGCTCTAAAATCCTTGGGTTTGAAGGCTTCAACTCCAGTGATTTTTTATATAGCTCTACACTTTCTGGAATCCGCTTTTCCTTGGACTCTCTATCTCCAAGCGTTTCATAAATGGCTGCATTATTTGCTTCATCTGCCCGCATCAAAACAGTCAAGGAGTCAAGAATTCGCTCTCGTTCAGGGGTGCTGATTTCATTCAAAATACCTGCAAAGGCTCTGGCTTTTGAATCCGGGTCCAAATCCGGGCTGGCAAACGCGCTAAACAGATATTCGGTGGATTTATCAGTATCCCCTTTTGATTTAAGTAGGGTATAGGCTGCCATTTGAAGTTCAGGCTGATTGGGATACTTTTCAATTTCCTCATTCACCAATTCAATGGCTTGATCCAGACGGTTGTTGTTGAATAATATCTCAACCAAGCCCAAGACAAATTGAGGATTTCCCGGTCTTGCTTCGATCAGCCGCTCACCTTCCTCAATCGCCCGATCAAGTTGATTTTTTCTAAGGTAAATCCGCTGTTTTTGAAGGGTGATGGGCTCCATTACACCAAAATACCGCTCTGCACGATCCAGCACGACCAAGGCTTTGTCAAATTCCCCAGCTTGTAAATAAATGGAGGCCAAGTCCAAATTATATTGCTGATTGCTCTCCCCGTCGGCAGTGAGTTGATCGAGTATTTCAGCTGCTCTCAGCGGTTGTTGGAGATTATTGTAGATCTCTGCAACCATCAAGGCATAATATTTATTTTCAGAATCAAGTCTAACAGCCTCCTTCGCATAAGGAAGAGCCTTTTCTGGGTCATTGGCGCGGGTGTAGATTTCTGCGATTTTATAGTGAATTGCAGGCTCATCAGGATTTAGTTCCAAGGCTCTCTGCAAATAGACAAAGGCTTTCTCAAACTCACCCAAAGCCAATTGCTTGGTGCCCTCGATGAAATTCCGGTCTGCCAGTGCTTCCTGCTCCTGGATTTTTCGCTCCTTTTTTGAAAGTTTTTTTTGGACTTGTCCTTGTGCTATACTTCCCGAAAAAAGAAGTGCCAGAACAAGCAATAATCTATGAATGTGCACGGTGATTTTTTCCCTTTACTCTTTGAATTACAAACATAATGCCTTTTGCCGAAAGGCATTGAATTATTGGAACAGCAGTCCCGGATAAATCATCCCAAATGGAAATCGATTTAGGCTTTTTTTGCAAAAAATCGGTTCAGCTCTTTCCGCTCCAATACCAGAATCAGGATTATGAAAGGAATCAGGAAGGCGTTTTTAAGGAAAAAAGAGAGAATTTCGGATTCGGTACTCCACCAAAATCCCAAATAACTGAGCCCAAATGCAATCGACAAGTAGGTGAGGTCTTTTCCGGTCTGATAGGGAATGGGGTAAAATTTTTGACCAAAAACAAAGCAAATCACTGACATCACCACATAGCAGACCAAGGTACTAAGAGCTGCTCCCATAAAACCATAAACCGGTACCAAAAGGATCACGACTGCAACACTCACCAGGGCACCTACAAAAGTGATCCAGAAACTATATTGAGTCTTGTCGGTGATTTTGAACCAGATGGAAAGATTGAAATAAACACCCAGAAGCAGGTATCCCATCAATAAAACAGGGACAATGTATAATCCCTCTGCATAGCCTGCACTTCGAAGAAAAAGTGGCCCCATCCATTCAAGATTGACAGATATTGCGATCATCAATAGACTGCAAAAAATAATAAATGCATGCATGACCCGTGCATAGAGTTCTGGAGAATTTTTATTTCCTGACTCCCGAAAGAAGAATGGCTCGGCTGCATATTTGAAAGCTTGAATGACTAGATTCATCAGGATCGCCAATTTGAAGTTGGCGCCAAAGACTCCAGCTGCATCACGACTGCTTAGGCCAGGATAGAAATTTTCGGGTAGAATGTATTCGAAAAGTAGTCGAGAGACCAATTCATTGGTAACTCCCGCCAAACCCATGAAGAGCAGGGGCAAGGCATATTTCCACATCGGCTGAAGGATGCTTTTTTCCAGTTTTGGACTGAAAAAGCCCGCTTTCCACCAGACAAAAGGAATAATCAAGCCATTGGCGAGTAGATTGGCCAAAAGAATGTATTCAACCCCCCAGTCCGATCGGTAACCCCAGAATCCTTCGGCAATAACTCCCTGATCTATCCACATCGGAATGGCGATAATCAGTAGCAAATTGAATCCGACATTTAAGGTGATGTTGGTCAATTTGGCTGCAGCAAATGTCAGGGCTTTATTGTCTAGTCTTAGCTTCGCAAAAGGGATGGCCAAGACCGCATCAAAAGTCAAAATCAAGGCCATCCAGCGAAATAAGTAGGCCTGACCCGGATAGTCCATCCAGTTTGCGAGTTGTGGAGCCAGCAAGTAAATGCCCGTACCCAAGACCAATGAAGTCCCAACCAAGAGGCTTTGGGCATTATTGTAGACTCGCTTTGGATCGAGATTTTTACCGGTAGCAAATCTGAAAAAGCTCGTCTCCATCCCGTAGGTGAAGATGATGTTCAAAAATCCAATCAGCGCATAAATACCTGTAAAAGCCCCTAAGGCATTTTTACTCAGGTATGCGGTGTATACGATGATCAGTAAAAAATTGATCGAGCGGCCCAAAATACTGCTGAGACCATAGATCGCAGTCTGACCGGCTAGTTTTTTGAGATTGCTCATGAATAGGCTATTCGCCGCTTATTCGCCTTTGAATACAGGCTTTCTTTTTTCCAAAAATGCAGAAGTCCCCTCTTTGTAATCACCGGACTTGACACATCTGGCAAATGAATTGGCCTCAGTTTGATAGCCGTTTTCATCTGAGCGATAAACTGCATTTACACAATCCACGATCATTCCGATCGCTAAGGGTGCCTTCGACATGATTTTATGCAGAATTTCTTCGGCTTTAGCCATGGCTTCTTCTTTAGTAGGAAGGACATGATTGACCAACCCGAGCGATCTGGCATCTTCAGCATTGATCATGTCACCGGTCATCATGAGCTCATTAGCTTTGCCTCTACCGATCAAAATAGTCAGGCGCTGGGTGCCGCCATATCCTGGAATGATACCCAAGTTTACCTCGGGCTGTCCAAATCTTGCATTTGCAGAAGCAATTCGCATGTGACAGGCCATGGCGAGTTCGCAGCCACCACCTAGCGTAAAGCCATTGGTCACGGCGATTACCGGTTTTTCACAATTTTCAATCACAGAAAAAATTTCCTGACCGTTTTCGGCAAATTTCCGTGCATTCACCTCATTTAGCTCGGCGATTTCACTGATGTCTGCCCCGGCTACAAAGGCCTTTTCACCTGCACCCGTGAGAATGACTGCCTTGATGGATTTGTCCTCCAAAACAGTATCAAATACCTCCCTCAATTCCTCCAAAGTGGCAAAATTCAGGGCATTCATTTTATCTTCCCGATTGATGGTGAGGTAAAGAATTCCATCTTTTGTTTCGGCTAGGATATTTTTAAAGTGGTCCATAAGCTTCTTGTTCTGTAGAAAACAAATATACGTCTCGGGTATTCAATCCCAAATGGAGTCTTGGAAAAATCCAAAAATCGTAGGGAATACAAACCTGATTTTATCCAAGATATAAATTCAATTTAGGTATTTCAGGGCGTGGTACAGCATTTTTTCCTTACTTTTGCGGAACGAAATTTTAATCAAAACCTCAAAATATATGTCTTCAAAAAGAAAGATAACCGTAGCATACGGGGATGGAATCGGTCCGGAAATCATGGACGCTACATTGAGAATACTCGATGCTGCCGGTGCTCAGTTGGAATATGACGTGATCGAAATTGGTGAAAAGGTGTACTTGAAGGGGATTTCCTCAGGAATGGAGCCCAAAGCCATTGACTCACTTCGCGAAACCAAAGTCTTTTTGAAGTCGCCGATCACCACTCCTCAAGGTGGAGGTTTCAAGTCCCTTAACGTGACTACTCGGAAGTCTTTTGGGTTGTATGCTAATGTGCGTCCATGTAAGGCTTTTTCTCCCTTTGTAAAGACTCACTTTCCTAAGACGGATATGGTTATTATCCGCGAAAATGAGGAAGATCTATACGCGGGTATCGAGCACAGACAGACAGAGGAAGTGTATCAGACTCTTAAATTGATCTCTGAGCCAGGTTCCGAAAAAATCATTCGCTATGCTTTCGAATATGCCAAGAAATACGGTCGCAAGAAGGTGACTTGTATGACTAAGGACAATATCATGAAGCTTGCCGATGGTTTGTTTCACAAGAAATTTGATGAAATAGCCAAAGAATATCCAGAGATTCAGTCCGATCACAAGATCATCGATATCGGTACCGCTTTGATCGCAGATAGACCGGAGACTTTTGATGTGGTGGTGACTCTAAACCTATACGGAGATATCATTTCCGATGTAGCGGCTCAGGTGACAGGATCTGTAGGTCTTGGAGGATCTGCCAATGTGGGTGCTGAGGTGGCCATGTTTGAAGCAATTCACGGTTCTGCTCCTGATATCGCAGGGATGGGTATTGCCAATCCCTCTGGTTTGCTGAACGGTGCCATCATGATGTTGGTGCATATCGGACAGCCGGATGTAGCCGAGAAGATTTCCAATGCTTGGATGAAGACTTTGGAAGATGGAATCCACACCGGAGATATTTATCAAGAAGGTCTTTCTTCCAAAAAAGCCTCTACAAAGGAATTTGCTGATGCCGTTATCGAGCGCCTTGGCCAAAAGCCTGAGAAAATGACTCCCGCTGTTTTTGGGGAGGATGCTACTGAGCCAATGAATATCACCTTGACCAAAAAGCCTAAGGCTAAGAAGGAATTGGTGGGTATCGATGTGTTTATTGACTGGGACGAGGATAATCGTGATCCCAATATCATCGGAGAGCGCCTTCGAAAAGCCAATGCGGATGGTTTACAATTGCATCTTATCACCAACCGTGGAGTAAAGGTGTTCCCAGAGGGTCTTAGAGAGACTTTCTGTACTGATCACTGGAGATGCCGATTTAAGACTGCTGATCAGAAAGTCATAACACATGATCACGTATTGGATTTGTTGAAGCAGATCAAAGAGTTGGGCTTTGACTTTATCAAGACCGAACATTTATACATCTTCGACGGTGCGCGAGGTTATTCGCTTGCACAAGGAGAATAATTTCAAATACGAAGATTGAAATACAAAATACGGAGCACTGAATAAATGTGCGACTGAAATAAAGCTCAAAAAAGGGAGGAGAAATCTTCCCTTTTTTGTTTTTAAAAGGGTGCTCTGATACTATCCCGTTGTTGTAGTCGCTTTTTTGTTGCCCCCAATGAAAATCAAAACGCCTGCCGTTCCAAACATAATCAAGCTGTATACAGCAGAAGGGATGGTCATTTCCGAATTACCTATTAGGGTAGCGGCTATGGTGATTCCCAAGGTGCCATTTTGGATACCTGATTCGATGGAAATAGTCCGAGCTTGTTTTGCCACAAGTCCCAAGGCCTTTGCTGAGAAAAAGCCAAAAGCTAAGGTTAAAACATTCAAGCCGAGCGCAACCGGACCAATTTGACTGAAATAGTCTACTATGTTTTCTCGCTCTTTCAGAATGGCTGCAAGAATGATCACCACGAAAAAAACTGCGGAAAAGATCCGAAAAGGTCTATCCATTTTTCGTGCAAGCTGAGGTGATTTTTTGAAAATCAACATGCCGATCGCAACCGGAATAATGGTAATTGCCAATACTGAAATCACCGTACCGAATATATTCAGCGGGGGCTGTTCTCCACCAGGAATAAAATAGGAGATTGAGAAATTCACGATAAAAGGGATGGTAATCACCGTAATCAGGGAAGAAAAGGCGGTAAGAGTAATCGAGAGTGCCGTATCACCATTTGCCAAATGGGAAATCAGATTGGATGTGGGGCCACCTGGGCAAGCTGCCAAAATCATCAAGCCCACTGCAAGGCCCGGGTTCAAATCAAAAAATATTGCCAATGAGAAAGCGATCAAGGGTAGGATTACCAATTGATTGATCAGCCCTAAAGTCACGGCTTTTGGATAAATAAAAATCCTTTTGAAATCTGTAACAGTCAGGCTGAGCCCCATCCCAAGCATGATGACTGCAAGAGTCAGGGGTAGAAAAACTTCAGTCAATATGTTTCCTTCCATGTTGTCAAGGTTTTAGGCTGGGAAAATATAGGAAGAAAAGCACGGTTCTGAAATTTTTATCTCACTGCCAATTTTCCTATCAGTTTTCACCCAAGTAAGAATCTTTTCAGCAAACTTGCACTTTCTCACTGCTAGCTACTACTTTGTAGAGGAATGAAAAAACGGGTTCTCATCATCACCTATTATTGGCCACCGAGTGGAGGTTCTGGCGTACAGCGTTGGCTGAAGTTTGCCAAATACCTGCCCGAATTTGATTGGGAACCGGTCATTTTTACCCCGGAAAATCCGGATTTTGATATTCAAGATGCAAGTTTGGAGAGGGAGATTTCTAAGGATCTGGAAGTAATTAAGTTTCCGATTTGGGAACCATACTCCCTTTTGACAAAACTAAGAGGTAAAAAGAAGTCACATCCAGCAAGAATCCAAGAGCAAAAGGAACATAGTCTTTTGGAAAAAATGGCCATTTGGGTACGTGCAAATTTACTGGTTCCCGATCCGCGGAAATTTTGGATCAAACCCTCAGTAAAGTTTCTTCTTGAAGCGGTACAGTCAGGCCATTATCAGGCCATTATCACGACGGGTCCTCCTCATTCCATGCATTTGATAGGGAAGCAGCTAAAGGAAAAAACAGGAGTTTTTTGGTTGGCTGATTTTCGAGATCCTTGGTCTGAATGGGAGTTTTTGGATACCCTTCCCATGACTTCGACGGTGAGGAGAAAACATCAAAAGTTGGAAAAAGAAGTGTTGACTCAAGCAGATCATGTTTTGACTATTTCTCCCAGCTTTCAAGCAGATTTAGAGCGTATAGCAGGGAGGAAGATTGATTTGCTTACGAATGGGTTTGATCCGGATGATCTACCCGCTGATTTTAAGCCCAAAAAATTTCATGCCGGCGAGTTGCACTTGGTGTACACTGGAGTCATCGACTCTATTCGAGATCCGAGACCTATTTTGAATGCCTTAAGGGATGAGTTTTCTCAGGCTGAACAAAATGTCAAATTTACCTTCGTTGGAAAAGTCAGTGAGCAGGTAAGGGAATTTGTAAATAATGACTATTGGTTGAGTGTCCATGTTCATTTCCCCGGCTATGTTAGCCATTCGGAGGTTTTTGACTACTACGCGCAGGCTGATGCGCTTGTCTTGATTCTCACCACCACTAAAAATGCCAAAGGAAATATCCCCGGGAAGTTGTTTGAATACCTTTCGACAGGTATTCCGATATTGGCTTTGGGTGATCCGGGGGGTGATACGGCTAAAATATTAAAGGAATCCAAGGGTGGAAAGGTAGTTGCGGCGGAAGATAGGCAAGGGATCCGATCTAGCCTAAATGCTTTAAGTAGCGGTAAGTTTTCACGTTCAAATCCTGAGAAGATTATTCATTTTTCCAGAAAAAATCTAAGTAAACAACTAGCTAAAATACTCGATGAAAGTACCCTTTCTTGACCTAAGCAGGATTGATTCTGAACTCAAAGAGGAGTTGAAGCAGAAATTCGCTGCTTTATTGGACAAGGGGGTTTTTTCTGGGGGAGAAGAGGTGGATTTATTCGAAAGATCGATTCAAAACCAGCTAAAAATAAGAAATGCGATTGCCTGTGCCAATGGGACGGATGCTTTGGAACTGGCTCTTCGGGCTCTTCAAATTGGACCTGGGGATGAAGTTATAGTACCGGCACTCACTTGGGTCAGTACAGCCGAGGTTGTCAGGATAGTAGGAGCGAAGCCGATTTTTTGGGATACGGATGAGAAAGGGCTTTTGCGGGCGGATTGGGTGAAAGCTATTAGCAAACAAACCAAAGCAGTGATTCCCGTTCACCTGTATGGACGAATGGCAGATATGGAGTCGATTTGTGAAGCAGCCAAGGCCTCGAAAATTGCTGTCATTGAGGATGCTGCTCAGGCTTTTGGGACGACAAGAAATGGAAAAGCAGCAGGGACTTGGGCTGATATCGGCTGTCTTAGCTTTTACCCTACCAAAAATCTAGGAGCATTGGGGGAAGCAGGCATGTGCTTGACTCAAGATGAAGAAATCGCCAAAAAAATCCAGATTTTAATCAATCATGGTCAAGTCAGCCGGGATGAGCATGTTTCTGTCGGTCGCAATAGTCGAATAGATACGATTCAGGCTGCTTTTCTGAATTTGTTTTTGGGGAGATTTGATGTATTTCAAAAGAGACGAAAGGACTTGGCCAAAGTCTATCTGGAAAAATTGGGTGGACTCCCAAAACTTGGTCTGCCTGAGGATATTCTTGCTGACGATCATAACGCTCATCTTTTTGTCGTGGAGACTAACCAACGGGATGAGCTTAGAAACTTTTTGAAAGAAAAAGGAATCGGAACTGCGATCCATTACCCAAAAATTATCCCAGATATGGAGCCATATCGATCACATGGAGATTTTCCTAACGCCAGAAAGCTCACTGAACAAGGCTTGTCTCTACCCTTGAATCCATGGATTACCAAGGATGAAGTGAATTATGTTGCTGATTATATTGTGGATTTTTTTAGAATATGAACTGACTACAAATCCTTGTCTGTTTTGATCGATTTGTTCAGTGGTAAACCCAATTGGTAGCGTAAATCTTCATCTCTAAGCGGGTCAGTCACGTCGACTCCATACTGGATTTTTTTGGTGTCATCGTATACAAAAGTTCCGAATAGCCGATCCCAAATCGAGAAAATATTTCCAAAATTGGTATCTGTCCAAGGCCGCTCAAAGTGATGGTGAAATTTGTGCACGTTGGGGGTGACAAAAATGAAACTCAGCGGTCTATCAATCCATCGGGGTAGTTCAATATTTGCATGGGTGATGTAAGTGAAAAATACTGTACAAATGCGATAGAAAACATAAAAGGCAACTGGAATGCCAAAAACGATCACTGTCGCAATCGAAAAGAGTTCCCGGATAAAGTAATCGCCCGGATGATGTCTGGTACCTGTGGTGGCATCTACTTTCGTATCACTATGATGTACCAAATGAAACTTCCACATCCAAGCCACTCGATGAAGCATGTAATGAGCTACATATTGAGCGATAAAGTCCAAGGCCATCACTGCAATCAGCAGTTCGGCCCAAAATGGCAATTCAACCCACTGTAAAATCCCGACTTTCGAAGTACTGATCCAATAAAAAACACCTACGGTAGCAATACCAACCAAGACATTGATGACCATGGACATGCTCAGGAATACCAAATTCACACCATCATGTTTAAGCTTGTCGTATTGATGCCTGACAAGTGGAATGACCAGTTCAAGTGTCCAAACCAAGCCCAAGCAGGCAACTACCCAAGTGAGTTTGTAAAGCGCAGGCAAATCTTCGAAAAAGGAGATGTACTGTTCCATAATTCAATTGTTCTTCTGCTAATATAAAATCAAATTCCGATGCTTTGTTTAATATACGGCTACTGAATATACTTTTCTTCTGAATTTTTCTTTGAAAATTCAGAATCGAAAAAAACTAATTCCTTGGAGGATTGATCATAATATGAGCTCTGTGGGTACCAGGGTCCATGATCCAAGGCAGCCCTGGACCTGCGGGCTTCAGTGGGAGACCTGTACTTTCCGCAGTAGCCCAAGGAATATAGACCACAGATCGCGTATAAGTATTTTGCGCCTCTCCGGTTGCCCAATTGACATCAGCCTCATCAGCTGTCAGCGCATGAAGTACGGAGCCCTGATCGGGTAGTTGCAGCTTTCCTGCTTTTGCCTCAGCCTCTCGGGTGTCAAAGACTTCTTGAAAACCTTTTCCCTCCTTTCGAAGCGCCCATCCACGCTCCATAAATGGCTGTGCGCTGATATGGTAAGATGAAACGCTTAGCCCCTCCCGGTTTGGGTCGTCTCCGAGGCAAATCGTGTGATTGCTTCCTTTTCTCAAGAGCGTTCCATCATAGGCATAGACAGTGGCTTCGCTTCGCTGATCTTCAGGAGCAGCCAAAAGGGCCAGTTTGATTTGAATGTCTTTGCTCGGTGTATTTTGGGAGAAAGCTGAAAAGCTTAGCGATAAAACGAAAATGCTGATTAGGGTTCTCATGAGGATTAGATTTTGATGGTGATATCAATTTAAGGAAAAATTGGAAGAGTCTTACCCCGTCACTGCGACTTCTCTACCGCGCCTGATCGCCATGATAATCCACACATCAAAAAGAATAACTCACCTGCGAACCTACCTCAGGGTCTAGCTCGACTTGAGCGAAGACCCCAATCTCCTGCTGTAATTCTTCCACATGACTGATGATTCCGACGATTCGGTTTTCGTGGCGAAGGGACTTGAGAGTTTCGAAGACAACACGGAGGGAATTTCGATCCAGAGCTCCAAATCCTTCATCCAAAAAGAAGAAACTTTGATCTGCCTGATTGAGGGCTTTGACTTTTTCAGCTAAAGCCAAAGCCAAACAGAGGGAAGCCTGAAAAGTCTGACCTCCGGAAAGCGTTTTTAGCAGTCGTTTTTTGCCTCCATTGAGATAATCGATCACCCAAAAGGTGTTATCCGAATCAATCTCCAATGCCAGGCTGTTTTTACTGAGCTTCATAAATCGCTGATTGGCCGTATGGCAAAGTTCACGGAGATAGATCGAGCTCACGTATTTGACAAAGCCGCTTCCTTTGAAGAGTTTTTCCAGTTCGCGAAGGTAAGTTTCCCGCTTTTCTACATCGACTAGAAGCTTCTCCTGCTCTTTTTTCTCTTCCAGTTTTTGGTTGGTGTTTTTAAGCTCTTCCTGAAGTAGTGTCAAGCGATTCTGAATCTCCCTTGACTCATTTTTGGAAAGACTTAAGTCGTTCTGCAACTGTTCAAATGCAGCTTGATCGAAAGTAACGACCGATTGATCCTGCTCCAATTCTTCAATTTTACTTTTTACCAATGCCAATTGCTGATCAAAATTCTGAATTTCCTTTGCGGTCTTTTCTGCATCGAGTGAATGCTCGAATAGTTCGATCAATTTCTCTTCATCCTGAAACCCATGTTCCACTTTCAGTTGATCAAATTCTGCACTTAGATTTTCATTTTTCGAAGTCACAGATGCAAGTGTCGCTTTGAAATTCTTCAGGTCCGCAAGGTTGGTCGTGGCCTTGGTTCGGACTTCCTGTAGGTATTTTTGCTTGCTTTCGAGTTCCTCAGCTGCGATCTCAATATCTCGTTCTACTTTTTGGATCGTCTCCTGTACCCTCTCAGGGGATTTGGAGAAAAATCCTTTGCAAAATTCAGGGTCCTTGATTTCCTCTCTTTTGGATTGGATTGCTGTGAGTGTGCTTTCCTTTTTCAGTTGGGCTTTTTGGAGGTTTTCCCGCGAATTGTCCAGCTGCTTCTGAGCTTGATCCAACTCTTTTCTGAGGATTTGAAGCTGCTTAAGGTTTTGCTCCCGCAAACGGCTCTGATTTTCCAGCTTTTCGATGAAAGCCTCCAATTCTTCGACTTGGTGGATGGATTGGGCAGTAAGCTTTGAAGTCAAATTTTCAAGTTTCTCTGTTAGAAGTGATTTTTCTGAACGGTTTCTTTTCAGGTTTTCACCATGTGTTTGCTGATAGATCTCTTGCTCTTTGAGCTGCTGCCGAATGAGTAGGATTTTCTCCAGCTCCTCTTTTTCTTGACCGATCTTTTGCTCGATTTCGCGTAAGCTTCGGTCAGCAGCCGATTTTTCCAAAGGATTGGGATGCTCTAAGGAACCGCAAAGCGGGCAGGGTTCTCCATCCTCCAGCAAGTGGGCATGGCTGTGAAGTCCGGATTTGCGAAGTAAATTTTCCCGTTTTTCATCCCAGCTATTGATCACTTCTTTTTGCGCTTGTTGCCACTGATCGAGTGTCTTAAATTCGCTCGGAATGCTATGCCGCAATTTCTCCAGTGTGTTTTCTACATTCTTGCTTTCCTTTTCAAATTGGGAAATGAGCCTTTCCTTTTGTGCCAACTGCTCCAAAAGATCCTTCCAGGAACTCAATTGATTTTTTAATTCGGCTAGCTGATTGACATCCGTACTTGATTCGGACTGTAGGTGTATTTCTTTTTCCAGAATTTCCCTTTCCAGATCTTTTCGCTTTGCCTGAAATGTCTGAATAGCAGGAAGGATTTGATCCAGTTCATTTTTGGCAAGCTGAAACTTGGAGTCCAGTTCCTGAATTTCCAAGACTTTCTTGAGGTCGCGGATCTTTCCTTCCCGCTTGGGTCTGTCCTGATTCTTTTGCCGAAGGGCAGTTTCCTCCTGCTGTAGTCGATCAATTTCCTTTTCAAATTCTACTGCGAATCGCTCTGCGTCCGTAATGCTTACCCGGTATTTTTCGACATCTTTTTGAAGCTCTTGTAGCTGATTCCAAACAGGTCTCAGGTAGGTTTTTGCGGTGATAAAATCCCTGTGAATTTGTCGCTTTTCTTCAATCTGAGGTTTCTGTGCTTTGAGCTCAGCCAAAGACTTTTGGTTTTGCTGCCAAGCTTCATGTTTTTCCTGAAGGTTTTCTTGGGTTTTCAGGATTTTCTCTAGCTTTTCCAACTCGGACAGACTTTTCTCCCAACTTTTCTGAGTCGCTTCCAATTGGGTTTGAATCTCTTTTACCCCTTCCTCGGAATAAGCTTCCAGGCTTTGTAATCGAGTTTCTAATCGGATTTTTTCATCTTTTACAGCACGAAGAAGATGACCCGTTTTACCTGACAAGTCAAAGCGCTCCAAGCCAAAGAGCTCCTTCATCATCTCTGCCCGTGGACCCGGAGTGAGATCGATAAATTCCCGGAATTTCCCCTGAGGAATGATTACTGTCTGCTTGAAATGCTCCTTTTTCATCCCAATGATTTCCTCAGCTTTAGTATCGATCGCTTCCCAATCTGAACCTGATTGCTGATAGAAAATATGAGAAGCCGGATCTACCCGTTCGGGATCTTTTTTATTGCGCTTGGCTTCATAGCGAGCGAGAAAGGTTTGGGTATTGTTTTTTCCAGAGCGAAAGATAAATCGAATCAGCATCTGATCGCTCTGCAGGTTGAGCATGGAGTTTTTTTCACCCCGATCAGAGAGACGTTCGGTGCTGCCATAGAGCGCCAACAAAATAGCCTCCAGGATAGAGGACTTTCCGCTTCCCACGGCTCCGAAAATACCAAAAAGGCCAGCGGCTGTCAGGGGATCGAAATTGATCGTCTGATTTTCGCGGTAGGAGTAGAGACCTTGAATTTCTAACTGTACAGGAATCATGCGTTGGAATCTTGACTGATTACTTCTTTGAAAATTTCGAGGAGCTCTTCATTCGGTTCTTGTCCACGTTCGCTCTGAAAATAAAGCTTGAAAAGGCTGAGCATGTCTTTTTCGAGATCTTCAGCTTTCAGGCTGAGCGATTTTTGCCCTTGAGGGTTATTGATTTGGGGAATCAGATTGACGATACCGTCATGCGCCTGATTAATTGCTTTGCGAGTACTGGCATTGATCGAGTGCTCGGTTTGATAGGTCAACTCAACAAAACAATAAGGGTGTTTTTCCAGCCAATCCAAAGTATCAGGCAGATTATCAAAGGTTTTTCGGTAAAGGGGTCTCCCTGATTTTAGGGGAATCGGCTTGTATTCAGCGGCTTTTCCAGGCTCTAAGCTGACGATGACTACCTGCTTTTCCTGGTCTGCTTCCGAAAAGGAATATGCCAGCGGACTGCTGGAGTAGACGACAGGACAAGGATTTTTATCCACCGCATGGTAGCGATGCAGGTGTCCTAGCGCTGCGTATTGAATTTGTGCGGGGAGATTCTCTGTAAAAAGTGCCTGTGTACCACCCACATGTAGGATTGGGCGCTCTGACTCAGGTTCGGCTTCCAGCAGAGCTCCTTTTTTGGCAAAAAAGAAATGTCCGACAAAGGCATTCACTCCATTGGAATCACAGTATTGATCAGCGAGGTTTTTCCATTTATCAGCAAGGAGATTCCGAAATTCTTCCTCCCGGTTTTCCTCTCCTAGATAGGTGCGTAAGCTGACCTCATGCGCATATGGAGCCAAAATCAACCGAATAGGAAAGTTAATTTTTGGAAGCTTTAATTCCATAAAACCTCGGTCTGTCCGTAGAATTTTAACTCCTGAGTCCAGTGTTCCACTGGGAATAAGACTGTCATAGCGGGAATAAAAAAAGATGCCCATTTCCCGAGCAAGGGGATCAGGTGCTTCGACAAATTGGGAACTGTCATGATTGCCAGAGATGGCGATGATGGGACGATTTCCATTTTTGGATAGTCTGCGGAGCGTTTTGTAGAGCAATTCCACGGCTTCGTGTGCCGGATTGAAACTATCGAAGATATCACCCGCCAACAGGACAAGGTCAGCCTCCTGTTCATCGGCAATCTGGCAGATTTCATCCAGAACGTGCTTTTGCTCTTCGATTCTGGGAAATTCCTGTAGGCGCTTGCCAAGGTGCCAGTCTGCAGTATGAAGGATTTTGAGCATTTGGAATGAAAAAACTTGAATTTAAAATCTTAATCCAAGATACCTGATGGAGGGAGATCCTCCAAAGGAAAAACTAAATTGGACAGAAATTGGCATTTTTGTTCACACGGGACTGCCAATGAATCAAATCCTGCTCACATTTATATTGATGCTGATTTTCTGGCTGTTTGGGTATGGTTTTACCTCAGGAATTTTGGTAAAAATGAATCGATAAAAGGGTTCATCCCATCGAGCCTTCGAGTCTCTTTTTCAGGAAATTTACTTTAGCCTCTTGTTCGGACAGGTTTTAAATCCGAAAACTTTATATAGAGGACAAAATCCGACAAAGGAAGTAACTGTGAATAATATGGCTACGCCCAAATCAATAAAACCTATTGTTCCGGTAACTGTATTGGTGAAAAATAGCGTGAATAATACCGCAGCGAGAATTATTCTTATCCCAATATCAAGTGATCCCATATTCTTGTCTAAAATTCTCATGGCTTACTTTAGTGATTATAAGATTATTGGGTTTCGCTTAAATGTAAATTTAAATGATTGCGATTTGTCAACAAAATAGCGAAAGTCAATAGATTTTTTACTCTCACAAGATATAAACCGCCCAAAATCAACTTGATCTTGAATGCATTTGTTCATAATAGGTTCAATTTTATTGCCTTAAGGGTAAACTAATTGAGTCTTCAAAGCCTACTCTTCTTCGATCTTCGAAAGAGTGAAATTCAGATTTTCTAAATAGTCTCCATCTATCAGCGGTTTGATTTCAAATTCGATGGTACTTTGATCCACATTGGCATTCAAAAACTCCAGCTGTTTAGGATCTATCTCCAACTGGTAATTCCCTGGGAGTAAACCAAATGCGTAATAGGATCCATCGGCAAAAGTCCGAAGGGTTTCTATAAGTTCACCTGTTCCTTTTTTGGTAAGTAGCAATCTAAGTCCGCCTATTCCTTGTTCTCCGGACTTTTGCTTCATAAGCACTGCCCCTTCTATGATCCCTGTTCGGTAAAGCGGAATATCGATTACCTTGAATCGGTTCGGTTCAGCTACGAAGCCAAATTTCTTTTCTTTAGGTGCCAAGGTAGGATCGGGTAAGGACTGCGTATCAATTTCCAGTGCATAAGTCCAATAACTCTGCAATTGGGTGATTCTCAGTACGCCATCAGATCCTAATAGCATATTTCCGGATTTATCTAGACGCACCGCTTTTGCAGGGACTATTTCCTCTCCTTTATCAAACTTCCCATTTTCATTTTCATCAATGAACATCCGCACAGATACTCCTGACCTAGACACTTGATCTCGATTGGAAGGTAATAGGGCTCCAGCTACTGGATCTATTCCGATGGATCCACTGATGCTTTGTCGAGCGGAATACCCTTGTTTTCGTGTAGAAAATTGGGTTGAAGATCTGAAGAAGTTAAAATCATACAAAAAGCCAATCTGAAACTGACCTGAACCATTGATCAAGTCCCGATCATACGCCATGGTTAGACGTCCCAGTTTAAATAGCGTTTGTGAAACTTGGATATTCAGATTAGACAATTGGGAGGAGGCAGTATGGTACCTGACTTGAGATCGGATAAACATCCCTTTCACAAATACCGGTAAACTGGGGCTTCGTGGAAGAGAGTAAGTGAAAGAGCCTGTCAAAATACCAGGAGCGAATTCGGAAGAAAGGTCATCACCACTTCCTTGGCCCAATAGCTGTGCCCGATAATTAAAGCGCCCGGCAAGTTTTCCTATTTGCATATTAAAATCGGCCTGGAGATTTCCCTTGTATCCATCCATTAGCCATTGCTTTTCTCCACCGAATCGAATCCCCGAAAATCTCCCAAAAAGCTTAAATGGAATAAAGACGTTCAGATTGGCATCACGGATCGGCTGGCTACTCGCATTCTCTTCATTTGGAAGAGTCAGATATTCGGTGGCCTGCGTACTGATGTTGATGTTATTAGCATAAAAAACACTCGCATTGGCTCGATAGTAGCGCTCGGGCAAATAATCTACGTTGAAGAGGTATTGCTGAAACAAACGGGTAGACAACCCAAAGGAAGTATTCTGTCTACTTATGCCAAAGTAGTCCCCATAATTTATGCCTGCACGTATTGTCGTTGACTTGCTCAATCCAAATGCAAGGTCCGCATGCCCCACAAGATCGGACGGAAGGGAGTCTGCTGCATTTTGAAGCCGACCTCCTTGAATATTGTAAGCCAAAAACCCCTTGGGCAGGAAGGAAAAAGGGATCTGCAATTGACGATCCTGAACGATCACTTCTCCCTGAGGAGTGTAGATTCTCAGCGTTAAACGGACCGTGCCATAGGTCACCGGGGCATTAAATCGATAGTAGCCGACGTCATCGGCCCTCATAAAGTCTACTAATTGCCCCCCGATCAATAACTCTACCTCAGAATCTCTTTCGGTGTAGCCATCGATCACATAGACATCCAGCTCTTGCCGGGGAATTACAGGATTGTTTGTCAGTGAAAAGCCCGTCAAAGAAACGGCGTCTGTCAGACTGGTTGTGTTGATTTGACCTAGGGTGATGCTACTCAGCAGGACGTTTTTGTTGGGCTCTAATCCTCCCGGCAATACATATCGCCAGCGCAATCCCGAGAATTGGCTGCTCAAGCCCTCTGCACCTACAGAACCGGTGTAGGCTCCCTGAATATCCCCACCTAAAAACTCGCCACCGGCTCTGAGCTGAAAGGAGGTAGCTGTATTTTCGGAGGATTGATCAAAATTGACAGCATAGTCCAGCATACCCAAACCTAAAATTGCCCGATCTCGAGGCAAGGCCATAGGAATATCTTCCTGAGAACCTCCTCTTGCCATTAATTTTTTTCGGATAGCCTCCCGTTTCCTTTTCTCTTCGATCGGAAGTGGACGCTCCGATTTGAGGGACATAGAAAGGGCATAGGGATTTACTGTAAACTCGATGCCAAATATTCGCTGGAAATACTCTGGATGGAGAAAAAGGTCGAGTTCACCCAGGTAAAACTTATCTGCAGGAAGGGGTTCGGATACTCCATTGATCCAAATGAAACCTGCTACAGGGTCGATTTTCCAAATTTCTTCTGGGCTGGGATAACCTCCTTGCAGCCCCAGTTTATTATCTGTTTGTTCGTAAGGAATCTCAGTGAGGCTAAGGAATTCACCGAGTGGTAAGAATGCTACATCTTCAAAAAAGGCGGCATTTACATAATATTGTCCGATGGATGGGTGGGAAAAAGTCAACAGGGCTTCTCCATCAGGTTCTTGCTGAGCCTGCAGTTCGGGTATGGAACCTAGGCAAAAAGCAAGTATTGAAAGGGCACAAAAAACCCGCTTCCAGAAGAATACAACTGGATTCATTATGTCCACCTTGACTGATTGTTAGGATGTTTGGAGAAGGATTTTCTTGATTTAGAGCGTTATGCTCAGTTTCTTGCTAATCGGAGGAGCCTGAACCAAGTCCGAACTGGAGATGTCAGAGCGCTCTGTTTTGAATAGGAGCTCTACTTCATATTCTCCCGGAGTAATTTCCTCGGGAAGTGGAATGGAATAACTTCTAAAACCTTCGAAATACATGGCTACCGTCTGCTGATGTCTTGCGACTATTTCACCTGAATTCGATTTCACTACCGCTTCCAGGCTTCCTAAATATGGGGAATTGCCCGATACAGTGAATTTAGAATCTACCTTGATAAAATTTTCCTTTCTGCTTGCTGCCAGTTCTTGGAACTCCAATCCTGTGGAGGTTTCTCCATTTTTTTGAAAAACGGCTATGACTTGTTCCAATCTTAAGCTAATCTGCGTACTGATGCCCTCGGTGATAGTTTCTTCTACGCTAGCGGTTTGTTCATTGGAGGCTACCTTGACTCGTGTAAAATACATTCCATCTGGTCTGTTTCTATCCGGACGGACTTGGAAGCGCACTGCTTGTTGTTGACCTGGAGCCAAAATAAAAGATCTCGGAAATGTTCGAATTCGGTCTCCTAAGCCAGACTGATTTTCTCTGATACTGTCGGAATAGATCATCGAAAGATTTCCTTCAGCATCATTACCGGGGTAGCCAAACAGAAAGCTGATATTAACTTCTTGAGGTTTATCCGAACCATTAGAAACGTACATAGTACCGATCCCATTTGCATCAGCAAATACGGTAGTCGGAGCTAATGAAACTTGTGCTTGAACAATGCCAAAGACAAGTAGAAATTGAATCGATAGGATGAGAGATTTCATTGATTTTTGAATGAAATACCGGTAGAAATAATCTTTTCTACCGGTATTCAGTTGATTTGAATTAATTATAAGTTGCAGTCAAAGTCAAAGTGCCTGAATAAGAACCACTTTCTTGATCAGCAGCCGCATTTACTGTAGCTCCCACATATACATAGGTGCCATTTTTTCCGTCGACAGTGGATGTAGGAAATGTGATCGGATTTGAAGTAGCGACATTTAATTTAGTCAAACTGGAGGCTTCAGTTCCATAGCCAATTGAAGTCACCGCAGTACCACCTTGGTCTTCATTAAAGATGATCGGCATTTTTGCATCCCCATTAGCTAATTCCGTCAAGTTATTGAAGGAAAGTGTCACACTAGAACCAGCACCGGCAAATACTTTAAAAGAACCTGCTTGGATGCCTGCAGTAGAGACACCAGAGTTATCTGAAGAAAATGCGGTACCTCCTGGGGAAATATACTTTTTCGCACCTTTCATCACCTGACCGAAGTTTAAGTCTGTTGCTTTTTCTACTGAAATAGCATCAAATACAGTAGCCGATGCACTCATGTCAGCAGCTCTGTTTTGGGCCTGAGCTGTTACTCCGAATCCAATGGCGAAGGCCGCCACAACGAAAATTTTTACTAGTTTTTTCATGGTTTGTACTTGTTTGATTTTAATTGTTTAAGGTTTGTTTTTGTGTTTCAATTTTGATTTTACCTAGGTAGTGAAAACTGACTTTCAGGACCTCTTGTAATCTTGAAATAGTTAAATTTTGATCAAGAGTTCCTTAAATCACTTTCACTGTTACAAATATACTGCAAAGATGATTTAAAACCCAAATAAATGTATTTGAAATACATAAAAAATAATTTCAAATTAAAAACCGTGTTTTTTGGATTTCTCAAATAAATAAGTAGGATTATAAAAAATAAAAATAATTAACCAATAATTTAATAAAAATTGTATTTTACTAATATTAAATTTACTCGAAAAAAATTTATTTTTTATCTATAAAATCAGGGCTCTTTTAAAAGAAATTTTAACTCATCAGAAAGAATTCTATTTAAATGATAAATTTTTAAGAATCAATGCCTAAAAAGAAAATATTGATTCATGGTAAACTCCTTTATTTTGATGGAATTCATATTGAATTCAAACAAGAAATACTGTAATTAGTAATCAGCTAAGGCAATCGAAAACTGCGGCAGGAAAGGGTGTTTTCGGACTTTTTTTTGCTCTTGTCTGTGAGTCTTTTGAGAGAATTTTTACAAGACAGATTTCTAAACTTTACTACTTCAATTGAATGGGAAATTTGCAAGCTTTAGCTAAAAATTGTGAAGTCAAAAAATCGATACTTCTACTTTTACCAGGAGTTTTGAGGAGTTGAATTTCTCTTTTTGAAGTCAGATCAAAAGTACTCCAAAACCAAGGTGGTCCCAGGGACCAGACTCGGGATTCCCAACCAAGCTCGAACTGAAGTTTGACGGGGTGTTTTATTTCTAATTAGTAGGGAAGACCGATCGAATTGCATTATTGCTGGAAGTCTTTCATAAGCTTTGGATGATGAAAGTTCATCCGTTTGATCATTCAAAAAGTAAATAGGAAATTTAATTTGAACACCTTTTTCATCTCGAAGGTCGATCAAAAATTGGCTGTTTTCCAAGCTTCTCATTTGGATCCAGGTGAGTGGAATTAGTGTCCCGTCTTCAGCAATCAAAGCAAAGTCTACCTTTTCAGATTCCGAAATTCCCGAAGAAGAGGAAGTTCCAGAATTCCCTCCTTTTGTGCTAGTTGCAGAAGGAGTCTTAGAGCTCAGGCCTACCCCGGCTGGGAGTTCAATACTGATTCGGACAGGTTGACTTTGAGTGAATCCTTTTTGTAAAGAACCAAGGCCAATGCCCAAGACTAAGAAGAATACCTTAATCGCCACCTGATACATATACATTAATTAACACTTCACCGATATAATTTCCTGCACTAACCTGTCCGATCGGGCCTAAAGTGCCATAAACAAACAGGTAGACTGTTGATTTTGGTCGCGCATTTCCATACAATTCTGGGTTTGGAGGAAGGGGTACACCTCTTCTTCCTGCATGAACCGGAAAAGTCACGCTTGTGAAACCCAAGGGTACATCCATCGATGATCCGAGGGCGGCAATTTCATTGGGTAGTCCCTGATTGCTGTATGACATTTGTAAGGCGAAAGGGATAGTTCCATTTTCCGGATCGCCTTCTTTAGCCAGAAAGTTAGGGGCCTGAAGTTCTACAGTAATATCAAATTCAGAAGGTGCTTCAATTTCAAAAATGGCAACTTGTGGGTCATTTTTAGCTATTGCGATAGCGGGTGTGTTTGCTAGAAGAACCTGCTGCTTTTCATTGAATCTCAAGGAAGAAATCACCGATCCAATTGACCGAATGCTTACGTCCTCACTTCCAGTCCAAGTTGAGAAATTGATCCGCTGAGCAATCGCCTCGCTGATCACTAGATTCGATAAAAGTAAAAGCCCAATCAAAATTGCAATCTTCTTCATCACATGTATTCAAATTCTATGACAAATTCTGATACATAATTCCCCTGAGTAGCTTGGGAAATATCCAGTTCCGCTCCAAGCCATATAAATACCTCCCCCATCGGGCCAATAGTGACATCAGCATTTCCTTGAGTCAGCAAAAAGCTGGCTGATTGATTATCTTCTGGAGCAGCACTCATAGAATATACTGCCTGGACTACTCCAATTCCTTCATTTTGCTCCACTAAAGTTTCTCTTGGGGTAAAATTGATCTGAACACGGGCATTTGGACTTCCCAAAATCTTAAAAAGTCCAGCATAGGTGCTCGTGATCGGATTTACCGTAATGGTATTTCCAACTATAGGAGGACTCACCAAATCCATATCCCGAATCGTGATCATCTGAAGATTTTCCATCACCACGGCTGTAGCCTTGATGGAAAAAGAGGACGATTGAGCATAAGTTTGCAGCGCAAAAAACCCAAAAAGCATAATCAGGAATAATTTTTTTGACATTGAGTTATAATTTAATTGCTTTTTGGACCATCAATTGATTACTCGTTTGAAGATGAATTAGATACACTCCTTTTGGTAATTGAACTGCATTTGGCATCCATTCCAAAGTGTGAATTCCGGCTGGGTAAAGTTGCTTTTCGAAACTTCCGACTTCTCTCCCCTGCATATCGTAAATTTTGACTTCAGCAGCATCCTCTACCGGAAGATAAAATTTGATCATCGTACGGTCAACAAAAGGATTAGGGTAGGGGCTGTAGAGTTTTGGTATTTCGGGACGATACTCTGGATTGGCTCCATCGCCTGTGTAGCCGATAATGATCGTAAATGGACGAGTGATTTGACCGCTTTTGGTTCTGAAATTCTGTCCTTCCCCGTCTTTGATCTCATGCGAAAATACCACTGCTTGTGGTTGTTTCATCTCCCCGTCCTCTGTTCGAATCCGCATATTGGTAGAAGTGGGTGCCTCAAAGCTGAATTCATAAGATTGCAGCTCCCGCATGTCAATAGCAGTTTTGGAAATGTGGTCCATCATTACCACCTGTACATCAGAAGGCCAATCAAGCGGTAATTCCCAATTTAATGTGTAGCTCCCTGAGAAAGGCTGACCATTCTTGGCGGCTGCCACGTAAAGCGGGATTGATTTTTCGCCCTGCTCAGGCAAGCTTAAATGATTAATAACCAATGGGTCTAAGTGATCGGGAGATCCTAAAGAGTAGAGGTTGAGCCAGGTGCTGTTGAGAGATTCCAGCTGGAATGCATCCCAAGGGTCTAAGCCATCTTCTCCTTGATCGGAAATTCTCAGACTGGCATTCGCTTTTAATTCCTCTCCCTGAATCGAAAGATTGATTTTAGAGGTAGTGGTGGTAGGTACTTCATTCATAACTCTTCCATAGAACATACTTGAAGCAAAGGACTTGGCTTCGTTGGAAAGTGTCAGGCTTGGGTTTTCTTGGCTTGCCCTTACCCAAAAAGCCTGATAAGGAGCTATTAGCCGATTTGCCTCTGGGGTATCTTCCGTCACTTCTCTAAAATCTCCCTGGCCATTGTTGAAATTCTGATCCCAGATGTAGATGGTTTCATCGATTCCAGATTTAGTCCAGCCGCTTTCTTTGAAAAAGTCAATAAAACTGGCTGTTGGATTGGCAAGTAAATTGAAGCCTTCCACGGCGCTTTCCACTTGCGTGTAGGTCCCTGACTCTACATTGCCTTTGAAATCTTCATTGCGTGGAGTGTAGGTCACTCCAAAATCAAATCCACCATTGTTCAAATTCACCTCAGACCCCAAAGCGGATAAGGTTATGGGGAGATTATCGGTGTAATTGCCAGATGAAGCCTTGGAACCTCCGTCAAAGACATACACATAGTGGCCTCTTCCATTCGGAACTTGCTCACTTATATTGGAAGGTTGTCTCCATCCTTGCAGGGTAGTGCCACCATCTGTTTCGTCCCACCAAAGTACATTGGGCTGAAGGCTAGGGTTGGAGCTTCCTGTAAAGCCTTGGCTTTCCAGCCCAGTCAAGAAATTGAGGTAAGTTGCTCCGTTTACAGGAGAACCTAGCATTCTCCATCCTTTCACCCCAGTCAAAAGTTGCTGTACTTCGATAGTAGGGGCACTGATTCCTAGATTACTGTATTTAGCTCCTGGTTTTAATACAATTCGGGAATTCTGATTGGTAGTCAGATTGGACAGCAGATCAGCTGTGAAAGACACCCCTTCTTTGACCAGAACTTGGGAAGAGCCATTTAGGGTCATCCCCAAGTCCACTATCAGAGATTGTTCGAGTTCTAATGAACCTGAATTCATGACTAAATCCAATGTAACTTCTAAAGGTCTATCCAGTGTGACTACCGAGCTATTGTCAATCATCAGAGAGTTGACCACTGATGGTAAGCCGCTTCCTATCGATTGGGCTTCGGACCCATTGTACATGTAATTAGCTTCATTGCTGAAAGTACGGGTTCCAGTATTTTGAATTGCTCCATTATTTCCTGAAAGACTTATTCCATCTGGATGTGCAATAGCTAAGGTTGCCCCTTTGTTAATCGTTACATTTCCAGCTCCATTTACAGTGCCTTCGGCTGGGAGACTAAGGATTCCTTCATTCCCTACAGTCAGCGTTGAGCCTGAGTTTAAGCTTAAGGATTTTCCGGAGGCTAGACTCAGTTCACCTTTTCCGTTTATGCTGACTGAACCTGAGATAGAAAGATTGTCTGAGACATTGACCTTGGTGTTTTCTCCTGAAATCATCACCATGGAGTTTGTCCCAGGTTTGGAGTTGATCTTTGCAAATTGTCCATTCGAGAACTGCTGCTCCCAGGTATTTTCATCCTCCCAGTTGCCGGAGCTTACCGCACGGAATTGGTTGACAGGCTTCGGGTAAGTGATAATGATTTTGCCTGAGCCTCCATTACCGCCTTGATTTGAGCCAAATCCAGAACTGACTGAACCTCCTCCACCTCCTCCAGGGGAGTTTCCATCATTTCCATTTCCACTCGATTGCGCAGATCCGCCGCTTCCGCCATCTCCACCCCCATTTCCTCCAAAATTATTATTTCCATTACCCCCATTTCCTCCAGGAGTACTTCCTTCTCCACTTCCTCCATTTCCACCGTTGCCATTAAATGTTCCAAAAACACCAGCAGCTCCTTGGCCACCTATTCCTCCATTGGCACTCATTAGCTCGGTGCCTCCGGTTTCTATACTAGAAAAACCACCATTTTGACCATCAGTATTAGCGCCTCCTATACCACCCACACCAACATTGATGCTAAGTGTTTGTCCCGGAGAGACTGAAATGGTGGCTGAAGAGTAGGCTCCGCCTCCGCCTCCGCCACCTCTACCAGTGCCGAAAAATGCACCAGATCCGCCTCCGCCTCCACCGCCGCCCCAAGCTTCGACCATAATGCTGTTCACACCCGGAGGCACAGTCCAAGTGGTACTGGTATTGAATTCTTGTATTGCATCTTCGGTGCCAAGGGCTGTAAATGTCAGAGAAGTGAAACCTGAAGAGCTTGCAGTTAGTGTATTTTGGCCAGGAGACTCACCCAAAATCCAAGAAGTCAAGGAGGCTATCCCTGCCAAATTCGTAGAAACTGCCGTGGTTGGTTCAATATTGCCTCCACCAGAAGTGACGGAAAAACTTACCGAAACCCCTGAAATTGGATTCCCAAAAATATCCTGAACCCTAACTGCTGGAGGAGTGGTGACCGCCAATCCTGTGGGAGCCACCTGTTGGATTCCCGCATAGCGAGTGAATAATGCAGCAGGTCCTACCGAGATAGCAAATTGCCCACTGGAGGTAGATGTTAATCCCTCGGATTCTGCCAAAATCACCTTATCATTTCCCACCAAGTCAATGTTTAATCCCGAAAAAGTCGCCAAACCATTGACTGCCTGAAGTTCGATTTCCCCGCGTAGCTCTCCAGATCCTGATTCCAAACTTAAAGAAACAAGGACTGAAGCACTTTCTACCCGGTTCCCATCTGCATCCAGAATTTCAATAATCGGCTGTTGAGCAAAAGGTTGTCCCGCTTCTGTCGTACTGCCTGAGGGGTCTTGGACAAAGACCAGTTGGGTCGGAATGGCATCCACCGTAGTGATTTCTGGGGAGGTTCCGAATAGTCCTCCTGATCCGGAAGCAGTAATTTGAGTTGTAACTCCTACTGAATTAGCGACAGTAAATTCTATGGTGGCAATTCCATCTCCGTCTGTAGTGGATGTGGAAGATGAGAATGTGCCAGAGTTTCCATTCAATTCGGACCAGGAAACTAATCTTCCCGCTTCTGATACAGAATTCCCATTGACATCTGCTAATTGAGCTGTGATAGTAATCGAGCTGCCTTTTTTTGGATTTTGAGAAGAAACGGTGACTAGGTATTGAGTTGGGTTTGACTGGATTTCAAAGAATATTCCCGAGACAAAATCAATGGTGTAATTGCCACTGGAACTGCTTAGGCTTCCCTGCCTGATTTCATATAAGCCAGCAGATTCACCTGCATCCCGTGAGAGGTTGCCCGAGAGAATGGAGGGATCATCAGCAAAGGCAAACCCAGATGCTTGATAGCTGAAAGAGCTAGGGTCTGCCTCACCTAAAAGTTTGAATTGGCCTGCATCAGGGGTTATGGTAAGATTTTTAGGAGTGATGGACAAATTTGCTCCTGTGAAGGCTATGGTATAACCTGGAGCAGCAAGACTTCCTTGATTGATGGCGTAGGTACCTACGTCTTGACCATTAGCTCTAGATAAAGAGCCAGTAATAATACTTGCATTGTCATTCCCTTGAAAACCAGATACCGAATAAGTCAAGGTTGGGTCGGATTGCCCATAAACCTTGGTGATTGGATTAGCTGTGACTGTTAAGACCCTTGACTGGATTTCAAAGAATATTCCCGAGACAAAATCAATGGTGTAATTGCCACTTGAACTGCTTAGACTGCCCTGCCTGATTTCATAGAAGCCGGCAGATTCACCTGCATCCCGTGAGAGGTTGCCCAATAGAATGGAGGAATTATCAGCGTAGGCAAACCCAGAGGCTTGATAGCTGAAAGAGCTAGGGTCTGCCTCACCTAAAAGTTTGAATTGGCCTGCATCAGGGGTTATGGTAAGATTCTTAGGAGTGATGGAGAAATTTGCTCCTGTAAATTCTATCGAGTAATCCGGTGCTGCTAAGCTACCCTGATTGATGCTGTAAGTCCCCACATTGTTGCCGGCTGTCCGAGATAAGGTGCCGGTAAGGATACTGGAATTATCACTGCCTTGAAATCCAGATACGGTGTAGGTTAATTCAGGGTCGGACTGCCCATAAACTTTAGTAATGGGATTGGCTGTGACCGTTAAGACTTTCTCTACAGCCTTTCCCCTGATGGCGATGGTAAAAGCGTGAGGGCTATTGAAGGTTCCAGATGTGGAAAATTCACCAGGGTTTTCTGTTCTATTTGTAGAATTTTTAGTTGCGGAAGAAACTCGAACTCTTGAGGTGTTATTATTATTTGGGTTAGCAATGCTAATTAAATCTGAAAATCCATTTGGAGCTCCGGAGACACTGTTGTTACTAATTCGGTTGGTGATCGCTGCTAGAAACAAGGTAGGGCTAGCCGACCAAGAAGTGGTCAAAGAAGGTGGATCGGTAGTGTTGTCATCTTCGACAACTGCCTCGGGAGTACCTTCCCAATTCGATATCCGGTAGGTAATTGCAGCAAGTCGTCCATCATCGTTTAACCTGATATTTTGGCTGGTCCCTTCGTTACCATTAGCCTCTCGATAGATGACATATGATCGACCATTACTGTTTCTTGTACTTAATTGACTCCATCCAGAGGGAATACTGATTGACCTACTATGTTGTGGTCTCAAAATCATCAAAAGCAAATCCCCATTTTGGATTCCATTTGGTAAGTCTACATCATGATTATCCGGTCTCGAATTATTCTGAAATGTAGCGGTGGATTCGATTACCGGGAACTGAGCCTTTACCTCTGAAATATTGCTAAAATATCCTATGCAGGCCAAAAGCCAACATAGCCCCACGACTTTCATTTGAGCTGAAAACCTCGAAAGAATATTTTTGGAAATTCTAGAGATCATAGGTTTTTTTCAAGGGTAAATTCGTGTTTAGTACTTTGGACAAAATTGTACAAATTCAGTTTAGGGCTACCGGGAAGAGATGGGTGTCTAATCGTGCGCAAATATGCATGCTAATATTTGAAACGCAAAAAAATGTATTTCAAAATATTATTAATGGTTTTGAAATTCAAAAAAGTGTCTTTTCATTCAAAAATATTTAAAGTTTAAAAAGTTATAAATTCTTTCTTTCTTTAATTGAAAATTGACTTATTCTAATATTTGATTAGGTTTTTATAGGGTTATAAGTTTCTCTAAATTTTTTATGATTTTCTATTTTATCTCAAGCAAAAAAAGTGAGAAGAGTTGAATGCCTTGAATGGAACTTAATCCGGAAGCATCTTGCTTTACTCTCCCACCGTCTAGGGACAAACAACAAAGAAGATATTCCCAAAGGCTTATTTGAGTACCAATATTTGGATATTTTATCTTCAACCATTTGATTATCGGTAGATCTATGCTGGAAGGAAATTGGCATTCTTGTTGACCTGAATCTGATGATGAATAAATCTATACTCCCGCTCCTTTTACTTCTGATTTTTGGATTTCCCAGGGATAGCAGGGCTCAGGGAGCGGATTCTGTACAGATTCAGACAGGATGGGCGAGTTTTTATGGCAAGCGCTTTCATTTGCGGAAAACCGCCAACGGGGAGATCTTTCATGTGGACAGTCTGACGGCTGCGCATAAGTATCTTCCATTTGGTACCCGGGTGAAGGTCACCCGATTGGATACCGGTGATATGGTATGGGTGCGAATCAATGACCGCCTACCAAAAACCTCCAGAAGGATCATTGATTTGTCAAGGCATGCAGCCTCCCAACTTCAAATGCTCGATGATGGAATCACTCAGGTCAAACTTGAAGTAACTTCGATAGACGCCATGAATGAATTGTATGATCAATTCGAAGGGGAAGCGCCCGGTACACTCCGGATTCGGTATTTTGAGGAGGCTGTAGTATTTCGAAAAAGACCGGTTTCCTGGGCTTGGCCGATTTGGTAAGGGGTTGATTCTTTGAAAAATAGGATCGTTTTGAAACTAAAAATATTCAATCAATATAAATTGACTTTTTACTTCGGCTAAATAGGGTGTTTTCAAGCTCTTGGGGTATCATATAGCTTTCTTGAACGCGACTTAACTTTTTTGTATCAAACCCAATTCACCATTTTTAACAGTCTTTTTTTACATCAATTTTTGTTTCAATTCAATTAATTAGTTTATTAGGGTTCTAACGATTATTTAGATGAACTACAACCGCTATTTTGTGCTTATCTTTTTGATGGGCTTGAGTTTTTCTTGCAAGGAAGACACCGAAAAGCAGGAAGAAATCCCTGCTGAATCTTTCAGAAATGAAGTGGCCGCCACGGAAGTCCGGGTGGCGAAGGCCGAAACCAAAAGCTTTGACTACCTGATCAATGCCACCGGGAAACTGGAGGCTGCCGCCCAAGTCAAGGCGGTCATTGAGCAACCGGGCTATCTCATCGAGCTACCTATCCGTGAAGGTCAGTCTGTCAGCAAAGGGCAGGTGATTGCGAAGCTCGACCCCACCGAAGCGGAGATCCGGCTTCAAAAAGCCCAAATCGCCCTTCAAAATGCGCAGGCATCCTTCGAAAATGACAAATTGGGTTTCTCCCGTGATTTTGCATCAGGGGATGAAGAGCGGAAGACATTTTTAGAACAACAGCTCAAAGCAAAGAATGGCGTCTTTCTCGCCGAAATCGAACTCAAAGAAGCCGAACTCAACCTCGAGCGCTGTGAAGTAAAAGCCCCAATCAGTGGGAAAGTGGCCGATCTCAAATTTAAAATGGGCAGTCTCATCAGTTCCAATGCTGAGCTTTGTGAAATCCTCAGCACCAATAATCTGGAGCTTCGGGTGAAAGTACTCGAATCAGATATCAGCCTGATCTCTATCAATCAAAAAGCGGAAGTTTATCCGGTTTCTAATACCCAAGAAGCTTTAGAAGGCAGAGTAATCGCGATCAATCCCAAAGTGGATGAAAATGGCCTAGTGGAAGTGGCCATCCGATTGACAAGTTCCAAAAATCTTTTGCCGGGTATGAATGCCCGGGCCATCATCCGCGCTCCGCAGTCCAATTCCTTGGTTGTTCCCAAAGATGCGGTGGTCTATCGCTCCGGCCGGGCGGTGGTCTTTACCATCGAGGACAATGAGTCCCGCTGGAATTATGTGGAAGTAGGAAAAGATAATGGGCAGGAAATCGAGATTTTGGATGGTATCAGCTCAGGCAGCACTGTCATCACCACCAACAACCTGCAACTTGCCCATCAAGCACCTGTTCAAATCGTAAGCGAATAAGTCATGGTAAGATTTTTACTCGCGCGGCCGATTGCTGTATTCATGACTTTTTCGGCCTTGATGGTCTTTTCATTCATTGTTTTGCGGATGTTGCCGATTTCACTTCTTCCGCCGATTGATGTGCCGCAGATCGTGGTCAAGGTCAATTATCCCAATGCTTCTCCGGAGGCTATCGAGCAAAATGTCCTCCGGAACATAAGAGAAGGCTTGATTACTCTCAATGGCTTGGAGGAAATGGACTCCAAAGCCGGCTCTGAAGTGGGTACCATCCGGCTTACCTTCGACTACTCCACGCAGATGGAACTGGCCTACATCGATGTCAATGAAAAGATCGACCGCATCACCAACTCACTTCCAGAAGGCCTGACCCGCCCGGAAGTGATCCGTATCAATACCTCAGATATCCCCGTAGCCCGTGTGCAGGTCATTCCCAAAGAGGGAGTGGATGAGATTGAGGTGAGCCTTTTGGCGGAGAATGTGCTGAAAAAGCGAATTGAACAACTACCCGGAGTTTCCTTGGTGGATATCAATGGGAAAAAAGAACGCATTATCACGGTCGAACCCAATGAGGCTGCTATCCGAGCTTTGGGAATGACACAACAAGACGTGATCAATGCAATTCAAGCAGGAAATTCTGAGCTCCCGGGAGTTTCTGTCAAGGATGGTCAGTTTCGCTACTACCTGCGACTAGCTACCCGGGTCGATACCCCGAGTGATATCGAGAGTCTTCCTGTCTCAGCTCCTTCGGGGGCAATTATCCCTTTGGGTAGGCTGGCTAAAGTGAGCTATCAGGCACAGGAAATGCTTGGCTATCACCTTTTCGGGGAAAATGAGGCTTTGGTGATCACCGTGCACAAGCAGGCAGCTGCCAAAATGAATGAGCTGATTCCAGAGCTGAAAGAAGCCTTGGAGCTCTTCAAGACCGATTATCCTCAGGTGGATTTCGAGCTGACCCAAGATCAATCCAACTTACTCAACGCAGCTATTTCCAATCTACAGACCTCTTTACTTTTCGGTGGACTTTTTGCCTTTGGAGTTCTATTCCTTTTCATGAAAGACTATCGACTTCCGATCATTATTGGGGTGAGTTTACCTTCCTCCTTATTGATTTCCTTTTTGGTCTTTTACTTCTTCGACATTTCCATCAATATCATTTCCCTTTCAGGTTTGGCATTGGGGATCGGAATGCTGATTGATAATTCCATCATTGTACTTGATAATATCACCCGAAAGCGTGAATCGGGGCTTTCGCTCTTCGAAGCCTGCGTGGCCGGTGTCAATGAAGTGATGAGTGCTTTGATCAGTTCGGTGCTGACGACACTTTCAGTATTTGTACCCTTGGTCTTTTTGAGTGGAATTTCCGGAGCTTTGTTTTTCGATCAGGCGGTGGCAGTGGCGGCGATTCTATCCGTTTCACTGGCAGTGGCCTTTATTCTTTTGCCCCTATTGTACTTTCTCTTTTTCAGCAGAAGCAAAAAGACCGAAGAGGGTGGAGAAGGTGCATTTTTTAGTAAAGTTCTGAAACTCTATGATCGAGGTTATGCGGCGGTTTTTGGAGGCAGAAGAATCGCTTTGGCCATTTTTGCCATTTTGATTCCCCTAGGTTTGGGCTTGAGTGTTTTACTGGATTCGGAGGGTTTGCCACAAATCGAAAAGTATGATGCCACGCTGGAAATCGACTGGAATGAACCGATATCAGCATCCGAAAACCGGGATCGGGTCATCGCTTTGATGCGCTCTTTGGGTGGTCGCTACGAAAAGGCAGAAGCGGATGTGGGAGTCCGTCAATTTCTTCTGTTCGATGGAGAAAACTCCATTCAGCAGTCCTTGCTTTATTTTCTTTTTTCCTCTACTGAAGCCAAAGAAGAGCGGCTGAAGGAGTTGGAAAGCTACTTGTCAGAAAACTACCCGACTGCCAACTTCCAACTAGGCGATGCACCAAACGCCTTCGATCAGCTTTTCAATTCCACACTACCTTACTATGAAGTGCGCTGGAAAGACCTGACATCAAAAGAGCCGATCGAGGAGCGGAAAATGGATCCTTGGCTCAGTCAATTCCCCGTATCAGACTGGGAGCGTGGTCCGGGCTTGCAAAAAGAAGCTTCGGTGGTTTTTACACTCCGAGCAGATCGCTTGGCCACTTATGGTATTGCAGTCGATCAGGTGCAGGAGCAGCTGTCCCGCTTGTTTGGTACCTACACCATCACCGATATCCGTCGATTTGGAGAGATTACTCCGATTCGTCTGAAAGAATCAGAAACTCGCTTTGAGGATCTGCTTCGAACCACGCAGTTGACTACTTCCGATTCGTCCTTTTATACCTTGGGTGAATTTGTAGACTTCCGCTATGAAGATCACTACAAATATGTGACTGCCGATAAAGGGGGAATCTACCAATCCGTCCTTGTTACAGCATCCAATCCCGATAGCTACAATTCGGAATTTATCCGATGGGGTGCCGATCGGAATCTCGGCGTCAGTATGGTGGGGCAATACTTCAAGGATCAGGAAAATATTCAGCAATTGATCGGGATTTTACTGATTTCTGTGCTCTTGCTATACTTCATTTTGGCTGCGCAATTCGAAAGCTTTATTCAGCCTTTGATTGTGGTTTTGACTTTGCCATTGGGTATTGCTGGGGCATTTTCGGTATTGCTCCTAGCCGGAGCCTCCCTAAATGTCATGTCTGCCATTGGCTTGGTAGTGATGCTGGGGATCATGGTGAATGATGCCATTTTGAAAATCGATACCATCAATCGACTTCGAAAGGAATACGTGGAAAGTCCGGAGATCGATCCGAAAGAGGCTTTGGAAATGGCTTTGCACCGAGCGGGTCAGATACGATTGAAGCCGATCTTGATGACTTCGATCACCACGATCTTGGCCTTGATTCCGATTATTTTCAGTTCGGGCTTGGGAGCGGATTTGCAGCGGCCTTTGGTATTTTCGGTGATTGGTGGTCTGACGATCGGTACACTGACAGCCTTGTATTTTGTTCCCTTGGCGTATTGGTTTTTTGTGTCAAAGAAAAAATTGAAGGAGGCGTAAGATGACACCATTTCGGGTTTTAGTTGCATTTGTTGTATTGGCCATTCTTGGAGTGGCGGTCATTCCCTTGCTTTCGGTTGATCTAAATCCTCGCGAAAAAGAACCCGTTTTGACCATTGCCTATGGGATTCCTAGAAGTTCGCCGGAGATTATCGAAAAACTGGCCACTTCGCCTCTGGAAGGTGCTTTCTCCCAACTTTCGGAGCTAAAAAATATCACTTCCATTTCCAACTATGACCGAGGTCAAATTACGCTAAGATTTGATAAGAAAGCTGATATGGAATTGAAGCGCTTTGAAGTGCTTTCGCTCATTCGGCAGATCTATCCACAATTAGACTCCAGACTCAGCTATCCCACGGTATCTCAAAGCGATCAAGCCCGAACCGATGAGAAGACCCCGATTCTGACCTACTCCGTCAATGGACCCTTTGCGGCTTTTGAGATCAAAAAGATTGCCGAGGATATTATCAAGCCGGCATTGACACGTTTTGAGGAAGTGGAGGAAGTGTCGGTCCGGGGAGCTACGGACTTACAATTGTACATCACTTTTGACATTCAAAAGCTACAAGCTTATGGTCTGAGTCGCGGTCAGCTGAACACCCAGATCAATCAGGCATTCGGGCGGATTTTTCCTGGCTCGGTGCTGAACAATGAGGGCAAGACCCTTTTCGTCAGAGTGGATCGCTCGCTTCGGGACATGGATCAATTGGAGAATCTGCGGGTTGCCCAAGTACAGGGCAAGGATGTGCTGCTCCGGGACGTGGCTAAATTGACCTTGGAAGAAGCTGAGCCCTCATCCTACTACCGAATCAACGGAAATAATTCAGTGACCCTGACCATCTTCAATCGAGATGGAGTCAATAAGGTCTTGCTCGCGCAAAATCTTAAGGCAGCTGTGGAAAACACAAAAGTCCTTCTTCCGGCAGGATTTGAAGTTCGCTTGGAGCGGGATGATACGGAGTTTCTCGACAAGGAGCTCGATAAAATCTACAAGCGCTCTGGGCTTTCTATCCTGATTTTGATTGTGTTCATCTTTTTGATCAATCGCAATCTGAAATACCTATCGGTTCTTTTCTTAGGTATTTTGGTCAATCTCAGCCTTTGTGCGATTGTGCTCTATTTCCTCAAGGTAGATATTCATCTCTACTCCTTGGCCGGTTTGACAATTAGTTTTGGATTGATCGTGGACAATGCCATCATCATGATCGATCACCTGCACAAGCATAGAAACAGACGGGTGTTTTTGGCCTTGCTGGCAGCCTCGCTGACGACGATCGCGGCATTAATGATTGTCTTTTTCCTTCCTGAGGAAGACCAAAAGAATTTGACGGAGTTTTCCATCGTCGTTTCTGTGATGTTGGGGATTTCATTGTTGATTGCACTCTTTTTTACTCCGGCATTTTACGAAGTGCTTTTCAAAGAGTCCTCTCAAAAGGGGCGGAAGCTTAGTATCCCGCAACTTCGAAAGCGGGCGAAATACTTGAATCGATTTGAGCGGACGGTGTCCTGGACGGCTCGCTATCGCAAAGCATTTATCACACTGATCATTTTGCTTTTTGGCATTCCGATTTTCTATCTTCCTGCGAAGTGGGATGATCAAGAGTGGTACAATAAAACCGTCGGAAACACCTTTTATCAGGAGGAAATAAGACCCTACGTGGACAAGGCCTTGGGTGGTTCTTTGCGGATGTTTGTGAGGGGAGTTTTTGAGAAAAGCTCCTATCGTGAAGCCGCGAAGACCCGATTGTATGTCTCTGCACGACTGCCTTTTGGGAATACTCTGGATCAGATGGACTTCATCATGAGGGAGTTTGAAGCCTATCTGAAAGATGTGGAGGGGATTGATAAGTTTGTGACTTATGTAATGTCCGGTCAGCGTGCCCAAATTGAGATAACATTTAAAGAGGCTTATGAAAATTCTGCTTTGCCCTATCAACTCAAAGGAAAACTCTCCGTCAAATCCACGGATTGGAGCGGTGCCCAATGGAATATCTATGGAGTAGGACAGGGATTTTATACCGGAGCAGGAGGGGAAGGAATACCCTCTTTTCGGGTGACGATGAAGGGATACAATTTCGATGAATTGGAACGGCAGGCGGAGATTTTGGCAGAAAAACTCTTGAAGCATAAGCGGATTCAGGAGGTCAATACCAATGAGAGACTGGGTTGGGGTGAGCAGAAAACTGAGGAATACGTACTTCGTCTGGATCAGAATCAAATCGCCCTAGGGCAGACCAATCAATTCCAGTTGATTAATACCATGCTGGACCTAAGTAAACCGCAAGGACCTACCGGTTCGCTGACACTGGAGGAGAAAAACTACGGGATGGTCATCCGGGAAGCTAAATCCAATGATTTCAGCAAGTTTGATTTGGAGCAAAAAGGGCTGGTTGGTGGTTCTGAGCGGATTTATAAGATTTCCGATTATGGAACGCTTACCAAGGAAACTACAACCAATGCGCTCAATAAGGAAGATCGACAATACATCCGAGCAGTGGCTTTTGAGTACATGGGGTCCGCCAAATTTGGCAATGAATACTTGGATGAAGTACTCGATGAGATGAAACAAATCATGCCGATCGGCTATACAGCTGAAAAGCGAACCTGGTCTTTCAGCTATGAAAAAGCAAAGAGACAGTATTCTTTGCTGGCCTTTTTGATTGTGGGGATTTTTATGATTTGTGCAGTGCTTTTTGAGAATCTAAAGCAGCCTGTGTACATCATTGCCATCATTCCGATCAGCTTTATCGGGCTCTTTTTGATCTTTTCGCTTTTTGATTTCTACTTCGATCAGGGAGGCTATGCGGCCTTTGTCATGCTGGGAGGCTTGGCTGTGAATGCCGGGATCTTTATTGTCAATGACCTGAACAACCGAACTACAGGAGCCTATAATCGAAACGTGCTGAAATCCGTAGCAGGAAAAGCCATTCCGATTTTGCTCACGATTTTGTCTACCTGCTTTGGTTTGATCCCCTTTATCATGGAAGGTCAAAATGAGATTTTTTGGTTCTCATTGGCGATCGGTACGATTGGGGGACTGGTTTTCAGTATGCTGGGAGTGTTTTGGGCTCTGCCGGTTTTCCTATGGAAAAAGGAGAAAGTTGCGCTAACCAATAAGGTTCAAGTCAAGGAGAAAAAGGTCAAGAAAAAGCGGAATTGGAAGTTTTGGAAGAGGGACAAAAAAAACTGATCCTGCTACTCGAATACTATCACTCAAATCCAGTTTAATTCAAGAATTATGAAATGGTCCAAATTTTTATACCTAAGTGTTTTGATGGGCTTTTTGGCATGTACCTCTTCTGAAGAGGACTCAAATCGAGCAATAACCATTCAGCTTGATAAAATTCCTATCCAAGAAAATAAATTACTAATCGATCGGGCGATTTTACTGGGATCAGATAGTCTGGATCTATTGGGAAGTGAACTTAGAGCTGAATTTTCCGAGCATGGGTTTTTTGTTTCCAATTACAATGGACCAAAGGCGATTCATCACTTTTCAATGGAAGGAGAGCATCTCGGACGAATAGTGGAAGTGGGAGAGGCTCCAGGTCAGGTTTTACGCTTTGAAGAGTTTCGGATTCTTGAAGATACACTGATTGTAAATACTGGAAAGGGGGATCACATCGATTTGAATTTCTTTCATATTCCTGAACATCGCCTAGTCAAAACCATTGAAACAGAAGCTTCTGCTTTTTCTTTTTATCCCAATGAAGATGGGAGTTTTTGGTTGTATTCAGGGCTGAACAAAGCTGTAGGAGATTATCGGCTACAGCGTATCGATCAGAAAGGTAAAATTATTGAAAAGCGCCTGTTTAATGACTTCAGTGATGCCTTAATTCCCTTTACCGAAAAGTCATTTTTTGATGGGGGAGAAAGACTTTTGTTTCGTGAGCCGCTATTTCCCGAGATATATGAAGTACAGGGAGATTCTTTGAAACTAGTCTATAAGATGGACTTTGGGACTTATTCCATTCCTGATGAAATCTGGGAGATTGAAGATCCATTTAAGCTCTTTGAGCAATTGAATAAAAACGGTTTTGCTGATTCTTATTCAATTTTCGAAAACGAGAAATATTTTCTGATAGATATAGTTTTACAACGTGAAAGGGACTATCGAAAGGAGCTTTTAATCATTGATCGCTTGAGCGGTGATAAACGAAAAATAGAAATTACCCAAGATCAATTTCCGGAATACTATTCCCCTTTTGCTTTGGTTGGAAGCCATGTACTATTCATTGCTTATGCACCAGCTTTGATTCAGCGCTTGGACGAGTTGAATGCCACGGAGAAAGTTCTAGAGCAGCTAAAAGTATTGGAAGAAGATTCTAATCCGGTGATTTTATATGGTAGGTTGGAGAAATAGTATTCTATTGGCCTTAATTATTTTGGTCGTAGGCTTGGTTTTTTGGGTAAACAATATGGAAGCTCAAGGAAATACAGGTAAGGTCATTCAGCATTGCTTGGATTGCAAACGCTTGTCTTTAGATACCCTTTTAAGTCATACGCCTTTGGCTGAAGACCATGATTACCAAGTTGTAATTTATACTCGGAATCTAACTTGGGAACTGGCCACTTTTAACCTAAACTGGGAATTGCTTGTTGAGAAATTTCCCGAAATCAACTTCATTTTTTATTATGGTGGTCAAAGCGAGGAAAAATTGATAAACTGGATGACGGAAAATGATTTTTCTTTCCCAGTAATTTTCGACCCAGAGGATTCCTTTCGAAAAAAAAACTTAGAGGGAGACTTGACCGGAATCGTCCTTAATGTTCAGGAAGGAAAAGTTGTCAGTTTATTGAATCCTAGTTTTGGGGAGGAGTATAATAGTTTTTTAGAGAAGTGGGTGGATTGATTTAATGAAATACATCATAGTGAATCAGTCCTACTGAAAAAGTCATGTATTGAAGCGGACTGCGTCTGAAATTATAATCAAAAACACCTTCATCGGGTAGGTAGCGGACATCTCCCCGCTGAAGGAAGCGAACCGAATTTCCATCTTGGATGGTAGCCCGAAGCTCCAGTCGCAGAAACTCATCCAAAGGAATCTGAATCCCGCCTCCTAGGCGGTAGGCCAAGGCCCAATCTCCATAATCCTGCCCACTTTCTATACTTTCTTCCGAGAGGAGTGTTTCCCTGATTTTATATCGGGTGTATAAGTAATTTGCTCCAAACTGAGCCTCAACAAAAGGAGTGATTTTACTGTTTACCACCGGCAAATAGCGAATGACAGCCATTCCAGTCGCTAGGTTGTTATTACGTCTTAATCGGAGCTCATCATTAAAACCCTGGAACAGATCGGTCCTTCGTTCCAGGTTTGATCCGTAGATTCCATAGCCTAGTTCTAGTCCGAGTTGTAGGGGAGCAGATTGGAATTCATACAAAAAGATCCCCGAAATGGTGGGAAAAAAGAGGGAACCGGTTTCTTCCTTAAGTTTTCCGACAGGAACAGATCCGTTGAAGTATCCCCCGGCTAGGAAGAATTGAGCGTGGGATGATTGAAATAAACCAAAAAAGGAAATTACCAGAATGAGTTTTTTCACAGGAACTTTTTCCTGTTTATACGAAAAATCTCATTCTGGTTTTAGGGAAGCTCATTTTTTCTCTTAGTGCCTTTTCGGTAGAATGGAATTTGCAAGCCGAAGTAGGCGTCGGTACTTCTTGAATTTTTGGAAAGCAAATTGGTAAGAATGGAGCCCGAACCGATAATCACTGGACCTAGACGAAGCCCAAGACCCCAGGAAATTCCTCCTTCAAATTGCCTATAGCTCAAAGGACTGTAAACGCTGATCCAGCCCGATTCGAAACGCGGTGTCAGACTGACCGAATTGATGACTTGGCTTACGGGCAACTCTCCATGTTCTTTGATTGATAAAGATCCGTGGGCAGAAACATAGAATTTATTCGTAATCGAATAGTCCACAAAAGCCTGAAGGGAGGTAGGCATACCCAATCTCGCGCTGCCTGTCTGACTGGTCCCGGGGTAATTTTCCTCTAATACCTCACTTATATTTCCATTCTCAAATTCGGCTGCCGAGATCGTATTATTCATGTTGTATTGAAACTGGGTAAATCTGGAATAATTGATCGAGCCAATATCCAGTACTGACAGGCCTGCCCTCAGTTTGTAGCCATCGGTATAAGAATTTTCTGAATCGTTTTTCATCTCTAAAATCAAACCTAAGTCCATCCCAAAGCCCGAACTGAATCCTCCAAAATCTATCTCTCCATTATCAAAACCTTCAGAATATCCATAATTCAAATTTCCTCGGGTAGTCAAGGTATTGGTAGCCTCAATAAAAAGACCTCCCAAAACTTGGCTCGATCCGACTAGACCGGCTGCTCCTCCCAAGTATTTCAGTGTTGCCGCACCTTTCAGATTTATTTTGTCATTGTTGATGAATTGTCTCCCGTAGGTAGCTCCAATTTCTGCCCAAACATGGGTGATTCCGTTCAGATCTTCCATTTCTACGGCATATCCATTTTCATCCTCAGTTTCTCCGGTGGTGATCGTCTCGAAAAACTCTCCTCCGATATTGTTGAGATTGAAAAAGCCTCTGACTCTTGTTGATAAAGCTACACTGTGCTTTTCACTCAAGTTGATCTGAAAGGAAGGACCTAAAATATCCACATTACCGACGAAGTTATTGTCAGGTTTTGCATTGACAGTTAAGTTGTCGTCAAATTTAAAATCATCTGTCAAGTTGGAAAGATTCCCAAGGTCCACCCCCACATAATCATTCCCAAAGAAGGCACTTGTAGAAAAAAGGTTTAACTCAGACTTTAATCTTGGATTTACGACATTGGCTGGATTCAGGGTCAAGCCTCTGATGCCAGCTCGATTGTCTATTTGAGCACCGACAAAGGTTTGCGCGATTGATTGGTCGATTATTCCGAAAATGGTAATTAGAGCTCCTGTTAAAAAAATGGATTTGAAGGTTGTCATGATTGCAGTTTTAAATTGAAAAGTCGATTGTCTAATGAAAATAGCAATTCTAAGTTAGGGATCAAAAACTTATCAATTGCTGAATTTTTTCTTTGAATCTTCCTTGGGGTAAAAATTGATTTTCCAGACTTGGCGCAAAAGGTACCGGCGTATCCAGACTTCCTTCCCGCATCACAGGTGCATCCAGGTATTCGAAGCAAAACTCCGAAATCCAGGCACAGATTTCAGCTCCGATTCCTCCGGTCAAACAGTCTTCCTGAAGGAAGATCACTTTTCCGGTCTTTTTCACCGATTCTCGGACGGATTCTTTATCCCAAGGTAGTAGGGTTCGCAAATCCAAAATATCAGCCGAAACGTCTAACTCTTCCATAGTTTTTTTGGCCCAATGAACCCCCATTCCATAGGTAATAACGGATAAATCATTACCCTCAGTGACCAATTTGGCTTTGCCTATCTCAATCGTGTAATAGTCATCCGGAATCTCTGCGCTCAAAGAGCGATAGAGCGCTTTGTGTTCAAAGTACAAATAAGGATTTGGATCCTCAATGGCCGCATTCAACAGTCCTTTCGCATCGTAGGGATTGGAGGGATAGACGATTTTCAAGCCAGGAGTGTGAAAAAACCAAGCCTCATTGGATTGGGAGTGGAAAGGTCCTGCTGCTACTCCTGCACCCGTTGGCATGCGGATGACCACATCGGCATTTTGTCCCCAACGGTAGTGGATTTTTGCCAGATTATTGACAATCTGGTTGAAACCTACGGAAACAAAATCAGCGAACTGCATCTCGACCATGGCTTTGTAGCCTTTGACCGAAAGTCCCAAGCCTGCACCAATGATCGCGCTTTCGCAAAGCGGAGTATTTCGTACCCGATCTGCTCCGAAATCCTTGACAAATCCATCGGTGATTTTAAAAACTCCACCGTATTCTCCTATATCCTGTCCCATTAGGACAAGATTTGGGTATTTTTCCATAGATTGCCTAAGCCCGTCACTGATAGCGTCAACAAATCGCTTCTCGCTGCTTTTATCAGAACTGGGCTTGATCAGCTTTTGCTCATAAGGTGCATAGACATCTGCCATTTCTTCGGCTATATCTGGAGAAATTGACTCCTCCGCAAAAGCAATTTCCCAAGCCTCTGTAATTGCTTTTCGGACTTTATGATTGATTAGCTCCTTATTTTTCTCATCAAGCACCCCGATGCTTTCTAGATACAATTCATAATTCTCTACAGGATCCAATTTGGACCACTCCTCCATCAGTTGCTTCGGAACATACTTCGTCCCGGAGGCTTCCTCATGGCCTCGCATCCGAAAAGTGATGGCTTCTACAAGGACGGGGCGGGGATTTTTTCGGATATCCTTCGCCAGTTCACTGATCGTCTGATAGACATCGAGGACATTGTTTCCTTCGACTCGGACTGTTTCCATGCCGTAGCCAGGCCCCTTGTCCGTGAAATTTTTGAAAGCAAATTGTTCTTGATTGGGAGTGGAAAGGCCATAGCCATTGTGCTCAATCACAAAAATGACCGGAAGCTTCCAAACCGCTGCCACATTCAGGCCCTCGTGGAAATCACCTTCCGAACTCGCTCCATCGCCCGAAAATACCAAGGTCACTTTCTTTTCCTTTGAAAGTTTATGTGCTAGGGCAATTCCATCCGCAATGGCAAGTTGGGGTCCCAAATGGGAAATCATTCCCACGATGTGATGCTCTATTGACCCAAAATGAAAGGATCGATCCCGACCTTTGGTAAAGCCTGATTTCTTTCCCTGAAACTGTGCAAAAAGCTTAGCGAGTGGGACATTTCTTCCAGTGAAAATCCCCAAGTTCCGGTGCATGGGAAGGATAAACTCATCCTCCATCAATGCCTGCACAGCCCCTACAGAAACTGCCTCTTGCCCCCAACCGCTAAACCATTTGGAAATTCTGCCCTGTCGAAGGAGAATAAGCATTTTTTCCTCAATTCGTCTTGGAATGACAAGCGCTTCATAGAGTTCCAAAAGTTTGGCTTTGCTGAGTTTCTTCCGATCAAAATTCAGTTCCTTGCTGGGCGTTGTGGCTATTTCCATAGTGCTTGATTTACCCAACTAAGGTACAAGAAGGGCATAAAATCCCAAGTGATTTTCTATCGAAGATTTAGGAAAAAATAAACCCCGGACAAGCCGGGGCGAAAAATTTATGCAAGGAGTTAAAAAGTTTTTGCTGTACAGTTCAAAATTAGGCAAAAGCCTTTCCCTGTCCTTTCCCAAGGCGTTAAGCTTGTTTTATTAAAAATCTAAGTAGGTAGCATTTGCTTAATATTTAGGAAATGTCCAAGCTAATTAGGGCATTTGTCGTATGGACTTTGGGTTTTGATTCAAGCAATTTTGAAATAAAAACTATGGAAAATTTTCAAAAATTACTTTTCGCTTTTTCATTTATTCTATTAATCTCCTCCTGCGGAGAGGATGATGATATGAGCCCAGTTGCAGGAGATTGCCCTGCCGGAAAAATTTGTTTTAAGCTTAATGGTTCTGATACTCAGGTAGACGCAGTATGGTTTGATATCAATGGGCAGCGAACCCGGGTTTATTATGAAAATGGTTCGGGAACTTCCTATGAAAACATCGAGATTGATTTTTATGGAACTGCTCCGGGTTCCTATCCTATAGTCGGGCAAAATTGGTCTTCGGGCGATGCGAGTTTTCAGTATTTCAAGGCAAGTGGTTCAGGGGGAGCAAGTGGAAATTCCGGAACAGTGGAAATCACCGAAGTAGGAAGTACGGTAAGCGGAACATTCAGTGTGTCCGGGACTGATGCTCAAGGTAATTCTGTACAAATCACAGATGGAGTCATCAATCGAGTACCGGCTGATTGATCTTTGATCGTATAATTGCCGTAGGCATGAGTGATTATTTAGCCCGCCATTTTAATGGCTGGAAGGATGGATGAAGGGTAAAGGTTTGTAAAATGCCATAGGCCTGCCTGATCGGACAGACAGGCATGGGCGATTTTCTCAAAGATTTCGAATAAAAATTTAAGAATCAGAATAGAAAGGTCTGCCAGAGATTCAAACCTCTGTAGACCTTTCTCTATAATAATATCAAAATGGATAATAAATTCTAATGCGTTTTCCGGATCAAACCTTACTTGGTTCAGGGTGCTGATAAGGGGCCCGATAAGGTCTGCGGAGTTTTGCTGTAGCTTCAGGATCATCGATTACAGTCATTGATTTGGGGTCGTAGCGAAGTGGTCTGCCTCCAAGCTCCATGGAGATATTTGCTAGAATACAGGAAGCAGTAGAGATATGACCTTCCTCCACATCAGCGATGGGTCGGGTATTGTTGTCGATCGCTTTGAGCCAATCCTTCATGTGCAGACGAGTTGCAGGAGCTGCGTTCAGTTCGATTCGGTCTTCTGTGACGTCCTCAGGATACTCCTCTTTTTCATAGACCACATCATAGTGAATGGGTTCTTCCCCATCTCCATAGGGGAAATAATCTGCCTGCATGGTACTTCCGGCTAGCATCCCGTTTTCACCATAGATTTTAAAAGCCCAAGGGTATTCCGGATCTACCGGGTTGCCCCAGGTACGATGTTGCCAGACTACGTTGAGTTCAGGGAATTCGAAAATGGCTGTTTGGGTGTCTGCGATATTGGATTTTCCATCCTTTTGTACATAAATACCTCCTGTACCTGTGACCTGAGTAGGCCAGCCCAATTTCAGCATCCAACGAACCGTATCAAGCATGTGCACACACATGTCGCCGGTAATTCCATTTCCGTATTCCATAAATGTTCTCCACCAACGTGTATGCGGTAGCCCATCATAAGGGCGAAGCGGTGCTGGACCAGTCCAAAGCTCATAATTGAAAAAGTCCGGAACTTCCTGAACGGGAGGATTCCCATTGGCTCGCATGTGGAAATAGCAGCAAACCTCTGCATGAGAGATTTTCCCAAGCTTTCCGGTATCGATAATTTCTTTTTTGGCAGTGATCAAGTGAGGAGTGGATTTTCGCTGCGTTCCAATTTGTACCACGCGATTGTATTTGCGGGCGGCAGCTAGAATGGCTTCACCTTCGATCACGTCAACCGAGATGGGTTTTTGGAGATAGACATGAGCACCAGCTTTTAGGGAGTCAATCGCCTGCAAGGCATGCCAGTGATCTGGTGAGCCGATCAAAACAAGTTCTGGTTTTTCTTTGGCTAGGAGGTCCTGGTAATTTTCATAGAGTGGAGGAACTTTACCGGACTTTTGTCGCTCTGAAACCAGCTTTCCAGCAGCTTCAAGCATATTCTTATCCGGATCGGCCAAGCCTACCACATCAATGTCTGCTACTTGGATCAATCGGAAAAGGTCGGATTTCCCGTACCAACCTGCTCCGATTAAGGCTGTTCGAATAGGACCATCTGGATTTTTGAAGTCCATACCAAATAGACCAAAACTAGCAAGAGTCATAAATGCAGAAGATCCCTTTAGGAATTCGCGGCGATTAAGTTGATTCATAGGTTACAGGGTTTGAAGAGATTGAAAATCAATTTACAAAAAGCAAGGAATACCACAAATGTGGATTGGAAGAGCGGCAGAAGACTCTATCAAAAGAATACTCTTAGCTTTCGGATGGAAATACTCGGATTGCTTTTTTTTAACCCCGAAAAAGCTTCAACAGGCTTTTACTTTTTCAAAAATTCAGGGATAGCCCAAAAAAGCACTTTTTTTTTAGGCTTCAAATTTCAAACTTGAGGCTCTCGAATTATAATCAATCAAATGGCTTCAGGATTATTTGCACTTTTAGATGATATCGCCACGCTTATGGATGATGTAGCTGTCATGAGCAAGGTAGCAGCAAAGAAAACAGCAGGATTATTAGGGGATGATTTGGCGGTCAATGCGGAAAAGGCATCCGGATTTCTGCCAGATCGGGAATTGCCTGTTTTATGGGCTATTACTAAAGGTTCTTTTTTAAATAAGCTGATTATTCTTCCATTAGCCTTCCTTTTAAGTGCTTTTGTCCCAATGGCAGTGACAATTATTTTGATCATTGGTGGCTTGTACCTGGCTTATGAGGGGGCAGAAAAGATTTATCATTACATCATTCCTCATAAAAAGGAGGTAAAGGATAGGCCAGATCTTGAACTCTCGAAGAAGGAAGTTTTAGCTGTTGAAAAGACCAAAATAAAATCAGCCATCACAACGGACTTTATATTATCTGTAGAAATTGTAATCATCGCATTAGGGGCGGTATCAACAGAAGCTTTGTCTACACAAATAATGGTGGTGTCCATTATAGCTGTTTTGGCTACAGTAGGTGTATATGGAATTGTGGCGCTGATCGTACGAATGGATGAAATGGGCTACAAATTAATAGCCATGAATGAGGAGGATGATAGTTTTTCGGATAAGGTGGGGAAGCTACTTGTGAGAGGCTTGCCATGGGTAGTTCGAGCACTCGGCTTTATTGGTACTATCGCACTTTTATTGGTTTCTGGAGGGATTTTCACACATAACATTGATTTCTTTCATCACCTATTGCCCACTTGGCCGACTTTCCTTCGAGACGGGTTAATTGGTTTGGTGGTAGGTTTTCTAACTTTAGTACCTGTCTCCCTTTTCAAAAAACTATTTAAAAAGAAAGCTGCTTAAACCATTAAATAATCAGAAAAATGAAAGCCCATATCCTGACATTTGCTATCCTCCTTTTGATTTTACAACCACTTGCCGCACAGAATGGCGAGACTTTTCTGCAATTTGAAGGTGGAGAAGGTCAAGGAAAAGGAAAGCACATCGTTTTGGTAGCAGGAGATGATGAGTATCGCTCGGAGGAAAGTATGCCGATGCTGGCGAAAATCCTTTCGGAGCGTTTTGGGTTTAAGACTACCGTTCTTTTTCCGATTCATCCTGAGTCAGGGGACATAGTACCCAATTATCAAAACAATATCCCGGGATTGGAGCATTTGCAGTCTGCTGACCTGATGATCATGTTGATTCGATTTCGGGAGTTGCCGGATACACAAACTCAGTTCATTGAGGACTTTTTGATGGCAGGCAAACCAGTGATCGGACTTCGAACGTCCACACATGCATTTTTTTACCAAAAGAATAAAGAATCCAAGTTTGCGAAGTGGGACTGGATGAGTAAGGCTCCGGGATGGGAGCGGGGTTTTGGTCAGCGGATATTTGGAGAGACTTGGGTCAATCATCACGGCGTCCACGGCAAAGAGGGTACCCGCGGCATGATCGATGGGGTAGATCAAATGAATGAGCATCCTATTTTGCGAGGGGTAAACGATATCTGGGGACCGTCGGATGTATACGGAATCCGTCACCTGCCGGAATCAGCGAATGTATTGGTTCACGGGCAGGGAACGGTCGCATTGGACCCGAATTCTGACTTGATCTGGGAAAAAGCCCTGATGCCTATCGCTTGGACTAAACCCTACCAACTCAAGGGTGGAAAGCAGGGAATGGCTTTTGCCTCGACCATGGGCGCTTCCTTGGATTTTCAGAGTGAAGGATTACGAAGGCTTGTAATCAATGCCGCATTTTGGTTGATCGGAATGGATGAGGATATCGATCCAGAAATGAATGTGGACTTTGTCGGAACTTATGAACCCACCATGTTTGGTTTTGACACCTTTCGAAAAGGAATGCGAGTCTCTGATTTTAGGTGAAATGCTTGAGTTTTTAATTCAAGATTTCCTAAAAACAGTTTCATTTATAGTTTTAAACTACCTGATCTTAATCCTCTTCCATGGGATGTATTTCCAGAAGTTCGTCTGGACTCCAAAACCCTTCCTTGTCTTTGACTTCTTCCCGAACTTGCTTGACAAGCTCAGGAGAAATAGGGCTCGCTTGATTCCCAAATGAGTTTCTTACATAGGTCAAAACGGCTGCAACTTCCGTATCGTTGAGCATGCCTGCGTAGGGAGTCATGGGTACTTGACCCGGGTAGACCCGACCATTCACCTCGATTTCACCGAGAAGTCCGTTTAGGACGATCTTGATCAGTCGCTCCGGGCTTCCCGTCACCCAAGGCGTACCTTTGAGTGGGGGGAATTGAGAAGCTGTCAGACCATTTCCATCGAGCTGATGGCAGGTGGCGCAAAAGCCTTCGCGTGCGTAGATCTCCTTGCCAATGACAAAAAGCTCACGGTCAGATCCTGTCAGATTGGACTTGATATCTTCTTCTTTTTTCTCATCAACAGAAAGACCATTGATATGTGCAATAGCCGTCTCTAAAGTTCTAGGAATCCAAGTATTGTCCTGTGGCTGCTTTTCTACCACACTCAAAATATCCACGCCATCTTCTTGAGGAAGCCAAGATGCTGCAGCAATTACCTCCATGCGAACTCGTCCATGTGGATCTGAAGCAGCACTTTTTAGGAGGTCTATTTGATTGTTCACCTGATGCCCGGTGTATCTAAGGACTCTCACAGCCGCAGCTCTAGCCCGATGATCCTTGGAATCCAAGAGTTCTTGAAGTAGGGTTTGATTGACTCGATTAATTCCCCAAGTCACCCAAAGAGCCTCCAAGCGATGATGTTCGTAGTTGGGGTCTTCTGTATCCAACTGACTAAGCCAATTTTCCACCTCTTGATATACCTGATTGGCATCCCTTCCTCTGAGCTCTCTTCGTGTTCGGTAGCGTGTTCGATATTCAGGTAGCTTGAGATTATCCAAAAGCTCGGGGATACTGGCACCATCGATTTTGGCTGGCTCGACTAAAGGGCGAGATGGATAAGTCACCCGGTAAATTCGGCCATGAACATGATCTCTCAATGGGTCTCGGGCATTATGCTGCATATGTCCGATCAGGATATTATGCCAATCGACGATATAAAGTGAGCCGTCTGGCGCAAATTCCAAATCGACAGGGCGGAAATTACGATCTGTAGAACTCACCAAATCCTGTCGGTATTCGGTATGAAAGCCTACAGAATCTTCGACCATTTTGTGCTGCTTAGTTCCCAAGAAACCTATGGTATTATTCAATAAGACGTCTCCCTGAACTTCCTCCGGAAAATGCCTGCTGGAGACAAATTCCAAACCAGAAGTCGGTCTGACCATCTGCTCTTGTTCGATCAGATTGGGACCCTTGTAATTGGAATTTCCATATCGGGGAAGTACCGAGCCTGGAAGCATCCAATTGAGATTGGGTCCGGAAGTTTCGAGGTAGAAGTTTTGACCCCAATCGTCAAAGGCTATTCCCCAAGGGTTGGGAATTGCCACCTGATTGACTCGCTCCAATTTATGCCGCTTTGGTTCATAGCGGTAGAAACCGCCATTCGTGGCTCGTACTGGTCCATAGGAGGTTTCGACATTGGTATGCAAAAAGACACCCTCTGCCATGTAGATTGCCCCGGATTCATCAGTAGAATAGGCAGAAATCGCATGGTGAGTGTCATGGTCATCAAATCCCGAAAGAAGAATCGTTCTTTTATCAGCTCGGTCATCTCCGTCGGTATCTTCCAGCAAAACTAAGTTTGGTAATTGAGATACATACACCCCTTCCGCTGCCAGTTCGAAACCTACAGGAAGGTGAAGATCATCAGCAAAAACCGTTTGCTTATCGGCTTTTCCATCCTGATCAGTATCCTCCAAGATGATGAGTTTGTCGGAAGGTTTGGGATCGCCCGGCTTATAATGAGGATAGGAAGGCATGGTAGCTACCCAAAGTCTTCCTTTGTTGTCAAAAGAAAGCTGAACGGGATTAGCCAAATCCGGGAATTCTTCCTCCGAGGCGAAAAGTTCGATTTTGTAGCCTTCGGGTACTTTCAATTCTGCAAGAGCAGCATCCCCATATTTGTATTCCAAGCTTCCATTGGCTTTTGGATTGTAGTTGGTCTCTACCTCAGGAAGGTCTCTGGTTTTTACATCTGCTGCAGCCAAATCATAGTTTTCTCCTTTGGCGCTGGCCCAAATGGCAGAGTCTCGATTTGCGGTTAGTTGTCTGATTTTTTCCAATTCGTATGGGTAATTATCAGGACCAAAGGGATCATAGCGACGACCGAATACGTGAACTCCATTTGGAATCTTGTAGTCATTATGCCACATCCAGTTTTTCTCCTGTACAGCTTCATGAATGGATGCAAGTCTCTCCGGATTTTTTTGATCAGTCTGGCCAAAAAGCTGATCAGCCAGAAAGTCAGCGAAGATTTGATAGCCTTCTTCAGTCAGCTGAGAACCATCGAGTGTTAATGGAGAAGAAGCATCAGCGTACCATTTTTTACTAGCTGAAAAAGCATCTACAAACACCAAATCATGCTTTTCTGCAACTTTTTCCATCGCCCGGGCGTATGCCTCTATAATTTCATTTTGAGCAATTCCGTTTGGCACATCCTTCCAATCAGAAATATCCTCCATGGCGATCGGGGAGACTAAGGCTAGTTGAGGGGAATCAGTGCCATTGTATTTTTGAGACTTAGAATGAAGTACCCAGGCTTCGAGTTCGTCTTTGAAGATTGAAAGCTTTTCTAAACCTTGGAAGGACTCGCCGAAACCAAAAAAACCTATTATGATATCGGCTTCCAGTCTAGTCAACCACTGATCGGGCTTTTCGAAAAAGCCCTGTGAGTTGGAGTTGGTGGCATATTCGTCCTGGAATTCTTCTGCTCCCGGAAAGGCCCAAGGATCATTAGTGGCAGATCGTGGTCTGAAGCCCGGTGTGTCTCCTGGGTCGGCCATGTTTCGGATGAAAAGTGTGGAATCAGGATAGCGAGCATGCATGGAGGTTTCAAACCAGCCATACTCCATCATCCGAGAAGCTAAATTCCCCCCGACTATAGCGATTCGGGCGTCTTTGCTTAATTCTAAATGCTTTTGCTCTTGGCATGCAGAGAAAATTGAAACGAGACCTAGAAAAATTAAAAGACGAATTTGATTCATGGTTTTTATGGGTTTTTGAGGCAATATTAGATTTGAAAATATCGCTTTATTTTCAAAAGAGACCAAAAGAAGCAGGATGCATCTTGTAAAAAATATAATTTTCCAGTTTTTTATGTAAACGGTCGGATCTTTTGGCTGAAATCTATTTTGCTTTTTTTAAATTTCTTTTTCAACCTGAAATTTATTTTCATGCAAAGTTCAATAAAAAGCATTTCGAGCCTTTCATTACTCGTTTTAGTCCTCTTGGGTTTTAGCTGTCAGCAGCCCAAGTCAGAGCGTCAACTCACTGGTAATCCTAAAATTGACAAGTTAAAGCTTCCCGAAGGTTTTGCGGTGGAGCATCTGTACAGTCCTGGCGAAAACGATCAGGGGTCATGGGTGGCTATGACTTTTGATGATAAAGGCCGGATGATTACAGCAGACCAATATGGGTTTCTCTATCGTTTGACCATCCCAAAAGTAGGTTCTGACTCTGTCAAGCCTAAGGTGGAGAAAATGCTGGTGGGAAATGTGGAGGAGCCTCAAGTTGGGATGGGCTATGCACAAGGCCTGCTTTTTGCCTTTAATTCCATCTACGTGATGGTCAATCACAATCCCAATGAGACTTTTTCCCGAGGAACAGGGCTTTACCGTATTCAGGACCTGGATGGTGATGATCAGTATGAGAACGTAACCGAGATTCGCACTTTTACAGGAGAGCCAGGTGAGCATGGACCTCACTCCATGAAATTGACCCCGGATGGAAGCCGAATTGTGCTTTCCGCAGGTAATCATGTGGATGTGCCTCAGATGGATCATTATCGACTTCCAAGGGTATGGGATGAAGACAATCTTTTCCCATTGATCAAAGACCCAAGAGGTCATGCGAACAATCGACAGGCTCCCGGCGGCTGGATAGCTACCATTGATCCTGAGGGTAAAGACTGGGAATTAGTGGCAGCTGGCTTCAGAAATGAATTTGACATTGCTTACAATGAAGTGGGCGATTTGTTTACCTATGATTCCGATATGGAGTGGGATTTTGGGATGCCTTGGTATCGGCCTACCCGAATCAATCATGTGACCTCCGGGGCAGAGTTTGGCTGGCGAACAGGAAATGCGAAATGGTCCCCCAATTACCCCGATAACCTCCCAGCTGTTTTGAATATTGGACAAGGCTCTCCTACCAACGTCATGTTTGGAACTGAGGCTGCATTTCCTGCTATGTATCGAAAGGCTTTGTATGCTTTTGATTGGAGTTTTGGGATTATCTATGCGGTTCACCTTACTCCAGAAGGAGCGAGCTACTCTGCCAATGCGGAGGAGTTTATTTCTGGTTCACCACTTCCCCTGACGGATGGAACTATCGGACCTGATGGCGCAATGTATTTTGCTACGGGTGGTAGACGCTTGGAGTCTGACCTTTACCGGGTTTACTACACCGGGAATCCTGATGATGTTTCAGCTTTGACGGTGGAAAAATTACCCACCGAAGCAAAGCTGAGACGGGAATTGGAAAGCTTTCACGAAAGAAATCCAGGCCCAGAAGGTCTGGAATTGGCATGGCAAAACTTAGATCACGAAGATCGTTTTGTTCAGTATGCCGCTCGTGTAGCTTTGGAACATCAGCCTTTGGAATCTTGGAGAGACAAAGTTAGTTCAGAAACAAATCCAGTCAAGAAAACGCAAGCCAGTTTAGCCTTGGCTCGTCAGGGAGCCTCGGGGGATGCAGTTGACTTGCTGAATGGTTTGATGGAAATAAATTATTCAGCACTTTCCGAAAAAGAAAAACAGGATTTGCTTCGAACAGTTGAGGTCATATTGTATCGGTATGATGATGACGTTGCCTCGGTCAAGTCTGATTTGGTCGCCTATCTTTCCCCCAATTTCCCGGCAGATGATAATTTATTAAACCGTTCACTTTCGGTGCTATTGACCCACTTGGATGCTCCAGATGCAGTGGAAAAGACTTTAGCCCTGCTTCAGACAGCCGAGGATGATAAAGATTATCAAAAGACCTTTACTTCTTCTTCTGAGCTGGTTTTCAGAAATCCACAGTATGGTTTGGATATCGCAAATATGCTTGCAAACGTGCCTCCAGCTCAGGCTACTTACTATGCGACTGTTTTGGGAGGTGCCGAAAAAGGATGGACTCCAGCGATGCGTGAAGAATATTTTGCATGGATCAAAAATGCGTTGACGGAATATAAAGGAGGCAGAAGCTATGTGGGATTCTTGGACCGTGCCCGAAAGATGGCCTTAGCATCCGTGGATCCTGCAGATTTTGAAAAGTATGATGAGCTATCTGGTGGGAAGTTGCTTTCTGCCAGTGGGAATGATATTGTCGAACCTGGAATTCAGCCCGAAGGTCCAGGAAGAAGATGGACTGTAGACGAAGCCTTGGCAGTGGTGGATAATTTAGGAGCTCAGGATTATGTCAGAGGAAAGGCCATGTATCAGGCGACTCTTTGTCAATCATGCCATACCATGCAGGGAGAGGGAGGAATTGTCGGACCGGACTTGACTCAATTAGGAACCCGTTTTTCCAAAAAAGACATTTTGGAAGCTACCATCAATCCGAGTGATGTCATTTCGGAGCAATATCATGCGACCGTATTTGAATTGAAAGATGGAGGTTCTGTGGTAGGAAGACTGGTGAATGAAAATGAGGAGGCGTATTTTGTGTCTCAGAATCCATTTGCTCCAGATGATTTACGTGAGGTGCCAAAAAGCACCGTTTCCTTCACCAAAAACTCAGAAGTGTCTATCATGCTTCCGGGATTAATCAATCGGCTCAACGAGGAGGAATTGAAGGATTTGATGGCTTATTTGATGGCAGGAGGAAATGAAAACCACGAGCTATTTCAGGATAAGAGTACTGCGGAAAGATAAAGAACTTGGATTAATTTCGTACGTTCGATAGATATGCAGCCTTATTTTAAGCTATACCTGTAAACTCAGTTCAAATATTTGATCTTTAAAATTAATCGCTATGATAAGTGTCAACCCAAAATATGTTACAGATAAAAAAGGGAAAAAAGTTTCTGTAATTCTCCCTATGAAGGATTTTAAAGCGATTTTGGAAGAGTTGGAGGAATTGGATGATATTAGGCTTTTCGATGAGGCCAAAAAGGAAGATCAGGAATTTTTTGATGCTGAAGAGGTCTTTAAGGAAATCGAAGAAGCCCGAAAAAATGAGCAAGTATAAGGTTCGAATAGCAAAAAGAGCCAAAAAGAAATTAATAAAGATTCCTGACCCCTATTTTTCAAACATTAAAGAAGCCATTTTGGCATTAGCAGATAATCCAAGGCCCAAAGGTTATAAAAAGTTGAAAGGTAGGGAAGGGTATCGAATTAGGGTAGCCAATTACCGTATCCTATACGAAATACAAGACAAGATTCTGTTGGTAGATGTGATTGATTTAGGGCACAGAAAGGAGATATATTAATTATATGTTTAATCGAAAATCCTATTTAAAAAAACACCCCAAAAAGCAAAAAACTTTTTGAGGTGTTTGATTTTCTAATTTTTAATCTTTTTTCAATCCGTCCAACTCATAGGGTAATTTTCATCTACAAAATCCAGCGCATCTGTAGTTATCTGAAGCGGTCGGAAGGTATCCAGCATGACGGCATATTCTTCTGTTTCTTTGGCTCCAATGGATTTCTCAACCGTCCCTGGATGGGGTCCGTGTGGCAGTCCTCCCATATGAATCGTGAAAGATCCTCGATCAATTCCTCTTCGACTCATAAACTCTCCTTCTGCATAGTACAATACTTCGTCAGAATCAATGTTGGAGTGATTGTAAGGTGCTGGAATGGCCAATGGATGATAATCGAATAAGCGTGGTACAAAGGAACAAATCACAAAGCCCCAGGCCTGGAAAGTCTGATGTACGGGTGGTGGCTGATGGATTCGGCCGGTAATCGGCTCAAAATCATAGATTGACAGGGCATAAGGATACAGGTAGCCATCCCATCCCACAATGTCTAGTGGGCTATGTCCATAAGAATATTGGTGCAACATCCCCTGTTTTTTGATTTGAACCAGGTATTCACCTTTTTCTTTTTCAATGTGAAGTTCATGTGGAGGCCGAATGTCCCGCTCGCAATAAGGGGAATGCTCAAGCAATTGACCTACTTCATTTCTATATCGCTTCACTGTCTCGATCGGACCATGTGATTCGATGACTAGTAATCGCAAAGGACCTTCTTCTTCAAATTCAAACCGATAAATCGTTGTTCGTGGGATCACGATGTAATCGCCTTTCTGTACTTCCAATTTTCCAAATTGAGAATAAAGAACACCCTTTCCATCATGGATGTAGATGAGTTCGTCACCATCTGCATTTTTGAAGTAATAGTCCATTTTCCGCTGCTCCGGAGAGCAGATACCCATCATCACATCATTATTCATCATAAGCATGCGACGGGCGGAGAGATAGTCTTTACCGGTGGTGCCTACTCCTGATGTTTTGAGATGAGTTTGTTGGAGGCCGTGATCTTTAGCCACTTCCCATTTGAAAGGTTTTGGCTTACCGATGGTTTTTACCTCGTTTGGATTGTAGATATGGTAGAGATTGGAATAGATTCCTGAGAAACCTTTTGAACTCACAAGCTCTTCCTTGTAAAGGCTTCCGTCTGGCTGTCGAAACTGGGTATGCCGTTTGGGAGGAATCTGACCGAGTCTATGATAATATGCCATGGGTTTTTATTTGGGTTTACGAAGGCAATTTACAATTAGCCTTTGAGAGAAAAAACAGCCTAAATAAAAAGGCTGATTATCAATTTAACCAGCCTCTTCAATATTTGTTAGGGTAGACTTATTTGCTTTCTTCCTCAGTTTCAAAAATCATCTTTCTGAGGTTTTCTATTTTTTCACCGGTTTTTTCCTGTAATAGGCCCAAAAGCTCATCTTCCTGTCCCTCGGTAAACTTTAAATCATCGTCTGTTAATGCGGCGTAAGTTTGCTTGAGTTGTCCCTTCAGTTGATTCCAGTTTCCTTTCAGTTGTAATGACATAAAATGTATATTTTTGGTTAGAATAAAAGATTAACAACAATAAAACCTATCTACCTAAAAAATAGTTCCATGCCTATTAAATTAAAAAATCCTTATCAGGCCTTTTTGTACCTTTCCTTTTTATTTCTTTTTGTCAACATCCCATCTATGAAAGCTCAAAAACTGATATGGTCAGATGAATTTGAAAATCCGGGCTTACCTGATCCGGCCAAATGGACTTATGACGTCGGTGATCATGGCTGGGGAAACAATGAGTTGCAGTTTTATACAGAAAAAGACCTTAAAAATGCCCGGGTAGAAGATGGATATTTGATCATTGAGGCGAGGTCTGATGCGGGTTTTCCAAAAGGCTATTCATCTGCTCGATTACTCACTAGGGGAAAAGCAACCTGGAAATATGGCTACATAGAAGTGCGGGCAAAGCTTCCCAAAGGAGTTGGGACCTGGCCGGCTATCTGGATGCTAGCGGAGGAGAACCGTCATGGTGGTTGGCCTAAAAATGGTGAAATCGATATCATGGAGCATGTGGGATATGATCCCGGAGTGGTTCATGGCACTGTACATACAGAGGCATTTAATCATGTCAAAGGGACCCAGAAGGGAAAGCAGATTCAAGTTCCTGATTTTGATTCTGAATTTCATGTTTACGCCATCAATTGGACTGAAGAAAAAATTGATTTTCTAGTGGATGGTGTTCAGTATTTCACCTTTGAAAATACGGGAAGAAGCTATCAGGAATGGCCTTTTGATCAACCTTTTTACTTGATTCTGAATATTGCTGTCGGAGGAAATTGGGGAGGTCGAGAAGGTGTAGATCCGGATATTTGGCCACAGCAGCTTGTGGTCGATTTTGTCCGGGTCTATGATGAAATGCCGGGAGAGAACCCCTAATTTAATTTTTGGCAAACTGTCCAAGAATGCCTAAACTGAAGAAGAAAATTAGTTAGCCTTACTTACTAAAATACCATGTCCTCAATTCGAAGAAAAAAATTTCAGGCCTTCTTTATCGTCAGCCTTTTGCTTTTGTTGATCTATGCGAAAAATCTTATTGAGCGTCAGAATTTTAAAGAGATCAGTTCCACCTTTACCGAGGTGTATAATGATAGACTGGTGGTAGAAAGCTACATTTTTGATATTTCTGAAGGTCTTTTTCAGATTCAAAAGCTCGTAGATCACTGCGATATTGATTATGATTACTCACGCGTTTTGGATGAAATTGAACAGGAGGAAAATGAAATTTTGGAGATCATAGAAGAGTTTGAAAAGACAAAGCTAACACCGGATGAATCTCAATATTTGACAGATTTCAAAAATATCATTGTGAATGATCTATCAATCAAGAGTTATGATTTACTTTACACTGATTCTAGTGGAGTAAATATCGACCAAGTCAAGCGATATGATGCAAAAATTTCTCAGGCGAGAAAGGACTTGGATGATCTCAGTGCGATCCAATTGGATGAAGGTGAAAGATTGATCAAGAAAGCTAAAAGACTAATCAATCGCTCTCAGATTTGGGCACAATTCGAAGTTGCGCTTTTAATTATCCTGATTTTAGTGATGTTCTGGTTGATTTTCAGAAAATCAAAAGAAACGAAAGGGGTGATTTCCTAAGTAAAAATTTGACTATCAATAAAGAAGCCCGATCGAAAGACCGGGCTTCTTTATGAATTTATACGAGCTCCTGCTCTTGGGCGTATTCCTCAACAGGGATACAGCTACACATCAAGTTTCTGTCACCATAGGCAGAATCAATTCTCCGTACGGTAGGCCAGAATTTATTATCCTTCACATAAGCCAAAGGATAAACAGCCTTTTCTCTGGAGTAAGGTAATTCCCACTCTCCGATCAAGACCATGTTTGCCGTGTGCGGAGCATTTTTCAATACATTATTTTCTTTGTCAGCAGATCCATTTTCGATCTCTCTGATCTCCTCTCGGATTCCGATCAGTGCATCACAGAATCGATCCAATTCAGCCTTGGTCTCAGACTCTGTGGGTTCGATCATCATCGTGCCTGCTACCGGGAAAGATACAGTCGGAGCGTGGAACCCGTAATCCATCAATCGCTTAGCGATATCTTCTACTTCAACCCCGAACTCCTTGAAGCCACGGCAATCAATGATCATCTCATGAGCAGCCCTTCCATTTGCACCGGTGTAAAGAATAGGGTAATGACCATCCAATCTTTCCTTGATATAGTTGGCATTTAGAATGGCCATTTTAGTAGCATTGGTCAGACCGTCTCCGCCCATCATCTCGATGTAAGCGTAGGAGATTGGAAGAATGCTCGCACTACCGTATGGTGCAGCTGAAATGGAAGATACTGCTTGAGTTCCTCCGGTTTTGATGATTGGATTTCCGGGTAGGAAAGGCGCCAAGTGAGCAGCTACGCAAATTGGTCCCATGCCAGGGCCTCCACCACCGTGAGGAATACAGAATGTCTTGTGCAAATTGAGGTGGCAGACATCAGCACCGATTCGTCCCGGGGAGGTCAAACCTACCTGTGCGTTCATATTCGCACCATCCATGTAAACTTGCCCTCCAAATTCGTGGATAGTAGCACAGATTTCCTGAATAGCTTCTTCGAATACCCCGTGCGTAGATGGATAGGTTACCATCAAGGCTGCAAGGTTTTCAGCATTTGCAGCAGCTTTTTCCTTCAAGTCTGCCACATCGATATTTCCTCTTTCGTCACATTTCACCAAGACTACTTTCATTCCGGCCATAACAGCAGAAGCAGGGTTGGTTCCGTGGGCAGAAGTAGGAATCAAAGCGATATTGCGGTGACCTTCGCCACGGCTCATGTGATAGGCTCTGATGACCATCAGGCCAGCATACTCGCCCTGAGCACCTGAGTTGGGCTGAAGAGAAGTGTCTGCAAAACCGGTGATTTCTGTCAACCATGTTCTGAGATTGGAAAACAACTCTTGGTAACCCAAGGTCTGATCCATTGGAGCAAATGGGTGAATCTGCCCAAATTCTGGCCAAGTGACAGGAATCATCTCAGCGGTAGCATTCAACTTCATGGTACAAGATCCCAAGGAAATCATGGAGTGTACCAAGGAAAGGTCTTTTGCTTCCAATCGCTTGATGTAGCGAAGCATTTCATGCTCGGAGTGGAAGTTGTTGAACACAGGGTGGGTGAGGTACTCAGACTTTCTGGCTAGGGCTTCTGGCAATTCCAAGTTCAAGTCAGCTACCAATTCGTCCAAGTTCAATGTATGCTTTCCTTCTTCTGTAGCGAAGATGGATACGATAGCTTCTACATCAGCAAGCGACTTAGTCTCATCAAAGGAGATGAAGATAGAGTCCTCTTCGTAGCGGAAGTTCATTTCAGCTCCTAAAGCCAATCCTCTTACACGCTCGCGAGATACCTCATTCATTTTTACCTGAATGGTATCGAAGAAGGTTTGATCAGAAACTTCGAGGCCTACCATCTTCAGTGCTTGGGCTGTCAATTTGGCTAGGCCATGCGTACGAAGCGCAATATTTTTCAATCCTTGCGGACCGTGATAGACTGCATAGAAAGAGGACATCACGGCAAGCAATACCTGTGCGGTACAGATATTGGATGTGGCTTTTTCACGCTTGATGTGTTGCTCGCGCGTCTGAAGCGCCATACGATAAGCCTTGTTTCCGGCACGGTCTAGAGATACACCGATGATTCGGCCTGGGATTTGTCTTTTGAAGTCTTCCTTGGTTGCAAAAAATCCTGCGTGAGGTCCACCATATCCCATTGGTACACCAAATCGCTGTGCAGACCCTACTACCACATCGGCTCCCATTTCTCCCGGAGGGGTTAACAATGTGAGCGCCAAAAGGTCTGTGGCAAAGGCAGTCAATACATTGTTTTCTTTTGCGGCAGCTACGATAGCAGAATAATCCCTCACAGCACCTTCCGCATCAGGGTATTGGAACATGACGCCATAAAGCTCAGGGTCTGTCACGTCCAAATCTTGAATAGATCCAAATACCAATTCGATTCCAACCGGTTCAGCTCTAGTTTCAAGAAGCGCTCTGGTCTGAGGAAAGATTTTCTCGTCTACAAAGAATTTGTTTGCGGTTTTCTTCGCTCTTGGTTTTACGGAGTGAAGCATGGTCATGGCCTCGGCAGCTGCAGTGCCTTCATCCAATAGAGAGGCATTGGCCAGCTCCATGCCGGTCAGTTCCATGACCACCGTTTGGAAATTGATCAAAGCTTCCAGTCTACCTTGGGCAATTTCTGCCTGATACGGAGTGTAGGCAGTATACCACCCTGGGTTTTCCAGCACATTTCTCAAAATCACCCCAGGAACGATGGTATCATAATAACCCATCCCGATGAAGGATTTGAATACCTTATTTTTGGAAGCGAGTTTTTTGAAATCTCTCAGAAATTCAGATTCCAGTTTCGCTTTGGGCAAATCCAAAGGTCTTTCGTTTTGAATTGCTTTTGGGACGGTTTGATTGATAAGTTCCTCAAGGGATGTGGCACCGATCTTCTCCAACATTTCTGCGATTTCCGCCTCTGTCGGGCCATTGTGTCTGCTCTCAAACTTGACAGCATTCGAAAGGTTAATCTTCATACTTTTTTAATGGAAGCTGTGATGAATAGTAGGGTCTGAAATATTTTCAATTTCTGGCGGCAAAGGTACAATTAATCAAGGGATAATCTTTGCTTAACAGACAGAAATTCACCTCCTCAACACCCCTTTCGTGTAAACGGTTTACCGATAGGATAAAAAAATGTCTAGCTTAGCGATCAAAATAAAATTTAAACAAATGAATAAACGATTTCTACTGACTTCTGCATTGGCTTTGGGGATATCCTGGGGCTCTTTTGCGCAGAATCCCGTGCAGGTAAAATATGCCAACACGATTACTGAGGCTGATTTGGAAGAGTACCTTACTTTCTTGGCTTCTGATGAAATGAGAGGCAGGGATACGGGTTCACCTGAAGGGCTGATTGCTGCCAATTATCTGGCTGATTTTTACAAAGAACTAGGACTGACTGGTCCCGTGGACGGAGGCTATTTTCAGCAAGTTCCTTTGGTGAGCGCTAAGTTTGAAAAGGTCAGTTTGAAAGTTGGAAAAGCCAATTTGGTTGAGAACGAGGATTTTGTGTTTATCGGTGACGGTGACATGAAGAAGGCTTCTAAAACGGATTTGGTTTTCTTGGGCCTTGCCAATGATGAAAACATTGCCAAAGTAGATGTAAGCGAAAAACTAGTCGGAATCTGGGCCGTAGGTGAGCGAAGCAATGGCTTGGTGGCTAAGGTCATGGATGCCGGAGCTGCCGGGGTGGTGATTGTGAGCATGGAGGGTCAGGCCAACTTTGATCGGATTGCCAACCGATACAAGACACTATCCGGAAGAGGAAGAATCGGATTTGAGCGTGAAATCGAACAGCGGCCAATCTTCTTGGTGAGTTCTGATAAAATGGGGGAACTTTTCGAAACTCCGGTGGAGGAGCTCAAGGAAGCTGCAAAGTCCAATCCTGAGTCCATCAAATCCCAAAAAGCGTCTTACCAAGTGCAAAAAAGTGTGACCCCGGTGGAGGCATACAATGTCTTAGGCTTCTTGGAAGGAACTGATAAAAAAGAAGAGGTATTAGTAATTTCTTCCCACTACGATCACGTAGGTGTGAGCTCTACGGGAGAGGTATTCAATGGAGCAGATGATGACGGTTCGGGTACAGTATCTGTCATGGAGATTGCCGAAGCATTTGCCACTGCAGCCAAAGACGGAATCCGGCCAAGAAGATCCATTCTGTTTTTGAATGTGACTGGTGAGGAAAAAGGATTGCTTGGATCCGAGTATTATTCCGAAAATCCAATTTTCCCGATCGCTAATACCGTGAATAACATCAACATTGACATGGTAGGTCGTATTGACTACGAATATCAGGATGCGGAAAACAAGGACTATGTCTATGTGATCGGATCGGAAATGCTTTCTACTGATTTGAAGAAAATCAACGAGTACAATAACATTACCTATACCGACTTGATCTTGGACTACCGATATGATGCGGAGGATGATCCTAATAGATTTTATTACCGATCAGATCATTACAACTTTGCGAAGTTTGATATTCCAGTCATCTTCTTCTTCAATGGAGTACATGATGATTACCATCAAGTGACGGATACTGTGGATAAAATCGAATTCCCACTAATGACCAAGCGGGCGCATTTGATTTTCCATACAGCTTGGGATCTTGCCAACAGAGAGAAGCGAACTCGAGTAGATGGCACGAACACTCGCGGAGAGCGATAAAATTGGAAAAGGATCTCAGCTGAGATCCTTTTTTATTTTCCCACTATTATGGAATTGTAATTTTTTTCCTGGAACAGTAATTCTTGTTCTTGCAATAACTTAAACAATTCAATCTTGGCCGAAACATCATTTGAGCATAAGCTTGAAATCAATGCTTCCCATATCCCGCGCTTTCGGGATTCCGAAAAATCATACCCATCTCTTAGATAATGTACAGAAGCATTGGGATAAAACTCTCCAATAACATCAAAAGACTTAGGGTCTAAAAGCAAATTGTAAACGCCCCCTACCAAAATTATTTTGGAAGAAAATAATTTCCCACGATCAAAATTGGTCCCGTTGAAGTATTCCAAAGACATGGTATTCGATCGTAAGTTTAAAGAGAGCAAGCCTAAAAAATGGCCAAAGGGCCCTAAATCATAGATTCCAATATCCAAATAATGCTCAAATGCCCTTGCTTCTAATCCGAGACTTATTTCCTCTTGACTCTCTAAATAAGAAGTATCTACGAATTTTTGAATATTCAATTCTATTAAGCTATCTCGAATGGGCTTATCCATGAAAAAATAGGGTTCGGAAGATTGTGCTGAGAATCTTACAATTTGATCTGTTGAGTATTCTTCGATTTTTGAATCAAATCCTTCCAAAAGATCCCAAAAGCTTAGGTTTTTTGGAATATCTAGAAGTAGTGGATTTAAACTAAGCACCTTTTCAACTCTATCAGGAAATTCATGAAGATAGTAGTGAATAAGGCCTGCACCACTTCCAAATCCTATTAAAATCACTGGATCATCCCCTAAAATTTCTTTTCGGACCAGTTCTATATCTTTGATTATTTGATCTCGACTTAACCAGTGATATTTTTTATCAGATCTTATTTCGGTGTTTTCTTGAATAAATTGGTTCAAATAAGGGGAAGAATATCTTCCTTGGATTTTGATAAGATTGAACTCAGTCAATTCCAAATCAAGCAAATCTTCTAATCCTAAATATTCATCAAATGGATCAGCATGAGTAATAATAGTTTTCTTTTTAGGGTCAAAAGGTTGTTGAATAGAGTATTCAATTTTGATTTTTTTGGAATAGGGGTCTTCATGATCTAAGGGAACTTCTATCCAATCTGAATGACCAAAAAATAAAAGGAATATAAAACCAAAAAGACTCATGATTAATTGACTTCAATTTTAAATACATCAAACATCAAAAAATCCTCATTTAACAAAGTATCTCCCGGGTGAGCTTTATTGAGATAAAGTCCATTTTCATTGACAAACCAATTATTAATTTGATAAGTACGATCAGGAAGAGGGAAAGTCTGAATTAGCTCCAAATCCTTATTAAAGACCCTCAGAACCTGGCTTTTATCCAGATAAGTTTTGTAAGAATTAGCATCTGGGCTATCCCAAACAATACTGTAAATCACGTTTCTCCAAGGATCAGGAATTGGTGATAAAAAATGTGGGTTTTCAATGGCATGCTGATCATAGGCTTGAGGATCGTTGGTTCGAGGAATAGTTGGTACTACCTCTAATCCAGACTTTGAGGTTTTACTCAGTTTTTTATTCTCCAGATGGAAGGCGTTAATTGAAGACTCATACTGATAATTGAAAATCAATTGACTGTCAAGCTTCCCGTAAAAGCCCAAATATGTCATAAATCCTACCTGGCCCGAAACAGATTTAAAATATTCTGAATGATAAACAGGCAATATCTCTACCTCAGTAGTTTCCAAATTCAAGGAGGTCATAATTGGTAAATCACCTAAATCATTGGGGTCAACTCCCATTTGATTCATAAAAAAATACACAGAATGGCGTTCTGAATCATAGTATAATTTGAAATAAAAATTACACTGTGGAATCCCAAAGTTCAATTCGCCATAAATCTGAAATAGGTCCCAAGATTGATTTTTACTCAAATCGCCATTTAAAAGATGAAGTTTACCTAATTCATAGACGAAAATGGAATCTGATGAATGAGCGTAGAGGGACTCAATTTTACCAATCCCGTCTGGGCCCTCAAACTCTAATTTTTTTGATACTATAACTTCACCTTGATCCAGATTAAAAAAATCTAAGCTAGGCCGCTTATCATTATAGGAAACAAGAAAATTGTCTCCTTTCAGAGAATAATTTGATTGTATTTGATAAGAGTTTAATTGTTCTGGAGAAATAGGGATTTCAATAGTTTCAATCTTGTATTTGAAAAGGAGTTCCTCCTGCGGTGAGTTCTGACATGAAAAAAAGCATATGGCTGCCGTAATGATAACTAGAAACCTATTCATTCAGCTAAAATCCAAAAAAGTTGATCAATTTTAAAAGAAATTAGTCTCTTTTAACAATACCTGTTTAATTCCTCCTATTCTTCGTCTTCAACTGATTCCGGTTCTTTTTCTTTCCGGATTTCTTTGCTTTCACTTTTTCCCCTTTTCCGATATTTCGTTTTGGTTTGGCTTTCTTTTCATGAAAAGCCCCTTTGTAATCAGGGTTTTCCTTTTGCTTGAGCTTATCCAATTCACGGGCATAAATCTGCTGCTCTGCAAAAGGCGTTTCGGTGATTTTCACAGATTTTGGAATGGCGACCTCAGGAACCTCCATCCGGATCAGCTCCTCGATTTTCTCAAAGTGCCAGACTTCTGCCGGATTGATAAAGGTGATCGCTTTTCCTTCATTTTCTGCTCTTCCGGTTCGACCGATTCGATGCACGTAATCCTCATAGATCAAGGGCACATCAAAATTGATCACATGGGAAACCATCGTCACATCCAAGCCTCTGGAGGCCACATCTGTCGCTACTAAAAGTCGCACTTCTCCGGCTTTGAAATCCTCCATGGAGTTGATTCGGGTATTTTGCCCTTTATTAGCATGGATGACGCGTACTTCGCCTACCTTTTTTCGCATCAGAAAGCTGGATACTTCCTCGGCATTTTTCCGACTTCGGGTAAAAATGATGGCTCGGCTGATTTCCTCGTTTTCGAGCAAGTGTTCCAGCAGGTTGATTTTCGTTCGCATATTTGGCACGAAATACTTGACCTGGGCGATGGTCTCCGCCGTGGTGGCAGATGGCGTGATTTCGACGCGCTCCGGGAATTCAAGAAATTCGGCAGAAAGTCGCTCGACCTTATCGGAGAAGGTCGCTGAGAAAAGTAGATTTTGACGCTTCACTGGAATAATTTCCAAAATGGCCCGAATCTGCGGTAGGAATCCCATATCCAGCATTTTATCCGCCTCATCCAAGACCATTGTTTTCAGTTCCCGGGTCAGAATGACACCTTTCTTATATAAGTCCATAAATCGTCCCGGAGTAGAAATAATCAGGTCAACTCCAGCTTCAATCTGTTCTATTTGGGTTTTTGGTCCCAATCCTCCATAAAGGCACACTACGCGTAGATCGGTATATTTTCCTAAATCTTTGCAGACGGCTTCGATTTGCATGACGAGCTCCCGAGTAGGGGCCAGGACCATCGCCCGAGGATGCATCCCTTGGGCATATTTGATTTTCATCAGGATGGGAAGCACATAGGCAGCGGTTTTTCCGGTACCTGTCTGCGCAATTCCCAATACATCATGACCTGCCAAGCCAAGCGGAATAGCCTTCTCCTGAATAGCGGTAGGAGTGCTGTAGCCTGCCTCTGCGATGGCATTAAGTAGCTGCTTATTCAGTTTAAATGCCTCAAAGTTGATTGCCTGCTCGGCCATGATGGATGAATTTGGAAGGAGAAAAGATTGAATATTGTGCAAATATAGCGATTACCAGTTGGAACTTTTCGGGTCTATTCCTTCAGAGTATCAATGGACTTGAAATGTGGATAAAGGATGTCCATGATTTTTTCCTCAATTTCTAAAAATAATTTCGGGATGATTCTTGCGCAAAAAGGGACTTCTGTCTACCTTTGCCATCCGATTGAGAAAAAGTTCTCGAAGATTATCAAATGGTGATTGTAGCTCAGCTGGTTAGAGCGCTGGTTTGTGGCACCAGAGGTCGCCGGTTCGAACCCGGTCTTTCACCCCTAAAACCCCTCAAAATGAGGGGTTTTCCTTTTAATCCTCAGTACTTTGGCACAGGATTTGGTGCAAATCGACAAACTAAACCAACTTCAGATGTTTACATTGTTTAAAAACTCACCGAAATTCCCGGTGGTGAAACCGGTGAATATCTCGCTTGTCCGTAATTACATGGTCAAGTTTGAGGAGTCCCTCAAAAATTTTGAGGAAATTCAAAAAGAAGCTGTACGCTCCTAAAAAAGATTCGATTATCAGAAGGTTATGGCAACATAACCTTTATTTTTTTGCATTTGATTTTTCTTTCCGTTTCTATATTCTATTTTAACGGAAGCAACTTTTCAACCCATGAGTTATATCCATTTTGACAAGACCCAACTAGTCAACCTAAATTATTCCCTTGACCGGGAAATCATACGTACCAATCGTTCGGGAACCTATACAAGTACTACCATAATTGGCTGTAATACAAGGAAATACCATGGGCTTTTGGTGGCTCCTCAGCCAAAGATTGATTCTCAAAACCATGTTTTTCTTTCCACGGTCCATGAAACCGTTATTCAGCATGGCGCTAGTTTCAACTTGGGAATCAGTAAGTTTCCTGGCAACTATCACCCACGGGGGCATAAGTACTTGAAAGATTTTGACTCTGAACCCATACCGAAACTGACTTATCGTGTCGGTGGGGTTTTGCTCCAAAAGGAATTGATTCTCGATACCAATCGGGATCGGGTAATGATTCGATACACCTTGCTTGAAGCCCATTCTCCTACCAAAATTCGAATTCAGCCCTTTTTGGCCTTCCGAGGCTATCATACCCTTTGTAAGGAAAACAATGACATCAATAAGGATTTTGAAAAAGTGCCCAATGGGGTGAAGTTTCAACTTTACCCTGTATATGATCCCTTGTATCTACAGCTTTCCAAGAAGAACACCTTTGAGTCTGACCCGAAATGGTACAATAACGTAGAGTACATCATCGAAAGGGAGCGAGGCTACGATTATCAAGAGGATTTGTATGTGCCTGGTTACTTTGAATTCGATATCAAAAAGGGAGAATCCGTGATTTTTGCGGCAGGTCTGACAGAGGCGGATCCGGCTACCCGACAGCGGGCTTTCGAAAAGGAAGTAGCTCGTAGAATTCCTCGAAATAATTTTGAAAACTGCCTGATTAACTCGGCTACTCAATTTATCCGAAAGCGAGAAGGGGATACCCGAATTATCGCAGGATATCCATGGTTTGGCTGGTGGGGTCGGGATACTTTTGTGGCCGCACCCGGATTGACTTTGGCAAGAGGCGATAAGGAAACTTTCCTGGAAATCATGGATACGATGTCCCGTGATCTGAAGGGACCGCTTTTTCCCAATGTTGGCAGCGGTGATTTCACCAATATGAATTCCATCGACGCGCCACTTTGGTTCTCTTGGTCGCTTCAGCAATACATTTTCTTTACAGGAGATAAAAAGACCATCCAAAAAAGGTATTTGGATAAGCTAAAAGGCATAATCGATGGATATCGGGAAGGAACCGACTTCAATATTCATGTCATGGATAATGGCTTGGTTTACGGAGGCTATGACGGGGTCGCATTGACTTGGATGGATGCAGTCACAGTGGATGGGCCGGTAACCCCTCGAACCGGTTCGCCTGTGGAAATTCAGGCCCTTTGGTACAATGCACTCAAGTTCTATGAGGAGCTTTCCGGAGATCAGGAATATGGCAAGCTGGCAGAAAAAGCCAAGGAATCTTTCCTGAGTGAGTTTTGGGATGAAGAAAATGGCTATCTGGCCGATGTTGTTCATGATGGAGAAAAAGATTGGGCTATTCGTCCTAATATGGTTTTTGCGACTTCCTTGCCTTACTCCATGCTCGATGAAAATCAAAAAGCCAGTATTCTAGATCTGGTCAGGTCCAAACTGCTGACTACCCGTGGACTTCGAACATTGGCGCCTGATGATCCCGCTTATAAAGGTTACTATTTCGGTGATCCAATCAGTCGGGACAATGCTTATCACAATGGCACCGTTTGGGTGTGGCCTTTGGGGCATTTTGTCGATGCTTATCTCAAGCTACACGGAAAGTCTGCGGAGAATTTCATTAAGAAAATCATTCAGGGTTTTGATGGGGTGATGACCCAATATGGTGTAGGAACTGTAGCAGAAATATTTGACGGAGATGCCCCGCATCGACCGAAAGGAGCAATTTCTCAAGCTTGGAGCGTGGGAGAGCTGCTTCGTATGATGGATTTAATTAAACGCTTATAATTATTTTTCATGAGAGTCTTAATGTTTGGGTGGGAATTCCCGCCGCATATTTCCGGAGGCCTTGGTACTGCCTGTTATGGTTTGGTCAAGGGGATGGTTCACCACAATCAGGAGGTGATTTTTGTAGTGCCCAAACTTTGGGGTGATGAAGAGGAATTGGCAGATTTTGTCAATGCCAGTGATATCACCATAGACTATCGGGAAAAGAAGTTTAAAAGTATCTGGAAAAACCTGACCTACTTGGAAGTTTCCAGTTTTTTAGTTCCATATCTGGGGCCTGAAGAGTATCAGAAGTTTACTGATTATGCCATCCATGATCGGACGGATGTAGATGAAAGTATTTTCACTACCAAATATGAGTTCAGCGGGAAATATGGTAAAAACCTCATGGAAGAGGTCAGCAGATACGCTCTTACTGCTGCTCAAATAGCCCGGGATCGCGATGATTACGAAATCATCCATGCCCATGACTGGCTTTCTTTCCCTGCAGGTATAGCTGCAAAAGAAATCAGTGGTAAACCACTTGTGGCCCATGTGCATGCTACCGAATACGATCGATCCGGTGAATCAGTTAATAAGCCTGTTTTTGATATTGAAAAGGCGGGGATGGAAGCCGCCGACCATGTAGTGGCTGTAAGCCAACTCACGAAGAATACGATCATTCGCCGCTATGGAATTCCTGCGGAAAAAGTCAGTGTGCTGCACAATGCTGTCTTGGATGCAAGCATCATCAAGTCCAAATATGTGAAGAAAGTGCCGGAGAAAATCGTCACTTTCTTAGGGAGAATTACTTTTCAGAAAGGCCCTGAATACTTTGTGGAGGCTGCCAAAAAGGTCTTGGATCGAGATGAAAATGTACGCTTTGTCATGGCAGGTTCCGGGGATTTGCTCAACCGGATGATTGACCGAGTTGCAGAGCTCCGAATGGGACATAAATTTCACTTCACGGGATTCCTGAAAGGGGAGGATGTAGATCATATGTACGCGATTTCAGATGTTTACATTATGCCATCGGTTTCTGAGCCCTTTGGAATTGCACCTTTGGAGGCAGTGCGGCATAATACGCCTACCGTTATTTCCAAGCAATCTGGGGTAGCAGAAGTCCTTCAGAATGCCATTAAAATCGATTATTGGGATGTAGATGCGATGGCGGATGCCACTTTTGCCTTGCTGCATTACCAAGGGATTTCTAAGATGTTTAAAGAATTAGGCAGCGAAGAACTGAAGAATTTGAAATGGGAGCATGTGGCTGCCCGACTAGTTAAGATTTATGAGAAAACTTTAGCGCAATAACCATGAGAACGATTTGCTTTTACTTTCAGGTGCATCAGCCGTACCGGCTAAAGCCCTATCGCTTTTTTGATATTGGAGATGACCACTACTATTGGGATGATTTTCTAAACCGCAATGTCATGCGAAGGGTAGCTCAAAAGTGCTACTTGCCGATGAATGCCCTATTGCTAGAGCTGATCGAAAAGCATCAAGGTGCGTTTAAAGTGACTTTTTCTTTCTCAGGGACCTATTTGGACCAATTGGAAGCCTATGCGCCGGATGTGCTCGAAAGCTTCCAAAGGCTGGTGGCGACAGGTCATGTGGAGGTGCTGAGCGAAACCTATGGTCACTCACTGGCTGCCCTGAAGAGCAAGGAAGAGTTTGCTCGCATGGTGAATCAGCATAAGGAGAAAATCCAGCGATTATTTAATGGCTACACGCCCAAAGTCTTCCGAAATACCGAGTTGATCTATTCCGATCAGATCGGAGAAATGGTCGCGGATATGGGATATAAAGGCATTTTAACAGAAGGTGCAAAGCATGTTTTGGGTTGGAAAAGCCCCAATTATGTGTACCAAAACAGTATCAAGCCGGAGCTCAAGGTACTCTTGAAAAATTTCCTGCTTTCGGATGATATTGCCTTCCGCTTCTCCAACAAGACTTGGAAGGATTATCCTTTGACAGTAGATAAATTCATCTCTTGGATCAAGCCTATTCCAGCGTCCGAACCGGTTCTCAATCTCTTTATGGATTATGAGACCTTTGGCGAGCATCAGTGGAAGGAGACAGGGATCTTTGAATTTATGCGCGCTTTGCCGGAGGCAGTTTTGAGTCAGACGGATTATGGATTCTCTACCCCATCAGAGGTTTTGAGTCAGGTAGAGCCTGTCAGTGCCATTCATGTGCCATATCCGATCAGTTGGGCGGATGAAGAGCGTGACTTGACAGCTTGGTTGGGAAATGACCTGCAGGATGAAGCCTTTGATCGACTCTATGAATTGGAGAAAATTGTGAGAAAGCTAGATGATCCGGATTTGATTCGGGACTGGAATTACCTTCAGACCTCCGATCACTTCTACTACATGTGTACCAAGTTTTTCTCCGATGGAGACATTCACTCTTACTTTAGTCCTTACGATACGCCTTATGATGCCTTCATCAATTATATGAATGTACTAAGTGATTTTGTGCTGCGGATCAAGGAGAAGCAAAAGGAGTTGGAGCTGATTCCTTAAAATGATTGATTTATATAGCTCTTCTGGCTATCTGTCTTTGTTACTTGAGACTGGGAAGACTATTGAATTTAAGGGGTTGGTATTTAAGATTAATGATTGAAGAAAAGGGCTTGGAGGGTCTGTAGCCTATTAGGCTTAGTCTTAAGAACTGAAAATTTCAATTAGTTTTTCAAGTCCTACTGGTTTCTTCAAATAACCTTTGACAAAGGGGTATTGATCTGATTTAGCTTCGTCTACTTTGTTTATGGAGCTTGTGATTATATATATCATTCCAGAAAATTCTGATGAAAATTTTGAGAATTCATCTAAGAAATCCCAAGCGTCCCAGATAGGCATATTAATATCTAATAAAATAAAGTCCGGGAAGTTATCCGTTTCTTTTTTTCTTTGAAGAATTCCCTCAAAGGCTTCTTTCCCATTACTGAAAGTCAGTATTTCGCCAAAAAGACCTGTGAATTCAATCATTTTTTGAGTGAGAGTCAAGTAGTTCTCATCATCTTCTATGATGCAGATAGTCTTATTTTTTTTCATTGATTTTTTAGATGAACGCTGAAGATAGAGCCAATACCTTCCTCACTTTCCACTTCTATTTTTCCTCCTAGGGTTTCTACCTGGAATTTGGTGATGAATAAACCAATTCCTCTGGAATCAGGGTGATTATGAAAAGTTTTATACATACCGAAGATTTTTCGGCCTTGCCTTTTCAGATCGATTCCTAATCCATTGTCCGAGACCCGAAGTATAGTCCATTCTTCTGAAATTTCTATGAAAATATTTATTCTTTTTTGCTTTTTGGGATCAGAATATTTGATGGCATTGGTAAGGAGGTTCAAAACAATACTTTCTAAATAGCTTAATATACCCATTACCCAGGCTTTTCCTTGATTTTGTTCAAAATTAATTTGTACCTCTGAGCCTCTCGCAAGAGAAGATACATTAAGAAGTGTTGAGTTAATTATTTCTACTAGATTCAGTCTATCCAAATCCCCAGCTTCATTTATTTGAATATCTGCTACTTCCGAAAGGTTTTGAATAGATTCCATCAAATTATCAACGACATTCTTGAAATTTTGAAAGAAGATATTGGTCGCAAACTGCTTGTCTTGTAGCTCAATAAAAGATATCATTCCGCTTAGGTTGGCTGCATGTGACCGAAGGTTGTGAGAAACTATATGGGCAAAGTTTTTAAGACGGTCATTTTGTTTTTGGGTCAGATTAAGTAATTGGGTTTGCTCATCTTCTAATTTTTTCTTGTCAGTGATGTCTAGGTGTACACCTACCGAACCTGTCATTTCTCCTGCATCATTATAGTTCGGACCACCGCTGATCAACCACCATCGTCGGTTTCCAAATTTGTCTATTATTTCTGTTTCATAAACATCGGATTGTCCGATTTTTCGTAGGATGTTTTTCTGAATAATGGTCCTTTTTCCTTTTTCATCCGGGAAAAATAAATCAATGCCTCTTTTTCCGATAAGCTCTTCTGTTGAATATCCTGACATTAGAGAGAAGCTTAGATTTGCATCTATAATCTTATCGTCTTCATCTACTTCCAGGAATCCTAAATTCATATTCGCAATGATGTTCCTGTATTTTTCTTCCTGAATTTGGAGTTGTTTTTGGACGCGTTGCTTTTCTTTAACATTGATGATCATTTGACCGAAAAGTGTCAGGAGCTTGATTTCCTCAGCTGCGTATTTTCGTTTTGACCTGACGCTGTCAAAGCCTACAAACCCCTGTAAATTTTTGCCTTCAAAAATTGGAATCGTAATCAAACTTTGGATTCCTTGAGGTTCCAAAATTGATCTTAAATTAGTTTTCCCATCCTCTGCGGCAGGCAACTCATTTATATCTTCTACCAGGAAGGGTTGTTTTTTCAGATGTCTTTCGACCCATTCTGGTACAAGATCTAGTGGAACATTTTGTAAGTTTTGAATTTCCGGATCAATTCCGATTTCACACCATTCATAGGTGTTGGTGGTAATTTTTTCTTTAAAGTTGTAATCAAAAATGTAAGCTCGATCTGCATTAACGAATTTTGCCATTTTTTCAAGTGAGCTTGAAATAACATTCTCGATCTTATTGATGTCAATATTGATGTAAGTAGAGGAAATATCAATTAAGATATTCTGAAGTGCCACCTGATGCTGAATAAGGGCTTGATTTTCTTTAAGTTCACTGATATCGACTTCTACAGCCATATACCCTGTGATTTTATCAGAATCCTCCCGCATCGGTACAATATTCAATTGTAGCCAATATTCTTTTCCATTTTTCCCCCGATTTAAGATTTCAGCCGTAACGTTTTTACCTTTTAAAACATCATTTTTGATTTGTTTGGCAATTGTATGGTCTGTCTTCTCGAATTGAAACATCCTAGGAGTCTGTCCTATTATCTCTTCCAAAGAATATTCTGAGAGATTCAAGAATGCTTCATTTGCCCAAGTGATTTTCAAATCCGTATCAGTGATAATTACTCCATTTGACGTTCTTTTTGCTACCAATGAGAGTTTTTCTACTTCCCGCTCTATCACTTTCCGGTCTGTGATATCTTGAATTGTCCCAGTCACAGTTCGGATATCCTGATTGGATAAGACTACTGGAGATCCCGTAATACTAATCCATTTTGACTCTTGCGTGAGAGGATCCACTATTTGCAAATCCATCTTAAATGACTCTTTGAAAACCCGACATCTATAGAATGCATCAATCAGTTTTTCACTATTCTTCTCATTTAAAAATGTCCGCCAAGAATTGTTATTACGCTCGAAATCATCCGGTATTCTGAAGATATTATCGATCATTTCAGAATTTTGCCATTCACCAGTAATCAGGTTTACTTCATAATTCCCGAGTTTGGCGATTCGTTGAGCTTCTATCAGCCTGTTTTTTGTTTCCTCAAGAGCTTTTGTCCTAGCTTGAATTTGTTCTTCAAGTTTAAAGTTGAATTCTTCATTTTGGATTTTTGCTTGGAGCAAATGCTCCTTTAATTCTATCAGTGAGGTATTTAGACTTGAAATCTCATCGACATTTGAAATGGTTTCTATTTCGATGTCATATTCACCAGTTTGTAGGCGATTTGAAATATTGGTAAGATAGGTGATCGGTGTAGCAATCCGTTCGGCAATTCCATAAAATAAGCCTAAAGACATTACCAAGATGATCCCAAGGAAAACGTAAATGGGGTAATTGATTCGAAAAATTGCCTCTTCAATTACCTTATTCGATATGGCTAAGGCTACAAAGCCATTCAAATCATCAGAAATTATCGGGTTTTTTACTAATAAATAGTTTATGGAATCTGCATTTAGTATCAATTCCGGATTTACTCCTTCAGGATTGCTTGCGAATACGGTCAGGTTACCTAGGGAGTCTTCTTCCACCAAGGCAATATATTCCAGTTCAGACTTTACATTGGCCAAATCAATGATGTCTGCCAGTCCTTCAAAGTCATTATTTCGCAAGGCTAAGTTGACACCAAGTGCTGTGGTTCTCGCTAGTTGATTAAATTCGGTCTCAAAATTTTGTTTAAAAAGTGTGGATTGCCGACTAGGGTAGAGGACTAATAAGGATGCTAATAGAATGGTAATCGATAGGGCAAAAGGAAACCATATACGAAAGGAAAGCCCATAGAGAATATTTTTTAAAGGATTCTGTTTCATTTGATCGATAATTTCAAATTAGAGGGAATCTCAATACTTCCTGCCGGAATAGCTGCAATTGCACCTGGGTTGTTTTCAACATATTCTACAATGTCCTTAGCCGACTGTAGAAATACAGGGGGGCTGGACCTTCCCTGAAATACTAGGGCAAGCCAAAACTTTTGCATTCCAGATACGCTTGTGTTGTAAAGATTCTTAGCCACATCAGATGCAAGGCTAGAGTTTTTAGCAGGTAGAACAATGATTACTTTTTGATTACTATCCCAAAGTGACCTCCCATTTTTGAAAGTTTTCAATATTTCAGATTGGGGTAATTCAGTCACATCATTTACATTGATTATAAAATCCAATTCACCTATGTCGGCTTTCTGTGCATAGCTGAGATGGGCTGCCAATAGCCCCAAAACAATAAGATACCAGGTTTTCATAGTCCTCATTGATTAAAATCCATATGCGACTTGAATCCTTAAAAATGGTCCTCCGTAGGATATGGGATGGTTCTGATGAAAAGCGTGTTTGAATTCCCATTCTTTTTCCAATTGGATTTTTACGTTTAATAAATAGTCAAAAGAATAACGATAACCAAGAGCGATCTTAAGCCTTTCAGCAGGGTAAGCATGTACATCATTATCTGCCACATGAATGTAATCTCCTAATATATAAGGGGTGCTTTTTTCAGTCACATTTAGCCCGGCATAGACAAACTGGTAGAAATTATTGGCTCGTCCTGTAGTATCAGTAGTGGAAACATTATAGCCTGACTCATTAAGGATCTCAAAATTGTCCTTGAAGTAGGCAAAAGAAAAACTCGTCAACCGGAATTTTACAGGTCCTTCATATCGCTGATCCAATGGTACTGATGTAGCGGTGCTATGGCCACTATGCACTCCTGGAGTGTTATCGTGTAAATTGTCCCAATAATAGGATGCACCGATACGCATTCCATCTCTTGGTTTAATATGAAATGCGGCAGAAACAGCAGGGACTACAGAATCATGATAAATATCTGTCGAACTGATACCATTGCCTATCATCACATCATATCCGAAATTGAGTCTACCTAAATTTTGACCTTGAAATTGAAGTCCTAAAGTATGAAGGGGAATGAAGTATGAAAAGGCAAGAGGACGATCAATGACAGGGAAAAATACCCGACCATGATGATAAGAGTCATTCCAATAATTTAAGGGAGTATGGACTTTTCCAACTATCACCGAATGGTTGTTGGTATAGTTGTATTTTACAAGAGACCTCTCAATGCTCGGTAGGTAGTTTGTTGCTGAATTAGAATTAAATCGAACAACATACTCTCCAATGAAAGTAATCTTGTCTGAAATAGTAGCATTTACGAAAAAGTCATGCTCACCAATTGCAAAAGAAGCACGTCTACCATCTTCATCACGATCAAAATAGAACTCAAGGTGACCAAATCCATTAAACTGAGTCTGCTTCGTCTGGCCAAATACACAATTTGAAAAAAGAAAAAATACTATTAAACAGGATAGGATAAATGTGGTATTTGCTGCCTTCTTATTTAATCTATTGCTAATTTTTACTTTATGTTCACACGGTGATTTATAGAATCCTTTCATGTTGTTTTACAATTTTGGATATCACAGGATTGAATAAATGATAATTTTACTTGGTTAATTCTAGTATTTGATTCTTGGAAAAATCAAATAATCTGCTAAAATAAATACAATTTTCTTTAAAAAGTTAAATTTTAATAAAAAAATGAAATTGCTTCAACAGGTGCTAAATAGAACGGAATCAGCCGGTTGAGAAAAACTTTTAGAATTGTAAAATCTTCATTTCAAGAAACAAAAAGCTATAAAAATAAAAACCCTGTAAGTCTATTTCTTACAGGGTTAATTTTGTCCAGTTGTGGAGCTGGCGAGATTCGAACTCGCGTCCAGATAAGGAAACACCGTACCGTCTACATGCTTAGTCACCGATTGGCTTTTCGACTAGACTATGCTGGGTGACACACCTGAGTCTAGCTTAGCGACTGAGTCTTAAGCTTGCTTAATCGCATCGCAAGCAGCAGTCTGACCTGATCGACACCTCAACTCCACCCGGATCAGACCACAGGTGGTGAGATGTGGCCGGGGAATTACTGTTTGCAACTCAACCCTTTAAGCGATCTATCCTAGTAGGTTAGATTAGGCAGCCATGGCGTAAGAAGTTTCGCCATTTATGGTTCGTATGAATCTTTCAAGGCCGTACATACTCCAGCCTGCATGCGAGCCCGATCTTTACACTTACTGTCAATACCGGTCAGCCCCATTTTTATTCAGACAAAGGTAAGGCAAATTTGGTTCCACTCAAGGAGCAATTTGCAATAGGAGGCAAAATGGTTTTGGGTTTTGGGTTTTCGGTTCTGAGTTCATTTAGGTTCGAAGTCCCGCTTGAAGTTTCAATATTGCTTGCAGCCACCAAAGTCACTTTCTAACCTTCCAACCATTACACTTTCCAACCTTCCAACTTTTACACTTTTCAACCAATCTTTCAATTTTTTAATCAACCTTAAGATAGCTTCGTCGCTTCACTAGTAAATAGATTGTTTTTGATTTTAAGTAGAGCTCCTCGCTATGACGGTTAATTTTTAATTTTTCAATTTTCAAATCTTCCAATTCCTCCCCAATCAAAGAGATTTTTATATCTTGCAGCGATGGAAAATTTCGTTGTTTCGGCAAGAAAATATAGACCGGCAAACTTCAAAAGTGTCGTAGGGCAGCAGCACATTACTACCACACTTCAGAATGCGATCAAAAACAATCACTTAGCTCAAGCTTTTCTTTTTTGTGGGCCTCGGGGAGTAGGAAAAACTACCTGTGCGCGAATCCTTGCCAAAACCATCAACTGCGAAAACCGAGGTGAAGATCAGGAAGCCTGTGGTACATGCGAGTCCTGCCTTTCTTTCCAAAACAATGCTTCATTCAATATCTACGAGCTAGATGCTGCGTCCAACAACTCGGTCGATGATATCCGAAACCTGGTTGATCAGGTTCGTTATGCCCCTCAAAAAGGCCAGTACAAGGTCTATATCATTGATGAGGTTCACATGCTTTCCAATCAAGCCTTCAATGCTTTCTTGAAGACCTTGGAAGAGCCACCGAAGTATGCGATTTTCATTCTTGCGACTACAGAAAAGCATAAGATTATACCTACTATCCTTTCCCGATGTCAGATTTTTGATTTCAACCGAATTCAGATCAAGCACATTGCGGAACATTTGCAATACATCGCCAAAGAGGAGAGTGTAGATTATGAGGATGAGGCTTTGCGACTGATTGCTGCTAAAGCAGATGGAGCACTTCGGGATGCACTTTCGATTTTTGACTTGATTGTTACCTATTCCGCGGGGAAGAAAGTCACCTATCAAGAGACCATCGCTAATCTCCACATTTTGGACTATGACTATTATTTCAAAGTGGTAGAGGCGCTTCTCGCTGGAAATATTGCAGACACTTTGTTGATCTTTGACGAAATCCTCAAAAAGGGGTTCGATGGGCATAATTTTGTCGTGGGACTGGCGGAGCATTTCAGAGATTTGTTGGTGGTACAGGATTCGGCTACGGTGAATCTACTGGAAGTGTCCGATGAGGTGAAAGCCAACTATATTGAGCAGTCCAAAGCGAGTAGTCAGTCATTTCTTTTGAGTGCGCTATCCATCGCCAATCAATGCGATATTCATTACAAGAGCAGTAAAAATCAGCGCTTGCATGTGGAATTGGCTTTGATGAAAATGGCCAAAATTCCGGCAGCTTTAAACCTTGCAGCGCTTGCTGTGGAGGATTCAAAAAAAAAAGCTTAGCTCCCAAAGCTGAGACCACGAACGGAACTCCAAAACCTGAAGTAGCCGAAGTCCATTCCAAAAAGACTCCTGTCCAAAAGACTATCTCGGTTCCCACGAATTTTTCTCAGGCAAAAACTTTTTTAAAGAAAGAGGTAAAGCCGGAAGTAAAGGAGCCATCCCAAGAGGAGAAGATGCCAATAGAATTGATTCCTACCACTTCTGTAGGAGTTTTTAAGCAGGAAATGCTAGATCAATATTTGCCTGAGGTGATTGAACTTTGGAAGTCTGAAAAGCGGAACCTGGAGTTGGCCATCCTACAGCAAGTTAAAAAAGTGGAGGAGGGAACCATTTTCATTGAAGTCATGGGCCATGTTCAGGAAGAGATTGCTGAAAAAATGAAGCCTGATTTGATTGGGATCTTCCGTAAAAAAAGTGGGGCTGGAAAAATCGCCATCCAATTGGATGTCAAGGAAGAAGATGATGCTGGTTCACCCAAGCTTTACACCGATCAGGATAAATTTAAGCATCTGCTCAAAAAGCATCCGGCCTTATTGGAGTTTTCGAAGAAGTTTGACCTAGACCCGGACTTCTAAAAGTCCAGCGATATGCCAAAGTTGACGAGATTCTGTAGCTGAACAGCTTGTTTTGCTGGGCCGTCATCTTGCTTGATAAACACCTCCTCATCATATATCAAAGTCGTCTCTATTCGGGTGGAGATGTATTTGTTTACCTTCATTCGAATGATGGAGTTGAAGTTTACAACCATATTTCCGAATCGCTCATAATTTGAGAAGAGATTTAGATCAGCACGCCAGGTCACATTTTCCATCAGCTGGAAGTCTGCGATCGAAGTAGCCAAAGACATCCCGGCTTCAGCTCGGACATTCTCTCCCGGGGTTACACCAAAAGCTCCGGCATTACTCAAAGAGTCATTCAGGACGATGGTAAAACGGCCTGTGAAAGGGGAGAGGATGATTGATAATTTCCCTTTTTTCTCATAAGTTTTCCTGTAGTTGAGACCCGTGGATGACTGCACATAGCCTGGGGACAATAGATCGGATATTTTAGTACGGGTATCCGACTCACTTCCCGAAGGGCGGGCATATTTAAATCCTTCCAAAAGTTGGGTACGAGCTTCCAACTGCGTGGAAAGGTAGAATGTCTCCGAGAGTTCTCTACCGTAATTACTCACAAAAAGAAAATTGTCATTGGTTTTTCTGGTAGGGAAAACCCGATCATTCTGCCTACTAAAACCCAGATTGACGGTAAGCTGCGTGTCCCATACCTTTTTGTCTTTTTTGTAATTGGCAAAAAGTGAAACTCCGGTATTCAGTGCAAAGGAGGAGGCTCCACCCGCAGCCCAATTACTCAAGGTTACCTGTACAATATTGAGGTTGTAATTCCCACCTGTCTTCCAGAAAATCTCTTTTTTTGGTTCTTCTACAATCAAGGAATCCCCAATCATGAGCAGGGTATCCCCGGCTATCAAAACCGTATCCGGGATAATCTGCTGGTCTTGGGCAAGAAGCTTTCCCCCAAGCCCAATGAAAATAAGGCTTAAAAGTAGAAGAAATCGTTTCATGGGATTAAAACAGACGCGTTTCAGGGCTTGAAGATAGTTAATTTCTGCCCCACGCTAATGATATTTTGACTTCCGATTCGATTCCAGGATTTGAGCTGATCTACAGTCACACCATATTTTTTGGATATCGCGTACAATGTTTCTCCGGGAGAAACAGTATGCGTTAAACTAGCTGAGTTCGTAGCCTTCTGGTTGGAAGAGGCTGATGTTACCGGGTTCGGCTTCGGCTGGCTGACAATTTGCTCGTTTTTGGCAATCACTGTTTTAGAAGTATTTGAAATCTGTACCAATGGGATGTCCTCACCCCGCTTGCGGTGTTCTTGGAGGTTCAATACCATTCCAGCTTTCAAATCCTGATCCCTTCGGATACGGTTTTTAGCTTTCAAGGATGAAAGTTTGATTCCATACTTTTGCGAGATGCTCCAAAGTGTCTCACCGGGCTGTACGATATGAGTCGCTACCTCAGCTTTGGCTTTTTTCTTTTCGGTGTAATAATATTCACCTGCTTCTACTCGCTCTCCTGGCTCCAGGTCATTCCATCGACGGAATCGCTTCTCTTTGATGCCGATCTTTTCAGCAAAAGTATCCTGTGTGGTGGTAGATGCCGCCTGAACACCATCTAGATTGTTGACAGTGATTTGGTCCGGTTGGGATGCTTTGGTAGTATTACCTGCAATGCGCGGATAGGAGTTAGCTGTGCTGTATTTGGGGCTTGACTTGCCTGCATTACTACTTTTTGCTGGATTTTTAGGCTCGATTCCCGTTTCAAACTCAACTTGATCATCAGTCACAAAAACCAAGTAGTAGGGGCCACCGGTAGGAATTTTTCCGTTGGAAGTCCATTTATTCATTTCCTTCAAATGCTCCTCACTGACCTTGTACTTTTTAGCCAAGGCATCCAAACTTGTAGGGCCATTTACCTTCACCTCTGCAAGTCGAAGCGAATTGGTATTACTCGTAAGTTGGAAAACCTGTTCCCCAAAGGCGACTTTATGTGCCAGGAATTTCTTGAAATACCAGTGCGAATTTCGATCCACATCAACTATGCGTTTACCCCGATAGCGGTCACCGAAATAAGCTTTGGCCCCACCTGCACCCATTTGATAGGCGATCAGGGATACCATCCAATTGTCAAAAGTGCGATTGTGTCCTCTTAAGTACAAAGCCGCTCCGCGAGAGGAGTTGACGATATTTTTCCTTTCATCTACCTGTCTATCTACCCGAATAGATACTTCCTCAGCCGTCCCTTGTTTGAATTGCCAAAATCCAACTGCATTGGATGTAGAGACAGCATCTGCAATCAATCCACTTTCCTGAATGACTAAATATTTGAGGTCTTCAGGCACACCAGCTGCCCGAAACTCCCGCTCTATAATGGGACGATATAAATTGAATCGATCCATTTTTACCTGAAAGTGCTTGGGACTGCGATGAAGTGCATCCACATCGAGTTGAATTTCCCTTCTTGCTTGAGGGTTTATCCGAAGAATAAGATCGGCAAATTCCATCTCAGCAGGAACCTGCGGGATTTGAGCGAAAAGACTCGAAAAAAGGCTTATAAAAAGGATTTTGGTAAAAATGATGCGAGAAATCAGCTTCATGGGGACAGTAAAGATTTTTCTTTCTGACCTTCTGCAAAAATGATTCCTAAAATTTCCTTAACCCGGACTATGTATTAGAATCTGTAGTGAGAGATCAAACCGCAATAAAATCAAGCATTTAGTGAATGAGGCATAGCACCGCTACGGTGATTGAGCTAAATGCAGCAAAGCGGATTGATTTTGAAGCGGTTTGGACTCGTAATAAGAAGTCTAATGCATATTTCGGGTTTAAAGCTTTCTGGCAAGCATCAATCCATCTCGAATGGGCAAAAGACTATTTTCGACTCGTGGGTCTTCTTGTACAAATCGGTTGAATTCCAGCAGGGCAGCTGTATCCTTATCGAGTTTTTTTCTGCCTTTTGGAAGGACTTTTCCCGACCAAAGTACATTGTCAGCGAGGATGACGCCACCTTTCGAAACCCGATCTATCACGAGCTGGTAATAGGGCAGGTAATTCTCCTTGTCGGCATCTATAAATACAAAATCAAAATCACCTTCAATAGTAGGAATCAAGTCAAGCGCATTCCCAAGTCGATAGTCAATTTGGGCAATCAACCCACTTTCTTCAAAAAAGCCTCTGACCATTTTCTCCAATTCGTCATTGATATCCAAAGTAATGAGTTTGCCTTCCTTGGATAGACCTCTTGCCATGCAAATAGCCGAATAACCGGTATAAGTACCGATTTCCAAAATAGTCTTCGGTTGATGCATTTTGACCATCAACTCTAGAAATTTACCCTGAAGTTGACCTGAAAGCATCCGAGGCATCAGTACCTTGGCCTGCGTTTCCCGGGTGATTTTTTTCAAAAGCGCATCTTCTTCGCTTGTATGGGCTTCACAATAGTCTAGGAGTTCCGAATCGATGAATTCCATGATCAATTGGGTAAATAAGTCAATGAGGTTAATTGTACCGGGTCTAGGATTTCATTCGCGATTTCGAGTAAGTCTTCAGCTGTTGTTTGCTTGATTTGCTCAAAAATCTTATCCAAAGGATCAATTTTGCCATGGTCAATCAGGCTTTTCCCAAATACCAACATAAGGGCAGCATAGTTTTCTTCCGCCATCGCCATCTGACCGATTGCTTGCTCCTTGGCCATATGCAGTTGCAGACTACCCAATTTTTTTTCCCGAAGTCGCTTGAGTTCTTTCTGAACCAGCTTTTTGGCCTTGGGAAGGGTCTTTTCTTCCGTACCAAAAAAGATCCCAAAAAAGCCTATATCTGAGAAAGGCTGGAAGGTAGACTCTATACTATACACGAGCCCGTGCTTTTCGCGAAGCGCCATATTCAAGCGGCTATTCATGCTTGGTCCGCCGAGGATATTGTTCAAAAGGTAAAGTTTATACCTTCTTGGGTCATGCTGAGAATAAGCAGGCCTTCCGATTCCACAAAGAGACTGCGTGATATCCCGATTCAGTCTTTCTAGCTTGGGTAGGTATCCTTTGAAAGGGCTTCTGAGGTAGAGAGTTCGCTTGGCTGGAATTTCGGAAAGTGGGCCTTCAATGATCTTCAAAGCTTTGGCAAAGGAAATGTTTCCAACAATGGAAAAAACAAGTTGGGAGGTGTCAAGGCGACTCCCAATAAACTCAAAGAAATCCTGTTGGGTGAAATGTCCCACTGTCTCTTCTCTTCCAAGGATATTTCGACCTAGGGCATGATTGTCAAAGACCAAAGCGTCGAGTTCGTCCTGAATAGAATCATCCGGTGAATCTCGGTACATGGCCATTTCTTCCAAGATTACCTGTCGCTCCTTCTCGATTTCTTTGGTTGGAAAAGTTGAATTGAAAGTGATATCAAAGAGCAGTTCGGCAGCTTTGGAATAATGATCCTTCAGGACCGATGCATAAAAGCAGATTTTTTCTTTGGTTGTGTAGGCATTGAGCTCTCCACCGAGGGATTCCAGGCGATTTAGGATGTGAAAGGTTTTTCGTCTTTTGGTACCCTTGAAAGCCATGTGCTCCCAGAAATGAGCCAAACCTTCTTGCTCCTTGGTCTCATCTCGGCTGCCAATATTGAGTACAAATCCACAATGGACCAAGCGCGTATGAGAGACTTCCTGATGAACGATCCGAATGCCGTTTGCAAGCTCTTTTATCTGATGCATAAATTATTTTGAAAACCAAAAACCAAGATTTCTAAACAAACTTGGATTCCTGAGAAGTTTGTTTCAATTTCAATTTCCGGTAACACAAAGAAAACAAATTTCTATCCCGGTCTTGTTTCAAATCAAATATAATTATCCCAGATTCTGCTTTTAATGAGCTTATTCTTAAAATCCCTTTGATCAAAAAAATAAAAGATAGACAATGAAATACCAACCACTTTCCGCGGACCTTTACATTCGAAATAGAGAAAAACTGGCTCAAAAACTAGCCAAAGATTCGGTCGCAATTTTCAATTCGAACGACATCATGCCAACCAACGCTGATGGCACGATGCGTTTTCGACAAAACAATGATCTTTTTTACCTCTGTGGCATAGATCAGGAAGAGACCATACTCCTGATCGCACCTGACTGCCCTAATCCAGCTTGGCGGGAGGTACTTTTCCTGCGGGAGACAAATGAACATATCGCGGTTTGGGAAGGGCATAAATACACCAAAGAAGAAGCAGAAGCAGCTTCGGGAATTAAAAACATTCATTGGCTTTCTGATTTTGATCAAATCTTCAATTCAGTAATGGCGCTTTCGGAGCGCGTTTACCTGAATACAAATGAGCACCTCAGAGCGGGAGTGGTGGTAGAGACTCGAGATGCCCGATTTATCAAGTCGTGCAAGGAGCGTTTTCCGCTTCATGAGTATGAGCGACTGGCTCCGATTATGCATGAACTCCGTGGTGCAAAAGAGCAGGCTGAAATCGATCAACTCCAAATAGCCTGTGATATTACGGAGAAAGGTTTTAGGCGGATTTTGAATTTTGTGAAACCCGGTGTTACCGAGTTTGAAATTGAGGCGGAATACCTACATGAATTTGTGAGAAACCGAAGCAAGGGCTTTGCCTACGAACCGATCATTGCCTCGGGTGCCAATGCCTGTGTATTGCATTATATTGAGAATAGCCGCCCGTGCCATGATGGCGACTTATTGCTGATGGATGTGGGTGCAGAATATGGAAATTACAATGCAGATATGACTCGGACTATTCCAGTGAATGGGAAATTTACCGAGCGCCAAAAAGCTGTTTACGATGCAGTCTTACGCGTTCAGCGAGAAGCAATGAATATTCTGAGACCAGGTACCAATATTCAAGACTATCATAAAGAAGTAGGGCTTATCATGCAATCCGAATTGATCGGTCTTGGCCTGATTGATCAGACTGATGTGAAAAACCAAGATCCAAAATGGCCAGCCTACAAAAAGTATTTTATGCATGGCACTTCCCATCATTTAGGCTTGGATGTGCACGATGTGGGAACTATGCATGGCCCGATTACACCGGGTATGGTATTTACCGTTGAGCCAGGGATCTACATTCCAGCAGAAAACCTAGGAGTACGCTTGGAGAATAACATCGTCATCCAAGAAAATGGCTACTTCGACTTGATGCGGAATATCCCGATTGAAGCGGAGGAAATTGAAGAGCTGATGAATTCTTAAGGAAAGTTTTCACTTATTTGCCCCCAAATAGTCATAACTTTTTGGGGGTATTTTTATTTCCAGTCTCACCGAAATTGAACCTCAACCATCACAGGAAAGTGATCAGAGGGGTATTTTTTACCATAATTATCGCTTAGGATACCATGTCTGATTACTTGAACCTGCCCTTTGACGAAAATATGGTCTATGATTCCATCAGGCATTTTTTCCCAATCAAATCCAGTGAAAGTACCTGCAGGTCCGTAAGAAGGTGTTTTGGAAATCAAACGGGCATCTTTCCAGCCCCCAGAGGAGGTAATGGTGGTGTAGGCAGGGTTATCAGGTGTAACATTGAAATCACCCAATAAAACTACCGGAAGCTTTTCGGTATTGATTTCTTCAATTTTCCGAACAACTAATTTGCTGCTTTCTTCCCTGGCCTCCTGCCCGATATGGTCGTAGTGGATATTGAACACGTAGAACTCCTCTTTCTCAGCACTTAGAAATTTCCCCCAGGAGCAAATCCGATTAAGCGCGGCATCCCAACCCTTACTTGGGACCTCAGGAGTAGGGGATAGCCAAAAAGTACCTTGGTCAAGTAATTCGTATTGGGATCCATCGTAAAGAATGGCGGTGTATTCTCCTTTTTGAGCGCCATCATCCCTGCCTACTCCCAAATAATCAAACCCAAGGGAGTTACTCAACTGTTCGACTTGATGCTTTAGGCCTTCTTGCGTCCCTACGATTCCTATTTGATGAAATTGGATCAGCGATGTAACATGGGGTAGCCTATCCTTCCAAAGATTACCAGTATCGCCAGGATTATCCCATCGGATATTGAAGGTGGCTAGTTGGTGAGTTTGGGCCATGGAGAAAGGCGCAAAACTGACTATGAAAAGTAAAAGGAGGGAAAGGCTTTTGATAAGTGCTTGAGATTTCATTTTCAAATTCTGGGTTTAGTCCGATAAAATTGCCTTTTAATTTGAACAAAAGAAAAATCCTGAGGTAATTCATGCTGTTAAGAAAGAATGAATTTTTCCAATCAAACTGATTCATGAAGACTATTTACCCAAAAGACCTACCAGTTCCTGAATTTCATGCTTTGCTACAAGGCAGCGTGGCGCCACGACCCATTGCCTTTGCAAGTACCATTGACTCAGAGGGAAATTTTAACCTCAGTCCTTTTAGTTTCTTTAATCTATTCAGTACCAATCCCCCGATTTTGGTTTTTTCTCCTTCTCGGCGTGTGCGTGATAATACCACCAAGCACACCTTGGAAAATGTCCATGAGGTACCGGAAGTGGTGATTCATGTGGTGCATTATGGTATGGTCGAGCAAATGTCTTTGGCGAGTACCGAGTACCCAAAAGGAGTAGATGAATTTGTGAAGGCAGGTTTTACGGCTGTGCCTTCCTCACAAGTCAAACCTCCGAGGATCAAAGAAGCCAGGGTTTCCATGGAGTGTAAAGTCAATGAAGTGAAATCACTAGGTGACACAGGAGGAGCGGGAAATCTAGTTATTTGTGAAGTGCTTTGCGTCCATGTAGACGAAGATATTTTGGATGAAAAGGGTATAATCGACCCCAATAAATTGGATTTGGTAGCTCGTCTTGGTGGAAATTGGTATTCACGAACCAACGGATCTTGTCTTTTCGAAATTCCAAAGCCACTGAGGACTCTGGGAATCGGTGTAGACCAAATCCCCGAGGATATCCGAAACAGTGCTATACTGACTGGGAATAATCTGGGAAGGTTGGGAAATGTGGAGAGTCTTCCGAGTGAAGAGGAAATCGAAAAGTTTGGAGAAAAACCCGAAATACAAGAAATGCGGGTCCGTTTCCAAAATGATCCAGCGAGTTGGGCAGATCATTTACATCTGCTAGCCAAAGAGACTTTGGAAGAAGGAGATGTAGAAAAAGCCTGGTTGATTCTTCTGCAAAAGCCATAAAAAAAGCCTCGGTCGAAATTTTCAACCGAGGCTTTTTTCATTATTTGATTTTGATCTCCTGAGGCATCCTTGCCTGAATTCCCTGATAGGTTTTTACTTTTTCTAGATTTTTGTAGAGGCCGTAATATTCTCCAAGTTGGGCCTGAAGGATTCTAGCTTCTACATTATCGGAGAAGTCTTCCATTAGTTTTTCAAACCATGGCTTTTGCTGCGGATAATAAATTACCCGGTAATCATCTCCTGCCTCAATTCTCTTTGCAGCGAGGTCAATGGTGGTATCCAAACCACCCAAAACATCGACTAGACCACGTTCTTTAGCTTGATTTCCAGTCCAAACTCTTCCGGAGGCAACCTCTTTTACAGCCTCAGGGCTCATGTCTCTACCTTCAGCTACACGGCTGATAAATTTTTCATAGCCATCTTCGATAGATTTTTGTACGATGGTTTTTTCCACTTCTGTCAGTGGTCGGGCTACATTCATAAAGTCTGAAAGCTCACCTGTGGTGACCACATCGGTCGTTACTCCCAGTTTATCATTAATCAATTCCTGTACATTGAACCATAAGCCGAAAATCCCAATGGAGCCGGTGATTGTGTTTGGCTGGGCCACGATGGTATCTGCCGGGGCGGAAATGTAATAACCACCTGAAGCAGCTACTTCTCCCATGGATACATAGACGGGCTTCACTTTTTTGGCTTCACTCATTTCTCTCCAGATTACCTCTGAAGCTAAAATCGATCCGCCTGGTGAATTAACCCGAAGAACGATTGCTTTGATATCATCGTCTTTTCTGGCTTTCCGAATCTCCTTGGCAAATTTATCAGAGCTGATTACCCCATCTACACTGCCACTGACGATCTCTCCTTCAGCAAGGATAACAGCAATTCTATTTTTGGATGTGAGGTTTTTGCTTTTTGCCAACGAACCTAGATCAGTGGCATTGATTGTTGGGATGTCGTCATCCTCATCCAATCCCAGTTTTTCTCTCAGGATAGCATGCACCTCATCCTCGTAGGTCAATCTGTTCACCAGATTGTATGTCACCGCGTCTTCGGCCTCCCTTACCAGCATTTGATCATTGATAGTAGCCATGCTGTCTAGGCTCAGACCTCGAGAGTCTGCCACGGCCTTGATCATTTCCTGATTGATGTCTTCTAAGAAATATTCTGTTTGAAGACGGTTTTCAGGGCTCATCTTCTCCAAGATGTAAGGCTCGACGGCACTTTTGAATTCACCTACCCGAAATACTACTGGCTTAATTCCGACTTTTTCGAAGAAGCCCTTCAAAAAGATTACTTCTGAGGCGAGTCCATTGAAATCAATTGCCCCCATTGGGTTGAGATAAATCTCATCAGCTACAGAAGCCAAATAGTATCCTCCTTCGCCATAAGCTTCGTCATAAGCGAGGATGAATTTTCCGGACTCTTTAAAGCTTTCTAGCTCTTCTCTAAGTTCGAGTAGATTAGCTTGTCCAGCTAGAATCAGTCCGGTATTGAGATAGATTCCTTTGATCTTCTCGTTGGTTTTTGCCTCTCGAATTGCTTTTTTGAGATTAATCATGCCTGCCTGCATACTTCCTCCAAAAGGGTTTCCGAATTGTCCAAAATTCAGGTCATCCTCTGAGGTTCGCTCTACAAGCATTCGGCCATTGAGATTCAAATGCAGAACGGTGTTGTCTTTCAGTGAGACTTCCTTTTCGCCAGATGCTGCCAAAATTCCAATCAGCCCAAAAAAGAGCAGGATGCTCAAAATGGTGAAAACGAATAAACCGACAATGACTGCCAGAACATTTCCTAAGAATTTCATAGTAGTTGTATTAGTTGGGGTAAAAATAGTTTATTTTGAGGGACTAATGAAAGTAAAATTCAAGGGGAATGGTTCAAGAGGTAGTTTTGATTTTGGGAGGGAACTTAGGAGATCGGGAGCAGCTGATTCGAGAGGCTAAACAAATGCTTGTTTCAAAAGCACTGATTAAAGGGGAATCATCCATTTTTTCTACGGAAGCATGGGGAGGAAAGGCTGAGGGAGATTTTCTGAATCAAGTGCTCTTGGTAAGTACTGAGGAGGTACCTCTCAAATTTTTGAGCTTTTTGCAGACCATTGAGCGCGATTTGGGAAGGGAGCGCGAAGTCACATGGGGAGATCGAACCATGGATATTGATATTTTGTATTGGGAAGATCAGGAGATTCAAGTGCCAAACCTTATTATTCCACATCCGCATCTTCATAAGCGTCGATTTGTTTTAGCACCACTTGCCGAGTTGCTTCCCGATTGGGTTCACCCTAAGCTTAATAAAAATTCTTTGGAGCTTCTCGAAGCATGTGAGGATGAATCAAAAGTGAAAAAATGGAAAAAATAGGCTGCCTTCTGAAAAAGACAGCCTAGCTATTTAATATCAAAGCCCAGAAACCTGTGCTTCAGAATGGATTTTTTTAACTAAACCCTGAAGTACCTTTCCTGGGCCGCATTCGATAAATTCGGTAGCTCCATCCTTCACCATATTCTGGACAGATTGAGTCCATTTTACAGGTGCGGTGAGCTGGGCGATAAGATTTTCCTTGATTTCGTTTACATCCGTGACAGCCGTGGTGCTTACATTTTGGTAAACTGGGCAAGAGCCAACAGAGAATTGTGTCATTTCGATGGCCTTTTGAAGTTTTTCTCTTGCAGGCTCCATCAGTGGAGAGTGAAAAGCTCCTCCTACCTGAAGGGGCAACGCCCTTTTTGCCCCTGCTTCTTTCATTTTCTCACAGGCAATTTCGATTCCTTTATTACTTCCTGAGATCACCAATTGACCCGGGCAATTGTAATTCGCCGGCACTACGATTTCCTCTGAGATACTGGCACAGATTTCCTCAACTTTTTCATCTGCCAATCCTAAGATAGCAGCCATCGTGGATGGATTAATCTCGCAAGCTTCCTGCATAGCCAAAGCCCGCTGATGTACCAAGCGTAGCCCATCTTCGAAGGCTAAAACTCCATTAGCCACCAATGCAGAAAATTCTCCCAAAGAATGCCCAGCTACCATATCAGGCTTGAAATCAGGAGTGCATTTTGCCAAGATTACGGAATGCAAAAAAATCGCAGGCTGCGTGACCTGGGTTTGCTTAAGTTCCTCAGCGGAACCTTCAAACATGATGTCTGTGATTCGAAATCCAAGAATTTCATTAGCCTTTTCGAAAAGCTCTTTGGCAAGAGAATTAGTCTCATACAGCTCTTTTCCCATTCCTGGGAATTGGGCTCCTTGCCCAGGAAAAACAAATGCGTTCATGTATTTTAGGTTGGTTTGTGCGCAAATATAGGGCTTTTAGACAAGCCTTTACCTTTCTTATGGATTGAGGAGCTTTCCGAAGACTTCCTGATTGTTTTCGGTCAGCCAACGAATAAAAGCCATGACCGCAGGTTGATGCCTTTTTTGCTTTAACCATACCAATCTCCAATGCGCCTTGATGGGCAATCCTTTGAATTCAAGGAGTTTGATTCTGCCATCAGCCACTTCACTTCGCATAGAGTACAGTGATAAAACACTCACTCCAAGTCCTGCCATCACGGCCTGTTTGACAGCTTCATTGGTGGATAATTCCATCCGGCTTTTGATAGCAATATCCCGATCTTCAAAAAATCGCTCCATGATGACCCGGGTTCCAGATCCTTTTTCCCTTAAAATAAAAGGAATCTCTCCCCATTTGTCTTGATCAATTAGACTCTGGAATTTTTCCGAATGCTCGGGAGAACATGCTAAATACCATTTATTCTCGGCTAAAGTCACTGAATCCAAGTCCAAGTCCTCAGGAGAAATCGAAAGAAAAGCCAAATCGGTGCTATTTTCTTCCAAATGAGCCAAGACCTTGTAGCGATTGGAAACTTCAAGGCTGATTTCTACATGAGGATGCAGTTTCATAAACTCCGAAATCAAATAGGGAATGATATATTTGCCGGTAGAGACTGCTGATATACGGATTTTACCGGCCAGGAGTCCCTTTAGTTCTTTCATCCGTTGCTCGATTTGATTCATTTCGCTGAATATGCGCTCTGACATTTCGACGAGTTCAAGACCAAACTCCGTGATGTGGACCTTTTTACCAATCACTTCGGTAAGAGGGACATCAAACTGATCCTGAAGGTTTTTCAACTGAACGGATACCGCGGGCTGAGTCATATCCAAAGACTTAGCGGCTTTGGTAATGCTTTCATACTTGGCCACTGCCTGCAGGGCTTTGAGATGGTTGAAGTTTAGATTCATAACATTTTATAATACATCTTACTAATACGATAAAAAAAAATTATGTTTTTGTTTTTTTTAAATTTTTTACCGCAAATCTTTGTCGCATGAATTTTGAAATTCTGATAAACAATCTCACCAACCCAAGTTTACTGTTTTTTGTATTGGGGATCTTAGCGGTAAGATTTAAATCTGATCTGGAGATACCACCTACCTCAGCTAAGTTTATTGCACTCTATTTGATGCTTTCCATTGGATTCAAGGGTGGTCAGGAGCTTTCCCACAGTGAATTTGATTTATACATCGTTTGGGCTTTGGTTTTCGGGTTGGTATTGTCGGCAGCGGTACCTATTTATACCTTCTTTATCCTGCGCACCAAATTGAATACTGCTAATTCGGCAGCTATATCGGCAGCGTATGGATCCATTTCAGCAGTTACTTTTGTAGCAGCAGCTTCCTTTTTGGATGCCCAAGGGGTCACATTTGGAGGGCATATGGTTGCAGTGATGGCTTTGATGGAGGCTCCTGCTATCATTTCAGGAGTGGTTTTGCTTAGGAAGTATTCGACAAAGAAAAAATCAAAAGGTAGTCTCAGTAAAATCATCACGCATGCCTTTACAAATGGATCAGTATTACTGATTTTGGGTAGTTTGGTGATAGGTCTGATCGCTGATGAAAAGCAGGCGGAAGGAATCAAGCCTTTTGTCACGGATATTTTCAAAGGCTTTCTGGCAGTCTTCCTTTTGGATATGGGAATCAGTAGTGGCAGGAAGTTGAGGTCTTTTTTCAAAAATGGGTACTTCTCTACAGTTTTCGCCATATTAGTTCCACTAGTAAATGGTTGTATCGTGGCGGTGTTGAGCTATTGGATTGCACCGGCAGCAGGCGATCGATTTATCTTTTCGATTTTGGCAGCGAGTGCATCTTACATTGCAGTGCCGGCGGCCATGAAGCTAGCCAATCCCGAAGCGGATGAAGGTCTTTACATTCCCATGGCCTTGGCGATTACCTTCCCTTTCAATATCACCTTGGGGATGCCGATTTATTGGATGATTATTCAGTCTTTTTGAGAAAAATTTTCAGGGGAAAGAAATTTAGACTTTTCCTCGGGGGTCGGGAGCCGGCAAGTTTCTTTTTTTCCAAACCAACGATAGCGATTCCTTCCAATCCAATCATAAATCGGATCCCGAAGCCAGGAGGGTAGAATGATGAAGGCGTAAAAAAATGGCCAAAAGCCAGAAAGCTTTCTGGAAATCATTAATGCCGCCGTGCTTCTGTAGTAAATATTGCCGTCCTCAAGGAGTACCAATGAATCAAGGTAATCCTCTTTGACATCATAGGAACTTAGGATTTTCTTAGAAAAATCATCCTGAAGCGCTCCTACTAAAAATTGGTTGTTTTTATCCCTTTTGATGATAAAATCGATGGAGCTATTGCAAAGATTGCACACTCCATCGAAGAAGATTATTGATTTTTGGCGATTCATCGAAGAATCTGAATGGTGCCTTTGAGTTCCTGCTCGCGCTGGCTTGGATCTAAGACATCGAAGAATACTTTTCCTGAATAGAAATAAGTACCTGCAGCCAATTCATTACCGTTTTGGTCTCGACCATCCCACCGGATAAATATGTCATTCTCGGCAGATTCCAGGCTGTTGTATCGGAATACCTCAGCTCCCCATCTATTGACAATGAATATTTCTACCCCCGTCACAAATCTAGGACATTGAGAGAATGGGTTGTCGAAGGCGATAAATGTGTCATTTAGACCATCACCATTCGGAGTAAAGGCATTTGGTAATTCGTAATTTGGGCAATTGTCTACGCAGACGACATTACTGGGCTCACTTTCATTACCCGATCTGTCCACCGCAGTGATGTAGTAACAGCCTCTGTAGGTTGGAAGGTTATTGATTCTTGTAGCCAATTCTAGCGAACTCAATTCAGCCACCAATTCAAACTGACCTTCTTCTCCATCTGGGGTGAAATAAAGTCTATATCCAGCTAGTTCGTCATCACAATCCCCGGAGAAATCAGGTTCCCAGCTCAAATCATGAACAAACGTGTTGGTGTTGCAAGGCTGTTCTGCTAAATAAGCGGAGCATTCAGGACCTTCGAAAGTAAGGACTGGAGGACAGGGGAGTCTATTGTCATCAGGTTTGGCACAGACGATTTGAGATTTGTTTTCCAATGGATAAACAAGTCCTTCCACATTGTAAGCACCTTTGGTGACGACATAGTAACAATATTCGATATCCCTGACTAATGGAATACCGTTGAAGCTGCCATCGTCCAGGAAGACAAAACCGCTTTGGGTGACATCCACTTCAGCAATGAGCTCAAAAGTATTTTCATCCTGAGCATCCGCATCCGTTCTGTTTCGGTAAACCTCGTGCCTAAATTCTGAGATGGAATTATTCCAAGGTACGTCAAATGTCCAATTTAACTCGATAGCTTGATTGATTATACTTGGTTCTAATCGAACAGAGGAAGCAGTCGAGGATGTATCTATTTTGGTGCCGTTGTCCAGGAGGATAACTTTGTAATTATAGACCAGATTTTCTGTGTTTAGTCCGGTGTCTGTAAATAAAGTATCACTTGTCGTCCCCAGGCTTACTCGATTGCTTGTCCCTGTAAAGCCATCTTGTCTGATGAGCTCATAGGTGTAAGGTCCAGGGAATTGTGTTTGATCAATATCATAGGGAGGAGTCCATTTTACAAAGATTTCTCCATTTTCAGTATCTGTTTCTTCTACGCTTACATTCGTGATGATCGGTACATCTACGTCGATCGTGATACAGATTTCTTCGGAAACGATACTCTCGCCAAGTCTTGGTTCTGGAAAGGCTGCCACCAATCGGTAGCAATAAGTATTTCCTGGAGCTAAACCTGCACCGCCATTCAGATCTGTGAAATTAAACGTCTCCATATCCGTGGTTCCGATTAGCTCAAAACCCGGACGGATTCCTGTCTCGCAACTATCCGGAACATAAGGGTCGGAGTTGATTCTTCTCCAAACCTGCATTTCTGAAGCCGAGTTTGCACAGACGTATGGATCCCAGGTGAGATCTACGGTTCTACCTTGCTGCTGTTCCAAATCATCCCAGACAGGTGGAGGTCCGATTACCTTGATTCGCCAAGTTTTCACATCCACCAGAGAAGGTCCTGAACGAGGTTGATCCGTAATTCTTACTCGTACATCATATTCCCGTGCACGCACATGGTTGCAAACTGTCTGCCAATTGAAATCGATCACGGCGGGGGAAGACTGAAATGCCTCTTCTGGACTATAGGAGGCAGGAGAGGTAGTAATTTCCATAGGTTCGCCGAAGACTTCAATTTTCACCGGATCGCCATCAGGATCTTGACCTTGAATAATTTCTTCTATCAGTGTTCCGGCTTCCACACAGAGATCAGGCGGCAGAATCAATTCGGGGCGTCTATTATTGGAGTTTTCAATGATGATTTGCATATCCCGAACCACATAGCCGATCTGAGTCCATACGCCATCAAGTTTTCGATATTCTTTAATGCGAAAAGCCACATTGAACTGCCCCGCAGTACCCGGGGCATCCCAAATCAAGTCACCAAATATTTCATCAATTCCAAAAAGAGCTGGAGTCGCTCCTGATTCCTGATTGGTAGAAAACTCAGCGACATTTGGATCGCGATAGTTATTTACCGGTCTTTGGAAAGCTTGTTTTGGGATATCCAATTCATAAGCCAAGCTGTCTCCATCCGGATCATAAGCTCCTGGATTATGAATAAAACGAACGTTTACAGCTCCATTGTCAACAGGAGGAATTGTAAGAACTGGGGAATTATTCACCCCTATAAAAGGATCAATGGTAATTTGAGTCTCAACATAGAAAGGTGTGTCCACCGAGTTGTCCATGTTAAGCGTTAGATCATTTCTGTTGAATTCTTGAAACCGGATGTTGTAAGTTCCAGGTCCTTGGAAAGTGTGCGTGATGACAAAAGTATTTTTCTCCACTTGTGGCGCAACCAATTCGACAAGTGAAAAATCACTTTCTGTATTGAGTTGTTCTTCTCGTCCGTCTCCAAAGTTGATCACACCAGGACCAAAAACAACATTCGACCGGGTGTCCGTGTATCCAACAACAGTAATTCTGTAAGTTAGTGTTTGGACGGAGATCCGTTCAGCGATGATTTCACCTGCCCGGATGTGAGTAGCCCAAGCCTGGGAAATGCTAAAAAACAGAAAGCAAAAAAATAGTGATAAGAAATGATTGAGCTTCATATTTTTCAAGTTCTCTTTTGTTGATCAAAACACCTTTTGCCGGACAAAGGTTGCCGAGCAATATGGTTTGTATATAGACTCTCTACGAAATAAACGGAAGAAAGTAGAAATTCCTTTCAATATCAAACAATAAAATCAAACAGTAGGTTATTTCGATGTGATTTTATGGGTAAAAGACTCTAAAATCGCACAAATTATTTAGAACCTTTTAAAATAAGATTGGGCTTGACGAATGGATTGTTTACTAGCTGTTCGGGGCGTAAATTTGGCTCCAGTTTAGAAAAACAAGTTCGTTTTAACCAAAGAAAAAATCTATGAGTTGGGTTACAAAAACCTTGAATAGCACCTTGGGTCGGAAGCTTCTAATGGCTTTGACAGGAATATTTCTCATTTTGTTTTTGGTAGTGCATTTGGCAGGAAACCTACAATTGCTCATTCCTGACAATGGCGAATCCTTTAACATTTATGCAGAGACCATGGCCAACAACCCTTTCATCCGGGTCGTCTCCATTGGGAATTTCGCGTTTATCTTGATCCATATCATTTACGCGGCAGTTCTTAGTCGACAAAACAAAAGTGCTCGACCGGTCAACTATGCTACTTCAAAAGCAAGCACAAACAGTACTTGGTCTTCCCGAAATATGGGGATTTTGGGTACGGTGATTCTGATTTTCTTGATCATTCACTTGAGAGGTTTTTGGTATGAATTCAAATTTGGAGAGATGCCGACCGCTGAATATGGAGGCATGATTTACAAGGATGGGTTTAAAATCGTTTCTGAAGCGTTTTCAAATATCCTGTATGTGGTGGTCTATGTGGTGTCTATGGGCTTCCTTGCGTTTCACCTTTCACATGGATTTGCCAGTGCTTTCCAAACCCTCGGGCTAAACCACGCTAAGTACTCACCATTGATCCAAAAAATAGGTACAGGTTTTTCGATCTTGATTCCAGCACTTTTTGCGCTGATTCCGATCGTAATGTATATTCAGAGCTTATAAACTGATAAAGGAAAATAAATCAAATATAGATGATACTAGATTCCAAAATACCAGCTGGTCCGTTAGCGGAAAAATGGACTAAGCATAAATTCAACATGAAGCTGGTCAATCCGGCAAACAAACGAAAGTACGATGTAATCGTGGTAGGGACAGGATTGGCAGGCGCTTCAGCAGCCGCTTCCTTGGCAGAGTTGGGATACAATGTCAAAGCTTTCTGTTTCCAGGATAGCCCTCGACGTGCGCACTCTATCGCAGCGCAGGGTGGAATCAATGCAGCCAAAAACTACCAAAATGATGGAGATTCCGTTTTCCGTCTTTTTTATGACACCATCAAAGGAGGTGACTACCGCGCAAGAGAAGGCAATGTCTACCGATTGGCGGAAGTATCAGTTAATATAATCGACCAATGTGTAGCGCAAGGTGTTCCTTTCGCGAGAGAATATGGTGGACTTTTGGCAAACCGCTCATTCGGTGGAGCTCAGGTATCCCGAACATTCTACGCTAGGGGCCAAACCGGACAGCAGTTGTTGCTTGGTGCGTATTCTGCACTTAGCCGTCAAGTTGCTAATGGTAAGGTGAAGCTTTACCCACGTACCGAAATGATGGACGTGGTAAAGATAGATGGACATGCAAGAGGTATTATCACTAGAAACCTCATCACAGGAGCCATCGAAAAGCATGCTGCTCATGCAGTTCTCCTTTGTACCGGTGGGTACGGAAACGTGTTTTTCCTCTCTACCAATGCGATGGGCTCCAATGTGACAGCCGCTTGGAGAGCACATAAGCGTGGTGCTTACTTCGCTAACCCTTGCTACACTCAAATTCACCCTACTTGTATTCCTGTCTCTGGAGATCATCAGTCTAAGCTGACTCTGATGTCCGAGTCTTTGAGAAATGATGGCAGAGTATGGGTGCCATCAACTGTAGAGATGGCTGAAAAGCTTCGTAAAGGACAGATCAAAGCAAACGATATTCCCGAAAACGAGCGAGACTATTATCTAGAGCGGAAGTATCCTTCATTTGGTAACCTAGTACCTCGTGACGTGGCTTCCAGAAATGCCAAGTATGTATGTGATGAAGGTAGAGGAGTAAACGAAACAGGAGAGGCAGTTTTCTTGGATTTCCGAGATGCGATCAAAAGAGACGGAGAGGATACCATTCGCGCGAGATATGGAAACCTCTTCGATATGTATCAACAGATCACAGGTGAGAATCCATATCAAGTACCGATGATGATTTATCCAGCTGTGCACTACACAATGGGTGGTCTTTGGGTGGATTATAATCTCAGCACTACGATTCCTGGATTGTACGCATTAGGAGAGGCAAACTTCTCTGACCATGGAGCCAATCGACTAGGTGCGTCTGCCTTGATGCAGGGCTTAGCAGATGGCTACTTCGTGATTCCCTACACTGTTGGGGATTATTTAGCTCAGATTGGACCAAGTCCGGTAAATGCTGATCATCCTGAGTTTGATAAGTCCATTCAAGAGGTAAATGACAGGATCCAAAAACTACTGAGCATCAAGGGAAGTAGGACAGTTGACTATTTCCACAAAAAGCTTGGTAAAATCATGTGGAATGAGTGCGGAATGGCTCGAACTGCGGAAGGACTTAAGCAGGCCAAAGCAGATATTAAAGCCTTGAGAGAGGAGTTTTGGAAAGATGTGAAAGTCCTTGGAGAAAACGAAGAACTTAACCAGTCTTTGGAAAAAGCACATCGAGTAGCTGATTTCCTTGAATTGGGAGAGTTGATGATCGATGATGCATTCAACAGAGAAGAATCTTGCGGTGGTCACTTCCGAGAGGAGTACCAGACTCCAGAAGGAGAGGCGCTAAGAGACGATGAAAACTTTGCTTACGTCGCTGCTTGGAAATACCTTGGAGAGGGTCAAGAGGAAGAGCTTCATAAAGAGCCTCTTGAATTCGAAAATGTGAAATTGACTCAGCGTTCGTACAAATAATTTAAGATCAAAATTCATATGAAATTGACATTAAAAGTATGGAGACAAAAAAACAATGCTGATAAAGGCGGTTTTGTTTCCTATCCTATAGATGGCATATCCAAAGACATGTCCTTTTTGGAAATGATGGATGTGCTGAATGAACAACTTACAGAAAAAGGAGAAGATCCCGTTCACTTTGATCACGATTGTAGAGAAGGAATCTGCGGTATGTGTTCCTTGCATATCAACGGAAAGCCTCACGGTCCTCAGCAAACCACTACTTGCCAATTGCACATGCGTTCTTTTAGTGATGGGGAGACCATTACGATTGAACCTTGGAGAGCTAAGGCTTTCCCAGTTGTAAAAGACTTGGTGGTAGACCGCTCTGCTTTTGATAGAATTATCCAAGCAGGTGGCTATGTATCTGTCAATACAGGTGGTGTTCCTGATGCCAATGAGATTCCGATTCCTAAGAAAATTGCGGATGAGGCATTTGATGCGGCAACCTGTATCGGTTGTGGGGCATGTGTAGCTGCATGTAAAAATGCTTCGGCTATGCTTTTCACTTCAGCTAAAATCTCTCAGCTTGCTATGCTTCCTCAAGGACAAGTCGAGCGAAAGGATAGAGCAGAAAAAATGATCGCTCAAATGGATGCAGAAGGATTTGGTGCTTGTACCAATACTGGTGCTTGTGCTGCTGAGTGTCCAAAGGGTATTTCCCTGACAAACATTGCACGGATGAATCGGGAGTACTTCACTGCTGCTGTTACGACCGAAAACGTTTAATAAAAATAACTACATAAAAAGAGCCGGAGAAATCCGGCTTTTTTTGTTGTATACGATTTAGGGCTTTTGATCTATTTGGTTTTTGAAGGTGCCGGTTTTTACCCCATTTGGAGAGAGATAAACATCGTTATCATAACATTGTAGCCTGTAGAAAAAATATGGTTTTCTCGTACTGGAGACTTGAAAGGTTTAAAATAGATTTTTAACTATTCTAATTTCAAATTGGATAATTATATCAAAATAAGTCTAAAAACCCAATTTTATTTCATTTTTGAGCCCTTTTCATTAACTTTAAAAAATTATATTTTAAAATTCTTTGATACAAACCCAATTACATAATGCATTGGATAGATCTGGTGATCTTTGTTGTTTACATGCTAGCTATGCTCGGTGTGGGCGTTTTTTTTATGCGCAAGAATACCGGGCAGGAAGATTATTATGTAGGAGGTAGAAGTATTGGTTCTTGGCATATCGGCCTCTCCGTCGTAGCTACAGATGTAGGTGGAGGTTTTTCAATTGGTCTTGGAGGTCTAGGCTTTATGATGGGGATATCCGGATCCTGGATGCTATTTACTGGACTTTTGGGAGCTTGGATTGCAGCAGTTTTATTGATACCGCGCGTAAAATCCGATCCGGCTTTTGCCAAGTTTTTCACCTTTCCACAAATTATCGGATACTTATATAATTCCACCACAGCAAAGGTGGCTGCCATCATATGTTTTTTGGGCTATTTAGGCTTTACCGCCTCTCAGCTTTTAGCAGGTGCCAAATTAGCATCAGGAACCTTTGAAACACTTGACCTGCACACGGCTCTACTGATTATGGGGGCTATTGCTGTGGTTTATACCGTAATGGGAGGCCTAAAGGCAGTGATTTACACTGATACGGTTCAGTGGATTATACTCATGCTCGGATTAATGTTTATTGGAATACCAATGGCTTATCGCTACGTAGGAGGATGGCAATCCATTCAAGAAACAGTTCCTTCAGAGTTTTTCTCCTTTGGGAATCTTACTTGGCAGGATTTATTCAATTGGGCCATAACGATTATTCCCATTTGGTTTGTGGGAATGACTCTCTATCAGCGAATATTTGCTGCCAGAGATGTGAAATCCGCCAAGAAGGCATGGTTTATCGCTGGATTATTTGAATGGCCCATCATGGCCTTTATGGGTGTTAGCCTTGGTTTACTAGCGCGAGTGGCAGTGGAGCAAGGAGCTTTGGATGGTTTTACCACCGCCATGGATCCCGAGATGGGATTACCGGTATTGTTGAGTCAAATTCTTCCTGCCGGCATCCTTGGTCTGATGATGTCGGCTTATTTTTCTGCAGTATTGTCAACAGCGGATTCATGTTTGATGGCTGCATCCGGTAATCTGACTACTGACTTGCTGGGTAATTCTAAAAAGCCCCGAACCCATCGCTCCGAGATGAGACTTTCTCAGCTAATTACCTTTTTAATTGGCGTGGTGGCTATTCTTTTGGCCTGGCAAATGAACGAAGTGCTCAGCTTAATGTTATATTCTTATGCATTTATGGTTTCGGGGCTGCTAGTCCCCGTTGTAGCTGGCCTGTTTTTTGGAAAAAGTAACTGGAAAGCTGCTGTTACTTCGATGATTCTAGGAGGTTCTATTACAGCCGTCCTTACCTTTTTGGACCTAGAAATGCCACTAGGGCTAGACCCGAACCTCTATGGTTTGACAGCCTCTTTGATCGCCTTTATAGTGATAGATAAAATTGATACTAATGTTCATCCTGAAATAATAAATAAAGAATATGATAAAGCTTGAGACCCTATCAGCAATAGATAATGCCACCTTTCTTCAAAAGAATGAAATTGCCGACTTTTTGGTTGAGCATTTGGGGAAATATGGGGATCCTAAAGAGCATGTGATGAAATGCCTCGATTATGCATTGGACCAAAGTCTGCATGCTGGAGGATTTGTAGTCGTAGCTCGTGAAAATCAAAAAATAGTCGGAGCCCTCGTCATGAATCAGACAGGCATGTCAGGTTACATCCCGGAGAATATCCTGGTATACATTGCCGTAGATGCTGCCCAAAGGGGGAAAGGTATCGGAGCTAAGATTATGGATTCAGCAATGAAACTGGCCAAAGGTGATATTGCCCTTCACGTTGAGCCGGATAATCCAGCCAAAAGACTTTATGAGCGTTTAGGTTTTACGAATAAGTATTTGGAAATGAGATTGAAAAAATAAGATGGCTTATTTGACATTAAATCGAACAAAACTTAAAGACAATTTCGAGTTTCTTAAAAAGAAATTCAATGAAAATGGCGTGGCTTGGGGAGTAGTGTCCAAGCTGATGTGTGGGAATAGACTTTTCTTGCAGGAATTGATCAGCCTAGGAGTGGATGAGATTCATGATAGCCGAATCAGTAATCTTGCTATGGTGAAACGCCTCAACCCTGATGTACAGACGGTATACATCAAACCTGTTTCCAAGCGGAATGTAGGTAAAATGGTGGAGTTTGCGGACGTAAGCCTGAATAGTGAATTGGAGACCATTCACTGGATTAGTGATGAAGCTGTGAGGCAGGATAAAAAGCACAAAATTATCATTATGGTAGAAACCGGTGACCTCCGAGAAGGGGTCATGGGAGAGCAGTTGCTTGATTTTTACTCTCAGGTTTTCAATTTGCCGAATATTGAGGTGATTGGACTGGGGACCAATCTCAATTGCCTAAATGGGGTCATGCCTTCTACGGATAAGTTGATTCAACTTGCACTATACAAGCAAATCATCGAATTGAAGTTCAATAAAGAAATACCTTGGGTATCGGCAGGTACTTCTGTGACTATCCCATTGATGCTTACACAGCAGCTACCAAAGGGAATCAATCATTTCCGAATTGGGGAGACCCTCTATTTTGGAGTGGATCTTTTTGAGGAAAAGGTGATTGAAGGAATGCATGGAGATGTTTTTGAACTGCATGTTGAAATTATCGAAATGCAGGAAAAGCCATTACTTCCGGTTGGGAACCTCGCTGCGAATCCTCAAGGTGACGTAGTGGAAATAGATGAAAGTCTCTATGGAAAAACCTCCTTCCGTGCAATTGTAGATATCGGGCTACTGGATGTGGACCCAAAATATCTGATGGCAGCCGATGATTCGATTGAGATATTAGGAGCTTCCTCGGATATGCTGATCATGAATTTGGGAGAGAATCCAAATAACTATCAGGTAGGTGATGTCCTGACTTTTGACCTGAAGTATATGGGTGCTTTGGGTATCCTCAATTCCAACTATGTAGACAAAAAAGTGATTGACTAAATCACTTCATTTCATTGATCCAAGCACGGATCAGTTCCACGCCTTCTTGGTGGATGCTAGTTCTTCCGATTTCTGGCATTGCTACGCCTACTGCTGTGCTATTCATCCGGTGAACGAGGATGGATTCGTCGGCTTTTCCAGGAACAATATCGAATTGATGACTACCTGCGCCATTTCCCGCTGCTACCGGCGTTTTGTTTATCCCTAGTTTAAGAGGATCTGTTTGCTCATAGCTTAAAAATAAGCCTGATGTGGAAGCAGGTCCTTCTTCCCGATGACAATGTGCACAATTGATGTCTAAGTAGGCCTTGGCTCTGTCAGCTAAGGGAAGGCTTTCGTTGCTGTAATCCACCATGCTAGGGTGATTTTCAACGCCTTCAAACCCCTCTAACTTCCCGATTTCTGTCCAATAGGCCAATTGATTGATCTTTCTGCCATCAAAGTCCTTTTCGTGATTGAGATGTTTTACTTCTACTCCCAAAGGATCGAGCTTCTCGTTTTCATTGTGGCAAGTCTTGCACTGGTTTTTGTTTGGGATGAGGTAATTGATGACCTGATCTTCACCTTTTTCATTTACAAAACTTACCGTCGTTTCTCCGCCTACTACCTTGAGTTTGGCATCAGTTTGACTGTCATTCCAAATATAGGGAAAAGCTTCCCAGCCCTTTTCCTGATGAATCATTAAGCGAGTTTCGATGATTCGCCGTTTTCCTTCTGGTTTAGAATAGTCTTCAGGATAGTAGAAATTTTTGATCAAAACACTCCCTAGTGGAAGCGTGAGTTTGTCATTTATGATAGCTGCCTTGGAGTCTTCCGGCATCCAAACAAACCTGCTTTTTAGGGCATAATCGGTGAAAAGTGAAGAGGCAGGTTCATATTCGATTAACTCCTGGCTTGGATTTAAGCTTTTTAAATCTCCCTCAAAGAAACCGTAGGTAGAAAGCCAATCATAGGGATACATGCCATCTGCTTCCTCGTGATCTTTTTGTGGGTCAAAGACAATGGATTGCTCGACTTGATATTCTTTCTGACAAGAAAAAAAGAAGACAAGCAAAAAGCACAAGGATAAATAAGAAGCGATATTTTTCTTTGAAAAGCGAGTCATTACTTACTTGATATAAATGAAACGTCTGTGGTCACATTTACCTGACAATTTGAGAAAGGAGAAACATCAGCTGAGCTTTTAATGTTTTCTTCACCTTCACTGAGGTCAAATTGTGTAAAATAAAGGTTTTCCAAACCTTGTTCAGAAATACAGATATTCATTGGGTTTTGAGCAATGGAGTTACCTCTACTTTTATCAAAGATGCCATCGTAGACAATATCTTGAGTCTTTGCTTTCCCATGAGCATTATAAATACTTACTAATTGGCCCAATTCCCGACTAAGGTCCGGAAATCCACCGCTTCTGTCATAGCTGTTTCCGTGAAGGAAAATATCATGCGTGTATGGAGACCAGTTGGGAGCATCAGTTGGGAAACCTGTAATCTGATAACTGGCTATGGCTACTCCAACCGTTTTATTCCTTAAAATTTCATTGTCAAATACTTCCACTTCTTTGGCGGCAAGAAGAACAACTCCAGAACCCGGAGGAATCATGGTTACCGTATTACCATTTGGCCCTTCCCCAATGGGTGTTGCGAAGTTTTTGTGGTTATTGTCAATGATTTTATTGTTGTAAATCTTGGTGCCTCGTCCATCAGATTTGGGTAGTCCCGGAAGGTTGAAAACCAGAATCCCTCCTGAATTATTCCGGGCGGTATTTCCAAAGACTTCAGCATTATCGCAATTTTCAATTTCAATTCCCGCCACATTTCCATAGGCCAAGGAATTCTTTACAATGATGTTTTCAGACTGTCCTACATAGATTCCCGCATCTCGCGAGTGGGCAGCAATGCATTCATCAATGACCACATTTTTGCACTGTACAGGATAGAGTGCGTAGGTTCCATTTTTGGACTTGTCGCCATGAGTCCAGGTGGCATGTACTCTTCGGAGGGTCAAACCATCCGTGTGTTGGGCTTTGATCCCATCCCCAGGTGCATCTTCTATGGTTAGGTCTTTGACCGTGATATTTTTACCCACGATTTTCATTCCTTCTCCTCCGGTTTTCAGATTTCGAAATGAAAGAACAGTTTTTTCCATTCCTGCACCTTGAATCGTGATATTCTCTTTGCTGTCAAGAATCAGTTGGGTTTTGAGGTCAAAAAAGCCTTCACCAATTTCTATGGTCGTACTGTCTTCGGCAAGAATGAAATCCTCTACCACTTTTTCGACTTCCTCTGCTGAACGTTTTTCGAGAAGGCTCGAATCAAAAAGTTGTTCATTGCTTGTCTCGCTACAAGATGTAATGATGACTAGTAGAAAAAGGCTGAAAAAGGGGATGTATTTGGCTTTCATAGTTTTGGGTTTCGCATTAGGGTTGCTTCAAAACTACTTTTTTTCAACCTAAACTAGCCTTGACAAAAGTCAAAATGTCAGATTTTGGCACGGACACGACTGAGTGTTTCGATCGTCATGTCTAGAAATGAAGCAATGTGTCCTACGGATGCTCTTTGAATAATTTTGGGCTTTTTTTCCATTAATTCCAAATACCTTTCTCGGGCAGATTTGAATTTGGAGAAAATCATCTGCTCTTCTAATGCGATGTAATATTTCTCCAAAATCATCCGATATACTCGTTCGAGATCGGGGAATTTTTTGAAGCATTCCTGTAAGTCGTTGTACGAAATTCGATAAAGCAAAGACTTTTCCAGCGTCTCGATCGTTTCGTAGCTAGGACTTCGGGTGATAAAGGAGTGCATTGCCGTGACAAATTCACCTTCTAGGGAAAATGACACCGTGATGTCGCGGTTTTCTCTGATGTAAAAACTCCTAGCTGAGCCTTCTGCGATATAGTATAGGTATTTGCTCACTTCCCCTGCTGTCTCAAGCTTATAGCCTTTTTCAGCCTGTATTTCTTCCAGCTTGCTGATAAAGAAGTTTCTTACATCCTCACTGACTTCAGTGATGTTTTCAAACAGGGTAGGTTTTGTCATAGTTGAGGAGAAAAAATATCCAATAAACTGTCCACTTCCGGGATTGATCTAGTAGTTTTATCGGGAATTTAAAACATAAAGCAGATATGAGAAAGATTTTGACTGTTTTCTTCCTATTGGGATTGGTATTTTCTGCGAAAGCTCAGTTCGGAGTTCGTGCAGGATTGTCTTCGGCTAATTTCTCCGACACGAATTTTAATGCCAATGTTGGCTTTCACGTGGGGGGCTACTATCGATTTGGCACAAGTCTGTTGGAGGTGGAACCTGGGATTCAATTTGGGCAAAAAGGCTATGAAACCAATAATCCGACAAATGGAAACGTAATTACAGAGACCTTGAATTATGTAGATGTTCCTATTCTTTTCCGACTTAATTTTCTTCCTGCCATCAATGTCTTTGGAGGACCACAGTTGAGTGTTTTGGCATCTAGAAATTATGAGGAGCCCGGAAATGTCCAAACTAGTACCGAGCCGATAAGAGGGTATGACTTAGGTGCTGTAGTAGGTATAGGTGGGTATATTCCCGGAGGAATCAATTTACAGTTGAGCTATGATTTGGGCTTGAGTAGCTTAAATTATTTCAATACTGATGTGAAAAACAGAGTGTTGAAAATATCGGCTGGGTTTGATTTTTAAGTTCAAGTCTTACAAATCTTAAGCATTAGGGACCCAGCCAAAAGCTGGGTTTGTTTTTTGCTTCGTCAGGATTTTCTCTTAATGCTTTTTACCACAAAGTATCACCTGTCAAATTCGGTTAGGGTTTAGTTAAATGTTTGATTAAAGAAGGTAGGTCACTTTTCCATGTGTGATAGAGTGGGAACTGATGCGAATTCGGGAGTGTTTTGGACCTAGTAAAAGAATTGTTTTAGACCAGCATATCAACCGTATATCATTTTTAGGCTATTAGAATCAGCTGTAAAGTGTTTCACTTGATTTAAAATTGAGCTATTTAATTTTAATTACTGATCCGCTTTGAGACTCCCTGACTATTTGATCGTTTAATACAAATTCATAATCAATCCGATAGGAGTAGGTTCCCGGGGGACTATTTTTCCCATCAAGGCTTCCATCCCATGCTGAGATCCCTGAGTAGATCAACTGACCCCATCGATTGAAGATTGAGAGACTGTAGTTCAGTTCTCCACAATTTGAAATTGGGCCGAAGGCTCCTTGATCAGGATCGAAACCCGTAGGGAGCCGTAGACTAGGAGCTGTCTCTTCCAACCTTATACTTCCGATACCGATGCAGCCTGATGCATCCCTTACTTCCACTTCATAAATTCCTGCTTCAAGATTTTGATTCAATTGACCGGTGTTTCCATCGCTCCATTCGTAAGTATAAGGTGCGGTGCCTCCTATCAACTCAGCGATCAATTCCCCATTGGATTCCTCTGGACAGGGATTTTTTATCACTGTAAGTGCAACTTCTAAAGGCGCTGGTTCGCTTAAAGTCACATTGAGTTCTGTCTCGCAATCATTGGAATCAATAATGAGTAAAGTAAATGTTCCACCTCCCAAATTTTCTAAAGTGACCTGATTTTGATCGACGGGTATAAGTGGGTCTGAGAGTCGATAGGGTGGGGTGCCTCCCTGTATCTCAAAGGATAAACTTCCGTCTGTATTTCCAAAACAGGAAGGGTTTTCTTGCCTCAAAATAGATGCTTTCAAGGAGGCGGGTTCGCTGATTTCTAGGTTCTCAAGGGATATTTCGCATCCTTGGCTATCTTGAATAATAACCGAATAGCTACCAGGGGCCAAATTTGAAGCTGAAGCAGCGTTAAGGTTTTGATCATGAGACCAGCGGAAGGTATAGGGAGGAATACCACCTTCCACCTCCAGATTGATCGACCCATCTCCCGATCCAAAGCAGGTCACATCTGATAAACTCAATAGTTTTGCTTCAAAGCCAGTATTCAGTGCAACTGTTAATTCTGGAGATATGCCCTCACAAAACTCATCTAAAGTGCTGGATTCTCTGTAGCTCAAAACTCCTTGACTTTCGTTTTCATCCCATCTGACCAAAACTTCAGGTCCAGTATTGCCACCAATAAAAATACCTCCACTGATCTCCCATTCATAGTTCCGATTGGGAACGGTCTGGGCTACGTTGTAGGTATATTCCAGATTCAAATCACAAATAAAATCCAAGCCAATAGGTGCCTCTGGCTCAAGTTCCTGCTTGATGACCACCGCCAGCTCCACTGTTTCTCCTGGACATCCATTAGTTCCAACCGGAGTAGCTTGCACCAAAGCCTCAGAATTAGCTACTCCCCATCGGATGATCGCCTGCTCATTGGTTTGTGAGATCACTTCTCCACCTACCGCATTCCAGAGGACTTCTTCTATTTCACCTTCACCTCTAAAAAAGTAAGTCAATTCTTCCACTTCAGGACAAGAGGTAAGTGGGCCTGTGAGTTCACCACCTAATTCCTGGACTTCTACCTCAAACTCGTGCAATTCAGTTTCTTCGCATCCACTCGCATCTATCGAAGCAAGAACTTTGACCTTATAAATTCCAGGTTCCAGGTAAGTATGAGTCACTTCCTTGCCTGTTTTGATAGCTGAATCATCTCCAAAGTCCCAAGTGAAAAAAGTATAGGAAGGATCGGAAATATTAACCAACCAGGTTCCTTCCTGATCGATACAGGCTAATCGAGGCGAGCCCGTTGTCAGTTCATCAAAACTTGAAAGAATTTCGTATTGCTCGTTTTCAAAGTCTTTCCCAAAGTCAACTGCATAAGACTGTGAAGGCCCAACAGCATAAAAATACCCGGAAAAGCCTGATGGATTACTTAGCGTATGCAAGCCTGGAGAAAGGATAACTTGAGCATATGAAAAATCAGCATTATTGACAAAGGGTTGAAACTCATCAGCAACGGACTCTCCATCAATTTCCATTTGTGGGACATTTTCCGTGCGAGTAACTAGCTGGGCATAGTGGAAAAGTGTGGAAAAAACTCGATGGAAATTGACGGTAATCTGTGTCTTGGTGGTTTCAAATGGGGAGTAATTGACCATTTGGGGGTTACCATAATTATTCACATTGGCTGGTGAAAGCACCGAGTTTTCGTCCAGAATTTCGCAAGAGTATGATTTTCCGAAGCCAAACACACCAACAGGTTTATTGGAGGTGTATTGCAGGGCAAGATTGTTTTGGATATCCAGTTCCAGAAACTCACCTGCATTGATGGTCCCCATCAAATTAGCCCCGCTGTAGATTTCCGTGTCGTCAAAGGCCGCGATGAATTTCACCAATTCACCCAAAGCCCGATCTTTTAGCGGGATGTGAAAATAATTGGTGCCCCAGGCCGAAACAGGTTCATTTTGATTAAAAATGTGAGATGTGGAAAAGGGACCGCATTCCGGATCTCCTATGTCGGCAAATTTGTTTCCGGAAAAAACGGCAATTCGAGCACATTCTTCGGCGGAATTAATGACTGAAATCTCTGTGCCTGTCAAATCTGCCTTTGATTTCATCTGGTAAGTCTCTCCTTGATTGAGTGTGATTGTAAATGGATTCAGAGAATTTCCTATGGGAGAACTTGGGACAATTCGAATATCAGTATTGTCCTTAGTCCCTACGATGAGAATCTGGCTTTCATTATTGAATTGCCTTTCAGATAGCCTGGTTCCCTTGGTTTGATTTTCAAAATGGGAGGCGGCAAAGTAGGTAGAGCCCAATTGATCCAAAGGTAAAACCAAGGTGCCATCAAATGAATCAGGCTTCATATTGATAGCGTAAACTGATATTTCTCCTTCAGAATAAATATGAAAGCCCTTATTTTCAACTACTCGATTTGTTTGGACGATCAGACTGGCGTTGCTTTCAAATATATATTCTTCACCAAGTGCCAAAGCGAAAGGGACAGCGTTTCCATCATATTCTATCCTTCCCTCGACTTGATCCTCCAGACCTGTGATGACCAGAGTAGGGACCACCGGTGGGCCTTGCTGGAGATTGTCCATGAACCCTACATAATAATGATTGACTTCTTTGGTGTCAGGCAGGACTTGTGCGATTACACTTGATAATTGAAAAATGGATAGACTTACCCAGTAGAAAATTAAAATGAAAGCTGATCTGAGCATTGAGGGCTTCTGAATAACTTGCAATTAAAGGCTTTTGCTTAAAGAAGTTACGAAGACTTAGTAAAATCCGTTACAAGGTCTTTTTTAAAGCTCTGGTAAAAACACCAATTGACTGGAATATGAAAACGGAAGAGAAAGCATAATTTCTTATAGTTGTATCATGAATCTAAAGTTCTGGTCTAAGCCTCATCCCTTTATTTTTGACTGGAAAAGCGTGCTGATCCCCGGATTGGTGACTTTTCTGATATTGGGAATTTACGCGCCTTTCGGTCTGGGTGAAATGGAAGATAGCTGGCGTTGGGGCTTTGCCGCTTCCATTGCGGCTGTTGCTGCTTTCTCTATTTGGGGAATTGTGACGCTCTTGAGGGTAGTAGTCAGTCAGGAATACTTAGATGAAAAATGGACTTTGGGGAAGGAAATTCTGCTGATTTTGACCGTGCTTCTGCTCATTTGCTTGTCGGTTTTTATTGCATTTGTCAGTCTTGGGTTTTCGGATCAGCCGATAGTTGATGTTTTCAAAGATGTAGTATTGAAAACCCTTTTGGCCAGCTTTTTACCTGTAGTCATTTTAGTACTGACAGAGCAATATCTGGAGCAGCGGAAGCAACTTAAAAAAATCAAATCCCTGGCTGCACATTTTCCAAAGGAAAGTAGTGAAGCTAAAAAGGACCAGACCTTTCCTGCGTCAAATCATTTGATCGTTTTGGAAAATGAAAATGGAAAACCTTTGGCCAAGCTTCCCGCTGAGGAGATAATTCTCTTTCAGAGTGAAGGCAACTATTTGGAAGTTTTCCATCTTTCTAAGGAGGGAGAGCTTCGAAAAACACTTATCCGAAATACCTTAAAGACTTATGTGGATCGACTTCCTGCAGAAGATTTTTTTCATGCTCACAAACGCTTTTTGGTCAATCGCCACCGCATAAAAGAACTACGTGGGAACTCCCGAAACTACGAAATACGCTTGGAGTCCTTTCCGGATTGGGTGCCTGTATCTAGAAGTAAGTCCCAAGACTTATTGGCTTTTTTTAAATCCTAGGTTTGCCGCTTTCCCTTTCGTCACAAACTCTTCCAATTCATCCCAAAAGGCTTCTGAATTGATCTTGGAGCTCTTTTTGTCAGCATCTTTGCCCCTGTTCAATCAAAATGAAAACGGGATGAACTTGCAAAGCATCGTTCTTGGATTACATATCCTATTTGGGTTTTCTGCCTTGACTTCGGGGCTGCTCGCTATTCTTGCTTCCAAAGGAGGAAAGCTACACCGCGTATCAGGGAAGATTTATTTTATCGCTATGACAGGTGTATTTGTCTCTGGGGTTTGGGTAGCTGTCGAGCGTGATAATCGCTTCCTTTTTTTGATCGCTTTCCTAAGTTACTATTCGGTCTTTGCGGGTGTGAGAGCACTCAAGCTAAAGCAACTTCACCGAGGTCAAAAACCTAAAAAGATAGATTGGATAGCAGGAAGCATCAATGCCTTGGCAAACTTTCTTTTTCTGGGCTTGGGTATTTTCTATGTATTCAAAAACGGCTTCTTCACGGGCGGAGCACTCTTGTCCATTGGTTTTGGGCTTGGAGGCTTAGCTATTAGCTATACTAATTTGTCATCCTTCATTTTCAAACCTCAAAAACCCTGGCATTGGTACCTATCCCATATCGGAAATATGATGGGGGGATATATTGCTACCTTGACCGCTTTCATTTCCACTACTGTGAGTAGGTATGGCTACATGGATCCCTTTCTTGCCTTTGCTCTGCCGAGCCTCATTGGTATTCCTTTACTCATTTATTGGCAACAAAAAATCAATCATTCTTTCGGAAAAAAAACAAAACAAGTACAATGAAAAATCTAGTGTGGTGCTTTTTAATATTGATCCTGTGCAGCTGTGATTACCTGACGCAAGTTCGTCTACTCAAAAACGGGGAGGTAGGAGCAAGCAATTACCTGGAGGAAATCCCATTTGAACTGAGAAAAGGACTTATTGTCGTGCAAGCTAAACTCAACGGAAGTGAGGCCGAGCGTGAGTTTATCTTTGATACGGGAGCCTTTGACTGCAAAGTAGAGAAAGACTTAGCCGAAAGCTTGGCAATGCCCACACTTGCCACCCGAGACAATTCAACGGCTGCGGGGGTTTCCCGGGAATTGGAAATCACCCGAGTAGAGGAATGGATGCTAGGTCAGATTCCTTTCAGAAATCTCTCAGCGGGAAAGCTTGACTATGATGAATCTTCTAGCAGTCCTTGTCTTGCTCCCCATGGCTTGGTAGGGTCAAATTTGATTCGCTTGGCCCATTGGAAGGTTGATTTTCAGAATCAAATGCTTTCTTTCTCTGATTCGGCATTCCAGCCCGACAGAATGGAGGCTCAGTATCGCATTCCCTTTGACCATGAAAAGCTCACTGGAATTCCAGAAGTTAGTATGGTAGTCGGAGAGCAGACTGTTAGCGGTTTGATTTTCGATTTGGGCTACAATGGGGGGATCGTCCTGCCTCTCTCCCTAGCCGATCAGATTCCAGGGGAAGTGGAAAAAGTAATTTTGGACCAATCGACCACCGGGATTTTTGGATCGAGCCAAGATTCCATCCTTGTCAAAAAGGTGAGAATCAATTTCGGAGGTTTCGAGCAAAGCATCCCTGTGGAGTTTTCGAGTTTGGGTAAGGGGTTGATTGGAACAGACTTTTTGAAGCATTTTGAGATCCTAATGGATTACCAAAAGAAGGAAGTTACCCTCTTGCGACGAGAGCAAGTCCATATACCCGAAGGGTTAGATTTCATACCAGGAATCGGTTCGGATGGACTGTGGGTAGTCGACCGAACCACTCCCAAACTGCCTTTGAAGCTTGGGCAAAAAATTAGAAGTATAAATGGGAAGAAAGCATGAGAGGTGTTTCCAAGTCATTGTGATTATGTATTGGGGATTCGCGATTTTTTAGCTCAGGGAGTTTTCGAATTGGAACTAGAGGATGGGTCAATAATTCGGATTGAGTCCTGAGAAATATTCGCCATATCCTTGATTTTAGAGACTTTATTCTAGGGTTTTATCTCCTTCCTCCCGAAAGAATGCATCCAAGCGATGCACGCCATGGCGGGGAGCTACATTGTCCTGAGCCATCATACTCAGAAAGAACTCAATTGGTCCATAGGTCTTTGAACTTGTAAAGGTCCGCATCATGCCAAGTGCTGCTTTTCGGAGAAAATCGGGTAAATGAACGACCTTCCCTTCCTTTCCCATGGCTTCAAGAGCCAAATGGCCTATTTCATTTTGAGTAAAAATGTCAGGACCTCCGGCTTCTACCTCCTCTTGAGGAGAAGTAATGCTATCTATGACCACTCGTGCCAAGTCTAATCCATGGATGGGGTTCAGCTTGTACTCTCCATCTCCAAAAAGATAAATCCTACCTGACTTGGCCATGGCCAAGAAGTCTTTCATATCAGAGAAGAAGCCATTAGGTCTTATGATACTATACTCCAAGCCAGAGTCTTTCAGAGCATCTACAAAGCGCTCCTTGGCGGCGGTAATTTTTAGATGCCGCATTTGCTCACCGTTTAGGACTGATACGTAGATAAATTTCCTGGCCCGATGACGCATGGCAAACTCTAAAAGGTTCAGATTGGCGCCATAATCCACGTCCATGTAGCTCAAACCGTCTTTTTGGCGAGTAATCCCCACGGTGGAAATTACGGTGTCTATCGGTTCTTCTATTTTTGGAAAGGTAGCCAACTTTGTGACATCTAGGACCTGGAATTCCTTTTCAGTTAAGCCTATTTTTTTGAGCTTTTCTTCGCTTCGTCCGAAAGCCAAAAAGTCATGGCCATGGTCTTTGAGCTCTTGGGCAATAAAGCTTCCCAAATAACCGGTGGCTCCAGCCAGTATTATTTTTCCTTGCATAATAGTGTGGTTTAGATTAGGGTGTTTGAGAATCAGTTTTTGTTTTTTTTAGCTCCATTAATACCTTGATCAAAAACTCGACAGATCCTTTTTGGAATTCAGATTGATTGAAAGTGCCGCTGAGATAGGTGTCAAGTTCAGGGCAATAGTACATGAAGGCTCCAGTGAAGCCATGATGCCCGATAAGGGTCAAATTGGGTAAAAGCGGGAATAACTCTCTGATTCTCCATTGCATTAAGCCGTAGCCGTAATAGGTGCCTTTGCTGGCTGGAGTCCAGTTTTGCATGCCTTCCAAACTCTTTGTATCGACCAATTCACCCTCAAAAAGAGCTTTCATAAAGATGGAGATGTCTTCTGTTGTGCTTCGGAGACCACCTCCTGCCCAATCGCTGGAGAGGCTTTTCATGCTTGAGACTTCCGCTTTTCCGAAGTAAACCTCCGTCATATGAGTAGCCGACTCTTCCAAAGGCTGCGACCGTAAATGCATAGAAGTGTGTATCATTCCAAGAGGCCAAAAGATCCGTTCCTGAAATACCTCATGAAGGGGCTTTCGCTCCAATGCTTCGATGATTAGTCCGAGCAGGAGATATTCTGTGTCCGTGTAGTGGTAATCTGTTCCTGGGGCGAAACGCGCTTGAAACCCAGCTTTGTAGAAGTCCAACATTTCTTGGGGAGTCCAAAACTTATCCGGTTTTTCGAAAGCGACTTCTAACATGTTGTTTCCTGTTTTAGGCTGATCTTCGAAGTAATCCGAAAGTCCGGACCGGTGCTGCAAAAGATGCCCGATAGTAATCTCCTGAGTCCAATCTTTTCCTTCCCAGACGTGCAAGCCATTAGTGATTGAGTCCGGCAAGAATTGAAACATGGGTAAATCATAGTCCAGTTTTCCTTCTTCTACCAGCTGGGCAATGATCACTGCTGTAAAGGTTTTACCCAAGCTGGCAGTATGAAAAGGACTGTTAGTTTCTACTTTTTTTCCGTTCTTGAATTGCCCATAAGCCCAGCTTTTTTGAAAATCCAAGGCTTTGGAATCTACTCTGAAGAGTGCATTTTGAATCATCTGTTTTCCAGCTGTTTTTTGGAAAAGGCTATCTAGTTTTTTCTCCGTTTTGAGTATGTCTTGTGCAAAGAGGAATTGGAAGAAGGACATGGCTATAAGGAAGATATAAAGAGTTCGGGTTTTCATGGTGAACAAAGTTGGAGAAACTCAGAAGGGAAAGCGGCTGAAGAACTCAGAACTTTCCCCTTTTGATTTGGGTGGTTCGGCTTTTAAAATAGCGTAATACCCACTCCTACGGAGAAATTGGTCGCGTCTAGATTTTCACCCTCACTTCGAGTTACACGGCCCATGTAGAGACGGCTTTGGATGTCTAAGGCCCACTTTTTACGCTGCAGTACTTCATAACCTGTGGAGATCAAAACACCCTTCCCCCACTCACTTTTTTTGGAGTCAGCTTCAGATTCGTAAAGTGCTCGCATATCCAAGGACGCACCGTAGCCACCACTGATCCACCACTTGTCAGTAGCCCAATATTGAATGGATGGGATAATGCCTTCAAAGCTCCTGTCGACTCCTTCGGATTCATAGATTTGTCCGACGGTATTGACATAGATGGCTGTTCGTGGAGATACAAACCAACCCATTTTCAAGTTGGGAAGGGAGATGCCGCCTTGTGTTGGATCCTCACTCATGCCTTCAGTGAAATGCAGTACGCTTCCATTTAAAGAGACGCCGGCAGTGAAGCCTTTGCGTAGTGGATTTTCGGTTTGAGCCTGAATATTCAGAGTTGTAATTAGGCTGACGAAGAAGATAAAGATTAGCTTTTTCATTTTTTGTGTTGTTTAAGATTTACTTGTGTTTGTTTCAAATTGATAGGACAAATTTGGGCTGTAGGGCAAGGCCAGTCGTCTTGAATTATGATTTGGGACGTTTTGATGAAATCCCGCACTTTTGCCCCTGGATTATTCTTCTTTTAAGGATTTGAGCATGAAGTTGACCAGACTGATTCCTCCGCCTATGGCCATTCCTGTACTGATCCAGAAGGTGATTTGATTGTCAAAGTCTACTTTCAATAATGCAAGTGCGATGATTCCGATGGCTGTGCCTATGGCTACTCCGATTAGTGTCCCGATGGCGACACCAATTCCTGTCCCTAGGGTAATTGCTTTATTTTTCATTTTTTTACGAGTTAGGTTTTTGATAAATGACTGGGACAAAGTTGGGCTGCAGATAGCCGCCAGTCGTCTTGAATTATGATTCGGGACTTTTTGGTGAAATCCTAGACTTTGGAGTAGCTGGAGGTGAAAAAAATCAGGCTTTGGATAAGCTTTAAAAAAGAAATGCCAAAAGGAAACCTCTCCTTTTGGCATTTGAGTTAATAGGAATAAGGTTAGCTCTGGATTAGATAAGATTTTCTATTTGATCCCCTGTAAGATGCTGCACGTTTTCGGTGATTCGCTCGATGGGCCAATCCCACCATTTCAAAGCCAGTAGTTGCTCGATTTTTTCCTTTGAAAATCGCTTTTTGATTTCTTGGGCCGGGTTGCCTCCCACGATGGTGTAGGGCTCTACATTTCTTGTGACCACTGCCTTGCTGGCAATAATGGCTCCATCTCCTATTTGAACTCCCGGCATGATGGTCGCTCCATATCCTATCCACACATCATTCCCGATGATCGTATCACCTTTGTTTGGGTAGCTTTTGCCTTCCATGGCTATTTCCCACCCTTTTCCAAAAATAGCAAAGGGATAGGAGGAAAGGGATTTGGAAAGATGATTGGCGCCGTTCATGATGAAGGTGACATCCGAGGCGATCATGCAAAACTTCCCGATGATCAATTGATCTCCGACAAAATCGAAAAGGTATTTGACATTTTTTTCAAAATTGTGAATGTCTTCAAAATCATCGTAGTAGGTGTAATCGCCTACCTGAATTTGAGGGTTTTTGATCACATTCTTGAGAAAGCAAAGTCTATCATAACCCGGTAAAGGAAAGGCTTGGTTTTTATCTGGTCCTGTCATAATCTGCGTTTTTTGTTTGAATCAAAGGTGGAAGAAAAAGCAAAGTCAATCGTCCGGATATATGATTTCGGACTTTTTGCCATCAAGCTTTTTCGATTCAAACTGATTCCAATCTAGAGTCTGCTTTGACCTGTCTATCGACCAAAAAGACCAACCCCGCCGAAAAAATCATCAAAACAGTTATCAGCCATCCGATCTGGGGATAATGAAGCAGGCTTCCATCCGCAGCTTGAAAAATAACCCAACCTGCAAGGGCTGCAGCAAGGCCTCCTGCTAATTGCTGAACGGAGGAGTCAATTGCCAGAAATGCGCCTCGATCAGACTTTTTCGGGACTGCCGTAGCCAAGGCTGTTGAAGAGACCATTCGGGCGTTTACTCCAAAATATAGAAATGAATGCACCAAAATAATCCATTCGAAGCCCTGAATTGCTCCCGCCGTGTAAATCAACACCGCTACTACGGAAAGCAAGGTGCCGAACGCGAAGATGGACCATTTCCCAAATCGATCTGCTAGTTTTCCAAAAATAGGAGCCGCTAAAAGGCTAGTAATTCCAATAGCTCCATACACATAGGGAAGTTGGCTTTCTGCAAGCCCCAGATTATTGGTGAGAAAGGCGGCATTGAAGGTCATGAAGATCACATCTCCACCCACAATCAAAATATTCGCGCTGTACACGGTCCAGTAGGAGGATTTTCTCAAATTGGAAAAAATGTGGCTCCAAGGAGGTGAGAGCTCGGTGGAATTTGACAATGGACGAATGAGAAAAGTTATCAGCAATAGCGCTAAAACTCCAAAACAGAAAATCATCGCATAAGCCATTTGCCAGGAAAAGGAGCTTGCGATAAACAGGGATAAGGGAAGACCCATCACTAGACTTGCGGCAAAGGCCATTTGAATCCAGCCAATAACCCGACCTCTTTGCGTCAGCGAAAACAAATCGGCTACCATGGCAAAACAGATTGAAGCCATTACGCCTCCAAAGGCCCCGGTGATGATTCGGGCAATTAAAAGTATGAAAAATGAGGGTGATAAGGCACATATCACAATGCCGATCAAAAAGCCGGAATAGAATACCAGCAGAAATGATTTTCGCTCAAAACGATCCGCATAACCTGAGGCTAGCAGGGCAGAAATCCCAGCGCTCAAGGCATAGGCTGATGCAATCAGGCCAAACTCCTCTGTACTGAGTTGAAGCTCAGCAAGCAAGGTAGCACTCAAGGCCGGAAGGAGCATGTAATCCAGTACCACGGTGAAAAGTAAACAGGAGAGACCCAGGATCACTAACTTTTGATAAGTGCTGAATCTTTCCGGTTTTTCCATAAAAATCAATTTCTGTGAGCTTTCACCCAAGCCTTGGGTGTTAGCCCGGTGGATTTTTTGAAAAAGTCATTGAATACCGATTTGGAAGTAAATCCACTTTCATAGGCCAAGACTAAAAGCGTGATATGGGCATTCGCCTTATTTGTTACTTTTTGCTTGAAAATCGCCAGGCGATGGGAATTGATATAGTCATTGAAGTTTTGACCCAATTTCATATTAATCAGCCAGGAAAGTTTGTTGGGGTGCAGCTCAATTTGTTCTGCCAAAGATCTTAAAGTCAGGTTGGTATCTGTCACCACTTCTTCCAAGGCCATTTTTTCCCGAAGGCTTTGAAGAAAATGCTCACATTCCTCCTCGGACATCTGACTGTTTTGGGCGATGATAAGCTGCTGATTGGAGGGATCCTGACGGTGGGCTTTGTGGTCTTGGAAATTCATCTGATCGTAGATTTCCTGAAAGCGCTCGTCTTCCCGGATATTATCCCAAACCCACCAATATTTCAGGCTGACCATCATGCTTGATTTCTCTTCCAATCCTTTCTTCAGAAAGTGTATTGCCTCATCGGGTCGGTTCATCAGGCTGTACAAAGCCGCAGGGTCACAGGGGTCGATGTAGTGACTTTTTTCGAGTTCCTCAAGGACCCCTTCCGTCTCTCCGCCCAGTACTTTGACAGTCATCAGGTCTAGTTTGACCAATCCCTCTCCGTTTGTCAGGTCAACGGCTCTATCAAGGGTTTGAAAGGCTTCCTCAAATCTCCCCAAATAGCCTAAAACCAAGCCTTTCCAACGAAGAGCCTCACTGAAGTTTGGGTCAATCCGCAGGCTTTCTTCAAAGGCAGGAAGAGCTTCCTCAAATCTACCAGAAAGGTAATAGCAAAGTCCCAGCCACCAGTAGCTGATGATGTGGAGGGGATCCCGGGATTGATTTTCCTTGGCAATGGCAATGGCTAAGTCATAGTCCTTTTGGATGAAAATATAGTAGTTAGTGATGAAGTCGATCTCATTATTCAGCCCGGCCGCAACTGCCTCATTGTAGGAGTCGATAGCAGCTCCCCAGTCCCAATCATGAAAAAGATGAACGTAAGCCATAACTTTATGGGCACGCATGTCCTTGGGATTGATAACAAGAGCTTTTTGGGCATATTCCCTCGATTTCTGAAAGCCCTCCTTGGCTGAAATCAGATTGAATCCTGCATGATGCAAGTAGGTTTCCCCGATGTAGGCAAAGGCTTCATGAAAGTCAGGGTCCAATTCGGTCGCCTTGGCAAACAAGACCAGAGCTTCTTTGACATCGACCAAATCTTTTCGCTTAAAGTGATGACTGCCTTTCAGAAAAAGATCGTAGGCTTCAGGATTGGTCGTTTTGCTGGACACAAGGCTGTCCTCTATTTCCAAGTGCCCAAAATTCTCCCGAATTCGATCTGCGACCAATAAACTAATTTCATCCTGCAAATCGAAAATATCCTCGAGTGTCCGGTCAAAGGTTTCGGACCAAATATGGAACCCGTTGTCCGTTCGGATGAGTTGGACAGCGATCCGAACCCGACTTCCAGCTTTTCGGATGCTTCCCTCAATCACAGAGGAAACTCCGAGTTTATTACCAATGATCCGAACATCTATTTTCTGCCCTTTGAAAGCAAAGGAGGAAGTTCGGGCAATGACTTTTAAGCTTTGGATTTTGCTCAGGGCGTTGATGATTTCCTCGGCCATTCCGTCTGAAAAATATTCGTTTTCCGGGTCAGAACTGAGGTTGTCAAAGGGAAGTACAGCAATGGAGCGTTGATTCATCCAATTGAAAAAGGCACCAAAAAAATACCTTGATAATGAGAATTAAATTTGAACAGCTTTCAAGATAAAACTTCCTGAAGTTTTTTGGCAAAAGAAAAGAGTTAAAAAACCAATGTTTAGGGAATAATCATATGTTTTTTTATTCATGAAGGACATTTCGTCCTGCAAAACCATTCCTTAAATCCACATTTTTTCAAAGTCCCGATTCTCACCAAAACGTCCGCAATTACATTTTGGGACGATTGACCTTGCCCTGTAGGTAAAATTTGTCCTATCAATTTGAAACAAACACAAGTCTTACTTAAACACAAAAAAATGAAAAAGCTATTCATCGTAATCCTTACAATGGCCTCACTAAGTGCCTTTGGCCAAAACAATTTTCCGAAGGGGAGAGAAAAGGCGGTAGACTACAAATACAGGATCAGTACTCCCGGAATCACCGTGCCCCAGTTTTTTACCAAATCATGGGATGACCGAACCAACACCCAACATATCGAGCTTCACGTCAAGCGAAATCTTGATAATAAAAACATCATCGGGTTGAAGTTTGCCACTTGGCGTTTATTTCAACCAATGGGGATTCTTTGGTGGGATGGGCTACTCGATAAGGTGGAGTCAGAGACAGAGTTTTATCCCGGGCATGTGCGGGAAACGGGAATTGGATTTAGCTACCAGCGAATGCTCTGGAAAGGTCTCTTTGCCACCGTGGAAGTTCTACCACAGTTCAAAACCTATTTGGATGAGGAGGGTGAAAAAATAGGGAACGGATTTAAACTCTATAATTCCTTCCACCTTGGCTATCATTTGGCATTTGGCAAGAAAAAGCGATTCTTTGTGGAGCCTCAGGTTCATTCCCAGTTTTGGGTATTTGATACAAATACGCCCGATGGCTTCAAGCAGTTGGATGATCAATGGAAAAACTATTTCCTCTTTGAGCCCAATATTTACTTAGGGTTGAAGTTTTGATCGCTTTGAAATTGAAAGGATTTGTATTAGAATTTCCTGAGTTTGTCTGGAGCTTTTTTCAGGCAGGCTCAGGTTCTTATTTTTTTAAGATTCATTCTTAAAGGAGGGTGGGATTTTTCCATGCAGAGTTTTGGCCATGCCAAGTCAAGCCAAGATTTCTATTTAACTCCGGTTTGCTCTACTCAAGGCAACAAAGATCATTTCTTGGTCAGCCTATTTCATCTCCTCTAGAAAGCGTTTCCTAGTGGAATTTATGGTAATATTTCAATTTTTAAATAAATAAATTTGTGATTTAATTGATTGATTAGAACCATATTTAAAATTCTTGGTTAATTTTCAAATCATCAAAAACCTCAACCATGAAATATTTTATCTCCTTTGCACTAGTATTATTTCTTTCCACATCTTTTTTGCAAGCCCAAGATTCCGAACCCGCCTATCCCAGCAAGTATTGGAGTTCAGGAGGGGAATGGATTTTTTCTACTGGAAACGTTGAGGGACAAAATAATGTCGTACGATGGTCTCCTGTGATCAACCTTCAGAATTTTCTCAACTTCGACAGAAGTCAAAACTTTGGGTGGTTTACCGGAGTGAATCTGAGAAATGTGGGTTTTATCTATGACGAGAGCCCTTCCATCCGTAAGAAATTTAGAACCTACAACCTAGGAGTTCCACTAGGTTTGAAATTTGGGAATTTGGATAAAACCTTTGTCTTTTTGGGCTATGAACTAGAAATGGCCTTCAATTACAAAGAAAAAACCTTTGTAGACGAGCGAAAGACGGATAAATTCAACGTTTGGTTTAGCGATCGAGTGAACCTCTTTCAAAGTTCTGTTTTCGCAGGAATTAGCCTTTCCAACGGTACCAGTATTAAGTTTAAATACTATCCAACCGGATTTTTCAATCAGGATTTTACCATCTCTGAAATGGGCCAAGCTGTTAGGCCTTACGAAAATCTTCAAGCAAATATTTTCTACGTTTCACTGAGCTTCGATATTTTTGATAGAGGAGAATTCTCTTTTGGTGATTAAGTTTTTTTCCGACTTAAGATAGACTTAAAAATCAAAAAAGCCCCTGCAAGTAGATTTTGCAGGGGCTTTCGCTTTTCAAGCTATTCTTTAATTCTTTAAATCAAAAGCACTGATTTCGCCACTTCCTGATAGGTAGTAGAGGAAGCCTTCGATATCATCGACTTCGTAAACAGGCTTTTTATCCTTAAGAACGATCTCTTTTTCGGTATTTCCGGTATCCTTATTTACCTTGACTAATCCTACACCATCACTCAGATCGGTAAGGATAAACTGGTCGTTGGCAGTTGCCATAGTAGCTTTAAATCGCTTGGTCATCTCTCCGTAGGAAACAGAAGCAATATTGGAGAAGCTTTCTGCAGCTGCTGCATTTCTATTGGCACGCTGGGCCTCTGCACTGCTGTATTCCCCGATGTAGTAAGAATAGGTGGATTGGGACGCTGCCGCTGCCGCTACTGTTGCTGAGGCTACAGTCAATGCACCCAGAGCAACTTTTGCAAATGTACTTTGGCCGGGGGCCTTATGGAATACATGGTAATTTTCCTGACCATCGACATCAAGTAGCATCATATTTTGATCCGAAGCCAAATACAAGCCAGAAGATCGCATCCCCATGGTGTTGGGACTTTCTTTACCTTCAAATTTCAACTTAGCCAGTGTGCTGAGGTCTCCTGTATTTTCATCTATTGCCAAAATCTCCTCACCCGTACTGATCAGATATCGTCCATTCGCTTGGTCATAAGCACTGGTCACTGAAATTGCTTTCTTGTATTGAATACCCTTTTTCCATTTGGCATCACCCGTATTTAGGTCGATGATATTTGCATCGGTATCGGTGATGTAGATCATTCCTTGTGGGGTGGTGGCCATGGTGTGAATATTTGCTCCGGTATCAATTGGCTTTTTAAAGAGCGGTGTGCCATCAAACTTGATTTTGTTGATTCCGCCTTCTGCCAAACCAAATAATATTCCATCCTCCATGACATAAAAATGCTGCACATAGCCTTTGGTTTTAGGAGCTTTTTCCCAGAGATCCTCTCCGGTTGCGGCATCGAGGAAGGCAATTTTTGATTCTCCACTACCACCAATTTGACTTACAAGGCTGCTTCCGCCTTTGAATACATCGCTGACTACAGCCAAGCCGCCCGGAAGAATCTGAAAACGCGTGACCGAGCCCTTGATTTTGCGCTCGTCCTCCCAAAGTTCCTGTCCATCTTTTCCGAATTTATGGATTCGGGTGTCCCCATTGGACCGTTCCTCAAATCCGTAGATTTCATTTCCTGTTTCATCTGCCACCATGCTGGTGATATTCTTAATTTCATTTTGCCAGATGATTCCACCTTCTTTGACATTGGCGGATACCACACCTTTTGTCGTTGGAACAAACACTTGATCATTGAGTAGGAATGGGGCACCTGAACTCATGGGAATTGCTGCCGCACTTCGCACTTTGCCGGCATTTGGGTCCAGATTGGCAAAGCCATCCTGCTTACCTGTAGCCAAATCATAGATGCCCACAGCCAAAACTTCCCCTTCACTCTTCTCTCGATTGCCTACTACAACCAGTTTGTTTTCTGGGATAAAAATCTTCAGCTGCGCAATTTGCTTCCATCCATTTTCTTCGGTTACGAAGACTTTTTCTCCGGTGATCACATCGATCACGGTTCGCTTAGAGTTGGCAAAGATGGTCCCGGGAATCTGGGATTTTCCGCCCTGAGTCAATACAACATATGGACTCATGGGTACCAACTCCATCTCCTCTTCTTTGATCTTTCCATACTCCGCAAAGTTGAAGTGTGGACTACTTGCACCAGGTTTAATCCCAGCCAATCCGTTACTGCCATTTACCAGCAATACACCTGCATCTGTCAGGGTCATTTTTTCGATTTTCCCACCGATTGTATACTTAAAGGTGGGAGCTGTCTGCGTCCAAGCCTTTCCTACCAGGAAGGCCAGCGCGAATAATAAGAAGCTTAATTTTTTCATTTGTTTGGGAGGTATAAAATTCCTTTAATTGATAGGATAAAGAAAGATTAATGACTCCCGATTTACCATACGCTATTTGTCGTATTTTACCAGATATAGGCCAAGGTTTCATTCCAGTTATTTCTGGATATTAAAAAACTTGTCAGCGGAAAGTTTAGGGTTAAACCTTTAATCATAGCCTTTTTTATTGTAATCTTGATACTAAGACGATTATTCCTATCCCTCTCCTTGAGGAATCCGTAGTAAAAGATGTAAACAAGAAATATGGAAGACAGAAACTATCAAATCAATATCAATCCGGACTGGATTCGGAAGTACCTCAGTAAAATTCTGATTGGGGTTGTATTACTAATTGGACTATTCTCGAGTATTCGGACCGTGGGTCCTGAAGAAGAGGGAGTGGTCATTCAGCTTGGGGAATACAATCGTACCGTGCAGCCTGGGCTGAACTTTATGCTGCCCTTCGGAATCGAGCGAATGTATAAAATCCCGGTTCAGAGACAGCTCAAGCAGGAGTTTGGCTTTAGAACCACCCGTGCAGGTCGTGAGTCTGAATATACCAAATCTGGCTATGGAGATGAAAGTATGATGCTTACAGGAGATCTCAACTTGACTGATGTGGAGTGGGTGGTGCAGTATCGAATCACTGATTCCTACAAGTTTCTATTCAAAGTAAGGAATGCAGAAAAGACGCTTCGCGATATGTCTGAGTCAGTTATGCGAAAAGTAGTAGGTGACCGGACCGTCAATGAGGTGCTAACAGTCGGACGTCAAGAGGTGGCTTCCAGTGTAGAGGTTCGACTTCAAGAAATGTGCGACGAGTACGAGAATGGAATTCGAATCGACCAGGTTGTTTTGCAAGATGTGAATCCCCCGGAGCCAGTCAAGCCTTCCTTCAACGCAGTAAACCAAGCGCAGCAAGAGCGGGAAACGCTCATTAATCAGGCTGAAGCTGAGTACAACCGAGTAATTCCAAGAGCTCGGGGTGAGGCAGAGGAGACAATTCAATTGGCGGAGGCTTTCGCCCTGAATCGAGTCAATCGGGCCAAAGGAGAAGCGGAGCGATTCAATTCTTTGTATTCGGAATATGTAAAGGCTCCCGAAGTCACCAAGCAGCGAATCTACCTCGAAACGATGGAGAGTATTCTTCCGAAAATCGGTAACAAAATCATTGTGGATGAAAAAGGAAACAATGTGTTGCCTCTCTTGAATATTGATAAAGTAAAAACCCCGCAGCAATGAATCGAAAAAGAATAATAAGCATCGTAACCGTGGCGATTTTCACCATTTTGCTATTCAATAGTTATTTTATTTTGGATGAAACCCAGCAGGCCATTGTCACTCAATTCGGTAAGCCCGTGGGTGAGCCTCGGACCGATCCAGGAGTGAATTTTAAGATTCCATTCCTTCATAAGGTGCAGTTTTTCGACAAACGATACTTGGAGTGGGATGGAGACAAGAATCAGGTGCCTACCAAGGATAAGAAATTCATCTTCATTGATACCTATGCGCGTTGGGAGATTACGAATCCCTTGCAGTTTTTCATCCGACTTCGGGACGAAAGATCAGCTCAATCCCGATTAGATGATATCCTGGATGGGGAAACTCGAAATGCCATTGCTAGCCATGACTTGCTGGATATTGTCCGGTCTACCAATCGAGAACCGGAGATCACCGAGGATTTCATGGAGGAGATTGAGGTGCTCCAAGATATCTCGGTAGGACGAGATGAGATAGAACGGATTGTATTGGAGAAAGCCAATGAGCGAACAGCCGATTTGGGGGTTCGTATTCTTGATTTCCGATTTAAGCGAATGAATTATGTAGATGATGTGCGGGATCGAGTCTATGACAGAATGATTTCTGAAAGAAATCGGATTGCTGATCAGTTTCGCTCTGAAGGACAAGGTCGCGCTCGTGTGATCGAAGGTAACAAAGAGCGGGACTTGGCTCAGATTCAGTCGGAGGCATTCCGAGAAGCTGAGGAAATCAAAGGTCGGGCAGATGCCGAGGCAACTGCGATTTATGCATCAGCATACAATAAAAACCGTCAATCCATTGAACTTTATAAGTTTTTGAGAACGATGGAAAGCTTCGAAAAATCCATGGATGGAAGCACCAGTATTGTGTTGTCCACCGATTCGGAGTTTTTCAAATATTTGAGAAAGTTGGATTAATAAATAAGTGAACGAGTATCAAAGCTCTCCGTATTGAAAAAGAAATAGGCTGCCATTTGACAAGGGCAGCCTATTTTGATTATTACCTGTTAATTACTCAAAAAGGTCGAATTTCAATCCAAAGTTGAATCGGGCATTGTAATATTCTGCCTGCATGGTTCTCGCCTGAATTCCCTGATAGTAGCGAAGCGGTTGATTGGTCAGATTATTTCCTTCGGCAAAGATCCTCCATTTTGGAGTGATTGCATAGGAAGCATTGACATCAAGGAATGTCTGTTCATCGTAGAATCTATCCTCAAATCCTTCTCCACCTAGCTCATCTAGGTAATCTGAAGCATAGTTCAATGACAGACGAACAACCAATCGCTTATTTTCATAGGAAAGCGAGGCGTTGAACATATGTTCAGCAGTACCTGGCAGTTGAAGATCTTCGTTTTCTCGATCCTCAATTCCTGTAGTCGAGGATTGGGTGAAAGTGTAATTCAGGTATAGTCCGAAATTTTTGAAAAACTGTCGCTGAAATGAAGCCTCTAAACCATACACTGATGCTGTACCCCCATTCTCTGGTCTTGAATATTGAAGGTCTTCACCAAATTGCGGGTCTGAGAAGCCCTGAGTAGTAATCGTATAAACGAAATTATCGATATCCTTATAAAAACCTCCAAAAGAGAGTAAACCTAGGTTTTCATAATATTGCTCAGCCATCAAATCAAAATTCATCGCGGTAGCTGCTTTGAGGTTTGGATTACCTCTTTCTAATTCCTCATCTTCTATACTGAAGGCTGCATAAGGGACCAGGTCAAAGTAATTCGGTCTTGCGATGGTATTGGTCCAAGCTAGACGAATGACTGTATTGGCTGTAGGGTCATATTTGAAGTGTAGACCCGGTAGGAAATTTGTGTAGCTCTGATCTCCAGAAACAGGAGCGATAGTCTCATTGTCGATATCGAAAATATTTCCAGTGTAATCAATTGCCGTGTGCTCGATTCGTAAACCAGCAATGGCAGATAGCTTACTATTCAACTGATGATCTGCCATGACATAGGCAGCAGTGATGTTTTCGGTAGCATTGTAGTTTCCGGGAGCATATTCTTCCAGCACATCTGATTCCTCAAATAGTCCGCCATTGGTGAGGTCAAGCCCTCCTAGAAATTTAGGGTCCATGAATCTACCCACTGCATACTGTGAGCCTGCAAGGTAATTGGGGTCGGAATAGTCAATATTGGGAACAGCTCCGAGGGTTGCTCCAAAGGCATCCTCATCGAGTGGCTCGTATTCGAAGAAGTTATTGTCTCGTTCCTTCTTCTTGCCACGATACCTTAAACCAAACTGAAGTATTCCCTTATCAGAGTAAGGAAGCTTAAAGTCCAATCTACCATTGAGATCTTGATCAAAGGTATAGCCATATTGTTCAGATAGTCCATTAAAGCCGATTCCCAAGTTGTCAGCAGGATTGCGTAGTATCGCTAAGGGAAATCTTGGATTGCTTAGATCTACTCGGACATCTTGTCCCGAGGAGCGATAGGATGCATAGCGTTCATTGGGACGCTCTTCAGATGCCTTGGCATAGGTCAGATTCCAATCCATCTGTAATTTGTTGAACAAATGCTTACCACCACCGGTGATATTGTAAACCCGCTGATCTTCCAATCTAGCGGCTTTTATTCTTCCATTATCTAAACCACCTTTGGTTTGGAATTCTACCCTTCCGGTTGTTTCGTAAACATTCGGGCTAATCTGACTGAAATCCCCATCGTCAAAGGAATCATCCAATCTACTTACTCGCATTCTAAATCGATTTTCCCAATCGTCGCGGTGATTGTACATTCCCGAAAGAAACAGGGTATGGTTTGGTGCAATTTCATAATCTAGAGCGAGGGTTGCAGATCGGCGCACCCGCTGTACCCGATACTCTCGAATATCAAATTCTTCCAATACAACTCCATTGTCAGAATCATACCACACAGCTTCCACATTGTCTGATCCAAAGTTGTGGTTGTTGTATGATCCGGAGAAAATAACACCCAATTTATCATTCAAGAAGCGGTCTCCTAGAATGACTGCTCCAGTCCAGATCGGCTTATTAGAGAGTAGGTTGATTCCACTTGCGGCAGTTCCTGAAACCCTCAAGCTGTTTGGAGCCTGCCGGGTTACTAAGTTTACAGATCCTCCGATGGCATCAGCATCCATATTAGGAAGTACAGCCTTATTCACCTCGATCGTCTGGATCATATCAGAGGGGATCAAGTCCATCTGAATATTTCTATTATCACCTTCTGCAGAAGGAATTCTTTCTCCGTTTAGCGTAACAGAATTGAGTTGTGGAGCCATTCCGCGGATAATAATATTTCGGGCCTCACCTTGATCATTCTGCATCGTGATTCCCGGGATTCGCTTGAGTGCATCTCCTACGTTTGCGTCAGGGAAGCGTCCTATTTGATCAGAAGAAACAATATTGGTGATGTTAGCATTGTTTTTTTGCTGAGTCAAAGCCTTTGCCTGGCCTTTTAGCCGATCTCCAAAAACGATGAATTCTGCAGCTTCCAGTTCTGATTCATCCATTTTGAAATTTAGAGTCGAGGTTTGTCCATCTCTGATTTCCACATTTTTTGTCAGTTGACCATACCCTAGGTAAGAGACAGTGACTTCATAAGGTCCCGCAGGAAGATTGGCAAAGTAGAAATCCCCTTTCTGATCGGTGATTGTACCATAATTGGTTCCTTTCAAAAGGACATTAGCACCGGGAAGTGATAGATTTTCAGCATCGATCACTCGCCCTTTCAACACTCCTTGTGCCCATGAATTTCCCATCAAAAGGAAAAAAAGCAACAAGGAAGTAACTACACGTAGCTGTTTGTTCATAATTGATTATTGGTTTTGGTTAATATGTTTTTTGAGTTGTTTCCAAGAGTAGATTTGGAATGTCTTATCGTCGGACATAGCCACAAAAAGTCCTTCAGAAAATTCCCCGCCTAGATCAGCTGATGTGACCTCATTCCCATCACTCGAAAGTGTACTCAATGGAAGTGTGGTAATCAGGGAGTGCTGGTGTGGGTTGGATTGGCTGCCTTCTCTGGGAAAGACATGGAAAAGATTTGCCCCTTGATCCGATACAAGCAAATAGCCTTCGGTTTCAGAGGTTTTATAGATGGAAATTCCCTCATGATCATCGGTGAAACCTTCAGTGGCAAATAGTGCAAGCTCCTCATTTCCCATATCGGGTTCGGCGTAGTACTTTCTTACCCCTGTACCCTCATCTGAATAATAGATGTAGCCAAGCTCATTGTCTACCGCTATGGCTTCGATTTCTTTGTTTCCTGAAAAATTCCCGAACTTTCTCACCAATTCCAGAGAGAGGTTTCCGTCTTGGCTTTTCACTTCATATTGCCAGAGATATGTGCCATCTGTAGGTCCATTTTTTCTCCCTGCGATGACGTAGGTTTTTCCTGATTTGGGGCTTTGATAAAGGGCTATTCCCATCAAATCCCGATAATCCTCTCCTGTTTCACCTTGATATACTTCCAGTCCTCCTGGATTTAATTCCTTCATATCAGGTAGGGAGAAAAAGCGGATTTTAGATGTCAGTCTTTCGCCTGTTACGGCAAAGTCGATGGTATCTTTTCCATGAATCAATCCATAGCCAATGTCCACATTGTTGGGACGCTGAATATCTCTTCGGACGAGACTATCGATAGTCTTTCCTGTCAAGTCAAATACATATAAAGCTCCGATTGAGTCTTTGTCAGTTCCAATGATTAGGCTTTGGCTTGGATTGGATTTATTAATCCAAATAGCTGGGTCATCGGTATCATGGATGACCGAATCACTGATGTGTAGGGGACTGATTAGTTCGACTTTTTCGTCGGGTAAGTCCCCTTTTTGCAAAGAGGATTCTTGGCAGGAGGCAAGTCCTGTAAGGGTAAAAATTGAAAGAAAATAATTGAGTTTTTTGTGCATGGTTTATAATTGTTTTGACCATGCAAGATTAGATATGAAAAGTCCCGAAAAAGGAAATTAAAGGTTAAGAATGACTGTAACAGACCGGGAAAAAAGCGTTAACAAAACCGAAACAGAATCTAGAAAAAATAATTTAAAGTATTGAATTTCAATGTAATATATTATGTTACCTCAAGATTAATAAATCTTAAATCATAAACAGTGGAGGTATTGATGTAGCTCTTTGCTCTCGGAGAGCTGTAGTCGCTTTCGGAGTCTATATCGTGATATTCGTAAGCTTTCCATGGATATTCCGAGGGTTGCTGCGATTTCTCTGCTACTCAAGTTCATCTTCATCAAGCAGGCTAGTTTGATGTCCCCAGGTGTGAGGTCGGGGTTTTCAGTTTTGAGGTTTTTTATGAAATCCTGATGCACATTTTCAAACGTGTGTTTGAACTCTTCCCAGTCCTGATCCTGTCCCAAATTGAAAGCAATTTGTTTGATCAGGTTTCTTAGCCTTTTCCTCTGCTCCTTTAAATCCCGCTGAAGGATATCCTCCAGTTTGGATTGGATCTCTTTGAGCATCTGGTTTTTTTCAATTACATGAAGTGTCTGTGCAGTCAGAGCTTTTTGTTGGGCTGCAACCTCAGCTGACATTCTAGCCTCCAAGAGGTTGATGTTTTCTTTTTCGGTTTGCAGCAGTCGCTCTTTGATCTCTATGAGCTCTTCTTGCCTTTTAAGGGTATTTCTCGTCCCACTTATTTTCAGTCGTTGCTTTGACATCAGTACCCATCCTAATCCCAGGAGCGTTACGATCAAACTGACTAAAAGCCAGCGTACTCGAGACTCAAAGATGTGGGTGTTTTCTAATTGTGCTATTTCTAGCTGTTTTTGCTTGATTTCATATTGAAATTCCTGTGATGCAAGCTGCCTTGCGGCTTCCTCAGAAAAAATATTTTCACTAAGTTCTCGAGCTTCTGAAAACAACTGATAAGCCTTTTCAAATTCTCCTAGATCCGCATAGGCTTTCCCCAAATCCACTGTAGCACTTCGTTCTAAATAGGTGTTTCCAATCACCTGACTTATTCTTAAGGCTTCCTCATAGTATGGGATGGATTCCGCCGCTCGATTGGTTTTTCTTCTTGTATCCCCCAGGTTATTAATGTTTCCGGGCATATGAAGGATACTTCCTATTGCATTATTGAGTTCAAAGGCTAATTGGAAATAGTACTCTGCGGAATCATATTCCTCCAAGTCCTCATAAATGCTTCCGATGTTTTCGAAAAGAATGCTCAGTTCACTCGAATCATTCATTTCCTTACTCAACTGCACTGCCTCATTTTGAAAAGCCAAGGCTTGAGAGTAATCTTCCATTTTTTCAAACATTGAACCTATCAAGCCTTTGGAGTGGGCTATTCCTTTTAAATCACCCATTTCCTCAAAAAGCCCAAGTGCTTGATGGTGTAGCTGTAGGGCTTCTGTAGGGCTTTTTGTCTTGTAATAAAGCTTACCAAGCTGATTGTAAAGATTTGCCAGGCAGCTGGTACAATTTTCGTTCTTAAAAAGCTCCTCTGCTTCATAGAGTTTACCTGCGGCCTCATTATACAGGCCGAATTCCATCAATAGTTGACCTTCTAAAAAAAGGGCTTCTCCTTCAGTATTTTTGTATAGGTGTCTTTCAAGATTCTGAAGTCTTTGGAAGGCTTCTTTGGGATCTTTTTCGGCTAGTATTTTTATCTCGGCAAGATCTGATTGATTCTGTTGACCCATTGAATAGGTCGATTGAAGCAGAAAAATCCAAGTGAGAAAGTGCTTGATTCGAAAATTCATCGAGCAAGATGTATTTCCAATGTAAAGTAGTCGTAAAGGAAGTTTTTCTTTATTGTAAAAGTTTCACAGGATGGGAAAAATCAATTTTATCAGTTTAATGGTGGCAGGGGTTTCCCTAGTCAAAAATTGCTACTGCTCTGATCGGAGATCCAGTTCCTCCTCGGATTTTCAATGGCAAGCCCACAAATCGAAATCTACCCCTACCGATTAGTTGATGTAGGTTGATCATATTTTCGTAATGAGTAAAGTTCAGCTCTCCGCAGATATGATGAACCTCTCGATTGGAGACACCCGATACACCCGGTGACATGGTTTCCACCCCAAATGCCGCTATTCCCCTTTCTCCTAGCCATCTTGCACATTCGGTGGAGACTCCTGGACCGTTTTTCCAATTTTCGGATCCGAAATGCTTTCGAAAGTGATCTGTATATAGCAGAACCGTATCACCTCCTTTTATCTCTACTTCAGCTTTGCCGCATGCTTCTGTTATTTCATCTTTTTCGATTAACTCCCGGAGTCCTTTATGCGAAAAATCTAGACAGATTCCCTCTGTATAAAACATGGATAAGGGCATCTTATCAATCGACTTTCCCTTGTGCTCAATGGCCATGTGATTGATGGCGTCCACATGAGTGCCTGTATGCTCTCCGAGCTCAAGTTTGTGAACAGCTGGCGTCCGCGCAGCAGGATTTTTTTCTCCATTCCATTCCTCATGCGAATTATGAATACTCATTTTCACGGAAGGAAGATCTTTGAAGACAGGCATTCCTTCATAGATTTCTTGGCTCAGGTCAATGATTTCGATCATAGAAAACGCTGGTCTTAATGAATTTCTAAGATAAGACCATCTACTTTCAGATTTATTTTATTGGTCTAAACTTAAAAGTCTCCTCTCTTGTCTTTACTTACTAAATATTCCCAGTGCACAAAGATAGATTTTCAATAGTATCCAATAACTATTAGCTCTCCTAAGAATTCAATGAAGAGGTTATTCTTTATAATTCTAAATCCGATCGCTCATACCTTACAAAACCATCTTTGGTTGGTAGTTGCTTCTTAAGCATCCAGCACCTCCGTAAATTTTTAAGACTTTCATTTGGATTATCTTTCATAAAATCCCGGGTGTATTGATTGTACATGTTGCTTTCAGCAATGCTTCGTTTGAAGTTGGGATCCTTTTTCCTAATTTCAAAAAGCCTATACTGTTCGATCGCATCTTGGAGAGTCTTTCCTACATTAGACTTCATCCAATCCATGAAGTCGCTATGGCATGAAAATTTATCGCCTAGCTGACTTTTCATAAATGCTCTGAAATTCGGGCCGAAGGATACATTATCCGTTATTTTTGTCTCTAAGGTTAAGCTCTCTTTTACCCAGTTAAAGCTTGACTTTGTCTTTTGCTTTTTGGGCACAGGCTTCACTTTGCCTGGCTGGTCCAAGGCGTACATGATTCTGTCTCGAAGGTCAAATTTTCTACCGGTATGAGGTAATCCGGTCTTTTTGCAAATGGCGACCATTTCTTCCTTTAACCAATACCAATTATTGAATTCCTCACCGGATTTAATGTCTTCAAAGTTTGGTCTACTCATCTATATTAAATTTTGATTTATTGGTGGAGCCTTTTAAAAAGTAGAATTATCCAGGCTTTTTTACGGTATTTCCGGATTTTTTCATGGATTTGTACTTGTCATGGAGACCTATTCCAGACAAGATCATGGGCTCACATTTTTCTATTCGGGCTATTCTGGTTTTTGATTGCTTGGGCTGGGAAAAATAAATAATATAGCCACGCTGCCTTCCCGGGGTCAATGCTTCAAATGCATCTTTCAAGACAGGGTCTGAATCCAATTTTTCCTCAAACTCTTCAGGAATGGGCTCGGGATTCTTTTTCATAGGAACCTTCACTCCCGCTTTTTCGACTTCAATAGCTTCGTAGATGTAGGCCTTTAAGTCTTTTTCTATGCCGATAATATCTTGGATAGTTGTAAACTTGGCTAGTCTTCCTGCTTGGGAATTAGGCCCAGGTTTTACCAATAGCTTTTTATCGTCCTTTAGCAGCGACCCTTTGAAAAAACTGATGGAGCAATAGTCTTTAAAAGCACTGACGATTAGGATATTTTTGTCTTGAAAAGTGTAGCAAGGGACTCCCCATTTGGATCCTTCGGTCAAGCTGCAGCTCAAGACTATTTCTCGTAAAAGTGCCAGTTCCGATGTCCAAGCATGAACCTTACAGTCAGGACTGCCGCCCAAAGGACATCTTCCACAGCCTTCGATAAAATAGTTGTCAACTGATTTGTTCATTTGGTAGTAAGCAAAGATAAAAATAAGAGCAGCAGCGGGTTTTAAGCCGATTAATTACCTGTCCACCGAAACCAAAGCTAGCTACGGAGTAAAAACCTTGCTGAAAACCGTTCACTCTACATAAGCTATATGCCTTGTTGTTCTGCGTTTTTTCTTTTTTTTCTTTCATAACAGTCAATGTTCAAGGCTATTCCGTTCTTTCCTAACCGTTCAAGTTCTTTCGCGTTAAATCCTAATGCACATTGGCTGTCGTATTCATAAACAAGCCAAATCAAAATATTCTCTTTACCAATTCCAATGGATTTTAACCTTTCAAAGTTTGGCTCGAGTAAGTCCATGAAAACATTAATGAAGTCAACATAAATGTCATTTTCTTCATCTTCCAATAGTTGAAGCCACCAAGTTGAAGGTTCATCGTTTTCATCAAATTTTGATTTTTGATGTTTTTGAGGAGTCCTCCCTATAATTTCTGTCACTTTATTATATGTGTCCCAACTTGGCTCAAAGTCAATATATAGATTTTGGTATTTCATTTTTAATGCAGCACTACTTCAATTAGGCGCCATAAAAACTCCATTATCCACCCAAATCCGGGGGATAGACGCCATAAATATCCTTTTATCCTAATCTTACTTACCAGCGATAGCCTCCCCCATACATCCCCACATTGACTGAAGGGGTGACACGCATGCCATAAGGGCCTCCGCTGAAGTTGAGCCCCACACCTCCTGTCACATGCATATTGGCACAGGCGGGCAAAAAGAGAGATAGTCCAAGTATAAGCAGTAAACTGATGATGCGCTTTTTCATTTTGGGAATGTTTAAGGATTGTAGACTTGAAGGGCTAATGGGGCTCCGGTAGGATCAAGAATAATGGCTACCGAGCCGTTTCGGATATCAAAACTCGGTTCTAGCAAGACAGTCGCTCCATGCTCTCTGGCCTTAGCCAAGGCAGCATTTACATCTGCTACCCTGATATAAGGAAGCCAGTGACTACGCACATTTTCTACCGGGTTTTGGAGCATTCCAAGGCAGTTGAGGTTATTCTTCTTGAATACCGTATAATCTACATCTCCCTCCTGGCGCATTTCAATCTCATAGTCAAGGATATCGGTGTAGAATTTTTGGGATTGTTCTGTATCGTTGGACCAAAGCTCCATACCCAAAAAACTGTCTAGGGAAGCAAGATTAGGTTCGGGGTCTCCTCCTGCCATTCGAATCAAGGAGAAATGCGCCCCTTGAGGATCTTGAACATAGGAAATCATCCCCTGATTGGCTACAGCTACGGGTTTGGCTAGAATGGTAGCACCGAGGGATTTGGCTTCGGAACTTGCCTGCTCCACATCTTCTGCTGAGATACTTCCTATCCATTCTCCGGAGTTGTTGTCGCTTTTATAGCGGGCCATGAGTGCTACTGGCTTTTGATCTTTTTGAAAGACCCAAAGTTCTCGATTATTATCCCCATAGGGAGTCGTGGTCCAGCCGAAAACCGATTCATAGAAGTTTTTGGCTACTTCCGGATTGGGGGAAGCCAAGGTGTACCAAACTACCCTCCCCGGATGATAGCCGGGTGTAGAAACTTCAGTGAGTACAGGAGGTGCAGCACTGGGGCTGCAGGAGACTAGTATGGCAGAAAAAACTAGAGACCAAAGTAACTTTTTCATATTCTAAACAATCTTGCTTTTCAAAATTTAGTGAAGCAAGTCCTCAAAAACAATCACTGACCGATTTTTTAGTCATCATTTCCATTGGATTTTATGCTTTTATTCCATGTCTTTCCCTAATTTCCCGACATGGGATTTCAAGATCATCCGCTTTTTATTGCTGCTACACTTTGTGTGGCTGTGTTTTTTGGCATTTGGTTGACGCGTTTTCCATGGGGGAGGACGGTGGGTACGCCCATTTGGGTGATTTTGATCTGCGCCTTTTTTGCTAATGTGGGACTGATTCCCTCTGCGATGGAAGGGCACCCAATCTACGACGGGGTGTTTTTGTACTTAGCCCCATTGGGGATTTTCATCGCCTTGCTTGAAGTCGACTTACGAAGTCTCAAAGACGCCGGGATTCCCATACTCCTGATGTTTGGTATTGGGACTGTGGGCACTGTGGTTGGGGTGGCTGTCTCTTGGTTACTGGTGAGGCCGGAAGCGGCGATTGGCGAACTCGCCGGGGCAGTGGCAGGAATGTACACGGGTACCTATATCGGGGGCAGTATCAATTTTAATGCAGTAGCACTGAGCTATGCAGTCAATGAAAATGGGCCGCTCTTTGCTGCTACTACCGTGGTGGATAATTTGATCGGAACGCCTTGGATTATCGCCACCTTGATTTTGCCACGCTACCTTCAAAAGCTTTTTCCCCGAAAAAAACTACAATCCGCCCAAAGCACCCCAAAGAGTACTGGGGTTGAGGTGATTTCCATGTCTTCCTTGGCCTCCGTGCTGGCTTTGGGCTTTTTGGCCATGGTTATTAGTGGAATAGTGGCGGAGTATTTTCCTCAAGTCCCTGAGATTATCACCTTGACGACTATTGCTTTGATTCTAGCACAATTTCCTGCCGTCAAGCAAATGCACGGAAAGCAAACTCTAGGCTTTTTTATGATTATGATTTTCCTGGGGGTGATAGGGACGCTTTGCGATATCAGTGCGCTGTCCGGTGTGGGTGAATTGGCGGGTACTTTGATTCTGTTTGTGGGTTTGCTGGTTTTGATTCATGGTATTTTTGTTTTTGGAATAGGTGCCCTTTTGAAAATGGACTGGGATGTGATCGCAGTTGCTTCCCAGGCCAATGTGGGAGGGAATACGACAGCTATCGCTGCTGCTGAAAGCTTGAATCGGCCTGATTTGCTAATCCCCGGAGTCTTAGTTGGCAGCTTGGGAAATGCCTTGGGGACCTATATTGGGTTCTTGGTGGCGGGGACTTTTTAGAATTGGAAAGTTTAAAGAGGGAAGGTTGTAAGGTGCCGTTATAGCGAGGAGCTGGAACGAAAAACATTAGATTCTCGGGTAATTCTAGAAGCGACGTGGCTATCTCATTGGTAAGTAGTGAGAGGTAAATAGTGAATTGTAAGGGGAGAGGTGGAAAAGTTGAAAGGTCGTCGCCAAAACTGTTTTCCTTGGCAGTGGGAGCCAGTTGATAATAATCAATTATCAAACTCAATAGTCAATTTTCAAGGTCAGAAAACCCCGAACTTCGAACCCCAAGCATCTAACCATTGTTGGTTTTAACCCTTCCCAACTTTGGTAAATCTTGAAAAAGAAAAATTTCCTTGTCAGCTGATCTTTATCAGGTATTTTTAAACTTATCGGGAGCAATTTTGCCTCAGATTCATTTAGTTTTTAGAATATTATGACCAAAGCGATTTATCTCACCACAACTGAACCCTTTTCCGGCAAATCCATTTTTGCCTTGGGCCTAATGAATATGCTGGCTGCCAAAACGGATCGATTGGCCTATTTCAAGCCCATTATAACAGGTAATAAGAGAGATAAAGACCGGCGTTTGGAACTGCTTGGGAAGCACTTCAACCTTCATCAGCGCTATGATGAAATGTATGCCTTCACTCGGAAAAATGCCTTCAAGGAAATTAATAAGAGTAATGAGGCCTTTCTTATAGATGTAATCATTGAGAAGTTTAATTCTCTGAAAGAATCGGCAGATTTTATCGTGGTAGAAGGAACTGATTTTTCGGACGTAAGCACCAATGTGGAGTTTGACGGGAATATCAGCATAGCCAAAAACTTGGGAATCCCTGCTGCCATTATTCTCAATTGCGCCCATCGGACGACCTCAGAAATCATCGATCTGGCCATGGCAAGCGTCAATAGCTACCTCAGTCAGGAGGTTCAGGTCCTTTCCCTCATCGCAAATAAAGTCAAGCCATCCAAGCGGGATGAGATCCTTAGACGGCTCAAGCATATTCTTCCAAAAAGTATTCTGATCAGCGCTATTCCTAGCCATGAGCAGCTTAGCAATCCTACAATGGGAGAAATTATGGATTCCTTGGGAGCCAAGTTGCTTTTTGGGGAGCAGTACCTGACCAATCGGGTGGATCAATCAGTCGTGGGAGCCATGCAGCTTCACAATTTCTTAGATCGAATTAATGATAATACCCTCGTAGTCACTCCGGGGGATCGTGGGGATATCTTGATAGGTTCTCTCCAGGCCAATATCTCCAGGAACTTCGGGAAGATAGCCGGGGTCATCGTTTCGGGAGGAATGCATCCTGAGCCCTCCATCGTCAAGCTTTTGGAAGGTTTGGAGACGATTGTGCCGATTTTGCAGGTGGACGATGGGACTTTTATGGTCGTGACTAAAGTCAATGAAATTCGCGCCCGTATTGCACCGGAGGATAAGGAAAAAATCGCCTTGGCTATTCGGCTTTTTGAGGAATATGTGGATGAAAAGGCACTAGATGATCGAATGGGGTCATTTAGTTCGGAGATTCTGACTCCTCGGATGTTTCAATATCAGATCGTCAAGCGGGCCAAAAGTCATAAAAAACACATCGTCTTGCCAGAGGGAACAGATGAACGGATTTTGCAAGCAGCTGATATGCTTCTGCGACAGGAAGTGGTTGAGCTTACTCTTTTGGGAAATCGAGAGGAGATCGAATCCATGATGGCTCGTCTGAATATTTCTACGGACTATGACCGAATCAAAATTGTAGAACCTGCTACATCGGAGCGATTTGAAGAGTATGCGCAGGAATTGTATGAGCTTCGCAAAGCAAAGGGTGTTTCACTTACCACTGCAAGGGACCTCATGCATGATGTTTCCTACTTTGGAACTATGATGGTCTACAAAGGACATGCTGATGGCATGGTTTCCGGAGCAGTGCATACTACCCAACATACGATTCGACCTGCCTTGCAGTTTGTCAAAACCAAACCCGGAGTTAATACCGTTTCCTCGGTCTTCTTTATGTGTCTCCCTAATCGTGTCTCAGTTTTTGGAGACTGCGCTGTCGTACCAAATCCCACTTCCGAGCAGTTGGCGGATATCGCCATATCTTCAGCCGAATCGGCATTGATGTTTGGTATAGAGCCCAAGGTGGCGATGCTATCCTATTCCTCGGGAACATCCGGAGCAGGGGAGGAGGTAGAGAAAGTACGCAAGGCTACCGAAATCGTCAAATCCAGACGTCCAGAACTTAAAATTGAGGGGCCTATTCAATACGATGCAGCAGTAGACCCGATTGTAGGTAGGCAAAAACTTCCCTATTCCGAGGTAGCCGGACAGGCAAGTGTATTGATTTTCCCAGATCTCAACACAGGAAATAACACCTACAAAGCCGTGCAGCGGGAAACCGGGGCTATTGCCATAGGTCCTATGCTCCAAGGGCTTAACAAACCCGTCAATGACCTGAGTCGAGGATGTACGGTGATTGATATCTTTAATACGGTTGTAATCACAGCCATTCAAGCACAAGAATCAGCCAAATGAAAATCTTTGTCATTAATTCCGGAAGTAGTTCCATCAAATATCAGTTGATCCAAATGCCCGATGAGCAGGTAATTTGTTCAGGAATAGTGGATCGAATTGGGTTGGATGAGTCCCGAATTGACTATAAGGCTTTTTTGCCAAAGGAGAAAATAGAACGAAGTGAAACCAAAGCTATTAATTCTCATTCTGAGGGTTTGAGGTTGGTTGCTAAATATCTGACAGATCCTGAGATAGGCGTCATTTCTGATCCAAAGCAGGTAGAAGCGGTTGGACATCGGGTAGTACACGGAGGAGAAAAATTTGCCAGTACTCAACTGATCAGTTCTGAGGTAAAAGCAAAAATCAAGGAGCTTTTTCCCCTTGCTCCGCTACATAATCCAGCAAATTACTTGGGTATAGAAGTGGCGGAAGAGATTTTTTCTGAGGCCAAGCAAATGGCTGTTTTTGACACGGCTTTTCATCAGACACAGCCTCCTGTTGCTTTTCGGATGGCCATTCCCAATGAGTTTTATGAGAAACATGGTATTCGAGCCTATGGATTTCATGGTACCAGCCATAAATATGTCTCCGAGCGCGCGATAGATTATTTAGGAAGTCAAAATATTAAGCTTATCAGCATTCACTTGGGCAATGGCTGCAGTATGGCTGCCATTCAAAATGGGAAATCGATTGATACCAGCATGGGTATGGGGCCCATGAATGGCTTGATTATGGGAACCCGGGCAGGGGACATCGATCAGGCAGTCATTTTTTATTTGGTCAATCAACTGGGCTATAGCCTCGATGAGGTTAATAATCTTTTGAATAAAAAGAGCGGCATGCTTGGCCTGACAGGCTTTAGCGATATGCGGGATATTCAGAAGCACCTGCAGGAAGGGGATCCTCGTGCCCAACTTGCCTATGACTTGTACGCTTACCGCATCAAAAAATATATAGGCGCATTCACTGCTTGTATGAATGGGTTGGACGGGGTGATTTTTACAGGAGGAGTGGGTGAAAATGATGGCTTGACCCGAAAATTGGTTTGTGAAAATATGGACTATCTCGGCATCCAGATGGATTTGGGGAAAAATGAGAGTTTAGGTAAAGGAATTCAGGAGATTCAAACCTTGGATTCTAAGGTCAAACTCATGGTCATCCCAACCAACGAAGAATTGGAAATTGCGAAGCAGTGCTTCGGGTTATTCGCCTAGTTAAAAAAATCAAGCTGGTTTTGGTTTTTTAAAGGTTTCGCTCCCTCAAGCCGTAATAGTTTCTTTTTTGCATCCAAGCCTCCGGCATAGCCAACCAGGCTTCCATCCGAACCAATAATCCGATGACAGGGAATAATGATGGAAATTGCATTAGCACCATTGGCAGAAGCGACCGCACGGATTGCATCCGGATTACCCAATTGCCGGGAAAGTTCCAAGTAGCTTCTCGTTTCACCAATAGGGATTTCCATCAATTCCTTCCAAACGCTCTGCTGGAAATCTGTTCCAACCATGCTTAACGGCACATCAAAGGTTTTTCGATTTCCGGAAAAATAACTCTCTAACTGTTTGATAGCCTCTTGGATGACTTCGATATTTTCAGGTCTAAAATCCTTATCTGTAGCTGAAGTGGTTTTTTTCTTCTCCGAATCAATATCAAAGTTCAAAAAATCAGCATTTAGTCCTTTTTGGATACGTTCGTCCACTGCCTTTCTCATCCTCCGATATTGCCAGTCACAAAGGCAAAGTCGACCTTGAAAAGCTCCAAGGATCAATTCGCCGACGGGGCTTTTGTAACTTGTGGTTAGGATTTTTTCCATGGTCTCAAATTAGCTTAAAAAACGCAGAAGAGGATTTGTAAAGACATCAATTGTCAGCCTCTAATCGAATGGCTCGATATGTATCAAGATATGCCCTAGTTCGGGGATTTCTTTCTTCAAAGTATCCTTGAGATCATGGGCGATGTCATGTCCTTCTCTCACAGTCAAGTCCCCGTCCACATTAGCATGCAAATCAACGTGGAATTTAATACCCGCTTTTCGAATAAAGCATTTTTCTGTACCAGTGATTCCTTCTACTGTCAGTGCGACTTTTCGGATTTCGGCAGTCAAGTCATCATGCGTGTCTTCATCCATGACTTCCCCAAGTGCCGGCCGAAAAATAAGGTAGCAATTGTAGAGAATGAAGCCTGCGGCAAAAGTGGCTGCATAATCATCAGCCTTTTCATAGCCCTCACCACCCCAAATCGCGATCAAAATCCCAATAAATGCAGCTACTGAAGTAATAGCATCACTGCGATGATGCCAAGCTTCGGCTCGGAGGGAGCTCGATTGAAGCTTTTTGCTGCGATTAAGTACAAATCGGTAGGATATTTCTTTCCACATAATAATCGCTGCCAAAACCGCCAAGGTCCAAGATGCCGGTCCCTCATGTGGTGTGCGGATATTTTGAATGGCCTGATAGGCAATGGTCACCGCCGAGACGATTAGAAAACCCACCACCAAAAAGGTAATCAGGGCTTCAGCTTTTCCATGTCCGTAGGGGTGATTTTCGTCTGCCGGCCGCTGTGCATATTTCAAGCCGATCAAAACCAAAATACTTGAAAAAACATCCACCAAGGACTCAATAGCATCAGCGATCAGCGCAAAGGAATTTCCGAAAATACCTGCCAGAAATTTGATTCCTGAGAGCAGCGCATTTCCCAGCATGCTGAAAATTACGGTACGGATGGCAAGTTTCTCCTGGGACATGGACGAAATTACTATTTATCGGAAAAGCTAAGCGTTTATTCTGTGGAATTATCTGCTTGTCGCTTTCCGATCCAATACAGACCCGTTCCAATCAATACAAAGATTCCTGTCATCCAAACTGATTCCCAGCTTACTTGCATCATCAGCCACAGGCAAGACAAAATTCCTAAAATTGGAATTAGATAGCCGCCTTTTAAAATAAATCTTCCTTGTCCACGGAACTTTGGTCGAAGTGCAGGTACGGCTGCACAAGTCATGATAAATAGGAAAAGCCGGGATAAAACTGTCATGGCCGCCAGGAACCGGAAAGAGCCCATGGCCGCTAGGATAAAGGCTGCGATTCCGAAAAATAGGACTGAATTGGCGGGTGTAAGAAAGCGATTGTGGACCTTTCCAAACCAAGCTGGGAGGGAATTTTCTAGTGAAAGTGCATAGGTGACACGCGTAGCGGAAAACATGGAGCTAATCAGATTGGCGATTACGGAGGTGGCCACACCAACCATCAGAAAGTAGGCTCCAAATTCCCCAAAGAGGTTGGATGCTGTGTCTAATAGGGGAGTGGTGGATTCTGCCAAATTTGGGACTGCTGCCATAGCCACTAGTTGGATCAGCATGTATAAAATCACCACAACTATAAGTCCTAGAATTAGCCCCATGGGCATGTCTCGCTCGGGTTTTTTAGCTTCTCCTGCAGGGACAATCGCCCCCTCAAAGCCTACAAAAGCATAAATCAAAAGCAAGGCTGCCGCACCTAAATCTCCCGCCTGAGGAAGCGCTGAATCAAATGTTGGGACCATGGTGTCTCCCAAAAGTACAAAGCCTCCAAAAACCAAGCTTATCAAGACTCCAAATTTGATAACGGTGAAAAAGGTCATGGATCGGATGGACTCACTCGAACCCAAAATATTCACCGAACTAAGTCCCAGAATGGTAAGCAAAATGGTAAAAAGACGACCGGTGCCTTCTCCTGCACCAGGAAAAAAATAGGCGATGCTGTCTGATAAAAGGACCGTGTTGGCGGCGAAGGAAATCAGCCGGGCGAGGTAATACAACCAGCCACCTTGAAAACCTACGAACCCTCCAAAAGCTTGCGTTCCGTATTTGATCGGGCCGCCTGTCCCCCTAAAGTAACTCCCAACTTCGGCAAAGCTCAAAATCACCGGAAGCATGAGCAGTGCACAAAAAGCATAAATCCAAACGCTGTAATCTCCTGCCAAATCCGCTGCGCCGGAAGGCAATCCAAAGATTCCTGCTCCAATAAATCCGTTGACTACAAGCATCCAAATGGCCCAAAGTCCAAGGTTTCTTGGTAGTTTTTCCTGTTTTTCTAATGACACCGATTTTTATTTTTTGTAAAAATGAATTCGGAAGATAATCAGATTGGGGAAAGAATTAAATGGAAGATTGGACTTATGCTTGGGTAAGGGTGAAAACGGTTATTTCAGGTCGGACATTCAGGCGGATAGGGAAGTAATTTCCTAGAGCCCGATTGATGTAAAGGGTTCGTCCATCTTCCAGGTCAATCTTTCCCTGGTCGTAGCGTCTATTTTGGACGGGCAGAATAGGTGGCGGAAGGAAAGGTGGTCTGACTTGACCTCCGTGGGTATGGCCAGCCAAAACCCAACCATCATAACCGTTCCAAACCGGTAGATCACAGGCATCAGGGTTATGACACATCACGAGAGCGGCTTCTTTGGGATCCCAGGTTTTCATCACTTTTTCGGGATTGAAATTAGTGCCCCAGAGGTCTTCCACTCCGTATATCGTCAATCCCTCCGAGTTGTATTTTTGATCCCTTAAAGTCTTGATTCCTGCATTTTCGAGGATAGAAGTGGTTTCATCTGCTACCTCGGGCATGGACCAAGCATGTCCATAATCGTGGTTTCCTAAGGAGGCGAAAGTTCCTATTTTTCCCTTGGTAGCTGATTGGAGCACAGTGCTGAGTTGGCTGTACTGCTCGGAGTTTTTGAAATGCGTGAAGTCCCCCGTATAAACAACCCAATCGGGATTTAAGGCCTGTGCTTTTCTCATGGATTCTATCAAGTAATCAGCAGGAACCCTATCACCGACATGGATATCAGAAAGTTGGATGAGGGTTTTCCCTACATGCTCTTTGGGTAAATTTTTGACAGGCATGGGGAGGCGAACAAATTCCAACCAATAAGGCTCGATTTTCCATGCATAAATTCCACCAGCTGCCAGAGCAGTTCCCAATGCTATTCCGGATTTTAAAAACTTTCTTCTATTCATGAGTTTTCGTTTCTCTTGCACAGACTTTTTTTCGAAAATGCTCAACTATGCAAGCATATTCAGCTGTTCCTTCGCAATTTTTTCACTAGTTTCTCCATTTCCACAGCATGAAAAACAACCAAACCCATCCCTCCACAAATCAGTAGCTCGGGTAGATTCAACGCCTCTGTATGAAAAAGCTTATTGAAAACGGGCACATAAATCACCAATATCTGTAAAGCAATCATTCCTAAAACGGCGAGAATCAAAGGCAGATTACTGAAGAGCCCTTGTTTGAAAAGGAAATCACGGTCGCTTCTTACTGCCATGACATGCCCCAATTGGGATAATGCTAAGACGGAAAAAACCATGGTTTGCCAATGCCATTCATTTCGGATAGCCCAATATTGCGTAAAGAGTGTTACCCCTGCCATCAAGGTGCCCACCCAAAGGATGTGAATCCCTACACCATCAGCAAAAAGGCTTTGCTTTGGTGGTCGTGGAGGCCGTTTCATGATATTGCTTTCGGCTTTTTCCTTTGCCAATGCCAATGCCGGGATGCCATCAGTAACCAAATTGATCCACAGAATATGAATGGGAAGAAGGGGGATCGGCATACCCAAAAATGGAGCAAGCGTAATTGTCAAAATCTCTGCCCCATTACAGGTCATGATGTACTTGATGAACTTCCGGATGTTGTCAAAAATTCTTCTGCCTTCCCGGATTGCTCGCACGATGGTAGCAAAGTTATCATCCAAAAGTATCATGTGTGCGGCTTCTTTGCTCACGTCTGTACCGGTAATTCCCATCGCCACTCCAATCGTACTTGCTCGAAGGGACGGGGCGTCATTCACCCCATCTCCTGTCATGGCTACAAATTGTCCTTTACTTTGAAGGGTTTTGACGATTCGTAATTTTTGGTCGGGAGAAACCCGAGCATAAACACTGATTTTTTCGATTTGCTTTTCAAAATCTTCATCTGAAAGCTCACGCAATTCCGAGCCGCTGATGGATAGTCTGCCTTCCTCCAAAATACCAACTTGCTCAGCAATGGTTTTGGCAGTTTCGGGATGATCTCCAGTAATCATGACAGGTTGAATACCCGCCGTTTTACATTCCTGAATAGCTTCTTTCACTTCTTCTCGAGGAGGGTCTATCATGCCCGCCAAACCCCAAAAAGACAGGTCTTTTTCCAAATTCTCCCATTCTTCTTCTGCCGGAAGGAAGGGGATGAGTTTTCCTGCAAAAGCGAGAACCCGCTCTCCCTCAGAAGCCCATTGGTCGGACATTTTTATAATTTCTTCTGAAGAAATATCCTTTTCAAGTACGTCGAGGATAGTCTCAGTAGCCCCTTTACAAATGACTAAAACATGGTCCTCAAATTGATGGAAAGTACTCATACGCTTTCGCTCGGAATCAAAAGGGATCTCTCCGACTCGGGGATATTTTTCATGAATCTGCTCGTATTCCTTTTGACCCAAATCTTCCACGATATGCTCTACCAATGCCAACTCAGTCGCTTCGCCCATGAAATCCCCTTCCTCGTTGGACTGAATATCATGATTGAGCGCCATAGCCAAGTGAAGTGGATTCGGGCCTTCCGGAAATGATTCTTCGGAGGCTTCTTTCCGGACCACTTTCATCTGATTTTTGGTGAGGGTACCGGTTTTATCCGTGCAAATGAAGGTGATGGAGCCCAAGCTTTCCACGGCGGGTAGTTTGCGTATCAAAGTCTCCTTTTTTGCAAGTCGGGCTGCGCCCAAAGATAGCGCAATGGTGATCAAAGCGGGTAATGCTTCTGGAATGGCCGCCACGGCTAGACTCACGCTGACAAGCATTAGGGGGATGGGGTCTTCTCCTCTCAGAATACCCATTCCAAAAATCACCAGACAAATCAAAAGGATAAAAAGTGAAATGGTTTTGCCGAATTTCTCCATTCGAATTTGAAGAGGAGTGTTCGGCCTTTTTTCCTGAAGTAAATCGGCGATTTTCCCCAGTTGGGTATTCATTCCGGTTGCCAAAATGATTCCCATCCCGCGTCCATTGGTTTGTAGCGTGCCTTTAAAAAGGTGTGTAGGAGAATCGATTTCAGCAGATGGGGTGATGGATTTACTTGCCTCTTTTTCCACAGGGACTGACTCTCCAGTCAGCGAAGACTCATCGACTTTAATGGCATTCTCTTCCAATAATTGAATATCTGCCGGGATCATATTCCCCGCCTCACAGAGTACTAAATCGCCCGGCACCAAATCCCGGGAGGGTAAGACTTGGTTTTTTCCTCCCCGAATGACTTGGGACTGGACCTCACTCATTTTTTTGAGGGATTCCATAGCTTTTTCGGCACGATACTCTTGTACGAAGCCCATGATGGCATTCAAAACAACTATGACCAAAATGATAATCGTATCTGACCATTCTCCGGCAATGCCTGAGAATACAGCAGCGATGACCAAAATGGTAATCATAAAGTCTTTGAATTGGTCTAGAAAAAGTTGGAAGGTGGATTTCTTCTTTTTTTCTTTCAGTTGATTAGGCCCAAATTGATCCAGTCGTTTAGCCGCTTCTTCCTTGCTAAGGCCATTTTTCAGGTAGGCTTGTATTTCTTCGGGGGACTGGGGGTAGTCTATCATAAAAGTCTGGGCGTTCACTGATTAAATTAAAAAAAAGTCTGAGGAAAACCCCAGACTTTAAACAATACTTAGAAATTTCCCCTTAGGGAGAAAACCCAATTACGACCAGGTCCGGAGATCCCGGAGCTGTAAGGTCGGTAGCGCTGATCGGTTATATTTTCCAATCCAACATTTAGAAAAAGAAAATCAGTCAAAGGGTAGGAAAACTTCAGATTGAGCGTGTACCAAGCTGGAGAGTAGTTGTTCCCATTTTCGTCCTTGGCATAGATTTCATCTTTTCGCTGCTCTTCGAAGGCTAAATTTTCAAAACTTCTTTCACCTTGATAATCCACATAGAGTTGAGCGCGAAGCTTCTTCGCCTGATAGTCGATTCGGCTCACTCCAAAGAAAGGTGCCGCATGTCTAGAGGAGCTTATGCTTCCATCATCCAGCTCTTCTTCCCCTTCTTGGAAATTCATTTCCGTAAGGAAAGTAAAGCGGCTACTCAATTTGATCTGCATACCCAACTGTAAACCGTAAACTCGAGCTTGGGCTGCATTTTGGATAGCTTGTACTTGGCTCAGTTCTCCGGCATAGAAGATACTGTCCTGACCATTTAATTGGAAGTTTCTACGTACCAAGGCATTATCAAGCAGCGTGTAGAAGCCAGTCAGGTCAATCTTCAAAGTCTCATTGATCACTTTGGCAATAGAAATATCCCAGTTGTAGGCGTACTCCGGATTTAAATTTGGGTTGGGGACGGTGACAGCCCCGGGTTCCGAATCAAATACCTTCCCGATGTCATCCACATTTGGAGAGCGGAATGCGGTTCCTAAATTGGTGCTGAGGATCCAGGATTCAGCCGGATTCCAAATGATTCCCACACTTCCCGTCAGGTTGCCATTTTGTAGACTTGCCTCTTCAAAGGGAAAAGGGAAAAAGCGGGTATCAAATTGACTCTCGATTCCAAAATGACTGTATCGAAGGCCTGTTTGAAGAGTCGCTTTTTCATGGATTTTTGACTCCCAATTGAGATAGGCTCCAAAAGAGGTCCAAGTGGAATTGGGATAGCGGGAAGGTCCATCTTCCTGAATTTCTGAATCGATGTTTGTCGTAAAACCCGAAGAGTTTACATCATTTAAAACCCACTCCAAGCCATAGAATAGGTAATTCTGGGGATTTAAGTTTTTAATAAAATCTAAATTGGCCGAGTAGGCATTGACCTCTTCGATTTGTGTGTTTCGAATCGGGTTGTTCAAGTCCCGGTCGATTCGGCTTTCTTCAAAATTTTGAAGGGCGAAACTCAGGTTTACACGATCATAGATGCCGTTGGACTGAAAATTGGAAACTTTCAGGTGATTCATCATCCATTTCTGCGGGCCATAATTCCATTCAGCATAGCGGGGAAGTCCATTTCGGACACGATTGTGCCGGTCATAGCGCCCATACCTAGAGGTAGCCGAATAATGAAAACCATACTGAAACTCCCAATCATCATTTGGGCGGAAACGCACCTTTTGCATCAAGTTTCGTTGATTGTAACCTGATGGAATCTGCACCAAAGCAGGGTCCTCGATTGGGATTACCACATCTTCTCCGTCTATTCGCTCGACATAGTTACGCTTCAGGTAATCGTCAGGACCATTACTTCCCTGCCTCAAATCATCAAAGTCCCAAGAAGTAAAACTGGTGGCAATGGCCCATTTTTTCCAGCCGATTTGCACTGATGCATGTCCCGTATTTTCTTGATTAGCCGACGAATATCGGCCAAGCAAGGTGCCAGATACTACAGGTTTTTCGTTGACAGAAAATGATGGATTCAATGTTTGGAAACTCATCACTCCTCCAATAGCATCACTCCCATAAATGACAGAAGCAGGGCCGAAAAGGACCTCCGTACTGCTAATGGCAAAAGGGTCAAGGTTGATGACGTTTTGTATATTTCCTCCTCGGAAAATAGCCGTATTCATCCGCACTCCGTCCACCGAGTAGAGAAGTCTATTGGTGGCAAACCCTCTGATCATCGGGCTTCCTCCCCCTTGTTGGCTTTTTTGTACATAGACTTTGCCAGAAATCCCAAGCAAATCAGCTGCTGTTTGAGGGTTTTGAAATTCCACTTCAGCCTTTGGGATAGGGGTGATTTTTTGAGGGATGTTCCGACTGTCTTGGGTCCATTTATTGGCCGAGATGATTACCTCTCCCAAATTCAGATTGTTTTTCTCCAAGTAGAAAACCAGATCATCACTCGAAGCCAATTCTGATTTTCGGATCATCAGGATGCTATACCCAAAACTGCTTATTTGTAAGGTAGTAGATGCCGCGAAAGAACTCAGGTCTGCCTGTCCTTTTTTATTGGCAAAAACCACTCTGCCCGTGGCAGGATCACTGACTGCCGCAGTACTTACTGGTTCTTCATTGGCCTTGTCCAAAATGATGATCGTCTGACTTCTCATTTCAAAAATCAAGGCACAACAAATCACCCAGGTCATAAAATATTTCATTTCTATTCTGGATTAATTGATACAAATGCTGGCGATAAGCAGCAATGCTAAATCATCGGAATAGAATAGGAGGAGGGGTGACTGGAAGGGTATTAAGATTATTCCAGGATGCTTCGATTTGGACTGAGTCTAAAGGCTCCGGAGATAATTTCAAGAAGCTTGTTAGTGGGATTTCCTGAAAGAAAAAAGTGAGGTGAAAAGAACTTTTTGATTGGGCTCTTTCATGGTTTTCATGTTCAAAATCCTCGTATTCGCGCTCTTTTTCTTTCAATTCGCTTTCTTCCTCATCATGCCAAACCAGGTATTCGACTTGTTCGCCTTTGTCGTGAATTTCCAGCACGTCATACATCTGACCTTGGTACTCAAATTCCCGATCATGCTCCCATTTCAAAACTTGAGAGATTTCGCTTTTTGAAAAGATTAGGGTCTGAACGCGTTCTTTATTTTCGCTTTGGGTATATCGCTCCGAGAAATTTTCCCTCAACTCCCAAAAGCGCAATTCGAACGCAGCCATTCCCAGACTCATCGGCCCGGCAATGCTCACACAAAGAAATATGGCGATCAGAAGTTGTTTCATGGGTTTGTGAATGGAATTTACGTCCAATTTTCAGGATTTCTGAATCTCTTTTGAAAATAGGAGGCTTCCTTTGATTGGAGGTTTATTTAGGATTTGAAAATTGGAAGTACTTTTCCGCCGTGGTAAATTGACGTTATAGCATCTGTTCACTAAGCAAATTCGTTTCCGTCTTACTGGCACCCTATTTCTACTTCCTTTTCGAGATCAAGGGCCAGCGCTTGGGAATGATGTTGTTCTTTTACCTGGGGTTTGCCCCCCCCCCCCCCCCCCGGCTAATATATTTCGTGCCTTCAATACTCTTTCTTCAGTATCTTTTTAATTCTTCATTCAATCCATTGCCACTTTGCTTCTTTGCGGGAGTAAACTCTCCTGTGGTTTATTTGAGCCCTTTCTTTTTCAAAAGCTCATAATTCAAACCGCTCACCAAATACTCGTTTGGTAATCAGGGAAATATATTTCATTTTAGAAAGGAGGTTTATTGACCTTATCGCCCAAAATAATCTACATGCCATGAATAGGCTCTCTTGGAAAGTCTTTTTTTGCTCCATTTCAATTCTTGCTGCCTGCAAGGAGCCGAAGCCAATACCTGAGACTCCTGATAGCCCTGCACGAGCTGCCGAGGAAGAAATTCTCACTTTTCAAATTGATCCTGGACTGGAAGTTCAATTGGTTGCTTCCGAACCCTTGGTAGAAAGTCCCGTGATCATCCAATTTGATGAACGAGGGAGGCTTTGGGTCGTGGAGATGCGTGGATATATGAATGATATCGATGGCTCTGAAGAGGGCCAACCCGTCGGATCCATTGCTATTTTAGAAGATACAGATGGTGATGGCAAAATGGATCATCGGATTGTTTATTTGGACAGCTTGATCATGCCTCGTGCCTTAGGGCTTTTTGAAAATGGGGCTTTGGTCGCCGAAAATAATGCGCTTTGGGTTACCGAAGACTTGGACGGAGATTGGATAGCTGATAGAAAGGTCTTATTGGATTCCACCTATGCTGCCAATGGAATTCCCGAACATTCAGATAATGGTTTTGTCAGAAATCTAGACAACTGGTACTACAGCGCCAAATCCAGGCTTCGATATCGACTACAGGATGGAGAATGGATCCGGGATAGTACCGAATTTAGAGGACAATGGGGTATCACCCAAGATGATCAGGGTCGCTTGATCTATAATTATAACTGGTCGCAGCTTCATGGTGATCTGGTTCCGCCAAATACTTTCAGCAGAAACAAGAATCATCAAACGAATACAGGAATCGATCATGGCCTGACCATTGATCGCCGTGTCTATCCCATCCGAAGTAATTTGGCTGTAAATCGGGGCTATATTCCCGGCACATTGGACTCTACCGGCCGTTTACTTGAATTTACTTCGGCAAGTGCACCGACCGTTTACCGAGCAAGCCTTTTGCCCCAGGAGTATCATGGTAATATGTTTGTGATGGAGAATGCCGGGAATCTTGTAAAGCGCAATGTCATTCGAGAGGAGGGCGTAAAACTATCCGCTGAGGATCCTAATCCCGGAAGGGAATTTATGGCCTCAACGGATGAACGTTTTCGGCCTGTTTATGGGACTTTAGGTCCTGAAGGGGGATTGTATATCGCTGATATGTATCAGGGAATCGTACAGCATGGTTCTTACATGACAGACTATCTTCGAGAGCAGACCTTGCTTCGCAATCTTGATCAGCCGGGCCATATGGGTAGGATTTGGCGAATAGTTCCGAAAGGTCATTCTAATTTTGAAAGTGTTAATCTAACAGAGCTTTCCGATGAAGATTTAATTTCAACCTTGGACCATGCAGATGGCTGGTATCGAGACATGACTCAACGGCTTTTGGTAGAAAGCGAAAAGGGGAGTTTGGTTCCGCTACTTGAAAATTTTATCCTAGAAAAGTCAAAAACCGAACTGGGAAAAATCCATGCACTATGGGCCTTGGAAGGCTTGGGTTCTGCAGATGCTGATTTTTTATTTCAAATCTTCAGCACCTCAAGTACAGAGGTGCAAAGGCATGTTTTAAGGATTTTGGAAAAAGCTGCTGAAAAAGATGAGTCAGTTGCTAAGCGATTGGGAATAATCCTAAAGGAAATGAGACCGATTCAAGATGAGGCTTTGGCACTTCAGATCGCTTTAACAGCCTCCCAACTGCAAGTTCCTGATAAATTTGATCTGTTGAAGTCCATTTTGGAGGATTTTGGTTCTGAGGCACTTTTTCGGGATGCGGTCATGAGCAGCTTAGAAGGGGATGAGTTTGAATTTTTGTCTTTTCTTGATAAAGAGAGCTTTCTTGAAACCCAAACGGAAGCGAAAGCCATATTTTTAGAGACGCTCGCTTTGGCTGTAGTACAAGGTTCAGATCCAGATGAGACTGCTTCTCTTTTGAATTTTATTGCTTCCAAATCAACTCATTGGTCTTCTGAGGCAGTATTGTCAGCGCTAGCCATTCAAGGTTCAAAGGCAGAAAATCAAGGGAAATTTTGGTTAGATGAAGAGCCGGAATTATTCCAATTGACGGCACAAAATCAGCAGCTTTCTCGGGCAAAGAATCTTTTTCGTTGGGAGGGGTTTTCGCCTGATAAGGAATCTAATGATATTTTGACTTTAGATGCGCAATCTCAAGTGCTTTTTGCTGATGGTAGGCAAAAGTACCTGACTTCCTGCGCAGGTTGCCATGCGAGTAATGGAGGAGGTGTCAATCGAATGGGGCCGCCTTTGGTAGGTTCTGAATGGGTGATTGGAGATGAGCGAAGGCTTGCTTTGATTTTATTGCACGGAATCGAAGGTCCGATCTCTGTCAATGGGAAAGAATATGATGCACCGGAAATTCTCCCTGTTATGCCATCCCATTCCACCATGGATGATGGAAGTATTGCGGCTATTTTGACCTATATCCGAAATGAATGGGGAAATCAAGCCGGACCAATCAGTCCAAGACTCGTGGGAGGTACGCGCCATACATCGCAAGGGAGAGTTTACCCTTGGTCAGCTGACGAACTGAACGCGCATATCGCCAAACTCAATCAAGAAGAGACAAAACCCAACCCCAAGCCATGATGAAAAGACGCCAATTCCTTCAAGCCAGCAGTTTGGCAGGACTTTCCCTCTCTATGCCTTTTCCCAGAATTCCTGATTTTTTGAAAGGCTATTCGATGGGAATAGTCATCCATTCTTATGGAATGCGCTATGGAGGTAGGGTGAAAAACGAGAATTTTCCTCCTTTTGAAAATGCTTTGGATTTGATGCGGCACTGTCATCAAATCGGTGCCGGAGGAGTTCAGACTACCGTGGGAGCTTGGGGACTTGACTTTAGCAATAAGGTAAGAGAAGAACGGGAGAAGTTGGACTTGTATTTGGAAGGAAGTATCGGGTTACCAAAAGATGAGACGGATTTAGATCGATTTGAAAAGGAAATCAAGGATGCAAAAAACGCAGGTGTGGATGTGCTACGAACAGTTTGCTTAAATGGTCGTCGCTATGAAAACTTTGAGTCGGTGGATCAATTTCGGGACTTTAAGAAAAAGGCATTGAAATCCTTGCAATTTGCAGAAGGGGTAGTCAAAAAGCATCAGGTGAAATTGGCAGTGGAAAACCATAAGGACTGGACTTCGGAGGAACTTGTCGAAATTTTAAAAAACTTAAGTTCTGAGTGGGTGGGTGCTACGGTTGATTTTGGAAATAATGTTTCCCTTTTGGAAAACCCGAACAAAGTGATCGAGAATTTGGCCCCTTTTGCTTTTTCTACTCATGTGAAAGACATGGGAGTTCAGGAATACGAGGATGGTTTTTTACTCTCAGAAGTGCCTTTAGGAGAGGGGATTGTGGATTTGAAAAAAGGTATGGATCTCTGCAGGAAATACAATCCGGATATTCAGTTTTCACTGGAAATGATCACCCGGGACCCTTTGAAAATTCCTTGCCTTACAGATAAGTATTGGGAGACTTTTGAAAGTGTTTCAGGTTCCGAGCTCTCTAGGCATTTATCCTTTGTCCGCAAAGAAAGCTATCCGGGCTCTTTACCTCAGGTTTTTGGCCTTTCAGACCAACAAAAATTACAAGTGGAGGAAGAAAACGTCAAAAAATGCTTAAACTTCTCCAAATCAAACCTTTTAACCTAAATCCAAGCAAATGACTGATTTCACCAAACTTCCGGGAGTAGAACTTTTCACTCAAAAAGGCAAGGCCGCCATCATCACAGGTGGTTCCAAAGGATTGGGTTTTGCCATGGCAGCGGGCTTGGCTTCAGCGGGATCAGATGTGATGCTTGTCAGCCGTAATCAAGCCGAATGCGACGAAGCTGCTTTGGAACTTTCCAATCAATATGGGGTCAAAGCCATTGGTTTTGCTGCAGATGTCACCAAGGCAAAAGCGATGGAATCTATGGCCCAAAAAGCCTTGGATACGTTTGGACGAATTGATACACTCATCAATTCAGCTGGGATAAATATTCGGGGAGGGATTGATGAGCTTTCGGAAGAGGATTTTAAGAAAGTCATGGATATCAATGTGAATGGGACCTGGTTGGCCTCGAAGGCGGTTATTCCTTCTATGAAAGAAAAGAAAAAAGGGGCAATTATTAATTTGGCGAGCACACTGGGTGTGGTCGGCTTGGCTAATCGTACTCCCTACACCGCAAGTAAGGGGGCGGTTGTTAATATGACCCGAGCTTTAGCTTTGGAGCTTGCTCCATGGAATATCACCGTAAATGCCATTTGTCCCGGGCCTTTTCTGACTGAAATGAATGAGCCGATTGCTAATACCGAGGAGGGAAAGAAATTTATCGTCGGAGCCACAGCGCTGGGAAGATGGGGTGAGTTGAAGGAGATTCAGGGAGCGGCACTCTTTTTGGCTTCCGATGCCGCTACATACATGGTAGGTTCCTTGATCACCGTAGATGGAGGCTGGACGGCGCGGTAATTTTTATCCAACAAATAAACTAATCAGGTATATAATCACAATGGCCGAAATCCCCATTATCAGGGTACCTAGGCTGTGAGATTGATTTCCCTGCTTCACGGTCATGCCAGAGAGCTGAGTGACTACCCAAAATCCGCTGTCATTGGCATGGGAAATGGCAATGGCTCCTGCACCGACCGAGAGGGCAGTCAGTACTTTCATCGTTTCTGTATCTAGACCCAGTGGTACCATCAAAGGAGCAATGATGGAAGCTGTCGTAATCATCGCGACTGTAGTAGAACCTTGAGCTGTCTTAAGCGCAAAAGCGATCAGAAAAGGCAGGAAAATACCCCAATTGGCATCTTTCATCCCTTCGCTGACCAGAGTTCCTATTCCTGAATTTTGAAGCATTTTCCCAAATACACCTCCGGCACCTGTGATGAAAATAACCGGGGCAGCAATCAAGAGTGCCTTGCCGACCCAACCACTTGCCGACAGCATTTTTTTATCGAGTTTTTTGGGTAGGGTAAAAGAAAGCAGCGCACCGATCAGCAATGCTATGACCGGTGAGCCGATAAATTTGATCACTCCTAATAATTGTCCCTCTCCAAAAGGCTTGGTGGGATAATTGGCTATGGAAGCCATAATGATCAACAACAGGGGAATGATGATCGGGAGAAATGACTTGATTGCTGAAGGATAATCATTTCGAGAGACGGCTTCTTGATCTGTTTCGATAGTTGCTTCAAGTGGAATTCGCGAAACGAATTTGTTGACAAAAATATAGCCCGGAATGAGAGTCAATAGCGATACGATTACACCCCAGAAAATCATCTGTCCCAAGTCCGCATTAAGTATCCCGGCGGTGGCTATAGGGCCAGGTGTGGGAGGGACAAGCGAATGACTACACATGGCACCTAGCGAAAGGGCAATCATGGTTCCTGCGTAAGAACGGTTACTTTTTACTGCCAAGGATTTGGCAATGGGGTTCATCATGATAATTGTAGAGTCCCCAAAAACTGGAATAGAAAGAACATATCCTCCCAGCATCATGGTGAGGTTCACTGATTTTTTACCGATCCAGCTTAGAATTTTTTCTGCTATGACTAAAGCTCCTCCCGTTTTTTCTAAAAAAGTACCCAAAATTACTCCCAAAAGAATTAGCAATCCGACAGAACCCAAAACACCGCCAAAGCCTTCAGAGATAGATTGAATAATCAAGTCAAAGGACATTCCAGACAGCAAGCCGTAGAGTAATGCAGCAGCAAAAAGCACTAGGAAGGGGTGAATGTCATATTTGACGATGGCTATTAAAATGAAAGCAAGTACAAAAAGAACAGATAGAATTAATACCATGTGAGGCTTGTTTTGGGCTGATGAATACTAAAAAAGCCTAAAAAACCGAAAAATAAAAGGTAATTGATGTAGGCACCCAAATATACTTTTGAAAGTATCTACAGAAGAATAGGTTTTCTATAAAAAAAGCACCCTCTCATGTGCTTTTGAGAGGGTTGGGTGGCACAGCTTCTGCTCAGTTGTGTGTCGTATTTAGTTTTCAGGGAATAATCTAAATCTATGGGATGGTCTAGGCAACGGGTGGATTCTAATCAAAGCTATTCCCTTGAAAAAACAGTCTCCCCTTCCTTGATCGTCTCCAATACTTGAATATCCTTGATTTCATCCGCGGCAACTTTTAGTGGATTCTTATCCAAAATGACCAAATCTGCCAATTTCCCTTGGGTCAGGCTGCCTTTTTCATCTTCTTCAAAATGCTGATAGGCAGACCAAATCGTAATGGCCTGAAGCGCTTCATAAGGAGTTAGTCTTTCGCCCTCTCCAATGATGGCCCCAGATCGAGAGGTTCTGTTGACAGCTGTCCACAAAACACGCATTAAGTTGGGAAGTGCTACCGGAGCATCGGTATGAATGGTGATTTTTACGCCTTTGTTTAAGGCTGTTCGGACGGGACTGATTTTATTTCCAAGTTCATCTCCGATAATTTGCTTATGCCAATCCCCCCAATAGAAAGTGTGTAAGGGGAAAAGTGAAGCGACTACATCCAAAGCCTTTAAAGAATCCAACTGATCCTGGCGGACATATTGGCCGTGAATCAGCGTGTTTCTTCTATCGCCAATTCCATATTTATCTACATTTGGGCGAAGTGTCCGGATCAATTGATCAATCGCGGCATCTCCATTTGCATGTACTAAGATTTGCCAGTTGTTTTGGAAGCCTTTTTCCATGATAGATTGCACCGTTGCGTCATCGGGGATTGCGGGATAGCCAGCATAATCAGCTCCCATTCCATCAGGAGGAAGTAGGTAGGGTTGTGTACGCCATGCAGTTCGGCCCTGTGGAGATCCATCCAGGGTAATTTTCATTCCACCAATTCTGTAATGATTCGTGTAATTTTTGCTATTCCAGGTTGATCCCATGTATTGATCTGCAAAGGCATAATCAATGTAGCTGACTACATCTATTTTCAACTCTCCTTTTTCGGCATTTGCAGCCAATAGTTCGTGATTTTGCATGGCTCTACCTTCTTGTGCAGTGGTATATCCGAATGAAAGAGCCATGTCCTGACCTGCCTGAAAAAACCGGTCTGCCCCTGCTTGATCCTTGGGCATGAGTGCTTTTAGCATGTATGGGATTGCAGCGAGTTCTTCAAGTACACCGTTCGGAGTCTTTCCGTCTGCTTCTCTTCGAATGATTCCTCCTTCCGGATCAGGTGTTTTCTCATCAAAGCCCAAGACTTCGAGTCCTTTAGAATTGACTACAGCAAAATGCCCAGAGATATGCGTAATCATAATTGGGATTTCTGTACTGACTTGGTCTAGGTCATGTCTGGTTGGGAAACGCTTCTCTTCCAAAACGGAATCGTCAAAGCCTGTTCCAAAGATCCATCCTGTCAGAGCCAGGTTTTCCGGTGTATTCCATTCCTTCAGCAATTGGATCAGCCTAGGGATATCCTTACACGTAGCGTCTGGCGGGGCTAGCAACTGCGCTCCGACTGCCTGCAATCCAAAATTTCCAAAATGAGCATGCCCATCGATTAAACCCGGAAGTAGCGTTTTTCCTTCCAGATTGACCATTTTATGATTGGGGCCCGCTACTCGCATTGCTTCGTCCGAGCTCCCTACAAAATCAATTTTATCACCTTTGATGACCAAGGCTTCTACATATTGAGGCTGGTCGCCTTCCATGGTCAGAATATCTCCTCCGAAATAGACTACTGCAGGGATTTCTTCTTTCACTGTTTGGCAGGCTCCAAAAAGTAGAAGTAAACTGAGGGCTAGACTAAGATATTTCATCTGTTTATAAATTGATTTTTAGAGGTCAGATGGAATGCCCTACCCCGATGTATCGGGGCATCCCCCTGTGTGAGAATTAATTCTCATGGGCATTTCATGTGGAGGAACCGTTATTGTTTGATTATTAGAGGTTTAAAATACAGTTTTTGACTAATATTTATAGCAGGTTTTTAGCAAAACATCTCAAAAAGAAACCAAAAAAAAGAATTTGTTGACTTAATGGAGAAAATTTCATCCAGGTTATTATAAAAAAAACTCCTTTGATAAAAGTACCAAAGGAGTCTAAAGATTTATTATTGACTTTCACACCATTTAAGGGCTGCTATAAAGGCATCTAGCCAAGGCGTAAACTCATCGTGGCGCTGTTCTGGATAGTATGGCCAATTCCAGGGCTTCAAGCTTCGCTCAATATGAGGCATAATTGCTAAATGGCGACCATCTTTTGAAGAAATTCCAGCTACCGAATAATCCGATCCATTTGGATTTCCAGGATAGGCCTCATAGCTGTATTTCATGCCGACATTGTATTCATTTTCTGGTTCTGGTAGGGAAAATTTACCTTCACCATGCGCCACCCATACTCCCAAGCGCTGCCCACTCAAACCTTGAAGCATGACAGAATTATTTTCTGGAATCGTCACATTTACAAAAGCTGATTCAAATTTATGACTTTCATTATAAAGCATTTTAGCCTTGGAGCTGTTGGTTTTTCCTACCAAACCTAACTCGACCATCAGCTGACAGCCATTACATACCCCAAGAGAAAGGGTATCCGGTCTTGCGTAGAAATTATCCAATGCCAATTTGGCCTTTTCATTATAAAGGAAAGCACCTGCCCAACCTTTTGCCGACCCTAAAACATCTGAATTGGAAAAGCCACCAACGAAGACAATCATCTGTACATCGCTGAGGTCTTCGCGACCAGTAATCAAGTCGGTCATGTGAATGTCCTTCACTTCAAAACCTGCCAGCCACAGCGAATAGGCCATCTCCCGGTCTCCATTGACTCCTTTTTCCCGGATGATTGCAGCTTTAGATTGACCTTTTTCTTTTCTGAAAGGATCAATTCCCGACTTTATAAAGTTTCCAGTCCAATCTTTTCCAAATTGATAGCTGAGCTTTTGATTTTTGTAATTGTCGAAGCGGTCTTTTGCAAGCTTCTCTCCACTTTGCTTGCGATCAAGAAGGTAAGAAGAGCGGAACCATACATCCCGTAGTTCGGCTACATCTAGGTTCAAGCCGATTTCCGGTAAGGAAACAGCCGAATCCAAAGTCACATCTGCAATAGAAATATAATCGATGTCATAATTATCCAAAATGGCTCTGACTTTCTCTACCTGCTCAATCTGAATCAAAACACCAGAATTCTCAGAGAAAAGAGCCTTGATAAGATCCTTTTCTTTCAATCTGTCCGTTTTGACTTTGAGACCGACCGAAGCACTAGGGAAGCACATTTCCAGAAGCGCTGTGATCAAACCTCCGGAGGAGATATCATGTCCTGCCAATACAAGCCCCTGCTCAATGAGCTTTTGAATAGCCATAAAAGCATGACTGAAATAGTAGCTGTCTTTTATATCAGGGCATTCAGTTCCCACTTTGTTAAGTGTCTGATAGAAGCTAGATCCTCCCAGCTTCGCCCGATCTTTTGAAAAATCAATGTAATAGACCTTCGAGCCTTGGTGTGGCTTTAGTGTAGCCTGAACGGTTTTGTTGATGTCAGAGCATTCGCCGACAGTAGAAATAATCACTGTACCCGGAGCATAAACTACCTTACCGTCAGGATACTTCTGTGTCATGGAAAGCGAGTCCTTACCAGTCGGGATATTAATTCCCAGGTCTATTGCAAACTTAGAACAAGCCTCAACAGCTCGATACAAGCGATCGTTTTCTCCGGAATTCTTGGCAGGCCACATCCAGTTGGCGCTTAGTGAAACTCCCTGAAGTCCTCCTTCAATAGGAGCAAAAACCAAGTTGGTCAATGCTTCAGCGATAGCCAATCTACTGCCTGCTTCAGCATCAGCCAATGCTGCCACCGGTGCATGTCCGATGGAGGTTGCAATTCCTTTGGTTCCATTAAAATCCAAAGCCATCACCGCCACATCGTTGAGAGGAAGTTGGATTTCCCCAACAGTCTGTTGAGTGGCTACTCGGCCAGTTACGGAACGGTCAACTTTATTGGTAAGCCAGTCTTTGCAAGCCACGGCTTCCAGTTGTAGCACTTCTCTGATATAGCCTAAAACCAACTCAGAATTGTATTGGCCTTCCTGAAGATTTGGCTTTTGATGCTGATCCTCTAAAATAGTTTTCGGAGAAGATCCAAACATGTAAGCCAGATTCCAATCAACCGGTTTTTCACCGGTTTTTTGATTTTCAAAAATGAAGTGCATATCGCCAGTCGTCTCTCCCACTACATAGAAAGGAGCACGTTCTCTGGCCGCAAGTTGGGATAGTGTGGGAATATCTTTTTCAGAAACCACCAAGCCCATTCTTTCTTGGGATTCATTTCCAATTATTTCTTTGGATGAAAGTGTAGGATCGCCCACTGGCAATTGATCTATATGGATCGTTCCTCCGGTGGATTCGACTAGTTCTGATAGGCAGTTTAAGTGTCCTCCTGCTCCATGATCGTGGATGGAAATGATTGGGTTTTCAGCACTTTCCGCCATGGCACGGATGACATTTGCCACCCGTTTTTGCATCTCAGGATTCGATCGCTGTACTGCATTAAGCTCTAAAGAGCTGGAAACTTCACCCGTATTGAGGGAGGAAACTGCAGATCCACCCATTCCGATCCGGTAGTTGTCACCACCCATGACCACGATTTGATCTCCTGCTTTTGGTTCGTCTTTTTTGGCATAGTTGGCATTGGTGAAACCAATACCGCCAGCCAGCATGATGACCTTGTCAAAGCCATAATGCTTATCGCCTTCCTCATGTTCAAAAGTCAAAAGTGAACCAGAGATCAGAGGCTGACCAAACTTATTACCAAAATCAGATGCACCATTTGACGCCTTGATTAAAATATCCATGGGCGTTTGATACAGCCAAGGTCTTTCAGGGAGATTTGTTTCCCAAGTTCTACCTTTCTCGGATCGAGGGTATGAAGTCATATAGACCGCCGTCCCTGCAAGTGGAATGGATGCAGTACCACCGGCAAGCCTGTCTCTGATTTCCCCTCCAGAGCCTGTAGCAGCCCCGTTGAAAGGTTCTACAGTGGTTGGGAAGTTATGTGTTTCAGCTTTTAGCGAAATGACCGTGTCGATTTCTCTTGCCTCAAAAAAGTCCGCTTGATGTTGGGTTTTGGGGGCGAATTGATGCGCTTTGGGTCCTTGGATAAAAGCGACATTGTCCTTGTAAGCTGAGACGATACGGTTAGGATGCTGTTTGGAGGTTTCTTTGATCAATTGGAAAAGTGTTTTAGGCTTTTCTTCTCCATCGATGATAAAAGTACCATTGAAGATCTTATGTCGACAGTGCTCAGAGTTCACTTGAGAAAATCCGAAAACCTCGGAGTCCGTCAGCGGTCTATCCAATTGTTTGGAAACATTTTCTAAGTAAGCTACTTCTTCATCGCTCAGCGCCAACCCCTCTTTTTTATTGTATGCAGCGATGTCGGTGATTGCCTGAATAGGTGCTGGCTCCAAATCAATTTCGAAAATATTCTGTGTCAGCCCTTCATAAGCCTTTTGAAGCATTGGGTCAATTTCTTCCCCATCTTTCAAAGGGAAAAATTCTTCGATTCGTTGGATGCCCAAAATGCCCATATTCACCGTGATCTCCACAGCATTGGTAGACCAAGGGGTGATCATTTCTTTTCTAGGACCGGCAAATTTTCCGGAAAGAGATTCTTGATTGATTTGGGTTGCTTCGCCGAAAAGCCATGTCAGTTTTTGGATGTCTTCCTGGGCGAAAGGTTGGGGAGTCTGTACTGCGTAGACTACTTTTTGGGGTGATTCGAAGAAGAAAATCATGTCCATTAGCTGGTAAGCTGCAAATGTAAGGAATTGAGAGAAGCTTTGGAAAATTCCCTTTTTAATCTTGGCCACTTGAAAGTGAAAAAGTCAAAAGGGAAGTAGTTGGTTTATGTTTAAGGCCAAAAATCAGATTAAAAATAATCCGCTTTCAAAAAAGAGAAGACTTAAAAGACGTGTTAAATTAGGCTAGAAAGAGTATGTAGCTCAACAATAAAATCACTGCAATAAAAAAGGATATGATCACGATTTTTCGAGTCCTTAGGTACCAATCCCTTCTACGATAGCGATGTGCAATCAAGTCATCTAGATCTTTTGGAACAGCATTTCCTCTTTTTGCAGATGAATAGGCATTTTGCTTATCGCGAAATTTCCCAAGCTTCTGATTTTCATCAAAAGACTGCTTTGCTGATCGACTAAAACCTGCCCCTCCGGTCATAGGTATTTAAATTTTAAGAAATTCTAGAAAATGATGACGTCACTCTATCAACTAGAATTTAATTTACAGCAAATTATTGTTTTTTACTACTAATCCATCCTGACAGATTGATTTTATATATCTTAAGGGTTTGATGATCAACTAATTTTAAAATGAACAAGATATACAGCCTTTGTTTCGTTATTTTATTTCTCTCGTTCACCCTTTCGGCACAGGAGACAAATTCTAATGCTGAAAAAAAGCAAGACCCTAAAGCAGAAGTTTTTGAATCTGATATTTCAGTCAACATTGACGGTAAGTCCATCGATCTCCGAGCTCATGCCGGTACGATGGAGCTCAAAGATGAAAACAACAAACCAATCGCACTTTTTGGATTTACGGCTTATTTCAAGAAAAATCCTGAGAAAAATAGACCGATTGTCTTTGCCTACAATGGAGGCCCGGGCTCTTCATCCTATTGGCTTCACTTGGGTATCATGGGGCCCCGAAGAGTAGTGGTAGATGATCCTAATTACAATCCTGCAGCTCCTTATGAATTGGTAAATAATGAGTTTTCGATTTTGGATGTGGCAGATGTAGTAATGATGGACCCCGTGGGAACAGGTTTATCGGTTCCAATAGGAGAGGCTACAGGAAAGGATTTCTGGGGAGTGGATCAGGATATCCGAAGTGTCAGTTTATTTATCATGCAGTTTCTGAAGGAGCATGATCGACTCAATTCACCTAAATATATTTTGGGAGAAAGTTACGGTACTTTCCGAAACGCAGGAGTAATGAATTACCTATTGGGGAAAGGATACGCGCTCAATGGTGTGATCATGGTTTCGGCGGTTTTTGATTTGCGAACGCTCTTTTTCGCTCCCAATGAAGATGTCTCCTACATCGTCTATCTACCAACCATGGCAGCGACATCCTGGTATCACAATCGGGTAGCTGATAAGGGAGAAAGTTTACCTGAATTTGTGCAAGAAGTACGGGAATTCACCGAGAATGAATATGCCCCTGCGCTTTTCAAGGGGAATCGAATTTCAGCCTCAGAAAAATCTCAAATTGCCCAAAAACTTCAAGATATCACTGGGATAGCAGCAGGTACTTGGGAGCGAGCAGATTTGAAAATCACTGCATCAGAGTATTTCCAAGAGCTACTTCGCGACGAGGAGAACACCGTAGGTAGACTAGACTCCCGATACAAGGGAATCAATATCGATCCGATGTCCATGGATTCCTTCACAGATCCACAAAGTGACGCAATTTCCCCAGCCTATACCATGGCGTTTTTGGATTATTTCCATGGTCAGTTGGGCGTGAGTAAAGATTGGCTTTATGCAACTTCGGCTTATTCTAAGCCAGGGTTTAATTGGGATTGGAAGCATCAGGGAAATAACTTCTGGGGTGCAGATGCCGCTGTCACCACCCTTCCTGATATGGCGGAGGCACTTAGCAAGGATCCCAATGTGAAAGTTTTGATCATGAACGGCTACTATGATTTGGCTACTGTTTTCTATGGAGTAGAGCATTCTATTTCGCATCTGGATTTGCCTCAGCAGGCGATAGATCGCATTATTATGACTTACTATGAAGCAGGTCATATGATGTACACGCATCTTCCTTCCGCTCAGGAGTTTAGAGTTGATCTTAAGAGTTTTATTGAGGATACTCAGAGAAAATAATCCAGCTTAGATTCAAATGACCAAAAGTCTCACACTTTTAGCTACGATTTTTCTTAGCTTTTCATCTTCTGCTTTGCTTAGAGCCCAAGCTCTTTCAGAGTCTCAGCTTTATTTTCCCCCAAAGGTTGGTCTGACTTGGGAGCGGATGTCTTTCCCTGAAACTGGCTGGGATCAAGCTGGAATGGGAGAGTTTTTATCTTGGCTGGAAAGCACCAATACTAGAGCTTTTCTCATCTTGAAAGATGGGAAACTCGTTGTCGAAGAATACCGCGGAAACCGCCTTACCGGAATGGGGCCTATGGATGAGAGTTCCCTTTGGTATTGGGCCTCTGCCGGCAAAACACTTACTGCGGCACTTCTTGGAATCGCCGAAGCGGAAGGGCTCCTAAAGCTAAAGGATCGCAGCCAAAAATACCTTGGGAAAGGATGGACTTCTTTAGAAAATAAGGAGGAGAAAAGAATCAGGATTGTTCATCAGCTAAGCATGACCACCGGGCTTGATGATACAGGTGATTTGAATAGCGTGACTCCTTCGGACCTCCGCTTTAGGGCTAAAGCCGGAACCCGATGGAGTTATCACAATGCTCCATATACTGTCCTCAAACAAGTGGTACAAAATGCAAGCGGCAGGTCCTTCCAAGATTATTTTCATGAAAAAATCAGAGATAGGATCGGGATGAATGGCCTTTGGCAAAATACCGGAGGAAATAATGTGTACTATTCAAGTCCTCGATCCATGGCACGCTTTGGACTTTTGCTTCTAGCCAAAGGAAAATGGGAAGACGAACAGGTTCTAAATTCCGAATTTGTAGAGCAAATGATCAGTCCATCGCAAGACTTTAATCCAAGTTACGGATTATTGACCTGGCTAAATGGGCAAAGCTTTTACAGGTTGCCGGGCATGGGAAGAAATTTACCAGGTTCATTGGTGCCGGATGCACCCGAGGACATGTTTATGGCTTTGGGTAAAAATGGACAATTTTTGATGGTGATCCCTTCTCAAAATGTGGTCATCGTCCGAATGGGAGCAAGTTCGGATACTTCTCAAATACCTTTTTTATTGATGAATCAGATTTGGGAAAGACTCGGGCCAGTGATCAGTGGGAATTAAGCTAGTATCCAGACAAGTTTAAATATACTTGCTGAGCTGGTAATTGATTTTATCCAGAGACAATGGTTTCTCAAGAAATCCCGATACAATATTGAAGCTTAGTGCTTTCTGCCTGTCTTGGAAGTCGATGGAGCTTGATAGAATTACGATTTCATCTTTTCTTTCAGGAAATTTTTCCTGATAGGTATTCAAAAACTCCCAACCATTCATGACCGGCATGTTGATGTCAAGAAAAATCAAAAGTTGTTGGTTTTGCGGAAACTCTTCAATCTTTTTTAATGCTAAATCTGCTTCTAAAAATTCAAGAATGCTCTCGCTCACTTCTGTCTTTCCAAGCAGTCGTTTATTGATCAGGTTATTAATCGGATCATCATCCACTAGAAAAATGGCATCAAATTGAATCATGCAGTGTCATTGGATCAGGCATTGGCAAAATACGATTATTCCAATAGCAAGAAAAAGGTTTTGGTAGATTTTTAATGAAGTTGTTTCGTTTAGCAAAGGTGAATAAAAAAAGGGAAACCGAAGCTTCCCTTTTCAAATAATTTAGAATGAGCAGATTACATCATACCGCCCATTCCTCCTCCACCACCCATCGGTGGCATAGCAGGAGCATCTTCTTTCACGTCTGCCACTACACATTCAGTGGTCAATAGCAATCCAGCGATAGAAGCTGCATTTTCAAGAGCTAGTCGAGTTACCTTAGTAGGATCGATTACACCAGCTTTGAAAAGGTCTTCGTACTGATCGGTACGGGCATTGTAACCGTAGTTTCCTTTATTTTCTCTGATTTTATTGATGATCACAGAAGGCTCACCTCCTGCATTTAGCACGATAGTTCTCAAAGGAGACTCAATCGCCATACGCACGATGTTGATACCGGTATCCTGGTCTTCATTGATGCCTGTTAGGTTTTCAAGTGCTTCTGCTGCTCTGATAAGCGCAACACCACCACCTACAACAACACCTTCTTGAACAGCCGCTCTAGTAGCGTGCAATGCATCGTCTACACGGTCTTTCTTCTCCTTCATTTCAACCTCAGTAGCAGCACCGATATATAGGATAGCTACACCACCGGAAAGCTTAGCAAGTCTTTCCTGAAGTTTTTCACGGTCGTAATCAGAAGTTGTCTTGTCGATTTGTGCTTTGATCTCGGAGATACGAGCTTGGATCAAATCACTTTGTCCAGCACCGTTTACTACTGTAGTGTTGTCTTTGTCGATATTTACTTTTTCAGCTCGACCAAGCATATCCACTGTAGCGTTCTCAAGCTTGAATCCACGCTCTTCGGAGATTACAGTACCACCAGTTAGGATAGCGATGTCCTCAAGCATAGCTTTTCTTCTGTCTCCAAATCCTGGGGCTTTTACAGCAGCTACTTTAAGTGCGCCACGGATTTTGTTTACTACCAAAGTAGCCAAAGCTTCACCATCTACATCTTCAGCGATGATAACCAATGGCTTGCCAGACTGTGCTACTGGCTCCAATACAGGAAGCAATTCCTTCATGGAAGAAATCTTCTTGTCGTAGATCAAGATGTATGGAGACTCAAGCTCAGCTTCCATTTTCTCTGTGTTGGTCACAAAGTATGGAGAAAGGTATCCGCGGTCAAACTGCATTCCTTCGACAGTTTTTACTTCTGTCTCTGTACCTTTTGCTTCTTCTACTGTGATGACACCATCTTTTCCGACTTTCTCCATAGCGTTGGAGATCATCATTCCAATTTCATCGTCATTGTTAGCAGATACAGTAGCTACCTGAGCGATTTCTTTGCTTGTAGAGATTTCTTTTGAGTTTTCTCTCAATTTGGCAACAACTGCGGCAACTGCCTTGTCAACACCTCTTTTAAGGTCCATTGGGTTTGCACCAGCAGCTACGTTTTTAATACCTGCATTGAAGATAGCTTGAGCCAAAACAGTAGCGGTAGTAGTACCATCACCTGCATTATCTGCAGTTTTAGAAGCTACTTCTTTCAAAAGTTGAGCACCCATGTTTTCGATTGGCTCTTCCAATTCGATTTCTTTTGCCACGGATACACCATCCTTAGTGATGGTAGGAGCACCAAATTTTTTGTCAAGGATGACATTTCGGCCTTTTGGTCCGAGTGTCACTTTTACTGCGTCAGCAAGTGCGTCTACACCTTTTTTCAGGCGGTCTCTTGCATTGGTATCAAAGAATAATTCTTTAGCCATTTTTCTGTTTGATTTTTAGTTTCTACAAATAATTAAAGGATTGCGAAAATGTCGGACTCACGCATAATCAAGTAGTCAGCGCCGTCGACGTTGAGCTCAGTACCGGAGTATTTTCCGTACAAAACAGTGTCGCCCACTTTCACAGTCAATGGTTCATCTTTCTTACCAGTTCCGATGGCCACTACCGTACCTTTCTGAGGCTTTTCTTTGGCTGTATCCGGAATGTATAATCCGGAAGCGGTTTTTTCTTCGGCTGCAGCAGGCTGTACCAACACCCTGTCCGCAAGTGGTTTGATGTTCACGTTTGACATTTTTATGAAATTTTTAAAGGTTAGATTAAAATTCTGAAGCCACTAGAGCGATTCCTGTGCCAATGAGTTTTTAAAGAAAAACACTGACAAATCGGCCACACTTTGTCAGTTTCTGACCGCTGTTATGAAGTTTTCATTCTAAAAAACTGTCAAAATTTCCAAAGGCTCTGGACAAAAATGTCAGAATTCATTACTTTTTGTAAAAGCTTCTAGAATATGAGTAAACTATCGAAAAATTGGATCACCGAGGGCCTGATTGATTTTGAATACAAAAAGTACCAATTATTGGCTTATTTGCAGGAAACTGATAAATCCTTTAAGGCGATCAAGCTTTACCCACCGCTTGGTGAGCTGATTGAGCATCATCGAAATCTCAATGCTTTCAAGTCAGGCAAAAGACAACTTTCAGATATGTTTCCAAAAGCTTTGGAAAGTGTGGACTTCAAAAAGAAGAAGTTGAATTATCAATCTCAATCAGATGATTCCGAGATGATGAAAGAGATTCACCTGATTACCGATTTTGCGATTGAAAAGATCCAAGATCAGATCTATGAAGGAAGAGCAATCTATGATTTTGTGGAGGATCATATAGCCTTCGAGCCGGTTGGCATATTACCGATCTACACCAAAGAGGGATTTGTTTTTTTAACTCGGGAAAAGCGATCTGACATCCATGCATTTCGCTATCAGTCCAGTTTGCTACAAATAGCAGGGGAGCGTTTCCGAAGTATATCTTTGTGGCTGGGGGGGATTTTTCAACGGACTCTAGTCCGAACCCTAGAGGCTTTGAAGCTGGAATTAATTCGTGAAATCAAGGAATTGCCCAATCCCGCCGCTTGGCGAATGCATAGCAAGCAGGATTTTCCCATCGAAGAGACTTTGCTTCCGATCAGCAAGAGATTGCTATTACAGCATGTCAGTAAATGAAAGGTAAGGCTTAGCTGGCTTCTACTAATTCCTTTTCGGTATTAGGGATGTTCTGATTTGCTGTGATTTCAGCCTTTTTACGTTTTTGGATCACATCGGCACCTGGCTTGTCAAAAAGAATCAACCAAGCTTCTTTCAGGTTTTTTGCCTTTCGAAGGTCAACAAAAATGTCTCTCCATTCATGAAAAACCAGATAAATAGGATTGTAGGAAGTCACCGGCTTGGTAATACCATAAGTCGGTCGCTCCTGCTCCTCCATAAATGTCCCAAACATTCGGTCCCAGATAATAAAGGTTGAGCCGTAGTTCTTGTCCAGGTAATGCTCATCACTCGCATGATGTACGCGGTGGTGAGAAGGTGTGGTAAAAAAGAACTCGATTGCTGGATGTAATTTTTTGATGTATTCGGTATGAATCCAGAATTGATAAAGGACTGCTATCTGATGACAGATGAAAAACACAAATGGATCAAAGCCCATCAACATGACAGGGATGAAGAAGACGATCTTGATGTGTTGTGTCCAGCCCAAACGGAAAGAAACCGAGAAGTTGTACTTGGAACTGTTGTGGTGCGTGATGTGCGTAGCCCACCAAAAACGTTGTTCGTGAGCGACTCTATGTGCCCAATATCTGGCAAAATCAATGGCGACAAAGCAGACAATGAATGACCACCATGTTGCCGGAATTTTGAAAGGGGCCAGGTTGTAAAAGAATAGGGCTACACCGAACGTGGCCAGTTTGATCATGGCGCTAATCCCAACATTGACTAGGCCAATGGTAGAGGCTGCCAGGAAGTCTTTGGTATCATACGCATCACGTTTTTGGTACCAGCTAATTCCCCATTCGATAAATACCAAAAGAAACATGATTGGAGCTGCCCATAGAATAAGATTTGGCCAGCTTTCAAGTTGAAGGTCCTCCAGTCGGAGAGGTTGATTTTGCATAAAATTAATTTCGATTCAGGAGCAGATTTCGAAAGTTGGTGGTGATAAACATCAAACCTGCTCTAAAAAACAACTCGATTACAAGGTACAAAAAAAATGTCCGCCTTGAAAAGACGGACATCATTAATTATTTCTATCGGTGATTAATTGCCTGCGCTATCAGGCTCAGTTGTGGGTTCCTCAGTTGGTAAGATGCTTTCAGTTTCCTGTTCTCCGAATGCTGGAGCTACTACTTGTTGCTTCGCATTTTCAATGTTTGGAGATGAGAATTGATTGGACTGCGGGTTGGTATAGAAAGCAGAAGAAACCAAGGATAAAACCAAAATGGATACAGCTAAAACCCAAGTTGCTTTTTCCAAAACATTTCCGGTACGAGTCACTCCCATAATTTGGGAAGCACTACCTCCGAAAGCTGCCCCAACGCCTCCTTTAGAATTTTGGCCTAGGATGACAAGTATTAATAATACTGCCAAAATCAGGATAACGGTAATCAAGAACGTAAACATATTATGAGTCGGTATTAGTCAGATTTTGAATTAAGTTCGCAAAGTAAGCTGATTTCTCTGGAAACTTCAAACTCAGCTTCTCATAAATTTCTACTGCTTTCTGATTTTTCCCTTGCTTGACCAAAAGCTTGGCAAAAGATTCGGTGATCAGCTCTTCTTTGATTTGGGTACTGCTTTCAGCCAGATTTTCTTTGTTTTGATTGGCTTCGATCTCTTTGATCGTGGCCATCTTGATATCCTTTTTACTGAAAGCCTTGATCAGATCGATCTGTTCCTTCTTTTTGGCATCGACAATCTGCTTTTTTTCTTTCTTTTTAATAGACTCAATCAGGTCGTCTCCGGAAGCCTTTCTTCGCTTGGGTTTGGGCTTCTCCTCAGGTGTAGGCCCGTTCGATTTCAGCCCTTTTTCCAGTTGAACAAGCTTTGCGGTTTGATTAGCGGCTTCGGCTGGTTTAGTGAGATTTTCTGGCAGAAGATCCTCGTCTTTGGATTCCGAATTGACGGTAGGCTTTTGATGAATCAATTGACGAAGCCAAATTCTGTCAGGGCTGGTAATAGCCGCCCAACCTAGCGTATTTTCAGAGTTTTGGGACTCCTTCTGGAATTCATAACGTGCGATCAAAGCATGAGGTAGCTGGAAAAATGGGAAGTTTTCCTGCATTTTTTTCAGCAGAAGGACATCTGATTTTTCCAGATTACTAGCCCGGCTTAATATTTCCTTGAGTTGATTGGCGTTCACGATTACTTTTTTTCCAATATAGACATTTTACCAATTTGCCACCGTGGCAGTAAAAATGTCCTGAATGATGTTTCTGAAAATTTCCTCTACCAATTGACTTTCTACATCCAGCAAAGTAGTCGTTCGAGGATCATAATCCTGGAAGAAAGAGAAGTTTTGCTTGAGATTTTCTTCCTCATTGCTGAGGTTGATGTACTCCACTTCCACAGATATCGTCAATCGCATCTGTCCAGCTCGATCCGGAAGGTTTGGATTCCCGCTGGAAACTACCGCTTGTGGAGTCAGGGCATAGCGTTTGATCGCTCCTGAAAACTGAAGATCCCCATTGGATCTGACAAGCTCTAGCTGAGTATTTCTCTGATAATAATCTTTCAAAGATTCTGTAAAAAGCTGCTCCATGTTGGCAGGTCCACCACCAGAATCATTGAAGAAATTGTCCACCGAGAAGGACTGGACTAACTCGTAATTGATATTGGTCCCTGTGAAGCTGTAATTCACGGAGCAACCGCCCAAAAGTAGAATTACTGCAAATAAAGCAGATCGCAATGTCCTATTGATCAATTTCATATTGCTTGATTTTGCGGTAAAGTGTGCGTTCAGAGATTCCCAAATCGGAGGCGGCGTATTTCCGCTTGTTATTATGCTTTCGCAAAGCTTTTAGGATCATTTCCTTCTCCTTTTTTTCTAGCGAAAGGGAGTTGTCATCTTCCTCATGAATGATGTCTTCTATGGCCTCATCCTCATAGTCGTCTGAACTGCTGTTTTTCTGTGCTTCCAATACCAAAGGCAAAGAGTAACCTGAGCCTCCTTCGGGTTTCTCTTTTTGGGAGGGACCATTATCCAGATTATCGAAAAGGTCACTGTGCTTTTGTAGCACACTACTACTCACGCCTCCATTTTGGTAAGTTTCGAGGACGAATTTTTTCAGATCATTCATGTCCTTTTTCATATCAAAAAGGACCTTGTACAATAAATCCCGCTCCGAAAAATCCATGGATTCTCCTGAGGAGCCACCTGATGGAAGTGGCATAGGAAGTCGGGAGTTGTCTGTAGGAAGGTATTTGCTCAGCGTCTTCGCATCTACTTCCCGCTCTTCTTCCAGGAGGGATATTTGCTCGGCAATGTTTTTTAGCTGTCGGATATTCCCTGGAAAAGGATAGCGCATCAGCAATCCTTGGGCATCAGTATCCAAAGAGATTGGCCGAACTCGGTATTTTTCAGAAAAATCAGAAGTGAATTTTCGGAAGAGCAAGACTACATCCTCACCCCGCTCACGAAGGGGCGGAACGAAAATCGGCACCGTGTTGAGTCGGTAATACAAATCCTCTCGAAACTTCCCTTTTTCTACCGCTCTCAACAACTTCACATTAGTGGCTGTGATGACGCGAACATTGGTTTTTTGAACCTTTGAAGAGCCGACGCGGATAAATTCCCCATTTTCCAAGACCCGAAGCAGTCTGGCTTGGGTGCCTAGGGGCATTTCTCCGATTTCATCCAAAAATATTGTACCGCCATCAGTCACTTCGAAGTATCCCTTTCTGGCCTCATGAGCTCCTGTAAAGGATCCTTTCTCATGGCCAAAAAGCTCAGAGTCTATCGTTCCCTCAGGGATTGCACCACAGTTGATCGCGATAAACTTCCCGTGTTTTCGAGTAGATAGGGAGTGGATGATTTTCGAAAAACTTTCCTTTCCGCTACCGCTTTCTCCAGTAATCAAGACCGTCATATCAGTCGGTGCAGCCTGCATCGCTACCTGAATGGCATGATTTAGCAGGGGGCTGTTTCCGATGATTCCGAATCGCTGCTTGACACTTTGTATTTCGTGGGGAGTGATCATGCTTAAAGGGGATTTACTTCCAAGACGTCTCCAAACAAAGTTGCTGTGGTACAATCGGTGATTTTCACCTTGACGTAATCGCCTAATTTTAGCCCTGCAGATGGTACAATCACTACCTTATTGGCTGAGTTTCTTCCTTTGAGTTCTTCAGAAGATTTTTTGGAAGTGCCTTCAATAAGAATCCACTGCTCTTTTCCGATATCCAATTTGTTTCGCTCGAGGGAAAGCTCGTTTTGCTTAGCGATAATTTCACTTAGCCTTCGCTTTTTGATATCGAGCGGGATATCATCCTCATATTTTTTAGCCGCCAAAGTGCCCGGACGCTCCGAATAGAAAAACATGTAAGAGAAATCATACTTGACCAGGTCCATCAAGGTCAAGGTGTCCTGATGTTCGGCTTCTGTTTCAGTACAGAATCCCGCAATCATGTCGGAGGAAATGCCGCATTCTTCCCCAAGGATTTCTCGGATGGCACGAACCCGATCCAGATACCACTCACGGGTATAGGTTCGGTTCATCATTTCCAATACGCGGCTATTTCCGGATTGAACCGGAAGGTGAATATACTTGCAGATGTTATCGTACTTTTTCATGGTGTAGAGTACCTCATCTGTAATGTCTTTTGGATGGGAAGTGGAAAAACGAACCCGAAGCAATGGGTCGATTTGAGCAACCATTTCCAATAGGTTGGCAAAGTTGATAACCTGCGTTACTTCCCCTTCTTTTTTATTGAGCCTAGCCTTATTGTTTTCCTCAGGAGACCACTTGTAAGAATCCACGTTTTGACCCAAGAGCGTCACTTCACGATACCCTCTTTCAAATAAATCACGCGCTTCTGCTACAATGGAATGTGGGTCTCGACTTCGCTCTCTTCCCCGGGTGAATGGTACTACACAGAAAGAACACATATTATCACAGCCTCGCATGATGGAGATGAAGGCAGTGATCCCATTTGAGTTTAGTCTGACAGGAGCGATATCGGCGTAGGTTTCTTCTCTGGAAAGGAAAGTATTGACTCCTTTTCTACCGTCTTCTGCAGCATTTACTAGGTTTGGTAGGTCTCTGTAGGCATCAGGTCCTACGACTACGTCAACGATTTTTTCTTCTTCGAGAAGTTTGTCCTTCAGTCGCTCAGCCATGCAGCCCAATACACCGATCGTCATCTCGGGTTTGGATTTTTTTACCGCGTTGAAGTGATTGAGACGGTTTCTGACGGTTTGCTCTGCCTTTTCCCGGATAGAGCAAGTATTCAAAAAAACCACATCTGCCTGCTCAAAGTCAGAAGTTGTATCGTAGCCATTCTCCTTCATGATGGAGGCGACGATTTCAGAATCTGAAAAATTCATCTGACAACCGTAGCTTTCAATATAAATTTTCTTGCTTTTACCGGTGTTTTCCTCCAGCGTAGTTTTGTAATCTACTGCCTGAGCCTCTTCTCCGGTGATGATGTCAATATCTTTAATCAACTGATCCATTCAATTCTCATTTTTCGAACTGCGAAATTACGAATAATCGGACAAAATGGCAGTGTTCTCCAAACTATTATAAGAAATATTCACAGTTGGCGATCAATTGTGTTCTCGGACTTTGAGTTTAGGATCCGGGTTGAGGACTTCTTCTTCCTCGGTCAGCGTAAAATCATCGGTATTCAAGTCAGGCTGTCCCGCATTAATCCATGCGGTGTACCAAAAATCAGCAATCATTTTAATAGAATTTTTCATTTGTCGCTCGACCATCCCATTCAAAGCAAAGGAATAGGCTTCGGTGAATTCACGGGAATAGACCCGGACCGTCAAGCCATTTCGCTCCTCAAAGCTGTATTTCAATTCTTCAGAAAAGCTTTTGCTTAATTCACGTTCGATTTGCAATACACTATCGACTTGGCTATGGGCAGTTGCTACAGCTTTCCAGATGGCTTGCTGAGGTTTATCAACGTATTCGGCTTTCCCGACCCAGAGGCTGAAGTTTTCGGAAAGTAATTCCGGAACTCTGCTTTCCCAAAAACCATGGATTCCTTCCTGTCCTGTTAGTTGCCCATTGTAGTTTTTGGTGGTGTGGAGTGGAACGTTCAAATCTCCAAAGTAATGACCCAAATCTGCGGATAGCCGAAGGATGGCGTCTTTATTTTTCTTTTCGAATGCCTTGGTCAGGTTGGTAAAGGTAAGATAGGCAGCCCAAGGCCCGATGCCGTGTGCTCTCAAGCTATCCTCACCGAATTTTTCTACCGCATCAAACCAAAAAACTGGAAGCACATGTAGCGCAGAATCACCATAAACGTCCAAGTCGATGTAGTGCTTTTCTGCTTCGCCTGCTACGGCATAGCGACGACGATCAGGGTTCACGGCCTTTTCTGTAACAAATTGAATTTGAGGCTTGTAAAAAGCAATTAGTTCTTCAGGTAGGGAGAAAACAGCTACCCTGTTTATCAGTTGGTGAGCGAAGAAACCCCAAAAAAGAAGCCCAAGAAAAAGGCTTGAAACGGAAATATGTGGAATAACTGAAAAAATCATCTCTTGAAAATACAGCGAATATTCCGCTAAAAAAATAGATGTTTACACTATATTTGTCCCATTAAAATCAATTATCCCAAATATTCGATCATTCAATAGAGTTGGTACTACTGATAATTATTAATTTCCTTTGGTGGAGTTAATAATTTGATCTAAATTTGCACTCCAATTCGGTTAGGGGATCGTTTAAGAAATTTATTTAATTCAAGATATGGCAAATCACAAATCAGCTCTAAAGAGAATTCGTGCCAACGAAGCGAAGCGTTTGAGAAACAGATATCAGTCCAAGACTACTCGTACGTTCATCAAGCGTTTGAAGGCGGCCACGGATAAATCAGAAGCGCAAGAGCTATTCCAAAAAGTATCTTCTATGCTTGACAAACTTGCTAAGAAGAATATCATTCACAGGAATAACGCGAGCAATAAAAAATCAAAGCTGGCAAAATTTGTCAATGCTTTAGGCTAATTATAGTCAACCAATTTATTGAAAACCCTGCTTGTCAGGGTTTTTTTTATGCCTAAAAATCAATAGATTTAGTTTCACTTTTTTTGATTTAGGCATGGAGAACTTTACTTCAATCAAAATCGCGCAACTTGCCGAGGAAGATCGGCCCCGGGAAAAACTATTGTTAAAAGGCAAATCTGCCCTGACAGACGCTGAATTGATCGCTATTCTTATCGGTTCAGGCACACCAAGCATAAGTGCGGTGGATCTGTCCAAGCATATCCTATCTTCTGTTAATCATGATCTTTCGGCCTTGGCCAGACTGACGATCCAGGATCTCAAAAAATTCAAGGGAATAGGAGAAGCGAAGGCTATTAGCATTGTCAGTGCCATGGAGCTTGGAAGAAGGCGAAAAGAAATTGAGCCGAGAAAAAAGTTCAAGATTACCAGTTCCAGAGATGTGTATGACCTGATTAAGCCAGAATTGTATGACGAAATTGTTGAGCATTTTTACTTGGTCCTCTTGACTAGGTCTAATCAAGTCATCAAAAAAGAACGAATTTCCCAAGGGGGGACTTCTGGGACAGTCGTCGATGCCAAGTTAGTTTTTAAGGCGGCATTGGATCATCAGGCTCAGTCTGTCATCCTCGTACACAATCATCCAAGTGGGAGTCTGAGTCCCTCTGAGCAGGATCGTAGGCTGACCAAGCGCTTGACAGAAATCGGTCGGGCGATGGACCTGCCGGTCTTGGACCATGTGATTTTTACTGACTCAGGTTATTTTAGCTTTGCTGATGAAGGGATTTTATAGAGGCAAGAGCTTAGAGGCAAGAGACTAGAGCTTAGAATCAAGAAACTAGAGAAATGAATTCCCAAGCTGGGAGGTGACGGAGATAGATTGTAATTTTGGACAACCTTTGAGGGTTCCTCTTGTTGTTTCAAACAAGAAATGGACAGTCTGAATCGATTTATGAAAAGCAATCATATCATTTTAACATTTGTCTCGGTTGTAGTCTTGGCCGCGATAGCTTACACCCTTACCAGTGCTGAGGATCCGGAGACCTACATTGAGACCATCGAATCCGAGCGGGAGCGTCAGTTTAAATTCATCCGCTACAATATCGAGTCGCCTTTGACTGAGGAGCAAAAGCGGAATTTTAAGGAATTGACTTTTTATCCCATTGACCCTGCGTATAAAGTGAAGGCTCGAATCATCCCCAAGGAAGACAAAAAGGTACGGGAAGTTCCTCTGACGGATGGGAGCAAAGAGCGCTATATCGAGCATGCTTATGCGGAGTTTGAGCTGGGAGGTAAGACCAATCGACTCCTCTTGCTTCAGGCTATGGATGAGGTGGATAAGCGCAATTTCTTTTTGGCATTTGCCGATGAGACGAGTAGTCGTGAGACTTACGGTGGAGGGCGCTATATCAATGCCCGACAGGACGGGAAAAACAGCATTACGATCGATTTTAACTTGGCGTATAATCCCTATTGTGCCTATAATCCCGACTATGCCTGTCCGATTCCACCCAGGGAAAATATTTTGGATATCGCTATTGAGGCTGGAGAGAAAAATTACAAGGAATAGCTTCGGCCTTCCTGAAAAGCTTTAAATTTGTCTGTGTTAATTGAGAAAGAGGGTTTTCGAACCCTTTTTCTTTATTTGAAAGCCTAGGGAAGGCAATAAAAGAACCTAGTTTTATGAGAATCTCAATCAATCGATTAAAAAAATACATTGCATTAACTGAATCACCGGAAGAAATTGCCGACTTGCTTACTCAATCCGGCCTGGAAGTGGAAGGGATCGAGGAGTTTGTTTCCATCCCCGGAGGACTGGAAGGGATCGTAATTGGGGAAGTATTGACTTGCGAGAAGCATCCCGATGCGGATAAACTCAGCCTAACCACCGTGGATATCGGAGCAGATTCTCCATCGCAGATTGTCTGTGGTGCACCCAATGTGGCTGCAGGGCAAAAGGTGTTGGTAGCCACCGTTGGAGCCACACTCTACCCTACAGGAGGAGATTCTTTTACGATCAAGAAGGCTAAAATCCGCGGACAGGTATCCGAAGGGATGATTTGTGCTGAGGATGAATTGGGGATCGGTAGCAGTCACGACGGTATCATGGTTTTGGACACAGACCTACCCAACGGAACTCCCGCTTCTGAATTGATTCCTGTGACTTTTGATCATGTCTTGGAAATTGGATTGACTCCAAACCGGGCAGATGCAGCCTCTCATTTGGGAGTAGCAAGGGATTTAAAAGCACTTTTAGGACGGCCGCTTTGCATCGATGAAGTCTCTGATTTGACGCTTGAAGCTGATCGGAAAGCGTTGGAAGTATCGGTAGCTGATGCAGCTGATTGTCCACGATATGCGGGGGTAGTTGTTTCTAATTTGAAGGTAGCTCCTTCTCCGCAGTGGCTTCAGGATTTCCTTCGGGCGCTGGATCTGGAGCCGATCAATAATGTAGTCGATATCACCAATTTTATTTTGCATGACTTGGGACAGCCCTTGCATGCTTTTGACTTTGAGAAAATTTCCGGAGGTAAAATCATCGTCCAAAAACTTCCCAAAGACAGCAAATTCATCACTTTGGATGAGAAAGAGCGAAAACTTTCCGGTGAGGAATTGATGATTTGTGATGCAGAAGGAGGAATGTGTATCGGAGGAATTTTCGGAGGAAAAGGCTCTGGAGTTTCCGATCAGACTACATCTATTTTCCTGGAATCGGCCTACTTTTCTCCGGATGTGATCCGAAAAGGCGCTCAATACCACGGCTTGAAGACCGATGCTTCCTTCCGTTTTGAGCGGGGGACAGATCCAAATATGCCGGTTTATGCTCTAAAAAAGGCTGTGCAATTATTGCGGGAAATTGCCGGAGGCAAGGTGAGCTCTGAAATGGTAGACCTCTATCCAAATCCGATCGCTGACTTTGAAATTGACCTGGAATACGGTCATATCAACCGACTGATCGGAAAGAAGATTGAACCGAGTCAAGTGAAGTCCATTCTGGAAGGATTGGATATTCGAGTAGAGAATGAGACAGAAGAAGGTTTCAAAGCGATCGTCAAGCCCTATCGGGTGGATGTCATCCGTGAAGCAGATATTATTGAAGAAATTCTGAGGATCTACGGTTTTCAGCAGGTCGAGCTTTCCGAAAATCTCAAAACTGATTATCTGGCTGAGCATCCGGTCAAAGATCTCAATAAGCTCCAATATAGACTGTCTGAGATTTTGGGAGCGCAGGGCTATCAGGAGATGATTACCAATAGCTTAACCAAGCCTGTTTATGCAGAGAAATCAGGTTTCTTGGACCCTACACTGAATGTGGAAATCTACAACAAGCTCAGCGAGGACTTGGGTGTGATGCGTCAGAGCTTGCTTTTCAGCGGACTGGAAGTTTTGGCACATAATATCAACAGACGTCAAGGCGACTTGAAATTCTTCGAATTTGGTACAGTCTACCAAAACACTGAAGCCGGATATCAAGAGGGACGTCGGTTGGCAATTTTCCATTCGGGTAATCGTTCTGCTGAGAGTTGGCTGGAGCCGGCGAGACCTTTTGGCTTTGCTGACCTGTATGCGACTATCGAACGGCTGTTGGATAAGCTTAACCTTCAAATCTCCAATTCAGAGATGCTAGAATCAGCCCCATTTGAATATGGTCTGCGTCTTATGCTGGGCCAAAGGGAACTGGGAACCTTGGGTTTGGTGAAGGATTCACTTTTGAAAATGACTGAAGTACGGCAGGAAGTATGGTATGCAGATTTGGATTGGGACTTGCTTTGCAAAAAAGCCAGCGGATTGAAGCAATATGCGGAGATTTCCAAATTCCCAGAAGTGCGTAGGGATCTTTCTTTGGTGATTGACAAAGCGGTGAGCTATGCAAAAGTGAAAGAGGTAGCGGAGAAGGCAGGTGGAAAGCTACTGCGGCGTATCGGAGTTTTTGATGTTTACCAAGGGGATAAAATTGATGCAGGCAAAAAAGCTTATGCCTTGAGCTTTCATCTTCAGGATCAGGAAAAAACACTGACGGATAAGGTAATTGACAAAACAATGCATAAATTAATGGAGGCCTTTCAAAATGAAGTTGGGGCCGTCATTCGAAGCTAAAAGATGATTCAAGAAGAACTGCAAAAACTGGAAAAACTAGCTCGTCAAGCTAGTCTGAAAATCAGTGAGTTGGCTGCCGAAAACCAATTATTGAAGGAGAAATTGGGGCAGGTAGAAAGTCAATTGAGTCAGCGGGAGCAGGAAATCGAGAATTTTAAAAATAAGATTAAAATTACTAACATTGTGGATAACCGAACGGTGAATCCGGAGGATTCGGCCGAAATGAGTGAATTAATCAATAATTATATAAAAGAGATCGATCAGCTGATCGATTATTTGTCAGAATAAATGGAGACACTTGCCATACGCATCAAAATCGGAGACCGAGAGTACCCCATGCGGGTGACTCAGGAGGATGAAGCCAAAATCAGGCATGCCGGTAAGTTGATAAATGAAAAACTGAGGAAGTATAAATCGGAGTTTGGACTAGACGACAATCAGGATCTTCTTGCCATGGTCGCTTTTGACTGCATGGTTGAGTCCTTGGAGACCAATGCGGTCAATCAAGAAGACAGTGAGCACATTCGTGCCAGTATTGCCCATGTCAATTCCCTACTTTCCAAAGCCATATAATTCTTTGATTCCCACTGATTTTTCCGAGTTTGAGGATTCCCAAAAGGTCTAATAAATACCAAAATACCTATGGGAGAAGTGTTATATATTATCCTGGCCGGCCTGGTGGGTCTGGGTGCAGGAGCTGCGCTTGCAAGCGTTTTTATTAAAAATAAGCATCAGAAACTAGAGGAGGAGACGAAAGAAAAAGTCAAATCCATGCTCAGAGAGGCAGAAATTTCTGCCGAATCACTCAAGAAAGACAAGATTCTAGAAGCCAAGGAAAAGTATCTCAAGCTCAAATCTGAGTTTGATGAGGAGTTTTCTAATAAGAAAAATATTCTCAGCACCAATGAGAATAAACTCAAGCAACGGGAGCAGCATTTATCCAAAGAACTGGAGCAGGTCAAGCGAAAAGAAGCGGAACTCGACAGTAAAAAGGAAAATCTCGACGCACAGTTGAATGCTGTTCGTGTGAAGAAAGAAGAACTCGATCGAGTGACGAATCAACGAATTGCTGATTTGGAAAAAATCGCTGGATTGACTCGTGAGGAAGCAAGAGAACAATTGGTTCAAATGCTGACTGATGAAGCTCAGAGTAAGGCTTCTTCTAAAATCAAGGATATTCTGGATGAGGCAAAACTTTCTGCTACCAAGCAAGCCAAAAAGATCGTGTTGGATACTATTCAGCGCACGGCTACTGAGCATGCTATAGAAAACTGTGTTTCTGTTTTCAACATAGAAAGCGATGACATCAAAGGAAAAATCATCGGACGAGAAGGTCGAAATATCCGAGCCCTAGAGTCCGCTACAGGTGTTGAAATCATCGTGGATGATACTCCGGAAGCGATTATTATTTCAGGATTTGATCCTGTCAGAAGAGAGATTGCAAGACTTTCCCTTCACCGATTGGTACAGGATGGACGTATTCACCCTGCACGTATCGAGGAAGTGGTCGCCAAAACGGAGAAAAATATCGAAGAAGAAATCGTGGAAATCGGTGAGCGTACCTGTATTGATTTGGGCGTTCATGGTCTGCATCCTGAGCTGATCCGAATGGTTGGCAGGATGCGCTTCCGTTCATCTTACGGGCAGAACTTATTGCAACATTCACGCGAAACTGCCAAGCTTGCTGCTATCATGGCTTCTGAGATGGGATTGAATGCGAAACTTGCCAAGCGAGCAGGGCTTTTGCACGATATCGGAAAGGTATGGCATGAAGAGCAAGAGCTTCCGCATGCTATCCTGGGAATGGAGCTTGCGAAGCGATATAAGGAACATCCTGAGGTTTGCAATGCCATCGGTGCCCACCACGATGAGATCGAAATGACCTCCATGATTTCACCAATCGTCCAAGCCTCTGATGCCATATCAGGTTCTAGACCTGGAGCTCGTCGGGAGATCATGGATAGCTATATCAAGCGTCTGAAAGAGTTGGAAGAAATGGCTTTAGGATTTGATGGAGTCAATAAATGCTTTGCGATGCAGGCCGGACGTGAGCTTCGCGTATTGGTAGACGCAGACCATGTCGATGATCAGACTGCGGGTAAGCTTTCATTCGATATTTCTCAAAAAATCGAAAAAGAGATGCAGTACCCTGGACAGATCAAGATCACGGTCATTCGAGAAATGCGTGCTGTTAATTATGCTCGTTAAACAATAATCTATGGTGGTTGTCTAAAAAGGCTTTTCGTCATTGCGAACAAAGTGAAGCAATCTAATCTAATTATATCTTTAATTACTATTGAGATCGCTTCGTTTCACTTGCGATGACGAAACATCATGCAATAAAGACAACCGTTTCTATCTATGTGGTTAACTATTCGGCTTGTATCAGATGTTTTTGAAGGGCTTGATAGAGCCCGGACGCAGATTTTTCGAAAAAGACTGGAGGAGCAAGATTTAGAAACCCTTCGAAAATTTTTTCCCTATTTTAAGTCACTTCGTCCCCAGCATCAAAAGGAATTCAAGCATCGGTTGGAGCTTGTCCTGACAGAGAAACGCTTTTATGCTCGAGGAGGACTGAAAGAAGTAACAAAGGAGATGAAGCTCTTGATAGGGGCTACTATCGTACAGGTGGTTTTTGGCTTTAAAGAACTTCGCCTACGCCATTTTCAAAATATTTTGATCTATCCGGATACCTACTTATCCACCATTTCCAATCAGCAGCACGCCGGAGAAGTGAATCCCAAGCATGGAGCCATCGTCCTTTCTTGGAAAAGCTTTGCCAAAGGCTTAGCTGATGAAAAGGATGGGGTTAATTTGGGGATTCATGAAGTAGCCCATGCTCTTAAATTGGAAAATTGGATTCGGTCTAATGATGAAATTAATTTTCTACATCCCAAATTATGGTCGGAGTATTTGGAGCTATCGGAAATGGAAATGGAGCAAATTCAAGAAGGAAAAGATGACTTTTTTCGAAAAAGGGGAGGGGCTGATGCCCATGAGTTTTTTGCGGTAGCTTTGGAGAATTTCTTCGAAAGACCGGAGGAATTCCAAAATAGAAAGCCTCTGCTTTTCACAGTTTTGGTGAAGTTGCTGCGGCAAAATCCCATCGTTTTAAAGCAATCCTAAATCGGTCTGCAGCTTTTCAAGTGCATTTTCCAAACTTTCAGATAGCCCTTGATAAAGTGATAAGTTTTCTCCCCAAAGCTTTTCTTCAGAAAGTACTTTCTGGACAAGCTCTTTCTCAGAATTGTTTTTCCAAAGCTCTTCAAAAAGGGTCAAAATTTCAGGATCATCATTAAGCGGAATTTTCTGATCACCTACCTGTCCTTTGTAAAACAATAGCGTTGAGGCAAATGACTCCATGAGTCTTTGGGGCCATTGTCCTTTTTCTTCAAAATAGTCCAAGAGGGAAGGAAGTACCCGAACCTTGAATTTTGAAATTTGGTTGAGGGCAATGCTTTCAAGTTCATGACGGATAAAAGGATTGGCGAAGCGCTCCATTACAGTCTCTGCGAAACGGAAAGTCTCTTCTTGGTCTAGCGGAACATGCGGGACAATCTCCTCAAAAACTAACTCTCGCAGCCACTTTCCAATCTTAGGATCTTCAACCGATTCCCGAACTGTCCGAAGACCCTGCAAATAAGCAAAAGGGACCAAGGCAGAATGCGCGCCGTTCAATATTCTAACCTTTCGCTCCCGAAAAGGCTTGATATCTGCAACAAATTGGACGTTTAATCCTGCGCGATGAAGTGGGAGAGACTTTTCGACTTGCTCATCTCCCTCAATGGCCCAAAAATGATAAGGTTCTGCCATGACCAACAATTCATCCTTTGTGGTCAGCCTATCACTGAGCTCATTGATTTTGTCCTTTGGAAATCCCGGCACGATTCGATCCACCAGGGTATTACAAAACTTACAGCTCTTTTTAATCCAATCGGTAAAAGCCTCCTCCAATGACCAATCATCGGCATACTGGAGTATGATTTCTTGGAGTTGACCACCATTATTGGCTATCAATTCGCAGGGTAAAAAAGTCAATCCTTTCTCGGGGTCCCCTCCGAAATATTGAAAGCGCTCCCAAAGCAAAGCAGTCATTTTTGCCGGAAAGCTTTTGGGGATAGTTCCTGCTTGAAATACCTCTTTTTCGTATTTGATCCCAGCCTCAGTGGTATTGGAAATAACCCATTCAAGAGAGGGGTTTTGACTGATCTGCTTTAATTCTGAGAAATCGGATGTCAGGCAGGTATAGCGTTTTACACAGTCGATTTTATCAAGGAGGTTGATTTTTTTTCCCTTTTCAATTCCAGCAGTCCAGACGTGGAATTGATTTGCTTGCCGGATCATTCGCTGGTCAATTTCTGTGGAATGAATCTGAATGCTGTGAATTCCACCTTCCCAAACTCCTTTTTCATTGGCTTTTTGAATCATCCAATCGAGGAAGCCCCGAAGAAAGTTTCCATTACCGACCTGTAAGATTCTGATTGGAGGCTCTTGTTTTAACATAGGTTTAAAGGGAAACTCCTCTTTTCCAAGGGATAAAATCGTCTTGATTTAGCATCATAGCTTTGGTGAGTTTTTTGCCACTTGCGATAGTGATGATTTCCTCCAAAAGTTCTTCACCAAGTTGCTCAATATTCTTCTCTCCGGTGATTACTCCTCCGGTATTGAAATCGATGATATCTGGCATTCGTTGTGCAAGCTGGTCGTTGCTCGATACCTTGAGGACTGGACAGATGGGGTTTCCGGTGGGAGTGCCCAAGCCAGTAGTAAATAAAATCAAATTGGCACCTGCCCCAGCAAGTGCGGTCGTGCTTTCCACATCATTTCCCGGTGTGCAGAGTAGATTTAGTCCGGGTTTCTGGACATATTCTCCATAGTCCAATACATCCGTGACCGGAGAGTTGCCTCCTTTCTTTGCTGCTCCACATGATTTGATAGCGTCTGTGATCAAGCCGTCTCGGATATTTCCAGGTGAGGGATTCATATCAAATCCAGACCCCACTTTTTCTGCGGCCTGAGAATAAGCTTTCATCAAGCTGGAAAAGCGCTCGGCCTTCTGATCATTGACACATCGGTCAATGAGGTTTTGCTCTACTCCACAAAGCTCAGGAAACTCAGAAAGAATTGCCTTGCCACCCAATGCCACGATCAAATCAGAAACTCTCCCTAAAACAGGATTTGCGGAGATACCGGAAAAGCCGTCTGAGCCTCCGCATTCCAAGCCGATACTCAGTTTGGATAGAGGGGCTGGTTTTCGAGAAAGCTTGTTCGCCTCCGCCATTCCCCAAAAGGTAGCCTCGATGGCTTTGGATAATAGGGCAGGCTCTGTTCCTTCCTGCTGCTGTTCAAAAACAAGCAATGGCTTATCAAAGGACGGATTGAATTCGTAAAGCTTTCTTTTGAGAATAGCTGCTTGGGCATGCTGGCACCCCAGACTCAAAACTGTAGCACCTGCCACATTTGGATGGTGAATATAGCCAGCTAGCAAGGCACAAAGAGCCTCCGCATCCTGACGGGTTCCTCCGCAACCTCCTTGGTGGGTGAGGAATTTGATGCCATCTACCTGAGGAAATATCCTACTTGAGGACGTTTGATTAATTGAATCAGAAGCTGTCGGTTTCTTGGATTCATATTGATTGATCAGGTTTTTCACCAAGCCTTTGTAGGGATTCGGTTTGGCATAGCCCAACTCTTCCAAAAAGGCATCTTTGATCACTTCTACATTTCGGTTTTCACAGAAAACTAGGGGGATGACTAGCCAAAAATTAGCAGTTCCTACTTGACCGTCTGCCCGGTGAAATCCATCAAAAGTCCTTTCAGCGAATTTGGATACATCCGGAGCATTCCATTGATAATGAGCGCTTTGATGAGTGAATGAGGAAGCTTCATGCTTGATGTTTTCTGTAGTCAAAAGTCCTCCTTTTGGAATACTCTTTACAGCCTTACCCACTAAGACTCCATACATTTTGACTTCATCACCGGGCTCAAAAGGGTGAATCGCGAATTTGTGTTTGGCTGGAATTTCCTCCCCAAGATGGATGGTTTTTCCCAGGTGGAGGATTTCTGCACCTTTTTCCAAATTCTGCAGAGCCACTAGCACATTATCGGCAGGATCTATTTGTAAGAATTGCTTTTCCATAGTAAGAATGAGAAGCAAGATAAATTTCTTTTCGGGAAAATACAGGTCAGATTCAGTCGATAGGCTGTTTTCTATTTGGCGATTCAGTGGTAAAATGGCTTGGGCTTTTGATAAAGTCAGAAAATCGTTTCCGTAATTCCTTTATCAATAGTCTGTCAAAAAGTGTATTATTGTTGAGAACCCAAAATGACTCATGCAGTACAAAAAAATAATTGCTTTATTCCTTTTTACCTGCTCATTGACGCTTTCTTGCTCAGGACCTTCCAATGTTCGGGTGATCAAGATGGGGCATGCTTTGGTGACTTCCCATCCTGTACACGAGGCGATGCTTTTTTTGTCCAAAAGGGTAGAAGAGAAATCAAATGGCAGACTCAAAATCAAAGTGTATCCCAATCAGCAGCTTGGCACAGAAAGGGAGCTGGTTGAGCTATTGCAAATAGGCAGTTTAGGCATGACCAAGGTGTCATCGGCAGCTTTGGAGGGTTTTGCACCCATGATGCAGGTATTAGGAGTGCCTTTTCTTTTTAGGGATGATGAGCATTTGACCAAGGTTTTAAGAGGTGATATCGGAAAAAGCCTTCTTTTAGGGGCTGAAAAATATTGGTTACGGGGCCTTTGCTTTTACGATGCAGGCAAGCGTAGTTTTTATTCCAAAGATAAGCCCATTGAGAAACCGGAAGATCTGAAAGGACTAAAAGTGAGAGTGATGGAGTCCAACATGGCCACCAATATGGTGCGAGCTATGGGAGGGTCTCCAACGCCCGTTGCCTACGGTGAACTCTACACCGCTCTTCAGCAGGGGATAGTGGATGGTGCAGAAAATAATCCGCCCAGTCTATATACATCAAAGCACTATGAAGTTTGTGGGTATTACAGCATGAATGAACACACCGCTTTGCCTGATGTAGTCATCGTCAGTACGAAGGTTTGGAATAGTCTCAATCAGCAAGAACAGCAATGGCTTCAAGAGGCAGCTGATGAATCTGCTCTTTACCAATACGAGCTTTGGGAGGCATCTACTCAAAAATCCTTGGAAGAACTCGAAAAAGCCGGTGTGGTCATTTCTTATCCAGATAAGGAGCCTTTCCGTCAAGCGGTTCAACCTATGTATGAGGCTTTGAAAACGGATGAGCCTGAAATCTATCAAATCATTCAAGAGATCCAAAAAATCCAATAGCATGCAGGGATCCCGACTGAAAAACCGAATTGACTCTGTCATTGCTCATGCCTTGGTCTTGTTGATGGCTTTGATGGTTATTAATGTGAGCTGGCAGGTAGCGTCTCGTTATGTTTTCCAAAATCCGAGTTCTTTTACGGATGAACTAGCCCGGTATATGCTCATTTGGGTGGGTATGCTCGGGGCTGCTTATGTGGCGGGTAAGGATAAGCATTTGGCGATAGATATTCTGATGAACAAGATGAATGAGGAGAATCGAAGAAAGACCAAGGTTTTAATTCATTTTCTGGTTTTGATTTTTGCATTAGCAGCTATGGTGATCGGAGGGATCAATTTGGTCTACATCACCTTCACCTTGGGTCAAACATCTGCAGCCTTGAAGATTTCCTTAGCCTATGTCTATATGATCATTCCTTTCAGCGGGCTTTTGGTAATGTACTATCAGGCTTTGGCTATTCAATATTTATTATCTAACCCCAAAGCAGACTGATATGGAGACTTTGAGTATTTTAGTTTTAGTCTTTTCCTTTTTGTTCTTTTTGGGTATCGGTGTTCCCGTAGCCTGGAGTTTGGGGCTTTCAAGTCTGCTGACATTGCTGGTAACTGTCTCAGCAATGCCTGCGGCTACGACTATAGCACAGCGAATGGGGACAGGGTTGGATAGCTTTTCTCTGCTTGCAATTCCCTTTTTTATATTGGCTGGGGAGTTGATGAACCGAGGAGGAATTGCCAATCGCTTGATTGAATTTGCCAAAGCAATGACTGGGAAATTACCCGGTGGTCTGCTTCATGTGAATGTAATTGCGGCCATGCTCATGGGAGCAATCGCAGGTTCGGCCGTGGCGGCAGCTTCCTCGATGGGAGGAATCTTAGGAAAGCGAATGGAAAATGAGGGCTATCCAAAGGAATTGGGAGCTGCTGTCAATATCACGAGTTCCACCACAGGCTTAATCATTCCTCCGTCTAACGTACTGATTGTCTATTCTTTAGCTTCTGGAGGTGTATCGGTAGCAGCGCTATTTGTAGCGGGTTACTTACCCGGTTTATTGGTAGGCTTGATGCTGATGATTACTGGGGCTGTCATGGTCAAAATCAAAAAGCTACCAGCTGGTGAGTCTTCAAGTTTTAAGCATTTACTTTCTACTTTTTGGAAAGCTATTCCGAGTTTATTGCTCTTGGTGGTGGTCATTGGTGGGATAGTAGCCGGTGTCTTCACTGCTACTGAAGCTTCAGCAATCGCAGTGCTTTATGCTTTGGGTTTGTCGATGATTTACAGAGAATTGAAAGTTTCTGACCTGCCTAGTGTTTTGCTCAAGTCAGCGGAGACCACCGCAGTGGTCATGCTCCTGATAGCTACTTCCATGGCGATGTCTTGGGTCATGTCAGCGGAGGAAATCCCACAGCAAATCGCCAATTCGCTACTTTCCTTGAGTGATAATATTATTGTAATTTTGATCCTGATTAACCTGATTTTACTCTTTGTCGGGATATTTATGGATATGACTCCGGCAGTATTGATTTTTACCCCCATATTCCTTCCGGTGGTGACGGAGTTGGGAGTAGATCCAGTTCATTTTGGGATCATGATGGTGCTCAACCTTTGCATAGGATTATGTACACCTCCGGTAGGTTCTATTCTCTTTATCGGAGTGGGGATCGCTCAGACCAGTATCGAAAAAGTAATCAAACCCCTTCTACCTTTCTTTTTGGCGATGGTGCTGGCCTTGATTTTAATCATGCTGTTTCCGCAAATTAGTCTTTGGTTGCCTTCACTTTTTGGTCTATAAAGTAAGGAGCTTATTTTTCTTGGTGATAGTAGAACTGACTTTAGGTAATATCAGGTTTCAAATTTTATCTTCATCGGTCATCGGTCATCCAGGCAGAAAAGCAAAAGCACTTAGGTTATTGGTACCATTGCTAGCTTCGAATTAAATTACTTCAAGATACTTTGAATAAAAGCAACTGATTGAGGGATCTGCTCCACAGAGCGGCTACTTTCATCTTCTATGACCAAGTATTCTGTTCCTTGCTTTTGTGCTTCTTTGATGATTTTTGCAAGACCTACATCTCCGGTACCTAGGACAACATTCGTCTCAACATCCGCGCGGCCATCCATGCTATTGGGAGTTCCAATTTGTCGGTCCTTTAGGTGAAGCATTGGGAATTTTCCCTTATGTTTTTTCATGATTTTTAGAGGATCTCCCCCGCCCATTTTTACCCAATAAATATCCATATTGAAAGCAAAATTTTCTGCATTATCCAGCATCCAGTCTAATACGACGCCTTTGCCGGCAGGCGAGAATTCATAGCCATGAGGATGGTAAAGTAGCGTGATTCCTTCTTCCTTAAATGTTTTGCCCACTTCATTGAAGAGGGCTGTAGCAACTTTTATTTCATCCAGAGAAATAGGTCCCTCTTGGTGAGGAATCCAATAACAAGTAGCATATTTAGCACCGTGTTTTTTGGCTTCAGCAATGATTGGCGCGGGATCTCGAAGCAATTGATTATAATCTGCGCCTACTCCAATTATTCGGAGATTGTTTTCTTGGAAAACCTGATCATATTTCTCCTGAGACATCCCATACATTCCCCCACCTTCAATTGCATGTATGCCCCAGTCCGCAATCATTCTATAGTATTTCTCAGGATCATTGGGTAATTGATTGCGGAGAGAGTAAGTCTGAATGCCGATTTCCTGAGCAAATGACAAGGCCGGAACTGCAAGTAGAAGTGAGAGTAATAGGCTTTTGAGTTTCATTTTCGGGTTTAGTTTATTGAGAAATAGTAAATTTTAGAAAAATTAATTTCATAATCCTCAAAATGCTGATTTTTCATTAATTAGCTATAAATTGTTAGGTAAAATTATGATATCCAGAAGAAAATTTATTCAAAACTCCTCGCTTTTAGGCTTGTCTATGACTATTCGACCTGATCTTTCATTATTTCAATCAAAAGATAAAATTCTTGGACATGGCGATTTTCGCTACAAGATTGACCTCAAATGGGGGAATCTTGATCCAGATAAGTTTCCGGTTGTCAATTGTCATGAGATGGTGATGGATCGAAAGGGGCGAATGATTCTTATGACAGACGAGCCCAAGAATAATGTCATTGTTTATGATCAATCCGGTAAGCTTTTGGATACTTGGACTCTAGGTCTACAGGCTGCACATGGCTTGACGCTTATCGATGAAGGAGATGCTGAATATCTGTGGATCTCTGATAATGGAGGAAGGGTAATTAAAGCTACGCTGAATGGGACGGTAGTATCAGAACTGGTAGACCCAAGAAAGGAAGGGATTTATGAAAGTGAAATGCGTTGGACTCCAACTGAAACGGCCATTGCGCCCAACGGGCATTTGTATGTAGCTGATGGATATGGATCGCAGTACTTTCTTCATTATGATTCGGATGGAAATTTTATCAGAAAGTTTGGAGGTCCTGGATCCGAAGACCATCAATTCAGTACTGCTCATGGAATTGCTGTAGACCAGCGAAATGGTAAAAGCCCGACTTTGATCTGTACTTCTAGAGGTCATAATTCATTTAAGCGGTTCAGCCTTAATGGAGAATATATGGAGACCATATTTTTACCGGGCGCTTTTGTCTGTAGACCGGTAATTCATGGCGAAAATTTATATGCTGGAGTTTGTTGGTCTAGGCTCAGATACTTGGAGCAAACGCCTGACTCTGGCTTTGTAACTATTTTGGATAAGGATAATAGGGTGGTTTCGAATCCAGGAGGATCAGAGCCTGAATATCGGGACGGTGAACTTCAATTAATGAAGCAAGCGGAGCCTGTATTTAAGCATTGCCACGATGTATGTATTGATCAGGATGAAAATATATACGTCTGCCAATGGAATGCAGGAAAAACCTATCCAATCAAATTGACTAGGGTGTAGGTAGTGTCTATATAAGCTTTGTTAACCTGATTGGTTAGCTCAATTCAAAAATTAAATCTTTCAATTATGAAATCGGTCAGCGTTCAGTGGTTTGAAATACCTGTTCAGGGTATGGATAGGGCGATTAATTTTTATCAGAAGGTTTTTGAGTGTGAATTATCCAAGCAGGTGCTTGATGGTTTTCAAATGGCTTGGTTTCCATTCGATCCTGAAAAAGGTGGAGCATCAGGAAGTCTAGTTTATCACCAGGAGTTTTATGAAATAAGTCCAAAAGCTGGAGTTTTGGTTTATTTTGGTGTGGATGATTGTGCGGTGGAGCTTTCCAGAGTGGAGGCTGCTGGAGGAAAGGTGGAGATCCCAAAAAGGATGATTGCTCCTGATATAGGCTATATGGGAGTAATCATTGATTCTGAAGGAAACCGGGTTGCATTTCATTCCAAACGATAAAATAATCAAACAATAACGATGAATAATATTTCAATAGTTTGAAAATCTATTTTTCTTGTTAGTTTTATTTTCTGAAAAAAAATAAGTAAGTGCGATTTGGTTTTTTTGATTCGGAGGGGGTAAAAGGTGATCTAGTCAAGCTACAAGACAAGTCTGCAGAAATATTTGCTTTGTTGGCAGGGGTCTTAATGATTGTTTTAGGTTTCAGTGATTTTTTTATAGGTCTTTCCAGTTTCATTATCATTATCAAGCTCTCATTTGCCATACCTTTTTTGACAGGGTATTGGGCTATGCGGAGATGGGGTTGGCATCAGCAGATTATTCAGGCGATGCTTCTGCTTGGGCTACTAATTGCGTCAATAAACTATCCAAATAATGAAGGATTTCGTGGTCCTACCTTGTATACTATTTTTATTTTTTCTGCTGTTACGGCAATTTTGATCCGAGGTTGGCAGCGGTTTTTTTGGCTTGGATTTACTTTTCTTTTGTACAGTCTACTTTTTTATGGAGAGATAAGCGGTTGGTATCTGGTTGATTCTCAATATTCAAGTCTTGAAAATTTATTTTGGGACCATTGGATCACTATTCTTTGGTGTGGATTATTTATTTTTCTCGGTATCTACGTGCTCTTAAAGAATTACAGCATTCAAAATGCTGCTCTTTTGAAGGTTCAGAAGGAAAAAGATGAAGCTCTTAAGAAACTCGAGGACTTGAATCTTAAGAAAAATCAACTATTGGCTTTACTTTCCCATGACTTGAAAAGTCCTGTTGCAGTACTTCAGTCTACACTAGAAATGGTGGATCAAGGACTTTTTGATCAGGACGAAGTCAATTTGATTTTGGGAGATTTGAAAAACCAATCGGTGCATCTCAATCGGATTTTAAATAATACGTTGGGCTGGGTAATGGCCGAAATGGATGGTACAAAGGCTCAAAAGAGTCCCATAAATGTCCATGAGCTCACAGAAGAGATCGTCGATGCAATGAGAGTGCCTGCTCATCGAAAAGGGCAGCAGATAGTTCTTCAAAAACTAGGGGAGAATTTGGTCTGTGATTTAGAGGTGAATGAAGTCAAGATTATTTTGAAAAACCTATTGGATAATGCAGTTAAATTTACTCCGACCGGTGAAAATATTGAGGTCAAAGCCCAAGTCAGCAAGGAGAAGATTGAATGGAGGATTTTTAACCCTGGACACCCTATTCCCGAAAATCTTCATGGAGATATTTTTGAATTTAAGGTAAAAAGTTCTCTTGGTACACGCTCAGAAAAAGGAACTGGTCTTGGTTTGCCTCTATGTAAGAAAATAGCCGATCAACTTGAGCTGAGCCTGGGTTTTGAAGTGGATAGTGATGCTGGAAATATATTCTTTTTGGAGAAGGACTTGTCCTCATAAATCATCAATAATCACCTGTATTTTTTGAAAGCTGAATATTGTGGAAAACAGCTGAAATTTTGTGTGTAAGTTGTTTATAATTCATGTCTTTTTGGGGGATAAATTGTTAAAAAATATTATTCTGAATATTTGCCATTTAGTGAAATAATTAACAACTTTATTTCATCAAGAAGGTAAAATATTAGGATTAAGTCCTAAATATCAGTTTGAAATTTGGATCTTGTTGGAATGCTTCTTTGGAAGTAAACTTGCAAGTTCGCGGTAGTGATCAAAGACCACAGCCCAGTGCCTAGCACAGAGGCTTGACTCCATTCACCTATTGGCCATCAAGGGTCACAATGAAGAGCAATCTAAAGTTGTTTAGGGGAGTCTAGGTTAGTTGGATTAATCTGACTTTAATGATTCACAAAGCCTTGCGAAAGTTAGGCGACCTGCGAGGTTGACAGCAATGTCAATTTGCTGCATCAAGGACTTACAGAGCCTATCGGTTTTTTTCGGAAAATTGAAATGGCTAGGTTAAAAGACCGCAAGGTTTGTCTGTAGAAGTGGCTGTCCATTGGATAACTGAGATAGAAGCTCTAAGCAAATAGACTTCGTCTAATACTTATCTTGACGCAGTCAAGTACTACGGTAATTGACTGTGAAGCGGAGAGTGACTTCAAAGGTTGCTTTCCGCTTTTTTTATTCTTTCTGTCTAAACCCGTTTGTCAGGATTTTTTTACCTTTTGCGGTTTATTGATAGTATAATGTTTTGAATTTTGGTTATTTATCAATCCTTATCAATCCGCTGAAAATGGCAAATCTGAATACAAAAGCAAAGCCCGAAACAACCTATGATGCAATCGTAATTGGCTCTGGTGCCAGCGGTGGCTGGGCAGCGAAGGAACTTTGCGAAAATGGATTAAAGACCTTGGTTCTGGAAAGAGGACGAATGGTCAGGCATATTGAAGATTATCCTACAGCATCTAAGGCACCATGGGAATTTGAATTTAGAGGTACAGTGCCCATAGAAAAAAGATCCGGGATAGGTGCAGCACGGTGGGGAAGAGAGGAGACGATGCATTGGGCTCTGGCAGAAGATGAACAACCAATCATTGAAGAGAAGCCTTTTCGTTGGTTTAGGGGATATCATGTAGGGGGGAAATCCTTGCTTTGGGCTAGAGGGACTCAGCGCTGGTCTGACTATGATCTAGAAGGTCCTGCAAGGGATGGCTATGCGGTTGATTGGCCTATTCGATACAAAGACCTGGAGCCTTGGTACAATCATGTGGAGCGTTTCGTAGGTTTTTGTGGCTCGAAGGATGGTCTGCCGGAGCTTCCTGATCAGATTGTTCAGCCAGGTTTTGAATTAAGTTGTATCGAAAAATATTACAGCGAGCAGCTGAAAAGCATTTATGGTGATCGGCATTTGATCCAAGGAAGATGTGCACACCTGACCGACCCGCAGGAAATACACAAACAGCAAGGGAGAAACAAGTGCCAGCATCAGAATATGTGTAATCGAGGCTGCATCTATGGGGGCTATTTTTCAGCAAATGCATCCACTTTGCCTTGGGCAGAAAAGACTGGAAATTTGACTATTCGTCCTGACTCTGTTGTTGAGTCGATTATTTATGATGAGGAAAAGGGACGAGCAATCGGTGTTCGGATAATAGACCGACATACTAAGGAGGCTACGGAATTTTATTCCAAAATAATATTTGTCAACGCTTCTACCATTAACTCTAATGCTATCCTGCTAAACTCTAAATCAAGCCGTTTTCCAAATGGACTTGGAAATGATAATGGATTGATGGGTAAGTTTATGGCTTGTCATAATTATAGGGGTAAAGGAAATGCCTCTTTCGAAGGGTTTTTTGATCAAGCTACTGAGGGAAGGCATCCCGGCCATGCCTATGTACCTAGGTTTCGCAATGTCTTCAGGCAAGACACTGATTTCCTCCGCGGCTATGCAATAGGAATGGCAGGAGGAAGAAGGGTAGATGCCGACACTTCAGGCATAGGTCATCAGTTGAGAGATAATCTTCTCAACAGACAATATGGTGTTTGGACCATGGCAGCTTGGATGCAGGGAGAAGTCATTCCGATTGAGTCTAATCATATGAGATTGAGCGAAGCTGAAACCGATAAGTATGGAATTCCAAGAATCATCATGTCAGTCGAGTGGACCGAAAATGATGATAAAATGACTCAGGATTTTCTCGAGCAGCAGTCTGAGATGTATGAGCGCATGGGTTTCAAAAATATCAATGTGACCGATACCAAAGCTCCTCCTGGATCTGATATTCATGAAATGGGTGGAGTAAGAATGGGGAGAGATCCCAAAACATCCCTTCTAAATGAATTCAATCAGCTTCATACCTGTCCCAATGTATTTGTGACAGATGGAGCTTGTATGACTAGTACCAGTACACAGAATCCGACACTCATGTTTATGACCTTGACGGCTAGAGCAGCGAATTACGCCGTAGAGGAGCTAAAGAAACAGAATTTGTAAGAAGATGTACTTCCTTTAAACCCTTAACCCCCAGCAAATGAAAAATCTACTTTTGGTACTTTGTCTTTTAGGCGGTATGACAACTTTGCCAAAGGAATCTTTAGCCCAAAAAAAGGGAGATCTTATGTTTCAGGTCCCACTTGGAATTGCGGCTTACACCTTTCGCAACCAATGGGAAAATGGAGTTTCGGAGACCCTGGATATTATTCAGGAGATGGGCTTCAAACAATATGAGGGAGGTGTTCCCAATGGAGTTAGCCCCGATGAATTTAAAGCAATGTTGAACTCGCGAGGGATTTCCATTCCCTCTACAGGCACTGGTTTTGAACAATTGGAGTCGGATCCTCAGGCAGTAGCTGACCGAGCCAAAGCCTTAGGTGTGAAATATGTAATGTGCGCCTGGATTCCCCATCAGCGAGGACAATTTTCTAAAGAGGATGCTGATCGGGCTATTGAAGCTTTCAATAAGGGAGGAAAGATATTGAAGGAAAATGGATTGATCTTCAAATATCATGTTCATGGCTATGAATTTCAGCCTTATGAAGGAGAAACGCTCTTCGACTATTTAGTGAAGAATACCAATCCTGAATACGTAGCGCTTCAGATGGACGTGATGTGGACTCATTTTGGTGGAGCGGACCCAGCTTCTTTGCTCAAAAAGTATGGGAAGCGTTGGGTATCCTTGCACTTGAAAGACTTCCGGAATGATGCTCCCAAAGATATGACTGGTTTGACCGGTCCTGAAAATGATGTTCCTTTGGGTGAGGGGGAGTTGGATTTTCCGAGTATCCTTCGAGAGGCAAACAAAATCGGAATCAAGCACATGTTTATCGAGGATGAAAGCGATCATGAGCTTGAAGCACTACCCAAAAGCATTGCTTATCTCAAAAGCTTGAGGTATTAGAATCCAAAAGCAACTTATTCAAAAGCCACTTCCAGAGAAGTGGCTTTTTTGTTGGATTCAAAATAATTATGATTGTCAAAAACTTTTTCAATACATAAAGGTTCTTTATTATTCGAATAAAAAATATGCGTTTAGCTCTTTTCTTTTCTTTTCTGATTTTGATTCCCGTTTTGACGAGTTCCATTAGTGTTTCAGATGCTGAAAACAGCATCTTTTCTATTGAACTAGTGGAAAACTTGGATGGTGAAGAGGAAAAAAAAGATTCTAAAGAGAAATCAAATTTCTACTCCGATTTCTCCAGTAACGAGCTTTTTAGAGCCTTTTGTGTGGAGCTATCAACTTCCACAAATGTGATTTTTTCAATTCCTGATGGTGCAAGAATAACCATAGATTTCCCTCCTGAATTAGTTTGATTTCATCTCTTTTTTGAAACGTACCAATACCTGATTTAAGGCATTGGGAGGTTTTGCGTTTTCCTAAATCAACTAATTAATATTTTCAAAATGAAAAATCTATTTAAAAGTTTATTTCTAATTATCATATTCTATTCGGCAATCATTCCCCTGGTAAATGGACAGGAGCTTTCATCCACGGTCCAAAAAGGTTTAGGACTTGAAGCGGGGCAATATTTTGCAGATCGCGACAGCGCCTACCTGGATCCCTATTATGGTTTAAAAAAATTGATCTATGGGAATAGGCGTTTTGCTGAAGATAAGAGCATTAGGCCAAGACAAACAGATGCTGACTTGAAGAGCAATGAAGCCGGACAGTCGCCTTTTGCGGTCATCATTGGATGTGCCGATAGCAGAGTGCCAAACGAAATCATCTTTGACCAAGGAGTCGGGGATCTTTTTATCACACGCACTGCTGGGCAGGTCATGGCTGAGGCTTCCTATGGGACTATTGAATATGCGGTGGAGGTCTTGAAAACCAAGCTGATCGTAGTATTGGGTCATGAGTCATGTGGTGCAGTGGATGCAGCTATGAAATTACCAGCAAACCCTCCGGGCCACGTCGTGACGCTAATCAATGCGATAAAACCAGCATCGCTGCGTGCCAAAGCAGAAAACCTACCGGCAAAAGAGGCTCTCAATTATGCAGTCAAAGAAAATGTGATTGAGCAGGTCAATTTATTGCGAGGATTAGAGCCGGTACTGAGTAGAAAGTCCGATGGGGGCGAAGTCCTGATTGTAGGAGCTGTATACAATCTGCAGTCTGGCTATGTGCATTTCATCGAGGAGACGATCACCTCACTTCCAAAATTCAACTAATTCTATCGATTCAGCTGGCCTTTTGGCCGGCTGCTCATTAGAGATGATATGAAAAAGTTATTGATGATTTGTGTAGTGATGAGCTTGGCTATTTCTAGTAGAGCTCAGACTGAGGTGGATGATAGTCAATTGGGGGCTTGGTACATGTATTTCTTCAATAAGAAATTTGGTGACAGTCAATTTGGAATCCAAGGAGACTATCAGTTTCGATATTGGAATATGGGTTCAGACTTGGAACAAATATTACTTCGGACTGGATTCACTTATACACCCCAGAATACGAATCTGATGTTTACGCTAGGTTATGCCTTTATATCCTCCGGCGAATTTGGGGAAGGTGATGCTACTACTCCTGAAAACCGAATTTATCAAGAGGCTCTCCTGCCCCAAAAGCTAGGTAATCGGGTGTATTTGACACACCGATTTCGGTATGAACAGCGGTGGGTTCAAAATCAAGACTTCAGGACTCGATACCGGTACAATTTGTTTATCAATGTTCCCATCAACGGAACGGAGTTGAGGAAGAATGTACTTTATGCAGCGCTTTACAATGAAATATTTATTAATGGACAGACTGATATAGGAGATGGGCGCATGGTGGAGCGATTCGATCGAAACCGTACCTATTTAGGGCTGGGGTTTGGCCTTCGGGACAATCTTCGCCTTCAGGCAGGTTGGATGAATCAAACTACCTCACAGTGGAGTAAAGGACAGACTCAGTTGAGTCTTCATCACAGTTTCTAAACCTGTGTTGTTAAATTGAAGAAGCGGAAGCCCCAAAAAGATTCTATTTTTGGGGCTTTTTATGGGATGAAATCATCTGTAGAAACTACTATTTTCCACCTCTTTTTGGAGCAAGCTAGATACTTTTGACTATTTCAAATTGATTAGTGTAAGAGGTATAAAAGACTTCTTTTTTTTATGGATTGAATCCCCTACTTTGATTTGTCAAAACCAACCCCATTTAATAGATGAAACTCAAGCTTCTCACCCTATTCTTCCTCTTATTTTCAGTACCTGTTTTAGCACAGGAATCGCCTCTAAAAAACGCCACCTATTTCGAGCTAAGAATTTACACCGCACATGAGGGGAAGTTACCGGATCTGATCAATCGGTTTAAGAACCATACGATGGGTCTTTTTGAAAAAGCCGGGATGACGAATGTGGCTTATTTTGAACCGGTGGAAAATGATGAAAATAAGCTCTATTACATCCTTGGATATCCGGACAAAGCCTCCCGCGATCGAATGTGGCAAAGCTTTTTGAATGATCCTGACTGGAAAGCTGCTTACGAAAAGTCAAGAGAAAATGGTCCTTTGGTAGCCAAAATAGATGAGCAATTTATGACTTTAGCACCTGGTCTAAATAAAGGTGATTTCAATCAAAAATCCGGTGTTTTTCAATTGCGAACTTATTTCTGCTACGATGGAAAGATTGATGATATTCAAAAGCGTTTTAAAAATCATACCCAAGCTTTATTCGAGAAGCAGGGCCTAATCAACTATCCCTATTTTTTGACGGAGGAAAATGATGGGTCTCAACCCAAATTGGTTTATTTGCTTGGACACCGTGACCGGGGACAATTTGACCAAGCATTTGATAATTTCAGAAAAGATCCAGATTGGATTAAAGCAAGGGATGCTTCTGAAGAAAATGGAAAAATCGTCGAGCGAGTGGATGCGATTTATTTGAAAGCACTTCCTTTCTCACCCATGAAATAATTTCCGCTAAACTGTAAGAGGTGAATAGTATGCTGTACTATTTACCTCTTACGCTTTACCATTTTTTACCTTTCTACTTCTTTCAGGTTTTCCATTTTTTTGTTTCGAAGGAATCCATTGATGTCTTCGAAGTGCTCTCTTACTCTTTTGTTTCCAAATTCAAACACCTTGTTCACCAAGCCATCCAAAAAGTCTCGATCGTGAGATACTACAATAAGCGTCCCATCGAAAGCCTTCAATGCATCCTTGATGATATCTTTGGTCCGCATATCCAGGTGATTCGTCGGTTCATCCAAAATCAACAGGTTCACTGGTTCCAATAACAATTTGATCATTGCCAACCGAGTCTTTTCCCCGCCAGAGAGCACCTTGACTTTTTTGTTGATATCATCTCCCTTAAACATAAAGGCTCCTAGCAAATCCTTGATTTTGGTTCGGATTTCTCCTACCGCTATTTGATCGATGGTTTCGAAAATGGTCAGGCTTTCGTCCAGAAGTGAGGCTTGATTTTGGGCAAAGTATCCTACTAGGGCATTGTGACCTAATTCGCACTTTCCTTCTACATCAATCTCTCCCATGATCGCTTTGATCATAGTAGATTTTCCTTCTCCATTTTTTCCTACAAAGGCCACTTTTTGTCCTTGCTCGATCGTCATTGAAGCATCTTTAAAAACCACATGGTCTCCGTAGGATTTGCTCAATTCCTCTACAATCACAGGATACTTGCCTGAACGGGGAGAAGGAGGGAAACGAAGCTTCAAAGCAGAGGTGTCTACCTCATCCACTTCGACTAGCTCCAATTTTTCAAGCATTTTTACCCTAGACTGTACCTGAAGGGTTTTGGAATAAGTTCCTTTGAATCGCTCAATAAATTCGGTGGTCTCAGCGATAAAGCGCTGCTGTTCTTCGTAGTGTTTTTGCTGTTGCTCCCTTCTTTCTTTTCTCAGCTCCAAATAGTGGGAGTATTTGGCTTTGTAATCATAGATTCTACCCATAGTCACCTCGATCGTTCGGGTGGTGATATTATCTACAAAGGCCCGGTCGTGAGAAATAACCACTACTGCTTTGGCCTTATTCATTAGAAAATCCTCCAACCACTGAATGGACTCAATATCCAAATGGTTGGTTGGTTCGTCTAGGAGGATAAGATCTGGATCTTGTAGTAGGATTTTTGCCAACTCGATACGCATTCTCCATCCTCCCGAAAACTCAGAAGTAGATCGGGTTAGATCTTCTCTTTCAAATCCTAATCCCAATAATACTTTTTCCACCTCTGCCTCATAGTTAATTTCTTCGATTGCGTAGAATTTCTCGCTGAGGTCCGAAACCTTTTCAATCAGCTTGTAATAATCTTCCGATTCATAATCCGTTCTCACAGTCAATTCCTCATTGATCCGATCGATTTCAGATTTCATATTAAGATAGCTTGAAAAGGCCTTGGCAGTTTCCTCAGCCACTGTGCAGTCATCTGAAGTAAGGAGGTGCTGCGGAAGGTATGCGACGACGAAGTCCTTTGGTGCGGAAACAGCCCCGGAACTTGGCTTGGTCTCCCCGGCTATGATTTTCAATAGAGTAGATTTGCCGGCTCCGTTTTTACCCATCAGGGCGATTTTATCATTTGGATTGATGGCAAAAGAAACATTGCTGAAAAGGGTGCTGCCGCTGTGAATGACCGCGACGTTATCTACTGAGATCATAGGTAAATGAATTGATGCCGCAAAGGTAGTGATTTGAATATTGAAAAATCAGACTTGGTCAAATCATAAAAAAACCGCCCCGAAATCAATCGAAGCGGCTTTCAAAACATCCGAAATCAAACATCGGACATCATACATTTATCATGCGTTTACCCCTAGGGCTTTAGCCATGGTTGCGCCAATCTCAGCTGGAGACTCTGCAACGTGAATTCCGTTTTCTCTCATGATGCGCATTTTGGCAGCTGCTGTATCGTCCGCTCCACCGATGATAGCACCGGCATGGCCCATTCTACGTCCTGGAGGTGCAGTCTGTCCAGCGATAAATCCTACGACTGGCTTTTTATTTCCTGTCTCACGAATCCACTTAGCCGCTTCAGCTTCGTAGTTTCCGCCGATCTCACCGATCATGACGATAGCGTCTGTCTCTGGGTCATTCATCAGCATTTCTACAGCCTGCTTGGTCGAAGTACCAATGATTGGGTCTCCGCCGATTCCGATGGCAGTAGATACACCAAGACCAGCTTTTGCTACTTGGTCAGCAGCTTCGTAGGTCAAGGTTCCTGATTTGGATACGATGCCAATTCTACCTTTTTTGAATACAAAACCCGGCATAATTCCAACTTTTGCTTCTCCTGGTGTGATAACTCCAGGGCAGTTTGGACCGATCAAAACAGCTCCACGCTCTTTGATGTATGGCTTGGCCTTCATCATGTCAGACACAGGAATTCCCTCTGTGATGGCAATGATTACCTTGATTCCAGCATCTGCTGCTTCCATGATGGCGTCTGCTGCAAAAGCAGGTGGTACAAAAATAATGGATGTGTCTGCACCAGTCTCTGCCACAGCCTCTTCGACGGAGTTGAATACCGGTTTGCCTAAATGCATGGAACCTCCTTTACCTGGAGTCACACCACCTACTACTTGGGTGCCGTATTCGATCATTTGCTGGGCGTGGAAAGAACCTTCAGAACCGGTAAATCCCTGTACAATTACTTTGGAGTTTTTATTGACTAGTACACTCATGCTTGCTTAGATAAAGTTTGGCACAAAAATAAAAGAAAGCACCCGCTGACAAAAAGAAATGTAAAACAATATGCATTCAAAATTACGATTCTGATCTTTTTCTATCTTAGAGCTCATGAAACGATTGTTTGATATTTACCTCATTTTCTTTTTAATATTCCCTTTTGCAGGAATGGGGCAGTCTTTTCAGTATGATACCAATCCCAAAGGTGTAAGATTGCCGGTGCAAAATATTTTTCAAGTGGAGCAGGACACCTTGGGTAGAATTTGGTTTTCCACCACTCGAGGCGTTTTTTTTTCAGATGGAATTCAAACTTATTCCTTGCCAGATAGCCTAAATGCCAAATTTGACTACCAAATCGCTTTGCATATTGATGAGGACGGAAGCGTGTGGTTGTATAATGACCGGGGACAAATGCGATTTTTCAAGGGTGGTTATGGGACTTGGGAAGAAGTCTTTTTTACGGAAATAGATAATTCACCTCAGTTTAGTTTTATACAATTTCTAAGCAGAGGGAAAGGTATTGATAAGGAATTTGTCATAAATACTTCTGAAGGCCTGAATTATTCTCGTGAAGAAGGGAGGTTTACAATGCTTTCTGATCCTGATAAAATCAACTCCAAGTTATCTTTTCTTGGAGGAACTGCTGTCTCACCCGTATTTTATTTTCTTGGTAAAGAGCCCTTGGTTTTAAGTGGTGGAGAATGGAAGCCTTACCCACTTAAGGGTCTACCGCTTCCCTCTCCTCCTGCTATGGTCATGGAAAACCCAGCAACTGGAGAGTTTTATTTTTTGGGCAACGGCTACCTAGCAAGTGGTCCCTATGAAAATCAACCAGAAAAACTTGTAGATCGGGATTTTACTTATCCGTACCCTTATGATACTGACTTATATGGATTGAGTTTTCACTCGGGGAGTGTTTTTTACCATTTCAATTCAAGTCTTAGAAAAAGAAGACTTGGAGCATCACGATCACTGATCATCGATTCGCAAGATATTTTTGGGGTTTTTTTGCTTCAGGATTTTCTTATTGATCAAGAAGGTTTGCTTTGGCTGGCAAGTAGCAGAGGACTTGCCAATATTAATAACCTTGCTATTCAAAACTACACCAAATCCTATTCAGGTCTCTTAGCAAATGAAGTGACGGCGATTACGCTTTTGCCGACGGGAGAATATCTTTTGGGTTTCAATAATGGAATTCAAAAATTCTCAAGATCAGGCATTGAAACTCTTTATGAGTATCCTAGTCCTGAAGGCATCCCTACAAGTCGAATCGTAAATTTTTCTACTGATTCTAAAAACTCGGTTTGGTTTTCGGCTACGCTCAATGGTTTGGGAAGATACGATCTGAATACCGGGAAAATTGAGATTTTTCCCGCGCCAGAAGGTGATAATATTTCCTCCGTTCAGGTGGAAGGAGACAGCTTAATCATTACGAGTTCCAAAAATATTTTTTTTGCAAAGATTACTGATAGAGGAGAAGCCCTTTTTAAAAATGGCTTAGAACGTCAGATTAATGAGATTTTTGAGAAAGGATTTTATCATCTTCGAAAGGCAAAAAAACTTCGGGATGGGAAATTGATGGTGATGAGGGCAGGGAGATTGGAAAATCCAGACCCTTTGATCCAAAAACCTGGACTATGTATCGCAGAGGGATATGATTTCCTAGAAACGCCTGATGGCATTTTATTAGGGACTGAGTCTGGGCTAAAGATGATCCAAGGAGAATCAGTAGTTCCATTTTTTCCAGCTGGCCGTACAATAAAAAAACCTGTTTTTTCAATTCTTCAAGATTCCAAAGGCGCATTGTGGTTTGGTACCGATGATGGCTTTTACAAATATGACAAAGACTCGCTAGTTCATTTCACCGAAAAACTAGGACTTCCAAATAATGAGACCAATCGGGGGGCTTTGATAGAGGGAAACGATCAACGAATCATGATCGGAACCATTGAGGGGCTGTCTATTTATTTTCAGGAAGAAAAATTCATCGCCTCAGGAAAACCTAAAATCTCCATAAATCGCATAAATGCAGGCTCGAGTGCCATTACTTGGGGAAAAACTGTGGAAATACCATTTGAAGAAAATAGCCTTGAGGTAGATTTTTCTGCAATTGGATTTAATCGAGAAAAAGAGCTTTGGGTGCACTATCGGTTATTAGGTTTTGATGGAAGCTGGAAGATTTTAAAAAATCCACAATCCAATCAAATTTTCTATCCGAATCTTCCACCGGGAGACTATCAATTTGAGATAAAGTCATCTTACGAAAATTACCGGATGACCGAGACTATTTCTACCGCAGAGATGAGGATTCTCCAACCCTTTTATTTTAGATTCTGGTTTTTGGCTTTGGTTTCCCTTTTTCTGATTGGGGTTGGGTTTTTGGTCAATTCATTTAGTTCTCAGCTTCGAAAGCTAGGGATATTGGAGTCGGCAGTTGATAAGAAGGAAAAGGAGAAAATTCGTGCCGAAGAGCAGTTTAAGAATGTCTGGGATAGCTCAAAAGATGCACTAGTATTGACTCTTGATGGTCAGGAAATCGTAGCAGTCAACCCTGTTTTCGAAAAGTGGTCTCTTCAGAAAGAGGGAAATTTACTAGGCCAGGTTCTCCATGACGCCATCAATGATTCTGTTTTTTTTAAGTCGTATATGCAAGAACTTGAAGCGAATAATCTTCCTGGTTTTTCTTTTAGCTGTCAGGTTTTCTGGCCTTTAGGAAAAATGGAAAATGAAGTTTATACCAAAGAAATCCCCTCCCAATTCGAAGGCAAAAGGTTGTTACTTACAGTTTTCAGGGATGTGACGGTGGAGAAAGAAATCGAACATAAACTTAGGGAGGCCAAAGATCGTGCAGAAGAGGCTAATCGATTTAAAACCAGTCTCCTGTCGAATGTCAGTCATGAAATTCGAACTCCGCTAAATGTGATTTTGGGAGGCACCGAGCATGTGATGATGACTCGGAAAAATGACCCAAAACTTTTATCCGAGTTGGAAATAATTCTTCAAAGTGGTGAGCGATTGCTATCTACCATCAATTCCATTTTGGATATGGCTAAAATTGAGGCCAAAAAACTTGAAATCGTTAAGCAACAAACTGATGTTATCGCTTTCATAAAGAAGATTGTATATCCATTATCTTCTTTGGCCGAAAAAAAGGGGCTCATATTGGAGGAAAATTACCCTAAGACTGGGGTGCAAGGATTCATTGATCAGCGATTTACAACCATTATCCTAAATAATTTAATTGGTAATGCGATTAAATATTCTGAGAAGGGAAGGATTCAAGTAGATGTTTCCCAAGAAGATGATTGGTTGAATATTTTGGTTAAAGATGAGGGTATCGGGATTTCCCCTGAATTTTTGGAAAAGGTATTTGATCCTTTTGAGCAGGAAAGTACAGGTAATGGGCGCAAATTTGACGGTACAGGACTAGGGATGACGATCACGCATAGTCTAGTGAAAATGCTGGAAGGAAAAATCCAAATCGATAGTGAAAAAGGGAAGGGTACAACCGTAATCGTACAGATTCCCTTTTCGGAAATATAAATTTTGTATTTTTCCCACCTAATCCAATTTGAACTCGACTAGATGTTTTCCTTAAAAATTCTCATCGTAGAAGATGACTCGGTATCGGCACTTTTGCTTCAGCGAGCTCTTGAAAAAAATAACCATCAAATAATCGGTGTGGCTGATACCGGGGAAAAAGCCTTGGAACTCCTTGAACAGCAGCCAGCTGATATTGTCATGATGGATATTAATCTGGCAGGAGACTTAGATGGAATCAAGACAACCGAAATAATCAATGAGAAATATGATATTCCTGTTGTCTACTTGAGTGCGAGTTCGGATGCAGAGACGCTTAATAAGGTGGTGGGAACCAACCCTAGTGCCTATGTAATTAAGCCGTTTAATATCCGAGAATTAAATATGGTTATCGAACTGGCCATATTCAAGGATAGAAAAGAAAAGGAGCTGCAAAAGCTGAATAATGAATTGGAAGAAAAAGTGAAGCTTAGGACAGCTGAGCTTTACGAAGCCAATAAAGAGCTTACCAAGGCCTTGGAAAAGGAGCGCGAAATCAACGAACTGAAATCGAGGATCGTCCTGAATGTTTCTCACGGTTTTAAGACTCCGCTTACTTCCATTCTTAGCTCAGCTCAACTATTACAGATGTACGCCGAAAAGGATCATCCCTTTAAGCAAAAGATTAGTAAGCATGCATTTAAGATCGAGAATTCGGTCAGAGCACTTAATAACCTGCTAACCAGTGTGCTATTTTTTGGAAAGGCAGATGCAAATCAAATGGAGTACAAACCTAAAAAGTTGTTTTTGGGTGCATTTGTGAAGGAGGTACTAGACACTACACAGGCAGGAGTGGAAAACGGCGTAAAGGTCAAAACCAATTTGGGAAAACTGCCAAAGACAATCACATCGGACCAGGATTTACTCTATCAGGTTTTTGAAAATTTGCTGTCCAATGCCATCAAATACTCCAAGGATAATGGAGAGGTGATTTTCAATTTGGATTACGAAGACGGGATGTTAAAAGGAAAAATTGAAGATTCTGGAATTGGTATACCTAAATCAGAACAAAGCCAACTCTATGACCGTTTTTTTAGAGCTAGAAACGTGGGAATCGTAGAAGGTTCGGGGCTTGGCCTGTCAATCGTAAAAAAGTGCTTGGAAGTAATGAAGGGTGAAATCAATTTTACGAGCGAAGTAGGTAAAGGCACTACCTTTGAAGTATCGATTCCCGTAAAATAATCCTATGCTCTTTCAAACCAAAGATTTAAAGTTTTCCCATCCGGGTCAAAAGGAGTACCATTTTCAGGATATTTCCCTGGATCGTGGAGAGTCCCTTTTAGTTTTAGGAAAGTCAGGCAGTGGAAAAACCACCTTGCTCAATCTTATTGCAGGATTACTTTCCCCTCATTCAGGCTCGGTTGTTTTAGATGGCACCGCTATTAATCAGCTTGACTCCGGCAAAATGGACCGTTTTAGGGGTGAGAATATTGGGATTGTTTTTCAAAAACCTCATTTACTCGCACCGCTTGACGTAAAGGAAAACCTCATGATGGCGCGCTATTTTTCAAATAAAAATGGGCAAGATGCTGATGAGCTTCTTCAGGAACTGGATTTATCAAAAAAATCACATTCTCCTGTGAATCAGTTGAGTGAAGGGGAAGCTCAGCGGGTTTCTATCGCCAGAGCCTTGATCAATCGTCCCAAACTTATCCTTGCTGACGAACCTACCTCAAGTTTGGATGACGAAAATGCAGAACGAGTGGTCAAGTTGCTGCAGGATCAAGCTACTAAAATCCAGGCAGCCTTGATTATCGTTACGCATGACCATCGTGTCAAAGAACAAATTTCCAATTACATCGAAGTCAAATCCGTATGAACCTTTTTAAATTAAGTTGGAAATACCTGACCTTTCGTCCCTTATCCACTGGGCTGAATGTATTGCTTCTGGCTCTGGGCCTGGCAATTATTACCGTCCTCTTATTGATTCAGGACCAGTTTGAGAAAAAGATGACGCAAGATGCAGCTGGCATCGACTTGGTGGTGGGAGCCAAAGGAAGTCCCCTGCAATTGATTCTTTCCAGTGTCTATCATGTTGATTTTCCTGTCGGAAATATTCCTATGAATGAGGCGGTTCGCCTTTCTAGAAGTCGCCTAGTCAAGCAGACTATCCCCATGGCACTTGGTGATAACTATCAAGGTTACAGGATCGTGGGCACCAATCATGACTATTTGAGTTTGTATGAGGTCGGATTTTCTTCAGGGAAAGCCTGGGAAGAACCTTTTGAGGTGGTGCTAGGGGCAATGGTCGCTGAAAAATCTGGTCTAAAGCTTGGAGATACATTTACGGGAAGTCATGGCATTAGTGTGGGAAGTCATGATCACGATCATCATGATTTTCGAGTGGTTGGAGTTTTGGAGCCAAAAGGAAATGTAGTAGATAGACTGGTCCTAACTTCAATAGAGTCAGTATGGTATACGCACGATGAAGAAGAATCAGGTGAAGAGGAGCCGACTTCGGAAACAAGCGAAGACCAAGATACCCTTGCTCATGATCATGAGCATCAGAACGAAGAAGTTGACCTTGAGGAGGATGACTATGAAAATACTGAAGAAGATCACGAAAATCATGATCATGACCACGATGCCAAATTCCATCACCCAGTTGCCAAAAGCGGTTTCCCGGCAACGGATCAAGATCGTGAGGTTACCACCTTGCTGGTTCAGTACCGAAGCCCCATGGCTGCCGTACAGCTACCCCGGATGATCAATTCTAATACGAATATGCAGGCAGCTTCTCCCTCATTCGAGATGTCACGCTTGTTTGAGCTCCTTGGAGTTGGTGTTCAAGTATTGGAGGGATTGGCTTTTGTGCTGATTGCGATTTCAGGTTTGGGAATATTTATCGCCCTTTACAATTCATTGAAAGAACGGCGCTATGATTTGGCTGTACTCCGGGCTATTGGTGCCAGTAAATTTCAATTGCTGATTTTGATATTTCTAGAAGGCATTTCTTTGACTTTCTTAGGAGCTCTACTAGGAATATTGCTGGGCCATGGTTTCCTCTCTATTTTAGCTGCGCAAAATGAACAAGGGATTGCTGCTGGCCTGCAGGCATGGACTTTCCTATCTGCTGAACTTTGGATAGTCATTTATGCGTTAACAGTGGGTGTTTTGGCTTCTGCCATCCCCGCTTGGTCCGCTTATCAGACAAGTATCGCCAATCAATTGACAAGAAAATAAACAACCAACTTTCGAACAAGCTTAAATTTGAAGCTGTTTTGATAGTAAACCGAAATTTATCGATGAAAAGAATAAGCCCAATTTTAGTATTAGCGTTCATGATCCTCGCCGCGAAGCCATACTTTGTTTTCGCTCAGCAAGATAATGTCTGGAGAAATCTGGCCGAGGTAAGTTATAAAATCAGTGAGGATGAATTTGGGGAGCTTTATGTCCCTGTCTTCTCTGAAAATATTCAGAAGCTTGAGGGCAAAATGGTAGAGGCTGATGGCTATATCATTCCTTTTGAAGGGATGTTTAAGCCGGATCACATCATTTTATCAAGCCTTCCTTTGGCTGAATGCTTTTTCTGTGGTTCCGGAGGCCCTGAGACGGTAATGGAAGTCATGCTTTCCAACCCAATCAAATACACTTCGAAAAGAGTGAAGGTACGTGGCAAGCTAACCTTGAATTCCAAAGATCCTGAAAAACTCATGTATATTCTTCAGGACGCAACGTTAGTTGAATAGTGCTTTCAGGCTTTAGTAAGCTCCGATTCTAGATTTTTAAACCGCTTCAATAAGTCCAATGAAATAGGGCCCGGTTTCCCGGTACCGATAGGTTGCTCATCGATTTGGGTGACAGGAAGAAGGATTTTTGTAGTAGAAGTAATAAAAGCTTCATCAGCCTCAAGAGTTTCCTTTAGGGTTAATGGGCGGATGTGGACAGGGATATCTGCCAGTTTTAGAATGTTTTTTCGGGTAATGCCTAATAGTATGTGTTCAGAAGGGGTGATGATTTCATTGTTTTTCACAATGAAAAAATTACTTCTCGAGCTTTCGCTTACATATCCATTTTGGTGGTAAAGTACATCTTCGGCTCCTTGCTCCTTCCAAATATGAGAGTGCCATACGGCCAAAGCATAATTGGTGGTTTTGATACTGGCGATAGGTCTGACGTGTTCCAAAGTCAATAACTTGATGCCTTTCTCATATTTTTCTTTTGCAGGGAAAATGAGTTCTTCTGCAAATAGAAATAGCTTTCCTTTTCCAGGGGAAAAATGGTTTTCAGACATTCCACCACTTAATACCATTCGAATTCCACCGGCTTTGAGATCGTTTTTTTGGATAAGTTCGGTGACTATTTCTTTTAATTCTGAGCGGCTGTAGGGAAGTGGAATAAAGGTTTTTTCCGCAGAGCGAATGAACCGATCCAAATAATCTTCCAAAAACAAAGGCTGATAGTTGACTGTCCTAAAAAAATCAAAAATGCCATAACCTCTGATCAAACCTAAATCTGAAGCGTGGAGGGTAGCATCTTTTGTTGGGACGAATTGTCCATCTGCAAAACAGTATGGTTTCATAATTGAATGATTTGTGGTATTTGAATGGTGATTTCCGCTAAGAACTTGAATTCGAAATTAAGCCCTTTGAATCAAATATTGATTTTTAAACTTATATTTTTCTTCAAAGTACGCTTTAAATACCAATCCAATTCTATATTTGCCTAATGGTTTACTTCGCAGTAAAAACTATAATTAAACTCAGAAAAAATTGAATTAGTAATATAAAATATCTGATAATCATGACTAAGTATTCATACATTTTCACTTTGTTGTCGATCTTTTTTATCTACTCTTGTGGTCCTTCCCTTTCGGATCAAAATAAAGAACTGAGAGATGAAGTCATTGCAGTTCATGATGAGGTGATGCCTCAGATGGGTAAACTGAAAAACCTTGAAAAACAGGCTTTGAATCTGGCTGAGGAACTTGAGTCTAATGAAGAAGGGGATAGCTTGAGGGTTCAAGAGCTAAAGGCGCTGGCTTATGATCTGAACCAAGCCCATGAGGGGATGTTTGTTTGGATGAGACAATATGAGCAGGAAAACGGAGAACGCAGCCCTGAGGAAGTAAAGGCCTACCTAGAGGATCAAATGGTCAAGGTCCAAAAAGTCAATGAGGACATCAAGACTGCTTTAGCAAAAGCTTCCAGTCTATTGGAAGATCAATAATTCTCTGGTGCTTCTTGGAGATACTTCTCTACTTCAGCCGAAGTAATTACACCTTCATTCATGCCCCAAATATTGTACAAGTACGTGGAAATCTGAGCGATATCCAGTGGTTTTAAGTTTGGATTGGCAGGCATAGGCTGATCGTAGACTTGTCCGTTGACCATTATTTCGCCCTTTTGCCCATTTTTCATGATCCAAACTGCCCGCGGAATACTAGCTCGAAAGTAGTCTGCATCCTTTAGAGGAGGGATGAGTTTTCCAAGTCCTTTGCCGTCAGCCTGATGGCAATTTGCGCAGTAGTTTTCATAGAGTGTCTTGCCATGTATGGCATATTTCATGACATCTGGATCGGAGATTTCTGACAGATAATTCTCCTCTTGGGTGCTTTTTGGACTGCACGCGATTCCTGCCAAAATCAGAAAAGCAAAGATGAATTTTCTCATTGCTCGAGTAATTTTGGAATATCGCGGATCAAGCGATCTACCTGATCAGATTTGGTTCCATCATACACTCCTCTGATGTGACCATCGCCATCTACAAGCACAAAAGCTCCACTGTGTAGAAAACCACCGGGTTCATTTTGATCTTCCATAGCAGTGGTGAGGTAGCTTGTTTGACCAATCTCATAGATCTTTTCAGCATCTCCGGTTAGGAAATTCCAAGTTTTGGCATCGTTCACCCCTAACTTTTCGGCGTAGACTTTCAATACTTCCTGGGTATCATGTGTAGGGTCTATGGAGTGGCTTAAAATGAGGAAATTTGGGTTGTCCTTATAAGCTTCATAAACCCTCAGCATCTCCTTTTTCATGATCGGACAGATGGTGGGGCAAGTAGTAAAGAAGAAATCTGCCACATAAATTCTCCCCTCAACATCCGCATTGGAAATGGTATCACCCAGTTGGTTGACGAATTCGAAATCAGCGATTTCATGATATACGGTATCTTCAACCATTTTTCCATCCCGCTCAATTTGATCCACATGGCGATTTCCTAAAATCGGTAAGCTTCCTCCTCCATCAGACCCTGATTGAGGGCTTTCACACTGCCAGAAGAGTATGGCTCCCAAAGCAAAAAAGAGAATTTTGACTTTATGCATGTTTTTAATCTTTTCTGAATTTTTTATAAATGCGGATTCCCAGCATCAATGTGACGCCTAACCCAACCAAACTTACAATGCCCCATAGCATACTGACTGTGCTTTTCAGCACAATAAGAAAAACAATGGCAAATAAGAGTAGGGTCGAAGCCTCATTCCAGATTCTTAACTGTGTGGATGTCCAGCGAGTTCGGCCTTTTTGTATTTCTTTGAAAAGAATATGACAGCCTATGTGATATCCGTAGAGTAGGGCTACAAAGCCAAGCTTGGCATGCATAAATCCCAGCTGAAGGTAGCCCATTCGATAGGTCAAAACCCAGAATCCAAAAATGAGTGTTAAAACAGCAGATGGCCAAGTGATAATGTACCATAGTCGAGAGGCCATCAGGTCAAGTTGAGGCTTGAGAATCGCTCGCTCGGCCTCTGGTCGCTCCATGGCTTCCGTTTGATAGATGAAAAGGCGGACGATGTAGAAAAGCCCTGCAAACCAAGTGACTACAAAAATGATGTGAAGGGCCTTGATGTATTCGAATCCCATTGTCAGAATTTTGGGCTAAATTAAGGCCAAATGCCAATAACCCCTAATAATTTGAAGAACTCTCGTCGACTGATTCTGTTTATTTCTCTGGCTATAACAGCACTCCTTATCTACATTATGATGGAAAGCTTTTCTCAGCCCGGAATGGAGCGATTCGAAGGGAAATATGAGGAAATAGATTTTTACCGAAATGAAAATAATACCGGTCCGGTGCTGCGTATTTATGCAATAAAAGTCTTGGATGCAGATTCAAGCTGGATGAAGGAATTTGGCGAAGCTCAGCAACATACTAAATACGGTAAGACCAAGGTTTTTTTCTTCAAGGATACTCCTAGCGAATCATTGACACTAACACCCAAGGAACCCCATTTTCCAAAAGAGTGGGAAAAGTATTTATTTGCGAGCTATGAGAAGTCTATTCTTGGAGAAAGCCGATTTACCTTTAATGACAATGATTAAAAAGCGGAAATCTTTAGAGGAATACAAAGCGGGGATTTTGGCTGGAAATCGAGCTGTTTTGGCGCAGGCAATTACCTTGGTAGAGAGTAATTTGAGTGCTGATTCAGATTTGGCGAGTGCATTGGTTCAAGAAATTTTACCCTACACGGGTAACTCGATTCGAATTGGAATCACTGGAGTACCGGGGGTGGGAAAGAGTACATTTATCGAGGCTTTTGGCAGGATTTTATTGGATCAAGGGAAGAAAGTGGCTGTCTTGGCTGTAGATCCTTCCAGTCAAAAAACTGGGGGTAGCATATTGGGGGACAAAACCCGCATGGAAAAATTGGCAGCAGACCGCAGAGCTTTTATTCGGCCAAGCCCTTCCGGGACAACCTTAGGCGGGGTCACCTCCAAAACCCGGGAATCCATGCTGATTTGTGAGGCAGCTGGATTTGATGTAATTCTAGTTGAAACAGTAGGAGTGGGGCAATCTGAAACAGCCGTGAAAGGCATGGTGGACTTTTTTCTCCTCTTGATGCTTGCAGGTGCTGGCGATGAATTGCAGGGAATCAAAAAGGGGATCATGGAAATGGCAGACGGAATTCTTATCAATAAGGCTGACGGAGATACTATTCCTGCTGCAAAACGAGCCAAAAATCACTACCAGAATGCCTTGCATCTTTTTCCTCCATCAGAAAGTGGCTGGTATCCTAGCGTCACAATCGGGTCGTCTTTGACAGGTGATGGGCTGTTCGATTGTTGGAAGAAGATTTATGAATACCAAAATCATATGGTAGAGCGAGGACTCTGGAATGAAAATCGAGCCAAGCAACGCCTCAATTGGTTAGATGAAAGTATTCAGTCTATTCTAGGAAAAGCTTTTTTGGAGCATTCAGAGATCCAGAAGCGATTGCCGGAAGGAAAGGAAGCTGTCAAAAATGGCACCCTTAATCCCATCGCTTTTGCAAAAGAACTGACGGGCCTATTCTTCAAAGAGTAGAAGGTTCTATAATAAATGATATTTAAAATAAAAAGCGCTGCCACTCCTAATAGGATTGACAGCGCTATTTTTTTATCTAAAAAGGAAGCCCGATGGTCCTCTACCCACTTCGTAAGTTCTTCTTTCTATAGCCTGTTCATCCAAAACAGTCACTGTTCCATTTCCTTGAAATCCATTTGAATTGGTGAGGTAAATCTCACGCAGTAAGGGATCGTAGGAAATACCATAAAAACCCGAACCGTTGTGCCAATCCAGATCTATTTCCGAATCAAAAAGAGCAAGTTTAGCTACTCCGTCTTGGTAATCAGGCCATCCTGAACTAGTCAGCATGTATGCGACACCTTCGGGGGAAATCGCAATTTTTCCCGTCGCATTGACAATTGGGTAATAATTGGTAGTCCTTAAAGTGAAATTATCTAAATGGAAACTGTAAAAAATTACTTCTTCACTTGCGATGGAATAAAGGTAAACCAATCCATTTGCTTCAAAAAACATCATTGGTCTACCTTCCACGTCGATTGTTTTGAAGATTTCTTCTGTCTGAGCATCAATCACTTCTACTTTACCCTCCTCTGAGCCAGCCACTAAAATATACCTGCCGGCATTAATCATATCCTCTGGTTTTCTGGAAACAGGAATTTTCTTCGAAACAGTCCCTCCATCAAGGCTTTGTACCACGGCAATGTAAGAGTTAGGGGTACTGAAATCAGACTCATATGGCCCATAATCAGAAATGAAGAGTTTGTCGCTATTCGCTACTAAAGACCGGGGTACATCCAAATTTTCAGTCACTGAACCTATACTTTTGAAATCCCGCGCATCTACAATTTCTACTTTTCCAGTATTGGCTACTAGATAGAGGCGATCTTCTTCTAAAATCATGTCCTGCAAAAGACCTGCGAAAGGACGGCCGTTTTCCAGTTCAAAAATATTACTCTTTAGTTCGTCGGTGTTAGTATTCAAATGGAAAACTTCCCCATCATTGGCACCAAAGGCACCTTCATTCATTATAAGTATGCCTTGTTCGTATTCGCCTAGAGGTCTTTCAGGCTCTGATTCAGAGCAAGCGAAAAGTGATACTGCTAAAAAGCTGATCAAAAATGGTTTGAATAGATTCTTTGTCATAGTTGGATTTTTAAGTTTAAATGAATGGATCTACCCGGCATAGGTCTCAGGTAGAGCACTTGATATGATTTGTTGAATAAATTTTCGATTCTCAAAGAAATAGGCACTTGTACAGGGCCAAGCCAGAGCTTTTTGTAATTCAAATGCAGCTGGGTGAGCGAGTATGCATCCATGATTCTGGAATGGTCGAGCGTTGTCGCCCTCTGGCCGATATATTGGGAGCTCAGACGGAATGAGTATCCGTCCCGAATCAATTCTACACCACCTTGCGCCTGATGTACGGGAGTGTAGGGGAGCTGTCTGTTCCAAAACGTTGGAGATTCTTCTGAATTCGATTGATTGATGGCTTGGGTGTAATTGTATGCCAAATCGATTTTAAGTCTAGTAGAACCCATAGCGAATTCAGTCCCGCCTGCCCATTCAATTCCGGTATTTCTTACTCGTCGAATATTATCGGGAGACCATATGGCTCCCTTTGGTATCCAGATGATCCAGTTTTCTACATCCATGGCGAAAAATGTAAGTTCTGAATGGAAAAAGCCTTTATTCCATCTCAGGCCAGTTTCTCCCTGCCAGCTTTCTTCGGGAAGTAATTCTGGATTGCCGCCAGGTTCCCAAAAACGATCATTGAGCGTGGGTACTTTCAGTCCTTTGGAAACAGATGCTTTTAGCGAGAAAGATGGGCTTAAAATCCAATCCATGCCCAATGAAGGAAGCAAAGGCTGCCATTTTTGATCCACCACCAATTGCCGAAGGTTCAAGAAAAGGTTGATATTATTTAGCCCGGAAAACCTGATGAATTGATAGGTCTCCAGTCTTTGGTCTGTAGATGAATAGGTAGATAGGTTTCCTTGAATGTGTGTTCCCCGACTCCCTAGCCTGATTTTCCATTCTTTGCCGATTTCCCCTTCCCAATCACCACTCAGGAAAAAGCTGGAGGTTTGGATGAAGGATTGGTTGAAGACTTGATCGTCTCTGACCCAACCTGAGCGTATTTCTAAGCTACTTTTGTTCCAGAATTTTAAATACGCTAGGGATAGTCGAAAGCTTTGATCCTCTTGGATGTCCTGAGTACTTGAACCCATGGGGGGTTGGATTTTCCGATCGGCTTCATTGTACCAAAAGGAGGTATTTAATCTCTGGCTGGGATTGATTCTCCAAGCAATATCCTGTTGGATTCCTTTCTGGGAAAAGGCGGCATGCGTCTGGGTTTTTTCGGGTGTTCCTGGTAAAGATAGGTCTCTAAAAGTGTAATCGTTTTCAGCCTTTTGGGAATAAATCTTTGTCTGAAAAGCTAATTTTTCTCCAGAAAATCCAGCTTGAAATGCAGTGGCACTTTGTCCAAAACTACCAACTTCCTGGCTGATTGAGGCGGTTGGACTTTCTTGAAAATTGGCTTGACTTTGCAGGAGAATAGAACCTCCCAATGCTTCATTTCCCAAAAGAGCACCATCTGAGCCGAAGATCAAGTCGATTCGGTCAGGCGCTGCCAATGGGATGATTGAAAGATCACTTTGGCCCAAAGAAGGACTATTGATTGGGATCCCATTCCAAAAAACGGCCGTGTGCCCAGCAGAAGTCCCACGAAAATTGGGTGAAGCAAGCATTCCTGGTCCATATTGACGGATAAAAAGAGGGCTTTTTTCCTGCAACAGTTCGCTTAGGCTCCTTGATTGATAGTTTTCAAGTGCGGCTTTGTCCCAGTTGAGCTGCTTTTTGCCTAGCCCAAATGTTTCAAAAACAGCCGCATTTACCTCAATTTCCTGAAGTCGTACCGTGTCTTGCTGCTCGGCTTGGAAGCCAAACAGACTAAGTACCCATACAAATAAAATCATGCCTGATCGAATGAAAATGGTTCAATCGATTCGGGCTTGAAGAGAAATGGGAAGATATGAATCTTGCAAAGGATCCAAAGAGCCTTTGAATGCATGTCTTCTTCGCTTTTCCTCCGAAAGCACAGAATCTTGTCAGAATTAGGCAGGTCTCCTGGCTCGTTCTACTTTTACGGCCTTCTCAAGTCATGTTCAATCGACTCAATGGCATGGTTTGCAAAAGCTTCTTCAGAACTTACAGTTGCGGGGACAGCTCCGGTATTTCACCGGATTCCCTTTTAATCCTGGATTTTCGCTGAAAATCAGGAACCTTATTCTTTCACAAACATAAGCGACTTTTTGCCGGGTGAAAAGAAGTAGTTGAAAAAAATTTTGTTCTATGAAAGGCAATACACTTACTTTGAATCGATTAATGACATGAATTTGAGACCGATTCACCAAATTTTCTTCTTTTTAGTCATAGTTTTTAGCAGCTGTCAGTCTCCAAAAACTGAGATGATTGGCTTAGAAACTGTCCCCTTGACCTATGCCAAAGGCTTTGAAGTTCAGAAGGGGGAAGGTTTTTGGATTTTGGAAGTCAATCAGCCTTGGACAGGAGCGGATAAATCTTATCGTTATTTGATTTTAAATGAAGAGGTTGAGAAGCCTGAGCTTGAAGTTGACGCAGTGGTGAAGCTCCCTGTCGAGCGGGTGATTTTGACTTCTACCACTCAAATTCCACATTTGGATTTGCTAGGTGACACAGATAAGTTGATTGGCTTTCCCAATTTTGATCTGATTTCTTCCCAAAAGGTTTGGGGACAAATTGAATCAGGAATGATGACTGATTTAGGCTCAGGACCATCTGCCAATCTTGAAATGATGATTGATTTACAGCCTGATTGGGTGATGATTTCTACGCTTGGTGAGGATTTAAGGCAATTGGATTTGTTGGGGCAATCAGGCGTTCCTGCACTGATTAACGGAGAATATGTGGAGCAGCATCCACTGGGAAGGGCAGAGTGGATCAAGTTTACTGGAATTATGTTGGGTAAATATGAGGAGGCTATCAGGGTCTTTGAAGAAATCGAAATGGCCTACCAAGAAGCTGAGGCATTAATCAAAAACCAAACTAATTTGAAAAGGCCAAAAGTCTTGTCAGGAGTGCTTTATGAAGATGTCTGGTACGTACCTGGAGCGGATAGCTGGGGTGCGAAAATTCTCCAAAATGCAGGTGGAGATTATGTCTTTTCGGATCAAGGAGGAAGCGGGAGCATACAGTTGAGTTATGAATATGTGCTCGATCATGCAATGGAGGCCCCAAATTGGATTGGCTCAGCCGACTTTGAAAGTGTAGAGCAAATGGGAGATGCTGAGCCGAGGTATCGTGCCTTTCAAGCATTCCAGAATGGATCCATTTATACCTACACCAAAAAGAAGGGACCAAAAGGAGGATTGGAGTATTTTGAGTTGGGTTATGTTCGGCCTGATTTGGTTTTGAAGGATTTGATCAAAATTCTCCATCCACAGCTTTTGCCAGGCTATGATTTGTATTTTTATCGTCAACTCGATGAAAACTAACCAAAACGCTTTCTTTTTTATTTTAGCTGCAGTAGCCCTAGTCTTTCTGTTTCTGATCAACCTGGGCTTGGGCTCGGTCTCCATTCCGGTCGACACCATACTTTCGGGCCTATTCACGGGAGAATGGGAGAAATCATCTCATCGTGAGATTATCTTGAATTATCGATTTCCGAAATCCCTGGTAGCAGTCATGGCTGGAATCGCACTCAGTCTAAGTGGTCTTCAGATGCAAACCTTCTTTCGAAATCCATTGGCAGGCCCCTACGTGCTTGGAATTAGTTCTGGAGGAGGTTTTGGAGTTGCGATACTTCTTTTGGCGGGTTCCTTTTTGGGTTTTTCCGGAATAGTGATTTCCTCTTGGGCCACTGCCATAGCAGGGATTCTTGGTGCAGTTTCAGTATTGGCTTTGGTGAGTTTGGTGGCTTGGCGAGTCAGGGATAGCATGACACTTTTGATCGTAGGAATTATGTTTGGAGCTGCTGTTTCGGCTATCATTTCGGTATTGGCCTTTTTTTCCGAAGCAGAGGCATTGAAGCTTTACACCATTTGGTCGATGGGAAGTCTGGGTGGCCTTGGGTGGAATCAAGTTGGGCTTTTGGGACTTTTACTGGCAATTGGAGCTTTTCCTTTGCTGTTGGCGACACGCTCATTTAATGCATTACTTCTTGGAGAGACCTATGCCGAAAGCATGGGGATCAATCCAGTTCGATTACGCTGGTTGGTGATTATTAGTACTGGGATTTTAGCAGGGAGTATCACCGCATTCTGTGGTCCTATTGCCTTTGTGGGAATAGCTGTTCCCCATTTGGCCAGGTTGGTTTGGAAAAGTGCAGATCATCGGATATTGTTTCCCGGTTCGGCATTACTAGGAGCTGGGCTTCTTTTACTTTGCGATACCATCGGACAACTTCCGGGTTCGGCCCAGACCCTTCCGATCAATGCGGTCACCTCATTGGTAGGAGCTCCCGTTGTGATAGCATTGGTTCTAAAAAGAAACTTCAGTAAAGAATTTTGAAATGGATCAGGTATTAACAGGTAAAAATCTATCACTGGGCTATGAAAAAGGCCAAGATCGAAAGGTGATTTTATCTGACCTGAATTTTCAGCTCTACTCAGGACAGTTGACCTGTCTTTTGGGTCCAAATGGTGTGGGAAAGTCTACCTTGGTCAAGGCGATTTTGGGTCGAATCAGGCCTTTTGAAGGGGAGATTAAACTTTTGGAAAAATCACCTGTAGACTATCCAAGAGAAAAGCTTTCCAAGAAATTATCGGTAGTACTCAGTGAACCGATCATTCCGGCACAGATGACTGTCGAGCAATTGGTAGGATTGGGAAGAACTCCCTATCTAAAGTGGAGCGGGACCTTGTCTGAACTGGACAGGAAATATGTGAATGAGGCGCTGGTCGCTACCAAAATGGATTTTCTCCGGAAAGAGAGACTCGGTGAGTTGTCCGACGGCCAACGTCAAAAGGCAATGATTGCTCGGGCTTTAGCTCAAGACGGGAAGGTCATTATTTTGGACGAGCCTACCTCCCATTTGGACCTGGTGAATAGGCATGAGATTATGTTCCTGCTTCAGGAGATCGCCAAAAGCCAAGATAAGGCTATCCTTGTAGTAACCCATGATTTGGATATTGCGATTGAGACAGCCCATCAGTTATGGTTGATGAATTGTGGGAGTCCGCTGATCGCAGGCCTGCCTGAAGATTTGATCCTGAATGCACAGATCAACGAGTTGCTTCCAAAAGATAGATTCTTTTTTGATCCAAAAAGAGGGAAAGTCAACCTGCGCTCTGATGATTCAGGCTGGCAAATACAAGGCTCTGAGGACCTTGTTTTTTGGCTGGAAAAAGCCCTCAAAAAACGCAAATCTAGCTTTTGGACCGATGAGCGAATCCAAGTTCTAGATAATCCATTTCGAATTCAGGTAGGGGAGCGAATCTATCATTCAATTGCTGATTTTTTTGAAGAGTCCCCTTCTTCTTTGAGATAGGTGATTATCTAAATCATAAAGAAAATTCATATATTTGTCACACTAATTATTTGTATGACACAGGAGCAATTTGCCAAGTATTCATTTCTTCTCGATCGAACTGCCCGAAAGGTAAAACAATATGCCCAGCAGCAGTTTAAGCAGGGAGATTTTGATGTGACGGTCGATCAGTGGCTGGTTCTGAAAAATCTTTCAGAATTTGGTCCGATGAGCCAAACCGAGTTGGCAAACTTGGTGTTCAAAGATCATCCGACCTTGACCAGGATCATTGATTTGCTTAGCAAAAAGGAATATGTAAAGCGTGTTCCTCATCCTCAAGATAGAAGGAGCTTTCAGTTGCACTTGACAGACTCAGGCGTGTCCAAAGTCACAGCCCTACGTCCAAAAATCCTTCAAATTCGCGAAAAAGCTTGGGAGAATCTGAACGAAGAGGATTTTGAGGAGTTTAAGCGAATTCTGAATACCATTTATCAGAACCTTGGCGGTCAGGTGATGGAAGAATAATTATTTAGCATACTAATAATATTTATACGAACAAATTGGATTAACACGGGGTTTTCCCAAAAAATACCTATCATGATTCAGACAGATCTTTGTATCATCGGAGCCGGCCCGGTAGGCCTATTTGCAGTTTTTGAAGCAGGCTTATTGAAAATGCGATGCCATTTGATTGACGCTTTACCGCAGGTGGGTGGTCAGCTTTCAGAGATATATCCTCAAAAACCAATTTATGATATTCCAGGGTACCCTGAGGTCAAAGCGCAGGAACTTGTGGATAATTTGATGGAGCAAATCAAGCCTTTCAAACCTACTTTCACTCTAGGAGAGCGTGTCGATCACTTAGAGAAGCAAGAGGATGGAAGCTATATCGTAACCACGAGCGATAAGACTCAGGTTCATGCTCAAGTAATCGTTATTGCGGGAGGCTTAGGTTGCTTCGAACCAAGAAAGCCTGTTTTGGATAATTTGGAGACTTTTGAAGGCAAAGGAGTTACCTACATGGTGAAAAACCCGGAGACTTTCAGAGATAAGAATGTGGTCTTGGCAGGTGGAGGTGACTCTGCACTGGACTGGACCATTTATTTAGCTGATGTGGCTAAGAGAGTGACACTTGTTCACCGAAATGAGACCTTTAGAGGTGCTCCTGATTCTGCTGCCAAGGTTTTTGATTTGGCTAGTGAAGGAAAAATCGATTTGATTCTTTCTGCAAACCTGAAAGAGATTTCCGGAAACGGAAAGTTGGATTCGGTGACGCTCACTGATAAAACCAAGACCGAATTTAAAATCGAAACCGATTATTTGATTCCGCTTTTTGGTTTGAGTCCAAAGCTTGGTCCCATTGCAGATTGGGGACTTTCTATTGATAAAAATGCCATTGAGGTGGATACCCGAGACTATTCGACAGGAGTGGAGCGAATCTATGCGATCGGTGACATCAATACCTATCCGGGCAAATTGAAATTGATCCTTTGTGGTTTCCATGAAGCAGCGATCATGATGCATTCAGCCTTCAAATACGTGTATCCGGATCAAAAATTAAGTTTCAAATACACAACCGTGAATGGCGTCAATGCCTTTTAATTCTATCTTTGCGGCATGGTAAAGTTTACAGTTGAAGATCAAGACGGCAATCGCCAAGAAGTAGAGGCTCCAACCGATATGGGATTCAGCCTCATGGAGATTTTAAAAGCCTCAGAATATCCCATTTTGGCGACTTGTGGAGGAATGGCCCTTTGTGCTACCTGCCATATCGAGATTCTCGAGGGACCGGATGAGCTAGGCGAGGCTACCGATATGGAATTGGATCAACTGGAAAACCTACCGGAATATTTTCCCACTTCCCGACTTTCCTGCCAAATCCGGGTGTCGGATATGCTAGAAGGAGCGGTATTGAAGTTGCGTGGAGAGGATGTAGTCTGATCAAAAGACAAATGATAAATTTCGCTAAGCCATCTGGAAACAGGTGGCTTTTTTGTTAAATTACTTCATGCGTTTTCTTCTTGTTTTGTTTTTTCTGGGGATGAGTACTCGCCTTTTTGCATGTGAATGTACCTTTTTGCCCCTTGATGATGCTTTTAGAGTTTCGGATTTTGTGGGAATTGGATTAGTTGAAAAAGTTTACGAGCAAGATCCTGCTACAAAATCCAAAAAGGTAGAATTTAAAGTCACCAAAATTTTTAAAGGAAAAGAAATAGACCATTTCTACTTTGGTTTTGACAATAATAATTTGTGTATGGGAGGAGACTTGGAAGAAGGGGAGAAATACCTTATGTACTTGCCCAAAGAAAATGGGAGGCATATCACAAATCTATGTTTGGGTAGGCATTTCCCAGTTTGGTATCATTATGTTTTGAAAAGGGAATTGGAGATCCTTGAAATAGTTTCACAAACAAGGATTGATTTTTCTGATACCTTTTTGATCGAAAGTTATAAGAATGATTTTTTTGATAAAATTAGTGTATTCAAAATTCCAAAGCCTATAAATGATTTTGGAGTATATGTAGTTAAATATTACTCTAAGTATTTATTGGAGATTCAGACACTAACAGGGTTTAATACGACAGCAGATAAACAAATTGAATCGATGATTAGAAGGTCTATTTGGTATTTTGACCCCTGGTATGATAATAAAGTAAATTTCCCCGTTACGTTTTTATTGGTTTTGCGTCGCTATGATTCTTATGGAAATCTTTATTCGATTGGTCGCTATGATAGCATGTAGTATTTTCCGGGGGTTTGTATCGTTTTTTGACTCAAAATCGTATTGAAGGTAAGGTTTTTAGATAATCATGAAAATAAATTACGGTTTAGTTCTTTTGCTTTTTCTTTCTGCCTGCTTTGCTTTTGAGGGCGAGCAAAAGGTAGATCTTGCCACTGAAATGGCTCTTCTTCGACAAGAAATTGATGAGCTTGCCCAATCGAAGACCTGTTTGGATGCTGAAGAGTGGAATTTTACCCCTTTAGGAAGTAAGCCTTGTGGAGACCCGTGGGAATACATTGCCTATCCTAAAAGTATCAATGTTCCAGAGTTTTTAGCGAAAGTCAAGCGATACAATGAGCTTCAGGAACAGGATAATATTCAGAACAATCGTTTTTCGGACTGCATGTATGTTTCTCCCCCTAAATCCGTGATATGCCAGGAAGGAAAACCAGTTTTCGTCTATGAATAGGTTATTGTTTCGTTTTGAAACAATATTTTTTTTGATTTTCTTGAGGAGCTAATCCAGTATGGGTAAAAATAGACAGCTACCCCTTTAATTATTTTGGCTAACCGCCAGCTTAAACTTTAGGGCAATTCAGATTCTATTGTTATTCAAGGTTTCAATCAATACTCCATGCTCGCACTCTTAGGTGTTCTGACTATCTCTTTGCTTCTTTTTTTGATTCTTACCAAAAAGACCTCTGCGGTTGTTGCATTGATATTAGTGCCTGTGCTGACGGGGATTATTGCAGGGAAAACTAGCGAACTTCCTCAGATGATTTCGGAAGGGATTTCATCCATAGCGCCAACTGGCGTGATGTTCGTTTTTGCCATCCTGTTTTTTGGAGTACTCATGGATGCAGGTACATTCAAACCCATTATTTCCAAACTCCTTCGATTGGCAGGAAATGATCCCTTGAAAATAGTCATGGTTACGGCTATTTTGGCTATGCTTGTCCATTTGGATGGTTCTGGTGCGGTTACTTTCCTTGTCGTAATCCCAGCTATGTTGCCAGTATATGATCAGTTGGGAATGAGTCGTCTCACCTTGGCTTCGACCACTGCTTTGGCAGCAGGTACTATGAATATTTTGCCTTGGGGTGGTCCTACTATTCGTGCCGCATCAGCTTTGGAGGTTTCCGTTACAGAGTTATTCAATCCAGTATTTATTCCCTTTTTAGCGGGATTACTGACAGTTTTGGGGATTGCCTATTTCTTGGGAAAAAAAGAACGAATAAACGTACCACTCTCAGATTCGATCAGAATTGATGGTTCTCATGCAGATGATATCAGGCTTCCAAAATGGAAATTTTTGGTAAATATCTGGTTGATCCTTTTAGCTGTTACTTCCATTGTATTGGGCTGGGCTCCTCCCTATGCGGTATTCATGATTGCCTTTGGGATAGCCCTTGTTTTTAACTTCCCCAAAGTTTCGGATCAAAAGGAACGAGTCGATGCGCATGCCAAGGAAGCCTTGCTGATGGCAAGTATTTTATTCGCAGCGGGATGTTTTACAGGTATTTTAAAAGGGAGTGGTATGATGGAAGCGATGGCAGATGGAATTCAGGTGATTCTTCCTGAATTTTTAGGAAAACAACTTCCACTTTTGACGGGAATTATTTCCATGCCTGCCAGTCTGATCTTTGATCCGGATTCATTCTATTTTGGGATTTTACCGCTACTTGCATCCACTGCTGAATCTTTCCAAGTTAGTGGCCTTGAAGTAGGACAGGCAGCTATTTTTGGTCAAATGACCACCGGTTTTCCGGTAAGTCCTTTGACAGGCTCCACCTACTTATTAGTAGGTTTGGCAGGTGTTGATTTAGGAGATCATCAGAAAAAGACCATTCCTCTGGCTTTCTTGGTAAGCTTGGTGATGTTGACCGTTGCCATACTAATCGGAGTAATCCATATTTGATATGAAAGACAAAATCAGAATCGGTTGTGGAGCGGGTTTTTCGGGAGATCGGATCGAGCCTGCATTGATTCTTACGGAAAAAGGAAATCTGGATTATTTAGTCCTGGAATGCCTAGCTGAGCGGACGATTGCTTTAGCTCAAAAAAGGAAGCTGCAAAATCCTGAGTCTGGGTATGATGTGCTTTTGGAAAAACGGCTCAAGGACTTGCTTCCTTTATTGCTTCATCATAAAACACGACTTGTTACCAATATGGGTGCTGCAAATCCGGTAGCAGGCGCTAAGAGAATCATAGAGCTGGGTAAATCTCAAAATCTTTCCATAAAAGTTGCGGCGGTCATTGGAGATGATGTCTTAGAATTTATTTCCGGCGAGGAGCATTCCCTTGAAAATAATCAGCCCCTTCAATCTGAAGGGAAACTTGTTTCAGCCAATGCATATTTGGGTGTAGAGGCAATTTTATCAGCTTTGGCCACTGATGCTGATATAATTATCACAGGAAGAGTTGCTGACCCTTCGCTTTTTTTGGCACCGATGATTTATGAATTTGGTTGGGAATTGGACCAATTTGATTTATTGGGAAAAGGTACGGTCTTGGGGCATCTTTTGGAATGTGCAGGACAATTGACAGGCGGCTATTTTGCCGATCCTATTTCTAAACCTGTTCCTGATTTAGACCGATTAGGGCATCCTTTTGTGGATGTGTTTCCGGATGGAAGAGGGATTATTTCCAAGGTTGAAGGGACTGGAGGGATCATTTCTGAACGGATTGCAAAAGAGCAGCTGCTGTATGAGGTCTTAGATCCTTATCAATATATCACTCCCGATGTGATTGCTGATTTTTCGAGTGTCCAATTTGAAAAAATTGCTTCCAATCAACTTCAAGTCACTGGCGGCGGTGGAATGGAAAAACCAGAAAAATATAAAGTCAGTGTTGGGTATGAGGCAGGATTCAAAGGTGAAGGCGAAATTTCTTATGCTGGAAGCCATGCTGTTGAAAGAGCCCGTTTGGCAGGTGAGATTATCGAAAAGCGAATAAAAAGTCTGGTTCCAAACCTTAGGGTTGATTTTATCGGTTTGAATTCCCTTCATCCCGCTGAATTATCCAAGAATTCCAGCCCTTACGAAGTAAGACTGCGTGTGGCCGGAATCTGCGAAACCATGGAGCTAGCCCAACTCATCGGTGAGGAAGTAGAGGCGCTTTATACCAATGGACCTGCAGGTGGGGGAGGTGCTAGAAAAATGGTCACTCAAGTGGTGGGTGTGGTATCCACTCTTCTAAATAGAGATCAAGTTAAACCTGATGTTAATCTACTTTCAACATGAAATCGAGCCTGCCTTCCGCAGGCAGACATGATGTTGGCATCTCACACTAGTATGACTATCAAGCCTGCGAGATTCCATATGACCATTGAAAAGCAAAAATAAACATATGAAAAAATTAGCGGACATAGCCCACAGTCGAGCAGGTGATAAAGGGAATATACTTGTACTTTCGCTGATCCCCTTTGATTCAAAAGACTTTGATTGGCTCGTGGAGAATATCACTGCTGACCGGGTAAAAAGCCATCTTAAAGGGCAGATTAAAGGAAATGTAACCCGCTATGTATTGCCATCGATACATGCATTGCAATTCACCTGCGAAGATGCATTAGCAGGTGGGGTCACTACCTCTTTGGCTTTGGATGCGCACGGAAAAAGTCTGAGTTATGCGCTTTTAGAAATGGAAATCTAATTAGTCAAAAACCCTCACTCCAAGAGTTAATTCCAATTCAATGGGCTGATTAATTTTTTCCTCAATTTCTTTTTTGATTGCTTGAAAATCACCCTGATTAAGTTCCTTGTCAGACAAAATAGTCACCGATAAGCGCAAAGGATTTAACCCTACCACATCCACTTTTCTCAGTAATCCATGAGGGATTTCTTTTCCGCTGAGATCTTGAATCAGCCTGTTTTCTTTGACCATATCTCTAAAGCTCAAAGCCAAGGGAGCAGTCACCAAAACGGACATCAATATCGTAATTAGGATTCCTTTTTTTGCCAATCGGAAGGGGCTGAAGCCTAGGATCAGAAATGTCACTGCAGCGGCCATTACAATACCAGCTAGATTGGTGCCGAGTAGCAGGCTTGCGCCCCAGAAGATATTCCAATCACCCCAGCCCAAGCCTATTCCAGCCACGGCCAAAGGTGGCACTAAAGCCACTGATATGGCTACTCCTGCCAAGGTTTTGGCGATTTCTTCCTTGGAATGCGCATAGGCACCTGCAATACCCGATGCAATAGCGATTCCCAAATCCAATAAGTTAGGACGGATTCGAGCCACAATTTCAGAATTGGGGACTTTGAGGGGAGTGATCCAGGTAATTATTACTGCGAAAAAAAGACCGATCACTATCCCCCAAAATAGCGTGATCAGGCTGTTTTTGATCAAAATATCATCTTGTCTGAGCACTCCCATGGAAAGCGAAATAATCGGACCCATCAGGGGCGCTAGGATCATGGCTCCGATTACTACAGGTGTGGAGTTTCCAAAAAGCCCAAACGTAGCAATCAATGTAGAAAGTGCCATCAAGACCAAATAGCTAGATGAAGCCTGAGCATTCTGTTTTAGAGTGGTAAAAAGCTCTTTGAATTCCTCCGTGGTAGCATGCCTGACCCAAGGTAAGTGTCGACGCGTCAGCTCCTCTCGAAGTTTTCCAGTAGGCAGCTTTTGGACATTTATTTCTTTTTGCTTGAATTCCTTTTCCTTCAGCTTTTCAAATCCTGGAAGAATCTTGACCTTTCTTTCATCGATATTTAGCTCAATTTTTTCACCTTGAAGTTCTTCTCCATCTATCGCAAAGGTCAGGGCAGAATGGCTTTCAATCGTCATTTTTGAAGTGGAGATATAGGTCAAAAATTCAGGTATGGTAGATCCTTTGATCGGAAAGAAAAGGTGCTGAATTCCAAATTGGATGATGGAAAAGAGACTTTTGGGTGATACTAAAATTACGTGAATGAGCCCGTCATCGAGTCCACTATCTTTGATGACACGCTTGAAAATCAAATTGCTCTCACAATGCGGCACAGCTAAAATGCCCATCGCCGCAGTTTCTATAGTTTTTTCTTCCTCTCCGGAGAGGTAGCTTAGTTTAACTTGCTTGAGATCTACTTTTCTGAAAAGCATAAAAAACCTGGAAAATCGATCCTTCAGGTTTCCGAAAAAGCTTTTTCCAAATGAATCATAGAGCACACTGAGCGAATCTCCGATGACAAGAGAGTTCATACAGAGTTTCTCATTGATCTTGAGTAAATCGAAGTTTGGAATCGATTCACTTTCTGAGAAAAGTCGAAAAGCCTTTTCTTTTGAGCTCGGGATATTCAAGGATCGAGCGATCATCTTGAGATCTGGGTGTGGCAAAAATACCAAGCTAGGTCCCTGATCGGGAATCGATCGAAGGATGGAATAGCCCTGCTCATCATTTACCCAAAGAAGAAGTACGTCAGACTCTGAAAACTGATCCCAATTCTCAGATTCGTAAGCGATAAATTGCTGAGGTTGGGGCTCCAGTTTCTCGAAAAAATTCTGACGCTCGCTTTCATCCAAATTTGGATCGTAGATGAGGAGGTAGTTGTTCATTTTCTTTTAAGGCAGTATAAGTTTCAATCTAGTTTAATTTTTTTTCCGTTACAAAAGGCGGGGATCTCTTGTAATGGTATAATTCATTTAGAATTTCGCATCTTTCTACAAGAAAATTTTTAACCGATATGAAATCGAGCATCTTGGAATTGATACACAGAGGGATTTCCCGATGGATCGGGGTCATCATGCGAGATTCTCCCGAATCGTGTTCGGGACAGGCTATGTGGCATTTAAAAAAACAAATCATAAATACATGAAAAAAGTCGGTCTCGTAGGTTTCGGGATTTGGGGGAGAAATATTCTAAGGGATCTTATTTCACTTGGAGTAGAAGTATTGGTATTTGATCCAGAAGAGAGTAAGGAAAAGGAGGCAGGCGAACTTGGGGCTTCATTTTTTTCTATTAATTGGGATCCGTCTCATCAGGTGGATGCCTGGATAATTTCATCTCCAGCGATTACACACTTTGAAGTTTTGATTGATTTAATCCCTTCGGATAAACCAATATTCGTAGAAAAGCCTCTTACTTGTAGTTTAGAGGAAGCCATTGAGCTTGAAAAGTATGTTGATAGAACAATTTTTGTGATGCATAATTGGCGGTATCATGGGGGGATAAAATTACTTTCCGAAATCGTAAAAAGTGGAGAATTGGGTGAATTGAGATTTTTGAAATCCAATAGGTGCAACTGGACTAGTCCACGATCTGATGTCGATAGTGTCTGGACTCTAATACCCCATGATATCACGATTGCTTACAGCATTCTGGGTCATTTTCCTGAACCTATCTCTGCGGTTGAAGAGACTTATCGAGGCATAGCAAGAGGAATGACAGCAATTTTGGGAAAATCTATTCCATGTGTTTTTGAAGTTTCTAACCGGTATTTTGACAAAAGACGAGAGGTGCGATTGCATTTTGAAAAGGGTGTAGCCGTCCTTCCAGATGAGAAAGTGGATTATATAGAAATTTATTTTGGAGATGATCGATCAAAGCCAGACTCTGTTCAAATGGAGAAGAGAAAGTTTGAAGCTAGGGCTCCTTTATTAGAAGAGCTATCACAATTCATTGATTTTTTATTTGGAGGCAAGGAACCTCCAACATCCCTTTCTGAGGGAATAATGGTAATTAAAACAATCGCTCGATTAAAAGAACTATCCAGGTTAAAATGAAAAAACCACTTTTCACCATTTTGCTTCCAACCTCAATAGATCGAGGCCACCTACTTCCATATTCTATTCGAAGTGCTCAAAATCAAACAATTCAGGATTTTGAAATTTGGATAATTGGGGACGGTGTAAATGACTTTACTCGATCTGTCATTCAGGAACTCATGCAAGCCGATGAGCGAATCCGTTTTTTTGATTTTCCGAAACACCCTAGGAGAGGGGAGGAAAATCGACATGAGGTTTTACAAAAAGCTAATTCTAGGAACATCGCCTACCTCACGGACAGAGATTATTGGTTGCCACATCATTTGGAAACACTCGATCGTTATCTCCAACGATATGACTTTGCTTCTACTTTGAATTATGACGTAAAGGATGATTTTCTAGTATTTGGTCATAAGAATTTGGATGCTTGGGACGCCCCATCTTGGTTGCTTTCGTGCGTGGGCCATACGCTCGATATGTATAGGAAGCTTCCTTACGGTTGGAGAACCACGCCCAAAGAACTTTATACAGATCGATATATGTGGGAACAGTTTCTTGTTCACCAGGAATGCAAGTCGTATTGCGGGCTGGAACCTACAGTGCTCTGGATCAAAAGAGGAGATCACCCAGGGCTGTCAACCCTAGAAAGGAAAGAGCTTTTGATAAAATGGGAAAAAATCTTGAATGATCCCCTCGAATGGCAATTCAAAAAGGATCAAGCCCTGCATGAAATGATGTGGGACTATAATTTCCTTCATCGCAATCACCCTATTTTGATAAAGGGAAGAAAGCCTTCACAAGTACCCCGAGAGGTATTGAAAAAGATCAAAAAGCTCCTATCGCGTTGATGAAGGAAGGGAGGTCAGGGAAGTCTGATGCTCTGGTAGAAATGATTGGATCGGTAAAGGACCAAGGGATACCAAGGTCTTTATCATTCCAGTATACGCCCCAATTATCATCTTTTCCATAGTCGACATAAGATTCGGATACTGATTGCAAGTGAACTGAAGGGGTGAAAAAATACCATCCGTGAAGCAAACCTCTCGGGAACACAAGTGCAGCTAAATCGTCTCCGAATAATTCATACAGTTGCCAATTCAAATATGTTGGTGAATCAGGCCTCATATCTTTTAGGCCTAATTCGCAGTGACCGGATACTATACAGAAATACTCATCATGTCTTTTGTGAAAATGTAATCCCCTGAAGACATTAGACTCAGACTTCACGTAGCTCCATTGTACAGCATTCAAGTCAAGGTTCCAGCGGTGATTGAAAACTTCAGTAAAGGAGCCTCTATAATCTATATTCTCCTTGAGTGTTTTAAGTACTACTCCCTCAATCTCCTGACCAGCTATTAATCTCGATTTTTTAGCTTCTTCAATAATCATATTCTTTCTAAAAAGTTAAAAATTAAATGGTTGTATTTGCAGCTAAAGCTAATAATAACAATCAAAATTCCTGTGATAATTGAATTTTTTAAATAATTAATTATAATTTCTTCTTTGAATGAAATTCTTCTACCAGGCAGGCTTTTCTGATCATGGAAGAGATTCTCTTGGTTTTTTGATTCGTGTAAAAATATTTCATTCCAAGGAAGGACCAAGTAGGCAGCTATGGAAATGAGGAAATAAAAGATATACGAAAGCTCTCCCAAGGTCATTATTAACATCGTCAAATGAAATGCTTGGGTAGCAATAAAAAAACTAACCATTCTCCGATTTACAATGACCCAAATCGCCAACCCGATTTCCATGAAAATAGTAAAAACCCCTAGCAAAGTATAAAATGATGCTTCAGGAAAGATGTCAGAGACCCAACTAATCAGTGGGTTTGGATAATAGATTTCAAAAAAGGCTTTGAAATAGTTTCCATTCCACCAGTCAAATTCTAATGCTTTATTAAGGCCTGCACCTGCATAAAGAAGGCAAATTTGCCATCGAAAGGTCCACTCATTTCCTTGACGATAAACTCCAATAAGCAATAGCAAACAGCCAGCAAAAAGGAAACTGTTTGAGAATAATAATGAATTAGCGCCGATCTGAAAAAAAATAATTAATCCCAACGTGAAAGCGGCATATTTATATCTAAAGCCAATAACGATCAAAATTAGACATGACCAATAAATGATGTCTAAAATGAGAAAAAGAGAAGGGAATTCGGATAATATTTGAAATCCATTAATAAAGGGAAACCGGGGAGGTAAAATGTGTTTTGTTCCTCTGATCCCCAATAAAAAAATCACCAGCATAACAGAAGCAAATCTCAGAGGGACCGTTTCCTGTGAAGCTTCTCTCCACCAGTTTACCTTTTTAATTCCCATATTTCTTCAGCTTTTCCATTTGTTGAATACCTGACACTTACCTTGGCTTTTTGAGGTTGGGTTTCCTCTGCTTTCTCAACAATTCTAAAAATATGTGTGATAGATCTATTTTCTCTTCCATTAGCAGGAATGAAATACCTATCCCTAATTTCTGAGTCTGTCAATTTTTTTCCTGCTAGGACTGATTCTATTTCATACGAAGACAACTCATCAAAAGGAGCCCAGGAAAAAAAACGGTATTCATGAAACCTTGCCACTACAATTCCTAAAACTTGTAAACCAAAAAATAGGAAAAGCAATATAGACCTATGCTTATTCTTCATTCACTTCTCATGATTTTCTCAAGAATTTTAATAGCCGCTTCAGAAAGTACTGTGCCAGGGCCAAATACAGCAGCCACACCTTGTTGGTAAAGAAAGTCATAGTCTTTCGGAGGAATAACTCCACCTGCTACCACCATGATATCTTCTCGACCAAGCTTGGCTAGTTCCTGAATCAATTGTGGAATGAGTGTCTTATGCCCAGCTGCCAAAGAGGAAGCGCCGACAATATGGACATCATTTTCAACTGCCTGCATGGCAACTTCCTCTGGAGTCTGGAAGAGTGGTCCGATATCCACATCAAAACCCATATCGGCGAAGCCTGTTGCAATTACCTTGGCACCTCGATCATGTCCATCCTGACCCATTTTTGCGACCAGAATCCGGGGTCTTCTTCCCTCCAGTTTTTCAAACTCGTCAGAAAGGGAAAGTGCCTTTTTAAATGAATCCTGATTTTTTACTTCACTTGCATACACGCCGGTCACGGATTTAGTTTGTGCTTGATGCCTTCCAAAAACTTTTTCCATGGCATCAGAAATCTCTCCAAGGGTAGCTCGGTTCCTGGCTGCATCTACTGCTAAAGCTAATAAATTTCCAGATTTGCTTTGAGCGGCTTCCGTGATTCGATCTAGGGATTCTTTGACCTTAGCTTCATTTCTGGATGACTTGACTTGTTCCAGTCTTTTGATTTGCGATTCGCGTACAGCTTGATTATCCACTTCAAGAAGCTCAATCGTAGACGCTTCATCGATCTGATAGCGATTTACTCCGACAATGATATCCTGACCACTGTCGATTCGTGCTTGTTTTTTGGCAGCAGCCTCTTCGATTCGAAGCTTAGGTACTCCCGCCTCGATCGCTTTAGCCATTCCTCCCAATGACTCTACCTCCTCAATTAGTTTCCAAGCTTTATCCACCAATTGATCTGTCAAGTACTCCACATACAAAGAACCTCCCCAAGGGTCTACCACATCGGTGATACCTGTTTCCTCCTGAAGAATAAGCTGTGTATTCCGTGCAATTCTAGCAGAGAAATCGGTCGGCAATGCAATCGCCTCATCCAAAGAGTTGGTGTGAAGTGACTGTGTATGGCCCATGGCAGCACCTAATGCCTCAATCGCTGTCCGGGTGATGTTATTGTAGGGATCCTGCTCAGTGAGCGACCATCCTGAGGTTTGGCAGTGGGTCCGGAGAGCCATGGACTTGGAATTTTTGGGATTAAATTGCTTGACGATTTTAGCCCAAAGCAATCTTCCGGCACGCATTTTCGCGATTTCCATAAAGTAATTCATCCCGATGGCCCAAAAGAAGGAAAGCCTCGGAGCGAATTCGTCAATATCCAGACCAGCTTTAATTCCCGTTCGAAGGTATTCCAAACCATCTGCCAAGGTATAGGCCAACTCCAAATCAGCCGTAGCACCAGCTTCTTGCATGTGATAGCCAGATATGGAAATAGAGTTAAATCGAGGCATGTATTTCGATGTGTATTCGAAAATATCAGCGATCAACTGCATGCTTGGCACCGGTGGATAGATGTAGGTGTTGCGAACCATAAACTCCTTCAAAATATCATTTTGTATGGTTCCACTCAGTTTTTCCGGACTTACTCCCTGTTCTTCAGCTGCCACAATGTAAAATGCCAAGATCGGGATGACTGCCCCATTCATGGTCATAGAAACGGACATTTGATCCAAAGGAATCTGATCAAAAAGAAGCTTCATGTCTTCCACTGTGTCGATGGCAACTCCAGCTTTTCCCACATCTCCGACTACCCGGGGATGGTCAGAGTCATAGCCTCTGTGGGTTGGTAAATCGAAGGCTACCGAAAGCCCTTTCTGACCTGCTGCTAAATTTCTCCGGTAAAATGCATTGGATTCTTCCGCAGTAGAAAATCCGGCATATTGCCGGATAGTCCAGGGTCTCATCACATACATGGAAGCATAGGGGCCTCTTAGGTATGGTGGGATTCCAGCCGAAAACTTAAGATGGTCGAGTTTTTTGATAGACTCAGGATCAAAAAATGGAGGAACCTCAATTTGCTCGGGTGCCTTCCATCGAGCATCCGATTGGCTTGTCGTGGTTGATCGCTTATTTATATTCCAGTCAGAAAAGTCAGGTCTCATTTTTTCAGGATTTCTTGTTCGATCAGGTATGTTTCTCTGCTTGGCTGTAGTTCGTAGCCACTTTCTTGGATAGCCTGGAAAGCCGAATTATTAATCAATTTTCCACTTGCTTGGTAGCGATTTACCCCCACTTTGCTTCGTTGATTTTCCTTTACTTTTTCTTGAGCTGCTAACCTTTCCGATTTGACTCTTTGATGAAGTGACTTTGCCTGAAATTTAGAAAGCCAGCCGCCTTCTTTTTCCAGTTTGGAAATTGCAGCTTGAATAAGCTCGATAAATTCCTTCTGAAGGCTTTCCAGATAAAAGCTGCCTGCCATAGGATCCATAACCTTATCTAAATAACTCTCTTCTTTCAGGACAGAAGAGACATTCCGTGCAATTCTCGAATTAAGTGCATCTGATTCATTACTATCCCATTTTCGGACCCAAAGAACATTACAGCCACCTAAAATTCCAGCTAGACCCTCATAGGTCTGCCGGATGAAATTATTGTTTTTATCAATAAGTGACTTGGTCCAAAGACTGCTTGATGCAATGACCTGAATCTGTTCAATTCCCAAATTCACATCAAATTTTTTCGCCAATTCTGAAGTCAAAATCCGAATCGCCTTTAACTTGACCATTTCTGGGAAATGAGACTCTCCAACTGCTGTGTGAATGCATATTTTACTAAACCACTCTTGCAATTCTACGCCTTGCGTTTTTAGTCCGGAAGCTGTCTCAATGATTTCTCCTAGGCCATATTCAACTTCGGTCAGGCCTGTAGCACCTGCATTTGCATATCTCGCAAAATCAAAGGTCATGGGCGAAAAATTGGGGTATGGCTTTGTCTTCTCAGTTAAAGAATGAGCATCTTTCAAAGCCTTTGTCCAGTCTCTTTCTTCCTCAAATAAGCTGCCTGTGGGCGACCAAAGAATCGCTCCGCGAAGGTTTTCTTTGTTAAGCGCTTCTTTTTCTATAAAATTCAAAAAGGAGATGGCTCCGAGGATTCCGTCTTTTGACTGAATGAAAAGGGAAATATATTCCAGAAGAACTCCTTTCAGCAAAATCGGCCAATTTGTGGATTCTTCGGAATGGATGATCAAAGCATCGGCCCCATTTTGGAGATGATTTAGTATGCTTTGGTTAGCTTCTTTTGGCGATTGAGCAGTGATTTCTACTGCATTTGACCAAATCCGTGGTCCCAAAACTGAAAGTTCTGGTTCGGGATGAAATCTCAACTGGGTAGCTAATCCTTGTGAGTCGTAAGAATCATAATATGGTGACTGCTTAATAATCGACCAAATTTTGCTTTCTAATGTTTCTTCAAAGTTTTTTCCTTTCAAGTCTTTTTCAATCTGCTTTCTCCAATCAGATTTGCTTGTAGGTTGAAAAGGAAAAAAATCTGGATTTGTCATATTTGGGTATCTGGTTAAATCGATAAGACTTCTTTTCAAAATTAAGGAATCGAATGAGATTCCTTGCAAGGATAAGCTTTCTTAAAACCTTTAGGTAGCTATAATTCATTCAATGTAGGAGAGCAATAGCTTTAGTTTTCAGTTTAAAGAATTATTCTTGAATTGATGCAGGTATTCTTAGTAATTGGGGAAAGCAAAAAAAATCACTTTTTCAAGAGCTTATACATTTTTTATTTATATGATTTTTCTTCAATTTTGACCTCCTTGTCAAAGCCTGACCGGTTACCAATTTTCAGAAATCTTCTCAAATGAGTTCAGAAGCTAGCGCAGTTTGGAATGAGTGTTTACGTGTGATTGAACAGCACGTTAGCGAGCAGAGCTTTTCTACTTGGTTTAAGCCTATCAACCCGGTTAAGCTTGAGGGTACCTCCTTGACTATTCAGGTGCCAAGCCAATTTTTTTATGAGTGGCTAGAAGACAATTACATTCAGGAGCTTAAGCTTGCGATTAAGACCATTCTAGGACAAGGTGGTCGTCTAGAGTATGCTGTGGTCGTGGACCGAGGCAACTCTTCCAATCAACCTTACATGGTCTCTTATCCCCAAGGAAATCATGGGGCTAAAAAAGTCCCTGTAGGACCGAATGGAAAAGATGAATCTCAAAGAAGTCCATTCCAGATGGATAGTTTGGGCGATGAGATGCTTACCCAAAGTAACTTGAATCCGACTTACACCTTCAGTACTTATATTGAGGGGGACTGTAATCGTTTGGCGAGGTCGGCTGGCTTTGCTGTTGCTACCAAGCCCGGGATTACCTCTTTCAACCCGTTGATGGTGTATGGGGGAGTTGGTCTCGGAAAAACTCATTTGGTGCAAGCCATAGGGAATGAGATTAAAAATGGTCCTGAGGATAAGTTCGTGCTTTATGTGTCTTCAGAGAAGTTTGTGAACCAATTCATGGACTCTATCAAGGATGGTAATGTCAAAAGCTTCACCAATTTTTATATGCAGGTGGATGTTTTGATTATCGATGATATCCAGTTCTTGGCAGGAAAGGATAGAACGCAAGAGATGTTTTTCCACATTTTCAATCACTTGCATCAGAGTAAAAAGCAAATCATCATGACCTCAGACTGTCCCCCAAGGGATCTGAAAGGTCTGGAAGAGCGTCTTCTTTCCCGATTCAAATGGGGCTTGACAGCTGATTTGCAAATGCCTGATTTTGAGACGAGGGTTGCGATTATCAGAAGGAAAATGCAGTCGGAAGGGATTTTTATTCCTGATGATGTGGTGGAATATTTGGCTTACACGGTGGATACCAATGTAAGAGAGCTGGAAGGAATACTGATTTCACTGATTGCACATGCTTCGTTGAATCGCGTAGATATTGACCTGCAGTTGGCGAAGACGGTGATGAAAAATATCATCAAAGACATCGAAACTGAGGTTGGTATTGATTTCATTCAGAAAACGGTTTCCGAATATTTTGGAATTGCTTTGGATGATCTGAAAGCAAAAACAAGGAAAAAGGAAATTGTAATTGCGAGGCAAGTGGCTATGTATTTTTCTAAAGAGTTCACCAATCACTCATTGAAATCCATCGGCTATCACTTTGGAGGTCGGGATCATTCGACGGTGATTCATGCCCTTACAACCGTTAATGACATGATTGATACGGACAATCAGTTCAAAAACTCCATAAACGAGCTGAAGAAGAAGTTTAAAATGAGATCTTACTAACCTCTCAAGCTAGTATTTTATCCATCGTATCTTCAAACCTATCCAATAGTCGGGTATATTTCTTGACAATATTTTCGAAAAATTCAGGCTGCTTGTCTAATTCGTAAATAGGATTGTATTGAATCCTGTCTATGACCATATCAAGCCAGGCTTTGCCATCATCAATCAGATCTGCATGAAATGCCTCAACCGTCAGATCTCGGGAACCTGTAAAAGGGCCTTTTCCGCATCTTTTTAGATAAGATTTTATGACTTTCAAAGCCAATTCATGCGCCACTTCAAAATTGGCAATCAGTTCCCTTTTCCGAGATTCAGATAACTCTCTCAATCGCGCTTGCTTGACAAAAATCTGTAAATCTTCCAAAGCTATTTTGAATTCATGAAAGCAGTCCTCACAGGATGGCGGCATGGATTTCATTGGATTATCGTTTAGGTTTTGGTCTTTTAATTCTTTTCGAAATATTTTCTGAGACCTTATTAAAGCTAAGGATAAATCAACAAGTCTTCAAAAAAAAGAGGACCGAAGCCCTCTTTTTATCGTACTGTGTAGCTTTGCATGAACGGTTGGCCATTGGATGCCACCCCCTCTATTAGCAATTTTCCGCTGTAATCTTCCAAAAATTTACCCACCTTTTCCGGGCTGTTTGCGGGCTCTCTGTTAATCTCTGTGATGACAAAACCATTGCGAAGTCCTAAATCTCTGAGATAACCTCTTGAAAGAGCCGTAATTTTAATTCCGTAGGAAATACCCAACTTATCCTTTTCAATTGTATTGACCGCTTCGAGCCGGGCACCTAGCAGTCTTGAGCTGTAGTATTCCCTCTTCAAGACTCCTGTGCCACCTTCCAGATTTTGTAATGTCAAGGTTGTGTTGTTGGCTTTTCCATCTCGGGTGTAGGTAACAGGAATTTTATCTCCGGGATAGTGATATGAAAGCGCTTCTTCGAAAGATCCCATCCCCGTGATGACTTGATCGCCGATTCGGGTTATCACGTCATTTCGCTTCATGCCAGCCTGTTCAGCAGCTCCATTTCGAATGACATGAGTAACAATCACTCCATCGAGGGATTGAATATTCATTTCCTCCGCCAACTCAGGAGTTATCTCTACCGCCTCAATTCCGGGAATGGCTTTTTGTACCTCTCCATATTTGATTAGGTCATTGGCTACTTTCATGGCAATGTCCACCGGCACGGCAAATCCATATCCTGTATAGGAACCCGTTCGGGATAGGATAGCTGTATTGATTCCCACCAGCTCTCCATTTACATTGACGAGTGCTCCGCCTGAATTTCCAGGGTTGATGGGTGCATCTGTCTGGATAAAGCTTTCCAGAGGAAAGTCACCTCCCAAAATATTGATTTGACGCTCCTTGGCAGAGACAATCCCTGCAGTCACGGTGGAGGTAAGATTGAAAGGATTGCCGACGGCAATGACCCATTCTCCGATTTGAAGGTCTCGAGAACTTCCTTTTCTAATTGCCGGTAAATTGTCAGCTTCAATCTTGAGTACCGCGATATCTGTGTTTTTGTCAGTTCCTACCAGTCTCGCTTGATAGGTTCTTTTCTTATGAATCACCTCAATGGTTTCTGCTCGGTCTATCACGTGATTGTTGGTGACAATGTATCCATCATCCGATATGATTACGCCTGAGCCAGTACTTACTTGTTGGGTAGGGCCAGTGCCAAAAAAATAATCAAACATGCTGTATCGGCGGGGATCACTACCAGAGAAGTTTTTGATAAAAACGACTGACTCCGTACTATTTTCAGAAGCAGCTACGAAAGAGATGGGAGGGTTTGTCGCAAAACTTCTAGGTGTAGATTCTGTATTTGCGGTGTTCAGGACTTCCGAACTCTCTGCCATTGGGCTAGGGGAAGTGTAGGTTTCTTTTTCTGGGGCGATATCTGCAAGTGTCCAAAATGCGGCTCCAGAAATGCCTGCCAAAAAACCCACTAGGGTAGTTTTGAGTAAATTTTCCATACGCTTTCTTTTCTCAACTTGACGACCAAAATTCATTTCTGTTGGGCGAATTCACATATTTTAAGCTTGCCTAACTCAAAAACTTTTCCTTTTGGTAAAAACTGACGATTTGTACCTGTAAATTCTCAGCATCTTGTAATTTTGTCAGCTATTCTAAAAACTTTCCAATTCGGAGTCGGTTTTTTCATCAAATCAAGAAAATGAGCGAAGTAAAGCGCGTAGCCATCCTAGGGAGTACGGGTAGCATCGGTACACAAACCTTGGATGTGATCCGTCAGCATCCTGAAAACTTCCAAGTCGAAGTACTCACGGCCCAAAATAATTGTGACTTGCTGATCAAGCAGGCGCTAGAATTCCAGCCAAATGCGGTAGTGATCACCAATGAATCCAAGTATCAAGTGGTGCGAGACGCCCTTATTCCACATGATATCAAAGTTTTTGCTGGGCCGAAAGCCCTTGCTCAGGTGGTGGAAATGGAAACCATCGATGTGGTTTTGACAGCCTTGGTGGGTTATGCCGGATTGATTCCCACAGTTCATGCGATCAAAGCAGGGAAGCAAATTGCGCTAGCCAACAAAGAAACCTTGGTGGTAGCCGGAGAGATTATTACCCAATTGGCCAAAGAGCATGCGGTTAACATTTATCCAGTCGATTCGGAACACTCAGCAATTTTTCAGTGCTTGGTAGGAGAGTGGCACAATCCGATTGAGAAGATTATCCTAACTGCCTCAGGTGGCCCATTCCGTGGCAAAGACAGAGAGTTTTTGGCAAGCGTAACCAAGGAGCAGGCGCTGAAACATCCGAATTGGAATATGGGTGCGAAAATTACTATCGATTCGGCCTCATTGATGAATAAAGGCTTGGAGGTCATCGAGGCAAAATGGCTTTTTGGATTGACTCCCGAGCAAATCGATGTAGTTGTTCATCCTCAAAGTATAATTCATTCCTTGGTGCAGTTTGAAGATGGCTCGATCAAAGCACAACTCGGACTTCCGGATATGCGTATCCCCATTCAGTTTGCGATGAGCTATCCGGATCGATTGAAAAGCGATTTCGAACGATTTGATTTCTTAAACTATCCAAATTTGACTTTTGAAAAGCCGGATTTGAAAACTTTTAGGAACCTTCAATTGGCCTTTGACGCTTTGCATAAGGGTGGAAATGCTGCCTGCCTTCTCAATGCTTCCAACGAAGTAGCTGTCGAGGCATTCCTAAAAGATGAGATTGGTTTCCTCCAAATGTCTGATTTGATCGAGGATGCCATGAATCGGGTTGATTTTATCAGCCACCCAAGCCTATCAGACTATGTGTCGAGTGACGAAGAAGTCCGGGCTATTTCTTATGAATTAATTAAAAAGTATAAATAATGGATACATTGATTATGGTGGGCCAGCTCTTATTGGGATTATCAATCCTGGTAGGCTTGCACGAGTTGGGTCACTTATTGACTGCCAAAATGTTTGGCATGCGGGTAGAAAAATTTTCGATTGGTTTTCCTCCTAAAATTGCGGGATTTCAGTGGGGAGAGACAGAGTATTCCATTGGAGCCATTCCTTTAGGGGGCTTTGTGAAAATATCCGGTATGGTGGATGAGTCCATGGATACAGAGCAACTTTCTACTGAACCTCAGCCTTGGGAGTTTCGATCTAAGCCAGCCTGGCAAAGACTGATCGTAATGCTAGGAGGAATTATAGTCAATGTGATTACAGGTATAATCATTTTTGTGATCCTGGTTTACAATAACGGAGAGACCTATTTTTCCAGGGATCAGATTATCGAAAACGGAATTGTTGCATATGAATACGGTGAATCCATAGGTTTTCAGACCGGAGACAAAATCTTAGATGTAAACGGTCAACCTTACCAAAGCCTAAATGAACTGAGCAGCGGCAGTGTACTCCTTTCAGAAAATGGATACTACACGGTAGATCGTAATGGGGAGCAGGTCAAAATCGAAATTCCGAGAGGTTTTATCAATTCATTCAATTCCGAAGAAGCTTTCGCTAAGTTTGTTTCCATCCGCTTTCCTTTTGAGATTTTGGATGTGGCACCCGGAGAGGCTGCTGAGACAGCAGGACTGGAAGAAGGGGATAAGATTTTAGCTGTCAATGGTCAGCAGGTTTATTATTTTGATGAATTGCAGTCAGCCCTAGCTGACTTAAAAACCCAAGAAGCGCAACTTTTAATTGAATCCGATGGAGTAAGAGACACTGTGTCAGTTCCGGTATCAGCTGAAGGAACGATCGGAATTGCAGCCAATCCCTTGATTGAGCCTGTGAAGCGAAAATTTGGTTTCGCTGAAGCTTTGAGTAAAGGAACGGAGCGAGCATTTGGAGTTGTGATCATCAACGCCAAGGCTTTGGGTAAGATGTTTACTGGTGAGGTCTCTGCGAAGAATGTAAGTGGTCCTATCGGAATGGCTAAAATCTATGGCAATTCTTGGGATTGGGGTAAATTTTGGAGTATCACTGGCTTGATTTCCATGATCTTGGCCTTTATGAACTTATTGCCGATTCCGGCCTTGGATGGAGGACACGTGATGTTCCTGTTGTATGAGATGGTGTCCGGAAGAGCTCCTTCTGATAAATTCCTGGAAAATGCTCAAAAGGTAGGGATGGTAATCCTTTTGGTTTTGATGGTTTTCGCAATAGGAAATGATATTTTGAAAATATTTACAGGAGGTTGATAGCCTCAAGAATTTACTTTTAGGTGGTGGGTTTCTTTTTCTAAGCTGCCAATCTGACCCGAATAAGCTTTGGCACAGCCATTGAACTTTATGGAAGAACCTTTGTAGATTGAAGGTTCTTCTTTTATTTAAGCCAAAACGGACAGCTAGCCTGTCAAAATGTCTATATGAGTCAATTCGAAAAATCCCTGCTTGAAAATTTGATGGTCAGTGACTTTGCGAATGAGGGTGACCTTATTCAATTAATCACTGAGGAGGATGACAGTCAGCAGGTGTCAGATAATTTGAAGGAAGAGATTCCAATACTTTCAGTGAGAAACACGGTGCTGTTTCCTGGGGTGGTCATTCCGATCACGGTGGGAAGACAGCGCTCTATCAAGCTGGTCAAAAAAGCACAAAAAGGCGATAAACTGATTGGAGTTTGTGCCCAGATTAATCCCAATACGGACGACCCAAGCTGGGAGGATATTTATCAGGTTGGGACCGTTGCGAAAATTGTCAAAATGATCGTGCTTCCCGATGGAAATACGACAATTATTATTCAGGGTAAAAAAAGATTTCAGGTCACAGAGCAAGTGACAGAAGACCCTTACTTTATTGCCAAAGTAAAATACTTGGAGGAGAACTTTCCTAAAAGCTCAAAGCGAATCCAAGCTTTGGAGGAGTCACTAAAGGATGCCGCGGTACGTATCCTACACCTCAATCCGGAAATTCCTCGTGAGGCACAGGTAGCCCTGGATAACATCGATAATACGCCATTTCTAACTCATTTTCTATCTTCCAACATCAATGCCCCTGTAGAGTCAAAGCAGCGACTTTTGGAAATCAACGATGGAGTAGAAAGAGCTACGCTACTTTTGGAGTATATGATGAAGGATATTCAGATGCTGGAGCTGAAGTCCGAAATCCAAAAGAAGGTGCATACCGATATCGATCAGCAGCAGCGGGATTACTTTTTGCGACAGCAGATGAAAGTCCTCCAGACAGAACTGGGTGAAGAAGGGCCGGAGAAAGAAGTAGAAGACCTTCGGATGAGAGGGGAAAAGAAAAACTGGCCGACCGAAGTCAAAAAGCATTTCGAAAAAGAGCTTGATAAAATTCTACGGATTAACCCATCCGCAGCAGAGTATCCAATTGCATTGAACTATGCTGAGACTATGGTCGAACTACCCTGGAATGAGTTCACCCAAGATAATTTTGATCTTAAGCATGCTCGAAAAGTATTGGACGCAGATCACTTTGGTTTGGATAAAGTCAAAGAACGGATCATCGAGTACTTGGCTGTATTGAAGTTGAAAAACGATCTGAAAGGACCGATTCTTTGCCTGTATGGCCCTCCAGGGGTAGGTAAAACTTCCCTTGGGAAGTCAGTCGCAAAAGCCTTGGGACGAAAGTATATCCGAATGTCTTTGGGTGGTCTTCATGATGAGGCAGAGATTCGTGGGCATCGGAAAACCTACGTCGGTGCGATGCCAGGCAAGGTGATTCAGAATATGAAAAAGGTCAAAACCTCCAATCCTGTATTCGTATTGGATGAAATCGATAAACTTTCTTCTGATTTCCGTGGTGACCCAAGTTCTGCTTTTCTAGAGGTCTTGGATCCCGAGCAAAACTTTGCTTTCATGGATAATTTTCTGGAAGTGGAGTATGACCTGAGTAAGGTCCTTTTCATCGCTACGGCTAATTCGCTTGACACGATACAGCCCGCTCTACGGGATAGAATGGAAATCATCGAGGTGACAGGCTATACCCAGGAGGAAAAGGTGGAAATAGCCAAACGCCACTTGGTGCCTAAGCAGCGGAAAGAGCATGGTCTAAAGACCAGTCAGATTCGTTTTGACAAGGCTGCCTTGGTGAAAATAATTGAAGATTATACCCGCGAATCTGGTGTGAGAAATCTTGAGCGAGCCATCGGTAAAGTCGTTAGGAATATCGCCAAATCCATTGCGATGGAGGAGGAATATGAACCAAAGATTAACGCTGAGGCAGTTCGTAAGATATTGGGTTCGGAAATTTTTGATAAGGAGACCTATCAAGACAATACGATTGCCGGAGTAGTTACCGGTCTGGCTTGGACGAGTGTAGGAGGGGAAATACTCTTTATTGAATCAAGCTTGAGCAGAGGAAAAGGAAAACTTACCCTCTCCGGACAATTGGGAGATGTAATGAAGGAGTCAGCGATGACGGCGCTTTCTTATCTCAAATCAAGGGCAGAAGAGCTTGGAATCGATCATCGGGTGTTTGAGCATTATGATTTGCACGTACACGTTCCTGCTGGAGCTGTTCCTAAGGATGGTCCTTCAGCTGGCATCACCATGCTAACTGCAATGGCATCTGTCTACACTCAGCGTAAGGTAAAAACGAAGCTCGCTATGACAGGAGAAATCAGCCTTATTGGAAAGGTCATGCCTGTAGGAGGGATTAAGGAAAAAATCTTAGCGGCTAAGCGTGCCGGAATCAAAGAAATCATCCTTTGTAAGAAGAATAAGCGGGATATAGATGAGATCGATGAAAATTATCTCAAAGGACTGGAATTTCACTTTGTGGATCGAGTCAGCGAGGTATTGGACATTGCGCTCTTGAAGTCAAAAGTGGATAGGCCTTTACAGTTTTCTTTTCCAGATGAGAAGAAAGGCTGATTGAAAATCATCCAAACAGCCGCTAATCAATCCGGTTGTTTACTAAAAGAACATTGAAATGAATAAAATTGAATCTCTCACTCCTAGACAAATTGTCGTAGAGCTTGATAAATATATCATCGGACAAGGCGATGCAAAAAGAAATGTAGCTATTGCACTTCGAAACCGTATACGCCGGATGATGGTCAAATCCGATATTCAGCGGGACATCGTTCCAAATAATATCTTGATGATTGGATCTACCGGTGTAGGTAAAACCGAAATTGCACGCCGCTTGGCAAAAATTGCCCAGGCACCATTTACCAAGGTGGAAGCGTCCAAATTCACTGAAGTAGGCTATGTGGGTCGAGACGTCGAAAGCATGGTCAGGGACCTGGTTGAGCAGTCTGTCCATCTCGTGAGAGAGGTCAAAAATGAGGCGGTGAAAGCTCGGGCTGCTGAAGCTGTGGAGGAGCAAATTCTGGATATTTTGATCCCTCCAGTCAAAGGTGCTGGATTTAGAACGACTCCCGTAGCAGTAAATGTGGACGATGAACCATCGGATGATAGTGAGTTGAATGAGCGGACTAGAGAGCGATTCCGAGAAAAGCTTCGGAATGGTGAATTAGATGACCGCAAGGTTGAGGTCAATGTGAAGTCTGCACCTCCGGTCGGAGTAGGTATGATTGGAAATGGCATGATGGATGATGCCAGTATGCAGGGGCTTCAGGATATGATCTCCGGAATGATGCCCAAGCGGACCAAAAAGCGAAAAGTAAGTATAGCCGAAGCCCGTAAAATCCTTTTGGAAGAGGAGGTGGCGAAGTTGGTAGATTTCGACGAAGTAAAAGAAGAGGCAATCAAACTCGCCGAGAATAACGGAATCATCTTTATAGATGAGATCGATAAAGTGGCTTCTAAATCCGGAAAAAATGGAGGAGGACCGGATGTAAGTCGTGAGGGTGTGCAGCGTGACCTGCTTCCAATTGTAGAAGGGTCTGCCGTCAATACCAAATATGGAGTGATCAATACAGACCATGTGCTTTTTATAGCAGCAGGTGCATTTCATGTCAGTAAGCCTTCAGATTTGATCCCTGAGCTCCAAGGTAGATTCCCCATCAGAGTGGAGCTGCAAAGTCTGACGCAGGAGGATTTTTCCCGTATTCTTCGTGAACCCAAAAATGCGCTTACCAAGCAATATCAAGCTCTTTTCGATGCAGAGGAGGTTTCCTTAGAGTTTAATGATGAGGCCATCGAGGAAATCGCTCGTATTGCTTTTCTGATCAATCAGGAAGTGGAAAATATTGGTGCACGTAGATTGCACACCGTCATGTCCCACTTATTAAATGATTTCCTTTTTGATGTGCCGGATACCATCGAACCTAACTCGAAGATAATGGTGACAAAGGAAATGGTACAAGAGCGTCTAAGTACCTTGGTGAAAAACCGAGACCTTTCCCAATACATTCTGTAAATGACAAGCCCCGAAATAACCCGGGGCTTTTTTCTTTGAATGGTCAAACCGGAACTTTTTTATCTGGTTTTGTAATTTGGATTGATACTTGTTAGAATTGACTCATCACCCTGATCAATTAAAATATGAATAAGTCACTTGTGGTAATCACCGGCCATTCCAAAGGCTTGGGGAAAGCCCTTTTAGAGCATTACTTGAGTTTAGAAAGTGTTGAGATAATCGGAATATCGAGGAGTAGATTAGATATAGATTCACCCAACTTAACTCAGGTTAGTTTAGATCTTTCGGATCTGGATGTGTTGAAAAATGAATTGGAGGGGCTTTTTCCAGAAAATTCCTACGAACAAATCATCCTGGTAAATAATGCCGGCTGGATAGGAGAGATCAAACCTATCGGTAAGATGCATCCCCGCGAAATGCGAATGCAAGTCAATCTCAACCTGCTGGCTCCCATGTACCTTTCAAATGCTTTTATCAAGGCCTATAAAAACCACCCGGCAAAGAAAGTGGTCTGTAATATTTCTTCAGGAGCAGCCACAAGACCGGTAGCAGGTTGGGGTGGATATTGCAGTACCAAAGCTGCTTTAGCCATGTTTACCATGGTGGCCGACAAAGAAAGTGGGGCTTCTGACTTTAGATTTTTTAGCTTGGCGCCAGGAATTGTAGATACTGACATGCAAGAAGAAATCCGGAAGGCAGCAGAAAGTGATTTTCCAGAATTACAGAAGTTTTTGGAGTTCAAAGAACAGGGAGAGCTTGTAAAGGCAGAAGAAGTTGCTCGTAAAATCGAGTATTTGTTGAGTAATCCAGAGGAGTTTCAGCATGTGCAGCAAGATGTCCGCAAGTACGAGGCCCCTTAAGAGCTCTTCTTTGGATAATCAATGAAAATCAATTGGCTATTTTCCTCTGAAAAATCTTTCCAAGTTTTGGCTAGGCAGGTAAATCCGCAAATACCAGCCGTCGGCAAGTTATCAAGAGGCACTCCTAAATTTTGAATCAAATCTGTCATCCCCGGATTATGTCCAACCAAAAATAAGGTTTGAATGGATTCGGGTTGTTGTCTGATTACTTTGAGGTAGGTGCTGGGCGGAGCATGATAAAGACTTGAGTCCAATACTATTTTTTGATTGGCAATGCCTAGTTCCTTTGCGATAAGGCTTGCTGTTTCTTTTGCCCGCTTTGCTGTAGATGAAATAATTAAATCAGGGAAAATTTCTGTTTTTAAAAGTCGCTTTCCCATGATGGGAGCAGCCTTAAGACCTCTTGGGGCAAGCGGTCTGTCATGGTCTCTTAGCCAAGTCTCGTCCCAGGAAGATTTTGCATGTCGGATTAGAAAAATTTTTTTCATAGCAACAAAATAGAATTTTGGAATTTTTGATATTTATAAACAAATATTTACATTAACAGCACGTTCAATTACAATTTATATCAATTTATTATGTTTACCGGTACAGTAAAGTTTTACAATGAAGCCAAGGGGTTCGGTTTTATCGTGGACGATGAATCACAAAGTGACGTCTTCGTACACGCAACCGGATTGGTGGACAAAGTTGCCCAGAATGACAAAGTCACTTATGACGTCAAAGATGGCAAGAAAGGTCCTAATGCCATCAACGTCAAAAAAGCATAAATGCCATTTTGATTTTGAAAATGAATCCCCGGTTAGGCCGGGGTTTTTTTATGCTTGAGATTCTGATTTGTCCTCAGGTTTTTCCTGATATGGATTAGAGACTTTTTCTTGCCAGTTGGAAGGAATGGTTTTGAGGTACAAATCTCTTTTTGGGAAAGGAATCTCGATCCGATTTTCCAGAAAAGCTTCAAAGATCGAAGTCATGACCTCAGATCTCATTTCCAGCCATATATCCATACTCCCTACCCAGAAAAGCAGCCTGAAGTCAACCGATGATTCTCCGAAGTTTTGCATAAAAACTCTTGGCTGAGGGATTTTTAAGATATTTTCTCTATTCAGCACCTCTGTCAATATTTCTTTGACTTTCTTCATGTCGGAATCATAAGCCACTCCAATGATCAGTTCGACCCGACGTCTTTTATCAGAAAGTGTCCAGTTGATCAGGCTTTGAGAAAGTAGATCGCCATTCGGAACGACTATTTCGGAACCATCATAAGCTTGAATCTTACTTGCCCTGATTCCGACTTCTTTGACAGTCCCCTTGTTGATACCTACTTCGATCTCATCTCCTATCTGAATCGGACGCTCAAAGGCAAGGATTATTCCTGAAACCAAATTATTGATGATAGTTTGAAGTCCGAAGCCGATACCGACTGATAGTGCGCCTAAAACAATGGTGATTCGGTCCAGTGGAATTTTGGCTGCCGTGAGTGCTATGAAAAAACCTACGGTAATCACAGCTAACCGTATCAAAAGGACGGAGCTTCCCAATCGGTTTTTTCGGGATGTGGCGTTCTTTTGGTCAAAGGTTGAAAAGAAATAGGCGATGCTATTAGCTAAAAATGATGATATCAGAAGAATTACCAAAAACAGCAGAATCGTTCCAAAAGTAAATGTGCTGTTTCCAAGTGTATACTCCTCAGTGAGGAAGTTTAAAACTCGCTCATAGAAAATATCGAAATAGCCAAGGTGAATCAGAATCCCATATGACCAAATCCCGAAGGCAAATAACTGTAATATTCCTAAAAACCGCTTTTCAAGCTCTTTAAAGTCTAAAAAGCTAGAAATAATATCCGAGCTCTTTTTTGTTTCAAGTGTGAGGAAAAAAAATTGCATCACCAAGTTGGTGAAAATATAAAGGGATATTCCCCTGAAGAAGCTCGTTATACCAGTGATTGTAAAAAGCTTAGTAATACTTGCTCGTCCAAGTATATTTGCGCCAAGTGAAAAAAGCTGGGTTAAAACCATAAATCCAATTAAGAAAAGTAGAATCTGTTTACCCTTGAAAGTTTTTTCTTGAATGGATTTATAGGTAAAATATCCGAAGAGAATAGTGATAAAATTTACTACTAAAAAAAGATAACGTTCTTCATAATTTTGTTCCCAATTGACACCAAGAGCAGGTCCAATTAAGCTCAGTGGTAAAAATATCCACCAAATTCGCTTGAATGGCTTAGGAAAGAACTCTCCAATCATCCATGAACTAAAAAATGCAAAAGCAAAGGATAGTCCCGAGTTGAAGGCCAAAGGAGGTCTATCAAACAAGACAAAAAAGAGAGGAGTGATAATCAAAAAGGAGGCAATGAAAGGAAATTTGGTGATGGAGCTAGTTTTTGCAAATATGGATTGACTGAAGTCTTTTTGGTTTTTGATCTTCCAAATGTTTCTCTTGAGTAAAAAACCCACGGTTAAAATTAAAAGAAAGTAAAAGGTGAGATCAACGAGGTTTCGCTCCAGAAAATACAATACAAAGGTGCTGTTAGCAAAAAAGGACTCTTTCGTGATTTCAAAGGTAGATTTATGGGATCCAAACTCTGGGTCTCTGAGTTCCCATATATAATTGGCTTCCTTTTGCCACATCCTTCGGTTCAGCTCTTTGGATCTGATCCGAAAGTATTGTCCTATCGTGATGATTTTTCCGTATAGCTCATTCAGTTGAGCCTGAAATCTTGTAAGGGTCAATTCCTGCTGAAAAATTTCATTTTTCAATTCAATGATCTGATTTTGCAGAAAACGAATCTCCATATTTAACTCAGGCGCGATTGTGAGTATTTCTTCATTTAGGCTGAAGATAGAATCCTGTTGAATCTCATTGAGTTTATCTCCCGAACTTACAATTAGGCTTACACGGCTATCAATAATTTCTTCAAATTTTTCAACTTCAGCATTAACCCCTTCTAATAAATTAAGAACTCCTTTAATGTATCGGACATTGTCTTGCCTCAGGGTATCTTGGACCAATTGCCCCAGGGAGTTGACAGCATTCCTTATTTCAGGAATGTTTTCCATCATTTCCAAAGTGTCCAATGGCTCTTGAAGGCCCAATTGGATTTTACTCAAGTCAATAGCATATTTTTTTGACTTGGAGATAAGTTGAGATAGGACGGTGCTCAGTCGTTCCTCTTTGACTTCTACATTGTTCAGTTCTTCAAAATTCTGAAGCGTAGAATTTTGGCTGGTAGCTGGCGTTTGAGGATTTGCCAAATCGAGCGAAGAGTCTCCACTCGTTTGTTCCTGAAAAGAGTACAACACGGTTGAAGACACACAAAAAATAAGTAGGAATAGGATGAATTGGCGCAAGTTCATAGCCCCTGTTAGTTTTTGGGAAGTTATAAAAAATCTTGTTTTGTTTTTAATAAAATGAATTTAATGTCAAAATGACTGTTTATTGGTTTGTTGATTAATTTTTTGAGTCAAAATGACAGGATTTTTTACTTGGTATAATATTTCTTGCATGAGTTTTAAATCGGAAACTTAACCATAAACAATTATGAAACTAGTAAAACATAATCACTTAAATTCCATTTATCCTTCAGCTTTTGGAGGATTGTTGGATAGATTTCTCCAAGATTCATTTGGAGAGATGGACAAAAGATTTAGCCCAGCAGTGGATATTTCAGAAGATGAGTCTCAATTCGAAATTCAGGTTGTAGTCCCTGGAATGAAAAAGCAAGACTTCAAGGTAGACCTTACTGATGGCCGTCTGACTATATCTGGAGAGCGGAAAATTGAGGAAAAGAAAGAGGGTAAAAACTTTCACTCCCTTGAATCTCAGTTTGGTGCATTCTCAAGAGTGTTTTATGTCCCAGATAACGTGGAGGCAGATAAGATCGAGGCTATCTATGAAGATGGAATTTTGAAAATAACCCTTCCAAAAGCTGAGAAAAAAGTCAATAAAGCCTTGATTGAGGTAAAATAATCTGAAGAGTGGGTGAACCCCACTCTTTTTTTCGGGTTAGAATAATATAGAAGCCGGTTAAAACTGGTTAAATTGATTTTCCAAATGGACCTGATTGAATAATTTTTGAGTTAAATCAGCAAAACAAGAAGAAAGTAAACTATGAGCAAAAGACAATTCTTTCTAGGAATGCTATTGGCCTCCCTCATTGGAGGCATGGTGGCTTTGGCAGGGGTTAGTTATTTCCTCCAGCCACAGGGAGTTACCACATTTGAAGAAAAGCAAAATGCAAGTTTCGTAAACCTACTTGCAGGAGAAAACTTTACGATTCCTGATGGGATTAATTTTGTGGCTTCTGCCGAGATCGTCACGCCTGCAGTAGTACACGTCAAAAGTACACTAGGATATACAGCTTCCCGACCAAGGAATCCAATCGAAGAGCTATTTGGTTTTCCCCCTGGAGATGAAAACCCAATGCAAGGCCCTGGATCCAGAAATCCAATGAGTTCAGGCTCAGGTGTAATTATTTCTTCTGACGGTTATATCGTGACCAATAATCATGTGGTCGAAGGAGCTTCTCAAATTGATATTTCCTTAGATAACAATAAGCGATTTGTCGCCAAAGTAATTGGAACTGATCCTACTACTGACCTAGCATTATTGAAAATTGAAGCTAACGGTCTTCCGTTTGTGCGGTTTGGTAATTCTGATCAAACAAAAATAGGAGAGTGGGTCCTTGCCGTTGGAAACCCATTCAATCTAAATTCCACCGTGACAGCGGGGATTATCTCGGCAAAAGCCCGAAACATCGGGATTCTTCGTGGAGTAGAAAATAACCTTCAAATAGAATCCTTCCTTCAGACTGATGCAGTGGTCAATCCGGGTAATTCTGGAGGTGCATTGGTCAACTTAGCAGGAGAATTGATAGGGATAAATACAGCGATTGCTACCCGTACGGGTACTTTCAATGGTTATTCCTTTGCTGTGCCTAGTTCGCTCGTTCGAAAAGTAGTCGATGATCTGCTTGAGTATGGAACTGTTCAGCGTGGTTTATTAGGAGTAACCATCAGAGATGTCAGTCCAGAATTAGCGGAGGAATTGAACAAGGAGTTTCCAGTTGATCAAGGCGTATATATCAATGGAGTAAATCCAAATAGTGGTGGTGAAGAAGCAGGGTTGCAGCCAGGTGATATCATCGTAGGCGTGGATGGTAGAGAGACTACATCTGTTTCTATCCTTCAAGAAATGGTGGCTAGAAAGCGTCCAGGTGATCAAGTGAAGGTGGAGTATCTTCGAGATGGTAAGAAAATGGAGGCAATGGCTACTCTTCGAAACTTTGATGGCAATACCAAAATTGTAGAGAAAGAAGTCAAGAAAACTTTCGAATATGATGGCGTTATATTTGAAAATATTTCTGATGAGCAGAAAGAGCGACTTCGGATTTCTGGAGGAGCAATGATTGCCACAGTTGGACGATCTGCATGGAGGTCTGCTGGAGCGAGACCAGGGTTTATCATTACATCCATTATAAGCGAAGATGGGCGTACTAGAATCTCAGACGCAGAGAATCTTCTCGAGGAACTAAGCTCTTTAAGCGGTCAAGAAATCGTGGTATTGGGTATGTTTAATGATGGTACCGAGTATTACTTCGAAGTTGAGCTAGATTGAAAGAGAAAATAGGCAATAAAAAATCCCACTACGATGAGTAGTGGGATTTTTTTTGATATGGTTTGTAGAAAAGACCAAGCTTAATATTAAGCTACTTGTAGTCGCTTGAATTTTGATTTGTCAAATTGAGACTTGGCATAGGTTTCATCGATTACTAGCTTTTTGATGCTATCGTCTGAGGGTAATTCATACATGGCATCGGTAATAATAGCTTCGCAAATTGATCGCAGTCCTCTTGCTCCAAGATTGTATTCTACCGCTTTGTCTACAATAAAATCCAATCCGCTTTCCTTAAATTCCAATTTCACGCCCTCCATTTCCAGAAGTTTGGTGTATTGCTTCACAAGGGCATTCTTTGGTTCGGTTAGGATTTGCTTGAGCGCTTCTTTGTGAAGAGGGTCCAAATGAGTCAATACTGGAAGTCTACCGATAAGTTCTGGAATCAATCCAAAAGCTTTTAGGTCCTGGGCAGTTACATATTGGAGTAAATTTTCTCTATCAGCCATGGCCGCTCCTGCAGACTTGCTAAAGCCAAGTGGCTGGGTATTTAGACGCTTGGCGATATGTCTCGCTATTCCGTCAAAAGCTCCCCCGCAGATAAACAAGATGTTTTCAGTATTGACAGCGATCATTTTCTGGTCCGGGTGCTTTCTGCCACCCTGAGGCGGTACATTCACAACCGTTCCCTCCAATAGCTTCAACATGGCTTGTTGAACGCCCTCACCACTTACGTCTCTGGTAATAGAAGGATTGTCGGACTTTCGAGCGATTTTGTCAATCTCATCGATATACACAATACCTCTCTCGGCAGCTTCCACATTGTAGTCTGCTGCTTGAAGCAATCTGGTCAAGATGCTTTCCACATCTTCACCTACATATCCTGCCTCAGTGAGCACTGTCGCATCTGCGATGCAGAATGGTACCTCAAGGATTCTTGCCAAAGTTTTAGCGAGATAGGTTTTTCCTGTACCGGTATCGCCCACCATGATGATATTGGATTTTTCAATCTTGATATCATCTGGGTCTATTTGTTGCTGTAGCCTTTTGTAGTGGTTGTATACCGCTACTGTGAGTACTTTTTTTGCATCCTCCTGACCAATAACATATTGCCCGAGGAATTCGGTAAGCTCCTTCGGTTTTTTGAGTTTGAACTTTGGTTTAGAAGGGGCAGACTTCTTTGTCTTTTCCTCTTCGCCAAGGATCATATGTGCTTGTTCGATACAAAAATTACAGATATGGGCTGAAATTCCGGAGACCATCAGATCCACATCTTTTTTGTTTCTACCGCAGAAAGAGCAGGTAACTTGTGCCATTAAACTGATTTTTTAACTAGAACTTCGTCGATAAGTCCGTATTCTTTAGCCTCAGGTGCCTTTAGCCAATAGTCACGGTCCGAGTCGCGTTCGATTTCTTCGTAAGTTTTGCCAGTGTGATTTGCCAAAATCTGATAAAGCTCCTGACGCATAGAAAGGATTAGTTTCAAGGAGATTTCCATGTCCTTAGATTGCCCTTGCATACCACCTGAAGGCTGATGAATCATCACTCGCGAATGCTGAAGGGCAGATCGCTTATTCTTAGCTCCACCTGCTAGCAATACAGCTCCCATGGATGCTGCGATTCCCGTACAGATAGTGGCTACATCAGGTCCGATATACTGCATAGTGTCATAAATACCAAGACCTGCTGTTACCGAACCTCCCGGGCTGTTGATGTAAAGCAATACGTCTTTCTTAGCGTCCACTGACTCCAAGAAAAGTAATTGAGCAATGATAATATTGGCAATATGATCATCTACAGGCGTTCCCAAAAAGATGATCCGGTCCATGATCAATCGAGAGAATACGTCGATTTCGCGGAAGTTAGAAGGACGCTCTTCGATGACCGCGCGGGTCATATTTTCGATATGTTGGGTGTACTGGTCAAATGCCGATCCACTGACTCCCTGATTGTGAATCGCAAATTTTCTGAATTCCTCTTTGTTAATCATAATTGGTTTTTTGAATATGGTTGCTTAAAAATAAAAAAAGCCCTTAAATAAGGACTTTTTTAAGCTTTAAAGCAATTTACTTTTCCAAAAGTTCCTTAAAGTCATCGATGCTTAGGTTCTTTTCGACAAGTTTTATTTTCTCTTGGACATAAGCCAGAACCTTATCATTCTGAGCTGAGGTCAGCATATTCATATAGTTTTGACCTTCATTACCTTGGAGGTAATTGTCAACAAACATTTCCATGCTCTCTTCCATAGATGAACCAAGGCCAGATGAAGCAAATTGCTCACGAATCATTTCCTTAGTTTTCTCAATCACATCTGCATGCTCAGCCTTGATGTCGTTTGCCCGGGCGATTTCATTCGAGATTAATGACCAAATCAACTGTCTTGAATAAGCAGGGAATTCATTTTCCACATCTTTCTCAGTCACTTTGCCTTCGTTGGCTTTTAGCAACCATTCCTTCAAGAATTCTTCTGGAAGGTCAAGATTAGCTTTCTCCACCAAGGTCTTTTTCAATTCCTCCTCTGTGAAAACTTGAGATTCTCGATCATAGCTAGACTGAAGGGTCTCTTTTACTTTGGCGACAAACTCCTCCTCGGTTTTTACTTGATCAGGACCAAAGATTTTATCAAAAAATTCCTGATTCATTTCAGCTTCTGCCTTTCTGTTTACATTCTTAATGGAAAAAGAAAGCGCTCCTGAAAGATCCTTCGCATCTTCTTCTGTCAATCCAAATGCTTCTTCCCACTGACCTTTCTTGACATCCTTAGCATCGAAGTCTACTAGGTCTTCCTTGCCTTTTCCGATGAATTTTTCAGCCAGTTTTTTTGTGATTTTAGATAGATCCAAAGAAACGGTATGCTCAAAATCACCCTCTTTAGCTTTAACATCACCGTAAACATGATCGCCAGCTTCTACGGATTCAGGGTTAGTACTTTCGCCGTACTGAGACTTAAGGTTTTGTATAGTCTCGTCCACAAGCTTATCATCTACTTGGATTTGATATTTGGTAGCTTCTAGACTTTCGTCAATTGGAAGTTCGAAGTTTTCAACAAAACCAATTTTGTATTCGAAATCAAAATCTTTCTGCTTTTTCCAGTCGATTTGTTCTTCAACTTTTTCGACAGGAAGTGGATCTCCTAGAATTCTGAAGGACTGCTCCTTGATGTAGTTGTTTAGTGAATCACCAAGAATGGAGTTGATCTCATCTACTAGAATAGAAGTTCCGTAGATGTTTTTTACCATAGAAACAGGCGCTTTGCCAGGTCTAAAGCCCTTAATGCTGACCTTTTTTGCGTAGTCTTTTAGCTTGGCGTCTACCTTGGGTTGATAATCTGCCTCCGTTAGTTTAATTTTAATAGAGGCTTGATTTGCGGAATGCTTGTCTAGTGTAATTTCCAACGTATAAAATATTTATGATGATTTCGAACTAAAAACCCCCAATCGCTTTCCTGAGTGTTTTCAGGGAGTGATTGAGGGTTCGATTTGTGTGCGGATGGAGGGACTCGAACCCCCATGCCTCGCGGCGCTAGATCCTAAGTCTAGTGCGTCTACCAATTTCGCCACATCCGCTTTTCGACCGTATCACTTTCGTACGGCTGTCAATTGTGGATGCAAAGGTAGGTACTTCCTGAATATTTGCAAGCATCCGAGAAAAAAATATTTTAGATTCTGAAATAGAAATCATCCTTACCATTTTTGTGTTAAATTTCTAATATGTCCATGATCCAAGTTGATATAGAAGAAGAGCGAAAAGAAATCCTAAAAAGGTATCGTCGTCTCCTCCGACAAGCCAAACCAATCTTAAAGCCAGGAGATGCGAAAATCATCAAAAAGGCCTTTAATGTGTCTTTGGAGGCGCACAAGGATATGCGCCGCAAATCAGGGGAGCCATACATCTATCATCCATTGGAGGTGGCCTTGGTATGTGTGGAGGAGATTGGCTTGGGAACAACATCCATAGTAGCTGCGCTTTTGCACGACGTAGTGGAAGATACCTATTGGGAGCTAGAAGATATTGAGCGGGAATTTGGTCATAAGGTCATGACCATTATCGATGGATTGACCAAAATTGCAGGAGTATTCGAATATGGGAGCTCTCAGCAGGCGGAGAATTTCCGAAAAATGCTCCTGACGCTATCTGATGACGTCCGGGTAATTTTGATCAAGATAGCGGATCGTCTGAACAATATGCGTACGCTGGGCAGCATGCCCCGTCACAAGCAATTGAAAATCGCCTCTGAGACGATGTATCTCTACGCTCCGCTTGCACATAGGTTGGGGCTTTATGCGATCAAATCCGAACTCGAGGATTTGTATCTAAAATTTACCGATACCACCACCTACAAGGCGATCGTTCATAAAATCAATGAGTCTAAGTCCTACCGAAATAAATTTATCCGGCAGTTCATCCAGCCCATCGAGGAGGAGCTCAATCGGCAAGGATTCAAATTTAGCATCAAAGGAAGGCCTAAGTCGGTTTATTCTATCTACAACAAGATGAAAAAGCAAAATATACCTTTCGAAGAGGTATACGACCTTTTTGCAGTGCGGATCATCTTGGAGTCTGAGTTGGAAAATGAAAAAGCCGACTGTTGGCAAGTGTATTCAATCGTGACAGATTTTTACCGGCCAAATCCAGACCGTCTTCGAGATTGGATTTCTACACCTCGATCAAATGGATATGAATCCCTTCATACAACTGTCATGAGTAATCTCGGTCAGTGGGTGGAAGTGCAGATTCGTACTAGCAGAATGGATGAAATTGCTGAGCGAGGTTATGCGGCTCATTGGAAATACAAAGAAAAAGATGCACCCGGTAAGACTACCTCAGGTTTGGACGAATGGATTACCCAAGTGAGAAGCATGCTCGAATCCAATGAAGGGAATGCCATAGAGTTTATGGATGACTTCAGGGGGAATCTTTTCCAGGAAGAGGTTTTTGTTTTTACCCCTAAGGGAGATTTGAAAGTGCTGGCTTTTGGCTCTACTGCTTTGGACTTTGCATTTGAAATTCACACAGAGGTGGGAGCCAGATGTATCGGAGCAAAAGTCAACCAAAAGCTAGTGCCGATCACTCATAAACTAAAAAATGGGGATCAGGTCGAAATTCTTACATCAAATAAGCAAAAGCCTTCCGAAGATTGGCTCAATCATGTAGTCACCTCGCGAGCAAAAGCTAAAATTAAAGATGCACTCCGAGAAGAGAAAAAATCTGCAATTGTAGATGGAAGAGAGATTGTGCAGCGAAAGCTGAAGCAAATGAAAATGGAGTTTAGCTCCGAGACAGTGGAAAAACTTCGCGCTTATTTTGAATTAAAGACGGCCAACGACTTTTATTATAAGGTTGGAAAGGGAATTATTGATCCAACTACGATCAAATCCTTCAAAGATTTCCGAGAAAATCAAAAGTTAAAGCATAAAGCTATTCAGGAGAAAGTTCGGGATGAATCAACTTTCACCAAGGAAATCAAGAGCCTTAAAGGACCAGATCATGACCAGTTGTTGATCGGGGAGGATATGGATGTGGTTGATTATATTTTGGCCAAGTGTTGCAATCCAATTCCCGGGGATGATGTATTTGGCTTTGTTACGGTAAATGAAGGAATCAAAATTCACCGAACATCCTGTCCGAATGCCTTAGAGCTGCTTTCAAATCATGGAAACCGTGTGATCAAAGCTAGGTGGACCAGCCAAAAAGAAATAGCCTTTTTGGCAGGGCTTCATATCGTTGGTACAGATCGGGTAGGATTGATTAATGATGTAACCAAAGTTATTTCCAGTGAATTGAAAGTAAATATGCGATCTATTACTGTAGATTCAGATGCGGGGATTTTTGAGGGTACCATCAAGCTCTACGTTCACAGTACGGAGCATTTGGAGACCTTAGTGAAAAATCTCAAAGAGGTTGAAGGGATCATTAAGGTAACTCGATTTGATTAGAGTGAATTAATTCTCCGCTTCATGGGTTATATTTGACAAAAAAATAAATAAATGTCTTTGAATACCGCACATTTCGAGGAAGTCAAGAGAATATTTACGGCCTATCTGGAGAATCAAAAGCTTCGAAAAACGCCCGAGCGATATGCGATTTTAGAGGAAATATACAGTCGGTCCGGTCATTTTGATGTAGAAGGGCTCTACATCAGCATGAAAAATAAAAATTATCGGGTCAGTCGGGCTACGGTTTATAATACCTTAGATCTACTGGTTGAATGTGATTTGGTGACCAAGCATCAGTTTGGGAAGAATTTAGCGCAATTCGAAAAATCCTACGGATACAAGCAGCACGATCATTTGATCTGTATTGATTGCAATGAAGTTCTGGAATTTTGCGATCCACGCATCCAAAATATCCAAAATACCGTTGGAGATATCTTGAACTTCAAGGTGCTTCATCATTCATTAATTTTGTATGGTAACTGTACTAAGGAGAATTGCGAAAATAGACCAAGTCCAGAAGCATGAAATCAAGGATGATCTCAAACATTCTTTTACACAGTTTGAGATCTTTTCTTTTTTGAGGTTCATATTCTAAACGATTACTATCCAAAATAAAAAGATGAAATCGAGCATGACGCGAGCGATACTCACTGGGATGATTGTAAATTGTGCGAAATTCCATGTGGCCTTGAAAATCAAATTATAAACACATGAAATCGAGCCTGCCTGAGGCAGACAGGCATGACGTACCCGTCGCACAGAGGGATGACTATAATTGCGCGATTCTCCCGATTCTCGGGACAGGCTATGTGACCGCTTAAAGACAAATTATAAACACATGAAACTAAGCTATCAATCAGAAAAAGACGATAAGGCTCATTATTTACACATTCAGGGAGATTTGATAGGTGATGAGATGGGGCCTAAGCTCGTAGAGATTGTATCCGATGCGATACAGGAAGGCGCTAAAACTTTTGTGGTAAATCTCAAAGAGGTGCGCTACATCAGCTCGTCAGGGATAGGCTTACTGATAACCATGCTAACAAAAATGCGGAATGCCGGCGGAGAAGTTTATCTGACTGCGCCTTCAGAGCATGTCAAAAAACTTTTGATCATTACTAAGTTGAATAATATTTTTTCAGTCTATGATTCGGTTGAGGATTTTAGAGCTGCATTTTAGTTTAACAAGGAATTTTGAATGATTTGATGATTATTCCCAAGTTTCACTTGGTTTTGATTCTTTGAATCGCAAATTTCGGCCTTTAAAAAATCTTTGATAGAAAAGTAATCCCCGCATCAGTATGAAGATGGATGTATTGCTCGGTCTCCAATGGGGAGATGAGGGTAAAGGTAAAATTGTGGATGTTTTGGCTCCTGAATATGAAATCGTCGCTAGATTTCAAGGTGGGCCCAATGCAGGGCATACGTTGGAGTTTGACGGGATCAAGCACGTTCTTCATCAGATTCCATCAGGTATTTTCCGCTCGCAGATATTGAATATCATTGGAAATGGAGTGGTATTAGACCCGGTAATCCTAAAGAAAGAGATCGAAGGACTTGGGAAGTTTTCGATAGATTATATGAAAAACCTGGTTGTCTCCAAAAAGGCAACAATCATCGTTCCCACGCATAAATTATTAGATGCGGCCTACGAGAAGTCCAAGGGCGATAAAAAGATCGGGTCTACTCTTAAAGGAATCGGCCCAACCTATCAAGATAAAATTGGTCGATCTGCGCTTCGGATTGGGGATATTTTAAGTCCCGATTTTAATGATAAATACCAAACGCTTCTCGAAAAACATAGGACTATTTTATCCTTCTATGATTTTCCTTTAGATGAATTGCAGGAATTGGAGAAAAGCTTTTTTGAGGCGATCGCTTTCGTCAAAAGCCTGAATCTTATTGACAGTGAATATGTGGTTAATGAGGCGCTTTCAGGAGGCAAGAAAATTTTGGCAGAAGGAGCTCAAGGCTCGCTTCTTGATATAGATTTTGGTTCCTATCCATTCGTGACTAGTAGCAGTACCATGACGGCAGGAGCTTGTTCTGGTTTGGGGGTAGCTCCATCTCGGATTGGTGAGGTTTTCGGTATTTTCAAAGCCTATTGCACTCGCGTAGGAAGTGGACCGTTTCCTACAGAGCTTTTTGATGATACTGGAGAGGCTATGCGTAAGGAGGGAAATGAATTTGGAAGCACTACTGGAAGGCCTCGTCGCTGTGGATGGTTGGATCTTCCAGCCTTGAAATACTCCATCATGATCAATGGCGTTACGCAGCTATTTATGATGAAAGCTGACGTGCTGAATATCTTTGAGGAAATCCAAGTTTGTACCCATTATCAGTTGAAGGATGGTAGCGTGGTAGATAAATTGACCTTCGAGATTTCAGACATCGAGGCCACACCGATCTACAAGACTTTGCCTGGGTGGAATTGTGGCTTGGATGAGGTGAGATCATACGATGATTTTCCGGCCGAACTGAAAGGCTATGTGTCTTACTTGGAAAAAGAATTACAGGTTCCTATTCGATTAGTTTCGGTAGGGCCGGATAGAATGCAGACGATTCTTCGTTGATCTAAGAAAAAAATGAAGGCCTCGAGGTGAAAACTTCGGGGCTTTTTTAGTTTTCACCGAGGGGGTTCTTATTTTAGCAGAAAGTTGAAGGATTGAGAAGGATAGCATTCATTATTTTATTTTTAATTTCACTTAAAGCTCAGGGGCAGTTTGGTTTCCCCTATTGTGAGACTTTTCAGACGAGCTCTACTCAAGCTAATACAGTTTTTGGCGGTGATGCGGTTTTGGTCGATGGAGTTTTAAGGCTTACGAACAATCAGCTGAATCAGCGAGGCTATGTTTATATTGATGTTCCTTTTCCTTCTGTTTATGGTATTAAGGTTGAATTCGAATATTTTAGCTACGGGGGAGATATTGCAAATCGTGCAGATGGCCTAGCTGTTTTTTTATTTGATGCTGCGACTCAAAATTTTGCTCCAGGAGGATTTGGAGGGTCCCTTGGCTATGCACAACGAAACAATGAACCTGGACTTACCAATGCCTATATGGGAATTGGCTTTGATGAGTTTGGGAACTTTGGAAATACTGCTGAAGGAAAAAATGGAGGATTTCCCGGCGTCGGTGATGCACTAGTTCCAAACACAGTCGTGGTGCGGGGTCCTGGGAATGGATTGTCAGGTTATCCTTTCATTATAGGCAGAAGAACACTTGACGCAGGCAACTTAGGCTTAAGCCCGGAAAGAACTTTTGAAATCAGTTCAGGAGGAACCGGTACACAACGGGTCACAGATCCCAATCAAGTAGGGTATCGGAAAGTGTTTATAGATTTACAGCCTGTAGAGCAAGGTGTTGGCTATCAATTTAAAGTTGACATGATGGTCACGACAGAGACAAATAACCCCCGGATGGTCGCGATTTTTGATCGAGCCTATGCTTTCCAACCACCAAAAGAATTGAAAATCGGATTTTCAGCTTCTACAGGTGGATTTACCAACTTCCATGAAATCAGAAATCTAGTGGTAGAAGTATCAGCAGATGATGATCTTGTTGATCCGCAAGGAGTGGACTTTGAAGATGTGGCGTCTTGTGAAGGTCAAGAAAACCAGTATTTCATTACGGATGAAGAGGTAGTGCTTCCCAATCAGGATTCTCAGATTCGTTGTTTGCAGTTTTTTGAAAAGCTGGAGGATATTCAGGAGAATAGTTCTGATGTGTGCAATCAAGGAAAATGCCTAGAAGAAAATCAGGTTTTGGTACTACCGCAAGGGACGATTCGTGCAGGAGAGGCCGGCTCATATACTTTTTTCCCCAATCCGGGTACAAGAGATCAACAGGTAGAAGTCTTTTATACGATCACAGATAATTATGGTAAAGCATCATCGGGAAATAAGATTACTTTGAATATTCAGGAGTCACCAGCTCCGGTCAGAATTTTTGCCGAAGGGGTTGAAAGCCCAATTGAAGAGTCTTTTAATCTTTGTCCTGGTGAAAGTGTCGTTTTTGTTTCCGAAGGAGATGAAGCCTATCAGCGCTACGAATGGTACAAAGATGGAGCTTTGCTCGAAGGAGAGACGGCTGCGAATTTGGAGGTTTTTGAACCTGGCCTTTATGAGATTTGGGCATATAATCGAAAGAATTGCCCTGCTAAGTCTAATCAAGTACAAGTGCTTTTCCCTGAATATCCTTCCTTGCAAATGTCCGGGACGGTCATAGGATGTGAAATTAACGAGCCGGTAAATGTTTTTGATTTTTTGTTGAATTATGACCCAGATGAATATGATTATCGACTGACAGGAAACGGTCTAGAATTATTCAATGAAGAGATCGAGCAAGTTCCGTTAGGAGGTATTTACGAGTTGACTGCAAAACCAAAGGGTTTTGAATGTTACAATAGTCAGTCAACAGAGGTGGAGGTATTTATCCAATTAATTCCCCTTACCGTAGATTTTGACTTTGTAGTGGAGGGAACGGATATCAGAGATGATGAGAGCGGGGGTATTTTTGCTGACGATCCGATTGCTTTTACCGAGCTAGCTGATGAAAGAGCGGTTGAATGGTCTTGGGACTTTGGTGATGGAAGTACATCCACGGAGCAGAATCCCATTCATGTTTTTGGAAAAAAGGGTGAGTTTCAGGTTGTATTGACAATTACGGACCAGTATGGTTGCCAAGAATCTTTCCAAAAGACAGTTTTGATTACCAAAAGCTACCGAATAATGTCACCCACCGGCTTCACACCTAATGCGGATGAAAACAAAACTTTCACTCCCAAGTACAAAGGCTTGGTTGCTGTCGATTTGATGATCTTTAATAGTTGGGGTGAGTTGCTCTTCCGATCAGATGAATTGCAGGGGCCAGGTTGGGATGGAACCCTAGAGGGAAAGCTTTTGGATGCGGGCCTTTATATCTTTAGGATAAATGCTGAAACGGTAGAAGGAGAGTCAATTACTGAGACAGGAAAATTCCGATTAATAAGATGAGACATCGAGATTGGATTTTCCTTGCGTTTATCTTCATTAGCTTTTTTGCAAAAGGCCAAGATGTTCAGTATTCACAATTCTATGCAAATCCTTTGTATTTGAATCCGGCCTTTGCAGGCAGCACAGATCAAACACGCCTTGGAGCGAACTTCAGGAATCAATGGCCCGGTTTGGACGAAAGCTTTATTTCCTACACTGCTTACGCCGATTTTTTCAAAGAAGAAATTAACAGCGGGTTTGGATTGATCTTTACTGGTTCTAGAGAAAGTTTCCTTCAAAGTCAGGTAATGGAGGCTGGGCTGGTTTATTCATATCGTTTGCGGCTATCCGAATCTGACTTTATACAATTTGGAATGCAGGGTAGTTTCTATTCCCGAGATGCTCTTTTTGATGATATCATTTTAGGAACGCAGCTAGATATTGATCGGGGACTAATTGTCGGGGCTCCCGGAGAGGGATTTGAGGGGGATAGTCGATTACGGGCTTTTGATGCTCATGCGGGTATTTTGGCTTATGGAGAGCGTTATTGGTTTGGTTTTTCGGCTTTCCATTTGCTCGAACCGCCCATCAGTTATTTGGATGTAGAGAGTAATACGCTACCAATCAGGTTTAACGCCCATGGTGGGATACGATTTGATTTGGCTCCAGGTGATATCAATGATTTTTTCAACAACACGGATCAGGAACGTAGTCTGGCTTTCGCATTTAATTATAAAAGTCAGGGTGCGTTTTCTCAGTTGGACATAGGGACAGAGTTTTATTTCGAGCCGCTAATCCTTGGTGTTTGGTATCGAGGTCTTCCGACAAAATATCAACTTCCGAATAGTGAGTCCATTGTAGCCTTGGTTGGAATTAGTCTTGAGTCGGGAATTGAAATTGGATATAGTTATGATTTTTTGATTTCAAAGTTGGGTCAAATTGCTACTGGAGGAGCTCATGAGATATCGATTCGCTATCTGCTTTCCCCAAATCCAGCCAAGCGAAATATGTCCAACCCACCGGGTTTTCGATTTTAATCCTCAGATTTTTTGCTTGGGTAAAAAAAAGTTTGATCTATTCCTGCTTTATCCTCAACCACTTACTTGACAAAGTAAAAAAAGGTTGCGGTTGTGATTTGTTAAGAAATAAAATCCTGCGATATTTGTCCTCCCGAAAGCGCGGAAGGCGCGGGGGGAATTGAAAAGCGGG
>NZ_AUBU01000003.1 GCF_000429405.1 Algoriphagus marincola DSM 16067
CCGATAGCTATCGGGGCGATCCCGGCAAGGGGCTCATTTAAAAGCATCTGAATTTCAGGTGCTTTTTTATTTTTATGGTATGAGTTTTTTTGTTTTAAGCTTTTGATACCTCACGAGATTAGAGTAGGCTTAGCAGGGGGTTAAGCAGGAAATCCTATCTTGAGTATTTAGCGACCGCACTTTTTGAAATTGCCTATTGACAAGCTATACCTTATAGCGTTGCAAAAATCAAGGTTTTCCAGCCTTTTGAGAATTGACTTAATATCCATTGCAAAAAATTGTGCTAACGAAGTTACCATTTAAAGATGTTTGATATCTTTTAATAGCTAAGAGCGGGGCAAAAGGGTAATCATTTAAAATTCAAACGAAAATCCAAAACCTACCCAAGAACAATCGTAAAGGTTGAGCCCTTATTCTCTTCGCTTTCTACTTCTAATCGAGCACCCATGCTTTCGGCAAATTCCTTGCAGAGTAATAATCCAATACCTGAACCCTTTTCGCCAGCTGTACCGATAGAGGGCCCCATTCCCTGTTGAAAAAGAGATGCGAGTTTCTCCTTACTCATTCCTATTCCGTTATCCGAAATATGGATATTCCCATTTCCAGTAGACTCAAAGGAAACTTTAATTTGACCATCGGGATTGGTGAATTTCAAAGAGTTCGAGACTAAATTTCGAATAATGAAATTAAGCCGATTGCTATCAGTTTGAATACTTAGGTTTTCGGGTATGGCGTTCAAAATATTTATCTTTTTCCCTTCTGCCGTTGGAATTGCAAATTGAATAGCCTCATCAACTAGTGACCTAAGATTTTTTTCTTCTAATTGGAGATTGCTGGACTTCATCTGTGTTTGAGCCCATTGTAGAAGGTTTTTCAAAAGCTCTTGTACAGTTTTTGTTTGTTTTGCAATTCTAGGTACTAGGCTGGCAAGTTCTTCATTGGTTAGGATTTTTTGATCCCAATATTCCAAAAGAACCTGAAGAGAGGAGAGGGGGGCTTTTACATCGTGGGACACTACAGACAACAACTTTTCCCGAATAGAATTTGCCTCTTTGAGTTCAGAATTTGCCTGACTGAGAAGCACGGACTGTTTTTCCACTTGATCATTCTTTTCTGTCAGTTGGGCCAGGGTCATATCTATCTTCTTCTTGGCAAGTTCTAATTCATTATTTTTCTTTCGTTGATAGATTCCAAGCCCTATCAATCCTACCAAAATTATCACTGCAGCAATTAGAAGTTCATTCTTCCGTTGGAGGTTTAAATCTAAAAACCGTTGTTCCTCCAGGAGTCTTTGATTTTCCAATTCCTTTTTCTCCGACTCATATTGGATCAGTAAATCATCCTGAATTTTTTGTTTGCTTTCATTGAAAAGTAGTCCATCAGCTTTTATTTTTTGTTTTGCAACTTCCAGTGCATTCTGATAATCTCCGGTTTCCTGATATGCATCAATAAGATAATTTGCAGTACTGGAGATCATGTAGTTTGAATCCATTCCTTCAGCAAGCTCAAAAGCACTTTTGGCATAATTTAATGCCTGATTTTTATCACCTACCTCTAGATTGAATTGAGAAAGTTGCGTTAGTACTGAAATTTGAAGCTCTGTATCATTGATTCCTTCAGAGACCTTCAAACTCCTTTTCAGATAATTCTCAGCAAGCATATATTGCTTTTCACCTTGAGCTAACTCTGAAAGCTGATTCAGTGTATGAATAAGTCCACTGACGTCATTCAAACTGGTTTTGATTTCTAGAGATTCGGAAAGGTACGCTTTGGCTGAGTCCAAATCCTCTTTTGCACCAGTTGAAATCCATTTGTCTCTATAGTAGCTTCCCAAATTATTGTATAGCAAACTCAATCCTCGCTGACTGTTGGCCATTTTAGCATATGTCAATGCCTTTTTATATCGTTCAGCCGCCTCAAAACTCTCACCGGTTCGATAGAGAATATTTCCTATGTTAAGGTGAGATTCAACTAATCCTAGCGTATCCTGTATACTTTCTCTGATTCTTAATGCATCTACATTCAGCTTCATGGAGGTTTCAAAATCAGATTTGATCAGATAAGCTACTGCTTTAATATTGATTGCATTTCCTTGCATTTTCGGTAATTCAGCCAATTCTCCAAAATAAATAGATGAATCTGCATACGAAATGGCTAAATCCTGATTCGAACCATAGTAGTGTCTAGCTAAGGAATAATATATCGAGGCTTTCGTGCCAGGATTATTTGTTTTTTGAAGTTCCAATTTCAAGCTATCGCTTGTAGGATCAGCAGAATTGAAAATTAACAGTAGAAATAATACTAAATTTGGCATTGAATAGTATATGAAACTGATATTCGATGTATGTCTGCTCAGGTAATTTATCATACCCTAAGCATAAAGCACTAATTTTTAGCTCTTAAAGATAAATAAACGATATTTTATTTATAATTCTTATTACTAATTTTTTTGAATTTAGTTTAATACAAAAAACTGTATGTATAAGGAATAAATCATTGTTTTAATTATGTTTAATACATTAGAAAAAATTATAACTATTTGAAAATCAATATTTAAAAATTTTTATTCGTGGTTTGCAAAGCCTATTAAGAAACACAATGATTTACATAAATGGTTTTAATTAGAATGAGAAAAAGTCTTGAGAACGTAACACAAAAATGGACTCACTGTCTTCAGTTGAAATATTATTATTTAGAGAATTAATTTATTATAACCATTGCAGATTCTTTCGAAGCAAGTAAATCCATAATCTAATTAAGAAATTCATTTTATATTTTTATTACTATTTAAAGAGTTAATTTACCTATTCAGGTTATAAATTTTATAAATTAATTTTAATCTAGGTGTTTTTTCAATCATTTAGATTGTTTAAATTCTGAAAAATTTAACCCTTTACATCAATGAAAAAATTATCCTCCTTATTGCTAGTCCTCCTTGTGGCTATGGGCTCACTGGTCACCTTTTCCAGTTTTACTGCCTCTCCTGAATATTTCGAAGGTAAGTGGGCCGTGACGGTTTACGATACCCCAGAAGGTACAGCAACTATTCCTATGCGATTTGAAACTATTGACGGCAAGACCATGGGCTATTTCGTAGAAGATGCTTCCGGTACAGAAAAGGAAATGTCCTCAGTCAGTATCACTGATGGTGTTCTAACAGCTTATTTCAATATTACGGGTTATGACGTTTACTTGAGTCTAAAAAAAGTGGATGATGAAAATGCTTCAGGATCGCTGATGGACATGTTTGTGACAGAAGCGAAGAAAGTGAAATAAGTGGGAAGTGGGAAATTTTAATTTTTTTCCGTATCCTCCAAGGTGAAAAAACACCAAAAGCACAACGAACACAAAGCTTTTTCTTACCTATCTTTCCTTGATGCTAGGGACAATCTGGCATTTTGTGTCCTTAGAGGTTCATCTCCTTCGTGTCCTTTGTTTTTCAAAAACTCCTCTGTGTCCTCTGTGGTGAAAAAATCAAAAAACAAGGCCTGGAAATTTTCCAGGCCTTTTTGGTTTTATTTGCTGAGGGTAAACTCAGGTAGATATTTGATTTTTCCTCCATCCATAGCAGATTCATGTGCCAAAATACCCACGCAGGTTATATTGGCTGATTGTCTAGCATCCGGATAGGGAGCTCTGCCTTCTGTAAGCGCATTTAAGAACTCATCGACCAAATGAGGATGAGAACCACCATGACCAGATCCTTGAGTAAAGGATAAATGCTGATTTTCATCTGAGTCATATACTCCTTGGGTTGTAAATTTTTGAATTCCCTCAGGTAGTAAATGAGCATAATCTGGGATTTTGACCTTTTCTGGAACTTCACCGGTATGAATTACCGAGTCTTCATGTTCGATGAGTGTCCATTCAAAGGACTTTTTGGAACCGTACACATCAAAGCTTTCCCGATACTGTCTTGCTGTATTGAAAAGGGAACGAGTTACTTCTGCTGCGAGATCAGAATCTTTTAGCTTAATGTGGCAAGTTTCAATAGCAAAAGGAGAACCGTACTTTGGAATCAAATTTTCATCTATCCGACCCGATCCGAGGCAAGAAACATACTCAGCCTGACCTTTTGGCAAAGCCAAAACAGGACCTACACAATGAGTCGCATAGTGCATGGGAGGGAGGCCTTCCCAATAGCCTGGCCATCCAGCCATTTCCTGCTGATGAGAAGCGCGGAGAAACTGGATTTTGCCCAATTCTCCTTTTTCATACATCTCCTTTACGAAAAGAAATTCACGGCTGTAAATCACAGTTTCCATCATCATGTAGGTCAAACCCGTCTCTTCACAGAGTTCGACGATCTGACGGCATTCATCTACGGTAGTTGCCATCGGAACAGTACATGCTACATGTTTTCCCGCTTTCAGTGCTTTGATGGATTGCTCCGCGTGATTTTGAATGGGGGTATTAATATGAACTGCGTCGATATTTGGATCCTTTAGCAGCTCGTCATAGTCTGTATAGACTTTTTCGATGCCAAAAGCTTTCCCGATTTCTTCGGCTTTTTCTTTATTTCTTTGGCAAACGGCATACATGTTTGCCAAGGGGTGCTTCTGATAGATAGGAATAAACTCAGCACCAAATCCAAGGCCGATGATGGCAATATTGATTGGTTTTTGGCTCATAGATATGTTGTTTTTGGGTTTAAAAGAATAAAATATTTTCGGATGTCAGATGACCCATGTTGATGTCACCCTGAGCGGAGTCGAAGGGTCCTCGACTCCGCTCTGACTGACATAACCTTAGTTATAAACAGCTTGATTTACTCAGCTGCCCATTTTTTCAAGAATTCAAGCCCCTCTTTGGCGAAGCCATCCTGAGATGGTACCAAAGGTTTCCAAATGCAAACCGCTCCGGCCAATTCCTTGACATTCGGTGTAAAGCTTTCGATGGAAATGGCACCCTGGTAATTGATTTTTTCCAAGCCTCGTTTCCATGCAGACCAATTTGTCTGTCCAGTACCTGGGGTTCCTCTGTAGTTTTCAGAGACTTGCACGTGGATCAATTTGTCCCCAACAGCTGCAATGGCATCTTCAATGCTTGGTTCTTCAATGCTCATATGAAAGCCATCCAAAAGGGCTTTGGCCTGAGGTTCGTTGATATCAGCGATTAATTGCTTGAGTTCAGCAGCGGTGTTAATTAGATCTGTTTCGAATCGATTCAAGGTTTCTAAGGCGATCTCCAACCCGAATTCTCCGGCTCGTTTGCTCACCTTCTGAAGATTAGTGACCGCACGATCCCATTCGAATTTTCGTTGCTCGGGAGATACCAAGCGGGCCTTACCCACAGCAGAGTACATAGGACCAGCCACAAATCCAGCACCCAATTCGGAAGCAATTTCAAAGCAAGCATCTAAGTAATCGAAGCAAGTCTGATGGAATTTAGGATCCTCATGAGTCAAATCCCGGGTAGGCCCGAAAGCCCCGCAGATGATAGGTTTGAGAGCATGTTCTGCGAGCGCTTTCTTGACCCGGTCAATGTCAATCAATTCAGGATCTTCGACCGGTATTTCCACCGCATCGTAGCCGAAGGATTTGATTTTCTCAAAAAGAGAAATCGTTTCTGAATTAAAGGGTGAAGTCCAAAGCCAGGTACTTACACCAAATTTTACTTCTAAAGCCATTCTTATTCCACAATCATAATTCCATTCATAATTCTCCAGTGACCCGGTACAGTACAGACAAATGGATATTCTCCGGGTTCGGTAGGAGCCACAAAAACCAGTGATTCCCGTCCTTCAGGATCGACTAATCGAGTGGCGGCTATGACTTGTGGTATTTTAGGTACATAATTTTGCTCGGATCCTTTCGGATCTCTGGCCAAGGCATCTGCAGCTTCTCCAATAGTTTCCATCGAGCCTTTTTGACCGATAACTAGATTGTGCTGCATGAAATCAGGGTTTTCAAAGTCAATAGTTACCTGTGAACCAGCCTTTACGGTAAAGGTGGTCTTGTCATATTTCATCTCATGTGGGATGACGGCTAGCTTGACAATCGAACTTCCATTGGCTGAAACGGTAGCAACCTTATCTGAATCTTCAGAGAGATCCGTTCCTGGCTTTTTCAAGGCCAAGGTAGATTTGTTGCTTATTCTTCCTGAGAACATCCAACCTCCTACATATTTTCCAACTTGATTTCTAGAATCATTTTGGCCTACACGAACTCTTCTAGGAGAAAGTTCTGTCGTAAATAGACCTTTGGTTTTGGCTTTGCCAATTTCTTCACCATTTATTTTCAAACTCATGCTTCCGTCTTCCACCAAATTGGCATCAATGATGAATTGCTCCTCAGGAAGTGGTTTTTTGGTACTGATGATTGTCAATTTTTCATCCTGTGCTACTGCAAAGTGAAGAGCATCCTCATAGATGTACAAACTGTAGCCATTCGTATTGTTGCCAGAAGCTACCAAAATTCCATCCATTGGATTATTGGCTTTGGAAACGATCATTCGAATTGAAATCTCTTTTCCAGCTATGTCCGGAGGAAAGAGTATGGAGTTTCTTGAATCCAAGGGATATTGCTCGGCCACCAAGCTTCTACTGATTCGATCTGCCAAAGACACCTCAGAGTCTCCTGAAGCCTGAAGTGCAGCGGTATTATCCCGCTTGGCAAATTCGGTCGGATGGGAAAGTACTGCTGCAAACATTGCTTGAGGCAAAAATGGATCCTGACCATTTTCATCTTTTTCAGCTGTCTGAAGCAAAGTTTTAGCAGCATCCTCAGAGAAAGGCATTTCAGAAAGTGCAAGGAACGCGAATTTTCTCGTGTGCATGTCTGAGTCATCCAAAATACCGGACCCTAAGATCGCTCTCAAGCTTTCTTGATTGGATGGTAAAACACGTAATGCATTTTTACGAACAGCAGCTGATGGATGACGAAGGGCTTTTTCTACAAGCATACTTGCTTCTTTATTGCTTCCATCCAATTGGCCAAGTCCATGAAGTGTCCAAAGGGCATTGACTGCCGGAGCATTTAGACCAATTTTATCTACTGATTGGTCAGCGATTATCTTGTAAAGGTCAGGGATTACTTCGGTATTTTGCTGCTCCACAATCAGACGCTGAGCAGTCAATCTCCAAAACATATTTTCACTTTTCAGTGCTTCCATCAGCTCGGCATTACTGGCATCCCGAAGATCAAAGGTTTTGGAGTCTTCCCCTCCTTTATAACTCACACGGTAGATTCTTCCATGCTGACTATCACGAAGTGGGTTGATGTAGGCATTCCCAGCTCCATTTTCGAAGCCTCTTGGTGTTGGATTATGCTGAATAATGAAATTATACCAATCGGCAACCCAAAGAGCTCCATCCGGTCCTACTTCCGCATGAACAGGGGAGAACCATTCGTCTGAACTAGCCAAAATATTGAATCCATTCTTCTCGGTATATCCAGAACCATCTGATTCGATGATGGCATTGTGTAGGACCCTACCGGTAGGTTCAGCTACAAAAGCAATTCGATTCCAGAATTTTTCCGGAAAGCTTCTTGCCGTGTAGAAATAATGTCCTGCAGCTGCCGTGTAGCCTCCATGCCAATCCACTTGACGAAGGAAAGGGGTCAGGTGAGGCATATCGTAGTGACTGTCGATTCCATGGACGGTATTGGCTGAGCCTTGGAAAACGGGACGCTTCACATATTTATTTTCCATTGAAAAATACACACTGTGCTGTCCGTTTGCAGTGGAAATGAAGGTTTCGAAGTCTTCTGTGAAAGCCAAACCCCAAGTATTGTTGGAAGTATTGCCTAGGTATTCAAGGTTTTCGCCATTCGGCTTAAAGCGGTAAACACCCTGCCCGAAAGAATGCTCCACTCCGCTGACAGTACCTCTGAATCCAGAGTATCCTAAAACACCCCAAATTTTATTATCAAATCCATATTTGAGATTGGATGGTCCAGCGTGCGTATCGCTTTTTCCCCATCCGGTCATAATGACTTCTCGCACATCCGCTACATCGTCTCCATCGGTATCTTTTAGAAATACAAAATCAGGAGCCATGGAGATTAAAATTCCTCCATTTACAGCCATTATTGAAGTAGGGATGTTCAAATTTTCTGCAAAAACGGTCACCTTATCAGCTTTTCCGTCTCCATCAGTATCTTCTAAAATTTTAATTTTGTCATTTCCTCCTTCAGTTCTTACCTCATTAGGATAATCGACTGTTTCAATTACATAAAGTCTACCACTTTCATCCCAAGTCATCGACATTGGATTGATGATCATCGGTTCAGAAGCAAAAAGTGTCATTTCGAACCCTACAGGAAGCTGTACGGTTTTCATGCTTTCCTCAGGAGATAGCGGTAGCTGATAGCGCGGAGCAGGATCCTTTCGCTCATAGTTTGGAATTTCTGCATCCTGGAATTCCGGCTGAGGAATTTCATAAGCTGCCAAAAGTGCATTTACCTCATCACCCACAGCCCACAAAATCCCATTTGCTACTAGCTCCTGAAATTCAGGCTGTTTCCAAGTCTCTTCATTGTGTCCATAAGCAGTATAGAAAACTCTTCCTTTTCCTTCTTCCAAGGTCCAGGTATAGGGTTCTCGATGATCTCCATCCACTCGCTCCATTAGAACATGCATATCCGGATTGAGTTGAGAATGAACATAAGTCTCATCCCAAGTTTCGAATTCCTCAATCCCGTTCATGATGGGGTGATCCGCATCGACAATCGTAGCTGTGAAATTGCCTTCACCATGGGATTCAAATTGGCCTCCTACAGCATTGACGTACCAATCTGAATTGCGAAAGCACCAAGAAGCACTATGGATTGGAATTAAGGCTTTTCCGCTTTGTACATAGTCTTTGAGAGCATTTTCCTGATCAGAAGTGATGTCATCGTGATTAGCATAAATCATCAGGCCATCATAATTGTAAAGCATCTCCTCATTCAGATCATTGGGATCGGCAGTGTAAGTCAGGTTGATGCCTTTTTGGAACAAAGGAATTCCAAGATGCTGCATGAATTTCTCGGAATTATGATGCTCGCTTTCGTGTCCAAGCACAAGAATTTCAACTCTTCTTGGCTCTGTCATAGAGAGGAATACTTCCTTTTTGCTTTGGCTACAGCTCGCTATCAATAGAAGCAAAAGCGCAAAAAGGCTAATTCCTATATTCTTTAGATTCATGATTATTTGGGTTTAAGCAATATCGAGAAGCTATATTCCACAATTTTGGTGAATACTTCTTCCTATTTGTTGGTATTTTCTGACTGTATTTTGCTTATTTAGGTCCCGTAATGATAAAATTAAGTCATTAAGCAGTGAGAAAGCCCTTAAAAAAGTCAAGAATTCCCGAAAACAAAGCCCTTTTGATTAAGGACTTGGTAGCCCCATATTTTGATGTCAATTGGCACTTTCATTCCGAATATCAGTTATTTACTGTTTTGAAGGGTAGGGGAACCCGTTTCGTCGGAGATAATATTCAGGCTTTTCGGGAAGGCGATATGGTCTTGACGGGGCCTAATCTTCCACATCTATGGAGAAATGATCCAGCTTATTTTCGTAGTGAAAATCAATTGGAAACTCGCGGCGTGGTGATTTATTTCCCTGAGAATTTCCTGAATGATTCACCCTTTGTTTTTGAAGAGTTTGAGCCCATTTCTGTTTTACTGGAGCAATCGAGGTTTGGAATTGAAATAGGGGGAGAGACCAATCTTCAGGTCAAAAAGCTGATGCTGGACATGCTCCAAAGTTCCGGTCCAAGCCAAGTCATTCATTTGTTGAGTATCTTGGAGACTATTGCTCATTCTAACGAAAAGCAATTGATCGCTAATCCTGGTTATATCAACTCACATAAAGAATCTGAAGAAGATAGAATGGGTAAAGTGCATGATTATGTCATGAATCATTTCCAAGGAAAAGTATCACTTGAAGATGCAGCTGGCCTTGCTAATTTGTCGGTTTCAGCTTTCAGTCGCTTTTTCAAATCCCGGATGAACCGCTCTTTTTCTGATTTTTTGACCGAAGTTCGAATTGCTCATGCTTGTAAGCTGCTGCACGATACCGATTTGAATGTCAGCGAAGTAGCCTTCAGTTCAGGCTTCCATACACTCTCTAATTTCAATCGGCTTTTTCGGCAGCGAACCCAAAAAACACCCTTAGAATATCGAAAGGAATACCAGCTTCATTTTTAGGCTTTAATTTCAATATCCAACTGCCTTCCTTCTTCCTGCGCTTTCTTATCCATTCCTGCACCTATTGCCAACCCGATGGACATACCGATCGGAATACCTATTCCAAAGAAGGCCATATTTCCCAAAGTAAGCCCAAAAACCACTCCGAATGGAATCCCAAAAGTTGCCATTCCCATAGCCATCCACATGGTTTGAAAATGCCCTTTTGGAACTAGACCAAGCTCTTTTTTGACGAGGGAAAGAATTAGTGATTGGGAATTTCGGACCTGCTTTAGCAGTTCTTTATTCGAACCTGAAAAGCCGTTTAACTTATCAATTTCCTGATTGATAGAATTCAAAATTTCAATCGGTATCTCTCTTTTTCTCAATTCTGACAAAAGATTCTTTAACAGAGAATAAGCAGTATTAAATTTGCTATTCTGTTCAATTTCTGGGCTTTCGATTAATTCTATGATCTCCATCGGTCTATTTTTTCCTACTCGATTTTAATTTTGGTCATGACTTCATCAGAATAAGTAGAACTCACCGGGACGATAAATTTCCCAAGTCGCAACTGATGCTTTTCTGCAACTTTGATTTGGTTTTTATTGGCAAGGAATGAACGATGGGTCCGGATAAAGTAGGAGGGCAGCAGTCGCTCGGCTTCCTGAAGTGTCATCCGACTTTGATACTTTTCCTCACTGTTTTGAAAAATCACATAATTCCCCTGCGATTCGCAGTACAATAAGTCCGGAAAGTCTATTCGCACCTGACCTTCCTGTGTTTTGATGAAAGTCCAGGAATCATCCGTATTTCCCAAAATACGGGTTCTGGCTTTTTCACAGGCCTTCACAAAGCGGGTAAGGTTGAAAGGCTTCAAGAGATAGTCCAAAGCCTCTAAGTCAAATCCTTTTACTGCAAACTCCGAATAGGCTGTAGTAAAAATCACCTCTGTGCCAGCAGGAAGGAGTTCTACCAGATCAATTCCTGAGATATCCGGCATATTGATATCTAGAAAAACCAAAGGGATATCATGATTTTTAAGGTATTCCAGTCCCTGCATTGCATTGATAAAGCTGGCCTGAATCTCTAAAAAAGGCACTTTCGAAGCATGGGATTTGATCACTTCTAATGCAAAACCCTCATCATCGATGGCAATAGCTTTGATCATAGATTAATGAATTTGCACTGAAAAATGTACAAAGAAATCCGAGTCATTGGATACAATATTTAATTGATGCCGGTTGGGATAAACCAAGTTGAGACGCTTTTTCACATTTTCCAAACCTATCCCTGAAGTTTCATTCGATCTTTCTGTAGACTTGACTGGATGCACACTATTGACCAAGTCGAGATGAACCGAGCCTGAGATGCATCGCAAGTTCATCCGAATCCACGATTTTTCTTTCGAAGAAATTCCATGTTTGAATGCATTCTCCACAAAAGGAATCAATAGCATGGGAGCAATCTGACCCTGACAGCCATCCGTATTGATTTGAAAATCCACATCCAGATTTTCCTGCGAACCAAAACGAAGCATCTGTAAGTCGAGGTAATTTCGGAGATAGTCTATTTCCCGAGAAAGGGAGATTTTGGGTTGCTGATTTTCATGAAGCATAAAACGCATCATATCTCCCAGCTTTTGGATACCGTCAGATGTATTTTCTGCATTTTCCATCAAGGCACTCGCATAAAGGGTGTTTAGGGCATTAAAAAGAAAGTGCGGATTGATCTGAGAGCGAAGAAAATCAAGGTTTGCCTGTCCTTGTCCTACCTCCGTGCTGAGGTTGAAAATTTTACCTGTCAGGTTTTCGTACTTCTTGAAAATCAGATTTGATAAAGGATTGATTATCAATAAAATAATTCCATTGATCAAAAATCCAATTAAAATAATTTCCTCTTGACCATTCCCGGCAGCTATTGCAAAAAACACAAAGAACACTATGACCAACAGTAGAGCCAAATACCAATTTGCTTGCTTGTTTTTACCTGCTTTCCGCTTGCCATAGACCAGGTAATAATTGTAGAGAACCAAGGATAGCAAAACCGGGAAAATCATAATAAATAGAATCAAAACACCCTCATCGATCACAGAGGATTGTCCCAGTAATAGGAAGAAAATGAGCACAATAAAGGTCAAAATCATCCTGGCCAAATTGTAAAAATAGTAGGAAGAAACCCGGGGCGGTGTGAGCATATTCTTCAATACCAATGCTCCTCCTTGATGGCTAATATACAAGAAGATAACCCCCAAGAAGAGTTGGAAAAGCTTCTCAAAAGATCGGTCTGAGGCTACCGTAAGGACTGTTGAAAATATGAAAGCGAGGCCAAAAGTCAGGATTCCCCAACCGATCAGAGGACCGATTTTCCGGTTTTTCAGATAGGTTGGAATCAACTGCATATGGAAAATATAAAATACCACATAGAGCGCGGTAGGAACAAAAATGCGGTCATAGGGCGAGGGGAGAGTTCCAGCCCATCTATTGGTATTCATGCTGATCAAATTGAATAGCACGATACTGACGAAAACCAAAGTGGTAATCCACCATTCGATCTGTCTAAAATCAAAACTTCTTTCCTTCATAATGTTGGGGTTAAATCAAGTTTACTAGTTGGTAGAGATAACAAACAAGGGCGAGCAGCAAGAGGAAATAGATTCCTCTATGCCTTTTTACTTTTTCTTGGATTGGATTGCTTGCCTTCATGGACACAAGAATCGCAAATCCTGAATTAGTCATCAAAAAGTTGGGATGAATAGTGGGTTTAGTGGGATGGAACGGTGGGAGAAGGGAAGTTTGGGGGTTGGGGAGTTAGGGAGTTAGGAAGTAGGAAGGTTGGTGAGTTAGGAAGTTTGGGAGTTAAGTAGTGGGAATAGGATGTTTATCGTCATGGCGAGGAGCTGATTTCAAAATCATTGTTTGTTAAAATATCAAGTTGTGACGAAGCCATCTCCTTAGGAATTAGAAAGTTTAAAGGATGCAAGGTTATTTTATCTGAGTTTGGGAAAAATCAAAAAGGATAAATCTCCAGATCGATATTCCAAAGAACGGGAAGAAGGAAATACACTAAGAGACTAACTATCAGTATGGAGAAAATATTTAGCCAAAACCCTGCTTTGACCATATCTTTCATTTGTAGAAAGCCTGATCCAAATACGACAGCGTTGGGTGGAGTAGCCACAGGAAGCATAAATGCACAACTCGCAGCTAAAGTAGCTCCCACCATTAAGCCAAATGGATGAAGATCCAGCTTGAGGGCGACAGAAGCCAAAATCGGGAGAAGCATTGAGGCTGTGGCCACATTGGATGTAACTTCCGTAAGGAAATTGACCGAAGCGATAATAATCAGCAGCAATAAGAAGAAAGAAATTCCTTCTATCAAGGTAAACCGTTGACCAATCCATTCCGCCAGTCCGGTTTCTTTGAATCCTTCCGCAAGAGCCAAACCACCTCCAAAAAGTATCAAAATACCCCAAGGGATGCGTTCAGCGGTTTTCCAATCCAAAATTCTTTTAGTTTTAGTTGAATCGGGGAGGAGAAACAAAACCAAAACTCCTGTCAAAACGATAATGGTATCATCAATACCCGGGATAAACTTAGCCAGAAAAAAGCTTCTTGAAATCCAGGAGAAGCAGACTAAGCCAAAGACTATCAATACATTTTTTTCTTCATAGGAGATTTTTCCAAGTTTTATAAGTTGCCCTTTTACAATATGTTTCGCGTCATTTAGCTTAAAGTTCTTGGGAAGGGGATTCGCATAAGTGACCAAATACCACCAGCAAATAAGAATTAAGAAAACAGCGAGGGGAAAGCCAAAAAGCATCCATTCATTAAATCCAATGGTGTAATCATAAAGATCACTGACTACGGCTGCTAGAATAGTATTGGTAGGGGTACCGATCAAAGTAGCCACGCCACCAATGGATGCGCTGTACGCGATACCCAACATGATATTTTTACCCAATCGATCGCTGAGTTGGGATTGATCAGCTCCAAATTGCTCTTGAAACTGCTTTACAACTGCTAAGCCGATCGGAAGCATCATCAGTGAAGTTGCCGAATTGGAAATCCACATAGAAAGAAAACCGGTAGCTACTATAAATCCCAAGACAATAGTTCTTAAGTCAGTTCCAATCAATTGAATAATCGATAGGGCGATCCTCCGGTGTAAATTCCATTTTTCAATTCCTGTAGCCATTAGAAATCCGCCCATGTATAGCATCACTGTAGGATGCATATAGTTTGATGAAACAGATTTTATAGGAAGAATTCCCAGAGTAGGCATTAGAATTAAAGGCAAGAATGCAGTAGCTGCTATAGGTAGTGCTTCAGTGATCCACCAGATCGCCATCCAGCTGGCCAAAGCCAACATGGCCAAAGCTTCTTGATTTAAATCGGGAGAATTTACGCCATACAGGATGATAAAAAATGAAAGTGGGCCTAGAATCAATCCTAGACTGGTAAAAGAAATCTTCATTAGGGTGGTGGACTTAAAGACGGGGACTAAGTTAAAAATATTTCAGAATGTGTAGGTGGAAAAAATATTTACTTAACATAATATAAATTATGTAACAAAAGAGTAATATCTCAATTCTCAAACGGATCACAGTACGACTCTAAGGAGCTTCTCAAACGCTGTGAAGTTCAAAATCTTGGCAAATTACCTTTCAAATAGGTCAATGAGTGAGATTTTGAAATTTTGTAGTAGTCAAATGAAAGAAATGACGTAGTACTCATCCTTGCTATATCAGTCATAAATAAAGTACTTACCAATGTTTTGAAATAAGATTATTTCATTAATAGTCGTAATCAATTTACAATTTAAGCCCAATGAAAATTTCCACCTTTTTAATCCTCGCCTGCCTTCTTTTCCCTAAAATTCTTTATTCTCAAAATTCTCAAGTAGAACTGATTAATGATGATCAAGGAATAAAGCTCTTGGTTGAAGGAGAAAGTTTTATGGTCAATGGTATGAACTGGGATTATTTTCCGAGAGGTACCAATTTCGACTATAGTCTTTGGGATCAACCGGATGAATTCATCATGAAAGCTCTTGATGATGAAATGTCACTTTTAAAAGACATGGGGGTCAATTCGGTGCGAATATACATAGGTATTCCTCCAAGATGGATTACATATATCTACAAGAATTACGGAATTTATACCATGCTCAATCATGCTTTTGGTCGATATGGAATGGACCTTAATGATGGTTGGATGGAAAACACGGAATATTCTGACCCCAGAGTAAGAAGAAAATTACTGAAGGAAGTCGTAGAGATGGTAAAGGAGTACCAAGGGACAGAAGGCATCCTACTCTACCTACTTGGTAATGAAAACAACTATGGATTATTCTGGGAAGGCGCTGAAACAGAGGATATTCCAGAGGAGAATGAGGAATCAATCATCCGAGCTACTGCCATGTACAAATTGTTTAATGAGGCAACTGTCGCTATGAAAAAAATTGACAGGACTGTGCCCATAGCTATTTGTAACGGTGATTTACTCTTTCTAGAGATCATAAAAGAAGAGTGTCAGGACATAGATATTTTCGGAACAAATATGTACCGCGGTTCATCCTTTGGAGATGCTTTTGAGCGCGTTAAAAATGAATTAAATAAGCCCATTCTTTTTACAGAATTTGGTGCAGATGCTTTTAATGCCATTACAAAAACTGAGGATCAAAAGTCTCAAGCATTCTATATGGTTGAAAATTGGAAAGAAATCTATGAAAATGCTGCAGGCTTGGGAAAATCCGGAAATTCCCTGGGAGGATTTACATTTCAATTCAGTGATGGTTGGTGGAAAACCGGTCAAACCGTCGAACTTGATATTCATAATAATGAGGCATCCTGGGCAAATGGCGGATATGAATTTGACTACAAAAAAGGAGAGAAAAACATGAATGAAGAATGGTTTGGGATCACTTCTAAAGGTGAAACAAACCCAGAAGGTTACTATAAACTCTATCCAAGAGCCGCGTATTTTGCCCTGAAAAAAGCACATGAAATAAATCCCTTTTCACCTGGAATGACCCTAGAAAAAATTGAAAAACACTTTTCAGCTATTGATTTAGCCGAATCTATTCAACTAGCCAATATATATAGGTGAACCTCAACCAAAGTCCATGGAGTCCCGAAAAGGCAAAATGTTAGAAAGATTCATGGTATCAGAGAGAAGCAACAAAGAAATTGGCCTTATCGCTCGTTTGGTTGAGCAGATAGCTCTATTTTAAAGTCTTTATTCTTAGTCTAAAAAATTTTATATGCAAAAAAGCATCAGTGAATACGAAGAAAATCAACCAATAAATCTTGAAACCAAGGTCATTGACTCCGAGGTATTTTTAAAAATTTCAAATTCTGATCAAATGCTCCCCTTCTTTATGAGCATTATCAGCCCCTATAATCATTGGTTGTTTATTGGAAGTAATGGAGGGCTTAGTGCCGGTAGAAAAGACCCCGAAAATGCACTTTTTCCTTATTACACTGATGATAAAATCCTCGAGTCATCAGAAGTAACCGGCTCGAAATCAATCATTCGTGTTCAGAAAAACAACCAAACCCATGTTTGGGAACCATTTTCTATCCATTTCGCCAATGAGTATCGGCTGAAAAGGAATCTATACAAGAGTGTTTTTGGTAATAAAATCTTGTTTGAAGAGGATAATCTGGATCTGGAGCTATGCTTTAGATATGAATGGACTACAAGTGATAATTACGGTTTTGTCAAGTCCAGTTATATTTCAAATAATGGAAAAAGCACACTTAACATATCGATCTTGGATGGGATCCAGAATATCATGCCTTATGGCGTAGGAAGTGCCCTTCAAACTATGCGAAGCAATCTGGTGGATGCCTATAAAAGGAATGAACTTGATCGAGAAAGTGGAATTGGGATTTTTGCGCTTAGCGCAATCATTGTGGACAAAGCCGAGCCAAGTGAAGCGCTTAAAGCAAATATTGCTTGGTCACTGGGCTTGGAAAATGCAAAGCGACTCCTCTCCTCTTCTCAATTAAATTCATTCAGAGAGGGTTTTTCCATACAGGAAGAATATGACATAAAAGCTCACAGGGGTGCTTACTTTGTTCATTTCGATTCAGAATTGCACCCGGGAGATAGTAAAGAGTGGATGATTCTGGCTGATATCAATCAGAATGTCTCCCAAATTCGCGCCCTTGCCAAAGAAATAAAAACCGAGCCGAACTTAATCAAGAAAGTTAAAGCAGATATTCAGCGTGGGACAGAAGAGCTAATTAAGCTGGATGCTGCCTCGGATGGATTACAACTTACAGCAGATTCCTTAAAAGACACCCGACATTTTGCCAATGTGATGTTTAACATTATGCGGGGTGGGATTTTTGATAAAAATTATCAAATCGAAAAGGAAGACCTAAAGAACTCTATTCAAAATGCTAACCGAGAGGTTTTCTTGAAGCAAAAAAGCAAAATTGATTCGCTTCCAGGTAAATTCTCCTTTACTCAGCTCAAAGAATTGGCAGAAAATTCTGGAGACAGCCATTTTGAGCGTCTTTGTTTGGAGTATTTACCTTTGAAATTTAGCCGACGTCACGGTGATCCAAGCCGTCCTTGGAATAATTTTTCTATCAACACCAGAAACGAAGACGGATCCAAAGTCTTGGACTATGCAGGAAATTGGCGGGATATTTTTCAGAATTGGGAAGCCTTGGCCCTCGCCTATCCTGACTTCATTGAAAGCATGATCCTGAAGTTCTTAAATGCCTCTACATTTGATGGTTATAATCCATACCGAATCACAAAAAACGGAATAGACTGGGAAAGAATTGAAGCAGATGATCCCTGGTCTTACATCGGGTATTGGGGTGATCATCAGATCATTTACTTGTTGAAGTTTCTGGAATTTGCTGAGAATTATGCACCGGGTCGGTTGGTGAAATTCTTCAAGGAGGATTTTTTTGTGTATGCCAATGTCCCCTACAAAATTAAGGCTTACAATGAGATCCTCAAAAACCCTAAAGACACGATTGATTTTGATCATCAATTAGATCAGCAAATCCAAAGGCGATGGACTTCAATCGGCTCAGATGCTGCCTTGCTTCAAGATCAATCTGGTGGGATTTATCAGGTAAATTTCATCGAGAAAATACTCGCGACAGTTCTTGCGAAAGTTTCCAATTTCATTCCAGAAGGAGGAATCTGGATGAATACACAAAGACCTGAATGGAACGACGCCAACAATGCGCTCGTCGGAAATGGTGTTTCCATGGTCACCTTGTATTATTTGAGAAGGTTTCTAAATTTTTTCACACAGCTATTGAAGCAGAGTACTGAGAATGAAATTCCTGTTTCGGAAGAGCTACTGACATTTTTCAAGGAAACTTTATCTACCCTCAATTCTCATCAGCGTTTGCTTTCGGGTAGTTTTAGCGGCAAAGACCGAAAAAATGTATTGGATGCTTTGGGGACAGCAGGGAGTGATTTTAGAATGAAAATCTATGCTGATTCTTTTAGCGGTGTCAAAAAGAACCTTTTGATCGATGAACTTCTAGAGTTCTCAAGCATTTGCCAAAGCTACCTTGAGCATACCATTAGAGCCAATAAACGTCAGGACAACTTGTATCATGCATACAACCTGATGAGTGTCGAAAATGAAGAGGAAGTCACTATTGAATACCTCAGCGAAATGCTGGAGGGTCAGGTTGCTGCTTTAAGTTCCGGCTACTTGAGTTCGGAGGAGGCTTTGCAGACCTTGGATGCACTTCGAAAAAGCAAGCTCTACCGCGCAGATCAACACAGCTATTTACTGTATCCAAATAAGGAGCTGCCTGGATTCTTGGAAAGAAACACCATACCCAAGGAGGAAATAAAGAGATCGAAACTTTTAAACAGTTTGTTGAAAAAAGCCAATAAAAAGATCGTTGAGCAGGATGTGGATGGAAACTACCATTTCAACGGTAACTTCAAAAATGCATCTGACTTGTCCAAAGCGCTGGAAAACTTAGACCCTGCTCAGTTTGAATTAACTGAATCTGCTAAAAAAGGAACCTTGCAAATTTTTGAAAAGGTCTTTAATCACAAGGCTTTCACTGGACGTTCCGGGACTTTTTATGGATATGAAGGTCTCGGATCCATCTATTGGCATATGGTTTCTAAACTTCAATTGGTTGTATGGGAATGCTGCATTAGAGCCAAAGAGGAGAAAGCTCCACAGGAACTCCTAGATCAATTGATAGATCACTATTACGAAATTAATGAAGGAATTGGGGTGCATAAATCACCAACCGTATATGGAGCTTTTCCAACCGATCCTTATTCCCATACTCCCGCCGGTAAAGGGGCTCAACAGCCCGGAATGACGGGACAGGTCAAGGAGGATATAATCTGCCGATTTGGAGAATTAGGAGTATTCATTCGAGAGGGTAAGTTGTCATTTAATCCATTTATGCTAAAGAAATCAGAGTTTTTGACCAAAAGTCAAACTTTGCCATTTATTGATGTGAATGGGGAGAAAACTGAATTATTTATTGGAGAAAAATCGCTCTGTTTTTCCTTTTGCCAGATGCCAATAGTCTATCAATTGGACTCCAAAGACGTCATTGAAATATCTTTTGGAAATGAATTCAAAACAGTTGCAGAGAATAGTTTGCAATTAGACGAAGAGTTGAGCCAGAAGATATTCAAACGAACAGGAGAGATCAAACAAATTCTTGTAAGGGTAAATGAAGCCTTATTTAACTAATTAAGATACTTTTTAAAATCGATGACATTCAAACTCAAACATGACCAGGAGCAAAAAATTGAGGATTTGATTTCTCAGATGACTTTGGAAGAAAAGATCGGACAGATGTCTCAGGTTCGACATTTTGACGATGTAACCCCCGAGGATATTAAATCCAAGTTTATTGGTTCGGTGATTCATACCCAAGGACCAGTTCCAGGATCTACAGCTGCAGAATGGCAGGACAAATTTTCAGAATTCCAAAAGCAGGCCTTGGATACACGATTAAAAATTCCGCTGTTATTTGGAGTGGATGCCATACATGGCCAAAACACCTTCGAGGGAGCTACCATTTTCCCTCATAATATTGGTTTAGGAGCTGCAGGAAATCCTGAAATAGTTGAGAAAGCAGCAGCGATTACGGCCATCGAGTCTAAGGCTACAGGCTTTAATTGGGTTTTTTCACCTTGCGTTGCCATTCCTTTTAATGAAAAATGGGGACGGGTCTATGAGGCTTTTTCCGAAAGCACAGAGCTCACTTCGAAATTGACTCAAGCCTCTGTTAAAGGACATCAAGGATCAAATGGTAATGAAGGGGTTTTGGCTACAGCTAAGCATTTTATAGGAGATGGAGCTACAGATTTTGGAGTAGAAGGAGGAAATACCTCGCTTACAAAGGAAGAGCTAATCGAGCGCTTACTCCCACCCTATCAGGCAGCAGTCGATTCGGGGGTTGCCTCGGTAATGGCTTCCTTCAATACTTTGAATGAAATTCCAATGCATGCCCACAAGGCTATGATTACGGATTTACTGAAGGATCAGCTAAAGTTTGACGGAATTGTGGTTTCCGATTGGAAGGCTTACTCCCGATTTGGGCAAAATGAAATCATCAATGCAGGCATTGATATGGTGATGGCAGTTGATGGGGACTTGGATGGATTTCAAGAAGGAGTCAAGGCTGGGGTTTTGAATGGTTCTATTTCAGAAGAACGAATCAATGATGCTGTAAGAAGGATTTTGCGTCAGAAATTCCGTTTTGGACTTTTTGAAAATCCTTTTCCTGACAAAAGCTTGATCCAAAAAATTGGAATTCCTGAGCATAGGGCTATTGCACGACAGGCAGTTCGGGAGTCCTTGGTTTTATTAAAGAATCAAAATCAGGCTTTACCTCTAAAGCGAACTTCCAGAATTGTGGTTGTGGGCAAATTTGCAGACAATTCTGGTTTACAGTCCGGGGGTTGGACAGTCAACTGGCAAGGAATGACAGAAAACTATTCAGGTGCTACCACCATTTTGGAAGGCATTAGAAAGTTTGCCTTGCATGAGGTAAAATATGATCCTGATGGCACAGCAGCAATTGAGGATGTAGATGTGGCAGTCATTGTGGTGGGAGAAAATCCATACGCAGAATTCTTTGGGGATGTAGGTGGCGAAATGAATCTATTCCAACTTACCCTTACCGAAGAACATCAGCAGTTAGTACAGTCTTATTCCCAAAAGGGCATCAAAACAGTGCTTGTTCTGATATCTGGAAGACCACTAGTTATTACACCCCAAATGGAACTTAGTGATGCTTTTGTGGCTGCTTGGTTACCGGGATCGGAAGGAGATGGAATAGCTGAAGTTCTATTTGGCTTTTTTGATTTTAAGGGGAAACTCCCCCACTCTTGGCCCAAATCAGTGGAAGATTTCAATGGAAAATATGGTCCTAACTATTGGGAAAGCTCCATTGAACCACTTTTTCCGATAGGTTTTGGACAGTGTTATCATCAAGAAAAATAATCGAATGCTATACAGGAAATTCAAAATCAAATGACTATGAAATCAAGCCTTAAATTACTTTTAATAGGTGCTGCCCTGACAGCAAGCTTTTCTTGTAGTGAAAAATCAACAGATGTGGAAACAACTAAAAATAAAGAAGTGACAGCAAAAGAAATATTAGGAAACCCAGCTTACCAAGCTATATCATTTGGAGGATACAGAGAGCGTTCAAGAGATATACAACCAACCGTCAATCAACTCAAAGAAGACGTAAAAATCCTCTCAGCAATGGGAATCAAAATTCTTCGAACCTACAATGTTCAGCTGCCACATGCAACTACTTTATTGAAGGCTATTAGAGAATTAAAAAAAGAAGATCCGAATTTTGAAATGTATGTGATGCTAGGAGCATGGATTGATTGCAAAAATGCTTGGACAGACCTGGAACCCGACCACAATGTAGAAAGCGAGCAAAATGAAGGTGAAATCGAGCGAGCGGTAGCCTTGGTTAATCAATATCCAGATATTGTTAAAATCCTTGCCGTAGGCAATGAAGCCATGGTCAGATGGGCGACCAGCTATTTTGTACAGCCTTGGGTAATTTTGAAATGGGTCAATCACCTGCAAGAACTCAAAGCAGAAGGTAAACTTCCCAAGGATCTATGGATTACCAGTTCGGATGATTTTTCTTCCTGGGGAGGTGGCGATGCCAGTTACCATACGGAAGATTTGGAAAAGTTGGCCAATGCAGTCGATTACATTTCCATCCATACCTACCCTTATCACAACTCGCATTATAATCCAGCTTTCTGGAGAGTACCTATTGAGGAATCCAAGCTATCTGAACTTGAAAAAGTAGAGGCAGCCATGCTTCGAGCCAGGGATTTTGCCAAATCTCAATATGATTCAGTGGCCTCCTACATGGAAAGTATAGGAGTCGATAAGCCCATTCACATTGGAGAAACAGGCTGGGCGAGTGTTTCTGACGGCTTTTACGGTCCTGAGGGTTCGCATGCTGCTGACGAATACAAACAAGGTCTTTACTACAAGCATATGCGTGAGTGGACTAATGAAGCAGGGATTTCTATGTTTTATTTCGAAGCTTTCAATGAGCAATGGAAAGACGCTGCAAACCCCATTGGATCGGAAAACCACTTTGGCCTTTTTAGTCTCAAAGGGGAAGCAAAGTATCCTGTTTGGGAATTAGTCGATCAGGGTATTTTTGAAGGACTTACCCGAGACGGAAATCCAATCATTAAGACTTACAATGGAGAAATTGACAGCCTTCTTACGAAGGTATCCGCTCCTCCTGCCAACTATTAAATTATAACCCACTTTTGAAATTATCACTTTAAACTACTGACCACCAAATCCAAATAACCATGTCAACCACAGCCAAAACAGTTCCGATGGGGCAAAAGATTGCCTTCGGTGTGGGTATGTTAGCAAATCAAATGTTTCCAGCTTCCCTAGGTATATTTATGGTTGTGCTGGTCCAAAACCTAGGCTTCCCCGGATGGATGTGGGGAATTGTCTACTTTCTGCCTCGTGTACTCGATGCGGTGACTGACCCAATCATGGGCTTTATCTCAGACAATACGAAATCTGTATGGGGAAGGCGTCGGCAATACGTTTTCCTTGGAGCCATAGTCATGGGAGTTGCCTTTTCGGTGATGTGGCAGCTTTACGGAGAAAACACGGTGAATTACAACTTCACCTATTTCCTCTTGGGCTCATTTGCCTTTTATATTGGTCTGACCATATTCAGTGTCCCCTATGTGGCCATGGGTTACGAAATGAGTGAGGACTTCCATGAACGTACACAAATCATGGCTATTGCACAGTGGATTGGACAGTGGGCTTGGGTAATTGCCCCTTGGTTTTGGGTAATTATGTACGATCCCTCTTGGTTTCCGAGCCCAGAAGCTGCTACCCGTCAATTGGCCGTTTGGGTGGGAGTGATATTTGCGATTTGTGCAATGGTTCCTGCTATTTTCATCAAAAGTAAATCAACGCTAAATGAGAAATTTTCACCACTGACTTTTGGTGCAATTGGAAACAGCCTTTCGATAATTATTCAAGGATTCAAAGAGGCTTTTGCATCCAGACCATTCCGCAAGCTTTGTATCTCGACATTCTTTATTTTCAATGCATTCAATACAGTAGCTGGCTTTGTGTTTTTTATCGTGGTATGGCATCTGTTTAGCGGAGACGCAGGAGCCGCGGGGTATTGGACACCGATTTTCGGAAGCGTGGGTGCATTGGTGACTACTTTCATCGTAATTCCTATCGTGGCAGCTATGTCAAAAAGAATAGGCAAAAAAAATGCATTCATGGTATCTCAAAGTATTGCATTAGTAGGCTATGCTTCCTTGTGGTTCCTATTCGTTCCGGGTAAGCCTTGGATGTTTATTTTTTCTCTCCCCTTCCATTCCTTTGGAATTGGTAGTCTTTTCGTCCTAATGATGTCCATGACAGCGGATGTAATTGATTTAGACGAATTGAATTATGGGGTTCGCCGGGAAGGTGTATTTGGAGCTATTTATTGGTACATGGTGAAGTTTGGTTTCGCAATAGCAGGTGGTCTGAGTGGAGTGATTTTGACCGTAGTAGGTTTTGATGGGAATGCGGCTGTACAACCTGAAGGAGCTGTGGATGGACTTCGACTTTTCTTCTCTGGACTACCAATGCTGGGTACGATGGTAGCTATGTATATCATGCACGATTATGACGTGGATGAAGCAAGAGCAAATGAAATCCGGGAACAATTAAAATTAAGAAAAATAGAAAAAAACAAGCCTGCCAGTATCTATACCCCCTATCAGCCAGGTACTGTCATAAGCCTTTCGGAGCAAGAAAAAGCTGTTGCACTCCAGTTACAAAATAAGTTTGAGGGGAAATCCTCAGGAGAAATCAAGTCGCTTTTCTCACAAGCCTTAGAAAAGGGTTTTCATGGGCTTTGCTTCAGTCCCTACTTGGAAGGCCAAAATATCGGTGACGTATTATCTGAAGATCAGATCACACGCAGAATGAATATTGTGGCTCCCCATACTCAGTGGATACGCTCATTTTCTTGTACTGATGGTAATGAATTGATACCAAAAATAGCGAAGCAAAAAGGGCTTAAAACCATGGTTGGGGCTTGGCTAGGAACAGACAAAACCAAAAACGAAGCTGAGATTTCACAGCTCATAAAATTAGGAAAACAAGGCTTGGTGGATATTGCTGTCGTAGGCAATGAGGCACTCCTTCGAAAAGAACTTTCAGAAGAGGAAGTACTTCAGCATTTGAAACTAGTCAAAAATGCACTTCCTGATATTCCGGTAAGCTACGTAGACACCTATTATGAGCTATTTCAGCGGCCAACGATCGTGGCAGCATGTGATGTAATTTTGGCAAATTGTTATCCATTCTGGGAGGGTTGCAGTATTGACCATGCTCCGGTATATCTTCAAAAAATGTATGAGACGGCCAAAAGTATTGCTAATGGAAAAGAGGTTATGATCACAGAAACAGGGTGGCCAGATTCCGGTGAGAGCCTAAATGATGCTATTCCATCCTCTGAAAATGCTATGAAGTACCTCATTGCGACTAATGAATGGGCACAAAGTGAGGGAATAGCCTTATTTAACTTCTCATCATTTGACGAGCCATGGAAGGTACATCATGAGGGAGAAGTCGGCCAAAGCTGGGGAATTTGGGATAAAAACGAAAAATTAAAATACTAATAATTATGTCATTTAATGCTGAGAAAGTATTGGCGCTTGCAGGAAGAGATCTGCAGGGATTATCAAAAGAAGAATTGGCTAAATCATTCAGAGAATTGCTTCAAGATGGGCTTTACGGTTTCTGTATAAGTCCCTATGAAGAAGGTCAACAGCCTGGGGACACTTTGACAGAAAAGCAAATCAGAAGAAGGCTGGAAATCCTACAACCTTACACAAAATGGATCCGAACTTTTTCTTGTACAGAAGGAAACGAGCTCATTCCCGTTATCGCAAAAGAAATGGGAATGAAGACTCTGGTTGGTGCATGGTTAGGAACAGATGACCAAATCAATCAAGCCGAAGTTGATGGCTTGATCAGATTGGCAAAAGAAGGCTATGTGGATATTGCTGCGGTAGGAAACGAGGTAATGTATCGCAAAGATCTGACAGAAGATGAATTATTAGATTTTATCAAGAAAGTGAAAGCCGAAATACCCAAGGTTCCCGTTGGCTATGTGGATGCATATTATGAGTTTGAGCAAAAACCACGGATTACTGATTTATGCGATGTCATTCTTGCTAATTGCTATCCATACTGGGAAGGATGTGCATTGGACTATTCCCTACTTTACATAAAGGATATGTACAATCGTGCCAAGAAAGCAGCAAATGGAAAGCCGGTACTCATCACGGAGACGGGTTGGCCAAGTCAAGGAAGTCCACTCTACGGAGCCATTCCCTCCGATGAAAACTTTTTGAAATACTTTATCAACATCCAAACCTGGTCAAAGTTGGATAATATTCCAGTCTTTTATTTTTCTTCTTTTGATGAGTCTTGGAAGGTAGGAACTGAAGGAGATGTCGGAGCCTATTGGGGTATCTGGGACAAGGATGAAAAGTTGAAATACTAAAACTCAAAGAGCTACTCGAAGATTGGGTAGCATTTTTCTTCTTCAAGGTAAACCACAGTTTGAATTCTCGTCAAAAACATAGAATGTTTATATTTAACCTCTTGAGCGTAAGGCTTACTTTACGCCAATTCTCTCATCTTTTCTTGAAAGTCATATTGCAAATCTTCATGAAGTCCTGATATCAAGTTCTCAGCTTTTCTGATTTGAATTTCATATAGATTTTGGATCACAGGATGGCGATGAGCAAGATAATTGTACTCCTTTAATCGCTCACAAAAAAATAAAATCAACTCTGCCTGATCTTCCTTCTTTTTATTCAATTTCAAAAGCTTGTTCATTTTTCTACGAATAGCCTGAGCCGATTTTTTGGCATAATAGCCATGTTGGGTATTTGCTTTTTGAAATTCCAATTCCAGCTCTTCTTTTGCCATTTCTAGGAATAGGCCGGGATTATCTTTTTCATGAAGTTTAAAAAATAGGTAAGCTTTATTGTCCCTACTGAATTTACTAAGCTCAGCGATCAACTCCACCAATTCCTGCTCATTTAGAAAGGAAAGGTCTTTTTTAAGCTGAGATAGACTTGGAAACTTCATGGATTCGATTTCAAATTATCTGGAACAAGTAAATAGTCAACATTCCCCAAGCAGTACCTGTCACCATACTCAAAATTGCCAAAAGCACAGCATGAGGCATCAGATCTTTTCTGTAAGCAGCTGTAACAGCCGGAGCCGTGGAAATTCCTCCTAGATTAGCCATTGATGCGATAGGCACCCAAATTAAATTCAATTTTAGGGCTTTAGAAACGATAATCATTCCCAAGAAGTGGAGAACCAACCATAGCAAAACGACAATCACGAAGGTAAGAGGTAAAGTTAAATTGCTAAAGTCAAGTTTCAATCCTAAAATGGCCATCACTAATACGATACCTACTCCACCCAGTTTTAGTGAAAATGCTGCGTTCCAGTTTGGAATCAGATTGCCAAGCAACATCCCTAAAATGGATAAACTGATGACAAGATTTAGAAAAGAGGGTTCGAGCAAATAGGCGATACCGGCAACGCTTAAAAATAGGACTGCGATAATCCCGGGATAAATTTTCTTTCCACTTCTGTTTTCCTCTGTAGCTAGATTCATTGGCAAAGGATCCTTAATACCCATTAATTCACTCAGCTTCTCCCCTTTTTTGATAAACTGAAACATAAGGATCGTCCAAATATTCACAAGGATGTTGTCTAATACCAATACAGAAAGAAAAACATTTTCGGGAGTTTGGGCCAGTTCTTTGAGAATTAACTGAGAGGTACTGCCACCTATCCAACCACCTACAATAGGTACTAAACCCTTCCAGTATTCTTGATTTATAAATATTTGCTGTGAGTTTGGGGAGAAAAGGGATGCTCCTACAACCAAAATCACAGGAAGTGTTGCTATAAATAGACTTCCAGCAAAAAATAAAATTAGAGGTCGGGCTCCAACAATTGCTAGCTGCTTTAACGGTAAAGCAGACATTACGGCCAAAAGTGTAATGGGAATGATCCAATTGCGGCTCCAATCATGAATAATCACTCCAGATAGATCCCAATTAAATGCATGTGTAAAGCAGGCAGGGATAACATAGGCGAATAGTATAGCTGGAAACCAATTCAAGATTCCTTGAATAATAGGCTTTTTTACCTTATTGATTTTCAATACAAAAAATACAGTAACTAAAACAATTACTACAGCAAGAATATCTGGATAGGAGCTCATCAAAATTCTTGAGTTAATATTCCTAGGCAAGTCTGAATTCCTTCCAAATAGTTACCGATTCGGATATTTTCATTCGGTCCATGAATGTTGTTATCAGGATTTGGAATGCGAACCGAAACAGCTGGCGCTCCCAAGATATTAATAAAAGGTGCCATCGGTTGAGAGCCGCCCGTTTGGCGGGTTTTAATATATTTTTCACCAAAGACATGACGCATTCCACGGTCCAGCCAATTTGCAAAATCAGAATCCATAGCTGACCTAAAAGGCTGAGAGCCATTTCTACTTTGGAAAGAAGCGATCTTGGAATAGGTCTTTCTTTCGAGCTCGGTTGGTTCATCACCTTCAATTAAATAGAAACCTTGATCTAAAATGAACTGCTTCAAAAGCGCCAACTGCCTTTCATTGGGAGTTTCTTTTACTGTTCGCATATCTATCTCCACTACCGCTTGAGCAGGAATCAGTGTCCGAACCTCCTTTCCCGTCCAGCCAGCACTTATCCCCCGGATATTCAGAGAAGGATACTGCAGGGCTTCCTGATAGTTTCTTCCAACTTTTTCGGCTTCAGCGAATCCCATTTCCAGGGCCATGACTTCATTATCCTCAGGTATCTCAGACATCGCTTTTAAATCTGTCTCAGAAATGGAAACTCCATCATAAAAACCAGGTATCAAAACTCTACCACCTTCATCCTTCATAGCGGTTAAGAGTCTTGAAAGTTGGAATACGGGATTGGGTGCAAAATTGCCATATTGGCCGCTATGGAGGTTATTTGATGCACCAAAGACCTTAATTGTAGCTGTCACTATTCCTCTTGCTCCAAAAGTTAGGTTGGGAAGATTGGAAAAATGCCGAGTTCCGTCCATGATCAAAATTCCATCAGATTGAAATAAGGCTTTGTTTTCTTCCACAATTGGAGCCAATTCCGGAGAACTTATTTCCTCCTGAAAATCCAAAATAAACTTCAGATTTATGGTGGGTTCTATACCCTTTTCTTTCAGTATTTTCAATGCTGTGAAAAAAGCCATGGTAGGACCTTTTGAATCAGATGAAGAACGAGCAAATATCTTCCATTCAGGATTAATTATTTCATCCAAAGAATCCCAGGAAATAGATTGCCATTTTCCATTCATCTCTTCCATGAGTTCAGGAATGTAGGGACTCTTTTGGTTCCAAGCGGTCGAATCCACTGGTTGACCATCCACTTGCATGTATACAAGAATAGTCTTCTTTTCTGGATCTAATTTCCCCTGCGCAAATAAGTGAGGGATTCCATTTCCAGTCAAAATTTGTGTTTGGAAGCCTAGATTCTCCAGTTCCGCCTGGGTCCAGTTAAGATTGAGAGAAATATCCTCATCTATTTTACCATTGTTTGGGAGACTTAAATATTCTCGAAATTCAAGTAAAGAAGCTCTTAAATTCGATTCAGAGGAAGTTATTATTTCGGTTCTTGATAGCTGTCCAAAGGCAAGCTGAGAAGCGAAAAAAAAGGCAGCAAAAAACGATTTCCGCATAAATGATGTTTTTGAATTGGAATTTAGGAATCTTTGGATAATTCAAAAGCCTTGATAAGAATCAAATAATGTGATTTTCAATCATGCTGCTTGAATCAAAGATTGGGATTAGCTAAGTTTATTTTAGAAATATTATCTAAATGGAATCCTACGGCAAAATATTATTAATCGCGATGCCAGCTTTTTTTGTGCTGGTATTGTTTGAAAAATTCTGGGGAGTTTGGAAAGGCAATGACACAGTCCCTGTAAATGACATGATTTCCAGCCTAAGCTCCGGCATCACTAATGTGACCAAAGATGTCCTGGGGCTCAGTATCGTTATCATTTCCTATGATTGGTTGTTTTCCAAGTTTGCCATATTTCAAATCGAAGCAACATGGCTAGTCTATGTAATTGCCTTTTTTGCTCTGGATTTTGCAGGTTATTGGACTCATAGAATTGCCCATGAGTATAATTTGTTTTGGAACAATCACATCATCCATCACAGCTCGGAGGAGTTCAACTTGGCATGTGCTCTCAGGCAAAGTATTTCTTCCATCGTAAAGATTTTCGCTGTTTTCTTGATTCCTGCTGCCTTTTTTGGAGTTCCTCCTCAAGTTATCGCCATTGTGGCACCTTTACATTTATTTGCCCAGTTTTGGTACCATACTCGCCATATCGGCAAAATGGGTTTCTTGGAAAAAATCATCGTAACCCCCTCCCACCACCGGGTTCATCATGCCATCAATCCCGAGTATTTGGATAAAAACTACGGACAGATATTTATTTTTTGGGACAGATGGTTTGGGACCTATCAGGAAGAGCAAGATGATATTCCTGCTGTTTACGGGGTTACCAGACCTGTAAGAACCTGGAATCCTATTAAAATCAACTTCATGCACCTTTGGCTTCTGATTAAAGACGCCTGGCGCACCAAAAACTGGGCTGATAAATTCAAAATTTGGTTTATGCCCTTGGGATGGCGTCCAGAAGACGTAGCTGAAAAGTACCCTGTCAACAAAATCAGTGATGTCTATAACTTTGAAAAGTACAATCCCTTTCTATCCAAAGGCATGCTGGTTTGGAGCTTTGCGCAACTGATTGTTCTTCTTTTGTTGCTGAGTTACTTATTTGGAAATATCTCCACCATTGGTGCACCAGATATATTCTATTATGGTGGTTTTGTGTTTTTGACAGTCTTCGCTTATACAGAACTGATGGATCGCAACCCCAATGCTTGGGCTTGGGAATTATTAAAGTCAGCCTACGCATTCTATTTCATCATTTCGACCGGTGATTGGTTTGATTTGAATAAGTTTTTGCCAGGATCGATTTATATTTTTGCAGGGTATTTAGTGCTCTCTACTTTATTTTCGATTTGGTTTTCCTTCAGAAAAGAAAGGCTCCAACTCGCCAATTAATCCGAAGAATAGATATAAAATCGAACAGAATTTAAGTAATGCACATAGAAGGATGCCCTGAGGAATCGGGGAAAATGTGCGACCTTCCTACCATAGTCAGAGATTACATCCCAACCTTGCAGTACGGGAGAAGTTCTGACCGCCAATAGACAGATTAAAAACTGATGAAAGAATTCAAACAAATCGTAGAAGCATACGAAAACTGTAAAGAATTAGGTAAAAAGGCAGCACTAGCTACTGTGGTACAGGTTATCGGCTCGGCTTATCGTCGTCCTGGTGCAAGGATGCTGGTCACTGAAGATGGAAATCTGACTGGAGCTATTAGTGGCGGCTGTCTTGAAGGAGATGCGCTTAGAAAAGCGCAGATGGTCATTTTCCAGCAAAAGTCCATGCTCGTGACCTATGACACCACGGATGAAGATGATCAAAAGTTTGGTGTAGGACTAGGCTGCAATGGGATTATTCACGTTCTCATTGAGCCGTTGGATTTTCTGGACCAATCGAATCCTGTGGAGCTGATCAAAGAAGCCGTCAAAGGGAGAGAAACCTCCCTCTTGTTGACACTGTTTTCAGTTCCAAACTCACGCTCAGAGCAAATTGGGACGGTTTTTCTACAAAAAGGGAATCATCAATACGGAAATACAGAGAGGATTCATTCGCAGCTTTGGCTCAAATTGAAACATGAGATTCAGGCTTTTGACCAAAATACAAGTCAAATCCATGTTTATCCAGAATTTGATGAATTATCCGTTTTTTTTGAATTGGTAAAACCTTCAGTTCGCTTATTACTTTTTGGTGCTGGAAATGATACGATTCCAGTTGCTAAGCTTGCAGAATTGCTAGGCTTTGAATTGATACTTATCGATGGCCGAAAGACTATGGCCACTCCTGCCCGTTTCCCTTCAGCCAAAGAGATTATCGTGTCTCCTGCGGATGAACTGGAAAGTAAAATCGAGTGTGATTTGAATACAGTCGCTTTATTGATGACCCATAATTTTGAATATGAGGTAGCTGTTTTGGCGGATTTACAGAAGTATATGATTCCCTACATTGGAATATTAGGGCCTAAGAAAAAGACCGAAAAGCTAATCGACAGGCTTCAAAGTCAGGGCATGAAAGTTTCTAAAGAAAACCTGTATGCTCCTATTGGTCTGGAAATAGGCGCAGAAACTTCAGAAGAAATCGCACTCTCAATTCTTGCAGAGATAAAGGCTGTCTTGAATAAAAAACAACCGATTTTTTTACGGGATAAGCAAGGCCCTATTCACGAAATAGGGGTATGAAAACAGGATTGATTATCTTGGCTGCAGGTTCATCCTCTCGTTTAGGAAGACCAAAGCAATTAATTGAAATTCAGCGAAAAACATTAATACAGAGAGCTGTAGATTACGCTTTAAAAAGTAAATCTAACTCATCGATTGTCGTATTGGGATGGAATCCTGAATTGATCCGAAGTGGCTTTGATTCAAGTCGAATACCTAGCGTCATCAATGAAAATTGGGAAGAAGGAATGGCTTCCAGTATGCAGGTTGGACTTCGGTATTTAATTCAAAAAGATCAAATAGATCAGGTTATTTTGATGCTTTGTGATCAGCCCTTTGTAGAGGCAAAGCTTTTGGATCAGTTGATTTTAGCCAAGAAAGAAAGCGATAAAGGAATTGTAGCCTGTGCTTATTCTGAAACCTTGGGAGTACCTGCACTTTTTGATCAAAAGTACTTCGAAGAAATGCTTGCCTTAAAAGGTTCAGAGGGAGCTAAAAAGGTCATTTTGAAGAATAGAGAAGATGTTTTTGCAATAGACTTTCCACTTGGAAAGATCGATTTGGATACGGAAGCCGATATTGAAAGATTGAAGGATTTGAGGTCTTGAAGATTTCACTTTCCATTATATTCGTATCTACTCGATATTATGAAAAAATTCCTTCAAATCCAGGATAAACCCCTCAATCACATTAGATTTTACCACATCACCTGAGGTCATCATCCGGGAAGTGACGTACCTTTTATCTATAAGGGTGTTAATTGTAAAGGTTTGATTTTCAGGTGAAACGATCCAATATTCTTTTACTTCCTGAGACTCGTAAAGATCGAATTTGTATCGTAACTCTGTTTCATTATTGCTAGGTGAAAGGATTTCTACAATTAAATCCGGAGCACCCAAACAACCTCTGTCGTCCAACTTATCAAAATCGCAAATCACGCAGATATCAGGTTGAACCACGTCGAATATTTGACTGTCTTCATTAGATGTCTTTGGAAACCGAACATCAAAAGGAGCTTCGTAAACTTGGCATCTTTTACCTTCCAAAAAAGTATAAAATTTGGTAGCGAGTTTCAAAGATATTCTTTGATGAATTCTTTTTGGTGCGGCAGCGGCTTTTTTGAAGATCTTTCCTCTAATCAGTTCAACTACTTCATCAAACTGCCAAGTCAAATAATCTGAATAGGAATAGCGACCGTATTCGACATCAGGTTCTTTCGCTATGATTTGTTTTTTCCTTTCCATAACCTAAATATACTGATTTCAAGCATTTTAATTAAGTTGAAATAACAGTTCTCAAGTCATGGATAACGGATTTTACCCAATCGATTGCCTGATCAATGTCTGTCTCACATGTACTTTTTCCCAGCGAAAATCGAATGGAGGCCCTACCCAAATCCGAATCTAATCCCATTGCAGCTAATACATGGCTCGGTTTGGGAGAAATAGAGGTACAGGCTGACCCAGAGCTCACCGCTATTTTTTGATTGAGTCTTTTCAGCAACTCCTCCCCTTCCACTCCACCAAAAGCAATATTGCTTACGTGCGGCAAACGATTTTCTTGACTCCCATTCAAATAAGTGTTAGAAATCTCCAAAAGACTCTTTTCCAATTGATCACGCAAGGCTTTAAGCCGATTTCCTTCAGCTTCCATTTCGTTCATTCGAATTTCTGCTGCTTTGCCAAAGCCAACAATTCCGGGCACATTGAGCGTTCCGCTTCGCATTCCTTTTTCATGACCTCCTCCATGGATTTGAGCCAGAGGCTTTGGCAATTCATGATTATGACGCACATACAAAGCCCCAACCCCTTTGGGTCCATAAAACTTGTGTGCCGAAATAGCCATCAAATGAATGCCTTTTGTGAAAACAGGAATTTTCCCTGCGGCCTGAACAGCATCACTCATCAAAATAATTTCTTTTGAAGCGGCTAGGTGGGCGATTTTATCCATGGGATGAATAATTCCAGTCTCATTATTGGCCCACATCAGACAGATCATCTTGGTATGAGGTAGAATGGATTTTCCCAATTCCTCCAAATCAATATTTCCCTGATAATCAACGGCTAAATAAGTCACCTCTCCTCCCCTTTTCTCAAGTTCAGCAAAGGTGTCCAAAACTGCTTTATGCTCTGTTTGAGCAGTTATATAATGCTGCTTTTCCCCAAAATAAGCTTCGAAAACCCCTTTAATTCCGAGGTTAATAGCTTCGGTAGCTCCTGAAGTAAAAATAATTTCTTTTGCCCGAGCACCTATCAAATTTGCCACTTTTTCCCGTGCTTCTTCTACCGCATTCTCAGCCATCCAGCCATGGGGATGACTTTTGCTGGCAGCATTTCCAAAATGATCCTGAAAGTACGGGAGCATTGCCTCGACTACTTCAGGTGCACAAGGAGTGGTAGCATTATAATCGAGGTAAATTGGGTAGTTCATTGCCTGAAATTAAAAAATTCCATTCGCTATTAAATACCTGCACCAAAACATGTCTTTAACCATTCCAGGTTTTTAATTCTCCTTGATAAAGAGATTGATTGGCTAAGGCTACCAATTTGGCTGTATTTCCGGCGTTTTCAACATTACAAAGCGGAGTAGCCTTTTCTTCCAAACATCGATAATAATCCTCCAAGGCATAAATAGTCCCATCCTTGGTCGGTTCATCCACTAATTTGATCGCATTTCGATTTTCAGTCCAAGTGATGGGGGTAGCACCGGAAACACCATCTACTTCCTGGAGTTTTGCTTTAGCTTCAGGCTCAGGATAAAAAACTCCATCATTGGTAAGTAAAGAGATTGTTCCTTCTGTTCCTTTGATTTTGAATGCATAGCCTTCGTATTGATTGCCACAGGTCGCTCCAAAATTTCCAACCATCCCCGCTTGCTCATAGCGCAGAGTCACCTGTACATTGTCAAAAGTCTCTCTTCCATCTTTGTAATAATCAATGCCTCCCGTGCCATAAATGCGATCAGGTACTGTATCAAAAGCCCAATTAATGAAATCCATTTGGTGAGATAAGAGCTCAGCTACCAATCCACCAGAGTATTCCTTATACATCCTCCAATTGACTTGACGCTCAAATTCTGGCGAAGGAACCGGTCTTCTCCAGCTAGCATTGCGATCCCATCGGGCAGAAACCTGAGTGATTTTACCCAACCAGCCTTTTTCGATATAATCTTTGACCTTGAAATAAAGCGGAGAGTAGCGATACTGATGACCAACTTGAATAGTTTGATTTGGATAATTTCTAACCAATTTCTGAAAGGCCTGAATCTCTTCCAAAGTAAAAAGCATGGTCTTTTCGAGATAAAGGTTTTTCCCTGCTTCTAAGACTGCTTTTGCATGTTCAAAATGAGCATTCAAAGGAGTAGAAACTACTACAGTATCAATTTCAGCACTATCCAAAAGCTTTCTGTAATCTTGATGCACTTTCAAGTCAGGGTATTGTTCTGCAGCTGGTTGGGCACGAAAAGGAAGCACTTCGGCGATGGCTTTGACCGAAAATTTGTCGGGCATTCTATTCATGACACGATGTAATCCTGAACCTCGGTCACCATAGCCAATTATTCCTACATGATAGATTTTCTTTCGCTTCTGGGTTAAAATGCTGGCACCGACACCCAATGGAAGACTGGAAACAGCCGCTGCTACTCCCGCTTTTTGTATAAAATCTCTTCGTTTCAATTCAATTATATTTTGGCTTTATATTAAGTTTTTATCTGGAAAAAAGTAAGGAAATATTGACTATTGGTCTAATAAATCACGAAATCGATTTTTCTAAACATTCAATAGAAGAGGCTTTCATTCAGTTGCAATTCACTTCTTTTAAAGTAATTTTGACTTTCAATTATCTATGATGAAAGAAACAGCAGAATCACTCAATTTTATAGAACATATTATAGAGGAAGACTTGAAAAACGGTTTTCCTAAGGATAAACTTCGATTTCGCTTTCCTCCAGAACCTAATGGCTACCTTCATATTGGGCATGCAGCTTCAATTTGCCTTAATTTTGGTTTAGGAGAAAAATACAATGCTCCGGTAAATCTTCGGTTTGACGACACCAACCCAGCAAAAGAAGAACAAGAATATGTCGATGCCATCAAACGGGATATTGCTTGGTTGGGATTTCAATGGGCCAATGAGTGCTATTCATCCGATTACTTTCAGCAATTGTATGATTGGGCGATCCAACTGATCAAGGAAGGAATGGCCTACGTAGACCAACAAACCTCTGAGGAAATTGCTGCACAAAAAGGAACTCCAACTACCGCTGGAACGGATTCTCCATTTCGAAACAGACCAATTGAAGAAAGTTTGGATTTGTTTGAGCGAATGAAGAATGGAGAGTTTGCTGCGGGATCCTATTTGCTACGTGCAAAAATTGACATGTCTTCGCCAAACATGCATATGCGTGATCCGATTCTTTATCGGATTGTAAATAAGCCACATCATCGTACAGGATCGGATTGGTGTATTTATCCCATGTATGATTGGGCACATGGCCAGTCCGACTATGTAGAGCAGGTTTCTCATTCACTTTGTACCTTGGAATTTAAGGCGCATAGAGAGCTCTATGATTGGTATTTGGATCAGATTTATGACTCAAGCTTATTGAGACCCAAGCAGCGCGAATTTGCACGTCGCAACTTAAGCTATACTGTGATGAGCAAGCGCAAGCTTCTGGAGCTGGTCCAAAAAAACATTGTATCCGGCTGGGATGACCCTAGAATGCCTACCATTTCCGGTCTAAGAAGACGAGGATACACCCCTGATTCTATTCGGAAATTCAGTGATCTAGCAGGTATTTCAAAGCGGGATAATGTCACAGATGTGTCATTGCTTGAGTTTTGTATTCGGGAAGATTTAAATAAAACTGCTACCCGGGTAATGGGTGTTTTGAATCCAGTAAAATTGGTGATTACCAATTATCCAGAAGGAAAGTCAGAGATTCTTCAGATGGAGAATAACCCAGAGCAGGCTGATTCTGGTACGCATGATGTGCCTTTCTCAAGAGAATTATACATTGAGCGGGAGGATTTTAAAGAAGATGGAGGAAAGAAGTTTTTTAGACTTTCCTTGGGAAATGAAGTTCGCTTGAAAAGTGCTTATATCATTAAGGCTGAATCAGTTGTAAAAGATGAATCAGGAGTTATTCAGGAAATTCATTGTACCTATGATCCAGAATCAAAATCAGGAAGCGGCACAGAAGCTAGCCAACGAAAAGTGAAAGGCACCTTGCATTGGGTTTCTATCGAGCATGCAATTCAGGCTGAAGTTCGGGAGTATGATCGTTTGTTTCTAGACGAAGCACCAGATAGCCATGAGGATAAGGGATTCTTGGATTTCATAAATCCTGAGTCTTTAAAGGTTATATCCAATGCGTTTCTGGAACCTCACTTGGCCAATGCTACGATGGATGATAAGTATCAATTCCAACGATTAGGCTACTTCACCTTAGACTCAGACTCCAAGGATGGTAAACTGGTTTTTAATAAAACGGTGGGGTTGAAGGATACCTGGGCTAAGCAAAATACACCTCCCGCTCCAGCTAATCAGCCTAAGCAAAATCAAAATTCCTCTCCGCAAGGTCAGAAAAAGCCATTGAACGAGATTCAACAAATCAGTAAGAAGTTGACCAACTTCTCCGGAGATAAGTTGGAAACCGCCTTATCCTCCATCGCTACCCTAGCAGAGGAAATTTCATATGATGAATTAGAACCATTATTCAATACTGCAGCTAAGAAAGTTGGAACCCGAATCGGTGTGATGGTTGCCTTACGGGTTTTACTTGAAAAAGGTCAAGAGAAAACTTCAGCAGCTGCTGAATTCATTGCAAATGGAAAGGCTGATGATAATGAGATTTTGAGAGCAGAAGCGGAGAAGATTAATTGAGAAATTGAAATATATGATTGTCCGTAAAGATGCCATTAGCCTAATTTTCTTTTCTAAAAAAGACGGATCCGCGTCTGCAGACAGGACCCAGATGTCCGATGACCGATGCCTGCATAAACCTATCATTTTAGCAGAATTTTAGCCATTCAGTTTTTCTACTGGTAAAAGCGGATATACATATTGAAATATCTGAATATTGAGTAATTAATCTGTTCCAAAAAAGTATTTACCAATCAAAAAACAAAAAGCCTCTAGAGTCAAATCTAGAGGCTTAATCATTTAATCTTTTTGCTTCGATTGGATTAATTTTAAAATTTTTCAATCTTTTAATTTTCCAATTTTAGGACCTTCGGATTTCAAGTTTCACATCGGAAAATTCCTTTTGCTCAATGAACGGTTGACTTCGAAGTCTTCTACCTGTCGCTGCAAATATGGCGTTGGCAATGGCACCACCTGTAGGTGGAAGAGCAGGCTCTCCCAGACCAGTTGGATCATATCCAGAATCTACGAAGTGAGTTTCAATTTCCGGAACTTCCTTCATTCGGATCAATCTGTATAAATCGTAGTTTCGCTGCTTAGGCACACCGTTTTCAAAGGTAAGATTCGTATACATTGCATGCCCCATTCCGTCTACGATTCCTCCTCGAACCTGATGGTTTGCGCCAGTAGGATTTACGACCATTCCACAATCGGTCACAGCCGTTATCTTCTTCAAAACAGGTGAACCACCCTCCATCTCGATATCTGCCACTTGCGCTACATAGGATCGATGTGAGAAATAAACACTAAAGCCCTGTTTCACATTTGAGTTTTTACCCCAATTGGATTTTTCCGCAGCAGTTTTAACCACTCCAATCATTCGGTCCACATCATAGCCTAATCTTCCCACAGGATTATTTTTGGCTCGATCTAGTAGTTCTAATCTAAATGCAACTGGGTCCTTTCCTGCTTCCAAAGCCACTTCATCTAAGAAGCTTTGCTCTGCATAGGCCAGGAAGTTGGTAATTGGAGCTCTCCAAGCATTGGTAGTGATGCTAGAGTCGTAATTGATATTTTCGATTAATAAATTATCAACAGCTCCGGAAGGGAAGTTATTCTCCCGAGTGGAATTACCCGCATTCATCCCTACTCCACGAAGCTTGTATCCAATCATGGTTCCACTTTCATCCAATGCCGCCTCAAATCGATATCTAACTGCTGGTCTGTAAGCTCCTCCAGTGAGTTCATCTTCTCTACTCCAAGTAAGTTTCACCGGAGCATTGATGGCTTTAGAAATATGTACCGCCTCTTCGACAAAGTCTGCACGAAGTCTTCGGCCAAATCCACCTCCCAAACGGGTAATTTCTACCGTTAGATTTTCGGCAGGAATTCCAAGGATTTGGGCAGCAGTTTGTCTAGCTCGATCAGGAGTTTGCGTAGGACCAATCAGCTCGCAACGATCTCCTTGCACATGTGCAAAGAAGTTTTCCGGCTCCATAGGTGAATGCGCTAAAAATGGACATTGATATTCTGCACTCACCACTTTTGCCGCATTGGCAAATGCCGATTTAACATTTCCGTCTTCTCTCCTTACTTCCGCTTTGCCATTGGCAATTAGATCCTGGAATATTCGATCATGGTCAGCAGTGCTTTCTACAGTTCCGTCAGGCTCATATTCTACTCGAAGCAATTTTTTAGCTTTCAGCAAAGGCCAAGTAGAGTCCCCTACCACTGCTACAGAATTACCGAACGTGACTACATCGGTCACTCCTGCCACTGCTCTGGCAGCGCCATCTTCCACAGATTTGATTTTCATTCCAAAAGGAGCGCGCTGTACCATAGCATGCTTCATTCCCTCTCGGTAGAAATCCAATCCAAAGAGTGGTTTTCCGGTATAAATTTCACGGGCATCCACATTTTTCACTGGAGTGCCTATGATTTTAAAATCTTTTTTATCCTTTAAAGTAACCTCTTCAGGTGTCTCCATCTGAGCTGCCTCTCCTACAAATTCTCCGAAATGACCAGATTTTCCGGAGCCTTTGTGGGAAATGATTCCATTCTCGACACTAATCTCCTCAGCGGGTACATTCCAGGCTTTTGCAGCAGCCGCTACCAAGACATACTTTGCTGTAGCCCCTGCTTTTCTAAGCCTTTCCCAGCTATGAGGCATGGCTCCTGATCCACCCGTAAGTTGGCGATCGTATTTTTCCGTATCCAGGTTGGCCTGCAAAACTCGGACTTTTGACCAGTCTGCATCGAGCTCTTCAGCCACGACCATAGGAAAAGAGGTTTTTATATTTTGTCCCAATTCAGGATTAGGGGAATAAATCACCACATCTCCGGATGGAGCTATCGAAAGATATGCATTGAAGTTTTTTGCATTGGCAAGTACCTGCTCGGTACTCAAAACCTCGACCTTCGGGCTATCACAGCTAGACCAGTTGAATCCTATAAATAATCCACCAGCAGTTAAGCCAGCAGCTTTTAAGAAGTCTCTTCTACTTTCTCTTTTTACAGTTTTCATAATTACATGTTTTTGGCTGCCTCTGCTACTGCTTCGCGAATCTTGTGATAGGTACCACAGCGACAAATGTTTCTGTTCATCGCATTGTCAATTTCCTCCATACTGGGATTAGGATTTTGCTTCAAAAAAGCCACCGCTTGCATAATCTGTCCTCCTTGACAGTAGCCACATTGTGCCACATCTACTTCCTCCCATGCTTTTTGTACGGGGTGATCACCGTTTTCTGATAGCCCCTCAATGGTCGTTACCTCGGAGTTACCCACACTTGAGATGGGGGTCACACATGAAAAAGTAGGATTGCCATTCAGATGAACAGTACATGCACCACATTGGGCGATACCACATGAAAATTTTGTACCTACTAGTCCCAGGTGATCACGAAGTACCCACAACAAAGGAGTGTCATCTTCTACGTCCACCTGATGACTCTTTCCATTTACTTTAAGATTGAAACTGGCCATGGTTCTTTTTTTTAGGTAAGTTACAAAAAATCAAGTAGCTGAAAATGCCATTGATGGAATTATACCCTGAAAAAGATCAGAAAACTTCTTTACCCACTTTCGGTTTATGAGACTAATCTATCTGGGATTTATTTGGAGGTAAAATCGGTTTAATATTTGCCCGTCAATCAAATCTCTTCAATCCAAAAGAAAAGTGATTCGAAATATTATTCTAATTCCCGTAGGCTTTATTTTTAGCCTAATTCTTTTTGTGGCGCTTTTTCTAAATCTTAATCCACAGTTTGGAGCTAATCCAAGCAAAGAACAAGTTCAAGAATTCGAAAAGCTTCCGCATTATAGTGATGGGAAATTTCAAAATCTGATTCCTACTGAAATGAGTATGGGCTTTGCCAAAGCCATCAAACTCCTACCTGAATTCTTCAAGTCAGATCCTTCTCGTCAACCGGATTTTGAATTACCTGTTCAAAAGGTAGATTCACTGGATTTAATAAACTCCCAAAATTCTCGACTTATTTGGTTTGGACATTCGGCCTTTTTGCTTCAGCTAGCCGGAAAAAATATTTTGTTGGACCCGATGTTCGGGGATGTCCCTGCTCCGCATCCATGGCTTGGGAATAAGCGGTTTTACGATGAATTACCCATTGAGGTGGAGCAATTGCCGATTATTGATATGGTGTTCTTTTCTCATGATCATTACGATCATTTGGATTATGAATCGGTACAACGTCTGATCCCTAAAACCAGAATGTTTTATGTCCCCTTGGGAGTTGGCGCGCATTTGGAGCGATGGGGTGTGTCTCGTGAAAACATCCAAGAACTAGATTGGTGGGAGGAAGATTCCTATGAAGGAGTTTCAGTAGCATTTACTCCAAGTAGACACTTTTCAGGCCGTGGCTTGTCCAATCGATTTAGTACGCTCTGGGGATCTTGGGTGATTTCTACCGGATCAGAAAATATATTTTTCAGTGGTGATGGTGGCTATGGACCTCATTTTCAGGAAATCGGTGATAAATACGGGCCTTTTGATTTGGCCCTTTTGGAATGTGGTCAATACAATGAAAATTGGAAAGAAATCCACTTGATGCCTGAGGAGACCGCACAGGCTGGTCTGGATTTGCGTGCCAAACAAATTATGCCAATACATTGGGGAGCATTTCGACTAGCTATGCACAGTTGGACAGATCCCATTGACCGGCTATTGCCAAAAGCTGAAGAGCTTAATGTAAAAGTCCGAACACCAATGATCGGCTCATTCCTTTATTTCAATGAGGAACAATCTCAAAACAGCAAATGGTGGCTAAAGCCTTCTGAGTAAAAGACATTCGGTCTATTTCATTACCAGCTAAAAAAAATCAAGGTCAAGCTAGAAGATAAATGAATACACTTCTTTGTTCGATTATTAAGCATTTTTCCTAATTTGAAACTTTGTTTAACATCAAATAAAACCTAAAAACCTATGTCTCAAAAAATCAATGCAGCCATCGTCGGAACAGGATTTATCGGTCCGGCCCACTTGGAGGCGCTTAGAAGAATTCCAAATATTGAAGTAATTGGCCTGGTTGAGGTCACTCAAGAGTTAGCCGATGAAAAAGCAGCTTTATTGGGAATTCCTAAAGCTTACACTTTTGAAGAGATGCTGAAAGATTCGGATATCCATGTAGTCCATATCTGTACTCCTAATTTTCTTCATTATCCACAAACCAAGGCTGTATTAGAAGCAGGCAAGCATGTGATTTGCGAAAAGCCTTTGGCTGTAAAAATTGATGAAGCAGAAGAGTTGGTAGAACTTGCTGCTGAGAAAGGACTGGTTAATGCCGTGCATTTCAACCTTCGCTACTACCCCATGGTCAGACAAATGAAGACTATGCGAGAAAAAGGAGAACTGGGTGAAGTCTACAGTATTATGGGATCCTATTTGCAGGATTGGCTATTTTTAAAGACAGACTATAACTGGAGATTGGAACCTGACAAATCCGGTGATTCTCGCGCTATTGCCGACATTGGTTCCCACTTATTGGATATCACTGAATACGTGACCGGACTGAAAATCACAGAAGTATTAGCTGACTTCTCTACGGTTCATAAAACCCGATTGAAGCCTCTGAAAGCCATTGAGACCTATTCTGGCAAAATGCTTACCATGGATGATTATGAAGAAGTTCCAATCAATACTGAGGACCATGCTACCGTGCTATTGCGTTTTGATAATGGATCGAAAGGCTCAATCACTGTATCCCAGGTCAATGCAGGACGAAAGAACCGATTAAACATCGAAATTGCAGGTTCTAAGTCTAATTTTGAATTTAATTCAGAGCGACCTAATGAGCTTTGGATAGGCAAAAGAGAGACAGCAAATGGTCATCTGATGAAAGATCCGGCATTGTTTCATCCAGAAGCTTCAGCCCTGATTTCTTTCCCTGGAGGCCATAATGAAGGTTTCCCTGATACATCTAAGCAAATGTTTAAGGAAGTGTATGCGGCAGTCCGAGAAGGAAAACAACCTGATTCGCCATCATTCCCGACCTTCGCTGATGGATTAAGGGAGCTAATTATCGGTGAGCGAATTATCGATAGTAATAAATCCCAATCATGGGTTAAAGTTTAATTTACTTAGGTTTAGGGAATACGCGAATTCCCTAAACCTTTTTAATAATTGTCAGTACAAACCTTTATATAATTATTTTAACCCTTTAATTTCACTATCACTAAATCACATAACCATGAACTTTAAAAAAATCCTTTTCTCTGCACTGATGCTTGGAGCATTCGTTTTTGCTGCCCAAGCACAAGAAAAACCTAGTCCTGCCCGTACCGCTGAAGGAACTGTGGGAGATGCAAAAATCATCATCAACTATTCCTCTCCTGCTGTAAAAGGTCGTATGATCTGGGGAGATTTGGTTCCTCTAGGCCAAGTTTGGAGAGCTGGTGCCAATGAGGCGACCACTTTCACCACGGATAAAGACATTATGGTAGAAGGTCAGAAGCTTCCTGCTGGAACCTATGCTTTCTTTATCATCCCAGGTGAGTACGAGTCTACCTTCATTTTCAATACCGAAGCTAAGCAATGGGGAGCCTTCAATTATGATTCCTCAAAAGACGCCCTTCGAGTAAATGTACCTTCTCAGCAAACTTCCTCAATGGAAGAGAGATTGGTCTATGAAGTAAAGGATGGCGGATTTGAAGTTCGCTGGGAATACGGAAAAGCAGGAGCAAAACTTTCCGCTCAATAAATTGAAAAACTAACCCAAAAAAGCCACTTCAGATTAATATGAAGTGGTTTTTTCTTTTTCATAAAAGACTTTCCCTACCCTATTGATATGATCTATCAAGTCTGCATTAGAGATTTGCTTAAATAAGGAGACATCAAATTTGTAGGGAAGGAAGAGATCATCAATAGCCAGTTCAATTTTTTGGAGTTTTCTCAGGTCTAAACTTTCGCTAAAAAAAGTCAAATCAATATCAGACCCTTCTCTATAATTTCCCTTGGCGCGGAATCCATAAATAACCACTTTTTCTATTTCAGGAAATGATTCAAATTCTGCTTGGAGCTTTTTTATAATTGATGAAGACAATCCAAAATCCATTTTAAAACAGTTTTCCTTTTGATACACTCCTGATTTCTTCCATGTTGTCTCGGAAGTTTTCGAAAAGCGGGTGATAATCATGTATGATACTCAAAAAAATACTGTCAGCCGTTTCTTTATTGTAGGTATGTGAGGTTTTATTCCTACTCTTGATCATGTCCATCCATGTTTCTCCTTTCGAAATTAAACCTGCCGAAAATGCTTCCTTTATTGCATCTTTAGAACCCATAGTTGTAATGCCACCAACTTCTTTCATGTAATCCTTCATCACATTCCAGGCAAGCTCATGGGTATATTCAAAACGTTGAATAATCCCTTCTTTGATGATATCATCTAAAAACTCATCTGAGCTAATTTTCCCATCTTCCTCCAGCCTATATTCGGATTTTATTTTTTCGATCGCTTGGTCTAGTTTCTCAAAAGCTTTCACATAATTTGAAAAACGCTGGATCCAACGAATATCTTTATTAGCATTCATAGTCTGAGATTCTATTAGTTAAAGTTCTGATTTTAATCTAAAGAATTTTAAAAACCTGAAATTATTTTCCTCTTTTTTGATGCTTATCTACATAAAAAGTAGTCATTCAATATCTTTGATGCATGATTATTCTTAATCCCGATTCCTTCGACCTTCCTGTATCTGAAATCATCCCTAAGGTCAAAAAACACCTTTCCAGCCAAAATTCCCTAATCATTCAAGCGCCTCCCGGTGCGGGAAAGAGTACGCTTTTACCTTTAGCCCTCCTTGAAGAAGAGTGGCTCAAAGGAAAGAAAATCTTGATGCTCGAACCTAGACGTCTAGCTACCAAGTCCATTGCAACTAGAATGGCTGAAATGATTGGTGAAAAAGTGGGTGAAACAGTGGGCTATCGAATTAGATTTGAATCGGCAGTTTCGAAAAAAACACGTTTGGAAGTCATCACAGAGGGAATCCTGACCAGAATGATGCATCAAGACAATGCATTGGAGGAAATCGGTTTGTTGATATTTGATGAATTCCATGAGCGGAATCTCTTTTCTGAAGTAGGACTTGCGCTAGCGAGAGAGATTCAAGAGATACTTAGACTTGATCTGAGGATTCTACTGATGTCTGCGACCATCGATACGAAGGAACTTTCCTCTTTACTCCACGCGAATGTGCTTGAAAGCAAGGGAAGACAATATCCCGTGGAAGTTAATTACTTGAACACGATCGATGAATATGCCATCGGAGAGGATACAGCTAGGCAAATCATTCCTTTGACTGAAAAGCATGAAGGAGATTTTTTGGTTTTCTTACCTGGTCAGGGAGAAATAAGAAAAGCTCAATCCATTCTTAGATCGGCTTTGCCAGATGACCTTATTTTACCACTTTATGGACAGCTAACTCCTGCCGATCAGCAAAGAGCTATTTTACCCAATCCACAAGGAAAAAGGAAGATAGTCTTGTCCACGGATATAGCCGAAACCTCACTAACCATAGAAGGTATTCGGGTGGTAGTAGATTCAGGATTTGCCAAATCAAATAAATTTGACCCGCGTTCAGGTCTTTCTCGTTTGGTTCTGCATAGAATCAGTAAGGATTCAGCAGATCAAAGAAGTGGAAGAGCCGGAAGGCTTTCTTCAGGCCACTCCTACCGGCTTTGGAATAAAGGTATTCAGAGTCAATTGGCAGATTTTAGAACTCCTGAGCTGTTGGAGGCTGACCTGACCGGAATGGTATTGGACATGATAGCCTGGGGCAAGGATAATATTCAAGAAATGGCTTGGCTTACTCCCCCACCAAAAGCTAGCATTGCACAATCCGAAAAGGTGTTGGAGGCGATCGAAGCGATTGAAAATGGTCAGATTACAGCCCATGGAAAAGGCATTCAGGCCTTACCCCTACAGCCAAGAATAGCCCATATGCTGCTTTATGCGAAAGAAAATGGACTGTTGGAGTTGGCTACGGATGTGGCTGCTATCCTGGAGGAGCGAGATCCTTTAGGGGCTGATGCGGGAGTAGATATCAATTTGCGCGTGGAAGCTCTGAGGAGGTATAGAGATCGTGGAGTAAGCATATCCCGAATCAAAAAAATAGAAAAGGTAGCTGCACAATACAGGAAAATCTTTCAGGTTACGCCAGAAAATTCGCCGGTAGATCCTTGGGCAACAGGACTTTTGCTAGCGTATGCCTACCCAGAACGAATCGCCGCAGCACGTCCTGGAAACAATGCTCAGTTTCAATTGGCGAATGGTAAAATTGCTCAAATTGGTCACCGAGATGACTTGGCTCATGAATCTTGGCTGGCCGTGGCCCAGGTAGATGCGAGAGAAGGAATGGGCAAAATATGGTTAGCAGCTCCTTTGAACCCAAAAGATCTTGCACCCATGCTTAAGACTCGGGAGGTTTTAGAATGGGACCGAAAAAAGGGTGGACTTATTGCGGAGACCGAAGTCCGAATTGGGGCGATTATTTTGGGAAAAAGACCACTCAAAGCATTCAATCCCGGATTAGCCAAGGAAGCCATTGTTAGGGCTATTCAGGAAGATGGCCAGTATTTATTGGATTGGAATGAGGAAACCCTACAGCTAATTTACCGGGTACAATCGATTAGAAATTGGAATAATGATTCATCCTGGCCGGATTGGTCGGTTCAAAACCTCTGTAAAAATGCACCTGATTGGCTATCTCACTATTTGATAGATATTTCGAAAAATGATGATCTCAAAAAGCTTAATTTAAAAGATATACTACTCCATTCTCTTTCTTTTGAGCAGCAGCAAATGCTAGGACAACTTGCTCCAGAAAAAATAGAAGTGCCCTCAGGAAGCAAGATTAAAATTGAATACCAAGAAGAAGGTATGCAACCTCGACTATCCGTAAGATTGCAGGAGCTTTTTGGTTTGATAGATACTCCAAGGATAAATCAGGGGAAAAATGCCTTACTTATTGAAATGCTTTCACCGGGCTTTAAGCCAGTGCAATTGACTCAAGATTTAAAAAGCTTTTGGTCAAATGGCTATTTTGAAGTGAGAAAAGAACTGAAAAGAAGGTATCTCAAACACGAGTGGCCTGAAAATCCCCTAGAAGCGGAGGCAGTTAGGGGTGTGAAAAAGAAAAGAGATTAATCTTCTAAATGGTCGAGGAAATCTAAAAGCTGCAGGAATGAGGCGATAGTAAATGGAGTCATGCCCGTCTTCTTAATTTCCTCTAAGTAAATATCCCGTAAAACCGGATAATCATTTGGATTGTAGATTCTAGCCAAGGTTACCCCACGAAAAACGTAATACACAAAGTTTTGTGTCCTAAACACTTTTTCTTTTCTATCTGCGAAAGCTTTCTCAAGATTTTCCGGAATGATCATTTCGTCCATCCAATGAAATCCATACCCCACAAAAAACTTCTCTGCTGCCATGATTGATTGAGCCAGCTGTGAATTTGAGTTTAAGACAAAACGCTTTGGTAGCTCCTTCCCTATTTTGTCAGGACTTTGGATAAGAGTGATGGAGCGACGGGAATAATCACTTAAGCTTGGGAGAAATTTATGGATGATTTCCTCAACCTGATGAATTCTTATCCCCAAATTATATTCTAAATAGCTCACATCTGGATATTCAGAATAATGAATAAAAACCACTTGCTGACCATGATCAAAATCTTTGAAAAACAGCAAGTGGTTAGGATGAAATTTAAAGCCAAAATCGCTCAGAAATTGATTATGAAATCCAATGACGTCTAGCTTTCTCATATAAATATTAACTTCAAAAAGTCTCAAAAGTTGTAGTTAATCTGAAAATAATTCTCTCATTTCCAATAACATAGGCTCAACCTCAGATTTTTTAATGGAAAGACTATCAGGATCTTCCGGGTTGTGGAGGTAGTGATTCCAATGCTTCTCTGCTTTTCGAATGGTTCTTGGCGAAATATCGAATTCCACTCTATCTAAATATTCCTTTGCCAAACTGGAAGACTTGAAATTTCCAAATAAGTACACTCGGAAAACATCAACAAAACGCTGGCTCAGGTCGAATTCTTCTAAAATCTGCACAAAAGCTCCCTGCTGCTGCTTATTTTTTCGATCATGGATAGCCTTAAAAATCGCATCCAATGATTCTTCGTTCCAAGGTGTTTTAGACAAAGCTCTACAAGCCAGATAGGCAGCTTCCCAATCATCAGATAGCACTAATTCGATCAACTTATCTTTGACTTCTTCGGTAGCTTTAAGCCCAAGTTTATCAGCAAAATTATAAGCCTCTGCTTCCTTGGGATCTAGCATTCGCTGAAAGAGTTTTTCTATTTCTTCGTCCATAGTTATTTGTTTATTTGCAGAAATCCTTTTTTGGATCTAATTGTATGCATATTCCCAATACCCAAAATATTGATTTTACGACTTTTGAGGAGCTATTGAAAAAGTCCAAAAAGGAAAATCTGGATCTTCAATACAATCAAAAAAAGCACCAACTCGAGTTGGGAATGCAAAATAAATGGTTTGCCAAGATATTTCTGCCTTGGGACCACAATTGGCAAAATGACCAACTCGTTCTTCAATCCAAATCAGCCATAGCATTGGTTGGAATTAGAGCCGGGCAAGCATTTACAGGGCTAATTGAAAATCGTCAATTGATTGATCACAAAATATTTCGAGCCTATATGGTTCGGAAAAAACAAGGTAAATCACAGGTTAAACATTTGAAAACCAAAGGAAAGTCTAGAGCAGGATCAAGAATCAGATTAGCTGAAACTGAGCGATTTTTCAATGAAATTAATGAAAGGCTAGAAGTCTATGCAGGTCAGCTAGCCGTAGATCGATGGGGAATAGCCTGTGGAAAAACCCTTTGGCCCTATCTCTTTGATGCAGAGGTTCCTCCCCCATTTTCAAAAAAAGATTCAAACCTTGTTCAGCTTCCCTTCCATGTGCAGCAAGCCTCGTTTGAGGAATTACAAGCAATTTCAGAACTATTGATGGGATTTCACCTTTTAATTTCTGATGAAGGGGAAGACTTTTTTGAAGAAACACTTCAAAAACCGAAGAAGGATTTGGGAACAGAAGATGATTGGTAACAAAAAAATGGCTGTCTCATAAACCGTTTGTTTGTCAGCCTGAGCGGAGTCGAAGGCCATTTCCGGTATGTTGGAAGACATTTCGACTTCGCTCAATGTGACAAGCTTTACTTTTGGGACAGCCTCTCTTGCTAGTGGTTATTGGTATACAATTTATGAGTTTCCGATATTTCCATCCATAGGAGAAGGATATTGATTGGAAAGCATTGCCAAGGTTTCATGCGCCATCTTGACGTTGTATTCATAAGCTAGGCTCTTGTAGTTGACCAAATCCACGATCGTACCGATAAAGCACAATCCGACAGTCAAAATATATAGAATACCTAAGCCGATTTGTCCCAAGATGAATCGATGCAAACCTGCAAATCCAAAGAAACCGATCAAGGTCAAGATTAGGATCATTTGAGCGTCTTTTCTTCTCGCACGGTAAACCTGTGCAAAGAGAGATGCTTGATCGTCATCCATATTTTTCATCAATCCTTGAATGTAGCCCAATTCCATTCCTTCGAGTTCGGGCAGGTGTCTTAATACATTAGCCATAGTTGTGTGTTGTTTTTAAGTTGCTTATCAAATTCCAAATTCTAGAAAAAATCACCAGATACGCCAGAGCCGCCAATGGATGCATTTCCCAAGATGCCTGGAATTCTCCTCGTGCCAATAAGTTCATGGCCCGGCCTAAACCGCAACCAGGACACCAACTGAACCCGAGATTTTCCAATGGACAGAGCGAAAAGTGATTCGCTGCCCAAGGGTCAATCGTGAGAATTGCAAGCAAACTTCCGATCCAAAAGATCAGCTCCAATGGAAGCTTCTGAAGTTTCATGATGATTGCTTTCATGCCAGTAAGAATACGAAAAGGGTGCCAATGCCCAAAATGCATGTTTTTCGGCAAAAAGAGGGGGTTGAACGATTAAAATGATTGATAAACGTACAAAAATGTGTCCGATTATGAACGGACAACTTGAGGTAAGTTCAGTTTTATGACTTCACCAAATTTTTCTTTTTGTTGAATTTCCATCATTCTGCGAAAGCTTTCATAGCTTTTCTTCGAGCCGTAATTTTTCAATCCTGAAAAGCGAAAAACAAGATCAACCAAATTTCCAGGAAGTGCATTTGTGCTTTTTACCCCAAGTGCATTAGAGGCTTCTTTTCCCAGGAAAAAATAAAATAATCCATCAACTTGCTGCCGGATGAGGGCATCAGGAATGTTTCCTTTATAGTAGCCACCGAGAGCACCTATCAAGGTTTTTCCTGCTTCTGTGCTTTTTAGATGTCTTTTCCGGATCAGTCGATCCAACTCAAACGCTTCCTTGGAATTTTCAGGCCAATAACTAGTATCCACTCCGATCAACTCCCCTATCCATTTCCAATACTGCAAAACAGCCTCAAAATCCGATTCTGAGATATTCCTGCCCATTTTGATCATTCCGCGAAGTACGATCATGCTGAAGGCCAGATTAGTTCCAAGCATATCCTCCTGATTGATAGCTTTTCCAAACTTTGGGTCCCAGTCCCGTGCATATTTTTGGATAAAATATCTGCTAAAGGCATGAATCAACCGGACTTTCGCGCAAGTTAAGTAGGCCCGAGAATCAGAAATAAAGGCATTGGGCCGGAAAATGTCCATTACAAAAACGCCAGTCTCTGCCAGCCGCTTTCCGATATCCTGTACGATCCGCTTTGATCTGACCAATACCTCTGCCCCATCTCCAAAAGCATAGCAGTAGGGCAACGAATAAAAACCTAAAAGACCTAGATAGATATCTCCATTTTTAGCGAAAAAAGCCTGCCCATTTTGAAGAACTGAAGTTTCTCCAAGTGATAGTTTATCAAAATAAAACTGAAGGAAATTTCTCACCCTCGGACTGAAATCAAGGCTCAATTGATCAGGAATCATATCCCAGGAATTGAATACATCAATCAACTTTGGATTTGCTATCAAGTCCTCAACTGCCTGATCTGCAAGGGGATCTTGTCTTTGTCGGAGTTGATCAAAATTCTGATTGGTGTAAAGCTTCAATTTGTCCACAGCAATCTAACCTTGATTTTGTATTTTGGTTGCACAAACCAATCATTTATGCTGAAGAAGATTACTGCCAATCTCTGCTTTCTGATTTTATTTTCCTTGCCGCTATTTGCGCAGGGAAGTTTTGACCTGATTCAAGTGGATACCAAAGGAAAGGGTAAAAGCCTTGAAATTCTCGCAGAAACAGCCAAACCATTGACAGATAGAGTTGGGTATGACAATCAACCAAATTTCATCAATGATCAGGAATTAGTTTTTTCGGCAGCGGATGATCAAGGAAATCACGATATTATTCTCTATAATTTTTCAACAAAGAACTTCACCAATCTAACTAAAACTGCTGACCGAAGCGAATATTCCCCATCCATTACGGACTGCAAGCAATACATAGCAGCGGTAGTAGTTGAGCCCGAAGGTGCTCAGCGGCTTTGGCTTTACCCTATCAACCTTAGCGAGCCGGAGTTACTCTATGATGATATCGAGCCAGTGGGCTATTATGACTGGTATGACAACAAGGCCGCGATGTTTGTTTTAGGAGAGCCTAATTCATTGATTTATGCTAGAGGTCGAGGAGATCTCGTATCAATGGATCAGAATATCGGCAGATCAGTAAAGCGAAGGCCAAAAACCTCAGAAATCACCTATCTTTCCAAGGAAGATGTCCAGACAAAACCAGATGGTGTTGCCTTGGAATTACGGGCTTTTGATTTAAAAACCAATCGAAAATCCGAACTAGGGCTTGGCTTAGGTGGCTCAGAAGATTTTATCTGGGTTGATAAAAAAAACATTTTGATGGCGAGAGGAAATGAGATTTTTATGAGGAGAATAAATGAAAATACTTGGTCCAAGCTAGCTGAAATCAACCTTTCATCTCATCAAAATATTTCACGGATGGCTTACAGTGAAGACTTAGAAGTGCTAATTTTAGTAATGGAGAGAAACCAATAAACCTATGATCAATAAAAAATTACTACTCGCTCTGGTAGCGGGTATTTTATCCCAAACAGCTATGTCGCAAATTGAAGATAAAAAAGGAATCATCGTCAAGGGTGCCGAACTGGTAAAAGTCCAAGATGGATTTTCCTTTACCGAAGGACCTGCAGTCAGTCGCGTGGGCGATGTGTATTTTACAGACCAACCAAATGATCGTATCCACGTCTGGAATGCCATTTCCGGAGAAGTTTCGGTGTTCAAGGAAAATGCCGGACGATCCAATGGCATGTATTTCAAACTTGACGGTACACTCATCTCCTGTGCAGATGAGCAAAACCAGCTCTGGGCTTTAGATTCAAAGGGAAATGAAACGGTTTTGGTCGAAAACTTCAGGGGCAAAAAATTAAATGGTCCAAATGATGTCTGGGTACGGCCAAAGGGAGGAATGTATTTTACGGATCCTCTTTATGTAAGGCCTTACTGGGAAGGAATCCGAGGAAATGAAAGAGAACAAGATGGAGAGCATGTCTATTTCTTGTCTGAGGATGGAGCTGAGTTTTTCAGAGTAACTGAAGACCTTGTCAAGCCAAATGGTATCATTGGTACACCTGATGGTAAATACCTCTATGTGGCAGATATCGGAGATAGTAAAACCTACCGCTACGAAATCCGGGAAGATGGTTATTTGATCAATAAGGAGCTTTTCTGCGAAATGGGATCAGATGGAATGACGATCGATAATCGAGGAAATATTTACCTCACAGGAGACGGAGTGACTGTTTTTAGCTCGAAAGGCGAAAAAATCGCTCATATCCCGGTTCCTGCAAAATGGACTGCAAATGTCACTTTTGCCGCCTTAGATAGAAAAACTTTGTTTATCACCGCAATGGATGCAGTATATACGCTTCAGATGAAAACTCGTGGAGTTTGGTAATTTAAAGCCGGAAGCTAGAAGTGGGAAGCATGAAGTAAGAAGGTCTTCCTACTTCAAGCTTCCTACTTCCATCTCTATTTAGCAATTCCCGTCTACATCACAGCTTTCTCCATTCTCAGCGGACTTTACCTCGAAAATAGAGTTATTTTTTGCGAATTCGGACCATGCTTTTTCTATGGTTTCCTCAAATACTTCGTCAGGCTGTGCTCCGGAAATCCCGAATTTTCGATCTAAAACGAAAAAAGGAACTCCTCTAACACCTATTAATCGGGATTCATAAATATCCTGATCCACAGCATCATCAAATTGATTGGACGCTAGCATTGATTTGATTTCGGATTCCTTCAACCCGATTTCTGCTCCAAGCTTTATCAGCGTATTCAGATCATCCACATTTTCTCCATCACTGAAATAGGCTTTTAGTAAGCGTTCCTTCATTTCTCCGCCTTTCCCTTGCTGTTTTGCAAAATGAATCAGCCGGTGAGCGTTTTTGGTATTGGCCACCTTTGCCTTCTCAAAGTCAAATTCCAAGCCCTGCTCTTTAGCCATTTCCACCACATTTGAGGTGATTTCTCTGGTTTGATCCATGGACCATCCCTTTGACTGTGCCAAATGCTCTAAAGTATTTATCGATGGATTGGTTTTCTCTTCTGGATTTAGCTGAAAGCTCTTCCATTCGATTTCGACCTGATCTTTCAAGGGAAATTTATCCAGTGCTTTTTCGAGTTTTCGCTTGCCGATGTAGCAAAAAGGACAAACTACATCCGACCAAATTTCAATTTTCATAGACTTTTGATTTACTTATGGGAGAAATGATCAAATCCTTAAAAGAGTTCACTGAATTTTGAAAACTAAAGAATGTCCATCCTGTGCAATGGAAATTGATGCCAAGGCAGCTATTTGCCCTATTTGCAAATTTGAGTTCCCGAAACGTTCCCCTTGGATCACTTGGGTGGCCATTTTGCTTTTGATCGTGTGGATTTTAACCTATATCCTTTGATGCTATGAAGAAAAGAACATTTATCAAAGCTCTTGCAAGCCTAGGTTTGGGAACTTTCGCAGGACCTCTGAAAAGTCAGGCAGAAGCTCATTATTTATCAGGTATTGACTTTGACTCGGATGATATTTGGGATCAAATCCGAAAAGGCTACAAACTCAAGCCAGATTATATCAATTTGGAAAATGGATACTATTGTTTTTTACCCCAAGAAACACTCGAGAAATACATCGAACATATCCGTGAAGTGAATTATCAAGGTTCTTATTACATGCGGACGGTACAATGGGATAATAAGGCCAATTCAGCAGCCAAACTAGCCGAATTGGTTGGAGCAGATCCAGAGGAAATAGCCATCACTCGGAATACCACCGAATCATTAGATCTTATTATTGCAGGGTATCCGTGGAACAGAGGAGATGAGGCTATCATGTCAAATCAGGATTATGGGAGTATGCTGACTATGTTTGAACTAGCCCATCGAAGACATGGAGTCCATCTCAAAAAGATAGATATTCCGATGCATCCAGAATCAGATGAGGAGATCGTAGCGGTCTATGAGAATGCCATTACCAGCAAGACAAGGCTGATTATGGTTCCCCACATTGTCAATATCACGGGTCATATTCTGCCTGTACGGAAAATATGTGATATGGCCCATCGTCATGGAGTGGAAGTGATGGTAGATGGAGCACATGCGGTGGGGCATTTCACTTTCAAAATGAAAGATTTGGATTGTGACTATTATGGATCAAGTCTTCACAAGTGGCTGAGTGTACCGCTTGGTGCTGGATTATTGTTTGTCAAAAAGGGGAAAGCAGATCAAATTCGTCCACTACTCGCACCTTATCAATTAGACCGACCTGGTATTTATAATCTCAACCATACAGGGACACATCCAGTGGCTACCGACCTTGCAGTAATAAATGCCATTGAATTTCATGAAAAAATCGGTGCAAAGCGGAAAGAAGACCGCCTACGGTTTATTCAGCGCTATTGGTCAGATCAGGTCAGAGAAATTGAAGGAATCAACGTCAATACACCCATCGAGCCTTTTCGATCCTGTGCCATAGCCAATGTTGGTTTGGAAAAAGTAAAACCCGGAGATTTGGCCAAACGCTTGATGGATGAATTTAAAATCTTCACCGTTGCAATCGATGGAAATGGTGTTCATGGCTGCAGAATCACTCCAAACATCTACACCACTACAGATGAATTGGATCAATTTGTCAAAGCTTTGAAAAAAATGAGTAAAAAGACTTGATATAGCTCAAAATAAAATTCGGTTTATTTTACGAATCCTAATTTTTTGAACTGTTTGGTTAAATTCTTTTCAGCGAAAAGCCTGAAATGATTAATTTTTGTGAATTTATTTTGGAATATCTTTTTCATCGTTACAATTTTACACGCTCAAATGAATTCCTTCAATAACATATTGATATCCGAGGCCAACGCGACTGCTTTTGTTGTGGTAGGATGTCCTGCTGTTAATTTTTCTCCAGTTAGGAGGCGAAGGTACTTTTTTAGGGTTTGACCCTGCCATATTTTCAATTTCCCTACGCGGGAGATTTCCTTTTGTCCTTTCCTTTCCTGATTTATTTATTTCTGCAACGCAGTAATTCATTTCTCCACCTATTATGGAAGAAATCACCTTTAAAATATTAGTGGCTGATGCCAGTCACAAATCATTTGCTCAGCAAATCACCGATGAGATGGCCAACTCGGCTAAAGCTCGGGGCACGGGTATTGCCAAACGTAGTATCGAATACGTCCAAACCAAAATAGAAGAGGGAAAGGCCATCATCGCATTGACAGGAGATGGTCGCTGGGCAGGCTTTTGCTATATTGAGGCTTGGGGACATGGGAAATATGTGGCCAATTCCGGTTTGATCGTTTCCCCAGAATTCCGAAAGTACGGCTTGGCTAGAAAAATCAAGCAGGAAATATTCAAGCTTAGCCGGCTTAAATATCCGGATTCGAAAATATTTGGCTTAACCACCGGGCCTGCTGTGATGAAAATCAACTCTGAACTGGGATACATTCCTGTTTCTTACGCAGATCTTACGGACGATAATGAATTCTGGAAAGGCTGTCAGAGCTGTGTCAATTATGAAATTTTGATGTCCAAATCAAGGCAAAACTGCCTCTGTACGGCGATGCTTTACGATCCCAATGCTCCCAAAAACAAATTGGCAGAAATGGCCCTTCGTAAAGATTTCAATAAACGTATCAATTTGTTTGATCGCTGGGTTCGATTGAAAAAGTTCGTGTTTCTTAAACTTGGCAAATCAGCCAAATCCTTTCTCAGTTTATTTATTTAAAATTCAAGAATAGATGCAAAAAATTGTTTTAGCCTATAGTGGCGGCCTCGATACCACCTTTTGTGCACTCCATTTATCCAAAGATTTGGGTTATGAGGTACATGCTGTTTTGGTCAATACAGGCGGCTTTTCCGAAGAAGAATTAAAGTCCATCGAATCCCGAGCAAAAAGTCTCGGAATCGCATCTTTTACCATCTTGGATGTGGTAGATACTTACTATTTGCAGGTTTTGAAATACCTGACTTTTGGTAACGTCTTGAAAAATGGGACTTATCCCCTATCCGTATCTGCCGAACGAATCCTGCAGGCAAAATCACTGGCTGACTATGCCAAATCCATCGGAGCAAAAGCGGTAGCTCATGGCTCAACCGGTGCGGGAAATGATCAGGTCCGATTTGATATGATCTTTCAGACCATTATCCCGGATATTGAAATCATCACCCCAATTCGCGACTTAAAGCTTTCCAGACAGGAAGAAATCGAATATCTTAAAAAGCATGGGGTGGAAATGAATTTCGAAAAGGCCGCATATTCCATAAATAAAGGTATCTGGGGTACTTCCGTGGGTGGAAAAGAAACACTTTCTTCCTTGGGATATTTACCCGAAGAAGCTTGGCCAACTCAGATCACTGAGAAAGAGGCTAAAGAAGTGAAATTGACCTTTGTTCAAGGAGAATTGAAAGGTATTGATAATGAGGTTTTTGATAATCCGGTAGAAGCCATTCAGAAGCTTCAGGAGATCGCCGGCCCGTTTGGAATCGGTCGGGATATTCACGTCGGAGATACGATCATCGGAATCAAAGGACGAGTGGGTTTTGAGGCCGCAGCACCGATCATCATCATCAAAGCACATCAATTGCTAGAAAAGCATACCCTTACCAAGTGGCAGCTATTCTGGAAAAACCAACAAGCTGAATTCTACGGAAATCACCTGCATGAAGGACATTACCTAGATCCAGTGATGCGAAATCTAGAAGCTTTCCTACAATCCACTCAGGAGTATGTATCAGGTGATGTCTTCGTGAGACTTGATGTTAAGCACTTTACCCTTTTGGGAATTGCTTCAGCGCATGATTTGATGGCATCGAAATTTGGAAGCTATGGCGAAATGAACAAGGGATACACGGCCGAAGATGTCAAGGGCTTTACTCGAATTTTAGGAAATCAAACAGCCATTTTCCATCAGGTCAACCAACAAGAAAATGATTAAAACAGCTATCATTGGTGCGGCAGGCTACACAGGAGGTGAATTAATCCGTCTTTTGGTACATCACCCAAACTGTGAACTGGTCTATATCCATTCCAACAGTCAAGTAGGAAAGCATATAAGCGAGGTGCATCCGGACTTGATCGGAGATTGTGACTTGTATTTTACTGATCAGGTAGAAACTTCCGGTCTAGATGCAGTTTTCTTAGGCTTGCCTCACGGACAAACACGTTCTTTTTTAGATCAGCATTCTTTTGATCTCAAAACAGTCATCATTGACCTTTCCACGGATTTCAGGGATGAATCAGATGGATTTATTTATGGGCTTCCTGAAGTCAATAGGGAGAAGATCAAAAACGCTAAAAGAATTGCCAATCCCGGTTGCTTTGCGACAGGGATTCAATTGGCGCTTTTGCCGGCTGTATTAAATGGCTTAGTGAAGGGTTCCATTCATATCAATGGAATTACCGGGAGTACTGGTGCAGGAAAGAAACTGGCCGATACCTCCCATTTCAGCTACAGATTAAGCAATATTTCGGTTTACAAACTCTTCACACATCAACACCTGAAAGAGATCAAGCAAACCTTCATTCAAACAAATGCTGATTTCGATTCAGATTTGCTGTTTGTTCCCTATCGCGGCAATTTTGCCCGGGGAATATGGATTACTGCTTATTTTCCTTTTGAGGGTAGTTTGGAAGAAGCAAAAGCCTTGTATAAGGAATTTTACAAAAATGCTGCTTTCACCCATGTCGCAGACCATGACATTGACCTAAAGCAAGTGGTCAATACCAATAAATGTCTGGTTTATTTACAAAAAGAGGCCGGACAATTGGTGATATATTCAGCAATCGACAACCTCCTGAAAGGTGCCTCAGGACAAGCCGTTCAAAACTATAATCTAGCTTTTGGTCTGGATGAAAAAACTGGGTTGAATCTTAAGTCAATTGCATTTTAACTTCTTGAATCGAATTTCAAAAACCGATCTAATCACCCTTTAAAATTTTGAAATAAAAATGAAGCTATTTGATGTATATCCCTTGATTCCCATCACTATTCAGAAGGCGGAAGGGTGTAAACTTTGGGATGATCAAAGTCGGGAATACTTGGATCTGTACGGTGGTCATGCGGTGATTTCAATTGGGCATACGCATCCGCATTTTGTCAAGCGAATCAAAGATCAGCTTGATTCTATTGCATTTTACTCCAACTCGGTTCAGATCCCCATACAGAAAGAATACGCAAATAAACTGGGAGAGCTTTCCTGTTTGCATAATTATCAGCTTTTCCTTTGTAACTCCGGAGCTGAGGCAAATGAAAACGCCATCAAAATGGCATCATTTGCAACTGGAAAACCTGGTTTCATTGCCTTTTCGGGAGCATTTCATGGAAGGACATCAGGTGCAGTTGCCTTGACAGATAATCCAAAAATTATTGCCCCATCTAATGCCCGTTCAGATTTCCATATCCTGCCCTTCGGAGATTTGGAAGAAGCAGAGAAAACACTAGCGCATGAACAAATAGCCGGAGTCATTATCGAAGGAATTCAAGGTGTAGGAGGCATTCAGGTGCCGGATGCAGACTTTCTTTTGGGTCTAGAAAGACTTTGTAAAAAATACGGTGCTAAGCTTATTTTGGATGAAGTACAATCAGGCTTTAGTCGGACGGGAAGATTTTTTGCACATCAATGGGTAGATGGCTTGATGCCCGATTTGATTACCATGGCCAAAGGGATGGGCAATGGTTTTCCAATTGGAGGACTTTTGATTTCTCCTGATTTTGAAGCTAGTTATGGCCTTTTGGGTACCACTTTTGGAGGTAATCACTTGGCTTGCGCAGCTGGATTAGCCGTTTTGGAAGTGCTTGAAAAAGAGAAGCTTCAAGAGCGTGCAAATGAACTTGGGGAACGCCTTATTTCAGAGCTTCGAACTATTCCACAAATCCAGGAAGTACGGGGAAAAGGGCTTATGATCGGGATAGATCTTGACCGAGAAGCGGGACCAGTTCGTTCGGAATTAGTAAACAAATACCAAATATTCACAGGTTCTGCCGCAAAAAAACAGACGATTCGACTGCTTCCTCCCTTGTCTGTTGAGTGGAATCAATTAAATTCGTTTATCACAGCAATTCGAGAAATTTTGGCCAAATAGGCCTTCAGACTATGAAGAATTTTACTCAATTTGAGTCTTTAGCGCTTGGACAAGAACTCATAGACCTTGCAAAATCCTATAAAAATGATCCCAGAAAGGATATCAGCAAAGGGATAGGCAAGCGTGTAGGCTGCATTTTTCTAAACCCATCTCTCCGTACTCGGGTCAGTACCCAAATAGCTGCTCAAAATCTCGGTATGGAGGCAATTGTCTTGAATATGGACAAGGAAGGTTGGGCATTGGAAATGAAAGATGGCGAAGTGATGAATAAAGGCACCGTCGAGCACATTAAGGATGCTGCCGGTGTGTTGGGTACCTATTTTGATGTTTTGGCCATCAGGGCTTTCCCTACTCTAACCCAAAAAAATGAGGACACTGAGGACTTTGTATTGAATCAATTTATCCGTCATTCCGGTATTCCAATCGTTAGCTTGGAATCAGCAATCCGCCATCCTCTTCAGAGTCTGGCAGATATGATTACCATGAAGGAAAATACCCCATCCAGTAAAAGACCAAAAGTTGTTTTGACCTGGGCTCCCCATATCAAAGCTATACCCCATGCGGTTGCCAATAGCTTTTCCGAATGGGCTTTGGGAATGGAGTACGACTTGACGATTACCCATCCAGAGGGCTATGAGTTGGATGAGAAATTTACAAAAGGAGCCACTTTAGAATATGATCAAAGCAAGGCACTTCAAGACGCTGATTTTGTGTATGTTAAAAACTGGTCATCTTTTAATGATTACGGAAAAATCCACTCTACAGATCTCAGTTGGATGCTGACTGAAGCGCACCTCAGCAAAGCACCTGATGCGAAAGTAATGCATTGCTTGCCAGTGCGAAGGAACTTAGAATTATCAGACGAAATATTGGATAGTGATCGATCGCTAGTTCAGCGGCAGGCCGAAAACAGAATCTATGCAGCACAGGCTGTTTTAAGCAAAATCATTGGATGATTTTTAAATTATAGAAACCATGAAAATCTCAGTGATCAAAATCGGGGGAAATGTCATTGACCACCCTGAAAAACTGGAAGAATTTTTGGACCAATTTGCCAAATTCCCTGGTAAAAAAATCCTCGTTCACGGAGGTGGTGTGATGGCTTCTAAATTTGGTGAGTCGCTTGGAGTCATGCCGGAAATGGTCGATGGACGTAGAATCACCGACCAAGATACATTGGACATTGTGACCATGGTCTACGCCGGGCTAATCAATAAAAATATTGTCGCAAAGCTTCAAGCTCGAGGTGTTAACTCGATGGGGATGACAGGGGCTGACGGGAATGCAATCCAGTCTGAAAAACGACCTGTCAAAAAAATAGACTATGGCTTCGTAGGAGACATCAAGGAAGTGAATTCACGCTTGCTTTCATACTTGCTTCAGGAAGATATCGTACCCGTTTTCTGTGCTATTACATATGATAAAACGGGACAATTATTAAATACCAACGCAGACAGCATTGCTTCTGCCATCGCTACAAATTTGGCTAAAAAGCATGAAGTCAACCTGTATTATTGCTTCAACAAAAGCGGGGTCTTGGTCGATGAGCAAAATGAAAATTCAATCATACCGCTCATCAATGAGGATATTTACGCTGAACTTAGGAAAGAGAATGTCATCCATTCAGGTATGATTCCCAAACTTGACAATGCTTTTGAAGCGCTACAGAAAGGTGTTAACCATGTCTGGATAGGAAAGGCTGAAAATCTTATCCTTTCTACCAAAGGAAAGCTCTCTGGGACTATAATTGAAAAACATCGCTACGATTTATACTAAGAGTTTATGAAGTACAATGAAGAGATTGTTTCCGACTGCATTGATCTGTTGAAGGAGCTAATTGCTACCCCTTCCATTTCCAAACAGGAAGAAGAAACGGCAACTATTTTGAGCCGATTTTTAATTCAAAATGGAGCAGATATCAACCGTTTTGGAAATAATATCGTGGTGTATCAGAAAAATTATGATCCCCAAAAACCCGATATTTGGCTGAATTCTCATCATGATACCGTTTATCCAAACAATGGATATACCAGAAAACCATTTTCTCCAGATATAGAAGACGGAAAACTTTTTGGTCTTGGTTCAAATGATGCAGGCGGCTGTTTGGTAAGCTTATTAGCAACCTTTCTTCACCTTTGGAAAGAAGAACTACCGTTCAATTTGGTCTTTATAGCCTCTGCAGAAGAGGAGATTTCTGGCAAAAAGGGAATGGAAATGCTGGTCAAAAAACTAAAACCAGCCGATCTTGCTATAGTCGGCGAACCTACCCAGATGAAAATGGCTTTGGCTGAAAAGGGATTGGTCGTGATAGATGCAGAAGTAACCGGTAAACCAGGCCATGCTGCCCGAGACGAAGGGGTTAATGCCATTTATCTCGCGATGGAAGATATTCTGAAAATCAGGGATTTTAAATTTAAAAGGCAATCTCACTACCTAGGAGAAACTAAAGTTTCTGCCACAATTATTTCCGCAGGAAAACAACATAATGTCGTCCCCGATAAGTGTACCTATACTCTCGATGTGAGGGTGACTGACGCTTACACTTTGGAGGAAGCCATAGAGGAGCTTCAAATGGGATTGCATGCCAAACTCACACCCAGATCACTTCGATTGAATAGCACACGTCCTTTGGACGGTCATCCGATTATGAAAGCTGCAATTAAATGTGGTATAGAAACTTTTGGAAGTCCTACCCTTTCGGATCAAGCACTTATCCCCTTCCCATCTATCAAAATCGGACCCGGTGATTCTGCAAGATCTCACTCTGCAGATGAGTTCATTTATATCGAGGAGATAGAAAAAGGAGTGTTAGGCTACTTACTTCTTTTAGAAAAATACGTACAGCTTATAAAATAAACAGCAAAATGAAGATTTGGCAGAAAGCCAGTGGCAATAAAAAGGAAGTAGAAGAATTCACGATAGGAAGAGATCCGGAATTTGATTTGATTTTGGCTCCTTTTGATGTGCTGGGATCCATGGCTCACGCCAAAATGCTTTTCAAAATCGGCTTGCTTACAGAAGAAGAAAACAAGCAGTTGCAAGAAGGTCTGAAAACGATCTATTTGGAGATTGAGCAAGGCAAATTTTCCATAGATCCGGGAATCGAAGATGTTCATTCTCAGGTGGAGTTTCTATTGACTCAGCGACTTGGTGATGTTGGAAAAAAGCTTCATTCTGGCCGAAGCCGAAATGACCAGGTTCTCGTTGATTTGAAGCTGTATTACCGAGCTGCAATCCGTGAATTGGTTGAATCAATTGAGGAGTTGGGCGAACTTCTAGCCCATCTTTCGGAGAAACATCAGGAAGACCTAATGCCGGGTTACACTCATACCCAATTGGCCATGCCTTCAAGCTTTGGGCTTTGGTTTTCCTCTGTTTTGGAGGGGCTGAGTGAAGACCTAGCACTTTTAAAAGCAGCTTTTGATTTATCTGATAAAAATCCATTGGGATCAGCGGCTGGATATGGTTCAAGCTTTCCTTTAGACAGAACTTACACTACACGATTATTGGGCTTCTCAGACTTACATCACAATGTGATTAACGCACAAAATAGCCGTGGAAAGACGGAAAGAACTCTTTCTTTTGCCCTGGCGGGAATTGCAGCCACACTGAATCGTCTTGCAGATGATGTTTGTCTGTTTATGAATCAACATTTCGGGTTTATAAGTTTTCCGGATGAACTCACCACTGGTTCGAGTATCATGCCTCACAAGAAAAATCCAGATGTATTTGAACTGATTCGTGCCAAAACCAATCAAATTCAATCCATTCCTCAGACTATTTCGATGATTTTGACTAATTCCACGACAGGCTATCATCGTGATTTACAACTTTTGAAAGAGGAAATTTTCCCCGGACTTGAGAGTCTTAAAATCTGCGTAGAAATGTCCACTTTCATGCTTAAAGATATTCAAATCAAAAAGGATGTCCTGAATGACAAGTTTTATCAGCATGTATTCTCCGTGGAGGTTGTCAATGATTTAGTATTAAGTGGAATGCCATTTAGAGATGCCTATAAAAAGGTCGGTTTGGATATAGAATCCGGTAATTTCGCTCCTGACCAAAGCACTGTTTCCCATACCCACGAGGGAAGCATTGGCAATCTATGCTTACCCGCGATTGAAACCAAATTCAATACTGCCTTAGATTCCTTTGATTTTACCGCAATTGACACTGCCTTTAGAGAACTTTTGAGCCCAAGTTGATCGTCTATTTGATATAATTAACTTTTCAACCCACACGGCTCATATGGCTCAGACCATCACCAAAAACATCATAAAGTATGACTTGAAGGCCTCGCTTGTGGTCTTTTTGGTGGCATTGCCTTTATGTTTGGGAATTGCAGTGGCAAGTGGTGCTCCGCCCTTGGCAGGTTTGATTGCCGGAATAATCGGGGGAGTAATAATCGGTGTTCTTTCAGGTTCCCATGTCAGTGTCAGTGGACCTGCTGCAGGTCTTACCGTTATTGTTCTGGATTCCATTGCCAGCTTAGGTAGTTTCGATCTTTTTCTTGGTACTGTCGTGATTGCAGGACTTATTCAGATTATTCTCGGTTTTGCAAAGGCTGGGGTTTTGGGCTATTATTTCCCGCATTCTGTGATAAAAGGGATGCTCACTGCCATCGGCCTCATCCTGATCATTAAGCAAATACCGCATGGACTCGGCTGGGATAAGGAAACAATGGGGCTAGCACAATTGGAAAGTAGCAGTTCCTTTTCGGAAATATGGTTTGCCTTTCAAAATTTTAGCATTGGAGCAATCCCAATCACTCTTATTTCACTACTTATCCTATACTTTTTCGATAGACCCAAAATAAAAGCTCATAAGTTGATAGGTGTAATTCCTGGCGCACTTTGGGTGGTAGTTTTGGGAGTTTTAATTAATAAATTTTACCAGATCTTTCTTCCCGATTGGACTCAAAGCGGTAAACTTTTGGTGAATATTCCGATTGCCAGAAACTTAGCCGAAATGGCGAGCTTATTAACTTTTCCTGATTTTTCAGCCATCAACACCTCCAATTTCTGGATTATCGCCGTGACAATAGCTGTGATTGCCAGCATTGAAACGCTCTTGAGTATCGAAGCCGGAGATAAGATGGATCCGGAAAAACGAATTACTCCTACCTCACGAGAGCTTGTAGCACAGGGAATTGGAAATTCTATTTCGGGATTAATTGGAGGGCTCCCCGTTACTGCTGTGATTGTTCGGACATCTGCCAATATTGGAGCCGGTGCTAAAACCAAACTATCAGCAATTTTTCATGGAGTCCTGATATTCATTTTGGTATTAACTATACCAGAAATATTGAATCAAATTCCTCTAAGCTGTCTTGCTGCCATCCTTATTATGGTCGGCTACAAATTGGCAAAGCCTTCTGTATTTATCGATGAGTACCTTAAAGGAAGAAGTCAGTTTATACCATTTATTGTCACAGTCATCTCTATTTTGTTGACAAATCTGTTAGTGGGAATCGGTATAGGTTTGGTGGTTGGGTTTTTCTTCATCATTCAGGCTAACTATCATAAAAGGGTCACCCTGTTGGAAGATAAAGGAGTTTATGTACTCAAGCTTCAGAAACAAGTGTCCTATTTAAACAAAGCTCCACTGATGAAAGCCTTAGAGTCTATTCCGGATGGAAGTGAGGTCTTAATTAATGCTACCAAAGCCAATTTTATTGATAAGGATATCGAAGAAATCCTGAATGATTTCATCAGCTCTGCTGCTCAAAAATCAATTGATATAAAAACCAAAGGTTTCAAATACAACCTGAAGGAATTTCATTAAATAGTTAAGCCACTTTATTTCCTGAAGAAATCAAGTAATGAACTATCACTTTTAAAAATTCAGCATTAAATTATCCGAAACGCTTTGAAATCTTAAAACTCAGCGTTTACTTTGTTGTATCCTTGTACTTTTTTAGTGTGAGGATTTATAAAGAAGAGGCGAGAGACAGGCTCATTGACCCTCTGGCAACCTTCCAAAGTGGAAAGGTGCCAATTCCTGCCGACTGAGGTATTCTCATTCGGAAATATAAATTCTTCGCAAATGATTACGCACAACACCTTACCTCCCATTTCATCACTTTATTTTGAAATCGCTTCCCGCGAACAGGATTGCTATTAGCAATGCTGAATAATTTGTAAACCTTAACCCTTTAAACCCTATAAATTATGTCTGCTAATTATCATTTTGAAACCCTTCAGTTACATGCTGGTCAAGAACCTGACCCAACTACCAATTCAAGGGCTGTACCAATTTATCAAACCACCTCCTACACCTTCAATTCCGCTGAACACGGTGCCAATCTTTTTGGGTTGAAAGAATTTGGGAATATCTATACCCGAATCATGAATCCGACGAACGATGTCTTCGAAAAGCGGGTAGCAGCACTTGAAGGCGGAGTAGCTGCTTTGGCTACATCCTCTGGTCAAGCAGCTCAGTTTTTGGCTTTAAATAACATTCTTCAAGCAGGGGACAATTTTGTGTCCACATCTTACCTCTACGGTGGCACTTACAATCAATTTAAAGTTGCTTTTAAGCGTATTGGTATCGAAGCTCGATTTGCCAAAGGAAATGCTCCTGAAAATTTCGAGGCATTGATCGATGAAAAAACAAAAGCGATTTATCTGGAGACTATTGGTAATCCGGAATTTAACATTCCAGATTTTGAAGCCATTGCCCAGGTGGCAAAGAAGCATGATATTCCTTTGATTGTTGACAACACCTTCGGAGCTGGTGGCTTTCTATGCAGGCCACTCGACCATGGAGCAAATATCGTCACCGCTTCAGCTACCAAGTGGATTGGCGGACATGGCACGTCAGTCGGTGGTGTCATAGTGGATGGTGGTAATTTCAATTGGGGTAACGGTAAGTTTCCGCAATTTTCTGAGCCTTCGGAGGGGTATCACGGACTCAATTTCTGGGAAGTGTTTGGTGAAGGAAATCCACTTGGCTTACCCAATATAGCTTTTGCTATTCGCGCTAGAGTTGAAGGTCTTCGGGATTTTGGTCCTTCGCAGAGCCCATTCAATTCTTTCTTGCTCTTGCAAGGACTGGAAACTTTGTCTTTGCGTGTCGAGCGAACTACTCAAAATGCCCTTGCAATGGCAGAATGGCTTGAAAATCATCCCAAGGTGAAGAAAGTGAATTACCCTGGCCTGAAGTCTTCCCCTTATCATGACCTGGCGAAAAAATACTTGAGAAATGGATTTGGTGGAGTACTGAGTTTCGAAGTAGCAGGTGATAAAGAAAAGGCCACTAAAGTCATCGATTCCTTGCAATTGATCTCTCACCTAGCCAACGTGGGCGATGCTAAAACGCTCATTATTCAACCATCAGCTACTACGCATCAGCAGCTCAGCGATGAAGAGCAACTAGCTGCAGGAGTAACGCCAAGCTTGTTGAGATTATCTGTTGGTTTTGAACACATTGAAGATTTGAAAGCAGATTTGCAGCAGGCTTTTGACCAAGTATAAAATGACTGAAAAGTTGACAATACCTTCTATTGAGATGCGTACGGAATCCTTTATATCCCAGACTCCATTTGAATTGGAGTCTGGGAAAGTTCTCCCTGAGCTCGAATTGACATTCACCACCTATGGGAGTCTGAATGCCGAGCAAAACAATGTAGTTTGGGTTGTTCATGCCTTGACTGGAGATTCCAAAGTAGGCGAATGGTGGAATGGTTTGGTGGGAGAAGATCAATTTTACGATCCGGCAAACCACTTCATTATCTGTGTCAACTTACCGGGTTCCTGCTATGGCTCAACCAATCCTCTTTCCGTCAACTCAATGACAGGAGATGTCTACTTTTATGATTTTCCCACGCTGACTACACGAGATATGGCTCGAGCCTTAGATTTGGTCAGAGAAGGTTTAGGAATTTGTACGATCCATACGCTCTTAGGTGGCTCACTTGGTGGTCAGGTTGCATTGGAATGGGCCTATTTGCTAGGAGAGACCTTGAAAAACCTAGTCATTCTCGCTTCCACTGCAAAATCCTCTCCATGGGTGGTAGGATTCAATGAAACGCAGCGAATGGCTATTGAATCAGATTGTACCTGGGGAGAGAAATCTCCTGAGGCAGGAAAAAAAGGCTTGGAAACTGCCAGAGCGATTGCGATGCTTAGCTATCGACATCCGGCAGATTTTGAGCGGAAACAGCAGAGTCCTGAGGGAACTGTTGATGGCTTTCGAGCTGCCACTTATTTAAGGTATCAAGGTCAAAAACTAGGAAATAGATTTACCGCGCTCTCCTATTGGGTGCTGAGCAAAGCAATGGATAGTCATGATTTGGGTAGAGGAAGGGAAAGCCTGGAAAAAGCATTAGAAAAAATAAAAGCCCGCACGCTGGCAGTTGGCGTTGATTCAGATTTGCTTTTTTTACCTGAAGAATCACAATTTATCGCCAATCACATTCCTAAAGGTAGCTATCGCGAAATCAAATCCACGGCAGGACATGATGCTTTTCTAATCGAATTTGAGCAGCTGCAATATATTTTACGCTCCTTTTACCTGAATGCTGATTGACTTAGGGCTTCTCAGCTCGGGTCCATTCTACCGTACGCCCGATCCATGAAAAGCCCATAAAGCCGGTCACTTCCAATACATCCTTTGAGAGTAATTTGAGTTCACAAGAATAGGTGTTGCCGGACTTGGGATCGTAAATTTTACCTCCTTTCCAAATACCATTCTTGTAAGTCAAGCCATCCAGTATCGTAAGCCCCATGAGTGGACGCTGCTTTAGCTTATCATTATCATTTTGCACATCCATGGCCGGAACACCATTTTTTCCAGGTTCGAGTAGCCAAGAGATTTTCCCCATAAACTTATCTCCGCTTTTCGAAATGATCACTTTGGCAGTGTTTTCAGTATTGTACCAAGTTCCAAGAATATCATTTTCACTTTGAGACCAAACTTGTGAAGAAAAGAAGACTAAAATAAGAATTGAAGCAAATTGACGGACTTTCATAAAATTGAACAGATCGTTATTAAAAATCATTTTAGCTTTGACAGCTAAGTAAAAATAACCATTTCCACGAATTTTAGGTGGTTGGAGGTAAAAGGAATTCGTAATCGATGCAAATAATACATAACCATTGTGTTTTAGAGCTTTTGAAGGAACGTGCTATTTGGTGGGAGCAAAAGCGAATTTTATTTATTTCGGATCTCCACTATGGCAAAGCAGCGCATTTCAGAAAGTCCGGGATTCCAATACCTGAACCCATTCACGAGAAAGATCTTCTGAGATTGAATCAGCTTTTTTCAAAGTATTTTCCTCAAGAGGTTTATTTCTTAGGCGATCTCTTTCATAGCGATTGGAATTTGAGTTGGGATGAATTGATGAATTTCTTGAGAGGATATCCTTACATCAATTTTCACCTTGTGAAAGGAAATCATGATGTGTTGCCAAGTTTTCGCTATGAAAACTCACCTATTCAATTGGATCATCAACCCGTTTTCATCGATTCCCTAGTTCTATCGCATGAGCCTTTAGAATCTATAGAAGATGGATTTTTGAATCTCTGCGGGCACATTCATCCAGGTGTAAGACTTAGAGGAATGGGGCGTCAATCCCTTCGTGTACCTTGTTTTTACAAAATTGAAAATCAATTAATCCTCCCGGCATTTGGAGAATTTACCGGTCTTGCCCTCATGCAAAGTCAAAGTGGCACCGAAATCTATGGAGTAACTCCCAGCAAGGTAATTCCTATCCTTTCTTAAAATGATTGGCAAAATCCTTGGGGATGTTTAGCTTTGATCAGAAATTCATCGTAGATGGCAACTTACCCTAGGAAAAAGAAGAGACTCGGACAGTTTAAATTTGGAAGTGTGCTGTTCAGTACCACGCTTTCTTTATTTATAGTCGGTCTTTTTGGAGTGATCTTGATTCAGTCCAAAGGTCTGACCAGCATGATTCGCGAGAACATCGAAATGCAGGTTTTCTTAGATAAAAATTTGAGTGAAACCGAACTGGAAGCGCTGGAAACCAACCTAAAAAATCGCCCTTTTGTGCTTAGAAAGGCTGATTCTGTGGTCTTTCGCTTCATTTCAGATGAAGAGGCTGCCCAGACTTTCATAGAAAGCACTGGAGAGGATTTCACTCAATTCCTGGAAGACAATCCCTTGAGAGACAGTTTCGTTTTCACCTTGGCAGAAGAGTTTCAGACTTCCGAACAGATCGAACAAATCAGTCAAGAAATCCAGTCTGCACCGGGAGTTTTCGAAGTTTCCTACATGACTGATTTGGTCGATTCGATCAACAAGAATCTATTGAAAATCAGTCTGGTAATGGGAGGTTTCATTCTCATATTGGTGATCACGGTAGTCATGTTGATTAATAATACCATCCGACTAGCACTCTTCTCGCAGCGATTCTTGATTCGATCCATGCAATTGGTTGGTGCGACTCGGGGCTTTATCCGAAAGCCTTTCCTCATCCGAGCATGGGTATTCGGTATGATTGCCGGATTGGTAGCATCTTTGATACTATTTGGATTGATCTCCTACACACGAACAGCGATAGAGGGTTTTGCCCTTCTCCAAAATGAAGAGCTTCTCTTGATCCTTTTTGGAGTCTTGATCGTTTCAGGAGGTATTCTTTCCTTTTTCAGCACCCTTCGTGCTGTCAATAAATACTTAAACATGTCTTTGGACGAATTGTACTAATATGAGCAAAGCAGCTTTTCCCTTTTCCAGAAAAAACTACAAATTGATGTTTATCGGCATCGGTCTAATTATTTTGGGTTTTGTACTGATTGGGCTTGATCCCGAACCGCATGGAAATGGGGTTTTAGGATTGACCATCGGACCTATTGTAACCCTCGCCGGATTCATTTTTGAGATCTACGCAATTCTGGCCAAGACTGAATCCAACAAAGCCAGCTAATCAAAAAATCATGCAAGAAGCACCTTATGGTGAAGTTTTTTTGGTGGACAAACCTCTGGAATGGACCTCTTTTGACGCTGTCAAAAAAATCAGGAATGCCCTCAAAATCAAAAAAGTAGGCCATGCGGGGACATTAGATCCATTGGCTACTGGGCTTTTGATTATTTGTGCTGGGAAAATGACCAAGCAAATCGAAAGCTTCATGGGGCAGGAAAAGGAGTACACCGGAACTTTTGTTTTGGGAAAAACCACAGAATCATTCGATCTCGAAAAGCCCATCGAAGAGGTAAAAGATCCCTCAAACATTAGCCAAGAAGAACTTCTTGAAGCGGTGAAAAAACTCACAGGAAGTATAGAGCAAATTCCTCCTATGCATTCGGCTATAAAAGTAGATGGAAAACGAGTCTATGAAGCTGCAAGAGCCGGAAAAACAGTTGAAATCAAAGCTAGAACGGTGGAAGTTCGGGAGTTTGAGATTACCCGATTTGACAATCCTGAGGTAGATTTTCGAATCTCCTGCTCCAAGGGCACCTATATCCGAAGTCTAGCTAGAGACCTTGGCCAGCTCCTAGGTGTCGGGGCTTATCTAAAAAATCTCAGGAGAACCCGAATCGGAGACCACCGGATAGAAAATGCCGAAAATCTTTTGGAACTTGTAGCAAAAATCAAAGCCCGAAGAGAAAATGAAAATCTATGAGGGACTGAGCCAATTTGAAAATGTGCCTAATCCCGTAGTCACAAGCGGGACCTTCGATGGGGTGCATCTCGGTCATCAAAAAATTTTACAGCGAATCAGAGAAATCGCCAAATCCATCAAAGGGGAAACTATTTTACTTACTTTTTGGCCACATCCCAGGCTGGTACTTTATCCCAAAGAACACAATCTTCGATTGCTTTCCACTTTCGAAGAAAAGGCTAAGCTTCTGCGTCAGTTTGGAATAGATCACTTGATCAGCATTCCCTTCACCAAGGAATTTTCGCAGCTGACATCTCAGGAGTTTATTCAGAGCATTTTGGTAGATAAGATCAAGACCAAAAAACTGGTGATAGGCTATGACCACAGATTTGGCAAAAATCGAGAAGGTTCATTTGAATATCTTCAGCAACATTCAGGTGAATTCGGGTTTGATTTGGAAGAAATAAGCCGACAAGATGTGGATGAAATTGGCGTATCCAGCACCAAAATTCGGAATGCGCTCGAGTCTGGCGATATTATCACTGCCAATAATTTCCTCGGAAGACCTTATGAATTGAATGGCCTGGTAATCAAAGGACAGCAGATTGGCAGGTCTATTGGATTTCCCACAGCCAATGTTCATATTCCAAACAGTTACAAACTGATTCCAAAAGATGGCGTTTATGCAGTAGAAGCCTCTGTAAACGGAAGTTTGTATAAAGCCATGCTCAACATTGGCAATCGGCCCACCGTAGATGGAAGTAGTAAAAGTGTAGAAACACACCTCTTTGATTTTCAAGGTGATCTGTACGACAAGCAGATTACGATCTATCTGAGAGATTATTTACGGGAAGAGCAAAAATTCGAAAGTCTGGAAGCCTTAAAGTCACAGTTGATGATCGATCAGCAAAGAGCCAAAATGATACTATAAACCCAAAATCATGATAAATAAAACTGTAAAAGATGCGAATGAAGCTGTCAGGGATATTCCTAGCGGAGCTTTTTTGATGATGGGAGGATTTGGATTGAGCGGAATACCTGAAAACTGTATCGCTGCCCTACTCCAACGTGATATCAGAGACCTCACCATTGTATCCAATAATGCCGGAGTGGATGACTTCGGGATCGGTTTGCTTTTGCAAAAGCGCATGGTAAAAAAAATGATCTCCAGCTATGTAGGCGAAAATGCCGAGTTTGAGCGTCAGTTGCTCAGTGGAGAACTAGAGGTTGATCTGATCCCACAAGGAACGCTGGCAGAACGCGTCCGAGCCGGCGGCGCAGGAATCCCGGCATTCTTTACTCCTGCTGGAGTCGGAACCGAAGTAGCAGAAGGAAAAGAAATACGGGAGTTTGATGGAAAGCTTTATTTGATGGAGCGTTGGTTGCGTTCAGAATTTTCCTTGATAAAGGCTTGGAAAGGAGACACAGCTGGGAATTTGATTTTCAAAGGAACGGCCAGAAATTTTAACCCCATGATGGCTGCAGCTGGCAAAATTACGATTGCTGAAGTGGAAGAATTAGTACCTGCCGGTGAATTGGATCCGAATCAAATTCATACTCCTGGGATTTATGTTCAGCGGATTTTCGAAGGAAAAAACTACGAAAAACGTATCGAACAGCGAACTGTGAGGTCCTGATTTTCATAAACCCAAAGAACTGAAAAATGCTTACGAAACAACAAATAGCCCTAAGAATAGCCAAAGAGGTCAAAAATGGCCAATACATTAACCTAGGAATAGGTATTCCTACCTTGGTTGCCAATTATATTCCTGATGATTTGGAGATAGTGCTTCAGTCTGAAAATGGACTTTTGGGGATAGGCCCTTTCCCTACTGAAGAACAAATTGACCCAGATTTAATTAATGCGGGAAAACAAACCATCACTATGGTGAAGGGATCGGTACTTTTCAATTCGGCTGAGTCTTTTGCGATGATCCGAGGAGGACATGTGCATTTAACCATCCTAGGAGCTATGGAAGTCTCCGAGAATGGGGATATTGCCAACTGGAAGATCCCCGGGAAAATGGTAAAAGGAATGGGTGGAGCAATGGATTTAGTGGCTTCTGCCGAAAATATCATTGTCGCGATGCAACACTGTTCAAAAAGTGGTGAATCCAAACTTTTAAAGTCTTGCTCCCTACCAATTACAGGAATTCGCTGTGTGAAAAAGATCGTGACGGATTTGGCTGTTTTAGAAGTTGATCCTGAAGGAGGATTTATTTTGAAAGAGCGAGCTCCAGGAGTAAGCGTAGAAGAAATTAAGTCCAAAACCGAGGGAAAATTAATCCTAAATGGAGAAATTCCAGAAATGGAGTTTTAAAATGGAACCTGCAAAGGTCAAAGTCGGTTGTTGCCCAAAATTAGAGATATGAAATCGAGCATAGCAGGTTCTTCATACTCTGTTATGCTTCGAGATATCGGGGAGAACATGCGACCTGCCAACCGCAGGTAGGAATTCCATGTGGCAACTGATAATTAAATTAAAATCACATGAAATCGACACGATTAAAATCATCATTAAACACACAGGAAAATGCCCCGATATATCGGGGTTAATCGTCATCCCGAAGGCTTTCGGGACCTTCTGACCATTGAATAGCAAAAATAAACAGATGAAAAAATCAGAAATCAATTTTCAAGTCAATCTAGACGATCAAAACCTTCCTAAAGAAATTCTCTGGAGTGCTACAGATAAGGAGGATGAAGGTATGGAATCCACCAAAAGCATCAGTGTCAATGTTTGGGATAATCTAAATCAAAGTACCCTAAGAATTGACTTATGGACTGATGAAATGTCGGTAGTTGAAATGAAGAGATTTTATATCGATGTCATTGGAGGAATGGCACAGACTATACTTAACAGTACAGGTGATGAGTATATGTCAGAGGAGATGAAAGATCTCTGCGATAGACTTGTCAGGCATGTCAATGAAGAAAATGCCAAAAACAAGTGATGAAATTTAGAAAGTCTGAAATAAATCAGACTTTTTTTTGTGCCTATTGGAATTTAAGATTTTCTAATAAAAAACGACTCTTTTTTTCAAATCACTAATTTTCAATTCGATTAATTAACTGATTATTGAATTAGCTTACAAGTTTCCTGATCATCTAATATATTTTCCACTTTAGAGGCAAATGTTTTTCTTTTCAATTTGATTGAATATTCACTTTTTACTATAAATTTCGAGAAGAAAAGCAGCTATCACCCAAAGGCTGTAAGCTTTATTCACTAAATCCAAAATCGCCTATGAGCAATTTTACCAAAAATCTCGGTAGAAGCATGCTGACATGTTTCTTATTGGTTTCCCTAGGGGTAGGGTCAGTTTTTGCCCAGACGACCATCTCAGGAACGGTCATCGACGCAGATACAAAAGAAACCCTTGTAGGGGTAAACATTATCGTCAAAGGAAAAGTGATCGGTACGATCTCTGACCTGGATGGTAATTTTACACTAAACGTGAACCAAGAACCTCCTTTTACCCTCATATTTTCTATGGTTGGCTACAGTAGCCAAGAGGTAGAAATTACTGGAGGTATCAGTAATTTAGAAATTGAACTTGCTGAATCAACAGTGCTTGGTCAGGAAGTTGTAATCTCTGCCTCCAGGGTTGAGGAAAGCGTGATGAAGTCTCCTGTTTCGGTAGAAAAAATGGATATCATCGCAATTAGAGAAGCACCACAAGCTAGTTTCTACGATGCTTTGAATAATCTTAAAGGCGTGGAGATGAGTACCCAGTCTCTTACCTTTAAATCATTTAATACACGTGGTTTTAATGCAAACGGAAATACCCGTACCGTGCAAATGATCGATGGAATGGATAACCAAGCTCCAGGTCTAAACTTCTCTGTGGGGAATATAGTCGGTATTTCCGAATTGGATCTTGAAAGTGTCGAACTTCTACCAGGTGCATCATCAGCCCTTTACGGACCGAATGCTATAAATGGGATTCTGTTGATGAATTCAAAAAACCCATTCCAATACCAAGGCCTTTCTGCAAGTGTTCGTACTGGAATCATGGATGAAGGAAATCGTTCGAACCCCAGTACTGGCTTTTATGATTTCTCTGCTAGATACGCAAAAGCATTTAACGACAAGGTAGCTTTCAAAGTAAATGTGCAATATCTTAAAGCTGACGACTGGCAGGCAAATGACTTCAGAGATCAGTCTTTATTGAATGGTTTTGGAATCGCAAATGGTACTCGTGCTAATAACCCAGGTTATAATGGCGTAAACTCTTACGGAGACGAAACCAATGTCAATATGTTCTCAGTAGCCCAAGGAATGGTCGCTGCGGGGGTTCTGCCACAAGCTGCATTGGGAATAATTCCTACAGATGTCAATGTTTCACGTACTGGTTATTTAGAGCGTGAAGTAGCCGATTATGGGACTACTTCACTTAAGTTGAATGCAGCTTTGCACTGGAGATTAAATGACCGAGTAGAAGCTATTCTTCAAGGTAATTTTGGTGCTGGTACAACTGTCTATACAGGAGCTGATAGATATTCCATTGCCAACTTTACTTTGGGACAATATAAGGCAGAGCTTCGTGGATCTAACTGGTACTTGCGTGCTTACACCACTCAAGAACGTTCTGGAGATTCTTATGCAGTAGGTATTGCAGCTCAAGGTATCAATGAGGCTTGGAAGCCATCTACACTTTGGTTTCCGCAATACGTAGGAGCCTATGCACAGGCGATTCAAGGAGGACTTTCTCCAGAACAGGCTCATGGAGCAGCTAGAGCTTTTGCTGATCAGGGTAGATTTACGCCAGGATCTCCTGAGTTTAGACAAGCATTGGCTGATGTGACTTCTCGTCCTATACCTGGAAATGCATCTGGAGTTGGAGCACGATTCGTAGACAAGACCAACCTTTACCATGTGGAAGGGTCTTATAACCTTTCTGAGGACATCAAATTTGCTGAGTTTGTAATTGGTGGAAATTACCGAGTGTATCAGCTTAACTCTGAAGGAACCCTCTTCGCTTTGGATGAAAGTGGTAATGAATTTAACATCCGGGAATTTGGTGGATATGCGCAGGGATCAAAGAGCCTTTTTAATGATCGCTTTAAATTGACAGCTTCTGTGCGATATGATAAGAATGAAAACTTTGCAGGTCAGTGGTCCCCACGTGTCTCTGGAGTATATTCAGTAGGCAATCATAACTTTAGAGCATCTTACCAGACAGGATTCCGAATTCCTACTACTCAGGATCAATACATTGATCTCTTGACACCGCAAGCAAGACTATTAGGTGGTCTTCCACTATTTAGAGATAGATATAATTTTAATAACAACCCAGTCTATGCATTGAGTACTGTTCAACAATTTGGTGCTGGAGTGGCTGCGGATGTGAGTAATCCAGCTATTATCAATGCTGCAATTCAGCAAGCAACACAGATAGTCTTGCAGCAGGTTGCAGCTGGTCAGATTCCAAATGATCCTGCAGCTATAGCCGCTGCAGTTCAGGCTTTAACTCCTCAATTGGTACCTGTATTGGCAGCACAAAATAATCTTGGTGACCTTCAGCCATTCCAGTTGACTGAATTCCAGCCAGAGAGAGTAAAATCTTTCGAAGTAGGCTATAAAGGTCTTTTTGGAAATCGACTTTTGGTTGATACCTATGCATACTTCAATAGATTCGAAAACTTCATCGGAGGCCAAGTATTGGTACAGGATGGTGATGCAACTTCTGGATCTCAAGGTCCAAACCCACTTACCGGTTTGAATCTAATCGGAGTAGGTCCAGGTGGTAGAAATGTATTCTCTATTCCTACAAACAGATCCGAGATCATCAATTCTTGGGGATGGGCATTGGGACTTGACTACAAACTTCCTAAAGGCTATAGCCTAGGCGGTAACGTGTCTTACAATACCCTTTCAAATCTTGAAGAACTTGCGGAGACTGGTTTCCAGCCTTCATTCAATACTCCTGAGTATCGATATGTATTAAACTTTGCAAATAGAGAAGTGATCGATAATCTAGGCTTTGCTTTGGCTTACAGATGGCAAGGAGAATTCGTATGGCAGTCTTCTTTCGTAGGACCTGCAGTTTCTTCTCAGCAGCTTTCAGTGATGCCGGCGTTTGGTACTTTCGATGCACAGATCAGCTATAAGTTGAAAAGCTTGAAGTCAATCTTGAAAGTGGGTGGATCCAACCTATTCAGCAATGGCTATCGCCAAGCTTGGGGTAACCCAACAGTTGGAACCATGTACTTCGTAAGCTTGACTTTCGATGAGTTCTTGAATTAATAACCAAACAACCACCAACCAAAGAAAGGCTATCAAAATTGATAGCCTTTCTTATTTTACCTGGCGGAAATATTCTCTCCCGAAAACTCTCGAGTAAATCCAAACAGGAACTTGATCATGATAAGGCATGAGGTCCTTTAAAACCTCTTTTTGACTTTCATGTGCATGCATTGCCTTCAATACTGTTGAGAATTCCTTTTGAGTATTAATTGAAAAATCAGGCTCAGGAAGACCTTTACCCTCATCTTTTAGGTAATTCTTTTGAAAACCATCTGAAAGCTTCAACGCGATATCAATTTGCTTGGAGCAAAGGGTCACTTGATAAAGTGCTGAAGGAGAAAAATCGCTTTCATTCTTTCTTGACAAATATAAATTCTCCATTGCCTGGCCAGTCAATCGATGGTCATCATGGCCATAAAGACCGACTTTTGAGTCATAAGAAATCAGAATATCAGGATTCAATTCATTGATCCAATGATTGGCAATACTAATCAAACTATCCAGACCTAGATTCTTCAATCCACTATCAGGATAATTAAAAAGATGCAATTTAACTCCAATTAAATCAGCTGAATTTTGAAGTTCTTTGCTCCGAATTTCTGCAAGCTCACTTTTATCAAGTTTGCCAAAAGTATTTCCTGCTTCTCCTTTCGTCAAGCAAACCAAGTGTACAACATGACCCTCACTTGCTAATTGATGTAGTGTGCCTGCCACAGTAATTTCATCATCTGGATGAGGAAAAAAAGCCAGAATCACTTGATTATTTTTCGCAGGAATCAATTGTGGGTTTTCTGGAATACCTGAATCATGAAGCAAATGATTTCCAATGACAATCAATAAAAAAGGGGCTAGCAATAGAAAAACCCCTATCGCTAGCCCCAACTTTAAAACAGTCTTCATTCAACTCGATTTAGTGTTGATAGAAAGCTCACCAAATCTCTTATTTCGCGTTTATTGAGCATTTCTGCCATAGAAGGCATACTTGATGGAGCTAACTTTTTCTCCTTTATCTCAGCATTGGAATAGCTTTTTGTTTCACCCTGTCCATTTTTGATTGAGACTCCCTCTGCCGAGTCTTTTTCAAGGGTTCCGCTTACCGTTTCCCCGTTCTCAAGTTCCAATGTCACAAAGCCATAACCCGGAGCAAGTCGGGCACTCGGTTCCACAAGAGCTATTAGTAGTTCCTCTCGGGAAAGTTGACGAGCAATTCCATTTAATCTGGGGCCTGCGTTTCCTCCCATATCATCATATGCATGGCATCTAATACATTGAGCTGCTTGATTTTGGAAGAAAATGGTTCGGCCTTCCCGGACATTTCCTTCTGCCAAAGCGCCTTGGAATAACCTCCAATTCTCATCTCCGGCTTTTTCTTTAAGTAATTGCTGGAATTGTGAGATTAGAGTTTCTGAACCCGTTTTATCTATGGCTTCTTCCAATTCTACCCAAATTGGAGAGGATATTTTATCGTCTTTAAAATCTACCAGGATAGCATTCCAACCTTCAAAAGAAGCGCTATTTTCCAAGGTAGAAAGCGTTAATAATGCTTGGCGTTTTTCCTCATTGGATTGATTTCTGATGATGGTCAAGAGTAGTTCCTGCTTCTGATTCAAAGGAAGTGCTGATTGCGAAAGCAAGGAAAGCCCGGCTACTCTCACCGCTTGATTAGAGTCCTCCATCGCAATCGGAATGGCCTCAGCAAGATCGTCAGTTTGCAGCCGATCTAGTGCCTGAAGGGCAGCAACCTTCATATCTGAATCAGAAGAGCTTTTGACCAAACTTAAAAGCGATGAAGAAGCATCACTTACTCCAGCTTTCCCTATTGCCTTTACAGCCTCCAAACGAGCATCTGCCTGATTGCTTGTAAGTAATGATAAGAAGACCGGTCTGGCCTTTTCTCGTAGCAAAGTAGGATCTCTTTCCACTTCTCCTCGATACCTTCCATCCACTCGGTCTACTAAGGAAGGTTTGGACCAAGTACCTAAAGCAGCTATAGCCTCACTTTTCATCGCTTGAGGGATATCATTTCGACTGACATAGGCTAATAAATCATTTAATTGCTGCTCCCCTCCCAATCGTTGATTAGCGCTGATGATCCTTCGAACTAAAGGTTCAAAATCAGATTTTGTGCTGATAATTAAAGCTGCCAGATCAGGTAAGGATTCTTCCACAGAAAAGTCATCATGAATAGCCCTTGCTGCCTCTGCTACAATCAATTCCTCCGAATCAGCTAGGAATTTGGAAAGTCCTGGGCTTTCAAGTCTTCTTAATGCAATCACTGCTCCCATTCTGACAGCCTTTGATGGATGAGTATAAAGTTGGGTGATTTTCTCCTCGTCATTGATCCTAGCAAGTGCCAGACTCGCAGCGTGACGAATGTAAGCATCTTCATCATTATTGGTTTCCAAAAGATTGACCAAGTCGTCAAAAGCCTCCTTGTGACCCGCTCTTCCTAAAGCTTCGGCAGCAAAAAATCTAACCCGGGCATTTTCATCCTGAAGGTTTTGAATTAGTTGACTGCTGACTTGGTCATACCGAATATCTCCAAGCCATTTGGCAGCTTGAGCACGGATTTCTGAATCCTCATCTTGAAGAAATGGGACTATTTCGTCTGCATATTTTCGATCATCCAATCTTGCCAGTTGACTTAATCCAACAATGGCATGAATTCTAGCTAATTGATTGCTCTTATCAGCTAATACCTGCTCAAAAATAGCAGCCCCATCAGCACCACGTTTGGCCAATTCAAATTGTGCTTTGCGCCTTACGCGCAGATCTTCATGATAAAGCTTCGATTTGAGCTCATCCTCGGCAATAGTTTTGTAATCTGCCTGAAGTTCCTTTTTGGTATGCTGTTGAAGTTCCCAGTTTTCTGCACTTTCATCTTCAAGCTTCCAAATTCGACCATAATTCTTGGTTCCCCATCCATCGATCCAATCTGCAAAATACAAGGCTCCATCCGGTCCAAAATCCATTCCCGTAGGTAATACTCCAGAAGCAATTCGCTCAGTTGACTTCAGTTCAAAAGTTGCTCCTTTAGGTTCTAATGTAAAGGCATGTATCCCGGAGTTAGCGGCATTGCCTACAAACTCCACAACGAAAAAGTGATCCTTCCACCTTGGCCCGAGACCAGCACCTGGGTTATAAACCATTCCCGTAGGACCAGAAACATAATTAGCAATTGGAGGAGTAATGAAAGCTGCTTGTTTCTCCCATCGAGGGGTAAAAAAGCGTTCGTCCATCCAAACCTTGTATCGATTATTGTCAGGATCTCGGTATTTCCCGAATTGCCAATTGATTCGCCAGCCGGTATCACTCCCATTGGTGATGTACACCAATCGTTCCTTTTCACCGGCATGATCGCCGTCATTATCTACAGAAATCAAATTGGTATGTTCATCGAAGACAAATTCATGCGTATTTCTAACCCCCATGGCATAGATTTCAAAATCAGAGCCGTCTGGATTTGCTCTTGCAATTACTCCTCTATTTGGATATTTCCACTCTTTCCCATCAGGACCTTTTCCATTGAAGCCAATATCACCTATCCCCCAATAAACCCTGCCATCAGGTCCCATTTCCAAGCCTGACATGCCATGAGCACCAAATCCAATATGAATTCCATAGCCGTGAGAGATAGACTCTTTTTCATCCATGATCCCATCTCCATTGGTGTCCACCATACGCCACATATCAGGGCCCACTCCAACAAAGAGGGCTTCCTCCCCTTTCATCACAGCTCCGGCAACGTCCGTAACCTCATCGTTGAAATCCTCAACGATCATCTGATAATGATCAGCATACCCATCTTGATCCGTATCGTCAACACGAAAAATCTGCTCCTTTTCTACTGTCATATCCCTCCAATCGTGAGAGCCATCTCCATTTAAGTCTTCCAACCAGGAATTGATTTCGCTTCGCTCAGGAGAAAGTTCTTCGTGTAGAAACTTCCGCTTATCCTCAATATTTTGAAGACTGATGGAGCGAATTTCCCAGTCCTGATGACCACGGATATCAAATTCTGAGTTTTTCTGTCTATTCGTGCGGGTGTAATAAAGCGAGCCATCATCCGTGATATGAATGGAAATTGGATCAAAAATCAATGAATCCACTGCCCAAACATCTAACTTCAAGCCTTCTTTTAGGTTGGGACTCACCTGAGTTTTGGCAGCAGCTACTTGAATTTGAATCTCTTCCTTGCTTAAGGATTTGATCCTCAAATCAACAGGCTCATTTTTTTGACAAGCAAATAGGATAAAACTTCCAATCAGTGGAATTGAAAGCTTCTTTAGGAATTTTGTTGAGTACATATTTCAGGTTTATGGTTTGCAAACCCAAAATAGCAAAAAGATAAAGTAATTCTTTTCCAGCCATAAAAAACAAAACCCCGATCATGGACCGGGATTTGTCATCTTTAACCACTAACAACCATAAAATAAAAAATGTAAATGTCTCGGGTGATTGAGAACTAAGTAGTCCGTACGGGAATCGAACCCGTGTTTCATCCGTGAAAGGGATGCGTCCTAACCCCTAGACGAACGGACCATATAAATGGTAAAAAAAATAGAGGGCTTGCTAGTAGTCCGTACGGGAATCGAACCCGTGTTTCATCCGTGAAAGGGATGCGTCCTAACCCCTAGACGAACGGACCATTTTGGGATTATCAAGCCCTCTTTTTAAAAGGTTGTGCAAATATAGAAGTCTGTTTTTAGAATAACAAAGTGCCCTAAAAAAAATCTGATAATTTCTTATAAAGCCCTGATCATTAGGCTGAAAAATTTTACCCTAAAAAAGTGCTGAGAATGCCTAATTTTGAAGAACAAAGAAAAGCCAGAATATACCCAATGAACAAGAAAATTAGAGTTGCTATCAATGGATTTGGAAGAATAGGGAGATACACCACCAAGCTCTTGATGGATAAAGATAATATAGAACTGGTGGCTATCAACGATTTAGCCAATAACGAATCCATCTTGCACCTACTGAAATATGATTCTATTCATAGAAAGTTTGACAGGAAAATCAGTCTTGATGGGAATTTTTTAGTCTCTGAAGGCAATAAAATCCGGCTTTTAGAGCAATCAAAACCGGAATTGTTGCCATGGAGAGAGATGGAGATCGACTTGGTCATCGAGTGTACCGGAAGGTTTACATCTAGAGAATCTGCTTCGCTCCATTTGGATGCTGGTGCTAAAAAGGTTTTGATATCAGCTCCTTCACCAGATGAAAGCATCAAAATGATTGTATTGGGAGTGAATGAGAATATTTTGACAGGAAAAGAAAAAATCATCAGTAATGCCTCCTGTACTACCAATTGCCTTGCTCCGATGGTCCAAATTCTCGATCAAAACTTCGGACTGGTAAAAGGCTATGCATCTACGGTTCACTCCTACACCAATGATCAAAACCTTCATGATGCGCCGCATCGGGACCTGAGAAGAGCAAGAGCAGCGGCATATTCCATTATTCCGACTACGACCAATGCCGGAAAAGCTTTGGACAGAGTCCTTCCAAGGTTAAATGGAAGAATAGAAGCTTCTGCTATGCGAGTACCTGTGCCCAACGGTTCTCTGACAGATTTGATCGTCGAAATTGAAAAGGAAGCGAGTGTAGAAGAAATTAATCAAGCTTTTGAAAATGCTTCAAAAAACCAATTTAAGGGGATTCTTCAGGTAGAAAGTGATCCGATCGTTTCCATGGATATCATCGGGAACCCTCACTCCTGCATCATTGACAAAGAACTGACCTCAAGCAAGGGAAATATGGTCAAGCTAGTAGGATGGTATGACAATGAAGCTGGATACTCCAATCGACTCGTAGACTTAATTGAAGTTATTTTCGAAAAAAAGCAAGAAAGGATTTAGGAGCGCATTTTTAACCGGATCAACCCCTAACTTCGCTTTAGCATCCCATAGTATTGCTCACGAATTTCTCTTGGATCTCTTTTTTGCAAGAAATTCTTGAACGCGATTAAATTGGCCCATTGCACCCTTAGCCAACTATTATTCTCGTATTTTCGGGCAGAAACTTTAATAGATTTTGGAATAATATAGAATTGATACTGGATTTTTATTCTTTTAACTAATTCAAAATCTTCCATGATACAAAACTGCTCATTGAAGCCGCCCAAGCTGTCAAAAAGGTCCTTTTTAATGAAAAGAGTCTGATCACCTCCTCCTGATAAAATCCCATTGAAACGGGTAAACCAAGAATTAATTTTCAAGAGTGGATGCTTAGAATCAAAACGGTATCGATAACATCCCGCAAACTTTCCATTTGCCACAGCTCTTTCAATATCCTCAAAAAACCCAGGGACAGGTCGGGTATCAGCATGAACAAAATACAGTGTATCACCGATTGCCAACTCGGCCCCTCTATTCATCTGAACAGCTCTGCTTGACCTATTTACTTGAGTAAATTTAACTCCATTTTCCTGACAAATATCCTTACTGTAATCCTTACTATTAGCATCCACGACGATGATTTCATGCTTCTTCTCTGCTAGCTCCTTTTTCAAAAATGGAATCAAAGCTTTCAGGTTTTCTTCTTCATTTAGGGTCGGAACGATTACAGAAAGTTTCATGAAAGCAAGAGGATTATTTTTTCATTTACAGGATTTAAAGTTGGAGCTTGAATTCCAACCTTGATTGGTTTATTCTATAAAAAGCTCTGCTATACTTTTCTGAACGAAATTTCACTTGCTTTTCAGAATCCCCCATTCTTTCGGATCATTATCAAATTTATTTTCCCTCCAATTCATCGATCAAGCTTTTCATTTTTTGCCAATCTTCAAGAGTATCAATATCCGACCGAACGGCTAACTCACTGTAAGATATTCCAATCGATTTGATATTGGATTTAGTCTGGTAAATTACTTCTGAAGTACTCCAATTTACATCATGAAAAAGTTGGGGAAAATACTGACTCATACCTAGCAGATAATACCCACCATCTTCTGCTGGACCTATCACCACATCCCGATGATTTAGTGTCTCGAAAGCCTCCAAAAACAATTCGGGATTTATCTCTGCACAATCTGTCCCAATTATCAAAACCTTCTGATAACCAGCGGAAAATAAATCTGAAAAGGCATTTGACATTCGCTCGCCTAGTCCAATTCCAGTCTGAACTTTGAAATGATAGGATCCATACCGTGGCTTATCCTCAGGAACAAAATTGGAATAATAGAGAAACTTATCGACTGCAACCTGACTACAAATCCTATGAGTGAATTTACAAAGTCTGTCGTAAATTTCTAGTGCCTTATGATCTCCAAGATCCTTGGCTAGCCGGGTTTTCACCTTGCCTAATTGAGCATTTTTCTGGAAGATGATGATTGCAGACCTTTCCATTATGCAACCCCTCCTCCGCAGTTAAATCGCATATTTTTATAGTATACCAAGCGAAAGCTTTTGAATAATCCATTTGAAAATGACTTCTGATATTTTCGAGTTTTATTTGGATTACTAGGATTATAAAGCGTTTTCATAATTTTAACTACGATCTCATTAAGTTTTTTGGTTTTAGAAAGGTTAAAAAGGATTGAAGATTAACCAAATTGATATTTTACGATTTGGAAAAAACAGCATTGAACTTAAGTCAAAATTCGTTTTGATTTGATTTTCAATTCCTTAAAGCTAAGTTATCCCACCTGGTTAATTTATTTCAATTGAGGTATTGAGATTGGATTCAAAAACCACTTATTGATTAGCCTTTATATCTTGAATCCAATTAACCACCGAGCTGATAGAAGATGAGATTTTTGAATATTCTCCATTTGCGATCCAGTCTTTTCTCAATAATTGGGATCCCATACCTACACAAAGGACTCCTGCATCAAACCAGGGTTTGATGCTTCCCAAATTAGGTTCTACCCCTCCTGTCGGAATGATTTCAACCTTAGGCAGTACAGCATGAATAGCGGGCACAAAATCAGGTCCTAGAATATTTGCTGGATAGATCTTAACCAATTCCGCTCCAAGTTCTGTAGCTTGAAAAACTTCCGTAACGGTCCCGCAACCAGGTACCCACGGCACATCTACTTTGCGGCAATAGTCACCTAACTTCGCGTTCATAACTGGAGCGACAATGAACTCTGCTCCCATTTCAATAAACTCTTCGGCTTGCCAAGGATGATAAATAGTCCCTACTCCCAAGGACAGTCCAGGAAGGGATTCGGCAAGCCTTTTCAAAGCCGGAAACACAAGGGTCGCTCTATCCCCTCTATTTACTAATTCGATCACTCGGATACCACCCTCATAGGCAGTTTCCAGAAGCTTCAGGCATACATTTTCATCTGGGTGATAAAATATGGGCATTACTCCAGCTTTATCCATTTTCCTGATAAACTCACTTTCTTGATTTCTCATTTATCGTTTGATTGCTCCGGATTTGCCTTCCAGAATTTCCTTTATTTCCTCCTCAGATCCGATCAATACATCTCCTGGAATGCTATGTTTTAAAACGGCTGCACCCAATCCAAAGTCCAAGGATTCTTGGATGGACTTATCATTTACTAATCCAAAAATCAGTCCACTGGCAAATGCATCTCCAGTTCCAACCCGATCTATAATATTTTGAATTTCAATTGATTCAGTACTTATTGATGAATCTTTAGTGTAGGCATTTGCTGATAGTGTATTGTGAGAGGCAGAATGTACGATTCGTTGGGTATTCACTATCATTTGGAGGTTTTGAAAATGCTGAAATGCAAAAGTCCTTGCCTCCTGTAAAGACTGAAAATCTTTATTTAAGCACTGATTGAAATCACGGGTTCCACCAATTATATGCGTCGTAAGTTCCATCAATCGAGACATGATTTCATCCGGACTCTTTCCATATTTCCAAAGATTAGATCGATAATTAAGATCGCCTGACACAGGGATTGAACATTTTCTAGCGGCTTCCAAAAGCCTCAAAGTAAGATTAGCAGATTCTTGAGAAAGGGCCGGAGTAATACCTGACCAATGCACCCACCCAAATTCTTTGAGTATCTCCTCCCAATTTTCATCACTCCCATCATAGGATGAAAAACTACTATTTGCACGGTCATAGACGATTTTGGAGCTTCTAAGCCCAGAACCTTGCTCTAAAAAATATACTCCCAATCTTCCAGGAAGAAATTTGACAAAAGTGGTATCAATTCCATTTTTTCTGAGATGGGACACTGCAGCCTTTCCTAAATCATGGTTGGGAAAAGCGGTCACATGTGATACCTGCATTCCAAAATTGGCCAAACCTGCAGCAACATTAGCCTCAGAACCACCAAAAACCAGATTAAATGAGTTCGCTTGTGCTAATCGCTGATTATCAGGCGGACTCAAGCGAAGCATTATTTCACCTAAAGTCAGTACTTTTTTCATAGAAATTGGAAAGAAGAAAAATAGATTATTAAAGTGCTAAATCCAATCTTGACTCCATAATCTTGCGAAACCGATTCCAATAAAAAAGCCTTCCCAAAATGAGAAGGCTTTCAAAAATGAATTCGTTTGGAAGTTTAGAATCTTAAAGAGGCTTTAACTACTGAACTCCCCTTTCCATTTGTTGGGTTAAACCTTCCTTCTACAATGCCTTCTCCTGATGCCCCTCGAAATCTACCTGTCCCCCCGACGATTTCTACTTCAGCAACAAAAACGGTCAATGTTTCATTTATCGGTGTAGCTATATTCTCCAGACTCTTGAAAAATATCGCATTTCCTCTTCTGTCAACAGTTACTGAACTCACTTCATCAGGGATTTTTTTCAATCCTAATTTTGCCAATTCTTCGCCGTAAAACTGAGTTACGGGAGCACCAATAGATGTTGTTTCACTGGTTGCCAATTGATTAATATAAGAGGTAGCTCTTCCCATGAAGCGCGCAACACCTTTGCCTGTTCCTGGCAAAAAGGTAATTTCGTTCACTGGAATTTCTGGATTTTCGTTGGGAAAAGAAATCGGCGTGATTTGGTTTGAAAATACCTCTATGTATTTAAATGTACGTCCCTTTCGAAGGTTTTCAGACTCTGGGATTTCAGAGATTTCCTCCTCCGGCAATTCGGTAACCTGCATTTCTTCCACTTCCTCAAGTCCTGACATACAGGAAGAAGCGATGAAAATTAGGCCTAAAAACGCCATTAATTTTCCTGTCAAATGGATCTTTTTCATTTTAATTTTTTTTAGGGTGATTGAATAATTTGGTGATTTTTTAAATAAAACAGATAAACTGAATATGAAATTTTCTATTTCAAAATCAGATTATTGCACCTTACACCAATAAAAATGCCAAATATTCAACTTTCTACAAGAAAAAAATTTGCTTGTGCAGCAGATTCCCTAATTTCTTTAGCAGCTTGATACTCCTTGGAATAATACCATTGCCTTGCAGTTTCTTTATCTGCAAACTCTAACATTACCAAGCGGTCATGATCCCAACTCCCTTCCAATGCTTCTACGGGATTACCTCGAAGTACAAATTTCCCCCCGAAAGCTTTGACAGTATCAGGGGTAAGTTTTTTGTAAGATTCATATTGCTGTGGATCAGAAATATCCACTTGTACTATAATGTATGCAGGCATAGTTAAATAAGTTTATTCGAATCCAAATCCAGCAGCATAGCGAACTTTCGCATAGGATATTTTTCGTTTGGCCGCCAAACCATTCAAGGTAATTTTAGCATCAAAAACAGACACTTCGCGTGCGTTTACCAAGAATAAGGAACTCTCTCCCATTTCAAATCTACGGAGTTCGGCATTCAGTAATCGCTCTAAGTTGAATACATTTTCTCTCAAGGTACTTACCTGCTGATTGATCACATTCCAAGAATTGATTTCTCCTTCCAGTTTGGTTCGTAGCTGTAGTTCTTTTAAATCTCTGGAGTTTTGTTTGAAGTCAATCTTAGCTTTCGCAAGCCCTAGGGACCCTCTGGCTTTTCTCCATAGAATGGGTGTGTAGACCGATACACCGAACTTATAGTTATTCTCAAAGAATGGAGATTGCTCAAAACCACCGAGTTCTTCTACCAGAAAGTTATACTTTAATTTTACTACAGGCAGAAGAGACTGTCCTTTTAGCTGCCGATCTACATCCAAACTTGCCAATTCGAAATCAGCAATTCGAAGATCCGGATGGATGCTGATGTTTTCCCGAAGTTCTGCAGGATCAATCGCGTATTGATCATTCTCAACGAGTGGCTGAGGAACAACTGATGGATTTAGTAACATAGGTTGCTCTTCTTCATTCCAAAGGAAAGCACTGAGCATCTGCGTATCAACAAAGAATTGATTCTGCAATCCCTGTAATCTATACTGCCGACTCAAGAGCTGCGTATAAGCTTCTACTGTATCAATAGCGGCTACGTCTCCTTGCTCAAAGCTTAACTTTACTGCACCATATCGGATTTCAGTTAATCGAACTGCCTCTTCAAAAGCCTTCATATTGGCATAGCTCTCTGACCATTTCCAATACATCTCCACACCTCCAAAATACAGCTCATTCAGAATAGCTATCCGCTCAGCCTCTGTCGATTGCTGATAAAGCTTCGCTTGTCTGAGCATGGCTCTTCTTTCATCTAGGATTAAACCCTGACCCAGATTGACTGCGGCACCAGCAGCAAAAAGGCCACCGGAAGGCACCGTAGCTTCAGGATCCAAGAATTGACCGGTATTTTGCTCAAAAGTTCCCATGAGCTCTACTCCAGCTAATGTCGGAACAGTAATCCCAGCTTCTCGTCGATCATAGTATTCGGAATCCTTGAAAGTCTTTTGATCCAAGTTACCGAATAGCAAAGGATCAAAAGCACCTCTTGCAGTTCGAACCTCCATGGCCCCCATCTCAAGGGTAATATCCGCCTGACGAGCTACAGGATGGTATGACCTTACCCAATCAAGAAAACTCTCCAGTCGGAGGGTATCCATTTCTTGGCTCCAAGCAGTCTGAAAGAAAATAAACAGGAAGGATGAAAGAATCAGTTTTTTCATTATTTCTCTTTCGCGATTGCATCTTTTTGTTCTTGGGTATAGTAGTCAGCCGGGAAGCCATTAAGCTGTCGCCAGATTTCATACCAAACAGGAACATCGTTCAACAAGGCAATACCATCTGCTCCCGAACCAATTCGTAGCATTTCTGGCCAAGGTTCCTCCTCCGGATCCTGTACTACCACCACCCTGTACTGATTATTATTACCAGCAAACTGATCAATCGCCGTAACTACACCTCCAAATGTACCATTTGATATCTGTGGCCAACCAGAAAAGACGATCGCAGGCCAACCGTCAAAAATAAAGCGAACCTTATTTCCAACTTTAATAAGAGGTAGATCTACAGGCTGCACATACATTTCTACTGCCAATTCAGCATTAGCGGGTACGATATTCAAAATCGCATCCCCTTCTTTGATCGTCTCGCCAAGTCCCACTTGTATGGCTCTTGCCAAAAAGCCATCCTGAGGGGCAAGAATATGTCGGAAGTTAGTCCGAGCCTCATAATTGGAATACTGATTTTGAAGCTTGGTAACCGTCTCTTCAGCATCAAATTGGGCTGACATAGCAGTAAACTTCTCTGATTCTGCTTTGGCCAATTTATCCTGAAATTCAGTCCGAATCGCATCCAGTTCAATCTGAGCAGTAATCAATTCATTTTGACTGCTTAGGAAGTCATTTTCTGCAGCTACTACTTTGGCCTGAACATCCTGAAAGCTAAGTCTCCGGGATTCCAGATCAGTAAGGGATCGAAGCCCTTCCTTGTACAATTCTTCCCATCGGTCAAGTCGCTCTTTTCCGATCTCAAAATTGATCTTGGCTTGTTGGAATTTGATACTATCCGACTCTACCTTCAGCTCCGACATCCGAAGCTTATTTTCAGCCTGCTGCAATTTCAGCACATTATTCTTTTTCATTGCCTCAATCTGCATCTCTAAAGCATTTACCTTTTCCCGATAGGATAGCGCAGATTGATTTTTAGCGTCCACACGCAACTGGGTTCGTGGCAAGAGTAAGGTATCAAAATACTCATCTTTGATCTCAGAAATCGTCAAAATGGTATCTCCTTTGGCTACAAAAGCTCCTTCAGACACATACCATTTTTCAATTTGACCCGCTATGACAGAGTGAATCGTTTGCGGTCTTTGATCCGGTCTCAGTGCTGTTACATAGCCTTTACTCCGAATATTCTGAGTCCAAGGGATAAAGAGAATCAGAAAAAACACCATCATCACACTTGTCAGGATTCTGATTCGCTTTTGACTTTCTTTCAGTGGCAAGGTCATGACCAAACTCTTTGCTCCACTGAATGGAATCGATTCTTTGATTCTTACTTTAGATATATTAAGCATGGTTAATTTCCTTTTTTCAATTGAACGTATCCAGAATAATCTCCTTGGTAGACCACACTACCTCTGTCCATAAGGATTACTTCATCCATTCTTTGAAGGATCGCATCATCTTGGGTCACCGCTATCAATGTCCAATCACCCTTTAATAAGTACTCAGTAACTCTTTCTTTGACCTCATCAGTCAAATAACCAAGAGCATTTTCCATGACCATGGCTTTTGGTTTCCCAAGCAAAGCTCGGCAAAGCAAGATGCTTTGCATCATTCGCTTGGAAAGCCCTTTGCCTTCCGGTTGCAGTTCGGTATTCAGATCATCTGGCAATTGATAGATAGATGATTTCAATCCAGTTAGTTCTAAAACTTCAGTCAATTGATTTTGATCGTACTCTCTTCCAACGGTAATGTTTTCTAAAATCGTCCCATGAAAGATTTGTTCCATTTCCAGAAAATCCCCTACCATAGACCGGTACTTCTCTTTATTGATCATTTCCAGCGAAAGATCATTGACAGTCACAGTGCCTTGGTAATTTTCATAAAGCCCAGACAAAATCATCAGCAAGGCGCTTTTGCCACTACCGCTTTCTCCAGTCACAGCTACCTTTTTACCGGATTTGATTTGAAGGGAGACACCTTTTAGAACTGGTTCGATTGAGTTTTTAGTCTGAAAGACTACCTTCTCCATCCCAAACATCAATCCAGATTCGTAAGCCTGGATTACCTTTTCATTTCCTTTTGAATCTTCGAGTTCCAGGTCCATTACGTGACCAAGTTTCTCGGTAGCCACCAAAGTATCATAAACCGTTTCTAGCGAAAGAATCAGCTTTTCCACCGAGTTAACCACTAGGATAATGATCACTTCGGCTGCAACGAATTGACCGATACTGATTTGCTCCTCGATCAAAAGTAAACTTCCCGCAACCAACAAACTCGTCACAATCAATACCTTGAAGGCAATCATGATTTTGTATTGGAATATCAAAACCCCAAAGTGCTTGGACCGGAAATCCACATAATGTTGAAGCAATTTATCGGCACGAAGGATGGGTAAACGGGTATTTCCTACTAATTTGAAGGAGTTCATTGTGCGCCCTATTTCTTCCAACCAATAAGCAGTTTTGTACTTATAGGTGGACTCCTTAAGCGCCGTCTCCATTCCCTGAGGACCAGTAAAGTAAAAGATCAGGATAAGCAGTGCGATCAATACCAATCCGAAAATAATAAAGGTCGGGTGGTAAAAGGACAAAAGCAGCAATCCAAAAATCACCTGTAGCAATGCTGTGGAGAAATCGATCAGAATTTTGGAAAGTCCTTTTTGCAAATTAACTGTATCAAAAAACCGATTGACTATCTCTGGTGCATAATCCCCTTGAACAGCCTCTGGTCTAACTCTCGGGAGCCTGTAAGCAAGCGAAAGTCCTGATTTACTAAATACCCGCTGCTGAAGTTTCTCCGTGATTTGCAATTGGGAAATCTGAAGAAAACCTCCAAAAGCAACGCCTGCAGCCACGATAATGACCAATATCACCCAGGATGTCGATATTCTCCCTCCCAAAATGAAGTTCAAAATCGCCTGAATTCCCAGTGGAAGTGTCAGCGTTATCAATCCGTTGAGGACTGCATAGAAGTAAATTGAGTAAACTTGGCTTTTCTCCTCTTTCAGAAGGCTGAAGAACCGGCCAATAGGTGTGATGCCTGAATTAGTTGTCATTTTGAATGGTTTTTACGACCAATTGATGGAAAAACTTATAACGCTCTAGTTTATTGAAGGAATTTTCAGTCATCCCAGGAAGATGCTTTGAATTAAAATTTTGAAGTAAACTCGACTCCAGCACAGTGTACACGAGCGTTTTTGGAAATTTATAATCAGGATTGAGTTCTGAAATAATATCCGCTATGCGCTCGCCAAACTTATAAACTTGGGCAAATACTCCTGCTTCGTGTTCATTATCCACTTCCTTTGTCAAAAAACCTTTTAGCGATTCGTTGATGACAATTTCCCGAAGACTGACGGGATTAAGGTAGTCATTCTTTTGAAATATGGGGCCATCGGAAAGAAGTCTTATGGCCACAGAAAGCCGCTCTGCCGGATCATTTAGATTTGCAGTACCAAATACCAGATTATGCTCCATCCAGCCCCAATACCAAGCAGTGAGATACAAAAGAAGCTTGTGCTTATTTTCAAAATAGCGATAAATGGCCGCCTCTGTACTCCCGATTTCCTGGGATAATTTCTTGAATGTAAAATTCTCCAAACCCAACTCCTGAATCAATCTGGCACTTTCCTGCACGATTGATACACCTAAACTGGAGCTGAAGGGCTCTTTTTGATAAAGGTTGGGGTTGACCTCAACCTTCATTTTACTGAGTATCGCCTCCATTTGCTGATTGTTGTTTCAGCCGTTGTAACGAGGCTTACTTCGATTTGGTTTAGTAAAAATTCGATTTTTGTTAGTAATATTTACAAAAGGCGAATTAACACTATCAAAAGTCACGGTAAATCCATGCCCAAAGCATCAAAAGAGGATGTATAATCACAAATCTTACCCAGCCCACCCATGCCGGAGCACAGAGACCATCCGGAACACAACCTCCAATCTGAATGAAATAGACATGACTTGGGACAAAAGCTATCAACATTAAAAGGATACCGTAAATGGCAAGTTTGCGAGTTTTGCGAATCAGTAATCCTCCAACTAAAATAAGCTCTGCCAACCCTGCCAGCGTATTGATAAGATTTTTATCTCCCAAATAATCAGGAATTAATGGAATGTAAAATTCAGGGTTGATGAAATGATTGAACCCTCCTACTCCGTAAAATATCACTAAGAGATAAAAACCTGCCTTATATATTTTTGATTGCATGATTAGCTATTGAGGTTGAAAAGAATTTGCCTTAGCCAAAATTAACCCTTTCTTGCAAGCTACTGCAAAAATTGGATTGATCCTTCATGCCCGATTGGTTAAAAAAATATCTTCCTGTCAGAAAATCAGTATTCTGGCCACCAGTTTTATTATTGGTTTTTGCATTGGGCTTAAGCACTTTTTATCCAGATGTTTTTCTGGGTCAAATCAAGGAAATTCAGTCTTGGATACTACATAATTTCTCACTTCCCATCAGCTATTTATCGCTTATCATGGTTGCCCTGATTATTTGGGTGCTCTTTTCTCCTTTGGGGAATTATAAAATCGGTGGACCGAAAGCAAAACCCAGACTTCATTTCTTTTCCTGGTTTGCCATTGTCCTTTGTACGACTATCGCCGTCGGAATCTTATTCTGGGGAAGTGCCGAGCCACTTTCTCACTTTCTTTCGCCTCCCAAATATCTAAATAGCGAATCAGGAAGTGAAAAAAGCAAAATCTTCGCTTTAGGTGCTTTATACTTTCATTGGGGGATTACTCCTTATTCAATCTATGCTGTTCCGGCACTTTTGTTTGGATTGATCTTTTATGCGAAAAAGAATCGCTTTCGATTAAGCTTAATGCTTGTTCCCCTTTATCCAGTCCGATCCAATGGCAAAGGTTCCAAGCTTGTAGATATGGTAAGCCTTTTTGCTCTTGTCACGGGCATGGCTGCTTCTTTGGGAGCGGGAATTTTAAGTTTGGCAAGTGCTATAAGAGGCAGCTTCCCTGAAGCTAATTTTCAGTGGTTGACGCTATTTGTCATGTGTCTAATTGTAGCCACATTCGTGGTGTCTGCCAGTACAGGGATAGATAGAGGTATTCGCAGATTATCACTTTTCAACCTATGGTTTTTCGCGCTGTTTGCGCTGCTCTTTATCTACATCTCAAGGGACATAAACCCTCTCTCCAACATTCTACCTGGCTTGAAGACCTATGCTTCTTGGTTCCCGGATTTGAGCCTGCAACTATCTGGAAAAGGGGCTCAATGGACCTTTGATTGGACCACCTTCAATTTGGCCGTTTGGATGGCTTGGGCGCCTATTACAGCATTGTTTCTTGGAAAGATCGCCATTGGTCGAACTGTCAGGGAATTTATCTTAGTCAACTTATTCCTTCCGGCTTCCTTTTGTGTGGCTTGGATGGGGATCTTTGGTGGAACAACGCTGGAACTAGCCGCGAACGATCCTGAATCTTACCGGACCGCTTTGCAAAGCTTAGGTCCCGAATCCATTATTTATCAGGTTTTTGGAGATTTAGCTCATCTAAAGGCCTTTTCCATTTTTTTTGGGATAGGAATGTTTATCTCCTATGTGACAGCTGCCGACTCCAGTACAGAAGCCATGGCTAGCCTTAGCATGAAAGGAAAGGTCGAGGATGAATTCCAAGTAAACTCGGGCCTGAAGATTTTCTGGGGAGTTTTGCTTGGCTTGATTTCTTGGGTAATGATCAATTACTCGGGGATAGAAGGAGTCCGGATTCTTTCCGTAATAGGTGGTTTACCGGCCTTTTTCTTCCTTTCACTGGCAAGTATCAGCCTTTTTATTCTGAGCCTAAAGCCCGATAAATTCCTATGATTGATCTCCTCGGTATTTCAGCTTTCCTAATCCATAGAGATATAGCACTTTGGAATAGCGAAGCATCAGAGGCATCAAAATAGAGTTCAAGACCACAATAGTGCCTAAATAAGTCCAAATAGTCGGTTTTTCGACCAAAACAGTTACAGCAACAAATACCGTAATAAACAAGGCTACTGAAAAAGCATAACTGATATACATGGCCCCATCATAGAAGCTCGGCTCTGGCTGGAAGTTCGCATCACATACGGCGCACTTTTTATTAATGGTGGTCAATTTTCGGTAACTGAACATCGGTACCGGAAAAAGATTTCCCTCTCTACATCGCGGGCATTTCCCCCCTAAAATGGCTCCACCAATTCCTTTTGACATGTATTATTCTAAATTTTGCGCAAAAATAAATACTCCACTTTCCTAAAATGTGACAGATCACACAAAAGAAAAGTGGAGCTGAGTTGAATTATCTTATTTCTTCAATATCATAATCTTTTCCCTTACCCCAACGAAGCAATTCTTCCATGGTGTAAAGTTCAAGAGTATCTAAATCCTTCACTTTAAAATTATCCCCATTTAATCGGGCCATAATCTCGAGTTGACGGACTTCACCTTGATTGATCAGCAGATATCGTCTTCCAACACGAAGATTATCTAAAGCTATGGGCATCAGGCTTTGTCCATGATTACGACTCCAGTAGCTTCGAAAGTGATCTCTTTCTTAGGAGCTACGATTGCGTCGATCTCTTCCTGACTCTTTCCCTGATCTTCTGCAAAATGCTTAAGCGTCTCCACATCGGTCTCTGTAAAGGTGGCTACACCTTCCAGTACAATTGGGAAACCTTGGGAATTGGTCGGGACAAAGAAGCCATAATCTTTGAAAGTAACGCGCATACTTTCACCACTTGGCAAGTCCATGGTCAACCAGCAACCTTTTTTGGTACAAACCTCCTTGATCTCACCTATTATTTTTCCTTCATAGGTTCCTTTTTCCTCTACTACCGGCACCAAGTCAGCAAGAGCAATAGCGTCTGATTCAGTAATAGCCGCACCATACATGCCAGGAACTACCTCTGCCACACCAATGACAGCTTTAGCAGATTCCTCAGCTTCATGATGCATTTCCTCAGCGTGGTGGCCGTCAGAATCATGATGGGATTCTGAGTTTTCACTTTTCTGACAAGAATAAAAAGAAACTGAAACGGCTAGAATGCCTACAAGCAATGATTTCTTCATCATGTTTTAATTGATTTTTTTCAAAAATACAGCCTATTCCTGAGCTAGTGAAATAATTTTTGTATCAATAGTCACTATCAACAGAAAGAATGACCTTTAGATTGCTAATTGATTGCAAAATTGATGATAGCAAAAATGTTTTGGAACATTTTCGGTAATAAATATTCTCATTTTTTGACAATCTCTTAATTTTACCCAAGATTTAAGAAAAAACCAGCACATGCCTCAGACCAAAAAATTCATCATCGATTTTGACAGTACATTTACTCAAGTGGAAGCCCTGGATATTTTAGGGGAAATCTCGCTTGCAGGTGACCCAAATTCCAATGATAAGCTTCAAGCTATCAAGGATATAACTGATCGAGGTATGGAAGGATCGGTTAATTTTAGAGAAAGTTTGGAGCAGCGTCTAGACATTTTGAAAGCCAACCGTCAACAAATCGGTGATTTGATCTCGGCTCTAAAGAAGAAGGTATCCAAATCGTTTGAGAGAAACCGCGAGTTTCTTCAGGAAAATGCTGAAGACATTTTTATCATTTCTAATGGCTTTAAAGATTTTATTATCCCTATTGTAGCTGACTACGGAATCAACAAGGGAAATGTCTTTGCCAATGAGTTTGTCTATGATGAAAATGGGCAGATTGTGGATTTCAATCGAGACAATCCCCTATCTAAAAACAACGGAAAGGCTGAAACCATCAAAAATCTGAATCTCTCGGGAGATATTTATGTGATTGGGGACGGATATACCGATTATGAAATCAAAGCATCCGGTCTAGCCAATAAATTCTATGCATTCACTGAGAATGTCCACCGTCCTAAGGTCACCTCCAAAGCTGACCATGTGGCACCCAGTTTCGACGAAATCCTTTACATCAACAAATTGAATACGAAATTCTCCTATCCCAAAAGCCGAATCAAGGTTCTTCTACTCGAAAATGTCCATCCTATCGGTGTTGAACTCCTTCGGGAAGAAGGCTACCAAGTGGAAGTGGTGAGTTCGGCTTTGAGTGAAGATGAACTCTGCGAAAAGATCAAAAATGTATCTATCCTAGGTATCCGCTCAAAGACCAATGTTACCAAGCGCGTTCTGGAAAATGCCAATCGGCTGATTTCCATCGGAGCTTTTTGTATCGGTACCAATCAGATCGATTTAGAAACCTGTCAGGAAAAAGGAATCGCCGTTTTCAATGCTCCTTTTAGCAATACCCGTTCTGTCGTAGAAATGGCGATCGCAGAGATTATTTTCTTGATGCGAAATTTCTTCGATAAGTCGGTGTCCATGCATCAAGGAAAATGGGATAAATCTGCCACGGGATCCTTTGAAATCCGAGGAAAAAAATTGGGAATCGTCGGCTATGGAAATATCGGTGCTCAATTGTCGGTTTTGGCAGAAAATATGGGGCTAAATGTCTTTTACTATGACATTGTAGAAAAGCTGGCTTTGGGCAATGCCACCAAAATCGATTCACTTGAAGAATTGCTTCAGACGTGTGATATAATTTCACTTCATGTAGATGGACGCAAGGAAAATAAATGTTTGATCGATGCCGAAAAGATCAAAATGATGAAAAAAGGAGCGGTTTTGGTGAATCTGAGCCGAGGACATGTTGTGGAGATTCCTGCTCTAAAAGAGGCGCTGGAAAGCGGTCACCTAGCTGGCTGTGCAGTGGATGTATTCCCGGAAGAACCCAAAAATAACAGTGAACCTTTTGTATCCGAATTGATTGGATTACCCAATACCATTTTGACACCGCACATCGGTGGTAGCACTTTAGAGGCGCAAGAAAACATCGCCCGCTTTGTGCCCGGTAAAATCATGGAGTATATCAATACGGGAAACACCTTCAATTCGGTCAATTTCCCCAATATCCAACTTCCCTTCCTTCAAAATGCGCATAGACTCATTCATGTTCACCAAAACGAACCCGGTGTACTAGCGAAGATCAATCGTATCTTGGCGGATTATGAGATCAATATCGTGGGGCAATATCTCAAGACGAATGAAAAAATCGGATATGTAATCACCGATATCGATAAGGCTTACACCGAGGAAGCTATTCAGGCACTCAAAGCCATACCGGGGACGATTCGGTTTAGGATTTTGTATTAACAGGAAAAGGTTAAAAGTCTCTCAATTCATTTGAGGGACTTTTAACTAAACTACTTAGTTTAATTTGAAACGAACGGGAAGGATTACTCTACTTTTTTCAGTTTTCCCAAATACAATTCCTGGCGTCCAAGTTCCTTTATATGCCATTGCCACTCTGAGAGCCTCTTTCTCCAAGGAACTGTGAACCTCTGAACTATTCACCACTTGAATATTTTCCATTCCACCATTTAGGTTAACATCAAACCCCAATAAAACAGTACCCGAATGCCCCATCCTACGCGCAACTAATGGATATTGAAGTTTTTCCATTAAAAAATTCCCCCAATTCTCCATATCCCTTTCGTGACCAAATTCGAAAATATTTGGATTTGGGTCAATTGTTCCATCTTCTGAAAAATATTCTTCTGAAATCACTTCTTCGCTTTTCCTGATTTTTTTGCTTTTTACCACTCCTGATTCGAAATAACTTACATCAACAGCTTGATCAGTCAAGGCATCGATTTGCCTGATTTTTTTTCGTTTTCCTGATTCATAGTAAAAAATTTCAGTTTGTGAAAACCTTTCAGTAATGTCAAATCTTGTAGCACGATATTCATAATAAGGAGTCCTGTCTATAAAAAAGATTCGAACAAGCACGTTTAAACTGTCTTCTGAAGTGATTCGATAAAAATAAGGTTGATCCTTACTGATATCGGAAATGACAGAAAAATTTTTATTTAAATATTCCAGAGATTGGCCTTTAAGAGAATAAACCAAAAACATAAATAATGTGAACTGAAAAATGAACTTCATAGATTTAAAGTTTTAAAATCCATTAATTGTTATGTATTTCTAAAGTTATCAAAACACTTCCTTCGCAATTTTATATGTCGCTTCTGCCTTACTCATCGTGTAAAAATGAAGACTTGGAACTCCAGCTTTGACCAGTTCCTTACTCTGCTGAATAGCCCATTCAATTCCTATTTCCTTCACCTCCGCATTCGTTTTGCACTTCAACAATTCATCTGTCAAGGCATCAGGGAGATCCAAAAAGAAGGTTCGTGGAAGCATGGTAATTTGCGATAGCGTAGTGATCGGCTTCAAGCCAGGAATAATCGGCACATCAATCCCTGCAGCACGGACATTTCGCTCGAATTCAAAGAATTTTTCATTGTCAAAAAACATCTGAGTGACGATATATTCAGCTCCCCGATCTACTTTTTCCTTCAGGTACTTGAGATCAAATTTCATACTAGGAGCCTCAAAATGCTTTTCAGGATAACCTGCAACACCCACGCAGAAATTCGTGTGAAAGCTGGTCTCAGTCTCCTCATGCAGGTATTTACCCTGATTCATGCGAATGATTTGATCTACCAATTCACTGGCAAAATGATGCCCATTTTTCTCAGGAATAAACTTACCCTCAGTCTTCGGAGCATCCCCACGCAAAGCAAGGACATTTTCCACACCAATGAAATTCAGATCTATTAGGGCATTTTCGGTTTCTTCCTTTGAAAATCCCCCACAAAGCAAGTGAGGAACCGCATCCACTTGAAATCGATTCATGATAGCCGCGCAAATTCCTACTGTCCCCGGCCTTTTCTTGGTACTGACTTTCTCCAAAAGACCATTGGGATGCTTTTTATAGATATACTCTTCCCGATGGTAAGTCACGTCTACAAAAGGAGGCTTAAACTCCATCAAGGGCTCAATACCCTCCAATAATTCTTTCAAGCTTTGTCCCTTCAAAGGAGGAAGGATTTCAAAAGAAAACAACGTGGATTTCGCGTTTTTCAGGTGATCGGTAATCTTCATACAGTTTGATTCACTAATAATGTGGATGGCGTGTAGGCCAAATTGGGTGAAAGTAAGCGCTCAGCTTGCTCTTGGGTGATTCCTTTTCGTTCCGCATAGGATTTCACCTGATCCTCAGCAATTTTTCCTAAGCCGAAATACTTGGAATCCGGATGTGCAAAATAAAATCCTGAAACCGAACTGGTCGGATACATGGCATAGCTGGAAGTCAAGGTGATCCCAATGCTTCGTTCTAAATCCAAAAGACGGGAAATTGTTTCCTTCTCGGAATGTTCCGGACAAGCAGGATAGCCTGGAGCAGGTCTGATTCCCAAATATTCCTCACGGATCAAAGAATCATTATCTAAATGTTCTTCATCGGCGTAGCCCCAATAATCCTTTCGAACTAGCTCGTGAACATATTCCGCAGCTGCCTCCGCCAATCTATCAGCCAAAGCCTTAAATAAAATATCATTGTAATCATCTCCAGCTTCCTGAAATTCAGCTAATTTTGATTCCATTCCCAAACCTGCCGTCACTGCAAAACATCCCAAGTAATCCTGCTTTTCCGGGTATAAGTAATCTGCCAACGAACGGTTTGGAACGCCTCTTCCTTTTTTACCCTGCTGACGCAAAAAATGAAACTGACCCAAAGTCAAATTTTCATTCTCGGGATCAAAAGCAGTCGCATCATCCCCTACTCTTTTGACGGGCAATAAGCTAAAGACCGCCTTTGCAGAAAGCCATTTCTCAGCAATAATCTGATCCAGCATGGCTTGAGCATCAGCATAGAGTTTCTTGGCTTCTGACCCGACAACAGGGTCTTCCAAAATTTTGGGAAATCGACCACTGAGCATCCAAGTACTGAAGAATGGGGTCCAGTCAATGTATTTTCTCAGAATAGAAAGATCCAAATCTTCCAAAACGGTTTTGCCTAGTACCTTTGGCTTGACAGGCTCATAGTCGGTCCAATCAATAGCCACTGGATTAGCCTTCGCCTCTTCGTAGGAAATCAATTGCTTCACGGATTGCTTGGCTTCATGCTCTTCCCGCAATTGTCGATAAGTTTCCTTGATCTGTCGATGATAGGCTTCTTTGGTCTCCTCGGAAATAGCTTCTCCAGCAATCGGCACAGATTTACTCGCATCGGTGACATGCACGACCGTGCCGGAATAGACTGGGTCAATTTTTACAGCCGTATGAATTCTTGAGGTCGTAGCACCACCGATGAGAAGTGGGATTTTCAATCCCTGTCGCTCCATTTCAGAAGCTACATTGACCATCTCATCCAAGGAAGGTGTAATCAGGCCACTCAAACCGATGATATCCACCTTATTTTTCACGGCTTCATCAATGATCTTTTGTGCATCTACCATGACGCCTAGATCGATGATTTGATAGCTATTACAGGCCAAAACAACTCCCACGATATTCTTTCCGATATCATGCACATCGCCTTTTACGGTCGCCAAAAGGATCTTTTTCAAAGAGGATTCCTCTTGACCTTCTTCCGGCAAAGGCATAAAGGGTTCAAGATAAGCGACAGCCTTTTTCATCACACGGGCTGATTTGACCACCTGAGGAAGGAACATTTTACCTTCTCCGAATAGATCTCCAACCACATTCATTCCATCCATCAGAGGACCTTCAATCACTTTCAGCGGATTGACAAGTTCCTGACGCGCTGCTTCGGTATCTTCTACGATGTAATCCAAAATACCCTTCACAAGGGCATGTTCTATCCTTTTCCCAACAGGGTCAGAGCGCCAAGCCTCATTCACAGCCTCTTTCTTACCGGAAGACTTGACTGTCTCGGCAAAATCCAAAAGCCGCTCTGTGGCATCTGACCTTCGGTCAAAAAGCACATCCTCAACTCGCTGAAGCAGATCTTTAGGTATATCGTCATACACTTCCAGCATGGTAGGATTGACAATACCCAAGTCCATTCCATGGTGAATGGCCTGGTAAAGAAATGCTGCATGCATTGCTTCCCGCACGGGATTATTTCCTCGGAAAGAGAAAGACACATTGCTGACTCCACCACTGACTTTGGCTCCGGGAAGATTTTCTTTGATCCATTTGGTTGCCAAAAAGAAGTCTAAGGCATTCTTCCTATGCTCCTCCATTCCTGTAGCAACAGGAAATATATTCGGGTCAAAAATGATATCCTGTGGATTGAATTTGACGCGATCGACTAGAATTCTGTAGCTACGCTCGCAGATTTCAATTCTTCGCTCGAAGGTATCGGCTTGACCATCCTCATCAAATGCCATCACTACAACCGCAGCTCCAAACTTCTTGATGGTTTTTGCTTGCTGGATAAACTCTTCTTCCCCGTTTTTCAGAGAGATGGAATTGACGATGCCCTTACCCTGCACGCACTTCAATCCAGCCAAAATGATGCTCCACTTAGAGCTATCGATCATAATGGGAATTCGGCTTATTTCAGGCTCAGAAGCGATTAGATTGAGGAATTTCACCATGGCGGCTTCCCCATCAAGCATCCCTTCATCCATACAGACATCAAGGATCTGTGCTCCACCCCGAACTTGGTCTAGAGCTACTTCCAGTGCTTCATCATATTCTCCATTCAAGATCAGACGGGCAAATTTCTTTGAACCTGTCACATTAGTCCGTTCACCCACATTGACAAAGTTGATATTGGGTGAAAAGACTAGAGGCTCTAGTCCGGATAATTTCAAATAGTCTTGCTTAGGCATTATTTTCCTCCTCTTCTAATTCCTCTTCGACTTTTCTAGGTTGATATTTTGCAGCTAAGGTGGCCATGGCCCGGATGTGATCGGGAGTTGTTCCGCAGCAACCTCCAAGGATATTGAGCATTCCTTCCTGAAGGAATTCTCCTACCTGACTGGCCATTTCCTCTGCGCCTTGATCATAGGCCCCAAATTCATTGGGTAGTCCAGCATTCGGATAGGCGGATACATAAAAGGGAGCTTTCTGAGAAAGCACTTTCAGATAAGGTCTGAGTTCCTTTGCTCCAAGCGCACAATTCAAACCGACAGAAAGCAAAGGCACGTGAGAAATAGAAATCAGGAAAGCCTCGGTAGTCTGTCCCGAAAGTGTTCTCCCGGAAGCATCGGTAATCGTACCTGAAATCATAATTGGAATTCCTCCTTCTTTCGGATCCAAAGGAATTCCTCTTTCTTCCAATACATCCTGTATGGCATAAAGCGCAGCTTTGGCATTCAGGGTATCAAATATGGTCTCAACCAATAAAATATCAGCTCCTCCATCCAAAAGGCCCCTCACCTGCTCTGCATAAGCTTCTGCCAACTGATCAAAAGTAATAGCCCGATAACCCGGATCATTTACATCAGGAGAAATCGACGCGGTTCGGTTGGTCGGCCCCATGGCACCTGCAACGAAACGAGGTTTATCAGGATTCTTCTTGGTAAATTCTTCAGCAACCTCTCTCGCTAGTTTAGCTGACTGGAGATTAATCTCATAAGCCAAATGTGAAAGTTGATAATCTTCCTGTGCGATCGATGTTCCCGAAAAGGTGTTGGTTTCTATAATATCAGCACCAGCTTCCAGATATTCAGCATGAATAGCTTTGATGATATCCGGACGGCTAAGAGACAATAAGTCATTATTTCCTTTCAAGGCTTTGGGGTGATTCGCCAACTCAGGCGTGCGAAAATCTGACTCCTCCAGTTTGTAGCGCTGAATCATGGTTCCCATGGCGCCATCTAGGATTAAGATTCTGTTTTTAATTGCTTGAAGGAGTAATTCCGTTCTGTTTTGCATAGATTTTTTTGTTCAAAAAGCTTATCGAGCAAAACACGGAGAAAAATACGGGTTGTAAATTTTTCCGCTCATCTTCTTCCGGCGATTCCGGAATGGGAATTAGCACCTTGTTTTCAGGTTGCTAAGACGTCGTAGGGCCCTTCCCTCAGTCTTTCTCGATAAGCATCCCAAATGTAAGTCCTATTTGGAAAAAATACTAGTTAGCATAGCTTTAATTAAAAACTAAGTATCAAAGCCGCATCAAGGACGAATACCGAAGCCAAATGACACATAAGGCGCAGTCATAAAGCCCGCCATATCCAATTCCGCGAGTCGATAATTTGCCAAGGCCAGTTCATAGCCTACCGAGGTGGTAAATACCAAATCAATCAACTTCCGTTTGGTGATTGGGTAGGCATATTCAAAAGAAAGCTCGGGTTTGGCCATCAAGCCACTGTTTTTCAAATACCCATCATAATCGCGCTGCTGAAAAAGCTCTGGAAAGTCGGGCTTTTCATCCGTGGACAAAGTGTAGCGAATATTCCCATAGCCAATACCACCCATACCATGAATGGCCATATTCCGGTACTCAATTAGTTTCCAACCACCATTAGCATAAATCCGAAGGCTGTTGAGGGAATGGGATTTCAAAGAATTAGCGTCTCCATCCATGGCCAAATTGAAGACTTCCACCCCATAGAGCAGCTTTTCATTTTCGCCAGTGATCTTCAAACCCAGATTTCTTGGCATGCCTTCCAATGGTTCTAAGCCTGCTTCAACAAGCTGTGAATTAAATGTGTTGGGTTTGGTGAAATGAATCCCTGATACCAACTGAAAACTCATGCTGGCATCTTTGTAAAAAAAGTTACGGTCTGGAATGGTCAAGCCCGCTCCCACTCTCAGGAAAGCACCACTTTGCGCGTTTTGGAATGACATCCCACTCATCGTCCATTTTCCCTCTATTGGACTGAAGGCATATCCTAATTTCGCAATCACAGCCAAGGCTTCTTTTCTCCCGGGAAGATCAAAATCATAACTAAGCTGAAAACCGATTTCGGTCAAAAAGTCTCCATAGCGCATCGTTCCTCGCTGTATGTCATTTTCTCTCAGGATAAATCCCCGCTCAGGATTGGCGAGGAAATCAGGGAGGTTTTGCGCTTCAGTTTCTTTAAGCATCTGAAAATTCAAAAAACCGACTCCCAAAGACATGTAGTGAATGAGCTGAAATCGTGATTCTTCGGTAAAGGCATAGCCAACATTCAGCAAAAAACGGGAAGATCGATGCCCTAATCTATAGCCATCCAAGTCCGATTGATTGCCTCGGTTGTGGTAAAGCTCGGCTCCAAAGACAAAATCATTCAGTCTGTTTTGATAGCCTAGCCCAAGCGTATGGTAGCGATTTCGAAGCGGAGAAAGTCCTCGATCGCTAAGCATCCGGTTAAATTGATTGAGCTCAGCACCACTGGTACCGATCACGGCATACAGAGTGGTTCGCTTGGACACCAAGCCTTGGGCAAGAATCAAAAACGGCTGAAAAACCAATAGAATCAGAATGGAGCTTCTGAAAAAATTGCGCATAGATTGGGACTTTTTCTAAAGACGAAGGTAAATCCTTTGAAGGCAAAATGCATGCTAATCAGAAGCAGGTTTCTTTTTTCTCTCAAATTTTGAGATTTTTTCGTACAAAAGATCCGGTGTAAATGGTTTTGGAACGTAATCATCAAAGCCAATTTTGTTCAACTCTTCCTTGATTTCCTCCAGTGAAGTTGCCGTCAGTGCTAAAATGGGTATCTGTGATTTTTTGGCATCTGAGTGACTTCTGATGGCTCTTGCTACAGAAAATCCATCCAAAACAGGCATTTGTAAATCCAAAAGTATCAAGTCAAAATCTCCCTTTTCGAATAATTCTAGGGCTTCCTGCCCATCATTAGCCAATTCCAAGTGACCCGTATTCCACTTATTCAAAAACTTCTTGATCAGCAACTGATTGACCATATTGTCCTCTGCCACCAAGATCGAATAGTTTTCTAAACTTCTTAGCGAAGTAAAGCCCAGGTTCGGTGAACTATCTTCTTTTTTTTCTTTTACCTGAAGGACAATCTCGAATTCGAATACACTGCCTCCCGATGGGTTAGAAGAATAATGAATCTCCCCACCGTACATTTCTACCAAGCGCTTGACTATCGCCAAACCCAATCCGGTTCCTCCATATTTCCGGGTTGTCTCGGAAGATGCTTGGGTGAAAGCCTCAAATATATTTCCGATTTTCTCCTGAGGAATTCCAATCCCGGTATCCTCAAAGCGGAATAAAATGCGACTTCCCAATTTAGGGTCCCGCTCTTTTTCTTGAAGACTGATTTTGACTGAACCCTTTTCTGTAAACTTAATGGCATTACTCACCAAGTTATTGATGATTTGACCCAGTCGGATTTGGTCACCAATCACTAATTGTGGTATGGATTCATCAATCTCACAGGAGATCTTCAAGCCTTTCTCATGTGCCTGGAAGCTATGAGAGTGGATAATTCTATGCAACAGATTGCGAAGGTCAAGCGGAAGCAATTCCAGTTCTACCTTACCCGAGTCAATCTTATTGTAATCCAAAATATCATTGATCAGCGCCATCAAGCTTTCTGCAGAAAACTGTAAGGTCTTGAGATTTTCGAGCTGATCAGGTCTAGGGTCATCTTCCATCAAAAAGTGGGAAAGTCCAATCACCGCATTCATCGGCGTTCGGATTTCATGGCTCATCACAGATAAAAATTGGGATTTTATCCGCGATGCTTCTTCTGCATTTTCCTTAGCCTTAAGAAGCTCGGCTTGAGCCTGCTTTAGCTTGGAAATATCCCGAACTACGCCTGTGTAAAAGCGGGATTTCCCATCTTTATCGAGGATTGTCCTACCATTTGAGTTGAAGATTCGAACCTCACCATTTTTATGGGGAAGGCGGAATTCCAAGAACTGATGTTCGGCCAGGAAGTCTTTGGACTCGGATAGCATTCCCTGAAATGTCTGATAGTCCTCTGGGTGTAGAAATTCAAAAATACTTTTACCCAAAACCTCCTCAACATCATAGCCCAAATACTGCTTGATATTCGGAGAGATATAATTGATGATAAATGAATCTGTTAAGGAGAAAATAATCTCCGTGGACTCTTCCACCAAGGTCCTGTACTTTTCCTCTGACTCTTCAAGTTTCCTTTTAGCCAACAACTCTTCATTGACATCTCGTATGATGCTCAGCGCATATTCTACTTTTCCCCCTTCGAGGATAGGCCGGATGGTTCGATGGTATTTTCTACCCTTATATTCAAATTCGGTTTCGACGACCTCCTGATTATTATAGACTTGATCAAGAACAAGGTTTACTGTGGTCTGATCTGTGAGGGAGATTTCTGAAAGCAACTTACCCTCGAAATCCGAGCGGGATAATCCCCAAAAATCGAAGTTGGTGCCCTCTGCCAAAATATATCTCCTATCACTATCCAGAAGGAAAATATTGGTTCCGGGAATATTCGAAGCAAGCATTCGATACTGCTTGTCTTTTTCCTCCTTAAACTGTTCGAAATTCTTTCGCTCCGTGATGTCTTGGAAGATCCCCTGATGCAAGGTGATATTGCCCTCTGCATCCATGACATCGGAGGTTTTATCTTCTACCCAGATAGTTTTTCCGGATGCTGAAATGATTCTATATTCCTCTGAAAATGAACGGATTCCAGACTCTGATTTTCCTTTCTCTTTTAGAGATGTGATATAGTCTTGGTCATCTGGATGAACCAAGTCCAAAAAAGAGGCCTTTCGAGCCATCAACTCAGAACTGTCGTATCCAAATTGCTTAATGTTTTCTGAGATGTATTTGATTTGATAATCGGCATTTGGATCTACCTGGAAAAGGACAGCGGGACTATTTTCTGCAATCATTCTCGCCTGAGAGGCAAGACGCTCGCTTTCTCGCTTTTCACTCAAATTCCTCAGAACTATGCTAAATCCGATTTCATCCTGATTAGGAGAATAGATCACTTGGATCGACACATCAAAAGGAGAAAGTTTGGTATGCTTCGTTTGGAAATCCAATTCCCCTCTCCAAGAAGTTTTTTCTCCCAAGCTATGGATGATTCCTGAAAGCTGAGGAACACCTTTCAATAATCCATCGACGGATCCTTTGTAAGTAGCCGCAGTATTCGGACAGCAGAGTTGAATGGCTGCTTCGTTGAGGTAGATGACCTCACTTTCCAGATTGATCACCACAATGGGATCACTGACTTGAGCTAGAATTTGTGACTGAAGCTTAAGGTTTTCTACAGTCGCACGTTTGTGGGTAACATCAGTGCAGAATCCGGTAACTTCTACCCCCTTATTGAGGAAGTTTTCCTGACTTTCGATTTCAAACTCAATAAAAACAGTCTCGCCAGACTCACTTCTTACCGTAAATTCTCCCGATTCCTGACTTTTTTCGTTTATGCTCCTTTTGAGCTTTTTGACAAATTCAGCTCGGGTGGACTTATCGATTTTATAAATCAAAGTAGTGAATTCCGCCGTCAGAGGCTGATCTCCCAAATCAAACAAGTGGGCCAAACCTCCAGATATATAAAACAATTCCCGCTGAGTACTGTACCTCCAGGAACCGGATTTGGCCAGTCGCTCCGTAGTGGCGAGAAGGCTGGCGTTTCTTTCAATTTGCTTTGCAAGAATACTTCCAGAATAGGCGGCAGCAAGTATATCTCCCAATTGCCTGAAAATCTGAAGTTGCTTTTCTTCAAATTCCAGCTTCTTGATAGTAATCTCAAAGGCTATCACTCCACGAAGCTTATTCACCAAAATCATGGGAATAAGCAACAGCGCAGCGTTATCCCCGACTTCCTGAGATTCAAGGTGTAGCTTCACCATCCCTTTTTCCAGTCGGTTTTTCCTACCTCTAATCTCCTCCACAACCTTCATGGATAGGCTTTTGGCCTCCTGATTCTTTTTCCAGCTGTTTAGTAAAATATACTCATCACTATCCGAATTGATAATCCAAATTCTCCCGTTTTCAGCTTTCAAAAACTGTCCAAACTTTTCCAAAACCAGCTGAAATTCCTTCTCGGGGTTATTCAGCTTAGAATTGATCAGTTGGGAACTTACTTGATTGATCAGGTTTTCGATTTCATATCGCTGCTGAAGCGAACGGTCCATGGAAATGAAATCCGTGATATCCCTACTGGAAAATAGAATTCCCTTGATCTCTGGATGTTGAAGGAGGTTTTTGGCAAAGCTTTCCAGATAAATACGTTCACCCGAAACTCGATTGATCCAAAAATCCACAGCCACTTCATCCTGAGAGTGAAGAGCCTCCTGAAAACTTCCCTTAACCAGCTCAATGACTCCGGCTTCAACAAAATCCTTGAAGTTTTTACCCACAATAGCATCCACCGGAAAACCCAACTTCTCGCTCACCGAAGGAGAAATAAATTTATAATTCCCATGCTCATCCAGGATTGCAATCAAATCATGGCTGTTGCTTAGAATACTCTGCATATAGCTGAGTTCTTCCATCGCTTTTGAGTTGCTATCCAACAAAAAGTTCTCCTCCGTATTTGCACCAAAATAGCGAATAGGGTTTGCCTTGGCGATTAAGAATCTGGAAGTGTAAGTAGAAGGCAAATTGGTAAAAGACCACTCAAATCGCTGCATTTGGCCTTCATGGGTTTGCAAAGACTTAAACCATCGGCTTTCAGGGACTTCCCCTGTTTCGAAGAATTTTGCCAATTGAGTCAAGAGTTCTTCCTGCTGAATCCAGGATTTATAATCCTCCGGAAGATTAGAGAAAGTCTCGGTAGAATAACGATTCCAGAAAATAATTTCCTCAGAATCAAATAAAAATAAAGGTTCCTGAATCTCGTTCAGGAAATCTGAAATATCAAATTGTTTGAAATCACCCATTCAAAAAGTTGCCTCTTGTCTGATCACTTGCCAATATCTGAAAAAGTACGTTTATAACACAAGTTTTGGATTCAAAATACCTTGACATCCGTCAAAAAGAGGTCAGGAAAATTATTTTGATTTGAATTAACTACGAAGGACACTAAGCATACACCGTAATTGGTTAAATTCTGCTGACCTACCTTCCGTCAGGCAGGCTTGGACCACATGAAGAAATCTGGTTCAAGTCTCATGACTTGGACCAAACAAACCGCAGTCTCCTGACTGCTGAATATAAAAATCAAAACAGTCGGGAGACTGTAATATTATCAGCACAAGTCTGGAGACTTGCGCTATTTGTTCACGATGGTTTCTGGTTCAAGTCTCCCGACTTGGACCTATAATTAGGCAGTCTCCTGACTGCCATTCAATTTAATTAACCTAATCAATCAAAATAACATCGATTAATTTATCAGGCAATCCTGCATAATTTTTTGCACTACTATACAAATATTCCTCAGCCAAACACACAATCCCTGCTTTTACAGGGTTCTGGTGTATGTAATTTAAACATCGATTTATCTTATCATTGGTATTCAATTCTATAGGATGGCTATGTTGCTGCCAAAATTGAAAATTGGTGTTGTTAAGATTTTTTCTTCCGGCCTTTCCAAACCTTTCTAAAAGAAGGGCTTTCCTACTTTCTGAAGACGATTGATTAATTGCTTCAATTATATTTTTTGATGTATACTTTTTAATGTCCCTAATTAAATCTTCAATTGTTATTTCGCCATTCCTTCCAATAATTAAATGAACATGATTGGACATAATGCAATAGGCACACAAATCCAATCCCTTGTTTTGCTGGGAGAAACGAAGTGAATCCAAGAAAATATCCCTGTAAACTTGGTTTGTAAATACATCAATCCATTCCACTACTGTAAACGTCACGAAATACAATTTATCCTGATCCCATATTTTGTACTTTCTGCTCATCAGATTGATTTCTGTAAACTAAAACAATGTTTATTTACTAAAAAACAGTCGGGAGACTGTATTATTATCAGCACAAGTCCGGAGACTTGCGCTTTTGTAGCACGAATGATAAATCTTTGTGTTCTCCGTGTTCTTTGTGGTAAATATTTTACCCAGACCTTTGTGATAAAATCCAATTGCTTTCCTTCACACAACAGAATTTGATTTTTTTTGCCAAATCCATCCTTTCCACCTATTTTGAAAGCTTAATCGTAAGGAGTTTTTTGGATGCTACTTAGTAAACTGGAAATCAAAGGGTTCAAAAGTTTTGGCGATCGAATGGTCATCAACTTTGATAAGGGTATCACCGGCGTAGTCGGACCCAATGGCTGTGGAAAGTCCAATGTGGTCGATGCCATTCGTTGGGTATTGGGTGAGCAAAAAACCCGTATGCTCCGCTCCGATAAGATGGAAAATGTCATCTTCAACGGCACCAAAAACCGAAAACCATCCAACCTGGCTGAGGTTTCCCTGACTTTTGAAAATACCAAAAACCTCCTTCCTACCGAGTACACACACGTGACCATCACCCGTCGATACTACCGCTCCGGGGAAAGTGAATATCAAATCAACGGGGTTACTTGTCGACTCAAGGATATAACCAATCTCTTTATGGATACAGGAATCAACTCGAATTCCTATGCCATCATTGAGCTAAAAATGATCGACGAGTTGCTGAATGACAAAAACAACTCCCGACGGGAACTCTTCGAGGAAGCTGCTGGAATTTCCAAGTTCAAAACCCGTAAAAAGGAAACCCTCCGCAAACTCGAGGATACCGATGCGGACCTAGACCGGGTGGAAGACTTGCTTTACGAGATCGAGAAAAATCTCAAATCTCTGGAAAAACAGGCCAAGCAGGCAGCCAAGTACTTTGAGATAAAAAAAGATTACAAAGCAGCCTCCATCAACTTGGCTAAGAAAAGCATCGAAAAGCAAACACAGTCTTTACTCGATGCCAACAGAAAAATTCAGGATGAATCCGATCGCAAACTGGAGATCCAAACCCAAATCGCGGATCAGGAAGCCCTTTTGGCGGAGCTAAAAGCCGAACTTGTCAGCAAGGAAAAACTACTCGCCTCCCGGCAAAAAACGCTTAACGAGCATGTCAATAAAATCCGCTCCTTCGAGTCGGAAAAGAAAATCAAAAACGAACGTCTACGATTTTTAGAGGACCGTTCCCAAAAACTCCGGGAGCAAATCGATGCCGACCGTAAATCCAATGACCGGGCCGGCTTTTCCATTCGTTCCCTGCAGCAGGAGAAGGAATCTGCCGATAAAATCCTCGCCGAGAAAGAACTCATCGTCTCCGAACTTCGGGAGGCTTACGATTCCCAAAAGCTCATTCAAACTGAAAAGCAGCAAAAGCAAAAAAGCCTGCAGACTCAGTACGAACAGCTGAAGGAGCGGGTCTATCAACTCAATAAGGATCTGGAAATCAAACAGATTCAACTCTCTACCCTCAAGCAGGAATTGGAGCGAACATCCTCGGATGATTTCAGTCAGGAAGCTTCCCTCGTGGACTTCGAAGCCAGAATGATGGACCTCGCAGGGGAACTCAGCCGGGAAAATAAGCAATTCGATCTCCTCAAAAACAAGCAGGAGGACCATGATCAGAAGATCGAGGAATCCAACCGCCTGATCGAGATGATCCGGGAGGAGTTGACTACGACTTCGCGGAAGCTGGACTCCAAGCAAAACGAATACAACCTGACCAAATCACTGGTCGAAAACCTGGAAGGCTTTCCAGAAGCCATCAAATTTCTCAAGAAAAACTCCTCCTGGGCCAAGGATGTGCCCCTACTCTCGGACTTGCTGACTACGGATGAAAAGTATCGGGTGACTATCGAAAACTACCTCGAGGGCTACATGAACTATTATGTGGTGGATACCGAGGCGCAGGCTATTGCCGCCATCCAGTTGCTGTCAGATGCCTCCCGAGGAAAGGCCAATTTCTTTGTCCTAGAGCACTTTGAGCGGTTTAAGTCCAGCACAACCAAGCTTTTCTCAAATGCTATCGCAGCCACTGAGATCATCGAATTTGATGTTAAATACAGTCGCTTGATCAATTTCATTCTGGACAATGTCTACATCGTACAGGGTGATTACAAGGATTTTCCGGAGGATACGGACGCAGTATTTATCTCAGAAAGCGGCAAATACACCAAGCGTAAATTCTCCATTTCCGGAGGTTCGGTGGGACTTTTCGAAGGAAAGCGAATCGGTCGGGCCAAAAATCTCGAAAAGCTCGACAAGGAGATCAAGGAACTGAATAAGAAAGTTTCCGCTACCCGCGCCAATCTGGACAAAAACCTATCCGAGCTTTCCAAACTCAAAGAAATCTCCTTTAAAAAAGAACTGGAAGAAAAGCAGGGGCAAATCAATGAACTGAATCAGTCCTATGTATCCGTTCGCACGAAAAAGGAGCAACTCGCCGAACTCCTATCCTCCAATGCCAACAAGCGGGAGGATATTCTGGACCGCATCGCCGAACTGGAAGAGAGCCTGACCGAGATTCAACCCAATCTTATTGAAGAGCGGGGTGAATTTGAATCTTTGGGACAAGATTTGGAGATCCTGACCGAAGAAGTGGAACAGGAATCCCAAGTGCTTTCCGAAAAGTCTCAGGCATACAATCAGGAAAATATCCTGTACCATCAACAGCTCAATCGGGTCAATAGCCTTGATCAGGAAATTGAGTTTAAGCAAAATGCCTACGATTCCTCCAAAGAGCGAATCGAGAAATCCCAAGCCGAGCTTTCCCAACTCGATACCGAAATCAAGGGCCTTCTCGAAAACAATGAGATCAAGGACGAGGAACTGATCGAATTGTATGCTGAGAAGGAAGGCATCGAAGCTGGGGTGACCGAGGCGGAAAAGGACTACTACAGCAGTCGCGGACTGATCGATGAAACCGATCAAAAGATCCGTAGCCTTCAAAAATCCAAGGAAAGCCATGACCTGCTCCTACAGGAACTACAGCAAAGCATCAACGAGATCAAGCTGAAAATGACCTCTATGAAGGAGCGCTTGAGCGTGGAGTTTGAGCTGGACTTGGACCAACTCATGGAAGAAAATCCGGCCTTGGATGAGGAGTTTGTGGACTTTGCCGAGGAGGACTTGCGGGCCTTGGTACAAAAGCAAAAAGAAAAGCTGGAAAAAATAGGTCCGATCAATCCAATGGCCATGGAGGCTTATGATGAGATCAAGGAGCGGCATACCTTTATCCAAAGTCAAAAGGAAGACTTGGTCAAGGCCAAAGAATCCCTGCTGACGACTATTTCCGAGATCGATCAGGTCGCCAAGGAGACCTTTTTGGATGCATTCGAGAAGATCAAAGAAAACTTTGTCAAGGTCTTCCGTTCGCTCTTTACCGAGCAGGATGACTGCGATATCAAGCTAACCGATCCGGATAATCCTCTGGAGTCCAGTATCGAGATTATGGCCAAGCCCAAGGGCAAGCGTCCCCTGACCATCAACCAACTCAGCGGTGGGGAAAAGACCCTGACGGCCACTTCCCTACTCTTCTCCATCTACCTGCTGAAGCCAGCACCCTTCTGTATCTTCGACGAGGTGGATGCTCCGCTGGATGATGCCAATATTGACAAGTTCAATCAGATCATTCAGAAGTTTAGCCAAGAGAGCCAGTTTATCATCGTGACGCACAACAAGCGCACCATGGCCAGCACGGATATTATTTATGGGATTACGATGATTGAGGCGGGGGTAAGTAGAGTGGTTCCGGTGGATTTAAGGGAGTTGGCGTGATGGACAGACAATACCTGTCAAAGATTTTTTATTATTTAATTAATTATTTAAGATTGTTTTATTTAAGGGAAAGTTAAACCATAGTTATAATATTAGATGAGATTTGTAGATCTTTTTGCAGGCCTTGGAGGCTTTCATCAGGCAATGGAAAAGTTAGGGCATCATTGTGTTTTCGCCAGTGAGAAAAATGAAACTCTAGCAAACTTGTATTTGAAAAATTTTGGAATAAACCCACACAGGGACATTACTAAAGCAATAAAGTCTGATATTCCTGATCATGATATTCTTTGTGCTGGGTTTCCTTGTCAACCATTTTCCAAAGCAGGGAATCAAGAAGGTTTCAATGATTTGAAAAATGGAACTTTATTCGATCATATTGTTGAAATTCTGGAATTGAAAAAACCAAGATATTTTATTCTTGAAAACGTACGAAATCTTCAAAATCATAATAATGGAGAAACTTGGGAACATATAAAATTTGAACTTCAAGAGGAGCTTGGTTATGAAATAAGAGAAAAAATCATATCACCTCACCATATCGGAATTCCACAACATAGGGAGAGGTTTTTTATTGTTGGATCAAAAGTGGGACTTGATCACTTTAGTTGGCCAGAAGTAAATAATGACCAAATTTCAATCTTTGAATATCTGGATGAATCCCCATCAAAAGTTATGAAATTAGAACCTGAAAAGGTTTTTGTATTAGACTTATGGCAAGAGTTTTTAGATAGGTTACCAAAAGATGTAAAACTTCCAAGTTGGCCAATTTGGAGTATGGAGTTTGGTGCAACATATCCCTTTGAGAAAGAAACTCCTTTTGCATCATCAACAAGAAAAATAGGTAACACTAAAGGAAATTTTGGAATTTCCTTAAAAGGAATGTCTAGAGAAGAAAAGTTTGCAAACCTTCCAAGCTATGCTAGAACTGAAGAATTGGAGTTTCCAAAATGGAAAAAACATTATATAAGAAGCAATAGAGCTTTCTATGAGACGTACAAGCCATTTATTGATCCGGTTGTAGAAAAAATTAAGGAGTTGAAAGTATCAAGTTGGCAAAAATTGGAATGGAATGTACAAGGAGGGGAAAGAATTGTTAGAAACTATATTATACAATTTAGAGGATCAGGGGTAAGGCTCAAAAGAACCGACTTTTTCCCTTCTCTTGTAACAGTAAGTACACAAATACCTATACTTGGATGGGAGGAAAGGTATATAACAGCAAGAGAAGGTGCAAGAATCCAATCAATGAATGGAATAGAATTACCAGAAAGGATTGGCACCTGCTTTTCTGCTTTAGGGAATGCAGTAAATGTTGAAATAGTAAAGAAAATAGGTGAAAAACTTTTAAATGGTCCTTCAAATGGATCCCAAGAATCAAATGAATTTTTAAGAAAAGAATCAGTTGGCACATGAATCAAAATTCTAGAGTAAATATACGTCCACAGGTTACCATGCTATCTGTTCTTAAGCACATAGAATATGAGACTTGGTTTGCATTGGCAGAGTTCATAGACAATGCAATTGATAGCTATCTAAAAAACATTAAGGTGTTAAAGAGTATTGAAGGAGAGAATTTTGTACTTGATGTAAAAGTTGAAATTAACGAACCAGAAAACAGAATTACAATAAGAGATAATGCAGGTGGAATAGGCGCAGCTGATTATCCAAGAGCATTCCGAGCCGCGGAAGTTCCTCCTGATAATTCAGGATTATCAGAATTTGGAATGGGGATGAAATCCGCAGCTTGTTGGTTTGCTGATAATTGGTGTGTTACATCAACTGCATTAGGAGAAACCCAATTGAAGAAAGTTTCCTTCGATATGAAGAAAATCTTCGAGGATAAATTGGAGGAGTTAGATGTAGAGGTCAACACTTGTGAGAAGAATCATCATTTTACTATCGTAGAATTATTTAATGTAAATCGGATGCCTAGAAGAAAAGGCGTGGGAAAAGTTAAAAACCACCTAAGAAGTATTTATAGAGAATTTCTACGCAAAAAAATTTTAAAGTTAACCGTGAATGGTGAAGAGTTATATTTTAATGATCCAAAAATTCTTAGAGTTCCTCAATACAATAATCTAGATGGTGAACCAATACTTTGGCGAAAAGAAATTGATTTTGAAGTTGAAAAAGGATTAAGTGTTCGCGGTTTTGTAGCAATTAGAGAAAAAGCCTCAACTTCTGAAGCAGGATTTGCATTATTCAGACGAGGAAGAGTTATCGAAGGCAGTTTTGACAATGGCTTTAGACCAGATTTTATTTTTGGTGCTCCGAACAGCTATCGTTTTCAACGAGTTTTTGGTGAACTTCATTTAGAAGGGTTTAATGTGAATTTCACGAAGAAAGGTATTCAATGGGACGAGAACCTTGATATTTTCCTAAGACTCTTAAAAGACGATATCAGTTCCACAGATTTTCCTCTGCTTCAGCAAGCCGAGCAATATCGAGTTAGGGCAACAGAAAAAGAATACAAATCAGCTTCTAAAGCATTAAATGGAACTGTTGACGATTTTCAAAAAAAAGCTCCTCAAGCAGTTGCAGATATCATTAATTCTTCTTCAGTTGCTGAGCCTGAACCACGAAGTGAGCTAATCAAAACAGAAAAAACTCTTCATAGAGATTTCGACCTTAGATTTAATAAAATAGATTGGAAAGTATCCATTGAACTTTCGTATGACCCGTCTCTAACAGAATTAATGGAGGTAGGTGATAGATTCATAAAAGATGGCTTGTTCGAAGATGATGTCAGAAAAATAGGTATCAGGCTTTCATTGACTCACCCATTTATGATTGAATTTGCAGGTACTGATAACAACAAAATTGAACCCATTTTGAGAATAATTGCTGCTTTAGGTCTATCTGAAATCATTGCAAAAGACAGCTATAAAAATCAAGGAGAAGTCAGAAGAAATTTTAATGAACTAATATCCAATCTCTCAAAATAAATTGGAAATGAGTGAAATAATAGAAGTACAAAACCAAAATGAAGATTGGCAACCATTTGTTGGTGATGAAACAACAGAACTACTCCGAAGTAAGGGCTTTACCAATCCTGATGGAAGCCTAAATAAAAGTGGTGATAGAATTCTCGATGAAACATATAGGATTATGCAAGTTTGCGGAAGTCCTAATGTAGAAACCCACAATGAAACAGGTATTGTAATCGGTTATGTACAAAGTGGCAAAACTCTGTCATTTACAACACTTACTGCTCTTGCAAGAGATAATAACTACCAAATTGTAATTGTAATTGCAGGGGTTTCTACGAACCTTGTTAATCAGTCTACTCAAAGATTAGAAGTCGACTTACGACTAAATACTCGGTTTGATAGAAAATGGACATTACTCCAAAACCCTAACAGCAATCAAGAAGTTGAAACAATTGAAACAACACTTGCCCAATGGGCTGACCCAACTTTCCCAATAGAAAGGTGTAGAACATTGCTGATAACGGTGATGAAGAACACATCTCATTTGAATAACTTGGTTAATATTCTTGCGGGGCAAAACCTTACAGGAGTGGCAACTTTGATAATTGATGATGAAGGAGACCAAGCAAGTCTAAACACTAGAGCAAGATGGGCAGCACGACAAAATATTGATATAGAAAGTTTAACTGAAAATCAAGTTTCTACTATTTACCGAAGAATAAACGCACTTCGCAATGTTTTCCCACATCACACATTTTTACAATACACCGCTACTCCACAAGCAAATCTATTCATAAATATAATGGATAGACTTTCTCCTAATTTCATAAAACTATTGACTCCAGGACCTGATTACACAGGAGGAATTGATTTTTTCAGAAATAATCCAAACCTTATTTTAGAGATACCACCAAATGAAATTCCTACTCCAACAAATCCGCTTTTTGAAATTCCAGAGAGTTTGAAAAGTGCTTTACGCATTTTCTTTTTGGGAGTGGTTGCAGGAGAAATGCAAAATAATCAAAGGAACAGGACAATGCTTGTCCATCCTTCAAGATTGCAAGGAGACCATAACGAATTTACAAATTGGATAAGAAATACTTGTAATAGTTGGCAGAGGTTACTTTCAGGTAATGATGATGAAGACAGAAGAGAACTAATTGACGAGTTTAGAACTTCATATAATCAATTACAAATGACTGTTTCTGATTTGCCTAGTTTTGAAACGCTGACAGGAAACGATTTGATTCACGCTCTGCGATACACCCAAATTGTTGAAGTCAATTCTAGAAATGGAGTAACACCGCAAATTCCTTGGAATGATTTCTACTCTTGGATTTTAGTGGGCGGACAATCAATGGATAGAGGCTTTACGGTTGAAGGTTTGACCGTAACTTATATGCCGAGAAATATTGGTACAGGAAACGTTGATACAATTCAACAGAGAGCAAGGTTTTTTGGATATAAAAGAGGTTACTTAGGCTATTGTAGAGTATTCTTAGACCAAGTAACTATTGATGCCTACAATTTTATCGTAGAGCACGAAGAAGATGTAAGAAATAGACTTTTAGAATTCCATTTGAATGATAGACATCTAAATGATTTAGACAGAGTGGCAGTGCTTAATCAAATGTTAAACCTAACTAGACGAAACATCATCTACGACGATTTAGATAGAGATACATTTGGCAATGATTGGTTTAGAATTAACGCACCACACGACACAGATGAACTGATTGAAGCCAATAGAAATGCCCTTTTAACTTTCCTAGAATCAAGAGCTGAATTGTTTAACCAAGATGAGGGACATCCAAATAGAACTGAAGAACAAAAACATTTAGTTGCAAGAATTACGATTCAAGAATGTTTGGAGCATTTGCTTAACTATCTTCGTTATACAAGAGAAAGCGATTCTGCAACATACTCAAGCCTCAGAGGAATTTTAAAAGGATATATTGAGGAACATTCAGACGAAGAATGTTTGGTTTACTTGATGAGTACAAATTCCTATGATAATTGGACACCAAGAACTCGTAGATTAAATCGAAATGATGAAATACAACAGCTATTTCAAGGTCGTAACCCGAGAACAGGAGAAGTAATTTACCCTGGTGATTCAGAAATTAAGGATGAAAATCTTTTGACAATTCAAATTCACCTATTGAATTTAAGAGATACCGATTTTGAAAACGTGCCAACCCTAGCAATTTGGATTCCTGATCATATGGGAGCTGATTTAATAAGGCAAGTATGAATTTAATTGACCTATACGATTCTCTGAACTTGCCTGAAAATGACAGCAAGGTTTTCAATGCAATTCCAATCCCGGAATACCCAAATTTTCGAGTGGCAATTGACTTTGAAGGGAATACCGTTTTATTGCTTTCTGTATCTAAGAGAATTAAGGATTTAAGCCTAAAGAATTTTCGCCTCAAATATTTGCAACTTGAACAAAACCTTGAATGTAAAATTTATGAGAATGATTCCTTCAAATTTCAGACATTTACTGTTATTACATTCCGTTGCAGCGACAGAAACTTGCAAGAATATTTTCTTAAAATATCTGAATCTCTCATAAAAACAGTTGGTCAAAATCCAACTCAACAACAAGTAATTGATTCGCTCAAAAGGTTTGTTGAAGTATTTAAAACCTTGACAGATTCTCCAACAAATACAGTAAACGGTCTTTGGGCTGAGTTATTTTTAATTGAAAACTCAACCAATCCAAAAAAACTCATAAATTATTGGCATAACATACCAGAGGAGAAATTTGATTTTAATGCAGGAACAGAAAGAATTGAAGTTAAGAGCAGTTCGAACTTTGAGAGAAAACATATTTTCTCAGCAGAACAGTTAAACCCTCCGTCTGACACACAAGTTTTAATTGCTTCGGTTTTTTTAAAGCAACACAATTCAGGGAATAGCATTCAGTATTTAATTGACAGAATTTCTGAGAAGACTGATTATGACTTTGATACAGTTGAAAAGCTAAACAAAATTGTTTTTAGAACTCTTGGAAGTTCTTTGGAACATTCCATTGGCGTAAAATTCGATTATGACATTGCTCAACAGTCTTTACGTTTTTACAGACATCAGGACATTGATAAAATAGAGGAAATTCATATTCCAAACAATGTTTCAGAAGTGAAATATAAATCTGATTTAACTTATTCTACTGAAATAGAAATTCAAAAAGTGAAAAATAAAGATTCGATATTATTTAATTATTTATAAACATGGCATTATTAGGAGAAATATTGATTGAGAAAACTGATAAGATTAGTCTACGACCAGGTTCTGTTATCGGAGATGTAATTATTGAGAAAGAGTATTTACAATTAAGAACCTATGCAATGGGAGATAATAATCGTGAAAGAGGATCCAAACAAAATATCCAGTTCTCCAAGGAAAAAGCTAAAGAATTCAAAGAAATTCTGGAAAAATTTCTCGATTTACAATAGGCTTTGGGTTAAATATTATCTGGGAGGTTTTTATCAATCAGGAAAAAGCAATTCGGTTTTCATTTCAGAGAAATTTGCAATTCCTAATAGTCCATCCGTAAAGAATGCATTCCCCACCAATCCCCTACCTTCACCCCAATAACCCCAAGATTATGCCCGCTTTTCGATTGCTAGTTTCCTTTTGCCTGTGTCTTTTATTGCTCTTTCCCAGGACAGGGAATTCGCAGGAATGCTTGGATTATCGGAATCTCTGCATTCAGACTGGGGATCTGATCTTTGTGGGGGCTAAGACAGAGCAACTATCCGGGGCGATCAATCGGGTGACCCAACGGGATTCTAATGTATCCTTTGACCATGTGGGAATGTTGGAGATTGTCGGCTCGCAGGTCTATATCCTGCACGCCAGTACGGAGAAGGGCTCTGTATCGGAGCCTCTCGACAGCTTGGTCGCCCGTACTGAAGTGAATGATAAGAAACTGGTCATTTATCGACTCCAAACAGAGCTTCAAGCGGCTATTCCCCAAGCCATCACCACAGCCAAATCTCTCCTGGGCAAGCCCTATAATTGGTCCTATGTCCTCAATGACTCCAGCTTGTATTGTTCAGACTTGGTGGAGCGCGCCTTTCGACATGCGGAGGTATTTTCCTTGGAGCCTATGACTTTTATCAATCCGGAAAGCGGAGAAACCGATGCCTATTGGCTGGAATTCTATGAAAAGCTAGGTATAGCCGTACCAGAAGGCAAACTCGGTTGTAATCCCAACGGACTAGCAGCCAATGAAAATCTACGGCTAGTTGGGGAATTGAGCCGGTAGACCCAAATATACGCGTGGGAAAAATTTCCTTTTCCCAATTTTAGATTCTTCTCCAAGTCCAGCAGTGATGCTTACACCTACTGCCCTAGGATCTTTAGTCTCAGCTTAGGTGGAATAAACTAGCTCGAAGAGACTCCTATAATTAAGATTCCCTTCGAGCCAATTCATAGACGACTTGTGCCTATGCCCTTCCCAATTGCCGAAGCATCTTGACATGATTACCCAGTGCTGAAAAGAAGGTCGGGTTTACCAAATATGGAATCTGGAATTCCTGTGCTGTTTTTGCTACGATCTTGGAAATCTTTCGGTAGTGCACATGACTGATATGGGGAAACAAATGATGCTCAACCTGAAAATTGAGTCCGCCAATCAACCAGGAGAAAATCCGGCTTTTAGGTGCATAATTACTCGTAGTGGCCAATTGGTGATTGACCCATGCATCAGTGATAATGCCCTTTTCATCCGGCTTGGGAAAAGTGGTATCCTCCAGAATATGTGCTGTTTGAAATATCAAACTGATTAAAAGACCGGTGACAAAATGCATTGATAGAAAGGCCAGTACAATAATCCAGGCTGGTAAAGACACCATAATCAGAGGCAAAACCAGCGCATAGGAATAATAAAATACCTTCCACGCGGATATTTTCAGCAGTACCTTTTTAAAATCACCTTTCAAAAGCCCCATTTTCCTGTATCGGATCGCCCGTACAAAATCCTTGGTGGTAATCCAGGAAATCGTAGACAAGCCGTAGAAAAACCAAATATAGAAGTGCTGGAAGCGATGGATCCAATAGCGCTTGGCATTGGGAGAAAAGCGCAGAAAAAACGGTGCATTGATATCATCATCGCCTTGATCGATATTTGTATAGGTATGGTGTAGCACATTGTGTTGAACTTTCCATACACGCGCATTGGCACCGATCAGGTTCATCGTGTAGCCTAGGTATTTATTGACCTTAGGGTTTTTGGAATAAGAACCATGAATCGCATCATGCATCACGCCCATTCCAATCCCTGCCATTCCCAGACCACTTAAAATATACAAGACAAAAAGAAGCCAGACACTTTGGACCAAGCCAGACCCTAAAAAGCCAATCGGAATGAAGAATAACGATAGCATAAATATGGTTTTGATGACCATCGGCCGTCCCCCATATTTTTTAGTATTATTGGATTTAAAGTATTCATTTACTCTCCTGTGGAGTGTTTTTGAGAAATCAGTATTCTCTGATTTTTGGAATTTGATATGTTTCATTAGGATTTTGGTTTAAACTCATCCAACCCTATCCTAGTGAAGCATAGCTGTTTTCAAAGTTTTATATTGTTAATAAGTTTGCAATTCGGCAAACAAGGAATCGAGTTCACCTCGGGATTTTTTTAGTTTCAAAGAGAGCCTTTCCATCATACGTTCGCGATCACCTTCCTGATATTCAAAGTCGATGTCCAATAGATTTGAAAACCTTCTTTTCAGCATCACTTTTTGCTCACGCCAACTTCTTGTAATATTCATAAGAGATTTGTTTAGTGTTACTTCGGGTAAATTTTATAAAAACCCCAAGGGGATTTCAATAAATTATTTCACGTTCAAATAGCGCCAATTCCTTTTTTTGAGGGTCATCCACGAAGGCACAGTAATAGATATTGGCATAGAACTTTCGCACCTTCAACTTCACATTTGGAGCGACTTTGGTGAAAACGGTTTGACCGATTTTGAAATGCTGATCTTCGGAAATACTCATATTTAAATTTGGTTTATCATAGAACAACGAGTCCTAATACCTATACAACAACCAAAGTCTTATTTTAATTCATATTACATTGAATTTCAATATTTTAAATTTTTGTAATGTAAGTATCACATTAAAAATTGTATTGTGAGATCTTAAATCCAAAATAAGGAATAGTTCTCCTACACCATGTTGCAAGGGTATAAGGAGCATATCCGCAATAGCAGACAAAATCAAACGATTTACTGGATTTAAGGCAATCATCTTCCCATACTTACGGAATAGTGCAGCTAGTGATTGGGAGATTTTCTTCCGTTTTGAACACTTACAGACAAGTCCTGAACAAGCTATTTCAGATATTTAAACTATGAATTTTCTTTCTATTTGTTTGGAATACTATTTTGAAATTTCCAGGAATAAGAAAAATTATTTTGAAAAAGAAATTTTTTCAAAATTTTAGTGCTAGATTTCTATGAAATCAACCCAAATCACTATGAAAAGAATCAATTTTGGATTAATCGTATTATTCGCAGGCCTATCAATTTGAGCTTGTAAGCCAAAGTACAACGCAGAACTTCATCAGCAAATCGCTGAAGAGCACAGTGCCATGGAAGCCGAACATCAAAGTTTGGAAGAAGCCCATGCCAGTTTCGAAGACGATCACGAAAAATGGGTAGAAATGCACAATTCCCTATCAGAGTCAGATGGCTCCAATCATGAAATGCTCGAGGCAAGGCATCTACAACTAATTGAGAAACATCAACAATTGGTTGCTCAGCATGAAGAAATGATCAAAAAACATGCAGCGCTTGAAACGAAGCACGAATCAGGAGAAATGTCAGATGAGGAAGTCCTAGCCGAACATGAATCAATGAAGAAAGAGCATGAAAAGATGAAAGCTGAACATGATTCGATGAGGACCGAGCATGAATCCATGCAAAAGGAACATGAGCAAATGATGACTGAACATTCTGCCTCTGATTCCTAAAGGGCAAATTCTCCTTTATTTTGTTTTTAGGCGAGGTATAGTGCTTCGCCTTTCGTTATGTACATTGGGTTTTCGTCATGCCTCAACACTTTTTTTTGCTTTGTCAACAATTGAATTTATCCCAGGAGATAGCTATTGATTACCGATTAGATTGACCAAGGTCACTAAAAATCTCCCCTGTTCTTCCAAAAAAGGCACATGTCCGCTGTTTTCAAAGGTGAACATTTCCTTTTGTGGGGCGCTGAGTTGCTGGAAATAATCGGCTGCACCCTGATAGGGCGTATGCAGATCATGCCTTCCCATCATGAAAAAGATTGGAATCTCGAAATCTAAAGGGAACTCCCCTCCTCCGCCCTGAGCCAGCATTTTGCGGGAAATCCAGGGACTGCTTATGTCCAAGCTTGAGATTTCTTCCGCTGTGTAGAGGGGCGATAGTTCGGGCAGTTGGAAGAGCAAATCAAAATTTTCTTTCCCATACCAACCCCCATTGAAGTAGCGAGCCCATTTTCTAACTGTCAAAATTTTCCGAATGGGATTACCTCCTTCCGGATTGGGATAAGGGGCTATAGCTTCTAATTCTTGTAGCGCCTCTTCATTTCCTGCTTCGGAAGCCAGTTGCAGCAATCGTTGATAAATAACCAATTCAGGGTTGCCGGGAGCCATCTGCCCCACACCAATATAGGCATGAAGCTTCTGAGGGATGCGTGCAGCCATTCGGATCCCCATTCCTGCACCATAGGAATACCCCATCAGGAATATTTTATCCTGATTTAATCTGGCACGCAGAGAATCCACTAGCAGGTAGGCATCCTGAATCAGCCCTCGGAAGTTGATGCGGTCCACCCGACTACTATCCCCTTCCAGCCAGTTTTTACCCGCTAGTTGCTGATCCCAATTGACGACGGTGAAATAATCCTCCCAGGGGGTCTGATAGGCCCAACTAATAGGCATCAGTGGACTCGCTGGACCTCCATGCAAGACGAGTAATACCGGGTTGGAGCGATCTTTCCCCCGGATACTTACCCATTGTTTGGTTCCGTTGAGCTCGATCTGCTCTAGCAGTTCTATGCCTTCAGGGGTATGGATGGTCTGCAAATCCCGCAAAATTTCAATTGACTTGTCTGATTGCTGAGCAAATAACGAATGACCCAAGAGCCAAAGGAATAGTAAGAGTATCCTGCGCATGCGAAGCTGATTTATTTATTCAGTTTTTTTGAAAGAAATAAAAGAAGAAAAAAGCAGCTAATTTTCCAATTCATTTTTTTCATCTTGGTAGATAAATCTCAGAATATATAATCAGAACATATTCTATATCTATATTGAAATAAGTTTTTTTAAAAAAAATTAAATTTTGAATAAACACTTTTTACCACACAATCGATGGATGATGTGTGTATATTAAAATACTATTTTTATATATTGTAGTAATTAAAATTATATTTAATCACAGATATACAAGAATGTAACATATAATAATAAGACCCGTTATAATAAGTAGATAACCACAAAAACCTTATTTATTATGAGCTATTTAAAAAACAACTATTTATACAAAACATTATTCAGTTTGGCAATGCTAATATTCTTTGCTACCCCTTACACAGTTGCGCAAAAAACGTACACAGATGTAAGGGAAAGCAAGGGTTTGTCCGACTATCAATCTTACGATTGGGTATTTAACAAGGATATTATTCCTGAAGACTACATTTTAGTAGATGGAGATATGACCTTGATTTACAACAACAAAACTTCAAATTCGCACGTCAAAGAGGCGATTGACACCCAAATGGACGCGAGAGGCTTCGTACACAATGAAGAGAATCCAGATATGTTGGTGAATTTTCAGATTTTGGAAAAACCCACTGAATTGAGAACCTATACCATGACAAATGGTCAAGACTATTTAGGATTTGGACCAAGATCTGTAAGTACTAGAATGGTACCTGTAAAAGCAGGAACAGTAATAGTAAATTTCATTGATGCCCAAACGGGTAACCAAGTATGGCAAGGATTTGCTTCAGGAGCGTTTGAAGCAGCTGATATGAAAAATATTAGTAATCTGGAAGCAAAAGTAATTTCCATCTTTAATGACTGGAATTTTGACCCATTCGGTGAATAGTATTGATAAGCAATTTACCGATTGAAGGCGATGTGCAAAACATCGCCTTTTTTTATATCCCATGAAATAGTCCGAATTGACATCTTTATTACTTTGGAATATAGAAGTCTCCCAAGTATTTCTGTAGTCCTATTTACCTGAAAATAATCATATATTTTAATCAATAAATCAGCTAATCGGATAATTTTTCTATATTGAATCGCATTCAAAATGCATCAATGAAATAAAGCCACTTTTTACCCACCCACTTCTCAAAAAAGACCATGACCAGATTTACGATTGTTTTAGTTTTGATCTGCATTATTTCCGCCTGCAGGTCGCATGAGAATTTATTGACGGATGCGAAGACCTATTCCAACTTTCGGGGATTTATTCCGATCGATCCCATTGAATACCATGATGAGATCTTGCTTTCCAAAGACGGTGACCTCTACACCAAGGACATCAAACTGATGAATAGCGATGAGATTTTCCAGTTTTTGAATAATGAAACTGTATTGGTCAGTATTGGCCAGGTGAATGCAGAAGGTGGAATATCCTATTTACCTGTGACAGTTTCTACCAAAAACTCCAGCTACAAGGTGACCATGGACTACATGAAATTTGCCACCTTGGCTGAGGTTCGTTCGGATGGATCCTTTATAGGTTTCCGACGGGTTGGCGTTGGGCTCCGACTCATCACCCTTCTGACCGCCAATGAATCAGGGATAAATATCGGAGACCTATCTTCCATTGGATTGGCTGCAAAGCAAGGCACGATCAAAGGAACCATGATGATCGAAGTAGTCGGCATCAAATCCCAGGAGGTGACCACCCTTCTTCCTTTACCTTCTGAGATCAATCAAACCACCATTCAAAATGCCATGCAGGCTTTGGCGACTATCAAATCAAAAATCTATGACGAAGATACCGAGCTTTTCCCTCAGGTGATGGCCATCAAGCCGGATAGTACTTCCAGAAAAAGAAAGCCAATAGCTCAGATCCCTGACTCCAGACCAACAAATCCAGAGACAGGGCCTGAGCGGTTCCCGAATTCTGGAACCGATAGTCTATTGACGACTACACCTCCCATTACCTCCGATCCAGCACCTGAGGATATCCGCAATGACTATGAAAATGATATCCTTTTACAAATTGGCGGAAGCAAAACCACCGTCTCCAAGTACCAAAAAGCCAAAAATCTTGAGAGAACCGCTTTTGAATATCTTTTTGATCGAAGAATAGATCAGGTGATCGAAACCCTGAATGAAGCTGAAAGAGCCTATCCGGGCTTTCATAGTGTCTACGATATCAATAGGCTCCTCAAAGCGGAACGGGAGGTATTGAAGGATCCAAACTCCCCAAAATGGAAAGAGGTCTATGCAAGAATTTTGAAGGATTATCCCTGGAAGCTATCTGATGAGATTATTGAGCGCTTGGAAAATGAAGTAGATTCATAATCTCCGATTAGCCCGCCGGAGTAAGTGTCTTCACTCATGTTTAAACAAACCATAATCCACCTCCAGCGTGAGTGTCTCCACTCACGTTTTAACTTTTACACTCTTTAGCCTGCCCACCTACCGGAGGGCAGGCCCGCCTCCCGGAGGGAAGGCTTCGCTTCACTCGCAGTAACGGCTATTATCTGATTCAAGTCTCCTAACCTGTCTGACGAAGGCAGGACTTGGACCTAAAATAATGCAGTCTCCAGACTGCAAAATAATTTAAATTATACCCTATGCCTTCCTAGCTTGAGACTGCTTCTCCCGATTCTCGGGATCGCAGTGACGGCCAATGCCAACATGATTACCTTAATTTACGTTTTTGAGATTACTTCAACGGTGTTAAGTTTGAAAAAGAGGACAAATACGATGAAAACACAACTTTTTATACTCAGTTTTTTGATGATGGCTGCTACTACCTTTGCCCAGCAAAAGGAAGACAAAGGTTTTTCGCTTACGGCCGGGGTAGTTTACAATAAGTCCAATATGGAATTCAACACCATGACCGGAGTTGGATTGTTTTTTGAACCTCGATTGATATTAAATGAACGATTTGTGCTTGGGTATCGATTTGAACCAATGGCTTTAGCTTATGGGGTGGCAGTTTATCCGGGTGGTTGCACAGAGGAGCATCCACTCTTTCCGGGTACGCCCTCCTGCCGAGAAGGAGCTAATTATGTCTTAAACAATTACCTTTTTGGTGACTACCGAATTGGAAAGGCAAAATATGGCCCAAAAGGAGGATTAAGGCAATTTTACACTGGGCTCAGCTTGAATTTGTATACCCATAATCGATATATCATTACTTCTCGTGAACCTGGAAACTGGACGGATACCCAAAGATGGGTTAGCAATCTAGGTCCCGGTCTACGGTTTGGAGCTTATTTGGGTAGGATACAAATCAATTTATCCTACAACCTTACAGAAGAAGATTTTCAACCTTTTTTGGGAACTAGCATTGGCTATCAAATACTTCGGTAGAGCAGGTAAAGATTATTGATTTCTTAACTTTTTCACTTTTAAGACTGCCTGCCCTCCGGGAGGAGGGCCTCTCCCGATTCTCGGGATCGCATTCACGGTAAAACCAGTATTTCTCCGAACGAAGTGAGGTGTATATCAGGAGGCGAAGCCTACTATATTTCGCCGAAGGTATATTTCTTTTCATACCGCCGACCTGAGTGTCCTCACTCAAGCTCTATCCAATAGAAGGCTAATTACTTCCAATCAAAAAGTATCCACTACTACTCGAGCCAAGGCGATTTTCATTTCAGGGCCCTCCATCTCCGTCCAGGCAAAATAGATCCAATCCCCAAATCGTTCCATCTGAGGAAAACCACTTCTCCGACTGGGATCCATGACTGCTATTTCATAAGCCGGAAAAAGATTGCCAGACTGATTCACTTTTTGCACCATCAGGTAAGTCGCATCTTCTTTCATTTCCATCCAAGAGATCAGACCCTCCTCCTCATTGAGCAAAGTCACATCTACTCTTCCCAAGGCATCACCGGTACTGATGCTTTGAGCTTGGGAAAAGTCAGCACCGCTATTGCTAGAAAAGGCCACCTTCACAGCCGAGGATTGATCTGCATCGGTAAACCAAGCAGCGAGTACATTTTCACCCTCTGCGTCTACTCTAGGACCATTTACAGGGCAACCCGTGATAGTCCAGCCATCAGGATGGATGATACTGGGCTCCGTCCATTTGCCATGGACCAAGCGGGTAATGGCGATATCCCGAATCTCCCGGTCAGATCTGTTTCGGTATAAAATAATTGGCCCCTGAGCGGTCATAGTAGCGGTAGTCTGACAGCAATCGCAGGTACGTGCATCTAATAATTCATCCCAGATCACTTTTCCCTCAATATTCACTTCAGCTACTCGTAGACTCATCGCTCCGGAATGGGCAGAATGATCATGTCCTCCGGCAGAAGTTTGCCGGCCATCTAGCCAAGTCACCAAATAGCTGCTATCCGAATAGGCTATGGAACTTACAAACCCATGCTCTGTCAAGGTACTATCCTTGTGCAAGGCTAGATTATTTTTCCAAGTGCCTCCTGATTTTGGTCGTACCTGCATTTGAATATCATAGGAAAAAGTAGCTGGAGATGACTTTTTTAAAATATGCGCGAGGAAATTTCCCTGATTTTCAACTATTGCAGGATAATCTGCCCAGTTGACAAACCAATCCTCGCCTCTCGTGATGAGCTCCGGAGAGGAAAAAGCTTCGTCTTTGAATTCGGAAACATAGAGTGCATAGGTAGAATCAGAATCTGGAGACACAAATGAAAGCAAGAGACGGTCTTCAGAAGCCGAAAGGACAGGTAAGGAAGCCATAGCTGGTCCCGGAAACTCAATTTTCTCTGGTTGCCAAAGCTTTTCTTCTCCTAGTTGGCAACTGCCAAACAAAAGCAGCAATAGGTAGGCATAATTCTTCATATCGCTAATTAAGTAGAAAGCAGCTTTACAGACTAGGCCAATTGCAAAAGAAGTGAGGTATATCTTTCTGCAGGCCTATTTCATCGAGCGAAGCAAGATATATTTCCATTGTATTTCGTGAAGCCTATTTCAACGACCAAAGCTCAAATCATCTTTTGAGGCGAAGCCGAACCTATCTTGCTAAACTAAGTGAAGCATTTCTTGTCATAGGCATATTTCATTGAGCACCCTATTTCCCCGAAAGGCGTATTTATTTTTTGGCTTTTACACTTTTAAGACTGCCTGCCATCCGGGAGGCGGGCCTCTCCCAATTCTCGGGATCGCATTCACGGTAAAACCAGTATCTCACCGAACGAAGTGAGGTATATCTCAGGAGGCGAAGCTGACTATATTTCGCCAAAGGCGTGTTTCTTTTCACTAATGCCGACATGAGTACCTTCACCTACAATTAAATAAAAAATTGCAAATCACTTCATCTGCTCGATTTCCTTGATATTGTTGGAAATGGGTGAAATGCTGATTGACTTTTGATCCTTTTGAATATGAAAAATAAAAGTGCTCGTATTTCCCAATTTCCTGACCTCTTTCTTTTCCCCATTCAAGAAGTGTAGCGTGACATCGTGCTTGATTTTATTCTCTCCAATATTGGATCTTTCTTTCATTCCTTTTCCCAAACCGTAGCCCACAAAGGCGAATAAAACCATCACGGACATGACTATTCCATAGGCTGCATAAACAGTCACACCTTTAGATTCAGAATCAGACCTATTGGAGCTTTTCTTGCCTTTTACAATCATTAGGTAGTAAAAAACCGAACCAACCACGATTAATAAGATTAGAAGAATGGGTTTATCCGTCAGAATAGCAATCGGTCCAAGCAATACATCCAATATACTGGCATAGCTTAAAAAATTGATTCCAATCAATCCGTAATAAAGCGACTCAGCCAAAATCCCCAAAATCAAAATATAGAGGTAGCCTAGCGGTAAAATCTCGGATAGACTAAGTGAAGATTCGGGAGACTCTTTTCTTGAGGAAAAAGGAATTAACATGGTTTTTTTAATTTAAGTCACATCGGAAAATACATCCTGAAGATCAAAAATGAAAATCTTGAATTTGCCATCCTGTATAGAAAGTCTCTAGAAGAGATCAAAAGGCTTGTCACATTTGGATTTCACCTCGCAAACTGGTAAACCATCTCGATATGCTCAATCCCATCCTCATCGTAGACATCTCCCTCCTCCCAGAAGCCTAAGGATTGATAAAATTTCAAGGCGTAAGTCTGCGCACCAAGCCGGATGGGAACTGAACCAAAAAGATTAAAACAGGCTTCAATTGCTTCATCCATCACTTTTCGACCTAGGCCTTTCCCTCTATGAGCCGGAGCAGAAACCACCCGACCGATTGCAACCTCTTTGTAGAAGAGACCAGCAGGCACGATCCGACAATAGGCCAGCAATTCGTTTTCATAATAAATACTGAGGTGATGGCATTTTTGGTCCTTATCATCCAAATCCAAAAAAACACAGTTTTGCTCCACTACGAATACTTCACTTCTGAGTCGAAGGATTTGATAGAGTTCTTCATTGCTGAGTTGGGAAAAGGTTCGTAGCCGGGTTTCAAGATTCATTATTCTAGCTTTAGTTTGGGTTTTGATCTGCAAACCAACGAATATAAATCAAATCTCCCTCGGATAAATCCAATTCTCTCCAAACGGAGAATTTTGAAGTCTATAAAAGTCAATTAAAAACCAGGAAAACAAGAAAAGAACCTATGCTTTCTGCTAATTTTAACTGAAAACTCATAAAAAAATATAATGCCTCAAGTACTCTGTACTTTTTTCCATTCTATAATTTGTCCTTTTTACCTATGTACCCTTCACAATCATTGATCATAAAACTCAGTTCTTTTATCCTTTTCAGCACCCTTTGGGCTGTTTCCTTTGCTACTTGGTCACAGGATCATTCCAGCATTGTATTTCAAAATGTTCGTGTTTTTGATTCAAAGAATATGATTCTTTCCGAGCCACAAAATGTACTGGTAGTGAAGAATACCATCGCGCAGATAGATAAAGCTTGGACAAAAGAGATGCGAAGTGCCCCGATCAAAATCAAAGGAAAAGGGAAAACCTTGATTCCTGGATTGATTGACGTGCATGTGCATTTGGTTTTTGGATCCTTGAGTATGGTAGAAATGATGTCGCCTGGATTGAATCAAGAGCTTATCCTAGAAAAATCCGGAAAGGGTGCGGAAGAAATGCTGCTTCGGGGTTTTACCAGTGTTCGGGATGTAGGAGGCCCTATTTTCCCTCTCAAAAGAGCCATTGATCAAGGAAAAATACAAGGTCCGCGAGTTTGGCCGTCAGGAGCCGTCATCAGTCAAACGGCTGGACATGGGGATTTTCGAACTCCTGACGAGCGATCCCGAAAGTTTTTCGGTCAGCCCTCCCGAGCCGAGTTATTTGGTGCAACCTTTATCGCGGATGGAAAGCCGGAGGTTTTGACCGCTGTTCGAGAAAACCTGCGATTTGGGGCCAGTCAGATCAAACTAATGGCTGGAGGAGGTACTTCCTCCGCTTATGACCCCATCGATGTCACTCAATACACCCTGGAAGAAATGGAAGCAGCTGTAGAGGCGGCTGAAGATTGGGGAACTTACGTGACCGTTCATGCCTACACGGACCGCGCGGTACAAAAAGCCATCAAAGCCGGTGTCAAATGTGTAGAACATGGTCAGATGGTTTCGGAAGAAACGCTGAAATTGATGGCAGAGAAGGGAATTTGGCTGAGTTTACAGAACTTAATGGATGATAGCCCAAACATGGACCCTGCTCGAAGGGAAAAAAGAAAACCGGTTTTAGAGGGGCAGAAAAAAGTATGGCCTTTGGCAAAAGAGTTAGGAGTTCAAATCGCTTGGGGAACAGACTTCCTATTCGAGCCTGAGCTTAACAAGGAGCAGAATGCTTACATTCTCAAGCTTCTGGAGTGGTTTTCACCTTCGGAAATCCTGAAAATGATTACTTATGATAACGCACGTCTTTTATCATTATCAGGTAATCGCAGTCCTTACAAAGGTCAACTGGGTGTAGTAAGTCAAGGTGCTTTGGCAGATTTGATTCTAGTGGATGGGAATCCACTGGAAGACATCAGTCTTTTGGCACAACCTGAGGAGAAATTTTTGGTGATTATGAAAGATGGAAAACTTGTTAAGAATAAAATGGACTAGCAAACCCTAAACCCTGCATTTTGTCATCATTCAAGATATTTGAGAGAAAAATATGGAAACTTGAAGCTCGGGAAAGCAATCAATAAAACTTCAAATAATCGATCCAAAGCTCAAAACTTCCCTCCTGCTTATCTGCAAGGATAAAGCCAATACGCTTAATCCCAGCCAGTTCCTTAGGATCAATTCCCTCAGCCATTGTATTTCCCATTCGGCTGATTTCCAAATCTCTCAGGGGAATTTTCAAGGTTTGCCAATCCTCACTTTTTTCCCCAAATTTCTTCCGGTACTTAGGCAGATAAAAAGGTGTTTCTTTTTCGATGAGCAGTTCAAATTTGCGGTCTGTATCAGATTTGTATCGAATTTCGCAAAAGGAATATTCAGATAAATCATAATTACCCATAGGTCCTCGAAGCGAGACAAAGCCACCGTTGTTTTTGAGTGAAACTGTTCCGGAAAACAAGACCGCATCATCGTTCAATTGAGCTTTGGATTCGGAGAGGCCACCCATGACTCCATCGTTTATGATTGACCAGCGTCCAAAATCCTTTCCTTCACCAAAATCGAATACTAGGGGGTCGTTCATTTTTTGAGGGTAAAGAAATAAATAGATAAATCCAAGGATAGCCGCTTTCCACATACCATAGAAATAGGATTATAGCTGGAAATGTTTACCTGCCCTTACGGTTTTGGGGCTTTGAATTCAAAAAAGAAACCATTTAATCAAAGACTAAATGGTTTCGAAATTAGATCTATCTTTTTACCGTATTTTCAAATTGGATAAGCCTGAATCCAATTACCCTTTCGAGATATTCATGGATCATGGAATTGCCGGTCCCTTGGGAAGGGCATGACATCCGATCTCGAATACTTTCTCTTCAATAAGCGAAATAGGAACAAGGGTATTTACAAAGACGGAAATCTCCACTGGATAGGTCTCTGCGTGAATTTCAACGCGATCAATTTGCTCCAAATTTGTCAATGCATCCTTGATTTTTGTGAGATCTTCTTGGCTATTAGTATTGACCAAGAAAGTTTTCCCTAGATCCCCTGGTAAGATGTTTTCTGAGAGTAAATTCATGATTTTGTTCTTTTTAGCCTTGAATAATATACTAATTAATTTGCCATCCTCCACCTAAAGCTCTGTATAACTCCACCTTTGCTTGAAGCTGACTTAGCTTGATTTCCACAAGCTCCATCTCGGCATCCAAAGCCTCTTCCTGTGTAAGGAGAACCTCTACATAATCTGCTTTCGCAAATTGAAACAAGCTGTTTGCAACCTCGACAGACTGCCTTAGCACCTCTACCTCACGGGATTTGGTGTCAAAGCTATTGGTGTAATTCTCCAACTTGGCCATTTGATTGATTACATCGGTATAAGCGTTCAAGATAGTCTGTTCATAGGCAAAGACCGATTGAATTTGCTGAGCCGAGGCCATGTTGAATTGAGCTTGAATTGCCTTTCGATTGATCAAGGGAGCCATTAGGTCTCCTGCGGCATTGAAGATCAAGGATTCAGGATTGAAGAGGTAGGCAGGGTTAAATGCTTGATAGCCAATTCCAGCCCGAAGATCCAACTGAGGATAGAAGTTTGCTTTAGCCGATTTCACATCCAACTTGGCCGCTGCGATCTCCAGTTCAGCCTGTCGAATATCTGGTCGGTTTTCCAACAATTGACTAGGAATTCCAGCCTGTAGGCTATCCAGCTTTATTTGCATCATGTTTTTAGAATGCCGCGGAATTGCCGTAGGATAAGCGCCAGTTAAGAAATAAAGACGGTTTTCAGTCTCCACCATTCGCTGACGAATCGCATATTGCTGGTTTCTGGTATTGAGTAATTGCGCTTCAAACCGATTGACAGCCAACTGATTTGCTTTTGCATACTCTTTCAATTGCCTGGCCTTTTCCAGAGCATCCTCTTGAATAGCCAAGTTTTGATTGATGATATCAAGCAGATTATCCAGAGCCATCAATTCATAATATGAGGTGGCTATTTCTCCTATCAGTTGGGTCTGCAGGAAGTTTTTACCCTCTGTTTTAGCTAGATATCGCAGTTGTGCGGCATCCTTTGCATTGCGGAGCTTTCTCCAGATATCCACTTCCCAGGAGGCCGAAGCTCCCAAAAAGAAATCTCCAAGAGGTTCAGGAAATTCCTTCCCTTCTTTGATCTCCAAGTTGTGTTCAACAGCACCATCACGAGTAAACCTTCCCGGTTTTTCAGCACCTGTTCCTACACCTAAGTTTACAAAAGGTTGATACTCCCCTTTCTTTTCCAACACCTCATTCTTGCCGATTTCAATTTCCTGCAAGACGATATTGAGCTCTTGATTGTGAAGCAAGGCTGTATCAATCAATGCGATCAAATAGGGATCTTCGAAGTAAGATTTCCAATCTACAGCTGCCACATTGCTTGTATCCCCCTGGGCTGAAATAAACTCCTCAGGGAGCTTTGTATTTGCTTCCCTGAAATTGACTTGGGCAGATTTACATCCCCAAGCCCCAAGTAAGATCAAGAAGATGACCTTTTTCCAAAGACTATATTTATTCCTATTCATTGTTTTTGTTTTTTCGGTTTGCGGCTTTTAGCAAGACATTGAGTTTTGCTATTTTTTTCAATAGAGACGCACTGGCTTGACCTTCTTCCACGTAGGCTTCGGATAGCGAAGAATGGGCCTCATCCTGAATGAGGTTTTTACCCTCAATCATTTTACCGAAGGTGAAATAGAGGCCAGGAATGATCAAAACACCGATCATGGTACCTAAAAACATCCCTCCCATGGCGGAAGAACCTATCGTTTTGTTCCCGACAGCTCCTGCTCCATGTGCAATTACCAAAGGAATCAATCCGGCGATGAAGGCAAAGGAAGTCATCAAAATCGGACGGAAACGCATTTTGGCTCCTTCGATAGCAGCATCCAATACGCTGGCTCCTTCCCTGTGCCGCTGAACCCCAAACTCAACAATCAACACGGCATTTTTCCCCAGCAAACCAATCAGCATAATCATACCAATCTGTGCATAGACATCATTGGCTAAGCCCATGAGTTTGAGCATCAGAAATGATCCAAATATCCCGATAGGCAAGGAAAGTAAGACTGCAAAAGGCAAGACAAAACTTTCGTATTGTGCGGCTAATACCAGGTAGACAAAGAGTAGTACCACGGCAAAGATGTACACCGCTTCATTTCCTCTTCGGGACTCATCAAAGGACAAATCTTCCCAGGCAATGTCATATCCTTTTGGTAAGGTTTGGGCGGCTACTTCACGAATTGCCTGAATGGCATCCCCCGTCGTAAACCCTTCGGCAGGTAATCCTCGAATTGCTGCAGAATTAAACAGGTTATAGCGCGTAATCTCGTTCGGACCTTGAGTCTTGTTTACCTTCATAAAAGAAGAGTACGGCACCATTTCACCTTCCTCATTCTTGACAAACAAATCCTCTAAATCCGATGGATAGCGGCGAAATTCCGGAGCTGCTTGGGTGTAAACTTTAAAAAACCGACCAAATCGGATAAACCCTTGCTCATAGGTACTACCGATCAGAATATTTAGGTTTTCCATAGCTTTACCAATGGTCACCCCTTTCTGCATAGCAGCCTGATTATCAATTTCCAAGTGATATTGCGGGTAATTGGCCGCAAAGAAGGTAAACAAGCCTTTCAACTCAGGTCGCTTTCGCAAAGCAGCCAAAAACTCTTGGTTGATCTTATCAAACTCCTCGTAGTCTGTTTCTCCACCTGTTTTATCGAGCATTCGAAGTGAAAACCCACCCGAAGAACCGAATCCCGGAACAGCCGGTGGCTCAAAGTATTCGACTACAGCTCCCAGGTCCTTGGTTTCCTCTTCCAATTCTTCCATGATTTCATGAACGGAATGTTCCCGCTCTGACCAGGGCTTAAGGTTGATCAAGCAAGTACCTGCATTTGATCCCCTACCCTCTGTCATGATTTCATATCCGGCAAGAGAAGTAACAGACTCGATTCCTTCTACCTCTTCAGCAATTTTCTGAAGCTCCTGAGCTACTTTATTGGTAAGTTCCAAAGTGGAGCCAGGAGGTGTCTGAATGATGGCATAAATAGTACCCTGATCTTCATTTGGCACAAAGCCTGAAGGAAGGATATCATTGGTATAAATGATTCCCGCAACAAAAAGCCCAAGAATCCCAAAGGTGACTAGCCTTCTGGCAACCATCACATTAAGTACCCTGATATAGTGACCAGTCAGCCTTTCAAAAAGCCGGTTGAATCCATCAATAAAGCGATCAAACAAGGATTTTTTACGCTTTCCATGATGATTTCTCAGAATCATAGCACAGAGAACCGGAGTCAAAGTCAAGGCTACAATTCCAGAGATAATAATGGAACTCGCCATGGTAATGGAGAACTGTCGGTAGAAAACCCCAACCGGTCCACCCATAAAGGCAATCGGAACAAAAACCGATGTCATCACTAGGGTGATCGCGATGATCGCACCACTTAATTCTCCCAAAGCTTTTTGTGTTGCTTTGTATGGAGTGAGTTTTGGATCTTCTTCCATTTTGGCATGCACCGCCTCGACGACCACGATGGCATCATCGACTACCACCCCGATGGCCAAAACCAAGGCAAAAAGGGTGATGAGGTTGATGGATAAGCCAAAGAGTTGAAGCACAAAAAAGGCCCCAATCAAGGATACCGGTACGGCTATGATCGGGATCAGCGTAGATCGCCAATCTCCTAAAAACAAGAATACTACCAATGCCACCAAAATAAAGGCATCCCGAATGGTATGAACCACCTGCTCGATAGATGCATCCAAGAATTTGGAGACATCGTAGCTATACTCGTAGTGAACACCTTGAGGGAAGTCCACTTCCAGTTCCTTCAATTTCTCTTTTACCTGGGCAATCACATCACTACCGTTACTATCGGGAGTTTGCTTCAAGACAATGGAAGAGGAAGGACGGCCATCCAAGTTGGAGTAAATATCAAAAAACTCACTTCCCAGTTCGACCTCGGCGATATCTTTTAATTTAATTAGTTCTCCTTCCTCATTGCTTCGTATGATGATGTTTTCGTATTGCTCAGGCTCGTTGAATCTACCCGAATAGGTCAGCACATACTCCACTGACTGAGCTAATTTCCCGGAGCTTTGACCTAGACGACCCGGACGGGCGATGACACTTTGCTCATCCATTGCTTCCAGGACCTCTTCAGCGGAGATTTTATAGGCTCGCATACGGTCCAATTTTAACCATACACGCATCGCGTATTTACGAGAACCTAGAATCTGTGCCTGCGCGATACCGTCTATCCGCTGTAATTCTGGAATAATTCGGGTATAGGCATAATTATAAAGGAACTTCTCATCGATATCAGCTCCCTCTTCCCCATAGATATCTACATACAAGAGCATACTGGGTTGGACTGGGGTGATGATTACACCTTCCCGCTGCACCAAAGGAGGCAGGTTTGGCATGACTTGATCCACCCGTGTTTTTACCCGGACTACTGCTTGATTGGGATCTGTACCAGGTTCGAAAACAACCCGAATAGTACCCTCCCCTGCACTCGTTGCATCAGAAGCGATGTATCGCATTCCCTGAACACCATTAATGGATGTTTCTAGCGGAATCAAGGTTGATTTGGTCAATACATCCGCACTGGAGCCCGGATAGGCCACAAAGATGTTGACAGTCGTTGGTGCGATCTCAGGGAACTGAGATATAGGCAGCTGGGTAATGGCAAGTAATCCCACAAAAACAATCATAAAGGAGATTACAATAGCCAATACAGGCCTTCTTAAAATATCTTTAAACATTTCTTTCGGAATTTAAGGTGATTGGTAATTACTCGGCATGTAGATGCAAGCCTTCCAAAACTTCGGTTGGATTGATCAATTCAAAGTGAATTTTCTTACCGTTTTCGACCTTTCGAAGGCCTTCCAAAAGAAATGTATCAGTAGACTTTAGACCACTACTGATCAAATAGATATGATTGAGTTCGCCCTCAACCTTCACCTCTCTAGACTGAATAGTCCCTTCTTTGTCCACTAAATAGACAAACTTCTTGTCCAAAACTTCAAAAGTGGCTTTTTGAGGAATCATAGTCACCCCTTCCAATGACTTAGGCCAAAGAATATTGCCTGTTTGACCATGACGTAGCAGGCCATTCGGGTTTGAGAAGGTAGCACGGAAGGCAATATTACCTGTAGTGTTGTTGAAATCTGATTCGATGGTCTCTATTACTCCTGATTCAGAGAATAGACGATTATTTGCCAAACGGAGCTTGACAACCTCTAGGCTATCATTAGAACTCATGGCGTAATCCAGATATTCTGACTCTGGGACATTGAAATACACCCACATCTTGCTGTTATCAGAAAGCGTTGTCAGCAATTCCCCTTCATCAAGCAAACTACCTAAGCGGACTTCCTCAAACTTCCCGACAATCCCATCAAATGGAGCCCGAACTTCGGTGAAGGTAAGATGTGCTTGTGCCAAAGCTAGTTCAGCCTTTGCTTTTTCAAGTTGTGCTTTAGCTAATGCCGCTTCGTTTTGAGATACGATATCTTTGTCCGCCAGTGCCTTGATGTTTTCATATTCCACTCTGGCAAACTCGACTTCAGATTGAGCTTTTTGAAACTCAGCCTGGTAAATAGTCGGCTGAATTTGGAACAGCAGCTGCCCTTTTTTGACATGCTGTCCTTCGTCTACGAAGATTTTTTGAAGGTAGCCTTTTTCAAGAGCTCGTAGTTCGATGTGTTGAATAGCTCTAATTTGGCTTACATATTCTTTAATAAGTATTGTATCTTGTTGTATAGGTTGGGACACCTTGAAGGTTCCAGCCTCTTCGTGTGTAGTATGAGAAGCGCCGCAAGAGCTCATCAAGAAGGCGCAGCCCACTGCAAGGAATAGTAAATTCCTGTAGGTTTTCATAATTGAATGAATTTTTAATTGTAGGTAAAAAGAAGTAAATCAAGCCCCTAAACATCCATTTAGATAAGCAATAGGGACAGTTAGCTCGGGCCAAATAAGGCCAATCAAAAAATCCTACAATCTATAGACGCAGTGGAAAATATGAAGACGGTCTGTAAGGTCTTCAAAGAAATTTTTGGAATAACGAATAAAACGTGTTTGATCACGTCCAAGACTTATAGAAAGAAGACAAGCAAGAATGGCTGCTAGAGCAAACTTCAGCTGATCTTCAAAGTCTGTACCTGATTCTTCAACCTGCTCGAAGACTTCATTTTCCCAAGAAAACAAAAAGCCTGCGCTTGACTTCAATTCATCAACATCGACAGAACTACCAACATTTGCATCTTCTGAGGTAGAACTTAATTGGGAATTAAAGGAAGATGGATGATTTAATAATTCAAAACCAGAAAAAACGCCTGGGGCAAAAAGAGTAAACAACAATGAATAAATCACTGTCAAGAGAAATGCTGCCCGAAATGGTTTACGAATCATTATAGCAAATTTATTTGAATAATTTTCAATAATCCAAATGATTCATTTAAGATTTTTGATTAAAAATGGAGATTTAAAATAAAAAGCGAAAATGGACTCTGAATTCTTCCTAAATAGGAGTGTTTACCTAAATATTTGAAAATAAATCGACAGGAGTAGTAGAATTCATTTTTCTTTAGCTACCTTTGATGCATCTGAGTAGGAAATTGCTACACGCAGCAAATATATCTCAGGTAAATGTATCGGTAATTATCCTGCCACAAGTAGCAAATCAAGAGTTTTTCCATCGGTCTTTCTTCTTTTCTTCTACTTTTTGATTCCCCCCTCTAGCAGAAAAGCTAATTGAAGAATTAAACGCCGCAGATTGATTTGAAAGTAAAATTTAGAAGTATCCTTAGTATCCTTAACACCCTTATTTATCAAAACCATTCGATTCTCGGAATCAGCTCTTTCTGATTTCTCCCTCACATTACGCAGTCGCGTAAACACCTATTTCAAAGAAAAGCAAACTCAAAAACATGGCAATACCGAAATGGTCATTAAGACTGTTTTTATGTTGTCGCTCTATTTTGTTCCGATCATTATGGTCAGTACAGGATTATTGACTCAGACCTGGCAGCTTTTTGCGGCCTTTATCCTGAGTGGATTTGGAATGGCTGGAATAGGAATGGGTATTATGCATGATGCTATTCATGGCACTTACTCCTCAAATCCCAAAATCAATAAAATTCTTAGCTACACACTCAACATGGTTGGGGCAAATGCTAGCGTTTGGCGTATTCAACACAATGTACTCCATCATAGCTTTACCAATATCCATGAAGGCGACGATGATATCAATGCTCCGTTTTTCTTGCGCTTCTCACCTAACGTAAAGAAAAATAAACTTCACCCCTACCAATCTTGGTACACCTGGTTTTTCTATGGGCTTTCCACATTATCCTGGGTTACCACAAAGGATTTTATACGACTTGATCGTTACCACAAAATGGGATTGGTCAAAGGTGAAAATGCATACCGTAATACCTTCCTGAAAATACTAGCATGGAAAGTAGTCTACTTCGCATTTACGCTGGGAATCCCAATGATCTTCTCACCCTTCGGAGTGGGGCAGATTCTTCTAGCTTTCCTTGTCTTGCATTTCATTACGGGCTTATCGATTTCATTGGTATTTCAGACAGCTCATATTATGCCTGATGTAGTCTTTCCAGTAATGGATGAAAACGGGATGGTAGAAGGCGAGCGCATGATTCATCAATTGGTAACGACCTGTAATTATTCACCGAAAAGTAGAATTTTCTCTTGGATGATTGGCGGGCTGAATTATCAAGTAGAGCATCACTTGTTTCCGGATATCTGCCATGTACATTATCGGAAAATTGCACCGATCGTGAAGCAGACGGCAGAGGAGTTTCAACTCCCTTACTATTCCAAGAAAACCTTTTTTCATGCTTTGAAGGCACATTTCCAGATGCTCCATCACTTGGGCACTGTGGAAACTATTCCTGTGAAAAGCTAAACCACTATCCATGCAAACTTCAAAAAGAAATAATCGGCCAAATCCTTCCAGCCGAGGCTCGCAAGCGCCCAAAGGAAGGAGACCAGCCAAAGCAAAACCAGTTTCTAATCTTGATCCAAATTTGCTTCGAAAATCAGCTAAGCCGGTGCTTACTGAACAGAAGCAGGAGAATAGACAACGATTCGATGAACTGAAGCTTGACAATAAAATTCAGCAAAACATCACATCCAAGGGATATGAGTTTTTGACTCCTATTCAAGAGCAGGCTATTCCTGTTTTGCTACAAGGCAAAGACATGCTCGCCATTTCCCGTACGGGATCCGGCAAGACAGCAGCCTTTCTGATTCCATTGATCATCCGATTGATGCAGAAGCCTCTAGCTACCTCTCTTCTGATCGTCACTCCTACCCGGGAGCTTGCACTTCAAATTGGAGAAGAATTCAAAGGACTCAGCCGGGGTATGAATCTTCGCTTTGCCACATTTATCGGTGGAACGAACATCAATACCGACCTTAAGAATCTTGGACAAAAGCCTCAGGTAATCATCGGTACACCCGGAAGACTATTGGATCTATCCAATCAGCGGGCACTTCGATTGAACCATATAAACACCTTGGTTTTGGATGAATTTGACCGAATGCTAGATATGGGTTTTGTCCATGATGTGAAGCGACTGGTGGAATTGATCGGGAAGCGCGAACAAACGCTTTTGTTTTCCGCGACTTTGGATAAAAATCAGCGAAAGCTAATCGATGGACTTCTTCATCAACCAAAAGAAATCCATGTAGATCCGGGAACTGCTGCCAACGAGCATATCGAGCAGGAAACTATTCGAGTGCCTGAAGGCAAAGACAAATTTGAGATGCTACAGGATTTGTTTAATGACAAAGATTTGAAAAAAGTCATTCTCTTCACGGAGACCAAAAGACTGGCAGATCGACTTTGCAAGAAACTCAATCAAAACGGCATCAAATCCGGACAGATTCACGGGAATAAATCACAGAACTTTAGAAATAAGGTTTTGGATGATTTCAAAAATGAATCAATCCGGGTCCTGGTTGCCACGGATGTGGCTGCTAGGGGAATTGACGTGCAGGATGTCACGCATGTCATCAACTACCAACTGCCCATGACGATGGATTCTTATATCCACCGAATTGGACGGACGGGGCGGGCCGGAAAGACCGGTCGCGCGATCACCTTTATTAACTAAACCACGCAATATGGCCAAAAACCAAAATGCTTTTATGAAAAAGCAACGCGCTGAACTCAAACGCCGCAAGAAAAAGGAAAAATTTGAGGAAAAGCTGCAGCGTAAATCACAACCCAAAGACGGAAGTCTTGAAAATATGACAGTTTATGTGGATGAATTCGGAAATCTATCGGAAACTCCACCTGAGCCTCAAGAACCGAAAAAAAAATTAAATCAAACCAATACCCGCAGCAATTCTGCTGCACAAAACAAGTAAAACTATGAACGAAGGAACAGTAAAATTCTTTAACGAGTCCAAAGGCTTTGGATTCATCACGCCATCAGACAACTCTGAAGACGTATTTGTACACATCAGCGGTCTCGTACACGAGATTCGTGAGCACGACAAAGTTAGCTTTGACACGACTCAAGGTAAAAAAGGTATCAATGCAGTCAATGTAAAAGTAATCGGTTAATCCCGATCACTTGACTTGACGGGGCTTTCGAGCCCATCAATTCAAAAAATCATGAACGAAGGAACAGTAAAATTCTTTAATGAATCCAAAGGATTTGGATTTATTACTCCAGCAGACAATTCTGAGGACGTATTTGTACACATCAGTGGACTAGTACACGAAATCCGTGAAAACGATAAGGTAACCTATGATACCGTTCAAGGTAAAAAAGGAATCAACGCAGTCAATGTGAAAGTGGTCGGATAATCCACCCTTATTCATTCAAAAGAAAAGCGGAGTGTTTACTTCGCTTTTTTTTATGTCCATAGATTAGAAGTAGAAATTATTTCTATATTTAATACAAAACCCACTCACTATGAATAGTTTACGATATTTCTCCCCATTCTGTGTCTTTATTCTTTTATCCTGCTCAATCAGTACAAAAAATGATCTCGGGGACTTGCTCACCGAAACTCAAGATATCAGTGGAATAGATCAAATTAACCTCAAAGGAGCATTTAACATTCAAATCCAACAAGGGGATGAAGAAGTCATGGAAATAGAGGTTCGTGAAAAAACGCGCAAAGATTTAAAGATTTCAAAAGAAGGAAACCTACTTCAGATTGCATATAATAATGACGAAGGAGTTGATTACAAAAAAGGAATTACGCCAGAAATCACCTTGACTATTTCCGATCTTAAAAAACTCAGTTTCGACGGAGCTGGAAATATTCAGTCACGGGAAAAGTTGGAGCTAAATGAATTAACAATTGAAGGAAATGGAGCTGTGAACCTTGAATTGGAATTTGACGCAGTGAAAATGACCATTGCTATGGATATGGTGGGTAATACCCGCCTGGCAGGAAATGTGGAAGATGGCAAAATCAATTTTGAGGGACTTGGAAACCTCGACGCTTCAGACTTAATCGTGACAAATTTGGACTTACAGTCTAACGGACTTGGTCGTATAGCCGTGCATTGTATAGGAGAGCTATCGCTCCAAGTTGATGGATTAGGTGTGGTAAGCTATCAAGGAAACCCAACCATAATAAAAGAACAAATCAATGGGTTAGGTATAGTGAATAGGAATTAAAAAGAAAATTCATCCGAACAAAAAAATGCGAGCCATTCTGGGGCTCGCATTTTTTCTTTTTCAACTGTCTACTGTGCTAAGTATCCCCCATCAACAGGATAATAAGAACCTGTAACAAAGGAAGACTTCGACGACCCTAACCAAAGAATCAATTCTGCCACTTCCTCCGACGTACCCAATCGACCTATAGGATGTAGGCCTTCTACCATTTTAAGCGTCTCCTCATCCAAATTATTAGTCAATAATGGGGTCAAAATATAACCTGGTCCAATCGCATTTACACGGATATTTGAGGTAGCATATTCTAAAGCGGTAGCTTTCGTAAGGCCAACCAATCCATGCTTAGCAGCGACATAGGCCGGAGACATTCTCGTACCTACTGCCCCGAGGATGGAGGCAATATTGACAATCACTCCTCCCTTATTCTTAGCCATAGCTTGAACTTGATAGTGCATACCATAAAAAACACCAGATAGGTTGGTATCGATGACCTTTTGCCAACCCTCTAGAGGGTATTCTGCTGTAGGAGCCAATGGACCACCGATACCGGCATTATTAACTGCAATGTCGAGCTTCCCGAATTCTTTGATAGCAGCATCAACCAGTTTTTGATTTTCTTCTGCTAAGGAAATATCTGCTTTGAAAAACATAGCCTCACCTCCGGCTTTCTTGATCTTCTCTACTACTTCATTTCCTTGCTTCTCATCGACGTCAGAAACCACCACCTTGGCTCCTTCTTGAGCATAGAGTAAAGCAGCCGCCCGTCCGATTCCCGAAGCAGCACCTGTGATAATTGCAACCTGATCTTTAAGTATTTTCATAGTAAAATGGGTTTAGAGATTTAAAATATTATCCGTTTGAGATTACGTCCTCCTTTAAAAACGTAAAGCATTGATTGGAAGCCAAAAAAGATCACCTTTTTAAAGCTAAACTGATAAAAATCATATCATTACTCATGCAGATAAATTTTGTTCAATAGTTTTTCTAAATCAGAATCATCACTTGTATTTATGAAAATTTTTAAAATTTTATTATTTCAATGAGAAAAATTATAGGTGATAGAAAAATTATATTCTGAATTTTCTACAATTCTAACAACCCTACCGAGTGGTCGACGTATATGAACTAACTAAACCAATAAATTAAATAAAAATGAAAACTTTAAATCCGTTAACGAAGAAAATTTGGGCTGTTGCAGCACTTCTGTTTTTGGGCCTTGGAACGCTTCAGGCGGAGACCAATTCCCATGAGACAAATCTAGAGAGACCCTTGAAGGTTGAAGAAATTTCAATTGAGATTTCCGAACGAATTCCTACTATCATTCTGGTAGATAAAAATCTAGAGATTGTCGCTCAATTTTATGGAAATACCGAGGAAGTAAAGCTGAAGTTCAAAGACACCTTCCAAAAGAGTGAGAAATTAATCGAACATAATGGACAGAAAATATATCTATTGACAAACTAATCAAGTCAATAAAAAGTAATCGAAATCAGCGGCATTCCCATGTCGCTGATTTTTTTTACCTAAAATGCACTTGCTGATCAAAGCTTACCTCTTTTCAGGTTTTTAATAAATTGTTTAACCTTATTCAAAATTGCAGGCAGAATTTTCAGCTTTCCAGATAAGCGTTTGGTTCATCAACTCACTAGAGGGAATTCCACCATCTCCTGAGCCTAAATAACCCAATTCATTTCCATTGCAGTCATAGACTAAAAAAACTGAAAGGCAAAAAGGACAGCAGTTTCCGAAAATAAAAGCTTTGCCTCCTTGGTAGTCCGCTGCTAAGACGTACTGATATTGAGCAAACTCTCCTTCTCCACCGAATTCCTTTATTTTCTCTTTAAACCAAGGAAGATCTGAAATCTCATCATTTCCACAGACTGGAAATCTATCCTCGTCTTGACAAGCGCCGAGCATCAATAATATCAATAAAGACAAGAATAGTAGTTTTTTCATGGATAGAATATAGCTAGTAATCAAAGGTGATATGACACTGTGACGAATCAATAATACAAATAGCTACAAGTAAGAAAAAGATTTGACAAAGAATTCAGGGAAGTAGCCATTCATCAACTCCTAATTTGAATATGAAAATTTGTTTTCTCTTTTTTTAAATGGATTTTTGGAGCGATGAACCCAAGCCACGACCTAGACGCAGTCGCGTTAAATTTCTCTCCAAACGACCTATTATTACTGAATCTAGCTCTTGCTTTGATTATGTATGGGGTTGCTTTGGACTTGAGGGTTGAGGATTTCAAATATTTAATCAAAAACCCAAAAGCCTTTTTTCTGGGTGTCTTCGCCCAATTCCTTTTACTTCCTGCTCTTACGTTATTGCTCATTTATGTAATGAGACCTCCTGCTTCTGTATCTCTGGGGATGTTTCTAGTAGCTGCATGTCCTGGAGGAAATGTTTCCAATTTCCTAAGTAATCTAGCGAAAGGAAATACGGCCTTATCGGTCAGCCTAACAGGTTTCTCAACGATTGGCTCTATTTTTCTTACGCCTATAAACTTTGCACTTTGGGCTGGTTTTTATGGTCCTACACGAGAGTTGCTTCGAGAAATCAGTCTTGATATTTCAGAAGTATTCCTGACCGTATCCTTGATATTGGGGATACCTCTTGTACTGGGAATTTTGACAAGAAACTTCTATCCCCAACTGGCAGCTCGCGCAAAAATGATCCTTCAACCCTTGAGCATTTTGATATTTGCAGCCTTTGTGGTTGTGGCATTTATGGGAAATCTGGACATATTTCTTGAATACATTTCGGTCATCTTCCTTTGGGTTCTGGCTCACAATGCAGTGGCACTTTCAGCTGGTTTTTTTACTGGTTTTTTTGGAAAACTGCCATTTCCAGACATAAAAACACTCAGCATCGAAACAGGTATACAAAATTCCGGCTTGGGCTTAGTTTTAATTTTCACTTACTTTGACGGACTCGGAGGGATGGCCATTATTACCGCACTTTGGGGTATTTGGCATTTGATTTCGGGAATGGCCTTGGCCTTAAGTTTGAAAAATATCAAATGAAGAACCTGTTTAACTGGATCCTTCGGCTTTTAGTCAAAATTGCTCTCCACCTTTTTTACAGGAGAATTTATGTGAAGGGAAAGGAAAATATTCCTAAAAACCGTCCAATCATCCTAGTAGCCAATCATCAAAATGCACTGATTGACCCCCTTCTCCTTGCCACACATACCAGATTGAACCCTTGGTTTTTGACACGGGCATCAGTTTTCAAAAAACCATTCATCGCCAAGATTCTTCACTTTATCCGCATGCTTCCCGTGTATCGGGTTCGGGATGGTTTTTCTACCATTCAGCAAAATCAAAAAACATTCGAGGCAACTTTTGAAGTGCTCCGAAGAAATGGAACCGTCATCATTTTCGCAGAAGGTACGCATAGCCATGTGCGCAACTTAAGACCACTAAGCAAGGGCTTCACCCGGATGGCATTTGGACTGAAGGAGAAGTATCCTGAATCAGAGCCGGTCATTTTGCCAGTGGCCATGGAATTCAGCGCTCATAAGCGAAGTGGCTCAACGGTGAGAATAACCTTTGGAAATCCCATTTCGGTAGATCTTCCTCCATCCAAGTCCGGCCTGCTTACCAAGAAAGTAGAGCAATCACTTCGAGAGATGGTTGTATTGATTCCTGAAGATAATTATGAGAAAAACCTTCAAAATCTTATTGATGCAGAGGTAGATCTTACTATAAAACAAGGAGTTAATGATTTTTTGGAAAAAGGTATAATCGACTATCAATACGAAAGCCCTTCCGGCCTTCGCAATAAATTGATGAAACTCTTCCACTTGCCTTTGTATTGGATTTGGCTATGGATAAAACCTAAAATAGATGACCATGTCTTTTATGCCACTTTCAAGTTTTTAATAGGCTTCTTTTTGGGGCCTTTATGGTACTTTTTGATGATTTGGGCGATTTTCGAAAGTGGTCAAGCAGCTTGGGCTTTGACTTTTTTCATCATGGCTATTATCAGTTTGTTCTGGAATAAAACCCTACAAGAATAAGCCTTTCCTTACCAAATAAAATTTGGCAGGAATGTGTAACTTTGAGGGAAGAATAGGAAACCCAAAATATAAAAACCATGACAGAAGATTTCTTGCCAATCAATGGCACCGACTATGTCGAACTTTATGTGGGAAATGCTAAGCAGTCTGCTCTTTTCTACCAATATGCCTTCGGATTCGAACTCATCGCCTATGCTGGACCGGAAACAGGAATCCGAGATCGTGCTTCGTATGTATTGAAGCAGGATAAGATCAGACTTGTACTCACTTCTCCTATGGTAGCAGACCATCCAATCTCACAGCACATCCAAAAGCATGGGGACGGAGTAAAAGTCCTGGCTCTTTGGGTGGATGATGCTGCTAAGTCTTGGTATGAGACTACTTCAAGAGGTGCAGAATCAGTAGCTGAGCCCAAAACCATCACCGATGAGTTTGGTGAGGTAAAAGTAGCTTCCATCAAAACTTATGGAGATACCATCCATACTTTCGTAGAGCGAAAAAATTATAAAGGTATATTTCTTCCAGGCTACAAATCCAGAAAAAGTACTTATCAATCAACTTCAATTGGCCTAAAATACATCGACCACTGCGTAGGTAATGTGGAGTTGGGTGAAATGAACAAGTGGGTTGATTTTTATGAAAATGTGATGGGCTTCAAATTGCTGATCACTTTTGATGATAAGGATATCTCCACGGAATATTCTGCTTTGATGTCCAAGGTAGTCTCCAATGGAAATGGCTACATCAAGTTTCCTATCAACGAACCTGCTGAAGGAAAGAAAAAGTCACAAATCGAAGAATACCTTGATTTCTACAATGGAGCTGGCGTACAGCACATGGCCATTGCCACGGACGATATCATACACACAGTGGGTGAGCTGAGAAAACGGGGAGTTGAATTCCTTGAGGTTCCTTCCACCTACTACGACGATTTACTGGATCGCGTAGGCACCATAGATGAAGACCTTCAACCCTTAAAGGACCTCAATATTCTTGTAGACCGAGATGATGAAGGTTACCTCCTTCAGATATTTACTAAGCCACTCCAAGATAGGCCTACCCTATTCATTGAAATAATTCAGCGAAAAGGTGCCACATCTTTTGGAAAAGGAAATTTCAAAGCACTCTTCGAAGCCATCGAACGAGAGCAAGAACTCCGTGGAAATTTATAAGATTTGAGCCGACCATTGGTCGGCTTTTTTTATATTTAAAAAAGCTGATCAATTATGAAAAAATTACTCTCTCTAGGTGGCACCTTAGTGAAAGGTGGCATTTTTTTCTTACTCCCACTTGTTCTTTTCGTAGTAATTCTGGAAAAGGCAGTACAAATCATTCGACCACTCAGTGATTTAATGAGAAAGAGTTTAGGACTGGCAAATAATCAAGTCATTACTCCCTTTATATTTTCGGTTCTTGTCGTGCTTTTTTGCTGCCTAATTGCAGGGATAATTGCCAAAAGAGGCCTAGGAAAAAAAATGATGTCATGGATCGAAAACAACGTTTTGGTCTTATTTCCAGGATATAAATTAATCAAAACTACCTTCGAGCAACGGGCAGGAATTCGGGAAAACCATGATTTCCCGGTAGTATTGGTTCCAATTGACGGATGGATGCTGGCTTATATCGTAGAGGAATTAGAAGATAATCAGGTTGTTGTATTCGTTCCTTCTGCTCCAGACTCATGGAGTGGAAATTTGGTGATTTTTGATCGGGAGAAGGTCAAGCACACCAAGCTAACCAAAGCCGATGTATCAAAAATGTCCAGAACTCTAGGAGTAGGAAGTAGGGAGATTTTAAAGGAAAAATTCTAAATCCTCACAGAATTCAACTTGCTAATCGTTTTAATGAAAGTCAAACCAGAGCGAAACTGGATTCAAGTTTGACTGACTTTCATTTGCAATCTCCTTAGATGAGTTGGGTTGCAATGACTGCTGGCTTGGCTGGAACATAAACTGGAAGCTCAAGTCCGAATTCTCAACCCTTTCGTCACTTTGGCTGCTTGGAGTGAACTTCAAGACCGATTCCCCAACCATTGTAGAAACTCGCACAGAAACAGCTGTAAAATCAAGCTTCAGACTCTCAAAAGATTCGACTACTAGGTTTGAACTAGTCAGCTGATTGGTTTTCAAGTCAATTTCTCCAAACTCCTTGATCTTATTTTGCCAAGAAGCATTTTCCAAACGGTCCTCCTCAATATCAAATTTTAAACCGAGTGATTTACTAGTAAGTGCATTTGAACCCTCTGCCTCTAGCTTCAATCTACCATCTCCAAAAATCGTCCAGGTAAGCACGATGGATTCCGGTAAATAGAATGATTTGACCTGTATCGAACCGTCCTTATTTCTCTTCCAACTGTAGGAGTCAAAAGCACTTTCGATGCCTTCTAATTCAGGAATCTGAGCGAAAGGAAGAACATGCATCCCAACCTTCACTTTTTCGAGCCCTCCGGATGCTTTAGCAAATACAAAGATCTTATCCTCAACTCGTATTTGTAGATCGATGGTTGATTCACGAACGACAATCGTTGACTTTTTAATGTCTTCCGAACCGCTCGAAAATGGGATTACAAAAAGACTGTTCCAAATGATCAGAAATGTAAAAACAGAGTTTGTAAACATATTGGGGTGATGAGAATGCTAAAGTACTTTTTTCTTGATGAATTAGAAACCAAAATGGCTTGTAACAATAACCGGGCCTCTAGAAAATCGATTTGCAAGAAGAAGGTTTATTTTAGGAATGGATTTAAGGAGATTAAATGGCATTTTTTGACATTTTACATATCTTAGAATCGCACAAACAATTTTTAAAGAAATGACTACGATAGACCCTGCAATCTTAGTAAAAGCCCAAAGCTGGCTTCAAGGAAATGTTGATGAAGAAACCAAATCGGCCATACGAAAACTTCAGGACGAAGATCCTAAAGAATTTATAGACTCTTTTTATCAAGATCTGGAATTTGGGACTGGTGGACTCCGAGGATTGATGGGCGTCGGCACCAACCGAATGAATATCTACACCGTGGCTATGGCCACACAAGGACTTGCTAATTACCTTTTAGCATCTTTTCCACATGACTCCATCAGCGTGGTCATCACTCACGACAGCCGAATCAATAACACTCTTTTTGCAAAAACCACAGCGGATGTGTTCACTGCCAATAGCATCAAGGTATATTACTTCCGCGAAATGCGACCTACTCCCATGCTTTCATTTGCAGTAAGGCATTTTGGATGCAAAAGTGGTGTCATGATCACTGCCTCTCACAACCCCAAGGAGTACAATGGATACAAAGCCTATTGGGAAGATGGAGCTCAAGTAGTCGCTCCACATGACAAAAACATCATCACTGAGGTACAAAAAATCACCTCTTTTGATCTCGTTAATTGGGATAAAAATGATGACTTGATCGAGTATATCGAAGAGGATTTTGACCAAATCTATTTGGATAAAGTAAAAGGCCTTAGTCTGGAACCATCAGCTATTCAAAAGCAGAAGGATATGCCGATAGTTTTCTCTCCTATCCATGGAGCTTCCGGCAAAATGGTACCTGAAGCTTTGGAGGCATTTGGTTTTGAAAATATCCATGTTGTCAAGGAGCAAGCAGAGCCGGATGGCACCTTTCCAACTGTGATCTACCCAAATCCAGAAGAAGCTGAGGCACTGGCAATGTCAATCGAATTAGGAAAAAAAGTAAGTGCAGAACTGATTTTGGCATGTGATCCGGATGGTGATCGCTACGCAGCCGTTGTCCCAAATGAAGAAGGCGAGTTTGAATTGCTAAATGGAAATCAAACAGGCACCCTTCTCACCTATTATCTCCTCAGCAAGTGGAAAGAAGCAGGAAAGTTGAACGGAAAGCAGTTTATGGTTAATACCATCGTAACTACTGAGTTGATCAATCGCATTGCTGAGGGATTTGGAGTGAAATGCTTCAATGTATTGACCGGATTTAAAAATATCGCAGCAATCATTCGTGATCTCGAGGGAAAAGAAACCTTCATTGGAGGCGGAGAGGAATCCTATGGTTATTTGGTGGGAGATTTTGTCCGTGACAAAGACGGCGTAAGTGCTTGTGCCATGGTCGCAGAGGCAATTGCCTATTACAAAACGCAGGGAAAAACCGTTTTTGAAGTCTTGGCAGAAGTATATCAGCAATTCGGTTTTTACAAAGAATCATTGATTTCTATCACCAAAAAGGGTAAAGACGGAGCAGAACAGATTCAGGCTTTGATGATGGACTTCAGAACCAATCCTCCCAAAACCATGGATGGAATAGCTGTAGAAACCATCTATGATGTCAAGGAAAGCACGATTCAGCATGTCAAGAGCGGTAAAAAAGAAAAACTTGATTTGGACTCTTCCAATGTCATGCAATTCTATTTGGAAGATGGTAGTAAGATTTCTGCAAGACCTTCCGGTACAGAACCAAAAATCAAATACTATTTCTCAGTCAGTGCACCTTTAGAAAATGTATCTGACTATCGGAAAGTGGAGCAGGAATTAACGAAAAGGCTAGAAGGACTGAAACAGTATTTCTCATAAAACTAGCAAAAGCAGGATATCAAAATCCTGCTTTTTTTATACCCTTTGCCAAAGGACATCAGTAAAGTAATCTTCCGTATCATTAAAAAAGTCAATAACCTTAAAGCCAGCATTTGCGGCAAGAGACTGAATTTCACTGATTCCATACTTCCTACTTGTCTCTGTCCAAATAGGTTCAAAAGCCTCAAAAGAAACGATTTTTCCAGCTTCGGAGAAGGTGACCTGCTGATTTTTTAAGGAGACTAAATAGCTGCGACATTCACCGGTAATCGGGTTATAAGTCGGCCAATGCTTAAAGTTATTCCGGTCAAAGTTTGCAGACAACTCCCGATTGATTCGATCCAAAAGATTGAAATTAAATTCCTTCGTCACTCCGTGGGAGTCATTATAAGCCTTCAAGATTATTTCCGGGTCTTTCTTTAAGTCGATACCCAGCAATAGCCAATCGTGCGTTTGACATCCAGCAGCAATTTGGTTCAGAATATCCTTCGCTTCATCAAGGTCAAAATTCCCAATATTCGATCCCAAAAAAAGTGTTAGCGTGGGCTTGCCATTCTCCCAAGGCCTCAATTTCATTGCCTCCCTGTAAGAAGATTGAAGTGGCTTTATATCGATCCCAGGAAGCTCACGAAGTGTCTTTTCTTCTAATTCCTTGAGTACCGAACCGGAAAAATCAACCGGAAAGTAAGTGAAATTGACATCAGGTTTAGATTTGAGGTATCGGAGCAAAATCCGAGTTTTCAATCCATCACCGGCACCAAGTTCCACCAAATTAAAATCATGTGTCACTTTGAGAATTGCTGAAAAAATGGCTTCATGCTGTCTTTCCAAAATTTCAAACTCCTTTCTGGTTAGATAATATTCCGGAAGGGACATGATTTTTTGAAAGAGCTTATCCCCTTTTTCATCATAGAAGTATTTGGAGGAGAGTCGCTTTGGATATTGATTAAGCCCTGAAAGCACTTCGCTCAGGAATGCATTTTTCTTAGAATCGGAATCAGTCATTTTTTAAAGGGATTTGGCAAGGCGAATGCCCATAAACTGCCATCTAAATTGTGGGTGGAAAAAATTTCTGTAAGTAGGTCGAGAGTGATTCTCGGAGGTAGCGACAGAAGCACCGCGTAAAACCATCTGGTTTACCATAAATTTACCATTGTACTCTCCCAAAGCACCTGGAGCAATACTAAACCCGGGATAAGGCAAATAGGCCGAATTGGTCCATTCCCAGCGTTTTCCCCAAGAAAATTCAGGTTGGGCTACTTCCCATTCAAACTCCGTGGGTAGTCTCGCTCCTTTCCATGCCGCAAAAGCGGATGCTTCATAAAAGTTGACATGTGCTAAGCTTGCTTCAAAGTCAAGGTCTTTGCGACCTGCAAGCGTGTAATAAGTCCATTTTCCGTCAACTTTCTCCCAATAAAGAGGAGCTTTTTGGGATTGATTTTGAACCCATGACCATCCTTCATCATGCCAATACCTAGATTCTTCATAAGCTCCAGATTCCATAAATTCCAAATATTCTCCATTTGTGACTAAGGAAGAGGCGATAGAAAATGGTTCTAAGAATACCCTATGCACCCTTAGCTCATTGTCAAAGCAAAAATCATTACCACTATAACCGATTTCGTAGATTCCCTCCTTCACATCGATCCAGTGACTTTTAGCTTCAGTACTATATTCCTGAATATCCATGACTGCAGGTTCAAGAGGATTGTGCCAAAGGGAATATTTCAAATCCGTGATCAGAAGCTCCTGATGCTGCTGCTCATGATTGAGTCCCAAGGTGATGAGTTTCACCACCTCTTCCTTAGCATCCTGGATTAATTGAGACATCGCTTCATCCACATACGCTCGGTATTCAAAGACTTCACTGACAGCAGGTCTTGTCATGAGACCGCGCTGGTTTCTCGCCGTCCTTCTGCCCATTGCATTATAGTAGGAATTGAAAAGGAAGTTAAACTGTGGGTGTTTTACCTGATATCCTTTTAGATAATTAACCAAAATAAACTGCTCAAAAAACCAAGTGGTATGAGCGAGGTGCCACTTTGGAGGGCTCACTTCCTCTGATGCCTGTAGGCTAAAATCTTCAATTAGGAGGTTTTTACATAGATTTACAGAATGGGAGCGTATCGATTGATACTGCTTCAAAAGACTCATGAATCAAAAATTAGTAAGTCTTAAATTTATAAAATCATCCCTCCTTTCCCAAATGAATCAGAGCCTCTCCCACGTTAATTACTGGTAAATTATTTAAGCCAATTATATGGCCATCAGAAGGAGCTTTGACTGGGATTTTAATTTGGCCGTAAGGATCGGTAATCCTTGCTAATATCTGTCCCTTTTTTACTTGATCCCCTGCTTTCACAGAGGCATTAAAAATTCCTGATGATTTTGCTCTGATCCAGGAAGATTCCTTCAGAACAATGGTTTCTCTCCTTTCGGGGTTTTCCTCAATCATACCAAGATGATGAAGAATTCGTTTAGTACCAGCAACACCTTCATCCGTTGATAATTCGTCGATTCGCATGGATTCCCCTCCTTCAAATACAATCAGTTGCTTTCCGGCCGAATAAGCGGTTTTTCGAAAAGACTTATCAATCAATTTCGAATTGACTACATAATAGGTCCCGAAGACCTCAGCTAATTTCCAGGCCTTTTTATCCTTAAAATCTACCCGAACCTGTGGTTGATTGGCTAGCATTCGTCCCCCTGTGTGAAAATCTATCCCCAAATCAATCTGAGGAATAATCTCTTCGCTCAATATGTAAGCAATTTGCCCTGCAAGGGAGCCTTTTTTACTTCCAGGGAAGCTTCTGTTTAGATCTCGTCCATCAGGAAAAGTTCTGCTATTTGATAGAAAACCATAAATATTGACCAAGGGAATGATGATGACAGTACCCAAAAGCAAGTCCAGGCCGGCATCAATTTCATCCAAAATCCTTCTAGCAGTCACTATCCCATTGATCTCGTCACCATGTACTCCACCTGTGATTAAAACCACAGGACCAGGCTCTTTCGCAGACCTTATAAAGATCGGAAGATCAATCAGCGTATGAGTAGGAAGCTTTGCGATTGGGATTTCTATGTTGACAGATTGGCCAGGTCGGATCTTGACTCCGTTAATACTTAATTCTTTCATAAATCCTCTTGGGAATTCGGTTCTATTTTCATTAAAAAACTTTTTCTTTGCAGAGATACAGCCCATGAATATACAAGAAAACACGTCGCTAAAACCATACAATACTTTTGGCATAGACGCAAAAGCAAGATTTTTTACAAAAGTCTCAGGACTCGCGGAATTAAAAGAGGCCCTTCTATTTGCGGAGGCTCAAACTATCCCCATTCTTATCCTAGGCGGAGGAAGTAATATCCTTCTGACACAGGATTTTATGGGCTTGGTGATCAAGTTGGAGCTTAAAGGGATTAAGGTAGTAGAAGAGGATTCCGAAAAAGTACTTGTATCAGTTGGTGCCGGTGAAAACTGGCATGAATTTGTTCTTTATGCAATTGCTCAAAATTGGGCAGGAATAGAAAATCTTTCACTCATTCCGGGAACAGTAGGCGCCTCCCCGATGCAAAATATCGGTGCATACGGCGTTGAAATCCAACAAGTGTTTCATCACCTGAGAGCCTTAAATCGAAAAACCTTAGAACTGGAAACCTTTTCTGCAGAAGAATGTCAATTTGGCTATCGGGAAAGTGTCTTCAAGCATAGACTTAAAGACAAGTATATTATTTGTGAGGTCGTCTTTCAACTTTCGAAAATTCCTTTGATCAATATCAGCTATGGAGCTATAAAAGATACTTTGGTAGAAATGAAAGCTGAGAACCCTGGAATTAAGGAGGTATCTGATGCAGTGATTGCCATTCGTCAGTCCAAACTTCCCAATCCATCTGAAATAGGCAATGCGGGATCGTTTTTTAAAAACCCAACTATTTCAGAATCTACTTTTGAAAAGCTAAAAGATCAATTCCCCGAAATCCCGGGCTATAAGGTGGATGAGGGCATTAAAGTCCCTGCTGCTTGGCTCATCGATCAGGCTGGTTGGAAAGGCTTTAGGCGAAATGACATTGGTGTCCACAACAAACAAGCTTTGGTTTTGGTCAATTTTGGAAAAGGAAAAGGAAAAGAAATTCAAGAACTCTCCCAAGAGATTCAACAAAGTGTGGAAGAAAAGTTCGGAATTAAATTAAGCCCTGAAGTCAATTTTATTTAAATCAGAGGATCATGCACCGCTAATTCCTTATGATAACGGTCCACCTGAACCCCAAACTTTCGTAAGAAATCAACGCCTTCATCACTTCCAATCCCCTTGTATTCTGCGTAGGAAAATAGGTAAACCACTTTAGCTATTCCCATAGAAAAAATAATCCTGGCACAAGGAAGGCACGGAGCTAGGGTTACATAGAGGGTCGATCCTTCTACTGATGTATTATTTTTAACTGCATATAAAATCGCATTTTGCTCGGCATGCAGGGCAAGCGAGCAACTCCCCTTACTGTCTCGTGCACATCCGGTATCAGGAAATTCCAAATCACAGTTGTGCGTACCAGCCGGCGGCCCATTGTATCCAATAGAAATAATTCTCGTATCTTTTGTTAAGACGGCACCTACATGCTTTTTGATGCAATGAGAACGCTTTGCCAAGTTGACGGCCAACTCCATAAAAATATCATCAAAATCAGGTCTGCTCATGTCGCGAAATTTCTCCAAAATTAGTTATACATTTTAGGTAGGAAAATAAGATTTCAAATTCCTTGCATAAAATGCCAAAATTGGTTTAGGATTTGTGATTTGATTGAAAGGTAAAAATACTCTGAAATGCTTAAAGGAAAATTTTCAATTGGTTGGACTATCTTTTTGATGGTGGTCATACAATCGTGTAGTAGCATAGAAATTTTTAAAGAGAACACGGAGCTTCCCTTATCAGCAAAATACAATTCCTTCGTGATCGTCAATGCTGAGATGAATATGAATGGCTTTTCAGCCCAGTTTTTAGATGCAAAAGTCCAGGACAAAATTCGCGAGTCTTTCGAAAGTCAGGGTCTTACCTACGATCGAGTCAAACCTGATCTTATCATTCGCTACACTTCTAATGAAGACTTGAGGCAACGAGAAATAAACAGTTTTAACAATCCCTACCCATTTTGGGGAATGCGGGTTTGGGATCCTTGGATGTTCAATCCTTATTCCCCCTACAATGATCCTCCGCGGACAGACAATTATGAACTCCTACAGGTAATCATAGATTTTATTGATCCGGAAAAAGACAAATTTTTAATGACTCTGACTGGTGTGACAGAGGTAAACAGTCCAAAGTATAAAGAGAAAAAAGTTTTAAAAACCACTGAAAAAGTTGTTGAACGCTTTATTTCAGAGATTGATTTCTTAGAGAATTAGAAAATAGTTACATCAATTATTGAGATACTCCTACTCTTTCATTGGAAGGGTGTGAAGATTCACTAAAAATTACAAAGTTATTTGGCCGGTTATTTGCTATTTGAGCAGAAGATTGTAATTTTGTATTATATTAATTGTAATTCAGCACCCCGATTTTGCATTTTAATGCTAACTATTGTTCTCATAGACGACGATCCTATCAGCACATTTGTGACTGAAAAGCTTATTTCCAAGAATGTAAGCCAGGCTTGTCAGTTTTTCAAATATCAAAGTGCAAAAGAAGCTCTTCAGGAAATATCGAGCATTAAGCCCCATTACCTTTTTTTAGATCTGAATATGCCTGAGATGAACGGCTGGGATTTTCTTGATCGGTTCAACCCTAGCGATACAGAAGCGGAAATTTACATTTTAAGCAGTTCAGTAGATGAGCGCGATATTAATAAAGCCAGTCAATATCAATGTGTAAAAGACTACCTATCTAAGCCGCTGGTGAAAAAGTACATTCAAAATATCTTCAATTAAAATTGACAAATTCCCAGACGGGAATTTTTTTTTGGCTTTTTAGAAAATCTTTTTGAGAGATCGGAACATTCGTTTTCAGGATTGGTTTTATTTTTATCAAAATAAGTAAAAACTATGAGACCAATTCAACCCGAATTAATTGGAGCAATCGAGCGGACGGCCAAGAAACTTAAAGATGGAGGGTCAAGCTATCAATGGGGACACATGGGCGCATGCAACTGCGGAAATCTTGCTCAAGAACTTACACCTTTTTCAAAAGCAGAAATTCACAGATATGCAATGGAGCGCTCCGGTGATTGGAATGATCAAATATTAGAGTTTTGCCCTACAAGCGGTTATCCCATCGATCTTGTTATTCAGCGAATGTTGGATTTTGGATTGACCTTAGATGATCTCGGACATCTAGAGAGACTTTCTGCGCCAGAAGTACTGGAGCGTATTCCATTCGAAAGAAAGCAGTCGCTTAGTCAAAACAAGCGCGAAGATGTGGTATTCTATCTTGAAACTTGGGCTAGGGTACTCCGTGAAAAATGGGAAAAACAACAGTCCTCTGAAATTTTGGAAAGAGTTGAAAAAAATTCAATTCCGGTGTATTGAGCAATTTGTTTTTTTAATTTATTTGCATCGTTTTCACTTAAACCACAATCTTATGGAAGATTTCGAAGATGATTTTGATGAATTAGATGACTTCGATTCTGATGATGATTTTGACTCCGAATTTGAAGACGAGTACGATCTAGATGAAGAATCCGAGTTTGTCGATGACAACATCATGGACTTTGATGAAGAAGAAGATGATTTTGACGAAGAAGAGGACGAAGACTTCGACGACGAATTTTAAGTGACAAGGCCCAAGAACTTGTTGGTATTTTGGGCCTGGTCCTTTATCTTCGAACCTTGAATTAAACAACAAATATCAAGCTCATGATTCTATTGGATATCTTCAGTTCACCTATTGCCTCCGGCGCTCAGCTATTCTTACTGATTGTTGTGATTTTGATCGGATTAGGCGCGGGTCTTTCAGCAATGGATGCACGTAAAACCTTCTCAAAGGGTAAAAAATAATCTTAACAAAAGGGCTTCTGCCCTTTTTTTATTTATGGACAAAAAACAAGATTACTCGAATCACGCACGGTATTTTCCGTTTCATCATTTTTTCTTAGCACCCCTATCCTTAGCTTTTTTTATTTGGACACTAATCGATTTAGATTTTTCAAGTTCTGAAGCGATTGCAGAAAGCATCAAATCCTTTATTTTAGCAATTATGGTTCTGTCACTTCCCATGTTGTCCAGGATCTATGCGCTCAAAAACCAAAATCGGATCATTTTTGCGGAAATGAGGGCTCGCTATGCCGAACTTAGTGGCAAGGCATTTCGGGAAAAAGAGGAAAAACTTAAAGGAGGTCAAATAATTGCCCTACGATTTGCCAGCGATGAAGAATTGCTTCCTCTGATTGAAGAGACAATCGAAAAAAACTACAGCCCGAAAGAAATCAAAATGAAAATCAAGAATTGGAAAGGTGACTACCAGAGAGTCTAAATAGTCAATTTCTTTTCTAAGGTAAGCTTCAGATTTTCAGCTGCTTTTTTCTTATAGTCTATTTGAGAAAAATCTAATTCAGGTAATTTCATAACAGATTCAAATCCAAAACCTTGACCATCATTACCTGAAGTAATAAGGTGGCATGGCTTTTGGTATTTCTTGCATATTTGTAGCAGTTCAAAACACCCTTTTCCTTCTTTAGATTGTTGATCAAACCTACCTTCTCCCGTCAAAACGATATCGCTTGACTGAACCTCTTTTTCCATGGCTACCTGATCAAAAAAATAGGCAGCTCCAAATTTGATTTCGGTTGAGAAAAATGCATTTAATCCCAATGCAATTCCTCCAGCCGCACCAAATCCTGTACAATCTTCAAATGGCTTTTTTGCCTTTTGATAGAGAAGCTGTATGATACGATTTGCATCTTCTGAAAAGGAGTCCATTTGATCCGAGCTAAGGCCTTTTTGAGGTCCAAATACAGGAATCGCTCCAGTGGCTCCAAAAAAAGTATTTCTGACATCACAGAGACAGGTAAAGGTAAGTTTTGAAAGCTTTGGGTTAGACTGCACGTAAGCCAACTTTTTCAACAAATGATCTGAGAAGGGAACGATCTCCTTTCCCAAGGAATCTAAAAATACAAATCCCAAACCCTGTAGGATGCCCAGTCCTAAATCTATACTAGCGCTTCCTCCAAGGCCAAGAATCACGTGCTCTGCACCCATTTCTATCCCTTTTTGGATCAATTTACCCGTTCCGAAGGTAGAAGCTACACGGGGATTTAATTCAGAACTATCAAGCAAACCGATTCCACTGACAGTAGAAACGTCCAAGTAGATAGTTTTGGATTGAAAGTCATAACCAAAGGAACCAAAAGCAGGACTTCCAAATGGATCGAGCGACCAAGCGCTTATTTTTTCTAGCTCCAAATACTCGGTCAAGAGCTCACAAGTACCATCTCCCCCATCTGCGATCGGTATCTTCTTGACCTGTGAATTTGGATACTTACTAGCTACAGTTTGCCCGATAATCTCAGCAGCATCACTTGCAGAGATTGTTCCTTTAAAAGCGTTCGGAGCAATTAAGACTTTCATTTTAAAGCATCCATCCGCTCAAAATAATCCTTGTATGCGGCCTTGACTTTTGGGGCTAAATAAATGGTCGAAATCATCGTAGGAATTGCCATGATCGCATACATTCCATCTACTAGGCTAATCACCACTTCTAGAGAAGCCACTGCCCCAGCCACAATGGTGATCAAATAGAAATAATTGTAGAAATCTGCTCTTTTTGCTCCAAAAAGGTAATTGAAGCACTTGTGTCCATAATAGGAGTAGGTAAACATGGTAGATAGCGCAAAGATCAACACGGCTGCCATCAGAAGATATTTACCGATACCTGGTAAAGCTGACTCAAAAGCATTCAATGTCAATCTCACTCCATCCGCTTCCGTAGTCTGCCAAACTCCAGTCAGCATGATCACGAGTGCCGTCAAGGTACAAACCACAATGGTATCAATAAATGGTCCCAGCATCGCAATCAAACCTTCCCGAATCGGCTCTCTATTTTTAGAGGCACCATGGACCATCGGAGCCGTACCAATTCCGGCCTCGTTAGAGAAAGCTGCTCTTCTTGCTCCCGTAATGATCACCGCTCCTACCACGCCTCCGGCTGCAGCCTTTCCAGTAAATGCATCAGAAATAATCAACCAGAGCATTTCAGGTACATCCACAAAATTCTTTCCCACAATTATCAAAACGGTAACAAAATAAAGTACCACCATAAAAGGAACTAGTCGGGATGCTACAGCTGCTATGCGTTTGATGCCTCCCAAAACAACAAAAGCCACCAAAACCATCATCGTGATACCGATAATCCACCGAACAGTCTCTGTGGATTCGATACCTGCAGGTTCCAGCATTACTGCTCTGAAAACCGCCGAAAGTTGATTGGCTTGAAATATGGCTAACAACCCAATCACTCCTGCCACTGAGAAAATGATGGATAGAAATTTGAATTTTTTACCCATCCCCTCTTCAATGACATACATCGGGCCTCCTTGAACTGTCCCAGCGGAATCTTTCCCTCGAAACATGATAGCCAAAGAGCAACTGTAATACTTGGTAGCCATTCCAACGAAGGCGGAAATCCACATCCAGAAAATAGCTCCTGGACCTCCCATATTGATGGCAATAGCCACTCCACTGATATTTCCGAGTCCTACAGTTGCCGCAATAGCAGCAGACAATGCCTGAAAAGAAGTAATCTGTCCCGGAGCAAGATCATCATCGTATTTCCCTCTAAGTAGACTGATTGCATGCCCTATTTTTCGAAAGGGAACAAATCCGGAATGGAATAAAAGAATGAGTCCGCCCCCCATCAATAAAACGAGCATCGGCGTACCCCAAATCCAATTCGCAAATGAAACAATAATGTCTCCCATAGTTCAACTTCTTTTTGATGTGTATTCTAAATAAGCTACCATATTACCTCCAAATTCGTCAAAAATCAAAGATTTGAGAGAGGCATATAAAGAAAATCCCAGCTGAGATAGCTGGGATTTTTAGAATTTCGCCTGATTACCAAGCTACTTTGGGGGATTTATAAAATTGAATTCCTTGAGCCTCCCAACTTTCCCCAAGTTGAGCAACGCGACTTTTAAAACTTTCCCAATCTCTCGATGATCCGGGAGACCAAGCCACCTCGGCTAATGCCGCGAGTCTTGGAAAAGTTAAATATTCAATATCGGCTCTGTCCTCGACCGTCTCCGTCCAGAGTGGTGCTTCGACGCCCAAAATATCAGACTTCGCAATATTCTGAGAATAAGTGGCCGGATCCCAGAGGTATGCAGAATCCAATTCAATATATGCTGCCCAATGCAAACCAATGCGGCTTGTTGAATCATATTGCATATCGAGATAGGCTTTCTTAGCCGGCGACATTAAAATCTGATTTCCCTGTCCTACAGCTAGGGCAGCATTATCCTCCATCGCCCAAAACTGTGCAATGTTTCCAGGCAAAAGATTGGCAGTAGCCACCTCATCCCATCCAATACTTATCTTCCCGTGCTTCTGAACGATATCCTGGACTCTTTCAACAAATTTGATGTAGTCTTCCTTTCGAGTTACGTGAGACTCGTCTCCACCGATATGAAAATAAGGCCCCGGGGTGATTTCAGAGAGTTCCCTGACGACATCGTCTACAAGCTGATACGTCAATTCCAAATCAGTATCAAAAGTACTGAAACCAACTTCCATCCCTGTGTATAGTTCAGCAGGCTGACGGATAATCAATTTAGAATTAAAATCAATTTCTGATCCTTTCATAGGATTATTCACCGTACTCAAATCGCCATCTGGCAAATTAATACCTGGGTTTAGCTCTCCATAAGATGCTAAAGCGGCATTTGTATGTCCTGGCATATCAATTTCCGGGACGATGGTAATAAATCGCTCTTGCGCGTAGCGAACGATTTCTTTGTAATCTTCCTGTGTGAAAAAACCTCCTTCTCCACCTCCTACTTCAGTCTTTCCTCCTATCTCTGTCAGCTTTGGCCAAGATTTGATCTCAATTCTCCACCCTTGATCATCAGTTAAGTGAAGATGCAAGTAGTTCAATTTTAATCTCGCCATTTGATCGATGTAATGCTTTACATCCTCCATCCCAATGAAATGTCTGGCTACGTCTAGCATGGAGCCTCTATAGGGGTACTCAGGATCATCTTGGATTTTTCCTGCTGGAGCTATCCAGGCTACATTTTGTGCGCTGTTCGCTAAAATTTGACTTGGGAAGGCTTGGAGCAAGGTTTGAATGCCATAAAATATCCCAGCGGGTGAATCTGCAGAAATCTTCGCCTGACTTGAACTTATTTCTAATTCATAAGACTCATCATCCAAAGCTCCGCCAAATAATTCCAATACGATTTGACCTTCTCCATCACCCACTTCCAGTTCAAAACCAGTTGCCGATTTGATGCTTTGATTAAAATGTCGGGCTAATGGTTCTAAACTTGCCTGATCTCCAATAAGCTGAATGGATGTTCCTGATGTGAGTTCAAAGGAACCATTGGAACTACTGACCGATTTGGGGAGAGGAATCAAACCTCTCTCATCCAGTGAGGGGCCTTTCGGTCCGCAAGAGAACACCAAAGCGGTCAAAAAGAGTACGATAATTGACTTTTGATAGGTCATAGTGTCTGATTTGTTTGGTTAAACTTAATTTAAATTTTTTCAAATGTCCGATCCTTTATAAAATTTCTTTCCAAAACCCTCAAATGGGATTTCAACGGTTACGGCCGAAAAAAAAACTCAACCACTCAGCCTTCCGAAATCGAATAATCTCAAAATATTCGAAGGAAAAAGCGATTATTTTGAATATTTTGAAACCTGAAATTCAATAGAAAATAAAATAATATGAAGGAAAACAAAAACGGCTCGGATACTTCAAGGAGGAATTTTATAAAAAGCTCAGCTTTGGCGCTTTCAGGATTTTATATTGTTCCACGGCATGTTTTGGGGGGTCAGGGTTTTGTTGCCCCAAGTGATAAACTTCGGGTGGCAGGTATTGGTGTTGGAGGAATGGGCTTCAATGACGTAAGTGGAGTCTTCAGAAGTGGCAAGGCCGATATCGTGGCACTATGTGATGTCGATGATACTCGTGCTAAAAGAAGCCGGGATGCCCATCCTAAGGCAGCTTATTACAAAGACTACCGAAAAATGCTCGAAACTGAGCAAGACAACATTGATGCAGTGACCGTATCTACTCCCGATCACATGCATGCTGTGCAGGCTATGATGGCTATGAAAATGGGAAAGCATGTTTACGTTCAAAAACCCCTAAGCCATGATATCTATGAAGCAAGAATGCTTACAGAGGCTGCAGAGAAATATAAAGTGGTCACCCAAATGGGAAATCAAGGTTCCTCAGGTGATGGTGTACGCAAAATGGTGGAATGGTACAATGCAGGACTGATCGGAGAAGCGACGAAGGTCTACTCTTGGACCAATAGACCAGTTTGGCCACAAGGAATTCCCTGGCCGAGTGAAGGAGTGACTCCACCGGCTGATTTAGACTGGGATTTATGGCTAGGTACTGCCCCTTACCGGGATTATGTGGGAAATCTAGTGCCCTTCAATTGGCGAGGATGGTGGGATTATGGAACAGGAGCCTTAGGAGATATGGCTTGCCACATCATGGAACCTCCTTTCAGGGTCTTAGGTCTTGGGTATCCAAAATCTGCTGAATGCTCTGTGGGTTCTGTTTATGTAGGAGAATTCCAACGTGGATATTTCCCTGATAGTTGCCCTCCTTCTTCACACATCACCCTTCGCTTTGATATGGCAGGTGGAAAAGAACTGGAATTTCACTGGATGGATGGTGGCATTCAGCCTACAAGACCTGCAGAACTCGAGCCTAACGAAATCATGGGCGATGGAGGAAATGGAGTAATCATCGAAGGTACTGCCGGAAAAATGATGTGTGCAACCTACGGTCGAGATCCCAAACTCCTACCAACCTCTAAGAATCAGTATATCAATGTCCCAGAAACCGAGTATCGTGTACCTGGCGGGGACAGTGGTCACTACAACAACTGGGTAGAGGCTTGTATTGCTGGCTTTGGATCAGAGGAGTATAAAAAGTTGAGTTCGCCTTTCAGTGTGGCAGGACCACTTACTGAATCAGTACTGATGGGAAATCTTGCCATTAGAAGCTACGACTATCGCGTCCCTAGACCAAATGGAAATGCCAATCAGTTCGACTATCCAGGTAGAGGAATCAAATTGGTATGGGATGGACCAAATATGAAAATCACCAATTTCGATCCAGCCAACCAGTTTGTCAGAAGAAATTATCGAGAAGGTTATAGCTTATAATCACAAAAAAAGCGGTCCAATTAGGACCGCTTTTTTAATCTTCAATTGTCAACTCTACACGACGATTTTTACTTCTTCCAGCCTCTGTTGCATTAGAGGCTATTGGTCTGGTGCCGCCCCATCCAGAGATACGTAGTCTCTCAAAGTCTACACCTTGATCAACCAAATAATCCCTTACAGCTCCAGCTCGATCTAGAGAAAGGGCCTTGTTTAATCCAGGATCACCCGCACTATCTGTATGACCACTTATCCGAATCTTCAAATCTGGGTTTTCACTCAAAAAGCCTACAATCTGATCTAAGAAGTCAAAAGTATCTCCCTCTTCCAGATCTGCAGTCCCTCGTTTGAAATTGACTTTGTCCAAAAGTAAACTGTTGCCAGTTTCTGCTTTCGTCATCAAAATCACATTGGGTTCTTTTGTCTTTAATTCAGCCAAAGAAATCGAGGTAGGGAAAAATTGAGCAGCTTCAAACCGAAGAAGTTGAACGCCTGAGGCTTTGAGATCGCTTATTTTTTGATTTTGTGCAGGAATTTCCTTCCAGTCCTCGCCGCTTTTGGCCATTAGACGGAAGTTTTCCACCCGAATCTTATTCTTCTGATCAATCACCAACCATCTCACTGGCTCTTCCTCCATTTCAATCGACTTTTCCATTAGCTTCACTTCAGGCATTCCAACAGCACTAGATGGGTAAAGTGGTGCTAATTCCGTCACCGTAGTCACATTTTCAGATTGGTTTTGCTGTGAAACGGCAACTGTCTCAGGTGCCTTAAATTCATTTGGGATTTCTAGTGGAGTAATTTCCTCATAGGTAACCAAATCTGCGAATCCATCACTGTTTTGGGTGGTAGTCCAAACCACCTCCGTAGGCGAAATAAACGTAACGGCACTTTCTGAGCCAGGGCTGCTCAATTGAACCCATTTCTGTGCAGCACTCCATTCAGTAAGATCTTCCAAAAGTACTTTTGCAATGAAAATATCCTTCCCTTGAGCCCCTAATTGAAGATTTGAAGAAAAATAAAGCAGTCCTGAACTAGGGTCAAAATAGGGTGAAGTTTCTTGACCAGGTGTATTTATGGCAGATCCAAGGCTTTTTGGTGCTGCCCATTGAACAGGACCAAGCTTTTCGCTCACATATATGTCTTCATTTCCACGGCTATCAGAGCGATTTCCTGATAGAAAAATATACTTTCCGCCCTTCGAAACTGATCCAGTGACAGAACCTTGGAATTTTTCGATTTCAGGCATAGATACCCGACGCAGAAAATTCCATTCTTGACCGAATTTGGAATACTGAAATACCCCAAAACGATCTGAGCCTGAATGAAAGACCAACAGTGTCAAAATATCCTCCAAGCCTAAGGCCAAATCATATCCTGCGGTGCTTAGGTCTTTCCGATGAATAGCCTCTGACCATTCACCTTCAGGAGTTTTTTTGGTCATCCAAATATCTCCCGGATCATTGATGCCCCCTACATTCTGAAAATGATTAGCGCGGGTAAAGAGCAAAACGCCATCCCCTATCCAAACCGGATTCATGTCATCTTGGGGCGTATTTGCCCCTGACAGATTCTTGATTTGTTGAGAAAATACCGAGAGAGAAACAAAAAAGGCAAGCAGAAATAAGCTGCCTGCCCGAAAATTAAACTGAGGTTTATACATTTTATTATTGGTCGAGTACGATCGCAAAGACTAGCGGAGCTACTATAGTAGCATCTGACTCAATGATAAATTTTGGTGTATCAAGTCCTAGCTTACCCCAAGTGATTTTCTCATTTGGAACTGCACCGGAATATGATCCATAAGATGTAGTCGAATCAGATATCTGACAGAAGTATCCCCAAAGTGGTACATTATCACGCTGCAAGTCTTGATGAAGCATAGGCACCACGCAGATAGGAAAGTCTCCTGCAATTCCCCCGCCAATTTGGAAAAATCCAACTTTACTGTCTTCGGTAGCATTTTCTGTATACCATTCTGCCAAAAACATCATATACTCAATCCCACTTCTGACAGTGTGAACGTTTTTGACATCTCCAGCGATCACATGCCCTGCAAACATATTGCCGAGTGTGGAATCCTCCCATCCCGGGACGATAATAGGAAGGTTCTTTTTAGCAGCTTCCAATAGCCAGGAGTTTTTGGGATCAATCTGAAAAGAATCATCCAGTTTACCAGAAAGTAAGATTTTATAAAAGAACTCATGAGGGAAATAGGCCTCTCCTGCTTGATCAGCTTTCATCCATTCCTCCAAAATAACATCTTCAATCCTACGCATGGCTTCCATCTCCGGAATACAAGTATCTGTCACACGGTTCATGTGTCGATCCAAAAGATCTTGCTCTTGCTCAGGAGACAAGTCCCGGTAGTTTGGAATACGCTCATAATAGTCATGAGCAACTAAGTTGAAAACATCTTCCTCTAGGTTGGCTCCGGTACAGGTAATGATTTGTACTTTGTCCTGTCGAATCATCTCAGCCAGAGAAATCCCCAGCTCAGCTGTAGACATGGCTCCGGCCAGGGTGACCATCATTTTCCCGCCTTCATCCAAATGTGTTTTATAACCTTCGGCTGCATCGATGAGTGCCGCAGCATTGAAATGTCGATAATGATGCTTCAAAAATTCGGTGATCTTCATAATTTCGATTTTTTAACTTGAGCTGTAAAATTACCCAAATTCAAACATAAAAAAACCCGGACAAGCCGGGTTTCCATAGATTCGATATTATTTATTGTGCAGCAGGCTTTTCGCTAGCAAACTCTTGGTTGAGTCCTTCTACCACCTTATCTGTCAAATCTAGGGCATCTTTACCATACCAAACAGCACCACCACGCGTGTAGCTAAGGATAAGGTCTAGATCATTTTCTTCTGCATATTTTTTCAAATAAGCCTGAACCTTATCATAAACCTCACTGTAGAGGGTACTTTCGTCACCAGCTAATTCTTGCATCAGGTTGTCACGATAAGTCATCAGATTCTGCTCTTTCTTCACAAGCTCCTCTTGCTTTGCTCGCTGCTGATTAGGAGTCATATTTCCACCAGTTTGCTGGAAATTAGCAACTTCTTGCTCGAAACCTCTTGCTCGACCTTGTAAATCAGATTCAAACTTCTTTCCTTTTTCCTGAAGCTCTGCAGACTTTGTCTTGAAGTACTCATACTTATTAATCACACTATCAGTCAAAACGAAAGCCACTTTCAGGTCAGAAAATTCTACAGAAGATTCACTTTGAGTAGTAGTTTCTGCTGCTTGTTCAGTTTTTGGCTGACAGGATAGCATTACTGCAAATGCAGAAACCAGGGAAAATAGGGGTAATACTTTTTTCATTTTATTGAGAATTAATTTAGGCTCTTTGAAAATGGAGAAATAAGCGCATTTCAAAGGTCGCTCACTGCTTACCAAATTCAAGGTGGATTTTACATGCTTGACAAGGGCGCAAATATAAAGAAAGAATTGACTTGACAAGCCCTGTAATTGAACTGTGTCCTTAAAATATCCTAATCAAAAATACATTTCCTGCGCCAATCGGTAGACTTGGGCATGCGCATCAATTATTTGACTGATTTTAGGACTGTAGCCTCCCCCCATGCAGCACATGATTGGTAGGTTATTCATTTTTGCTACAGAAAGTACCTTCCGATCTCTTTCATAGACTCCTTGAATGCTCATTCCCAATCGCCCCAATTTGTCAGAAGAAAGCACATCAACTCCGCATTGATAAATCAAAAAATCAGGTTGAAAGTCATCAATCAACTTTTTTAAGTTTTTGTCCAAGATAGAAAGGTATTCCTCATCAGCAGTGCCATCTGCTAATTCAATATCCAAGTCAGACTTTTCTTTTCGATGTGGGTAGTTCTTGGCGCCATGCATACTGAATGTGTACACTCGAGGCTCATTTCTAAAAATAGCAGCAGTCCCATTGCCCTGATGTACGTCCAGATCAATGACCAAAATTTTCTTAGCTTTTTGAGAATTTAAGAGGTGAAAGCTTGTCAGAGCAATATCATTCAATAGGCAGAAGCCTTCTCCTCGATCCCGAAATGCATGATGTGTCCCTCCTGCAATATTTAAAGCAATTCCATGCTCCATTGCAAATTCAGCAGCTTGCACCGAGCCTCCAGCAATTAGAATTTCACGCTTTACTAAGGCCTCACTCAATGGAAATCCCGTGGCTCGCTCCTCAGATCGGCTTAGGCTGAGGTTTTTTAGCTTTTCCCAATAAGAAATATCATGGGCTTGGCCTATAAGCAATTCATCGACTACTTCTGGCTTAAAAAAATTACTTTCGGTGACAGTCCCTTCATAGAGCAATTGCGCAGGCAGCAATTCGTATTTCTCCATCGGAAAACGGTGTCCGGGAGGTAAAGGATGGCAATATTCGGGTGACCAGGCTATTTTGAGCATAAAAAAAACGCTTGCATTTTAACAAGCGTCCATTGAAAGTGTTTTAATCAGTAAATCAGACGTCTTCTTCTTCTGACTGAAAGGAGTAAAGAGTCTCATCCAGTGAAATTGTGTCTTCGTTGTATTCTAGAATAAACTTCCGGATACTTGAATCGTCGATATGTTCCACATTAAGAGCTGCATCCAATCCAATTCCAAAATCATGATTGGTATCAATATCGATGAATTCCTGAACCTTGACAGTTTCTTCTTCTTCGATCTCCATGATCATTTCAGTAATAAACCAACCAATCTCCTCTTCCTCACTGGATAGAGGCAATAAATTTCCATTTTCATCTTCTTCGTAGCGAATTCCGTTGAAATTAGGAAACTTCTTCGCAGCCTCATGTTCGGCAAGCTCATAGACCTCACTGGCATGATGAAGTCTCAAAGTGTAAAGTGCCGCATCATAGATGACCTCTTTGCCTTCATACATTCCGATAAAGTAAAAATTCACATACTCATCGGAATTTTCGGCATCTTCAACTAGTTGATAGGGTTTACCAATACTTTTGAGTTTAGCTTTTAGTTTGGCGATTTCTTCTGGTGAAAATCCTGGGTTATTCTGAGGATTCATGTTAAAACAAAATTAGAGTCAAAGTGGAAAGTTAACTTTCTAGATTGAAATAAAAAGAAAATAGAAAAATTTTATCAATGGATAAAGCCAAAATTGAAAAGTTTGACGAGGATTCGATGAACTATATTCTAAAATCTAAGGAAAACCAGTCATTTGATCGGAAACAAAAGATCACCTCAAAAAAGAAAATAGCGAAGACTATTGCTGCCTTTGCCAATACAAACGGAGGAGAGATCGTGGTCGGTATCTCTGATCAAAATCAAGTTATCGGGATAGATCCAGAGGAGGAAATCTATATGATCGAATCGGCCAATGAATTGCATTGTCATCCAAAAGCCGAGTTGTCATTCAAAAAGTTAAGCTATGTTGATAATGATCCAAGTCCTTATGAATCAGCTGATAAACTGTTGCTTTTGGTCCAAGTAGAAAAAGCTCCTTCGCCGGGAGTCCTTTGGAGGGAAAGTCAAAACTCTGAAGAGAAATTCTATATCAGGCAGGGAGACCGAAGCATCTCAATCTCTTGAGTCCATGTTGTTTCCAAATAGCGAATTGATGATACTGAGGACGATCGCAAAAAGCAATGCCCACCAAAATCCATCTACTGAAAATCCTGGAATGATGTAGTCAGCAATCAGGATTGCAAAGGCGTTGATTACCAATAAAAATAATCCTAAAGTGATAATGGTAAGAGGCAAAGTCAAAAGGATCATCAAAGGCTTGATGGTTATATTGATTAGAATCAATAACCCTGCAAGCAAGAAACCTGTTGTCCAAGTATCGATATATACGCCAGGAATAAAAAATTCCGCAATTAGAACCGAGATTCCTCCGATCAGTATTTTCACTAAGAAATTTGGAGCTTTACTTTCTCTGGGCATGGTTTCAAAAGGTTGGTTGGGTATAAAAACTAATATCGAAAAATATTTGAGTAATCTGGAAATTCGAATTCAGATATTCAAAATTCATGGGTTATATTTGTTCAGTATTAATTAATAGTTTATTGTGATTATCATTATTTTCTTCCTCCTTCACTGGTATTTCTCTCTATTCTGCCAAAGTTTCTTCCTTCACAGATACGCAGCTCACCAAATGTTCGAAATGAACAAATTCTGGGAGCGTTTCTTCTACATCTTTACTTGGATGTGGCAAGGTAGCTCTTACCTCTCTCCTAGAGCTTATGCGGTGCTTCACAGAATGCACCATGCTTACAGTGATACGCCAAAAGATCCTCACTCCCCACATCATACCGAAAACCTTTTCACCATGATGTGGAAAACCAAAAATATCTACAATGAGTATTTTTCTTTCCGACTCAAGCCTGAAGAAAGATTTTCAAAAGATATTCCCGATTGGTTGACCTTTGACAAGTTTGCAGATAATATGGGCGTTCGAGTAGCTTGGGGTCTATTGTACGTATTGATCTACGTACTTTGTATTACAGTCTTTGAACTTCCCGGAACTCATTGGTGGATGTACTTCTTATTGCCAATTCACTTCTTGATGGGACCTGTGCATGGTGCTATTGTAAACTGGAGCGGTCACAAGTATGGTTATTCTAACTTTGATAACAATGATAAGTCTAAAAATAGTCTATTACTTGATGTTTTGATGCTCGGAGAGCTTTTCCAAAACAACCATCACAAATTACCAAATCGTCCAAACTTTGCAGTGAAGTGGTATGAGTTTGATCCGACCTATCCAATTGTAAAACTATTGCACGCATCGAAGATTATTAAACTTCGAACAGTATAAAAAACGAAAGGGACAAAAAATTGTCCCTTTTTTATTTTACTGACCTTCAGTAATTTAAAAATTTTTCAACTAAATAGTAATACTAATTTTTGTATTTTTCTTGGATTTAAGAAACTAAACGAATAATTTACCTTCGATTTAAAACTTAACACCAAAAAACTTATGAAACCATTAACCAGAGCGGAAGAGGAGATTATGCAAATCCTCTGGGATATCGAGCGAGGATTCGTGAAAGATATTCTTCTTCCAATGCCAGAGCCAAAGCCGGCTTACAACACTGTATCGACTATCGTCAGAATCCTTGAAAGAAAAGGATTTGTAAGTCACAAATCTTATGGCAAAAGCCATGAGTATTTTCCAATCGTCTCTAAAGACGAGTACCGTACATTTATCATCAAGCGTATGCTTGAGGGATACTTCGATAGTTCATTCGCAAAGCTCAACAAATTCTTCAAAGGAGAAGAGTCTTTGAACAACAAGAACTATCAATAAGATACGGCGAAATTTTGGGTAAGCATTTAAAAAAGGCTGTCAGAATTATCTGACAGCCTTTTTCCTTTTTTATTGAACGTCTTTCAAAAGCTCCTCGACCGCTTTCTCCAGTTGCTGATCGATGCCTTTGTCAATCTTTCCAGGTATATTTTTCACTTCAAATTGAGGCTTGGTTTCGTTATTCTCTAGCCATTCCCCAGCTTGGTTTTTAGCTGAAATCGGTACTACTCCCCATCTAACGCCATTTGGTAAACCTTCCCATCCGGCAAAAGAACAAGTCCCCGGAGTAGGCATACCCACGGTTTTACCGATTTCTAAATCAGTATATCCACAGGCAAAACAATGACCATCTGAATAGTTAGCTTCGTTGAACATAGCCAAGGTCGGCTTAGTCCAGCGAGCAGTAGGCTCATACCCTACTTCCTTAGCTTCGGTTGCATAAGTTAAAAAGCGCTCTCCAGTGAAGAACATAGCCAAATCAGCTACTAAATCACCCCCACCATTAAAGCGAGTATCGACAATGACACCTTCCGTATCATGATACTTACCCATCATTTCCTCATACACATTTCTGTACGGACCGTCACTCATTCCAGGAATATGAACATATCCCAACTTACCACCGCTTAGTTCAGCTACTTCTTCTTGATTCTTCTTGACCCATCGTCTATAAAGCAAGCCATTTTCCTCACGAAGTGATATCGGCTTGATAGTCAGCTGCTGTGCATTTTGTCCATTGGCATCGGTCAATTCAATCAATGTGAACTTATCAGCTTTGCGGTTTAGTAGCTTCGCAAAATCCATATCAGCTGAAATAGCGATCCCATCAATAGATCGAATGATCATTCCGGCATCCACATTTAGATCGGCTTTGTCCAAAGGACCTCCAGAAATGACCTCTGTGATTTTAATACCATCTCCTTCAAAGCCATAATCCCAAAACACTCCCAATGAAGCTGTTTGATCAGGCATGGAAATACTTCTTGAATACCTTGCTCCTGCATGAGAGACATTGAGCTCACCAAGCATTTCGGAAAGCATTTCAGCGAATTCATAGTTATTGCCGATATGAGGCAAATACTTTTGATAATCAATTCTTGCCTTCTCCCAATCCACTCCATGCATATCAGGAGTGTAGAAAATGCCCTGAGTTCGCTGCCATACGTGATCAAAAAGATGATCAAGCTCCGCAGTTCGGTCATAAGTCATCTCACCGCTTATTTTGATCGACTCTCGCTTCATAGAGCTAGGATTGATTTTGGAAATTGAGCCATTGCTAAGCAGGAAAAGGCTTTCTTGGTCCTTGTCCCACATGAGGTTACCATAGCTGGCATCCAGCTTCAATTCCTGTTTGGTTTCCTTGGTTCGGATATTGGTCGACCAGAGATTGTATCCTTTCTCAAATCTAGCTAGGTAATACAGTTTTTCTCCATCCTTACTCAAAACCGCGTCTCCTAAGCTACTACTATGGATAGTTAGCCTAGCCTTTCGCTCTTCAATTCCTTCCCAGTCAAAATTGAGCGGACTTATTTCTTTTTTATCCTTGCTCTTATCCTCTTTCTCAGAATCTTTCTTTTCGCCGTCTTTCTTAGCTTTTTCCAGCTCTTTCATGAGTTTAAACTCATCTTCACTCAGATTGAACTTATCCCAGGCACCTTTGTCAAAGAAAAGGGTGTAAACATCTCGCTCGCTTCTGCCAGAGGTAGCATAACTTCTTAGACCATCTCTATTGGAGAACCAAAGCATTTGCTTTCCACCATTCACCCATAAAGCACTTCCATCATCATAGCCGTTCTTGGTAAGGTTACGGAAAGGTTCTTTGCCGCTAGCATCCAAGAGCACGACCTCACCATTGACCATGGTTGGGTTGTAAGAAGCCAAAAGCCATTTACTATCTGGACTCCAGGTGAAGTACTGATCCCCATCACGCATGTGGTAGAGATCATCCGGAGAAAGCAGCATGACTTTTTCCTTTGATGCCAAATCCATGACCATAATAGATCGGCGATCCTCAACATAAGCTAATTTCTTTCCGTCGGGTGAAAGCTTGGGTAAGTAGGCGTCTACTTCCAAGTCCAACATCGGTGATTCCTTAATAAGCGTTGAGGCAAAGAAAAATGGCTCTTCGCTCCGAACTTTTTCAGCTTTAAAAATTTGCCAGCGGCCATCACGTTCACTTGAGTAAAAAATGGACTTTCCATCCGGAGCAAATTCCACAAAACGCTCTTGTTCAGCTGTTTCGGTAATTCGTTTGGTCAAGCTTCCATCCACTGCCGTCACAAACACCTCACCACGTGCAATAAAAGCTATCTCCTTTCCATCCGGTGAAAGACTCATTTCGCTTACTCCTCCGTTGATAGAAATAAAATTATCAGGATTAGCAATAGCCTGAGTTGCTAAGCTTATTTCAACTTTTTGAGGTGCTTCTCCTGCCTTCAGCGTATAAAGTTCCCCATCAAAGCTAAAGCTCATCAGCCCATCCTTAGAAATCGTTAGAAAACGAACCGGAAAATCCTTCAAATCAGTTAAAGCCTTTGGATTCGAAGGATCAGAAACCGGCATAGAAAAGACATTGAAATCTCCATTCTGCTCACTCAAGTAATAAATTTCCTCCTCATTCGGAGAGAACACAGGGTTTCTATCTTCGCCATAAAAAGTAGTCAACATCTGATGCGTGTCTGTATTCGCATCATACATCCAAATATCCCGGGCAATTCCAGACTCGTGGTGCTTTCTCCATTCATTTTCGCCGCCTTTTTTATCATGATAGATCATTTTTGTTCCATCTGCATTGCTCTGAACATACTCAGCAGGGATAGTCCAAATTTGATCCACTCTCCCACCCTTTACAGGTACTTTGTAGAGCTCAGGCTGGGAACCAGTTGGATATTGTCTGTGAGATGCGAGATCCATTCGCTGTGCCCCAAAGATCACTCCTGAGCCGTCAGCAGTAAAATCAAAAGGCATCTCATCATTTGAATGGAAAGTGAGCCTTGATGCCGGTCCACCAGATGCGTTCATGATGAATATGTCAAAATTACCGTAGCGATCTGATGCAAAAGCAAGCTGCTTTCCATCCTTACTCCATACGGCTTTGTAATCATGGGCTTCGTGGAAAGTGAGTTGTTTGGCTTCACCACCGGCACTTGGAACCAAGTATAAATCTCCTTTGTAGGTAAATACAATTTGACTACCATCGGGAGAAATAGCTGGATACCTCACCCATCTCGGATCATCTTGAGCCCAAGAGAGCTGACCAATCAATAATGCGAAAAGAACTAAAGTGAATTTCTTTATCATGAATTTGAATTTTTGAGGCTTGAAAGTAAGAAAAATTGCAATAGCATTGCAGAAAAGATATTTAATCAGAGCTTTTTGAAATTCCTGTGGTAGTTTTCTTTCCTTCCCTTAATTGATCGGCCTATATTTGCGGCTTAATTAGGAAAAGCTGCACATGAATTCATTTATAGAAGAACTACGCTGGAGAGGAATGCTTCAAGACATGACTCCGGAAATCGAAGAACACCTGAATAAAGGAATGGCTTCTGCCTACCTGGGATTTGACCCCACTGCAGATTCACTTCATATCGGGCATTTGGTAGGTGTTATGACGCTATTACACTTTCAGCGCGCAGGACATAAGCCATTTGCATTGGTCGGAGGTGCTACAGGAATGATCGGCGATCCTTCTTTCAAGTCTGCCGAGCGAAATCTTCTAGACAAAGAGACTTTGGATCACAATGTCAAGTCTATCCAAAATCAGCTGGCTAAATTCCTTGACTTCAGCAGTGGTACCGGAAACAAAGCCGAACTAGTCAATAATTACGACTGGATGTCAAAATTCTCCTTTCTTGAGTTTATCCGAGATATAGGAAAACACATCACTGTCAACTATATGATGGCAAAAGATAGTGTCAAAAGAAGACTAGAGGACGGAAATGGCCTTTCCTTCACGGAGTTTTCTTACCAGCTCATTCAAGGCTATGATTTTTACCATCTCTGGAAAAACAACAATTGCACCGTGCAGCTTGGCGGTTCGGATCAATGGGGAAATATCGTCACTGGTACAGAGCTTATCCGAAGAATGGGTGGAGGACCTGCATATGCATTGACGGTTCCTCTTATCACCAAAGCGGACGGAAGTAAGTTTGGAAAGACTGAAAGCGGTTCGGTATGGTTGGATCCAGAAAAAACCTCTCCATATGCATTCTATCAGTTTTGGATGAATGTATCAGATGAAGATGCTTCCAAATACATTCGAATCTTCACCGTCTTGGACCAGAAAACAATTGAAGACCTGGAAAAAGCGCATCAAGAAGCTCCTCACCTTCGATTGCTTCAGCAAGAAATCGCTAAGCAGGTCACTACCATGGTGCATAGCGAGGAAGAATATGAGCTTGCAGTCAAAGCTTCGCAAATACTTTTTGGGAAATCCTCAACGGAAGATTTATCCAAATTAGACGAGAGAACTTTCCTGCAGGTATTCGAAGGGGTCCCACAAGTAGAGATTTCTAAGGCTGAATTTGAACAGCTGGAGTCAAACTTGGATCTTTTTGGCGAAATGACGCAAGGGGTGATCTTTGGCTCTAAAGGTGAGGCTCGCAAACTCATCCAAGGCGGTGGCTTGAGTATCAACAAGGAAAAAATTACCGATCCCAATGGAAAGTTTGAATCGAAGCTTCTGCAGGGAAAATATCTTTTGGTCCAAAAAGGCAAAAAGAATTACTTCATCGTCAAAGTAGAAGCCTGATAGTTTGACAAAAAATGGTCAAAATTAAATTTTGGCCATTTTTTGTCTTTTTCTTTTTAAAGCCCTTCTGTTTTTTGACCCAGGTTTAATAAATTCACTTTTGAATTACATTTTAGCTCAAGCAATCCATGCCTAAAGAAAAGAATAAAGAAAAACTCATTTTGGATGCCGCCATCCGACTCTTCACTTCCAAGGGTTATCAGGCTACCAGAATGAGTGATATTTCCCAAGAGGTAGGAATGAGCAAAGGCCTCACCTACTTTTATTATAAGAATAAGGAAGACCTTTTCATGGCTTTGACCAAGAAGGCCTTTGATCAATTTAAGGATGAATTTCGGGAAGTTTATTTGAGCAAAGGAAAAACCGGAATGGAGAAAATCAGCGATTTGGTCATCCGAGTGGTAGACTTTGCCAGCAAAAATCAAATCCTCTACGATGCCATTATCAATTTTATGGATTTGGTCAAAAAGTACAATCAGGAAGAGAGCAGAAAAGAAATTGATCCGCTTATCCTAGAGAGTCAGCACTTCCAAAAGCTCCTGGAAATCCACCATGATCCAGCCAAATTTGGCGTGATGATGGTCAGTCAGGGAATCAAGGATGGGAGTATCCGGCCTGAACTTCAGCCTGAGATCACTTTTTATACGATTTGGAGTATGATCATCGGTTTTGAAAAAATGCTCGGCCCTGTAGGTTATGATGGAAAAGAAGTAAAAATCAATCCGGAGAGTTTGCAACCTGGATTCCTCAAACTCCTGCAGGATATGCTGAAAGGTACCATACAGGCAAGTAAACCTGCCACAGTTCAAACCAGTCTATTTTAATTAAAAGCCTACAGCAAATTTGCTACAGACGCAAAAAATAAAAAAGGCTATCAGATCGATAGCCTTTTTTCATTTATTCCTGTGAGTAACATTAATGAACGTTACCCATCATTTTTCGAATCATTGGTCTCAGAATGAATAGCAAGGCCGCAGAACCAATCACTGTGTAAACGATCAACATGTACTGATCCGGCATTTGAGCCAAAGCCTCTTCGGTACCACCACTCGCCTCACCTGCAATCAATCCTGCAAAGAGGTTTCCTAGTGAAACTGACAGGAACCAAATTCCCATCATTTGACCTCCATAGCCTTTTGGAGCTAGTTTGGTTACCAAACTCAAACCAACCGGTGAAAGTGCCAGCTCACCGAATGTGTGAAGCATGTAAGTGAATATTAGCCAAGTTGGTGCTGCTAGCTCACCAGAAGCTGCGATTTTGGCGGCGAAATACATCACTAAAAAGCCCATACCCAACATAAATAAGCCAAGGGTGAATTTCATTGGAGAACTAGGCTCAAGATTTCTTCTTCCCAACCATACCCATAGACCGCCAAAGATCGGCGCGAAAATGATAATGAACATGGAATTGATCGATTGGAAATAACCTGTTGGAATCTCAAAACCAAGTACCGAACGATCTGTAAATCGCTCTGCGAAAAGATTCAAGGTAGACCCAGCCTGTTCGAAGCCTGACCAAAACATCGCAGAGAATAAAAATAGAATAGCAATTACCCCGACTTTATTTCTATCAGACTTGTCTAATCCTCCAAAGAGGATCACATAGCCCAGATATGCAAAAGCAACCAAGGCAATGATAGTACCTGATGCCCCGGCAATAGCTACCACATCGATAGGAACGATGCCAGTAAACATAATTCCTATCAGTCCAACCAAGACTATACCTATCCAGGTAACTGCTGATTTCAATTTATTTTGCTTGGCCTGCTCAAAGTCATCTGACACAATAGGCGCATCCCCATATCCTTCTAGAGAGCTACCTGTCAATTTGTATTGAATCAATCCTAGCACCATCCCAAATCCAGCTAAACCAAAACCAAGGTGCCAATCGTATTCTGCTAAAGTGCTACAAGCAATTGGAGCAATCAGAGCACCAAGGTTGATTCCCATGTAAAAGATTGAAAATCCTGCATCTCGCTTAGAGCTTCCTTCTGGATAAAGCTGGCCTACGATCGAACTGATATTAGGCTTTAAAAGTCCAGTACCAAAGACGATAAGAATGAGTCCAAGAAAGAATGAAGTGGTATCGAGTGTACTTAATGCTGTTTTAGAAGCATAATCACCCGATGAAAAGATGCCTGGTAGAGCCATCGTAAAGTGCCCCATGGCAATGATGATACCACCATACCACACTGATTTTTTCAGACCGAAAAGCCTATCAGCCAGCCAACCCCCGGGAAGTGCCAAAAGATAGACTCCCATAGTATAAAGTCCGTAGATAGCTCCTGATGTTTTGTCATCGAAACCAAGGCCCCCTTCGGTAATAGCTGCCGTCATGAATAAAATCAAGAGGGCCCGCATTCCGTAGTAGCTAAATCGCTCCCACATTTCAGTAAAGAAGAGCGTCATCAGCCCTTTTGGATGGCCAAAAATAGTTGGCCCTTCGAATTCCGGAGTATTAGGTGTTTCCAAGGATAATTTCTTTTGGTTGGATAGATTTTTACAATGATAAGAGAATTCTGGACTTCGTTCCAAAAAAAGCTTTCCTCAGAATAATAAATTTCACTTCAAACTATGATAAAAGTCAGCGAATAAATTGCTTTAATACTACATTTTTGAAAGGTCACCAAATAATTTATTGAAAATCTTTCGTAATCGATTGAATGGTCAAAAAAAGCAGATTTTTTGATTTTCAATCGGCTATTTTTCTTTAATTTTGACCAAGATATTTTCAGAATATAAACCCAAATTTTATGCAGGATTTAGCGCTGGATGCCCAGACTTCTCCTTTGGATTTTCTAGATCTCCACACGACTGGAAAAATCCACTACAACCTTCCACCTGCCGAACTTGTAGAGCATGCATTGGCAAGGAATGAAGGATCGCTCACCTCAACCGGTGCCTTGATGGCGGACACCGGAAAATTTACCGGAAGATCTCCCAAGGATCGATACATCGTTCGCGATGCTAAGACTGCCGACTCGGTCTGGTGGGGAGATATCAATATTCCTTTTGAGGAAGAAAAGTTTGATCAGTTGCTTGAAAAAATGAAGCAATTTCTAGCAGACAAAGATCTCTTTGTAAGAGATGCCTATGCTGGAGCTGATCAAGAGTACCGATTAAATATCCGAGTTGTAAATACTTGGGCATGGCACAATCTCTTCTGCAACAATATGTTTTTGAGACCGAGTGCTGAAGAGTTAGAAAACTTTGAAAACGACTTTACCATCATCTGCGCACCTGGCTTTCAGGCAGATCCAGAGGTCGATGGTACCAAGAGCCCCAATTTTGCTATTTTAAATCTGAGCAAGCGAATGATTTTGATTGGAGGGACAGGATATGCCGGAGAAATGAAAAAAGGTATTTTCTCCGTCTTAAATTATCTCCTTCCTCATGAGCATCAGACGCTCTCTATGCACTGTTCTGCCAATGTGGGAAAAGACGATGACACAGCTATTTTCTTTGGCCTTTCTGGAACAGGGAAAACCACCCTATCTGCTGATCCAAATCGATCTCTGATTGGTGATGATGAGCACGGATGGACTGAGAATGGCGTTTTCAATTTTGAAGGTGGCTGTTACGCTAAAGTCATTGACTTGACTAGGGAAAAAGAGCCTGAGATTTGGGATGCGATCAAATTCGGCTCCATTGTAGAAAACACCCGTTTTAAGGACGGCTCGAGAGAAGTGGATTTTGCAAATAAGTCTGTCACTGAAAATACCCGTACGGCTTATCCCATCAATTTTATTCCAAATGCAAAGGAACCTTCTATAGCCCCTGTGCCTAAGAATATCTTTTTCTTGACTGCAGATGCCTTTGGAGTGATTCCTCCCATTTCCAGATTAAACAAAAGTCAGGCGATGTATCATTTTATTTCAGGATACACGGCAAAGGTGGCTGGTACAGAAATGGGCATTACCGAGCCAAAATTGACCTTTTCTGCTTGTTTTGGAGCGGCATTTTTACCGCTACACCCCACAGCTTATGCTACGCTATTTGGCGAAAAAATGGAAAAGTACCAGACTAATGTTTGGCTAATCAACACTGGCTGGACTGGAGGCCCTTATGGAATTGGCTCTAGGATGAAGCTAAGTTACACACGTGCGATGATCACTGCCGCTTTGGAAGGAAAGCTAGATTCAGTGGAGTTTAAGTCCCACCGATATTTCGGATTTGATGTTCCACAAACTTGTCCTGAAGTACCTAGCGAAGTCCTTAATCCGCGAAAAACTTGGAAAAATCCTGAGGATTATGATCTACAAGCTTCAAAGCTAGCCAAGTCCTTTATCGAAAATTTCAAACAATTTGAAGACTATGCCTCCGAGGATATTCTCAAAGGGGCTCCAAATTTCTAAAACATTCAATAACCCAAATGTGACCGAAGCCCGCATCATTTTGAGCGGGCTTTTTTTATAGATTATTAATTTTTATGCTACGAATTAATATTCTCCGTTTATTTTTATGCCATTAATTATTAGAAAAATGAAAACAGCAGAGATTATTACGGAGAAAGGAACCATGAAAGTGGAATTTTTCGAGAAGGATGCCCCTAACACTGTCAAAAATTTTGTGGATTTATCTGAAAAAGGATTCTACGATGGACTTACTTTCCATCGGGTAATTCCCAATTTTGTGATTCAGGGAGGTTGTCCTGAAGGTACAGGAAGAGGAGGACCAGGCTATCAAATCGATTGCGAATTGACTGGTGACAATCAATATCATGACAGAGGAGTGCTCTCAATGGCCCATGCCGGCCGAAATACAGGTGGATCGCAGTTTTTCATTTGTCACAATCGTGACAACACGCGACACCTAGATCGAAATCACACCGTATTCGGTAAGGTTGTAGAAGGCTTGGATATCATCGACGATATTCGGGCGGGTGATAAAATAGAAAAAATCATTATCCACCAAGATTAAATTTTAAATCCCCATCACTGGGGATTTTTTTTATAAAAATCCTGCAACAAGGACTTCAACTCCTGATGAAGGATAGGGGCAGTTTCAGGTCCCACTGAATTAATCTCCCCATAAGGCCGATCTTCATAATCATAGGTATATGGAGGTTCTACATCCCACTGACTTTTAGGTATGATATAACCAATCATATCATTGGAAATTCCACCGAAAAACCTGAATTGACCAGAAGTCAAAGCATTGATTGCTGGCACCTCTACCGGTTCTATTCCAAAGTCAGCTCCTTCGGGAGACTCTATTCCTCCATGAAGAATTTCAGGATAAAGTTCTCCCGGGACATGTAAAAAGCTTGCCGGTCCTAATTCCCAAATGGCGATTTCAGATCGGATTTTTTTCCAACTGACAAAACCTCTGTCAAAAATTCCGATGACCGCCGCTAATTGAAAAAGCTTATTATCCAGTGGAAGTGCAAAACTTTTAGCTTTCAGTCTCAAATTCAACTTGGAGAAAGTATTCAAGCTTGTATCAGCAAGGGTTTCCAGAGTGATTTGTGCCAGAATATCTCCCTGTGCTTTCATTTTTTCGGGACTTGGCTCCAAAAGCTCTTCTCCAGAAATCGGATCTTGTATCGGCATACTGGGATGAGTAGTCATCAGGCCACCTACGGCACCATTTAGGAAGATCGCTACGCCGCCAAACCCATCAATACTCATGGAATCAGAAAGAGAAATCCCATTTTCCACTCCATCTCTCCAAGTACTTGGAAAGTCTGAACTGATTTGAATATTCTGAGACCAGAGCGTTTCGGGGTGATTTCCCCAATTCATTATGGTACCAAGCGTTTCTCCTGTCTCTCTATCCAAAACTTGCATCAGGCGAAGACTCGCATCCAAAATCACAGGTGGCCGCGTATCCCCTACCAAAGGCTTAAGCCGGTCAGTTTCCTCTGCAAACTTAAATTCTGCCGGACGTAAGGATTTGTAAGCCTCTTCCACACTTTTTACTATTCCTCTTTGCACCTGATCCAGGTATTCCGGATTGACTCCCCGCTTGAAGCTGGAGGGTCCCCACATTCCCATCAGGTCAGGAGAAGAGTGAACATGTGTACTGGCAATAATCACATAATCAATCCAAGGAATTTGCGCTTCGATTAGCTTTCTCGTGCTGATAATCTCATCATTTCCAAAGCCAATCATATCTATCACACACAAGGCCATTTTGATATTTCCGGCATCCAGCACCATCGTTCTAGCCCACAAAGAGTCGAGTACTCCCTGTGCTGGTCGATTATTTTGAAAACCTGCTAACCAAATAGCATCAAACTCACCATTTTGATTTTTATCCTCAAAAGTATCTCCATCCTCAGGATTGTATTGAGCATCTCCGTTGGCATCGGTCCAGGTTTCAAAGTAGGTCGGAGTAATAGACACCTTAGAAAAGCCTGCAAGAATTTCGTTTTGTTCTCCTTCCAAATCCAAATCTACCCAATAATCAGGATGCCTGTCTTTCGTCTTAATAAAAACCCAAATAATACAGGAAATGAAAGCCAAGGCCAAGATGAGTCCGATGATTTTTAAAGTCTTCTTCATAAACCAGGATTTTGTCAATAAAAGGAATAAAGTAGCTCGGTTCTAAGTTGGAATAAAATTTGGAACAGAGGATGATATGCAGACAAATTACATTAAAAAAGCAGCACTATTTCTATTTTTGGCCGCGATAATCAACCTTCCTTCATCCGTGATAGCTCAACGATATGGTACCGCATTAGGTCTTCGTGTAGGAAGTTCAGATCTGAACCGTACAGTAGGACTTACGCTTGAGCAACGAATCCAAAAGCGTATTTCAGCAGAATTGATTCTTCAGTCTGACTTCTCGAGAAACACCACCTTTTCTGCTTTGGCAAAATTCCATAGACCCATTATTTCAAAGAGATTCAAAAACTATTTAGGTGCAGGACCAGCCTTCGGAAATGAGGAAAGCTTTCAAAAAATACCTGAAACACGGCAAATCGTGCACACATACGGAAACTCAACTTTTGGACTTGATATGATTGCAGGATTGGAATTGACCGTAGCGAATGCAGTGATTTCACTTGATTACAAACCAAACATCAATATTGCCGGGCGGGAAGAGTTTTTTAGAGGTCAAGTCGGGATTTCAGCCAGAACCGTATTGGTAAAGAGCAAAGAACAAAAAAAGAGGGCAAAGCAACGTCAAAAAGCCAGAAAGGCAAATAGCTCCGAAAAAAGCAGCTTTTGGGAAAAATTGAAGATTGGACCGGCTTACTAATTTCCTTTCAAACTCTCAAAATACATCTTCTCATGAAGATCTGATCGCTTCACAATACTGCGATACCACTTTAGCCTAAGCAAGTTTTTTTCATCCTCCTTTAGGTGAAAATCCGGAATATCAAGTTTCTGAGTTTTCTGAACCAGATCGAAAAGAAAGATGGAGGCTGAAACAGATATATTGAAGCTTTCTGTAAAGCCTAACATGGGAATATGAACCAATCCATCGACTTTTCCCTGGACTTCTGAAGAGATTCCTTCATGCTCATTTCCGAAAACCAAAGCAATTTTCTCATCGGCCTTTAATTCCGAAATCGGGATTGAATTTGCATTAGGGCTTGTGCCAAGGATCTTATATCCCTGACCCCGAAGTTGATCAAAACACATGTCCACCGAAGAGCCTTCAGGATTATAGTATTTATGCAAATCCACCCATTGAGAAGCTCCTCGGGTTACATACGGGTTGATTTTGTAAGCATTGGTCTTCTCAATGACATGCATATCTTGAATGCCAAAGCAGTCACAGGTTCTAATCACAGCACTGGCATTGTGCGGTTTGTAGATATCTTCCAGGACGACGGTAAAATGTCGGGTGCGCTTGGCAAGAACTTCCTCGATTACCTTTTTCTTATGATCAGTAACATACTGTCCCAAGTAATCGAGAAGCCCCTTATCAAAATCCGATTCAATATCACCCATGGCCTTTATTGCATCAAAACAAGCCTAATTGCTCTTCGTCACTATCCTTTTTGGGTGAAAGGTCCACCGTGCTTCCAATCTCTATTTCGTCGGAATCTTCATCCTTTCCTTCCTCCTTTAAGGATTGCTTTTCCTCTTTTTTATGAGCAATTAGCTCCAGGCTCTTTATCGGGTAAGAACTCAATTTATTACCCATAGCCTTCCAGCCCTTTACATCAATGATCATATCCAAGTCGTAGACTTGCTCCTCTTCATCCTTTCCTTTTGTGATGATGGCTTTCACCTGAGGCTGTTTTTCGGAAGAGATCAACTTAAGAGCTGAAGAACGATGATCCGTGATGAAATTAAATTTCTTATTCAGGGTAGTTGTTTCAATTTGGAATCGCTTGACGAAATAATTCTTGCTTCCCCCATCGTAATAGACAGCAGACAAGACCTTCTCGGGATCGAATTTTTCGATCAGCAATACATCGTTTGGTTCATAGCGATTAGTCAGTTCAAAGTTGGTCAGCTCATAATCCCCTGATTTATAGCAAACCAAAATCCGATCTTCTCCTAAGAAATTACCAATCAAATTACCTCTTTCATCGGTATTCAGACGACCAACTACCGGATCGTAATAGATGTCCAAGCCACCAAGCGTGGAGACACCCTCCATCTTCAGCTGAACTTTTCGGACCGGATACCTTGTCAAGATATTACCCCCTGCTCCTCTTCCTTTGATATCCAAATCAGCAAAATCAAAGTCAAAAACCTTAACCCTAGCCTTGGCACCCTGAGTCAGATAAACGGTGACGATTTCGGCTTCTCCATTTGGATTGGCTGTGAGATATAGGGTTTTGGATCCTTTTGTACCCTTGGTCAAATCGTATTCTCGATCTCGAGTGACACCACCAGGTTGGAAGCGCTTAACCATCGCTCTCCCTGAGGCTCCGTCCAAGTAAATCAGGTTAAAGGTGAGTCGATCATCTGTTTTTCGATAGATCCCAACATGAAGGATGTCTTTTCCCATGAAGACCTTATCCTGAATTTTGGAAACCATCATCTTCCCGTCCTTGCGGATCACAATGATGTCATCTAAGTCCGAACAATCACAAACAAACTCTTCTTTTTTTAGACCTGAGCCTACAAATCCATCCTTTCTATTGACATAGAGCTTGGCATTGTTTGCAGCTACTACAGTGGCTTGAATGGTATCAAAGGCACGTATTTCAGTTTTCCGCTCCCTTCCTTTTCCATACTTCTCGAGCAATCGTTCATAGTATTTGATTGAATAGTCTGTAAGGTGTCTTAGGTTGTGATTGACTTCTTTCAATTCATCCTGCAGGCGCTTCATCAACTCATCTGCCTTGAAGGAATCGTATTTGGAGATACGCTTGATCTTTATTTCGGTCAGTCGAACCAAGTCTTCTTGGGTAATTTCCCGATAGAAATCAGGCTTATAAGGATCCAATCCTTTATCAATTGCCTGCAAAACCTCATCCCAAGTAGTACATTCCTCTATGTCTCGATAGATTCTGTTTTCAATGAAGATCTTTTCAAGGGATGAGAAGAGCAATTTCTCCATCAACTCCCCTTTTCGGATTTCTAATTCCTGCTTGAGAAGCTTCTTGGTCTGCTTGGTATTGTATTCCAGAATTTCATTAACTGAAATGAAAACCGGCTTTTCATTGACAATGACACAGGCATTTGGAGAGATGGAAACTTCACAATCCGTGAAAGCATATAATGCATCGATTGTCACATCAGGAGAAACTCCCGAGGCAAGATGAATCTGGATTTCAACATCCTTAGCCGTATTATCTACGACTTTCTTGATTTTTATCTTTCCTTTATCGTTCGCTTTGAGGATAGAATCAATCAAAGAATCAGTAGTAGTTCCAAATGGTATCTCCTTAATTGCCAAGGTTTTGGAATCTTCCTCTTCAATTCTTGCTCGAACTTTTACTTTTCCTCCTCGAAGGCCCCCATTGTATTCTGAAAAATCTGCCAAACCTCCCGTCAGGAAGTCCGGGAGTACGTTCGTCGTATTGCCTTTCAAAATTTCAATCGAACCTTCAATCAGTTCGCAGAAGTTGTGAGGCAAAATCTTGGTAGATAGACCCACGGCAATTCCTTCCACCCCTTGAGCTAAGAGTAAAGGGAATTTAACAGGCAAAGTAACAGGCTCTCGCTTTCTTCCATCATAGGACAATTGCCAATCGGTAGTCTGTGGATTAAAGACTACTTCAAGAGCAAACTTGGAAAGTCTGGCCTCTATATATCTGGCGGCTGCAGCTGAATCACCGGTGCGAATGTCACCCCAGTTACCCTGGGTCTCAATGAGCAGATCCTTTTGTCCCAAATTGACGATGGCATCTCCAATCGAAGCATCACCATGTGGGTGATACTGCATGGATTGACCAATGATATTGGCCACTTTGTTGAAGCGCCCATCATCCATTTCCTTCATTGCATGAAGGATTCTACGCTGAACAGGCTTCAAACCATCTTCAATGGCTGGAACTGCTCGCTCCAGAATTACATAGGAAGCATAGTCCAAAAACCAATCCTTATACATGCCTGTCACAGGCACTGAGTTGTGTAGGCTATCGTCCGTCTCTTCTGGTTTATTTGTTTCTTCGCTCATGTATTAATCCAAATTTGTTTTAAGAAGTCTTTTAAAAGCACTTCTTATACTCAAGACAATAAGAATGTTTATTGCATTTTTTATGCAACCTGCCCAATCGCTCATTATTTCCGCAATCAAGCAGCTTCCTCCTCTTCTACTACTTCATTGTTTTTGGGGTCATCCAATGCAAGATCTTTCTCGATCTTGAGGTTCTTGATGATGAATTTTTGGCGATCCGGGGTGTTTTTACCCATGTAAAAGCTCAGGAGATCAGCAATCTTGGTATCCTTCCTTAGAATAATGGGTTCGAGTCGAATATCCTCACCAATAAATGTCCCGAATTCTTCCGGAGAGATTTCTCCCAAACCCTTAAATCGAGTGATTTCGGGTTTATTTCCAAGTTTATGAATGGCTCGCTGCCGCTCTTCATCCGAATAGCAATAAATGGTCTCCTTCTTATTCCTTACCCGAAATAGTGGAGTATCCAAGATGAAAAGGTGACCATTTTTCACCAAATCCGGGAAAAACTGTAAGAAATAGGTCATGATCAACAGACGGATATGCATTCCATCTACGTCCGCATCGGTAGCAATTACAATTTTTCGGTACCGAAGCCCTTCAATTCCATCTTCAATATTCAAAGCATGCTGCAGAAGGTTGAACTCCTCATTTTCATACACCACCTTTTTGGTCATACCATAGCAGTTGAGCGGCTTTCCTCTCAAAGAGAACACCGCCTGAGTCTGAACATCCCTGGATTTAGTAATGGAACCCGAGGCAGAATCCCCCTCTGTAATGAACAGCATGGTGTTGTTCTTCTGATCCTCATTAGCCTTAGGATCATCATAATGAACCCGACAATCCCGAAGTTTTTTATTGTGAAGATTGGCCTTCTTGGCTCGTTCATTCGCCAATTTTTTAATGCCTGAAATCTCCTTTCGCTCCCGCTCTGATTGTAGGATTCGCTTTAGCAAGGCATCAGCTACCGCTGGGTTTTTGTGGAGATAATTATCCAGTTCGGTTTTTACGAAGTCATTGACAAATGTCCGAAGAGTCGGTCCATCCGGCCCCACAGACTGTGAACCCAGCTTTGTCTTGGTTTGAGACTCAAATACAGGTTCCTGCACCCGTACGGCTATCGATGCCACGACGCTTTGTCTGATATCGGAAGCATCGTAGTCTTTCTTGTAAAATTCCCTAACGGTCTTCACGATGGCTTCTCTAAAAGCTGCAAGGTGAGTTCCACCTTGGGTAGTAAATTGACCATTGACGAAGGAATAATACTCCTCTCCATATTGATTGGAGTGAGTCATGGCCATTTCTATATCATTTCCTTTCAGATGGATAATCGGATAGCGAATCGCTTCCTCATCCACCTTATTGGCCAAAAGATCATACAACCCCTTGTCAGAAAAGTACTTCTTTCCATTGAAATTAATGGTCAGACCTGCATTCAGGTAGGCATAATTCCAAATTTGATTTTCAAGGTATTCGGGGATGAAATGATAATTTTTGAAGACTGTAGGATCTGGAGAGAAAATAATTTTTGTACCATTTCGGTCTGAGGATTTCTCCACTTTTCGGTCTTCCTTCAAAACTCCTTTTTCAAATTCGGCAACTTTCGTCTCTCCATCTCTGTAAGATTGAACTTTAAAGTATTCAGAAAGTGCATTGACCGCCTTGGTACCGACTCCATTCAAACCCACAGACTTTTGAAAGGCACCAGAATCATACTTTCCACCGGTATTGATTTTTGAAACACAGTCAATCACTTTTCCCAATGGAATTCCACGACCGTAGTCTCTGACCTCTACTTTATGCTCAGAAATTTTGACATCAATCGTTCGCCCATATCCCATCATGTGCTCATCGATAGAGTTGTCCAAAACCTCCTTGACCAACACGTAAATCCCATCATCTTGGGCACTTCCATCTCCCAATTTACCGATATACATACCCGGTCGCAATCGGATATGCTCTCTCCAATCAAGGGATTTGATACTATCTTCGTTGTATTTTACTTGGTCTGCCATAGTATATTTTAGTACTCTGAAGGGTTTTGAAGTTTTTTGGTTTTACCTACAAAAAGCAAAAAGAGTGCAATTATCCAGACAAGGAGTAATGCTGGTATAAGGTAAAAGAAAACGCTGAATTGATCTGCCGTGATCTCTTGCTGATTATTGATAGAATGGGTATAAAACACCATCATTCCCAAGCTGAGATTCAAAATCCCGCCAAAGGAATAAAACCAAGTGAGCAAGTAATCCCGAAAAGGGTCACCGATTGGGAAGAGACGATGAAGTTTTTTCCATGATTTGGTTTCCAGAAGTTTTGGTGGCAAAAGCGAAATCAGGTTGAAAATCACAAAAAGGCTAATCATTCCATAGAAATAATTGCCTTTGGCCCATCGATCCTCAGCGTCAAGCTGAAGATAAACTTGCTCAGGTAGAGCGGAATAAAAATAAAGCAGGAAAAAGAGAAATATAACGATACTGAAGTAATAGAATGCCTTTCCGAATCTATAGTACATGTGATGTCAATTTAAGCTGCTAATATAAAGTATTTGCCCAAACCGACGTCTTATTACATCAGGCAAAAGGGTGACAAAAAATGTCATTACTTTCCAAAAGTTTGAATTTCAGTTTAATGGATAAATCATGGTAGAAAACAATTTCGCCTGACATCGATTCTCTATCCAAAAATAGCTTCAATCCAAATAAATCTAATTTTAAGACCTTCCACAGGGAATAAGCCCTTACCTTTGCCTTCCATGAACACACGCCTTTTATCTCCCATCGTTTTTGCCCTGATATTTTCTTTGAGCTTAGCATCCTGCAGCCAAAAATTAGATACCGAGGGACTCAATATCGAGAATTGGAAAGCAGATCGGTACGGCTGTAAAGGCCTTCGAATGCAAGACATGCAGGAAATGGAGCGAATTAAAAACAACTTTCTAGGAGCAAGTAATCAAGCCTTGATCAAGACCTTTGGAAGACCTGATCGTGTGGAGTTGGTCGATAAAAGTCAAAGCTTCTTTTTTTACTTCTTAGAGCCTAGCCCTGAAAACTGTGAAGGCGTAGAAAGCGAAAAAGAACCCCTAAAGGTTCTTTTCCGAATGAATGCAATTTCTAAAGTCTCTGAAGTAACGATCACAGACCTGAACCCATAAAGCAAAGGGCTGCAGCACCCAAGGTACCGGCATTGTTTTCTAGTGTAGCTTTTTTGAGCTTCAAATCTTTATTATAGTACTGTGTCAAATATTGACGAATGGTACGCTCCAAAGCTGGCATCATAAACTCCAAACCAGCAGAAATTCCCCCTCCAAAGTAAACTTCGGCGACATCTAAAATCCGTATGGTAGATACGATGGATTGACCTAGAATCTCTCCTACTTCTTCGAAAACCATCAAAGAAACTTCATTTCCCTCACGTGCAGTATCTACCAATAAATGTGAACCTAAGGTAGCTCCCTTAAGCCTTCCTGCCTTTTCGGGGAATGCATCTATCATTCGAGCCAAAATATCAAGAATACCTTGCCTTCCGATCAATGTTTCTAGACGAGCATTTCCTCTGGAAAGCATATGACCCATTTCGAGAGCATTTCCTCTTGACCCTTTAAAAACCTCACCATCAATTACATAAGCACTTCCAATTCCAGTACCCATTGTAATGAACAGGAAGTTGTCAGATGGATCATCTTTACCAAAATAGAACTCTCCGATAGCGGCGGCGGCGGCATCATTTTCCAGAAAAAATTCTTTGTCCGGATACTTCGCTTCAAGGCTTTCTTTGAGTTTGAATTGATTCAGGGCCGGGATAGCCGGAATCTCCAAAGGGGTAGTCCGATCCTTTGAAATTAATCCTGGAAGACCAATACCCACTTTTTCTACCTGAGGATATTTTCGAAAATATTTCCCTAATCCTTCTGTAAATGCTTCTCCAAATCCATTAGGATGTTCTCTGAATGGATGTGTTTCTTCTTTATCAAAATCAAGGATTTCACCACTCTTATTCACCAATCCGATTTTAAGATGGGTTCCTCCCACGTCCACTCCCAAAAAGTGTGTTTCTGTTGTAGCCATTGAGTTATTTATAGGTTTGATTGTCAAAAAAGCCAAAATTTCGGCTCACTTCCTATACTCTTTCTCTATCTGGCGGAAAATTTTATGTACCGCCGGACAGATGAGTGTGTTTTTCAGACTCAAGTTAAGAATCCCTGCCATATTTTTTCGATTGGTATGCGGATATTCCCTGCACGCCTTCGGTCTGTCCTCGTAAACTAGACACTTATTGTCCACGCCCAAAAATGGACAAGGTGAGGAACGAAGCACAAAATCGCCTTCTTCGTCGCGCTGAAGGTATTCGTCGATAAATTGACTTGGCTTCATCCGGAAAACTTTGGCGATGCGATCAATATCCGTCTGAAGAAAAATCGGACTGGTAGTCTTACAGCAATTAGCGCAGTCCAAACAGTCGATTTCTTGAAAAACCTCCTCATGATTTTCCGCAAAGCGCACATCCAAATCCTTGGGCTTTAACCTTCTGAGCCGATCTTTCAGCTTTTTGTTTGTGGGAAAATCAGATTGACTTTCCTGTCGAAAAGTCTTGAGGTCTATCACTGCTTCGAATCGTTTAGCTTGATGCCATCCTCAAGGATCACAATTTCCTTGGCCTTGTAAAGCTGTCCGATACATTGCTTGAAATGCTTTTTGCTCATGCCAAGCACTTCCTTGATCTCTTCTGGATCGGATTTGTCATGAAGTGGCAAAAATTCCTTTTCTCTCAACACATAAAGGATCTTCTCAGCCCCTTCCTCATATTTAGCCCTACCTAGAGGCTGAAGCTGTAGGTCAATTTTACCATCATCACGCTGTTTTTTTACAAAAAGTCGACGGCGCTCGCCAAGCCTTAAAGGTTGAAATACCTCATTTCCAAAAATCAATCCTTCGTAGCGGTTTTCAAGGAGCACCTTGTAACCCAAATCTGTTTTTTCAAAAATCAATCCGGATACCTCTTGACCAGGTTCGTAATCCTTGGGTGCAGGATAAATAAAATCCCGATACTTGCTACTGCCAATCAAGCGGTTGGTACGATAGTCGGCGCAGACTCTAATAAGGTATTTTTCTCCGACCTGCATATTTTTTCCGATTTCAGCCTTGGGTACAAAAAGATCCTTTGGCAAGCCCCAATCCACGAAGGCCCCAAATGAGGTCAACTCCTTCACCTCCATCACTGCCCACTCATCCAAACAAGCCTTGGGAACGTCGGTCACAGCGACTGGCCTGTCTTCACTATCCGTGTAGATAAAAACTGACAAGACATCCCCTTCTCGCTCATTACCAGTCAGATAACGATTAGGAACCAAGACCTCCTCGCCGGATTCGGTAGCCACATAGGCACCTGAATCGGTGAATCTATTGATGGGTAATAAACTGATTTTTCCAAGTTCATTCATGCCTCAAAGGTACGAGATAAATTAGAGACAAGAACTGAAACCTGAAATACGAAATAGAAAATCTACTACGAAACCTAATTGCTTTAAAATCAGTCATTTCACTTCACTTTTCGATCTCACCGTAGCATCGCTACGCCTCAATCTCCAAAGTGCCTGATTTTCTTGCATTTGGTTTTTTCGCTAAGAATTCTAATTCATAATCCAGGTTAAAACATGACAAACAAAGTCAGATAAGCGAAGGTTAAAAATTGGAAAAGCTCCAATTCAGCGGTAGCTTTGAACCCTCGATTCGAAAAGAATTAAACCCAAATTAACGTAAACTAACATCTAATATTTATGCAAAACATAACTGTGATCGGTTCTGGTACCATGGGAAATGGCATCGCCCATGTTTTTGCCCAGCAGGGCTTTCAGGTTTCTTTAGTAGATCTGAAAGAGGATTTTTTACAAAAAGCGGTATCCACGATCAGTAAAAATATGGATCGTCAGGTAGCAAAAGGAAAATTAAGCGAAGAAGACAAAACTGCTGCGCTTTCCAGAATTAGCACCTTCACAGACTTGAAATCAGGAGTGTCGTCGGCAGATTTGGTTATTGAAGCAGCTACCGAAAACTTAATCATCAAGCTTGACCTGTTTCGACAGCTGGACGAGTTGACTCCCAAGTCAGCAATTTTGGCTACCAATACCTCCTCTATCTCTATTACCAAAATCGCGGCCGTCACCCAGCGGGCCGGTCAAGTGATCGGGATGCACTTTATGAATCCAGTGCCTGTAATGAAACTGGTTGAGGTTATCAGAGGCTATGCCACTTCAGATGAGGTGACAAACGGCATCATGGAGCTTTCCAAAAAACTGGGAAAAGTACCCGTAGAGGTAAATGATTATCCAGGCTTTGTAGCCAACCGTATTTTGATGCCTATGATCAATGAGGCCATTTATTCCCTATACGAGGGTGTAGCTGGAGTGGAAGAGATCGATACGGTCATGAAATTGGGAATGGCGCATCCTATGGGACCATTGCAATTAGCGGATTTTATTGGCTTGGATGTCTGTCTTTCTATCCTGAGAGTACTTCATGATGGTTTTGGCAATCCTAAATATGCACCTTGCCCGCTATTGATCAATATGGTAGAGGCTGGGTACAAGGGCGTCAAGTCAGGAGAAGGGTTCTATCAATACACAGCCGGTAGCAAAGATTTGGTTGTAGCATCAAGATTTAGCAAGTAATTTCTATTAAAAATATGCATTTAGCAGTATCCGGAAATATCGGTAGCGGGAAGACTACGCTTACAGAAAAGCTGGCCAAGCACTACGGTTGGAAGGCTGAGTTCGAAGCGGTCGACAATAACCCATACCTTCCTGACTTCTATGAAGACATGAAGCGTTGGGCATTTCATCTTCAGGTTTATTTTTTGAATTCCCGTTACAATCAGATCAGAAAGATCCAGGACAATAACGAGAACACGATCCAAGATCGGACGATCTACGAGGATGCCTACATATTTGCAGCGAATCTGTATAAAAGCAATTTACTGACGGAACGGGATTACTGGAACTACAGAAGTTTGTTTGACTCCATGATTCAGCATGTTAAGGCTCCTGACTTGCTTATTTACCTCAAGGCTGACATACCAAAACTGGTAGGCCAAATCGAAAAGCGGGGAAGGACTTATGAGACAGCCATGCGAATCGATTACCTCAAAAACCTCAATCAGCATTACGAGGATTGGATAGAAAACTATCAGGAAGGAAAACTGCTGATTATAGATGTGAATAATTTAGACTTTGTCGAGCGATCAGAGGACTTTTCCTTTATCGTCGAAAAAATAGAAAGGGAGATGTTTGGGCTATTTGCCTAAGTAGGGTCCGCTGAAAAGCGCATGAAAAGTATTTAGCTATCATTCCAAATGGTAAGCCTATGCTTGCAGCAAACAGTTTTTCTACAAGTCCAAAGTTATTGCCAATAAAAAGCTGCTTTCCTTTCCAAAAAATCTCAATCTTGAGATTTTATGCTAGCCTCAGACATAGCATCTTCTGCGTGAGTCTTCGCTTGAAGTATAGGCATACATCTACGCTCGACCGCCTTGAACCTGCCATGTCTGAGACTTTTTCAGCAAACCCTACACATCACCCCATTTTTCTCATTAACCAATTGAAAATCACCTCTCTTTGTTCATCCTTTGGATTGATCAATAGCTGATCCAATCGCTTCAAAGAACCGCCAGTCATCAAGGTCTCAAAGGGGCAAAGACGAATCAACTTATACCCATGAAGTCTTGTGAGTAAATCAATTTGGGCATCATTGTAGGCTTGAAGCTTCCACCCTGTAGATCCATTTCCTGAAAAATCACCTGGCTCACTGGAAACCCCAAATAATCGCTGGGCAATGGGAGCCCCCCCCCAAACCCTAGCCTGCAATCCAGACTTCACAGCCTCTTTCTCCTGACTTCTACAGAGTCTTTTGTAGGCTTGATCAAAGGGAAAACTCATTTCTGAGTACAACTCAGACCTCAATGAAGTCAGCCGATAGCGGTTGAAATGAACTTCTGTATCCCAAAGAATCAAAAAGCGATTAAGCTTGAAGTCAAACTTCATCTTTTCAAGCAAAGGAAGATTTCCCTTTCCTGCTAAATCTTCAAATATTTCCTCTAGCCAAGCTTTCCCCTTTTTGTCTAAATAGTTTGATTCGACAGGAATAGAAACTTCCCATTCGTAGTCAGCCCCGCCCTCTTTCAAGATCAAATCGAGCTGCCGGGTCATCAAATGGCTCATAGTTTAGGTGTTTTCCCGCAGAATTTCCCAGGTATGGTCTGCCAGCAGTTTTACTTCAGCCACAAATTTGGCCCAATCTTTTTTCCGACCCCATTCATCAGGACCTATCAAACTCAAAAAGTCCGTACCATCCTCTTTTTGGTACAAAAAATATCGATGGTTAATCAGGGGTTCAAATCCCATTGCTGCTTGATAGATTCTTTCGGAAACTTCCACGCGGGCTTTGATTTTTTTTGCCTGATCCGCCAAAAGCTGCATCTGCTGGTAGATCTGAGACATTTGCATATCAGTCTGCGACTGCATGGCTGCCACTGCTCTTCCAGTGATTTTACCTTTATCTTCCGGCTTGACGATAGCGCTGCCAGAATGATGGGCATAGGGCAATAGACCCGGATTCTCGGTGGTTTTTTCTTTCATCTGGTCCAAGTCCAGATTTTCAATATTGATTTTTTTACCGCTCATTTATTCTTCTCCTGTACTGATTCTTTCTTTTAAATTTCCCTTCGACCCCGGAAAGGTGGTCTTTTGGGAGATGTCGTATCCTATCCATAACATGATTGCCATGAAAATGATAAAAAGAATCAAGAATATTTTTTTTCCTTTGTTCATGTCTTCCCTACTTTTCGATAGACAAAATAAGTGAGTTCATATCAATTTCCCCTTCTTTTGAGTAAACTTTCATACTATAAATAATGCATTTCAAAAATTGTTTCTAATTTTAGGGGAAGTACCAAACAAACTTTTGTTCCATCCAGATTTTTCTCCCCATGTATCAGTATATAAGTGAAGCCTCCATCTATCAGTATTTCGGAGATGATGATCCTGAGATGATCAGGGATATGATCCAAATCATTTTGGATACGAATGTCCAAGATCTCCAAGAGCTACCAAAATTTTTAGAAAATAGAGATTTTGAAACCATTAAAAAAAGATGTCATAAAGCAAAACCTTCCATGAGTTATATTGGGGCCATGAAAACCCGAAAGCTTCTGGAGAAAATCGAGGAAAATCTCGAAAATTCGAAAGAAGAAATCGATGAACTCCACGGACACATGGATGAAATCAAACGAGAGCTTTTGGATTTTCTGAAAGAAAAAACTTAAATCTCTCATTAAATGATCAAAAAAATAATTTGGATTAGCCTAATCACCCTAATCCAAGGTAGTCTATTTGCTCAATCCTCCCTCTCTGTTGAATACATCATGCGCGATCCCAGTTGGATGGGATATTTTCCTTCTGGGGTCGAATGGAGTGATGACAGTAAAACCATTTACTTCCAATACAATCCCGAAAATAACCCCGCAGATTCTCTATATCAAATTCAGCTTAGCGAACTTTCTTCTATCGAGAAAGTTGACTGGAAAATAGATCGGGAGCGATCAAGGTCTCAAGAATCCTTCAACTCCGATAAAAGCCTCCGACTATTCGTAGGTCCAAATGATCGGATCATTTTAGAAGACCTCGAAAAAAATTCACAAAAAGAGCTGCTTAACTGGCACTCCCGGGTTTCTAACCCCACCTTTTTGGCGGATGAAGACTTTCTCTTCTTTGTAAGCGAGCAGAATATCTACACGCTTGAGATCCCCACCGGAGTAGTCAAAAGAGTAACCAATATTTCCAACGGTTCCCAACCTTCTTCATCCGGGTCCGGCAAAAGTGATTCAAAAGCATCCAAGCCATTTTTAGAGTCAGAAAATTTAAAGCTTTTGGAGGTGGTACGTCAGCGGGAAGAAAAGCGGGAAATGAGACAAGCTTACCGCGAAGCAACTCAGATTACACCCGAAAAAGAATTCACCTTTTTCACCGGAGGAAAAAATCCATCCAACTTACAGCTTTCACCAGACGGAAGATTTGCGAGCTTTTCATTTTTCAATCCTTCCAGCAATAAAAACACTGCTGTTCCTAACTACGTCGATGCATCAGGTTACACCGAGGACCTCAATGCCCGTCCAAAAGTAGGAACCAAGCCAACTACTTCTGAAATTGGAATTTATGATCTGAATAGAGATACGGTTTATTTTATAGAAACCTCCAATCTTCCCGGAATCAAAGATTTGCCTGATTATGTGAGTGATTATCCTGATCGTGAATGGGAAGAAAAAGAGCGGGATTTGGCCCTTTTTGGACCGGTGTTTTCCCCCGATGGATCGCAAGCCATCGTCGTGGTAAGATCCATTGATAACAAAGATCGCTGGATTACCTTGGTTGATTTGAAGACAGGGGAATTAACGGCTTTAGACAGACAGCGTGATGAAGCTTGGATTGCCGGGCCTGGAATCGGATGGACTTACTCAGGCGGCACTTTGGGTTGGCTTCCTGATGGAAAACACATTTATTTCCAATCGGAAGAAAGCGGCTATTCACATCTTTACATCCAAAATATAGACACGCAAGTCAAAACAGCCTTGACGAGTGGAAACTATGAAGTTTTTGACCCTTTCCTCTCCAAGGACAAAAAGTCTTGGTATCTGACCACCTCAGAAGTTGATCCGGGAGAGCGTCATTTTTACCGTATGCCCCTGATGGGTGGGAAAATGGAAAAACTGACCTCCAGGACGGGAAACAATGAAGTCAAACTTTCCCCGGATGAAAAGCATATTGCCATACTTCACTCCTACTCCAATTCTCCCGCAGAGCTTTATCTACAGAAAAATAAAGTTGGCGCAGCCCCCATCAAATTGACTGATGGTCAAAGTGAGGAGTTTCAGGCCTATGATTGGAGAGATCCAGAAATTATCCGTTTCCAAGCAGCAGATGGTGCCATGGTGCCTGCACGGATCTACGAACCCAATCCAGAGAAGAAGAATGGTGCCGCTGTGATCTTTGTGCACGGCGCGGGCTATCTCCAAAACGTCCATAAGTGGTGGAGTAGCTATTTCCGAGAGTACATGTTCCATAACTTACTCACTGATTTGGGATACACAGTTTTGGATATTGACTACCGTGCCTCAGCGGGATACGGTCGGGATTGGCGGACAGGCATCTATCGTCACATGGGTGGAAAGGACCTTTCAGATCAAGTAGACGGTGCCAAGCATTTGGTAAGCAATTACGGAATTGATGCGGATCGAATTGGAATTTATGGAGGAAGCTATGGTGGCTTTATCACCCTGATGGCCCTTTTCAATCACCCGGATGTATTTGCATCGGGAGCAGCACTACGCTCTGTCACAGACTGGGCTCACTACAACCACGGCTACACCTCCAATATCCTCAATACACCTGAGGAAGACCCAATCGCCTATCGTCGCTCCTCTCCTATTTATTTTGCGGAAGGGTTGGAAGGTCACCTCCTCATTGCCCATGGAATGGTCGATGTGAATGTTCATTTCCAGGATGTGGTAAGACTCTCCCAGCGATTGATCGAATTGGGGAAAGATAATTGGGAAATGGCCGTCTATCCAGTGGAAGATCATGGTTTTGTGGAGCCAAGCTCCTGGACCGACGAGTATAAACGTATCCTTAAACTCTTCAACAGCACTTTATTGAATGAATAAGCAAGTTTACACGAGGGTTGCTGCTCTGGTATTGAGCATCCCCTTCCTAGTCTTTTCTTGTCAAAGCCCATCCGAAGAAAAGGAACCCAAAAGAGGTCTGATAGCAGAAAAAGCTATGGTGGTCTCTGCTCGAGGAGAAGCTTCCCGCATTGGGATTGAGATTATGAAAAAAGGCGGAAATGCCTTTGACGCCATGATGGCTACAGAAATGGCTCTTGCCGTGACCTTTCCCTTTGCAGGCAATTTAGGAGGTGGCGGTTTTGCAGTTTATCGCTTAGCCAATGGAGAAATTGGTTCCATAGACTACCGCGAAAAAGCCCCTGGAGCAGCCCATCGAGATATGTATTTGGATGAAAATGGAAATGTGATCCCCGGCCTGAGTACGAAGGGAGCCTTAGCATCAGGTGTACCCGGTACTATTGCAGGTATTTTTGAAGCTCAGTCCAAATTTGGAAAGTTGGAACCCAAGGACATCCTCCAACCGGTAATCGATTTGGCAAGAAATGGATTTGTAGTCAGTACTCAACAAGCAGGACGACTGCAAAATATCCGTGAAGTAGTTCGCGAAGTCAATGGTGAAAATACCTTTTACGGAAAAGATTGGAATGCGGGCGATACCATTAAGAATATTGCCTTAGCCGAAACCTTGGAACGCATCGCTAGCAATGGCAGAGATGAATTTTACAAGGGAGAAACAGCCAAAATTCTCGTAGATCACATGCAAAAAATGGGGGGGATCATTACTGAGGAAGATCTTGCTGCTTACGAGGCAGCTTGGCGGGAGCCGATCGTATTTGACTACAAAGAGCTACGAGTAATCTCCATGGCACCGCCTAGCTCCGGCGGAGTGACCATCGGTCAAATCTTAAAAATGGTTGAGCCTTTTGATCTGAAAGGAATGGGACATAATTCTGCAGATTATGTGCAAGTATTGACCGAAGCCATGCGAAGAGCTTATGCGGATCGGAATTACTATCTCGGAGACCCTGATTTTGTAGAGATTCCGATTTCAGAACTTTTGGATGATGCCTACCTAAGCAATCGCATGGAAAGCTTTGATCCTGAAAAAGCAACGCTTTCGTCGGACATTGCGGAAGGATCGGTTCTTTTTGCTGAAAGCATGGAAACCACCCACTACTCTATTATGGATGAGGAGGGGAATGCACTGGCAGTGACTACGACCCTAAATGGAGCCTACGGTTCCAAAGTCTATTTAGATGAGTTGGGCTTTTTCATGAATAATGAAATGGATGATTTCAGTAGCAAAGCGGGCGTTCCAAACATGTTTGGTTTGATAGGTGCAGAAGCAAACAGCATTGCTCCTGGAAAAAGAATGCTCAGCTCCATGACTCCTACTTTGGTGGAGCGGGACGGTAAACTTTGGATGATCGTCGGTACACCTGGAGGCTCCACCATTATCACAGCAGTAGCCCAAACCATCCTCAACGCTTATGAATTTGACATGACCATGCAGGAAGCGGTTGAAGCGCCGAGGTTCCATCATCAATGGCTACCGGATCAGATTCTGTTTGAAGAAAACACCTTGGACAGCACCTTGGTACAAATCCTTTCTGCCAAAAACTACCTGATCAATGAAGGCCGAACACCCATCATCGGTTCGGTCGATGCCATCATGGTTTTGCCAGATGGGAAACTAGAAGGTGGAGCTGACCCGAGAAGGGAAAATGAAGCGGCGGGGTATTAGGAATAACTGTCTCAAATTCATGATGTTCCCGTCACTGCGAGTGAAGCGAAGCCTTCCCTCCGGGAGGCGGGCCTGCCCTCCGGGAGGAGGGCTTCGGGCATAAGAAGATACGGGACAGTTTCAGGGTTTTTAGGTTTTTGCCCTACCAATGACAAAAAACCTTTGAAGCCAGTCTTCTCTTCTACCCTTCTACTTTCTTCGAATACACCCGACCAAAATGATCCTTGGCCTCAAATACCAGATTCTCAGAGTTTGTAGGTTGGAAGAAGAACATGTGATCATTCAGTTGAGGCTCTACCCATTTGCGACGTGCAGGTAATTCAGGCCCAGTATGCAATTCCATACTCCAGGGATCCTTGGCCATGATTTTTTCCGGAGAACCTACTTTGATCCCATTCTCATACCAACTGAGTTCCCAAGCTGAATCATAATTCCAGCAATTCACAGAAACGAAATCCTGAAAATCGGGATGATAGCCTTTTGGATAAACCCGGAATTGCTCTTCAATGCTCAATCCCGTTCCCTTGTATTGCCATTTTAGCTCCGAACCCTTTGCCTCATAAACCGCATAGCCACTCGGGGTTCCATCATGACAAATAGGCCCAGACCACCAAGCTCCGCAAACGGTCCCATGACAATGCTCATAGACATGTCCCATGATCATATTATCATTAAAATGGGTGTGTCCTGATAAAATGTGGGCATTATAACCCTCCAATAATCGATAAAGATGCTCTCGATTACTTACGGTACCTCCCAGCGTATCCCGGTCTGGATAGCGCTGCACTGCTCCTGTGTAGGTGGGAATATGCAGGGAAACTACCACTGTTTTCCCTTTTTCGACCAAGGCCAAATCCTGCTCCAACCAAGCCAATTGCTCCTCCGGAATATAGCCGATGTATTTGGTGCCCACTCCCAGATAGAACACATCATCCAAAACCACATAATGAACCTCTCCCCGATTCCAAGAGTAATAAGTTGGTCCAAAATGCCCTTTAAAAGTCTTGGCTGTTCCTTCGTCTGATCGCACCCCAAAGTCCATATCATGATTCCCTATCACCTGAAAGAAAGGAATCCCGGTAGCGGCTATTCCTTGATTATATTCTTTGAAAAGTTCTAATCGGTCAAAGACCAAATCCCCACAGCCAATCCCAAATATATTGGGATCGTTGATCTCACGGATGGTCTGCTGTACATCCGGAATGGCCACATTCAGCAATTGTTGCGCTTCGTAATCATCCTGAATCTGAGTATCTGAAAGCAAAAGAAAATGATGATTCGCATCCGATTCCAGGTTTGAAATCAGGTCGAAAGCTATCTGCTGATCGGCTTGAGCGGGATTAATGAGTTGGAAGAAGGCAGCCGAACCATTTGCCTGCTTTTTGATCTGATAGCCCGAAGGGATTGAAATGAAAACAAACTCCCGATCATTGGAAGAAATCAACTCATATTCTCCATTGGCATCTGTGAGCACAACCGATCGGCCATCGGAAACAGCTACCCTAGAAATACCTTTCCCTCCGGCAGCCACTTTTCCCCGGATTCTGATGGAAGAAAAAGGAGCCAATAAACGGTCTTTCACCCTATTTTCGGCAAAAACTGCCGAACCGAAGGAAAGCCAAGCCGCCGAACTTAAGCTCAGGGATTTCAGAAAATCTCGTCTTTTAAACATGGTGTTTTCGGATTAATTATTGGAAAATGGGATGGAAAGATTTGCATAAGAAGCCCCAGCCTCTCCTTTGATTTGAAAGGCTATTTCTTCATTCTCCCAGTCAATTTCGGCCAAACCATAATTCAGCTTGGCAATCAGGTCTCCGATTCGGTAGCGATTGGGTTCTTCGGATATGCTGCCCCAGGTATGCGTCAAACCACTTGCGGTGATTTCGTAGATCCCATCAGGGAATCGCTCATCGGTCAATTTCATCAGTTCGGCAATATGCCGGTCACCACTCAGTAAAATCGGCGTATTCGCTCCAGAAGCTGCAATTAAACTCAGCAGACGCTCCCGTTCTTGTGGGAAATTGGCCCATTTTTCATAGGCATGCTGAGTGGGTAAAAACTGAATTCCAGACACGATCAAATTTACCTTGGCCGGACTGGTGTTGAGTTCGTTCTCCAACCACTTCCATTGCTCCTCTCCCAATATTTGGCCGTCCACATTAGGTTGGTACACCCGGTCGATTCGCATCAGGGTATCCCGATGATAACGAGCATCCAGGAGGATGACTTTGACCAGATTTTCTCCCTTTCCAAATAGATGAGCTGCATAAGCTCCTTCCCGTTTGCGCTCAGGAGCATCTTGGGGCACATCCAAGAAGTCTAGCATCAACTGCTGGGAAGCGGCTTTCTGGGCAAAAAACTTTCCGCCATCATTGATCCCGTAGTCATGGTCATCCCAAATCCCGATGATTTTGGAATTACGCTTGAGCTTTTGATAGTCAGATACCTGATTTTGCATGGCATATTTTGCGCGAAGCGTGTCCAAATTGGGTGAATCCCCATAAATATTATCCCCCATCCAAATCCAGAGATCCGGATTATCGGAAACAATAGGTTGCCAGAGTGGCTGAGGTCGGTTTTGTCTATTGCAGGAGCCAAAAGCAATTCGGGTGATTTCTTCCTCTTCTGAAGTCAGGACGCTTGGCTTGCAAGCAAAAAACAGTGGTAGTCCTAAAAAGAAGTAAAGGGTCAGCGTTTGTAAGTTTTTCACGTCTTTCGATTTTTATTTCAAGATGAAAAACTTTGAGTTTTTCTCCATGCCGCTGCAAAAAATTATCAATTTCTTAACCTGACCTCAAGGCCACCGCTTTTGCTTGTCTTTGCCATTTTTTTTTCCAAAATTGGAATTACATGCTGACAAAGAGCAGCTTAATGATTTTAATTCTAGTTTTTTAAACCCTTTCAAATTCTTAGCCATGGTCAAACATTACATCATCACCAATCGGGAAGTCACTACACGGAGGAGCAGAAATTACATTTCTGTGAATGAAAAAGAGTACATGCGAAAAGACGGAGACGAGGAAGCTCGGCACAATCTCCGCTATGGTACAATCAGCTTTGACCCCAAAAAAGCCAAAAAGCTGAAAGACTTCGATATTCAGATCATCCCTGAGGTAGATGAAAACCTTTTGGCAAACTATGCCGACGATAAGGACGTGAGCAAAGCCAAGTTTCCTTCTACCACTATTTTCACCGAACTGTATGAGTCGGGAATCAAAGCAAGCAAAAAGAGTCCTGAAGGCGATCATATCCGTATCTCGGAAGACATCCTTGTCTTTGTACATGGATTCAAGTCCGATTTGGAAACAGCCATGCAAACCCTCTGTGAGCTCCACAAACGATATGTAGAGCCGGAAGACTCTACCATCAAGCACTTGGTCTTATTCACCTGGCCTGCTAAGAAAAAACTGCTTAAGTATCGCTCGGACGCCTATGATGCGATGCAGTCGGGCTTTGCTTTAGCGCGATCCATGGCCTCGCTTCGGGAGTTTTTCAAAAAGAAATTTGTGGAAGAGCGAAAGCCGCTTTGTGATCAAAAAATCCATCTCATGTGCCATAGCATGGGAAATCGAGTCCTGGAAAACATGGTCAAAGGTGTACAGGACATCGGATTGGATATCAATTCTATTTTTGGAGAAATCCTACTCGTGGGTGCTGATATCGATTACTATGCGCTGGAGCGTCCAAATCCACTTTATCGCCTCATTGATTTTGGGGAGCGGGTGCATGTGTACTATCACAACAAAGATCAGGCACTAGGAATCTCCGAGCTTACCAAAAACGCTTTCAACCGCTTGGGCCGCTGGGGTGCGAAAAACTCCGTTAATCTAGCAGATGACATCTATCAATGTGATGTGACCGAGATCGATGATGACAAGGGCTTGCTTCATGACACCGTTCATCATTGGTACTACACCAATTCCCCCTCCGTGGTAGAGGACATCATCGAAGTAATGAAGGGTGGAAATAGCATTTTCAACAGATAGGCCATGGGTAAGCGTAGATTTTCTGACCTGCACTGTCATAACCACATGCGTGCGCATTTTCAGATGCAGGAAAAAGCCAAAAAATTCAGAAGGAAAGGAGAATTCAGCCCTTGGACCGTCATTGCATCCAATCACCGTAACCACCAAAAAGGCGTCATGGGAGCGAGTTACAGCCAAATTGACTTGGTCAAATGCTGGAATTCCAACCTTCGCCTGACCTTCAACTCTCTGTATCCGCTAGAACGCCAATTTGTGAAGGGCATTGACCCAAAAATCGGCAAAGACAAATGGTTTCGCTTTTTGACTTCTGCAATCTTGGGTTCCAAAGGGATCCGCCGGGACCTGCTACAAACCGCTTACATGCGCATACCGGATAAGGTCGTGAATTACTTTCAGTCTGATGATTATGATTACTGGGAGTCACTACAGCGCGAGCGGGATTTTGTCATGATGGATTCGGGAAAGCGAATCCGTAGAAATGAAATTCACGTTCCCCAAGCTTTGCTCCGTGAGGAGCGACTAGCCAGAAAACTAGCCAATCAACATCCACGGCTTTATTATGCTGAGAATGCTTGCTATCGCATTCCTACCAGTCGGGAAGAACTCCAAAAATCCATCGAAGATGATCAGGAAATCACCATGATTTTGACCATCGAAGGAGCCCATGCCTTGGGCACCGATCGCGTACAATCTATCGATGAAATCTCCCAACGCGTGAAGGAAATCAAAGAAAATTGGGAGGCTCCGATTTTTTTCATCACCTATGCCCATCACTTTGATAATCATCTCTGCGGACATGCCCACTCCATTCCCGGAATGGGAAAAATCCTTATGGACCAATCCGAACGAATGAATGCCGGATTCAATAATGATGGAAGAAGAATCCTCAAGGAGCTCTTGGGCATTAATGGAGATTTTGAGCGGGATGAGTCCTTGGGCTATCGCATTCTGATCGATGTCAAACACATGAGTGCGCGATCCAGAAAGGAATTTTACAGTCTAGTAGGCAAATGCTTGGATAAGGGAGATCGCATCCCGGTCATTGCTTCGCATTGCGGCTATTCGGGTATTTCGACACTGGATAGGCATATCGAATTGGAAGACTGCGAGGTGGACGATTACACAGATGAAAGCGGGAAATTCAATGCCTGGAACATCAACATGTGTGATGAGGATATCGAATGGATTGTCCGAACTAGAGGGATGTTTGGGATTTCCTTCGATCAGCGGATTCTGGGAATCACCAAGGAAGATCTGAAAAACAATCCCCAACGAAACGGAATTCAGCTCATTTGGGAAAATATCGAAGCCATCATCAAAAGTGCCTATGCCAATCCCAACCTGAGCGATGAAGAAAAACCAATGGTCTGGAAATGCCTGACCATCGGAACCGACTTTGAAGGCTTGATCGATCCGGTAGACTACTACCCTACCGCTTTGGAGTTTGGTTTATTCAGCAACAATTTGATTTTCGAAATCGAGCAGGCCCGCAAGAAAAGCGGACAAAAACACCTAGCCCATCTCAAATCCCGTGAGGATGTAGAGAAAGCCGTGGAGGATTTTTGTTTTAATAATTCGAAGGGGTTTGTGATTGAGAATTATTTGGGTTGATGGTTGAAGGGGGAAGTGGGAAGAAGGAAGTGGGAAGCACGAAGATGGAAGAGGGAAGATGGAAGCAGGAAGTGGGAAGCAGGAAGCACGAAGTGGGAAGAGGGAAGTGGGAAGAAGGAAGTGGGAAGGCCCGGAATTCTAGACTTTCAGGCCGATTTGTGGCAGATCACCTTTCCAGCAGGCAGAAAAGCAGGTTTATTTCAAAAGTATTCTTGAATTAAACCTTAGTCAAACACAATCTGAAGCTTCATTAAATGCTTGCAGACAATCCCATTCTCTACGATAGGCTCAGGATAATTTCGCTCAAAAAAGCCCCAATCCACCTCAAACAATTCAAATCCCAGGCTTTGATACAATGTTAATTGGGCCATGCTGGAGTTTCCGGTAGCGATGAGTAATCGCTCCAATCCTTTCTGCTTTGCATATTGAATTGCAAATCGAAGCAGCTGTTTTCCGAAGCCTTTTCCCTGAAAAGTCTCATCCACAGCCAAATTCTTGATCTCCACTATTCCATCACTCAAGGGAAGTAAAACCAAGACCCCAATAAGCTTTCCCTGCAATTCACCCACAAAGACCTCACTTTCGGATAAATACCGATCAATCATTTCTCTAGATGGATCTGCAAGCAAAAGCAAATCCCAAGGAGGATCAGAGTTTTTTGCCAAGTCACTGATCTGAAATTTTGATTCACCTTTCATGATCTTTTTGAAAATAAAGCTTCGACAAATAAGCTACTAAAATCTTTTGTTTTGAGAAAAATAGAATTATATTTATGCAACAATATTGCATTTTTTAAATAGTTGAAGAATGAAAAGGGGTTTGTTAGAGCCCCTTTTTTTTAGATCTAGCTGTTCGGGTCCCGATTGCTATCGGGATGTAATCCCGAACTCCTATCCTAGGATTTGTAATCTGATAAAACAAAATCCCTACCCATACTAATCTTCCGTTTATCTTGCTGGCATCAAATCTTTATTTCCTGTCAAAAATCATGGGCCAGCGCTTGAAATTGGTCTTGATCTATTTTTCTTGGGTTTATATATGTTCTTTTGGCTTGACCCAAAAGAACCAAAAGGTCAAGTCGCAGCTAAGCTTCAACGCGCATTGCCTACACATGGCTCGCAGCTGCGACGGCCCAACGCGCCCTTAATCCTAAAACTTATACTATTAGATTTTAATCTAGTTATATACCAAAATATGTTTACCTCACTGTTCCCGATTTGTAATTTTTACTTGTAGAAAATTGATTTTTAACCAGATAAGTATTGAACTGGAATCTTATGTCTATAGGATGCCCTGCGGGATTTTCGGTTTTGGAATGCTTTGTAAACCCGTTAGGAAAATGACTTAGTCCCGAACTTGTTTCGGGAATCCAGTCATTTTTAGGGTGGCAAAGCAGGACAAAATTCCGCTGCGCACTATTTATTCAAGAAACGAAAACATGGACAGCGGAAAGAAAAGAACGGGGCAAAGACTTTTGGATACTTTTGGTCTTCAAAAGTATCAAAGAAAAATGGCTTTTGATTAATCAAGAAACCTTCCCAATCCAATCTTACGGTTCTCTTGCTCGCAGCAACACTTAATTTCCAATCAAAAACAAAGGGCCAGCGCTGGTATGATATTGTATTTTCTAAGCCCTGGGTTGCGTCGTTCCTCTTTACCCAGGCCTGCCTGCCGGCAAAGGCAGGGCTATTAATAAATCGTGTCCACCACGGCGGACTGGCACTATGGCACTCTTTTTCGCTATGTTGATTCTAGAAAGTCAGGAAAGAAGAAAAGCCCCTTTACTTTATCAAGAGCCTTGTAAACCCGCTGACTTTTCAGTTACGAAATAAAAGGCTGAATTTCTGCAAAAATGATCAGTTTATGCCTACATCCGTCCCCTGTCCGTGGCGGAACGGACATCGGACATCGGACATCAGGCCTTAATAGCAAGGAACAAGATTAAAAAAGCATCCTCCTAGCTAATCATAGACCATCCTCACCCCTCCTTTTCCTCTCCAAAAATCTCCTTCACTACCCAGCCTTTCCCCCACTCTTCTTTTTCCTTTTCAGTCCAGAGTTCGGGAAAGAAAATCACCTTCTGAAATCGCGGCGGAAGGTACTTTTGCCAGTTGGTTCCACCCGTAGCGGCAATATCCACCGGATCCCGCTGCAGGTAGCGAACGGCCGATTTGTAATGCGCCAAAGGCCAAAAGACATTGGCTTTCAGGTCAAACTGCTTCATCAAATCCTCCAGTTCCTGACTGGGCGATTCGATTTCCATAAAGCGCTGCCAAAGGTTTTTCCTACGATAGGACTCAATCAGTTCTTTCAGCTTCTTCCCATATTTCAGGTTGAAGTTTTTGAGCGTCAGGGTCTTTTGCCCGGTGGCCAACTCGATCGCGCCCTGCTGCCAATACAAATGCTCAAAAATATCATCCGCCGGAGAATGATAGTCAAAATCGGGTCTTGCGCCCAAGGCTACCAGTTGAAAAGCATCCGCTGCCATCAATTCGATCTCCCGATACTGCGCACTTTGAAAACCCGAGGAAGGAAGCAGGGACATTCTAAATTTCAAAAATTGCTCCCGCTCCATGCCTTTCCACATCATCGCAAAGGAGGAAATCAAATGATCAAAATACATTAGAATCCGCTCCAGGCGAGTTTTGAAAAAGTCCTCATCCAGGTCTTCCCTATCCGATATCTGCTCCATTTCTGATATAATCAGCTTGAAATAGAGTTCGGTGATCTGATGATAAATGATAAAGATCTTCTCGTCCTTGAAGCTGGTTTTGGGTTGCTGCAGGGAAAGTAAGACATCCAGATTGATGTATTCCCAATAGGTCAGGTAATCGGCGTAAAGCAATCCTTCCAGGTAGGAAAGCATATCCTGTCCGGAGGATTTAAACTTTTCTTCGAGTTGTTTGATTTTATCTAAAATGCGTGGGTCAAATTGGGAATCGCTCATGGCTAAATTTTATCAAAAATGGTAGTTTTTTCCCCTTCGATCTATTTACTTCGAAAGGTCTTGGGGCTTTTCTTCCCGACAAAAATCAAGCATTCAATTCAATAAACCAAAAATAGTATGGAGGCTGTAGGAATTCAGAAATCACAAAAGCAGGACACCTTCGAAGGGGTTGACTTTCTAGACCTAGACGATTTGCTGACGGAGGAGCACAAACTCATCCGAAGTTCGATCCGTGATTTTGTCAAGCGGGAGATCAGCCCATACATTGAGGACTGGGCGCAGAAAGCGCATTTCCCGGAGGAAATCGTCAAAAAATTCGGAGATGTAGGTGCTTTTGGTCCGCAGATTCCGGAAGAGTATGGCGGCGGCGGCCTCGATTACATCGCCTATGGTCTCATCATGCAGGAGATCGAGCGGGGAGATTCCGGTATGCGATCCACGGCATCCGTTCAGGGTTCCCTGGTTATGTACCCTATCTATAAATTCGGTTCGGAGGAGCAAAGACAAAAATACCTCCCCAAATTAGCCTCAGGCGAAATGCTGGGATGCTTCGGGCTGACCGAACCTGACCACGGTTCCAACCCAAGTGGCATGGTCACCAACTTCAAGGATATGGGAGACCACTACCTACTGAACGGTGCCAAAATGTGGATTTCCAATTCCCCCAAAGCTGATATCGCGGTGGTCTGGGCTAAAAATGAGGAAGGTCGGATTCACGGCCTGATCGTCGAGCGTGGTATGGAAGGCTTCTCCACACCGGAGACGCACAATAAGTGGTCCTTGCGGGCTTCCTGCACCGGTGAACTTGTCTTTGACAATGTGAAAGTACCAAAGGAAAACCTCCTACCTGGCAAATCAGGACTGGGTGCGCCCTTGATGTGTTTGGATTCGGCCCGCTTTGGCATCGCCTGGGGCGCGATTGGAGCGGCGATGGACTGCTATGAGTCGGCTAGAAAGTACGCGATGGAGCGCATTCAGTTTGACAAGCCGATAGCAAGCTTCCAACTGATTCAAAAGAAACTGGCAGAGATGCTGACCGAAATCACCAAAGCCCAATTACTGGCTTGGAAGGTGGGAAAAATGATGAATGAGGGCAAGGCCAAGACCGTGCATATTTCCATGGCCAAGCGCAACAATGTCGAAATGGCCCTAACTATCGCCCGGGAAGCCCGACAGATCCACGGCGGTATGGGAATCACCGGTGAATACCCCATTATGCGCCATATGATGAATCTGGAATCTGTCATCACCTATGAGGGAACCCATGATATTCACTTGCTGATTCTAGGCAATGAGATTACCGGGATTCCGGCTTTTAAATAAGGTTTTTGAAGCAGTTCTGAAACCCCTTTTCTGAATTTTTTGGGATGGGGGTTTTGGGGTCTTATTAGCAAGGAAAATGGTTTGTCTTCTGAGTAGGGTATGAGACAAAATTAACTAAGCCCACAACAACGATTTGAGTATGCCAAGATGGGGTTTTTGATTATGCAATTTAGCGGGTTGGTGCTTGCTAAATTGTTGGATTCGAAGCACAAAAGATCAATGTATTGATCTAATAAACAGCCTTTTAACTAGAATAAATTTGAAATTTGGATTCTCTTGTGATTATGGCTATCCCTTGTCATTTTGATGTCGCCAAATATCTTTAGCTAGGTTATATAAATATGTCGCTCTCTCTTGAATGACTTGCTCATTCCATTCAGGTTTTTCCAAGTATTGGGAAAATGTTTCAATACTAGATGCAAAATGCCTTAAACCGTGCCTTTCACCTTTGCCGTTTTTCTTAGTACTCCAGTCAGAATCTCTAATTGATGTATTTAAAGAAGTGGTAATGATTGTTAAATTACCAAGCGTTAACAAAGCTTTGTTTCTGTTTAGTTTAGCTTCTTCTGATTCTAAAGGGAGCCAGTTATTTTCCCATTTTTTTGGCATTACATGTTCTAAACTATATCTGCCTATCCCGAGAAGAGAGGTAGAATGTTTTGTTCTGTCACGTACCATTGATTCAATGAGGTATAAGATACCTGCTGCTTGTTTATTTACCAACCTGGAATTGTAAAAGCCATTCTGCAAATCAATGTCTGATGGCATGTAGTTTACCTTATCCGATTGAGTTTCAATTTGAGCTTTTAAGGCATTTTTAGTAATTACATTATTTGCTATCAATTTTTCAGAAAACAATTGATTGTAGTTTTTGGTGGTTTCGTGACAAACCATTCTTCTCATTATGTATGATTCTAAATATTCCCATATTAAGTTCCTCTCATTACTATTTGCCACTTTTTTCAGTACAAATAACACATAAGGAATTAAAGTTGTGTTTTCCAGTCCAAATATGATAGCATTAATTCGCTCAATGCCATAATCTGCTGAAAGTTCTCTGTCAACCACATCAAAATCAATATTGGCTCTGTATAATTCAGCATATTCTTTTATTTCCTGAATTAAAGCAGGCTTATCAATCTTATAATCTTGGATAAATTTTTTGTACGAATCAAAAAGACCATCAACTTTTGTAAATAGTTTTTTGTCATCGGTTTTTACATTTAAAGAGCTGTCTTGTACCTTAATTTGTAGGAAAGAATAAAAGAATAAATCAACATTTTCTCTAATAGAACGACCAGCTGTTATATCTCTATCCCAAAACTTTTTTGTGTCTGCATCTTTTTCAAATACATTTTTCCAGTTGTCATTGTATGACTGCACATCATCCCTATGGAAAAAATAATTCTTTAAGAGTTCGGCCGTTGTAAGCCTAACACCTAATGAATTTATAGTGTCGAAAATTTGCTGTTCATCTTCATCTACCCCCAAGTCAATACCAACAAACATTATATTGGTAAGAATATTATTCAAGCTAAGTTTATCAACCTCTATGATATTTCTGAAAAAATTATAGGCTTCAATAATTGAGCTTTCACCATTTAAATCTTCCTCAACAGTTAGATTTAAAACTCTGTTGAAGTCAGCTATGTCGTTATGGTTATGCCAGAGTGCTATTTCATTATTCATTAATCGAAATACACGGTCAAAAGAAGCATTCGTACCCGTTTTTAGGCAGAGTACTTTGAGCATTAAATTCAATGTTGTTAAGCGTTGTTGTCCATCAATTAAAGTACGTTTATCTCCAACATTACCACCAGTAGTTGTTTGTTGTTGTTTCAAAATAACCGAACCTAAAAAATAAGGTTTATTAGTAGCACTTACAGTTTCCATATCTTCAATCAATCTTTCCCATTGGGTTTTGCCCCATACATACGAACGTTGAAAAAAAGGAATTTCTAAAACCCTGTTACCGTTAAAAATGTCGTTGATTGTTCTTTTTCCTGCTTCCATTATTTAAATTTTACTTCTGTGCGTTAATACCTCTATTGATTAATTCTTTCACTACACCAAACATCATTGCCGAGAAGTCTTCTTTGAATTCATTGTTGTCCGAATACAGCTTGTATAGGTCAAAGTTGGTAGTGATGTGCTTGAGCAGTTCTTCTCCCACAATTTTGTCGCTGGTGATTCTTGCGTTCTGTTCGTCTGAATGTTGAATAGAACTTATCAGCTCTTTGTTCTTGGCTACATCAGTTGCAATATTTTCTGCCATTTGACGGACTTTGTCTGCATCTTCAAATTCAGTTCCGTAGCGTTCATTGAAAGTTTGGAGAATATTTGAAAGGCGGTCAATTTCTGGTTCACTTACTCCGCCTCTCATATCAGTTGGAATTGGCTTCAAATCTTCACCTTGCTCTAAAGCCACATTGGTTGTGGATTCCAATTGCAGGCGATAACTGTCCATGTCAATATTTTCCAAAACGCCTTTTGCTAAATCCACCGAAGTGTCACCACCAAGCTTGTTTTGCAGGTGATTCAGGAAGATGTAAAGACGCTCTAAATAGGGATTCTCGAATGGAACAATTTGAGAAAGGAAAATGTAAAGGCGAACATATGTTTTAACCTTTGCTCTGAAATCGGCTTGTTGTTCTTCTTCTAAGTCGTCTCTGAAAATTGCAGCCGATTCATCCAGTGAAGCGTGTAGCTGGTCGACTGGCACATTATTCAAAATCTTGTTTGAGAAATCTTCGACTTGCTCACGAGAGTACACTTGATAATTGTCTAAAGCATCTTGTAAATCAAAAAGCTTGTTTGGATCTGTTGCTTCTCCAAGAATTGTGCTTTCAAAATATGGCTTGAAAGCATTCTCTATGTCTTCTGCTGTATTAGCAAAGTCAAGAACAAAAGTGTCTTTCTTTAATGGATGACTTCTGTTTAGCCTTGATAGAGTTTGAACTGCATTTACTCCGCCTAGCTTTTTATCTACATACATGGTGTGAAGTAAAGGTTGGTCAAAACCAGTTTGGTATTTATTGGCAACCAACAGAAAACGGTATTCATTCTTCTCAAATTCAGATGGAATTGAGCTGCTCGAAAAGCCGTTCAAACTTGCTTCTGTTTCTCCGTCAATTTCACCAGAAAAAGCTACTACTGCTTTGTACGGGCTGTTTATAGATTTCAAGTAAGCATCAAAAGCTTTTTTGTATTGCACGGCATTTTTTCTGCTACTCGTTACCATCATGGCTTTTGCTTTGCCACCCATTCGTTTTTTCTGAATCACATTTTCCATGAAATGGTCAACCATCAATTTTGACTTTTTCTTGATGGCGTGTTCATGGCTTTCTACATAAGCCTTGAGTTTCTTCTGTGCTTTCTTTTTGTCGTATTCAGGGTCATCCTCTATCTTCTTAAGTAAGGCGTAGAAGCTTTGGTAAGTCGTGTAGTTCTGCAAAACATCTTTGATGAAGCCTTCTTCAATCGCTTGCTTCATGGAGTAAAGATGGAAAGCACTGAATTTGGTTTTATCACCTTCTTGATAAGGAACGCCAAAGAGTTCCAAAGTCTTATTTTTGGGAGTAGCCGTAAAAGCAAAATAGCTGGCATTTGGCAAGAGTTTTCTTGATTTTACCAAAGCACGGATTAGGTCTTCTCCTGTTACTTCACTGTTTTCATTTTCGTCATAATCTTCCAATTCTGATTTCAATTCGTCTTCATCATTCAGTTTGGATAAAGATTCGTTGAGCTTCCTTGCCATTTGGCCGCTCAAACTGCTGTGAGCTTCATCTATGACGATACCAAAGTTGTTTCCAGGCAATTCTCCAATTTCTTCTACTATGTGCGGAAACTTCTGAATGGTGGTTATGATGATTTTCTTTCCGTCTTCCAAGGCAGTTTTGAGTTGCTTACTTCCTTCGGTAATCGCTTCTACCACACCACCTACTTGTTGAAATTGCTTGATGTTTTCTCGGATTTGAGCATCCAAAACCCTACGGTCTGTAACGACAATAACCGTATCAAAAATGTTGTTGCTTCCTGACTTGTCGTGCAAGCCAATTAGTTGGTGTGAAAGCCAAGCGATTGAATTGGACTTGCCTGAACCAGCGGAATGTTGAATCAAATATTTCTGACCTGTTCCTTTTTCTTGTGCATCTGCCAAAAGTTGTCTTACGGCTGAAAGTTGGTGATAGCGGGGAAAGATGAGTTTCTTTTCCTTTTTAGTTCGCTTTTTCCCTCTGTCGTCCGTGTATTCTTTTTCTTCGGTAACGAGCTGAGAGAAGTTTTGAATGATGTCTGTTAGGCTGTCTTTGGTTAAAATTTCTTTCCAGAGATAATCTGTTTTTATCCCTCCGTTTGGTGGGTTTCCTGCTCCATTGTTATTGCCCTTGTTAAATGGCAAAAAATACGATTGCTCACCTTTTAGTCGAGTACACATCCAAACTTCTTCTGTGTCCACAGCGAAGTTTACAACCAAACGACCCAAGCGAAATAATTCCTCATTAGGGTCTCTGTCCTTTTTGTATTGGTTGATGGCGTGTTTTACATTCTGTTTGGTTAATTCATTTTTTAACTCAAAAGTGATAACTGGCAAGCCGTTAATGAAAACAACCATATCCAAGGAATTCTTGTTTTTGGTAGAGTAGTAAACCTGACGAATGACCGAAAAAATATTGGCTTGGTATAAGACACTTGCACTGGCATTGTAAGCCGAAACAGGCTTGTCATAAAACAGCTTGAGTTTGGTGTCCGTAAAGCCGTCAACAATGCCTTTTCTTAAAACTTCAATTACACCTTTGGCTTGAATTCGGTCATTTAGGCGTTTGATGATTTTTTGGCGATACAAGTCTTTGTGATACCGCTTGAGCTTCTCGACCGCTTTGGGTTGGGTAGTTTCTAAAAATTGAAACAATAAGTCTTCGTCTAAGCAGGAAACATTATTGTAATCCGTACTTTCTCTTTGGATGTATCTATTCGCCTCTACCAAATAATTGGTGATATGACTTTCTAAGCCTTTTTCTGTGGTATCTGTGCTTTTACTCATTACCTAATTCTCCTTTGAAGACGCTCCATTTCATCAGTTATTTGTTCTAGAGTATGAATGTCAACAGTCCTGTTCAATTCAAAATAAATATCTGGATGAGCCCAAAACCTTGATTTATTACCCAAGAGTTCTCCTAATTGCCTATCTACGCGCATTACTTTTGTTGAAGCAACATTCCATAGCTCAGCTAACTCCATGTTTGGTGTATAATCACCCTGGTTATTTCTCAAATAATTGTAAGTATGATTGAATGCAGTTCGAACAGCACCAAGTGCTTCAATAGTGTTGTCATTTCTATCTGAAAGAGCATTTCGTACATCATTTAAGACTGTCCACAGAATTTTTAAACTAAATACCTCCCCCATAACATTTAATTTTCTGTTTGATATGCAGCCTCATCCTCAGCTGCTAAACTCAACTCCTCTTCTAAATCTTGATAACTCTCCTCTTCGGTTACTTCAGGAATTTCAAAATCCCTGACATCAATTTTTCCTGTGACTGCTTCTGCGATAAGGGCTGTTTTGTATTCTTGTGTGAGAGTAATTTCTTTCTTTATCGTGCTTATGGTTTGATTGATAATCGACAATTCCTCATTTAGAAATTTCACAATCTGTGATTGCTCTCCTCTGTCTTTTGGAAAAGCCACAATTTGAGCTTTAATATTTTGAGCATGAACATTTTGATTAACTCCGCCATGCACACTTAACTTTATCCCACCTAGAAATAGATTAGAGAAGAAGTAATACTTCAAGAATGTATGTTCAATCTGATCGTCAAACCTGAATCTGATTAAGTATGATGCGAAAACGGCTTCCTCTTCCTTTTCAACTAATGCCATTCGACCAGCTCCACCAGTTCTGGCGAACAGAAAATCATTTTTTTTAATCAAAAATGCATTGCAGTCATTTGATCTTTGAACTTTTGGCATTTGAGAATAATCCAGACTTCCATCATCTTGAATATCGGTGATTCTAACCAGTTTTACTCCCTCATCAAAATATCCAGATGGGTCGTAGTACCCTTGTTTATGTTCTTTTGTTATAGTTTTTAATCTCGTAATACCCCAATGCTCAGGAATATCACCCAGCCATTCAATTCCTGAATCTTTCATTTTGGCATTGGGATCTATTCCTTTGGTAACCGCTTGGTTAATGATGGCAGCTTTTTGCTCGTTGAGTAGTTTTATCAGTTGCTTTTTCTTTTGGATAAAGCGGTTGATTTTTTTGAGTTTAAATTGTAGGTATTCAACAATTTTGTTTTGTTCATCAATAGGTGGATATGGAAGTTTGATATCACCGAAGCGAGTAAAATACAGTCTCAATCGCATATCCATAATACCTCTTGAATGTCTTTTGAATTCTCTGCTTGCTATCGGGTTTCTAAAGAGATAATTGTAGAAGTATGGGTTTACATTTTCTTTGTGGCGCAGGATATCATAAGCTGGACTTGTAACACCCTTGTATTCAGAAATACCAATAGCTCCCATCCAAGCCAGTAATTTATTGACTATGATGTCGCCTTGTTCTACCCTCCAGTAATTGTCCGTACTTGAAGCTTTATTACCTCTTGCTTCTAAATCTTTTCTTGGTTTAACCCCCAAAGCAGTGTATACAGAAAGTAGTTCCTCTGAATTTCCAACAGGTGCAGGCTCGCAAACCAGATTAAAAAGCATTCTAGTACGTATCACATCCCAATGAACTGGTAAATCACCAAGCCATTCTTGTCCGCAATCTTCGTATTTTGAATATGGTTTTACTCCACTCATTATTCAATAATTTCTTTAAGCAAACCATCTGTTTCTTGTTCCAACTTCAAAATGTCGCTACTGATTTCATCTAAACTCCTTAATGGCGTGAAATCGTAGAAATATTTATTGAATGGTATCTCATATCCAATTTTTATTCCTTTTAATTCAAACCATGCATCAGGAAGAAAAGGTTTTACCTCCGTATCAAAATAGTCTTGAATGTTCTCTTTCATCGGTACATTTTCAACGTCCTTCAAACTCGTATCAGATTTTGGATTGCCTTTTTTATCCCTTATAATTTTATCTTCTTCATCTCTTTGAGGTTGAAAAATTGGAATCTGATATGAACCGAAATCTTCAATATCAAAAATTTTGCTGTATTCGTTTTCCTCAAAATTGAAGTAAAGGTTCTGGATATCGATAATATGACTAGGCTTCAGCTCAACTTTCTTTTCTCCCAAATTCTTATTTCTCCTTTCAAAGAAATCCTTTGAAGAAGCATTGATTAACTGAACCTTCCCTTTTCGTTGTTCCTCTTTTACATTACTCACAATCCATAAATAGGTTGAAATACCAGTGTTGTAAAAAATATCATTGGGAAGTTGAATGATGCATTCCAAAAGGTCATTTTCTAAAATATATTGACGAATTCCGCTTTCTCCACTACCTGCATCACCTGTAAATAGGGCAGAGCCATTATGAACTGACGCAATACGACTTCCACCATCTTTAGGGTCTTTCATTTTGGAAAGCATATGAAGCATGAACATGAGTTGTCCGTCATTGCTTCTAGAAGTCAAACAGGTTTCTATTAACTCACCATCAAAATTTCGAATTGGAAGATTAAAACGTTTATCAACAATGGCTTTCTTTTTCCCTTCACCTACGCTTAGGTTGTCTATGTCCTGTTTCCAACTTGTTCCGTAAGGTGGGTTGGTCAACATAAAGTTGAACTTCAAATCAGGGTCAAAACCGTATTCGCTCAGTGTTGAACCAAACTTAATTTTGTCCGGGTCTTCATTTTTTAGCAACATATCGGATTTACATACGGCATACATTTCGCCTGTATTCTCCTGTCCATATAAATGAAAGGTCGCTTTCGATTTTATTTCTCCATCAGGGTTGGTTGCATAAAGTTTAGATTGTGTCAGCATTGCACCTGAACCTGCACAGGGGTCATACACTAGGTAAGTTCCTTCCTGTATTTTGTCTTTTACAGGCAGGTAGACCAAATGTGTCATCAATTCAATAATTTCTCTTGGTGTGAAGTGTCGCCCTGCTGCTGCATTGGTCTTTTCATTGAATCGTCTGATTAAGTCCTCAAACATGTAGCCCATTGCCATTGGCGAAATTTTTTCAGGTCGCAATTCAACTTTTGGGCTACAGAACTTCTCGATAAGTGAAAAAGTGATTCCCGTATTTTCAAAGGTTTCTAATTGGTTTCTGAATTTGAACTTGGAAATGATGTCTTGAACGTTTTCAGAAAAGCCATTGAGATAGTCCAAAAAGTTGGCGTCTATATTTTTCGGGTCAGCCAACAATTTTTTCATGGTGTAAGGCGAAGTATTGTAAAACGCCAATCCAGAGCCATGTTCTTTGCTCGTCAGTAGTCCAGATAGGTTGTCAATTTTTCCTTTGAACTCATTATGGGTTTTTAGCACTTTGTCTTTTGTTGGCTCAAGTGCCAAGTCCAACCTTCTTAATACCGTCATTGGCAATATCACGTCCTGATACTGGTTCTCAAGGTATTTGTTAATCAATACGTCATCCGCAACTGTCCAGATGAAGTTGATGATAGGTTGTAAACTTTGAGTATCTAAATTCATTTTATGTCTTTTTTTCTTTATTCGGTTCTGTCGAGCGTTGGCAAAAATTCAAGCTCTTTTGGTTTTTCATTGTAGGCTTTTTAGGCTTGTTTACAAAGGTCATCAAGAAAGAGTATATAGTCAACTAATAGCATTTTTCAATTTTCCTGACCGCTTTTTATGTAAAATAAATTAGTTCACATATTTATTTTTGTGTTTGACAGCGATAGACTAAAATTTCAATTCTATTGACTATTAAATAACGATTTTTGCCTTGATTGTTAAAGTGCGAAAACTTTGGTTATCTAGTCCTTTAAGTGGGTCAGCACCTTTAATCCAATCATGAGCAATACCTAGGCTATTCTGATCATCAGAACCAAATGGTAGGTTAATTCCAACTTGAAAATTAAATTGAGAGTTTAAATCTCTATTTGCTTCACCTATAAATTCTGTTCTTCCATTGTAGGTAAACTGAGCTTTAAAGAGGTCATATCTATCTACCCAGATATCTGAAAGTATTGGAAGAAAAAATAAGTTAAATTCAAAGTCAAATTGTCCCAAAACTGCATTTTCTCCACCTAAATAGGCTAAACCAAAATTGTGATCATGGGAAAACATAAATATTTTAGGAAACCCATTCCCATAGGCAGGAAAAAGTGATTTTGTTCTTAGCATTGGTGCTCCGACATACCTATCAAAGGAAAGGCCAAGAATAGCCTGCAATTCTTCTGTGTCCTTTACCTTATCGTCAGATTTTTTGAAGTTGATAGTTACTGGCATTTCGAATGAAGATGAACCTATTGGAAGTCTTTGTAGAACGAAGACTTTGCCTAAGGCAACCCCAAATTGTCTTACATCTTGTTTTTTTTCAATTAATGTATTTCGATGTAGTTCTGCCATCAGTCCAAAACTCCATCTACTTAAGGCAGATTTAATACTTGTTTCAATAAAAACATTTGCAAGCCAACTGTTCTCTACTGAGTCAGAAGAAGGAAATGTTCCAATAAATTCAGCTGGCTTACCTTTCGTAAAATCGTTATCTGAAGCTTTAGCTATAGTTATTTTGAAAACGGTACTGTCGCGAGGTTGATTTTGATTAGATTGAGCAGATGTATTTCTGGAGACTAAAGCTAAGGCAAATACCATTGATATGACTAAAATACTAAGATTTCTCATAATGGTCTTGAATTAGATTTATGCAATCTTCAACAGTTGTTAATTTGCCTATTTCATTCATAGTAATTTTACTGGAGCTCTTACCTGGTTTGTGAGTAGCAACCAATGATCCCAAAATGTAGGTTAATAAATAGTGCATACCTTGCGAACTCTTCATGAAATTTTGAGAAATTCCTAGACCAAGTATCAGTTTTGTGGTTTTTAAAATAGGGTTTCCATTTGTATATGGTCGAAGATAATACACTAGCTGCTGATATATAGAGACTCCATTTTGAATGTCTTCATGAATTTCTTGAATGACTTTTTGAAGAACCTCAAATGTTTTTAATTCGAGTGCCTGTGATGCAGCATGTTGTAGTGCAAGTACTAATATACTAGCTTCTGAATCGTTAATCTCAAACTCAATTTTCATGGATCAGTTCTGCTTGAAAGTTTAACATATCATTTTTTAAATTCTGGCAATTATCACCAACGGTTTGGCTATGCGCAGTGTCCCTCAGGGCATTGCGTCTAGGTTTTGTTGTGCCCTGTTTTTATAAATTAGTTTGACTGTACCAATCACGGATTAATGCACCAACCCTTTCCACATCGGTTTTTGAAAGATAACCACTATGCATTATTACATTTCTCGATCTTTCCATGCTTTTGAATAATTGATTCACCCATTCAAAAGAATTCAAATGAGCGTCAAATAAGTCCCACCTTTTATTAATAATAGATGCTAAGTCACCAAAATCGACATATTGGATTAAGGATTCCCCCCTTTGTGTATGCCACTTTATTTTATCTTCTTCATCTTTTCGAGCATTAGCCTTTTTTCGAATGCTTTCAGGAACTGAATCGTCCCACCAATTGTCACCTACTTCTTCCAGTAGCTTTTTTTCAACAAATTCTCTTACCGTATTTTCAAAGGAATAGATAGTAACAAAAACCAAGGACATATTTCTCGCTTTAGATAGGATTGTTGCATCAACTTGGTCCATGCATAATCTTTTCTCCAATTCCGAGTTTTCCAACTGTGATATTAATGCGGGATTTTTTCTTCCTGCTTTATCTAATGCTTCTTCGGTTAAAAGCCCTTTGAAAACAAATGAATAGTAGTGATCCATTACATTAAGTGTTGTTTTAAACTTTTAAAAATGGCATCATATACTGCTGCATCTCTTGTTTCTGGCAAATGAATTTGAATGTTATAATGCAAAGTCGGGCTAATCCTATCCTCTGTGTCATTACTTTTTTCACTTTTAATTGCTTTCGGAGTTTCTTTCTCAACAGTAGAATTTACCTCAACTTTTTGCTTTGGTTTTGACCATTCTGCCAATTCTGCAAGTGCCTTAAATGTCTTAGACATCAATTTCAGTTTAGGTTCTTCAATTGAACCTTGTGTTAATGTTTTGAGCTTATTTTTCACCTCGTCCTCAGACATCTTATAGGCTTCTTTATTGATGGCAAATAAATCCGAATAACCCTCTTCAATGCATTCTGCAAGAACTTTTCCTGTTTGAGATTGATCAATGAAATGGTAGTACCTATCAGTAGGTGTGCCATTAGCATCGATCAAACCTATTTCCTTGAAGAGTTTCACATAAAGAGTGTCATTACTACTAGTATATCCCAATGTCTTTAGAAAACTTCCAGTTAATTTATCAGGTGCTTTAGCAGAGATCAGGGAATTAATAATAGGTTCCAAATTCTTTGTTGTTACCAAGTAAGCTGTCGGTAGTGCCATATTTTAATTTTTTGATTTTTATTCTATGTGTGCCAACGTTTTGCCGCTTTGCGAAGGCGGGGATTTTTAGCACTAAACTTCATTAGATGCACAAAGCTTGAATTTAGCACTTCACTGTCATAGAAGCACGAAACCCCCGCTTTTGCAAAACGGCTGTTACCAGCCGTAGTTCTTGTTATTGTTACCATACAATGTCCTCCCAATATTGTTGTCCGCTTGAAATTTTGGCTTTTGAAATGATAGCTTTCTTTTCGGTCGCTGTCAGCAAATCAGATAAAATATTATTTGAGTTTGCAGGGTCAACAATGCGGCTGTTTAAAGGGTTGCTTGTGTCTTTGGCTAGTTCTCTTAAAAGAAAAATAAAATTGTCACTAAGTTTAGTGGCGTCTTTGGATTTTCCTGACAAAGAATTAATTGCTAAATATTCCAGATAAATAGATGGAAAGTCAAGTCTGTTTAATTCTCTCCAAATTTTCAGAAGCTTAATTTCATTTAGCCTACCGCTTCCTGATACGTCATTAATATGTTTTTGAATGTTCGTCTGCTTCCAAGTGTCTTGTTTTGAAACATAAAGCCAATGGTCATTTGTGTTTCCAGTTTGCTTTCTTGCTGGAGTAATGTCAACTTCCAAGTTGCCAATCTTAATTCTAAATGAAACGTTTTGTTTTCTGACTGGATTATATTTTGTTCTTAAATGATCATACAAACCGTCATAAATACTTTTAAGTCCACCATTGTTAGAGTTGCAGTCACTCGTTAACGAAACAAGGTAATCAACGTCAGAGGCTAAGGATATAGCCGTCCCTTTTGCTCTTGACCCAGAGTTCAATATTGAAATATAACAAGTAGAAGCCCACTTTTGCAGGTCTGATTTTAGAAGTAAGATGTTCAGTGTGTAGCTATCTATACTTCTTGGAGCGTATTTATTTAGAATAGTTTGTAAATACATATTACTGTCCATCAAAGCTAGTTGTTATTAAAGAGTTTAAAATGTCGTTAAGCAATCGCCCTTTGAAGTTCACTACAACTGTATTACTTCTATTTGCAATTTCAGCCATCTTGTCTTGAGGTATAGAACCTGCCTTTGCAAAAATGATAACTGCTGTATTATGATTTTTTCTTGCTAAAAATATTTGGTCAATTAAAGTTCCGCTTGTCTCCCAGTCAACGAGTAAAACTGTGTGTTCTTTTACCTTATCAATATTATCAATAGGAATGTGTATGACGTTTTTCTTGTTAAATATTTCAGTGTCAGTAATGCAGTCTTTAAGGGATGAAAATGCTTCTGAACTTCCAATAATTGCAACTTTTCTACGCCAAATTGCTTTACCAATTCTGAACACTAAAGGTGTAACTCCTAGTGCTATGCAGACAACTCTGTAAATTATTCCCACTGCTGCGAAAACCACTGTCAGTCCGCCTACTATGATGAATACTGGATGATTAAAAAAGTCAATTATTGGTTGAATAATATTCATATGTCGTCTTTATGTTTTTGTCGTCTTACTATGGCTGGTAACTAGTAAATATCCTCAATAACATGTAATTTTTTTCCAAAATGAGGTCCTTAAAACTGCTGAATTGCTGAAGTAGTAGCATAAATCAGCCTCCTATGTCTTTTATATTCACTGTGCAGTCTAAATGGAAATGAGCTTGATGACCATCTTTCCTATTCCCCGGAATTTTGACACTTCCCTAAAGACTACATTTGCAAGAAAGTGAATAATTCCAAGAAAAAAATACCATAAAGTGGGTAATTTTAAGTTAAAAATAGGTGAAAGAAGGGTATAATTTACTTTTCAGGATAATTAATTTTTTGGTTGTTCATATACCAAGTTGTTTGCAACTTGCTTTTACTTATTCCATTAATTGTTTCGAAAAATATATTCTCCTGTGTCCTTTTGGAAACCCTTTTATTTCTCCAATTGGTTTGTACCCATTTTTCAAGTAAAATTCCTCAGCTTGAAAATCAAATGTGTCAACCATAGAAAATTCCGCCCCTTTTTCAACAGCTATATTTTCGGCATGTTTTAAAATCCTAGTCCCAATGCCTTTGTTTCTGTATTCTTCTTTCACCCATAGAATCTTAATTTCAAGGCCATTCCAATATCCAAGACCAGCTAATATTCCTCCAATTTCGATTCCGTTTTTATCTTTGGCCACGAACTCCAAAGGAGTCCAAATGTCTGCAATTGCAGGAACTTTACTCAAGTTGTATTCATTAAGTCCATCAATGATTTTTTTTATATTCTTCTTTTCGCAAAGTTCAATAGTGAATTCAGTTTGTATATCCATTCGTTTGATTCGGCTTGTTGCTAACGGTCAAGTATAAGCGTAGTGCGGGATTTCAGGGCACAAAATTGTCAACCTGCACTGCACTTGAATAGAAGCACAAAGCTCCAAGTTTGCACATCACCCAACCTGACGCAAAACCAGTGTTACGCCTTGTTTTTTTCATTATTTAATTTGTTTGTCGTAATAGCGAGTCTAAGTCCAAAAGCGAAATAGACCAATAGTAAACCAAATGACAATTTAAAATCAGTCCAAAAGTTGTTAGCAAGAATGTTCTCGGCTTCTCTTTTCAACTTCAAATTCTTGTTGATTTTTTCCTGCCACTTTTTAATTTGGTCATAAGGATAAATTTCCTCTTTATTTATTAATGTCAGAGTTGGTAACTCCTTGATAATTTTGTTTTCAGTTTTATAGCAAGAGTCAACATATATGTATATTCTTTTAGTCCATTCACAAAAAGTATTTTGTCTATTTTGCAATGAGTCAAATTCTTTTTTTGTGTGGTAATTTATGTTGTGTTGGTATTGAATACAATTGTAGTCAGAATTTAAGGATTTCAATAAATCTGAATAGTCACTTTCAATCCAATGGTTTAAATAACTTAATTCTGATTTTATAAATCTCTTTTTATTTTCGTCTACTAATGTCATTATCCCAAATAATCCTATGAAAATCCATACATACTCAAAACTTATCCAACGCTTTTGACTTATTTTTATAACTTTAGACAGGATGAAATAAAGTACTCCCCAAATTGACAAAACAGTCATAAAAGCATAAATTGGAGTACTTAAAATTGTCCTTAAAAACTCAAACATTCTCTGTGATATTATAGGTTTCTTTATTCAGACAAGGCATAACGGTTCTCAGCTATACGCAGATGGGGATTTTTAGCACCAAACTTAATTAGACGCACAAAGCTTTATTTTAGCACTTCACTTTCATAGAAGCACGCCCCCCACTTTTGCAAAGCGGCTGTTATGGACAGATTTCATCTCACAAACATTTTTATGAGGCTTCTGATAGCACTGTTTTTGTCCGTATCCTTCATTTTATTCAGTTTTACTTTCAATTCATCTATTAATCTTTGGCTTGTAAAAACAAGTTGTAAGGTTTCATATCGAAGAAAGGAACTACTATCGTCTAAGGATTTGATTATAAACTCTTTCACTTCATTATCGTCAAAAGGGTCAATATTATTTCTGTAAAGTATTTGTTCTAATGCAATTGCTGATGCTATTCTGTGTCCTGAATCTGTCGACATTAAGAGTGGCTGAATATCATTAGTGGTTAGACCAACACTATATTCCTTTATTCTACTTTCAATTATTCGTCTTTGATCAAATGACGAGTGTGTATAATCTTCACCTAACTGTTTAATCCCCTCTAGTTGGATTAGAACCGTCGCAGAAATAAGTTGTTTTGTCAGTTCTACTGTAGGCTGTTCTCCCTTACCTGCCGTTTCCTTAATCTTTTCAATTTGTTTTAACTGCGCTTTTAATAATCCACCGATTTCTATTTGTTCACTGTCGTAAGTAATCCTGTCAATCAGCTTAGTAATTTGCTTTTTAAAAAGTAAAAAGAGTCCTAGTAGGAACACCGGCCATATAAGGCTGTCAGTGAATTTTTGAATAATATCCCAATCTATTTCACACATAGTTGTCTTTGTTTAATTTTCCCATAACGGTTTGCATATGGCTTGTTGTAGTTTCGAAGCATTTTTATATCAAACGAAACTAAAGCTGGTTAAGGAGAAAAACCTTGCCGGTAAACATTCACCCGCCATAAGCTATATGCTGTGTTGGGTACAGTGTATATTTTTTTGTCAAAATGCCTTTTAGTTCTCTTCTGATTGTAAAGCTACTAAACAACGAGTTATGGCCTGTCGAATATCATCTGCCTCAGTTTCTCCTTGTCCTTCTGCTGAACATGAACTTATAAGCTCATTTGATTTAGCCGACACGAATTGAATTGTAACTTCAATCGTATATCCCAGTCCTCTATTTCGTCTACCACTTTCACCGTAATTGACTATGAGAGTTTGGTCTGTCAAATCGCTCTTAAGTTCAGGTAATCTAATAAATCCCTCTTTCACAAGAATTCCAGAAATTACGTCAGAAGGATTAACACTTTTACTTGTTGTAGCTCCATAAACCCCGTAGTCTCCACCATACACACCTCCAGAACTTGAAGTCAAACTATTTGTTGGTGAAATGTATATGTATTTATAGTTCTCAATAGAACTGTTTTTTATAACGACAGCTGGTTTTAGTGGTGCACAACCATAAATGAACAAGCTAGTAAGTATTACTCCAAGAAGTTTAATCGCTTTCATATTTCCATATTCTTTGACTTTAGCTTTTTATGTAGCTTAATTGTGTACACATTGTACCCAACGGTTCTCAGCTATACGCAGGCAGGGATTTTAACCACTGAACGTCCTACGAAGAACTGAGCTTTAAATTTACTACTTACCTGTCCTACGAAGCACGAAACCCCTGCTTGTGTATAGGTGATGTTATCGCTTCGGTGTTCTTTTTCTTCGTTTGTTTGTCGGTCAGTCGTGCGGTTGGACAGACACACTTTTTGCGAAGTTTTGGCTTGCGTGTCTGCTTGTGCGACTTGGCAATGTGTGTGGCTGTGAAGGGTTGGCTTAGTCTTCATCCTCTATTGTTTCTGGTTCATATTCCTCGCAGAATGTAGCGAATTTTTGTTCTGTTTCTCTGTCCCACATAATCAATCGTTCACTGTTCAAGAGTCCAAGTATTTTTTTGTAAACATTTTGAGTCTTGTCGGTTATTGCAACTATTAAAATACAGGATGTCCGTGTAACTATAGTATATGCAAACTCAAATACCTCTTTTTCAAATTCTAAAGGAATTCTTGTCGACCACAATACGCATTCTTTTTCAAGTCCTTTTAAACTTAAAATTGTATCTGTTTCGGCAATCAACCCTTTCTTTACAATTTCTCTTTGCAATTCAACATCCTTTTCAAGTATTGTAACTCTCTCAAGGTCGTAAATTTTATAATGCTTAAAGACTTCTTTAACTTTTTCTGCCACTTCAATGTAAGTTTCACCGTAGACTACTATTGGTCTTGAACCTGGCGGAGAACCTTTGTATGGAGTTATATCTGTTACTCCTTCATCATTTCCAAATCTTTCAACTATCGCTGTAGAAAGCTGTTTAATGCACTCACTAATTCTTACAGGCAATCGATAAGAACCATCTAATCTATAGAATTGTCTTCGGGTCATTCTCTCGTCTCTCGGAATTCTTGCGGCAGTTCCCAAGTGAATTGATTGAGCCAAATCACCTGCGATTGTGAAATTGTTAGGGTCTTTAATCATTGAGTAGAAAATTTCAAAATCTGCTTCCGTACAGTCTTGAAACTCGTCAACTAATATGTAGTCATAATTTGGCTTAACTTCTCCTGACTTTAATTTTGAATATAAATATTGTCTCCTAAGGGTAAAGCTTTGAATGCCTTCATTATGCATCCTTTGAGCATATTCAGTTAAACACTTCCAAGCAAGTTTTCTTCTCTCACTATTTTTTTGCAATGAAGGGTTATTACCACGCCCTTTTCTAGTAAGATTCAAATATGTTTCTTCTCCTTTCGTTATTCCGACTTGCAATCCATAAATTACTCTGTGATATTCCTCAAATAGAAAATCAGGATTCAGAATATTATCAAATCGGTCGTTGTTTATTTTTTCCTCTCGTTTTACTTTTTCGATAATTTCTCTTAGCAAAGAAAAGTGTTGTTCGTGGTTTACAAGCCCCCTATATCTTACACCACCGAGTAATTTTGGTAGCATATCAAAGTGCAAAAGACGAATATTCGTGTGTGAAGAATTTTTAAAAGTAAAGTGACTTGATTTATCGTTAAAACCGTGGAAATTTGTATCGTACCTAATTGAATATTTTGTTGGGTCGAGTAAATCCTTAAGCCATTCTGCCAATTTTCCAATCAGTCCTTTGTTGAAAGTAGTTACAAGTATTTTTAGGTCAGGAGAATAATTTGATTCCTCGACAATGTTTTTTATTTTTTCAGTTATAACGATACTTTTACCACAACCCGCTGGTCCCACAATAATTGAAGGGGTTTCAGTATTCTTTGCCGCTCTTTTTTGCTTCTCGTTAAGGGTTACTTCTCTGCGGACTGTTATTGGTGGGTTGTAAATATCCAATGACCCTATAGACTTGGTACCAAATGTAAAAGTGATTTCTGATTGAGGTTTCTTTAAAACTAAGCCCGAATGACTTCTGTCTGTCCAAGAAGAACCTCTTTGTAGTTCTGAAATATTAAGGTTTGTGCCTAAAGCTGTTCTTATTTTATTTATGTGGGTAAGTGGCTGATTAAAAATAAGGTTTGATTCTAGGACATTAAAAGTGTCATATCCTTGTTGTTTAAACTCCCTTTCAAGTTCTTTTAAGAATTGGACTTTTTCAGGTTGGCTTGAAGTTAACAGTAAAACTGTATTTGGTTTGTATTTGTTAACCAAGGACTTAAAGTCATTTGCTATTTCAGCTTTATTATCGGAAGCATCAAATAAATAACTCGCTGCTAAAATTGGATTCGAAGTTTTTAAATCTCTTTCATTATTCCAAGAGTTCACTTCATATTCTACAATGAAGTTATTGTCAATCTCAGGGTAAACCTTAAGAAACTCTTTCCATAAATACTCTTTGTTGTAGTTGAGCATAAATGGACTTGTATCTATATTGATAACTGTAATTCTTGGCGGATTTTTACCCAATCTTTTAAGACCTGCATAAATTAATCCTAAACCCCATTGAATTGCACCTGCCCCTGCACCTAAGTCAAAAACTTCAATATGCTGTCCTTGGTGTTCAAGTACTTTGTCTAAAAAAAAGGAAAGAAATGTATTGATTCTTCGTGGGTGATACCAAAGAGAATAGGCAAAGGCGGTGTTTGGTCGGTCGTAACACAAATCCTTTCCACGAATCAAATTGTAACTTTCTATATGGCATTTTTTTAAATCATACTGAAAATTTGGTTCATTTTTATGCTCGTTATAATATTTGATTCCGGCACTTGCAATTGCTTTATCAATATTTTGTTGTTCTGATTTTAACCAATCTGTAAGTTGATTTTTCATATGCGATTAAATTGGTGCAAATCCTTGTTTTCCTTCGCCTAGCCAAGGAAGTTTTTTTCTAAATATTTCTACAACTTCAGTGTATTTTGAATCATCCCAATTCATTTTTTTCATTTGCTCAAATGCAATTTCCCTTGTACTTGCAACAAACTTTCCTTTGTCTGGGTGAAATGGCTGTACAATGAATTTTTGGACGCCTGTGCTTAACAATTCATCTGTGAATTTTTCAGCGTTTTGAATCGGTAAAAGAGGTGTCATAGTTATACAAGTTTGAATGCCTGCATCAGTAACATCTTTTATAGCCTTAAGCCTTGATTTATTAGAAGGACAAAGTGGCTCAAATGCTTTTCTCACGTCTTCACTATCAGTGGTTACGGTCATATTTACTTGTGCTACCTCAAACTGTTTAAGCAAGTCAATATCTCTTGTAACAAATGGGCTTCTTGTCTGAATGACTAGTCTAGGTTTGTGATATGTCAAAAGCTCTTTTAATATGCTTCTAGTAAGTTCTAGTTGTTTTTCTATTGGTTGATATGGGTCTGTTACACTACTAATGTAAATGGTCTTATTTAGAAGGGGCTTCTTTCGCCATTTAATTAAAAGTTGCAAGGCATTCTCTTTTACTTTCAACCAATTTCCCCAATTATCCTTTTCATCATTCGACCGTGCAAAAAATGCAGCATAGCAGTAGTTACATCCAAAAGAACAACCTGAATATGGGTTTAATGTATAGTCATATGCCCCCATAAATCCTTTCGCCTCTGTCAAAATACTTGCAGATTTTATGTACTGTATATCCGTCTGACCGATTTTTTCTTTTCGGTTTTTTGATTGCTCGTCTTCTATATTGCTAAATAAATCCAATGTCATTTTTTTAGAGCGTTGGCAAAAATTCAGGCTCTTTTGCTTGCGAAGCGGTCGCCCGTGTATTGGGGCAAGCAAATGTGCCTGAATGTGCGGTTGGCATTTTATTTCTGTCGTTCATTTTGTTCAATGTCGTTGTCTTTTTTACACTGAGCGATAACTAGTAAACACCCTCAATGATATGTAACTTTTTATCAGTTTATCCCAGGGTCTCAACTCTAAAAATCTACCTTCTTCCCCTTCCCTCTTCCCTCTTCCCAAAGAAAAGCATTTCAAACTAAGAATCTATACCATAAACAGAGTATTTTTTGATTTTTTGGGACAAGAATTGGGAAAATTTGGAAGGAATGTGGGTTTGCGGAACCTATGGTTAATCGGATTTAGACCATTAGCTATTTTTTCTATCTGAGTTTAAGTGGGAAGTTGGAAGTTGGGAGCTGGAAGAAGGAAGATGGAAGAAGGAAGTCAATTATAGCTTGATTTTAGGTTGGGTGGTTCTATTTCTTTGATTGATCCTTGGGTGGGGAGAGGAAAGGGGGAATGGAAGAGCGTGGATATGTCTAAAGGCTTTACTAGATATCGGTAGTGCCGGTTGGAAGCTGGAAGCTGGCAGCTGGAAGAAGGAAGTCGATTATGGATTGATTTTAGGCTGGGTGGTTCTATTTCTTTGATTGATCCTTGGGTGGGGAGAGGTAAGGGGAGGGAAAAAAGATGACGACTTGTGAGATTGCCTTCCCTCAATGAGGCGGGCAGTCTCACGGAAAAAAATACGACCTGTGAGATTGCTTCGGGCTTTAAAAGAAATTGGAAGGCTTGAGGTCTTCAGGTGTTTGCCCTCGCAATGACGCGGCTACCGTCACTGCGAGTGAAACGAAGCCTGCCCTCCGGGAGGCGGGCAGTCTCATTAAAAAGAAAACGACCTATGAGATTGCCTGCTCTCCGGGAAACGGGCCTGCCCTCCGATAGGTGGGCCTGCCCTCCGGTAGGCGGGCCTGCCCTCCGGGAGGCGGGCTTCGGGCTCTAAAAGGAATAGGAAGGCTTGAGGTCTTCAGGTGTTTGCCCTCGCAATGACGTCTGGACCGTCACTGCGAGGAGGAACGACGAAGCAGTCTCAAGGAAAGTTAGGAGAAGTATGAGATTGCCTGCCCTACGGGAGGCGGGCAGTCTCAAGAAAAAGAAGACAACTTGGGAGATTGCTTCGGGCTCTAAAAGAATTAGGAAGGCTTGAGGTCTTTAGGTTTTTGCCCTCGCAATGACGAGGGGACCGTCACTGCGAGTGAAGCGAAGCCTGCCCTCCGGGAGGCGGGCCTGCCCTCCGGAAGGAGGGCTTCGGGTATTGGAGGAAGCAGAATAGCTTGTAGATTTTTCGTGTTTGCCCTCGCAATGACGGACTAAAACCTCCACCCTACTCTCAAATCCATATTCTCAGCTACATGCCCGTGGGCTTTCATGCCTACGCCTAACCGGAAATTCCTTCCCAGTTGGTAGCTCAAGGTGTATCGCTGGTAGAAATTCCGATCGGCTTGATAGGTATCCGGCTTCGACGCATACCAGGCAAAGCGCTGCTGGAAATCAAAGCGCCCAAACAAAAAATGATTGGCAATAAAGGGTGCGGGCATCAGGGATTTCAGGCGGCTTTCCTTCACTGCCAAGGAAAAATCCTTGTTGAGGTCCAAGCCTGCACCTAAGCCCCATACACTCGCCAGTTTCCGATAAACTCCCGCCCCAATCGTAAAATTGGGGGATCTCCCTCCTTGACCATTCGATCGGGAGTTGATTCCCAAATCCAGGTAGAATTGAAATTCCTTCGGGATTTCGGGTTTGTCATAGTCCGGCAAGCTTTCCTTTTTTAGAAAGTAGGTTCCTCCCAGGGCAAACAGGGGGTAATTCATCCCCCGGTTCGGTTGGCGCTGTCCCCCATTGGAAATATGGTTGTAATTGAAGGAGGCGGTCAAGTCAAACTGGGAACTCAGGCTGTAAGAAATGACAGGACGAACATAGAGCAAAAAGCTTAAAGGGGCGGAAAAGAAGGTGTTTCTGGGATTTTCTACAGGATCATAGACCCTCGTCAGGTAGCTGGCACCTATGCCCATATCCAAGGCTAGTTCCAGTTTGTTTTTTCTCCATAAAATCGGCTGAAAGCTTCCATAGAAAGTCCAAGCCTGACCCAATTCCTCGGGATTCTGAAAATCCTGCACCTGCAATCCCAAACCCAAATAATGAAAACAGTTGCAAGCCTCCCAGTTTTCACGCTTGGATTTCAAAACTTGATAGCGAAAACTTAGGCCTATGGGATTGGACTGGGAAATGGGAATCAGTTCTTCATTGTGGGGAATAATCCAGCCAGTCTGAGCAGAAAAATCCAAGGCTTTCCGCGCACTTTGCCCAAAAGTCGAGGTACACAGGATTCCAAAAAAAAGAAAAGGCAAAAGTGATTTCATATTTCAATCGCTTCTGCCTTTTTTAACTGATGGGATGGCTATTGGTTACAAATCCCGCTAGTCATTTTTGATAAATCGGGCCTGGTAAACGGTCTTTTTCTCACCCAAAACCTGAATCCAATAGACTCCGGCTGCAAGTTGACTGATATCCAAATCAGCGGAACTGTTGGTTGACTGAATGAGCTGAACCTGCCCTCCTACTTCTTTTCCATCCGTCGCAAATACTTGAAGGGTTGGTTGGCTTTGTCCTATTCCCTCCGGAAATTCCAAACGGATTCGGTTAGTAGCCGGATTGGGATAAACCTTGATGACTTTCACCACAAAATCAGGTTTAGCACCCAAGCCTGAAATCGTAAGAGTCACAGATGGAAGCAGGCTGCTACATCCTGCCGAGCTCGTCAGGGAAACGGCATACTCGCCCATTAGATTGACCTGATAGCTTTGAGCGGTGGCTCCCGCGATAAGTTCCCCGTTTCGATACCACTGATAGCTAAAGTCTCCCGCCGGGGCAGTTAATAGGTCCCCATCTACCTCGATCTCGCCCGATGGAAGTGGGTTGACGATCACTTCGAGTTCGTTGGATACAGCGGTACAGGCTCCTTGATAGCGGATTCTTGCCTGATAAATTCCACTTTCGCTTACTTCCAGGGAAGCCGCATTCTCATTCGGTATCACAGTACCGTTTCTAGTCCAAGAGATCACCTCAAAATCACCTGTGGCATTGAGGCTAAGCGTAGCGCTTTCCCCTTCGCAAAAATCCGAATCCCCACTTAAAGTCACCGGATCACCCTCCAGTGAAACAATGCTGACTGTGGCATTGGCTTCGCTAACATTTCCCGCGAGATCCTCGGCCCGAACTGTAACAACGATTTCCTTTCCGATATCCTCACAGCCAAATTGACTTTGACTCAGAGAAATTTCCAGTTCGCTACAATTATCAGTGGCTGAGATGATCAGGTCATCTGCCGAAATCGATGCTTCACCTATTCGCAGATCCAACTCAAGTTCCAAATCCCGGACTTCAAGCACCGGTGCGATTTTATCCTCTACCAACACCAAGACCTCAAAGACCCAATCTGCAGCACCTTCTCCGATGATAAGCAACTGAACGGTATTTTCTCCCAAATCGGCACAGTCAAATTCAGATTTTGACAGCTCAATACTCAAACCCGAACTATCAAATGGCCAGGTTTCAAAGAGGGATTCTAGAGTCAAAGTGGCCGAACCTTGCGCATTCAATTCTAGACTCACCGCTTCCTTTACTGATGGGAAAGGAACTTCCTCTACTTCCACTACCAAGGACTCCGAACTGACCAGACAGCCATTTTCTAAGGCCAAGACAGCGGTATATCTTCCCGGACTGTCCACGATAATGGAATTCCCCTTCTCTCCCGGAAGCTGCTCCAAATCCTTTCTCCACTCCCAGACATCAAAATTCAATTCCTCTCCCAAGCGTAATTCTACAGTTCGCCCTTCGTAGAGCGGGCCTTGGGCAGTCAAGGAAACCTTGCGGGATTCGAAAAATGTCAGTTGGGCATAAGTGGGATAAATCGAGGTATTTCCAGAAGCATCCGTCACGATTACATCCAGGTCAATGGGGTAGTTTGGCCGCTCGGAATCGATATCCGCGCAGGTCACGGATGTTTTGCTCAAACTAACTTGGATCCCTTCCGAGCCACAATTATCGGTAGGTGGTGAAACGATGAAATCTTCCACATCGAAGGTGAGTTCACCAAGACTTAGATCAAAGTCATATTCAGCTGATTTCCATTCTAATACAGGCGGGATTTCATCGATTACTTGAATAAGTATTTCCAACTCTTTTTTCGCACCATTCGGTTTGGACAAGCTGACAAGTACGGTGTTCTCTCCAAGATCATTACAAGAGAATTGGCTTTGACTAAGGCTAACCTCAATGTCCTCGGCAATTGGCCATTCCGTAAAAACTTGATCATTAGTCAACTCAGCTTGGCCATTTTGGTCCAAGCCTAAGCTTAGAGAGGCTTTGACCTCTGGAAAATCATCCGCTACCTGAGTGACTTCAATGGTTTCGGATTGGACAATACAGCCTGTACTGAGTAATAATTTTGCAAAGTAAACTCCAGGCTGATCGATCGTTAATGTTTTTCCGGTTTCTCCCTCAATTGGATTGGAAGACTGGAAGAACCAGCCAACTACCTCATAATCCAATTCATCACCCAGTATCAGATCTATGCTTTGTCCTGAAACAAGCACTCCTGAGGGCTCAAGACTTACCTTAGTTGATTCTACGCTGTTTAAAATCTGAACTTTTACTTCCCGGATAAACTGATTGCCTGATGCATCTTCGACGATCAAACGAACCGGGAATTCTCCAAAAAACACTTCCGGATCCTCAAAGCTGCTACAGGTGATTTCAGGTCCTTCTACCTTGATCGGAATTGTTGAACAATTATCTGAGAAATCCACCGGGTCAAAGTCGGCGATGGAATACTCTGCTCTTCCAATGCTCGGATCAAACACGACGATAGCGTTTGCTGCATCAAAGTATGGCGCGATGGTATCCAATACGATCAAGCGAGTGGTATCCTTGAAAACCTCCCCATCAAACTGACGGGTGGAAGTGACGATCAATTCCTGCTCTCCGATTGCATCACAATTCAACTGAAAGCCTGTAGAATATTCAAAAGAAAATTCTTCATCAGGCTGCTCAACGAGTACCGCCTCAGGTGATAGAAAGGCCCTTCCTCCTTCATCGAGGAAGAGTTGCACCGAGTCCTTCAATACAGGTTCAAAGGCTTCAGATTTTAGCAAAACCTTCAGGGAGACTTCATCATTATAAACCCTTCGTTCTACATTCTGAAGGTTATAATTCTGATCCAAAACCGGAAATACATAAACCGGTGAAAAGTCGATTTTTGCGAATTCCTGCCCGTTTTCAACCACCCGGTTGATATTCACTTCCAAGTGTCCATAGTGCTTGCCGCCATCGGTGAGCAGGGGATTTCCACCTGAAGTATTCCATTGCTCGGGTTCGTTTTGATCTGCTGTCCATTGTTTGAAAGAATTGTAATTGAGAAGTTGAAGTGGATTACTGATCCAATTTCGTTTTTCGCCCCGCATACCATCTCCAGCGACTCCCACATCATAGTAAAGAACACCCGTTCCATCATTATTCAGATCTACAAAAGATCGTTCGAAAAGCTCATCATGTCCTGCCAGAACTGCGATAACGCCAAATTCCTCAAAAAGCGGATGCAGCACCCGCATCGGAACACCACCCTGTCCGGTCGCCAATTCATGGTTGATCGGTACCCCATGCTCGCCGGAACTGTAAGGAATATGATGAAACTGCACAAAAATCAATTGTCCTGAGTCTTTTGCTTCCTGCAGATTGGCCTCCAGCCACTGATACTGCGGACTGCCGGGGCCGAAACTACTCAAGTCCGTACCACCTGCGGCCTGATAGTCAGACTGCGTATAATTTTCCTGCGTATCGGTTCCATTGACGGTAAAATCCTGATTCTTGAGTTTTTGATCATCCGGAAAATCCGAACGCTTTTGATCAGGCGTACCATTGGATGAATCCAAGGTCAAAACCGTAACCGGCCCATAATCTACCCGATAGTAGCTTTGCCTGTGAAGCTGCAGGGGGTCTGAAGTAGGCGTCTCGAAATATTCATGAAAGCGCTCTCTTCCCAATTTAGGCAGAAAATCCCCCCGCTCATTCGTTCCATAGCCCCCATTTTTGGCTCCAAAGTTTTCCCAATTTCCCAATGCAGGAATGATGGGATAGTTGGATAAGCCCTGATCATATTCTCCGGCATTATGCCTCCAAAATTCATCCCAGGCGGGTTGATAGCCCGAACCCTGCACCAAATCCCCTGGCATCAGCAAGAAGTCAGGTAGGCGGGAATTTATTATTCGAAGATTATACTCATAGCCTTCCTTTTCGGTCAGGGCATAGTTGATGATATCAAAGCCCTGTTCTTGGGTGGTTCCGAATTTGGCTATCCATGCATCGAAGCCACTGCTAGGCCTGGAAGTAAGCCCAGCCGGATACCAAGCTCTGCGATTGACCCGGCCCAGTGGTTCGGTCTCACTATCGGAAAGGGCTATAAATCGGATCGAAGACCAGTTGGTAGGATCTGGGCCTGTTTGAAATCCGGAAGAGAAAGTTTCTCCTCCCATACTTACCTGATAAAAATAGGCTGCATCAGGGTCCAAACCTTCCAGAGAGATCCTAAATCGTCTTGTTTGATCAGGAAAAAGCCAAGAAGCGGGGCTTAATCCAGGGATACTTTCATTTTTTTCTATGGAAGTGTAATAAATCTCAGCTACCTCCTCCCCTGTTAGATTTTCGGTTCTGACAGGATTTCCCTGTTCATCGAAAAGCGTAAAGACCGAGCTATTTTCTCCTGTTGACCACCAGGTAAGTTGAAAATTCCCCTCACCATAGGTCTGCAAATAAGGCTTTACACGAAAAGTTGAATTTTCGCTTGCAGGCTGAAATGACAAAAAAGCCACAGCCAGCAAAAAAATCAAAGAGAAAGCGATTCTATTCATATCCAAAATTAATCGATTGCTAGAATCTAAGTTATAAAAATTAACTTTATTCGATCCTCGATTTTAAAATTACCGATTGCACCGGATTCAAAGGATCATTGGTGAAAATGTAAATATTCCGCTGATCGATTCCTCTCCTACCTTTTGGATCAAAAGTCACGATCAAATCCATGCTTTCCCCGGGTGCTAATTCGGTTTTGGGAAGCGTTAGGGAAAGACAGCCACAGTTTCCCTGCACTTTCTTAATTTCCAAAAGCTCTCTTCCCCGATTGGTCAAAGTATAAGTTAGCTCTTGGATTTCATCGGCGGAAATTTCTTTCAAATCGATTTCTGTTGGACTTATTCTCAAAGCAGGTACTGATCCAAGCTCACCCTTTGCAAAGCCCGGATAAAACTCAAAAATATTTGCAATCACATCTGTATCTGCCAGTAAGGAATCTGACCAAAAGAATTGAATAGGATCTTCAGAATATCCCAAGTCGTTTTTGGCAGCCCCGTCATAGCTGATCTCTAGAATCCCCCTTTTTCCCGGAGCAATGGAGTCTTGCATCTGTCGAATTTGAATATGGCCAGGACCAAAATATCGTAGACTATCAGCTCGAAGCACCGAGTCTGAGAAGTTGAATATTTCCAAAGCCTTGAAAGCCGGTTCGTTTGTGAACACATCTCCCATATTGGTCTTTTCCTGACGCATCCCAACCGGTCCACTGACAAAAGGATATTCAACCTCAGGGTTTCTAGGTTTGGGAACCGCCTTTCCTTCCAGATAGAGCGTGTCCATCATATTGGCAAGGTTACCTTTTACCACTACCAACCGAGAAAAATTACCTACTGCCGAACCGGGATCAAAGGCCACTTTCAACATCCCAACTTCACCTGCTACCAAGGAATCCTGAGTATATTCCACTGTAGTACATCCACAGTCTGTCCACACTTTCTCTATCCAAACGGCTGAATCCTGAGAATGGCTGAATTCAAAGGTTGCCACCTGTATTCCCTCTTCCTCCAAAATGGCTCCTAGGTCAAGTTTGTTCACTTTCCAGATAAGTCGAGAATCCTGAGTCCCTTGAGCATGAAGTACTTGCGCCTGTAGGCAACACAGAAGGATGAAAAAAGCCGAAAATCCAAATCTTTGCATAGACACAAATAACGGATAAATCCGGACGAATTATAGGTTGATTTACTTAATTTGCGCTAAAATTAGATTGATGGCAAGAGTACTGACAGGCATACAAAGCAGTGGAAGACCACACTTAGGGAATATTTTGGGAGCAATCGTTCCAGCAATTCAACTGGCTAAAGAAAACTCCGAAGAGTCCTATATTTTCATAGCAGATTTTCATTCACTCACCAGTTCTAAGGATGGAGAGCTTCGCAAAGAAAACACTCTGGCAGTGGCTGCCGCTTGGTTAGCCTTTGGCCTGGATATAGACAAAACGGTCTTTTATCGCCAAAGCCGCAGACCCGAAGTGGCTGAGTTGACTTGGTACCTCAATTGCTTCACTCCATTTCCCATGCTTGCCAATGCGCATAGTTTTAAGGATAAATCCGAACGCTTGGCCGATGTGAATGCCGGACTTTTCACCTATCCAGTCCTGATGGCTGCGGATATTTTATTGTACTCTGCGGATTTGGTGCCCGTCGGCAAGGATCAGATGCAGCACTTGGAGATGACCCGTGATATCGCTACCGCCTTTAACAGGATCGTGGAAGAGGATATTCTTACAATCCCTGAAGCCAGAATAGCAGAGTCAGTCAAGACCATTCCGGGAACTGACGGCCAAAAAATGAGCAAGTCCTACAATAATTACATTGATATCTTCCTTCCGGAAAAGCAGCTCAAGAAGAATGTCAACAGCATTGTCACTGACAGCACCCCTCTTGAGGAGCCCAAAGATCCGGATACCTGCAATGTCTTCAAGCTTTACAGTCTGATCGCAGAGGAAAGCCAAACAGCCGAACTTCGCAAAAAGTACCTAGGGGGCAATTTTGGCTACGGACATGCCAAGAAGGAGTTTTTGGAATTGATCTTGGAAAAATATGCTGAAGAGCGAAAAGCTTTTGATTTCTACATGAACAATCCGGAGGAAATTGAGAAAAAATTAGCTGCCGGAGAAGAAAAGGCTAAATTAGAAGGAGAAAAGATTCTTAACCGAGTAAGAGATAAGTTGGGTTTTAGATAATGCTTATAGGATAATGCAATTTGGATCTCAGGAAAAAAAGTACCTTAAAATTTATCCTGATTATCCGCAATGATACCAGTAGATCAAAATGGCCTCGACTTCGCTCGGCCTCCGGGTTTGGAGTTAGTTATGGGAGGGGAGAAAAAAGGTGCGCAGCCCCTTTTTTCTCCCCTCCCCAACCTAGAAAACAAACGATCACCGAGCGAAGTCGAGGTGAAACCATATAAAATTCGGTAACTGGCAGGAATGCGAATAATCATAAAATTTATTACTAAAAGAGAACCAAATGCAGCACTTCGATTTCAAAGAACGTAATTTAATATCCGGCCCCCACCTACTTGGTCTCTTACTGGTCATCACAGGTATTTTTGTGTTAATCAGTCCGGCTTTTCTTTCAAGCGGAAGTTCGATAGAAAAAGTGTTGGCCGTAGGTATAGTGTCGATAATTATAGGGCTTTTGATTATCCTCACTTACAAAGGGACCCTAATAGACTTTGAGGAGAAGAGATTCAAAAAGTATTCTTCCATTGCAGGATTCAAGTTTGGAGAGTGGAAACCCTTGCCACATTTATCCAAAATCAAAGTAGCATCCAAAACTTATATCAGTAGAAACACCCCAAACGGAATAAGTCCAACACTATCTGGCAAGGTGACCGAATTCAATACCCTTATTTATTCCATCGATTCCGAACCTATTTTTTTATTCACCTATCCAAATCAGAAAGAGTCACTTAAGCAAGCCAAGCGCCTAGCCAAGGGTTTGGAGATTGATCTGGATTAAGCCTTCCCTTTTTGGCTTCTCTTTTTTCTTGGAAAATTGCTTCTAACCAATCCTTTAGATATATTCAGACTGCTTGGGGAAATTTTAATCATCAATCCAACAGTACCATGGCTAAAAAGATCGATTGGACCAATCAGTTTTTTAATTTTTTGGGAGTGATTCTGGGGGTCTTATTGGCCTTTTTCATCAATGAACGCGCTAACTCAAATAAGGACAGAAAAGAAAGCCTCATCCTTATGGAATCTTTGATTGGTGACCTTCAAGAGGATGTCCAAGCTTATGAAAACTTCCTAATCCCTCAAAACAAACTGATCCTTCAAAATCTAGAAAAGCTCCTAGAATTGATCAGTGAAGGGGATTATGAAAACATAGATGAACCATTTAGCATGGCTCTGCAGGTAGAAAACTATGGGCCAACAAGCGCAACTTATACTTCTACCAAGAGTTCCGGAAAACTAGCCCTCTTTGAGGATTTAGAACTACAAAAGCTATTAAGCAACTACTATGAGTCCATTTCGGAGGAAAGTGTCAAAAAAGGAGAATATCAAGTTCAGTACTTTACCAATGAACTGCTCGCCTGGTTGAGCAACAACATGGACTTGACCAGCAATCAGCTTTATAGACCAAGTGATTCAGGCATATTGTTGAACAAACTACTAATCTATTCCTCTCTGATCGACCAGAAAATCGTTTCCTATGAAATCAGCTTAGAAAAAGCTAAAATTTTGAAGGAGGAGTTGGAAAAGTCCCTAGAAGAAAACCGGAGGTAATCTTTGAAAAAATCTACTATTCACCTTTGCATGAACAATCTAATTCTACATGAATCTCTTTAAATTCTACTCTCTTTTTATTTTGTTTTTTCTCTTTAATGGGAAGAATGCCAATGCATGTGTGTGCTCCATGCCCATTCTTTTAGAGCAAATCCCAGAAAAGGATTTTATAGCCAGAGCCAAGATAATTTCTCTAAGCCCAGATCCAGAAGATTCGGAATATCATAAAGCAGAGATTGAAATTCTAAAATTATACAAGGGTAAGCCAATCAAACAAATAAGGGTATGGAGTGTTTTGAATAGTAGTTGTTCTTTTTTGCCTGATGAAGGTAGCGAATGGCTGATCTTTGCTAGCAAAAACAATGAAGGGCAGCTCGGTTTTGGTTTTTGTTCGGGATCCCTTCTAATAGACCGAAAATTTGATGAAAAACGATACCCCGGAATCACTGAAAAATATCTTCGTAAAATTAACCTCAAAATTCAGGTATTGGATTTCCTTGTGAGTTCTAAACTAGAACCAAAAAATGAAGCAGGTTTGAATATTTCCTCTTCAATTAACTTTTTATCCGAATACAAAGGATCTGAGATAAAGGGTGATCGCTTTGCTCTCTATGAACTTAGCATTGATACAAACCTATCAATTGAGGCAATCGAGCCTATCAAAGAATTTACTTTCAGTTCGTCCAATGGAAGTTTGATTTCCCATTTAAAACAGGATCTTAAAGTGTGGTCTAAAGATCAAGAAAAAACTATTGCTAAGCCTCAAAAAATGATCATTGCCATTTACTACTATCCAGCTGAAGGTGAGTATGAAAGCTTTTTGAGCCTTTTTGATCTTTAGAATAAATTTGTTGGCTTTAAAAATCAACTTCTTGTAACCAAAAAAATCCCCGCTCCTTCAGAAGCGGGGATCAATTTTATCGGCTTCGCCACAGATCTTTGAGTGGCTGTCCATTGATGAGCATTACAAATCTCGCCGGATTGGGAATCAGCACGATTCTGACATCCTGACGGTCAAACTGATCGGACTCGATCGGCACTCCCTCCTGCCCTTTCACTTCATAGCTTATGATTCCACGTGCATCCGGAAGCAAAGGTTTATACTTATTGGCAACATAGGCTGTGGGAAGCAAAATATCCGTATCTGACTTCAAAAGGCTGTAGATCTTCTCTAATTCCTTTTCAAGGATATCCTCATAATCCTCATTGAAATCATCTTCCAAGTCATGAAGTTCCTCCTCGATATCATCGTAATTCTCGTCGTTGTAATCCATTCCAGCGAGTTGAATCCGCTTTTCTACAATTTCGGTTAGCTCCTGATCCAGCTTATCCCAATTCATGCTTTCTGTTTTTGATGTTGGTTTTTGTTTGAAAACACAAAGATGAGGATAATGTCCTGCAAAGCATGGAATTTTGGCGGAAATTAACTCATCAGCAGAATTTTTCCGTTTCTACCGGGCTTTTCATAAGCCTCGATCGCCTCCCGGAAGGATTCCAAAGGATACTTGGCTTCGATATCAATCTTCGAAGTCTCAGCCATCAAAAAGCCGAAAACCTCGCCAAAAGCTTTTTTGCGGGAATCCTTATCCAGACTTTCGATCCAGGTACTCAGCCAAAAACCTTCGATCGTTAAGCCCTTGAAAATCAATAGTCCACTATTTACAGGCATGTTCTCAATACTAAGCGCACCGAAGGCCATCATCTTACCATTTTGGCGCAGACAGCTAAGTGCTTTGGCTCCCAAAATTCCCGATACCGCATCGAAGATAATATGAACGCCCCCATCAGTCTTTTCGGGAATGACTTTCTGAATCTTTTCCTTTTCCGAATTCACGACCAAGTCCGCGCCTAAAGATTGAAGCAATTCGATCTGCTCATCATGACGGACCGTTGCTGCTACTTTGATGCCTTTCTTCTTTGCCAATTGGATTGCAAACTTCCCAAAAGCCGAAGCCCCCGCTGTGATAAGCAACCACTCACCCGCCTGAAGACCTGACTTTTCGATCATTCCATAGGCTGTCAGGGGATTCACAAAAGCCTGACAAGCTACCTCATAAGGCATTGGCTCGGGAATGGGAATCACAGCCTGAACCGGTACGCAGACATATTCACGCCAAGTGCCAATTGCTGAAAACATGACTCGTGTTCCGGCTGAAATATGACCTGCTTCATCTCCTTGCTCCACCACCCCTGCTGCTTCAAATCCTGCGCTACTCGGAAGCTGAGGAGTAATTCCATACATCCCTTGTGCAAACATGATGTCTGAGGGATTGATATTTCTAGCCTTTACGCGAATGAGTACTTCGTGTGCTTTTGGCTTGGGAATTTCTGACTCTACGAGTTGTAAAACATCAAGTGGCTTACCTATTTTTTCAAAAATGATCTCTTTCATGAAATTTGGATTTAATGTTGGATAAAACTATGGATATATTTTAAGTCTATCCTTCTCCAAGGCCTTTTTTTTTATATCTTGAAAAGAAAAAATCAACCTACAAAACATGGACTTATCTTCGGTTTTTTCTCTGGATGGAAAAGTAGCGCTGATCACCGGTGCTAGTAAAGGAATCGGCTTCAGCATAGCGGAAATTTTTGCAGCTGCAGGTGCCAAAGTTGTCATAAGCAGCCGAAAGCAGGATGCGCTTGATGAAATGGCAGGAAAGCTTCGTGCCAAGGGCTATGAAGTCAGCGGCTTTGCCTGTAACGTGGGCAATATGGATGAATTGCCAAAGCTAGTGGATCAAACCGTTGAGAAATATGGTACCATTGATATTTTGGTGAATAATGCCGCATCCAATCCGGTATTTGGCCCGGTGCATGAGACAAGCTTGGAGGCCTTTGACAAAATCATGGATGTGAATGTCAAAGCTCCATTTGAATTGACCCGGCTTTGTTTCCCCCACTTAAGAAAATCTGCCGAAGCATCGGTCATCAATATCAGTTCGATCGGTGGACTTTCTCCGGAGGCCGGATTGGGTATCTACTCCGTGAGTAAAGCTGCTTTGATTTCCCTCACAAAAGTCTATGCCAAGGAATGGGGTGATGCTGGCATTCGAGTCAATGCCATCTGTCCGGGACTGATCCAAACCAAATTTTCGGAAGCACTCTGGACCAATGATAAAATCATGGGAATGATCATGAAGCAACTTTCTATCAAAAGAGCCGGAACTTCTGAGGAAATCGGAGCCATGGCCTTATTTCTAGCCTCAGCGGCATCTTCCTACACCACAGGAGGCGTTTTTACAGCGGATGGAGGTTTCACAATCTAAAGCTATGCATATAACCCAAAATCTACCAAGCTCTGAATTAAGCAAGCTACTTGATTCTTACCGAGAATTTGTAGAGACAGAACTCTATCCCATAGACCTTAAAGTAGTCCAAGGGCCGTTTAGATCCTATTTGCCACAATTGAATAAGCTTCGGGAAAAAGTCAAAGACCTAGGACTTTTCGCACCTCATCTTGCCAAGGAATCGGGTGGATTAGGCTTAAGCTTAAGTGATTTTGCCAAGGTTTCGGAAATCCTAGGTACAAGCCCTTTGGGACACTATGTCTGCAACTGTCAGGCACCTGATATCGGAAACATGGAATTGTTGGAGCTTTTTGGATCGGACTGGCAAAAAGAGACTTTTCTCCACCCGCTACAAAAAGGAAAGATCCGAAGCTGCTTTGCCATGACCGAACCTGCCAATGCAGGTAGCAATCCAGTTGTCTTAAGCACTACAGCATTCAAAGATGGGGATTGCTATGTCATCAATGGGCATAAATGGTTTACCACAGCTGCAGATGGGGCCACATTCACCATCGTCATGGCTGTCACCAATCCTGAGGCTGAATCACCCTATCAGCGTGCAAGTATGATTTTGATTCCACTGGATAATCCGGGCTTTTCACTGATTAGAAATATCCCCATCATGGGAGAAGAGGGTGAGGATTACCTGTCTCATGCGGAGGTGAAATTCGACAATTGCCGGGTTCCTATTAATCATCTCATTGGAAAAGAAGGACAAGGGTTTGCCTTAGCGCAAGAGCGACTCGGTCCAGGGAGAATTCACCATTGTATGCGTTGGATAGGGATCTGCGAGCGTGTCTTCGATATGATGTGCCGTCGGGCTGTATCACGTGAGTTGCTACCTGGAAAGCCTTTGGCAGAAAAGCAAAGTGTCCAAAACTGGATTGCAGAAAGCCGGGCGGAAATAAATGCCAGTCGCCTGATGGTTTTGAATGTAGCTTCCAGAATGCAGGTATTAGGCAGTAAAGCTGTTAAAGAAGAAATTTCCACCATCAAATTTTATGTGGCTGACGTATTGATGAAGGTGATCGATCGCGCTATTCAGGTTCATGGAGCTCTTGGAGTCACAGACGACACCTTGCTTTCATTTTGGTACAGACATGAGCGGGGAGCCAGAATCTATGATGGACCGGATGAAGTTCACAAAGCATCTTTAGCCAAAAGCATTCTAAAAAAATACCGACAGCCATGAATGAAATGAATTTTGACAGGCTTAAGGCTTTTTTGGAGGAGCGGTTTTACTGGGATCCTGCATCGATCAAAATCAGTCCACTCAATGGTGGCTTTTCCAATCTTACTTTTCTGGTGGAAACACCCAAAGGAAAATTTGCCCTACGCAGACCTCCTTTTGGCTACAAAATCAACACTGCCCATGATATGGCCCGGGAAAGTGGAATTCAGGAGGCCTTGCATCGAGCCGGTTACACCAAAGCCCCAAAATCCATTTTACTATATGAGGATGACCGAATTTTAGGTGCTCCTTTTTTCGTCATGGAATATATCGAGGGAACTGTCATTCGAAACCGAAGGCCCTCAGGGATAATCCCGAATAAAGAAGAATTCGAAAAACTAGCTTGGAATACCATAGATGCACTCTTGGAACTTCATCACCTTGAACTCAGAGAATCAGGTCTTCTGCTCCTAGGAAAGCCCGAGGGATATGTGGAGCGTCAGATACTTGGCTGGACCGACCGATATCTTCGAGCCAAAACGGATGAAATTGCGGAAATGGAAAAGGTGGCTGAATGGCTAAAGTCCAACATACCCAAAAAGGAGAATTACGCATTCATCCACAATGATTTTAAGTATGATAACCTTATCCTGGAACCTGAGGATATCAGCGAAATTAAAGCTGTTTTAGATTGGGAAATGTCCACTGTCGGAGAACCTTTGATGGATTTGGGGACCAGCTTGGCGTATTGGGCACAGGAAGACGATGAAGACATCCTGAAAATGTTCAATCTGACTCATTTACCAGGAAATCCTACCCGGCAGGAAGTCATCGAGTACTACGATCGAAAATCTGGTCTAGACTTGAGCAATATGCTTTACTACTATGTCTATGGGTTATTTAAGGTTGCGGTAATTGCTCAGCAAATTTATAAACGCTATAAGCTTGGACAGGCAGAAGATCCGCGTTTTGCAGCACTTATCGAAGTGGTAAAAGCTGCAGGTAGAAAAGCAGAAAAAAGTATACTCACAGAAAAAATCTAATATGACCATCCAAAAAGTTTGCATTCTTGGTGCTGGAACCTTGGGTTCTCGCGTTGCGCTTCAAGCAGCCATTTCAGGCTACACCGTCTCTGTCTATGACATTCATGAAAAAGCGCTGGATTTCGGGTTTCAGACCATGAAAAAGATCTTGGCTCAGTTGGAAAAAGGCAAGCTCCTGAAGGAAGCACCCGAGAAGATTCTTTCCAGGATCTATTTCACCACCGATGCCGAAAAGGCGATTCAGGATGCCGACATTGTCAATGAAAGTGTGACTGAGGAGGTCGAAATAAAGAAGGAGGTTTGGAAAAAGTTTGGGAAAATTGCTCCTCAGAAGACCTTTTTCACCACCAACACATCCTACATGCTTCCATCTATGTTTGCTGAGGAGTCCGGAAGGCCTGAGATGTTTTGTGCTTTTCACTTCCATGATGTCTTTTATTCGCGAGTGGTAGATATTATGCCTCATCCAGGTACAGATCCTGCCATGATTCCCATGCTAGAGGACTTCGGGAGAAAACTCAATCAGGTTCCTGTCCTAGTTCAAAAAGAAAATCCAGGCTACATTTTCAATACCATGCTTTTGGCCTTGATCGGTGCTGCTGGAAAGTTGCTGACAGGTGAGGTAGCAAGTGTAGAAGACATTGACCGGTCTTGGATGGTCAACTTTCATATGCCGATGGGACCCTTTGGAATTTTGGATTCGATTGGATTGGATACGGCTTGGCATGTCACCAAAAACCGAACCGATTCTGCTTCGCAGGCTTTTGCAAAGCTTCTCAAATCTTATATCGATGAGGGGAAGCTAGGTGAGAAATCAGGTGAGGGTTTTTATTCCTATCCTAATCCTGCTTATAAAAATCCGGATTTCATCCAATAAAGCGAAACTTCAGGTATTTGATTTTCTCTCCCTTTTCAGAAAACATCTTCTCATAGCGGGTTTGAATACCAAAGTGATCATCCTTCCATTCACTTTGATAAAAATCATGCGTGTGACCCAAAACCTGTATGTCTCTTCTGGATTGAACCAAGTTCAAAGAGAAGTCAAATAAGCCAGTGTTATCGGTTTTGAAATGCACGGTTCCCCCGGATTTCAAAAGAGGTTTATACATGTCCAAAAAACGATCAGAAGTTAATCTTCGCTTTTCGTCTCCATCCCTCGGAAAAGGATCAGGAAAGGTAATCCACAGCTCATCGATCTCTCCTTGATCAAAAAACTTATCCAAAAGCTGAATCTGAGTTCGTAGAAATGCTACATTTTCCAATCCTTCTTCGGTAGCGGTAGAACTCCCCTTCCAGATGCGGCTTCCTTTGATATCTACCCCGATGAAGTTTTGATGAGGGAATACCCGAGCCAAGCCAACTGTGAATTCGCCTCTCCCACATGCCAATTCAACGACCAAAGGATTTTGGTTTTGAAATTGCCTTGCTCGCCACTGACCTTTGATTTCCTCAAAAATGGGCTTACCCTCTTGTACTACATTGGGGTTTTCTTCATTCGCCTTGAAGCGAACCAGTTTTTTCCTACTCATTTACAGCTCTTCGATTTCTGCGACCACAAAAGTACTGCCTCCGATAAATATCAGGTAATCTTTACCCATTTTTTTCGGGAATGAATTTGGCAGTTCGAGAGTCATAACTTTGCTATCCTATAGACTGCTCAAAATGGTATTTAAACCCAACCACCTAATTTAAAGGAATAAGAAATAGATTTAGAAAACCAGCTCTGTATAAAAATCCTTACCTTTAATTATCACGTTAAGACAATCAAATGGATATTTCGGTAAAATATAAAATCATATCTGAAATCATGAAAAGCAATGATGAAGAGAGGCTGAATGCAGTCAAAACGATTTTAAATATCGAGGACAAAGCTGATTTTTGGGAAGAGATAAGCGAGGAAGATCAAGTGGCTATCGACCAAACCTTGGAGCAACTTGATAGAGGAAATTTCATCTCAAGGGAGTCCCTTAATGCAGAAATTAAAGAGAAATATAATTTTTAGAATTGAGCCATCCCATTCGATATTCACTCCGAGCTAGACATGAGATTTTGGATATATTGGACTATATCGATCAAAATTTTGGTCGAAAAAAAGCCAAAGAGATTTATCAAAGGTTAGAAAGGGCTATTGATTTGATTTCAGAAGTACCAGAAATGTTTCCTGAATCCAAGAAAAGAAAAGGATTAAGAAGATATGTTTTCAGTAAACAAACCAGTATTTACTATCGTGTAAATTCAGACTCTATTGAAATAGTAAGTCTCCGACCAAACCGAAAAGACCCAAAGAATTTTTAATCCTTATTTACCACTACAGCTCTTCGATTTCTGCGACCACAAAAGTACTGCCTCCGATAAATATCAGGTCATTCGCTTTAGCTTTTTTTCTGGCAAATCGAACTGCCTCTGAAATAGAAGGAATGGTTTCGCCTTTTAAGCCCTGCATAGCAGCTTTTTCCGCCAGTTCTTTTGCTGGCATGGCTCTCGGGATGCTTGCTTCGCAAAAAATATAGTGGGCATTTTTAGGCATCAAACTTAGTACTTTTGAAATATCCTTATCACTGACCATTCCCAAAACTAACCACAGTTGATCAAATTGGTAGGTTTTCAATTGCTCCAGTATTGCCTTTATCCCGGGTTCATTATGCCCTGTATCCGTGATGACCCAGGGATTTTTACCCAAAATCTGCCAGCGACCTTTCAACCCGGTAAGTTGAGAGACTTTCAAAAGCCCTTCGTGAACTGATTCATCGCTCAGCTTCCAACCCATTTTTCGCAGTTGCTCAATACTTTCCAAGATTCCTGGCAAATTGAAAACCTGATAATCGCCCAAAAGACCGAACTCAAGTTCTGTTTTCTTCAAATCATGAACTACCTCGTAGGATGCCGATAACAAAATGTCACTTTTAGCCTGGCCTTTATTTGTCTTTTTCACCTTCCAGTAATCATCAGCAAATACCAGTGGAGCACTTCTTTCAATTGCGAGTTGACGAAATACAGGCTCACATTCCTCCTGTGTTTGACTGATCACCACAGGAGTTTCAGCTTTGATAATTCCGGCCTTTTCTGCCGCGATTTTCGGCAAAGTGTCCCCTAAGTACTGCATGTGATCCCAGCCAATATTGGTAATCAGGGATAGTTCAGGCTCAATGACATTAGTGCTATCCAACCTTCCTCCCATTCCAACTTCTATGATGGCTATATCTACCGCTTCCTCAGCGAAGTACCAAAAAGCCATTCCAACGGTCATCTCAAAAAAACTAGGCTTAAGTTCCAGCAGAAACTCACGATTAGCCTCAACAAAGCGGACAACTTCCTCCTCCGGAATTTCTATTCCGTTGATGCGAATTCGCTCAGTAAAAGACTTGAGATGAGGGGAAGTATAAAGTCCTGTTTTGTATCCTGCAGCTTGGAAAACAGCTGCCAGAGAATGAGAGGAACTCCCCTTTCCATTAGTTCCGGCTACATGAACGGATTTAAACTTCTTCTCCGGATTCCCAAGATGATTGCAAAGAGCGATCGTGTTAGACAGGTCTTTTTTGAAAGCTGCAGCCCCGACACGCTGGAACATCGGCAAAGCACCATATAAAAAATCTAAGGCCTCCTGATAGGTCATGGATTTAATCAACCTTAATAATAAATGTGATTTTTCCGCTAGAGAAATCGGCAACGGCGGTACCACCCTGTCGCTTAAAAGAAACTTTATTCACTACTTGACGATAGTATGCAAGCACCTCATTGGAGACATTGTATTCCAATGGAACTGCTTGGACCACGCGTCCGGAATCATCCACAGTGATTTTAAAAACGATACGACCACTTCGAGTGGACACTTGGTCATTGATATTGGGTTTAGCGGCAAAATCCCATCCAGCCAAGTCAAGACTGTAGCCAGCACCTGAATTGGTACCCTGACCTGAACCCTGCCCCATAATAGCGCGACCATCCACAGTACCTTTCGGGTCTCCGGCATCCCCTTTTTCCTTGGAATCACCTTGTGCTCCACCAGCTGCAGGTTGGTTTCCTTTTCCTTTGGTACCACCTGCACCCATCAGCGCTCTTTCATTGATTTTAGGTTGTTCAGGTGCTTTCTGGACCGTTTCTTCTGCTTTTGATTCTGCGGGAGTAGTAACAATTTTTGCTGGCTCAGTAGGTTTAGGATCCGGTTGTTTGACTGTTTCAGTAGCTTTCTCTTCTCCCTTCAAAGGAGATGGCTTGGCCGATACCGCCTGATTTGTATTGGGCTGAGGGTTTGACTTTGGTTTTGCCTGCTCGGTCTTCGGAGCGGGAGTTGGCGTAGCTTCGGGGCTGACTTTTTGGGCAATTTCACCCGGGGCAGCAGCTTCTACTACTGGAGTTTGAGCTTCAGAAGGCGGGTTAGAGCTATTGATATTACCAGAACCTGTCGGAGTAAAACCCAAATTCAACTCCAAACCAAAAGTGGGAAGCGGTGGAATAGGTTGTTTCCAAACGACAATAAAATAGATCGCAATCAGCAGTAGAATATTCACCAGGAGGGTAATGATACCCGCCCGCTTCTTGTTTTGGCTTACTACTTTGTCTGCGTTCCAATATTCCATCTTAATACGGTTTTGTGGCAATGGAAACATTTGCTTCCAAGCCTGCTGCTATACCGCCAATCTCCACCAAGTATTCCACAGGTACTTCTTTATCAATATGAAGGACCACTTGGCTATCCTTTCCTTTGAGCAAGGAAGTCAATTCAGCCTTAATTTGATCCCGATTGACCACCTTATCATTTACGGCATATTTGAGGTCTTTGGTGACCGAAACGGTTACTTCCTGCAGGGCTATATCTGATGTCTCACTCGATGGGAGATTGACAGGAAGACCTGAGGGAGTAATAAATGAGGAGGTCAACATGAAGAATATCAAGAGAAGAAAAATGATATCCGTCATGGAGGACATACTGAAAGCTGACTCTACTTTATGTTTGGATTGAAGTGCCATGCTTATTTTTCTTGTAGGAGTTCGATAAATTCGATAGAGGCATATTCCATTCTATGTACGAGTTTGGAAACCTGGGTAACCAAATAATTGTATCCCAAATATGCCAGGATACCTACTACCAGACCTGTGGCGGTAGTAATCATTGCCTCATAGATTCCTTCGGAAAGGAGCTTCGGCGAAACCATGCCCTCTTCTTGGGCAATGGCAATAAAAGCCTGAATCATCCCTGCGACCGTACCCAAAAACCCAATCATAGGGGCTGCACCGGATACCGTTGCCAAAAGACTCAAATTCTTTTCGAGTTTGTAAATCTCTATTTTCCCTACGTTCTCAATCGAAACTTCGATGTTTTTCAAGGGAGAACCAATTCGCTCCACTCCTTTTGCGATCATATTGGCAATGGGAGTTTTTTCATCTGCACAGAGCATTTTGGCTTTTTCCACTTGTCCACTTGCGACCAAGACTTTCACCTGATCCAATAAATGAGCAGGAGTTTTAGAAGCTTTCTTCAAAGTCATCAATCGCTCAATGAAAATGTAAATGGCCAAAATAAACAATAGGTAGAGCGGGATCATCATATACCCACCTTTGATTAAAAGATCAAGCAAACCGATTTGCTCGGCCGCACCATTCATAGCCAGACTATCGGCTGCCGCCGAGGAATCTGTAGAGAGCGTTTGTAATAAGATCATATTAATATTTCAAAATCCACAATGCTTCGGTGTAATCGTCTTTGATCTCAGCGAGTGCATTATTTGCCTGTGTGAAGGAATTGTACTTTCCTAAAGCCAAACGATAATTAGGTGAATCTTCGTATGGTTCAATCAAATAAAGCTCCGGAACACGGGATTGATACTCAGCTGATTTTTCAAGAGCAAGTCGCTCGGTACGAAGGCTTCCCACAATGATAAAATAGGTAGCTCTTTCACCTCTTGACTCAATTCTCGTCAAAGAACCTAGCTCTTTACGATCAATTGTTGTACCAGATTCCGCTGTTGGAGCAGGTGGATTTGGATTATTGGAGATAAGATTTGTAGAATCCTGATTATCAATACTTTCAGATTCTTGGTTTTGAGTTTCACTTGGAATAATTTCAGGCTCTGTCGCTGGAGAAATCGTGCTTTCAGCCACAGTCACTGAAGATTGCTCGTTATTCGGTGCAGGAGATGGATTTTCTTCCTTCATCAACTGCCAAACAATTGTAGAAATCAGAAGCAATCCGATAAAGGCTGCAACCATCACCCAAGAACTCGACTTCTTTGCAGGAAGCTCAGGGGACTTTTCAGGTATCGTCTTCTTCGCTTCAGCTTTTGGCTCCTTAATATCCTCAACTTCCTTAGGTTCGAAGCTTTCGGATAGTTCATCAAGAGGCTCCTGCTCCTGAACAGGTTTTGGTGGAATTTGAGAAAGAACCTTAGAACGTAGCTCAGAGGCAGATACCACTTTTTCTTCTGAGCCTTCTTTAGGCAATTCAGAATTGGACTTGATATTTTCCTCAAATTCTTTGAGTTTTTTGACTTCAACAAAAGGTAACCCAAAGTCTTTGGGATCGGTCCAGGTTTCTTTTTCTCTTTTCTTCACAGTCTAATGAAATTGCCTTGTTACGAAGCTAGTTGATTTGATCAAAAAGCACAAAAATATTAAAACTTCAACCAAGCTCCACCGATCAACTGCACGCCTCGAACAGGATAATTCAACCAACGCACATTTTGGCCATTGAGAAGGTTATTTCCTTCCACAAAAACACCAATCTTTTCTGTAATCTGGTAATCAGCTTTCAATTGAAGGTCTGCAATGGTCTTTAGCTTTTCAGAAGAAAATGGGACTTCTGGGTTTGAAGTAATCGTGCGGGCCTTGATTCCTCCCATAAAATTCAGATTTGCCTGAATCAATAAACCATCCAAAGGTAATAACTGATTATTGATACCTACCTGCCAAGTAGGCCGATGCCAAGCTTCTTCCTGAAGATTCATATCGTATTGAAAAAGGTCAAGCCTTGAAGAGAGTCGATAAAACTCATTGACACGAACCCCCAATTCGGCATTGATGTTAAACACCGTCACTCGATCATCATACACCAATTCAAAGCGGGAAGTATCCGCTCCAGAATTCACAAAAAAGTGCATTTGATTAAATCGACTGACATCTATTCCGGCCCGGTAATCAACCGAATTTTGAACCGTCCCTTCGATTCCTCCTGCTACCTTGTAATTATTAATCGTATTTAGCAATTGTGCAGATGGCCCGATGAAGGGATTTTCCATGGCAAAACTGTAATAGGTATTTCGAATTACATCGCCAGAAAACTCCCCGAAGAATCCAAATTCATCAGCAAATTGATAAGAAGCTTTCAAAAGAGGGAAAATTCTGAAATCACTGGATTTTCCCGGAACAGAATCATTTTCTGAAATCAAATTTAAGCCTGCGGTAAACTGAAAAGCATCTAAGCGATAAACCACTCGAGGACGGATGGCAAAATAATTTCTGCTTACATCATAGTCCCTATCCTCAGGATTGGTGTTGAAGAATGATAAATTGACAGAACCTGTCCAGTCATCAGAAGGCCTGAAAACCGCTTCTCCTTGCAAAGCTATTTCTGTTTCTTTTGCGAGATAGCTATCCTGGAAGTTTTGAAAGTGGACTTTTCCTTGATAAGAGATCGGCCCGACCTTTTCTATGTCCCGGATACCCGCATGAAGACGAATGGTTTGGAATACATTTCCCTGAATTCCGGTAAATTCCAAGTTAGGGTCATTGATTACTGAAGTATCAATTCCGTAAAAAGAGTAAGAATCCTGTGCCCATTCCAAGCCTCCGAATACTTCTATTTGATCCAAAAAGTAGCTGGCATTCCCTCCGAGATTGGTGTGGGATTCTTTTGACTCTTCCCCCAAAATGGGGCCTTTGCCAAAGCTTTGATGCTTCAGATTGAAGGAGTAATTCCAATCATAGACCTCAGTTGCCATCAATCGAGCCTCCAAAAGAGGGCTGGCAAAATTCCCATAACCAGCTTTCAAAAAACCCGGGTATCGATCAGCAATATCACGTCGATAGGTCTTTTGTACCGGCTCTGCCTTTAATTGAACTGGGGGTAAATCCAACTCATAGAAATTGACCGTGTAATTGAAATCACTGAGCCCTTTCGGTTGAGGCAAAACGGGTAGCTTCTCATAAACCCGAGGTTGATTCGGAAGAGTCAAAACCCGGTCTTTTCGGATAACAAACTCCTGGTCTTGAACTTCCCCTCTATTTTGTATTTGTGCCGAAGCAATTCCAGGAGTTCCTAGAATCAATGCCGCGAAGAATATTTTTAATTTTCTCATGGTTAGTTCAAGGTTTGGAGTTTGTCCTGAGCAAGTTTCTTAATTTCCTCATTCGTGGAGTTTTCTACGATAGACTCAAGCGTGGCTTTAGCCTGAAAATCCTCTCCCGAGAGCAAATAGTTTTCAGCCAGAAGTAGGAACATCCGACCATACCAATAATCGAAATCGGCAAAAGGACCGGACATTTCAAAAATACTGTCATTTGAAAGGTCGATCTGACCTTGCTTTTGATAGGATTCTGCTAAAAGAAACAAGCCCTCGGCCCCTTCTATCGTCTTATACTCATCTACCAAAACCGCCAATGTGACCCCTGCAGCCTGATCTTGCTTTAAGGCAAATTGTGCTTTGGCCTTGTTGAGTAGAGCCCTTGGAGTCGATTCCGGTAAAATACCATCCAAGCTTTCCAATTTTTCCGCAGTGGTGATGACTTCCTGATAGCGTTGCGTTTCATTGTAAGCTTTCAATAAAGCCATCAGTGACTCGGCCTCTTCTACCTTACTTCGGGCATTTTGAACGGCAGTTTCCAAGTAAGGAATAGACTCTGAATAATTTCCTTGCGCTGATAAAATCTCCCCTATTCGCTGCATTGCCTTTAAGCGTTGCGGAGAGGCGGGTTCGCTTTCTAGCTGACGGAATACTCGCAAAGCATCATCTTGATTACCTGACTGGAAATAAGAGTCACCCATAAAATACAGGGCGTCCACTCGCTGACTGCTTTCTGGATAGCTACTCAGATAGCCCTCAAAAGCTTGGCTCGCCTGAGCAAAATTTCGCTCAAAATACAGACTCTTCGCTGATTCAAACTCCAAAGCTTGCACAGAACCATTTTCTGGATTGGATCGCTTGTAGCTATCCAAATAACCTGAAAACTCCCCTGCCCTTCCTTGCAGTGCCAGTGTCTCTTGCAGACCCTTTAGGGCTGTTTCAGCATTTCCTGAATTTGGGAATTCATCCAAAATGGTTTGATAGTCCCGAACCGTCTGATCGTAGTTTTGCTGAGAGAAGTTCGCAACTGCTCTGCCTTCCAAGGCAAAGGGAACAAATGGACTATTCGGCCGCTTTGAAATCAAATCCGAAAATGCAAAAGTGGCATCGCTATACTGGGTCTCTTCCATGAGGATTTGACCTTTTTGGAAAAGTGCGTCTTCCAGATATAGTGAATTTGGATAGCCTGCGATCAATTGATCCAAGCTTCTCAATGCTGCACTATTTTTTGATTGAAAATTTTGTACAACACCTAAACGGTAGTAGGCATAATCAATACCTGCATTTCGCTCCGAAATCGCTTGCTGAAAAGTACTTTCTGCTTCAGCAAAGCGCTTTTGCACGTAGTAGCAATCTCCTAATCGAAGTAAGGCATCATCGTAATTTTCCTTGTTTTGACGAGTGCGCAGACGGTCTGTGTAAGTCTTGAACTGTGCCTCAGCCTCGCGGTATCGCTTGGAGTTAAAATAAGCATAACCCAAACCGTACAAACTTTTGGTCAGATAAGCACTAGAGGTAGTTCTACCCAACTGAAGCGCTTCCTGGTAGGAGGCTATGGCTTTATCCAATTCTCCATTGGCAGAATAAATCTCGCCCTTCCAGAAGTGTGATTCCAAAATCAAGTCTTTATTGACTGGATAATCCAAGGATTTATCTAGATAGGAAATGGCCGCTGGATATCTTTTGTCTCGGAAATAGACCATTGCTTGGTAAAAAGCAACTCGCTGGTACGCTTCACGAATACGCGGGGACTTATTTTGGATTTGATCCATCTGCTGAATCGCCCGGAGATAATCGCTGGTATTGATCAAGGCTTCAGAAAGCAAGGTCTCGGCCTCCGAGCGAAAAGCCCCCGAGGGATATTCATTCAGGTATTGATCCAATCCGGAAATCCCTTCTTGAAAGCTGCCTTTCTGAAGATTTGACTTGGCATAGTTAAAAAGTGCCTCCTCTTGGATTTTTGGATTGAAATCCGCAGAGGCAGCCGCTTTGAATGAGGTGCTGGCAAACTGATAATTATCCAACTTCAAATAAGCATGCCCCAAATAATAAGATGAAGCTTGCCCCTTTTCATCAGCTGTGGAAGCCGAAACTTTCAAATAGTCTGAGGCTCTCTGGTAATTTTCTATCTCAAACTGGGCAATTCCACCTTTATAGACTTGCTCAGGGGTAAGTTCTCCCTTTCGGGCATTGATGAAAGCGTCATAGTTTTCTGCTGCTTTCGCAAAGTTCTTTTGCTCGAAATACGCCTCGGCCAAGTAGAGATTTATCATTTCCTTGCGCTCAAGATTAGCTCCACCTTTAAGCTTTTCTTCTGCATAGCTGATCAACTGAGGAAAGCTTCTCTCCTGAAAATACAGGGAAGCAAGAAGGTAAGGGACTTTATCTCTGTAGAAGGGAGACTTTTCAGCGTTTTGAAGATCTTGAATCGCTTTGGCACTATTTCCATTCTGCAGTGCAATAAAACCGCTGTAGTAGTAAGCATCAAAGCTTACCTCCTGTCCAAGTACTTTTGCCTGATCAAAATAAGGCGCAGCCGAATCATAGTTTTTCAATTGAAAATGTGCATAACCCTGCTTAAAAAGCAAATCTGCCCGCTTAGAAACTTCCAAATTTTCTGGACTTACCAAGGCATAACCATCAATTGCTTCCCGGTAGTTACGCTTAAAAAAGAAATGATCCCCTAGGTACAAGCCTGCTGTCGCAACACTTGGATGCTTGCCATTGTCCAAAATATAGGACTTCATCAGACCCACCCCATCAGGACTTTCTAATTCCAAGGCAGACTGTGCAGCTAAAAGACGAGCTGCTCGGGATTGATCGAGGTAATTATCTTTGGAAGTTACTTTTTCAGATTCATACAGGCTGGCTGAAAAAAGTTGCTTTTCAAAGAAAGCGGTTTGATCATCCAGGAATCGCTGTTCTCCAGTTTGGTAAAGGGTGGACTGAGCCAGCACCTGAACACTGAAGCCTAAAACAGCAAAAAGCACAAGGCAGTATTTCATGGGCAAATGATTAATTATAATGCTTCCGTACAATCCCAAAAGCACAGGTTCAGCCTTGGGATTTCAAGAAAAGAAGCGTTTCAATGCAAAATTTTATACACGAGATCTCTGAGAATTTCACCTTCGCTCATATTTCCGGAGTCTACTCCTTTAGAACGAAGATCTGCTTCCCGAATGTGTGCGAACACCTCAATTATCTTGCCCAATTTATAGTTGCGGGAAGCAGTGAAGTATTCTCTTGCAATGAATGCATTCATCCCTAAAGCCGCAGCGGCTTGGTCAGCATTTTGAGCCTTGTGCTCATGAATGATCGCTAACTTACTGAAATAGAAGTAGATCAATGAAAAAATCGGAATGATGGGATGATTTTTTGGGTTCTGAGAAAAGTATTGGATGATTTGATTGGCTTTGACCACATTTCTAAAACCCAAAGCCTTGGTCAGCTCAAAATTGTTGTAATCCTTATGGATCCCGATGTATTTGGAGATATGGTCTACAGTGATTTTCGTACCTGCAGGAAGATTGATAAACATCTTTCCAATCTCATTGGTCATCACCTCCAGATTATTTCCGATCGAGTCAGCCAATAGATTGATGGCATTTTGATCAATGCCATAGCCAGTTTCTTTAAAATAGCCCTCGAGCCATTGCTTGAGCTTGTATTCAGGCACTTTCTCCGACCTCACATAGACTGTATGCTTGTTCAGGGCTTTGGCCAAGGTCGTTTTTCCGTCGATCTTTTTATGCTTGTATGCAAAAACCAAAATCGTACTGGGTAGCGGGTTTTCTACATATTTGATCAGCAGATCGGCAACACCTTCATTGCTCCAATCGGGTAAGCTTTGGGCTTCTTTTACCACTACCAACTGACGCTCAGCCATCATCGGAAATTTGCGGGCATTATTCAGCACCACCCCCATGTTAGCGTCTTTTCCGTATAGCGCCAACTGATTGAAACTTCGCTCATGCTCCGGAATCGCATTGTCCTCAATTATCTTTGTAATGAGATCGATGTAATAGGGCTCATCTCCTTCTAAAAAATAAACTGGAGAAAATTTCCCCGCTTTCAAATCCTTGATGACGTCCGTCGGTTGTTTAGGCATGGTTTGCAATTTGAGACTTAAAGATAAGAGTAGCTATCAAAAGCTGCCAAAAGCAAATTGATAATTGTGAAAACTATTCTCCTGTTAATTTTGTAATAATTAAAAAGCATTCAAATGGACTTTCAGACAGGTATCTCTTATTATAAATCCGGCAAATTCGAAGAAGCATTGGTGATTTTCAACCAATTGATCACAGAAAATCAAAGCGAAAGCAATTATTTTCTCTTTCGCGGCAGAATACTTTCCCGTATGGGTCAAACTGAATCTGCCTTGGAAGATTTCGATAAAATAGTAGCTCTTGAGCCATATAACACCGATTTTATCTCTGATAGAGCGGTAGTTTTGCACTTACTAGGTAAAAATGAAGAGGCTCTGACGGAATTTGATCGAGCTGCCAATCTTGATCCAAATAACCCTTACCGCTATAGCAGCAGGGCATTTTTCAAGGATAGAATCGGGGATTTGATGGGTGCTATTCAAGATTATAAAAAAGCAATCGAATTGGACCCTGAAGATGCTGTCGCTTACAACAATAAAGGCTTGGTCGAGGAAAAACTCGGCTATCAGAAAAAATCGAAGAAAAGCTTTGAAAAGGCTGATGACTTGGTTGGATATAAAGCTCCTGAGAAAAAAGAACCAAATCCGCCTGCCAACGAAAAGCCAGCACCCCTACCGGAAATTCCCAAAAATGGAAATAATAATGAGGCTTTGACGCTGGAAAATTACTTTCAGATTGTGAAAAAGGTTTTTACAGATTCTAAAACCCGATCTGAGTTTTTCCAATTTCTGAAAAAGCCTTTTTCTTAATCTAAAAATTCTTGATTACCCACAGGGGTTTCGTGATGAAGTAGGCCATTTTCTTGGATAGGCTTTTATTGAAGATTTTATCAAAGAAATCGCGCTGCCTACTTAAAGTAATGAGCATATCCCCCTTGGCGGAGGCTAGATAGCTTTCCATGCCTAGAGCCAGGTTGTCCCGAAAAGACTTCAGAACAAAATTCACCTTATCGTACCTCACAAAGGGTGTAATCTCTTCCACCATCGATTGATGTAAGGGTCTATCCAGTTTGTTTTTGCCATCAGAGGCATGAACAATATCTATTTCAGCATCAAAAAACTTTGCAAACTCAACTACCTTCTGTATAGCGATTTTATCTTCTTCTCTATAGTCTGTACCAAAGACCAATTTCCTCGGTTTCTTATAAAAAACCTTCCTAGGCACCACCAAAACGTCCACGGGGGACTTCCCTACTATCTGACTTGTGCGACTACCAATAATATTTTTTCGTAGGTCATTCATCCCTTCTGTTCCCATCACCACCAGCTGACAATCCGTTTCATCGATTGCATTTAGCATGACTTCGATCACATCTCCCTCTAAAATCATCCCTTCACAAGATTCCAGCCCTAAAGGGATTGATTCCGCTTGTACTGTTTTTTTAAGATTATTCAGTTTTTCTTTTAAAAAATCACGCTGATAATCATTGTCTTCCCGGCCTGGATTCAGCTTTAAAAAGTCCTCTTTGTTGCTAACATGAATTAAAATCAGCTTTGCACCATATTGCTCCCCGATTCGGCTTGCATACTCAATTGCATTGAGTGAACACTCAGAGAAATCGGTAGGGCAAAGAATAGTCCCGTTTTTTTCCATAATTAATAGCCTCGAGATCGGTTTACGAGATTCATCAAAGGTTCGTTGGATTCAAGTCGACGGATATTTTCCACTACCTGAGGAGAAGCCGCCTCTGGATTAGTGACACTCGCAATGTGCGGAGTCATAAAAATGCCTTCATTTTGCCAAAAAGGATGATCCTCTGGGAGAGGTTCCTTCCGATAGACATCCAACATAGCTCCTGACAGCTGCCCTTTTGAAATTGCATCTATCAAGTCCTCTTCGACTAGATGTCTTCCACGGGCGACATTGATCAAATATGTCCCGGGATTGACTTTTTCAAAAAGCGATTTATTCAGAATATTTTCAGTATCTGAAGTCAGCGGCAGCAAACAAACCAAAACATTCACCTCCTTCAAAAACTCATCTAATTTTTCCTTTGGAAAGTAAGGAAAAGGAAAATCGTCTTTATCAGAAAAACCAAAGCCTACTACCGGAAATCCCATAAAATCGAGTTTTTCCAATACATCAAAACCTAAAGCTCCCACTCCCATCACTCCTATGGTGACAGAAATCTCGGGTTCAGACATATCCCAATTTCGATCTTCTTTTAGTTGCTGATATCGAGTGACCTGCCTATGAAAATTCAATACCCCCATCACCACATAATTGGTCATGGACCAGGTCAACTTTTCATCTACAATTCGGACAATCGGAAGCTCCTCAGGGATGGAATCATCACTTAGAATATGATCTACTCCAGCACCCATAGAGCTAATCATTTTTAGATTTGGGAAATCTGCAAGAATTCCTTTTGGATGCTGCCAAAGAAGGGCAACCTCAACCTTTTCGGGATATTGGATATTCGGAAATACTTCGATTTCCAATTGATCGTTTTGCTTTCGGATAGCGTCGATCCAAGGTTGAGGATCTCTTCCAGGACTGATGATTGCAAGGCTCATAATACAAAGGTCGACATTTGTAAATATCTACTCAATCTCGGTATAAAACGATACATCCATTGATCAAAAATTTGACGAAAAAACACAAATTCTTGGTCAAAAATTAAGCAAATTGCACTCAATTAACTGAAACGATATAACCATGAAAAAATTTAGCTTGATATTCTTTTTGGCAGTTTTTGCTGCTTTAGGGAGTTCTTTCGCCCAACAACTTCAAATGCCTCAGGCCTCCCCTTCGGCAAGTATTTCCCAAAAGGTAGGTCTCACTGACGTACAGGTCATCTATTCAAGACCTAGTACAAGAGGAAGAAAGATATTCGGTGAGTTGGTGCCTTACGGCCAAGTATGGCGCACAGGAGCCAATTCGGCTACCACTTTGGATTTTTCTACGGATGTCATGATTGATGGCAAGACTGTACCAGCTGGGAAATATGCACTTTACACGATCCCCGGGAAAAATGAATGGACCATTGTCCTATCTAAAAACACAGAACTTTGGGGTGCTCTCGGTTATTCGGATGCCGATGATTTGATGCGATTTACGGTCTCGCCCAATAAGCTGAGCCGAAAGTACGAAACCTTCGAAATCAGCTTCAATAATATGACTGACAATGCAGCTGACCTTTCGATGAAATGGGAAAACACCCGAGTGGATTTCCGGATCTCTACAGAAGTAGATCCAATTGTGATGGCTCAGATTCAGGAAATGGTCATCGATACGAAGACGGAAAATCCAAGCTTACTTTACGCTTCCGCCAATTATTACTTCAACAATAACAAGGATCTTAATCAAGCTTATGAGTGGATCAAAGCTTCCACAACTTCTGATCCGAAGTACTGGACTATGCACCTGAAAGCTAAAATCGAAGTGGCTTTGGGCAAAAATTCAGAAGCACTAGCCTCAGCTAAAGAATCTATGAAACTAGCGGAAGAAGCTAAAAATCCAGATTACATTACTTTGAATGAAAGATTGATGAAGTCGATCAAATAATTTGAAGAATTCTGCCAAGAGCTAATTTTTCATTGATTATCTAATTGGAAATTGGAAGTATGAAGACCGAAGCTCCCTGAACCTGAACTTCAGGCTTTCTTATAGGTCAAAAGCTTCTAATACTGAGAGAAAAGTAGATAATCAAAAAATATAAAGAATCATGGCCCTTTCAATTTGGAAGGGCCTTTATTTTTTCAAGACCTGAAGCAGCATTGCAAAGAGCATGACGGAAAGACAACCGATGGCATTGTACCAAAGAAAACCGATTTCCCATACGATTCCGAATAAGCCTTCCCCATTTTGAAAATGGATTACTAAAATCAAAGCCTGAGAAAGAAGTGCTGCTAAAAACACAGCAAAACCTTTTACCCATTTCATAAAGAAACCTACCAGGAATATTCCCAAAATAGTTCCGTAGAAGAGTGATCCCAATAAGTTAACTGCCTGGATCAGATTCTCGAAAAGTGAGGCATAGATGGCAAAGAAGATCGCAAGAGCACCCCACAAGGCGGTAAAAAGCTTCGAAGAAATTACATAGTGACCATCTGAAGCTTCCTTTTTGATCGAACGCTTATACAGATCAATCGTGGTAGTGGAACCTAGCGAATTCAACTCAGAAGCGCTGGAAGACATAGCGGCCGAAAATATCACCGCAAACAATAACCCGACTATCCCTACGGGTAAATGATCCATCACAAAGCGCATAAAAACATAATCCGTATCTCGAGTTTCCGCCACTGGGTCATTCTTGACGATTAAAGCCTTCACCTCATCCCTGACGGCTTCCTGCTTTTGCTTGATCTGCCCAAGTGAGGCTTTGACTTGATTTTTCACGACATCATCTTCCGCATCCACGGCTACCAAAAGCTCCTGATATGCTTGCTTTCCTTCCTCAAACAAGGCGTCAAATTCTCCCTGAAGGGATTGAAATTCAGAGGCATACTCACTTTCTTGAAGTTTTTCAGTCTGTACCGTATTGAATACTACAGGAGGCTGGTAGAATTGGTAGAATACAAAGACCATGACTCCTATAAAAAGAATAATGAACTGCATCGGGACTTTCAGAAAGCCATTCATAATGAGCCCCATGCGGCTTTGACTTAAAGTTTGACCGGAGAGGTAGCGCTGCACTTGACTTTGATCAGCTCCAAAATAGGACAGAAATAAGAAGACCGCTGCAGTCATTCCTGACCATACATTGTAGCGGTCGGATGGATCAAACTCCAGATTGACCAAGTTCAGCTTTTCCATACTCCCTGCCAAATGCAAAGCTTCTGTAAATGAGACCGGAAGCATCCGAATGACAATAATACCTGCCAAAATCATCCCTCCCATCATCACTGCCATTTGCTGTTTTTGCGTGATGGATACGGCAGCGGTACCTCCTGAAACAGTGTAAATAATCACTACTACCCCAATGAATACAACGGTCCAAGTCAGATTCCAACCCAAAAGAGTCGAAAGAATAATGGCAGGCGCATAAATAGTAATCCCCGAAGCCAAACCGCGTTGAATTATGAAAAGCAAGGCAGCTAGGGTCCTGGTCTTTAAGTCAAAGCGATTTTCCAAATATTCATATGCGGTATAGACTTTCAGCCGATAATAGATAGGGATAAACGCGACGGAGATAATAATCATGGCTATGGGCAAGCCAAAGTAAAATTGGATGAAACCCATCCCGCTTTCATAAGCTTGCCCAGGCGTACTAAGGAAAGTAATGGCAGAGGCTTGAGTGGCCATGATAGAAAGCCCAATGGTCCACCAATTCATGGAATTCCTTCCTCGAAGGTAAGAATCTAGGCTATTTTGACCCCTTGTTTTATAGATACCATAGCTTGCAATGGCACCCAGGGTTCCGAATAGTACAATCCAGTCTAGGCTAGTCATGAAAAGTGCTGCATCAGGAAGTAGAAAAAGAAAATCAATACTGCCAGATTAAGCATGAGTCCCCAGTAGAGGCGCTTCCATTTGATATCTTTTTCTTCCATTTGGGTTCATTGTTCGATTAAGTTTACGAATAATTTTACGGCTCCGGGTACTCCAGCAGGCAATTGTCTAAAAAAGGAAAGACCGGTGTACACATAGTTGCCTTTTCCATAAGCAGCATGAATGAGCGAGCCTGTCTGGGTGTCTTCTCCGGGATCATTCATATACAATGGAGTCGAGTATTCCTCATCAAGGCTTCCGGCAAAATATAATCCACGTTCCTGCACCCATCCTTCAAAGTCGCTCGGGGAAATCTTATTCGGGCCAGCCAGAATTGGATGTGTATAGTCGGCTTCAACCGGTGCAGTTTCTACTGAAACCCGATCTCTGGTCAGCGAGAAAGGATAGGGACCAAGTTGATTGGTCAGTAACCTACCCGTTGTGTTGTATTGCACAATCATATTTCCGCCTGAAAGTACGTAACCCATCAATGCTTGCTGGTTTGCTGCAGCCTGAGCATTGGTATTGTAGGCACGAATTCCCATAATTATAGCCTTAAACTGAGCTAAATTATCCAAATCAAAATCACTGTCTCCAAGCATGGTCACTTCATAACCTAGGGCTTCCAGGACCTCAGGTACTTCATCTCCAGCGCCAGGAACATAACCAATTTTACCGCCTGATATTTCCCAATCCGCTTGAATCCAATCAATAGAAGCCGAAGTGAAAAATGTAAGATTAGGGATATGCTTATAGGTGATTCGGTTTAAAGTCTGATCAAAACTTCCTGATGAAGTTGTGTAAGTAGCCAGAATTCTTCGTTTTCCAACTTGATCAGAAACAAATTCAACTTGATATCTTCGCTGCTTTCTTCCCACAAGGTCTTCTGATTCTAAGATTCGATATTCGCTAGAATCAAGGCCGGCAAAACTCAAAACGCCATCTACGATTTTATCTCTAAAATTGACAAAAACCGTTACCTGTGGTCTTTTTTCATTGATTCCAAAAAGCACTTTCTTCGACAGTTCCAAGTCTATCGATGGAGTAATGATAAATGGCTGATTTACCTCCCCATCTACGGGATCATTAAATTTATAGACTAAAGGAGTGCTAATTGTCAACAACTGCCCCTCAATCTCCAAATTCAGTGTGGCTTGTATACTCGCATCATTAAATGGCTTTCCGATCATTTGCTGATCGTCAACCGGATACATGGGGCCATCTTCGTAATTTTCAAGCCAGTAAGGCTGGGTAAAGTCAAAACCTTCAGGAATGGTCAAATTAATATCCTGACGGAAAGGCTCATTTGCTGAACTACCACCCCCTTCTACCTCAACTTTTTCTCCCAAAACTTCCACGCCCAATATATTTATGGCTGTATTTCCGGGAGAATTAATCACCAAGTTTGTACTGACTGATGCCCCGGGAAAGGCCACTTCCTGATTGGTGACAAATTCTATTTTTGATCCAATTACTTTTAAAACAATATCATTAATCGACTCTTTTTTCTCTTTAAGCCAGAGATCGCTTCCTTCCATTTGATTGATTTGCTCTCTGATTTTTAATAAAGCAGAAAGATTGTTCGCTGGGGACCGAAAATCAAAATTTTGTACCAGATCGTTTATTAACAGTTCTGTTGTTTTACCATTTTCAAAATGATCCCATCTGTTTTTCACACCCTCAAAGGGACTTTGCTCAAACTTTTCTCCTGCAATAAATTGAATATGATCATTTGAAGCCCCAGTGTAAGCAGTCGATCCAAAGCCTTGAGACTTATGCATGGTTCGGCTATTCGCTGCCATTTGATTGTAGGTTTGACCCAATACGGGATTGTATTCCCCAGTGGGAAACTCATGGTAAACCTCGCCTTCCTGAGCTTCAAACTCTCCTCGAAAATTATATGCATTCCAAAATATCCGCTTCGCTGACCAAGGTTTCACATACTCAAGTTGCTCAGGGAAAGCGTTTGGATCTCCTGAGATTGCAAAAGCCTCCTCTGCTAAAATTGCTGAGGTGGTATGATGACCGTGAGTTACGCCGGGAATGGTATTGAATCTGGTAATGATAATATCAGGTTGAAATTTTCTAATCACCCATACCACATCTGAAAGGATTGTTTCTTTATTCCAGTTTTGGAGGGTTTCACTAGGATTTTTACTGTATCCAAAATCCTTTGCTCGGGTAAAATACTGAACTCCCCCATCTGTCATTCTAGCTTGCAAAAGCTCCTGGGTCCTGATTTGACCCAAACCGATTCCTAGTTCTGGCCCAATGAGATTTTGCCCACCATCACCTCGAGTCAGACTCAAGTAAGCTACTCGGGCTTTTGTCTCGTTAGCCAAATAGGCAATCAGCCGGGTATTTTCGTCATCCGGATGAGCTGCGACATAAAGCACTCGCTTGGTCTCTTCCAATTTCAAGAGCTCATGATATAACTCTGAGGAAGACAAGGACTGAGCGAACAATGGAAAATTAAGCCCTAAAAAAACCAATATAATTGGCAGAAAGAAACGTAGTTTTTTCATCTGTTTACTTTTCGACTTCAAATTGCCAGATGGAATCTTTGACGATTAAAATAACCATATCAATATGTCTTTAATGATGATTTTAATCGTGTAGATTTCATGTATTTTCTTAAATCAAATTCCAAACTAGCATTAGCTAAGTGTAATAAAAAACAAAATTTGATAGGTGGGTCTCTTTTATTGTTTTCTTAAAAATCGGTAGCCCAAAGTAAATTCAAAAAAGTCAGCCTTGATTCTATGGGCCTTGATTTGAACTCCAAATTGTAAATTTTCAGACATCAAGTATCTGAGTCCTACCCGCTCATAATAGACTGTTGATTCTTGGTTTTCCCTGTTTCTATGGATATAAAATCCCAATCCAACCGGGGCATACAGCCTTTCGGTAAGTTTCCACTCCCAAGCCCCTGCAATTGCTACACTGGTTTGATCCCAAAATCCCACATCAGTATTACCTGTTCGTTCTGACAGACCTGGAGCAAAAAAGACATCTAAGCCTACCCCATATCGATATTTGTAATTTTTGTCCCAAATATAGCTCAGATTAAAACCACCTCGAAAGTAGGTCCCCTCTCCGATTTCGTAATTCTTAGAGCCGGTGTAAAGCATAAAATTCCAGTACCCTTCTTCGAAAAGAATGGGGCGGTCTCGTAGAAAAGCTTCTTCGGGTTTTACTTGGCTTGGTTGAAAATTATATCGCAAACCTACTGAAACCGGGACCAAATTAATCCCAGCGTTAGGCTTTCTGGTAGAGCCATTTGAAAAGTGCTTTAATCCAAGCATTGAAAAAAGCTGAAATCGATCTGAGAGTGTATAATTGGCTTTTGCACCAAAATGGATGTAGCTGTTTAATTCGGAGCCTATAAATTGATTGATAGGGTTATCCAAAGAGTCATATGGATTGAGATTGAAGCCTAAACCCAAATGAGCAAAGTAGGAAAAATTTAACCTATTATCCTGAGAAAAAGGTCTAAATGGAATATCAAAAAACCAATAGACTCCCATTGGTCTACCGATTTCAGATTGATAGGGTAGTGTGGAAGATACCCCAATCCCGAAAATTGGGTTTCTGTATAGATCTCCCATAAAGGTTTTGTTTTGACGCCATCCAAAACGAAAATCAAAAGCAGTGTAAGAAACTAAATCGATCAAATCATCAGCCCAAGGGTCCCCATTGCTAATAAAAGGACCGGATTCGACGGATAGCTCAATAATCTTATCATATTTTTCCTGAGAAAAAGCTTGAAAAGAGACCAAACTTAGGTTCAAAAAAACAATCATTATCAGACAAGCATGCCTAATATTCAAAAACAGACTACTGAAAAAATAAACTAGTCTCATAAAGTGAAGAGTTAACGAAATGTCAAATCATTAAAACGAATATAATGAAAACAAAAAAGCTGCCAAATGGCAGCTTTTTTAGGTACTTGAATAAGTTCAAATTATCCTTCCATCCAGTTAGGACCGAGAAGTTCAATTAGTTTTTTGTTATACTCTTCAGCTTTCGCGTCATTTTTCAATCGAGTGTGAATCTGGAAAAGAATTTCCATGATTCCTGTATCCTCAGGCTTGATTTCAAGAGCGCTTTCGAAGTAAGTTACTGCGTCAGCATAGTATTCGTTTGCTTCTTTGCCCATAGACTCAGAACGCTTCTCCCATTCTTCATCGGACAGACCATTTAACTCATTGAGAATTTCACGTGCTTTTTCGATAAGCAATGCAGCAGCATAGTAGTTACCTTCGAAAAACTGAGGATCAACCTCAACTGACTTTTTATAGTCGGCAAGTGCACCTTCCATATCACCTGCTTGCTCTTTTAGATAGCCGGATCTTAGCAATAAAGCAGTATTGTTTGGATCGCTTTCAAGAGCTGTTTTGATTTGAGCCATTGCTTCATCCATTTTGTTTAGCTGAAGCAAAAGTTGGATTTCGTAAGTAGAAAGGTCCTTATCTGAAGGATACTCTTCTTTTGCTCTTGTTACCATTGCATAAGCAGCTTCAGGGTCTTTGTCTTCAGTAGACAAAATCTGAATCATGAAATAGTATGCATTTAGCTTGTTGTATCCTTCGATATCAAGTAGAGTAGAGAAGTGTCTTTTAGCATCTTCAGTTCTTCCAAGATCATTTGCAAGGAATCCTGCATTGTAATGGATAGTGGTGTCTGTTGGATCAATTTCACCAGCCAAGTTGAAAAACTCATAAGCCATTTCATAGTCTTCCTCATTGTATTGAACAATTGCCTTATCAAATGCTACGTTTTTCAATTTGTTAACTGAATTAGGACGCAAATTCTCAGGAGCTCCGGGGATATCTTCTTCGAAAATATCTTTTCCTACACCTGAAGTTTTATCTCCATCGCCCATTTCGAAGGCTTTCATAAAAGACTCATAGGAGTTGTTACCTACCTCAAGATTCTCCATGGTATTAGAAGAATCGGTAGCGAACATTCCTAATTGAATCTGAGCTTTCAACAAAGTGGTCTCAGGATCTGAACCAGTCTCTGGATCCTGAAGAGCTGTTTCTACTTCAGATAGAGCAGTGGCATAGTCTCCATTTTTAAAGTTTTTTTCAGCTGAACGTACTACCTTTTTTTGTCCAAAGGCTAGGGTCGTTGCGCCGACCAAAACCATTGATAGAATTAGCTTTTTCATTCTTGGCGTTTATCTTATTTTGGTTGATTATTCTTTTGTTTCATTTGGATTCTCTTCAGAATCTGGTGCAATTTCTGAAGAATTTAGATTTTCTTCATCTTCTTCTTTGGAAATTTTTTCAACGGATGAAATCTCGTCTCCTTCAGAAATTTTGATCAATCTCACTCCCTGTGTGGCTCTTCCCATAATTCGAAGTCCATCCACTGAGATTCGGATGGTAATACCAGACTTATTGATAATCATCAAATCATCAGTATCGACAACTTGTTTTATTGCAACAAGCGCTCCGGTTTTATCGGTGGTGTTCATGGCTTTCACACCTTTTCCACCTCGATTTGTGATGCGATATTCCTCAAGGAATGACCTTTTGCCGTATCCTTTTTCCGAAACTACAAGTAGCGTCGCATTTTCCTCAGGTGCACATACCATGCCAACGACATAGTCATTCACATCATTTAAGGTTATGGCTTTTACTCCCGTGGCAGTTCGGCCCATTGGCCTTACCGCAGACTCATGGAAGTGAATGGCACGACCTGATTTAGCAGCTATTACAATATGCTGATCACCATTCGTCATGTCTACATTTACCAGTTGATCATCCTCCCGAATGTTCAGGGCTATGATTCCATTGGTACGAGGTCTACTATATTGTTCCAGAGTAGTCTTCTTGATGATTCCATTCTTGGTAACCATCACGAGGAAGTGATTATTAATATAATCTTGATCATTAAGATCATCAACTTGAATGATGGCTCTAATTCGATCATCCGATGCAATATTGATCAAGTTTTGGATCGGTCTTCCCTTGGAAGTCTTCCCCCCCTCGGGAATTGCATAGGTCTTTAACCAGAATAATTTACCCTGATCAGTGAAAATCAGCAAGTAATTGTGTGTGGAAGCGGTGAAAAGATACTCGGTAAAATCGTCTTCTTTGGTGCTGACTCCTCTTGAGCCTACTCCTCCTCTACCCTGAGTTCTGTATTCGGTCAAAGCCGTTCGCTTGATATATCCTTGATGAGAAACCGTGATTATCACTTCCTCATTTGGGATCATATCTTCATAGCTGAAATCTTCAGCATTATGCTCTATTTCTGTACGACGGTCATCACCATATCGATCTCGCATTTCGGTGAGTTCGGTTTTGATGATTTCCATTCGCTTATCTTCATTAGCAAGGATATCCTTTAGCTCTTCGATCAATGCCATGATCTCCTGATATTCCTGAACGATCTTATCACGTTCCATTCCAGTAAGACGCTGCAGACGCATGTCGAGAATGGCTCTCGCCTGAATCTCAGTCAATTCAAAACGCTCCATCAAGCCATTTCTAGCAGTCTCAGGATCTACTGAGTTACGGATTAGAGCAATTACTTCGTCCAAATTATCCAAAGCAATCAGATAACCTTGTAAAATATGAGCTCGCTTTTCAGCTTCTTTAAGTTCATATTCCGTTCTTCTCACCACTACTTCATGTCTGTGACTGACATAGTGTACGATGAGATCTTTCAAATTAAGCGTCTGTGGCCTACCTTTTACTAGTGCCACATTATTGACTGAGAATGAGGTTTGTAGCTGTGTATGCTTATATAAGTTGTTTAGAACAACATTTGATATGGCATCCCGCTTCAATTCATACACAATGCGCATCCCGGATCGGTCGGACTCATCCCGGATCGCGGAAATACCATCAATCTTTTTCTCATTGATCAAGGCAGCAGTTTTTTCTACCATGCTAGCCTTATTGACCATGTATGGAATCTCCGTAATGACAATCATCTCCCGGTTTCCATTATCCTTCGTTTCAATACTGGCCTTTCCTCTGACAACTACTCTTCCACGCCCGGTTTCGAAAGCAGCTTTGACTCCATTGTACCCATAGATAATTCCTCCTGTAGGAAAATCAGGAGCGGTAATGTGTTCCATCAATTCAGGAATGGTAATCTCTCTATTATCAATGTAGGCGATTATACCATTTATCACCTCTGTCAGGTTGTGAGGAGCCATGTTTGTGGCCATACCTACAGCAATTCCAGATGCACCATTCAAGAGCAATGCAGGAACCTTGGCAGGTAACACTACCGGCTCTTTCAAAGAGTCATCAAAGTTGAATTGGAAATCAACAGTGTCTTTGTTGATATCAACAAGAAGCTCTTCGGCTATTCTTTTAAGCCTGGCCTCTGTATATCGCATAGCCGCGGGGTTGTCACCATCGATGGATCCAAAGTTACCCTGACCATCTACCAATTGGTATCGAAGTGACCAAGGCTGCGCCATTCGAACCATGGTATCATAGACAGCAGAGTCACCGTGAGGGTGATATTTACCAAGAACCTCACCGACAATTCTAGCGGACTTTTTATAGGGTTTATTATGAAGAACTCCGAGCTCTTGCATTCCGTAAAGAATACGGCGATGAACTGGCTTCATTCCGTCTCGGACATCTGGCAACGCTCTTGAAACAATAACCGACATCGAATAATCGATGTAGGCACCACGCATTTCCTCCTCAATATTGATAGGAATAATATTCTCGTTTTCTCCTTGGGCCATATAATGCTAATTCACGGGATAAATTAAGGCTGCAAGATAGTAAAAAGGCCCTGCTTTTGAAAAGTTAATTCCAAAGTCAATCAGGTTCGATCAATCAATACCATTGACCTATTTTTCGGTTTTGGAGATTAAATATGGAGCTACCTCTGTACTCGACTCCATTGTGCATGTGTTTCATCACCACTCCGCATCCTGCGATTTTGCATCGCTTGGTCCCCGGGATCCGAATTGCTAGACCTACTTGCATGCCATAGACACGTTGGTCAAGCTCCTGAAATTCAGAAAAATCGGAGGCAGAATATGTAAAACTCCGAATATCCATGGAGCCTTTAATGAAAAGTTTGGTGTACTCTGAAAAGTCCCTTTCCAGCCGGAGCCCAATCCCAAATGCAGGCTGATCTGCCACTGCCAATCGAGGGGTATAATTGGGGTTTTGAGTCAAGCTGGGATTGACAAAATTTTTGATATTTAAATTACCAAAGTCGGCCTCAGCGATCAATCGCCAAGGATAAATCTGCCGAACTCGCTGTCTAAGCTCAGATTGCATATACAGATTGGCAGATGCATATCTTCTATATCGCCATTGTAAATACTTCGCCCGACGATTTGCATCCCAAAGGACTAAACCCACCGTGCCATAAAAGCGGGTGGCTTGGTAGCTTGCCCCTTCAAAGGGAAATTCAAAATTTCCGCCCACCATAGGTTTTATATTCCCCCACTCCATACCATATCCCCCTCCGATTGTAAGAAGATTGAACAAATTTACTCGCACTCCTGCATTTAAAACAGGAAAAACCCAATCTGAGCCTTTCATAGCTAATGGGTTTTCTTCGGAAATATCCAGCGGCTCATCAAAATTTTGAAACTGAGTGAGTGGATATAAGTCTGGATTTGGTGAGAAAAAATCGGTTGAAAACTGCTGATATCCGGCTCCTGTAGATATTTCCAGTGCAAACTGCTCCAATACGTTTCTAAAAGCGTTTCCTGCTGCAGATTCACTTTTTGGGTTCTTGGCTTTACGGGTAATTCCAAAAATATCTTCCTCTTGGGCAAAGGCAGACCCAAAAACCAAAATTAGAAAGCATAATAGTAGCGTCTTCTTTTGCATCATAAGGCAATAACGAATAGAATCAAAGAATGGTGTGAATATATAAAAAAAGCCTCCCAGAAGGAGGCTTTAAATCAATTATGAAATTGAATTATTTTCCGTCTTCAACTGCTTCACCGTCCTCGGCAGGAGCTGCTGCAGCTTTCATCTCTTCGATCATTGTATCTAGTTTCTCTTTTACAGCCGGATCTTCTTTAATAGCTCCTAGCACTTTGTTGTAAACAGAAACAGAGATTACATCGCTGTCAGTGATCAGGTTAGTCTTATAATCAACAACACTTTGCTGAAGACCGCCTTGAAAATCCAAAATAGCTTGGTAAGCGGTTTTTTCTTCGTCTGTGACATTCGCCTCAGCCATTTTCGCCTCATCTCCCCAAGCAGCTTTGATTTCATTGTATCGAGCACCGCCGTCAATCACCTCATTATTGAGAATCATATTACGAAGCTCTTCCGTTTTTTGCTCTACATACTGTGAAGTCATTACTTCTACAGTTGCATATTGTGTTAATTCCTCATCAGTCACGGGTCCTTCAGTTGCCTCTTGTCCGAAGGACATAAAAGCAACAAACGCTACAAAAAACGTAGAAAGCAGAGTCTTTTTAATCATGATTAGTCGTTTGGTTAGTTACAAGTTTGCAAAAAAACAGTCAAGGCTCAAAAAATCAAGGAAACCGTTGATATTTTAGAATTTTTATGACAAATGGTCAATTATTAAGCTCTTTTGAGCATAGCAATTGTTTCTTTCGGAGATTCTGAGTTGAAAACAAAACTACCGGCTACTAAAATATCAGCTCCTGCATCTTTCAGTTTTTGGGCATTATTTAAAGAAACACCTCCATCTATCTCAATTTGGGTTTTACTCCCCTTCTTTATTATCAATTCCTTTAATTTACTCACCTTGGAGTAGGTGTTTTCTATAAATTTTTGTCCACCGAAACCAGGGTTGACGGACATCACACAAACCAAATCTATCAAATCCAAGGTATCAGTCAGTAATTCCACTGAGGTATGCGGGTTTATTGCCACCCCTGCTTTAGCACCAAGATCATGAATAGCCTGAAGTGTTCGATGTAGATGATCGCAGGCCTCGTAGTGCACAGATATGTTTGCGGCGCCGGCATTTCTAAAAGCCTCCAAGTATCGGTCTGGCTCTACAATCATCAAATGTACATCCAGTGGCTTTTTGGCATGACGATGAATGGCTTCAGTCACAGGAAGTCCAAAGGAAATATTGGGAACGAAAACACCGTCCATAATATCGACATGGATATAGTCTGCTTCCGAGTCATTGAGCATTTCTACGGCAGACTGAATATTTGCAAAATCAGCAGCTAGAATGGATGGGGCAATTTCTAAAGACATTGAGAAGGGTAATTTGATTAGAGGCGGATTAACTTTTGCTGTTTGATAAGCTTTCCGTCCTGCATTTGGATAATATACATACCGGGTCTAATCCCTTCTAGCTGAAACTCATAAGGGTCTTTTGCAGTATTGCGAGATAGACTCTGGTTTTGAAGAGTTTTTCCGTTGAGATCAATCAATGAAAACTCAGCTGATAAACTTGACCCAAAATAAATGGTCAACTTGTTTCCTTCCATGGGATTTGGAAAGACTTTCCAAGGGATAACTTCACCATTTTCTTCTACTGAAAGAATTTCTCCGTAAAGAGCTTCCCGGAAGTTTGGAATTCCATACCCTAAAAGATTATCCGGGTTTTCATATTGGGAGGCACTTCGAAGAAGATTTTCTATTAGTTCCGCCCGAGTCCATTCAGGCTTTGCCTGCCACAAACCTGCTGCTAAGGCCGTGATTTGTGGAGCAGAAAAAGATGTACCATTAGCAAAGCCCACGTTTCCATTACTTCTCAAAAGCGCTACTCCATTTCCAAAAGCTGCCAGGTCCGGTTTGATTCTTCCATCACCTGTAGGACCTCTAGAACTGAAATTTGAAACCTCCAAGCTTTGATTGACCGATCCAATAGCCAATACATTTGGAGAATCCGCAGGAGCCACAATGGAAGGTTCATTTGGCCCATAATTCCCAACGCTATTCACCACCAAGATTCCTTTGCTGGAGGCAATATTCGCTGCTTGAGTGATTACAGCAGTTTTCCCATCCAATTGTCCTGAACTGTAATTCATCTCCGGATCATCAAAGTCATAATAACCCAAAGAGCTATTGATAATATCTACTCCAATGGAATCCGCATATTCGGCAGCTCGAAGCCAGTTATACTCTTCAATTCTGTACTCGGTTGCTACCTCCTCCGTCATGGCCAAGAAGTATTCTGCCTCCGGAGCGCCGGCGATAAAACTTTCAGTTTCTACCGCGGCTATTAAAGAAAGGACATTCGTACCATGCTGATTGTCGGTAAAGACATTTTGATTCCAAGGCCTGACAAAGTCTTTCTGCGCAACAAGTTGATTATTGCTCAGCAAGTGAGATAAGGGACTGGCGTTATCTGTACCCGGAAAACCTGCATCAAATACAGCAATCCTAATTCCTTTTCCTTTAAAACCTTCCTCATGCATAAAATCAATTCCCAAGAGGCTATTTTGAAAATCTGAAGGCAATTCCTGTGCAGCAAGTGTCCGCTCAGCTTTGCCTCCTGGAGGGCAAACCTTTGCGATAGTACTCACAAAAAGCCTTCTTCCAATTCGCGCATTTGGATTTGGAATGTATCCCTTTCCCACCAACTCCACTTTTTCTACAAATGGAAGTTCAGATATTGACTTTGCTCCCTCCATATCTGTCACAATCAAGGAGGCATTAAGCCATTTTGATTGATAAAGAATGTAATGCGAAAGCTGGTAAACTTCATCGACATAGCGCTGAGTTACCGGGAGATCAGTACTGTCTACAGCAACGTCTTCTTTCGCTCTTCGAAGCAAAGCCCGATCTGTCAAAAAATCTTGTGGCTGATCTAGATTTAAGCCATCCTGAGGCTTGTATTTATAAAAAACAGCATAGCGATCTTGTGCCTCCACCAAAAATGGTAAAAGACAAAGCGTGACCGCACAGATTAATACCCTATTCATTACCGTAAGTTATTAATTTCATATTCAAAAATCTACCAGAATCTATTAGCTGTTCTCCAAGACAATCGTTTCTTGAACAATAAGTTAACACTTCGGAATATCTTTCTGTTAAACCAATCCCCCTTTGAAAAACATCGTAACGAATATCCCGAAAGGTAATCAGGTCATCTTCGTTTTCTTGTAGCACCCGGATTTGCTCAGTGCTAGACCCGGATGATTCCTGAATCAACTCAAATTCATCCTGCTCAGCCCCACGATATAAATTTCCATTCCAGGTCAATCCTTCTTTAGGCGGAAAGGCAAGGATGACAATTGGCTGATTGTTAAGATTCATAACCAAATTATTATTCCTGTTTACCAGTGTATAGTCAACTTCTACCTGCCAGTTTATCTGATCAAGAGATCGTTCCCTTTGGACAATGAAAACCTGTTCACCTGCATCATTTACGAATAAACTGCGGATGCGATCCTTCAAAAAATACTGACTATCCTCGAAGTCATTCTCACCAAAATACATTCGCTCTGAAACTTCATAAACCCAGAAATTTCCAATCAACAAAGGAAAATAATCCAAGCCTGGATCAACTTGCGGGTTTTCTACCTCTCTTTCACAGGAGAGTAGAATTAAAAAAAGAAAAACAAATGGTAGTTTTTTCATCATTATCAGAACCCTAAATTACTGGTTTTACTTCAATTTCATCCAAAATCAAATTTGAAAGGCAGAAATGAAAGCAAAACTGTCATCATTGGTTAACTTAGCCAAAAATTTTATTTAATGGCTCTTAGTACTTTCGTAAAGATCAGCGGCGTAACCAACTTAAGTGATGCAAGGTATTGCGCAGGAATGTTTGTAGATCTCTTAGGTTTTGATTTACAGGAAACCTCAGATAAGTTCGTTTCACCAACTCAATTTCAGGAGATTTCAGGATGGGTTTCAGGTGTTGATTTTTGCGGGGAGTTTGGTAATGATTCTTTGGAAACCCTACAGGAAAAACTCAAAAAATACCCCGAGATTTCGTGGATTCAACACAATAAGTTGGAGACTTTACTTCAATTTGATTCTGAAAAATATCAGTTGATCTTTCAGGCAGATCTCAGTGAAGTCAGACATATCGAAGAGGAACTTGCAGAAAAAATTTCTAATCAAAATCTTCACTTATTGCTTTCAGTTGATCAAACTGAATTGAATACTGATCAGAAGGAATCCATCAGATCCATTTCTAAAAACGCTAAGGTCATCCTAGCAGGAGGAATAAGCCCATTTAATGTAAAATCAACCGTTTCTGAATTGGGTATATATGGTATTGCTCTTGAAGGTGGGGAAGAAATAAAGCCAGGGCTCAAAGATTTTGATACCCTGGCAGAGATTCTAGAGGAGTTGGAATTAGAAGATTAAAATTCTCGATTACTCCCAAAGATCTGAAAGATTGTAAGGGCTACTTCCCTGAGTGAAGAAAGTACCATCAACAAATCGGTGACTGATTCCGATATCTTTTAGCTCCATCATATCATGATTATCTAGTTTGATATCAGTAGCCTTCAGATTTTCTGTAATTCGGGATTGATTTACTGATTTTGGGATCACTACAATATTTCGAGCAATCGACCATGCGATCAGCACCTGTCCCTCTGAAACTCCATGCTTTTTAGCAATTTCCTTTACTACCGGATTTGAAAGCAATTTCGGGTCATTTTTATGCTTTTCTGCTCTCGAATCAGGCGAGCCTAAAGGACTATATGCCGTCAATAGGATATGATTTTCCCTGCAAAACTGAACCAATTTGTCCTGAGGTAAAAAAGGATGCATCTCAATTTGATTCATTTCAGGTGATTCACCCCCCATATCCAGAAGCTCCTGAAGCTTGCGGCTATTAAAGTTGGACACACCAATATGCTTGGTTTTGCCAAGTGCTTTTTGCTCCTGCATAGCTGACCAAGTCTGGGTAAGCGGCACATCCTTATAGGTAAAGAACTCTTCTCTAAGCGTCGCAAAACCAACTCCATGTTTGAAAGCAATTGGCCAATGAACTAGATATAAATCAAGGTGATCAAGCCCAAGGTCTTGAAGGGTTTTGTCCAAAGCAGGCCCTACATCCTCAAGTCTATGTGAATCATTCCATAATTTAGATGTGATAAATACCTCCGACCGAGTGACAATTTTATCAGCAATGGCATCTGCCAAACCCTCTCCAACTTCTTTCTCATTTCCATAAATAGCCGCACAGTCAATGTGTCGGTAACCTGCTTCAAGAGCCCAGTAAACCGCCTGACGTACTTCTCCTGGTTTGCTTTTCCAAGTACCAAGACCAAGAATAGGCATGGTATCTCCGTTTTTAAAAGTGACTTTTTGCATTTGATGTTGTTTGATGGAGTTCAAAATTTGAATAATCGTAATTTACTAAAAAAACGAAGGTCAATCGGTCCTTGTTTCCAGATATCTTTTGAATTGGTTCATTACCCAAAGATGAAAGCGTGCCTGTGTATTCAGGTAAAGTATCCAAGGAAGACGGGGAACGAACTCATGGATAGCTGATAGAATATAATTTCCGCCAAGAACACCTCTAAACTCCAACCAACCATAATCAAAGCGCTTCACTAGCCAGCCTCCAGTAATGTAAAACAACTGACGCTCTTGATCACTTCGATCCGGAATCATGGTAAGCTGAAGCATGGGTTTCTTTCCCCATAGCAAATGAAATCCGATATCACCTCGCTCAGTCCTTTTTCCATTGATGAGAAATTTAAAAAAGCTAGGCAACCATAGATTATATCGATTTGCAACCCAAGCAGCAGAATGACCATTTTTATTACTCATTCGTTGAATGCTTCTGACCGTGTTTTTCATCCCCTTCTTGGGGTAAAACTTGGGTAGATTTGGCCTTTGATCGGATTCCAAAGCCTCTTTGACAGACTCTTCATAGGAGATATACTGAAGCTCTTTTAAATCAAATGCCTTTTTGGGATCAACCTTTAAGGTATGTACCAAGCTTTCTACCAAAGGAGACACCAGCTGTGGCGGGCTATCCCCAAACAAGCCAACCCAAAACTTGGATAGCCCCAAGGAAAAAACAGGAACAGAGAAAATTATTCGCTTTTTCCCCAAAGCCGTGGCGGTTTTTGCCAGCATGGATTTGTAAGTTAAAACTTCAGCACCTCCAATATCTATAGCCCGGCCATAAGCATCCTCATTGCCAATGCATGTATCGATAATTTGAAGTGTATTTCGCAGGGAAATTGGCTGTGTCTCCGATTCAGTCCATTGTGGACACATCAATACAGGCAATCGAGTAACCAAGTTTTTGATCATATCAAAACTTGAGCCTCCCGGCCCTACAATAATGGATGCCCTCAAGGCCGTGAGAGCAGCTGACCTAGAACCTAATGTATGCTCAACTTCGAGACGGCTTCTTAAGTGTCTTGATAAGGTACTTTCTGGTTCATCGGGTATCAGTCCACCTAAATAAATGATTTGCTTTACATGGTTGATATCTGCAGCTCTGCTGAAATTATCAGCTAAAAGCAGGTCTGTATCCTCGAAACTGCCCTGATTGAGCCTTGTGGAAGCATTCATCGAATGCACCAAATAAATGGCGACATCCACTCCTTTCAGAGCCTCCACCGTGGATGAAATCGAATAGAGCTCTACTTGTCTCCATTCTACTTCCATGTAAGGGTTCTTTTTTACTTTCCGACGGCTTAAACCGATGATTTTGTACTTGTGCTTGTATTTTTCGATAAACCAACTCCCAATGTAACCTCCTGCTCCTGCTATGGCGACGGTAATTCGAGTATCTGATTGGGAGCTGTCTTCTTGCATAAAAGTAGATTTGATTATAAAACTAATTCAAATCCAGTCTGTTTTCGATTTTTTTATTTCGATGCATATTCCTTGGCTAAGGTGGTTGTATGGTACTTGGTAATCATATTTGGCACCTCCCAATCTGGCAAATTTCCGTTTTGATAGTATTCCAAAAATCGTTCGGTAACCTGAGCAAAGTGGGCCTCATGCCCATTGTGATAGCGATCAGGAATAATTACCCGATATTCACCATTGCTTGATTCTTCCAAATCAATTCCTGGATAAGTGCTTTGAAGCGTCGTATTGACGGCATTTTCCAACTCAGTAAAATTTTCTCCCAAAAGTTGGACATAGAGTTCCGGACGGTAATTCTGCTCTTTTCCCTGTCGGATGACCAAATTGGCCTTGGTCCCACGCATCATACTGTAATGCGTATCCCCTGCCCCTTCAGGTGCCTGATAATTCCATATTACACTGACTTTGGCATGGATTCCTTTAAGTGTATAATTCATCTCTCCATTTGAATAGACCTCTAAGGATTCATTTTTGATATCCTTTTGGAGAAAATCCGGAAAATCAGCTTTCCCAGTCACTTGACGAAATTGCTCCAAGCTAAGCGGCGTAGCCCATCTTTTGGCCGAAAGCATGGTGACATCGGTGATATCTACGATTTGATTGGGAAAAGCTTCCCATTGAATCAGGTCCACTAGGTGCGTAGTCACGTCAACAATTCCCTCACCCTCGATTTCCACATCAAAAAACCAGTCAGGTCGGACCAAAGGAACTCCAGAAACATACTTGAAAAAGTGATGTACGGACTCCTTGGTAATTGCAGGCTTGTCTGGACTTCCCTTCTCCAACTCCCCAAAAACTTCCGGGATTTGAGAAAGCTCTTTTTGAAGCAGGGTGGTGATTTCAAAACGCTCGGTCATGATATCATAAACCAGCAAATCTTTCTCCTTGGCAATGGCAAAAGCCTGCTTCAGCTTTTCAAAACCTTCGCGATTAATGACCAAGGGCTTATCAGCATACACATGAATCCCATTTTGAACGGCTTCGAGGATGTAGTCTATTTTTTTATCATTTTTACCCGCTACCATCATCACATTGCCGGGTTTTTGGGAGATCATCTTTTTCAAGTAATCATCCCCTGCGTAAACTTCCAGATTCCAAGCGGTGGGATTTTCTGACCTTGTATTGTAAGACTCCAATCTGTTCAGATGATCTTTCAACTCATCTCCGGGAGGTGCAAAAATGTAAACCGTCGAATCCACCTGCGGATACATGGTCTTATGGATCAAGCCGGCATGAAAATGCCCAGGATCCAAAGTCATAATGGTTACATTTTGGATGGTGGATTCACTCATATTGCTTTCAGGTTCTGTCGAGCTACAAGCCCCGAACAAAAGGGCCGCAAAGGCCCAGATTGTATAACTTCTTAAATTCATCGATAAATTTTTGAATGAATAGACATCATAGAAAAGCAAACTAAATTGCCCTCGAAAGCATCCCAATTTCACTATATTTTAGGTTTTAGGATTTTCATTAATTGATTCCTGACTTGCCAAAGCCGAGAATGAGTAGGGCATGAATTCCCGCACAAAAACCAAAATAAGCATGCTTCTAGCTTCTAGCTTCAAACTTCCTACCCTATGAGAAATAAAGGGAATTCAAAATTAGAAAAGATCAAAGATTAAGCCTTCACATAATCCGTTCCCCAGGGTCTTCGCTGAGGTCTACTAAGATGGGTGTTGGCTTCCGGGTCATTGATAAACTCTTCTTTCACCGGGTCCCAAGCCAGTTTTCTTCCCAATTTCATAGCGATATGGCTAATCAAACAAACTGAACAAGCTCGATGTCCAATCTCTACTGGAGAAAGCAATTCGGCATTGCCCTGAATAGCTTCCAGCCAATTGCCATGATGCTCATCACTTCGGGTCAGTCGAATTTCATTTTCTCCGATCTGAGAAGTCAGGATTTTTGGGTCTGATGCATCCAAAGCTTTAGCATTGTTGTTTTGGGAAACGGGATCAGAAGAGGAAGCCACATAATTTCCCCGGGAAACCCAAATCCATCCTTCAGTTCCTTCGTATCGAATTCCGTTTGGATAGCCTCCGGAAGTAAACATCATGACACCATTGTCGTATTCGGCCTTGACCATAAAGTCTCCATGCACATTCCAAAAACCTGAGCGTGGAAATTCTGCCACTGCCTCAATATACCTTGGCCCTGTAAATTCGGTATCCATTCCCCAAGCTGCTGAGTCAAAATGATGCTGACCCCAGCCTGTGATCATTCCCGCACCATAGTTTTCATGCCGCAACCACCCCGGACGGCTGTAGTCGTTTTGCGGATGGACACCGATTTCAGTGTATGGAATCTCAGGCGTAGAACCCAACCACATCTCGAAATTCAAATTGGAAGGAATCGGCATGGGCGGAGCATCTGGACCCGATGGATCGCCGGGAAGTCCTATTCGCACGGTATGAAGCTTTCCGATTCGGCCATTTCTAACCAGTTCTGCCGCAATTCTGAATTGCTCGCTCGATCGCTGTTGTGTACCCAGTTGGAGTACTACACCAGTTTTGTTGACCACTTCAACCAATTGTCGACCTTCCTTGATGGTCAGAGAGGTGGGTTTCTGCACATAAATATGCTTTCCTGCCAAAGCGGCTTCCATGGCAGGCTGAGAATGCCAATGGTCAGGAGTGGAAATGATTACCGCATCGATGTCCTTATCGAGCAGCATTTCCCGGTAATCCCCGTATTGCTTCACATCCATGTATTTTTCGCCCAGCTTTTTGCTGTAGTAGTCTTCCACCAATTTTTTCCCATCTGCCATCCGCTTGCTGTCTACATCCGACACAGCCACAATTCGGGCTACATCATGCCTCCAAGTGCCGGGCAAATCATGGTCTCGGGCAATTCTTCCGCAACCAATCTGACCGATATTGATTTTATTGCTTGGGGCATTTTTTCCGAAAACGGAAGCCGGAACGATCGTGGGGAAACCGAAAGCTGCCCCTACCATGGCGGTTTTTTTCATAAAATCTCTTCTTTCCATATTCTTAGTGATTTATTACTTGGGTTTATTTTACAAATGCTCTCCAGTAAGCCTCGGCTTCTTCTGCCGTAAGATCCCCGTCAAAGACAATCATCCGATACTTAAGGGAGTATCGCTTTTCTGGCTGAATTTCCCAGGATTCATGACGGATGGGACAAAATTCGATGAATACATTTCCTTTTCCATCATATTGACCCACAGGCCAAACACGCAAGGGTTCGGGATGGGCTTTGTTGGTATTGTGGCTCAGAAAAAGAATCCCACTTTGCCCTTCGGGTGAGTCGGTTTTTCCCTTGACAATAATCCACTTAGCCTCAATGCCGTCGGCAGTTTTTCGATCGTGACCTTCTGAAGTCAAAATAATGCTGTTGTCATCTCCCCATACTTCCGTAGCTCTGAAACCTATTCCTCCTCCGTATCGGTAATCATCCAAAAGGATGCCTCCGGGGATTTTGGTGGAAATAGTCGTGGTATAATCGACCATGTATCGGCCTTTGTCAGCTGGCTTCAATTTGATTCGCAAATCTTCCTCGATCGCCAATCTTTCTGACTCGGGAGCCTTCAAATCAATATGATTCTGCCGCACATTCAACTCTGCTGCACCGCCGGCTACTTTTTTGGAAAGAATATGGGAGAAATCCACTCGGCCCTTTTCATCTCCCAAATTCCAAAAATCCACCTCTCTCCCACTGATGGTAGCCCGGGTCCAAGGTCCCCAAATGCCATAGTGATGGTAATGATCTTTTGGTTGAATCCGACTGAGAACTTGTCCACTAGGAGAACTAATGGGGTGGATAAAACCGGATTTGCTAAAGGCTTCTTTGACACCCTCAGGAACAGGTTCTTTGACCGTCTGATAGCTTAGAACTTTCTTTCCTTCAAAATAAAAGTCCACTCCCTTTTCGGATTCCTTAAGCTCAACTTCTTGCGCAAACGATCCCGTAGAAAAAAGGGCGAAAAATAGCACGGAGGTCAAAATTCTTTTGAAAGACATAGAAATTTCAGGTTATTGGGATTGTGTTTTTGAAGTTATTAAAATCTCTTAAAAAGCCCCGAACTACTAACCCAATATACCTATGATCAGAGCTATTATCTACGGAATCGTTTTCTTGTTTTCGCTCCAGCCTTCCTTTGGTCAAAGCCTTCCCGAAGTCACTTTGGATGAGGATTGGAGGCAGAAAATCAAGGATTTGGCTCCCGAAAAACCCACCTTTCCATCTTCAAAAAAGAAGAAGGTTTTGGTCTTTTCCCTTCATACCGGCTTCAATCACTGGGTAAGACCTCACACTGAAGAGGTGGTTAAAATCCTCGGAGAAAAAAGCGAAGCATTTGAAGTCATCGGTACCAGAGATATTGATTACATGGAATTGAAGAACCTGAAAAAATTCGATGTATTAGTGTTGAATAATACCAATTCCAAACCCGACAAACGCAATCTTTTTTGGGATGAGCTAAAAATTCAATCCTACGGCGATTCAGTAGCCATCATGCAAAAAGCGCTGGAATTGGAAGAAAATATCCGCAAATATGTGTCAGATGGAGGAGGTCTCTTGGTCCTCCATGGAGGAAATACCATCCTCAACAACTCTATGGACTTCAGTCGCCTTTTGGGAGGAAGCTTTGATTATCACCCGCCACAACAAGCTTTTCAAGTAAGGTTGGAAAACCCAAATCATCCCTTGGTTCAGGCTTTTTCACCTGAAGGATTCAATCACGTAGACGAACCCTATTTTTACAAAAATGCCTATGAGGAAGGTGATTTCACTCCACTTCTATATTTCAACAATTCAGAAATCACGGGGCAACGTAAGGGACAGGAAAAATCCGAAGGAAAAACCTACGTAGCCTGGATCAGACCTGAAGGCAAGGGAAAAGTCATGTACGCCTCCCCATCCCACAATGCCCAGAGTTTTGATAACCCTCAATTGCTCCAATTCTTTCTGGATGGAATGCAATATGTGGCTGGTGATGTAGACTGTGATGAAACTCCTATCGGGAAGATGAAACCCTAATGAGTAGGCATGTAGGAATGAATAATAGCCTGTGCTGCCGTACGCCCTGAAGTCATTGCGGCATTGATGGAGCCATTTAGAAGGTAATCTCCTGCTAGAAAGACCTGATCTGTGATTTTGCAAGCCGTAGGTGCAATCTCATATTTCATATCATCCACATGAGGGAGTGCATAAGAGATTTCATACAGCTTTAGAAACTTGAAGTATTCCGCCTTCACTCCTGAAATCTTTGAAAGTTCTTGTTGCACCTTCGAAATAAGCGTTTTCTGATCCATATCCGCTTCTAAAACTGTGACTGATAGCAAAGAACGGTCTCCATTTGCATAAGCCTCAGACACATCATCCATGAAGACGATATTATTGACCAAATGGTCACCTGGGAGCAATCCGATCATCGGCCTAGCCAGAAATGATCTCTGTAATGTAAAGTAAAGGTTGCAAACCTTGCGAGGGCTTCCAAATTGTCCCTGTAGTTGCTTCATCACTCGGTCAGGCTGTACAGCAATGATTACTCGATCCGCAATCAAAGTTTCTCCATTTTCCAGATGGATTACATTTCCCTGTACTTCTTTCACAGGATGATTAAAATAAATCTGTGTCTCACTCAATTGCTCCCGGATCATAGTAGGAATTTCTCCCATTCCTTTCTCAGGAACCGCCGCATGTCCTTGGGCAAACATCTTGAATACAAACTCAAACATCCTAGCCGAGGTATTCAAATGCTTTTCTAAGAAAATTCCTCTAAAGAAGGGAGAAAAGAAATTCTCAATAATCCGATCCGAAAAGCCATAATTCTTCAGATATTGATGGGTGGGGATATTTTCTCCGGCAAAAATCTCCTGGTTCGATTTATTTTTTAACTCCTGGGTAAGGGAAAACATTTTCACCTTATCCATAAAAGTCCCAACCTTAGAAAAGGCCATACTGACCACTTTCAGCGGATTTCTCATTGGGTCTGAAATAATGTAAGTATCATTTTGATCAAAAATGACAGCACCCGGGTCGAAAGTTTTCAGGTGAAGAGCCTGAAAATCCAGATACTTTTTAGCCTCTGGATAAGCAGTATTTAAGACTTGAAACCCATGATCTAAAAGAAATCCATCCACTTCATCGGTCTTCATTCTACCTCCGATTCGATCACTTGCCTCCAAAATAACAGGACGAAATCCAGCTCGCTCTAACTCAAGTGCCGAAATCAAGCCTGATATTCCAGCGCCGATGATGTAAATTTTTTCTTCTTTCATAGTTCAAGGGTTCAAATCATTCTAATTACAAAAATGGCCAAAATCTTCGAATCTGACCTGAATTTCTAACTCATGCGAATTCAAAGAGTTTTGCCAAATTTTGATGAAATCCATCAATGGTCTAGTCCTTTCACCTGCAATTTCTTAAAATCACAAAAAAATTAGACCATGCGATCCATCCTATTCATTTGCTTTCTACTATTCAGTTTCTCTGCTACCCAAGCGCAAACTTACTTTCCAGAAAAAGGTAATTGGGAAAGAAAATCACCTCAAGAGCTAAACATGGACGCCTCAAAAATCCAAGAGGCTATTGATTTTGCAAAAACTCATGAAAGTGACGCAAACCCAAATTTAAAAATCGCTCACTATGAAAGTGGCTTCGGAAGGGAACCCTTTGGCTACCCCATCGGGCCAATGAAAGTAAGAGGACCAGCCACCGGCTTGATCATTTACAAAGGCTATGTAGTTGGTCAATGGGGAGATCCAGATCGGGTAGATTTGACTTTTTCTGTTGCAAAAAGCTTTCTATCAACCACCGTGGGACTGGCTGTCCAAGAAGGCCTCATTCGCAGCGAACAAGATTTGGTATATCCATACATGGCACCGATCTATCCCTACTTGCCAGAGCGACCCTCCATCAATAAAGCTGACCATCTGGAAGAGGAGGACGTATTTGATCTTTTTGGAACAGAACACAACCGAAAAATCACTTGGGATCATTTGTTGAGACAAACTTCCGATTGGGAAGGAAGTCTATGGGGCAAACCTGATTGGGCTGATCGTCCTGCTGAAGGAGTAGCACAGAAGCGAGCAAGACCGCAAAATGAACCCGGAAGCAAATATGAATACAATGACACTCGGGTAAATGTACTTGCTTTGGCTGCCATGAACATATGGAGAAAGCCTTTACCGGTAGTCCTCAAGGAAAAAATCATGTATCCGATCGGTGCAAGTGATACTTGGAGATGGACCGGCTATGAAAATTCCTTTGTAATCATCGATGGACAAATCATGCAGTCTGTCAGCGGTGGATCGCATTGGGGAGGTGGAATGATGCTTTCAGCTTGGGATCAAGCAAGATTTGGATACCTGACTTTACGAAATGGTAACTGGCAGGGAGAGCAGCTTATTCCGGAGACTTGGATGGAAAAATCCAAAACCCCCACTCCTGCCAATCCTAGCTATGGGTTTATGAACTATTTCCTCAATGAGGATCAAAAGCAAGTCCCCGCTGGTCCCAAATCAGCTTTTCTCCATATTGGAGCTGGCACCAATATGATCTATGTCGATCCTGAAAATGATTTGGTGGTGGTAGCTAGATGGATTCCGAATGGAGATAAGGCCGAATTGGTAAGGCTAATCCTAGAAAGCATTAAATAAAAAAAGCCCCGGAAAACCGGGGCTAGGTGATCGTGAACAACTTTTCACTATTCCTTTTTGTGACTGAAGGAGTACCGCTTAATCGGCATTTTAGAACAACCTTAAACCTATTAACCTATTTCTAACCTAGAGCAAGACTAGCCGACTAAACCAAATAATCTTCTGTAATTGAAAATTACTTACTCGTCTTGCATACAAAATTACGGGAAAAATTAAGTCGCGGTTAACCCCTTCACCTTTTCTTGACTTATATCAAGATAGAATTAAACGATAGAGGAAATAAACAGCATTAAAGCCCTGTTGACTTAATAATGAGTTAAAAAAAGTGCAAAGAATCAGGTATGAAGATTAAATTGAAATTGTAATAATGAAATCGAGCCTGCCTGAGGCAGACAGGCATGACGCAAGCGACACACAGAGGGATGATTATAAATGCGAGATTCTCCCGAATCAAGTTCGGGACAAGCTATGTGACCGCTTTAAGACAAATTATAAACACATGAAAAGAATAGGGATTTTTATATTCGACAATGTGGAGCTCTTGGATTTTGCAGGGCCACTGGAAGTTTTTTCCATCGTTGGAGAAATCATCGGAAAAAGCGAATTGGAAGTGTTTACCATTTCGGAAAATGAAAGCCCTATCAAGACCATTCATGGGCTTTCAGTCTCGGCTGATCTCAGTCTAGATCATCTTGAAAGCTTAGACTACTTGGTAATCCCGGGAGGAGATGGTTCCAAACAAGTGATCCAAAATGAGGGTCTGATGAATTCCTTGGAGCAACTCATTCTAAAATCTGAGTGGACCATGACCGTATGCTCAGGGGCAAGAATTCCTGCTAAACTCGGTCTATTGGCTGATAAACCATTTTGTACGCATGCTTCGGTTTATGAGGATTTAAAAAGGATGGAACCCACAGGCATCCCAAGGCCGGATCAGCGTTTTGTCCAATCTGATAAAAAGCTATTTACTGCGGCAGGTATTTCTGCGGGCATAGATTTAGCCCTTTACTTGACAGCAAGAACTTTTGGAAAAAGCGTAGCTGAAAAAACTGCCGAATACATGGAATATCCAATGAATTACCAATGATTGCAAAGACGCCCCCACCACCCTATTATGCTGTGATTTTCACCAATCTCCTTACTGAGAACACAGATGGATATCAAAAAATGGCCGAAAGAATGGTTTTGCTAGCTGAAAAGCAGGCTGGCTACTTAGGCCACGAAAGTGTCAGAGATGGCCTTGGAATCACCGTGAGTTATTGGGAAAGTTTGGAAGCCATCAAAAATTGGAAAGCCGTCTCGGAGCATATTTTGGCTCAGGAATTGGGCAAAGAAAAATGGTATAAATCTTTTAAAACAAGGGTTTGCTTGGTGGAGCGTGATTATGGATTCGATCGAGAGTCAGATCAAAATGCGTAACCTAGGCTGATCCCGAACCAAAAAGGGAAAAAGGTACCTTGTCCGAATAATGGTGTCATGGAGGCTCGGAAAAGAAATCCACCCTCCTCAGGTTCCCTTCTATATCCAAAAATCATATGACCAACAGTCCCGGTTCCTACAGACCGACTATCCCCTACTGCAAATGCATTTGTACTATCCTCTGCACGGAGGAAAGTAGCTCCCGCCCCCATTTCGAAGTATTTTCCATTTTTCCCCAATAGGTAATTCAAGCCAACAGGTAGCGTTGCAACAGAATTTCCATCTATGGCGAAATAAGATAATCCAGCTTTAAAGCCTAAGCCATCAAAGCGCTTATCAAATCGCTGATCGTAATTAAACGAATAGCCCAAACCATTCCCAAAAAGCTCCATGTAAACCCCTCTACCCCTTTCTCTTGTGTTTTCTTGTGCAAAGGAGATTGTCGATACGGACAACAGTAGCAAGATGACTGCAAAAGTGAATATAGATTTCATGATTATATTAAAATGCATATCCAACTCCTATTCCTGCAAAAAGAGGCCAGAAGCCATTATTGTTAAAAATCGGGTTCAAATTCACCTTCCAAGTAAACCCTCCGTCAACAGGCACTCTTCGGTAGCCAAAATTCATCGTACCCATGATACTTGGCGAGCCATCTACATCCAGAATAAAGTTGTAAGAGTCAGACCCAGTGGTGGTACAGACATACTGTCCTGTGGTCTGATCAAAATAGCCTTCGATACAATACTCATAATAGCTATTATCAAAAGCAAAGAAGGTAGCTCCAAAACCTAATTCAAAATAATGGGGCCCCTTGCCATACAATCTATTAACCATGATAGGCAATGAAAAAAAAGAATCCCCATCCGGAGAGAGTGTATAGCCCCCTGCTCCAATCCGCATACCCCAAGAATTGATATTATCCTTGTCGAAACGGAAATCATAATTGAAACTATATGGAAGACCAGCTCCACCTAGTTCCACATAGACGGCCTTGGTTGGAGATGTGGGACTTTCCTGTGCCAAAACGAAATTTGAAAAAGTAATGGCAAGAATGGCGAGTAAAACTTTTTTCATTATAAAGGATTTTGTTCTTGTAACGCAAGACTAAAAGAAACGATACAGTTTTCCATGAAAATTGTTAAAGATTCTTTCAAAAATTTTCCGGTGATATAATTCTCTTAAATTAGGAAGGCATTTGGACGGATGAAAAAGAAATTAAAAGCATTATCGATGGTGATTGTGGGTTATTTTACCCTACTAATTGGACCTTCATGTGTCGAGGAACAATTGCCTGATCTCTTTGCCCGCTGCCCAGATCCGCGCGATGCTAATGCGATTGACATTACAGTCGATTTTGCTCCCTATCTCACCGATCGCTATGCTACCTCTTCTGATACGGTTGACTTCGAAGATTTTTTTATGGTCTTGGATTTGGAGGCTGAAGTATTGTCCGAAGCTAGTTCCTCTTGGACATTTGGAAGAGCCTATGCGCTTTCATGTGCTCCGATATACAATTTCAAAAACATCTCCAATATCGCTGTGACTTTGCGTGAACCTTTTGATGATCTATCAGCGGGTACGGATATTTCCTATCTCTTTGAAACCTTAGAAGGCACTCAGCTTTCGGATTTGAGAGACTTTCAGAATTTCATTCCTACTTTTGGGCTTTATTATCAAAACACTCCCGAAAACTTCTCACAAATGTCACTAAGAATATTTCTATTCCTGAGAGATGGAAGGCAAATACTAGTCGATACCACTTCCCCTACTTTGAAAACCAACTAATTATGCTGAAAAAGCTGTTTTTATTCATTTTCGCAGCAGCGATGATCATTGCTGTGGTGTATATGCTAGGCCCAAAAGTAGAAAGACAAGAACTGACGATCGAATATCCTGAAGTTCCCACCCGACTGACAGAGCTTGAGTCCTACCTACAAACAAGAGAAGATACGGTCATCGGTCTGAAAGAAGGTAATCAGGCCTACATTCAGTGGGCTGATGAAAGCAATAAGCGAAAAACCCCCTATTCCATCGTTTACATCCATGGTTTTGGAGCCAGCCCCATGGAAGGTGATCCGGTGCATCGATTTCTGGCAGAGCATTTTGGAGCAAACCTTTTCGTGACAAGACTTCCGGAGCATGGGATCAGACGGGAAAATGGGATGGAATACTTAAGTCCTCAAATCTTAGCCAATGCTGCTGGAGAGGCCTATCAAATCGGAAAAAGCCTTGGAGATGAGGTCATTATAGTCGGAACATCCATGGGTGGAGCTTTGACCCTACTGCTCGCTTCACAGCAGCCGGATATCAAAGCAGTTGTGGTCTACTCGCCTGCTATTACTGATTATGGAGGAAGATTGGAAGCTCTATTTAGTCCCTGGGCTCAGTGGATCATGGAAAAGACAAGCATGAAGAACAAAGTACTCCATCAAAACCGAGAAGGAGAAAAAGCAGCCTATTGGTCTGAGGACTACCATAGCAATGCCTATGAAAGCCTAGCGGTGATTATGTATGGAAATATGGAAGAAAAAACCTTCCAAAAAATCAGCCAACCGCTTATGCTAGGATACTATTATAAAAATGATGAAGAGCAGGACAAGGTGGTATCAGTGCCAAAAATGCTGGAAATGTACGAGCAACTTGGAACTCCTACCGAATTGAAAAGAGAGAAAGCGTTCCCGAAAACGGGCGATCATGTGATTGCCAGTTCCATTACTTCCAAGGATTGGGAAGCTGTCCTATTTGAAACCATTGATTTTCTGGAAAATGTGGTTGGAATTCCTGCTAACCCCAAGTTTCAGGAAAATATTGAAGAATTGACCGAGGCTAATGAACTGATGAAGAATTAAAAAAAGGCCCGAAAAATCAGATGATTTTCGGGCCTTTTGGCTTTAATCAATTAAAATCTAATTATCTACTTTTTACAATTCAAATTGTGAGCGGCTTAAAACCCGTTTTGAGGTTCAGCTTCCGTATGCTTCACGCTTCTAGCTTCAAGCTTCCGACCAGATATAAATAGAAAATCTTACAAAGGTCTTAAAGCTAATATTCGCATTTTAAATAAATCTATTCAGAAGATTCTCATAGTATTCCTGCTTGCCACTTATTTGCTCAGGTTCACCTGCCACAGCTGCATAGTTTCTCAAATCTTCCAATCCAAGTTGACCTTCTTCAAATTCCTTTCCTTTTCCTGAATCAAAGCTTTTATATCGATTGATTCTTCTCTCTAGGTAATCAGATTTTTCGAGGATATCCTGAGCGATCAACATGCTCCTTGCAAAGGCATCCATACTTCCGATATGAGCTAAGAACAAGTCATCTGCATCTGTTGAATTTCTTCTGATTTTTGCGTCAAAGTTGACACCACCACCTTGAAGACCTCCGGAAGTCAAGAGCACAAGCATCGCTTCTGTAAGTTCCTGAAGATTCAATGCAAACTGATCGGTATCCCATCCATTTTGATAGTCTCCTCGATTCGCATCTATACTTCCCAAAAGCCCTGCATCGGCAGCTACCTGCAATTCATGCTGGAAAGTATGCCCCGCCAGAGTCGCATGATTCACTTCGATATTTAATTTGAAATCCTTATCCAGACCATAGTGACGGAGGAAACCGATGACTGTTGCAGAATCATAGTCATATTGATGCTTGGTTGGCTCCATTGGTTTTGGCTCGATGAAAAAGGTACCCTTGAATCCATTCTTTCGGGCATAGTCTCTGGCCATAGTTAGAAAACGTGCAAGGTGCTCCGTTTCTCTTTTCATATCGGTATTTAGCAAGGACATGTAGCCCTCTCTACCTCCCCAAAACACATAGTTCTCTCCATCCAATTTGATGGTAGCATCAATGGCATTCTTAACCTGAGCTCCAGCCCAAGCCACCACATCAAAATTAGGATTGGTGGAAGCTCCATTCATATAGCGCGGGTTACTGAATACATTCGCAGTACCCCAAAGCAACTTTATTCCTGTTTCCTGTTGTTTCTGCTTCGCATAATCAGTGATGATTTCCATTCGCTTTTCATACTCAGCAAGAGAAGCTCCCTCATCTACCAAATCCACATCATGGAAACAGTAGTACGGTGCTCCAATCTTTGTAATAAATTCAAAAGCAGCATCCATTTTGTCCTTCGCACGTTGTACAGGATCTGGATTTTTATCCCAAGGATGCTGAATAGTCCCAGGTCCGAATGGATCACCGCCCGTTCCGCAGAATGAATGCCAATAGGCAATGGCGAACTTGAAATGCTCTTTCATGGTCTTTCCGCCTATCATTCGATTCTCATCGTAGTAGCGAAAAGCTAAAGGATTATCACTTTTGGGTCCGTCAAAAGGGATTTTTCCTATCTCTGGAAAATAATTTGTTGACATATAGGTTATGTTTAGGTTTGATATTTTTCGAATTATAAGTCCATTTTTTCAATATCTGAAAGCCGTTTTTTCCATCGGGAAAATAACTCTTCGTATGGCTCAAAGAAATTTTCATTGGGTTCATAGGTTTCGATCAACTGAAGCCCTTCAAAAGCCTCTGATTCATTGGAAAATAAACCCATTCCAATTCCTGCACCCCGAGCAGCTCCTTGAGCTCCATCCGTATCATAAAGGTCCAAAGTCACCCTATTCATATGAATAAAAGCACTTCGGAATATTGGACTCAAAAACATATTTGCCTTTCCGGCTTTTACGGTTTTGAGATCCAAACCCATTTCATTCATAATTTGAAATCCATAGGTCAATGCAGAAACAATTCCTTCCTGTGCTGCTCGAAGCATATGCCCTTTGCTATGCTTCAGCAAATCAAGCCCTATTAAATGAGCACCAAGTTGTCGATTTTGGAGAATTCGCTCGGCTCCATTTCCGAATGGAAGGAAAATTAATCCGTCTGAACCGATGGGAGCAGATCTTGCCGAGGTATTCATTTCAGTATAGTTGATATGACTTCCCCCAAGGAGTTTACGCATCCAACTATTCAGAATTCCAGTCCCATTGACACAAAGCAAAACGCCGTAAGAGGGTTTTTCTTTAGCATGGTTGACATGGACAAAGGTATTCACTCTCGAAAGTGGATCATGAAGAGGTGTATCACAAACCCCATAGACAGTACCGGAGGTACCGGCAGTAGTGGCAAGCTCTCCCGGCTTCAATACTTGCAGCGAAAACGCATTATTGGGCTGGTCCCCCGCTCGGTAAGCTACAGGCACCCCTACTTCTATACCCGTCAGCTTGGATGCTTGGGCTGTTACTTTTCCTTGCTCAGAAAAAGAAGGAACCGCCTTAGGCATCCAGTTCTTATCGATTTGGTAATTTTTTAAAACGGAATCACTCAAGCCATTTTTCTGGAAATCCCAAAAAATCCCCTCAGAAAGTCCTGTCTCTGAAGTCAGAATTTCACCCGTCAACTTCATGGCAATAAAGTCCCCGGGAAGCATCATTTTATGAATTTTAGAGGCAATCTCGGGTTGATTTTCAATCACCCAGCGAAGTTTGGATGCAGTGAAATTTCCGGGGGAATTCAAAAGGTTATTCATGCAATAATCCTCGCCCAGAGACTGGAAAGCTTTTTCGCCAATTCCAACCGCACGGCTGTCGCACCAAATAATTGAAGATCGAAGTACATTTTGATCCTTGTCGACCAAAACCAGACCATGCATTTGATAGGCGATACCGATTCCTTTCAGTTCGCCCTTTTTGACATTTGCCTGCTTGATTACATAGCGTGAGGCTTGCTGTACATATTTCCACCACATTTCTGGATCCTGCTCAGCATAGCCTGTTTCAGGAGCATCGATGGGCATTTCTTCCTCTGGAAATGCTTTTGAGACAATGGGTGCTCCAGTATCTGCGTCCAAAAGAGAGGCTTTGACGGAGGAGCTTCCGATATCAAATCCAATTAATAAGCTTCTCATTTTACCAGAAAATTATATAAAGTGCCGCGATAATACCCGAAATCAAAAATGCCCCAATCTTGAAACTGGTACTGGTCTGGAATAGCTCCTTATTTACATCGATACTGTTTGGATGATCCTTACCTTTTCCTTCATACAAACTGATCACAATCATCAATGCCGCAAGTACCAAGAAGACAATCCCCATTCGGTCAAGGAAAGGAAGATCAGGGAATGCTAATTTCAACACTACTGAAAGCGGAATACTCAACCCTGCACCTACCAAAGCTGCATTGGAAGTGGTTTTCTTCCAGAATACTCCAAAGAAGAAAATCGCAAAAACCCCTGGACTGATGAATCCTGTATACTCCTGAATAAACTGGAAGGCCTGATCTAATTGTCCTAAAGCAGGAGCTACAAAAGCTGCAATCACGAAAGCAACAACAGCCGTAATTCTGCCTACTCGAACCTGCTGCGTTTCTGTCGCATTTTTACCAAAATATTTGCTATAGATATCCATGGTAAAAATCGTAGAGGTACTATTGGCCATGGAAGCCAAAGAAGACACAATAGCCGCAGTCAAAGCAGCAAAAGCAAGCCCTTTCAATCCTACAGGAAGTAATTGTAAGAGTGTTGGGTAAGCCCGGTCTGATTTAATCAAGCCCGTAGCAGGATCTTCCATGGAAGAGATGAAGCTCGCGTCCATACCGTTATTGACGATCACCAATGCCGCAATTCCAGGAATTACAACGATCAAAGGCATTAAAATCTTCAAGAAACCGGCAAAAATCATCCCTTTCTGGGCCTCATCAAGGCTTTTTGCAGCTAGAGCACGCTGCGTGATATACTGGTTAAAACCCCAATAGCTCAGGTTGGTAATCCACATGCCACCTACCAAAACACTCAAGCCTGGCAGGTCTTTATACGCATCATAAGTTCCTCCCTTTCCGTCAGGAATCATCATTTCTCCTTTGGATAAAATCATTGAGAAATGGCCCGGAACTTCTTTTCTAAGTAGGCCTAAACCTTCCCAAGCATCTCCATTACCGACCATTTGCAAGGCAATGTAGGTAGTCGCAAGACCACCCGCGATTAGGAAAAAGACCTGAACTACATCAGTCCAAGCCACTGCTTTGAGACCTCCATAGATGGAATAAATCATCGCAAAAAGAGCCAAGCCGATAATTCCGTAGGTCAGGGGAATGTTCAAAATGGTATTCAAACTCAAGGCTCCGAGATAAAGCACCGATGTCAAGTTGACAAAAACATAAAGAAGAAGCCAAAAGATCGCCATGGTGGTTCTCACCCTTGTATCGTAGCGATCCAAAAGGAATCCCGGCATGGTGTAGATTCCTTTTTTGATGTATACCGGTAAAAAGAAAATAGCCACCACCAATAAGGTCGCAGCTGCCATCCATTCATAGGTAGAGATTGCCAATCCAAGGGCAAAACCTGAACCGGACATTCCGATAAATTGCTCTGCCGAGATATTGGAAGCAATCAATGAAGCACCTACCGCCCACCAGGGCAGTGCTTTGGAGGCGAGAAAGTAATCTGAGGAGTTTTTTACGTGTCCTTTTTTTTCTCGGGAGACAAAAAGCCCCATTCCGACAATTAATAGACAGTATCCAATGAATACCGCCAGGTCTAAAGGTTCTAAGAGCATAGGATTTTGGGTTGTAAAGCTACTAAATAAGGTTTTGGTTTAAAGACTAAGGGATAAATAGGGATTAAATATAAAACTTTCATGCAAACGTATGCGTGCCCTATCACCATTTTCAAAGAGAATTTTTGTAAAAGGCCAAAAGGTAATCCGGGAGATCGGTTTGAAATGCTTTGGAACCAATTTGTCCCAACATACTGATTCCAGTCACATTACTTACCCATAACCGGTCCGCTTTTAAAAGATCATCCATAGGAAATAGATCTTGGACAAAATCAATTCTTCTTTCCTCCAAAAAATCGAGGAAACTCCTACGCATCACTCCTCCGATACATCCGGATTCCAAGGAAGGAGTATAAATCTCCCCTCCTTTTTCCCAAAAAATATTAGCGGCTCCTGCTTCAGCCACATTACCATGATTATCTAGGAGAATAATTTCATCCGCCCCATTTCTCTTTCTTTCCAAATTGGCCAAAACGTAAGGTATCCCATTCAAGGACTTACTTGAGGAAAAAATACTGGGGTTTAATCGAATTCTTTCAGAAATTATTGCTCTATGCTTAATAGCTGGAGCTCTATGAAAATCAGAAATCTGAAGGACCTGAACCACATCAGATGATTCCGGAGTGTATTTTCCCTTTCCGGCCCTAATGACAGTCCAACGAAGACGGGATTCACTGTCCAGATTCAAAGATTGTATGAGCTGGAGTAGGCTATGCTCTTGCAGACCTGATACTGATAGTTCAAGGATTTCCATCCCATGTCTGAGTCTATCTAAATGAAAGTCGAAAAGCCTTATCTTTTCTCCATCCCAATACATCGTCTCGAATAAACCATCACCAAAACTCATGGCACGATTGGGTAAATCAATCTGACTTGCGAAAGACCAAGTATCAGATTCGGACATTTTTATAAAAATTGTATCGCTAGCGTTCATTAAACCGTTCATTTTCGAACATAAAATCCCACAACTTATTTAGACCTTTGTTAAATTTCGCCATTGATATAAAGATTTTTCTTCTAATTGACTAAATATTTACATTTTTGGACCGTCGAAATGATCCTAGCTTTCATTAGCATCATTATTGACTATTTCGGGCAATGGCAGGTAAAAGTAGTGTATTTGATATGATCGGGCCAGTCATGATTGGACCTTCTTCTTCCCATACCGCGGGTGTGGTCCGAATAGCTCGTGCTGCCATTCGGGTACTGGGGGAGACACCGGATCATGCAAGCATTGTCTTTTACAATTCCTTTGCGAGAACTTATGAAGGACATGGAAGCGACCGTGCGATTATTGGCGGATTGATGGATTTCAAAACTGATGATGAGCGAATTCGAGAAGCTTTAGATTTGGCAAAGTCAAGCGGCTTGACTTACCAGTTCAAATCCATCGGCAACTCCTCTGTTCATCATCCGAATACGATTAAGCTCAACCTCAAGAAAGGTGAAAAGTCTGTGGAGGTAGTTGGAGAAAGTCTCGGAGGTGGGCTCATCAACATTGCAGAAGTGGATGGATTTGTAGCCAATTTTTCGGCTCAGTTTCATACACTGATCATAAAGGCTCAGGATATTTCAGGAGCAATTGCTTTTATATCTTCAGTCATCGCTCAGGAAAAAGCCAATATTGCTACCATGTCAGTTTCGAGAAAGGGAAAAAATGACCTAGCTTGCCATGTCATTGAGATGGACTCAGGGATTAAGGCACTTACCCTAGAATATCTCAAGTCGCTCTCTTGGGTAAAAGAATTAATCTACATTCCAGATATAGATTTATAGAATAAAGTGAATTGAACCTATAAAAAATTTTAAACGCAACTTGCAACAAGCATCTGATTATAAACAGATTAACCAAAAAAAACTAAACCAAATGAAGAAACTTTTATTAGGTTTTGCATTAATGTTTGGAGCTTCTTTTGGAGTGAATGCACAAAACGCCGGTCCTTACGACCTGGAGACCGCTGTGACTATTGCTCTAGAGAATAACCTAACTTTAAAGCGAAGCGAATTAAACCAACTTAATAACGAAGCAAACCTGCTAAGTACAAAAGGCAACCGCTACCCTACCCTTTCCACTGGTGCTAGTAGTGGTTTTAGATGGGGGCGTTCAATCAACCCTGTGACCAACTTGTTTGAAACTGAGAGAATTGGAAACATCAACCTTTCCATGAACTCAAACATGACTCTTTTTGCTGCAGGAAGAATCAACAACACGATCAATCAAAACAAAGCGGATTTGGAAGCGGGTCAATTCAATATCGAGGCTACCCGAAACAATATCACCTTAAATACAATCAACCTATTTATCAATGTAGTTTTTAATAGAGAGCAGGTAAAAATCGCTGAGAATCAATTAGAAACTACCGAAGATCAACTTGCCCGTACAACTACCTTGGTTGAAGCAGGTCAGTTGCCGATTTCAGATCAATTAGACCTAGAGGCTCAGAACGCTACCAATCAGCTCGAGGTGATCAATGCCAAAAATGCTCTGCGAATTGCAAAATTGAACTTAGCACAAGCTATGCAGATTCCATTCACAGAGGAATTTGATATTGTAGATCCTGAGTTGGAGATAGATCAAAACTTGATGGCAACGGAGACTCCAGCTATGATTTATGAAACTGCTGTAGAAATTATGCCTGAAATTGCAGCTGCTGAGAAAGCAATCGAAAGTGCTGAATATGGTGTAAAATCGGCAAAAGGAGCCTTCTATCCATCTCTTGGACTTGGTGCAAATATTTTCTCAAACTACGTAGACCGGGTTTTTGGTACGGAAAGACCAGGCTTTGGGGAACAGATCGAGAATAACCTTTCTCAATCCTTGAACCTTAGCTTGAATATCCCAATCTTCACACAGTTCAACAATAAAGCTTCCTTACAAAGAGCGCGCGTTTCGCGCCAAATCGCCGAGGTGGCAGAATTGGAAGCCAAGAACCAATTGAGACAGGATATTGAAACAGCTTACAATCAGGCGCTCGCTGCTAGACTTTCCTACGAAGCTTCGCAGACAAGAGTAGAAAGCCTTGGAGAAAGCTTCCGAATTGCTCAGCAACGATTCGATCTGGGCGCTATCAATTCGGTAGATTTCCAAGTTGCTCAGACTAACTTCTTCAATGCCCAAGCGGATCTACTAAATGCTAAATACACTTACATTTTCCGAGTGAAAGTTCTTGACTTTTACCTAGGTAACCCCATCAACCTAAACTAAACCATGGCTACTAAAAAATCCAACAAATCACTCTATTACCTCCTTGGCGTAGTCGCCTTGATTATTGTTTTTGCAATCATTGCTAAATCTGCCGGATGGATTGGCGGAGAAAGAACTACTTCCGTACAAACCGCAAAAGCTAAGAAAACCAAGATTATCGAGAAGGTCTCTGCATCAGGAGAGATTCAACCAGAAATCGAAGTAAATCTTAGCCCGGATGTCGCTGGAGAGATCATTGAACTTAATGTCGCAGAAGGAGATTCTGTGGAAATGGGTAAGCTTTTGGTGAAAATCCGCCCTGATAACTTTATCTCTGCACTTGACAGATCCAGAGCAAACCTGAATCAGCAGCAAGCTAACCTTGCGCAAGCAAGGGCTAGTCTTCAAAGAGCAGAAGCACAATTTACCCAAAGCGAGCTAAACTTCAATCGTCAAAAGGTCCTTTTCGAGCAAAAGGCTATCTCAGAAGCTGATTATGAGCAGGCTGAAGCAAACTACATTTCTTCCCAAAAGGATTTGGAAGCTGCCAAGCAAAATGTAGTTGCTGCAGAATTTATCGTGAAAAGTTCGCAGGCAACCGTCAACGAAGCAGCTGAAAACCTCCGACTGACCAATGTTTACTCTCCTGTTTCGGGAATCGTATCCAATCTTCTTGTCGAAAAAGGTGAGCGTGTTGTAGGTACGCAGCAGATGGCAGGTACAGAAATGTTGACTATTGCTGACTTGACCAAAATGGAAGTCCGAGTAGATGTAAATGAAAATGATATTGTCCGTCTAGCCAAAGGAGATACCACAATCATTGAAGTGGACGCTTATTCTTTCTCAGGAAAGAATTTCAAAGGAGTAGTGACAAGCATCGCTAATACTGCCAATCAAAAAGCTTCGGCTGATGCGGTAACTGAATTTGAGGTGAAAATCAGAATCCTCAACTCCTCATATGCTGACCTAGTTGCTGAAGGAAATCGCTATCCATTCCGACCTGGAATGACGGCATCTGTAGAAATTATCACAACTGAAAAGTCTGATGTTCTTTCAGTCCCACTTTCGGCCGTGACTACAAGAGAAAGCGAATTGGATACCCTATCTGATGGAACTACCCGCATGAAGGAACTCATTTTCGTGGTAGAAAATGGCACTGCCAAAATGCGTACTATTAAAACAGGTATTTCTGACTACCAAAACATTGAGGTATTGGAAGGACTTTCAGAAGGCGAGGAAGTTATTTCAGGTCCCTACTTCACTGTCAGTAAAGAATTGAAAGATGGTGATAAAGTAGAAGTAACAAAAGCCCCTGCAATGGGCGAAAGTATCGCAGAGAATTAATTCTAGATCTTTTTTCAAAAAGCTTTCTTTCGAAAGTCTATCGGGAAAAACCCTTCATTTAGACTCTAGAAAGAAAGCTTTTTTATTTCCCTCCTTAGCACCCAACCGAACTTTTTCAGCGGATATTTTTTTATGAATTTGTGTGATTTGATACAATTTATTTATCTCATAAGAGTCACCTTTACCAGCTAGATTGATTTTCATTTTTAACTATGGAGCAAAGTACCCTCGACAAACCAAGCATAACACGCATTTTCCCCGTAACGGGAATGACTTGTGCTGCCTGTGCTTCCAGCGTAGAAACTATTTTGAGCTATACCGATGGGGTAGTTTCGGCCGCAGTCAATTTTGCAAGCAATACAGTAAAAGTCGAATTTGAAGAGGGTATTGATCCACAGCAGCTTCATGAGGCTTTAGCAGATGTTGGCTATGGTCTGATCATTTCTGACAAAAAGGTACAAGACAGTGTGGAGGAAGCTCAGGCCGAGCAATATCAAAAAATCAAAAAGCAAACGATCGGAGCAGCCATTCTCAGCATTCCTGTTTTCTTACTGGGAATGTTTTTTATGGATTGGCTACCGGGAAGGTGGATCAGTCTTGTTTTGACCATTCCAGTCCTTTTCTATTTTGGTTCTCACTTTTTTGTCAATGCATGGAAACAGTCAAAAAGTAGAAAGGCCAACATGGATACCCTGGTTGCTCTATCCACTGGAATCGCATTTATCTTTAGTAGCTTCAATACCATTTTTCCTCAAGTCCTCAGAAATCAGGGACTTGTACCACATGTGTATTTTGAAGCTGCGGTGGTGATTATCACTTTTATTTCCTTCGGAAAACTCCTGGAGGAACGCGCCAAATCCAGTACTTCTGCCTCATTAAAAAAGCTGATCGGACTTCAGCCTAAAACACTTACAAGACTGCGTGGAGAAAAATCCGAAGAAATCCCAATCGAAGAAGTCCAAAAGACAGATGTTATTTTGGTCAAGCCCGGTGAAAAAATCCCTGTGGATGGTCAAGTAATGGAAGGAGTGTCTTTCGTGGATGAAAGTATGATTTCGGGAGAACCAATCCCAGTAGAAAAGAAATCCGGAGATGAACTTTTTGCTGGCACGATCAATCAAAATGGGAGTCTTCAACTTCAAGCCACGGCCGTAGGCTCTGAAACTATCCTTTCACAGATCATTCAGCGAGTTCAGGAAGCTCAAGGAAGCAAGGCTCCGGTACAAAAATTGGTCGATAAAATAGCCGGAATCTTCGTTCCCACAGTGATGGGTATTTCGATTTTAACCTTTATCATTTGGATGGTTTTTGGTGGTGAGAATGCACTTACGCAAGGAATATTAGCATCCATTGCCGTTTTGGTGATTGCCTGTCCATGTGCACTAGGTCTAGCGACCCCAACCGCAGTCATGGTGGGAATGGGAAAAGGAGCAGAAAACAATATTTTGATCCGCGATGCGGAAAGTCTCGAGCTTGCTCATCAGGTAGATGCGATTATTTTGGATAAAACCGGAACCATTACCCAAGGCAAGCCTGAGGTCCAAAACGTAAAATGGGACAATGATTTGGATCCGCAAGAGCTAAATAGACTTTCTGGAGCATTACTTGCAATGGAATCCCAATCCGAGCATCCTCTAGCTAAAGCTATTACTAAGAATCTGCAGGAAAAAGGAATCAAATCCCAAAAAGTAGAAAACTTCCAAAATCTCTCAGGTCGTGGAATTCAGGCTTTCTTTGAGGGTAAAAAGTTACTGATTGGAAATCAGAGTTACATTCATGAAAATGGTATCGAAATCCCCGAAGCATTCACTGATTTTTCAAAAGAAGCGATGCTTGACGGAAGTTCTACCATTCATTTTGCAGATGAAGAAAGAGTCCTTGCTATTTTCAATATAGCCGATCAGGTTAAAGAGGGTTCTCTTGAAGCTATCAAAACTCTCCAAAAGGACGGGATTGAAGTTCACATGCTGACAGGAGATCAACAGAGTGCTGCTGAGAAAATCGCAAAAAGTACCGGAATCAAGCATTTTAAGGCAGGAGTACTTCCTTCTGAGAAAGGCGAATATGTGGAAATGCTGAAATCCCAAGGCAAAAAAGTGGCCATGGTTGGCGATGGCATCAATGACTCGGAGGCACTAGCCCGAGCAGATGTAAGTATCGCAATGGGCCATGGATCGGATGTGGCCATGGATGTGGCAAAAATCACGCTCATCACCTCCGATCTTAGAAAAATCCCCCAAGCAATCCACCTTTCTAAGTTGACAGTCAAAGGAATCCGGCAAAACCTGTTTTGGGCATTTATCTACAATGTAATCGGTATCCCGATCGCTGCCGGCTTGCTCTATCCGATCAATGGATTTATGCTTGACCCGATGATTGCAGGAGCAGCCATGGCTTTCAGTTCAGTATCCGTGGTGGGGAATAGCCTTTTGCTAAAGAGGAAATCGCTCTAAAGTTTGTTAAGTGAAAACTTGTTAAGGATTGTAGCATATATTTTGCAATCTCTGTTCTGAATTAAAATCCAAGAACTATGAATAAATTAATTCTATCATTTTTCACCTCCATTTTGATTCTAAGTGCTTTCTCCGCGACAGCACAGCAAATGGAAAATATTCCCATCATCGAGGTGATCGGGACTGCCAGCAGAAGTACAGCGCCTGATCAGGCTACATTCAATATCCTTTTAGAGGAAAAAGCCATGAATGTGCCCACAGCCACAGGCGTATTGAATACCAAGACAAAAAACCTCGCCGATGCCCTAAAAAAGGCCAGAATCAAGGACTATAAACTAGTGGCAGACAATTATTCTGTCAACGTCAATCGGGTAAAGCGCGGCAATTCCCTACAGGACAGCGGATTTGTGGCTAGGCAATCCTTAAGAGTAGTTACAACCAGTCAAAATGAAGACTTGCAAAAAATCTCAGAAGCCATCCAATCAGCGGGAGATATGAGTTATCAACTACGATTTGAGCTTTCCGAAGAACTCCAAAAATCACTGGAAAATACCCTGATCACCGAGGCACTAAGAGACGCTCAATCCAGAGCGAGATTGATTGCGGAGACTTTGGGAATTGCATCCATTCGTGTCCATCATGTTACTTTCGAACAGGATCTTCAAAAAGGCATTCGAATGATGTTGGGCGACTCGGAAAGCAGCCCAATGCTTATAGCCCCTGATAATCAGGATATTTCAAAAAGAGTATACGTGAAATATACCTATTGATAAAAAGCGAGGTCTTGGGTTAATACCCCAAGACCTTTAGCATACTTTCTTGTGTTTGATCCTCCGCAAAAAGGCGGTGAGTTACTTTTCCATTTTCATCACGATCAATCAACACATGCTTCGGCGCAGGAATCAGGCAATGCTGAATTCCCCCATACCCACCAAGTGATTCCTGATAAGCACCCGTGTGGAAGAATCCAATGTATTGCTTTTTCCCTTTTTGAACTTTAGGAAGATAAATATTAAACTGATGCGCCTCTGAGTTGTAATAGTCCATGCTATCACAAGTCAGACCTCCAAGTGAGATATTGTGATATTCTTCATCCCAGTTATTCACTGCGAGCATGATGTATTTTTGATTAAGTCCCCAGCTATCAGGCAATTGCGTGATAAAGGACCCATCGATCATATACCACAGCTCCTTATCATTTTGTAGCTTTTCATCCAAAATAGAATAAAGAACTGCCCCACTCTCCCCTACTGTATAGCTACCAAATTCAGTGAAAATATTCGGCTCGGTAGTGTTGTTTTTGGCGCACATCCATTTGATGTTCTTGACGATTTGATCTGCCATGTATTGGTAATCATAGTCAAAAAAGACATTGGTCTTGATCGGCCAACCGCCTCCAATATCCATAGTATCAAGACTTGGAGCGATTTTTTTCAAATCTACATACTTCTGAATAAAGCGAGTTAATTCAGACCAATAGTATGCCGTATCCCTTATTCCTGAATTGATAAAAAAGTGCAGCATTTTCAGGCTCACCAAGGGGTGCTCTTTGATTTTCTCCTCGTAAAGCTTGATGATATCATTGTAACGAACTCCCAATCGGGAAGTGTAGAATCCAAACTTTGGCTCCTCATCAGCAGCAATTCGAATTCCTACCTGAAATGGCACTTTCACATGCTCCAAATAGTAATCGATCTCACTTAGATTATCTAGAATCGGCACGCAGTTTTTGAATCCGTCATTGAGCAATTCGGTGATGTATTGCTTATACAAATCCCGCTTGTACCCATTACAGATAATAAAGGTATCCTTGGTGATTTTTCCACGCTCAAATAAAGTTCGCACAAGCGGAATATCGAAAGTGGAAGAGGTTTCGATATGAATATCATTTTTCAACGCCTCATCCAATACAAAGCTGAAATGCGAAGATTTGGTACAATAGCAATAAGTATAATTCCCCTTGTAATCATGCGTTTTCATCGCATTTCCAAAGTAAGACTTAGCGTTTTGAATGCTTTCAGAAATCTTTGGAAGATAGGTCAGTTTGAGCGGTGTTCCGTAGGTTTCAATTATCTCCATCAAGTTGACCCCATTGAAGAAAAGTTGGTTGTTTTCTACATGGAATTCCTTGGTAGGAAAGTCAAAAGTCTGTTGAATGAGGTCTATATAACGATTCATTTTTAAATATTTTCTTCTTTACAAAACTGCCACAAAATTTGGGGAATCCCATGAATTTTCAAAAACAAAGGTGCTCCCATTATATATAATTTATTTAATACTGCTTGTGTTTGAATTCCTCAGCTTCATTGGGCATCTCAATTGCCAAATAGCGGGATAAGCTAGATTCCTTAGAGTATATTAAGTACTTTTGCAAGCTGAAAATAACCCACCCAAAATACCATGAGAGATATCCGACTCGTAGAAGTACGATCTGAAATAGCTGCCGGCACACGAGGCGCGAGTTTAGGAATAGACGCACTCAAAATTGCTTCCTTGGATGCTAAATCAGACTTTTTTACTCAGTTTGACCCGATCAATGTGCCAGATGCCAATGATTACCTCTGGAAAGGCAATAAATTTCCTCATGCCAAGTACATTGATGGCGTATATCAGGTTTTGAAAAATGTGTACAGCACTATCGAATCGCTTAGAATCGACAAGAAATTCCCAATAGTCCTGGCAGGGGATCATAGTACTGCAGCAGGCACCATCATGGGAATCAAAGCAGCCCATCCCGATAAGCGCTTGGGCGTGATTTGGATCGATGCACATGCAGATCTCCATACCCCATTCACCACTCCTTCCGGCAATATGCACGGCATGCCTTTGGCTATGGCTTCGCAAACAGATAATCCTGAATGCAAGATTAATGAGCCTTCGGAGGACACTTTGATGTTTTGGGAGCGTATCAAAAATATCGGTGGCAATTTCCCAAAAATCAACCTTGAGGACATCGTTTTCATTTCGGTAAGAGATACAGAGTCACCGGAAGATTTCTTGATAGAAAAGCACGGAATCAAAAACTTTAAAACCAAAGAAGTACGGGAATTGGGAATCCAAGAAGTAGCCAAGCAAAGTCTGGAAATTCTGAAGGATTGCGATCAGATTTACATTTCCTTTGATGTGGATAGTCTGGACTCTTCCATTTCGGTAGGTACTGGAACACCCGTTCCGGATGGCCTTACGGTGAAAGAGGCCATCGAACTCAATGCAGAGCTTATCAAAGACAAGCGTGTCTGCTGCTGGGAAATTGTGGAAGTCAATCCTACTTTGGACACCGAAAACACCATGGCTGAAAACGCCTTTGAGGTCCTGGAAGTCACCACCAAATCTCTTGTAGATAATTTCTAAGGCATTTATTCAAAATAAATCCGGACGGCGACAGATAAAAATCGAGAAAACTGATTTATTACTGAAGCAGTCTTAAATTTGGCATTCAAAATATATCAACCTGCTTCGGCTTATTTACTGCTAAAAATCTAGCATGACCATACAAGAAAACATCCAAAAAGGCCTCCAACTTGCCTTTCAAAATATCTTTAATCATTCAGTAGAAACCCAAGATTTGGCTTTGGCCCCAACCCGGAAGGAGTTTGAAGGGACATATACTTTTGTGGTTTTTCCCTATTTGAAAATTTCCAGAACTACTCCTGAAAATACCGCGACTTTACTCGGTGAATACCTTCAGGAAAATGTCAAAGAAGTAGCAGGCTTCAATGTGGTCAAGGGTTTCTTGAATCTTGTGCTCAATCAAAGTTCTTGGTTGGACCTTTTTACAAAAATCTACCAAAACTCTTCCCGAGGCCAAATGCCTTCCAATGGTAAGCGGGTCATGGTAGAGTATTCTTCCCCAAACACCAATAAACCCCTTCACCTCGGGCATTTAAGAAATAACTTCTTGGGTTATTCTGTGGCTCAAATTCTGGAGGCGAATGGCTATGAAGTGATCAAATCCAATCTGGTCAATGATCGGGGAATTCACATTTGTAAATCCATGGTCGCCTATCTCCGATTTGGAAATGGAGAAACTCCTGAGTCATCCGGACTAAAGGGAGATCATCTTGCTGGAAAGTATTATGTGCTTTTTGACAAAGAGTACAAAAATGAGATCAAGGAACTGATAGCGTCTGGACAGACAGAGGAAGCTGCAAAGAAAAATGCTCCAATCTTGCTTGAAGCTCAGGAAATGCTTCGAAAGTGGGAAGCAAATGATCAGGAAACAGTCGCTCTTTGGAAGCAGATGAATACTTGGGTCTATGCAGGCTTTGATGAGACTTACCGAAAAATGGGCGTGGAATTCGACAAGTTTTATTACGAATCTGATACCTACCTACTCGGTAAGGACATAGTAGAGGAAGGCTTGCAAAAAGGCGTCTTTTTCAAGAAAGAGGATAATTCCGTTTGGGTAGACCTGACTGATGAAGGGCTTGATGAAAAGCTGGTTCTTAGAGGTGATGGGACTTCGGTTTACATCACCCAGGATATGGGTACTGCGGATTTGAAATATGAGGACTTCCAGATCGATAAGTCTGTCTATGTGGTTGGAAATGAGCAGGATTATCACTTTGATGTGCTTTTCAAAATTCTCAAAAAGCTAGGCCGTCCATATGGCGAAGGTTTGTATCATCTTTCCTATGGCATGGTAGATTTGCCTACCGGCAAAATGAAATCCCGCGAAGGGACAGTGGTAGATGCAGACGACTTGATGCAAGAAATGGTCGATACTGCTGAAAAACACACTAAAGAACTGGGGAAAATTGAGGGATTCAGCGCTGAGCAGGCAGAGGAGCTTTATCAGATTTTAGGACTTGGAGCCTTGAAATACTTCCTTCTGAAAGTGGATCCGAAAAAACGAATGCTCTTCAATCCGCAGGAATCCATCGAATTTCAGGGATTTACCGGGCCATTTGTCCAATATTCCCATGCTCGTATCGCCTCCATCCTACGCAAGGCCGATCAGATTGGAGTAGATTATCAAAATCCGGATTTCACAGGAATTGGATCTATTGCTCAGTCCGAATCTGATTTGATCTACCTGCTCAACGAATTTGAAAATAAACTCAGACTAGCTGGTGAGGAATATTCGCCATCGATCATTGCGCATTACCTCTTTGAATTGGCTAAGGAGTATAATCGCTTCTATGCGGATCAACAGATCTTTGCGGAGGAAAATCCCGAACTCGTAGCCTTCAGAGTTGCACTTTCTAAATTAACCGCCCAAACAATCAAAAAAGGGATGGGTTTATTGGGCATACAAGTACCAGACCGAATGTAATATGCAAAAGCTTTTAACTTTCATTTTTGCCCTTGGCATCCTGTCCTGTGGCCGAACACTAGAAAGACCTGAGAATCTTCAGGCAGGAATGATACCCGTAAATACGAAAACTATGGAATCAGAATTTTACAATTTCAAATTGAAAGACCTGGATGGCAAAGAGGTGAACTTTGAGCAATTCAAAGGGAAGAAAATCCTTGTGGTGAATGTAGCATCTAAATGTGGCTACACTCCTCAGTATGCTGCCTTACAAGAGCTGCACGAGAACTTTGGAGATAAAATCCAAATTCTTGCCTTCCCTGCCAATAACTTTGGGGGACAAGAGCCTGGTTCAAATGAGGAAATCAAAGAATTTTGCTCTACCAATTACGGGGTGACTTTCCCGGTTTTTGAAAAAATATCTGTGAAGGGATTTGATAAACATCCTCTCTACAGGTGGCTTTCTGATGAAAACCTAAACGGTTGGAATAATCAAGAACCAACCTGGAATTTCTGTAAGTACTATATCAATGAAAAAGGAGAATTAGAAAAATTCTTCCCTTCATCCGTCGCTCCATTGGATGAGGAAATCTTGGCATTGGTAGGAGCTTAATTCAGAATCTTAGTGAAGCACTCCATTACAACAAAAAAAGAAGCCTGGCTGCATGCAGTCAGGCTTCGTACTTTACCTTTGGCCTTGGCCAGTATTTTTGCGGGATCAATACTTGCCGCTTACTACGGGATTTTTAGATGGGAAATTCTAATTCTGGCCTCCTTAACCACCATTTTTTTACAAATCCTCTCCAACTTATCCAATGATTATGGGGATACGGTTCATGGGGCTGATTCTCAGGAACGTGAAGGGCCTGTAAGAGCAGTTCAGTCTGGGCTGATCACTTTGTCCGAAATGAAAAGAGCCATGTATCTTTTTGGGATGCTTTCATTCATATCTGGAATCAGCCTGATCTACCTAGCTTTGAATGATTGGATCTTATTTAGTGTATTCTTGGGATTAGGAATTTTAGCCATTTGGGCATCTATTTCTTACACCTCGGGCGGAAATCCATACGGTTACCTAGGATTGGGAGATTTATCGGTATTCCTGTTTTTCGGAATCTTGGGAGTAGCAGGAACGTATTTTCTGCATGGTTTAGAGCTTAATTGGCCCATATTTTTAATAGGCGGATCTTTGGGCTGCTTTAGCACGGCAGTTTTGAACATTAATAATATCAGGGATATCGAGTCAGATCAAAAAGCCGGAAAACGCTCCATCCCCGTGCGAATTGGCAGAAAAGCTGCCGTGAATTACAACTGGATCTTAATAATAGGCGGGTATGTTCTTTTGATGATCTTTTGCCTGAGTACTGGAACCTACAGTGGATTACTTTCAATTATAGCATTAGCTGTGATGATTCCGATTGGAATGGGAGTACAAAAAGCCAAAAACCCGAAAGAAACAGATCCATTTCTGAAAAAAATGGCATTGAGCACCTTACTTTGGGTCATCCTTTTGGGTGTGGGCTTATTGCTTTTTTGAAATCGAGCCTGCCAAAAGGAGACAGGCACTTCACAAGCGAGACACACCGGGATACCCCGATGGATCGGAGAATTCCGACGAGATTCCATAGCCTGCCCCGACTATTCGGGGTGGCCTTTGAAAATCAAATTATATGCACATGAAAGCTGATAAAAGTCCTTTTTTGCTAAGGAAATTATGCTAATTTGGCATAAAACATTAATCCAAAAACCATGACTAAAGTACTTGTACCTTTTGATTTTTCGGAAGAAGCCCAAAACGCATTGGATTTTACTTTGGCTTTTGCCAGTAAACTCGATAATGTTTCCATAGAGGTTCTTCACGTCTTAGAGATTCCCGCTACCACTAGTATGGGCACCATGGGCGGAGGTGAAATGATGGGAGATATAGAGAATCAGATTTTTTTCGTAGAACTCATGGACAAGCGAAAAAAACAGCTGAGTGATTTAGAAGCTGCTCATCAGAATAAACCTTATGCCTTTAAAAGCACCATCAAACTTGGTAATGCTTTCAAGAGTATTCAATCATCCATCTTGGAAGAAGATCCGGATTTAGTTGTCATGGGTTCTAAAGGCTCTTCAGGTCTGGAAGAAGTATTGATCGGATCAAATACAGAAAAGGTAGTTCGCACGGCCCGCTGCCCTGTCGTGACCATCAAATCTAAAGTCAACCCATCAGATTTGAAAAAAATAGTCTTTGCAAGCGACTTTAGAAGCAATTCAGCTGAAATCGCAGCTCGACTGAAAAGATTGCAGCATATTTTCGGGGCTGAGATTTTCTTAGTGATTGTCAATACACCAGGGAATTTTGAAACTACCAGAGAGTCCATTTCCAGAATTAAGCGATTCGCTAAAGAATTTGGATTCGAAAATGTGAAAGCAGAGGTCTATAATTCTACTTCTGAAGAAAATGGCATCATCGAATTTGCCGAGGATATAGATGCAGATCTAATTGCTATGGCCACTAGTGGGCGTACAGGCTTCCTGCATCTAATCACTGGCAGCATCGCTGAAGATGTAGTCAATCATGCCAAGCGGCCTGTTTGGACGCTTCGGGTAGAAGATTAATTCTTAAAAAAGACAGTACTAAGAGACTGTCTCAAAGTGTATTTACGTCATCGGGATCCCGACAAAGTCGGGAGAAGCCCGCCTACCGGAGGACAGGCGATCTCATTGTTGATTTAACTTAGTCAAGATAGATTGCTTCCCCGCCGCGGCGGATCGCAATGACGAAAGTCTATTGAGACAGACTCTTTTTAATTTTAAAGCATGGGAAGAAAAAATAACGATTGGAAAAAGCGAGACGGTGTAGTCTATTCTACCTCCTCGGATTTTGATTTCAATTACGACTCAGAAGAAACATCGGATACCCTCCCTCCTCAGCAGCAGAATCTAAAAGTCATGCTGGATAAAAAAGCTCGGGGAGGAAAGCAAGTGACGTTGGTGTCTGGATTTGTTGGGTCGGAAGATGATTTGAAGGAGCTTGGAAAAACGCTCAAATCCAAATGTGGTGTTGGCGGCTCTGCAAAAGATGGAGAAATCTTAATTCAAGGTGACCATCGGGACAAAGTCCTGCAAATTCTAATTGAGCAAGGATATAAGGCAAAAAAATCAGGAGGCTAATTCATGCCTTCCTATCGACTTTTTCAGGCAGGACTTTTTCCTTTTTTACCTTTTCTGATTGCTGAGGCAAAGGCGATCCGAAAAAGCAAACCCATCCCTCCTGCCCAAAGCAATCATTTGATTTTAGGAAGTGGCGACAAAAAACTATTGGTTTTTGGAGAGTCAACTGCGGCAGGTGTCGGAGCTAGCAAACCCGAAAAAACGCTCGCTGGACAAATCAGCTTTCATTTTGGTCAAGATTTCCAAGTGATTAATCTGGGTAAAAACGGCCTGCAAGCCAAAGATTTTTTCAATGAGTTTGGGGAAGAGATCAGTAATCTAAAAGGTCATATAGAGGGAGTTTTTCTTTTTATGGGAGCCAATGACTGCTTTAGACTTACGGAACCCTCAAATTACAAAAGCCTGCTTCTTGAAATTATCAATCATTTCCAGAAGAACTTTTCCCCGGAATGGATCTATCTGGCAGCCATCCCTCCTGTGAATAACTTCCCGGCATTTTCTCCAAGAATGCAGTTTTTCCTTCGCAAGCAGCGAACATTTTTGACCAAAAAAATGGAGGAGATCAAAGAAATTTACCCCAATATTATTTTTGAAGAAATAGACCTGAAGCTTAGCACAGAGTTTTTTGCAAGTGATGGAGTTCACCCATCCGACATGGGTTACGAAGCCATTGCCCAATTTGCCATTGATGGAATAAAAAGATGGCAGGCTAAAGTCTAGCCTCATTTTCCTTAAATTCTGCCCCAATTTTGATTTGAAACTATGAGACTACTTCATCTCCCAATTCTATTCATTCTCTCCTCATTGATTTTCTCCTGTCAAAATTCCAAGATCCAAGAGGAATTGATTTTTGACGAGGCAGCCCAATTTCGGTTGGATTCGACACTTGAGGCTTTCGTATCTCAAGGAAAAGTGGCTGGACTTTCTGCTTTGGTTTTTGAAAAAGGGCAGGAGCGCTATTTCAACGCATTGGGATATGCAGACAAGGAGGCTAAGCGAAAAATGAACAGGGAGACTATGGTTCAAATTTACTCCATGACTAAGCCAATCACCGGAGCAGCACTTATGAAGGCCTATGAGCAAGGGCTTTTTGAACTGGATGATCCACTGGAAAAATACCTGCCTGAATTTGCAAAAATGAAGGTATATCAACGGGTAGATGAAAATGGGGAAATGATTTTGACGGAAGCCCAGCGATTCATCACGGTACGGGATATTACTAGGCACACTGCGGGCTTCCCCAATCGAGACAATATTCCCGGTCTCAGCGAAGTCATGGCCGAAAAGGATGCTAGAAACTTCGAGAACAGCCTCAGTGATATGGCTTCCAAAATTGCGAGTACTCCACTTTGGTTTGAACCGGGCACTCAGTGGGAATATGGACTGAGCGTAGATATGCAGGCCTATTTGCTGGAGAAAGTGACCGGAGTTCCTTATGAGCAATTTGTGAGGGAAAACATTTTGGATCCTCTGGAGATGAATGAAACCATGTATTTCGTCCCAGAAAATTACCGGGATCGCATGGCTGCCGTTTACCAAAAAACCGATGAAGGTGGAGTCGAAAGACAAAATGATTCGATTTCTTATCGCTTTAGCTACAAAAATTGGCCTTTGACACCAGGAGGATTTGGCCTGAGCAGCACGATAGATGATTATTTGAAATTTGCCAAAATGCTCCTCAATGAGGGAAAGCATGAAGAGAAAACCATCCTTAAGCCAGAGACTATTCAATTGATGGCTACCAATCACCTCCCCGATTCGATCCCGCTTGATAAGCGATCCTGGCTACCAAGCAAGGGTCAAGTGGGGTTTGGGATTGATTTCGCTGTGCGAACAGCTGCTCCCCAAGGTCCGGAAGAGAATCCGGGAGAGGTAGGAGAATTCTTTTGGGATGGAGCTCTGAGCACCTTGTTTTTTGTCGATCCAACCAATGAGCTAATCGCCATTTTATTCGTTCAATTAACCCCCTACGATGGAATTGGACTACATCATGATTTCCGGCAGGCCATTTATGGTCCTTGGAAACCATCAAAAAATTAATCTTGCAGAAAACTATATCAAGCTTTGTATGTTTTGAATCGGTGGTTAACTTTGAATTCGAAATGAATTACTCCAAAGCACATAGCGCTTATTTTTATTCACATGCCTTTCAGGTTCATGTGCATCATTTCCATCATTCCTCTTGAGAGGAATATTACAAACACCCCACCCGGTGACGCTGATGATAGGGATTCGGCCTTTCACCACCATTTTACACAATCATTACATTTCTTAGCGTAAATTTATTCATGGAAAAAATTATCCGTATAGCCGTCCAAAAAAGCGGTAGACTCTCTGAAGATTCATTGAAGTTGATCAAAGAGTGTGGCATCAAATTCTATAATGGAACCGGAAAATTAAAATCCACCTCCACCAATTTCCCAATTGAGTTTTTATTCCTCCGGGATGACGATATCCCAGGCTATGTTTCTGATGGGGTTGCTGACTTAGGGATCGTGGGTGAAAACGAACTCGTAGAAAAGAACAAGGAAGTAGAAACGCTCAAAAAATTGGGTTTCTCAAAATGCCGGCTTTCTCTTGCCATTCCAAAGGGAGAAAAATACCCTGGAATTGACTACTTCGAAGGAAAAAACATTGCAACCTCCTATCCAAAGATTCTGGGCGATTACCTTCAGAAAAAGAATATCCAGGCAGAAATCCACGAGATCAGTGGCTCTGTAGAAATTGCTCCAAGCATAGGGCTTGCCGAAGGGATTTGCGACATTGTGAGCTCCGGCTCTACCTTGATGATGAATGGACTGAAAGAGGTTGAGGAAATCTTCAATAGTGAGGCTGTATTGATCGCCAACAAGGAATTGGCAGATTGGAAAAAAGAGATTGTGGACAAGCTCCTATTTCGAATCAATGCCGTCCAAAAAGGAAAAAGCAACAAATACGTCCTTCTGAATGCACCCAATGAATCTCTGGACAAAATTATCAGCCTGATTCCAGGAATGCGTAGTCCAACCATACTTCCTTTGGCTCAAAAAGGCTGGTCTTCTGTTCACTCAGTGATCAGTGAAGACCAATTTTGGGAAAATATAGAAGAACTCCGTGCTGCAGGAGCTGAAGGCATCTTGGTAGTTCCAATCGAGAAAATGGTAATTTGATCAATTAGCAAGCATTAAAACAAAAAGCTGATGAACATACTCGTCAATCCTGAAGAGAAAGTTTGGAAGAAAGCGGTTGAGCGACCTGTATTCAAGACCAAGCAAATCAATAAAATCGTCAAGCCTATTCTCCGAAAAGTGAAAAGAAATGGAGATAAGGCATTGATCAAATATGCCTATGAGTTTGACCATGTGGAGTTAGAAAGTCTCTTGGTCCCCCAGTCTGAAATCAAGGCAGCGGCTGATGAATTAAGTCCTCAACTCAAGGAAGCAATCCAAAAAGCAAAGGCAAATATCGAACGCTTTCATCAAGCTCAACAGAGCCCAGAACTGATCGAAGAGGTCATGCCAGGTGTGGTCTGCCGACGAAAGAGTGTAGCCATCCAGCGGGTGGGGCTTTATATTCCTGGAGGTACGGCACCACTTTTCAGCACAGTTCTAATGCTTGGTGTTCCTGCCAAAATAGCCGGATGTAAGGAAATTGTACTCTGCACCCCTCCCAATGTAGAAGGCAAGGTTCATCCGGCCATTATCTACACTGCTGATTTGATCGGAATCCATAAAATTGTCAAAGTTGGAGGTGCTCAAGCAGTTGCCGCCATGACATTTGGAACCGATATTGTCCCTCAAGTGGATAAAATCTTCGGCCCGGGTAATCAATTTGTGACTGCAGCCAAGCAAATGGTAACCAAATATGGAGTTGCAATCGATATGCCTGCGGGACCATCTGAAGTTTTGGTTTATGCAGATGATAGTACACCAGCAGAATTTGTGGCTGCAGATCTTCTCAGTCAGGCAGAGCATGGAGTGGACTCTCAAGTGGTTTTGGTGACTCACAGTGAAAAATTTGCCAAAAAAGTACTAAAAGAAATAGACGTACAACTGAAGGTACTACCTAGAAAAGATATTGCAGCAAAATCACTGGATAATTCCGTTGCTATTGTAGTCAAAGATCTTCAGGAAGCGCTTGATTTGATCAATTTCTACGCGCCGGAGCACTTGATCATCAGCGTCGAAAATGAAGAAGAGGCTGTGGAAGGAATCGTCAATGCAGGGTCTATTTTCATTGGGAAATATACTCCTGAATCCGTGGGTGATTATGCATCCGGCACCAATCACACACTCCCTACCTATGGCTATGCCCGAAACTACAGCGGAGTTTCTTTGGACAGTTTTGTCAAAAAAATCACCTATCAAAAGCTTACGCCTGAGGGAATTCAAAATATCGGTCCCACGGTAGAAGTGATGGCAGAAAATGAACTTCTTCATGCCCACAAAAACGCTGTTACTGTTAGACTTAACTCACTCAAAAAGAATAAGTAATGCCCTTTGATCTAAATTCATTACTTAGGCCTCATATCAAAGATTTGAAGCCCTACACTTCTGCGCGAGATGAGTACAGTGGTAAGGAGGGGATCTTCCTGGATGCTAATGAAAACCCTCTTGGCTCAGTGACTATTGAAAACTTCAATCGATACCCAGACCCCTATCAGACTAGCCTTAAGGTTGAGCTATCCAAGATCAAGGAAGTCGATCCCAAGCAGGTGTTTTTGGGAAACGGTTCGGATGAAGCCATAGACCTACTCTTTCGTGCCTTTTGCAATCCCGGAAAGGACAATGTGATTCTCCTCCCACCAACTTACGGCATGTATGAGGTCAGCGCCAATATCAATGATGTAGAAGTCCGAAAAGTGAGCCTGACCGCAGACTTTCAACTTCAACCTTTAAAGATTTTGGAGGCTGCAGATCATAATTCGAAGATTTTATTCATCTGCTCTCCAAATAATCCTTCCGGAAATAAGGTAAAGCGGGAAGATATCTATTTTCTCCTGCGAAATTTCCCAGGACTCGTGGTAGTTGATGAAGCCTATATCGACTTCAGTGATGAACCTAGCTTTACTACCGAACTGAAAAACTATCCCAACTTACTCGTGATGCAAACTTTCTCCAAAGCCTGGGGATTGGCGTCGCTTAGACTGGGTATGGCTTTTGGAAGTGAAGAAATCATTCGAATACTGAATAAAATCAAGCCTCCCTACAATATCTCAGGACTGACTCAGGATACTGTTTTGCATGCTTTGAAAGATAAAGGCAAGGTAGATTTGATGATCAAAGAGATCTTGGCCGAGCGGGATTTCTTGGAGTTGGAGCTGAAAAAGCTTCCATTCGTAGAGAAAATCCACCCTTCTCATGCTAATTTCCTTTTAGTGAAGCTTCCTCATGCAAATCAGGTTTATGAAGACTTGATCAAAGAGAAAATCATTGTGCGGAATCGTGCCAAGGTTACTTTATGTGAAGACTGTCTCCGAATTTCAGTTGGGACAAGAAGTGAAAATGAGGCTTTTATTGAGGCTCTGGCAGGAATTGGAAAATTGAAAAATTTAAAGATTTAAAAATTAACCTCCTGACGAATTAGGAAAGGATGACTTGTGATTTCCAATTGTCCTGTCTGGATTTACACTAAGATTGTTGTTGATTACGATTTTGCGAGGAGCAGTCCTAAAAAAAAAAGTTAAGTATTCATCCTAGAAAGCGACGAAGCCTGCCTTCCGGAGGGCAGGCAATCTTAAAAGTGCATGATTAGAATTCACAATTGCCATAAAAAAAATATTTATAGATGAAAAAGAAAGTGCTTTTCATAGACCGGGATGGTACCATCATCAAGGAGCCACCCACTGACTTTCAGGTCGACAGCTTGGAAAAGCTGGAATTTATCCCGAAAGCCATCTCAAACCTTCGCAAAATAGCAGAGGAAACGGATTACCATCTAGTCATGGTAACCAATCAGGATGGTTTGGGTACGGACTCATTTCCCGAAAAGGACTTTTGGCCGGCACAGTTCAAAATGCTCTTAACCCTTGAACAAGAAAACATCACCTTTGATGCCGTGCATGTAGATAAGACCTTTGAGCATGAAAATGCACCTACACGCAAACCAAGAACAGGTTTACTGCAGGAATACTTCTCAGACGAATACGATCTGGAGAATTCCTATGTGATCGGGGATAGATTGACCGATGTTCAATTGGCTGAAAACTTAGGAGCCAAAGCCATCTTCATCGGAGATTATGAACCAAAAGCTGCGCTTTCTACCAAGGATTGGGACGAGATTTACACCTTCTTGAAAATGCCTCCACGAAAGGCTACAGTCAGTCGAAAAACCAGCGAAACCGATATTCAAATCAGTTTAAATCTGGATGGAAATGGCTATTGCAAGATTAATACAGGCTTAAGCTTTTTTGACCATATGTTGGAGCAGCTTGGCAAGCATGGTTCGACTGACTTGGAGATACAAGTGAAAGGCGACCTGCACATTGACGAGCATCACACCATTGAGGACACGGCCTTAGCATTGGGAGAAGCATATTTGAAGGCCTTGGGAGACAAAAAAGGGATCTATCGCTACGGTTTCCTATTGCCCATGGACGATGCCTTGGCTCAGGTAGCGATCGATTTTGGAGGAAGACCTTGGTTGGTTTGGGAAGCTGAATTCAAGCGTGAGAAAATTGGTGATATGCCCACAGAGATGTTTTACCATTTCTTCAAATCCTTCTCAGACACTTCCAAGTGCAATCTGAATATTAAAGTAGAAGGAGACAATGAGCATCACAAAATCGAAGCAATCTTCAAAGGACTCGCCCGAGCCATCAAAATGGCAGTGATGCGCGACCCCAGAAATATCAATCAATTACCAAGTACAAAAGGAGTACTTTGATTTTGAGTTGATACTCCCATAACTGGAAGGTAAATAAGCTTTTAACATAAATTTGGATTTGAATTAGTACTTGTGCTTTTTCAAATCCATATTTTTTTTGTTTATTTCGGTATGCTACGAAATTTTAAAACTATTCTCACACTGTCAGTCTTGGTATTTTTTAGCTCCTGCAGATCAGAACTTTATGAAGCTGAAGAACTATTTGACGGAAAACGCTACGAGGAGGCTATTTCTTCCTTGAATGCCTACCTCTTTTTTCATGTGACCGATGTAAAAGCATTCCATCTCCGTGCCCGAGCAAAGGAAGAATTGGGTGATATTCCTGGGGCTATGGAGGATTACGAACGCATTATTCAACTTGATAATCAATACGCTCAAGCCTATGCGGGCATTGGGATCATCCTTTTTAATCAAGAGAAATACAAAGAGGCTGAATTATGGCTACTTCGCGCAGCCAAGACCGATGCAGAGGATTTTAATATCCTCTATCATTTAGGCAGGGCCCTTTTGATGAATGAAAATTACACCCTTGCGGAAGAGTTTTTCCTTAAAGCTAAGGAACTCAATGAAAAGCACCCTCAACTCCACTTTTACACCGGAATGGCTCGAGCCTTTCGTGGGGATGTGCTCGGTTGCGCGGCTTCCTTCAATACCTACGTAAATTTGGAACCCAACAATATGGTAGGACGCTACAATAGAGGTTTTGCTTTGATGCGTGCAGGTTATTTAGAATGGGCTTTGGAGGACTTTGATGCGGTACTTAAGACCGATCCAAACCACACAGAGGCATTGGGTAAGAAAGGCATTTGCCTGGCTCAATTGGGAAAAACTGAAGGATGCAATTACATTCAGCAAGCTGCATCCAAAGGTTCGGACTATGCCCAAAGCCATTTGGATCTCTGCTCTTAAGCCAATTTTGATTGAATAGCCTCCCGATAATTGGGCATGGCTTTTTCACTCAATCCCAAAAACAAATATGGCTCAATCAGCTCCAATTCCATCAAGTAAAATCCTGTATCCCTCATCACACCATCTACTCGGGCGTAAAGCGATTCGCTCGCAAACTCTTTCACAAAACTAGTAGCTGTTTCCAGCATAGGCTGATCAGGATTGATTTCTTGAATAGTTCCTCCAAAATAATGTTGCACCCGAAAATCTTCCTTCTTCGGAGTTTTTAAAACAGCATGGGAGAATTTCCCATCGAAAAATATCAGGGAATATTCTCCAACCTCAGCTACTTCCTGTACAAAAGGCTGGGCTAAAAATGATTCATTCTCCATAAGACCTTGAATTTGGTCCTGCTGGGCAATCGCTTTCTCTAAATCCAGTCGAAAAGTATTCTTTGCTCCCCCACTGACCAAGGGCTTGATGACAAACTCTTTCACCGCCAAGCCATCCATTACTGCCTTAGGGTCAAACTTGCTACCCATTTCCAAAAGCTTTCCAGCTATTGCCGGAAAGCCTTTTTTCTCCATTTCCAGCAAGTAGGCTTTGCTACTGTTCCATCGGATAGTTTTCAGATCATTGAAAACCGGGATTTTCAGCGACTCCATTCGATCCATCCACTGCAAAAACTCTGGATAATAATCGAAATAATCCCATACAGATTTGATCAACAACGCGTCATATTGAGCCCAATCTACCTTTGGGTCCGACCAAGGCATGATTTCATTGTCAAAACCCAAGTCTGAAAGTGTTTTGGATAATATCTGGTCCTCATCGATAGTATTGGCATCATAGGCCCCTGTAGACACGTAACTGACGATTCCGATTTTCTTTTGCATGATAAAATTTTGCCCAAAAGTAAGGTTTAACGATATTTTGTACGGACCGTTCTTCAAAAATCGCCTCGAAGAATTACTTTTGGGCTTTGCTCTACCTATGAAACACCGAAAGCTGGTCATCATTCCTACCTACAACGAGTCCGAAAACATTCAGGACATGGTTCGCACTGTGATGAATTTGGATGGTCATTTCGAACTGCTCGTCATTGATGATGGATCTCCGGATGGCACAGGTGAATTGGTCAAAGGCTTACAAACTGAGCTTGGTGGCCGTCTTCATTTGATCGAGCGAAAGGGAAAATTAGGCCTGGGGACAGCCTATATCACGGGATTCAAGTGGGCCTTGTCCCATGGCTACGACTACATCTTTGAAATGGATGCGGACTTCTCCCATGATCCTAAGGACTTGATCAGACTGTACCAAGCTTGTGCAGAGGAAGGATTTGACATGGCCATTGGAAGTCGGTACATCACCGGAGTAAACGTGGTTAACTGGCCGATTGGTCGGGTGCTGATGTCCTATTTCGCCTCAGTCTATGTTCGCTTTATCACGGGATTACCGATCAGTGATTCGACGGCTGGTTTTAAGTGCTATCACCGAAGTGTTTTGGCAGGTATAAAATTGGATGAAATTCGATTTATCGGCTATGCCTTTCAAATTGAAATGAAATTCACCGCCTGGAAGCTAGGTTTCAAAATCAAAGAAGTCCCGATCATTTTTACAGACCGAACGAGAGGCACTTCCAAAATGAGCAAAGGAATTTTCAAAGAAGCGGTTTTTGGCGTGATTTGGATGAAAATCAAAAGTATTTTTTCTCCTTACCAACTCAATCAAAACGAATGGACTGAATCGGGTTTACCCGTGAAATAACAATCACCGGAATCCACAGCACCAAGGCTGTTAAAATCGTGATCCCAATATTCAGACCGATAAAGACAGGCCAATTCCAATCTATCGGCACATAGCTCATATAATAACTCTCTGGATTGAGTGGGATAAGGTGAAAATAGTATTGCAAGACCCCAATGCCCAATCCCAAGGAATTCCCAATCAGAAGTCCACGTCCCAAAATCCGCATTCCATTCCAAAAGAATATTTTTCGGATCTGAAGATCCCTTGCTCCCAAGGCTTTCAGCAATCCAATCATCTGCGTACGCTCCATGATGAGAATAAAAAGGATGGCTCCCATATTAAAAACAGCTACAAAACCAATTAAAATCAAGAAGACGTACACGTTGGTATCCAGCAACTTAAGCCAGTCAAAAATCTCCAAATATTTATCATCTGAGGGAATTAATTTCAAGTCCAAATCCAGTACATCCTCAATTGACCGGGTGAGCTCTGGACTTGATTGACCTTCCAAAAAGATCTCTAAGCCTCCTACCTGATCTTCTTTCCACCCATTCAGGTTGCGAATGGTTTGAAGCTCTCCGATGATGATTTTTTGATCAAAGTTTTCTAAAAATGTCTCATAGATCCCCACAACTTCCACCCTTCGATAGCGAGGAGGATCCTGCACAAAGTATAGCAGAATTCTGTCTCCCACTTCCAAAAGCAGACGATTAGCCAAATAGCGACTGATTACAATTTCATTGGATGTGCCGTTTTGAGGAATGCTTAGAAATCGTCCTTCAACCAGGTATTCTCGGAAACCCAAGGTATCAAAGTCACTGGAAACCCCTTTCATCAAGACACCTTCCACTTCCTCTTCCCCTTTCATCAATGCCGCTTTATGGGCTACTTGCTGCACTCGTTGAATTTCCGGGATGTTTTGATAAATCTGAGGGTAGTTGGGTTTTAGAGAAAAAGGGTTTTCCTCAAAGGAATTGCTCATCGTAAAGCGCTGCACCTGATAATGTCCCGTGAATCCGTATACCTTATCGGAAACCGTCTTTTGAAATCCTCCCAAAATCATGAATGCGAGGATGGAAACGGCAATTCCAATTCCCAAACTTCCCACGGCGATTTTATGAATCGTCGCGGAAAAACCGCCTGTCCGGCTAAAACTGATTCTTTTGGCAATGAAATAGGAAAGGTTCAACAGAGTGGTTTAATTTGTGAAGACACAGCGCAAATTAGCATGAAGAAGATGAAAAAATTAATCCAATTCGGTTTTTTGTCAATTTTGATCCTTTCAATCAGTTTTGGCTCCACTTCACTTTTTGCTCAGGTACTGACTGGTGCTGAGCGACATGAATTATACCTTCCCATGCTGGAGGGGAAAAAAGTTGGCTTGGTTGGAAATCAGACCTCCATTCTTCCCCAGTCCGACAACAAACATGTCGTGGATTTTCTGCTTGAAAATGGCGTTCAAATGAAAAAGGTTTTCGTACCTGAGCATGGATTTAGGGGGACAGCCGATGCCGGAGAAAAAGTAGACAATAGCATAGACCAAAAGACCGGGCTGCCAATTATCTCACTCTATGGAAATAATAAAAAACCCGCAGCGGATCAAATTCAAGATTTGGATGTGATCATCTTTGATCTCCAGGATGTGGGGACCCGTTTTTTCACCTACATCAGTACCATGCATTATGTAATGGAAGCCTGTGCTGAGCAAGGCAAAAAGATCATCATCTTTGATCGTCCCAATCCAAATGGAGGCTATGTGGATGGCCCAATACGAAAGCCGGGTTTTGAATCTTTTGTGGGAATGCATCCCATCCCGGTTGTTCATGGACTTACCGTAGGTGAGCTGGCGCAAATGATCAATGGGGAAAAATGGCTAAAAGGCGGAATCACAGCAGATTTGGAGGTAATTCCTGTGGCTAATTGGACACACAGCCAAACCTACAATCTTCCAATCAAGCCCTCCCCCAACCTGCCCAGTGATCTAGCCATAAAACTCTACCCTAGCACCTGTTTTTTTGAAGGTACCGTCATGTCATTGGGTAGAGGTACCTACGAACCCTTTCAGATGTATGGCTACCCGGATCCAAAGTTTGGAGACTTCACATTCACTCCAGTTAGCATAGATGGAATGTCCAAAACACCTCCCCATCAAGATAAGCTTTGCTATGGGGTTGATCTTCGTGGAGAATCATTAGACCATCATTTTACCCTCAAATACCTACTAGATGCCTATCAAAAATCGGGAATGAAGGAGAAGTTTTTTAATAATTTCTTCAATACACTTGCCGGCACGGATGAACTGAAAAAGCAGATTTTGGCAGGAAAAAGCGAGTCGGAAATCCGAGAAAGCTGGAAGGCAGGATTGGAGGATTTCAAAGCGATGAGAGCGGGGTATTTATTGTATGAGTGAGGGGGATGATTGAAGTTGGAAGAGGGAAGTGTGAAGTAGGAAGAGGGAAGCGTGAAGTAGGAAGAGGGAAGTTGGAAGTTGGAAGTTAGGAGGTTGGGGAGTTTGGGAGTTTGGGAGGTAAGGAAGTTTGAAGTTAGGAAGTTTGGGAGTTTGGGAATTAGGAGGTTGGGGAGTTTGGGAGTTTGGGAGGTAAGGAAGTTAGGAAGTTAGGAAGTTGGAAGTTGGAAGTTTAGGAGTTTGGAAGTTGGAAGTTTAAAGTTAAAACGCATTGAAGTCAAAAGAGGAAATGAGGATTATTTATATGGGCACACCGGAATTTGCGGTGCCGGCCCTAGAAAAGCTAGTGGAAGCGGGTTGGAATATCGTCGGAGTAATCACCGCTCCCGACAAACCTCAAGGGCGAGGAAGAAAATTGGTGGGTTCGCCGGTGAAGCAAGCATCAGAACGTCTTGGACTTCCTATCCTACAACCTACCAATCTCAAAAACCCGGAATTTCAAGAAGAGCTCAAAGGGCTTAAAGCTGATCTACAGATCGTCGTAGCTTTTCGAATGCTTCCCGAATCCGTTTGGAGCATGCCGCCATTAGGCACTTTCAACCTGCATGCTTCTCTCCTGCCCGACTATCGAGGAGCTGCTCCTATCAATTGGGCTATAATCAACGGGGAAACTGAAACCGGTGTCACAACATTTTTCCTCAAGCATGAAATCGACACCGGAAGTATCATTTTTCAGGAAAAGATTGCCATTCTTCCAGAAGACGACTTGGGAATTGTCTATGAAAAATTGATGAATGTAGGATCCGATTTGGTAGTTCGAACGGTGGAAGCCATTTCAAAGGACGAAGTAAAGCCACTTCCTCAGGACGAAAGCAAGGCCCTGCACCATGCGCCAAAAATATTCAAAGAAACCTGTCAGATCGATTGGACTCAATCATCTGAATCCATTCACAATTTGATCCGGGGACTCTCTCCTTATCCTGCAGCATGGACTACACTCCATGATAAAACCTGCAAGATCTTTAAATCCAAATCCCATCCTGAACCATTTCCCGAGCTAAAACCCGGTGAATGGAAAAGCGACGGAAAGAGTTTTCTAAAATTTCAATGTGGAGAAGGACATTTGGAGGTACTGGAGCTGCAGCTTGAAGGAAAAAAACGGATGCGAGTAGATGATTTCTTGAGGGGTTATACGCTATAAAAGTTTCTAATTAAGTCCATTAGGATTTTTAAAGGTTCAATTTTTTTCCAAACTTTAGGTAAACAAAATTTTTATTCAAATGAACTTTAAAAAACTAATTTTCAGCCTATTTCTGGTAGTAGGGCTTGGTTTTTCTACTGAAGCTCAGATTCTCAAAAAACTAAAGCAGGCAGCCGAGCGAGGTGCTACAAATGCTTTGGAGAAGAAAACAGAAGAAGAGATCAATAAGCTCGTCCAGCGCCAAATCGAAAAACAACTCAGCGCTTGGGGAAGTAATGAATCCAGTCCAATCAATATGGACATGGAATCTATTTTTGCAGGAATTGGCGAACCTGTCGACATCGAAGATAGCTATGAGTTTTCCGGGTATATGACCATGGAGATTGTCAGTACCGATGCCAAGGGAAAAACGGAAGACCCGGTCACCATGAAGACCCTTATGACAGACCAGGAGTATACAGCTATGGAGATAAGTGACCCTGAGGCAAATGAAGGTCTGATGACCATAGTATTTGATTTTAAAAATAGTGCCTCTGTCCTATTCATGGATAATGAAGGTCAAAAAAGCAGCTTTGCTTACAAGTTTGACATGAGTAAAATCGCTGATGAAGATATGGATGAGCAAGTTGAGGATTATGATGTGAGCTTTGAAAAAACAGGAAATACCAAAACTATTTTAGGCTATACTTGTGACGAATACGTCGTCAAGAGCGAAGATGGAGAAGGACATTACTGGATCACTCAAGAGCCCATTGAGGGAGTCAGATCCCTTTGGAGTATGGACAGCCCATTGCTTAAAAACGCCACCAAAGAAAAATATGCCAAGCGATTCGCCAATTTACCCTATGGAGATTTTATGGAAATGAGCTTCACCGAAACAGGAGGAGATACGATAGATATGACCGTCATAGAAATCGAAAAAAACAGTCCCAAATCCCTTACCACTTCTGAATATCCAAATGTTATGGAGAGCATGGGCAAGGATTGATTAGCATAAACAAATAACAAAGGAGAGGCGATGAGAATTTCATTGCCTTTTTTCGTTTAATAGTGGCTAGTCATCAATTCTCATTTTTATAAACCAAGCAATCAAGGTAAATTCAGCCTCGATCAAATAATACAGATGAAGCTTACCCTAATAGCCGCAAAAGCAAAAAACAATGTAATCGGGAAGGAAAATGACCTTATCTGGAGATTACCAGCTGATTTCAAGCGATTTAAAGCAATCACAAGCGGGCATTATATTTTAATGGGGAGGAAAACTTTCCTTTCGCTGGGAAAACCACTCCCCGACCGAACCCATTTGGTCATCACACGAGACCCGAAATTTGAAGTACCTGAAGGACATTTTACTTTTGGCACGATCGAAGATGCCTTTACCTTTTGCAATAAATTAGGAGTAAATGAGCTCTTTATCATTGGTGGTGGAGAGATATACTCGCAGACAATAGCTATGGCTGACAAGCTTATCTTAACAGAAGTCGAGGCCGAACCAGAGGGAGACACTTATTTCCCTGAATTTGATCCAAAAGACTGGAAAGAAGTCTTCCGGGAATATCATCCGGTTGACAGCAGGCATCGCTTTGCTTTTTCCTTTGTGGACTATGAAAAAATCGACCGACCATGAGTCAATCCGTCATTTGGATCACAGGAGCTTCATCTGGAATTGGTGAAGCTTGCGCAAAAAAATTCTCCCAAGAAGGTCATGCACTTATTCTTTCTGCGAGAAATCAAGAAGCGCTCGAGCAAGTAAAAAAAAGCTGTCAGCATCCAGAACGCATTCAAGTCCTACCTCTTGATCTATCTGATCAGTCAAACTATGATCAGAAAGTGCAGGAAGCCCTAGGCTACTTCGGTCGAGTGGATGTCCTTTTGCACAATGGAGGAATCAGTCAACGATCTCTGATTTCAGAAACCCAAATAGAAGTAGACCGGAAACTCATGGAGGTGAATTTCTTTGGAACAGTGGCTCTAACAAAGGCCATCTTACCCTATTTTATCCAACAGAGGTCTGGTCATTTTGGGGTGGTGACCAGTTTGGTGGGAAAATTCGCTTCCCCTTATCGATCCTCCTACGCGGCTTCCAAGCATGCCTTGCATGGTTTTTTCGATACACTGCGAGCAGAGCATGACAAGGATGGCATTCGTGTGACGCTAATTTGTCCCGGATTCATCCGCACGCAAGTTTCTGTAAATGCCCTTACTGGAGACGGAAGTCCTCTTGGCCAAATGGACGATGCCCAAGCCAAAGGCTATCCGGCAGAAAAATGCGCTGCAGAAATCTATGCTGCTATCCGAAAAGAAAAAGAAGAAGTCCTGATCGGTGGAAAAGAAACCTATGCTGTGTATTTAAAGCGCTTCTTCCCCCGTATTTTCTCCAAAATCCTTAAAAACGCTAAAGTCAGATAAAATGCAATTGGTAAAAGCCGAGATCATCGCCATCGGTGATGAGTTACTTTATGGCCAAATCGTAGATACAAACAGTCACTGGATTTCTCAGGAATTGGATCTAGTGGGGGTAAAAGTGGTGCAAAAAACAACCGTTGGAGATAAGCGAGAGGATATTTTGGCAGCATTCGAAGCTGCTGAAAAGCGAGCCGATTTAGTCTTAATCACGGGAGGATTGGGACCCACACAAGATGACCTAACAAAGCCACTTTTAGCGGAGTATTTTCACTGCCCAATCAAAGAAGTTCCTGAAGCAGTTGAAGCCATTACGGCCTTTTTCAAGCGAAGAGGGCGGGAAATGACTCCTCTAAATGTACTTCAGGGTCACCTTCCCTCCTGCTGCACCTACGTGCCCAATGAGGTGGGAACTGCCCCCGGAATGTGGTTTGAGCGAAATGGAACCTACTGGATGTCCATGCCGGGTGTTCCCCATGAGATGAAAAAACTCGTGAAGGACTTTGTTTTACCCAAATTACCGACGCTTTTTGACCTGCCCGTGATCTATCACAAGGTGATCAAAACAGCAGGAATCGGAGAAAGCTGGCTGGCAGATATGATCAATGATTGGGAAAACGCACTTCCTGAAAACATTAAATTAGCCTACCTTCCTTCTTTGGGACATGTCAAACTGCGCTTGACCGGCTTTGGAACTAACCATCAGGAGATACAGCAAGCGGTGGAAAAGCAAATCCAACTGGTACTTCCAAGGATTCAGAAATACGTTTATGGATTCAATGAAGAACGGCTTGAGACAGCCATTGGGAAACTTTTGAGAGAAAGTGGGAAAACCGTAGCTTTGGCTGAAAGCTGTTCGGGAGGATATATTTCCCACCTCATTACAACGGTGCCCGGAAGTAGTCAGTATTTGCAAGGAGCGGTCGTTCCCTACCACAACGAATTCAAGGAAAAAATCCTAGGCGTATCCGCCAAAACCTTGGAAACTTGGGGAGCGGTGAGCGAACAAACGGTCCAGGAAATGAGTAAAGGGGTAAGAGAACTCTTTCATGCAGACTTTGGGATTTCGAGCAGTGGAGTAGCCGGTCCGGATGGAGGAAGTCCCGAAAAACCGGTTGGAACCGTATGGATCGCCTGTGCCGGAAAGGACTTTGTTGAAAGCAAAAAGCTCCAACTTACCCAAGATCGAATGCTGAATATTCAACTGACAGGGGTTGCTGTTTTGAATTTGCTAAGAATCTGCATTGAGAAATATGACAAATAAAATTTTATCTTATCCGTTTTGATGGATGGTAAATAAAATTTAATTTTAAAACTTGATTATAAACCCAATTAAATATCAAAACCAGAATGGCTAGTGTAGAAATGCTCATGCCCAAAATGGGTGAAAGTATCATAGAAGGAACCATCTTGTCCTGGCTGAAAAGCGAGGGAGATGAAATCGAACAGGATGAATCAGTACTGGAAGTAGCAACCGATAAGGTCGATACAGAGGTACCGGCTACTCATGGGGGGATTTTGAAAAAGATCCTGGCCAAGGAGGGTGATGTCATCGCGGTGGGTGCTCCGATTGCGATCATCGAAACTTCCGATGAGGTAGAAGTTCCTGCAGCCGCGCCTAGTGATACGCAAAAAGAAGAATTGGTAGCTGCTGCTCCTGATAACACAGCATCTATTCTCAGTGAGCCTGAAGTGAGTTCTGCAGACGTCTCTAGCAAGGATGGACGCTTCTATTCTCCTCTGGTCAAAAGTATTGCAAAAGAAGAAGGCATCTCAGCTGCTGAGTTATCTAAAATTCCAGGCACAGGCAAGGAAGGTAGAGTGACGAAGCAAGACATGCTTTCTTATTTGAAAAATAGAAAAGCTACACCGGCACAGGAAACCGCTGCTGCTCCTGCCCCATCCATTGCAGAACCTAAACCGGTTCCTGTAAGTATTTCAGCATCTGATGAGATCATCGAGATGGACCGAATGCGTAAGATGATTGCGCAGCGAATGGTAGACTCCAAGCGTATTTCTCCTCATGTTACTTCCTTCGTGGAAGCAGATATGACAAATATTGTTCTATGGAGAGAGAAAAATAAGCATGCCTACAAGGAAAAGTATGGAGAGCCTATCACCTATACCCCATTCTTTATCGAGGCCATTGCAAAGGCAATCCGGGACTTCCCGATGATCAATATCTCCGTGGATGGAGATCGAATTATCAAAAAGAAAGCCATTAACATTGGTATGGCGGTGGCTCTACCTTCTGGCAATTTGATAGTGCCTGTGATCAAGAATGCAGATCAGCTGAATCTAGTTGGTATCTCCAAGCAGGTAAATGATCTAGCCAACCGAGCGAGAAATAACAAGTTGAATGGAGATGACCTCGCTGGAGGAACTTATACGGTCTCGAATGTAGGCTCCTTCGGAAATGTAATGGGAACTCCGATTATTCCACAGCCTCAGGTCGCAATTATGGCAGTGGGTGCCATTGTGAAAAAACCTGCAGTAGTCGAGACTCCAACCGGCGATGTAATTGCCATCCGGCATAAGATGTTTCTCTCTCACTCCTATGACCACCGGGTTGTAGATGGCTCCCTAGGCGGGATGTTTGTAAGGCGAGTAGCAGATTATCTGGAAGCCTTTGATATGAATTCAAGTTTTTAATCAGAATCCCGGGAGACCGGGATTTTTTTATGTCTTAATGGTGAAAGCTTTACTCTTGTAAAGAAAAAAAATGAAATACACCTAAGGTAAAATACGCTTCGCGCCTGCCTGCCGTGCAGGAAATATAGCTCTCTTCGGTCGGTGAAATAAAAAGCGCTGAAGACATAGCAAGACGAAGAAGAATCTGAATTGAAGAAATACGATTTAGGAAATACGATATTTTCGTCTCAATTGACCTGAAATCATTTCTCTGATGGACATCTTCTCTCTTGGCTGTTTTAATGTCGAATGATTAAATAATTTGAAAATTGAAAAATTGGAAAATTGGAAAATTTTTAAAACCTGCCTAATGTAATGAATTGCAGAATAGACTTCATCTTTCCGATTTGGGAATAAGTTAAAAATTGAATTCTCATTACCGGAAGAGAGGAAAAAAGCGCTGAAGTACCAGTCCGCCGTGCTGGACGCGAAATATATCAGCCCCTGGTAAGCAAGTCGAGGTACGAGGCGCAGCGCAACCCAGGGTAAATCATACAATTCCAATCCCAGCGCTGGCCCAAGATCTCAAAATGGAAACGAATACTAAGGGCCAGCAAGAGCATAAGAAATCCCGGAATTAGAATGCCGTACCTATAGACCTGTCTGACTCCAGGCAGGCACGAACGGCGGCAAAGAAATACACCTTTGTTGAAATACGCTTCGCGAAATACACCAAAGGTGAAATACATCTCATTTCGGTTGGTGAATTACAGTAGCGAGAAGAGTACTGAAGGAACGACTTTTATAAGCCCTGGGTAAGCAAGTCGAGGTACGAGGCGCAGCGCAACCCAGGGTAAATCATACAATTCCAATCCCTGCGCTGGCCCAAGATCTCAAAATGGAAACGAATACTAAGTGCCAGCAAGACGAAGATGAATTCCTAATGGATTGGGAAGTTGGAAAAGGAAGATAAAAGCAAGAAGTACCTCGGGTAAGATGGAAGGGATTCTGTCTTTGATAGTAAGTAAGAGTAAAAATGAAACCTAAAACAAAAAGCAAATGAATATAATCAGTGAAATAAAAGAGCGGGCTATGGCACCTACTCCACCTTTCTTTGAATGGATAAAGAAGATCGGTTTATTAATCGCTGCGGTGGGCTTGGCGATTATGACAGCTCCGGGGGAGGTACCTGAAATCCTTCAGGTTTATGCCGGTCATGCTATTACGGCAGGCACCATCCTGGTGAGTATCTGTCAACTAACCGTAGATGAGAAAAAGCTGGAGGAAAGACTTCTCCAAGCTATTGACTAAGAGACCTATTAAATTGAAAAAACCGGGTAGCAGGTGGCTATCCGGTTTTTTTGACTTTGACAAAACGTCCGAAGTGAAGAGTAAAATTCTAATTAGCGAAAGGAAGGAAGCTGAAGGTAAAATTTAAGCATTCGAGGTTCTGAGTTTTGTTGAATCGGGGAATTACCGAATCGGGGAATTGTCGAATTGAGTGGTTCGGGGTTCGGAGTTGATATCGAACTGATGAATTGTCGAAAGTTGAAAAGTAGCTGCTAAGTGTTAAGGGTTAAGGGTTAAAAGTTTCGAAAATGAGGAATGAGGAATGAGGAATTAGGGGAGGAACGTTTTAGGTTTTTGGTTCTACGTTCGTTTATCATTTGTGGGTCTTGAGGATTAGCCAACCTTTCATTGAAAAAATCTTGGTAGGTGGTTTGGAGTTCAATGTTCAATACACCGACAGTCGTAGTACGTGATTAAGGGTTTTAGGATCTTGTCTCTTGTCTCTTGTCTCTAGATTCTTGATACTTGATACCTGATACTAGATACTAGATACTCTCTTAATCTTTATTCCAAAAATAAACCACCGACGCCTGCGCCATCACACTCGTCAGGTTCTTTCCCTTCGGGAAGTCAGGGGTACTCGCCGGATCCAACTGCCACTGATAGTTTCGGGCATGGATCAGCTGCAACTTGGAACTTAGCAATAGATTATTAAACTGCTTGTCATAGAGAAAGCCGAGAGAGAGGTCTACCCAGGGTTTATTTATCGACTGTTGACCAAAGGTTCTATAGAAAAATCCCTGTCTGTTTTCCAATCGCTCTAGAATCAGCCCTTTCTTCTCAAAATCATTTACCATAGCAACTTCAAGAGTTTGAATATTCATTCCAGGCCCCATTCCCACCCCCATCGGTTGGCCAAAATTAGTAAATCCCCTCGCCTGATGGTGCATATGCCAGCTACTTAAGCCTTTCAAACCCGGATATCGGATATATCGATTGACAGACTCTTGCTGGTGAGTTATTTCTGATCGAATCTGAATTTTTTGTTCTGTTCCTGGCAATTCAAATAATTTAACCAATCCAAAAATATAAGCCCTTGCGTGTTCTGGATTTAGTGTAAACTCCCTCCAATTAAAGGCATGATCTCGTCTACCGAATTCAAAATAGACTTCAAGCTGGGAAGGCAAATTCTTAAAGGACCCAAATATTGTAAACTGTTGATCTTGCCCATTTCCATCAAAATCAACTGTATCACCACCTTCGAAAAATCGCTTTTTTTGAAAGCCTTGAAAAACCGGAAATAAGTCTACAAATCTTCCTGTTAGGGTATTGCTGTATTGCTGAACTGTACGACTAAATCCGAGAGAAATTCCTTTTACCCACTTGGGATGCCAAGTGAAACTAAAGGCATTCAAATACCTCCAATCACTGGAAATAGGCTCAAAAAACACTTCATCCAATTCAAGAATTCCAGTTCCACCAAGATTGCTAGATGCAAGCTTCCCGATAAGAAGCTGCATCTCAATACCTCCGATAAATGTCTTTGCCGGCTTAGTAGTATTGATAGTCAAGTGGGGAAAGCCAGCTGCATTATTTGAAAAGGTCAAAGAATTCCACTGTCCAGGCCCCCACCAAATATTTTTGGTAGAGATCCCCGTTTCAAATGCGCCATATTGAGCTACCAATTTGGTTTGGCCCCACCAAAGCTTTGAATAAATTCCATCCCCAAAGGATTGAGGGAAATCTCCATAGTTTAGGTCAAAATAAAAATCATCAATTCGAGAATCAGACCAATTTCGCAAAAACTCAGGTTCAGTACCTTTACTTCCAAAAACCAATTCCGGATTAAACTCTAGTCTTAAAAATTTCCAGGATACATTGATCCCCCCTGACCAATATGATTGGTATCCCTTTACTGGTAAAACACCCCGATCATCCCAACCATAATTTGATCTGCTACTGATTCTTTGAAAAGAAACTAAAGGACTGATTGAATATATGACTCCCCATTCGGTCTCCTCTTCTGAAACCTCCTGAATAATAGAGTATCTAAAATCTTGAATTGAGGAAGTGTCTGAAAAGCTAAGGCTATACCTCCTACTTAACTCCCGCTCAATGGAAATAGTATTTTGAAAAACCTGAGATTTTAAAGAACCTGAAAACAGGAATAAAAAGAAAAAGAAAAATAAAATTCGTTGAATCATTGACCCATTTTAGCGCGTATGACTTCAAAAATGAATTGGGGTGTAGAAATCAGGTTTCTTCGCCACAATCTTCTAGGCTCTTTGATAAATCTTGGTAACCATTCCAAACCCATATCAATCCAAAATTGACTGGGCCTTTTGACTGTACCGGCATAAAAATCAAAGACTGCCCCTATGGAACAAACCACCTTTGCCTTTAATTGAGTTTTATGCTGATAGACCCACTTTTCCTGCTTGGGTGCTGTCATTCCAACAAACAATACATCAGGTTGAAACTGATTGATTCGTAAAATCATTTCCTGATTTTCTTCCTCAGAGAAATTAGTTTTGTATGGTGGACTATAGGTCCTCACCTTCAGCATTGGAAACTCTTCCTCTAATCGGTCCCGGATCAATGAAAGTGTATTTTCGGATGCACCCAAATAAAAGACTTTTCCTACTCCCTTAGCCTTAAGCAAATTCAGGAAGTGCAAATGAAGATCAAATCCTGATATTCTCCTAATCCTTTGATTTTTTAAGAATTGACTCGCCCAAACTACCCCTACTCCATCAGGAATCAAATAATCAGAAGCACTCAATGCTTCTGAAAATACGGGATCCTCTTGTGCTACGCAATAGGAATGGGGGTTTAGCGTATTGGCTACAGAAAGCTGATCAGGAAGATCTTGTGGAAGATGAAGTGTTAAATTATACTGAAAAAGCTTCATCTACTAGTAAATTAAATAATGCTTGACAAAATTCTCACAAAACGATTTTCAAACTTTTCCAAGGTGTAATCTCTTTGAAACTTTTCCTTTCCAGCTTTTCCAAAGGTTTCTCTTTGTAAAGGATTTTCACACAATACACGAATTGCATCTGCAAGTTTTGCAGGTGATTTAAAAGGAACTAGAAGTCCGTTTACACCATCCTCAACTATTTCCGGAATAGCTCCCTCGTAAGTGGAAATAACTGGTAATCCAGCTTGCATTGCTTCCAAAAGAACTAAAGGAAAACAATCTTCATGTGTGGGGTGAATAAATACATCAGCTTCTTGGAAAGCCAATTTCTTTTCTTCTCCTTGAACCTTACCCTTGTATTTAATATTTTCCTTCAATTCATATTTCGAAATTAATTCCTCTAATTTGGCCGAGCTTATATCCCCCTCTCCTCCAGCTATAGTCAAGTGGAAGCTGACTGAACTGTTCTTTAATAAATTGGAAGCTTCCAAAAGATCCAAAACCCCCTTGCTTTTGAACAGATTAGATAAAAAAAGTAATCGAGTAGGCCTCTCCAATGAAGTGGAATCTTGCCGATTCGAAAAACCCAGATCGGGAATCCCATTTGCGCAATAATAAACACGTGATCGAGGAACAAAGTCTTCGATATCTGAATAAAGTAAGGGAGAGAGCAAGATTACTTGGGCTTTTTTGAATACGAATGGATATAAGAATTTTCCAGTTTTGGTTTGATCGTATTTCTTAACACCTTTATTATGAAAGTGAAAGACATGAGGCAACCTAAAAATCCTACAGATCAAAACTACCGCAGTATCTTTGATTAAGCCAAGCCCATGGGAAGTCAGAGTAATGTAAACTAAATCTGGTCGATGAAAAATGGCCTGGTAAGTTACGTTAAGCAACAACCCCAAGTACTTGGCCCACTTCCGGATGCCAGATTTACCAATATCCTCTACCGAGGAAGAAGTACTAAGGTTGATATAGTAACAATCGATTAATTGATTAATTATTTGACTAGATTTTATATACTTCCCAACCACTGATGCACCATGGAAAGGCGGTGGAAAATGCAATATAAAAAGGATTTTTTTCAACTTTAAGAAAAGAAAATTATTATGATTTATTTGAATAAATATCAATAACTTTTTTAAATACTTTAACCATTTGATCAGTATTACTTCTTTGAAGAATTAGTTCTTGAGATTTTAAGCCCATCTTAATATATTCTTCATCCGATAAATTATAGGCTTGTGTCAATTTTTCTACTAATGAATCAATATTGTTTTTTAAAAACCTAAAACCAGTGACTTCATCAATTACTAAATCATCCTCAGTTCCATCAGCTTCAGATACTATACAAGGGGATTTCCATAACATAGCTTGATTCAAAGCTAGCCCTCCTACTCCAGGCAATACAAAAAAATCTGCAGCGTTAAAATAAGAATCTACACCTTTTTCAATCCTACCAAAAAAAATAATGTCTTCAATTTTATTATTTAAAACAAATTTTTCTAACTCATTTTTAATTGGACCATCACCAATAACCCAGAGGATAGAGTCCTTGTTCACTAAGTTAAAATTATTGAAAGCTTCTAATAAAAATCTAACGTTTTTATCTTCGAAGATACCTCCTACATATAAGAATACTTTTTTTGATGTATTTTTAAGTTCTAAACTCTCAATTACAACTTTTTCGAAATTCAATTTAAAGGTATCCAAATCAATTCCATTATACGCAACATAAATCGGTTTGGTAATTCCAATATTTCTTAAATTAAATTTTGCTTTAGTACTATAGGTTATAATATAATTAGCCCTAGAAAAAAATATTTTTTCAGCAAAGGATTTAATACGGTTAACAAAAAAAGAATGTCCTTCAGGATACCAACCACAAGCCCAAATTACAATTCTTAAATTAAAAATATTTTTAAGTAAAAGGAAAACCCAAGAGGTGATATTACTTGTAGCACCTTCTATAATAAGAACATCAATTTTTTCCCTTTTAATTTTAAAAATCAAATCCAAGCTAAACTTAAGACTAAAGGTACTTATTGTAATTTGAATATTTTTATAATTTTTAAATAAAGATTCTGAACCGTCAATTGTAATAGCAGGTCTACCATCATTTTTATTCTTATTTTGAAAATAACAAATAAGACTATTATTCAATACTTCATTAAACTGTTTATAAAAATTAATTCTATAATGAGTTAAAAACGGAGATATAAGAGCAATTTTTTTATTCATATTTTTTTTTGAATCATTCATCAAAATGTGATAAGGCAATAAAATAAAAAATGTAAGAAAAAGAATAAATCAATGTATTATCAGCAAATAAAAGAAAATTATAAAATAATATAATAATTTTTTGTTTTATACAACCATTTCGGTAAAGAAAAAAAGAAAATAATATCAGTATAATTAAACCGTGTTCAATTAATATTTTAAAAATATCATTATGTAGTAAATATATGCCGCCAAAATTACCCTTTAGTAAATTTACTGTATACCCCTCCCCCAAACCCCAAATCCAGTTAAAGTTTTCAAATATCTGGGATTTAATTAAGGTAAAGTTATACAATGAAGTACGGCCTGAAGTAAAATGACCAGGTTGTAAACCGGTATTTTGAATTATATATTCATTAAAAAACCCATTTGCGAGAAAAATAGTAAAAATCAAATAAACCAAATTAAGGTAGATTAAAAAGTACTTGTTTGACAAAATTTTTCTAAAAAAAAATGGAAATAAACAGATTAAAGAAACAATAATTGTAGAATAAATAATAAGTCTCTTAGGAAACACGATCATAAAAAGAATAGAGACTACATAATAACTATATTTCTTTTCTAAGAGAAAAATTAAAGATAAGAATCCAAAAATATAACTTAGGCTAGCAGGCATATCAGGAGGATCAATAAAATATCTAAATGAAATTACCGAAAATAAATCCGGAGAAAAAATTAAAAAAATCAAAGCCATAAAAACACTTAAATAAAATGCATTGTATACAGGAAATTGAAGATGTTTTTTATCCAAAAACAAAACAATACCGGTTAGATAAAATATAACATTAAAAAAAGCTTGTATTGAAAATTGATTAAACCTAAATAAAGAAGAAAAAACTAAAATAATAAACGGAAAAACAAAAAAATTTAACCTTTTAGAAATTCTGAAATTAATTATATAAAAAATAAAAAATAAAAACGATAAGTATTTTAAATACTTAAAATAAGTAAAACTTAATTCTATAAAAGGAATATTAGAAGTAAATACATATACAATATAAAAGTATAGAATAAAATTAAAATATTTTTGCTTATTAAATTTCACTAAACAAAATTAATTATTTGTAACGATCTTTTCTATGGTTTCCGAAATACTTTCACAATACATATTTAAATTTACCACATTTTCTTTTAATGAAAAAATATACTTCTTTAAGGAAACCAAATCATCTAAGGACGAAATGGTTTTATATTGAAAATTGGAATAGGCTTTAAAATTAATATTTTTATTATTAAAATGGTAAAGCTGGATAAATGGAATATCTATTTGTAAATAAGGGATAACCAGAGTAGAATAATGTGATAAAACAACTTTTGGAATAACATGACCATCAATCATATGAAAGTTAGGGTATTTTAAACACAAATCATTTAAATAATTACTTTTGTCACCGGGATGTTTTTTTAAATAAACAATAAAATCTAATTTGGATAAAACTAACCAAAGCTCAGACAAAATATCATCACATAATTTATCATATACTATAGTAGCTGAAGAAGAAAACAACTGTTCCTTTGAAAAAATTTGACCAATATAAAGTATTGAACATTGATCACCTTTAGAATTAATAATTTTCTTTAAATCATAATGATCAATTATAATTTTTGATTTTACATTATTAAAATAATTTTTAATTTTATTACAGTCATAATCAGATAAACTCAAAAGAAAGTCAAGGGAAGGCTTGAAATTATTCTTAGTGTTACCACTATTATAATTAAATACTCCATGCTGCCAAAATAAAGTTTTAATTGATAATAGGTTACAAAGCTTACATAAAATAAAATTCTTTTTTGATAACTGAACAAAAATGATAAAATCGGGTCTAAACAGGATTAACCAAATATAAATAAACCATTTACCTAAAAAGCCTTCATAAGCTTTAAAAAAAGGTTTTATTCCTTTTTTGATCCACCATTCCTCTTGTTCATAATAGAAAGAGAATCTATATTTCTTTTCGTCAACGAATAATATTTTTTTCAAATTTCAAAATATTTCTAACCACAATACTTCCCATTACAATTATTTGAAAACCAACACTAAAAGCCCAGTAATAGGCAGCATGTACATATGTATAATTTTTCAAGAAAAAGCAATTTAATATAAAATTAGCTAAAGCGCCAACTAGAACAGCAAACAACATAAGTTTTGTATTCTTTGACACAAGCATGTAGGTTGATAGAAAACTCGAAATATTAATAAGTAAAAAACTTATTAAAAACCAAAATAACAGAGTATAAAATTCAGGTCTTATTTCAAGCCCAATATAATATTCATAAATAGTAGTACTAAAAAAATAAAACGCAATAAAATAAGATAAACTAAAAACGACACAAAGAAAAAAAGTTTTCAAATAAAAACGCAAAAATTTTTTAAAATTTTCATCATATAATCTTCCATAGTCCTTAAAAAAAACAAAAGTAAATGGAAAAACAATAAGATTCATATACCCTGCATATTGAGCAATAGCTGAATAATAGCCAGTTTGTTCAGCACCAAAATATCCAGTAATAAAAAAACGGTCGCTCGATGATGTTATCCAACCAATTAATGCACTTGGAATCAAGTATAGAGAATATCCAAAAAACTCCTTAGTCTTATCAGTAAAATTTAAATCAATATGAAATCTGCTTCCAATACCATTTGCCTCTTTGTTCAGAAAAAAAAAGTATAACATCTGAGCCAATGCCATTGTAAAAACATAAATGAAATCAAATTTTTGGTGCACCTGCAGAATAAAAATAAGTATTACAGCTTCAAATACAGCAAATAAGCCGCGATATTTTATTAAGTTCCCGATTTTTGAATCGGATCGTAAAACTCCTTGTAATGTGTTATTAAGAGAAAAAAAAATGATATAAGTTAATGTAGCTAAGATGAGTAATAGTGATTCAAATTTCCCAAATAAAAGTATTCTAATTGACTTATTACTAATAATAGCTAAATATGCTACTAAAAAAACAGGTATAAATAGTTTTTGTACCTTAAAAACTTCTAATCTATCGTTTATATTTTTCAATTGGTGAGAGTATCTTTGAATTCCCATTCCAATTCCTAAATCAATTATTGGAAATGATAGAGAAGCAAGTAAAATTATCTGCACATATATTCCATATGAGTCAACTCCATAGGTTCTTATAAAAAAAGGAATAACAATAAAAGGCCGTATAAAATCAAACACCTTAAAAAGTATGCCTTTAAAAAGAGATTTAAACATTTTAAAATAGAGAATATTGTGGGGTTATCTAATGTTTCCTACTAAAAATCTTCTATTGTAATAAAAAAGTTACTGATTTAAAATCCATTATATTATCAACATCCACTGAACTCTTTTCACTCATTACGTACTTCTTTACTCTCCCAAAATCTGAAATTTTTTTCACTTCTAATGATTGAATATTAATAAAATAAATAGCTCCATTTAACTCCCATACTTTGGGGCAGTCCTGTCTTCTTAAAAAATCACCTTTTTTAGATTTCTTTAAAAACCCATCTCTCTGCTCTTCAAAAAGATTAAAATAAGGATTAGCCTTACTTTCCTTGACTGAAACAACCATATCCAATTCCTCATCCCATAATTGCATAGCTTCCGAAATATGTTGTGAGGTCCTAAGTGGGCTAGTTGGCTGCAACAAGCAAATTTTAGAATAACTCCTGCTTAAATTATTTTGGTAAAAATCAATCGCATGTAAAAGTACTTCTCTTGTACCGGCTGTATCGGTTGCTAATCCTGCAGGTCGCAAAAAATGAACTTTTAATCCATAATCTTCGACAACCTTCTTAATCTCCAAATCATCAGTACTTACACAAATATTTTCATCCGATGTTAGCCCTCTTGCTGCATCTAATGTATAACAAATCATTGGCTTACCATTAATAGGTAAAATATTCTTCCTTGGTAATCCTTTTGATCCACCCCTGGCTGGAATAATAAACAAGGTATCTGTAATCAAAACTTTATCTGATTAAAATCAATTTGAGCTTTCTTATAATCCTCATGCTTCCCAATGTCCAACCAATACCCCATCAAAGGATAGGCTGCTACTTTTTTTCCCTGAGCAATTAATAATTCCATCAAGTCTGTTGCATTAAAATGATCTTGTTTGGGAAGAAAGTCAACTACTTCTCTTTTCATCAAATAAATTCCAGCATTGGAATAATGAGTGTATGTAGGTTTCTCCTTTAAGCCAATTACCTTTTTATCCTCTGTTTCCATTACTGCATAAGGAATATTGACTTGATAAGGAATACAAGCAACTGCCAAATCAGCTTCTTCCTTCTGGAAATACAAGAAAAAATCTTCAAAATCGATATTGGTTAAAAGATCGGAATTCATCATCAAAATATGATCATGAACAAAATCATTTACCAAGCCAAGGGCGCCAGCAGTCCCCAAAGGCTGATCCTCCCAAACATATTTTACTCGAATACCCTTTTTTGCCCCATCACCAAAATAATCAACTAATTGATCTCCTAAATATCTAACTGATAACCAAATATCATCAACTCCAAATGACGCTAACCGATCAATATTATGCTCCAAAATGGGTTTATCTCCAATTTTTAAAAGAGGCTTAGGAATAATATCCGTAAGCGGTTTTAATCGTTCTCCTCTCCCACCAGCCATAATCAAAGCATCTACTGGCAAATAGGATTTTTGATGCTTAAAGTTGACCACATTGATGATCTCCATTTGAGAATTCACAACCGGAAAAACGGAAAAATGCTTTTTCCTTAATTCGATAATCTCATTCAAATCATACTTTCCTTGTTGGATAAATTTTGGGCTTGGTTGAATAAATTCAGAAAGATGGTTTTCAAAGCCAAGACCTTTAATAAATCCTCTTCTCAAATCACCATCTGTCAAAGATCCCAATAATTTATTTTCTTCATCTACTAGAAATAAAATCGCATCGGATGCTAGGGTATCTAACTGTTTTAATGCTTCCCTGACAGGGGTATTTATATCCGTTATATGCCTACGAAAAGTTTGCATAATTCTCCTTAAGGACTTTTAAAATAGTTTGCGATGGATTGGGCTGATAATAAAGGTTTTTGCCCTCAAATTGTTTGTTCGAATAAATCAATGCGCTTTTCACAATTTCTTCAGAATCAAAAGGTAAATGGATTACATTTTCTCCAGCCAATCTACCTTTCTGCCTATCTCCTAAATTCAAAACATATTTCTGAAAAGAAGCTGCTTCAACAATTCCGCTCGACGTGTTCCCAATCATCAATTTGGAATACTTCATACAAGTAAAATAAGATTGGGTTCCAAAATTCTCAATTACCCTGACATTATTGTGCATTTTTGAAAGCTCTTCGAAAGCGACTCTATAAATCAAACCTGCAGTATCCGCATTAGGCATAGTAATAACAATCTGATAGTTGGCTGACAACTGCTCTAGGGCCAAACAAATCTCATTGCAATACTGCTCATTTAATTTAAAAGCAACCGTTTCAGGGTGTACCGTTACTAAGATGGTGTCCAGGTAAATATCAATTCTCCATTTCTCTTGAAACTCATCGATGGAAAGTAAAGGCAGGGTCTCTAAATTCTCCAAACTGAGTGAACCCACATTAAAAATTTTGGTATACTCATCATCTAACAATTGGTATAACCTATCTTTGAAAGCTTCAGTGGAAACAAAATGAAGGTCACTGGATAAGGAGATACTATGTCGATAAATATTGTCAATTGCCCCCAAAGTTGTTTCTCCGCCATAAAGATGGGCAATTTTCACTTGATAGGGGATTGATGCTGCAACTGCTGCCGCCATTTCAAACCTATCTCCCAATGCAAAAACAACATCAAACTCTCTGTAGTTTTCTTCCCAAAATTCAGAAAATTTTAGGGCAGTTAGTGCATAACTAGAAGCAACAGCATTAGGAGTATCACCCAATAACAAAGACTCTATCTTTCGAAATGCTTTAAATCCATCTAATTCAATTTGAGCGAGGGTGTACCCATGTAGTTTAGAAAGATGAGTTCCAAATACAATTAACTTTAGATCGAAATCCTGATCCTTCTCCATTGCCTGAATCAATGGCAAATAAATACCATAGTCAGCACGGGAACTTGTTAAAACCCCGATCCTAATCATCTTAAATGTTCAATTGAGAGTTTTCTCCCCTCAGATAGATCAATCAGAAGTTCCCTACCAAGAACATTGTCGATCTGCATTGGCGAAATTCCATCTCCAGGTCGAAGTGCGATAAGATCATCTTTACTCAGGATCTTTCCTTTCTTTACATCACGTTTTAAATGAAGGCTTTTTCTGGCAATTGAAATATTCTTTTCCTCACTTGGGCTAGGCTCTTTAATTCCTGAACCTGAAATAGCCTGTTCAATATTTCTTATTGCTTTGACCATTGCTTTAAGTTCGGAAGGTTCAAGGGAAGCCGCGTGATCTGGACCAGGAAGATTCCTATCCAAAGTAAAATGTTTTTCTATAACACAGGCCCCCAAGGCAACCGCTGCAATAGGTACCTCTATCCCCAAGGTATGGTCTGAATAACCGACTTTCACTCCAAGCTCCTTTGCCATTTGATTCATAGCCAATAGATTGACATCTTCCATTGGAGTGGGGTACTCTGTATTGCAGTGCAAAACTGTAATTCGCTCATTCCCTATTCCTTCTTTATTAAAAACCTCCAAAGCCTCATGCACTTCTTTCAGTGTAGCCATACCTGTGGACAAAATAATATCCTTACCTTTTCTTGCAATATGCTGTAAATAGGGCTTATTAGTAATTTCACCTGAAGGGATTTTATAGAAAGGAATATTCAGGTTATTCAAAAAATCAATACTATCTGAGTCAAAGCCTGTTGATAGAAATTGTATCCCTTTTTCCATGCATCGCTGTATCAAGATTGGATACCAATCCTCCCCCATTTCCAATTGCTTGAGCATTGAGAATTGAGTAACCTCCTCTCCTAGCATATTTTTCTTTTGATACTCGGCTTTTTGGGCAGTTGGGTTGACAATTTTTTCAGCCTTAAAGGTCTGAAATTTAACAAAATCTGCACCTGCTTCAGCAGCAGTATCTATCAATTCCAAGGCTTTATTGATGTCACCATTATGATTAACACCTGCTTCAGCAATTATAATAACATGTCTGTTTTTCATAACTTTCTAAGCTTATTGCCGACCCAAACCCCCTTTTCCAAAATATCAGAGGTAACTACACTACCAGCACCAATTACAGACCCTGATACTATTTTCGCGTTCTGTTTCACCACCGAATTTGCCCCTATCATGCTTTCCTCCTCTATTGAAACATTCCCACACAAAACTGCCCCTGGAGCAATGTGAGAATAATCAGAGACTTTACAATCATGCTCGATGATACAAGAAGTGTTTAAAATAACTCCTTTTCCAATTTCACTTTGAGAATTAACCATTACATTCTTTCCAATGTAAGTGGAATTATTCAATTTCGCGGATCTAGAAATATTTGCACTTGGATCTTTTGCTATAAATTGATTTAAGCCGAGATCCTCAAAAACCGAAATCAATTTTTTTCTTATGAGATTTTCTCCCACTGAAGGAAAAACTAAGTCTTTACCCACAATACCTTTAAGATCAACCCCTCCTTCATACCCTAAATATTCTAGTTCGTATGGATTTTTTATTGCTTTTTTTAGGTCAAAATATCCATTAATGTGGTATCCGGCATCTAGAAGAGATTCTATAATAACATAAGCATGACCTGAGTAGCCAAAAAGGAAAACTGATTTAGACTCTGACACTACTTGGGATATTTACTATTCTTTCCTCTAAATATTCAGCATTTTTTTGACCGTCTCTGAAGCAGTCTTGATACATGGGTAAGCGATACATCAACTGCCAAATGGGACGAGTCATAGTATTAGCCTCATTTGTAACTTTTAAAAAAGCATCACGCTCTTCTAAATTTTCCAATTCCAGACACATCAGCCAGTAATTAGCTTTTGTATTTTCAAGTTCTTGCCTAAAAGTTAGGCCTTGAGTTTTAAAAAACTCCGCATAACCATCTGCCAACTTTCTCTTATTGATCAAAAAGCGATCTAATTGTTCTAATTGTGCACAAATCAGTGCTGCATTTATATTAGGCATTCTGAAATTATAGCCTAATTGATCATGATAAAATTCGTAGGCGTGAGGTACTTTAGCGGTTGTTGTTAAATGTTTACCAACTATTCCTAAATCCACATCATTTGTAACAATCATCCCTCCTCCTCCAGAGGTCACAATCTTATTTCCATTAAAGGAAAAAACACCAAGTTTCCCTAAACCACCTGTATGTTTTCCTTTATAATAACTTCCTAAGGATTCTGCTGCATCCTCAACCAATGGGATATTCCAAGCATTACAAACTTCTAATAGTTCATCAATATGAACAGGAAATCCAAAGGTATGCATAGGCAAACAGGCTGCAATTCTTTTTCCAGTTCTTTTATTGTAGGTACCCGATTCCCTTTTCTCACCATATTCTTCCAAAAATTCAGAAACTGCTTTTGGGGATAAGCCCATTGTTTCATAATCCACATCCAAAAAAATAGGTTCTGCTCCATTGTATTTTATTGCATTTGCGGTGGCCACAAAAGTCAGAGCTTGTGTAATTACCTCATCTCCTGTTTTCACTCCTGCCAATTGAAGGGCTATTTGCAGCCCTGATGTACCATTGACCACGGCAACCGCCTTTTTTGTTTGGCTGATTTCAGCCATTATTTTTTCAGCTAAATCCACATAGGCTCCAACAGAAGAAACAAAAGTTGAATCCAAAGTGTCCATCACATATTTTCGCTCATTCCCAATAAAAACTGGAGCATGTAAAGGAATAAAGTCTTTGGATTTGAATTTATCCTGAATAAACTTAATCGTTTCCTGAAATGCCATTATTACATTTTGGAGTCTAAATATTTCCCTGTTTCCTTGTGGGTAAAAGCAGGTAATAGCTCATTAAAAATATTTACCAAATCAGTTTTTGACCATTTCTTTCTTTCCAAAAGACTAGTGATCTGGCAAAGAAACCAATCAAGTTTTTCATCATTATATGGAAGACTACTTTTTACTATACCCAAATTCTCAAATCTTTCTAAGTCCAGAGTTTCTCCTTCCATAAAAAACTCCTCAAAATCTTTCTCTCCGGTTGTATCACTTTTTGAAAAGAAGCACGGCCATTTCCCTTGGCTAGGTAAAGTTTTTACAAGTTCACGTGCTTCTTCTTCACTTTTACATTCATAAGCCTCATATCCCAATTCCTTAAGATATTTAACAGCTATCTCTGCAAAGGTTATAAGGTGTAATTCCTCACTTAATTTCGGAAAAAATACATCCCTATTATCACCAAGCAGGCAAGACATTAAACACAACTCTCCTGATTCCTGAGGAGTGACAAAATATCTTTTGATATCATTAGGAGCCACTAAAGGCTGTATTTTTTGAATCCGTTGATTGAACCCATGAAGTAAAGATCCATCAGAAAAAGCAACATTTGCAAAGCGAGCAGTAGATATGGGAAGTTCTAAACTTTCTCGCATCAAAAAAAGCTCCATAATGCGTTTGGAAGCCCCCATCATGTTTACGGGGTTAGCAGCCTTATCTGTAGAAACGCAAAAGTATTTTTTCACTCCCTTTCCTTTAGCTTGTTGAATGGTTTTTAGAGTATTTAGGACATTAACCTCAACCATTCGCATTAAAGTGAAAGGATCTTTTTCACTTCGAACATGTTTCAAGGCAGATAGGTTAAGCACATAATCATAATCCCCATCAGATTCCCAAAAAGCATCATAGATTGAAGATCCTATGTCGAGAGCATATGTTTTAAAATCACCATCGATATAACCTAGTGAACTCCTAATGTCACGAACTAATTCGACTAGGTTATTTTCACTGATATCTACTGCATGAAGCTTAAGCGGATTTCTTTTGAAAATCTCTTTAGTAACAGCTTGACCAATAGAACCTGCTGCACCAATCACTAAAAACTTTGAGTTTGATACTAATTGGCAAAGAGTATTTTCATTTGATGAAATATCCTTGCTGAAAAGTAAATTGCTCCTCCCGATAAGATTCAGAATATTCATAAAGATAAATTCTATTAGTTCAAAAGGCTTAAATCCCCCCTCATCATATCCTCCACTAACCCTTGGAGATCGTATTCCGGTTCCCAGCCTAGTTGAGTTTTGGCTTTGGTAGGGTCACCGATTAGGAGGTCGACCTCCGTTGGCCTAAAATATCTAGGGTCAACCCGGACGACTACGTCGCCGACGTTAGGTGTTAAGTCGTTAAGCGTTAAGCGTTCAGCGTTAAGCGTTAACGGTTCAGCGTTAATCGATGTCTCGTTTAACGTTTTAACATTTAACGCGTTAACGTTTAACCCTTCGACTTCGCTCAGGGTGACACCTGTTGCTGCTTCGTACCGCTGTTCATCGATCGAATCGAGGATTCCGATTTCGTCGACTCCCGTTCCTTCCCATCGGATATGGAAGCCGACATGGGCGAAGGCCATTTGGACGAAGTCACGGACTTTGGTGGTTTGGCCTGTGGCAATGACATAGTCTTCAGGTTTTTCTTGTTGTAAGATTAGCCACATCGCCTTCACATAATCCTTGGCATGTCCCCAGTCTCGCTGTGCATCCAGATTACCTAGATACAAGCAGTCCTGCTTGCCTAAGGCAATGGCAGCTGCTGCCATGGTAATCTTACGGGTTACGAAGGTCTCCCCTCTTCTTGGTGATTCATGATTAAAGAGAATCCCATTACAGGCAAACATATTGTAGGCTTCTCGGTAATTCTTAGTGATCCAAAATCCGTAGATCTTGGCTACTCCATAGGGAGAGCGGGGATAAAAGGGAGAATTCTCATCATAGAACCCCTTTTCATTTTTATTCTCAGGCATGCCTCCATAGAGTTCGGAGGTAGAAGCCTGGTATATTCTAGTCTTATTTTCCAGTTTGAGAATGCGTACAGCTTCCAAAAGTCGAAGTGCACCTATACCATCCACATTGGCTACATATTCCGGAGAATCGAAGGAAACCTTGACATGGGACATAGCCCCGAGGTTGTAGATTTCATCGGGTTGGACTTCCTGAATAATGCGGATGATATTGGTGGAATCCGTTAGGTCTCCGTAGTGAAGGTGGAAGTTGACATGTCCTTCATGCGGGTCCTGATACAGATGGTCGATGCGCTGGGTATTGAAGGAGGAAGCTCTTCGTTTGATACCATGGACGATGTATCCTTTTTCTAAAAGTAGTTCGGCTAGGTAAGAGCCATCTTGGCCGGTGATGCCGGTAATTAATGCTATTTTCATGTTTTTTTGGAACACAGAGTCTCGCGGAGTTAATCACGGAGTCTCACTGAGTATTTTTTTAATTTCACAGACCTGCATGCCGCAGGCATGGTTACAATGAGTTAGGCACAGAGTAACACGGAGTTTTTTATTGGAACACGGAGTTTCTCGGAGTTAATCACGGAGTCCCGCGGAGTATTTTTTAGTATCAAGGAATTCCGCTGAGTCTTTTCTTGGAGCACTGACTGTCCCGAACTCGGGAGAGTCTCGCGGAGTTTGGCACAGCTTGTCCCGAAGTATTTCGGGAGAGGCTCACGGAGTTTTTATTTTTTATTGGAACACGGAGTTTCTCGGAGTTAATCACGGAATCCCGCGGAGTCTTTTTTAGTATCAAGGAATTCCGCGGAGTCTTTTCTTGGAGCACTGACTGTCCCGAACTCGGGAGAGTCTCCCGGAGTTTGTCACAGCTTGTCCCGAAGTATTTCGGGAGAGGCTCACGGAGCTTTTATTTTTTAAAGAATAAATCTTTGGATTCCTTTTACGAGGCTTTTGGTTCTGAAATTAAGTAATAAGCCAACTCTGTATCCTGAGAATTTCAAGTAGGTTAATACCTGGGCTTTGTGGACATCTGTTAATTGCTCTACAGTTTTCAATTCTAGAATTACTTGATCTTCTACTAATAAATCTATTCTATAGCCACATTCAAGTTTAATTTCTTCATAAATCAAGGGAACTGGAACCTCGGATTTAACATCGAAACCTAATTTTTCCAGTTCATATTTAAGACAAGCCTGATAAGCTGATTCAAGAAGACCTGGACCAAGTTTAGAATGTACCTTAAAGGCACAACTCAAAATTTGTTCTGTAAGAGCTTCTTTTTCAAGCATAATTGTTAGGAATACGGAGTTTATCGGAGAATGATTTTTTGGAACATGGAGTCCCACGAAGTTTTTGTTTATTGGAACACGGAGTCTCTCGGAGTTAATCACGGAGTTCCTCGGAGTTTTTATTTTTTTGGAGCACGGAGGCTATTTTTTTTGGAACACGGAGTCTCTCGGAGTTAATCACGGAGTCTCTCGGAGTTTTTTTTGGAAAAATGAAGTTTAAAGGAGTTTAACACGGAGGCTCACGGAGTATTTTATTTGAATCTGATTTGATATTTTTTGAAACTCACAATCTTGGGACAAACAACCCTAATTTTGAATGAAGTCCATTTAAAACTCTGTGAAAATCTGTGCCTCCTCCGTGCTTCCTCAATGCTCCAAAACCTGCGAGCTTGCGAGCACTCCGTGTAACTCTCCCGAATCCCAATAAATCGGGACGGGACAAGTTGTGTTATCTCTCTGGTACTCGGTGTAACAAATCAAGCGAGCTTGCGAGCACTCCGTGTAACTCCGTGCATCCCTCAGTGAAACTCTGTGTAATTAAACCCGCGAGCTTGCGAGCACTCTGTGTAACTCTGTGCCTACTCAGTGGTACTCAGTGTAACAAATCAAGCGAGCCTGCGAGCAATAACATTCATTTAAGCATTCTTTCTATCACCCCTTCCATATCTACTTTAGCTTTCCAGCCCAATTTCTTCCCAGCTTTTTCCGGATCTGCTTTTGATATACTCAAATCAGTGGGACGCATCAGATCAGGTGATTGAGATACATGTTCTTGCCAGTGTAACCCCAGAACTTCAAATGTCTTTGAAACAAACTCCTCCAAACTTTGGCTTTTGCCTGTTGCAATAATGAAGTCCTCCGCTTTATCTTGCTGAAGCATAAGCCACATAGCTTCTACGTACTCCGATGCCCAGCCCCAATCTCTGGACACATCCAGTCTTCCCAAAACCAGCTTTTCTTCTGCCCCTTCAGAAATCCTTTTGGCAGTTTGAATGATTTTTTGAGTTACGAATCTTGCCGGTCTTAAAGGAGATTCATGATTAAAAAGAATCCCTGTGCAGGCAAATAAATCATAAGCCTCCCGATAATTATCTACCAGCCAGGTTGAGGATGCTTTAGCTAAGGCATAGGGACTCCTAGGCTTAAATGGGGTTGTTTCTTTTGCAGCTTCACCCTCAGTATCTCCGAAAGCCTCTGAACTTCCTGCATGATAAACTTTAATCCCTCGGGCTTCCATTTTTACCGCTTCAAGCACATTCAGAATCCCAATGGTAAAGCTTTGTATAGTCTCTGCTGGCTGTTCGAAAGATAAACCAACGGATGACTGACCTGCCAAAAAGTAGATTTCATCAGGTTTGGACTTTTTTATTGCCACCAATACAGATCTAAAATCCTCAGGGTCCATGGAAAGCAAATGCACTTCATTTTTGATTCCCAAAAAGTTTAATCCTCGAAAAACACTTCCCTGGGCATCTCTGGAAGTCCCAAAAACCTCATAGCCTTTTTTCAGTAAGAAGTCAGCCAAATAGCTACCATCCTGCCCAGAAACTCCGATAATTAATGCTTTCAATGAATCTTGAATATTAGACTATGCTTAAAAAGAAAATTTGTATTGAGTTCAATTATTAAAGTTCCTCTATCTGATCGGTCAATACATTCACTACTTCCATGCCTCGAATTTCCTGCAAACGCTCCTGACCTCTTAGATAAGTCAGGTTACCATTCTCATCCCGGCTTTCCATAAACTGACTCTCTCTGTAAGCTTCTTCTAAGGAACAAGCCTTTACATTTGAGCTTAGCAGGTCTTTTCTTACAAAATATGCATTATTCCCGTCCAGATTACCTCCAATCAATGCATAGCCTTTTTTATCTGCTAAGTATTCTAGTGCTGGAAGAGATGCTCCAAAATATAGGTTTGAATGATGGGCGGCCGTACGGAAGAAATCAGGTTTATATGGAATGCTTATGGCCCTTTCCATTCCAAATACGCTGTTGTATTCCATAATTAAGATGGCAGGATTTAACTTTGAAAAATCCATCGCTTCCAATACATGGTAATCATTGCCGTCAATATCGATATGAAGTAATCCTAAATCTGAAAACCCAGTTTCTGCCATCAAATCATTGATATTCTCACAGGTGATAAAGGCTGCTTTATGATGCAATTGATGCTTCCAGTACCAAGGCTGCAAAGGAAGAGAATTCATATAGGTAGCGGATCCGTCCATGACAAAGCCTGACCACAGATTATTCATCATCAAAAACCGGGTGTTTGATTCCTTATAGTCCTCTACTCCAAACTCTACAAAAGTTTTATTTTTTATCTCGAGGTTCTTGATCAAATATTGAATGATCCCATCATCTCCAAACTGGCTAAAAATTCTAAACTCATAATCATTTATAGAGGTTGAAGTCATGCCCCATTGTTGATTTGACAACAATTTCCCCATCGCCAGTAAGGCAGTTTCATCTTTGACTTGTTGCGGTGGGTTAAGCCTTCTTGACAAGGCGCGATAGATTCTCTTAGATAACATTCTTATAAATTTCTAAGGTTTGAAGGGCTGTATTTTTCCAAGAAAACTGCTGTACCCGTTGATATCCTTTTTCGATTAAAACGGACCTTAAGTCCTCATCAAAAACCACTTTCTCTAATTGAGAGGCCATTTCCTCAACATTCAATGGATCGAAGGTCAGCCCTGCATCTCCTATCACTTCAGGCAATGAACTGGTATAACTACTGACAACCGGACAGCCATAGGTCATGGCCTCCAAAGGAGGAATCCCAAAGCCTTCATATAGAGATGGATAAACAAAAGCATGGGCTTGAGAGTACAGACTAGCTAAATCCAGGTCCGTTCCTGCCCCCTGTAATACTTGATTGGAAGAAAGCCCCAAGGATTGAATCAATTCTATTTCCTGCTGATTGAAACCTCCACCTCCAAAAGCGTAAATATTCAGTTCGGACTTAAGTCTCTCCGAACTAGCAAATGCCTTTAGAAAATTGGAAAAGTTTTTATAACCAGACCTTAAGCCCACATAGAGGATAAAAGGTCTATTCACCTCACTTTCCACTTTATCTATTTTCAATGCTTTATCAGCTGCAAGATGGACCACAGAAATTTTTTCGGAGTCGATGTCAAAAAGACGGATTAAATCTTTCTTAGTTTGATGGGAAATACTAATGATATGGTCTGCCCTTTTAAGCGCAGCCTTTTTTGGAACAGTCACTAATTCTTCTGGCCTAAATTGATCTGAATACAATTCTTGGATCATATCATAAACCGTCACAATTACGGGTCTATTGGTTTTGATAATTGGCTCTGAAGAAAAATAGGTTTCATGTATGATGTCCGGCCTACTAAGAAAGGACCTTAGACTTCCCTTATAACTGTTTAATTTTCGAAAGGCCCGAATACTATGCGATGGGTATTTATGAAAATAATGACTCTTGACCAATTTCGAATTACTTTCGGTCAGATAGTAATTGATATGCCATCCTGCTTCAATAGCTACATCCTCCCCCATATTTTGCATTTCTTCAGCCATCCTGACAAAATATCTAGAGATGCCTCCGTATTTCTGAATGGAGAATATTTGAGGATCAAAAAGTACCTTCATTGATAGGTCTGATTTAGTAGCAAAAGCCTAGAAAATGCGTTTTATCGTCAGGAATAAATCTGGAAACAAGACCCGCAAATAGGCAGAAATAATTTTCTTAAGACTAACGAAAATTCCTTCATGGATTCTAAGAAAGTAGAAATATTCCTTTGCTGCCATCCCTTTCACACTGTGGAATAAAAACCAACGCTTAGAAAAACTAAGTTTAGAGTCTCCCCAATAAGGAATGGAATTAATTTCACAGCTGGCAATATATTTTTCCGTGCTGTAGCAGGGAAATCCAGCAGCTTGAGCTCGAAGACCATAATCGTAATCCCCGAAATAATGGGTAAAATCAGGGGAAAGTCCATTCAGTTTTTGATCAATCTCAGCAGAAACTAAGACTATGTTTCCATTGATCAACTTTACTTCTTGGGGTCTTCCATTCGGAACGACCATGCCATCATAATTAGTCCCCCCAAATGAAAAATCACCTGTAGCAGGATCCTGACAAGCTCCCACAATTATTCCCGGACGTTCCAGCTCATAATACTGTTCAAACATCGTTAGAATAGCAGAAGGATACAGGTAAGTGTCGTCATTAAGCCAAATGAAGAAGTCAAATTGATCCGATTCCTTTGCCTTTTCCCAGGCCAAATTCATTCCCCCATTCCAGAACAGGCTTCCATTACCTTTTACTTTCATCACCTGAGGAAAATTCTTTTCAAGCATTTCTGAAGTCCCATCAGAGGAAGCATCATCACAGAGAAAAACTTGCAATTCAGTATTTTCCGGCAGCATTTGATCAAAAAGATTCTCCAAACACCTATTGGTTTTTTCTTTTCGGTTGAAACAAGTAAGTATAACTGCTACTTTCAAGGTAATGATGATCGAATCGGATTGATTATAATTTCACTTTTTTATAGCTCTCTTGATTTTCCAGGAACCAAGCATAAGTCCTTTTTATCCCCTCTTCTAAGCTTGTTTTCGCTTTCCAGCCAGCCCTCTCCATTTTAGATACATCCATCAACTTCCGCGGTGTCCCATCAGGTTTGGTAGAATCCCAGATAATTTCTCCGCTATGCCCTACGATTTTTTGAATAAGTTCGGCGAGTTCGCGAATGGTTAGGTCCTTTCCAGTTCCCACATTGTAGAGATTATCAGCGAATTTATTCTCCATCGCAAAAACTACCGCTTCAGCTAGGTCTTCCACATACAAAAACTCCCTCATCGGGTTACCTGAACCCCACAGGGTTACTGCTAAATCCCCTTTCTGTTTTGCATCATAAAACTTCCGAATCATGGCTGGAAGCACATGGGATGTTTTTAGGTCGAAATTATCAAAAGGACCATAGAGATTAGTGGGCATCAAAGAGATATAATCCTTTCCATATTGCTTTCGGATGGCTTCACATGCCTTTACGCCTGCAATTTTAGCTATCGCGTACCACTCATTGGTTGGTTCCAAGGGAGCGGTAAGCAGGTATTCTTCTTTTAGAGGTTGAGGAGCTAATTTTGGATAGATACAAGAAGAACCTAGAAAGATGAACTTGTCCACTCCCGCATGAAAGGCCGTATCGATCAGATTATTCTGAATCTGTAGATTCTCCATCAAGAACTGATAAGGATGCTCATTATTTGCCAAAATCCCTCCTACCCGAGCTGCTGCATCGATTACCACCTCAGGTTGTTCCTTTTCGAAAAACTCTCTAACAGCCGCCTGATTTCTGAGATCCAGTTCGGTGGAAGTTTTGCCAATCAAATTGGTATAACCATCCGCTTCCAACTTTCTCCAGATAGAAGAACCTACCATACCTCGGTGGCCGGCGATGTAGATTCGGATGTCTAGGTTGAGTTTCAAGAATTAATGCGAATTAAAGGTTAAAATTTAAGCGTTATTAGTTCGAGGTTCAGGGTTCCAGCTTGAGCGGGTCAGAATGATCAATCTGTTCCGCTTTCCTTGTTCGACTATTTAAAATCTTTATGTATGAAAAAGGCGGTATTCACCGTTTTGGCAAGGACGGAGTAACCATATTCTTCCAAGTACCCTAGCATGGGATTTTGATCGATATTTGAAAGTGAGTTTCTCAATATTTCAGCTAGAATGACTTTGGGCTTGTACTTGTCCAAATTAATAGAGCGAATCACCTCAAAATCCAATCCCTCAACATCTACGGTAAGAAAATCGATTTCTTGATTTTTCGGCAGGTATTGATCGAGTATTTCCTCCAGGGTGGCTGTTTGGATATCCTTGGTAAACAATAGCTTAAAATGATCCTGACCATCTCTTTTTTCAGAAATCTCCTTTGAAAAACCATTCAAGGCTGGCTCATTAAAAGCATAATAAGTCAAAACCTGCTTTTGATCGGAAATAGGAATTTCTAAGTTGATATCCCTAGCCCTCACTTTATTAAATGCCTTCATACTATTGGGCATGGCATCTATATTGATTCCCGACCAGCCCTTAAGATAGAATAAATAGGTATTTGAATATCGGTAAGGATGATGGGCACCTACATCTACATAGAAACCACGATACTTCTTTCTGATATCAAAGATTCTTTTCAAAAGCACATCCTCCCCTTCCTGCGAAAATGATTGAAGGGCATATTTGCTTTTGTACTTTTCAGGAAAGAGACTGTAGTCCCTGAAAAAGCTTAGATCCTGGATTAGGTTTTTTGGAAGAATGCTGCGGAGAATCTTTTTCAAGCCAATTTTTTAATAATGAATGGAGTGAACCATGGACTTATAACACTGAAAAATAGATGGTAAAAGGATTTTGGGTTCTGGGTTTGAGGTTCAGCGTTCATGGTTAACAACGTTGAACATTGAACATTGAACCTTTAACTGCGAAGCAACCACGAACTCGACTGAATCTTCTCCCCCATTCCATCCAAGAGTTCGATTCCCAATTCCTGGCAAACGGGTACTTCCGGGATGGATTGATTATTCTGATCCCCACCATTGGCAAAGGCGAGTTGGTAGCGATCTCCCAATTCTTGATGAATTTTCCGGATCGTTTCGCAAACTGTTCTGTCCTGATCGATGGAAAGATATACCCGGTCCACAGATTTGATATTTGATACGATAAAGAGGCGTTCATCCTCCAACTGAAACTCTGCTGAGCCCTTAAGCTTGCGCTGATGATCATTGTTTACGATCACAATCAACTCATCTCCTACAGCTCTGGAATGGTTAAAATATTCAATGTGTCCTTTATGTAAGGGATTGAAGTAACCGGAGACGATGATGGCTTTAGGCATAGGTCAAAGTTCAATGTACGAGGTTTAGATTTTGCTACTTGGGAGTATGGTGTAAAAGGTTAAATGTTAAGCGTTAAGTCGTTAATTGTTAAGCGCTAAGTCGATATTAATCGATATTCTTTTAAATAGAAGTTCACTTATAGCCTTTTCCCCCACTGTTTTTCAAAGTCCGAATAAGTCCTTGAAGTTTGAACTTAAGCTTTTCTGTTAGTATCAGAATTTCCTCATGTTCTTCGCTAGAGATATAATTCCAATCTAGGGCTCTATATGATTGAGAACGCACTTCGCCATTCGAACCCTTTGCGATATATAAGAAATTAATGAATTCTTTATTCCCGTTTCTTTCAAAACCTTCAGCAATATTATCCATGGTTGAACCTGCGGCTGACGTAATTTGGCTCGAAAATTTGAAGTCTTTGAGGAAAGGACCTTTCAGAGTAAGCTATTTCACATAAAAAGAAAGATCTCTTGCCAATTGCCAAACCTGTAAATCTTCAAAACATTCGATTGAAGCCACGCTTAACCTTTAACAATTAACTCTTAACTTTTTATACACTATACAGAAACCTCTACCCCTTCTACTCCCCTTTCTTACCCCACTCTTCCTTCATATTAGCATAAAAATCAGAGCCGAATACCCACCCTATTCCTACAATTAAACCCAGCATGGTAAAGATGACCAAGGTGAGGGGTCGTTTGGGGGCAGATTTTTCGGTGGGAACTGAAACTGATTGAATATCAGAAAAAACAGGAGTATCCTTAGAAACTTGCAATCGAGCTTGCTCTAACTGCTTGGCCAGTTCATTGTATACAGAAAAGGCCAAATTAAACTCCGCTTCCAAACGCTGAACTTCTGACTGGGCTGAGGCTGTGATGATATTTTTATTGCGGTCTCGATAGGCCGCCAAGCGACGCTGCATAGATTCAAATTCTGCCTTTTTCTCCCGATAGCGTTCTTCAGTAAATAAAAGCTGCTCTTTAGCATTTCGAATTCGGAAGGCGATTACTTCTTCTTGAAGTAGCTTTTGTGCAGCTAAAGCCATTTGAGCAGACATAACGGCATTTGGCATGATGAACGATAATTGGACAAAGCCCTCCTTCTCGTTGGTGGTAACACTAAGCTGCGAAGCCAAGCGTTCAAAATGTTTTTTCTCTTCTTCAGATACAAATACTAAAGAGGTATCAGAGGAAGCTACTGATTCGCTTTCACCTCTTATCGCTTTCAGGAGCAAACCCGGGAGTCCTAAAGTATATTTTTTGACCGAGCTGATCAGGCCAGGTTGATATACCTCCTCAAAGTATTGAGAATAGGTTATAGGCTGCCCTGTTTCCGGATTGGTGATAGGAGTTTGAATTAGGGCTTTTTGAAATTTTACCGATCCAGCCAATTTGGGATACAAGGTTGGAGGTATCTCTTGTCCATCACCCATTTCTCCGAGATTGATTCCTGCTAGGGATGCCAATCCACTCAATCCTCCAGGCTTCTGTCCACTTGCTACCTGAGGAATAAAAGTAGAAGAGGCTGTAAACTCTACCGGAGACAGGAAGGCTACCAAAAGACCAAGGACAATAAAGCCAGTAAGAATCTTAATGATAAAGGACCTTGTATCCCATAGCTTTTTCACTAATTCGAGTAAATCAATCTCATCTTCAGGATTAGGCTGAGGAGGAAAGTAGGGATTGGGATAGGAAGAAGGAGGCTGCTGAGACTGCATCTTAATTATTCAAGTTTTGAACCAAAATTATTGTTGTCAAAGCACCTGTGGTGACTGAAAGAATCTGGATAAATGTATCAATAAATGGCTTATCTGACTTTTCCTTAGGAGGCTTGCGATTCACTAAAATTCTTGAATCAGGAAGAACGGTTGGATTTTTGAAAAGACCAATTTTGGAGGATAAACCATTAGGTTGAATTAAAAAGGCTTTCCCCCCTTCCTTACGGACTTTTCCTCCTGCATTTCTTAGGTAGAATTTGGCTTTCTTTCCTTCTTTCCAGACAAAATTGACCTCATTTTCCACCGCTCCTAAAACTTCGACTGTACCGGCCCTGTCTGCTATAAATATTTGATCTCCATCTTGAAAAAAAGACTGTTGTAAATTACCTGATTTAGAAAGGTTTACTGCCAATACATTTCCATTTCGAATAACATAAGAAGCGGGTAAATAAGCATCATCCCGAAGTCCTCCTACCTTATCAGCCAGGGCAGAGAAGGTTTCAAATCGTTCCTCCAATACTATAGAACCCGGAAAACGTACAGCTCCATCGATAGAAATACTTCGAAGGGGTTCTACTCCCTCTTGTTTACGAACAGAAATGATATCATTATTTTCTAAAACGAAGTTGGTGTTTGAAGAATTTGTATTTCCCAAAAGGTAGTCCGAATCAGGAATAATATCAAAGCGTTGAGAAAGTTGCCCAGTATTATAATCAAATCGCTCCCTATTCACTACCACTAAATCCTGATCTGCATACTCAAGAAAACCACCAGCTTGTAAAATGGCATCCTCCACACTCATCCCTGCCGTAAGGAGAATTTCCATAGGTTCACGTACGTACCCAGTCACTCGGACAGTGGGATTAATCACCTCAGTCACTTCTTTTGAATACAAAATCACCTCATCCTTAGGCTGAAGGTAAGTTTCTTGCAATTCGGCAAGCTTATCCAAGGAATAGGTATTCACCTGAAAAATCCCTGATTCTGCATCAAATCGCTTGAGGTCAATCCGGGAGGTTAGTAATTTGGATTGATAGTCAAGCTCCTCGAAAGAAGTGGATTGAAATATTAAGTCAAAAAGAGAAAGATTCTCTCGCCAGAATAGAGATTTTCTTCCTTTAGAATCAAGGCTGCCTACATTCTGTGAAGAATTAGAAATAAGAGAATCTGAACTATCTAATCCGAAACCTGAGATATAAACCAATTTTTCTCCTTGGACTTCCTGTAGTGAATAGACTTTTACCGAATCCTGACTTTCCAGTTGGATAGGCAGCGAGTTGTTAAGCACAGACTGCAAATTATAGGTAGTAAAGCTTCGCTTCCCATTAAGATTTTCCTTATAGACATCTACCTTTCCTAAATAGGTGTTTGGGCGGATATTTTTACCTGCATTTAGAATCAATGATTTAAGATCAGGAAACTCAGAAATTGGATAATCTCCAGGTTGATTTACATTTCCACTCAAAGTCACTTGATTCAGAACTTTTTCAAGAATTGGAAAAAAACGAACTACGTCGCCATCCTGAAGTTGATATTCACTGGCAGTTTGGTAATTGGCGGAAGTAAGAAACCTATCATAAATATCCTGACCATTTCTCTCCATATCAGACTTAATCCGTTGAATTGTCACAGTTTCACGGGAGGTATTTACTGGAAGTCCACCTGAAAAACGGATCAAATCCTGCAGCGTTTCTCCAGGTTTTAATTCATAGATCGCTGGTTTCTTTACTTCACCCTGAAGCGTAACTGTGGACTGACGAGGGGGGATAAAAATCAAGTCATTGGAAGTGAGTCTGAAATCTTCATTCAATGAACCTGAGGTAAGAAAGTCATATAAATCTACTTCCCGGTATAATTGATTATTCCTGTAAACCTTAATTGAACGTAGAGATCCCGATGTTTTTATACCACCTGAGGTATATAAGGCTGTTAAGACAGAAGCCATACCAGAAACCAAATGAGCTCCTGGAGCGTTACTTTCACCGACCACAGTGATTTTCACCGGTCTAATTTGGGTAAGCGAGACATCGAGAAAGGTAGTTTGCCTAGCAGAAAGCAAACCTGAGAAATACTTCCCGAAATAGACTGTAAGGCGGTCTCGAAGCGTGCCATAGGTATTGCCTGCTGCTTGAAACACCCCGAAATTTGGAATGGTAATATTTCCATTGAGATCCACTTCTGCCTCAACTTCCAGGGAGTTGTCCCCAAAGATGACAATCCTAAGCCGATCTCCAGGAGAAATCAAGTATCCCTCATCGATATTTCCTACCAGATAATCCTTGGATAGATAAGGATTATTATCAAATATGCTGTAACCAAAATAGGTCGAATCGGACTTAGTGGTACCCAAAGATCTTACATCCATTATTACCTCATCAGCTAAAGTAGTAGTATCCAAACCAATTTCTGAAGGGTTTTGAGTTTGAGGCATGGATGGATTTAAGCCTTGAGAAGGAGTAGACTCTTGGTTCCCCAAATAATTATTAAGAAAGGCATCAAAATCAATTCCTCTCATTCGAGCCATTTGTCTTGCTTGATTTTCGGATATGCCTCTTTTTGCCAATTCATCAAGAGCTTGCTGCCTAGTGTTGATATCCATTGCCGCAGCTTGTTTGGCAAGTTGCTCCTCTGACTGTCCATAAGCAATTGATGAAAATAGGACGAAAGTAAAGAGGGTTCCTAAGATTGAGTTAAAGAGTGATTTCAAGGTATTTTAATTTTCTTGCTAGAAGTAAAATTTCGGGAATTAATTCTATGTATTAAAGTCTGAAATGTAAAGAAAGCTATTTATTGATATATGCAAAGCTTCGCCCTTTCAGTCCCAATCTAGAGAAAAAATCGATTTTGAATTCTGCTTGGAGATGGATCAGTAGTAAAGGATTCCCGTAGCTTCTTCCTCGATATATTTCTTCCTTCTTAGGTCTTAGCTTATAAAAAAGACTGGTTAACAGTTAATTTGGGGGTCAAAAAGCCAAAACCTTGCCATCATTAGCAGTGTTTTGACGCTTCAAAGATATAAAAACGAGCAGTTTTGGTACTCATTTTAAATCCTATTTCCACTAACTTTTTTTATATACTATTTTTTGCATTTTATATTAAATTATTGCCTTTTGAATTTAGATTAATAACTTCTTTATTGAATAAAAAAATAAGCCATGATTTTAAAGAAAAGTGCTTTCTGCAATGGGGAGGATATGGCTGCGCCAAGATAGGTGGTTAATCTCACCGACTGAAAGGAGGTGTATCTTGGGAGGCGCAGACGACTATATCTTTCCAAACGAAGGGAGGGATTTCTTTCTGAACATAGTGAAGATTTTTAAAAGATAGCTACGCAGATAGGTAAAGATATGGCTTCGCCGAGATAGAGTCTTTCTCACCGAAGAAAGGAGATATGTCTTTTGAAGCGAAGTCGACGATATTAGAGAAGATAGCTGCGCAGATATAAAAAGATATGGCTTCGCCAAGATAGACGGTCTATCTAACCGACTGAAAGGCGGGGTATCTTGGAAGGCGTAGACGACTATATCTTTCCAAACGAAGGGAGGGATTTCTTTCTGAACATAGTGAAGATTTTTAAAAGATAGCTACGCAGATAGGTAAAGATATGGCTGCGCCAAGATAGACGGTCTATCTTACCGACTGAAAGGAGGTGTATCTTGGGAGGCGAAGCCGACTATATTGCTGAGCGTAGTGAAGTTTATTTCGCCATAGGCGTATTTCTTTCAATTTCGAGACTGCCTGCCCTCCGGGAGGCGGGCTGCTCCACTACGCGGCTCGCAGTGACGGTAAAAACAGTAATTTCTGGAACGAAGTGAAGCCTATTTCCTCCTCCCCGGCTGATATATTTCCTCCATTCTTTTTTCTACCTCTTCTCTATAAAAGGCTACATCCTTAAAATTAGCATCGGCATAACGCTGGGCTTGATCAAGAAAGTGAGGAGAATCGGGATCGGAACTCTGACCACCTGCCAAAATACTCTTGGCTTTTACTTTCTCGCCAAACTCTACCACTGCCACAAAGCTATTGCCCGAGCTACCATAAAGAGCTTTGGTTCCCTCTTTTTGACTGGCACCATAGGATGCCAATGCTCCCCATCTACCGGAAGCCAATCCAATCGGAATGAAGGGCTTGTCATCATCATATTTCAGATCAATATCTCCACTAAGTCGCTGAAACCTGTTGACTTGTCCCCAGGCTAAGTTCCAAGTTCCAAAGTCTTCTTTCAATTGCTCAAGGGTCTCTTCAAAAACTTGAACCATCTGCTTCTGAACATCCGCTTGAGAATGTGATTCCAAAGTTTCATTTTCAACCAGATCATTTAAATCCCGGAATTGACGCTGATAGTTAATCCCATAAAAATGAGCCAAGGTCATCGCTTCGGATTCCTTGGATGTTTTAAAATCCCAGGCCTTAAGAATCTCTTTTGCAGCCATCAGATCGGTGTTGTTTCCATACTTTTCAAGAGCGTTCACCAATGCTGGAATCAAACGCTGAAGAGCAGGAATTACCGGGTCATAGGCCAATTCAATAAAGGAATCCAAATCTAGATTTTCAGCCTTTGATAACACATCCACCGCATGAATGCCACGGAAATTTTCCTGGTCAGGAGCCATATAAAAAGGATAATCCTCGGCTTTTGGACTGAATGGACCTGCTGCCGTAAATGGAGTTGAATTACAGTTTTGAATCCAGTTGGTCGGAGGATTCAGGATTGTAATGCTTTCATCTACCGTATGCAAGCCTTGCCAATCAGTTGCAGGATCTGAGCCATCTACAGGTTTGGAATAATCGTATTGTGGGTCTCTTTTGGGAATAAAATTACCATGGAAGTAAGCGATATTGCCTTCCGCATCCGCAAAGACCGTATTGTTGGAAGAATTGGTTCGAATATCCATCATCTCCCGAAACTCCTCATAATTATCCAGCTTGGTTCGGGTATAGCTCTGAATCAGGGCATTGACTGGGTCCCAATTGATTCGGGTAGCCACCCAATTGTCCCCAAGTTTGTGAGTAATTGGACCCTGATGAGTTCTGTACATGGTAAAGTCCTTAGTCTTGAGCCCCTCCGAGGTTTTGTACGAGAGTGTCACAGGAACTTCCTCAAGTTCACGCTTTTCATCACCATACTGATAAAAATATTTACCGTTTTCCTCAACAACCTCCTGCTTAAACTCATCGATAAAATCCACACGCGTGGAAGTATGAATCCATCCTGTTTTCTCATTAAATCCTTGATACACAAAAAACTGGCCCCAGGTGACAGCACCATAGGCATTCAATCCCTCCTCGCTTACCACGTGAACTTCAGGTCGAAAATAAAAAGAGGTATGAGGATTGATTAGCAGCATGGCATTTCCGGAGGCAGTCATATCCCCACGGATTGCAATTCCGTTACTTCCCTTGGGCTCTTCATATGGGTCAGGGTGATTCAAACCATCCCCAAATTCAGAATAGGCCAAAGCCTTATTTTCTTCATAAAATGCTCTGATTCTGGAGGTAGGTATTTGCTCTATATCCCCTCCAATGGAACCCTCAAAAAAGTACATAGGAAACCAAGGTTCATAGCGCTCAATCACTTGAGGCTCCACTTCAGGATGCGTGTGCAGGAAATAATTGACCCCATCAGCAAAAGCCTGACAAAGCTCCTTCAACCAATCCGGGGCCTTTTCATACGCAGCTTTGGCCTCTGCCTCTGTCATATATAGGTTTGCTCTCAAATCAGAATAAAGCGCTTCTTCTCCTTCGAGTTCGGCCAATCTACCCGTAGCCCAAATGTAATTTCGCTCTACCCTCCTGAAGTCGTCCTCACATTGGGCATAAAGCAATCCAAAAACCGCATCCGCATCACTTTTTCCATAAATATGAGGCACTCCAAAATCATCCCGGATGATCTCCACCCGTTCTGCTTGGGCTTCCCAAATATCGATTTCAGTCGGAGTCTTACAGGCAAAAACGAAAGAAAGAAAAGCAGCTAAGAAGAAGGTGGATCGGAGCATGTATTTAAATTTGGGTGAAACTCTAAATAAAGTAAATATTGGGAAATTTGGCTTGGAAAATTTGAAGGGCGGTTTTTCTATCTCATTCCTAGGAGCAACGATATCTCTCTTGCAAAGGAGAAAAGTAAGAAATATAACTTCGGTGAAATACACTTTGTGAAATACGAATTCAGCGAAATACACTTCGTCAAATATGCTTCACTACTTTTAGCGAGATATTGGACTTACCGTCACTGCGAGCCGCGTAGCGGAGCAGCCCGCCTCCCGGAGGGCAGGCAGTCTCAAAAATGAAGAAAATACACCATGTGAAATACACCTCACTCCTTTCGGTGAAATAAATAGTGGTGAAGTGCCAACCCGTGGTGGACAGGACTTGTAACACGACCGGATTGAAAATCCTACGATAAGACAACATTTAAAAACCACTCGATATTTCGGAAAATTCTGTAAAACTTCATTTTTCTATTCAAAATTTTACCTTTGAAAAATCATAAAAACCCAACACCCATGGACTACCGATCTTTGATTTCCTCTCCTACTCTTTTGATTGATGAAAAAATCTGCCGTGCCAATATTAAAAAAATGGCGGATAAAGCATCTCTCCACCAAATGGAACTGATTCCCCATTGGAAAACTGCCCAGTCAAGGACTATTGGCAATTGGGCAAAAGATTACGGCATTCGGCAAATCACGGCTTCTTCCATTAGACAAGCTGCCTACTTGAACAACCAGGGTTGGGAAAATATCCACATTGCCTTCCCCTTCAATGTTAGAGAAATACCAAGGCTGAATAAAATCACAGAAAGCCAGTTCATTTCTGTTCAGATCGTCAATACCTTCACCATCTCCAAATTAGCCGAAGAACTTAAAAACTCCATCGGGTTTATGATTGAAATAGATGCTGGATACGGTAGAACGGGGGTTCACATGAGTGATTTTGGGAAAATTGACGAAATTCTTCGGATTGCAGCGGGGTCTGATAAATTGAATTTTATTGGCTTCTACATACATCCAGGGCATACCTATTACATGCCAGACAAGGAGGGAATCTATCATGAGACCCGGCAGGCATTAGCCATGCTCAAATCTAAATATCAGGCTCAATTTGAAAGTTTAAAAACCCGAATCGGGGATACTCCCGGCTGTGCTGTGGCACATGATTTTGGAGATATCGATGAGATGGGTCCGGGAAATTTTGTGTTTTATGATTTAATGCAGGCGGATTTAAAAAGCTGCGAAAAATCGGATATTGCCGTTGCGCTTGCGGTTCCTGTGGTAGATATTATTCCAGAGCGAAGTGAAATTTTGGTTCACGGTGGTGGAGTACATCTGGCAAAAGACTTTTTGCAAGATGAAAGTGGTCAAAAGATCTTTGGAGAAGTGGTGCTTCTGAATGAAAAAGGCTGGGAAATCCCAAGTGAAACCAGCATTGTCAAAAGTATTTCTCAGGAACATGGCTTGATTAAAGCTTCGAAGGAATTATTGGAGCAAGTGAAAGTGGGAGATCTTTTGGGAATCCTTCCTGTCCACTCTTGTATGACCGCCGATGCGATGGGCGCTTATTTAAGCTTGACTGGCGAATGGGTAGATCATGCGGAAAAGAAGAGTTTTTAAATCGACGATTTACGATTCAATTTTTCAACTGAACCGTTTTTCAAATTTTGATCGCCAGATTTTTTCTAATCGGTTTAATATCGAATGATGAATTTGCCTGCTGCAAGCAGGTTTTCAATGTCGAATGTCGAAGTTGCCTGCTGCAATCAGGTCTCGAATTTGGTAAAAGTGCTGAAGGCACGACTTATAACAGCCCAGTATGAGCAAAGAGGAACGATGAGCGAAATGCTGGGTAAAAAAGAAATAAAATCACCCCAGCGCTGGCCCATGATTTTTGATTTGTAACCCAATTAATTGTGCCAGCAAGACGAAGAGGAATCTTTATAGACGAAATACGATTTACGAAATACGGCGTTTTTGTCTCAATTGACCTCAAATCATTCCTCTAGAGTTCTTCTTCTCGCTCGGCAGTTTTAATGTCGAATGATGAACTTGCCTGCTGCAAGCAGGTTTTGAATTATGAATATCGAAGTTGCCTGCTGCAATCAGGTCTCGAATTTGGTAAAAGTGCTGAAGGCACGACTTATAACAGCCCAGTATGAGCAAAGAGGAACGATGAGCGAAATGCTGGGTAAAAAAGAAATAAAATCACCCCAGCGCTGGCCCATGATTTTTGATTTGTAACCCAATTAATTGTGACAGCAAGACGAAGAGGAATTTTACAATTAGCCTTTTTAAAGATCAACCCGTCATAGTTGATTTTTGCGTGTTTTTTCTTGATACTTTTTCGCCAAAAAGTATCCAAAAGACATTGGCCCAGTCTTTTCTTCAAATCGCAGCTAGTGAATCGAAAAAAATAAAACTTCGTCGCGATTTGATTTTTGAAAGGCTCAGAAATCTAAAAATGGGCGGATTCCCGAAACAAGTTCGGGACTAGCCCATTTTCTTAACGATTTCCTTGCCTTGCAAAAACCGAAAATCCCGTAGGCCATCCCAAATACTCTAAAATTCCACCCTACCTATGGAAGGTAAGGTATGCATGGAGACCTCTTTCAAATTCAGGCAGCCAAAAACGACGAAAACGAGAGTGCTGTAGTGCCGGTCCGCTTTGGTGGACGTCAATTTTTTCAATAGCCAGGGGTTTCAACCCCTAGAAAATAAATTTACGGGTCCCCCAGCGCTGGCCTATAGTCTTTGATGTGGAAACGCATTCTTAGTGCCAGCAAGAGAACGTAAAACCCTGAAAAAAAAAGGCCGTGCGTGATGACCTGTCTACCTAAGGTAGGCACCAAGGGCGGCGAAAGCCCTTATATCTTGGCGCAGCCATATCTTTCTTTATCTGCGAGGCTATCTTTTATTCCTTTGCTGAATTGAATGGGTAAGATTTTCGATACGTCCAATGCCTTTTTTGACCTAAAAACATTCCTCTGAAAGCATTCTTTTCAGTTGACGTTTAAATTTCGAATGATAAACTTGCCTGCTGCAAGCAGGTTCTCAATTTCGAATTGCACTCCATCTTATCTGTGAGCTTCATACTTTGAAACGGGGATTCTATCACGCAATTCCTGTATCGTACTACTCGGAACTTCTTGGCTTAACTCATAGGCTTTCGCCAAGCGACTCACCTGCTCTACCGAACTAGCACCAACTGAGAGCGATGCAATGGCAGGCTCTTCCAAGCCAAAACGAAGCAAAACAGCCTGAGGATCAAATCCACTTCCATGGATTATCTCCCGTATTTCCTCAACCTCTGCTTCTGAAAAGTTCAAATACTCCTTTGTAGGCTTATCCAATAAAATGCCTTTCGCCAAGCTACCTCTCACCAAAATCCTTGATTCACTCTCTCTTATCATTGGGAAAATAGATTCTTCAGTCCTCCTATCCAATGGACTGTATTGAGTCATAAAAAGTGCGGGAGGGTTTTGCTTAAGTACATTCCGCACCACATTGGGTCGAATTGAAGAAATCCCAAAAGCTCTGATTTTCCCTTTCTCTTTCAATATCTCAAAAGCTTCCAAAGTTTCATCCCAAGGATCATCTATGGTACCTCCATGAAGGAGGTAAAAATCCAAATAATCAGTTTGAAGTCGTTTGAGACTTTCATCCACAGCTTTCAAAATATAGGCTTTCTTAGGATTCCAATCCCATCCTGATCCATCCGGACGCCATTCATTTCCCACCTTGCTGGAAATCAACACCTGATCTCTTTTTCCTGCTACAGCCTTACCTACATTCGATTCATTGATTCCTTTTTGATATAAATCGGCTGTATCCAGCAAATTTATCCCAGAATCCAAGGCCTGATGAATGATTTCCATGCTTTCCTTTGTTTTTTCGGGAAGGGACATACAGCCTAGGCTTATTTCGGGAATTTGAAAATCAGTTTTGGGAAGCTGTATTTTATTCATCACATCTTATCATTTTGATTTATCCCCAAGTTTTCAAAATTTATGGTTTATTCATATCAGAAAATGATTCTTTCTGCCATTAATAGCTATTTTTGCGACGCTTAGAACCTATTAAAATGAAAAAAATCGCAGTTTTTACCTCAGGAGGAGATAGCCCAGGCATGAATGCCTGTGTACGGGCAGTGGTACGTACAGCCATTTTCAAAGGCCTTGAAGTTTACGGAATCTACAGAGGCTATGAAGGTATGATTGAGAATGATATCAAACGGATGTACACCTACTCCGTCAGTAATATTGTGCAAAGAGGCGGCACTATTCTTAAGTCTGCTCGCTCAACTGAGTTTCGAACTCCTGAGGGCAGAAAAAAGGCCTATGAAAATCTTAAAGCCCATGGAATTGAAGGTTTGGTAGCTATCGGAGGTGATGGAACCTTCACAGGAGCAAAGATTTTTCATGAGGAATTTGGCATTCCGGTAGTTGGCTGTCCCGGGACAATTGATAATGATATCTATGGCACCGACTATACGATAGGTTTTGATACAGCGGTGAATACTGCTTTGGATGCTATTGATAAAATCAGGGATACGGCAGCGGCTCATGACAGGATATTTTTCATCGAAGTAATGGGGCGTGATGCGGGCTTTATCGCAGTAGAGTCAGGAATTGGAAGCGGTGCCGAATTTGTCATGGTGCCAGAAACCGCCACAGACCTTGACGCTGTGGTCAAATCCCTTAAAAATCTCCGAAAAACCAAAACTTCAAGCATTATCGTAGTGGCTGAAGGAGACGATGAAGGCAGTGCTGAGGTAATCATGAATAAGGTCAAGGAGAAAATCAAAGACAAGAAGAAGGAGTTTAAAGTGACTACTTTGGGTCATATTCAGCGTGGCGGAAACCCTACGGCCCGAGATCGGGTTTTAGCTTCAAGATGTGGAATGGCAGCGGTGGAAGGATTGCTTGAAGGCAAGTTTGCCTGTATGGCTGGCATCATGAATCAAGAGGTCGTATATACACCTTTCGGAGACTGCATCGGAAAAGAAAAACCCCTGATCCAAGATCACCTGAAATTAATTGAGTACTTAAGTATCTAATATGGGCTTTATCCCGATTTTCCTTACCCTTGGAGGTGCTTGCCTCCTGTTTTTTCTTACCGTAAGAAATACCTTTCAGCGGAAAATAGCACTTGAAAAAGAACTGTTTTTCAATCTTGGGGAAAAGCTCCCTGAGTTGAAGGGGAAATCTGAAGAGGTGACTAGCAGCGAGCAGATTCTAAAGCAAATCTCTGAGCTTGAATTGAGTCCTAAAACCAAAAAAGAGGTATTAGAGCTGCTTAGAGACATGAAAGTCAATCGATCGCAATACAACAAACTGATCAAAAAAGCTCCTTACAATTGGGTCGCCAAAATCAGTGGCTTTCGGCCAATTTGATATTGATCCACTTGAGAATTTGCTCAAAATCATCTGGGTGAAACCACTGATAATCAGACTCTTTTCGAAACCAGGTCAGCTGTCTTTTGGCGTAGCGTCTTGAATTACGTTTCAGTAATCGGATAGCTTCTTCCCGATCATACTTTCCTTCCAGGTATCCGAATATTTCTTGATAGCCTACAGTTTGAAGAGAATTCAGATGACGCTGTTCGAAAAACTGCTTCGCCTCCTCAAAAAGTCCATTGACTATCATTTGATCCATTCGTTGATCGATCCTTTGATAGAGCTCTTCACGATCTCGCTCAAGGGCGATTTTTAAAATTCGAAAAGGCCTTTCCACTTTTTTTCGTTTCCTGAAAGAGCTAATAGGTTTTCCTGTCCCTCGAATCACCTCCAAAGCGCGCATCAATCGCTGTGGATTCTGAATATCCACTTGGCTGAAGTATTCTGGATCCGTGTTCTTGAGTTCTTCTTGCAGAAATTCCAGACCATTTTCTTGATAGTCCCGAATCACCTCCTTTCGGAAGGAATCCGGAATATCCGGCATATCATCTAAGCCATCGGTGATAGCTTTTGCAAAAAGCCCCGAACCTCCGGTCATGATGACAAGAGATTTCTCCGAAAAGAGATCCTCTAAAATTCGCAAGGCATCGCTTTCGAACTTTTTGACATCATAGTCTTCTGAGATTGAAACAGAATCGATTAAATGGTGTTTTACCTCCGCTAATTCAAGGGAAGTAGGTTTCGCTGTTCCAATGGATAGTTCCCTATAAAACTGTCTGCTGTCGCAGGATATGATTTCTGTATTAAAATTTTTGGCTAGTTTTAGACACAAATCTGTTTTGCCCACAGCAGTAGGACCAACTATCAAAATCAGGGTCGGATTTTCGGACAATGGATCAGGAATTTTGATTTACTTTCAAAAGTCCAAACTTATAGAATGAAAAGCAAAAGCATACTAATCGTAGAGGATAACGATCTGAACCGAAAGTTTTTCGAAAATCTTATCGGTCAAATCTGGGAGTTTGAAAGTGCTCTCAACGGACGTGAGGCCATCGAAAAATTAGAAAAAAGGGATTTTGATTTGATCCTGATGGATATACAGATGCCAGAAATCGATGGTATCACTGCCCTAAAAAGAATTCGAGAAAAAAATCTGAGTCTCAGTCCCGTCATTGCGGTAACAGCTTTTGCGGATGAAAGTGAACGGGATTCCTTTTTGAGTCAAGGCTTTGATGGCTTTATTACCAAGCCCATTCGTCCAAAAGAATTCATCCTGCAAATCCAAAAAACTATCGACGGGGAAAAGCCAAAGATATCCAAAGCCAAAATCCCTTTGGATGTAGATGACTTGATATTGGACAAGAAAATATTCAATCAACTAAGTAAATACAATAAACCAGAAACTATACAGCAAATCTACCGTGACTTCATGGAGGAAGCTGATCAACTCCTTCCAGCTATAAATAGAGATTTTGCAGATGGGCTATACGAGGAAGTCAGCAAACACTGCCACATCATCAAGGGAAATGCCGGCACACTCGGAATCAATCGAGTGTACATAGCTGCCGCAAAAGCAGAAAAAGAAAGCCGACAAAATCAAATTTCCTCCCTTGATAAATCATTGGCTGAAATGGAGAAAGAAATCATCAGATTTAGTAAATATTTATCAGAAGAAACTATTTTTAACTCATGAGCGAAACAAAAAGAATATTAGTCGGTGAAGACAGTTCTATTATCATCAATCTTACCAAAAGTGTACTTGCATTCGAAAACTACGAAATGACTGCTGCCAAAAATGGCAAACAAGTTTTGGAAAAGTTTGAGAAAGAAGACTTTGATTTGATTCTGATGGATATCAGCATGCCTGTCTTAGATGGAATTGCCTGTACTAAGGAAATCCGTAAAATGACCGACGAAAAGAAGGCAAAAGTCCCCATCATTGCCATCAGCGGTAATATCCATAACATGACCCACGATGAATTCCGAAAGGCAGGCTTTGATGATTTTCTTCAGAAGCCTCTTGATTACGACCGCCTTTTGGCCACCGTCAAAAAATTCCTGAGTTAAATGGCAATCAAGTACACAAGACATTTTTTGGACAAACTTGAAAACTTATTCGCCTCCTCGGAGTATATTCTACGATACGAGAAGGGAAGTTTCAAGTCAGGATATTGCATCCTGAAAGACACCAAAATTGTGATTGTGAACAAATACTTTCCCCTGGAAGGTAAAATCAATGCATTGGTAGATATCCTTGGCGAATTGCAGTTTAACCCTCAAGATTTTAAGGAAAAATCTGTTCAGGACTTCCTAAAGGAACTACAACAAACCCAACTGAAATTTTGAATATTCGATTTTTAGGTACCGGTACCTCACAGGGAGTTCCAGTCATTGGCTGTGACTGCGAGGTCTGCCGGTCGGTAGATTTCAGAGATAAACGATTTCGATGTTCTGTTCACATTGAGACAGAAGGCAAAAGCCTCGTGATTGATACGGGACCCGACTTTCGGATGCAAATGCTTCGAGCCGATATTCACCAACTTGATGCAGTCATCTATACCCACGAGCACAAGGATCACACGGCTGGACTAGACGATATCCGACCTTTTAATTTTCGCCAAAAGAAAGACATGCCTGTCTATGGCCGAAGTCAAGTACTCAATCAGATTCGTCAGGAGTATTCCTATGTTTTTTCGGAGAAAAAATACCCTGGAGTGCCTCAGGTTTTGCCCATTGAAATTGACCAAGAGCCATTTGAAGTGGAAGGGATTTCCATCAATCCTATTCCCGTGATGCATCATAAATTGCCGGTTTTGGGTTTTCGGGTGGGTGACTTCACCTACATTACCGATGCTAACTACATCTCTGAAGAATCCAAAGAGAAAATCAAAGGATCAAAAATCTTGGTCTTAAACGCTCTTCAAAAAACTCCCCACCTCTCCCACTTCACACTGGAAGAAGCCATCGAAATGGCACAAATGCTGGGAGCTGAGCAAACTTATTTCACTCATATTTCCCACAAGTTGGGACTTCACCGGGAGGTAGAAAGTGAGCTCCCTGAGGGCATTCATCTAGCTTATGATGGATTGATGCTATCTTTGCCTTGATGCATTTAAATTATCATTTTCTTCGCTTCCTCTGCCCTCGGCTTCAGGAAACAATGCAAGGTTTTGTGGCAGTAGCCTGCTTTTCGCAAAACAAAGATGAGCTTGTCATCGAATGGAAAAAAGAAGAGGAGACGCGGTTTTTGCGTGCACACTTTCTTCCTCCGCAGATCTACTATTCTCTCCCTGAAAACTTTCAGCGTGCCAAACGAAATTCCATTGATCTTTTCCCTGAACTGATTGGTGAAAAAATAAAGTCCTGTCAGGTTTTGAGTTTTGAAAGAGCATTCTATTTCGAAATGGAATCAGGTATGATTTTGCTACTCAAACTCCATGGAAACCGAAGCAATATTCTGCTCTACGAACCCAATCAGGAATTCCCAATCCGAGTATTCCGAAATGCACTTTTGGAAGATAAATCCTTGAATTGGAGAGAGCTCGAAAAATCCCTTGATCTCAGTCAGTCTCAATTTGAAGCGCTCCAAGGCAATGCTTCTAAGTTTCTACCCACCTTGGGCAAAATCCCCAGAGCATTTCTGCTAAAAAAGGGTTATCCTGAGGCAGATTTGGGGGAAAAGTGGACTCAGATGCAAGAAATAATCGATATGCTAGACAGTCCGCTTTTCACTTTGGTTCAAGAGGATGAGGATGTCCACCTTACCCTTCTTCCCAGCGAAAATGCCATAGGTCAGTATTCTGACCCTTTGGAAGCTTTAAATGCGCTTTTTCATAAGGCTTTGGTGATTGGGGCTTTGGAAAGAGAAAAGAAGCAGCTAGCCAAAAGTTATGCTGATCAAATCAAGCGAACGGAAAATTTCATCCAAAAAGCCAAGGCCAAATTGGAAGAACTCCAAAACTCACCTCCACCTGCACAGATTGCAGACGTAATCATGGCTAATCTTCATGAATTTTCTGATGGAGTACTGAGTAAAAATCTTTTCAACTTTTATTCAGAGGATGAAATCAAAATTACCCTCAAACAAAACCAGAAACCGCAAGAATTAGCGGCTAACCTATATCGAAAAAGCAAAAACAGAGAGATCGAATGGAAGCAATTGGAGGAGGCGATTGATTCCAAAGAGAAAAGGCTATCGGAATTGCAACACTTGGCAGAGCAGGTGGAACTTATGGATGGGTTTCGAGACCTGAAAGAGTTTAAAAAGAATCATAAATCTGAAATCAAAGACGCTAAAAATCAAGAAAGTCTGCCTTTCAGACAATTTAATATTTATGGGTTGGAAGTTTGGGTTGGAAAATCATCTAAGGACAATGATGAGATGCTACGAAGGTTTGTACATAAAAATGATATTTGGCTACATGCAAGGCAGGCTCCAGGTTCGCATACCATCATCCGAAATCCAGCAGGAAACAAGATAGCAAATGCCGTTTTGGAGCGTGCTGCATCGCTGGCAGCTTACTATTCCAAATTAAAGAATGAAAGTCTCGCTCCTGTGATTTACACAGAAGCTAAATATGTGAGAAAGATCAAAGGTTCTGCTCCAGGTTCGGTCATGGTGGACCGAGAAAAAACCCTTTTGGTGAAGCCTGAGGGCCCAAATCAAGAAATTTCGGGGGATATCAAGGACTGATTCGTGGTGGATCAGGAGCGCGAAGAGAAATTTTATTGAAGCCATTGACAAGGACCACTGTACCAACTATCCCAGTAGCCCCACCCACATACAAAAGAGCTTTCCCTGCATCTGGGTTACTGCCTAAAAGCTGACCGCCGATGATAGTTACCGTATACCCAATAGTGGCAATAAAAATCCCTGTCTTTAACTGCTTTTTGGAATTATGAAGGTTGAGTTGGACCTCATATAACTCTTGATCCATCTGGACAATAGACCTTCTCAAGGAGTCCAAATTGGCCTGTTGGGAGCTACTTTGAGCCCAAGAATTTGACATGGACAATATGCCCAAAAAAGTCACTGCAATAAAAAACCGACTCATACTATTGATTAATCCAGCTTTTGAATTCGTTTACACGCTCTCTTGCCACTACCAAGGCATCTTCTGATTTGGCGTTCATGGCAAGGGCTAATCGCCCGTTAAGATAAGGCTTGATTTCGACCAAACCATCTAAATGAATAATCATTGAACGATTAATTCTATAAAACTTTAACGGATCTAGCAAGTCGGACTCCAATTCACTGAGAGAATGATCGATTACATATCTCACTGAAGAACCAATTTCTACCAAGTAGGTCAAGCCTTCTTCTGCATAGAAATAAGCCACATTTTCAACCGGAATAAAGACAAATTTATTACCCAGTTTAGTTAAAAACCTCTTCTTATAACTTTTTGATGTATAATGCTTTACGATGTTATTAATAAAGCTCTGATCCAGTGATGGTGTTTTAGAATTTGGATTGAATTTCTGAGCCTTTTGAAGAGCTTTCACCAACCTCTGTTCATCTATTGGCTTGAGTACATAATCCAAGCAATTATGGTCAAAAGACTGAAGTGCGTATTCATCATAAGCCGTTATGAAAATTACAGGAATTTTCAAATCAGCCATCCCGGCAAAGGCTTTGAAACTCAACCCGTCTGCCAAATGTATGTCGCACAGGATCAAATCGTAATTTGAGATATTTTCCAATTTGGACCTAAACTCGCGGACACTTTGAACAGAATCGATGACTTTCCAATCAGAAAAATTTTGAGAAACGATGGATTTGATTCGCTTCTGGGCTAGGGGTTCATCTTCGACTAACAGTATTCTCATAGCTTCCTATCAAAGGGAGTTTAACTTCAAAAATCTTTTCCCCATCAAGAATCTCGATGGAATGATCTAAAAACCTATATCTTTCAGAAATGTTTTGAAGACCTATTCCGGTAGATTCTTCTACCGCCATTTTTGGCTGCTTGGGATTACTCACTATAAGATAGTCACCCATGGTGTATATTTCAACCTGTAGCGGTTCTGTCTCTGTAAAGTAATTGTGCTTGACAGCATTCTCTACCAGTAATTGAAGCACTGCAGGTGGAATAAGCTTCGATTTACTTTCCTCTTCAATTTCCACTTTAAAGGAAAGCGATTGATCAAATCGGATAGAAAGCAAATCCATGTAATCATATAAAAATTTAAGCTCCTCTTTCAAGGTGATGAGTTCATTTACCTTGTTATTGAGCATGTAGCGATAGATAGAACTTAGCTTTTGCAAGTAGCTATCAGCCACTTGAATGTTTTCATGAATCAGAACTGACAAAGCGCTGAGATTATTAAAGAAAAAGTGAGGATTAAGTTGTGTATTGAGTGATTCCAATCTTGCCTCGGCGCTCAAAAGCTTAAGCTTTTCAGCCTCCAGGTTTTTCTCACTGAATTTTTTATTGAAATAATAGATCGCATTGACACAGTTGAGGAAGAGATTTACTCTGAAGAGAAATCCCAGGGTCAAGAGGAAGTTTTGTTTGGTCAGGTCAAAAGGACCTCCAAAGATTAATCCGGTTGATTTCACAGAAATCAGAGCTAGTCCGGAGATCAAAACGAAGCTCGACAAAAATTGAACTGCTAAAGGATGGACTTTTTTGAAAAGTAGAAGGGTATTTTTTTCGATGAAATAATTGGCAAACCAAACGAGGTAAGACAGAATGATGATTAGGGGAAAAAGTTGATTTTTAGGAAGAGCAGCTTGAAATAATCTATCCCCATCCAATATGAGAATATTGAAAAAGGAATACAATCCCAAAAGTCCCGGATAAATGAATTTATATCTATGGCTAAACATGCCCGCTGATTTCTTCCCCTGAAATGATAAATGAATGAAAAGCAAGGGTGGGGCAATGCCCTACCCCTGCTATATGGTGGTTAAATAATTCTCTTAAAGTGTCGGTAATAATACTCCGTTGATGACATGGACTACGCCATTTTCAATCGCGACGTCAGCTACTACTACATTGTAGGTATTTCCTTCTGCATCTGTCACGGTTACATTCGCTCCAGTTCTAGTCACAGTCAAGTCCTCTCCAGCAAGTGTAGGCACCGTCTGAGAACCTTCTGCAAGGTCAGTAGAAAATGCAACTGTAGGAACCACGTGGAATCCAAGTACTTTTTGTAATCCTTCCAAACCGATTGCATCAACCAATTCATCAAGATCTGCCACTCCAAGGGTACCCAAAAGATCTACAAAGGCATCATTGGTAGGAGCGAATACAGTGATAGCTTCTGCATCAAGCAAAGTTTGTCCTAGTCCAGCAGCAGTCACCGCATCTAGTAGGACTGTCAAACCAGCATCTGTAGCCGCTTCAACTACATTTGGAAGATTTTCTTCAGGCAATAACACACCGTCAATGACATGGACTACTCCATTTTCGATCTCAACATCTGCTACAGCCACATTATAGGTATTCCCTCTTGCATCGGTTACTGTAACTGCATTTCCATTACGAGTAACAGTCAAATCCTCTCCTGCAAGTGTAGGAACGGTCTGAGCTCCTTCTGCCAAATCTGTGGAGAAAGCAACAGAAGGTACAACATGGAATCCAAGGATTCTTTGAAGTTCTTCGATACCTACGGCATCAACCAATTCCTGAAGAGACCCTAGGCCTAATGCTCCAAGAAGATTTACAAAAGCATCATTGGTAGGTGCGAATACTGTGATTGCTTCAGCATCAAGTAGTGTTTGACCAAGACCGGCAGCGGTAACAGCATCCAAAAGAACAGTAAGACCTGCAGCTTCTGCAGCCTCGACAATATTCGGCACATCTGGCTCATTCGCAGTAGGCAATACCACTCCGTCGATTACGTGAACTACACCATTTTCGATTGCTACGTCAGCAGCTACTACATTAAAGGTGTTTCCTCTGGCATCAGTCACAGTTACATTGGATCCAGTACGGGTAACTGTCAAGTCCTCACCAGCCAAAGTAGGTACTGTTTGTGCACCTTCCGCCAAATCAAAAAAGAATGCTGTTGCAGGCACTACATGGAAACCAAGGATTCGTGTCACTTCTTCAATTCCAACAGCAGCGACCAATTCCTGTAGAGAACCTAGGTTCAATGCAGCCAAAAGATCAAGGAAAGCTTGATTGGTAGGAGCAAATACGGTGATAGCTTCAGCATCAAGAAGTGTTTGGCCAAGGTTAGCAGCAGTAACTGCATCCAAAAGAACAGTCAAACCAGCTGCTGTAGCTGCTTCTACTACGTTTGGAAGCGAGAACTCAGGTAAAAGCACTCCGTCGATCACATGAACAACTCCATTTTCAATGGCTACGTCTGCGACTACTACATTTGCTGTGTTACCCAAAGCATCTGTCACAGTCACTCCGCTTTCACTAGCTTCTACTGTCAATTCCTGACCAGCTAGAGTCGTGAATGTATTGGTAGCTTCTAGATCTGTAGAGAAAGCTACTGCAGGTACTACGTGGAAACCTAGGATAGTCTGAAGATTTTCGATTCCTCCGATTTTAGCAACCAATTGGTCTAAATTCTCTGCATCATAAGCAGCCAAAGCAGCTGCAAAAGCATCATTGGTTGGCGCAAAAACAGTCATTGCTTCTGCTCCTAACAAGGCTCCACCAAGATCGGCAGCAGTAACAGCATCAATCAGCGTGGTCAATCCAGCACTTTGTGCAGCTTCTACCACATTTGGAAGCATCAAATCAGGAAGCATCACACCGTTAATTACATGGACTACACCATTTGCAATTTCGATATCTGCTGCAACCACTTGAGCTGTACGTCCTAGTTGATCGATAACAGTCACAGTTCCACCAGCAACTTCAACGGTGATTTCTTGTCCGGATACGGTTGTGAAAGTATTGGTAGGCTGTAGATCGCCAGAAAAGGCTACTGCAGGCACTACATGGAATCCAAGTACAGCTTCTAAGTTTTCGATACCTCCAATTTTCAATACCAACTCATTTAAGTCAGCAGCATTGAAAACCTCCAAAGCAGCAGCAAAAGCTTCATTCGTTGGAGCAAAAACAGTAATAGCTCCAGCTGAAAGCAGAGTATTTGCCAATCCGTCAACTGCAGTCACCGCATCGAGTAAGGTAGTAAGACCAGCCTCAGTAGCTGCTTCTACCAAATTAGGAGCAGGCAATTCAATAGAAGGAATCAAAACACGGTCAATCACATGGACTACTCCGTTTTCGATTTCCACATCAGCCTGTACTACTCGCGCAGTATTTCCGGCAGCATCGATTACAGTTACGATACCTGGAGCACGGTTTACTACTAATTGCTGACCAGCTAAAGTGGTCACTACATTAGTCTCATTAAGTTGGTCTGAGAAAATTGTGTTTGGTACAACGTGAAAACCAAGGATGGTTTCAAGATTCATTGGACCTCCGATTTTTTCTACCAAATCATTCAAATCTGTCGCTCCAAACTCAGTCAAAGCATTCGCAAAGGCATCGTTGGTTGGGGCGAAAACAGTAATTGCGCTTTGCGCTTGCAAAGTCGCTTCCAAGCCGGGAATAGCCCGAATGGATGTCACAAGAGTGGTCAAACCAGCATCCTCAGCTGCTTCTATGAGCGTGGGATAAGGTAAAGGGCCTTGATAGTCTTCATTCTCACAAGCGACGAATGAAAAAAAGACGACCCCGACTAAAAGGTACTTTAAGAGTTTTGTCATAGCATGTTATGGTTAGTTTGCTTTCAAAACTCTGTATAGACACAAATTGATTTCTGAATAATCGCGAACTGTAGATTTTTCACTGTGAACTGTAGAAGTTTCACCCTGAATTGAAAAAAGCCCCGGAGGGCTTTTGATTCTAAATCCAATAAATGGAGATTGAAATGCAGTTTTAAACTCAGATCAGTCTCTACTTCTTAATTCACAATATGAATTTTGAGCATGTTGGTCTTGCCTTTGGCTTTGAGTGGCATACTGGCAGTATTGATAATGATATCACCAGAATTTACATGGTCATCACGCTTCAGGGTATTCTCGATATCTTCGAATGTAGCATCTGTGGAAATTTGATTCTCATAGTAATAAGCCCGCACTCCCCATACCAAAGACATTTGAGTAATCAATTTTTGGTTTCTGGTGAAAACAAAAATACTTGCCTTTGGACGATGAGATGAAATTCGGAAAGCTGTAAAACCTGAAGAAGTAATCCCCACGATAGCTTTTGCCTTGACGTTTCTTGAAAGTCTGGAAGCCATCAGGATGAGGTTATTGCTCAAGAAAGTCGGTGCACTTTCTGGGATTTTGTAGAGGTTGTGGTAAATATCTGAGTTATCTTCTAGATACTTGATAATGCTGGACATAGCCTTCACAGCATTCACAGGATATTTCCCTGAGGCTGTTTCGGCAGAAAGCATGACCGCATCCGCACCATCAAGAACCGCATTCGCCACATCATTGGTTTCTGCCCTGGTAGGTCGTGGATTCGAGATCATACTTTCCATCATCTGGGTGGCGATAATGACTGGCTTGCAAGCAAGCTTACATTTCTCGACCATTTTCTTTTGCCATAAAGGGACGATTTCTTGAGGCACTTCCACCCCTAGGTCTCCCCTAGCTACCATGATGGCATCTGTCGCTTCGATGATATCATCGATATTGTCCAAAGCCTCCGGTTTCTCGATTTTTGCCACAATCCTGCAGACTTTTCCCGCTTTTTGGATTCGCTCTCTCAAATCCGTGATATCATCTGCTGATCTGACAAAAGAAAGCGCAATCCAATCTACCTCTTGCTCCAAACCAAAAACTAAATCTTCCAGATCCTTTTCGGTAAGAGAAGGGGCAGACACTTTCGTGTTGGGTAGGTTAATTCCCTTTCTGGACTTTAAAATACCACCGTGAACTACCGTACAATTTACATTTTTACCATCGGTATCCTCCACGATCAGCTCCAGATTCCCATCGTCAATCAAAATACGATCACCAGAAACCACATCGTTAGGCAGGTTTTGATAAACCGTAGATACCAAGGAAGCATTTCCCACCACAGGGTCATTGGTAATCGTGATTTTATTTCCGGGAACAATTTCAACTCCGTTATTCTCTACTTCTCCTACTCGGATTTTTGGACCTTGAAGATCCTGTAAAATACCAAGGTGTAGATTTTCTTCTTTATTGATTTTTCGGATAATTTCAATTACCTCTTTATGTATAGCATGACTACCGTGGGAAAAGTTAAGCCGAAATACATTGGCCCCAGCAGCTGCTAAGCTTTTGATCGTTTCATAATTATTGGAAGCAGGTCCAATGGTAGCAAGAATTTTGGTCTTGTTGAATTGATTCATTATTAATAGGTTAATAGGTTTTCTTTTGATTTTAATTTCGAGATATCAAGCTTCATGACATTTTGTACATAAGGAATCTGCCGGAGATTGGAAACAAAAATTTGAGCGTCCAGTAGCTCTGTTTCATCTTGTACCAATAGAAAATAATCCATGGTCCTAAGTTCGGGGATTAAGTAAGATACATTTCTTTCAGAGGTGATTGCCTTGTTTTTCAGAAGCTGAATAAATCCATGAGGTAAAGAAAGGAAATATTGGCTAATTTTCAGATTGGGAGCAGACAAAAACTCCAATTCGATATCATCCTCCCGCGTCAGATCTAATTGAAGCGCACGATTAATCAGCCAGGCCATTTTGTAGTCCTTGACAGGAGATACAATACCCAAAAGCTCAAAATCATAGGTATGCTCAATTTCTAATCTGACTTTCTTCATTTAGGCTTGGCAAGACTTAGCTCAAAGTTAGAAATAAAAAAATGACGAAAAATGAAGCAGCACCTCTTTCAGATTTTTTTTGGGAAAATAAGCCCTTGAAAAAAGGGCTAACAACAAACCAATCAAAAGGCTAGCTTCTTCGACAAAGATTGAAAAATCCTCAAATACTAGGAATATTGACCCCGAAATTTGAAGATTTTAATTAAATTTCTATGTTGAGTAACAAAGTTGGTAAAAAATTTACTTAGACCTTTTCTTTGCCTATTCGCTTTTAAATATATTTCTTTGCGGAGTGTTATTAACTAAACTGATCACAAAATGTCTGAAATTGCACAAAAAGTAAAAGCCATCATCGTAGACAAACTTGGCGTAGAAGAATCTGAAGTGACCATGGAAGCGAGCTTCACCAATGATTTGGGAGCTGACTCTCTTGACACTGTAGAACTGATCATGGAATTCGAAAAAGAATTCAACATCTCTATTCCAGACGACCAAGCTGAGCAAATTGGCACTGTAGGTCAAGCTGTCTCTTACCTTGAGGCTAACGTAAAATAATCATTCTTTCATTCATTTTATGAATTTGAAACGAGTTGTAGTAACGGGTATAGGCGCCATCACTCCCATTGGCAATACTTCCGAAGAATTTTGGAAGGGATTGACAGCGGGCGTAAGTGGCGCTGCACCTATTACCAAATTCGACGCATCACTTTTCAAAACCCAATTTGCCTGCGAAATCAAAAATCTCGATGTAGATAATTTTATCGACAGAAAAGAGGCAAGGAAAATGGATCCTTTCACGCAGTATGCCATGATCTCCGTAGATGAGGCGATGGCTGACTCAGGATTGGATTTGGACAAAATTGACAAAGCACGTGCAGGGGTAATTTGGGGATCTGGAATCGGTGGATTGCGTACATTCCAAGACGAGGTTACTAGCTTCGCTTTAGGAGATGGAACGCCTAGATTCAATCCTTTCTTTATTCCTAAGATGATTGCTGATATCAGTGCAGGTTTTATTTCCATCAAATATGGATTTAGAGGCCCTAACTTCGTCACCGTTTCGGCATGTGCTTCTGCCACTAATGCGCTAATCGATGCATTTAATTACATCCGAATGGGCAAAGCTGATATTTTCATATCAGGTGGCTCTGAAGCTGCTGTAACCGAAGCAGGAATCGGTGGATTCAATGCGATGAAAGCATTGTCGCAAAGAAACGATTCACCTGAAACAGCTTCTAGACCTTTTGATAAGGATAGAGATGGTTTTGTGTTGGGTGAAGGTGCCGGAGCTCTTATTCTTGAAGAGTATGAGCATGCAGTAGCGAGAGGTGCCAAAATCTATGCAGAGCTAGTCGGTGGTGGAATGTCAGCAGATGCAAATCATATTACCGCTCCACATCCTGAGGGATTAGGAGCTAGCGAGGTGATGGAATCTGCATTGAAGGATGCCAATCTGAGTCCAGCGGATATTGATTATATCAATGTGCATGGAACCTCCACTCCACTTGGTGATGTGAGTGAAACCAAAGCAATCCAAAAAGTATTCGGAGAACACGCTTACAAGCTCAATATCTCCAGTACCAAGTCCATGACTGGTCACTTATTGGGAGCTGCAGGAGCTATCGAGGCGATCGCTTCTATCATGGCTATCAAACATGGGATTATTCCTCCGACGATCAACCATTTCACGGATGATGAAACCCTTGATCCCAAACTTAATTTGACATTTAATCAGGCTCAAAAGCGTGATGTAAATGTCGCTTTGAGTAATACCTTCGGTTTTGGCGGACACAATTGTTCTGTCATCTTTAAGAAAATAAACTGATTACCAGTTGAATTTGCTGAAGCGTCTGGGAATTCAAAACTTATTTCTGAGTAAAAAAGACAAAAGGCTTGCCTCCTCCATCAAAATGATGACTGGAGGCAAGCCTTTTAATATTTCCCTCTATCAACTGGCCTTGACTCCGGCGGCTTTGGGGGAATCAAGCCCACAAGGATATCGAGTAAGCAATGAGCGCTTAGAGTTTTTAGGTGATGCCGTTCTCGGTTCAGTCATTGCCGAATACCTTTTCCAAAAATACCCCTTACGGGATGAGGGCTTTCTCACCGAAACTCGCTCCAAACTTGTCAATCGAGAAAGCCTCAACCAGACCGGAATCAAAATCGGTATCAAAAATATGCTCTGGGAGTATATTGAGGATAGACCCTTTACTGCAAATAAATCTCTCTATGGGGATATTTTGGAAGCGATGATCGGAGCCATTTATTTGGACAGGGGTCATGCTTTCACCAAGAATTTTATCCTGCAGCGCATCCTCCTTCACTTTGATATCCAAGGGATGATCGCAACCACCTCCAATTACAAATCAAAAATCATCGAGTGGACTCAAAAGGAAAATAAGGAAGTGGATTTTAAGATAATTGAAATCAATGGCAACCAGCGGTACAAAGAGTTTGTTGTAGCTTTGAGAATAGAAAATCGAGACGTAGCCGTTGGAAAAGGCCCCACTAAAAAGAAAGCAGAACAGGAGGCCTCCAAAATTGCCTGCGAACAATTAAAAATCCCCCATTAGAATTCCCCTTCAATCAGTATGAAATTAGCACTTGCCACAGTCAATCAGACACCGCTAGACTGGACGGGAAATCTCCAGCGAATCATTGCTGCAACCGACCAAGCAAAGAAAGAAGGTGCAAGACTTATTTTTTTTCCTGAGCTCTGTATTACTGGTTATGGCTCAGAGGATCTATTCCTCAGCTATTGGTACCCTGCAAAAGCTTTAGACCAAGTCCAATTGCTGCTACCTCATAGCCAAGGTGTAACGATCGCAGTAGGTCTCCCCTACCGAATCCAAGACAAGGTCTACAATACCATGGCCTTGCTAGAAGATGGTGAATTGAAAGGCTTTGTTGCCAAGCAGTTTATGGCAATCGACGGTGTTCACTATGAATTTCGCTGGTTTACTCCCTGGAAAGCCAATGAACAGATCGAAGTTGATTTCTTTGGAGAGAAAATCCCCTTTGGCGATATCACTTTCGAAAAGGAAGGAATTCATTACGGATTTGAGATCTGTGAAGATGCTTGGAGAGGAAAAGAAAGACCGGGCTATAGACTTTGTGAACGCAAAGTAGATTTGATCATCAGTCCCAGTGCAAGCCATTTTGCTATGGGCAAAACACTTGAGCGCAAGCAATTAATCGAAGACAGCTCAAAGATTTTTGACTGCTTCTATGCCTATGTGAATCTCCTTGGAAATGAGTCAGGAAGGATGATTTTTGATGGAGAGGCGCTTTTCGCTAAGTCGGGAAAAATTCTTTGTCGAAATCAACTTCTTTCATTTCAAGACTATCAGGTCATGACCTTCGACTACCAGGATGAGGAGCAAGAAATTGCAGAAATCCATCCTAAGGAGTGGGAGTTTGCTCAAGCTTCTGCCTTGGGTCTTTTTGATTACCTAAGAAAAAGTAAAAGCAAAGGCTTTGTACTTTCACTTTCCGGTGGAGCAGACTCCTCAACCATTGCTGTATTGGTTGCAGAGATGGTCCGCAGAGGTCTTGAAGAGCTGGGATTACAAGCATTCTGTCAAAAGATTGGTTTAAGAGAGTGGGGAAATTTTTCAGCAGATCCTGAAAAGCTGCTGGTAAATAAACTCCTAACCACGGCGTACCAAGGTACTTCCAATTCATCCAAAGACACTTTTGAAAGTGCTAAATCTTTGGCTGATAGTCTTGGGGCTAAATTTTACCACTGGACAATTGATGAGGAGGTTTCGTCCTACACCACCAAGATCGAAAATGCCTTGGGAAGGAAGCTGACTTGGGAAAAGGATGATATTACATTGCAAAACATTCAGGCACGAGCACGTTCTCCGATTATTTGGATGCTAGCCAATATCAACAATGCACTGCTTTTAGCTACTTCCAACCGATCCGAAGGTGATTTAGGCTATACAACTATGGATGGTGACACGAGTGGTAGTATTTCGCCCATTGCAGCTGTAGATAAATATTTCGTGCTCCATTGGCTAAGGTGGGCGGAGAAAAACCTGAATCGCTCTGGTCTCAAAAAAGTCAACTCCCTTAAGCCTACTGCCGAACTTCGACCAAGTGAACGAAGACAAACGGATGAGAAGGACCTGATGCCCTATTCGCTGATTGTGGAAATTGAAAAACTAGCGATTCGGGATAGACGATCCCCCATGGACATTTATTGGCTCTTAAAAGAAGAACTGGATCTGAATCCAGAAGAATTGAAAGGTTATGTAAAAAAATTCTTTCAACTTTGGGCAAGGAATCAGTGGAAGCGGGAAAGACTCGCTCCTTCCTTTCATTTGGATCAATTCAATGTTGACCCTAAAACTTGGTACCGATTCCCTATCCTTTCCCAAGGATTCTCAGAAGAACTCGCACAATTGGAAAAAGCTTAATATCCCATGAATTTGACACAGTTTTTAAATTACATCGTCTGGGATCCAAACCCGGCTGTAATCCCCGGATTTGATCGACTAAGATGGTATAGTCTTCTTTTTGCCCTTGGCTTTATTATTTCCCAACAGTTTATGGTCTACTTTTTCAGAAAAGAAGGACATAAGGAGGAATTGGTCGATAAACTGACCATCTACATGGTGTTGGCTACTATTATCGGTGCCCGGCTAGGACATGTTTTGTTCTATGAGCCAGCCAGATATTTGAGCAATCCGATTGATATTTTGAAAGTCTGGGAAGGTGGACTTGCCTCTCACGGAGCAGCCATAGCCATTCTGATTGCGCTTTGGATGTATGCGCGCAAAACGCCAGGGCAAAGCTACCTCTGGGTAGTGGACCGGATAGTCATCGTTACAGCCATGACGGGAGCGCTCATCCGTTTGGGAAATTTGATGAATTCCGAAATCGGTGGAAAGGACATGGAAAGCGACCAAGGAATCGTCTATGCCCGTGATTTGGAAGAAATACTGGAATCCTTGCGAGTACCCATTGTTTCGATCGATGCTTACAAACCAGATGACCGTAGTGAAGAACTCAGCGGAAATGGCATTGTCCCGGTAAATGTGAGAATCGAAATCAGTAAAGGTGATTTCAGCAAAGAGACTTTAGAAAACACACTGCAAAGCGATGTGAAGTATGCCCTCACGCAGTTTAATAGCTCCAAAAAGTATTTTGCAGAACCTCTGGAAACACCGCTCAATTTGACACTTGAGGAAAATAGAGACAGCTTTATCGCAATTGTCAAAACCTTCGGAAAAGCCAAACACCCTACACAAATCTATGAATCAGTGACTTACTTCCTCATATTCCTGCTACTCTTAGGGATTTGGTGGAAGTATAAAGAACAAGTGCCGGAAGGACTGCTTTTGGGGCTTTTCCTGGTTCTTGTCTTTGGGATGCGCTTCGTTTGGGAGTTTTTCAAAGAAAACCAAGTAGAATTCGAAGAGGGGCTTCAATACAATATGGGTCAGCTCCTGAGTATTCCATTGGTACTTGGAGGGATATTCCTGATTATCAGAGCCTTGAAAAACGGACTCAAGCCCCTCAAAGATCAGGGAACTGGATCATGACCCTGACCACCCCAAGGGTGACAGCGGGAAATTCGCTTGATTCCTAGCCATCCACCTTTCAAAGGTCCATGCTTGAGGATAGCTTCTTTCGTATATTGACTACAAGTGGGTGTATACCGACAGGAGGAAGGAAAAAGTGGCGATATCGTATACTGATAGACCAATACCGGAAAAATGGCGATCTTTCTAACAAGGTTTTTCCACATGAGTTGTCTTATTGGTCTGATTGATTCGAAAACCAAAACTATTGATTGAAAATTCCCGGTGAAAAATCCTTTTGTACATATTTTCATTTTTATGCTGCTAGCCTTAGGCTGGAGCCATGAACTATGTGCACAGGATACTAGCTTAGCCCCTGCGAGGCAAAGTCCACCTGACAGTGTTTATGTGAACAATATATTCATCATCGGGAATGAAAAAACGCAAAAGAATATCATTCTTCGGGAGCTTGACTTTGCTAGTGGATATTATTACGATTGGGATACTTTTCTAGAAATCCTACAAGCTGACCAAAATAAAATCTACAACCTTCGGCTTTTCACCTCTGTGGAGATTACGCCGCTCTTCACGGAAGATGATCAGGTAGAAATCCTGATTCGGGTAAAGGAGCGTTGGTATATTATTCCTTCCATCATTTTTCAATTGGCGGACCGTAACTTCTCGGAGTGGTGGACTAATCAAAACCGGGACCTTTCCAGAGTAAATTATGGTCTTCGGGTCTCACATGGAAATGTGGGAGGTAGAAATGAAAAGCTGAGATTTAGCGGTCAACTTGGGTTTACCCGAGCGTTGGACCTACGGTATAGCAAACCATACATCGATAAGAATCAAAAACACGGGCTAGCTACCCAGATCACGTTCTTTGAGCAAAAGACTTTGGCCATTCGATCGGCAGATAACCGGCAGGTCTTTTTCACCAATGAAACGGAAGACATTCTTCGGAAAAGTCTAACGGCCGCTGTTCAATACACCTATCGGCGAACATTCTATAATTTTCATTTTTTGACACTGGGCTATTCATCCAATACAGTGGATGAGGACGTTTTAACAGAAAACCCCAACTACTTTCTACACGGTGAGAACTCGCTCAGATATCTCTATATGAGTTATACCTTCCGTCATGATAATCGTGACCTTGCTGCTTATGCTACCAAAGGAGAATTGCTTCAAGCAACAGCAACCAAGTATGGAATTTTCAATACTGATGATATTGATGAGATAGAAGTTAGCATTACGGCGAATAAGTATTTGCCCATCAATGACAAGTTTCATTTTGCCACAGGACTAACAGCTAACTGGTTTTTGAGTCCAAATCAGCCTTATACACTTGTACGAGGTGTGGGGTATAACCCGAACTTCATTCGAGGCTATGAACTGAATGTCATCGAAGGACAGCAACTGTATGTTCACAAAAACTCATTCCGTTGGAAATTCCTCGATTGGGCGATCGATATTTCGAACATCATGCCCCTTGAGCAATTCAGCACGATTCCATTTCGCTTTTACCTCAGTGCCAACTTCGACCATGGCTATGTGAAGGATAGAAACCAAATCCCTGAAAACGCACGATTGACTAATCAATATCTCTATGGATATGGCTTAGGAATTGACTTGGTGGGATTTTATGATGCTGTTTTCAGACTGGAATATTCACTCAACAATTCTGGACAGGGAAATCTTTTCCTAAATATCAAAGCCCCTTTCTAAGACTCTGAGGAGGAAGTAATTACAAGTATTTGTAGTTATTTATTTTTTAACCTAAATTCAAAGGAGACTTTTAATTGACTCCGATGAAAAAGGTCCTGACTTTTATTTTGACCTGGGGGATTATTCAATTTGCTTTTGCACAAAACGACCCTCTGACCCAAACTCATGGTGCCCGAATGGTAGCCTTGGGAAATATGCGGGTTCACCTCCCGGATACCTGGTCTTACTTCAATAATATTGGAGCTTTGGACAGGATAAGCTATACGGGAATTGTAGTTGGCTATGACCACCGATACAATCTCAAGGAACTTTCCACCTTTAGTCTAGCTGGAAGTTTTCGGAATACTTGGGGAACTTTTGGCGCAGGAATTAGCCGTTTTGGTGGGCCTCTGCTCAATCATCAAACTCTGGGTGTAGGATATTCAAATACACTTGGGATCAGCAGCTTTGGAATAAAGCTGGAATGGGCGCAAACGCAAATCGAGGGATTTGGAAGTGCGGGAGGATTGGTGGTCAGCATTGGAGGCGTGACAGAGCTGAGTCCGTCCCTTTTCCTAGGAGCGCATATCAGCAATATCAATCGTGGAAAGATCAGCCCAGAAAGCGAAAGCAGACTGCCTACCTCGGTGCAATTGGGACTTCATTACCTCCCTTCTGAGTCTCTCAGTCTTTTGCTGGAGTTTGAAAAGGATATCCTTCAGGACCCCATCGTGAAGGCTGGAATCGAATATCGCCTGAAAGAGTGGGTAATCCTTCGAACTGGTGTGAATTCCCAGCCGGCTAAGATTTATGCTGGATTTGGAATTCAAAAAGATTCTTACGGTTTTGACTATTCCTATGGCAATCAATCAGCTCTGGGAAACACACATCACCTTAGCCTTTTCTACCGATGGAACGACTGAGGAAAATCGGACTATCGGCGTTAATTCTATTCCTTTCAGGTCAAATTGCATTTGCCCAAACTCCTCCAAAACCTGAAATCAATCCGGAAGATCTTATCGAGCGGCTTTTCCCCATTCCTGAAGATGATATTGACTATGAAAGTATTTACGAAGTCCTGCTCCAACTCTACCTCAACCCGATCAATCTGAATCGGGCGGATTATGAAAGCTTGCAGGCGAGTTATCTACTGAATCCAAATCAGATCGAGAGCTTCTTTAAATACCGTGACCAACATGGCGATCTGATTTCCCTGTATGAACTTCAGGCAATTCCTGAATTTGATCTTGTCACTATTGAGCGTTTACTTCCATTTGTGACTTTGGGGGAAAAAAATCAACGAACAAAGGGTTTTTGGCAGCGATTATCTGAAGAAGAACAAGCCTATTTCATTTTTAGACACAGAAGGGTCTGGGAGCAAAGGAGAGGCTTTAGTCCAGCGGACACGAGCAGTACAGGACGTATTTCTTCCCGGTATTTGGGTGATCCAAATGACTTATACCTGAGGTTTCGGATTCAGCATGCGAGGGACTTTAGTCTTGGATTTACCTTAGATAAGGATGCTGGCGAGCAATTCACTTGGGATCCAACAACCCGTCGCTACGGCTTTAATTTTTTCTCCTTCCATTTTCATCGCTATAAAGTTGGCAAGTGGAAAACCCTGGCATTGGGAGATTTTCAAGCTTCATTTGGTCAGGGTTTAGTCTATGGTGCAGGATACACATTAGGCAAAGGTGCAGAAACAGTCCCTACTGTGAGGAGAAGTAGCGTGGGAATTCTGCCCTATACCGCCGCATTGGAGTTTGGATTCTTTCGAGGTGCTGCTGCGACATATGAGCATCGGAATTGGGAATTTACTGCTTTGGCGTCCTACGCTCCTCGCGATGGTCGTGCTAGAGAAGCTCTTGACAGCCTTGAAGATACCAACAACCTGATTAGCTCATTCAATCAAAGTGGGCTTCATCGTACTCCTTCAGAACTAACCACCAAAAATCAATTCCGTGAACTCAGCCTAGGAGGTGCTATACAATACAAACCAGTTTCTAGAGCACAGCTTGGTGCTACTTTTCTCCACACTGCTTTTAATAGAAGCTGGATACCCCAACAGCGGCGCTACAATCAATTTGAATTTAGAGGAAGGGATAATCAATTGGGAAGTTTTTATTTCAATTACAATTGGAAAAACTTTCTCTTTTTTGGAGAAAGTGCCCTTTCAGCTTCCGGAGGAAATGGGACCGTGATTGGAATGATTTCCAGTCTTAGTCCGAAAGTTGATTTTTCCCTCCTGTGGAGAAATTACGGGAAAAACTTCCATAGCTTTTATGGGAATGCTTTTGCAGAAAGTACCCGCCCTATCAATGAGCGGGGAGTCTACATGGGCTTGGAAGTGCGTCCTGACAAGAATTGGAAGCTAAATGCCTACTATGATTTTTTCAGATTTCCTTGGCTAAGATTCAGGTTATACAACCCCTCAACTGGCTATGAATGGCTGACTAGATTGAGTTATCGTCCATCCCGTACCTTGAATGCGTTTGTTCAATTCAGAGAAGAGCAAAAAGATCGAAATCTCCCAGATTTGAATGAGCCGGCTACCCCCTACCGCAGTCAAGCCATACGAAGACGAACAGGCCTTTTGAACTTGGATATTCAACTGACCAAAAATCTATTTACTCGAAGCAGGATTTGGTGGACAGGAGTTGATTTTGGCAGTAATTCTAGCAATGGATTTATGATTATCCAAGATTTAAGATTTGCTAGAGAAAAATGGAAAATCACCGGTCGCTATGCACTTTTTGATACAGATGACTTCGACAGCAGAATTTACGCTTTTGAAAACCATGTGCTTTGGACCTTTTCGATTCCTGCATTTTCAGGACAGGGACAGCGCTATTACCTTTTGGGTGAATACGATTTGAGCAGAAAACTTCGGCTATATTTTCGATTTGCCCGAACTACATTTACAGATCGGGAAAAAATCAGTTCTGGACTACAGGAAATTCAAGGCAGCCGACAAACTGAGACCACACTTTTGCTTCGATACTATTTAAATCGCTAAATTTCCATCAATGGTAGGCATTGTCCCTTCATTTTTGATAATTTTCCATAAAAGACCATCAAACCTTATGAACAAAATATTACTAACAACTTTCAGCTTGCTGCTCAGTATTTCCTTGACCTATTCGCAAGGGCTGGATCTTAGCAAGTTTGAAAAGAATGAAGGATTTGTAGACTTCTATCTCGATCGGGAGAAAGGTAAAATTTATCTCAAAATCGAGGACTTGGAAGAAGAGTTTCTCTATGTCAATTCACTCACCGCAGGCGTAGGCTCCAATGACATCGGACTCGATCGCGGCCAACTTGGAAACACGAGAATTGTAGAATTCCGAAGATCGGGCAACAAGGTTTTCCTGGTCCACAAAAACTATGATTTCAGAGCCTATTCGGACAATCCCTATGAGGTCAAATCGATTCAAGATGCTTTTGCAGAATCAATTTTATGGGGATTTGAAATCAGCCAAAAAGATGGAGAAAGCCTAATTGTAGATGCCACCAACTTCTACATGCAGGATGTCCATGGAGTTGGAGATAGACTGAGCCAAAGACGACAAGGAACCTACCGAGTTGATAATTCGCGGTCAGGTCTTTACTTTGATATGATCAAAAATTTCCCTGAGAATACCGAAGTAGAAGCGACCATCACCCTCACAGGAAATGCTACAGGTGGATTGATTCGATCCGTCACACCTAGTCCAGATGCAGTGAGCGTGAGGCAGCGACATTCTTTCATCAAACTTCCTGATGATCAATACCAAGCTCGAGAATTTGATCCAAGAGGTGGATTTTTCTCTATCAGCTACATGGATTTCACGACCCCGATCTCTGATCCAATCATGAAGAGATTCATAAGCAGACATCGCCTGGAAAAGAAAGACCCTAATGCGGCTGTGTCAGAAGTGGTAGAGCCAATAGTCTATTACTTGGATAGAGGAACGCCCGAGCCGGTAGCCTCAGCCTTGATCGAAGGTGGAAACTGGTGGAGTCAAGCTTTTGAAGCTGCAGGATTCAAGAATGCTTTCCGGGTTGAAATGGCTCCTGAAGGAATGGACCTGATGGATGTACGGTACAATGTAATACAGTGGGTGCATCGCTCCACCCGAGGCTGGTCCTACGGAAGTAGTGTCAGAGACCCTCGAACAGGAGAAATCATCAAAGGACAGGTTTCTTTGGGTTCTTTGCGGGTACGCCAAGACTACCTGATTGCTCAAGGTCTTTTGCAACCATTTGAAGACGGAAAACCAGCAGATCCGAGAATGTTAGAAATGGCTTTGGCAAGATTACGCCAGCTTTCAGCCCATGAAATCGGACATACCATTGGTCTGGCTCATAGCTATGCTACATCCGCAGAAGGTCGATCCTCGGTGATGGATTATCCTCATCCCTACATTACTCAAGCATCCAATGGAGAACTTGATCTTTCCCAAGCTTATGATGACAAAATTGGCGAATGGGATAAGTGGGCGATCAAATACGGCTATGGAACTCCAGCTCAAGGACAAAGTGAGGAAGAGTTTTTGGAAAAAACCTTAGAAGACACCTACGCTGCAGGATATGAGTTTATCACAGATTCTGATTCCAGAGACCCAAGTGGAGCCCATCCCCGCTCCCATCTGTGGGACAATGGTGCTTCGGCAGCAGAAGAACTAAACAGGATGCTAGATCTTAGAAAAAACAAACTGGCATCCTTTGGACTAAATGCCATCCCAGAAGGTACACCACATGCTATGCTGGAGGAGGTGCTCGTTCCCTTGTTCCTCATGCATCGCTATCAAGTAGAAGCTACCAGCAAACTGATTGGAGGCTTGGACTATACCTATAAAATCAAGGGAGACAATCAGCCAAACCACAGCTGGATTCCAGCATCTCAACAAGAAGAAGCTCTTGGTGCCCTACTTCGCACAATCAGTCCGCGTGAATTGGAAGTGCCAGAACATATATTGGCTTTGATCCCACCGAGACCTTATGGATTTGGTAGAAATAGAGAAACTTTTGTCTCCCGTACAGGCCCAGTCTTCGATCCTATCGCTCCGGCAGAGAGCGTGACAGATGCAGTATTTACGTTCTTACTTGAAAGCGGTAGAGCCAATCGCCTACACTTGCAAGCTATGCAAAATGCTGATCTTCCGAGTCTCGAATCTGTTTTGGACAAAGTGACTGCTCAGCTGTTTTCCAATACTAACCGCGTGGATTTACAGCAGGAAATCAAAATGATGACCGAAGCAAAATATGTAGATTATTTAATCGCACTTTCCAAAAATTCGGATGCCTCCAATTCAGTTAGAGCCATAGTGAGAGCAGAATTAGAAGAAATCTCCAAAAAGGGCGGACCAAATGGAATGCTTGCCATGCATCGCGATTACCTTTCTGATAAGATTGAAAGCTTCCTTGAGCTTCCACAGGAAATATCCTCGCCAGAAGCCCTCAAAATTCCAGATGGTGCCCCAATTGGGATGGAAAGTATGAGTTGTGACTTTGAATATTGAATCAAAAAGATCCCGGAGAAATTCGGGATTTTTTATTTCTATAAAAGAAAATCATAATAAAAATTTATATTTCAGATAGTTACATTCATTTTTAATCTATGCCACAAAAGAAAAGATGTTTTGTAGTGATGGGCTTTGGGATCAAGACCGACTACGTCAATGGCAGAAAGCTCAACCTGGATAAATCCTATCGCCTCTTGGTCAAACCCGTGGTTGAATCTAGGGGTCTTGATTGTTTCCGAGCTGATGAGATCCCTCATTCGGGCAATATCGATGTGAAAATGTATCAGGAACTGCTGGAGGCGGATCTAGTCATCGCGGATCTTTCGACAGCCAATCCAAACGCACTCTACGAATTAGGAGTACGCCATGCCTTAAGGCCATTTACCACGATTGTCATTTCCGAGGATAAGTTTGTCAATCCATTTAATCTTAATCACCTTTCCATTTCTAGCTATCAGCATTTAGGAGATGCTATTGATTTTGAAGAAGTCCATCGCTTTAGAGAAGCACTGGGTAAGCTTATAGATACGGTATTAGGGAAAAAGAAGACCGACAGCCCTATCTATACTTTCTTAAACTCATTGGTACCTCCCAAGGTGCAGGAGCAAATAGATGCTGCAATTGGCCGAGCCAAAGCCGCAGAAACCCCACAAAAGGCATCTGAAAATCTGGGAGTGGCTACTTCCTTGCTGATTCAGGAGGCAGAAGATGCAATCGAGGTGAAAGAGTTTGCAAAGGCAAAGCAGCTTTTTGAGACTGTAAGAACCCTTTCTGGAGAAAAAAACGATAGCTACATCATCCATCGATTGGCATTTTGTACTTACAAGGCAGCCCTTCCTGATACCGTTTCATCCTTGCATCAGTCGCTCGCCTTATTGAATTCCATCAATTTGGCCCATACCAATGACGCCGAAACAGTTTCTCTGGCAGGAGCAGTTGAGAAAAAGTTATACGAGGTGGGCGAAGGAAATCAGCATTTGGAAAATTCGATTTTGTACTATCAGCGGAGTTATTATCTGCTCAATAACCGATACAACGGGGTAAATCTCGCTCTGACACTTCTCTATAGAGCTACTTCGAGTATTGCAGAAAATGATCAAGAAAGGATTGCAGATTTGGTTTTTGCGCGGAGGACATGGCAGCGAGTCCTATTTCTCTGCGAACGAGATTGGCCGATAATCAATCAAAAAGAAGCAGGAGATCTTCAACGCATGCAAAATGGGAATAAGGACGGCCAAGAACTCAAAGAATACTATCAAGCAGAGAAATATTGGATTCAGGTCAATAAAGCAGAGGCTAGTTATGGCTTGGGGGATTTCGAAACCTACCGCATTGCTTTAGCGGAAGCTGAAAAAATCCCACATCATCCCTGGCAAGTTGACAGCTTTCATCAACAAATGGATAAATTAGCAGTCGAATTGAAAAAAGTGGGGCATTTACTTGAACCCAAATGGGAAGCTCCTGATTAATCTATAAAAAAGACTCGATGAATATGAATAATCCTTTATTGGACAAATTTGAAGCACCTTTTGAAACAGCACCATTTAACCAAATCAAGACAGAACACTTCCTGCCCGCTATCCAAAAGTCAATCGAACTTGCCAAGGATGAAGTAAAAGCAATAAAAGCTTCCCCTTTACCAACTTTTGAAAATACTATTGAAGCTTTGGACCGGGCTGGGGAAAAGCTTGGAGTGATTGCAGGAATATTTTTCAATCTGAATTCTGCAGAAACCAATGAGCAAATCCAAAAGCTTGCGAGGGAGATTTCCCCACTTTTGACAGAGCATTCCAATGATATTCTTTTGGACAAAGAACTCTTCGAACGAGTTGAGCAAGTTCACTCTCAAAAAGAGCAGCTTAACTTAAGCCCAGAACAAGAGACACTTTTGTCAAAGACTTATAAATCTTTCGTGAGAAATGGAGCAAATCTCAATGAGGAAGACTCTCATAAGCTTCGCAAAATCGATCAGGAACTGGCTCAGCTTTCTCTGAAATTCGGAGAGCACGTGCTAGCTGAGACCAATCGGTATGTACGATTTGTAGAAAATGAATCCGAGGTAGAGGGACTTCCGGAAAGTATCAAAGAGGCTGCAGCACAGACTGCTGAAGAAAAGGGAATAGCGGGACAATGGGCATTTACGCTGGATTATCCTTCTTATGTCCCGGCCCTGACTTATTTGAAAAACCGTGAATTGCGTAAAGAACTTTTCATCGCCTACAACACCAAATCTTCTAAAGGCGATGAATTGGATAACAAATCGGTGATCAAACATATCCTCCAACTTCGCTATGAACGAGCCAAACTACTTGGATATCAATCACATGCACATTTCGTTCTGGAAGAGCGGATGGCAAAAACTCCAAAAGAGGTATTGGAGTTTCTGGAAAACTTGCTAGAAAAAGCAAAGCCTAAAGCGAAAGAAGATGTGTCTGAAGTAGAAGCTTTTGCCAAAAAACTGGACGGAATCGAAAGACTGGAACGATGGGACTTTGCCTACTACTCCGAGATGCTCAAAAAGGAAAAATATGAGTTGGATGATGAGCTACTTCGCCCCTATTTTCAATTAGAGAAGGTCGTAGATGGAGTATTCCAAACAGCCGGAAAGCTATACGGGATTCAGTTTACACCAAATAAGGACATTCCTGTTTACCATTCAGATATGACAGCCTATGAGGTCAAAGATCGAGATGGAAAGCACCTAGCTGTGTTTTATGCGGACTTTTTCCCTCGGGCTGGAAAGCGCAATGGCGCTTGGATGACTAGTTACAAAGGCCAATATCAATTAGGAGGAAAAGATCACAGACCCCATGTTTCCATTGTCTGCAACTTTACCAAACCAACCAAAACCAAACCTAGTCTTTTGACCTTCAATGAGGTAACGACTTTATTTCATGAGTTTGGACATGCGCTGCATGGCATGCTGGCAAAAAGTAATTACTCTTCGCTGTCAGGCACGAGCGTCTATTGGGATTTTGTAGAATTACCATCCCAGATTTTTGAAAACTGGTGCTACGAAAAAGAATGCTTAGACCTATTTGCAGTTCACTTTGAAACCGGAGAAAAAATCCCACAAGAATTAATCGATCGAATCAAAAAAGCTGCAAACTTCCAACAAGGATATCAAACTGTTCGTCAGATCAGTTTTGGACTATTGGATATGGCGTACCATCATCAGGATCCATCCAAAATCGAAGATATAGCAAGCTTTGAAAAGCATGTAATGGAAAAGACGGACTTGCTACCAAAAGTACCAAACACCCTTATGAGTACGGCCTTTTCCCATATCTTCCAAGGAGGTTATTCTGCTGGTTATTACAGTTACAAATGGGCAGAAGTGCTGGATGCGGATGCTTTTGAGTTGTTTTTGGAGAAAGGAGTCTTCGACACTGAGACTGCTGAATCCTTCGCTAAAAATATCCTTTCAGCAGGTGGAACAGAGCACCCATCCAAACTATACAAGCGATTTCGGGGAAGAGAACCCAAACCAGATGCCTTATTGAAAAGGGCTGGTCTGATTTAAATAGCAAAACCTAAGCAACATAAATATGAAGAAAAGAGGAATCTGGGTTCCAGCCTACGTAAAGGCACTTTTAGTGATGATTTTCATTATTGTCACGGTTTTCTTTCTAATCGTCGGAAAGAGCATTTTAGTGCCGCTGTTTATGGGAGGTTTTTTTGCCATTCTCTTCACTCCAGTCAGTAATTGGCTGGAGTCAAAAAAATTCCCTCGAACATTATCCTCCTTTGTTTCCCTTTTATTGATGACACTTGTAGTAGGAGGACTTTTGTACTTCATCATTGGAAATGTAGCAGCCTTCTCCAATGATTTTGATAATGTATCAGGAAAAATCTCCACCTATGCCAGTGAGATAGATGAATGGACAAACTCCACACTTGGAATGGATTATGCCATCCAGGAAAAGGCAGACTTTGAATACATCAAGAATGTCTTGGATGAGCATAGTTCAAGCATTTCCAATTTTGCGCTGAAAACAGTAGGTTCCTTGTCTGGAATTGTATTGATTCCTGTATTTATGTTTTTTCTGCTTCTCTATCGAGACCATCTAGCGCAAATGATGATAATGATCTATAGAGATCATGACCCGACGCTAGTAAAAATGCGAATTACAAGCCTTCGAAAAGTCATCCAACATTATATCGTGGGTGTGGGGAAGGTGATGATCATTTTGGCGATCATGAACGTATCTGCCTACACAGCTCTTGGGATTAAGCATGCTATATTTTTTGGTGTTTTAGGCGCGATCTTGAATATCATTCCTTATGTAGGCCCTTTCTTTGGAGTACTTCTTCCTATTGTTTATTCATTCCTGACCAAAGACAGTCTATTTTACCCGATTGCTGTTTTGGTCATTTATCAGATTATCCAAGTGATCGAGGGAAATTTCCTCACCCCAAAAATCGTCGGAGGGAATGTCAATCTCAATGCCTTTATTACCTTCTTGGGCCTTCTGATAGGCGGAACCATCTGGGGAGTAGCTGGAATGATCTTGGTCATACCTACCCTGGCGATATTAAGAGAAATATTTGATCTGAGTGAGGAAACAAAGCCGTTCGCATTTATGTTGGGCGAAGATAAAAGTGATAAAAAGGAAAAGCCCAAACCAAAAGATGAGATACCTGCAGATTAGTTTTTTGCTGATAGGATTCCTATTCACAGTTTCCTGTGATACAGACGAGGATAAGAAAGGTCGTTTTCTCCTAAAAGGAAATGAAAAACTTGATGAAAACGATCCTCGATCTGCCATTCACTTTTATGCCGAAGCACTTTCAATTGACTCAACTTATGGAGACGCCTGGTACAATAAGGCTATGGCCCATATCCAGCTAGGTCAATTTCAGGAAGCAACATTGGATTTTTCTGAAGCCATTCGATACCTAGAGAAAAAGGATGAAGCCTATTTTCAGAGAGGCCTAGCCTACTTGGATAATGGTGAATTTTACAAAGCTCGAGAAGATGCCCTTTGGATGCAGGAGAATCAGGCAGAGAATTGGGAAGGATTCTTCTTGGGAGGATTGGTTTTTGAAAAACTCGGTGAATTTGAAAAGGCTATCGATTCCTTTGGGAAAGCCTTAGAGCTAAACCCTGAAAATAGCGACCTGCTCGTGAATCAGGCTACAATTTTTTACTACCAAAAAGACTTTTCAAAAGCTGATTCACTGCTGGATAAAGCACAAGAAATCAATCCTTTGGAGCCGAATCTTCATAACGTCAAATCGTTGATTGCCTTTGAAAAAGGCAAGTACCAAGAAGCTCTTGAGGACGTGGAGAAAGCTATTTCATTGAATACCTCCCAGCCTTATTTTTATAATAATAAAGGTCTTTATCTCTTATATTTGGGAGATCTGGAGGAAGGAATAGAATTTATCAACCGAAGTTTGAAAATGAAGGAGGACAACCCATTTGCTATTCGCAATAAGGGTATTTATTACGTCTTGAAAGAAGATATTATTTCGGCGAGGCAACTTCTAGACCCTCTGTACAAAGACTATCCAGAAATGGAATTATTAGAGGAATATTATCTAAAAGCTCAGAATTGATGGCTTTTTGCAGAAACCACCTCTTTGATTGCCTTCAATAGTTCTGCTGCATCAATCGGCTTCGCTACAAATCCATCAAATCCACTGGATTCAATTCGCTCCATGATTTCAAGCTTTGCTGCGGCTGTAAGGGCTATAATCGGGACATCTTTTATAGCCTTGATGCGCTCAGTAGCTTCAAACCCATCCATGACCGGCATTTGAATATCCATCAAAATACAATCGTAATTTTTAGACTGAACTGCATCCACTGCCAAGCTTCCATTTGGTACTCGATCGTAGGTGTAGCCCCACTTCTTAATGATTTTGCCCAAGACTAGTGCATTGACGTCATTATCCTCCGCCATCAAAAGATGCAGCGTAGAAAAATCACGGTTAAATCCATTAAGGATTACTCTTTTGGGAGTTTGGTCTTGATCAAGTTCAAATTCCATATCAAAATAGAAGACAGATCCTTTTCCTACTTCGGACTCCAAGGAAATGTTTGATCCCATGAGTTTCAAAAGTCTTCGGGTTATAGATAGCCCAAGGCCTGTGCCTCCATATTTTGAATTGAAACTAGGCTTGACTTGATCAAAATCGTCAAAAATTCTTTCCTGATGCTCTTTTGCAATTCCTACTCCTGTATCCTGCACCTCAAAATGGATCTTGATTCGATCTCCTTTTTGTCCCAAGAATTTAGCTCTTACATCTACCTGACCTTCATGAGTAAACTTCAAGGCATTGGTAATCAGGTTATTTAGAATTTGAGAAAGACGGGTTTTATCGCTCTTTACAATCACATTGAGATTCGGATCTATATCGAGATTCAATTGATTCTTACTATCTCTAGCGTGGAAAGCAAGTCCTTTCAAGACTTGGTTAATAGTTTCCGAGAGATGGAAAGGAGCATTTTCTATGGATAATTTACCTGCTTCTATTTTTTGGAAATCGAGTAGATCATTGATCATGATGATCAAGTTATCCACTGCAAAACTGATTGTCTGAAGCGTATTCAACTGGGAATCAGTTGGATTCTCTTGTTTTAACGAATAGACAGATCCAGAAATAGCGTTCAAAGGAGTGCGAAGCTCGTGACTAATCATGGACAAGAAGTCTGACTTGATTTGACTCGCCTTTTCAGCAGTTTGACGTGCATCATCCAATTTGGACTCAAACTCTTTTTGATTGCTTATGTCAGTCAGGTAGCCGTACCAAACCATATCTCCATTTTCCAAAACCTGAGGACGGGCTGCTCCCATGACCCATCTGAATCCGCTTGGTTCCTTCTCATCTCTAACTCGGAATTGACACTGCCAAGGCTCCAGCTTACGCGCAGATGCCACAGTACTCATGACCAAGTTTGGAATGTCTTTCGTGTGTACCTTGGTAAGGGCTGAGGTGATATCGTTGAATTCTTCGATTTCTGACTCGGATATTCCAAGAACAGATGAAATTCCTTTTGATAGGAATGAGAAATTCATTTTACCATTCTGATCCAAAACCAACTGGTATAGCCCGCCAGGCACTTGCTCGGTCAAGTTGATCAAGAAATTGCTACTCTCCTCCAGCGTTTTCTCAAGGGAACTCTTCTCAGTAACATCTTTGAACGAATATATCCGATAGGAATCTTTAGCTGTCTGATGCAGCTTACAGGATAATTCCAAAACTACGGATTTACCGTTTGGAAAGCTCGCCTCTCCAAGCCATGATTTGATTTCATTGCCATCCTGATGAGAGGAAAGCCAAGATTGCAAAAGACTACTTTCTTCAAAAACTTGACAGAGGTCATCCAAACTCTTAATCTCCAAATCTTCAGTATGAAGTAGGTTTGAAAAAATCTGATTTTGGAAATAAAACTCTCCGTCTCCTTTTACAACCAAAATGGGCTCGGCTGAAAGTTCGAGGAAGCTTTTGAATAATTCCTTTTCGTCTTCAAGAAGCTTTTGGGAAGTTTCGTCAATCAAGGCACCAACCCAAAGATCCTTTTCATCTGCCCCTTCCTCTTTATTCATCAAAAGACTAAAAAATCGCTGCCCCCAAGCAAATTTCTTTTCTACCTGATCGATATTGATACTTTCCTCGGAAATAGACTTGATCTTCTCCAAGAGCGACTTTCGATCCTTTTTGGAAGAAATCCCAAATTTTGAGAGGCTTTCTTTATCCCAGTCAATCTTGTGTTCAGTAGCATCAAAGTGAAAGGCAATAGCTGGTCCGTAGATAGCCGCCTTTTGCTGAAGCTCCAGTTCTTTTTTGATGGCTTCCTTCTCAGCCAAGTTTTCCGAGACATCCCGAGCTATCAAATTGAAGTTATTCTCAGAAAACTGAACAGAGAATTCCAAATATCTGAATTGCCCATCTTTTCCTTTGATCTTGGCATGGAAAAAGGTTTCCATTTGCTGCGCTTTCCCCTTTTTCCAAATCTTTCTAACCCTTGTCAGATCATCTGGATGAATCAGGTGGCAAAGATCTCCCTGCAATAATTCCTCGGCATGGTAACCAAGTACAGGAAGCACAGCAGGATTGAGATAGGTTAAATAGTCATGCTTTCCGACAGCCAATAAATCCAGCTGACGTTTGAAAAATTGCTGAATCTCAGGACCTGAAGGAAGGCCTTTTGCTCTCAATTCCTTGCCTTTGTAGAAAAGGAAATAATTTGTCCCTGCATCCTGCGGAAGCTCCAGCCGAAAAGAAAACTCACGACCGTCATGAACTAGCTGAAGTTCCTCTTTGAAAATATAATTGCTAATATCTAAGCCCAATCCTATAAGGCTTTTTTCATTCAGGCTAGACCCGATAGATTCTTCAAAGGATTCATTGGAGTAGAAAATACTATAAGGATAGGTATCATCAGCCAAAAACACCATCTCTGATGACTCAAAGATGAGCTTTTTGAATGTGCTGTTGATCCCTTTTTCTTTCATTTTTGACAGGATGGACGACTTTAAGGCTAAATTTTCTTGATTTGGGTGATTAAAAGCCTAATCGAGCCGTAAACATACAGCAATTTGCATTTCATAGCAAATTTTTTACTTTTCAAATCAAATATTTTTCTAAAAATTTACAAAATATCCGATTTTTGCCCATAAGCGAGTTCGAAAGCCATCCCGAAAGAATCCGTCTGTCCGGTAATCAATGCTATATTCCAGTTTTTGCTGTTTGGAAATCAGCTTTCCTATTGTGGTGACCAAGCGGTTTTCGATATCAAAATCTCCTCCTTGGAGTGAAAAAATCGGTTCGTTTGACAAAACCAAGTAGTATTCACCTGGGTCCAAATCTTCCCCCTGAAGTGGAATATCAACAGCTAAGCGGTAGCGAAGTCTAAACTCTGTAGCTTCTCCATCCGTAAAAGTTTGATCAGTTCTGAATCGATGAGCAATACGAAAGGTCCTATTTCTGTCTAGAAGAGCAAATTGCTGAACCACACGAAAAGCATTTGCTCCATCTTGGAATCGATAAAAAATACCACCAGCGACACTGCTGACTGGACTGAGTGACCAACTGTAAAAAGACATCAAATCAGTTCGATAGTGTCTAAACTGCCAGCGCTCAGACTCCTCATCCAGATTTCTGAAAATTATTTCCTGATTTTCTACTTTGAAGTTTAGCTTTTGTCCATTTTTAAGACTTTTCGTAGCCGCAAACTCAGGGAAAAATCCAGTAAAAAACACATGTTCTTGGGCCTTTGACAGATTTACAAAACCCAGCATCAAGGAAATCAATACTATTTTTCGCATCAAAAAATCAAATTATCCATTATCCTAACTTCTACTTCTTGCTGCGAGATAAATATGCCACTGTGATCAAAAAGCCCTTCCCAAAACTTACTAATCTCCCCTTTTAGCTTTCCGGTGTATTCTAATTCATACCTGATGACTATTCCTTCATTTTCGTCTTCATCAAAAAAATCTTCCAAATCATCGCTTTCACCCGAATATTGAATTTGTAGGCGGTTGATTTTATAATCTTCAAACTCAGACTGTAAATAATCTCTAATACTAGCCCGAATAGACTCATCTAGCTCCTCAAAGGGTATTTCAATCTCTACGTCTACAATTGCTCCCAGGGTATCAAATTTTACGCTATGGAATCGTTTTTCCCACCAAAACTTCCCCTCATAAGCTCTGCCTTCATTTGAAAATTCCTCATACCATTTCACTTTCTTTTTTCCTTCAAAGGCATCGTTCAGCCAATCAACAGCAGCCGAAGGGACATCCTTTTTTTTGACGCCTTTTTCTTGTTCGATTTTCTTTTGAGCAAAAGAAACTTGATTGAGGCCAAGGGTAAAAAGGCCGAAGAGTACTATTCTTAAGATTGGATTCATCATTTTTTCTAAAATAAAAAAAACCGTCACCAAAGATTGGCAACGGTTAATTTTTTATAAGGTTTTTAGGCTTAAAGTATTCCTGCCTTGATCAAATTTAAAGCAGAACCTGCCTTAAACCATTCAATCTGACCTTCATTGTAAGTATGATTTACAAGGAACTCATCCTTAGTTCCATCAGCATGAGTAAGGACCACCGTAAGCGGTTTATTTGGTGCAAACTCAGTCAAGCCTAAGATATCAATGGTATCATCTTCCTGAACTTTGTCATAATCAGCTGGATCATCAAAAGTCAAGGCAAGCATTCCTTGCTTCTTAAGGTTGGTTTCATGGATTCTAGCAAATGATTTTACCAAAATGGCTCTAACTCCCAAGAATCTAGGCTCCATAGCTGCATGCTCTCTAGAAGAACCCTCTCCATAGTTTTCATCACCAACTACTACAGTACCGATACCCTCTTCCTTGTAGTGCCGTTGGGTAGCAGGTACCTCTCCATATTCACCCGTGATTTGATTTTTAACCTTGTTGGTCTCGTCGTTGTAGGCATTTACAGCTCCGATCAACATATTATTGGAAATATTATCCAAGTGACCACGGAATCGCAGCCAAGGACCTGCCATGGAAATATGATCTGTAGTACACTTACCTTTTGCTTTTATAAGCAATTTGAGGCCTTTCAAATCAGTACCTTCCCAGGCAGGGAATGACTCCAATAGTTGTAGTCTGTCAGATTTTGGATCGACAATTACATCAACTTGAGAACCATCTTCCGCAGGAGCTTGGTATCCAGCATCTTCTACTGCAAATCCTTTGGTAGGCATTTCCAAACCTCTTGGCTCATCTAGTCTTACTTCTTTCCCCTCTTCATTGATCAAGGAATCAGTCATTGGGTTGAAAGTCAAATCCCCGGCGATGGCCAAAGCCGTCACCACTTCTGGAGATGCCACGAAAGCATGCGTATTCGGATTACCGTCAGCACGCTTTGCAAAGTTTCTATTGAAGGAAGTAATAATGGAGTTCTTTTCTTGCTTTTCAGCTCCATGACGTGCCCACTGACCGATACAAGGTCCACAGGCATTTGCAAGGACTACACCTCCCATTTTACCGAAGGTGCCCAAAAATCCATCTCGCTCTACCGTATATCTCACCTGCTCTGAACCAGGCGTGATGGTAAATTCGGATTTAGCGACCAATTTCTTGTCCACAGCTTGCTGCGCTAAAGACGCCGCTCTGGAAATATCCTCGTAGGAAGAATTGGTACAAGACCCGATCAAACCGACCTCTAGTTTAGCTGGCCAGTTGTTTTCCTTAACGGCAGCAGCAAACTTAGATAGTGGCCAAGCCAAATCTGGTGTGAATGGTCCATTGACATGAGGTTCAAGCTCTGAAAGGTTGATTTCAATCACTTGATCAAAGTACTTCTCAGGGTTTGCATATACCTCATCATCACCTGTCAAGTGCTCAGCGATACCATTGGCCAATTCAGCAATATCAGATCTTCCTGTACCGGAAAGGTAGGCAGCAGATTTTTCATCATATCCGAAAATGGAAGTGGTGGCACCGATTTCAGCACCCATATTACAGATGGTTCCTTTACCCGTAGCAGAAAGAGAGCGAGCTCCTTCACCAAAATATTCTACAATCGCTCCAGTTCCTCCTTTTACGGTAAGAATCCCGGCAACTTTAAGGATTACGTCTTTTGCTGAAGTCCAACCTGACATTTTTCCAGTCAGCTTCACACCGATCAATTTTGGAAATTTCAGTTCCCAAGGCAAGCCAGCCATCACGTCACAAGCGTCTGCACCACCTACACCGATCGCGACCATACCTAGACCACCAGCATTAGGTGTGTGAGAATCTGTTCCGATCATCATACCTCCTGGGAAGGCATAATTTTCTAAAACCACCTGGTGAATAATACCGGCTCCTGGCTTCCAAAAACCAATTCCATACTTATTGGATACAGAGGCCAAAAAATCATAAACCTCTTTGTTTTTATCGTTTGCTTTCTGAAGATCTTTAGCTGCACCTACTTCCGCCTGAATCAGGTGGTCACAGTGAACTGTAGAAGGTACAGCTACCTGGTCTTTACCAGCTTGCATAAATTGCAAAAGGGCCATCTGCGCAGTGGCATCCTGCATCGCTACTCGATCGGGCTGAAAATCCACATACGATTTTCCCCGCTCATAGGCTGCCGTGGCTGGCCCGTCAGAAAGGTGAGAATACAAGATTTTTTCAGTCAAAGTCAAGGGTTTCCCTACAGCCTTACGAGCTGCAGCAATACGCTCCGGATACCGGGCATATACCTCTTTGATCATTTCAATATCAAAAGCCATTTAATTGGATTTTAGGTGGATAAAAGGTTCTAAATTATTAAAGCAAATATAGGAATTTAGGTCAAAAATCGGAAACCAACCAAATAGCGAAAGAAGCTGTCTATCCTTATTTGAAACCAATCCAAAGAGTGCAACTCCTTGCTTTTTTAGGAAAAAAAGAAGAAAAGGCAAAACATCAGGTAAAGGAACCCTCCCAGAAAAAGCCAAGCCGTATATCGAATCAATTGAGATGCTTTGATTCCCGTAATTGCCAATAGTGGCAATGCCCAAAATGGCTGAAGTAAATTGCTGATTTGATCTCCGTAGGCAAAAGCTAGAATACTCTTCGCAGGATCAATCCCCAAGGCCTGAGATGCCTGCATGATAATCGGGCCTTGTACAGCCCACTGCCCACCGCCGGATGGGATCAAAAGGTTGACAATGGCGGCTGAAAATAAGGTAAATACACCCAAAAGGCCGGAATTTGCATTATCTATAAAAAGAGAAGCTAATAAATCAATCATGCCTGATTGAGTCACCATTCCCAAGATTCCAGCATAGAAAGGAAACTGAATAAAAATATCTGTGGCACTTTTGATTCCTTCCCCCACTGCTTCACTGAACCTATTCAAGTCTCGATATACGAAAAGTGTAAAACCGAAAAGTAGAAAATTCACCAAGTTAAGGTTTAGAAAACCTAACCCAGAACCTGATTCAGACCATATCAATGAAATGAAAACCAATAGAAAAAGGAAACCCACTATCATACCTTTAGACAGAAAACTTCCCACCGGAATAGGACGGAGAGGGTGGCTATATTTTGGTTTTTCTGCAGTTTGATTTTTTGAATTGAGCCATTGAAGTATGAAAAGAAAAACCACCACCAAACCTCCTGTAATCAGCAAATTTTCTAATGAGAAAATGGTTCGGTCTACTGTCACTTGACCAATAGTATCACTTAAAAAATGATCCTGCTCCGCTACTATTAAGGTTGCTGACCCTGAAAGACCTCCGTGCCAAACTGCCATTCCGAGATACCCGGCCGATGCTAAAAGTGCAGAATTACAGGCTATCGACTTTTCTTCCATTGCCAATGAAACAAACCTCGCCAGCAGCGCTCCGACTACAAGACCAAAGCCCCAATTTAGCAATCCAGCACCCATGGTAATTAGGGCCGTGAATAAAACAGCCTGCAGTGAAGTATTGGGTATTTTAGATATTTTCTTCAAAAACGAATGAACTGGTTTAGCCAAGGCCAAGGAATAGCCAAAAACCAAAATAATCATCATTTGAAGGGTGAACTCCAAAAGACTAAAAAAACCATCCTTCCAGGAAAAAACAGTTTGCTGAATGCTTGAAAGAAAATAATTGCCGTTTTTCAGCGACAGGATTAAAGCCCCAGCGAACACAAAAACTGTCAAAATAAGTACGATATCAAAGGGGCTAGGGAAAGTGAGGCCTCGCGTATTTTTTTTCAATACCAAATAGTTTCGGAGTTAGAAATATTTACTGTAATATTAGCTTATAATCGCTCAAAACAAAAAGGAAAGGGTTCCCCCATACGACCTAAATCCATGGATTTTAGCTTTAATGCATTTTCTGTTTCCTTGATAATCAGCAGCTTGGCTGTTATGGGTATTTCGGCTTCAATCGCCTTCCGATTGGACACCACTACCCGATGGATCGCTATGACCATGTTTTTCATCACAGTCTGGGGATTTTTTTACGGATTGGAACTTGCATCCACCACCTTAAAGGATATGCTGTTGTGGGTGAAATTTGAATATATCGGAATCTCTTTTGCACCCGCCTTATGGTTGATTTTCACCTTGAAATATACCGGATATAGAAATTGGGCGAAGCCACCGGTGCTGATTGGTTCTTTTACAATTCCAGCAATCACCCTTTTGATGGTTATATCAAATGAGCTACATGGGCTTTATTATGAAAAAACATTTCTAGTCCTCGACGGTCCTTTTCCAATCTTGGGGATTGAAAAAGGACCCTATTATATCATTCATGTGATTTACTCGTATGCGGCATTCTTGCTTGGAACGATAATTCTTTGGAGACGCTTTGAAAAAGCTGATCAACTTTTTAAAAATCAAACAAAACTTCTGATTGCAGCAGGTGCTTTCCCAATAGTCTTCAACCTTTTTTACCAGACAGGTGTAATTAGGCTTTTTGGCTATGTGGATTTAACCCCTTTTGCCTTTTTGTTTACCTATTTGGTCTTAGGGATAGCGATTTTGCGATATGGGCTTTTCAGTATCAAGCCTATTGCACAAGGCAAAATCATGGAAGCGCTGACGAAAGGGGTGCTGGTATTTAATAGCTCCAATAAAGTGGTTGATTTTAACCCTACAGCTAGAGCCTTCTGTGCTGAACCTAAGAAAATCAGGATTGGTGCTACTCTTGAGAGTATTTTCTGGAAAGAAAAAGCAATCCTTGAGCTATTCAATGGTTTTGAGCAAAAGTCTATCGTCCACAAACCAAGCTTTGGGGATACAACAATCCGAGTTGAAATTATCCCAATTCGGGATAATGAAATGGAGGATTTGGGAAATATCCTTCTGATCGATGATATCACAGAAGAAATCAAAACCAATCAGCAATTACAAAAACAGAAAGAAGATCTTCAGCAACTGAATGATTTGAAAGATAAGTTTTTTAGTATCATATCTCATGATTTAAAAGGTCCCATCTTCGGAGTCAAGGAACTTGTTCATATGACACAAACTGGCCTCATCAGTCAAGATGAATTTCTAGAGATGATGCCTGAAGTGTCTAAAAACATGGAGCAGGTCGCCATTTTACTGGAAAACTTGCTGGCTTGGGCTTCCAGTCAAATTCGTGGTGAACAGGTAGATATTCAACAGTTTGACATATTGCCACTAGTCAATCAGCAAAAGAAACTTCTGAATCGCTTAGCAGAGGACAAAAAAGTTAAAATTGAGATTGATATCGAAGAGTCAATAAGAGTCTCGGCAGATCGAAATATGATTGATTTGGTGCTCCGAAACTTAATTACGAATGCCATTAAATTTTCTCGAGCTGGAGATCGAATTCTTTTAAGTGCATCTAAAGAAAAATACCAAGCAAAAATCTGCATCAAGGATTCTGGAGTCGGAATCAGCAGAGAGAATATTCAAAAGATCCAACAAGGTGAATCCTTCACTACACGAGGTCTCAATAATGAGACTGGAACAGGCCTAGGTCTTGTTCTTGTCAGAGAGTATATTTTTAAGAATCAAGGAAAGCTTGAAATCGAAAGTGAAGAAGGCAATGGTAGTACTTTCTGTGTGTATTTACCGCTAGCAGATTATGTCAACCTACAGGCTGAGTAAAAACTTCAATGTATCCTCGCCATCAGCATAATCTTCCGGACCTGGACTCTGAGCTTTCCCGAAAGGTATGGCTTCTTTAAAAGCTTCCGTGTTCCCTACGACGCATTGAATTTTATACAACTGACTGGAAATAAGGCGCTCCAATTCCTCCATCCCATCATACACCTCATAAAACAGCACCGAAATAGGCGATACTAGTTGTGAATCCTGCTTCAGAAGTAGAAATCCATTATCTAGATGTGGCTCATTATTGACCAAATAGATGGATTTATTGTATTCATAATTATTATGGTATTTGTGATGATCACCAACAGATGCATACACTTCCCAGAGCCCGAGTACTTTCTCTAGAATGTCAGTATTTGGAACAAAAACCTTGGAAACATTTCTGCATCCCAGTCCAAAATATAAAAATACATCTTTACCCAAATCCAGAATCTCCTGATCGGTTTCTTGACCGGTCAAAATGGCTACAGAGGTCCTGTTCTGACGGATAAGAGAGGGATATTTTCCAAAATAATAATGAAAATATCTGGATGAATTATCACTTCCCGTAGCGATGTAAGCATCCTTTGCTTTCAGCATCTCAGATATTTGAATGTTGGACTCAAAGGAAGGCTCTAAACTGATGAGTTGATCAATCAGCCACTTCATCAAAACCGTATCAGCAGAACTAAGCTTGGCACTGATTGTATGACCTGATAGCAAGACGCAGGCTAAATCATGAAAACCCACTGCCGGAATATTACCTGCCATCAAAACTCCGACATCTTTGGATTCTCCCTCAGTTGGAAGTTTATACTTTTCCAACCAAGCCCGAATGGATTTCTCCTCGAGCATAAAGGCTAGGCCTTCGAAAGCTCGTTTACAGTTTTCCAGCGTAAACCAATTGTTTTGATTTTGTGCCCGGTAAAACAATTCGTTTTCTTCTTCTTTTAGTAAATCTTGGATTTTGTGCCCTAGTTGGACAAATGCTTGGATACGTCTTTCTGGAGAAATCATCTGACAAATTTACCAGATTGCGGTAAACTGGATAGAATTATTTTAAATTAGTTAGCATGACAACTTTTTTTTGTGGGTCTGTGTTTAGCTTGTTAATTTTGGAAATAAATTTCGATCAATATGGCAATTATGATTACGGACGAGTGCATCAACTGTGGTGCCTGCGAGCCAGAATGTCCAAATACAGCAATTTATGAAGGTGGAGTCGAATGGACTTGGGGGGGAGGAACTTCTCTCAAGGAAGTGACTTTACCAGATGGCACTGTAGTAGATGCTAATGAAAAGCAAGAACCTGTTTCAGATGAGTTCTACTACATAGTCACTGAAAAATGTACCGAGTGCAACGGTTTTCACGAAGAGCCTCAATGTGCGGCAGTTTGCCCTGTGGACTGTTGCGTAGACGATCCTGATCACCGTGAAAGTGAAGACGAGCTCTTGGCCAAGAAAGCATTTTTGCATGCAGAATAAAAGGAGGTTTAGCCTCCTTTTTTCATTTGTTGCTGATAAACAGCAGTTTATTGCCATTTTTTGACCATTTCTAAAAAATTTTTACTTCAATCCTTTGAAAACTAGGAAGGCTTTTGCCTATCTTAGTTGCAAATAAATACCCAGCACCAAAAAATTAATTGAATTGTGGAAGATCGAAGAGGTTATGATCGGGAAGATATTTTCTCGAAAAAAGTAAAAGCAGGTAAACGTACTTATTTTTTCGACATCAAAAGTACCAGAGGAAATGATTATTACCTGACTATCACAGAAAGTAAGCGAAAAACAAACGGAGATTCTTTTTCTTACGAAAAACACAAAATCTTTCTTTACAAGGAAGATTTTTTCAAGTTTGCAGAAGCGCTCAATGAATCTGTAGAGCATGTAAAAAATGAACTTCTCCCAGATGTGGATTTTTCTCAGTATGAAAACGAAGAAGAGGAAAACAGCTATCGGGATGAACTCCGGTGGGAGTAAGTATTGACTGAGTTTGTTTCAAATTTTGAAATAGTATATTAGAGGAGGCTTTGGCCTCCTTTTGTGTTGTATGCAGCGTTTTTTTATATATCTGATTATATTTATTGCAGTCTTTCTGCTTTTCGGTTGGTATTTCTCCAATATCACCCTTTACCTGATTTTATCCCTTATCCTGGCAGCCTTACTGAGACCTCTTACCAACCGTCTCAACGACTTCCATGTCATGGGACAGCATATCCCAAGATGGACCGCCATTTTGGCTTCTTACATCGCCATTATTTTGTTTTTAGTATCCATCGGACTGCTATTTTTCCCACTGATCAATAATCAAATCTCCATCCTGAGTTCGCTTGATTATGAAGAACTCTACGAACAGGCCAAGATCCCTATTTCGAGGTTGGAAGACTGGCTCATCAATTACCAATTGATAGATTCTCCGCGTGGTGAGTTATTTGATCAAATTCAAAAAACCTTACTGGAAACCATAGCAGGTATAGATATAGGAAAATTCATCAGCTCGATTATCAATACGGCAAGTAGTCTATTTATTGGACTTTTAGCAGTTGCCTTTATCACTTTTTTCCTTTTGTTGGAAAATGGACTTTTCAGAAGAAATGTACTGAATCTCATACCGAATCCATACTTTGAACTTTCTGTAGCCACTTTTACTAAAGTCGAAAAATTACTATCCAATTACCTGACAGGCCTATTTATTCAAGTCATAGTGATTTTTTCGATAGCAAGTCTAGGGCTCACTTTTGCAGGAGTAGAATATGCACTGACTATAGCCCTTTTTGCTTCAGTAGCTAATTTGATCCCATATGCAGGCCCGATCTTAGGTGCAAGTTTTGGAATAATTGTAGGAATATCTACCGGAGACTACGCAGGAAGTACAGAGATCAATTATCTCATTTTCAGGATTTTGTCTGTATTTGCTGTGGTACAGATTACGGACAACATACTTTTACAACCCCTGATTTTCTCAAAATCCGTCAAAGCGCATCCCCTTGAAATATTTGTTGTTATCTTTGCCGGAGCAAAAATAGCCGGGGTTCTGGGGATGATTTTCGCCATCCCTGTTTATACGATTTTCAGGGTTTCGATCATGGAATTCTACCAAGGCTATCGCTCCTATCAAATATTCAAAATCAAATCCTAGAATAAATGGCATTACAATGTGGCATTGTAGGACTACCCAATGTAGGTAAGTCCACTTTGTTCAACGCACTCTCGAGTGCCAAAGCCGAAGCGGCAAATTTCCCCTTCTGTACCATCGAACCAAACGTCGGTGTAGTAACTGTTCCTGATAAGCGACTCAATGTACTAGAGGAGCTTGTTAATCCTCAGCGTGTATTACCTACAGTGATTGAGTTTGTCGATATCGCGGGCTTGGTAAAAGGTGCGAGTAAAGGTGAAGGATTGGGTAATAAATTTCTGGCAAATATCCGTGAAGTTGACGCGATCATTCATGTGATTCGATGCTTCGAAGATGAAAACATTGTCCATGTAGCAGGTAGCGTTGATCCGATTTTTGATAAGGAAGTCATAGATACGGAGCTCCAATTGAAGGATTTGGAATCCATCGCTAAAAAAATTGCCCGGATCGAAAAGGTAGCCAAATCCGGTGATACCAAAGCGAAGAAAGACCTGGAAATACTTCTACGATTCAAAGAAGGGCTAGAAAGCGGCTTGAATGCCCGTGCTATCGAAGTTGAGAAAGAAGATTTGGAAGCAGTCCGTGATCTTCACTTACTTACCATCAAGCCGGTTCTTTACGTAGCCAATGTAGATGAATCCAGTATTCTCACAGGTAATAAATACGTAGAGACCCTTCGGGAAAAAGTAAGTGAAGAAAATGCTGAAGTCATTGTACTCTGTGCAGCGATTGAATCACAAATTGCAGAATTTGATGATCCTGAGGAAAAGTCTCTTTTCCTATCCGAATACGGATTAGAAGAAAGTGGACTGAATAGACTCATCTCTGCCGCTTATTCACTTCTGGATTTAATCACTTATTTCACAGCTGGACCTCAGGAAGTACGAGCCTGGACCATCAAAAAAGGCTGGAAAGCACCACAGGCAGCTGGAGTAATCCATACGGATTTTGAGCGTGGATTTATCAAAGCAGAAGTAATCAAACTAGCCGATTATCAGCAATTTAAGTCCGAAGCTGGATGTCGTGAAAATGGAAAAATAGCCATTGAAGGGAAGGAATACATCGTAAAAGATGGAGATATAATGCATTTTAGGTTTAATGTTTAACATTTTTTCAAAAAAAATTGTACTTTTGCCTTGCTTATCCACCCAAAATTGCGTTTAGTATTTTATAAATAATTGTCTCATTTATTTTTAAAACATCGTGAGAGTTAGATTAATATTTTCATTAAAAAACAAAGGCTCCTATTTGCCTTTCCACCACCAGTACATCTTGGCCCAATTTCTAAAAGGTCTTATTGTCAAAGGTGGTCGAGAAGAATTCTTCAATTACAATTACTTCAACTTCTCTGGACTGAAAGGTCAGACCAAAGTAAGTAGAAGTGGACTGCACTACTATTCCAGTCTGGTCACCCTAGTCCTCTCCTCCCAGAGTGAGGATTTTATGGACTACCTGCTGGAGCAAGTTTTTGCTACTCCAAAAATTGAATTGGGAAATCTCATCTTATCGCCCGAATACACTGAACTGGAGAATGAACCAGAACTAGAAACTTCGAATAAGTTTGTGTGTATTTCTCCTCTTGTATTGATCACCCCTGCATTCAATGAGGAAATTGGCAAGAGATTCATCAGCCCTGACAGTGACGAATTCTCTGATCTTCTATACGAATCAACATTGACTAGAATGGAAAGATCAGGTTGGTATACGCCAGAGCAAATGGAGTCCTTCTATAAGTTTCAAGTTGTACCAGACATGAACTACGTAAACAAGCTGAAAGAACAGCAGAAAAAGTTTGCGAGAATTTATTCTGTGTATGATATGGATGTCAAATACGAGGTAAGAGGTTACACCCTACCATTCACCTTGTATGCTGCTCCAGAAGTTCAGGATTTTGTTTTCAAGTGCGGACTTGGAGCATTTACTCACAAAGGATTTGGTATGCTAGATTTGGCCAATCATCCTTCAGGCACTCGTACCACGACTTACAAATTCAAGCGTGAGGGTTTTGTTCCTTACCGACCTACAGAAAGAGTCAGACAGAATGTGGCTCCATCTGAAGAAGGTGAAGAAGAAAACATTCAAGAAAGCGACGATTAATATTTCTGAATCCCCAATCTAAGGTTGGGGATTTTTTTTGGCTAAAATGGAAATGTCAGCAAAGAGTGCTGACTGACGGTATAAAAATCTCTCCAGACCCGATTCAACTCGGAATTTGGATCAGCTGCATGTAAACCTGCAAAAGGATAAAGTGATGCATTACTTTCCCGGCAGAATTGAGTCATAGTCCGACAGATCCGACTTAAAGACTCCAAACTAGACTCACTTATAAATCCTGATTTGCTGAGTTCAGATTCGGCTTGGTCCACGCTAGAGTAGAATTCCGATCGAAATAAATCCAATTGCTCCCTGGTTTTTTTAGCCTTTTCTTCAAAGAATTCAATTTGCTTTTGATTGAATGGCTTGAGTTCATGTCTGTACCAAAAGGACTCATTTATCAAAGACTGATGGTGCTGTGTGATTCCAAGGATGTTGGCTGAAAGTGTAGCCTCTGCAAATTGCAAAAAAGGAAACCGGTAGATTGGGTTTTCAAGCTTAACCCGATCAGGTACAATTTCAAAGCATCTAGCTCTTGGAACTTTTAACCCTTTGGCTGAAAAGGCATGACTCCCCGTAGCAACCATTCCCATATATTTCCAACTGTCCAATATCTCCACCTCCTCTCTTTTCAGGAGAAAGGCTTTCACAATAGGAGCTCCATTTTCTGATATGATAGGTTTTCCCTTTTCATAAATCTCACAATTGGCTGTGAAATGCGTGGCATGAGTAGCACCGGATGCATAAGTCCACTCCCCCGTGATTTCATATCCATTAGGTGAAGATTCAGCTTTCCCTCCTACAAAGCCACTTCCTGCCAAACAGACTTTCGGATCCTTGAAAACCTCTTTTCTCAGCCCCTCTTCCCAAAAGCCAACAAACCAACCTGCTCCTGCACAAAGAGTCACCGTCCACCCCAAGCTTCCATCCATCCGGGCTAAGTGCTCTTCTACTTTCAAAGCTTCTAAAAGACCCAATTCCAAGCCGCCAAGATCTTGGGGAACAAAGAGTTTAAACCACTTTCGAGCATAAATTTCTTCAAGCCATTCCGGCAGAAGTGCCCCAATATTCTCAGCTTTTTTCGCCTGTTCGGCGGAAAATATATAATCCATTTCCTTTCAAAAATTAGCAATCAGGCTTCATTTTAAACATTTTGCCTATTACCGTGTTTAATAGTTATGAAATCCATCTTAAACACCGAAGGTAGAATATCAAGAAGAAAATATTTAAGCCTTTTCATCTTTTTTTATTTTGTGAATCTAATCTGTTTAGCCAAAGCTTTCGAAGCTTATCAATTGGAAGCTTGGATTTCCTTTTATGCTTTTGGGACCCTTCTCATAGCATCGATCGTTTTACTTTTAGTTCAAGCTATTCGTAGATTGCATGATATCGGGCTAGATTGGAAATATTCACTATACCTATTAATTCCACCACCCGTCAACTTTTTCGGGTTTGTATGGCTAGCATGGGAAAAAGGTGAAAAAGGACCTAATCAATATGGTCCTGATCCAAGAAAAACCGACGTAGTTTAACAAGTCAATTCAAATTAATGCTAGCTAAAGCATAGAGCATTTTATTTTTTTTGGCCGGCAAGCCATTCCATGATTGTTACTGGCTTTCCGTCCATCATTACCTGTGAGCCATCAAAGTCTGTTCTTGCAGAATTTGCATGAGAATAGATCCAAGACCAATGGCCGTTGTAGTGAAAATCCTCTCCCCCAAAAAAGCCAGTGATATCGGTAACATTGTCATAGTAGGAGAAGATGACATTTTTTGCTCCGGCATCTTTCAGCCTTTTATAAAGTGGTACTACCGTTTCGTCTGGTTTGGTCGTCTGATCATCTTTCGAATGAACAAACCAGATAGGAACATTCTTAATTTCTTTTATTTGCTGATCGCTGACAAACTCATTGTTGTAAGCGAGCGCACTGATATATCCTGCTGCGAAGTAATCCGGATGTTCCAAAATCAGTTTTAAAGACATATATCCGCCATTCGAACATCCACCTACGTAGATTCGAGAGGCGTCGATTGAAGAATTATTTTTTACAAAATCATCAATCAAAGCAAAAAGTACTTCATTGTAAATATCGTTTGTCTGACCTCGGGTCATACCCTCTGAAGCCTGCATCCAAAATGTAGGAGCCTGCGGAACCAACACGGCCGCCCCACCAAAAAGCGCTTGAATCTCAGGAGATGCATAGTTAAAAGCCTTGTTTCCCATGAGTGCTATAGTGGGATCAGTTCCTCCTTCCCCACCTCCGTGCAGCCAGATAATCAGTGGAACCTTTCCCTCTACTTGCTCTGGTATCCAAGAGGCATAAGAAAGGGTAGTCGATTGATGTGTAAACTGACCTTCGAGGTCAAATTCATCTACAATTGGTCTTATCCTTTCCGACTCATTATTCCAAATAGTCCCACTTGGCTGATGAATGATTTGAAGCTGATAATCAATCCAATAATTTCCACCCCTATTTCCAACTCTCATATATTGAATGGGTGACCCTAAAGACATATTTGGAGCGACTGCTAGTACTAGGGTAAGATGGTTACCTTCTTCTAGTCGATTTCCTTTGGCATCAGAAGGATAAGACAGGATAATACTTCTCTTTCCATAACTCTGAGTAGGTGGAATTTGACCATCCGTCGAACTTCGAGTTACAAAAATCTCAAAATCATTAGCCTTATAGTTTTCTGGACTTTCATCCAATGGCAAAATCACTTTACTGACCGCTGGACCCCAGTCAAAGCCATCAATAATGATTGAATAATTCTTAGTCTCAGTGCTTTTTTGGGCTTTGGCAAAAAAGGCCGTGCAGGAAAAAAGGACAAATAGGATGAGGAAGAATGGTTTTTGCATGATTGGGTTATTGGATAATTTTTTAACTTTTTATCTTATTGTTTCAAAATGAAAAAATAAAATGATAAATCAAATCATTTTTTTCAGCCAAAGCTGAATATAATCCAAAACAACTTTATCCTTACTTCAGCCTATCTCATTTCTCTTCAAAGCAGCTACTGCATAGTCCACCGCACGCGCTGTCAAGGCCATGTAGGTGATAGACGGGTTCTGAGTGCCTGTCGAGGTCATACAAGCTCCATCGGACACAAAAACATTAGGTGCCAAGTGCATTTGATTGAATCCATTCAAAAGTGAAGTTTCAGGATCTCGACCCATACGAACTCCTCCCATTTCATGAATGTCCAAACCTGGGGATTGCTTGCTATCTGTTTTACGGATATTGAAGCATCCTGCCTTACTGAGCATCTCTTCGCCTTGCTCCAAAAAGTCATTTAAAAGCAATTCGTCATTTTCATCGTAATCCACAGATACTTTCAGCAAAGGAATACCCCATTCATCTTTTTGATCCTGGCTAAGTGATACAAAATTGCTTTCCTTTGGGATAGTCTCACCCTGCATCATCATAAAGACATGCCATGGTCCTGGCTTGGCACTTGCTTCCTTAAAATCAGCTCCAAAATTCATATCTCCGGCACCTCCCCAGCCACCTCTTCCAGCAGAGTAAAAACTCATATACCCTCGCTGGAAATCCATTTCTTGCTTATGCACATTTCGAAAGTTGGGAAGCATGACAGCCGTGGGCCTACGACCGAAATAATATTTATCCTCAAAGCCTTCAAAACCAGCGCTGAGGGAGCCACGGTAATTATGAAAAGCGATATACTTTCCAAGTATTCCCGAATCATTTCCCAAGCCATTTGGAAATCGACTTGAGGTACTGTTAAGTAAAATCAGGTTGGTATTTAGTGCCGAAGCGTTTAAAAATATAACTTTGGTAAAATACTCGGTTGCTTCCTTGGTGACACGATCAATGACTCTTACCCCTGTTACCTTTTCCTTTTTTTCATCCCAAATGAGTGAATGTACCACCGAGTCGGGCCGTAGAGTCAAATTACCTGTTTTTGCTGCTGCTGGCAAGGTGGAAGAATTGGAGCTAAAATAACCTCCGAAAGGGCATCCTCGATAGCATTGGTTTCTGGCCATGCACTGACCTCTACCCTGCTGCAAATGCACATCCTTAGGTTGAGTCAAGTGCGCACAGCGTCCAATAATAAATTTACGGTCTCCGTAAGCTTTCAAAATTCGCTCTTGAATCTCCTTCTCAACGCAATTCATTTCCCATGCTGGCAAAAACTCTCCGTCGGGCAAGGTATCCAAACCTTCATAGCTTCCCGAAATCCCAACAAAGCGCTCTACATAACTATACCATGGAGCAATATCCTCATAGCGAATCGGCCAATCAACTGCAAAGCCATCTCGACCGGGCCCTTCAAAATCATATTTACTCCATCGCTGTGTCTGCCTTGCCCAAATCAGGGACTTTCCACCCACTTGATAGCCTCTTACCCAGTCAAAAGGCTTTTCCTGTAGGTAGGGATGATCTTGATCTTTGACAAAAAAATGAGCTGTATCTTCTTTGTATGCATAGCAGCGATTGACGACGGGATTCGCTTTCTTATCCTCCAAAGGGATTTGGTTGCGATGAGGCATTTCCCAAGGAGCTGCGGTCATGGTAGAATAATCTTTTAGATGTTCGACCTGCCTACCTCTTTCAAGAACCAGCGTCTTTAGGCCTTTTTCACAAAGTTCCTTTGCAGCCCAGCCTCCGGAGATACCAGAACCGACAACAATCGCGTCATATTGATGAGAATTCATAATTGAAAAATAAGCGATTCTTTTCTGACTTTTATAAAAATTTTAAAAAACCTCTCCAGGTCTTGATCAGAAATAAGAAACAGCTGGATTTTCTAGGAATCAATACCTCCTCGAATCGTATCGGCTACTTCCCCTAGTTCTTCCTGACTTAACTTCAATTTCGGGCGAGTGAAATTAATATCATCCATGGTCTTGAGAGGAACTAGATGTATATGAACATGAGGCACTTCCAATCCTATCACAGCAACACCAATTCGTGTACATTTGATGGTTTTATCCATTGCATTTGCCACTTTTTGGGCAAAAAGATGAAGCGCTGTAAGGTCTTCAGAAGCCATATCAAAGATATAATCGACCTCCTTTTTTGGGACCACCAATACATGTCCTCTCACCAGGGGCATAATATCCAAAAAAGCGATATTATTTTCGTCTTCAGCGATGATGTGTCCAGGGATTTCCCGGTTGATGATTTTTGTGAAAATGCTTGCCATATCATCAAAAATAAAAAAATCCCGAGGATTTCCCGGGATTGATCGAAAAGATAAATGTTGAATAATTCTTAGTACGAGATATCTAGGATTTCAAACTGCAACTTTCCAGCAGGAGCATTGATTTCTGCAATCTCGCCTTTTGATTTTCCTACCAAGCCTTTTCCAAATGGTGAGGCAAGGGAAATCTTTCCTGCCTTCAAATCAGCTTCCTCCTCAGACACCAAGGTATAAGTCACCGTCATTCCGTTTTTCACGTTCTTGATCTTGACGGTACTCAATATCCCCACCTTGGATTGATCCATTTTGGAATTGTCCAGTACACGGGCGTTACCTACCACTGCTTCAAGCTTTGCAATCTTCAATTCCAACAAGCCCTGTGCATCCTTTGCCGCATCGTATTCGGCATTTTCTGATAAGTCACCTTTGTCTCTTGCCTCAGCAATCTGCTTAGCGATATCTGCTCTTCCTTTTGTCTTCAACTCCTGAAGTTCATCCTTCAGTTTCTTCAGACCTTCTTCGGTATAATATTGTACTTTCGACATAGTTAGCGATTGTTAGTACCTGCTAAAAAAGAAAGTAACGGTCGCGCAGGAGAGACCGTTACTTTTTTAAGCTTGGCTTTATTTCTTTACAAAAGTAAGAAATCCCCCTATAGATACAAATTTTAGGTTTTAAGGTTCAAATTTTTTTCTTCGATCATCAAAATGCTTTTTTGATTTGCTTGACTAGCACCTCATTGATCTTTTCATAGGATTCAAAAGTCCATCCGGCCACATGAGGTGTAAAAATCACATTTTCGCGATTAGCGAGCTTTTCAAATTCAGTTTTCTGTTCTGGACTAAAGCGGTTGAACTTTTCATTCTCGAGCACATCCAGCACCGCCCCTCTCAATATCCCGGCATCCAGAGCTTGGTTCAATGTCTCAAAACTTATCACCTCTCCCCTAGCCGTATTGATCAACCAAAAAGGTTTGGCAAAGCTTTTTAATTCATCAAAAGTGAAAAAATTCCGGGTTACCTCTGTCAAAGGAACATGCAAGCTCAAAATATCGGCTTCTGCTTTCAATTTTTCCCAGATTACTTCCTGGACCAAATTATCTTCAAAATCCTTTTTATACTTATCGTAGGCTAAGACATCCACTCCAAATCCTTTCAGCCTTTTCGCAAATGCTCTTCCCATATTTCCATAGCCCATGATCCCTACGGTTTTTCCTTTAAGTTCATAGCCACGGTTGCCTTCCCGGTCCCAGATTCCCTTTCGCACCTCCTGATCACTTTTGATAAGATGGTTCATAAGCGCTAAAAGTCCCCCTATGGCATGCTCTGCCACAGCGTCCCGATTGCCTTTGGCAGCATGAAATAGCTGTATCTCATTTTCCGCCAAATATTCAAGATCAATTTGGTCCAGGCCTGCCCCTGCACGGGCAATAAACTTAAGGTTATGAGCTTTTTCCAGAAGATCTCTATCCATTGGAGTTTTTGACCGAATGACCAAACCCTCGTACAAAGGGAGGGCTTCCATAATCTCTGAGCGGGTAATATTGGGCCTATAATCTGCCTGATGCCCTTCCTTCTCCAGCAAAGGGATGATGCTGGAGTGCATTTTATCGATAATAAGTATTTTCATTCTAAAGATTCAAGAGTAACATCGCGATCCCAAAATAAACGGTAAGACCTAGCAAATCATTTGTGGTAGTGATGAATGGTCCAGATGCAATTGCTGGGTTGATACCAAAATGATTTAAAATCAAAGGTGTGACAGTTCCCATAAAGGAAGCCAAAAGGACGACACAGAAAAGTGCCACTCCCACGGTAATCCCGAAAATCGGTTCGAACCCATAAATGAAAACCACTACCAAAAACACGAAAAAAGCTAGTAAAACTCCATTTAGAACGGCGACCAGAAAGCCTTTTATAAAACGCTTTAAGGGCGTATCATCAAAAACTGACTTAGATGCCAAGGATTGTACGATAAGAGAGGATGCCTGTATGCCTACATTTCCCCCAGTAGCAGCTACGAGGGGAATAAAGGATGCTAATGCGATGTATTTATTCAATCCATCTTCAAAAAAGCCGATAATTCTAGCACCTAATAATCCTCCAATCACACCTATTAGTAGCCAAGGAAGACGGGCTTTGGTAATCATAAAAATGGAATCAGACTCTTCAATATCGCCTGAAATACCTGCCATGGCCTGAATATCCTCCTCTGCCTCCTCCTGTACGACGTCCAAGATATCATCAACGGTAATTCGTCCGACCAACTTGTTTTTCGCATTGACGACAGGAACAGACTCAAGGTCATACTTTCGCATGATACCTGCAACCTCCTCCTGATCCATGTAAGTAGGAACAGAAATCACTTCTGGTTCATAAATATCTTCAATCCGAGTATTTTCTCCGGCAAGAATTATTTTTTTGAGTGAAACACGACCAAGCAACTGCTGTCGGTTGTTGACTACATAAATCGAAAAAATCTTCTCTACATTTTCGGCCTGCCTTCTGATTTCATTGATGGTCTGAATGACATTCCAATTTTTATTGGCCCGGATAAATTCCTTAGCCATGATACCACCTGCAGTATCTTCTTCATATCGCAGAAGGTCAAGTACCTGGTCCGACTTTAGCCTATCCTGAAAATTGGCAATGACCTCTTCACGTTCACGCTCACCCAGTAAATTAAGTAAATCCGCCGCATCATCAGAATCCATTAATTCGATGAATGATGCGATCTCCGGATTTTCCAGTTCACGAAATACCCTGATGAGTGTATTATCATCCAATTCGATCAGAATATCTGCTGCTATTTGCTTATCCAGTGCCCGAAGGACATAGATTGACTCATCTAAGGATAATTCATCCAAAATAGCGGCAATATCTGCCTCATTCACCCCATCCAGTGATTCCTGAATAAAATCCAGATCTCGGTTTTCGATACCGTGCTGTAGGCTTTCTAGGTACTCCTTGGAGAGTTCAAATTGCTTAATGATGTCCACGGGATTTTTGGATTTTCTGGGTTAAAAACACAAAATCAGCCACATCCAATTGCTCGGCTCGCAAGTCCAACATAGGATGGCCTTGAAGTGATTCTGGAAGCTGAAAGGATTTCAGGGAATTTCTCAAGGTTTTTCGGCGATTACCAAAGCCTCCTTTTACCACTTTGATAAATAAACTTTCATCACAGTCCAGACTTTTGGTCTCATTTCGTATCAGGCGAATGACACCAGAATTTACTTTGGGAGGAGGATTAAAGACTCCTGGGGGTACCGAAAACAAATATTCAATCGAGTAAAAGGCCTGCAGTAAAACCGATAAAATCCCATAATCCTTATTTCCCTTTGGAGATGCGATTCGCTGTGCTACCTCTTTTTGAAGCATGCATACCACCTCGGTTACTTGATGGCGCAACTCAAGGACTCGGAAAAAGATTTGGCTTGAAATATTGTAAGGAAAATTACCCGCAATGGCAAAAGGCTCTTGGAAAACTTTTGAAATATCCATTTTCAGAAAGTCCCCCTCCAGTATATGATCGACCAAATGTGGATACTTTGCCTCGAGATATCGGATTGACTCTTGGTCAATTTCTGCCAAATAGAGCTCCTGTGGGTTTTCTAGCAAGAAATCTGTGAGTACGCCCATACCAGGGCCAATCTCGAGGACTTTTTGGGCACCACCATGTCCTGTGACAGCTTGAGCTATTCGCTTGGCAATGCTCAAATCCGTCAGGAAGTGTTGTCCCAGATGTTTTTTGGGTCTGACTTTCTCCATCGAATAGCTCCGGTAATTTTTTATAAATTGCAGCCTAAAATTAAGACAATATTCCTAAAGGCCTAAGTTCGACAGTGATTGTAAGTAGCCTTTTTTGAGCAAAGCAATATGACAGCAAAGCAACATAAACCCATAATTGGGATCAGTATCGGAGATATAAACGGAATAGGCCCGGAAGTAGTGATGAAAGCGCTTCAGGACGCCCGAGTTCATCAAGACTTTGTGCCTCTGATATATGGGCATGGAAAAGTGCTCAGTGTTTATAAAAAAATGCTAGATCTGGAAGGATTCAACTTTTTACAGATCAGATCCATCGATGAAATCCAGCATAAACGAATCAATGTGATCAATGTGATGGAGGAATGCCCGGAAATTATTCCCGGCGTAGAAACCCAAGAGGCAGGAAAATTGGCTTTGGAAGCACTTCAAAGCTCAGTTGCAGACCTGAAAGAAGGAAAAATCCATGCGCTAGTAACTGCTCCCCTGAACAAGAACAATATCAATAGCGAAGAGATCAAATTCATTGGCCACACAGAATTCCTAAGCGAAGCCGTCAATGCCAAGGACAGTCTGATGTTTTTGGTATCTGACAAACTTCGAGTAGGCTTGGTAACAGGACATATGCCAATTGCTCAGGTGAGTCAAGCAGTCACCGTGGAAAGAATCAAGCGGAAGGCCAATCTCATGCTTTCAAGTTTAGAAAAAGACTTTGGCATCAATCGACCAAAAATTGCGATTTTAGGTCTAAATCCTCATGCAGGTGAGGATGGCCTGCTTGGTAAAGAGGAAATCGAGGTCATTAAACCAGCAATCAACCAACTGAAGGATCAGAATAAATTAGTCTTTGGTCCCTACCCTGCTGATGGCTTTTTTGGTATGATGCATCAGACCAAATTTGATGGAGTCCTCGCAATGTATCATGATCAAGGATTGATTCCTTTCAAATCCATGGCGTTTAGCGATGGGGTTAATTTCACAGCAGGGCTTCCGATTATCAGAACTTCCCCAGATCATGGGACAGCATATAATATTGCTGGTAAAGGACTAGCAGATGAAGGTTCAATCAGGGCCGCATTATTTCTGGCTTTGGATGTAATTAGGGCTCACCAAGTCTTAGAGGAAGAAACAGAGGACGCAGAATAAATATAGCCCTGCGATGAAAGGAAAATATAATTCTCTTTCGTTTTAATCTTTCCAATTAATTACCTATTTTTGCGGTCTTAAATTCGATAAGAGACGTCGTGAAATTCCTGCAGAACTTTGACATTGAGGTAATTAAATACCCAGAAGGGACACATGAATTAGAATTTGATGTTAATGATCGATTCTTCAGAGAATTCGGTGAGAATGATCTGGTTCAAAATGGCAACTTGACCATAAGGGTCAATATGCACAAAGGAGCAAATTTGATTGAAATGGATTTCCACATCAAGGGAAGCGTTAGGCTAACCTGCGATAGAAGTTTGGAGGAGTTTGACTCCCCACTTGAATCCGAAGAAACCATGATATTTAAATATGGCTCAGAAGAAAAAGAAATTGACGAGGATGTTTTCATGATCACCAGAGACACGCCAAAAGTAAATGTGGCTCAGCTTATTTATGAATTCATTCTTTTAGCCTTACCGGCAAAAAAAATTCATCCTGACCATCGAAACGAACTCGATGATGAGGAAGATGAATTGGACGGGCTTTATGTCTACATCGATTCTGAAAAAGAATCAGAGGAATCTGAAGATGAAGATGTAAACGTAGATCCCCGCTGGGAAAAGCTAAAAAACCTAAATAAAAAAAAGTAATAGAACTCTTAAATCACGCATAAAATGGCACATCCTAAACGAAAGATTTCCAAAACCAGAAGAGATAAAAGAAGAACTCATTACAAGCTAGAAGCTCCTGGTTTGGCAAAATGTCCTACTACTGGTGAAATGCACTTGCCTCATAGAGCTTTTTGGCTTGACGGCAAATTGTACTACAAAGGACAGGTAATCATCGAAAAAGAAGTAATGGCATAAGCCAAAATTTCACTGAATCATAAATCCATTCTATTTATAGTTTGGATTTTTTTTATGCCAAAAATTTCAATACCCTCGCTATCAAACACTTAAGATATTACAAATGGAATATTTTTGGTGGTAAGAGGCATTTATGATATTTTTGACCTTCTTTACAAAAAAGGGGCAAACCCAAAAATGAATAAGGCGAGTGATCGCCTTTTTTAACCCAATTCGAATGGAGAAAATAAAAGCCATGATCACCGGCGTACAAGGCTATGTACCTGAGTACCGGTTGACCAACAAGGAACTTGAGAAAATGGTCGAAACTAACGACGAGTGGATCACCTCAAGAACCGGCATAAAGGAACGAAGAATTCTAAAAGGCGAAAACCAAGGAACCTCAGTGATGGGGATTGAAGCTGCTAAAGGCCTCCTTGAAAAAACCAATACTGACCCCAAAGACATCGAAGTAGTCATCTGTGCGACAGTGACTCCGGATATGCCCTTCCCTGCTACTGCCAACATAATCGCTGACAAAATCGGTGCGAAAAACAGCTTTAGCTTTGATATTTCTGCAGCTTGCTCAGGGTTTTTGTATGCTTTACAACTTGGCTCACAATTTATCGAGTCTGGTACACATAAGAAAGTACTTGTGGTAGGTGCGGATAAAATGTCTTCCATTGTTGATTACAAAGACAGAACTACCTGTATTCTTTTTGGTGATGGAGCTGGAGCAGTTTTGTTGGAGCCGGCCGAAGGAGACTTGGGGATCAGAGATGCGATATTGAGGTCCGATGGTTCAGGCGAACCATTTCTCCACATGAAAGCAGGAGGAAGCAGAAGGCCAGCTTCGCACGAGACAGTAGAAGCCCGCGAGCATTATGCTTACCAAGAAGGTTCTACCGTGTTCAAATTTGCCGTAACCAATATGGCAGATGCCAGTGCAGAAGTAATGGAGCGAAATGGTCTTAAAGGAGATGATGTCGCTTGGCTAGTACCCCATCAAGCCAACAAGCGTATCATTGATGCCACTGCAAACCGAATGGGTGTAGGACCTGAGAAAGTAATGATGAATATTGAGCGCTATGGCAATACCACGGCAGCAACTATTCCTCTTTGCCTTTGGGACTATGAGAAGCAACTGAAAAAAGGAGACAATCTCATTCTAGCTGCTTTTGGTGGAGGTTTCACCTGGGGTGCGATCTATGTCAAATGGGCCTATGACCCGAAGTAATTTCATTAAGAATAAACTCAAATAATTAATATGGCGTCGACAGCAGATTTTAAAAATGGACTCTGTCTAGAAATGAACAATGATATCTGGAGCATTGTAGAATTCCAGCATGTCAAGCCTGGGAAAGGGGCAGCTTTTGTAAGAACTAAGCTAAAAAGTTTAAAAACCGGTAAAACGCTCGACAAAACCTTCAATGCAGGTGAGAAAGTAACTACTGCCCGGGTAGAAAAACGTCCACACCAGTTCATTTATAAAGATGACATGGGGTACAATTTCATGGATAGCAATTCATTCGAGCAACTATTGATTCAAGAATCATTGATTGAAAGACCTGAGTTGCTTAAAGAAGGTCAACTCGTGGATATTCTTGTACACGATGAAACAGAAACTCCACTTGCGGTAGAATTACCTCCATTTGTAGAATTGATGATTACTTACACGGAGCCGGGAATCAAGGGTGACACAGCCACTAATACGCTTAAACCTGCTACCTTGGAAACAGGAGCTACAGTAATGGTTCCACTTTTCGTAGATCAAGATACTATGATCAAAGTGGATACTCGAGACGGTTCTTATTCCGAGCGAGTTAAATAAAAATAAAGCTATGAGTTCTTCTCATAGCTTTTGTTATTTTGAAAATCCCAGTCTAAGAAGCTAAAACAAAAAGGAATTTTGAAATCAGGACGATTTACCTAAAGCAAGTCAGTAGGTATGTAAGATCCCGATGATTAAGAACCTTTAAAAACTCAAAAAACATGAAAGCAAAAGAAATTCAAGAGTTGATCGATTATATCTCAAATTCCGGTCTTGCCGAAGTTAAAATCAAAACAGACGAGTTTGAACTTTCGATCAAAAAATATGCAGACCAAAGCTTCAGAGCAGTAGAAGCAGCTCCTGCGGCTCCTGCACCTGCCCCAGTTCAAGCATCAGCACCCGCTGCTGCTACAGAATCTCCCAAGGAATCAGCTGCAGAGTCTTCCTCAAACTTGATCGAGATCAAGTCTCCAATGATTGGTACATTTTACACCACTCCTAACCCTGATTCCGATCCATTTGTGAATGTTGGAGATAGCGTGAAAGCTGGTCAGACAGTCTGCATTATTGAGGCGATGAAGCTTTTTAACGAAATCGAATCAGAGGTATCCGGCAAAATTGTCAAAGTTCTTGTCAACAATGCCACCCCTGTAGAGTATGATCAGCCACTTTTCCTTGTAGATCCAGCTGGTTAATTTTTTCACCAAAACCCACTTATTGTGTTTAAAAAAATATTAATCGCAAACCGAGGAGAAATCGCCCTACGGATAATCCGTACCTGTAAGGAAATGGGCATCAAAACGGTTGCTGTCTATTCAACTGCAGACAAGGATAGTCTTCACGTCAGATTTGCGGATGAGGCTGTATGCATTGGTCCTGCCCCAAGTAGGGACTCCTATCTCAACATCCCACGCATCATTGCAGCTGCTGAGATCACAAACGCTGATGCGATCCATCCCGGCTACGGTTTTTTATCTGAAAACGCCGAGTTTTCCAAGATCTGTGAAGAATACGGTATCAAATTCATCGGAGCATCCCCTGACATGATCGATAGAATGGGTGATAAGGCTACTGCAAAAGCTACCATGAAAGCTGCTGGAGTACCTACAATCCCAGGCTCAGAGGGACTTCTAGACTCTGTAGAGCAAGGATTGAAGCTAGCCAATGAAATGGGCTATCCGGTGATCCTAAAAGCAACTGCGGGCGGTGGTGGCCGTGGAATGCGAATCGTAAAAGAAGATAAAGACTTCCAGAAAGCTTGGGATGATGCCAAAATGGAATCTGGAGCTGCTTTTGGAAATGACGGACTTTACCTAGAAAAATTCGTTGAAGAGCCTCGTCATATCGAGATTCAAATCGTAGGAGACAGCAATGGAAAGGCATGTCATCTTTCTGAAAGAGATTGCTCTATTCAGCGAAGACATCAAAAACTAGTCGAGGAGACTCCTTCACCCTTCATCACAGACGAACTCCGACATGAGATGGGTGAAGCTGCGATCAAAGGTGCCGAAGCAATCGGATACGAAGGCGCAGGTACAATCGAATTCTTAGTGGATAAAAACCGCAACTTCTATTTCATGGAGATGAACACCCGAATTCAGGTGGAGCATCCTATCACAGAGGAAGTAACAGATTTCGATTTGATCAAAGAGCAAATCAAGGTAGCCGCAGGAGAAAAAATCAGCGGTAGAAATTACTATCCAAAGCTCTTTGCAATGGAATGCCGAATCAATGCAGAAGATCCTGCTAATGGATTCCGCCCTAGTCCGGGAAGAATCAATAATCTTCACCTTCCAGGTGGCAGAGGAGTTCGAGTAGATTCACATGTCTATGCAGGCTATGTAATTCCGCCTAATTATGACTCCATGATCGCCAAACTCATCGTAAGTGGACAATCTAGAGAGGAAGTGATTGTGAGAATGAAAAGGGCGCTAGAAGAGTTTGTGATTGATGGTATCAAAACCACCATTCCGTTCCATATTGCTTTGCTGGAAAACGAGCAATTTAAGGAAGGAAACTTTACAACCAAATTCCTGGAGACTTTTGATTTTTCAGTTGTGAAAGGATAACGGAATTTCCCAACCATAAAAAAAGCCATGCAGACGCATGGCTTTTTTTATGGGCAATTCTACTTTGAGTAATTCGTTGAAATCGAAAAGTCATCTTTCTAAAGTACAAATTTGAATCAACATTCCAATTCTTCCTATCAGGCCGGGTCCCTCCTTTCAATTGAACTCAAATTTTAAAAATATTGGACTTTTCAAATAAAGGCAATAAAAAAGCAGGAGAAAATCTCCTGCCCTTTATTTGAAAACTAAACCAACTATTATTTAACTACCACAATGATTTCAAAAATAATACAATTCTTTTCAAATCAAAACACAAAATAAAAATTTGTTAAAATTATTTATTCCTTTGGAAATGTACTTCTGCTAAAGGATATCCCCAAAGCAAGTCCTTGGCTAAATTGTATTTTATCGTCCTGATCCAAATCATATATGCTCAAGCTTGTCAGAGAGACATTAATTAAATTTGAAACTTTGGCTGTAAGGGCTACATCAAGCCGGTGATCAATAGCGTCAAAAGCAAGAGTCTCATAATTCACAAACATTTGATGACGGATTAGTAAAGTGACGTTTTCAGACAGTTTCTTATTCCATTCGAGTAGTGAGCTAAAGGCAAGCCATTCTGATCTTACCTTATCTCCTATTGGCACGCCATAATTCTCCGGAACAGTCAGATAAAGATCTGTGTCTGTCACGAAAGTGAACCTTGGAGAAAAAGGAGACAAACGAAGCATGAATTCAGAATTAGGCTTGTATTCCAACCCCCAAGACGATGTCAAATATGCTGGATTGGCAAACTTGGAAATCAGCGTCCTATTTCCATCGGAAAAGTCATATCCCGGAGCAAACTGGGAAAGGAAGTTCAAGGAGGTAAAAAGATTCCATCGATCGCTGATTTTGTAACCTACCTTGGAGTCTAGAAAAATCCGGTCATTAGACTTTCTTGCATCCTCATCCTGATTTTTGACGATACCATAGATGAAATCCATTGTATTGTCCCAGGTCCACTTATCTTTTTTATAATTTGCCCTTCCATTCAGGTAAAAGCCCAAAGCCACGGAATTGACACCACCACCCGTCCAGTTACTACTGAATGAGCCTTGGTTCAAATTGATACCACCTGCAATCTCTTTTAACCAATAGGTGGTATCTTTGGGTGTTTCTTCCTGGGCAAACAATAGGCTCGATGAAAAACAGAAAATGAAAAGGGTAAATAGTCGTTTCATAGCATTTATTCTTTAAAATATTAAATCAAGCTTCAAAAATATGGAAAATGAAAAGGAAAATGAGCTGATAGTCAGAGATTTTTTAGCAAGACAGCGAACAACCTTAGCCAATGATCGGACGCTTTTATCCTACATTCGAACGGCCCTATACTTCCTTGTCTCCGGCACGGCCCTTTTCCAAGTAAAGGAATTGGACCATGTAAGAAATTTAGGCTATTTAGCTTTTGCCTTAAGCATCATATTTCTTCTCGTGGGGATAGTGAATTATTTCAAGGTAAAAAAGAGACTTCAAAAGGGTCACTATCAAAAAATGTAAAGAAAAAAACCGCGAGGAAACGCGGTTTTTCATTTTTATTGATTGCTGTAAGTAGGAATCAGTTCGACTTGCATCACTTTTTCAGGATCCAAGTTGAAAAACTCCTTGTGAACATTAAAGACCTCTTCGTCTCCCTCCGGTTTCTTAGCAATGTATGATCCGTCTTCCTGCATTACGTAAGCATTAAAATTATCTCGAAGGTTGAAAGCCAAAATATTCATCAGTTGCTTTTCCAAGAGAGGAGATTCTACTTTGAAAAGGCTCTCAAGACGCTTATCAAAACTCCGCACCATCATATCTGCACTGCCGGCATAGGTTCTGGTATTTCCATTATTATGAAAATGATAAATCCTAGAGTGCTCCAAGAAATCCCCAACGATAGATATCACCTCAATATTTTCACTAAGTCCTACCCTGCCTGGTCTGAGGCAGCAGATTCCTCGTACGACTAGCTTCACTGTCACTCCAGATTGAGAAGCTCTATATAGCGCATAAATCGTCTCTGAATCTTCCAAGGAATTCACTTTGATAAATATTCCCGCTGGCAATCCATTTCGAGCATTTTCTGCCTCCTGCTCTATGAAGTGGATGAGCTGATTTCGCATATCTCTCGGCGCCGTGATCAGGTTTTGATAGTTAGTCGGCATCGAATGTCCTGTGATTACATTAAAAAACTCAGACACATCATTTGCCAAGACCTCATTTGTGGTCAATAGCCCAATGTCTGTATAAAGTCTAGCAGTATCCTCATTGTAATTTCCAGAACCTAAATGAACAAACCTTGTGATTTTTTCCCCATCCTTTTTGACTATCAAGAGTAGCTTGGTATGCGTCTTCAGGTGAGTAATTCCATAAATCACAAAACAACCGGCTTTCTGAAGTCTTTTGGCTTCTCGAATATTATTCTCTTCATCAAATCTAGCCTTCACTTCAAAAAGAACAGAGACGTGCTTACCATTTTCGGCTGCTCTGAGTAAGGCTTTAGTGATTTGACTATCCTTGGCCAATCGATAAATAGTCATTTTGATAGCCATCACCCCTGGATCATCCGCTGCCTTTTCGATTAGATCCAATATAGAATCAATGTTGTTGTATGGATGGTGAAGCAGTATATCTTTCTGCTTCAGCGTATCGAATATATCTGCGTTTCCTTCATCTTGGTAAGATAAAGGCTTTACTGGAGCCGGCATCTGTGGCAATCGGTCACGAAACTGCTTGTTGCCCACAATCTGCCAAAGTCCTGTGAAATCGATCATACTTTCGCGCTTGACATGAAAAACAGAGTCTGAGCCTAATTTCCACCGCTCCAGAAGAGAATTCAGCATCCATTTACTGTAGCCTTCTTCGATTTCAATCTTCACCACTCGACCAGTCTTTCGCTCCATCAGCTTTCGCTTTACCTCTTCGAGAAAATTGGCATCCATGTCCTCACTCTCTTCAAGCGTAAAGTCTCCATTTCGAGTAATTCTGAAAAGGCTGATAGACTGAATGTCCACATTTCGAAATAACGAAACGATATTTTCACGAATCACTTCTTCAATAGGCACCAAAAACAAGGTATTTCCCCGCTCCACTTCAAAGAATCTTGGAATATTAGCAGGGATCTGAACAAAGGAAAGTTTACGCATGTCCTTCCTTTCACCCGGTGTAGTAGTCACGACCCCAAAGATCAACAACTTATTCATCAAGATCGGAAAAGTACGATACCCGTCATAAACCATTGGGGTCAACATCGGATAAATCGCCCGGTCAAAATATTGTTTCACCTTTTTTCGCTCTCCGTCGGTGAGTTTGGATGTATTGCATAAAGCGATGCCTTCATTGGGCAAGGCTGGTAAGATAGAATTCAGAAAATGCTCGTGCTGGGCATGATGAAAGTTTTGACATTCTTCCATCATGGTAGCTTTGAAAGGCTCCTCCCTTAATCCTGAGTAATCAATCCGTTCTTTGTCATAATCGAGGTAATTGTAAAGTGATCCTACTCGGATCATAAAAAACTCATCCAAGTTTGATGCAGTAATGGCCAGAAACTTGAGCTTTTCGAAAATCGAGCGATGATCTTTTTTAGACTGATCCAATACTCGGTCATTAAATTTCATCCAGCTTAAATCTCTACTGATCAAATCACTTTTGTGAATCACTGAATCAAATCGCTCTCGGACTGCTTGTTTCATTTTTTACTGATTTTTTGATGATGGGCCCTTTCCTCCCCAAATTTATCCACAAATGAATATTGATAATTGGCAAGAGCTTAAAAATAATATTTCTATGACAGGGCCTTGTTTATTTATTCATTAACAAAAAAGGGCTCTGATGGAGCCCTTCTGCGATGTTTTAAGTATCGATCTTCGCATACTTGGCGTTTCGTTCGATGAATTCCCGCCTTGGGGCTACTTCATCACCCATCAGCATACTGAATAAGTGATCTGCTTCTGCTGCAGAGTCAATAGTCACCTGCTTGATGGTCCGCATATTAGGATCCATGGTAGTAGTCCAAAGTTGTTCAGGATTCATCTCTCCAAGCCCCTTGTATCGCTGAATATTCACGCTATCCTCTTTCCCGTCTTTTGCCATATCGGCAATCAGAGTCTTTCTCTCCTCTTCGGTCCAGCAGTAGCGCTCATCCTTACCCCGCTTCAAAAGATACAAAGGAGGCAGTGCGATGTAAACGTACCCATTCTCGATGAGGTTTCTCATGTATCTGAAGAAAAGCGTCAAAATCAGAGTTCGAATGTGCGAACCGTCAATATCAGCATCCGTCATTATAATGATTTTATGATATCGAAGACCAGAAAGATCTAATTCCTTATCATCATCTGCGGTTCCGAATTTCACACCCAATGCGGTGAGAATATTCTTGATTTCGTCGTTATCGTAGATTTTGTGCTCATGAGCCTTCTCCACGTTAAGGATTTTACCTTTCAGCGGTAAGATTGCTTGGAAGTCACGATCACGACCCTGCTTGGCAGACCCACCTGCAGAGTCTCCCTCCACTAGATAAAGTTCACATACAGTTGGATCACTATTGGCACAATCCGCTAGTTTACCTGGTAGACCACCTCCACCAAGGACATTCTTTCGCTGCACCATCTCCCGGGCCTTTCGAGCTGCGTGTCGGGCTTGGGCTGCCAAAATAACTTTCCCAACTATGGTTTTGGCTTCCTTCGGATGCTCTTCGAGCCAAAATTGAAGGGTTTCCGATACTGCAGAATCAACTGCTCCAACTACATCGGAGTTACCTAGCTTGGTTTTAGTCTGACCTTCAAATTGAGGCTCAGCTACTTTGACAGAAATGACCGCAGTCAATCCCTCCCTAAAGTCGTCTCCAGAAATCTCAATTTTAAGCTTATCAAGCATTCCAGACTTGTCTGCGTAGGATTTCAGCGTACGTGTAAGCGCTCTTCGGAAACCTGTGACATGTGTACCGCCTTCGTAGGTATTGATCGTATTGACGTAGGAAACTACATTTTCACTGTAGGAATTATTGTAGCTCATTGCCACTTGAACCGGCACATCCTGATCTAGTGATTCGATGTAAATCGGTTCAGAAATAATTTTCTCCTTAGTCTCATCCAGATATTGAACAAATTCCACGAGCCCGCCTTCTGAATAAAATTCATCAGACTTTGGCTTACCATCCTCTTCAATCTCCCGAAGATCAGTCAAAAATATGCGGATACCCGCATTCAAAAAGGCCATCTCCCGAAGACGGGTTGCTATGGTCTCATAGCGAAACTCTGTGACAGTGAAAATACTGTCATCAGGTTTGAAATGAATGATAGTTCCGCGCTTATCCGTTTTCCCTATTTCTCGGGCGGGGTACTGAGGAACACCAATTTTGAATTCTTGCTCAAAAATGACTCCATTTCTATGTACCGTAGCTTTCAAATCGGTAGAAAGTGCATTCACACAGGATACACCTACACCGTGCAAACCACCTGATACCTTGTAAGTGTCTTTATCAAACTTACCTCCAGCGTGAAGGACTGTCAAAACAACTTCCAAAGCAGAACGCTTTTCTTTTGGGTGCATGTCCGTAGGAATCCCACGACCATTATCTTCTACTGTGATCGAATTGTCCTCATGTACCGTCACATGAATGGTATCGCAATGACCTGCAAGGGCTTCATCGACTGAATTATCTACAACTTCCCAAATCAAATGATGAAGTCCTTTGATGCCAACATCTCCGATATACATTGCTGGACGCTTCCTTACTGCTTCAAGACCTTCTAAAATCTGAATGTTACCGGCACCGTATTCGGACGGTTTCTTCGCATTTTCTTCGCTCATATTTTTTGAAAAAAAAGCCTTCAAATAGGCTTAATCGGTGATTTTTTAAGTTTCAAATGATTCGGCAAGATAAGCAAAAATTCTGAGTTGAGCACGCAATATGTAGACTCCATTTCAGATTAGATCTGATTCTGAATTTAAACAAATACTCAAAATAATATTCTGAATTATACCATTTTATCACATTTTTTTACACCTGTTGATACATGATAACAATCATTTAATACCTGTTTTTGAACCACTTATACCTTTTTGTTCAATTTTTAGTATTAAATATTAAACAAATTTAATTCTAAAATCTTTTACATCTAAAATCATTTAACCAAACTTAATAATAACCAAATGAACATCACCTTAGCAGCAGAGTTGATCGGTCTTGACAAGATCATCAATTCAGACCCGATCGCCATCACCTTCTTTATTGGTTACATGGCCATGTTTGCCTCCTCAGTATTCTTCTTTGTTGAGAGAGGTTCTGTAGATGGGAAGTGGAAAACTTCTCTATTGGTTTCCGGTCTCATCACCGGAATTGCGGCTGTACACTATTACTATATGCGGGACTTTTACCTGCAGACTGGTTCTAGTCCGACAGCTTTCCGTTATGTGGACTGGACTCTGACTGTTCCATTGATGTGCGTTGAGTTTTATCTACTTACCAAGCCATTTGGAGCAAAAGGAAGCACGCTTTTCAAATTGATCATTGCTTCTTTAGTAATGCTTGTAACTGGTTACATTGGGGAAACTTCTGGTATTGAAAGTAACATCATGTGGGGTATTATTTCCACATTAGGTTATTTGTACATCGTATATGAAGTATTCGCTGGTGACGTTGCAAAGCTTGCAAAAGAAAGCGACAGCCCTGCAATGGGAAGAGCAATGTTCTTATTGAAAATCTTCATCACACTAGGATGGTCTATCTATCCAATCGGATACATGGTACTTCCTGGAAACCTACTTTCAGGTGCATTTGAAGTAAGTTCAATTGACCTATTCTACAACCTTGCCGATGCTATCAACAAAATCGGATTTGGATTGGTAATCTACTATGTAGCTATTACTGAATCATCTAAAAACAAAACTGCCACTGCTTAATCAGATTCGCCTCTCCCTTCACGGGGAGAGGCTAATTTATGCACTATGGTTCACTATGACTACATATTTGCCGGAGGAGGTTGTGCAGCATACAGCATGCTCTTTTACCTTTCGAAAAGTAAATTGAAGTCAAAGCGAATTTTGATCATCGATCCCATGGGCGATGACTTCCCAAACAAAACCTGGTGCTATTGGGCAAAAAGTCCACTTGAAATTCAGCCAAAGTCTGAAACCAAATTTTGGAACAAGCTAAACCTCTCCAAAAATGGAAGCAAATTGATACTTCCACTAGGGGAATTAAATTACTATCACATTGAGGCTGGCAATTTTTTCAAAGAACTGAAAGCCTATTTCTCTAGTATCCCTTCTATTACCTTCTTAGAAAGAAAAATAACAAACATCTCCCCTGCTTCTCAAAATTTTGAGATCGAAACAGATTCAGGAGAATCATTCACTTGTGATTATTTACTAGATTCTAGGTTGGAAGAAGGTGACTTTCAAAATCAAAAAATCCTTAAGCAGCAATTTGTCGGCTGGAAAATAAAAACGGAACAACCTTTCTTCGATGATTCTGCTGTCACCCTGATGGATATTTTACCTCAGGATCAAAAAAACTTCTCGTTCGGATACATTTTACCTTACGACTCCAAGCATGCCTTGGTAGAATATACAGCGTATTCGGAGAAAGCTATTCCTAAAGAAAATCTTAAAGCTTCTCTTGATTCATATTTAGAAAAGCACCTTCAAAATGTGGATTATTCGGTATACTTTGAAGAGACCGGAGCGATCCCCATGAGCACACAGTATAAAACGGTTCAGACTCATGAAAGATGGATTCCCATCGGGACACGAGCTGGCTGGTCAAGACCTTCCACTGGTTATACTTTTCAATTTATCCAGGAACATTGCCAAAAGCTCGTCAATGAGCTGGAATCAGAGGTAGCACTTTCCAAAAAATCAATTCCCAGCAGGCATTTTTTCTACGATAACATCCTGCTAAACATTGCAAAAAAATGGCCCGAGCAGCTGGAAAACGTCTTCTTTGACTTATTTACCGTCAATTCCACAGAAAATGTCCTGCGCTTCCTTCAAGCCAAAACCTCATTTTGGGAGGAAATCAATCTCTTACGAAAAGTACGATTTGCCCCTTACCTCAAAAGCCTCTGGTACTATGAGAAGCACTGAGTCTTTGTTCAAAATATTGGGATTGGTGGTTTGTTTGAGCTTTTCACTGATCCCAGAACTACCACAATATATTGAGTTTGGATTTGCGGGCTTGGTTTTATTATTCGTTGGAATCCCACATGGAGCCATTGATCACTTAACCTCCCAACCAACGATTGATTTTAAGGGATTGATTGTTTTTCTAGTTCGTTATTTGTCCCTAATCGGTGCTTATCTAGTCGTTTGGTACTTTCTGCCACAAGTAGCACTCGTGATTTTTCTCACCTTCTCGGCTTACCATTTTGGTCAAACACATTTTCTGAAAATTGAAAATTCGGATGTTCGAAGTAAAATCTTATTCATCACTCGGGGATCTTTTTTCCTTTCTGTGATCTTATTTGGAGATTTTCAAATGACAGCTTTCATTTTGGACCCCATTGTCGATGTATCCTATCTGGAAACTTATTCCTTTGGTGTGATGGGGGTTTCCCTGATTTTGACATTAAGTATCGAATATTGGACTTTCCGAAAAATCAAATTCGAGAGTTTGGTAGACCTTGTCATTTTGGCACCGCTTCTATACATGGCTCCACTTTTTATCAGTTTTGTGGTCTACTTTGGATTTTGGCATGCCTTACCTAGCATGAGACTAGAATACGAATTCTTGAACCGCTTTCCCCAATACAATAGCCTTCTCAAATTCGTCAAACAATTAATTCCCTTTACCCTTTTAAGCCTAGTTGGAATCTCCGGTTTATTACTTTTTGGAATGCGATTCTTGGATCAAAGTGAGCTTTTACTTCTGTTTTTTATTTTGATCTCCCTAATCTCTTTTCCCCATGTATTTTACATGGATCACTTTATCAAAAAATTCAAAACTGCCCGGTACTAAGCATCACTAGATTACAGGCAAACAAAACCTCAATTCCTTCATTTTTCGCTTTTTGAGCAAATTCCATATTCTCTGTTCCAGGATTAAAAATGATACGCTGCGGTTTCAATGAAATCAAATAATCTATCCATTCACCCTGATTTTGAGGACCAATGTATAAAGTGATGGTATGGATCTCGCCTAAAGGTGGTTTTTCACGAAGGTCTAAAATTTTCTTTCCAAATACCTGACCCGATTTGATTCCGATGGGGATAAACTCAATCCCTTTTTCATAAAAAAGCTGGGCTGCCGAATAAGCATATCTAGAAGGATTGGTTGTGGCACCAACGATTAAGGTAATTTTCTTTTCAGACATCTCTTGATCCAAATTCTCTATCCCGCTCGAAGGTATCCATGTGTCTATGCTTTTTGGATTCGTAGATATCATCCAAAGTAATCAAAATACCAGTCTCCTCGACTTCCCCAAACTCGTCATTCAAAGCCGTACCAAATGTCATCATGGTGGGAGAAAGATTCATATACGTATTGATCAAAGGCGGGATATTTTCACCATAAGACCGGACTCGTGAATTCAACAACTTGTAGCCTTCCTTGTAATCCAATCCATTAAATGGATCAGGACCTGTACCAATATGAGTATCGTATGTAAGTGTCTTTTCCTTCTTTGGGTTGACTAGGTTGTTTTTATCCGGAAAATAATGATTCAGAAAAACAAGCAACAAATCTCTCGCCTCCCTGTGATAATGGGGATACATCGTCACCTTGCCAAATAGATATTTGACATCAGGATGGAGCAGAACGACCGCTCCAAGCCCATCCCAAAGATTATCTAAGCTAAATATCCCTTTTCGATTATCGATGCTGGGTTGGTATTTAGGCTGCACAAACGACCTTCCTAATTCAATGGTGTAGGGCAGGTAATTTTTCACAAATTCATCTGAAAAGTCAAAAAGATGGAATGTCGAAAGATTGATATTTCCGCCTTCGGAAACGGCATTTTTGCAATGAATCAGCCGATATCCTGCTACGATTTCCTCATCTTCAGGATTCCAGGTGATCAGTTGCTCGTAGCAATTAGGACAAATATCATTTTCATCCAAGTCTAGACTCTTTCCTGTCCCGCCTCCTGCTGTTCGAAAAGTAAGTTCACGCAATCGCCCTATTTCTCGTACCACATTTGGCGAATTATGATGATTGACTAAATAGACTAGATTATTTCCATTGTTGGTATATCGTAAAAACCGATCAGGGCTAAGCTCTGACTTCAAAATCTCCTTATCTACTGCAGGAATAATCGCTTCTTCCTTACTCATTTTTTGCTCCAGTTTCACCTGTTTGTAAATTCATTTTCAGACCGTCGTCTACTAATATGAAGCAAGCTGTTGATTGTTAGCTTTTTTGCTTCGCGTGGTGATTTTTACCTTCTCCGATTTGGTACACCCTTTTCTTTAAATCTCCTGCCCAATAAATATCTGAATGTTCATCCGACAACTCCATGAAAGAAACCACATCACCCAGATGGATCGTCACTTTCTGACCTCGTTGTTTATACATTTCATCAGGCAAATAAAACATTTCTAAATTAGCTTTTATCCCCAGTTTTTTTCGCCAACTCGCGAGATTATAAAAGAATTTAGAATTTTTACCTTCAATAAAACAAAGAATAATGTTTTTCTTATTCTTTTTCGCCTTGTTGACAAAACTCTTTCTCCAAGTCAAATCCCTCACTCCTTCTTCTGACTTTCTTGAGACTAAGCCTGCCGGAAAAATCAAAACCACACCATCTCCCGAATAGGCTTCATCGATTTTCTTCATGGTATCTGCCGAATTCCGTCCATGTTTATTCACAGGAATAAACAAGGGGTCAAAATTATCAAAAGTCATGAGTAGGTCATTGACCAAAAACCTAAAATCCTTCCGATATCTCCCGATGGCATGCATCAGTGCTATCCCATCCATCCCACCAAGGGGATGATTGGCAGCTATGATGATTCCTCCTGATTTGGGAATCTTCTCAGCACCCTTCAACTCCACATCCAGCTCAAACTCTTTGACCAGTGCATCTACAAAATCAAGCCCTTTGAGATGTCCGATACGGGCCATGACTGAATTCATCCAAGATTCATGCGTGACATTTTTGATATAAGAAAGTAAAAAGCCCGGCATCCACTTGAGGAGTTTTGGGTTTTTGGAATGAATAGCCTTCTCGATATCGATAAGTTTTTTCGACATGAATTTTAGAATTAGCGGGATTTAAGAGTTGGTCAGTTGGAAAAATACAATTTCTCATTTAAAAAATAAGCATAGCCAAAACAATATTAGCCTCAGCTTCATTCATCTAATTGAGTACCAAATGAGTATTTTTTATAAAATTAAAACTAATATGATCACAGTACTAACAGGAAGCACTTCAGGCATAGGATACGAAACGCTAAAAGGTCTACTTGACCATTCTGAAGTGTTTATTCTGCCAGTGCGAAATTTAGAGAAGGCTGAATCCAAACTGGCCAAATTTCCATCTCGTGAAAAATTCAAACTATATGAATTTGACCTTGCGGACCTCGAATCGGTGAAGGCAGCAAGCCAAAAAATCAACAAGGAGTTTCCGAAGATCGATTTGATGATCAATAATGCAGGTGGGATGTTTCCCGGAGGAAAGAAAAATAACAAGGGCCTGGACATGACTTTTACTGTCAATCATTTGGGTCATTTCTTGCTAACTCATCAGCTTCTCCCCTCCCTCATCAAAGGAAAAGCAAAAGTCATCCAAGTGAGCTCAGAAGCTCACCGATTGGGAAAATTCAGATCCAATGACATTGGTCTTTCAAGTGTAAGCAGTACCATCACAGCCTATGGAGAAGCCAAACTCTACAATATTTTGATGGCAAAAGAACTAGCAAATCGGTATGGAAAAGAAGGGATTACAGCTTTTAGTCTCCACCCTGGTGCGGTAAAAACAGCCTTTGGATCAGAAACGGATCCTATTACAAAAGCAATTATTCGGGCCACACAGTTGTTTTTTATCTCAGCACAGAAAGGGGCCGAAAACTCACTTTTCCTGGCAAAAACTGATTCAACCAAATTGAAAAACGGAGGCTATTACGTGAGGAAGAAACTGAAGAGTCCGAATTCTGCAGGTCTTAGCGCTAGCAATGCCGAAGAACTCTGGGAATTCAGTGAAAAGACCCTCGAAAAGTTGGGACTGATCTAAAACCCTTACTTTTGTCCTCAGATTTTGACAAAACATGGAAGAACGAATACTTTCCCTCAGCCCAGGAGCCTGGGATGATTACGAATTAATAGATACCGGTGGGTTCGAAAAACTGGAACGCTTTGGCGATTTTATCTTAAGCCGGCCAGAGCCTCAGGCCATCTGGGATAAAAGCTTGCCTGAATCTGAATGGAAAAAGCAGGCCCATGCTCACTTTGCCAAAGAGAAGAACAATCCTGAAAAAGGAAATTGGCAGCAACTGAAGAAAATGCCTCACAACTGGCAGATTACTTACAAAAATCAGCAAGGGCTAAACTTGAAATTAAACCTAGCTCAGACCTCTTTCAAACACATTGGGCTATTTCCAGAGCAGGCGGTCAATTGGGATTACTTGTATGAAAGTATTCAGTCATTTCCTGGAGAAAAACCAAAGGTGTTGAACCTATTTGCCTACACCGGTGCTGCATCAGTAGCAGCAAAGGCAGCAGGAGCTGATGTCACACACTTGGATTCTGTCAAACAAGTCGTGACTTGGTCCAGGCACAATATGGAGGCATCTGGCCTTGATGGAATTCGATGGATCGTGGATGATGCATTGAAATTCATCAAAAGAGAAGCAAGAAGAGGAAATATCTATCAAGGAATTATTCTTGACCCACCTGCCTATGGCCGAGGACCTGATGGAGAAAAATGGATTTTGGAGGAGCAAATCAATGAAATGCTGAAAATTTGCTCGGAAATATTGGCCCCGGTGAATAACTTCTTGCTTTTGAACATGTATTCACTGAGCTTCTCCTCCCTAATTGCCGTCAACTTGGTTCAATCAAATTTCAAAAACATTAAAAATGCCGAACACGGAGAGCTCTTTCTCAAGGACTCCTTTGGCAAAAGACTTCCGCTTGGCGTTTTCTACCGCTTTAGAAGTTTCTAAAATCCCTTTATGAATCATCGCCAACTATTTCTCAGTCATCTAGCACAAACCACAGATTTTCCGCTTTTGATAGAAGTAGAAAAAGCTGAGGGAATATATCTATATGGTCCCGAAGACAGGAAATATATTGATTTGATCTCCGGAATTGGGGTCAGCAATGTGGGTCATCGACACCCGAAGGTTATTCAAGCTATTCAGGGACAATTGGACAAGTACCTCCACCTCATGGTGTATGGGGAATATGTCCAAAGCCCCCAGACACTTCTAGCAAAGGCCCTCTGTGATACCCTTCCAGATCACTTGAACAATGTGTATTTGGTGAACAGTGGTTCGGAGGCGATTGAAGGGGCGATGAAATTAGCCAAGAGATATACAGGACGCTCAGAACTGATCTCCTGTGTGAATGCTTACCATGGAAGCTCTCACGGTGCCTTGAGTATTGGCGGCAATGAGATTTTCAAAAGAGCTTATCGTCCCCTACTTCCTGGTATCAGCAACATCGTGTATGGTGCTTATTCTCATCTCGATCGGATTACTGAAAAAACAGCAGCCGTTTTTGTAGAAACGATTCAGGGAGAAGCTGGAATCAGAGTAGCATGCAAAGAATACTTTCAGGCGCTTAGAAAACGATGTGATGAAACGGGAACTTTGTTGGTTTTGGATGAAATTCAGGCAGGGTTCGGTAGAACAGGTAAGTTTTGGGCTTTTGAACATTTCGAAATAGTACCTGATATGGTAGTCTGCGCAAAGGGAATGGGAGGAGGAATGCCAATTGGGGCCTTCATTGCCAATCAGAAAGTCATGGCCTCCTTCAAAAACAACCCGCTGCTCGGTCATATCACCACTTTTGGAGGACATCCCGTCAGTGCAGCTGCTTCTCTAGCCACTATTCAGATTTTGCAGGAAGAAAGGCTCATAGATCAAGTAGAAGAAAAAGCGAATCTATTTAAAAAGCTTTTGGTCCATCCAAAAATAAAAGGTATTCGGAATAAAGGCCTGATGATGGCTGTGGAATTTGAATCCTTTGAGGTATTGAAACCTATCATAGATCGGGCGATCGAACTTGGTGTAATCACCGACTGGTTTCTGTTTTGTGATGATTCCATGCGAATTGCTCCGCCTTTGGTCATTACCGAAGAAGAAATACGGAATGCGTGTAAAATTATTCTTCAAGCGGTGGAAGAATTGAGTTGATCATAGCCGAAAAACTGCTCATTTTTTTCTTAATTAGAACCCACTAAAAACTTTGATTACTATGAGAAAGGTCGGTGCCTTTTTGGGAGGCTTAGTGTTACTTCTTGCCTTGGGGCTTTTGGTTTTTATCTTCCTCCACTCGCCTCAATATAAGGGGGAAATTGAAATCAATGGACTTTCAGAGGAGACCACCGCTTATTTTGATGAGTATGGTATACCGCATATTTATGCCTCGGACGCATCGGATGCCTATCGAGCTTTAGGATACCTTCACGCTCAAGATAGACTTTTCCAATTAGAAATGATGCGAAGAATAGGCACAGGAACTTTGGCTGAGTTTCTAGGTCCCGATGTGGTCGAAATTGATCAATTTTTCAGAACACTCGGTATTCCAAAACATGCCCAAACATCCACAGAATTCTGGAATTCCCAGCCTGATTCACCTTGGAAAACTGCCACAGAAGCCTACATGTCCGGGGTCAATGAATTTATTCAAAATGGCACTCTACCTGTGGAATATTTACTACTCGGTGAAAAGCCTAGAGAATTCACCATCAATGATATTCATGGAATTATTGGTTACATGTCCTTTACATTTGGAATGGCTCTAAAAACCGATCCATTGATCACCAAAATGACTCGTGAATTGGGAGAGGAGTATCTGGAAGCACTCTCGATAGAAACTTTACCCGAGCATCATTTCATCCCGAATTTTTATCCTGATAGTGTGACTAATGGAAATTTAAGCAGCCTACTGGAAAAGTTACCTGTCCCTTTATTGGAAGGGTCTAACGGATGGGTGGTTTCCGGGAGCAAAACCAAGAGCGGAAAAGTCATTTTTGCCAATGATACTCACATCGGGTTTTCATCTCCCTCCGTTTGGTATGAAGCACACATAGAGTATCCGGGATTCAGTTTTTATGGAAACCATTTAGCCGGAGTTCCTTTTGGATTGGTAGGACATAGCAGGCATCACAGCGTAGGACTGACGATGTTTGAAAATGACGATCAAGACTTTTTTGAGATCAAATTGAATCCGAATAATTCGAATGAATATCAATTTGGCGATGAGTTTCTACCCTTCAGTGTGAGAAAAGATATTATTTCTGTTAAAGGTCAGGACCCGGTAGAAATTGAAATAAAAGAGACCATTCATGGACCTATCGTGAATTCTGTCGTACCTGAAATTGCTTCTTTGACTGATAATCCTGTAAGCAGCTGGTGGGTATATACGATGGAACCAACCCGTGCTTTGGAATCCATCTACAAAATCAACCACGCACAGGACTTGGAAGATATGACAGCCGCTGCATCTCTGATACATGCTCCGGGGCTAAATATCATGTATGGCGATAGTCTTGGCAATATTGCCTGGTGGGCAGCAGGAAAGTTGCCTATCCGCTCCGAAAAGGTCCATTCCAAAATTTTTGCTGATGGTTCTGATCCTGAAAGCATGCCGCAAGGATGGTATCCATTCAGTTTAAACCCTAGGAGCATCAATCCTCCATCGGGTTTTGTGGCCTCTGCGAATAATCAACCCGACACCCTTCAAAACGGCGTACTGTACCCTGGATATTATTTCCCGGGAGAACGCTGGAAGCGAATTGCAGATGCAATCAATTCCAAGGACGATTGGACTATCCAAGAAATGAAAGCGATTCAACTTGAGGTAATGAATACCGATCATGCCCAGATTGCCAAAATCATGTTAAGTCAAATTCCCGATTTTGATTTCGAGGGGAAAGAACGGGTCAAAAGCTTGTTGGAAAACTGGGATGGAAATCATGAACTCAGCTCTTCAATTCCTACTATCTATTATAAGTGGCTTTATCACGTTCTTAGATTGGCTATAGAAGATGAGCTTGGAAAGGAAGCTTTCGAAAGCTATTTAGGATCCTTTGTGATGATCCGCTCAAATTTGCCTTTTATTCGAAATTTTGACCATCCTTGGTGGGATAAGATAAACACTTTCGAAAAAGAAAATGCATCTCAAATTTTTTCAGAGAGCCTTAAAATCACCCTGCAAGAGCTAGAAGCCCAGTTTGGGGATAACATAAATTCCTGGGATTGGGAAAAAGCAGTGATATTGGAACACCCACATCCATTAGGTAGCCAAAAACCACTGGACAAGATTTTCAATGTAAAAACTGACCCAGTCCCTGCAAACGACGAATCAGTCAATAAATTGGCATTCAAACTCAATGGAGAAGGTATTTACAAAGTGACATCCGGACCGGCTATGCGGATTTTGCTAGACTTCATGGATGTAGATCGCTCGCTTTCGGTATTGCCTACAGGTCAAAGTGGGAATAGATTCAGTAAACACTATCAAGATCAGGCTTCCCTCTATACAAAAGGAAAATACCGCTATCAATTAATGGATAAAAATGAAATAGTTGAAAGTGCTAAAGATTCTCTGATTCTGACACCGAGATAAGCTTTCGATACTTATCCTGTTTGTGAATTAAAAAGAAGAGGATAGAATAGGTAAGATAATTGGGGGGTATACAATGATTGGTTTATATTTTAAGATGATTCGATACGATGAGCTCCTTCTCCATTGATAATCGAAGGAAAAAATCGTCTTGCCTATACAACCATTCTTTAGGCAATCGACACAGTAAAAAAACAAAATTTGAATGGGACAGAAAAAATGCCCACACTGCGGAAATTGGTCTGAGTGGAATCAAAATATTGATGACACCTGTGATCACTGTGGCAAAAACCTAAGTCCCGTAGAAGTAAAAAGAGATAAAGTCAGAAAAGACGAAAAGAAAAAGAATGAGGAAGAGTGGATGTTTTACATCAAAGAATCTGATACATCCCTAGTCAAGTTTTTCAAAAAAGTAGGAAATGGATTCTACACGGTTTTTATGGCTATCATGACATTTATTCTTTGGCTTATTGCGGCTTTACCCGGCTAATGCGCATCTTCAAAAATCGGATTTTTATGACATGCTGCCTGATTTTTTGGATCAATCAAGCGGTGGAATACTGGTCGTTTGAGAGCTTCCCCTTTCTATACTCCTATCTAGATGACCTATTAGCCATGCCCGTGATCCTGGGCTTAACTTTGCAGATTTTCCAATGGATTCATCCAAAGAAAGACAATTTTCGATTTACCATGACCCAAGTGACCGTCGGATTTTTGTATGTCTCAGTTGCATTTGAGTGGTTTCTACCGGCTTATTCGGATACTTACACCAGAGATTATTGGGATATCTATTGTTACTTAGTAGGAACAGTTGTTTTTTACCTCGGAATCAACCCTAAAAATAATTCAAACTAAGTAAGGCCCTTAGCTGTTTTTTAATTATGAAAAAGAAAGAAAAAAAGGAATACCCTGTAAAACTTAATCCAGAAGAACTCAGACAGAAATTAGACTCAGAATCTTATCATATTTTGGTAGAAAAAGGTACTGAAAGACCATTTACTGGAGAATATTACCTTAATCATGACACGGGAATCTATGAATGCAAGGCATGCGGAAATGAGATTTTTCATTCCTCAAAAAAATATGATAGCGGCTGTGGCTGGCCTAGCTTTACGGAACCAGTTAGACCGGAGGCAATAGATGTTCAGATGGATTATTCCCATTTCATGGTTCGCGAAGAAATTCTTTGTGGCAATTGTGGTTCACACTTGGGACATCGATTCCCTGATGGTCCCAAGGATCAAGGAGGTATTCGTTACTGCATCAATTCGAGAAGTATGGATTTTAAAGGAAGTTGATTTTTGAGTGAAAATTTTATTTTTTAATTTTCAAAAAACGACACATTGCACTATGCCATCGGAATATTATTTGAAAAATAGAGAGAAGATCCTAGCCCGAGCTAAGAAACGGTACGAAGAAGATGCTGAATTCAGGGAGAAGACAAGAAAACGATATCGGGAAAAGTATCAAAAAGACTCTGAATATAAGGAGTACACTCTAAGCAAAAGCCGAAAAAGGTATTATGAAGATGAGGAATATCGAAAGAATACCATTGAGCGTGCAAAAGCGAGAGCTAAACAAACCAAGAAAAAATAATCTTCCTTTGCTCAATAGACCAACTGGATAATAAAAGCCAAAACGCCAATTGTCAGTCCCAGCATAAACACCTGATAGGCTCTACTGAGGAGCCGATATTTTTGATTCAAAACGAGACTTTGATAGTACAGTGATGATGACATTTGGTCCATGATTGCATCACGTGAAGCCATCGCATCGTGAATTTTTTGGATATATTCGTCCTTACTGAAATACGAGACTGACCCGAAAAATATCAAAGACCTATTTTCTATAGTCAAGTTATCGGACTTTCCGACGATTTTTGGTTTGGCTGCCTGAACTGCCAAAATGGTGGAGATCAAACACATCAAGACAAATAAAATGATGGGGGTAAGCATCATAAAATTCTGCATATCGAGTTGATTCGATACGGATCCGTAACCTACCAAGGCCACCATGGATGAAATAACCAGCGCATTAATACTAATAACGATATTGGCCTTGTTATCGGCAATTTTGAGCAACTGTGAATTGGTATTGAAGGTAACTCTGAAAAAAGTCTGCCTTTCACGGCTGGTTTTGTCTTTTAGCTTGATCTTCGGAACCTGTTCTTCCATAAAAGAAATTTTATTGGTCAAATTAATAAAATTCAGACAAGCTAGGTTCATCTTCTCATAAAAGTATTCAAGGAATTCTATTGAATATTTGGGGAAAGATGATCGTATTTCCAAGATTCTAAAAGAACCTATGCTTCAGAATAGAATTTATCCGTCGATAGAATTTCCCTTAATTAATTCAAAGATTTAAGCTATTTTCTCAAAAAATGAAATTGAACCAAGGAATTAATCTTTCTACAGGGTGATGATTTAAAAACTTAAGGAATTTTATTAGCTACAAATAACCACTATATCCAATGAAAAAACTCAACAAAGAAGATATTCCACAGGAAGTCTATGACCTCTATGACTACTATGCTCATAACCAGCTAGACAGGAGGACATTCATGGAAAAATTATCGGCCTATGCTGTAGGCGGAATCACGCTGACCACACTCATGAGTACCATGATGCCTGATTATATGACTACTGCTACGGTGGAGCCTTCTGATGAGCGAATGCAAAGCTCAGACTATATTTTTTATAACTCGCCAAAAGGCGGAGGTGAAATTCGAGGTTTGCTGTCTAAGCCTGTGGGAAGCGGTAAATTTCCCGGTATCGTAGTAGTTCATGAAAATAGAGGGCTCAATCCTTACATTGAAGATGTGGGACGTCGATGTGCAGTAGCAGGTTTTATTTCGATTGCTCCCGATGCGCTTTGGCCTTTGGGTGGATATCCTGGGAATGATGACGAAGGTAGAACCATGCAGCGGGAAAGATCTCGTGATGAGATGCTTGAGGATTTTATCGCGGCATTCGAGTATTTGAAAAACCATCCGGATTGCGATGGCAATGTAGGTGTGGTGGGCTTTTGTTTTGGTGGCTGGATATCGAATATGATGGCGGTGAGGCTTCCAGACCTCAAAGCAGCCGTTCCCTTCTATGGAGGACAACCTTCTGCGGAAGAAGCAGCTCAAATCAAAGCACCTTTGATGATTCAGTATGCAAGCCTTGATGAGCGGGTCAATGCTGGCTGGCCAGCCTATGAAGAAGCGCTAAAGGCGAATGGGGTAGATTATGTGATGCATATGTATGATGGCGTCAACCATGGCTTTCACAATAATACCACTCCTCGCTATGATGAAAAAGCTGCAAATCTAGCTTGGGAGCGTACAATTGCCTTTTTCAAAGAAAATCTTAAATAAACTCTCAGAATGAAAGGGGCGATTGAGCCCCTTCTTTATTAAATCAGTAACGTAATCTTATGCAAGAAAAAAAATTCAATTTGGCTGTCTTGATTGATGGGGATAATGCATCTGCCAGGCTAGTCAAGGAAATCTTGGATGAAGTATCAAAATATGGAAAAGCGACCATTCGAAGGATATACGGAGATTGGACCACTCCTCATATGAACGGATGGAAAGAGGTGATCAATCAATACTCCTTCAATCCAATTCAAAAGTTTGCCTATACCACTGGCAAGAATTCCACGGACAGTTCTTTGATCATTGATGCCATGGATATTCTTCACGGCAATTCCGTGGACGGATTCTGTATCGTATCCTCCGACTCAGATTATACTGGCTTGGCGAAGCGGATTCGGGAGGAAGGAATGTTTGTGATGGGAATAGGTCGACGGATCACTCCATTGGCTTTTGTTCAGTCCTGTGAGATTTTCACCTTTGCCGAAAACTTAGGGGAAGAAGATGAGGCTGAGGAAATTAAGGATGATAAGAAAGCCGATAGACCAAATGTCGTCAAATCATCAACTCCTAAAAAATCAAAACGCCCCTACCCCAAACTGGATTTACGTTTGATTGACCGTGCATTCGATATTTCCGCCAGCGATGAAGAGGAGGAAATTCATATTGCTAAAATCGGAGCCTCCCTTCGTAAAATAGACCCCAGTTTTGACCCAAGAACCTTTGGTTTTCGAAACCTGACAGAGCTTTTCAAGAGCCTGAATAAGTACACCGTTGTCAGAAATGAGGTCAATGGCTTGAACTATCCACTCGTAAAGTTGAAATAATTTAAAAGAAAATAATGCGTTTGTAGCCGTTTAAAGCACTTTTTCAAAAAAAGTCAATTTTTCTTCGAAATCCCGTTACCACTTTCCTACGCTTTTGTCGCCTATAGATATACAACCAAAAATCTATACGCCATGAAAGCATTATTTCAAAACAAATTGAAGGTGATTTTGGCCTTCGCGCTTACCTTAAGTTTTACTTCCTGTGATTTAGGAGGCGGTGAAGACCCTATTCTTATATCTCCTGACGCAGAATCAATTACCGATTACTTGAGGAATATGTCCTCTGATAATAGTAGTCTCTTAAACGTTCAGAATATTTCAGGTGGCTCTCAGCGAACAGAAACAAGCAATAAGGTAAATGGAAGTCCCATTGACGGAGGCACTCTCGAATGCCGAACGATCCAATATGATCTCAAAAACAATTTCGAAGACATCGCCATTCTTAGGCCGACAAACGGGATCATCTTCCCCGGAGCCTTAGTTATCGCAGATGAAGCTACACTGGGCGGTTTGCCTACACCCGCTGCAGTTGACCGTGCTCCCATGACTTTAAGGATTGACCTTCCTGGAATGGGGGAAAATGGGTCCCTAAATGTCGAAAGTCCTTCTAACTCTGATGTTCAGACAAAAATTGATGAGGCACTTGAATGGTGGAATGCGAATGCCTATCAGGAAGGATATGTGAACGCCGCCAATTCAAGCTATATCGCGCGCACTTCTTACAGCAGCCGGCAAGTAAGTATGGATATCGGCCTCAATGTGGAATGGGCCCGAGGTGATGTGGAAACCCAATTCAATTTTGAGTCTACTACCACCGAACGGGTAGCAATGATGTCATTTAAGCAGGTTTTTTATTCAGTGACCATGGATCCGCCGACCAATCCCGGACAGGTTTTTGGACCCGATGCCAGCTTGACGGAGATCGAACAAAAATTCGGTCCAAACTCTCCCCCAGCATATGTTCAGGCGGTCAATTATGGCCGGATCATTATGTTTAGAATGACAACAACTGAATCAGCTACAGATGCAGAGTTGGAAGGTGCGATGAACTATGCCACTGGATTAACCAATGTATCAGGTACTATTGAAGCGAAATACAAGTCAATTCTCAACAAGTCCAGCATTACTGTGGTGACCATAGGAGGAAATGCTTCGGTAGCTTCTGAGGCTGTCAATGCCAAAAATTTTGCGGATCTGAATTACATCATCACAGGAGATAATGCAGTCTATTCACGAAACAATCCAGGGGTACCTATCTCCTACAAGTTGCACTACTTAAGTGACAATACAACAGCCAAATTAGGATATACCACCGAATATCAAGTGAAAACCTGCCAGGAGAAAAAGCATCCTGCTAAAGAAGTGACTTTGAACAATAAAAATGGATTCCTTGGAGTAGATGTCCGCTTCACTATCACCTATAAGACCAAGGAAAATGGAATCACATACAACAGGACCATCTCCAGTGGTGATATCAAAACCAATACAAAAACAGCAAAAACAATCCCAGCTGGTGCATTCGGAATCCGTCTGACTGTCGAGTATCAGGATGGATTTAAGTGGAAGTTTTTGGCAGACAATACTTACAGTAAACCGACTCAGGTATGTCTGGAGACAACTCAGAACGCTGTTAGAACTAAAATCTTCATCAACCAGGTCAGCTGTTAAATCAAATTTGGCCAGAGAATGTATTCTATTCTCTGGCCGTTATAAGTTGCTCATAGTAAGTTGCCTTTTCCTGATTACCGATTTGAAGATAAGCCTGTGCTAATTGACTATTTACTTTTGAAATTTCTTCGGAATTGGAATCAGAATCCGCCTGAAAAATCTTCAGAGCATCTTCAAGAAAATCTATGGCGGTAGAAAAATCTCCCATCGCTAGCAAGCACCCACCAAAAGCTTGTTGGCTTTGGGCGATTTGAATATGGTTCTCTGGTAATAGATCTTGCCTGATTTTTAAACTTTCCTGAAAATAAATTTTTGCATCCTGATATCGCAATTCATCCATTGCTATTTTGCCAAGGTTCATTCTTGGACTAGCTTTTCTAGGATCTCTTTCAGATAAAAGTTCATCAAAAACTTGAAGGCTCACTTCATAAACCTCTCGGGCATTTTTCAAATCTCCAGAAGCATAATAGGCATTTCCCAAACTGCCTTTAAGCGCACCATAATAATAATGAGAGGTCCCAAAAATAGAATCTATAACAGAAATTGCAGATTGATAATAAGGAACCGCTTCTCTCGGCTGACCAAGGCCAATTAAAGTCCTTCCCATATTTCCCAAACTAGCTACTGTCTCTACATGATAATCGCCGAGAATAGCCTGTCTCTGTTCGAGTGATTTTTTCACATATTCAAGAGCCTGCTCATAGTCCCCTAAATCTTGGTAAAAGCTCCCAAAATAATTATAGGCATAGGCTATTTCCAGATGAGGCTCATCAAAAAGCTTCCTTTTCATCTCCAAAGACTCGTTCAGGTATTTTCGAGCAGAGTCCAATCGGTCTAATTTTCTGGCTGTTGCTCCCTTCATGTGTAGCAAAGTGGCTAATTCAATATCGGGTGAAATATTCTCCTGCATGGATAATTGAAGTCCAATACTTAAAGCTGAATCAGCCTGTGAGTAATTTGCCATGTCATAATAGGCAGTACCCAACTCCAGAAAAGCGGCAGACAAAACATCTCCATCATTAATCCCCGCATCAGAAAGTCTCCTAATGGCCTTTTCTGAAAAGTACTGAGATGAATCAAGTACTCCGTACATAAAAAATGTACTCGAAATCAAAAGCTCATTTCTTGCAAGCGTTTCGGGCGAAACATCGGGAAGGCTCAGATTTATTTTATAGGCCTGATCGATTGATTGCTTTGCCTTTTCATATTGTCCAAGGCTTATATAAACGGGGCCTAATCGCATCAGCATATCTGCATAAAGCTCTGGGTCATCGCCCAAGTTTTTTTCCAGATTTATCAACCCTTGATCTAAAAGCTGCACTGCTGTAATGGTATCTGCTCCTCCTATATTAGGATCTGCAGCCGAAAATACATCAGTAATCAAATTGGTAATCTGATTAGCTCGCTTGGCCTCTGCCAAAGCTATATTTCGCTGTTCCCTTAATTGAAAGGTATAAAACACACCAAGCGCCACTAACAATAATACTGCGGTGTTTACTACTACTAGAATGGTACGATTTCTTCGGATGTATTTTTTAGCGCGATAGGACCAATCCTCCCGATGTGCAAGAATAGGATAGGTTTGCTCAAAATTTTCCAAATCCCGAACAAGCTCATCGACAGAAGCATAGCGATCATCCGGATACTTTTCAAGCGACTTCTTGCAAATCAATGACAGATCATCTGCAAAGGCAACCGACCCAAATTCTTTTAATAGTTTAAAGTTGGCTCCATTTCCTTCAAGCACTGCTTTCTTCAATGCAGTGGGGTCTTCGAAATACTGTTTGAAAGGATGATAGCCACAAAGCAACTCAAACAAGACAACACCCAATGAATAAATATCCGAAACCGTATTTGGGTGATTTCTTTCAATCTGCTCTGGAGAGGCATAGGCTAAGGTAAAGCTCCCCTCCTGCTCATTTCCTTCTTCCATCATTTGAGATACGCCAAAATCAAGCAACTTCACCTGGCCGTCCCCATTCACAATTATATTTTGTGGCTTGATATCAAGATGGGCAATCATCGATTGATGGGCATACTGTAATGCATGGCAGACTTGCTTGAAAAGTTTCAGGCGCTCCATAAGCCCAAGGTTATTTATACTGCAATAATCTAGAAGATTATTACCTGCAACCCACTCCATGGTAAAAAATGGTCTCTCGTCTTCGGTAAAACCTCCATCATATAATCTGCCAATATTGGGATGATTGAGCTTTGCAAGAATTTGTCTTTCCCGATCAAAAAAACTACGATAGGCAGGATTGATCATCAATGGTTTCATCAATTTGATTGCCACCACCTGATCAAACTGACCATCCACCCGAATACCTTTAAACACGGTCCCCATCGCCCCTTGACCTACCAGCTCCTTGAGTTGAAATGGACCTATTGATTCATTAATAAGCTCATGATCATTATCCAAAATAGAAAAGACACTACCTGTACCTGCCTTGAAAATAGGATGGGAATCTAAATCAGCTTCAAGCAAATCGGTAAGCTGATCATAAAGAGCAGGATTCTTTTCAGCAATTTCTTGGAGTCGAGCTTTCCTATCAGTTTCGGACAGCTCAGTTAATTCATGAAAAAGTCCTGAAACCTCTTCCCACTTTCCATCTCCTCTCTTCATTTTATTTACTTTTTAAAAAATTCATTTGATAAATAGGTATAGGTTTTAAAAGGGAGTTTTATACAGAATCTAAGTTCATCCTCCTGGTCGCAACCGATTCAGTTTTTCAACTCCTTACTAAGCCAAGCTTTTGCAAGGCGCCAATCTCTTCTCACTGTATCAATCGATACTCCCATCATCTCAGCAATTTCTTCGTGTTTGTAGCCACCGAAAAAATGGAACTCTACTACCCTGCAATGCCGATTATTCAAGGCTTTAAGTCTATTCAAAGCATCATTTAGCTGCAAAACTTCCTCTGGGGAGGTCATGACAGCCTGATTAGCAGAGCCGTAAGTAAGCTGTATCTGATCTCCACCCCGCTTCTGTCGCTTTTTTTGCCTAGCATAATCTACCAGAAACCTCCTCATTACGATGGCAGCTATCGCCAGAAAATGGTTTTTATCGGCGTAGCCTTTCTGACTACCGTCCATTTTGAGATAAGCTTCATGAACCAAGGCTGCTGTATCCAAGGTGCTAGACTGAAACTCAGATCGGAGTTTTTGCCTTGCCATCTTCGATAATTCATCATAACATCTCAGGAATTGGGAACGAATGGCCGAAAAATTTCCAGGTCCCATTCCTGTCATCATCACTTCACGCATATTCAAAAGTTTTTTTGCTTAGGAAAAATAATATGCAAGCGTGTAAAAGCCTAAAAATCAATAAATTATTTTAAAAAAAATTATACTATTCTTGGATCTGCTTAATTATTCAAAAAGTATTGCTGAAAAAATAAAGGTGAAAGATTATTATTTATCTTTCACCTTAAAGATTGTTTGAAATAAATAGGGTTTAATCCACTACTTCGACAGTCAGGGTTTCACCTTCTTTGGTCACTTTGACGACACCTTTTTTGGTGAGCCCTTTCATAGAGACATCCCACTTTTTATTGCTAAGACCAGCTTCTTCTTTGACATCCAAAAGGTTTGCCGGGCTACTTTTACTGATCAATTCGAATACAATTTTCTCCTCCTCGGACAATGCAACTGCTTTCTTTTCAGGTCTCATTTGAGGGAAGAAAAGCACTTCCTGAATGGTGAAATTATTCGTGAGTAGCATGGTCAAACGGTCAATTCCTATTCCCAAACCAGAAGTAGGTGGCATCCCATATTCCAATGCTCTCAAGAAATCCTCATCCATCGCCATAGCCTCATCATCTCCACGAGCTGCCAACTTCAGCTGGTCTTCGAAACGCTCTCGCTGATCAATTGGATCATTCAGCTCTGTGTAGGCATTAGCTATTTCTTTTCCATTTACAAAAAGCTCAAAACGCTCCACTAATCCTTCCTCGGTGCGGTGCTTCTTGGCCAAAGGTGTCATCTCGATCGGGTAATCTGTGATGTAGGTAGGTTGGATCAAATGCGCTTCCACTTTTGCTCCGAAGATTTCATCGATCAATTTTCCCTTACCCATGGAGTCATCCACCTCTATGGCCAATTTTTTACAGACTTCACGAAGTTCTTGCTCATCCATTTGACTGACATCAATACCTGCATATTCCTTGATAGAATCATACATGGTCAGGCGTCGATAGGGTCCTGCAAAATCAATAATATGCTCTCCTACCTTTACTTTCGTACTCTCGTGTATGGTCTCCGTGACTTTTTCGATCAGTTCTTCGACCATCTCCATCATCCAGATGTAATCCTTGTAAGCCACATAGATTTCCATGGAAGTGAATTCAGGATTATGAGTTCGGTCCATTCCTTCATTTCGGAACATTTTCCCAAATTCATAGACCCCATCAAAACCTCCTACGATCAATCGTTTCAGGTATAATTCATTGGCTATGCGCAAAAACAGAGGCATGTCCAAGGTATTGTGATGAGTTTGGAAAGGACGTGCTGCCGCTCCACCGTGAACAGCCTGAAGAATAGGCGTCTCCACCTCTAACCAACCATGATCATCAAAGTATCGACGCATGGTAGAAATGATCTTGGATCGCGTGACAAAAGTTTTCTTAACCTCAGGATTGACGGTAAGATCCACATAGCGCTGTCTGTAGCGAAGTTCAGGGTCAGTAAATCCATCATAGATATTACCCTCTTCATCTCTTTTTACCACTGGAAGTGGCTTAACTGCTTTAGAAAGTACCTTAAGCTCAGTTACATGTAGAGAAATCTCCCCTGTCTGCGTGGTAAAAATATATCCTTTGACTCCGATGAAATCTCCGATTCCCAGTAGCTTTTTAAAAACTGAATTGTAAAGCGTCTTATCATCCTCCGGACAAATATCATCCCGTCTTACATAGATCTGTAGACGGCCAGTCGAATCTTGAATCTCAGCAAAAGATGCCGATCCCATAATTCGTCTTGACATCAAGCGTCCAGCAATGGAAATACTCTTATAGTCGTTTTTTCGATTTTCGTAATTTTGATGAATATCTTCTGCGGTCACATTGATTGGAAAAGCCTCCGCTGGGTAGGGATTCAATCCCAATTTCATTAGCTCTTCCCTGTCTCTACGACGCTCTATTTCCTGTTCGCTCAATACTTGCATTTTATCAATCTATAGTTCGGTTACTACTCACTATTTACTTCTTACGACTTACTACTTTTACGCTATCAATCGCCCTTCCTACGCTTCATTTCACGCTTCACCAATTCAAACTCCCTACTGCTCTGTCCCGCAATGGAAGTATTCTCAGCAGCACGGCGAGTGAGGTAAGGCATGACTTTCTCCACAGGTCCATAAGGAACATATTTCACTACATTATATCCTGCCTTGGCCAGGTTAAATGAAATATTATCACTCATCCCGTACAATTGAGAAAAAAACACTCTGCTATCCTGAGGATCTAAGCCAAACTCATCCATAAGCTCGGTTAGCTCCAGGTTACTTTTCTCATTATGAGAGGCACAGACTAAATAAATTCCGTTTTCTACACAGAATCTAATTGCTGCATCATAGTCCCTGTCAGTTGCAGCTTTATTTGGCTGGATTGGATCGGGGTAGCCCATATCTTCGGCTCGCTCCCGCTCTTTTTCCATGTAGGCACCTCTTACAGGTTTGGCTCCGAATAGGTAACCTTTCTCCTGAGCTACTTGATGCGCCTTCATCAGCCTTGCCAAGGAATCATGTCGATACATCTGATAGGTATTGTAAACCACACAGCGCTCCTTGTTATATTTTTCCATGGCTTCATAAGCCAAATCATCAATTACATCCTGAAACCAAGACTCTTCTGCATCCACCATGACCCGAATACCCAAGTCATGAGCAGCTTTGCAAAGACGGTCCACTCTTTCTTTTACTCGATCGAATGCTTTTTCTTCAGCTTGAGTCAGTTTCTGACCGGCCTGGATTTTTTCCATGATGTGAAAATCCCCCAAGCCTGTTGTTTTGAAAACCCCAAACGGCATGTAATCCGTCTCTGCGGATTTTAGCATGGTTTGGTAAATTTCCTCCGTCGTCTTTTCAAAACTTTCCTCATCTCCCTTCCCTTCCACCGATAGATCCAAAATTGCCTGAACTCCATAATCAGCTAGTTTTTGACAAGCCAATATGGTTTCGTCGATGGTCTCTCCACCGCAGAAATGTCCAAACATGGTCTTTTTCATGATGCCTTTGATCGGCAACTTCAGCTTGAAGGCCAAGTTTGCCAAGCCAACCCCCAAATCTGAAATCAGATTATTATTCAGGGTAGCAAAAATCAAATACATTTTTCGAAGCTCGGCATCAGTCTTGGATGCAAAGGCAACTTCTAGATTCTCAAAAGAAATTTTGGGTTTCACTGCCATACAGCGCAAATTAAGTCGCAAAGATATCAAAAAAACAGCTTTGACTTCCTTTTTGTTAGGAAATATGAGAAGAGTCTTGGCAGCAAAAAATTATAGAAATTGCAGGCTGAATTGAGACCAAAAAAGAGATTTAGGAATTATTGATCCATTTGATTTTGAAAAAACTCTTTAATAAAAGAAACCATAAAAATCCGCTCATTATTTCAGGGCCTTGTAGCATCGAATCACCCAATCAACTTGAGGAAACAGTAAGTCAATTGGTAGACCAGGGCATCGAAATCATCCGTGGAGGTGTATGGAAGCCCAGAACCAGACCAGGAAGTTTCGAAGGGCTCGGATCCATTGCATTACCTTGGATCCAGGAAATAAAAAGTAAATATCCTGTCAAATTTACTATTGAGGTCGCCTCAGCTGAACACGTCGAGGAAGCTTTGAAATACGACATTGATATCTTTTGGATAGGTGCAAGGTCCACGGTCAACCCATTTACGGTACAGGAGATTGCGGATAGCCTAAAAGGAACAGGAAAGCCAGTGATGATCAAAAACCCCGTCAATGCAGACCTCAGCCTTTGGATGGGCGCTGTAGAAAGATTCCAAAAAGCGGGTATTACCGACCTAGCAGTGATTCATAGAGGTTTCAGCAATTTTAGGGATACCATTCACCGCAATTCACCGCTTTGGCAGATACCGATTGAGTTTCGCACTCATTTTCCAGAGATCATGATGATCAATGACCCAAGCCATATTTCAGGAAAAAGGGAGTTAGTACCATTAATCGCACAGAAAGCATTGGACTTGAATTTTGATGGCTTGATGATAGAAAGTCATATCGATCCGGATAATGCGTGGTCGGATGCCCAGCAACAACTCACTCCAGCTGCTCTAAAAAAGATGCTTTCTGAGCTTAAAACTAGAAAGGTGAAGTTTGAAGGTCAAAAGATGAAATCCCAACTCGAGGAAATCCGTCAGCAAATTGATCAAGCCGACCATGATTTGCTGGAAGCTTTGCATAGAAGATTCGAATTGGTTGAGAAGATTGGGGAATACAAAAAGCTCAATAATGTAGCAGTCCTTCAGTTGGATCGATGGAAAGAGATTTTCGAATCTAGACCTGATTGGGGCAAACCATTGGGATTGAATAAAGACTTGATTCAGGAAATCTTCGGATTATTACATCAGGAGTCAATTCGAAAACAAACTGAGATCTTGGATTCTGAATAAATGGACTTAAGCATACACTAAAATTTTTCCTGCTTTAAAAAATATTTTTTTCAAAATTTTATTCTAAAAATTTCGATTTAATATATAATTAATTCTAAAACCTATATCAAAATTAGCTCTATTTAAAATATTTAAAAAAATTTGGCCTTCTTTTTATCAATTCAGTAAAATTTTACCAAAAAATTATTTTGCATTTAAAAAGTCTATGAATACATTTACGGCATGTTAATAACAGCAGCGATCTATTTTACTTTCTTTTACTTTTACTTTCGAATGCAAAATCGAATCGGAGCTGTGTATTGTCCAGTCAAAAACTAACAAAATATAAAAACACAAAAGCCCGATTCGAAAGAGTCGGGCTTTTTTCATTTAAACGCTCAGACGTATGAAACCACACAAACAAATCAAAGATTGGGGACTAGGATTGACCACCCCACTGATCATTGCAGGCCCTTGCTCTGCCGAAAGTCCAGAACAAATCGAAAAAATCTGCCTGGAAATGAAAGCAGAGAATGCAGTACCACAACTTTTCAGGGCTGGTATTTGGAAGCCGCGTACGCGTCCAGGTTCTTTTGAAGGAATCGGAGAAGAAGGCCTGAAGTGGATGGAAATCGTGAGACATCACTTGAATATCCCAATTACCGTAGAGGTAGGAAATGCAGCTCATGCAGAACTTGCTCTTAAGCATGGAGTAGATGTGGTTTGGGTTGGTGCCCGGACGACTGTCAATCCTTTTGCTGTTCAGGAAATTGCTGAAGCTCTCAGAGGATCTGATGTGCCAGTGATGGTGAAAAACCCCATGAACCCTGATTTGGACCTTTGGATGGGTGCATTAGAAAGAATGCATGCAGTTGGTTTGGACAAACTAGCAGCAATCCACCGTGGATTTTCAGATGCTTATGACAAAAGATTCAGAAATAAGCCAAACTGGTCCATGCCTATTCACTTGAAGCGAGTTTGGACAGGAATGGAAGTTATCAATGACCCTTCTCATATCGTAGGAAAAAGAGACGGAATCCTAGATATTTCTCAACGAGCTATGAACTTTGGTTTGGATGGACTGATGATAGAGACTCATCACGATCCAGATAATGCCTGGTCTGATGCCAAGCAGCAAGTGACTCCAAAAGCTTTGCGCGAGATACTCAACTCGATTGATTTCAAGGAGCCGCTCGAAAATATGAAGCCAGATGAGCGATTGGAAGATCTTCGCCGTGCAGTTGACCACTTGGATGATCAACTTTTGGATGTACTTCAGGAGCGTTTTGCAGTGATCGATCAGATCGGAGAGCACAAGAGACAGCATCACCTGACGGTATTCCAATCCGGAAGATGGAAGGAAGTCATGGAAAGCCGTACTCAAAAAGGTGTGAAGAAAAACCTCAGTGAGAAATTCATGAAAGAGTTACTTTATTCGATTCATGAAGAATCAGTAAAGCGTCAAGAAAAACAACTCCGGGAAGCAGACGCAGTAAAAAAAGCATAAAAGGAAATTCTGGAAAAAGGAATAGAATAATTATTCCTTTTTCTGCTTTCAGCTAACTTTATACAAAATTCAGGTTTGTGAATCCAGTCCATATTACTCAAAATATAGCTTTTGAATTACGAAGTAGGTTAGCCAATCTTTCTCACTCGTCCATATTTCTCCTAAGTGATGAAAACACTGAAAAAATGTGTTTTCCCGCCATTGCTGAGGTTTTGGGTGATGATTTCTATCACTTCACAGTACCTCAGGGTGAGAAGCATAAAACCCTTGAAACCTGCTCGTTAATCTGGAAGGAGATGACTGCAGCCGGTCTAGACCGAAAAGCCATCATGATCAACTTGGGCGGTGGAGTGATTGGTGATATGGGTGGTTTCTGTGCTAGTATCTACAAAAGAGGCATTCGTTTCATCACTATCCCTACCACCCTACTATCTCAAGTCGACGCAAGCGTAGGTGGTAAGCTTGGGGTGGATTTCCAGGGCTTGAAAAACCACCTCGGGGTGTTCAATGAACCCGAAATGGTCTTGATTGCACCTGAATTTCTTAAAACTCTTCCCGAAAGAGAACTTAGATCAGGCTTCGCTGAAGTCATCAAGCATGGACTGATTCAAGACAAGTCCTATTTTGAAAAGCTTGATTTTGAAAAATGGGAGAAAAATGATTGGAAAGCACTCATTGAGCATTCGATTCAAATCAAAAAATACGTGGTCCACACAGATCCAAAGGAGAGTGGTTTTAGAAAAATCCTAAACTTCGGGCATACCATAGGCCATGCAATGGAAACCTTCTACCTCGATTCGGAAAAGCATTTGCTTCATGGTGAAGCCATTGCAGCAGGAATGATCTGCGAGGCTTGGCTATCCCAACAGAAATGTGGCTTGAATCAGAGCGAACTTGACACTATCGTAAAGACCATTCTACAAGTCTATGGCAAGACAGAAATCCTGGATAATGAGCTAGAATCAATTGTCAATCTCTGTCTGCAGGACAAAAAAAATGAAGGAAAAACCATTCTTTTCTCCCTTCTTGACCAAATAGGTAAGTGCCAATACAATATTCCTGCGAGCCAGAAGGAGATTGCTGAGGCCCTTTCTTTTTATCAATCTCTATAACGAAAATCCCCCAATGGAAATACTCGAACTTGGGCAAAAAGCCCGCTTCGAAGCAAAGGAAATTCCCCTCCCTTCCTCAAAAAGTGAATCAAACAGAGTCTTAATTATTGACGCTTTGACCGAAGGTCAAAATCAAATTCATAATCTCGCAGAAGCTAGGGATACCCAGACTATGATCCGTCTCCTTCAGACCAATCCACCGATTTTCGATGTATTGGATGCAGGTACCACTATGAGATTCTTAACCGCTTTCGCCGCAGCGACCAACCAGAATAAAGTCATGACCGGAACTCCCAGAATGTGTCAGCGACCCATCGGTATTTTGGTTGAGGCTCTGCGAAGCATTGGAGCTGAAATCCATTATATGAATGAAGAGGGCTTTCCACCTCTCGCAATTCATGGCATGAAAGAACAAAGCCAGAATAGGGTAAAAATCCGGGGGGATGTTTCCAGTCAGTATATCTCAGCCATGCTGATGATAGCTCCCACTTTACCTTTGGGTTTGGAAATCGAATTGGAAGGGAAAGTTGGAAGTCGCACCTACATAGAAATGACACTTCAGCTGATGGAGAAATTCGGAGTATCGCACTCTTGGGAAGACAATTTGATTAGTATAAAACCTCAAAAATATCAATCTGGGACCTTTTCAGTGGAAAGCGATTGGTCAGGAGCAAGCTATTGGTTTAGTCTTTTGGCTTGTGCTGATGAAGGCACTTTTTTCCTCAAAGGACTAAAAGAAGATAGCCTACAGGGTGACTCCGAAATCGTAAGGATTATGGAGAATTTTGGCATCAAAAGCACTTTCAAAGAAGGCGGTCTTTTAATTGAAAAACAGCAGGTTAAAGGCATTTCTCATATTGATTTCACTCACTGTCCGGACCTAGCCCAAACGGTAGCGGTTACCTGTGCAATCATTGGTCAGAAGGTGAAATTTACTGGACTCGAAAGTCTTCGAATCAAGGAAACAGATCGCATTTTTGCTTTGCAGCAAGAGCTGGCAAAATTCAATGCTGAACTCAAGGAAGTAGAGCCGGATATTTTTGAAGTGATACCATCGGTCACGATGCCAAGCGAAGTTCAGATTCACACCTATGATGATCACCGAATGGCCATGGCATTCATGCCGCTTTTGACCAAAACCAAGGTCAAAATGGAGGATCCATCCGTGGTCAATAAGTCCTACCCAAGCTTCTGGGATCACTGCGAGTCTTTGGGTATTCAAATACAGAAGTCATGAAGCAAATGATTGCTATCCAGGGAATTCCAGGTTCTTTTCACCACCAAGTGGCGATTCAAGAGTATGGTAGAGAAGCTGAGATTTTAACCTTTTCAACCTTTGAGGAAGTAGCTAAAGCTGTATTCAAAGAAGAAGCTACGGTGGGTGTCATGGCTATTGAAAACTCCATTGCCGGAGCCATTCTGCCAAACTACGACCTCATAGACCGCTATGGACTGAAAATTATTGGAGAATACTACCTCTCAATTTCTCATCAATTCATGGTCCTGCCAGGTCAAAAAATAGAGGATATCCATGAGGTTCGTTCTCATCCCATGGCTTTGCTCCAATGCAAAGCTTTTCTCAACCATTATCCTGAAATCAAACGTATCGATGACATCGATACAGCTACAGTGGCGAAGCGTATTTCAGAGCAAAAGCTAAAAGGAGTAGCAGCCATAGCCAGCGAAATAGCAGCAGAAATCTACAATTTAGAGATTTTGGTGAGTGATATCCAATCGGTCAAGAGCAATTTTACCAGGTTCATTTTTCTTGGAAAAACTGCTCAACCCAAGGATCAAACGCCCAATAAGGCATCCATTAAAATCACCATTCAAAATAAGGCCGGTAGTTTGGCCAGGTTGCTCACGCATTTCAGTAATTTACATTTAGATTTGAGTAAGATTCAATCGATTCCTGTCATCGAAAAGCCTTGGGAATATGCTTTTTTTATTGATTTGGTTTTTGACAATTACCATGACTACCACGAGGCCATGCGGGTAGCGAAAGCAGAATTTGGAGAGTTGAAAATATTGGGTGAATACCATAACCGAAAAGCATGAAGGGATTTGCAAAGCGCACGGAAGAGGCTAAAGAATACTACTTTTCGGCAAAATTACGAGAGGTCAATCAGCTTATAGCTTCGGGAAAACCGATCATTAATTTAGGAATCGGAAGCCCAGATCTTTCTCCACCAAATTCAGTTATTCAAGCTTTACAAAATACAGCCAGTCATGGTAATTCCCACGGATACCAATCGTATCAGGGAATCCCAGAGTTGAGAGTTGCAATGGCTGAATACTATGAAAGGGAATTTGGAGTTTCCCTAAATCCAGATCAACAAATTCTTCCTCTCATGGGGTCCAAAGAAGGCATTATGCATGTCAGCATGGCTTTTCTGAACCCCGGTGATGAAGTATTGATTCCAAATCCTGGGTACCCTACTTATCGATCCGTAACCGAATTACTTGACTGCAAGGCAATCAGCTATCCCCTTCTATCTGATGGCTCTCCGGATTTTGATCTTTTGGAAAAGCAGGACTTAAGCAAAGTGAAGATTCTTTGGGTGAATTATCCGCACATGCCTACAGGACATAGAGGCAGTAAGGCACTCTTTCAGAAACTTGTGGACTTTGCCCAAAAACATGATCTAATTTTGATCAATGACAATCCCTACAGTCATATTCTGAATACGGAACCCATCAGCATCTTTTCGATTGAAGGTGCGGAAGAAGTTGCCTTAGAATTAAATTCACTGAGCAAAACTTTCAATATTCCTGGATGGCGTGTAGGAATGGTACTAGGTCAGGAAAATTGGATCAAAGCAATCACCCGAATCAAGTCCAATATGGATTCGGGGATGTTTTTAGGAATTCAACGCGGGGCTGTTGAGGCATTGAGACTAGGAAAAAATTGGTTTGCAGATATCAATGAGGAATATGAAAAACGAAGAAAATTAGTCTGGGACTTGGCAACGCTTCTCGATTTGGATTTCTCCAAAGATCGTTCAGGTCTTTTCGTTTGGGGAAAATTACCGGTCGACAAATCAGCTCAAGAGCTTGTAGATTGGCTTTTGTATGAAAAAAACATATTCATCACCCCTGGGGAGATTTTCGGAGAAGAAGGTGAAAATCACGTTCGAATTTCCCTTTGCCTACCTGAATTCAAAATATTGGAAGCTATTAAACGATTAAAAAATTAAAGATTTATGAACAAGATTCACATTATCGGATTGGGCCTTTTGGGAGGTTCTTTTGGCCTAGCTGCCCGTCGAAAGTTCCCTGAATTGACTATTACTGGATTCGATATTTCCGAGAAAAACCTCAAGGATGCCGAGGTTTTGGGAATCATTACCGAAGCAAAAGAAAACCCAGATTCTGATACGGATATTATTCTTTTAGCTACTCCTGCCGATAGCTTAGGAGATATTCTGGAAAAAACACTGAATGAAATCGGTGAAAATACGCTTGTAATCGATTTAGGATCCACCAAAAGTAATCTTTGCGCTCTCGCTGGAAAGCATTCGAAGCGGAGGCAATACCTTGCTGGCCACCCTATAGCAGGTACTGAGTACAGTGGACCAAAAGCAGCTTTTGCAGAATTGTTAGACGGAAAAGTCATGATTCTTTGTGAAATGGACAAAACCGATCTTCATCTGAAAGAAAAAGCCTACCAGCTTTTTGAGGCCTTGAACATGAAATTACGCTTCATGGATCCGGAAGAGCATGATCGTCATTTGGCGTTTGTCTCTCACCTGTCCCATGTGAGTTCCTTTATGCTTGGAAAGACTGTCCTTCAGAAAATGGAAGATGATCGGAATATCTTAGACATGGCGGGTTCTGGCTTTGCTTCGACTGTTCGATTGGCAAAATCCAGCCCATCCATGTGGGCTCCAATCTTGACAGAAAATAAGGAGAATATCCTCCAAGCACTTGATGGCTACATCTCCAATCTCTCCAGTATCCGTGATTTGATTGCAAATAATGATGGTGAAAAAATCCACCAAGAACTAGCAGATATCAATAAAATTCGAGACATCTTGGACTTGGGTCGAGGATAAGGAAAAATAGGCTTTAAAAACTGATTTTCAATTATTTATTCAATTTTTGAATAATCAATTATGGATATCCGCTTTCTTACCAGAATTGACAAAAAGTCGGCTTATTGTCTACTGAAAGGATCAGAATCCGGAAGCTTCGGTCTTCGGTCTTCGTTCTTCCAACCAGTCAAGCAAAGTAAATAAGGCAACTGGCATGATTGCGGATAATCATATAATCAATTCTCTACCGAAAACAAAAACCTATGAAAACCGCTCTATTCGTCCTTCTCTTATTTTCTTTTGGCTATGTTACGCTTGGTCAAGAGACCTGGAAAGAAATCCAAGCCAAAGGAGATGCCATGAAACGGCATGAAAACTCCTTTGTGGAATGCAATGGTAAATTTTATGCTTTAGGAGGCCGCGGTGATCGATCAGTGGATGAATTTGATCCTAATACCTCCACTTGGAGCCAAATAGCAGATGCCCCTATGGAAATAAGCCATTTTCAGGCGGTAAGCTTTGAAGATGAAATCTGGGTTTTGGGAGCCATGACCGGGAATTATCCTCACGAACCACCCATTACTCATGCTTGGATTTTCAATCCTGAAACGAAAAATTGGAGAAAAGGACCTGAGTTACCCGCAGGACGCATTAGAGGCTCAGCAGGGGTAGCGGTCAGAGAAGGGAAAATCTATTTAGTCGGCGGCATACAAGATGGACACTACGAGGGGTTTGTTCCTTGGTTTGATGTCTTGGATCCCGAGAAGGGTACTTGGGAAAAACTTCCCGATGCTCCTCGAGCCCGTGACCACGTCAGTGCGGCGATAGTAGGAAATAGATTATATCTTGCAGGAGGTCGAACATCCCATGCAGCTGTAGGCAAAGTTCTGGAAACCACCATCGAAGAAATCGATTACTTTGATTTTGAAACTGGAAAATGGGAGACCATTGATACCACCCTCCCTACTCCAAGAGCTGGAAATTCAAATTTGGGAATTGGCCCCTACTTGGTCATTTTGAATGGAGAAAGTGCTGCGCAGGAATCAGCTCACGCAGAAGTTGAAGTCTTGGATACTAGAAATCATACTTGGAAACTTCTCCCAAAATTGAATCAAGGTAGGCATGGCACAGGGGTGGTATTTTGGGAAGGAAAAATCTATGTAGCTGCGGGATCCGCCAATCGTGGCGGAGGCCCAGAACTCAATACTATCGAAATGATCGACTGGGAAAAAGCAATAAAGGAATCAAATCAACCCTGAATAAGGTTTTGCATTTCTTTTTTCCAAAAACTCGAACAAGTAGAACGATTGCCGGGAACAATTTCGTGACTAATGCCATTTTCTAAGCATTAAAATAATCAAAATGAAAACACTCAAATTCAAAACCAATATCAACTGTAATAACTGCCTCTCCAAAGTAAGCCCAAAGCTTGATGAGGAAACAAAAATCGAATCCTGGGAGGTAGATTTAAATAGCGATGACCGCATCCTCACTGTCAATTCCGAAAGTATTACCAATGAGGAAGTTTTCAAAACTGTGCTGAAAGCAGGTTTTATTGCCAAACCTCTTGAATCTTAAGGTTTTGAGAATATCCATTCAATTTTTTAAAAACCCTATTTCAAAAAAAGTCGTATTTTTGAATTCTTGAAAAGAATTGTATCCATAGCGCTTTCTCTTGTAGTACTTTTTTCCACCATTGGAGTGGCGAAGACTACTCACCTATGCATGGGGCATGCGGTAGAAAGTGAAATCGGTATTTCTCCGAAACATCTGGATTGTGGTATGAATATACCGAAATCATCTGAGGAGTCTTCCTCTGAAGACCCTGAAACTTGTTGCGAAAACGTAGTCGAAAAGCTTCAGGTTGAAGATGATTTTTCAATTCAAAAAGCAGACTTAAAATTTGAAATTAATTTTTTGGCCGCTCTCATACCTGTATTCCTATTAGGTCTAGACTTTTTTGAGGCTCCTTTGTCAGCTGTTGTTTATTTTGATAGTCCGCCCTTACCCACTTCCCTACACATCCTACACCAAGTTTTCTTAATCTAGAATTCATTCCTCCAGCATTTTGCTGTTCTCACAAAACCGCCGTTTTGTACACCTTTTTCTTTTTTCCAAAGGAATGAATCATGCTAAACAAAATCATCAAGTATTTTCTTGAAAATAAACTAGTTACGTTTATTTTCCTGATCATTATAATCGCCTGGGGACTCGTTGTGGCCCCTTTCAATTGGAATATCAATTTCCTTCCTCAAGACCCCGTACCTGTGGATGCGATTCCAGATATTGGGGAAAACCAACAAATCGTATTTACCGAATGGATGGGTCGATCACCTCAGGATGTGGAAGATCAAATCACCTATCCACTCACCACTTCCCTGCTAGGATTGCCGGGGGTAAAAAGTGTTCGATCTAGCTCAGCATTCGGCTTTTCGAGTATCTATATCATTTTTGAGGAGGATATCGAATTTTACTGGAGTAGGTCGAGAGTCCTCGAAAAACTAAATGCCCTCCCTGCAGGGCTTCTTCCTGAGGGTGTTCAGCCGAAACTGGGTCCAGATGCCACTGCCCTAGGGCAGGTCTTTTGGTACACACTGGAAGGTAGGGATGAAAATGGTAATCCAGCGGGCGGTTGGGACCTACATGAATTACGAAGCATACAGGATTATTTTGTTCGCTATTCGCTTTCTGCGGTTTCTGGAGTAGCGGAAGTAGCATCAGTGGGAGGCTATATCAAAGAATACCAAATAGATATTGATCCTACAGCGCTGAAAGCCTATCAGGTAAGCTTGCTCGATGTGATGAATGCAGTCCGGCAATCCAATATCGATGTCTCTGCAAATACCATCGAGGTAAATCGGGTAGATTATTTTATCAGAGGACTAGGCTATGTGGAAGAACTGAGCGATCTCGACCAAGCTGTCGTCAAAACCACAAACAATACCCCCATCCGCATTCGAGACGTGGCCAAAGTCAATATTGGTCCCCAACCAAGAAATATGGGAGGGATTTTGGACAAATCGGGGTCTGAAGCAGTTGGAGGTGTGGTCATTGCCCGTTATGGGGAGAATCCTTTGGCAGTCATCGAATCAGTAAAAGCTGAAATCGACAAACTCTCAGATGGCCTTCCCTCCAAAACGCTTGCTGATGGTGGACTTTCTAAGGTCACCATCGTCCCTTTTTACGATCGGTCAGGATTGATCTATGAAACACTCGGTACGCTTTCAGAAGCAATTTCCCTTCAAATATTGATCACCATTATCGTGGTCGTGGTGATGGTGTACAATTTACGGGCCTCGCTATTAATTTCCGCACTTCTCCCCTTAGCAGTGCTGATGTGCTTTATCATGATGAAGTACACAGGCGTTGATGCCAACATTGTGGCTCTTTCAGGTATTGCCATAGCCATAGGCACCATGGTTGATTTGGGAATTATCCTCAGTGAAAACATTCTTCAAAAACTTGATCAAGCCCCTGAGGGTGAATCTAAGCTTAAAACGATTTTCAATGCTACTACTGAAGTTTCTTCAGCAATTATTACAGCGGTCAGTACCACTATCATCAGTTTTCTTCCAGTTTTCACTCTTCAAGCTGCTGAGGGAAAATTGTTTGGACCTCTAGCCTACACCAAAACCTTTGCATTGGTTGCAGCCTTGATTTTCACTTTGCTGATTATGCCTGCCTTAGCGCATTGGGTATTTGGCAAGAATGCACTCAGCAAAAGGTGGAAGCTTTTTGGAAATGGTTTATTGATCATTTTGGGATTAAGTGTTTTGATTTGGGTATGGGCTTGGGCTGGCTGGGTTTTATTGGCCTTTGGAATAGCCAATTTATTCTTGTACTATTTCCCAAAACAACTAGAAACAAAGCGGGATTGGATTCTGATAGGCATTACAGTCCTAGCTGTTTCCTGGCTACTGACTACTTACTGGATGCCGCTGGGCGTAGGGCTTAGCTCCTTTCCTAATTTCACTTTTATTGGAGTTCTACTAATCCTTGTCGTAGGTGGATTTAGGCTGTTTATCCAGATCTATCCAAAAATTCTAAGTTGGTGTCTTTCGCACAAAAAGCAGTTTTTGATCTTTCCTGCAATTATCATCCTATTAGGAGCCAGTATTTGGTTGGGCTTTGGTCAAGTATTCGGTTTCATCCCGCGAACGTTTGACGCACTTGGCTGGAATATTCGCACGACTAATGTATGGAGTTCAATAGTTCATACTTTTCCAGGTTTAGGTAAAGAGTTTATGCCAGCATTAGACGAGGGATCGTTTTTACTTATGCCTACGTCCATGCCTCATGCTGGAGTTGAAGAAAACCTCGAAACCCTTCAGAAACTCGATATGCTAGTGACAGCTATCCCGGAAGTGGATTTGGTGGTAGGAAAGGCCGGTAGAGCAGAAACTGCCATTGATCCTGCTCCCTTATCCATGTTTGAGAACGTCATCAATTACAAAAGCGAATACTTAATTGATGAAAACGGATACAGACAAAGATTCAAGACGAATGAAAAAGGGCACTTTGTTTTGGAAAATGGTCTTAGCTATGATCCAGACTCCAATGAACCTTCTAGAATAGATTCCAAGCTATTGATCCCTGATCCAAGCGGAAAGTATTTCAGGCAATGGAGAAAGGAGATCAAAAGTCCAGATGACATTTGGAATGAAATAGTAAGGGTCACCAAACTACCAGGCGTCACATTAGCACCAAAACTTCAACCTATTGAAACCCGGCTTGTGATGCTTCAAACCGGGATGCGAGCTCCAATCGGAATCAAGGTATATGGTCCTGATTTAGAGACTATTGAATCATTTGGTCTAAAGTTAGAAAACTACCTGAAAGAGGTTCCTTCTATAAAGGCAGAGTCAGTCTTCGCAGACCGAATTGTGGGAAAACCTTACCTCGAAATTGATATAAACAGAAAGGAGATAGCCCGATATGGAATGAATGTAGCCGATGTGCAAGAATTCATCGAATCAGCCATTGGAGGTAAAATCTTAAGCACGACAGTGGAAGGTAGAGAGCGTTATCCGATTCGGGTCCGGTATGCTCGTGAGTACCGCGACAATCCGGAGGCTTTACATGAAGTATTAATTCCCACTCCATCAGGAAGTTTCATACCCCTTGAGCAATTAGCCGAAATCACTTTCCGAAAAGGACCCGATATGATCCGAGGTGAAAATAGCTTTCTCGTTGGCTATGTACTACTAGATAAAAAAACCGGGTTTGCGGAAGTCAATGTGGTAGAAGACGCTCAAAAATATTTGAAGCAAAAGATTGAATCGGGAGAATTGGTAGTTCCGTCAGGAGTTCGATTCGAATTCTCCGGAAATTATGAAAATCAGGTTCGGGCTGAAAAACGACTTTCTATCGTAGTTCCACTTTCGCTCATCTTAATCTTTTTGATTCTCTATTTCCAGTTTAGGAGAGTTTCCACTGCTTTGATGGTCTTCTCCGGCGTAGCAATGGCCTTCTCAGGTGGATTCTTGATGATTTGGTTATTCGGTCAAAATTGGTTCTTGGACCTAAATCTTGGCGATATCAATCTAAGAGATCTATTTCAGATGAAAAGCTACAATCTTTCTGTAGCCGTTTGGGTAGGTTTTATTGCCCTATTTGGAATAGCTACAGATGATGGGGTTGTCATGGCAACCTATCTGAAACAGAGTTTTGAAAGCAACCAACCCAAAGACATCAATCAGATAAGGGCTGCAGTCATCGAAGCAGGACAACGAAGAGTGCTCCCTTGCCTGATGACCACTGCAACCACTCTTTTGGCATTGATACCCATCTTCACCTCGACGGGTAAAGGCTCGGATATCATGGTGCCAATGGCCATCCCAGCCCTAGGCGGGATGATCTTAGAGCTTACGACAGTTTTTATTGTGCCGACGCTGTATTGCTTATGGGCTGAAAGAAAAATAAAACAAAACAACACGGCTTTTTTCCATGAATCAAATAATTGAAATTATGAAGAATTGGACTAAAAAGAACTTGGACTTTGGAGTTTGGAGAATCCCAAACCCAAAACTCACCCTATTGCTGACTATTTTACTTGCAGTAGTCGGCAATAAGACCATGGCACAAGGCCTGGATGATTATTTAACTCATGCTACAGAAAACAGTCCGCTGTTAAAGGCTAGTTATTCTCAATACTTGGCCAGTAAAGAACGGATCGATCAGCCAGGATTACCAGATCCCGAATTGCAAGTCGGTGTATTTCTTCAGCCTATGGAGCGCTTTATGGGGACGCAGTTAGCAGATTATCGACTCATGCAGTCCTTTCCATGGTTTGGTACTATCAAGGCTCAAAAAAGTGAGGCGGATTTTTCTTCTCAAGCCCAATATCAACTTTTCATGGAAGTTAGAAATGAATTGTTTTTCCAGATAAAGTATACATGGTTTGACTTACATCGCATTCAAGGAGAGATAGATATCACCAAAGAAATTCTCACCTACTTCCATAAATTAGAAGAACTTGCATTGACTGATTTTAAAGCTAGTACTGGTTCAAGACCTAGCCAAACCAGTAAGAATCCCTCAAATTCCAATGGAGAAATAACACAGGAAAAAATGAGCGAAAATAATTCAAGCTCAGGAGGCACAAATGGAATGGCTGAAGTAATCCAAATAAGACTTGAAATCAAGGAGTTGGAAAATCAATTGGCACTGTTGACCTCTAATCAGAATTCTCTCTTCATCAAATTCAACCAATTGATAAATCGGGATATTCAAGATAAAATTGAATTGAACGAAAAGCTCCAACCACCCTTACTTGAGCTCGATAAATATAGTTTGTTGGATAGTATCAAAGAAAAGAATCCGATGATATCCAAATATGAGAATGATGCTTTAGCATACGAACAAAGGGCTAAAATAGCCAAGCTAGAAGGTAACCCTAAGATTGGTCTGGGCATCAACTATTCTCCCTTCCTTCCCCGTGAAAATGATGGTATTGATCATTCAGATCATTCCATGGATATGTTGATGCCCATGGTGACTCTTTCATTACCCATTTTCAGAAATAAGACTGAAGGAAAAATCAATGAGGCTAAATACTTACAAGAGGTAGCAACCCAAAACCAACTTCAAACAGAAAACCTTTTAGCCATACAATGGGCTGAAGCTTTTCAAAACTGGGAAGACGCTACTAGAAGTCTTGAATTATATGACCAGCAAATCGAGTTGGTTCAACAACAAATAAATTTACTTACGACCTCTTTCAGCAATGGCTCGGTGCCGTTTTCCTCTGTTCTGAAATCACAGCTGAAAATCTTGAATTATCAGATAAAGCGGATTGAGGCCATTACCCTACAATATCAGAGCTTGTCCTTATTGGAAAAACTATCTGGAATTAACTTAATCAATACCTAATCTCCCTGTTATGAATAAGCTATTAATTAATAAAATAATATTGGTATTAACCACGCTAACATTAGGTGCTTTCATAGGTTGGTGGATTAAACCGACTGAATCAGGTTCTGTTGAAAATCATGATCATGCGCATGAGTTGGAATCAATTAGCCTATGGACCTGCTCCATGCACCCACAAGTCCAACTTACAGAACCAGGCGATTGCCCTATTTGCGGCATGGACCTGATTCCCGCTAATTCTGAAGGAAATGAAGACAATGAGTCTCCGGTACTGAAAATGACCGAATCATCTATGGCCTTAGCACAGATTCAAACCATCCAAGTGGGATCAACCGGAGGAGAGAGCAAATTAGAGTTGACGGGCAAAATTCAAGCTGACGAAAGGGAATCTGCTTCTATCACTGCAAAATTCCCTGGGAGAATCGAAAGACTTTATGTAAGCTTTACTGGGGAAAAGGTAATCAAAGGTCAAAAACTAGCTTCAATTTATTCTCCAGAGCTACTTTCCGCTCAACAGGAGCTTCTCGAAGCATCAAAAATCAAAAGTGATTTTCCGGAGATTTATCAGGCTGCTAAGCAAAAGCTTCGTCTTTGGAAACTGTCAGAAGAGCAAATTTCATCCATTGAAGTAGCAGGAAAAATACAAGAACAATTCGATGTTTTTGCGGAGCATGGGGGCATCGTGATGGGTCGAAATGTTGCTGTAGGAGACTATATCACTACAGGACAAGCCTTGTTTCAAATTGTGAATTTGGATAAGGTATGGGTAATTCTAGATGCTTATGAAAGTGATCTTGATCAAATCCAAGTGGGGACCCCGATTCAATTTACTGTCGCAGGGATTCCTAATAAGAAGTTTAGCAGTAAGGTTAGCTTTGTGGATCCTGTGATCAACCCTGAAACACGCGTTGCAGCTGTACGCGCAGAGCTTCCAAATGGCCAGGGTAAACTTCTTCCAGAGATGTTTGTAAAGGCGGAAATTTCAAAGAATAGAAATAGTCAGACGACTATATTGGTTCCTCGTACCGCTGTACTTTGGTCAGGAAAAAGATCCGTAGTATACGTCAAGGTTCCGAATCAAAGTCCTGCGGGTTTTGAAATGCGGGAAGTAGAAATCGGAGCACTACAAGGTGACAATTATTCTGTTTTATCGGGACTGGAAAATGGTGAGGAGATAGTAGTAAATGGTGCTTTCACAATTGATGCAGCCTCGCAGCTAGCTGGAAAACCAAGCTTGATGAATCGAACTTCATCGAATCAAGTTGACGTTACGGAGAATTTTTCGAAGGGTTTTAACCAATTGGCTGATTATTATTTTGAGCTCAAAAATCAACTGGCATCCGATCAATGGAAGGTGAATAACAAAATATGGGCAGGAATTCGTAATTCGTTGAAATTGATGGAAAATGAGGGGAAAACCACGATTCAACCTTCGGTATGGCTTGGGGTTTTAAGTGATCTCGAAAAAAGTAAAGGGATTAAAGAAGCAAGGGTTAATTTCAATAATCTTTCTGAATTAATCATAGAGGCCAATGAAACCTATGGATTGGCTAATCGGGTAGTCTATAAAGACTATTGCCCAATGGCTTTTGGTGATGAAGGAGCCTATTGGCTAAGTGAGAAAAAAGAAATTTTAAACCCTTATTTTGGAGCCTCTATGCTAACTTGCGGTGAGGTAAAAGAAACTTACCGAAATTAAACCTCCCCTTTCGAATTCAAATCGTTGATGAGCAGAACACTTCTATTAATCGGTTTTCTATTTTTCTCCATATACAGCTTTGGGCAGTCAAAGGTCCTTTCAGTTTTGCCCGAATCTTCTATCCGAGGAGTTCAGGTATTTGGCAAACCTGTAGACAATCAAACCCGCTGCATTCACTGGCATTCGGATTTAGATATCATTGCCATCAAATTTAAGTGTTGCGATAAATACTACCCATGCTTCAGTTGTCATGAAGAAGAGGCTGACCATGACCATCAAGTTTGGCCAAAAAGTGAGTATGATCAAAAAGCCATTCTTTGCGGAGTTTGCGGGACAGAATTAAGCATCAACGACTATATGTCCTCCAACAATTCCTGTCCAAAATGTCAATCAGCATTCAACCCAGGATGCAGCAAGCATTATCATCTTTACTTTGATGAGGAAAAGAAGGAAAAAGACTGATTACTCTGTATAGTGAGAAGCGTAATAATCCTGATAGGCACCTGAAGTGACATGATCCAACCAGTCTTGATTGGCCAAATACCAATCAATCGTTATTTCGATACCCTCTTCAAATTGTAAGCTTGGCTCCCATCCCAACTCTTTTTGGATTTTAGTAGCATCAATCGCATAGCGAAGGTCATGCCCTGCACGATCTTTCACAAATGTGATTAGTTTTTCTGAAGTACCGCTCGGGCGACCCAGCTTTTCATCCATTTTTTGACAAAGCAATCGAACGATATCAATGTTTTTCCACTCGTTAAACCCACCGATATTATAGGTCTCCCCTGCATTTCCTTTATGGAAAACAGTATCAATTGCCCGTGCATGATCCTTGACAAAAAGCCAATCCCGAACATTCTCTCCTTTTCCATAAACTGGCAAAGGTTTCATATTCTTAATATTGTTGATACAAAGCGGAATTAGCTTCTCCGGAAAATGATTGGGGCCATAGTTGTTTGAGCAGTTGGAAATGACCGTCCGCATCTTATACGTATTCGCATAGACCCTTACAAAGTGATCAGAAGCAGCTTTAGAGGCAGAATAGGGAGATTGAGGATCATAAGCGGTCGTTTCCAAGAAAAAACCTCCGTCATGCAATGATCCATAAACCTCATCGGTAGACACATGATAGAAAAGATGTTCATCCAACTTTTCAGCCCAAGCCTTTTTTGCAGCATTCAGCAAGTTAACCGTTCCAAAAACATTGGTCTTCACAAAAGCCAAAGGATCTGAGATCGAGCGATCCACGTGCGACTCTGCTGCCAGGTGGATGACATCTGTAATTTGATGCGTTTTAAAAACCTCATCTAGCTTTTCTGCATCTTGAATATCCACCTTTACAAAAGTATAATTGGGGGAATTTTCTACTTCCTTCAGGTTCTCAAGGTTACCTGCATAGGTCAGCGCATCCAGATTAATGATTTGATAATCAGGATACTTTTCCACAAAAAGTTTGACAACATGCGAACCGATAAAACCCGCTCCGCCTGTGATTAAAATATTCTTACTCATAAATTCTATTTCTTGTAATAATCTAAATACCAATCAGTAAAGGCTTTCACACCATCTTCAATAGGAGTATTGGGCTTATAGCCAGTATCTCGGATTAAATCTTCCACGTCCGCGTGAGAAGCTGGAACATCTCCGGGTTGCAGTGGAAGTAATTCCATGGTTGCCTTCTTTCCAAGCCCCTTTTCAATGGCATGAATGTAATCCATCAGTAGAACAGGTGAAGAGTTCCCAATATTGTAAACCTTATACGGTGCTTTTCCGCTTCCCGGATCTGGGTTTTGGGAGTCAAAATCAGGATTTGGACGGGCAGGTCGATCGGCTACTTTGAGTACACCCTCTACGATATCATCTACAAAGGTGAAGTCTCGTTTCATCTTCCCATAGTTGAAAACCTGAATAGGTTTATCTTCCAGAATGGCTTTGGTAAAAAGAAAAAGCGCCATATCTGGTCGTCCCCAAGGCCCATATACTGTAAAAAAGCGCAGTCCAGTTGTAGGAATCCCAAATAGATGACTGTAAGTATGAGCCATCAATTCATTGGATTTTTTCGAAGCAGCGTAAAGCGAAATAGGATGGTCGACTGGATCTGAGGTCGAAAAAGGCATTTTCTCATTCGATCCATAGACCGAACTAGAAGATGCGTAAACTAAGTGCTTGACCGGGTGAAATCTACAGCATTCGAGGATATTCAAAAATGCGATAATATTACTTTGCACATATACCTCAGGATGCGTCAAAGAATATCTAACTCCCGCTTGTGCTGCTAGATGGATGACAACATCAAATTTTTCGCTGCCAAATAAATCCATCAAAGGCTCTTTCTGAGCCAAATCCATTCTGACAAAACTAAAATTTGAAAATTTTTCTGATTCTAATTTTTGGTTGGCTTCAAGATTATTTTTTTGAATTCCCAAAAAATCCAATCGATCGAATTTCAGATTTATATCGTAGTAATCATTGATTATATCTAAGCCTACAACGGTGTCTCCGCGCTCCACAAGGGCTTTAGAGACATGAAAACCAACAAATCCGGCTGCACCGGTGACTAAATATTTCATTTTAAATTCACTTGCTAATCAAAGGTTCCATTTGGTTGAAGCATTCTTGTAGGTTCAAGATATTTTCTGATTAACCAAATATTCCAAAATCTTAAGTTTAAAGGGCTCTTTCGGTCAAATATAAACTATTCCATCTTATCAGCCTCTTGGATTAGGCGCTCATAGTTAGAAAAAATCTCTGCATGGACTTTCCTTCTGTCATAATTTGCAATCACCTCCTGATATAAAGCATCGGCCATAGCCAACATTCTATCCCGTTTTACATAGGCAAATTCCATCGCCTCTTTCAGAATTTCTATATTTCCTAACGGAAAAATCAAGCCTGTTTTTTGCTGAATGACTAAATCGGTATTACCGATAATATCGGAGCAAATAATAGGAAGTTGCATCGCAGCCGCTTCCAAAAGTACATTCGGAAAGCCTTCCCGATGAGAAGGATGAACCAAAACATCTGCCAAAGCCATATAATGAGCTACATGATCCGACCAGTCAATCTGCGTGATGCGTGGATGATCATTGATCTGCTGAATGGTATCGGGACTCAAGGGATTGAGGTCTTGTTCAAAGCTACCAAGTAATACCAGTTTGGCACGGTTGACAATCTTTGAACTTAAGAATGCTGACACCAATTCCTCTATGCCTTTATCCTTGACCAATCGACCAACAGCCAAGATGATAAAATCATCCTCACCTGGCATAATTCGCATGGTTGCGGCTACCAAATGATTCTCTTTCAGCACATTCCTGTTGTACTTTTCCAAATCAACTCCGTTGGAAGAGCCTTTAGCGATTACGCGAAGCTTTTTTGACTCACAGAGATTATTCTCCTCCACAAATTTCTTAAGCCCCAAAGAATTTGGCCATACTTCCGAAGCGTTAGAATACGTCCACTTTTCGGCATTTTCCAAAAGGCTTTTTTTGTTGCCAGTGGCAGCCATGGCAGGAATTCCTGCGAGTGTGTGAATTCGAATTTTGACTCCAGCCAGATTAGCTGCAATCATCCCAAGGAGACCTGCTTTCGGAGTATGCGTATGAACGATATCAGGTTGCTCTTTTTTGAAAAGCCTGTAAAGTTTCCAGATACAAGAAAGGTCATCGAAGGGTGTGATTCTACGGGTAAAAGGAATTACCTCATGTCTAACTCCCTCTGCCCTTTCAATATGTGGAATTTCTTTCCCGTCGGCACTGACCATTATTACCTCCCAACCCTTTTCCTTCATGTAGGCCATTTGGCCTTGAAGGAGCAGTTTGAGTGAAAGTGGTACAGTTGTAATCCGAATGAGTTTGGGCATATCCAAAAGTCTGATAAAAATGCAAATGTAAGATAATCGACAAATAAAGCGATCCAAAGTGCCATTCTTATGGCATTCGATCTTAGAGTAACGAATGAAAAAACCTAAAATTTCATTACGTCACAATCATTCAAAGTCTAAATCCTCTAATTGAAAAACCGCTTCCACTGGCAATTCAAAGACTTTGGCGATCTTGAGTGCTAAAACAGTAGAAGGGACATATTTACCTGCTTCAATTGAATTAATAGTTTGGCGGGAGACAGCCACTTTATCAGCTAAGTCTTGCTGTGTCAAATTATGGCGAGCTCTCTCAATTTTTATAGTATTTTTCATAATTCACACTTGAAAAGGCACACTATTAATTCAGCGAATGGAGATATTCCTATCCAATTGAGTTTGGAAAATCCATGAAGTGATGAAGTCTGCATGGGCATTAGTTTTCCTTTTTGGATTGATACACTTGGACCTGAAATGCAGCATAGATGTATAAATTCAAAAGGAAAAGCACCAAATAAGCTGTAAACATCTCGGATGTCAGCCTATCAAAGCGCAGGTAATTGATCAACATCAGTGCTCCTAAGCCCCAAATAAGCCAGAAAAATCCCGTCTGAAAGGCCTGCAATCGGAAGCTTTGAATCATTTCATCCTCTACCTTTTCACGGGTGAGATTTAATATCCCAAAGCCTATCGCCCAAAACCCATAAATAATTTGAGCTGCCTCGTTTGGATCTGTATCTGGATTAGAAAATGCCAAACCTATCACCAAAAGGATTGGAAGTGGGAAAAAGAGATAAGCAAACTTTTTCCAGGCAGTTGGCAAAAGCGGAACAGTGAGAAAAGATCTATTATTCATAAGTCAAATATTTTTTACCAAATGTAAAACAAACTTTACTTTTTGTCAAAATATCTTTCCTAATATTTTTAAAAAATTAAAGTTTAAATAAGATTAGCACCGAATATTTATGCTTTTTAAAAAAAAGGAGGACAAATCTTTACCTTTATTCAATCAAACAGATAAAAAATTAACGTTTTTATGATAAGCAGAACAAAAATCACAATCATAGGATGTGGCAATCTTGGGACCTCCATTGCAAGGGGCTTGCTATCCATACCAGGTTTTCCAGCGAAAAATCTGACACTCACCAAACGAAATACAAGCTCTTTAAAAGAATTTGAAAATCAGGGTGTACATACTTTATCGAATAATTTAGAAGCAGTTAAAAGCAGCCAGATTGTAATCCTGGGTGTCAAACCTTACAACATCCCTTCAATATTGCAGGAAATCAAACCGGGCCTAGATGAAATAAATCAAATGATTGTATCCCTAGCAACCGGAGTGACTTTGGATGAAATTCTAGAAAATATTAATCCAACCAGCCCGACTTTTCGAGCCATGCCTAATATCGCTGCTGATATTCAGGAATCCATTACCTGTATTTGTTCCAAGAATACGAACTCCCAGCAAGAGCAATTGGTAAAAGAACTTTTCGATTCTATCGGTCAGACTATCACGATTGATGAAAGCCTAATGGAAGCAGCTACTGTCCTTGGTGCCTGCGGAATAGCTTACGTTCTACGATTTATGCGAGCGATGATTCAAGGTGGAATACAAATCGGTTTTGATGCTAAAACAGCCAGTCAAATCGTAAATCAGACTGTAAAGGGGGCCGCCCAGCTAATGATTCAAAAAAATATGCATCCTGAGGAAGCGATTGATAAGGTCACCACTCCAAAGGGATGTACTATCGTAGGGCTAAATGAAATGGAGCATCAAGGATTCAGTTCTGCCATGGTAAGAGGTGTCTTGGCCAGTTACGAAAAAATTGAGAAATAAAAGTTTAACTGAGTTCAAAAAAATTAACGCTTTGATAATTTATTGGCTTGGAAGGGCCTGAGGCCCTTCGCAATCGATTTAAAATAAAAAAATCCAATTTTTTATTTTATAAATCATAAATATTTTATTGTAAACCAATAAGAGATTGTTTTTCTTTTAAATATTTTTACTAGTTTTGTCTCGGGTGATAAACAACTTTTGCTATTCCTTTTTGAAAGAAACGACTTTTAAAGGAAGGACTGTTTGGTACTTTTTATTCCTTCCTTTTCATATAAATTCTGCTCATTCTGGCTCCGGTTTGGTGACCGGAGTTAGTTTTTGAAGCCTGACTGATTCAATTTTTAATCGAGTATTGTAAAGCGAGCCCCTAGAAATCCTCTTATTCCTTGATTCGGAGCAAACATGTATGACGGATCAAATGTCAAAGCATTAGGGTTTCCTGGAGTAGGAATCACGCTTCCATCCTCTGCAAAGTCCACTCCCCTATCAAATGGATCAAATGCACGGGCAATACTATTGGCCGGAGGTAAAAAATTCAAAAGATTTTTTACACCGCCATAAATCTCCCATCGCTTTCCAATCGGTTTTGTGGCTTGGATGTTTTGAATACTAAACCAAGGAGAATACTCTGGACGAGGATCCAATTCTCCCAATAATGGTAATCGCATCGGGCCGTATACGTTTCCGGTGTAATCAATTTTCAAACCTATTCTTGAGAAACTATAGGCAATATTCCACACCCCAGAAAACCGCTCTGCCAAAATCTGACGCTCAGTAATTCCTTCCTCAGTAAGTGTTACGTCCAAGAATGTCGCACCAATATTTCCCTCCAACCCACTGGGTAAAGCGAAGTTTGTGGTCAAAGAAACTCCTTGGGAAACCGAATGCCCATCAAGATTTGAGTAAATGATCTGATTAGGATTGGTTTCATAATCAGGGATAATCCGATTCGTGAAATAAGTGTAAAAGGCCGAGGCATCTAGACTCAAAAAGGCTCCAGAATTAGTATAGAACTTCTTTACCAAATTCGCATTCGTATTCCAGGATCGCTCTGGCTGGAGCTCTTCTTCGAAAATCACATCTCTTGCTCCAGTCAACGCTGCATGATCTTCGGTAAACACATTTGCCACGCGGAATCCATTCCCCGCCGAAAGTCGAAATATTAAACTTTGATCAGAGGAAGATACTTTGAAATTTGCGCGAGGCGAAAATATAGGCCCATGAACCGAATTGTAATCAACGCGGGCTCCTAAAAGAAGGCTTTTATTTTTACCTACCTGAATTTCATCCTGGACAAACGCCCCTGGAAGATGAATTTCAGATGGCAAATTCTGATCTAATCCTGCACTTGCAGTAGCGGGAGTATTGTCATCGTAGTAGGTGTAGCGATAAGCAAGACCTGAAAGGAGTTGGTGATTACCTAGGGACTTGGTCCAAGTCAATTGACCAAAGGCAATTTTCTGATCCCCCAGGTAAAGCATATCTCCGTATACCGAATTTTGATTATGTCCATTGGCAGAAAACTGAAAGTTCAGATTTTCAATGGTTGGAAGTTCATAATTTCCAAAAAGCTCCCAGCGACTCGTGTAAATGCTTTCTCCGTAGATCTCGTCACCACCTCGAAATTCTGGTGTCCAATTCATTTCTCCTCCCCAGCGATCTTCATAGAGGTACCTTAAGGCTACATTAAACTCCTTTCTGTTTTTTCGATCTACGCGAAATTTTTGAAAAAGTGAAATACGCTTTGAAAGAGTCACATCTGTCATCCCGTCCTCATTGTTGTCAATTGGATTATCATACTGAAAAATATTAACCCCAGTCATAGAATGAACACGTTCACCAATCTTTGTTTTAAGACCCAGGTCCAGATTGACCTCCCCCCAACTCGTCCCAAAAGCATCTACTGAAACGATGGGCGCCAGTTCCGCGCGCTTAGTAATGATATTAATCAATCCACCCACAGCTTCTGAACCGTATAGCGTCGATGCCGGGCCTTTGACCACCTCGATTCGATCAATCAAAGATTGTGGTATTCCTGTCAAACCATAAACAGTCGCCAATCCACTCACAATCGGCATCCCATCGATCAATACCATGGTATAAGGCCCTTCCAAACCATTAATATGAATGTCTCCCGTATTACAAATATTACAATTGATCTGAGGGCGGACTCCATTAATAGTCTGAAGTGATTCAAATATGGACGGTGTTGGATTGGCTTTGAAGAATCCATCCTTGTAAACCTCAATAGGAACAGGACTATTCGATCTGGAAACTTCCTGTAGCGTTCCGCTGACTACAACTTCTTCCAGACTTGTATCTAATGCCTGAAGTGAAATCACAAGTTCTTCCTTAGAGGGAATTGTCCAATCCTCCACAGATTTCCGATAGCCCATCATAGAAACCTCTACCCGATAAGTGCCAGGGAGCAGATCATCTAACAAGAAATATCCAGCACTATCAGTCATAGTTCCCTTACCTAGCTCAGGTAGATAGACAGAAGCAAATTCAAGCGGCTTATCTGCTTGAACTACTCTCCCCGAAAGACTCCCTTGGGCGAAAGCTCCAAATGAGGAAAAAAACATAAGAACTAAGAAACTGTATAGCTTTTTCATAATTAATGCAACATTGTTGCAATTATAAGAATTTTTCGTTTTAAATCGGTAATTAGATATGCAAATATATTTTGTTAGATTATTCTAACAAATTTGATTTGAAAGTATTTTTAAAAATATTTGAGAAAAATAAGATTCCATGGCATCTATCACAGAGGAAAACTATCTAAAAGCCCTATTCAACTTATCTAATAATCAGGGAGAGGCAAGTATCTCTGATTTGGCTAATCAACTGGGCGTCAGTATGCCTACTGCTAATAGCATGGTAAAGACCCTTCAGAAACAGGGATTGTGCAAGTATGAAAAGTACAAGCCTGTGATTTTGACCGAGCAGGGAAAAAAAGCTGCCGCTTTAATCATTCGAAAGCACCGGCTTACAGAAATGTTTTTAGTCAATAAAATGGGCTTTGGCTGGGAAGAGGTCCATGAAATTGCGGAGCAAGTAGAGCATATTCATGCACCGAAATTCTTTGAGCGAATGGACGAAATGATGGGCTTTCCGACCGTAGACCCGCATGGTTCTCCTATTCCGGACAAGCAGGGAAGAATACAAGAACTGCATTTAAAAAGTCTGAGTGAAGCAGTGCCCGGCCAAGAAGCAGTAATCGCTGCTCTATCTGACTCTTCAGCGGAATTTTTGGCTTATCTTAATTCTCGCCAACTGAGTCTCGGTACAGAATTGAAGATTCTTTCAAAAGAATCCTTTGACCAGAGTATGACGGTAGCTTATGGTGAAAAGGAGCGGGAATCGCTCAGTCAGAAAGTATGCGAAAAACTTCTAATCAGGATTTTTGATTGATCTAATAATCTTTACTCCAACCCCTACCCGACTTCTTTTCAGCTTTTATCTTCTTGGCTTTCAGTCGCTTTTCGATAGCTGCCTTGCTCGGTTTTGTTGCTTTTCTAACCTTCTTTTTTGCAAAGGACTTGCGAAGTAGGTCATAAAACTTTCGAATGACCAAGTCCTTATTTTGAATTTGGGACCGCTTATCCTGTGCTGTCAGGTGAAGAATTCCTTCTTGGTCGATTTTATTTGCAGCTTTTTTGGCGAGAATTTCTTTTTCCTCCTCAGTTAGCACCTCGGATGAATTTACAGCAAAAAGCAATTCGACCTTTGTCTCTACCTTGTTGACGTTTTGACCACCAGGTCCTGAGCTTCTAGAAGTTTTAAATTGAAACTCCTTTTCAAAAACTCCTGAACTTATCCGTTGATTGAGTTTTGAATTTATCATTCCTCTAAATACCGGTCAAATCTCTAAATCTTACACTCTGTCTCTGACTCAAATCAATTTGATGTCCCGAATTCAAATGAATCATCAGCGTACTATTAAAATAAGGTTCTATTTTTTTCACGAAATCCAAATTGAAGATGAATTGCCTATTTGCTCTGAAAAAAAGATCCTCAGGGAGCCTTTCCTCTAGATATGAAAGCGATTTATGCAACAAAGGTTTCTGATCTTCGAAATGAACCCGCACATAGTTTCCGACACTTTCCAGAAGAAAAATCTTATGGACAGCCACAAAATAACAGGAGTCTCCATCCTTAATAAAAATCTTTTTGTCCAAAGAAAGTTTTTGGGAGGGACCTTGCTCCGATTCTGAGTTTAGGAGAAAACGTCTAATGGCATCCTGAAGTCTCTGTGGATTGACCGGCTTTAGCAGATAATCTAAGGCATTAATCTCGAAGGCCTTGATAGCGTATTGATCATAGGCCGTCACGAAAATCACTTGATTTACAGAGTTTAGAGATTCTAAAAACTGAAAACCATCCATCCCTGGCATATTAATATCCAAAATAATAAGGTCTGGATTTAGGTCATTACATTCTCTCACTGCCTCTTCTACACGGGCACTTTTGCCGATCACCTTCAATTCAGAAAAGGGCTTCAGCATTACCTCCATCTCCTGTAAGGCGAGCAATTCGTCATCAACTAGATAAACTGTTTTTTGCATTACTCAAATATTTGGAATCAATATTCTAGCCTCAATCTCTTCTTTAGCATTCCTGACCAATTCAAAGGAAGCATCATTACCATATAGTGCTTGTAATCGCTTAGTCACATTTTTTAAACCGATCCCAAATGTTTGCTTTCCATCCAAGCTACCAGGGTTTGTAACCATAATCCTCAAATTCCCTTTTCGCTTTTGACAGACCACCCTTACCTTACCTCCATCGGGAACCTGACTTATTCCATGCTTGATTGCATTCTCAGCAAGGGTCAAAACCATGGCAGGAGGAATTTTGAGCTCCATGGTATCCTCCTCTAGCTGGATTTCTAATTCCAACCTATCCCCAAACCTAATTTTTTCTAACTCCAAATATTTTTGAACTTCATTCATTTCATCTTGAATGGCTATCAAAGTCACCCGCTCATAGTTCAAAGAGAATCTCAAGAGCTCTGAAAGTTTGATGATTCCATCTCTGGCCTTTTCCTGATCGATCAAAACCAAAGCTTTGATGGAATTCAATGAATTGAATAAAAAGTGGGGATTAAGTTGATTTTTCAGAAGTTCAAGTTCTGCTGATTTGGCAGCATTCTCTAAGATGAGCTTTTGTTCCTTTACGTATTGATTCTGTTTCATGATGTGATACAGATAATAAATCACTACCCAACCCATCACGTACCTTCCAAGATTCATCACCTGCCCAAAAAAGCTGATCCAGAACTCCCTTTTTGAAAAGTCATCTGGATTGGTAAATACAGTCATTGGAACATATAGAAAAAAGGTCATCAAAAATGAAATTACCAAAACATCAAAAACTCCCTTGATCCAAATCCGCGATAGATCTTTTTCAAAGATTGATTTCGGTATAAACCATTTTTTGTAGAAATGAGAAACCAAAACCCCTAAACTTGCCATTACAAGAAACTGGAAAAAATATTCCCACTGAAACTGTCCAAAAATAAAAAAGGTATAATTGACCGTCTCCACAAAAACTATGGAACTCCAGCCTAGAACCTGAAACACCCAATATAATTGCGTATGGTTAAGTTTTACTGGAGTTCCTCTCAGCATATTCATTTTACTTCACAGCCTCTACTTTGTACCCAGCTTTCTCAAGTAAGCTTATCACACCGTTTTCTCCACCGAGATGTCCCGCACCTACCGCAAAAAAGGTTGCTTCTTCCTTCATGAGATTTTCCATATCATCAATCCATTCTTCATTTCTGTCATCTAGCATGATCTCCGCAAAATCCCCGGTCATAGTGCCTGATTCAGCTATCATTTTATACAATTGATCCAAATCTTCGGCCTGATAGGCTTCAATTATTTTGGCAAACTCCTTTTGTGTATAATCCTCGGTAACCATTTTACCCAACTCATCTAGCTGATAATCAATGGGGATCTGATCAAAAACCTGCATCTGAAATTCAACCGTTTCTAAGCCCAAAATCTCCTTTTGCTGTTCAGTTGCTAGATTGGTAAAAAACAGCTCATAGCTTTCAATCTGCTCACAAGGAAGCTGCTTCAGCATAATCATGCTCGAAAGCACAAATGGCTTAAGCACTCCAAACTGGGAGATATTAGCACCATAATTTTCCATCAAAAACTTATTCAGAGCCTCTTTATATTCTTCCTTGATCTGAGGTTCGAGGTTTTTCATTCCGGCATTTAGCGAAAGTTGCTGCATTTTCTGCTGCATCGTAGGATCATCCATATCGAGCTCCATCACAAGCTGATCAGTATTTTCAAAGGCCTCTTTGATTCTATCATCCATCATAAACTGATCAGGACAGATCAAATGAATGGTACCAAACAGATAAGAATCTTCAACTAGTCCATTCCCACTAATCTTCCACAGGAGACTTTTCTCCGACTGAGCATGCGTAGTTAAGCCTGCTGAAATCACCAGCAGGAGAACCAATAGCCATTGTGATAAATTAAATTTCTTCATGATTTTAAGGTTTTATTGATCCTAAGCTAGAAACAAGCGAATAAAAACCTGCAAAAAACTTTTCAATCGCATAAAATCAGCTGTTCAGCTAAGAAAAAACCTGCTGAATAACACCGACTTTCTAGACTAATTGAAAAATTAATTAAAAAATACGTAAGAAAAATTCTGAATTTCGTTTCTATTCATTTAAATTGACACAATAGAAAGCCAAACTTGCTCTCAAACCTATTATTACAAATGAAAAACAGAAGGGAATTTCTCGTAAAATCTGCAATTGGAGTGGCCTCACTTGTGGTAGCTCCGGGATTATTGAAGGGTGCACCAGCAATAATTAAAAGCTGGAACAAGCCCGATAGTCGAATCAATGGCGTACAAATCGGCTGTATCACCTATTCCTTTCGATCTCTTCCTGACCAAAGCGCAGAAGCTACTCTAAAGTATGTCGTTGACAGTGGAATTTCAGCAATCGAATTGATGGGAGATCCAGTGGAGAGTTTTGCCGGAATGCCTCAGGCTAATTTTGATCGCAGGAAAGCCTGGCAACTTGGCCGGAAAGCTAGAGCCGGAGAAAATTTGACCGAAGATGAGCAAAAAGAGTTGAAGGATATCCAATCGGAGGCAGACGCTTATTCAAAAGCTGTGGCTGATTGGAGAGCAAGTGCCGATATGGCTCCATTTGAAAAGCTTCGAAAGATGTACAAGGATGCAGGTGTAAGCATTTATGCCTTCAAGCCCAGTGCTTTCGGCCCTAATAATACCGATGCAGAAATCGCCTATGGAATGAAAGCAGCGAGAGCTTTGGGAGCTTCTCATGTCACGCTAGAGCATCCATCTAATGATGCGCATACACTCAAGCTGGGCAAAATGGGCGAGCAAAATAAATTGTCTGTAGCCTATCATGGTCATGAGCAGCAAACTTTTGACTTTTGGGACACCGCCTTGGCTCAGAGCCCAAACAATGCACTAAATCTAGATATGGGTCACTATATCGCTGCAGGACACCAAGATCTTTTTCCACTGATTGAAAAAAACCATCAGCGGATTCTCAGTATGCATACCAAGGACAGGCAGACACCTGAGCATGGTAATGGAAATGTAGCTTGGGGGACTGGAGACACTCCGATTGGAGATGTTTTGAAAATGATGCAAAAAAACAAATACAAATTTCCAGCTACGATCGAATTGGAATATCAAGTTCCTGAAAATTCAGATCCTGTCTCTGAAGTACAAAAATGTTTGGAATTTTGTAGAAAGTCTTTGGCCTGATTCCTTGAAAAACAGGAACTTAACACAGCCTGCCGGCAGCGGAAACGTTGCCGGTTTTTTTATAGAATTCGTTTCAAACCCTCCAATCTTCCTAGTGCCTCCTGCAACTCAGAATCTTCTTTTGCAAAGCAAAATCGAATAAACTTATGGTCCTGCCCATTGTGATAAAATGCCGAAACGGGGATGCAGGCAACTTTGAGCTCTTTTGTCATACGCTCCGCCAATTCCTTATCTGAGATATCTGATAGGTGACCATAGGAGGCCATCTGAAAAAAGCTTCCTTGCGCAGGACTAAATTCCAAGCCTGTTGTTTTTAATCCCTGGCAGAAAAAATCCCGCTTTTTCTGATAGAATTCAGAAACTGATTCATAATTAGATGGAGTCTTCAGGTATTCTGCCAAGGCATATTGGATTGGCGTCACCGTGCTGAAAGTGACAAATTGATGAATCTTCCGAAACTCCTCCATCAGTTCTGGTGGGGCGATGCAAAACCCTACTTTCCATCCTGTCACATGAAAGGTTTTGCCAAATGATCCGCATACGAATGACTTTTCCCTCAACTCTTCATGTCCTATGAGAGACAGATGCTTTCTCTCATCAAAAGTGATATGCTCATATACTTCGTCGCTGATCACAAAGATATTTCGATCCCTTATCAGTTGGGCCAAATGATCCAAATCCGAAGAAGACCAAACATAGCCGGAAGGATTGTGAGGAGTGTTGATTACGATTGCCTTGGTTTTAAAAGTCACGGAGGAAATAACCCTTTCCCAATCGATTGAAAAATCGCCTTTTTTCAAAGGAATATGAATGGGAATTCCACCACTGAGGAGAATTGCAGGCTCATAGCTATCATAAGCAGGCTCCAAAATCAAGACTTCGTCTCCAGGCTTAACCACCGCTGTGATCGCACAAAAAATAGCCTCGGTAGCCCCTGAAACTATACTAATTTCAGTTTCTGGATTAGGTCTATATGCATGGCAAAGTTCTGTTTTGGCTGATAGCACATCTCGGAGGGCGGGAACGCCCGACATCGGAGCATATTGATTAAACCCTTCTCTTGTGTACTTGGCTACCAACTCCAAGAGCACTGGATCGGAATCAAAGCCTGGAAAGCCTTGAGATAAATTGATAGCATTATGATCTTTGGCCATTTGAGACATGACCGTAAATATGGTGGTACCTACGTGGGGTAATTTTGATCGAAGGGGCATGAATTAAATTTATGCTACAGAAAGCATCTAAAATGAAGATTTAACTTGTAAGTATTAATTCTTAATTTGATAAAAATAACCGAGCAATGAAACCCTTTCCAATTTTTCTAACCCTATTACTACTTTCTTTCCATTCGATAGCCTTCTGCCAAGAGCCGATCAAACTCTTGCCGGAAAACCCTCACTATTTCGAATACAAGGGAAAACCATTAGCCCTAATTACTTCAGCTGAACATTATGGTGCCTTGGTGAATTTGGATTTTGACTTTGAGAAATACTTGAGGACACTACATCAAGAGGGCATGAACTATACCCGGATTTTTATGGGAAGTTATTTTGAAATAGCTTCTACCAGCTTTGGGATCAAATACAACACGCTAGCACCAGAGAAAAACCGGGTAATCACACCCTGGAATACCGTGGAGCGTGACGGAAGAATTTTGTACGACTGGTCAAGCTATAACCCCACCTATTTTGAGAGATTACATGAGTTTATGAGGCTGGCTGAGGAGCTCGACATCATCGTAGAAGTTACTTTTTTCTCTTCCATTTACACAGATGAACACTGGGAAATCAACCCCCAAAACCCTTTAAACAGAATAGATTCAGCAGCTCCACTTGAGCGAAAACTGGTACACACTACTCGAAACGGATCCTTGCTCGAACTTCAAAAGTCTTATGTCAGCAAGTTGGTGAAAGAACTCAACCCATACCCGAACTTCTTCTTTGAAATCCAAAATGAGCCTTGGTCCGACCGAGGTCGATCCATCCTAAATCTGAAAAATCAATATTCATTAGATGCTGACTGGACAGAAAAAATCGACATTGCAGACTCACTTTCCTTGGCTTGGCAAGATGAAATGGTCAAAACCATTGTAGAATCAGAAAGCGGCCTTCCCAAGAAGCACCTGATCGCCCAGAACTATTCAAACTTCTACGCACCGCTTTCCAAAATATCCGAGCATATTTCCATTCTTAATTTTCACTACAACTGGCCCCAATCTGCCACTATGAATTATCATTGGGATCGGGTAATTGGCTTTGATGAATCAGGGTTTGCCGGAAACTCCGACATGGTTTACCGAAGACAGGCTTGGGCATTTTTATTTTCTGGCGGAGGGCTTTTCAATAATTTAGATTATTCATTTTTCACCAGTAAAGAAGATGGCACACTTGTGAATGAAGCACCTGGAGGTGGTAGTGTGAGTCTTAGAAAGCAGTTGAAAATCCTCCATGACTTCTTCCATTCCTTTGACTTGAAATTCCTCACTCCTGATCAGGATGTGGTAATTGGGTCTCCTGGATTCCTAACCTATGCCATGAAAAATGGAAATCAGGGGTATGGATTCTTTGTGGTCGAGGCAGGAGAACAGTCCAGCTACCTAAAGCTGAATGTACCGCCGGGAACCTATCGAGTGGAACTACTCAATACCCTGACTGGCGAATTGAAGAATATCCGCAGCTTTCAAGTCACAGTCGAAGAGCTGATTTTAACCCTTAAGCTTAATGAAGGCGAGATCGCCGTCAAACTGATAAAAGAGTGAGACAAAAATTCCCCAGCAAACTATCAGCCTTTGACTACAATCATTGGCAGTATCACTTCCCGGTGCCGGATGAGGTAGCTATTTCAATGATTCGTGATGATAACCGGAGAGTATTGGCCTGGTTTGAGGAAGAAGGTCCTTTCCATGTTGCATTGATGAAGGCTAGGGAATATTGGTATATTCTGATAACCAAAAATCTTAGAAAAAAGCTTGGTGTAAAGGAAAGCAACGCCTGCGTCATTACGCTAGAGCAAGATCAGAGCGAGTATGGTCATGAAGTCCCTGAAGAGTTTGAGGTACTTTTGGATCAAGATGAAGAAGGTCAAAAATATTTCAACTCCCTTACTCCAGGAAAGCAGCGATCATTAATCTATTTGGTCACCAAAGTAAAAAATCCAGAAAGTCGAATGAAAAAGTCTTTGGCTATCTTGCATCACCTCAAAGTGGCCGAAGGGAAACTGGACTTCAAACAGCTAAATGAATGGATCAAGCATTACAATAACCTTTAGGAAATCATGAATCAAAAAGCTTTTGAAAAAATCCGAAAAATAGCATTTGATGCCTTGGAGCCAGTTGATCGAGAATCGCTGACTGAGTCTTGGGAAGATGCAGTTGTAAAAGAATCAGAAAATCAATTTTTTGTAACCTTCAAAACATTTGAAGATTTGATCAAGGGACCTCTGACCGTCCTGATTGACAAGAAAACAAAGGAAGTATTGATGATTCAGCCTAGAGGATAAAAAAAGGGGCCGAAGCCCCTGGTACATCAATCATTCATTTTTTTCTAAACCCAATTTCAGGCGCCTCGCTTGGCGATTCGCTTCCTTTTTGGGTCTACTTGCTCCGAAAGTTCCACGATTGATTTTTCCTCGTCTGGATTTCAAATCTCCTCTTCCCATAAGAATTTAGGTTTTTGTTTCACATACGTTAAAATTAAAAAACATAGCCATTCAAGTCAATTTTGAGACAATTGGTAATGTCGAAGGCAAAAATCATTTCTGAATTTCCTAACTTCCCTCATGCAGAAAAGCCTACAAATCAATATCGATTTAGGAGAAGGAGTTCCCCACGAAAAAAAACTGATCCCATACCTCCACGCTGCATCTGTGGCTTGCGGTGGACATTACGGAGATCGAGACAGTATTCGGGAGACGGTATTAGCCTGTGGCGAATTGGAAAAAAAAGTAGGAGCTCATCCCTCCTACCCTGACCGGAAAAATTTCGGCAGAAAATCCTACCGGATGCATCGGATGCAATTGCTGGATACCTTGCTCGAGCAGATCCATTTATTTCAAGAAGTAATTCAAGCTCAGGAAATGGATTTTGACCATATCAAATTTCATGGGGCGCTCTATAATGATGCAGCATCACAGCCAGAACTTGCCAATTGGTTGAGTGAATTTTTATACTCCGAATTTCCGGAGATCCCCGTCTTCGTACCTCCTTTTTCGGAAATGGAGCGAGCTGCAAAATTTGTGGGGCTAAAAACCAGAAAAGAGCTATTTGGAGATCGAGCTTACACGGATCAATTACTCTTACTCCCAAGAACTGAAAAAGGAGCACTTCTAACAAGTTTTGAGGAAATTGAAGCACACATTTCTCCGATGTTAAAAGAGTCAAAAATCCATACCAAAAGCGGCAAAGAGATTAAACTGTCGGCAGAAACGATCTGCTTTCACGGAGACAATCCGGGGATTCTTGATTTTCTTCCCAAAATCTTTAGTAAATGGTAGTCAAAAGACCAGAATTAAGGAAAATCACCCCAAGAATATGGGAATTGTTTTGGGAGGAAGAACCCTCAAGCAGCCTTCGCAACACTAGAATTGGCCTTAAAAAATGGCTGGAGAATCAATACCATTCAAAACTCCTTGAAATCAGACAGGGGTATCAGACTATCAGTATTGTTTGGAAAAATGAAGGTCCGGAGGATTTCTATACTTCACTTCCCAAATGCTTTAACTCAGAAGATTTAAAACCCCAAACTTGGGAAATCCCAGTCTGCTATGGAGGAAAATTCGGAAAGGATTTAGATCAGCTTTGTAAGGAGAAAGCCATTACCAAAGAAAACCTGATTCAGATTCACAGTCAGAGTGAATATGTATTGGAGTTTTATGGCTTTTTGCCGGGATTCATGTATTTATCAGGTCTGCATCCAGATTTGATATCGGCTAGAAAACGCATTCCTGATCGAAAGATTGACGCAGGATCAGTAGCTATTGGAGGGAAGCAAACAGGGATATATCCCCTAGAAAGCCCAGGAGGATGGCATATTATTGGAAAAACTCCAATTCAAATTTTCGACAAAGATCAAAACCCTCCGGTGAATCCGCAACCCGGAGACTTCATTCGATTTTATCCGATATCTGAGGAAGAATTTGATGAATTATCAGCTAGCTCCAAAACTCTAGGACAGTCATGATCAAAGACCCTGCATCTGCCAGCATTTTGAAAACTGGCCCAGGCACCAAAATCAGAGATCTGGGACGGAATGGGATGGCTGAATATGGGATCGCTCAAGCAGGTCCATTGGATCATTTAGCCTATCTATGGGTAAACCATTTACTGAGAAACCACCAAGATGACGCCGTTCTGGAAATCACCCAACCAGGTTTCTCCATTCGATTTGACGCTCCGACTCTGATTTGCCTTGCTGGTGCTAAAGCTCAAGTATTTTTGAATGGGAAGGAAGCTGGCTCATCTGGTCTTATTCCTATTTTGGAAGGGTCAAAGCTAGAAATTGGAAACTTTGAATCAGGCAGTATTCTATACCTCGGAATAAAGTGGGGCTTCCGAAGTCCCTCTTTGCTTGGTTCGAGAAGCTATTTCACAGGAATCAGTGATCAAGATTTTATAAAAAAGGGAGATTTTATCCCCTATTTTACCAATCATGAAACACCTATCATTCAGACATCTAGTCAAGCAAATTGGGACTATAAATACCTCTCGGAATCAACAATAAGAGTGTATGCAGGACCAGAATTTTACCAACTCTCTGAAAGTGAGAAGGAAGAAATTATGGGCCTTGAATTCACCATTTCAACCTTAAAAAACAGCATGGCTATCCAGCTTGAAGAATCTTTTCCTAATCAACTCTCAGAAATATACACCACGCCAGTATACCCGGGAACTGTTCAACTGACACCGGGGGGAAAACTCATTTGCTTGCTAAGCGATGCCCAAGTCACGGGAGGATACCCCCGAATACTCCAGATTCACGAAGATGATATAAGGATTTTGGCACAAAAAAAACCGAATCAAAAGATCCGGTTTTTAATCTAACAATTAACTATTTCATTAACCTCTTGCAGGATCTCTTTCTTGCTGAGCCTCCCACCATTTAGACCAAAGTAGAAGCATCTCAAATTCGAACTTTCTTCGGTTCAGCTGAATAGTAGCCCAATCCATATCACCAGAGGCATCATATTTTTCATTCACTAGACCAAAAATTGAGCCTCCTGCCCCAAAAGCCATGTATGTACCAGCTGATTTACCGAGCTCCAATCCATAAGATCTGCCTACACTCTCAATATTTATCCAATCCTTATGTTCACCATCTGCATTAGCTTGCGGAACATCTGCCTGCTTTTGTACCGCAGGAAGGAGCAATCCTATAATTATTCGCTGATCCAGTTCACCGCTTAGAATATCAAGCTGCTGAGCCAAAGCTGCTGGTTGGGCTTGAGTGCGTGCCAATACGGACAACCAATCAACTAATTTCTCGATATCAGGCTGTTTGATGGGAGGGATACTATCACACCAGGGTCCCTTTCCTTTACAATCATCTCCTGATGTAGTAGAGCTGTTTCCGACAAATTTGAAAATCGGGTATTTTTTGTCTTGTGATTCCCCTTTGTATTTTTTGTCTTGTGATTCCCCTTTAATGTCACCAATTTTTAAAAAACCTGCAAGAGTTGCTAAGGCCTCATCATCATCCTTAAATTTCCCAGCCAAAATATCATATTCTACCTCATGCTCATCTGCTACTAAAGATTGATGATTTCTTCTTGATAGCGGACTTAGGAATCTTCCACTTCGCTGAATGTTATTATCAAAAATCTCAAGAGAAGCCATAATCATTTTTTCCACGAATTGTTCACGACTTCTGCTAGTCTCATATGCTCCCTCCACCTTTTGCAAAGGCAAATAAGACGGAAACATTTGATAGGCATTTTCCATCATTCGATAATTCCTCTTAGCCTTTAGTTCAAGCTTTGGAAAATTAAACCCTCGACGATAATTTTCCCCACCTTCTTCTGAATGAATTTCCTGCTGCTCCAAATCTACAGGTACTGTGTTTTCCTGATTCATCGAATCACATCCTGAGCCGTAAAGTAATGCTCCTACACCGATTGCTAAAATGTACTTTCTCATGTTTTTATTATGTTTGATTGGTTTCGTGTTTTGAAGGGAATTTCCCTTCCGACGATTCAAACTTAGCAGCTGTAATCGATTGATTTTTAGATAATTTCACCTATCATCTCTATGATTTGACAAAAGATATATTTCAATTGATGAGGCAAAAATTCAGTGATAAAGAGATAAATTTTTGGGGCTTTTTACGATTCATCAATTCAAAAGGGCGATCGGTCAATTCTAAGGAGAGAGAGATAAAAAAACTCTCTCGATTTACGAGAGAGTAGCAAAATCAAACCTTTAAGATTCAACAAAATCGCTTAAAGACTTTTCTATTCAAATTTCAAATTCGGCCTTAAAATCGGTGATAAAATGAAATATGATCAAACTTTAGGTAGTTATGGTTTGACTTAAATTAGTAACCTATTTAAATCCGATTCCCAATCCTATACCAAGCCAACCTATATGAAAACCACTACCGCGTAGAATGAGTGGATTCCAATTAAATTGAAACATAAGGCCGGTCTCCTTAGGTTGAAACCTATATCCCATCGTAAAAAACCCCCCGACCAAGCCAAAGCCTTCCTCACGAACAAATTCATAGTCAGTCAATTCACCATCTGAGCTAAAGGTAGCGTATACCGGAAGTATCCCGGCTCCAGTAACAAATGAACTTCTTTTTTTACCAACTAAGTGGTTGAACTCAATTGGAAATGTCACCAAACCAAGATTTATTTCGGTATTTTGATCAAACCCAGTAGTTGATAATCCACCAATGCCTGCTCTAAAACCTATACCATCCATTCTTCCTTTTTTTAGTCTCATATCAAAATTCACTCCCACCAGTAAATGACTTCCCAGAAATTCTGCATATATATTTTTTTGATGAGTGCTGAATGGTGGAATTTCATTCTGACCATAGGATTTACAGCTTATAAGCACAATAAACCCTATTAATACTATTTGTTTAAGCATACTTATTTCTATTTATTTAATGATATCGAATGTTAATTATTTTGTAAACTGATAGGAAACCCTATCACTGTTTTGGAAATGTAAAAGCACTAGATGAAATATTTAATCGCATCCCTGCTCCACCTGCACCGGCCGTCTGTGTCACTGATATAGGGCTATGATAGGAATCAAGAACCCCATTTAACACATGCCCCTGACCCTGTTGAGACACTTCAATTCTCGGGACTATGGATGCTAGTGATCCTTCCCCAATTAGTATCAAATCGATTTGATTTCCCCTCCCCTGCTGGGTGAATGAGCTATAATGACGGGTTTCTGATCGATTTTCAATTTTGGCCACCAGTTGATTTTCATCCCCAGTCTGAAGCGAATAGATATTAGTATTGCTGCCGAAGACTTGTAGATTGGACTCATTGAAATTTCCAATTTGGGTAAGGGTTATCTGATTTTGAATCCCTTCTTGTTTGCTGAAATTAGAATTGGAAAAACCACTTTGACTCATTTGAAGCGTATTTTCCCCTTGCTGTTGAGCCCAGGATATATTTTGATCTCCAACTTGTACCATACGCGCCAGATTCCCTTTTTGGCGAAGAGAGGTGTGACTTTCATCTAGATAAAATGGCTCAATAGTCGCTGTTTGGAGCTCCTGGGCCATTACAACGAACGGAAAAAGGAACAGCCATACCATTCCTATAATCGGACGGAAAATTAAATTAGGATTCTTCATGGTAGTAGAACTTTTCGGGCCTTGTATGATTTAGGCGGAAAAAAACCTGGCCAGTTTTAAATTGGCCAGGCTGTGTGATTTATCAGTTTTGAGTGACTACAGAGACATTTCCGCTTCCTACCACAAATTGAGCTGAGACATGCTGAGTGCCTGTTTGAGATAAAACGGAAAGGTTTCCGTCTCCTAGAATATTGATAGAGCCGACATTGAAATTACCATCTTGATTGACAATCGAGGTATTATCATCACCCTCTTGTCTGACTCCCAAAAGATTACCATTTCCGGTTTGATTGATTTCAAGAGCAATATTTCGATCCCCTACCTGACCTAAGAATGCCCTGTTGGCATTACCAACTTGGTAGGTCTTTGCTCTATTTTCAATTCCTTCCTGGTAGATTTCGGCGAGTCCATTACTTGATAAAAGTTGGTCAACCTCCGCTATATTCAGATTTCCGAATTGTTCGATTTTCAGAGAATTTCCGGAGGAATTTTGACTTCCATATGCTTGGTTACTTATACCATCCTGAAATACATAGCCCTTATTTCCACCATCAAATGAGCGTAGATTGGCGAAATTCTCTCTACCATTCTGGACGATTTCATGAGAACTCACCAATGTACCTTGAGGTGATGCTTGTTTTTGAGAGATGGAAGCATTGTTAAAAGAACCCACCTGACGGATAAATGCCTTAGCATCATTAGAAGGGTTCGCATCCCCACCAAAGTTTCCTTGCTGAACAGCTGCCAAATTGGTTGATCCCTTTTGATCAATCACCGAGGAATTGTCTTTTCCGATTTGATTCACTACCGCACTGTTGTCGGTTCCTGTTTGCATCAATGTAGATGTGTTCTGAGCGAGAGAAAGTGATGCTGATAGTGTAATCACTCCCAAGATTAAAATTGACTTTTTCATTTGTTATAAAGTTTGATTGGTTTCGTTATTTGAAGGGAACTTCCCTTCGGACGATTCAAACATAGTGGGAGGATTTCAATCGATTTGGGCCTTTTTCACACATCCCAAATCTGCCTTGACAGAAATCACATTTCAATTGATTGGTTAAAAAATCAAGCCCAAAAGCTCAGAAATCCAGTCTTTTAAAAAAATATCAAGTCAAAAGCACAAACCGTCAATCAGAAATGGAATTTGATCAATCAAACAGTGCCCTCATTGATTAGAAGACTACTTTTGAAAGTATCTGCTATTTATTAATGGCGTCACATTACCCATTTAATTTTACATTTCTTAAATTCCAGAAGACTTGAATCTCAGGGATATGAAAACAATCCAGCCCAAGGAAATTGAAGAAATCCTTCTCCACTTTTCCAGCTCACTTCACCACCTGATGGAAGAGGAGGATGTGGTATGGGATCTAGTCAAAAATTGTATAGGGATATTGGGATTTGAAGATGCAGTCATTTATTTGGTAGAAGGAAACTATCTAGTCCAAAAAGCCGCAATAGGGCCAAAAAACCCAAATGAAAAGGAGATAATCAACCCACTTAAAATAAAAATAGGAGAAGGGATCACAGGAAAGGTAGCTTCTAAAGGACTTCCCACAATAATAAATGACACAAGAGAAGATAGCGATTACATTCCGGACGACCATTTCAGGCTTTCTGAGATAGCAGTCCCTATCCTTCTGGAAGGAAAAGTAATCGGAGTAATCGATAGTGAAAATTCGGAGGCTAATTTTTTTTCCCAGCAGCATCTCCAGATTTTGACTGCTGTAGCATCCATTTATTCCGGACAAATTGCCAGAATCAGGGCTGAAAAAAAAGCCAAAGAGGAACAACAAATCCGTCTTGAACTACAACGAAAAGGCTACCAGCTACAACTTGAAGCCCTATCTGCACAGTTAAGCCCTCATTTTGTATTTAATTCTCTGAATGCCATTCAAAACCATATTCTGTCAGAGGATAAGAGTACTTCTATTCGTTTTTTGAATATTTTCGGAAAGCTCCTCAGATATTTTTTAAGCCAATTGAAAGAAGAGTTTGCCTGGCTTGGCAAAGAAATCCAAATGGTCAAGTGGTATTTGGAGCTTCAAAAACTCCGATATGGACAAAAAATTACTTATGAGATCAAAGTATCGGAGGGTTTAAATGAGGAAAATCTCAAAATCCCCAGTATAGTCGTACAAAATCTCATAGAAAACCTGCTGGAAGAACAGATCCAAAAAGCTGATGGAGAGATTTCCATCTTTGTGAGGTTTGATCTCTGCGGAGAATTTGTAAAACTACAGGTCAGAATCAATGATTCTACACGTGCAAAAAAAGACAGAAAGAACGGAAACGGGCAAACTGTACTCCCCTGGAATTCAATTATTGACCTGATCAACCAGGTAAATACAGTAGATATTAAGGTAGAAACCAAAGAAGAACCCTGTCTGGATAAGGGGCAGCATTGCAAAATCGTCAACTTAGCACTTCCTATTTTATGAAGCCATTCTTTTTGTTTTTTTTGGCTATTTACCTTCAGACATTTTGTGCTTGGTCCCAGAGCATCTTATTCAATGAAGCTATCAAGCCCGAAATCTATAATTTCGACACTTCTGTCACTCTTTGGGATTTCCTTTATCAAATTGACTCTTTGAATCTAAAACCGTCCCCAGAGGCCGGTATCGCAGACTACCGACATGAGTATTGGTTTACTCTTGATTTTTCAGCCTACTCTGAGGCACTTTCAAAGCAAGATTCGATTTATCTCTACCCAGGCACTTTAGAATTCAGTCAGCTTTACCTGTGGAAACAGAGCCAAATTGACTCCTTGACTTTGACCCGAATCGGTAAAAATGACCTAAAACGGAATGATCTTACTTACACGACTTATGTGGCTATTTCCACCCAAGATTTATTTCCAGATTACAAATTATATCTCAAGGCCAAATTTTACAGAAGGACGCCACTCTTGGATAATAAGGTCTTTTATTTCTCTGATCAGATTTCACACAGAAGCTTTTATGGCTTCATAAGCCCTGCTTCTTTCCGGAGTCAGGTATTAGGATTTTTCTTCTTGGGGGCCGCGGCCGTATTGACAGTTTTTAATCTCATTCTCTTTTTCTACATGAGAGAAAAGCAATACATCTATTATGGCAGTTTTCTTATTCTACAGCTTGTTTACTTTTCCCAAATAAGCCCCTATCTGGCTAATGCCTTTGGCTACAAGCAGTATCACCTCTATTTCTGGTTAGGAACTATCTCTCAGCTGGGCATCAATCTGGTCTACTTGTTATTTATCAGGCATTTCCTCGATTTACCCAGAATAATGCCTCGATTTGATCTTCTTATCAAATGGATAGCAGGAGGGCTGACAGTTTTGATAATGGTCCTTTCAATTATGATCTGGCAAAATCCATATAGTATAATCCAAACACAACTGATGGATTTTCAGCGGTATTTTATGGCCAGTTTTGCATTTGGAGGAGTGATATACCTGTACTTCAAATACCCGGGAAATCTAAAATATTTTGTGATTGCGGGCACTTTGATTTTCACCACAGGAGCATTGATGACTATGTTTTTTCTTGATTTGGATTACATGATAGCCGGTTCGGCGATTGAAAGCACCATTTTTGCCTTGGGGCTGGCCTACAAAATCAAAGTAATCCACCTCGAAAAGCGTGAAGCTGAAAAATCGGCCTTTTCTACCAAAATGGGGGCCCTTCGAGCACAAATAAATCCCCATTTTATCTTCAATAGTTTAAGCTCTATCCAACATCTTATCAGCTCAGGTCAAAAGGAGGCTGCCCTCTCCTATCTGACCAAGTTCAGCAAATTTGTAAGACAAGTTTTGGAAAGTTCCATTGATGTGAATGTCAGTCTTGAAAAAGAAATCGAACTACTCAAGGTATATCTTGACCTAGAATCGCTTCGCTTTGATCATGCATTTTCGTACCAAATCATTACGCCGGACAATACTGATCTGAGCTTTTTCGAAGTGCCTATGCTCATCGTGCAGCCATTCGTGGAGAATGCTTTAAAGCATGGTCTAATGCCCAAACAAACAGGGGAAAGAAAACTCTGGATTCGTTTTATTGAAGAGGAGAACCACTTTCGATGCGAAATAGAGGATAATGGAATCGGAAGAAAAGCATCCGCCAAACTGAGGCCATTGGATCATAGACCATCCAGGGGTATCAGTATCACTGAGGAAAGACTTAAGTTGGTCAATGGAAACTCCAAAAAGACACAAATCCATCTGGAAGATCTAGAAAAAGGAACCAAAGTCATCATCAAATTACCAAAACTATGAACCCTAAAATCACAGCCCTAATCGTAGAGGATGAGTTCCACAGCAGGGAAACTCTGAAGGGATTTCTTAGGGAATATTGTCCTGAAGTCCAACTTGTCGAAGAGGCCACCAATGTAGACGATGCAGTAAATAAAATAGCTGTGCATAGACCTGAGTTGATTTTCTTAGATATTGAACTTCAGACGGGAACTGGATTTGATGTTCTTCAGCGACTAAATCATCTTAATTTTCAGTTGATTTTTACTACGGCCTTCGAGCACTATGCAATCAAAGCTATCAAGTTTAGCTCATTGGACTATCTACTAAAACCCATTGATTTGGAAGAGCTTCAAGCTGCGGTACAAAAAGCAATTGAACGAAAAGAAAGTGAAAACCGACAGGAGCTTATAGAAAATCTTCTTGGCAACCTTACCAATCCACAAAGTGAGCACCTAAAAATTTGCCTTTCTACGGCCGAAGGAGTGGAATTTATCCCCATAAAGGATATTTTGTTTTGCGAAGCAGCTGGCTCTTATACCAAGTTTTTCCTGTCTGGTGGCAAAGAGCTTCTCGTCAGTAAAAATCTCAAAGAATACGAAATAATCCTTCAAAACCAGCATTTTATGCGAACGCATAATAGTTTCTTGATCAATCTACAGGAAGTCAAGAAATACGTTCGATCTGATGGAGGCTACATAATCATGAATGGAGGCAAACAAGCAAATCTTTCGCCAAGCAAAAAAGATGAGTTTCTAAAAAGAATGGGTTTCTAAATTGAAAATTGCATTTTTTGGAAAAAAATTACTGCTTTTTTGAGCAAAGTAAGATAGACTGCTATCTTAAAGGATACTTTTCAAAAACCGAAATTCATGAACACTGAACTAATCGAACTAGTCAAAAAGCAGGGAATGGACCAAGAGACCGTTTCTCAGCAAATCGAAAATTTCAAAACGGGCTTTCCTTTTTTAGAAATCACAGGACCTGCCACTCCCAATAATGGTATTCGAATCATGTCAGATGAAGATTTGGACCATTTTCAGGAAACCTATCCAAAAAAAGCTGCTGAAATCGAAGTTGTCAAATTCGTCCCTGCCTCAGGAGCTGCATCCAGAATGTTCAAGGATCTTTTCGCCTTTTTGGATGGCGACGGTGACATAAGCAAAAGTGGTTTTGTCCAGAAGTTTATGGATAGAATCGAAAAATTCGCCTTCTATCAAGATCTTGACGAAGTCTTAAAAACCAGAGGAACAAGCATTTCAGACTGCTTGGACCGTAAAGATTATAAAGAGATTTTAGCTGCATTACTTAATGATGACGGATTGGGATATGGAAGTCTCCCAAAGGGACTCTTGAAGTTTCATAGCTATGAATCCGGGGCACGCACACCAGCTTTTGAGCACCTGATAGAGGGAAGTCAGTACGCTGTCGGGAAAGGAAAAATCGTAAAAATCCATTTTACTGTCTCTCCTGAACACGAAGAGAAGTTTAGAACTGAGATCGATAGCATTGTTCCACACCTTCAAAAGGAAACGGGCCTTAAGTTCGAGGTCAGCTATTCACAACAGAAAAAGAGCACAGACACCATTGCTGTCACCATGGATAATGAGCCTTTCCTCGAGGAAGATGGGAGTATTCTATTCCGACCTGCAGGACACGGGGCACTGCTCGAAAATCTAAATGACATCGATGCTGATCTAATCTTTATCAAAAATATCGATAACGTGGTGCCTGATCGAATCAAGCAAGCCACGGTAGAGTACAAACAAGCAATCGGTGGGCTCCTGCTGGAAGTACAAGGAAAAGTATTCGAAGCACTGGAAGAACTTGAAACCGAAATATCCCCTGCGGCCATCGATCGGGCAAAGAAAGTTTACGTGGAAGATTTGGGAGGAAAGCTTCCGGCAAGATTTGATGGAATGCCTCGCATGGAGCAGTTTAGTTTTCTCAAGGGAAAGCTGAATCGACCAATCCGAGTTTGTGGTATGGTGAAAAATACCGGAGAGCCCGGAGGAGGACCATTCTGGATAGCCGAAGAAGACGGCTCCCAATCATTGCAAATTTTGGAAACTGCCCAAATCAATTTGGAAGATCCAAACTCCGAACGGCATTTGCAGGCAGCTACTCATTTTAATCCAGTGGATTTGGTTTGCGGAACGAGAAATTACAAGGGTGAAAAATTTGATTTACTTCAGTACCGAGACATGAAGACCGGTTTTATTACGGAGAAATCAAAAAGTGGAAGGGAGCTAAAAGCGCTTGAACTTCCCGGTCTTTGGAACGGCTCGATGGCTGGATGGAATACACTCTTTGTGGAAGTTCCTTTGATCACTTTCAATCCAGTAAAAACCGTCAATGATTTACTTCGAGACGAACATCAATAACAAGAAAACCGGGCTTAACCCCGGTTTTTTTTATTCTTCTTTTTTCCCCTCGTAGAGATCGTATTTTAATAAGCGACAATCTATTGTTCCATTCCAGAATTCAATTCTTCGACTAGCCCGAAGACCTACTTTTTTGGCAAGGCTAAGATTCCCCGTAAAAATGTAGCCTCTGTAACCCGCACACTTTTGTTTTAAAAAATCACCGATTCGGCTGTAGGTTTCTGCCAACTCTTCCTCTTCTCCCAATCGCTCTCCATATTCTGGGTTGAACATGATAACACCTTTGGGCTTTTCGGGGATTTCCGTCTCTGCAAAATCACATACCTGAAAATCAATCAGATGCTCGACCTCGGCCGTTGCGGCATTTTCCTTTGCAAAAGAAATAGCCTGCAGCGAAATGTCCGAAGCTATTATTTTCACTCCTGGATTGTCTATGACCTTATCTCGGAGCTTTTTCATCTTAGCTTGATAAGCTTCCTCAGGATATCCTAAAATACTCATGAAAGCATAATGATCCCGGTAAAGCCCCGGAAAGCGCTTGCATGCCATCAAGGCAGCTTCAATGGCCAAAGTACCTGAGCCGCACATGGGATTGATGAATGGTACGCGTGTATTCCATTCGGTAGCCATGATTGTCGCTGCGGCTAGATCCTCCATCATAGGAGCTTTTCCGGGAATCTTCCTGTAGCCATGTTTGGCAAGGGTATCTCCTGTCGTATTGAGATAAATTTGCGCCTGTGTCCCTTTCCAGTACACTTGAATGACTAAACCTGAAAACTCCGAACCCGAGTCAGGTCTCCTTCCAAATTTCTCTCGAAAACGATCTACAATTGCATCTTTTACTTTGACATTGACAATTAATGGGGTGGTAACTGTGTCATTTTCTACCACCGAATTGACCGAAAAATAGCCATCTACGTCTAGATAATCTTCCCAAGGCAAGGCCTTGATTCTCCGGTAGATATCAGAAGCCTGATGTAGATAAATACTCCGAATCTCAAACAGCACATGAGAAGCAGTACGGAGATGAAGGTTCAAATCCATGCAATCCTCCAGAGAGGCTTTGAGCTCCACTCCAGTTCGGTGCACTTTCTCAGGAAAAAATCCCAACTCACGGATTTCCTTTTCCAAATAGTCAACGGACCGATCCTTACATGTGACAAAAACCGTCCGCCTTTCATTAAAATCTAGCATGCACAAAAGTAGATAATTTGAAATAGAATGCTTCAGAGAGATTTTCCGGGAGTAAAATATCTTTCAAAAATTCGCAATCGATTGCGTAACTTGAGTACGTGTTCATTTGTGCACAAGCCCTGAATTCTTCAATTTAGAATATCAAAAATCACCAAAACACATGATACGAATACGATCAATTTTCACTATCATCCTTGTTCAGTTCTTACTTTTTTCCTGTGCAAAGCAAGAAGAATCAGCAGATGATGGCTGGAGAGAACTTTTCAATGGTCAAGACCTCTCAGGCTGGAAAGCTGTCGCGGGTACCGCTGAATTTTCTGTTGAAAATGGAGAAATCGTAGGTACCGCAGTGGAAGGGTCTCCAAATACTTTTCTGATCACCGAGGAGACATTTGGAGATTTTATTCTTGAGTTGGAATTGAAAGTTGAGCATGTGTCATCCAATTCAGGGATCATGGCTCGAGGACAATTTGATCCTGAGGCTAGAGAAGGAAAGGGGCTGGTATTTGGATACCAAATCGAAGCAGATCCCACCGAAAGAGCTTGGTCAGCGGGAGTTTATGATGAAGCAAGAAGAGGCTGGCTTTACCCTTTGGATCTAAATCCCTCAGCAAAATCTGCATTCAAACTTGGAGAGTACAACAAATACCGAATAGAAGTCATTGGCGATGAAATCAAAACCTGGCTCAATGGACAAGAAGTAGCTTATGTCGTCGATGACACTGATTCAAGGGGCTTTGTCGGCCTGCAGGTACACAGCATCCGAAACCCTGAAGACGCGGGTCGAAAAACATATTTCAGAAACGTTCAAATCAAAACAGAAAACCTCGATCCTAAGCCTTTTGATTCAGAAATTTTTGTGGTGAACAACCGTAAAAACCAATTGACTGATTATGAGATTGCTCAAGGTTGGAGACTTCTCTTCAATGGGCAAAATTCTGAAGGATGGGTTGGTGCTTACAAAGATTCTTTTCCTGATTTTGGCTGGTCTGTTTCGGATGGAGTCTTGACCATTGCAGCATCTGATGGTGGGGAATCTACCAATGCCGGCGATATTGTGACCGAAGAGAAATTCAGCGCTTTTGATTTGGGCTTTGAGTTCAAACTCACCGAAGGTGCCAATAGCGGAGTGAAATATTTTGTCAAACTCTCTGAAAACAATTCCGGCTCAGCTATCGGCCTGGAGTACCAAATTCTGGATGATGAAAAACATCCTGATGCTAAAATGGGAAGAGATGGCAATCGGACTTTAGCTTCCCTTTATGATTTGATCAAAGCAGATAAGCAAAGTCGCTTTGTCAAACCCATTGGGGAATGGAATAAAGGTAGAATCGTAGTATACCCGGATAATCGAGTAGAGCACTTCCTAAATGGAGTCAAGGTAGTGGAATACGTTCGAGGATCTCAAGAATATCGGGATCTAGTCGCTATTTCCAAATATAAAGTTTGGGAAAATTTCGGAGAAGCTACCGAGGGACATATCCTCCTTCAGGACCACGGCGACGAAGTGAGCTTTAAAAACATCAAAATCAAGACCTTAAATTAACCCAGTTAAATTATGAGTAAGCAATCCAGAAGATCTTTCATCAAAAAAAGTACAGCAGCAAGCCTTGGTATTTCAGCCTTGGGAGCTGTAGGCTTTTCAGCAAAATCATACGGAAGAATACTAGGTGCCAATGACAGATTGAATGTTGCTATAGCTGGTCTTGGCAGAAGACTAGGGGCTTTTTATGAACCTATCGCTTTGAAATCATCTAATGTCAATCTTCTCTATCTCTGTGACGTGATGGATAGCCAACTCACAAGAGCTGCGGAAAACTTCTCTAAGCGGATTGACTATCGACCCAAGCAGGAAAAAAGTATCTTAAAAGTATTGGAAGATCCAGATTTGGACGTGTTAATCAATGCTACGCCGGACCATTGGCACGCGCCGGGAACTTGGATTGCTCTGGAGCATGGAAAGCATGTCTATGTCGAAAAGCCTTGCTCTCACAACCCTAGAGAAGGAGAGCTTTTGATCGCTTTACAGAAAAAATATGGCAAGGTGGTTCAAATGGGTAATCAACAAAGATCCGCACCCGAAAGTCGTGAGATCATTCAGGCCATTCATGATGGAGCTATCGGAAAGGCCTACAAGGCAGTCGCTTTTTACAGCAATTCACGAGGTGAGGTAGTCAACCCCTCACCAGCTCCCGTTCCTGAAGGTTTGGACTGGGAAATGTTCCAAGGACCTGCTCCTAGAAAACCGTATACCCATGATACCTGGAACTACAATTGGCACTGGTACGGATGGGACTATGGCACGGCAGAAACTGGCAATAATGCCACTCATGAATTGGATGTGGCGAGATGGGCCTTGCAGGTTAATTATCCGGAGAAAGTAATGGTCGACGCCGCCAAGCTCCACTTCCCAAATGATGGCTGGACCATGTACGATACCATGGAGGCTACTTTCAAATTCTCGGATAATAGCACAATCGTCTGGGATGGAAAAAGCAGAAACGGATACAATACCTATGGCTCGGACAGAGGTACGATTATTTATGGCTCAGAAGGTAGCGTTTTTGTCAATCGAGGAGGCTACAAACACTACGATAGAAGCGGCAAACTGATAAAAGATAGTTCTTCTGCTAGTAATGAAGCTGGCACTGCACTTGGAGGTGGAGGTGATATGAGTACCAGGCATGTGGTCAATTTCTTCAATGCCGTGCGCGGTACAGAAACCCAAAACTCCAATATCGAAGAAGGAGCTGTCAGTACTCTATTATGTCACTTGGCTAATATTTCCTATCGAACCGGCGAGACTCTGGAATGTGATACAAATTCTGGCCGCATCAAAAATTCCAAAAAAGCGATGGAGCTTTGGTCTCGAGAATATGAAAAAGGATGGGAGCCTCCTAAGGTTTAATTTCATTCTTACATGACTAGACAAGTCATTTTTTAATCACAAATAATTCCTCGGATTTAAAGTCTATCTAGGCAATGGCAGCATAGCTAATGCACTTAGATAGACTTTTTAGTTTTTAAATACAATAAACTGAATATCAAATACTTCAATTCGAAATCGATTCCGTAAGATGCATTTTCAAGCTATTGATTTTAGCTTGAATTGGGGGTAAATTAAAATCCTTTAGTTAGTAACTCTAACAGAATATCTATCTATCAATTTACTATAACCCAAAACAGTATGCATGTTAAAATTTACAGTCCCTACTTGATGGTGCTGTTACTGCTTTTTTCAGTAACTGTCACCTTGGCTCAAGAAAGCCAAGTGAACGGCACCGTAGTCGACGAAACAGGCACTCCCATACCGGGAGTTTCGGTTTTGCTTCAAGGTACAACCCGTGGCACAACGACGGACCTTGATGGAAAATACACAATAGAAGCTCCTTCCTCAGGAGTGTTGATTTTCTCTTTCATTGGTTATACTCCAGTAGAAGAAACGGTCGGAAATAGAAGTATCATTGATGTCAGACTCGAGCCTGACCTTTCAGACTTGGAGGAAGTCGTGGTCATTGGATATGGTACTCAGAAAAAAAGTCAGCTGACTGGTGCAATCTCTTCTGTAGGAAATAAGGAAATCCAAGAATTACCTATCACCGACGCACGTCAAGCCCTTCAAGGTCGTGCTGCCGGGGTCGATGTGACTCAGGCAGGATCCAAGCCAGGTACTGCACCTCAAGTACGGATTCGGGGAAGGCGATCCTTTAATGCATCCAATGAACCACTTTATGTAATTGATGGAATTCCTACAGTGGGTGGACTGGAAGATATCAACCCCCAAGATATTACATCAATGGAGGTTTTGAAAGATGCATCTGCTACCGCCATCTACGGTTCCAGAGGCGCAAATGGGGTAGTTTTGATCACAACCAAAAGAGGTAGCACCGGGAAAACTGTGGTATCGGTAGACTCCTATTATGGGATCAGTGAGGAACTGGGCCGAATTGAAGTGTTTGATGGGCCCGGTTTTGCAGAATATAAGCGAGAATCTAGAAGAGCTACAGGAAACTATCCAGACGGACCAGCAACACCTGATGCAGATGCTACGCTATTTGAACCAGTGGAACTTGAAAGCATAGCCTTAGGTAGAAGCACGGACTACATCGCAGGTTTGATGCGAACAGGAAGTATTCAAAGTCATCAAGTAAGTGTCAGTGGAGGAAATCAAAAGACAAGCTTCTTCGTCTCCGGAAACTATTTTAGAGATGTGGGAGTGATCAAAAATCAGGACTTTACCAGAGGTACTTTTAGAATAAACCTAGATCATCAAATCAATGATAAGCTAAGAATAGGCACCTCTACCCTAGTAACATACAGCAAACGAAATGGCGAAAACTTCAATCCATTGGGAGGTGCATTACAAGAAAATCCACTGGGTAAGCCCTTTGAGGATGATGGCACCCTTATATTTCTTCCTACCTCAGATGGATTGCGTACCAATCCATTTGCAGAAATCGTCCCCGGTGCTCAAATCGATGAAACCTTTAGAACACGAATTTTCTCCAGTATTTATTTAAATTGGGAAATCACCAAAGGACTTACCTATCGATTCAATTTTGGCCCGGATTACACTGTCAGAAGATCAGGAAGATTCACCGGATCACAGACCAATGCCAGACGGGGTGGAGATGCTACAGCCAGTGTCAGTGATCGATTTAACCTCAATTATACCCTTGAAAATATCCTGACCTACAACAAAAAGTTTGGCACAGATCACAATCTGAATGTCACCTTACTCCAATCGTTTCAGCAGGATCGCTTTGAGCGAAGTGATATAGGTGTACTTGGAATACCTGCTCCATCACAGTTATATCACCGCTTGGGAGATGCTTCCCAAATCACTAGTGCGAACACTGAGCTGATAGAATGGGCACTCCTATCCTATATGGGTAGAGTCAACTATGACTTCAAAGGAAAGTATCTATTGACCGCTACCCTGAGAGCTGATGGAAGTTCTCGATTTGGGCAGAATAACAGATTTGGATACTTCCCATCCATGGCTATAGGCTGGAATATGCATGAGGAGGGTTTTATTAAAAATTCATCTTGGATAGATCAGTTGAAGTTCCGAGTAAGTTATGGTTCTATCGGAAACCAGGCCATTCGACCTTACCAGACTCAAGCCCTACTAGGTAGAACTTCTTATGCTTGGGCAGGCGGAGGATCGGCTGCATTTGGTTACCGTCCCAATACAATCGGAAACCCAGACCTTCGATGGGAAACTTCCACCACATTTAATAGCGGAATTGATTTCGCAATTTTCAAGAATAGAATCTTTGGTGCAATTGAATATTATGTCACCAATACCTCTGACCTCTTGGCTCCGCAGCCACTACCTAATTCAACGGGATTTGGAGGTTTTATCACCAACATCGGAAAAACTCAAAACCGAGGGATAGAGCTAAGTCTATCTACACTCAATATCGAGAAAGGAGATTTCTCTTGGTCTACAGACTTGATTTTCACACGGAATAGAGAAGAAATCCTTGAGCTTCCTAATGGTGACGATATCGCTGCAGGGAGATTCATTGGCAGACCGCTTACCGTATTTTATGATTTGCGAAAAGTAGGAATCTGGCAATTAGATGAAACTGATTTAGCCAACTCCTTTGGAGATCGTCCGGGAGAAATAAAAATTGAGGACTTCAATGGAGATGGAAGAATCAATGCCAATGACCGTCAATTTCTAGGTTCGGCTGTTCCAGATTTCTCTATGGGGATGACTAACCGCTTCACCTTTAAAGATTTTGATTTCTCCTTCTTTATCTTCGGAAGATTTGGCTCTCTCATTCGCTCAGCCTTCCATGATAATTTCAATACCCTCTTTGGCAGATACAACAACTTGGCTGTAGATTATTGGACACCAACCAATCCAACCAATCTATACCCAAGACCCAATCAAAACCAAGAGCGACCAAAGTACAACACTTCCATGTCCTACTTTGACGGTACATTCATCAAAGTTAGAAATATCAACTTTGGCTACACTTTGAACGAAGGCGCATTGAAGAAGATCGGATTCAACAGTCTTCGAATCTTCTCCAGTATTCAGAATCCATTCATTTTCTCAGAATACCGAAGCGTACATAAGGGAATCGACCCTGAGACCTTTATCGATGGTGAACAAGGTGTCGAAGGTGGTGTGGTTAATGCCAATATCGCGCCTCCTGTAGTTCAGTTTACATTCGGTATCAACGCCAAGTTTTAATCAACAATTAAGAATATTATGGAAACTTTGAACATAAAAAATATATTTAAAAGGGCTGCTTCATATAGTCTGATCAGTGCTTCCCTGCTTTTGGCGAGTTCTTGCGAAAATGCTTTGCAGGAGGATGTTATATCTCAAATTGGAACTGAATATCTAAACACTCCAAAGGGAATAGAGGATGCAGTGAATGCGGCTTACAGTACGATGAGAGTATGGTATGGTACTGAGAGGGGGAATAACTTGACCGAGTTTGGAACAGATATCTATACCAATGGTGCTGATGGTTCTTGGAAATTTATGAACACCTACACTAATCAATTCGATACACAAAACGGTCATGTCCGGGAATTGTGGGATGAGCTTTACAGGGGAATCAATACTGCCAATTCAGTAATTGACCGTGCTCCTGAAGTGAGTGGACTGAATGAGGGGGTCCGTAGCCAGCGAATCGCAGAAGCGAAATTTATTCGAGCACATCATTACTTCCTTTTGGTTCAATTATTTGGTCCGGTAGAACTTCGAATGAACGAGACTGCCATTCCTACCAATGAGGTAAGCAGAACCCCGGAATCGGAGATTTATGCTGCTATCATTCAGGATTTGGAAGAAGCCATTCCCAATCTGGAAGATAAAAGCGCCTCTAGTGATTATGGAAGAGCCACCAAATATGCCGCAGAGCACCTATTGGGAAGAGTATATGTGACTAAAGCCACTTCGTCTTCCGCAGCCGGAGACGATTATTCCAAAGCTGAAAATCTATTCAAAGACGTCATCAATAATTCTGGTCTAAGGCTCCTGGATGACTTTGCTGAGGTTCATGCTTTTGGAAATGAGATCAATGATGAAATCATTTGGTCTGTTCAGTATACTCGAAGTCCCCTCACCAATGGTGGAGGAAATAATGCTCACGTCTTTTTCTTGATGGAATATGATACCCAGCCAGGAATGATTCGAGATACAGAAAATGGCCGCCCATTTAAAAGATACCGTCCTACTGTATATGCCTTGGAAACTGTATTCCAAAACCGTGAAAATGACAGCCGGTACAAAAAATCCTTCAAGGATACCTACCTCTCTAACCGACCGGGAACTTACAACACCACTTTTGATCAGACAAAAAGTAGTTTAACATTTGCTCGAGGTGATACGACCATGTTCCTCCCAGGATTTGAGATGTCCGAGGAAGAAATGGCAAAAAGACCATATCAGGTATTGGTTCCTAGCCGCTATGACGAGAAACTCTTTCCAGCACTCACCAAGCATCTCGATCCAGGAAGAGTAGACCGTACGCAGTTTCAAGGGGGAAGAAATTATTTGGCGATGAGGCTTGCGGACACCTACCTCCTACTTGCTGAAGCGCAGTTCCGTCAAGGAAAAATTGCTGAAGCAACAGAGACCATCAATTTCGTCAGAAGAAGGGCTGCCTGGCCTGGGAGAGAAGCAGAAATGGAAATCACTCCGGACCAATTCACCTTTGAGTTTCTGATGGAGGAAAGAGCAAGAGAGCTTACAGGTGAACAAACTCGATGGTTGGATCTTAAAAGATGGGGCAACCTTGTCGAAAGAGTCCGACTCTTTAACCCTCAAGGAGCTCCAAATATTCAGGACTTTCATGTGTTAAGACCAATTCCTCAAAACCAGATAGATCGGGCTCAGGGAGGGGAATCAGCCTTCCCACAAAACCCCGGGTACTAAGACCTAAAAAAGAAAAACCGCAATCAAGAGTTTGATTGCGGTTTTTTTATTTATCAATCTTCAGCTTACCTAACCATCGTCGACTCACGAATCTGAATTTGGCTGGGGATGACAATGATCTGATCTAAAAAATCAGGTTGTCTCGGACGGGTCAGTTTCTTGATCAAAAGCTTGGCACATTCCTGACCGATCGTCTCTGCAGGCTGGGTGATAGTGGTCAGAGATGGATTTAAAATTCCAGCGATACTCATATTTGAAAATGTTATGATTTTCAGGTCATAAGGGATTTTCAAATTGGTTTTTCTGACGGCCTGATAGGTGGAGATAGCCAATTTTTCAACAGAGGAGATAATTCCATCAGGGCGGTTCTCAGATTGCAATAATTTTAATATCAACTCAGTATTATCTTCATCGCTGTGCTTGCAGTAAAGGCTGAATGTGGGTTCGGGTGTAAGGTTAGCCATTTTCAAGGCATCGGAATACCCCCTGTAGCGCTCTTTTGTAATTGAAAGATCTTTGGATAATGTCAGAAAGGCTATTTTCTTACAGCCCTGCTGGATTAAATGATTGGTGCCTTTATAGGCGCTTTCATAGTCATTCGTGATGAATTTAGTAGTAGGTATTTCCCCACATATTCGATCAAAGAAGACCAAAGGCAGCCCCCGTTCGTGGATCTTGCGAAGATGCGAGATATCACTTGTCTGACTCGTCACAGACATGACTATTGCATCAGCCCGGCCATTTTGTAAAAGTGAAAGGATTTTCTTTTCTTTTTCAACATCTTCGTGCGTGTTGTACACCAAGAGATGATATCCATGCTCTTGCGCAATCTCTTCAATACCATCAATTACCTTAGCAAAAAAGTTATTGATTCGCTCAGGAATCACCACGGCAATGGTTCGGCTCTTATTTGCGCGTAAACTTCTGGCAAAAGGGTTAGGCTGATAATTTAACTTCTCGGCCATGCTGATAACCTTTTGCTTGGTAGCCTCAGAGATTTCATAGCTGTCATTCAGGGCACGCGATACGGTCGAAGGCGCAAGATTCAGAGCTGCAGCAAGCTCTTTGATGCTAATTCCGGAATTCATGGTCTAGGTATTTTGGGTTGATCTAAATTTAGAAATTCTTAAGTGAACTTCTCTTCAGATCCCTCCCAAAATACGAAAACGTTTGCGTAGTTTGATTATCAAAAGCGCCTTTAACCCAATAAATTAGAATCATCTTTTATTTAGAATTTAATATGAGCCAGGCATTCACTATCGACAAGTTCATCAATGAACATTTTCTTCTCCACAATGAATTTGCCCAACGACTATATCATCAATTTGCTGCTAATCAGCCAATCATAGATTATCACAATCACCTTCCCCCCGCTGAAATCCAAGCAAATCGGCAATTTGAAAACCTGAGTCAAATCTGGCTTGCCGGAGATCACTATAAATGGCGTGCCATGCGTACGCTCGGTATTAATGAATACTATATCACTGGAAATGCCTCGGATTGGGAAAAATTTGAAAAATGGGCTTTCACAGTACCTTACACAGCCAGGAATCCATTGTATCATTGGACGCATCTGGAATTGCAGCGCTACTTCGGAGTGGAGGAATTATTATCACAAGAGAATGCAAAATCAGTCTATGAGACTTGTAATGAGCAACTTGCTCAACCTGGATTTTCAACCCAAGGACTGCTATCCAAGATGAATGTAGAGGTGATTTGTACGACCGATGACCCTACGGACACCCTAGAATCCCACAGACAGTTTTCACTGTCCGATTCTTCCCTTCAGATGTATCCAGCTTTCAGGCCTGACAAAGCCTATTCTGTAGAAAATCCTTCAATTTACAATACTTACCTTGAGAAGCTGGAGAAGCAAGCGGGATTAAAAATTCAGTCCTACGAAGACCTTCTAGCTGCACTTCAAAACAGAATTGACTTTTTCCACGCAAATGGATGTCGGCTTTCTGACCATGGACTGGAACAATTGGTCTTCTTTCCCACAGAAAGATTTAACATTGAAAAGCTGTTTCAAAGCATTCGTTCAGGTCAAAGCATTCAGGCCGAAGAAATCCAATATTTCAAATTCAAAACGCTTCAGGCTCTTTGTAAAATGTATCATTCAAAAGGCTGGGTACAGCAGTTTCATCTTGGAGCTTTAAGAAATACGAACACCCGTCAATTAAGTACGCTAGGGCCCGATACTGGCTTTGATTCGATTGGGGATTTTGAGCAGGCAAAAACTCTGGCAGGATTCTTAAATTCCCTTGACGAGACAGACCAACTCTCGAAAACCATCCTTTATAATCTCAATCCAAGAGACAATGAAGTCTTTGCTACCATGACGGGAAATTTCAACGATGGAAAGATTAAAGGGAAATTGCAATTTGGCTCCGGTTGGTGGTATCTAGATCAGATTGACGGGATGGAAAAACAACTCAATACGCTTTCGAACATGAGTCTCCTCTCCTGCTTTATCGGTATGTTGACAGATTCTAGAAGTTTTCTCTCTTTTCCCAGACATGAATATTTCAGGAGAATTCTGTGTAACCTCATCGGAACTGATGTAGAAAAAGGTCTTCTTCCGGCAGATGAAGCTTGGTTGGGAAAAATTGTAGCGGATATCAGCTATCACAATGCTAAAAATTACTTTGATTTTTCACCGGATAATTTTCAAGTTTAGGTATGACAAAAAACCTATTTGACCTAGCAGGAAAGAAAATCGCCTTTTCGGGAGCTACTGGAGTCCTGGGAAAAAGCATGAGCCTCCACCTAGCAAACCAAGGTGCAGAAGTCTTGATCTTGGGAAGAAATCCTGAAAAAACAGAAGCACTCGTCAAGGAAATCGAAAATAACGGAGGGAAAGCAAAGGCCTACACCTGTAATGTCATGGATTGGGAAAGTGTCGAAAGTGCTGCGAAAGAGATTGAGAATGAGTATGAGTCCTTGGATATTCTCATCAATGCCGCTGGAGGAAATATGCCTGGAGCAGTAGTAACACCAGATCAGAACTTCTTAGACCTAGACCTTCCTTCCCTTCGAAAGGTAATGGATCTCAACTACTTGGGGACAGTACTCCCTATCAAAGCTCTCCTTCCATTAATGCTCAAAAATAACAGAGGCAACATATTGAATATCAGCTCCATGGCAGCTTCTCGCCCGATGACCCGTGTCATGGGCTATGCTTCAGCAAAGGCTGCAATTAACAACTTAACCAAATGGCTATCAGTAGAATTAGCAACTAAGCATGGCCCCCAGTTTCGGGTGAATGCCATTGCACCGGGTTTTTTCCTAACAGAACAAAACAGCACGCTTCTGACTGAAAAGGATGGGTCTTTGACTAGCCGGGGCAATCAAATTATCACTCACACTCCGATGAATCGGTTTGGTGAACCGGATGATTTGTTAGGCACCTTGCAATGGCTTTGTTCGGATGCATCTGCATTTGTGACCGGCACCATTGTACCAGTTGATGGTGGATTTAGTGCTTACTCGGGAGTGTAAACTCAATCTTAAACCCAAAACAATCAAACTATGATTCCTAGAATGGAACAAACCATGCGATGGTATGGTCCGAATGACCCTGTAAGCCTTCGCGATATTAGACAGGCCGGAGCAACTGGCATTGTCACGGCTCTCCATCACATTCCAAACGGAGAAGTTTGGTCGATTGAGGAAATCAAGAAGCGAAAAAGAATCATTGAGGATGCAGGCTTGACTTGGTCAGTAGTCGAATCCGTGCCTGTGCATGAACGGATTAAAACCCGAACTGAAAATTATCTCCAGTTGGTCGAGAATTACCAGCAGACGCTGCGAAATTTGGCATCAGAGGGGATTTACACGGTTTGCTACAACTTCATGCCAATCCTGGATTGGACTCGCACGGAGCTTTACAAAGAGCTACCAAATGGTGCAAAGGCTTTATACTATGAAAAAAAGGCAGTTCAAGCATTTGATCTTTTTATCCTAGAGCGGAAGGAAGCCTTCAATGAATATTCAGCAGCAGAAATTGAAGAGCTGAAGCAATATTATCAATCCCTTTCCCCGGAAAAGCATCAGCTTATCATTGATAATATTCTAAAAGGTCTGCCAGGTTCAGAGATTGGCTATACCTTGGATGAATTTAGAGACATGCTGAAGACCTATGATGGAATTGATGAGAAAAAACTTCAGGAGCATTTACGATTGTTTTTGGACGCAATTGTCCCTGTAGCTGAGGAAGTGGGAATATACCTGACGATTCATCCCGATGACCCTCCATTCAGCCTATATGGACTCCCACGGATAGTTTCCACAGCCGCTGATGCCCGGAGGATTGTCAAAGACAACCCAAGTCCACATAATGGCTTTTGTTTTTGCACGGGTAGCTATGGTGTGCGACCTGACAATGATTTGATTGCGATGATCCGTGAATTTGGCGATCATATCAATTTTATTCATTTGCGAAGTACCAAACGCGATGCAGAGGGAAACTTCATGGAAGACAATCATCTCACCGGGGATGTACCCATGGCCGCAGTCGTAGACGAACTCCTACAAGTACAAGAAAAAAGACAAAAGAGCATCCCCATGCGACCGGATCACGGTCATCAGATGCTCGATGATTTGGAAAAAAAGACTAATCCAGGCTATTCTGCAATTGGAAGATTGAAAGGTTTGGCTGAAATTAGGGGATTAGAGGAAGCTCTGATTTACCAAAAAAGCAAATGACTGAAAAAGAAAAAATGATCGCCGGCCAACTCTACCAAGCCGGCGATCCTGATTTAGAGGCGGAAAGACTACATGCACGAAAACTTTTAAAAGAATTCAACGATTCAGACCCTGAGAATAAGGACAAGCGCCAAAAGCTACTTGAAAATCTGCTTGGTGAGATTGGAGAAGGACTTTGGATTGAGCCTCCATTTTTTTGCGATTATGGGTATAATATCAAAGTTGGAAATCAGGTCTTTTTCAATTTCAATTGTGTGATCCTAGACGTGGTTCCCGTAGTCTTCGGAGATCGTGTCCTCGTAGGTCCCAATGTTCAATTTTACCCGGCTACCCATCCTTTGGATGCCAAAACCAGAGGCGAACTTTGGGAATATGGAACAGAAATCCATGTCGGTTCGGATGTCTGGATTGGAGGAGGGAGTATCATTTGCCCTGGCGTAAAAATTGGTGATCGTGCGGTAGTCGCTGCAGGAGCCGTAGTGACCAAGGATGTAGCCCCCGATACCCTCGTAGGAGGAAATCCAGCAAGAATCATCAAGGAATTAAAACAAGATTAAATCATGGCAGACTTTTACTCAAAAAAAGACCTAAACTTTCAGCTTTTTGATCACTTGCAGGTAGAGAACCTGAGCCAGCTAGCTTACTTCCAAGACCACAGCAAGGAGACCTTTGAAATGATTCTGGATGCCGCTGACCAAATCGCCTCCAAATCACTTCGGCCATTACTGACGGAGATGGATCGTCAAGAGCCACAGCTTGAAAATGGATCCATTAAAATACACCCCGGAATGAGACCGATCCTGAAACAATTTGGTCAAGATGGATGGATCAATGCGACTTTCAGCTATGAAGAAGGTGGACAACAACTTCCTTGGACCCTTCATCTGGCTGCTGGGTATATTTTGCAAGCCGCCAATTATTCCGCTTCTGTTTTCCCATTCTTAACCACAGGAGCGGCCAATTTGATTCGCACTTTTGGATCAAGTGCTTTAGTAGAACGCTTCACCCCAAAGATGTACGCCGGAGAGTGGCAAGGCACAATGGCCTTGACTGAGCCAGACGCGGGTAGTTCACTTTCTGATATTTCCACTACCGCCTACCCTACCGAGAACCCAGGAGAGTATCGGATTAAAGGTCAGAAAATCTACATTTCCTGCGGTGATCATGACGCCTGCGAAAACATCATTCATCTAATGCTAGCGAGAGTAGAAGGTGCTCCTGCCGGCACTAAAGGGATTTCTTTGTTTGTGGTACCCAAGTTCATTCCAGAAACAGGTGAATCAAATGATGTGCTCACCGAAGGTCTTTACCACAAAATGGGCTACAAAGGTGCACCGATTGCCCATCTCATGATCGGGTCCAATGAAAAGACCATCGGTTATTTGGTTGGGGAGGAAAATATGGGACTCAAGTATATGTTCCAAATGATGAATGAGGCAAGAATAGGCGTTGGGATGAACGCAGTGGCAATTGCTCAAGCTGCTTATCAAGCTTCTTTGGCCTATGCAAAGGAGCGTCCACAAGGAAGAAAAATCACAGAAAAAGATCTCTCCAAACCTCAAGTTCCGATCATTGAGCATGCCGACGTGAAGCGGATGCTTTTATTCCAAAAGAGCATTTCGGAAGGTTCTTTGGCACTCTTGCTATATGCATCTAGACTGATGGACGAAACGATCCACGAACCTATTCCAGATCGAAAAAAGGAAAAGCATTTGCTCCTAGAATTGCTAACCCCTATCGCAAAAAGCTACCCTTCCGAAATGGGGGTTTTAAGTACTTCAGCAGCAGTGCAGGTACTGGGAGGGGCAGGGTATACACAAGACTTTCCGGTGGAACAATATTACCGAGAGGCTCGAATCCACCCCATTCATGAGGGTACGACAGGTATTCATGGATTGGATCTTTTGGGAAGAAAAATTTTCCTTGAAGATGGGTTAGGTTGGAAAATGCTATACCAGGCCATCGAAAAAGACATCAAATCCTACCAAGGCCCTGAAGATATCTTGTTACTCTTTGATCAGTCTTGGAAAAAATCACAGGATACTGCCGGGACAATACTGCAAAAAGCCCAGGAAGGACCAGAGATTTTTCTGGCAGATGCAAGTCTCTTTTTGGAGCTTTGTGGAGTATTGTGTGTAGGATGGATGTGGCTGAGACAGACTCATGTCGCAAGTCAAATGATAGATAAAGAAAATGCTGATACTGCATTTCTACATGGTAAAATAGAGACGGCTCGCTATTTCATGGAATATGAACTACCAAAAATCCATTCCATCGCCAAGCGGCTTCATTCCAGTGCATACCCTACCGTAAACATGCGTTCCTATTGGTTTTGATTGAATTTTGGATTTCTCTCATAGACTTTAGAAACAATTCTTTATTTTCACCCAAATTTTGAATATAAATGAAACGAGTTTTAGTAAGTGGTGGTGGAGGATTTCTCGGTAGCCACCTTTGTGAGCGTTTGCTCAAAGAAGGAAATGAGGTGTTGTGCGTTGACAATTTTTTCACCGGAAACAGAAGAAATATCCATCACCTCCTCGATGATAAAAATTTTGAACTTCTTAGACATGATGTCACTCACCCGCTCTATGTAGAGGTTGATGAAATTTACAATTTGGCATGTCCTGCTTCTCCCATTCATTATCAATTTGATCCGGTACAGACTACCAAAACATCTGTGATTGGAGCGATGAATATGCTTGGATTAGCAAAAAGATTGAAAATCAAAATCTTACAAGCTTCAACCTCTGAGGTTTACGGAGATCCAGAAGTTCACCCACAACCAGAGTCTTACAGAGGGAATGTTAACACGCTTGGACCACGAGCTTGCTACGATGAAGGAAAACGATGTGCGGAGACACTATTTTTTGACTATCACCGCCAGCATGGAGTCGATATCAAGGTCATGCGTATTTTCAATACCTACGGACCAAGAATGCATCCGAATGACGGACGAGTAGTCAGTAATTTCATCGTACAGGCATTGAAAGGTCAGGATATAACCATCTACGGAGATGGAAAGCAAACTCGTTCATTTTGCTATGTGGATGATAATATCGAAGGGATGTATCGTCTGATGAATTCGAGAGATGGATTCACAGGTCCTGTGAATATTGGAAACCCTGGAGAATTCACGATGCTAGAGTTGGCAAATTTGGTACTGGAACTTACAGAAAGCAAAAGTAAGCTAGTCTTTATGCCTCTTCCCCAAGACGATCCCATGCAACGAAAGCCGGTCATTGAACTAGCTAAAAAAGAACTGGGATGGGAACCAACCGTACCACTCAGAGAAGGACTCGTAAAAACCATTGATTATTTCAGACAGATCATTTGACACTTTCAAAATCCCGCTTTTAATGGCGGGATTTTTTTTGATTTAGCGGCAAGATTTGATCCTAATCAGACAATCTTTATTTTTCAAAAAAATATCACCCCATGCAAAGACTATTTACGCTAATATTTCTTTTTGTTTGTGCTCAAAGCTTCGGACAATCACCTCAGCAATCTCAACTGGAATCATGGACAGAAGAGTATTGGCAACACGGTTTGAATTTGCTCACTGAAATAGTAAAAATGCCCAATGATGCAGTCTATACGGAGCAAATCGAAACAAATATTCAATGGTGTGAAAAGCAATTTGAAGCAAGAGATTGGTCCTATGAGCGGCTTTCAACGGGAGGAATCCCAATTCTTTTAGCTCAAAAAATAAATCCCAACGCAAATACTACCATCCTTTTTTATTTTCACATTGATGGACAAGCAGTAGACAGAAGCCAATGGGATCAACCGGATCCTTATATCCCGGTCTTAAAGGAAAAAGACGAAAGTGGTTATTGGAAAACGATAGATTTTCAAAGACTGCAATCGGAATACAATCCAGATTGGAGAGTTTTTGCTCGATCCACTTCAGATGACAAGGGACCTTTTGCTATGTTTTTGACAGCATGGGATGTTTTGAGAGAAAAAGAAAACTTACCCGATTATTCTGTCAAAGTGATTTTGGACTTTGAAGAAGAGCAAGGATCGCCAAATCTTCCGGATGCTGTCCTGAAATACAAAGACAAGCTTGCTGCCGATCTAATGTTAATCATGGATGGTCCTAGACATAGCTCAAATCTTCCCACTTTAACTTTTGGGGCGAGAGGAATAGCCCAGATGACCTTGACAACATTCGGCCCGAAATTACCTCAACATAGCGGTCATTATGGAAACTATGCTCCCAACCCTGCCCTTCTACTTTCTCAATTATTGGCAAGTATGAAGGATGAGGATGGATGGGTCAGTATTCCAGGATATTATGATGGCATTGAACTGAGCGAACAAGAAAAAGTAATCCTTGCGGCAGTTCCTGATAATGATGAAGCGATTCAAAAGCGCCTAGGAATTGGAAGAACTGATCAAGTAGGAAATACTTATCAGGAAAGTATTCAGTATCCATCCCTTAATATTAGAGGGATGCGATCTGCTTGGGTAGGCCCTGAAGCTAGAACTATCGTCCCTGCTACTGCATTAGCTGAAGTTGACATACGCTTAGTTCCAGAGTCAGACCCAGAGCGACTTTTTTCACTGATTCGCAAGCATATAGAAGATCAAGGTTTTCACATTGTAGAAAGTGATCCAAGCGATGAAGAAAGACTTAAGTATCCAAAAATTGTGAAGCTTGAAAGTAAGATTTCCTATCAAGCATTTCGAACTCCTCTAGATTCCTATGCCGGCGATTGGCTGCGATCGGCTATGAATAGAGCCTTTGGTCAGGAACCCATTCAGATCCGAATATCGGGAGGAAGTATTCCGATTTCACCATTCGTTGATGCCTTGAAGATTCCTGCTGTTACTATTCCCACCGTCAATGCAGACAATAATCAGCACAGCCCAAACGAGAATATTAGACTGGGGAATTACCGTGAAGGGATTCAGACGATTTTGAGTGTTTTGACTGAGCCCAGCAATAAATAACTACTTGAGAAAGCTATACAAGTATGGAGCTTTATGAGACCCTCCGGAATATAGCTTCTCGTGACGCTCCAGAATCCCTAAACTCAGCATCTTGCGTTGGAAATTAGCTCGATTGAGATTTTCTCCCAGGATAGCTTCATAGACTTGCTGAAGCTCTTTCATAGTGAATCTTTCAGGTAATAGATTGACTGAAAGCAGTTTTTGATCCAAATGTGTGCGGAGGTGCTCCAAAGCTTTCTGGACAATAAAATTATGGTCAAAAAGAAGATCAGGAACTGAATCTACATCATACCAACTGATCGAATCAGAAAGTGCGTCAGGTCTTGGTTCTACTTTCTCATAGTCAATCAAAGCGTAGTAACCCACCGAAACAAAGCGCTCAAAAAGCCAATGATCTTCCGGCACTACTTTTTCCTGCGACGCCATGATTTTCCGCATGACCTCCGGCTTATTTCGCTCCAGAGATCCAAATGTGTAAAACTGCTCTAGGTAAATATCCTGGAGGCTAGTTCTTTCTCGCAAACCGCGCTTGACTGCTTCATCTAGTGGTTCATGAATTTTGACAAAGCCTCCCGGTAGGGCCAACCATCCTGTTTTGTGGTATTCAATCAAAAGTATTTTTAGCTTTTCACCTGAAAACCCAAAAATGACAGAATCATATGCTAAATGAGGAATATATTCCTCTCTTTTCAAAGTTGACATTCTTTGCTGAAAATTTATTCAAATAAATAGGATTTCAGTCAATTTCCAATTACTATTGTTTCAATCAGATACATTAAAACCAGAACTAATGAGGAAAGGCTGGATCACTTCACTCATTTTTATTTCATTGATGATTGGGTCAAAACAGATTTTAGCACAAGATAACTTTTCATTCCCAGTAAGAACTACCATTGCTACTGGAATCATCGAAGGCAAGTACAATACAAAAACCGAAATTGAAAAATATTTAGGGATTCCTTATGGACAGCCTCCTGTGGGCGAACTTCGATGGAAAGCTCCTCTTCCTGCCAAACCTTGGAACGGAGTTAAGGAAACAAAGAAATTTGGTCCTAGAGCAGTCCAAGCTCCTGTTTTTGGAGATATGAACTTCCGCTCGGATGGAATCAGCGAAGATTGCCTGTATCTAAACGTGTGGAGTCCATCTACAGAGACTGAAGAGAATCTTCCCGTATTGGTTTATTTCTACGGAGGAGGATTCGTAGCAGGAGATGGAAGCGAGCCTCGATACGATGGAGAAAGTATGGCACAAAAAGGAATAGTGGTAGTGACAGTAAACTATCGTTTGGAACTTTTTGGTTTTTTTGCCCATCCCGAATTATCAGCGGAAAGTTCTTATAAAGGCTCCGGAAACTACGGGCTTCTAGACCAGAATTTAGCTCTGAAATGGGTAAATGAAAATATTGAAGCTTTTGGTGGTGATCCTTCCCGAGTGACCATAGCTGGCGAATCAGCTGGATCGATCTCCGTAAGTTACCAAATGGCATCTCCCCTATCCAAAGATTTAATTGCTGGAGCTATCGGGGAAAGCGGTGCCGGAATCAAGCCCACACTTCCTCCAGTTTCCTTATCAGAAGCGGAGAAAACCGGGAAAGAGTTTGCTGAAAATGCGGGTGCTTACTCGCTGGCCGAACTCAGAGCAATGTCTACGAAAGAGCTTTACGAAATCTATCAAGAGTCTGAAAGATTTGGGTTTCCGGTTGTCATCGACGGTTACTTTCTACCCAAAACATTACCTGAAATCTTTAAGGCTCAAGAACAAGCACAAGTTCCATTATTGGCTGGGTGGAATTCCGCTGAAATTCCAGGGGTGGCTTTTATGCAAGGAAAGCCTTACACCCAAGAAGCATTCATCGAAAGAGTGAAAGCATCCTTTCCAAATGATTGGGAGGAGGTCCTTCAATTGTATCCTCATCAAACACCAGAGGAGGTCGAACGCTCAGCTACGGATTTAGCCTCTGATCAATTCATCACTTATAGCACTTGGAAATGGCTCGATCTCCACGCCAAAAATTCCAACCAAGCGGTCTATCGATACCTTTATAGCAAACTTAGACCCGAACTTAGAAACCCAGACCTAATACCAGGATTAGCAGGTGGTACCATGGAGCGAGAAGGTCAAGAACCACCCAAGGCAATAGGAGCTCCTCACGCCTGCGAAATAGAATATGCTATGGGCAATCTCCACTTGGTTGAGGACTATGCTTGGGAGGCAGAGGACTATCAGGTTTCAGAACTCTTTCAAAATTACTTTGCAAACTTCATCAAATCCGGAAACCCAAACGGTGATTCATTACCAGAATGGTCAAAAATGACAGCTAATGAGACTGATCCGGCCTTTATAAACATCAACGTGCAAACAAAAATAGAGCGCTCTGAGGTCGAAAAAAGGTATCAATTTCATGACCGCTTCTACGGAAATCAGTAGGTCTCAAATATCCTAACTCCTGTTCGCTCCCGCTAGCACCATTTTCAAAGTAGCGTAATCATACTTCCCATTAAAGTGCTCACGAAGTTCTTTCATCCCCGAAAACTTATCCAAACTTCCCATCACCTCCAAAATTACCTCAGAGGGCAGGCAATCTTCCAGTTCTATTCTACCAGCTGAGATTCCTTCTGCCAAATGTCCCTTGATAGTAGACTCCGCTAGGCCGCGCTCTAGGACTATTTCTGGAATTTTCCTTCCTGACTCGAACAACTGTAATGTCAATTCTACAGAGTCTCCTTTCTGACGTTTAGGCTTGACAGAACTGGATTTTCTTCGACCGGTTTTATTCTTGATTTCATGAATTTTTTCGCCAGCAATTAGCCGGTTCTTTTGGATAAGTTGCTGCCTAAGTTGGAAAAGGTCTTTCTCAAGCGCTGTCATTTTTCCAGAAACTTCACCTGCCAGAATACTAGATGTCAAAGCTCCGACCTTTCTTATTTGAAGCAATTTCCGAAATACTGACTGCTCTATCCCTTCCAATCCCTCCAGATATTTCTTAGTGCGGGAAAAATTGGATACCATCTGAGCCTGAAGGTGAATTTTCTCCAGAATTTTAATTAAAATCTTTTCGTAATAAACTGATCCCTTGGCGATTCGCTCATGAAGAAGTTTTTGGTCTTGGCTTTGAAGCAGGTACAAGAGCTGTTGACGAAAACGCTCCGAATTACCTAATTCAGAGCGGAATTTTTCCTGCACCTCCGGGATCGCGCTTTGCATGGTTTCATCTTCAAATTCAAAAGATGACTCCTGATCCTTGGCAAAGTAGACTAGGTCTTTCAGCAGCGGTTCAAAATCAAAGGTTTCTCGGACAAGTTTTTGAATAAAGTGATTTTGATGAAGATGGAGTAATTCATCCAATCGCTTTTGAGCTTTTGCTGAATGAGAAAAGTCTACAACAGATTTGTCTGAAAAAATAAGATCAGATTGGATACGACTTCTCAAGATCAAACCATCCAAACTCCTCAAGCGGCTCAGAGCAACATACACCTGACCCGGAGCAAAAGCCCTTCCCACATCGATGATTGCTTTATCAAAAGTTAAGCCTTGGCTTTTGTGCACAGTCACTGCCCAAGCCAATTTGACCGGAAAATGACTGAAGGTTCCAATCACTTCCTCATCCAATTCATTGGTCTGCGAGTTGATGACGTATTTCTTGTTTTCCCAGGTCTCTTTTCGAAGTAAAAAATCAGAACCGTCTCCATCCATTTCCACTAGGATTTCATCCTCTGAGAGTTCCTTCACTGTGGCCAGTTTACCATTGAAATAGAGTGAAAGGCCTGAAGAATCATTTTTAATAAACATGATTCTTGCTCCTTCCCGAAGTTCTAGCTGCGCTGGAAGGGGGAAAAGTGATTCAGGGAAATCTCCCTCGACTTCAGCCTCATAGAAATAAGACTGGCCAGAAAGATCCTTCAGTTCTCCTTGATTAATTTGTTCCGCTTTGTAATTGTGAGTAGTAATGGTGATACAGTCCTTGATTTCCTTCGTTTCCGCTTCGCTTTTGAAATGTTGATTGAGAATTCGTACATCCTCAGCAGTCATCTGATTATCCCTCAGATGATTTAATACTTGAATAAATGTTTTGTCTTGCTGTCTGAAGATTTTATCCAGCTCCAAGTAAACCATTCCCGACTGCTGTAAAGCCTTGGCTTCAAAAAAATGCATGGATTTATAAAACCGACTCAAGACCTGCCATTCTTCCTCTCTGACGATAGGCGGCAGCTGATACAAATCACCAATCAACAAGACCTGTACACCTCCAAAAGGGTCCTGAAAATTACCCTTGACACTTTTTAGCCGATAATCGATCGCGTCCAGTATATCTGCCCTCAGCATGGAAACCTCATCAATCACCAGCAAATCTAAAGACCGAAGTACATTCTTTCTCGGCTGATTCAAAGGATGCTTTCTAGCGATAGTATGCTGGGTAAAAAATCCATATTTATCTGTGAAATTCCCCTCTGGTTCGCGAACCGGGAGGAAACTTCCCAATGGAAGCAAAAACTGTGAGTGAATAGTCACTCCTTTCGCATGAAGGGCGGCAATTCCAGTCGGAGCGACCACGATGTAGTTTTTATAAGTTTGATCTGCAAGACTTCGAAGAAAGGTCGTTTTACCAGTACCGGCTTTACCAGTCAAAAAAATAGGCGCCGCTGTGTTATTGACAAATTGGGCGGCCAAGGATAGCTTGTCCGTTAATTCCTCTTTCATTAAACTAATTTATAAATAAAATGTGATTATTTCCTGTACCAATCTCTGTGGGTTTTCTACTCTTAATCCACTCAACCAATTTAATCCAATCTATATTGGTTAACAGAAGTAATTAAAGCAGATTATCCATGAAAGTCATTTTTCTCCTCCTTCATTTTTATTAACTTTAAGTAAATCAAAACTATATTTTTATTATGACTTTAGATGAAATTAAAGCAAAATTTAAAGATCCCGTCGCTGAAGCGAAGGAAAAACTCGATGAACTAGAAGCCAAAAGAGAATCTCTCTCCGATGACCTGAAGAAGGAATTTGATGAAAAAATGGCCCAGCTTAAAACCAAGAAAGATGAATTGGAAGCCAAGTTGGAAGAAATCGAAGATGATTCGGAGGATAAGTGGGATGAGTTTAAAGATAAACTTGGGGATGCATCTCAATCCTTCAAAGAAGGCTTCAAAAAGCTAGGAAGTTTATTTACTTAAATCTCAAGGGGCCTTTTTAGGCCTCTTCTTTTTTGATTGACTGGGAATAAAAATCTTTACGACACCAGCTGGCATAATCTCCATCACACCGCCCTTGGTACTCTCCCAAATAAAATTGAAAGGGCCTCTATACATATTTCTCGTTGATCTGTATGATGCAACCCGATAATTGCTCTTTTCGGGAAGGTTCGTCGATCGCAGAGCCAGATTTCCTGCGAAAGTTTTGAGACCATTATTCCCATCATTTTCACCTTTTGCAGGGACAGCCATTGTGAAATTTTCATAATCGAAAGTCAATTCGTTTTGAGAACCAAATTCATTGGCGTTCATAGCTAGGGCCAAGCGATGCAATTGTCCTGAATTGACTTTAACTCCTGCCAATGGTTCTGTTATTCTATTTAATTTATTCAACTCCATTCCCTCAAGGCTTAACTGCAACTGAAAGGCTTCACTATCATAGGGTACTTGGAAATTTGCATTTAGCTTGGTTTCGCCAAGAAAATCAGCCTGAATCTCCATCGTCATTTTCCGTGATTTTTGAAGAGAATCTACTGTCACAAAACCGAAGATTTGAGCATTCAAATTATGAAAGTCAATCAAGCCAGGATTTGACTCACCTTCAGGCACTTCCAAATATTGGACATGACTATTTTGAATAATCAGTGTATCCATATCCACCGGAAATGGAATGCTTTTTAGAAGTCCCGAAAAGAGCTTTTTCTTCTGTTCAACTGGCCGAGGCTTATTTTTATTTCGCAGGTCAACAAAAACCAAGCTATCTAACACCATCTTTTCGGCAAAAGCTGACCACTTCCCATAGAGATCACTGCTCGCATCTATTCCTATAATCTGAAGTTGCTTCAATTCAACTTCAATCAGATCTTGCTGGTATTCCAATGCATTTGAAGATTCCAAAAGCCCTTCATCATACCTGACAGAAATATTCTCTAACTTCATTTTCTTTCCTAGCAAATCAAAATCTATCGAACCCAATTCAAAGGTTTGCTTTGTAGGAAGTGTCAATTTCAAATTCCTGAAAGAAGTGTTGATTTCATCTAATTCGAAAGGAACAATATGAGTGATAATTCTCCGATCCGTTCTTAAACCCCGAGCTCTAATATTAAAATCCGTAAATCCACCGATCCGTTCTAATTCTTCTTTTTTCAGAAATACCTCCGCAGTTCCATCCATTAATTGAAAATTGCGGATGGTACCTCTTGTGATAATATCTTCAAAAAAGCTCTGAAAGGCTTTGGTTCCCTCTCGTCCCTGAGTTTCTTGATCGGTTAGAGTCAGACGAAAGGAAGGTCTAAACAGAACCAAATCCCCAATGATAAGCTCTCTCGAAATTAAAAAATCCCAAACCTGAAAATCGTCAAGGATAATTTGATTGATTGTTCCTCTAAAAACCACCTGAGCATCAGCTGCCACAGGACTCAAAATAATGGTAGACAAGACTACTCGACCACGAATAATACTGACTTCTACATCCTCTAGATTCAAATCATAAGAGCGCTCAGGATTAGTATTGATGGTACTTTGTAGACGCTCTTTGATTAATCTCACCAAGAAAAAATTCGCTGCAAAAAGCAAGACTGCAAGTGCGAGAATTATCAAGAGTGGTTTTTTCACAGTCAATTATTAATGAGATATTTATATCATCCATTCAATCATGAAAGATGAAAAATTTTCTTCAAGTATTTTCACTAATTACCCTAGTTTCTTTACTTCTTTTCACCCCTTTTTCCCTTTCGGCCCAAGAAAACATCATGAAAATCCTGTCTTATAATATTTATCATGGTGAAGATCCTCTAAATCCAGGAAACTCTAATTTGGATTCCATAGCGGATTTTATCAATCAGCTCGGACCTGATTTGGTTTTGGTTCAAGAAGTCGACAGCATGACCACGCGCTCTGCTTCAATCTATGAAGTAAAAACAGATTTATTGGAGCTTTTGGCCTTAAAAACAGGGATGAAAAGTTACTTCGCAAAGGCTATGGATTATGCTGAGGGAGGCTATGGAGAAGGAATCCTTTACAAAAAGGGTATTTCATCGGAGTCCATAAAACTGCCAACCCCTGCTGGAGGAGAGCCTCGATCTATGGCCTGGGTTGAGATTGAAATTGCAGGTAAGCACATTGGTGTAGGAGGTACTCATCTCTGCCATCAATTTGAAGACAACCGGGCCGCTCAAGTAAATGCAATCTTGGAATTTACTTCCAAAAAAGAGATTCCAGTCATTTGGGGAGGGGACCTCAATTTCAAACCAACCGACCCAGAATATTCCAAAATCCCCTCAAAATGGTCTGATGCTGCCCGTATATCAAACAATCACTCCCCGACTTATTCCTCATCAAATGATTCAGGCCGGATAGATTACATCTGGTTCGAATCTGATCAATTCGAGCTAGTGGAATATCAAGTATTCCAAGTAAATTACTCAGACCATTTTCCGGTATTAGCAACTTTCAAAATCAAATAGTCATGACGAATAGGCTTTGGATCCTTGGACTTTTATTCATCATTTTCTCCTGTCAAAAAGCTGAACAGGAAGTTGAAATCAAATGGCAAGAATTATTTAACGGAAAAGATATTCAGGATTGGCAAATCAAGATTCGTAACCATCCTTTGAATGAGAACTACGCCAATACCTTTCGAGTCGAAGATGGAAATCTGAGTGTGCGCTATGACGGGTATGAAGATTTCGGGAATCAGTACGGCCATATTTTCTACAAGGAGCCATTTTCTTATTACCTCTTACAAGTCGAGTATCGATTTATTGGTGAGCAGGCACCTGGCGGTGAAGGTTGGGCATACAGAAATAGTGGTGCGATGCTTCACTCTCAAAATCCCGAATCCATGCTTCAGGATCAAGACTTCCCTATTTCAATTGAAGGCCAGTTTCTTGGAGGCAATGGGACAGATGAACGAAGTACCTGCAACCTCTGCACACCAGGAACAAATGTGGTCATGGGAGACACCCTATTCACTCCCCACTGTATCAATTCTAATTCAAAGACATTGCACGGAGATCAGTGGGTTCAGGCTAACTTCATAGTATTGGGAGCCGAGGAAGTGCAGCATCTGGTAAGAATGGATACAGTCCTAAGCTATTATCAGCCCCAAATCGGTGGTGGAATGGTCAGTCCAGTTGATTCTTTAGTCAAGATTGATGGTAAGCTATTAGAGTCTGGATATATAGCTTTGCAAAGCGAAAGTCATCCTATTGATTTTCGAAGAGTTGCCTTAATTGACTTAAGCACAATAAAAACGGATAGAATCGCCATGACAAAAATAATCAAAGAGGCACTATCTCTTAGCCAAACTAAAGGCGATTAAACCCGAACATTGGTAGTTCCACCACCAGCCAAGGTAATCGGAACAGGCTGGTTTTCTTTCCAGCTTCCTCCTGTGAAATCAGGAACATCGATGGAATTTGACCGATTGGCTACTGACCACTCACTCAACGGACTGATACAGCTCCAAAGCGCAGCGTCATATACGTCTTGATCAAGAGGAAGGCCATTTCTCAGACAATCTACCAATCTCCAATCCATCATAAAATCCATTCCGCCATGACCTCCGATTTGCTTTGCCAATTCCCCTACTTTTAGTACAATTTCGGGCGTGTACTTTTTTTCCAGCTCTTTCATTTCCTCTTCCTTCATCCAACTGTGACCTTTGGAAACTCTTGGCTGAGGATATTTTTGAGCAAATCCCTCGGTACCACTGACTACATGCAATCGGCTGTAGGGTCTAGGGGAAGTCACATCATGCTGAATCATAATGGATTTGCCCAACTTCGTCTTCACAACCGTAGTATTCATATTTCCTCGATAAGATTTGGAAGCAAATTCTGTCCAAAAAACATCTTCCTGAGCCAATTCTTGGGCTTTCTTTTTCATTTGGAAATCATTCGAACTCAAAGAAGTCAAATAATCCATCTGATCTCCCCGATTGACATTCAAAATCTGACAAATGGGACCAAGACCATGAGTCGGGTACAAATTTCCGTTTCGGTAATTTTCCCTTAATCGCCACATATTTTGATAGCCGGTATCTTTGTCAAAATTCAACCAAAGCAAATCATGAATATAGGCTCCTTCCACGTGCAAAACCTCGCCAAAGAAACCCTCTCGAGCCATTTTCAAGGTCATTAATTCAAAGAAATCATAGCAGCAATTCTCCAGCTGCATACAATGCTTTTTGGTCCTCTCCGATGTTTCCACCAATTGCCAGCATTCATCCAATGTCCGCGCTGCAGGAACCTCTACGGCAGCATGCTTTCCAGCTTCCATGGCATAGACTGCCATAGGAGTATGCCATTCCCATGGAGTGGCGATGTATATCAAATCCAAATCGGGCCGATCGCACATCTTTTTCCAAGAGTAAGCATTACCTGAGTATAATTCTGGCTTATGTCCAGTGCCTTCAAGAGATTTCTTAGCTTTTTCTGCACGTTCAGGAATCAGGTCACAAAGTGCCTTGATCTCAACTCCCTCGATCTTACTGAGCCGGTCTACGGCACCTGGCCCTCGCATCCCCAATCCTACAATTCCAATTCGTACAGTCTCCAACTTAGGGGCAGCATAGCCACACATATTGAATTGTTGATTTCTACTCGTGCCATATTGGGCCTCTAGTGGCAAAATGGATTTGGCAGATGCATGACCTGCCCCAAAAAGGCCCATCCCTAGAGCTCCAGCAGATTTCAAAAAGTCTCTTCTACGATTGGATTTCATTGCTTTGATCGGTTGATTGATTTGTCTAATTAAGGAAAAATCGATCAAAGTCTAAATTCATGAGATTATAATTTGTTTAAACGGTCTGAACCCGTTCAACACCAAAACTCAGAGAGCCTATCCTAGAAACAAGTATTCCCCATGTGTCGTTTTTGCTATGGGTTTTTCTTAGGCCAAATAAAAAAACCGGAAATAATATATTCCCGGCTTTCCCAAACCTATTACGCATTATCTATAGTCTATGCTTTTGCTCGTGGGCAGGTATTCATTCCTACCAACGTGTATAAAGGGCAAAATCCAACGAGTGTGGTCAAGGTGAATACACCACCGACAACCAAGGCAATCACTCCCAAGGTACCAGTCACAGTACCGGAGAAATATAATCCAATCAAAACTGCAGCAATCACTAGGCGAATCGCTCTATCAGTCACTCCCATATTCTTTTTCATAACTTTTCGGGTTTAGGTCAATTGATTAAAATCATTGTCTAAAAATCCTAAAAGCCCACATCAATTACCATGACAAAAGTCACATATGAAGCTGAATTCAATCAACTGACGAGAAATGAACTTCTAGGACTTCCTGTGCTTTCAGACCTTGAGGTGAAAAATCCGGGTCACGCCTTTTTCCTTCAGGATACCACTTCCAAAAATACACTCCTGCCAGCCAAGGCTTCTTCCAAGCGGTTTCAAAAAATGCCTGATAACAACGCGCCTGTACTTCTTCGGACAGCGGAGATTCCTTTCTTTCATTGGGCCAAACCCATGGCTCAGCAGCTGCATCGGCAGTATTGCAATAGCCAATTTCAGTAAAAATAACGGGCAACTGATAGTTCCTAACCAACTTTTCAATTGAAGCGAGTGGGTTTTTCCATCCCTTTTTTAATTGGTTCAAATCCGGCTCTTGACCCTCGCTTATTGGAAAATAGGCTTGAATTCCGATGTAGTCCAACTCATCCCAAAAAGTCACGTGCTCAAACTCTGTGAAGTTGGCAGCATAAATCAACTTACCCTTGTAAACTTCTCTAATTGATGAAATGATCTCTAACCATTCCGTCCTTCTGTGAACAGTCTTTTCCAATTCAGTGCCAATGCATAGAATGGGAAAATCCAATTCAGCCGCCAATTTTGCATAGTCTACAATGAAATTCTTATAATTTTCAAACCACAAAACCCAATCTTCTTCTGAGTACATTTCAATCTCTCCAGGCCAACTTCCTCTTGCCCAGAGATGTGGTTTAAGCATATTGGAAATTCCCAAATTGATCGATGAGTCGGCAGTGGCCCGAATTCCACGAGCTGACTCTCCCCACCATTGACGTTCTGCATCCAGAGACCAACGAATCTCGGGTTTGTTTTTATCTGCTTGCCAACCAAATGGTGTCTGAGAAATTGCATTGGCCCCAATATCCCTTAAGGCTGCTAATTCTCCTCCTTGAAGAGGCTGTCTACTCCCAACCCAACAAACTCCTTTTAATTTTTCATTTACGGAAGGCAAGATTGGTTCAGCTTCCAAAACCCATAAACCCAGTCCCAGCACAAGGACTGTGAAGAAACTGAGATAATATGGTGGTTTGATTTGCCTCACGAAACCAAGAGCGTTTGAATAAGTATTTCTTCTTCCAAGGTACGGTGGACAGGACAGCGATTGGCGATTTCCAAAAGCCGCTGCCGCTGATCGGAATCAAGATCACCTTCCAATTCGATCTTACGGGTAAATTGACTGACTTTAGAACTCTCCTTTTCAGGTTTCTCAGAATCTTTCCGATGGACTTTTTCATGCTCAAGATAAACCCTTACTTCTTCCAATGGCCATTTTTTGCTTTCAGCATACATTCGAAGCGTCATCACCGTACAGCTTCCCAATGAGGCCATTAACAAATCGTAAGGCGTAGGACCCAGATTTTTCCCACCTACTTCTAGGGGCTCATCTGCAGTTAAATGATGAAAAGGAGTTTTGATCTCGGTCGTAAAACCAGCATCCGCACTTAGTCGAACCATCACCGGATGGCCTTTGGTATCATTTTCAATTTTGTCTTGTCGATCTACATAGCGTAAACTCCAAGAAGAAAGGACTTGTCCAATGTATTCTGCATCCGCTTGATTGGACACCAAGTGATTTGCTCCGTCCAGGGAAACAAAGCTTTTGGGATGCCAGGCTGATTTATAGATCTTTTCAGCATTTTCAATTCCCACAATTTCGTCTTGAGGGGAATGCAAAATCAGTAATGCCTTTTTCAGATCCTTAAGGAATGATTCAATTGGCTGCTGATCTAAATTGTCCAAGAACTCTTTACTGATCATGAATGGCCTGCTCCCAATACTTACTTTGGCCTGTCCATTTTCTAGAATGTCTTCAAGCTTATTTTGAAACAAATGACGCACATGAAGCGGATCAGCGGGTGCACCAATTGTCGCGAGCGCATTCATTGAAGGAAGACTTTGAGCCGCATAAAGTACTGCCGCACCACCTAAGGAGTGGCCTATCAGCATGGCTGGAGCAGCATAGTTTTTCTCAAGAAAACTTGATGCATCCAAAAGGTCAGAAATATTGGAGGAAAAATCACTTTCTGCGAATTCTCCTTCACTCCTACCCAATCCGGTAAAATCAAAACTCAAAACAGCAATACCTTCATTGGAAAGCGATTTGCTGATCCGTGTTACTGCTGAAAAATTCTTGGAGCAAGTAAAGCAATGAGCAAAAATGGCGTAAAATTTCGGTTGCCTTTCCAAAGGCAAATAAAGATCCCCTGAAAGCTCTAGTCCTTTTGAATTTTGAAATTTGACGCGCTTGGGGTTCATGTGAATTTAGTTGAGAAATTCTACCTGAATATTCTCTAAGTTGATTTCAGATAATAACTCCAAGTTACCCTTTTCATAGAGTTCTTGCATATTTTCGACCGGAGTATTTTTATCTTCTGGCTTGAAATTCAGGTAGTTTTGAAATCTGATTCCATCCACAGTCACCACAGAGCTCACCTCTCTAAATCGAACTCCACCCCCATCGGTATGATAGCTGTAGGCCATAAAATCCACATAAAAATCTTCCGTTCCAATCCAATATAAAAACTCATCATCAAAGTCTTTTCCACCGCCATCTTGCTGAAAGGTCACTTTTACTAAATGGTAGTTTTCACCATTGAGCGTGGTTTCCCCCAAATAGGATTTAATGGCCGCAGGGTCATTGAGTCCATAAGGTAAAAATGCAAAGTAAGCCACTGAATTGACGGAACGGGAAAAGGCGCCTATGCGCTCTTCACTTAAGGTATCCACCTCCACGCCATCTATCCATCGGGTAAACCCTTCATTATTCAATAAATCCTTGACTTGACCTAAGGAATCAGTAAACTCCCGTGTGTATTCAAAACGATCCGGACTTTTGAAAATCTGATAGTGAATATCCCGAAAATCGAAATCAATTCGAGCTGATTTATAGCGTTCACCACCATGTGCAGCAATAGACTTATCTACGATTTTTTCGGCTTCTGTTTTCACCTCGCAGGCAGCAAGCGTCAGAATTAATATCAGTAGTCCTAATAGCCTATGTTTCATTTTTATTTCATTTTTATTTCAAAATTATGATAAAGGTAATCTGCCCTCAAGTAAAGCTTTTTCCCACTTGAATCTACCCGATAGCTTTTTCGAATTTTATAAAACCTGAATGGCCCGACCTCATTGAAGCCGATATTTTCAACAAGACTTCGGTGATCTTTCAGTTGAATTTCGGTTCCTAGAATCAAATTCGTCTCGATATCCAAATAATACCACCAAATATCTCCATCTGGACCATAATTAACTCGAAGAGTTTTGGCCAGACCCAAAGGTGTCTCTCGAATTCCCTCAGAACTCCATTCAGAACCTTCTTCGTTCATCAAATTCCAGGGCTGGGCAAATGCATAAAAGGCCGCTTCGAAATCACTTCGTTTACTTTCTAGAAAATCCCTGTTTGAGATCTCATTTCCACCAATCGAATAAGAGATTTGATCATCTTTCATTGATAAAATATGCACTACCGAATCCTGAGTCCAGGATATACTTCCAGAAAGGGAAGGATTAAATCGAAAAACAATTTGGTGGTCCGTTTCCTTTTCGACTCCTCCATCTTCGAGGAGCAGCTTGGTCCACTTTCTAAAGGAAACTTGCTCTAAATTATCCCAATTGTCTTGTCCTCCATGCGCTTCGATGCTATCAGAGAGAAATAATTTTGCTTCTCTTTTTTCCTTTGGAACACAGGAAAATGAAAGTATAATAATAGCCAATACAAGACCGGATGTGACTTTTTTTAGGTACATTTTTTTATTCAATTGATCCCGAAACTTAGGAATAAAATCCCAAGCTAAAGCCACAAGAAGCAGTCCGTATTCTAAAAACAGCAGACCGAAGGACTCATTGACCGGCTCTTGATGGTAGGCTGCATAGGAGAAAATAATTGAAAAGCTCCAAACTATCCCAAAAATTCGACCATTGAACAAGGAAAGTCCAACCAAGGGAATAGCGTACCAAGGATGAACTACTGGCTGCAAAACCAAATAGACTAAGTAAATCAGGCTCCAAAAATCCACAAAGTGTAAAAGCCTTTGGGTTTTGATTCTTGAGCTGAGATAAAAGATAGCACCCATCGTAATGACCGAAAGCAATTTGGTCAGGATCGCAATGGTATTGTATCCCTCTATCCAATACCCCACCTCTCTTGCGAGATAGTAAACCGAGGCATTGAATTCAAATTTCCCTTGATAGAGACTCAATGTATCCAAGAAATTGCCCCAGGCATCTTGCCAAACCAAAGGCAAGAAAGCGATAAATAGACCTAAGAGAGCTCCTATCCAAAAAAAGGCATGAATACGTGTTCTCCTAAAAAAAAGAAGGCTAGGCACTAAAATCAAAGGAACCAATTTGACTCCCACTGCTAAAGACCAAAAGAGACCTGAAATAAATTTTCGATGTCTGACAAGCGCCCAAATACTCGCAAGCAATAAGAAAAGCACAATCCCTTCAAAGTGAAGGTTGACAGTAATTTCCTGAATTATAAAAGGATTCAACCAATAGAAAATAATCCGTCGAAAGGGGACAGAAAAAGCCTTAAAAAGCCTGAGAAAAAGCAAAAGAACTCCGACTTCGAAGACGATCAAAATCAACCGGAGAACCTGAATACCTGTGAATAGATTGTTGTCAGCGATTTTGGATGAAATGCCAAATATCAATTGATTCAAGGGTGGATAAACCGAAAAATAATCGGGTGAATTGAGTAGTGGGTACGCGGTTTGAAAAAACTGATAATCTTTTTCTGCTACTTCTACAGAATCCAACAATTGAGTGGGGGTAAATCGGTAAGGGTTCTCTCCTAAAAGCACTATTTCACCATCCCAGAGAAATCGGACATAATCCTCGGACCAGCTAGGTACAGCACCCAACATCCCCAAGCGGAGTACTAGGCCCAGGAAAAATACCCAAATCCAGTTTTTAAGCTGTCTCCATTGCCAAAAAAGACCGAGCATAGCCAAAAAGCTTAATAAAAATGTCAGGAATAAAATCGTGAAACTTTCCCGAGGGATCAGATAACCCATCAGGAGATTACCCAGAACTAGGACAAGCAAAAAGATTGCTGTCAAAAAGTGGTTTCCAGTACCTTTCACAATCCCAATTCTTTTCGAATAGACTCGTGAATCAGACCATTTTTGGTCCAATAGTCAAGCTTTTGATGATTTCTCCGGGTAGCCGTGGTACTCTCAAGCTGCCCATTCTCCTTAACTTGAATTTCTTCCCAGCTGACAATTTCGAATGGAAATGACTCTTTGAACTGGACTTTTAAAGTTCTTCCCAATTCGGGGTATTCAACCACAAACTGATTAGTTTGATTTCCGAGTTCCTCCAACTCAATCTTCGCTCTATAAGCTTTCAATTCGATATGAGAAAATCGCTGATAAGTCAGAGAAGGAATCAGTCTTCGATCACCAGTAATGACTAAATCGGGGTTTAGTCGAATTAAATTAAAAATCTCATCCTCTGTTTGAGCATCAATCTTGAGGGTTTGATCGCCCTCAGATTCAAAGTATGAAAAGAGATTTGCTTGGTAAGCTGCATTTTTCCAATTCATCTGAATAAATGCCTGTCCACACCATTCTATCATGGTCTGTGTGAGTTTGTAGGCCGGAAGATCCTCATTCACAGGGGTAAAGACGCTTAGCATCGTATGATAAGGGTAAACACCCGTGACAAAATCTCGGGTCATATTCAGTTTTAGCACCTTACGAGCATCAGCTCCAGCATTCTGAGGATCATCGAGTTTGACCTGCTTGGATTTTGAAAAATCCTCAGTTACAAAAATCATCACTGCCTTCCCTTCTCGAGGCTCCCCATATCGATACTGCTTTAGATCAAAAACATTCAATTCGGCTTGACCCTGATACCAATATTTTCCAAAGGCGTCCATATCCACATTTTCTCTGGAAGCGGTACCACAAGAGATCAGAAGACAAGAAAAAAACAATAAAGTATAAAGTCGGGTAAGCATAACATCTATTTCATTCAGGAGATCTATACTTAAAAATGGTCAAAATTATCTTATATCCCGCACCAATCACTCCTTTAACCGTCCCGCTTACTTTAGACTGACCTATTCGTTTTCTGTAGCGAACCGGAATTTCAAGATAGCGTAGGCCTTTTTGATGCGCTTTGATTTGCATTTCTATGGTCCATCCAAAGTTTTCATCCCGCATGCCTAGCCTCATCAGCGAATCCCATCGAATTGCCCGAAAAGGTCCCAAATCAGAAAAATAGGCTCCCTGAACAAGCCGCATCAAGCGGGTCGCCAACCAATTTCCAAAAACCTGCGGAAATGTCATTGATCCGGATTCCCGCACTCCATTTGCTCTCGACCCCAAAACAAAATCAGCTTCACCCTTGGCTATGGGTTCTAAGAGTAGGGTCATTTCTTCAGGGTAATCACTGTAATCTCCATCCAGAAATACAACCACATCAGGGGCTTGAGTTTGTTGACTGATCCAATCCATAGCCGTCAAACAAGCTTTTCCATAGCCTTTTTGGGGTTCAAATACGACAACAGCTCCATGACTTTTGGCTACTGCAGCTGTAGAATCTTTTGAATTATTATTGGCCACTACGACATTTCGTACCAGCGAAGGTATTTCCTGAATGACTTTCCCAATAGACTTCTCTTCATTGTAGGCAGGGATGACCACATCCACAATCAAATCCTTCTTCATAAATTATTTCCCCAAACTATAGGACCGAAACGAGGTGAAAAAAACAAGGCCATATCCAAATGCGAGCATGGCATGAAAAGGTAAAAACAGATAGTAGCCAGACTGTATAGCCAAAATGACCATCACCAAAAAGATTAATGCAAGAAATCCCTCTGCCCAGGTAGTCGCAGGCATAGGGAACTTCAAGTAAAGGTTATTTCGAAGGCTGGATTTTCTTGACTCAAGGTTGAACTTTGGAGTCCTGACAAATGGAGATTTCTTGCCTGTCAAGCCTTCCCAAACTGCTTGGGAATTGTGAACTGCCATCCCCATAGACACGGAAAGAAACAGCGGAAGAATAAAAATAGCTTCTAGCAGGGATTTAAAGAATCCCTTTTTGGAATAAAAATAGGAGATCAGGTAAACCAAAGCGATGATCACAAAACCTATCAAGAAAATACCAGCAAATTGGGTCCATCTGGTGCTAATGAAACCCTGGAAACCCATCCACCAAACTGCTATACTCGCCAAGCTTACAGCCAAAATCACCAAGAAAATACTGCTATTAAACAGATGCGCCATGGCGTGCAACTTGGTTTTGACCGGCAAATCAGCTTGGAGTACAGATGATGCATGCTTTTTGGCACACTCAGCCCCACCCTTATTCCAGCGAAACTGCTGAGACTTGATGGCTGACATGATTGGTGGAAGTTCGGCAGGCGATTCGATCTCAGGTCTGTAAATGAACTTCCATCCCTTCTTTTGTGCCCGATAGCTCAAATCCAAATCTTCCGTCAGCGTATCATCTTCCCAATTGCCGGCATCCAGAATACAATCCTTTCTCCAAACGCCGCCTGTCCCATTGAAGTTAATGAAGGCCCCTAAGGTATTTCGACCTACCTGCTCAATCAGGAAATGGGCATCTAAAGCAAAAGCTTGGAGGCGGGTCAAAAGCGAATAAGACTCATTGATATGCGTCCATCGTGTTTGAACCATTCCGACCTTTGGATTTTGAAAATGAGGGATAGTCTTTTGTAAAAAATCAGGATTTGGAAGAAAATCCGCGTCAAAAATAGCAATAAATTCTCCTTTTGCTTTTTCCAATCCTTCTTTCAATGCTCCCGCCTTAAATCCCTTCCGGTTTTCCCTGTGAATGTAAACAAAAGGGAAATCAGGGAAACCTTTGATTTTTTCACGAATTAAATCCTGCGTTTCATCCGTACTATCGTCTAGAACCTGTACTTCAAGCTTGTCAAGTGGGTATTGAATTTTGGTGATCGCTTCAATAAGCCTTTCGGCTACATACTGCTCATTGAAAATGGGTAATTGTATCGTCACCCTAGGCAAGTCAATGATGTCCTCAGGTTTCGGATTTTTCTTTCTGGCTTTCCATAAATTGAATAACAGATGACCCTGCGCCAAAGCATAGCCCAAAATCAACAGCATACCTAGGAGATATACCAATAGAAAGAAGTAAGAAATAAAATCAGGCATTGAGTTTTACAGAATCATTGCCAATCAAAATCGGCATTTCATTGATTCGGCCCTCCTCAGGACCATTTTCGAGTTTCAGTACGCCACGCGGACAGACAGCAGAGCAAACTCCGCAACCCACGCAGGAAGAGCGGACTATATTTTGACCCCTTTGGGCATACCATCGCACATCGATTCCCATCTCACAATAGGTCGAGCAGTTTCCACATGAGATACATTGACCTCCATTAGTAGTAATTCGAAATCTAGACTTGAATCGCTGCACCATACCCAAGTAAGCAGCCAAGGGGCAGCCAAATCGACACCATACCCGATTACCCATAAATGGATAAAATCCTGTCCCAACTACTCCTGCAAACGCAGATCCGATTGCAAAGCCATAAAATGAATGAAGCTGATTGGTCACATTTCCAAGAAAGCTGAATGCTGAAAAGTAATTGGCAATCGTAAGAGCGGTCATCACTACCGCCAAAACCAATACTCCGTGAATCAAATAGCGCTCGATTTTCCAGGATTTTAGGGATTTATCTGAAAGCTGCCGGTAAGGATCTCCCACGGTCTCCGCCAATCCGCCACATCCACAAACCCACGAACAGTACCATCGCTTTCCGTAGAAATAAGTGAATAAAGGCACTCCAACTACAATCAATAGTATTCCCCAAATCAGCATAAACATCCCGATTGCCCCTGAGCTGGTTAAGGTCTCTATTCGATAATCATAGAAAAATGAATAGTCAAGTGGCCAAATATTCTTGAAGTCAAAGTAAGGCTTATTCAACAAGACAAGGATTTCAGGAATCAAAAAAGCGAATGCAGTCTGGAAAAACATAACAGAAGCAGTGCGGATTTGCTGGTATCGATTTCCCCGATATTTCCTAAACATCCGTACTCCCATTACCAAAATGGCAAGTGTATAAATCAATCCATACAAAAACCACTGACTTGCAGAATTGCCTGATAGAATAAGACTCAAAGGCTCCACCATCCAAACCAGATTAACCATGTAAGCTGGAAACCAATACAAAATCACATAAAAGAGGATCAAGTAGCTTCCTGTCAACATGCCAAGCCAACCTCTATTTTTCATTTTGGAATGAAAAATCCCATTGTTCTTAATCCCTTCAGGCTCTCCTTTAAATTTTGGAAAATTATAAAAAAGTCCTCCGAGTACAGTCAGGCCAATACTTACAAAAAGGAAAAGCCAGGGATGGTTTTGAACTGGACTTGAAAGAGAAGCTTTAGCCAAAGGAAAACTGTAATCATCCCAAATGACTTGGTCCCAGTTGGATTCAGCTTTTAGCTCGGAATTGTAGTCATCTACTCGTTGATTAAGCTCCCGAATGAAACTGAATGAACTTGAGTACTCCTTATCATACATGGGCTCCAATAACTCTTTCATCTTTTCTTGATGAATATCCTTAGTATTGTCAAGCACAATCGCCTCAGAAATGGTGTATTCACCCAAAAAGGGAATGACTGTGAATGCCAGTAATCCTGTCAGAAATAAGGTTAGCCCGATTAGTTGAATGTACTTCATAGCTTCGCTCCAATCAATCTTTGAAAGAATGAGGGTTTAGAGATTTTCAAGGTAATGTTATTTTCTTCAGCATACTTTCTCTGGATTGCTGAGATATAAGGTGCGAAAAACTCAGGATCAAAATTAGCCTTATCCAAATTTTGAATCACTTTTTGCCCAGACCACTGTTCGCGGATAGCTTTATCAAAGAACTCATGTCTAAGCCTAAACCCAAAATTATTCACTCCCAAAATTCTTCCGTCTGAATCACAAAGCATGCGGAAACAGACTTTACCAGAACTGTGCTCCCAATAGAAATTTGAGACTTGACTTTCATCCCAATCGGCTGGAACCTGTCCATACGTTTGGTATTCAATATCCAAAAATTTAGCTGAATTGAACCAAACACCAGGCTTATAGGGTGTAGGCTTACCCAGAATGGTTTGGGCCAAAGTCTCACCATGCATCCTCCCGGTATACCAGACTTGTTCGATTATATTTCGGTTTTTATCGGGCTTTTCTCGAAACTGTGCGCAGTCTCCGATAGCAAATACATCCCTGAGATTGGTCTGAAATAAGTGATCAACCAGAATTCCTCTATCCAAGTCCAATTCAGTGCCTTTTAGAAAATCCAGGTTTGGACTTACTCCTGCGGTCAAACCTACAAATTGACAGGGAATCTCCTCTCCAGATTTAGTTTTTACCGCCTTGACTTTCCCACTTCCATCGGATATAATCTCCTCAAGCTCCGTATTGACCCTCAAATCAAAATGATGCTCTCGGATATGCCTTCCTACCATTTCTGATTCCTCCTCGGGGAGAATATTTCTCCAAAAACCAGACTCACGAACCAAAAAAGTAACTTCAATATTTTTGTAGGCTAACATTTCAGCCATTTCAATTCCAATTAGTCCTCCCCCAACGATCACCGCTTTCTTCACTCCTGATTCGGTGTTCTTTTCCATCAATTCCAAATCCTGTTTGGAATATAGGCCCTGCACACCTTTCAAACCCTGACCCGGCCAGCCAAATTTATTAGGCTTAGATCCAGTAGCCAAAACCAATTGGTCGTAATTGATGGTTTTTCCGCTTTGGCATCGCAGTTTTTTTTCCTTGAAATCCACTTTCTCAACCCAATCTTGAACAAGGTCAATCCGGTTTTTCTCCCAAAACCAATTCTCATAAGGTTGCGTATGTTCGAATTTCATGTGCCCCATGTATACATACATCAGGGCTGTTCGGGAAAAGAAATATTTGCTTTCACCGGAGATTACGGTTATTTGAATATTATCATCACCTTTTCGGAGATGTCGCGCACAGGTGATCCCTGCTATTCCATTACCTAAGATGACAATATGTTTGCTTGGACTCATGAAGATTTCTTGATGATCAAAGATAGCCTATTCATTTAGACTCCAGTCATAGTCCAGATGACTGATTTTGGCATTGGAAGAGAGTTTGACTTTGGAATATTGGTTTAAAAAATCAATCAAGCTTCCATTTTTAGTAAAATCACCCTTGAACCACGAAAATATGGATGAGATTTCAGCCTTATCTTTTGAAATCTTATTTCGCTTAGGGTCATTAATAAATGACTTGGCTACTTGATCTAATTGCTGATCTATTCTCTCCGGAACAAAAGCTTCATTTAGCAAAGGTGGACAAGAAAATGATGCGCAATTAATAGCAAAGTGAATCCTAGGTTCTTCAAACTCTTTGCGAAGAATACCATGTTCTATCTCATCTAGACTACTTTCCTGCCCCCCTATTTTGAAAAACTTATAGTGCCAAACATCTTTGATAAGGGGAATTTTCAATTTAGGGCCAAGGTCTCGTATGCTTTCTACTGGATAATTATCTGCAATCAGCTTGACGGTAAAAGCATTGTAAGCATTGATCCAGTAGGCAAGTTGCTCTTCTTCAGACCATTTTTCTCGGTCAGGGGGATTGCTGCTAATGGTTTTGAGGTAGGCTTCCAGCTTTTCCCGATCTCTTATAAAACCTCGGTAGTCGACCATTCCATCCTCTTTCACATGCTTACCGAGGAGTTCATTCCAGACACTGTGATCTGGCGGAGTGGTATTGATGCCTCCAAGGTCAGAAGCTCCACAGGAAAGAAGTGAGAAAACTAAAGCAATCATGAGATTATACATAAATTCATTATTTCTAATTGAAGATTGAATAAAGGTAAAGACTATTAGAAAAGTGAACCGTCGTCCAGAAGACAGGTTTCAATAAACCTTTTCGCCTTTGTTGAGCCATACTCCCCAGGCCCGATTATAAGCATGCACCTTTTCCGTCTTACCCAGTGAGTCATAAACCGGTAATCCATCATTTACCCATTGGAAGATCCCACCGTAAAGATTTACGACATTGAAGCCCTCTTGGACCAACTTTTTACCAATATCCTGAGATCGAGCCCCCACTGAGCAATAAACCAATACAGGTCTTTCAGGATCTAGCTTTTTAAAAACCTCCTCCGAAAAATCATCGTATCCGACGCAAATTGCTCCATCCAAATGGCTGACCTCATACTCCTCTTTTTCTCGGGTATCCAAGATTTGGTACTTAGACAGCCTTTCGATTTCATTGGGATAAATGACGGGAAAATCTGAATCGTAAAGCGTACTCAGCATGGTCCGATAGGCCAAAGACTGTCCATTGGCTGAGAAGGCCAAAAATGAAATAGTACAGTAAATAATGAAAGCTTTAGCAGGCAATAAACATTTTGAAATCATAAAGCCTAAACCCCAATTTGGCTTGGGAGGTTCTATCAGGCGTAAAAATCTGAAAGCCGCGCGAGACCTCTTCGATCCTTGATGATGATTTTCTTTCCTTCAAATTCAATTAGATTATCCTTTTTGAATTCGGAGAGTAGTCGAATCACTGACTCCGTGGCCGTACCAACGATTCCGGCTATTTCTTCCCGGCTGAGAACAAGGTCAATTTTTTGGGCTTCATTTCCTTCCACGCCATAGCTACTTGCTAAAAGAAGAAGCGTGTAGGCAAGTCGCTCCCGAATACTCTTTTGGGTGGCATCTGTCAGTTTATCCTCCATGATATTGAGTTCATGGCTTAGCTGCTTCGTCATCCGCTTAAAGAATTGTGTATTTCCAAAAAGAGTTTCTAAAAATGATTCTTTAGGTATAAAGCATATTTTCGCATCCTCGACAATCATCGCCGAAGTAGTATAATTTTCTTCCCCTAAAAGTGCTGAATAGCCCAAGAAGTCACCAGCTTTAGCTAGATGTATAATCTGATCTTTCCCATTCGAAGCTGTTTTGTAAACTTTGACCACTCCAGAATTGATACAGAATATTCCTAAAGGCTTGGTACCTTCATAGAAGAGAATTTGCCCTTTTCGATGAGAAATCAAGTTTTTACTTTCAGAGATACTGCAGATATGAGATTCTGACAAATCAGAAAGCAAAGAATGTTTTCTGCTGGCGCAAAGTTCGCAAGGAAGTTGTTTTACTGAGTTAGACATAGTGGGGTATTCGTTAATGTTTAAAAGGTAAAAAAAATGACTGAAATCATAAAATTTCAATGAGAAAATGGTGCTTTGGGTAGATTTTTTTCTTGGAGAAATTGATTTTTTGAGAAGTCATATTTTAGAAATATGTGTGAGAAACCATTACTGAGGATCAAAAAGTTCGACTTGAGCTTGAAGTGATAGAGGACAGCCTGATCCACTGTCTTTTGATTGATTGGGACAGTTGGTGCCTTGCACTCCACTAATAAGTAAGGAGCGCCTTCTTGATTACGCACAAGTATATCCGTACGCTTTTGAAGTTTATTATAGGTCAACCCTTTTTCAGTTACAAGAAGACCCTTCGGATATTGATTTTTCTCTACCAAAAAATAAATCCAATGCTGCCGTACCCATTCCTCCGGGGTCAGCACAAGATGTTTCTTTCGGATCGAATCAAATATCAACAACTTCCCTTCTTCTTCAGTGATTCTAGGATTGCATTCGGGAAGGTTGAGTTGAGGAAATTTTTCTTTGAAGAGTACCTCTTTCATGCCCCAAAGATGGAGCTTGCTGGCCAGATTAAAAAGTCAAATAAGGGGCTATTTTTTGGATCCACTCCGGATCAAAAATCCGGATTTTAAGCAAGTCATCTGCCTGCTGAAAATTCCCATGCTGATTGCGGTATGCTATAATTACTTTTGCCTGCCCATAACTGATATAGGGGTGCTTTGCCAGATCCTCCACGGTAGCATCATTGATAGCCAATCGATTTCTGATTTCTCCGTCAAATTCAAAATATTCCCATATTCGATCTGCAACCTCAGGCTGTACCCCGTAAATGTCTTTCAATTGATCTTTTGAGAAAAATCCTCCCATTGAAACTTCATATTTGATAATCCTAGCAGCTAAAGTTGGGCCTACTCCCGGAACAACTTGAAGTGTAATGGAGTCTGCTTCCGAGAATGGAATTTTTCGAAGCCCCTGTATGGACCTATTGACAGTGTCCAATCCTACTCGAACCGGAAAAGGTGAAGAAACTTCCTCAAAACCCAACAATCGAAGCGAATCTGCGACCTCTATCAAGTTCTTCTCCGTGGTAGGATCAATTTGCCTCGAAAACAATGAAAAAAGCTCAGGACTGAAGGCTAAAAAAGTCAGAACAGGAACAACTAATAAAAATCCTCTGGACTCTTTTCGGCTAAATCCAATTTCCCTTTTCAACCAATACAAAAAACGAAGTCTCATACTTCAATAGAATTGATCAATAACGGATAAGTTAAGAATATTGGCATTCAATTCAAATAATTCAGACCTTTGCTAACAATTTATTTAGACGGTTTCTAAATTGATTGATAAATGACATAAATCACATTTCCTCCACCTGTGTCTATTAAATTTGCGAGGCAAGAAGAATACTATGCAATTTAAGTTCAGTGCAATAAGTTTATCCCACAAGACAGCTCCTGTTCAGATCCGTGAATTGATTGCTTTAGATGATCAATCTATTCATTCAATTTTGATCAAATTGAAGGAGTTTTTCAGTCTTCAAGATGCCCTCATACTCTCAACTTGCAATCGGACAGAAGTTTACTACTCACATGAACTGGATCTCAGTTCTGAAATAATCAAACTGATCGGACTGGAAAAAGGAATTCCTGAGGTCACTGATTATTTGGAATATTTTGAGCTCTACAAAAACGATCAGGATTCTGTATCTCACCTTTTTCGAGTGGCAGTCGGTCTGGAAGCTCAGGTAGTGGGAGACATTCAAATTGCTAATCAGGTCAAAAGAGCCTATCAAACCTCTGTTGATCTGGACATGGCTGGGCCATTTTTGCATCGTTTGATGCACACCGTTTTCTTCACCAACAAGCGTGTGGTGCAAGAGACTGCTTTCAGAGACGGTGCAGCCTCGCTTTCCTATGCCACCATCGAATTGATGGAAAGTTTGACTTCCAATACCTATCAACCTCGAATTTTATTGATTGGTCTAGGGGAAATAGGTGAAGATGTAGCAAAAAACATGGTCTACCTTCCTGACGCGAAGGTCAAGATTTCCAATCGTACACAAGAGAAGGCAGAAATTATAGCTGCTGAGTTAGGTTTTGAGGTGGTTCCATTTGATCAATTAGATCAAGCAATGGATGAGGCAGATGTGATTGTTTCTTCCATTCATAGAAATGACCCTTTTATCACCAAGGAACTCATCAGTCGTTTCAAAATCCAATCATACAAACTTCTGATTGACCTCTCAGTCCCTAGGTCTATTGAAACTACTGTAGAAGAAGTACCTGGGGTAATTCTTTACAACGTAGATAATATTCGAAGTAAAGCTTCTGAGGCTCTTGATAAAAGACTTGCTTCGATTCCTGATGTGGAAAAACTGATTTCAGAATCAATTGACGAATTCTACAATTGGAAAAAGGAAATGATGGTCTCTCCTACCATCAATAAATTAAAGCAGTCACTGGAGCAAATTCGACTAGAGGAAATGTCTCGGTTCCTCAAAAATGCATCTGAGGATGAAGTGGCCATCATCGATAAGATTACCAAAAGCATGATGCAAAAAATCCTCAAGGTTCCGGTAATTCAATTAAAGAATGCTTGTAAGCGGGACGAGGCAGAGGAAATGATCGAGATTATTTCAGACCTATTCGATCTTGACAAGATTAAATCAGATAAATAATTCGGTTCAATAACATAGATGAAGACCAAAGAAGTAGCTTTCTTTGGTCTTTATTATTCTAGGACATGGAAAACCTCAAAAAACTTTACATTCTAATCTTTTTCGCTCTTTTCCTGGTCGGTAAATCAAATGCACAAACCTGGGAGGTTTATAACTCGGAAATGAGCCTTGTTTCAAGGTTGATGTATAATGAAATCCTCGTACTCGGGGCAGCTGTGAGAATTGCAGAAACCGATGAGGGTCTTTTTCTCCTTTCCAATGACTATCAACCTGCTGTCCAAATCGAAGGCCAAGAAGTCTATCAGTATCTATCGCCCTGGATTTTGGTAAAGGGCGAATCTGGACTGGGAGCCTATCACGAATATGGTCAAAAAGTTCTGGACCTAAAATATGATCAAATTGAGGTTTTTTTCAATCTTCTTCTTGCTAAAAAAGGTCAGGAATACTTTGTCTATGAAAGAGGAAAAGGGACAACCCGGGCTTTGGGAGTGCTGGATTATGCTTGGATCAGCAGTAGAGGACAGGTAATTGCAAAAGATAACGGAAAGTACTATTTGCCCTTGTCCATCAATCCAACAAAGGATTATGAATTATTAGAGGATAATAACAGTGACTACCTTTTGATCAAAGATGAAGAAGGGTATGGCTTGCTCAATATGGAAGGTCGAGTGGTCTTGGATGCTGTTTTGGATTCGCTTGAGCATACCCGAGGAAACTTTTACTTTGGATTCAATGAAAACCAATATCTCTTGGTGGAGGGAGATCCTATTCAGGCAAATGTCCGATATAATAGTTTCCACAGAATCTCTTTCGAAAATGATCTTATGCTAGAATACATTCATGGCAAGCTTCGTCGAGTAATGAAAGAGGATGGCATACTACTGGATGCCGTAGGAATGACCGAGGTAAACCGAATCGGCCCGGATTTGTACAATGTGAAATTTAGAGACAATAAACTGGGGCTATTGGGAAGAGATGGATGGCTGGTAGGCCCTAGCGATAGCCTTTATATTATCCGTGGAAGTGATGAAAAACTTTTCCCTGCTAGTAATGAATTAGGTAAATGGGGAGCCGTAGACTCCAATGGTCAGTGGATAATTAGTCCAAGCCTCGATGAAATGGGAAGCTTCAAAAATGGAATTGCTGCCTTCAGAAAAGGGGTTTTTTGGGGCATTATTGACCGAAACGGAAAAATCCTTTCCGATGCAAACTGGGATAGAGTCAGTATTCAACCGAACGGAAGAGCAATCGGTGAAAATTCATCAGGGAAATTCATTCTAAGTGCTGAGAATGAGTACAAAGGAGTTGATAGCTTTGAAAACATCATTCCCTTAGATGAAGGAGAATTTATCGCCATCCGTGATGGGAAAGCAGGCTTTTACTCTTCTAATCAAGATCCGAAATTAGAAAACCTTTTTGATAGTATTCTAGTGCAAGATGGTCGCTGGCTGACAGCTGAGTCTGATGGGAAAATCGGGCTTTTCGATAGAACAGGAAAAAATGTCCTTCCGGTAGATTATGAGAACATAATTTTTGATCAGTTTAAAAATACTATCCTCGTCAAATGCACCTACAAGCCGATCATTGTAGTGGAACCAGAAGATTCTAAAAAAAGAAAAAAAGGGCGTTAAGCCCTTTTCTTATTTTTTCTCGTTTTTGCCCTTGCTCGAATCCGAACTATCCGAATCAGAATTGGCTATGGAATCTCTCATGGAAGTATCTGATTTGATATTCTCCATTCGGTAGTAATCCATCACTCCAAGTTGACCAGATCGGAAAGCCTCTGCAAGAGCCAAAGGAACTTCCGCTTCTGCTTCAATTACTTTTGCTCTCATTTCAACAGACTTGGCACGCATTTCTTGTTCTAAGGCAACTGCCATCGCTCTTCGTTCTTCCGCCTTGGCCTCTGCTACTTTAAGGTCAGCAGAAGCCTGATCGATTTGAAGTTTTGCTCCGATATTGGTTCCCACATCAATATCTGCAATATCGATTGAAAGGATCTCAAAAGCAGTTCCTGCATCCAGGCCACGTTGTAACACGAGTTTCGAAATTTTGTCTGGGTTTTCGAGTACGCTCTTGTGCGTATCAGCAGAACCAATGGATGTAACAATCCCTTCTCCTACCCTTGCTAAAATGGTGTCCTCGCCAGCACCACCGACTAGTTGGGCGATATTGGCTCTCACAGTCACACGAGCTTTTGCGACTAGCTGAATTCCATCTGCAGCCACTGCAGCGACACTCGGTGTATTGATCACTTTTGGATTCACACTGATTTGAACTGCTTCAAATACGTCCCTTCCTGCCAAATCAATTGCTGTAGCCTGCTTGAAGGAAAGATTAATATTGGCCTTGTCTGCGGAGATTAGAGCTCGAATTACATTTGGCACGTTTCCTCCTGCCAAGTAGTGCGTTTCTAGATCATTTGTCGTGAGTTGCAAACCTGCCTTGGTCGCAGTAATCATCGAGTTAACAATAATACTCGGTGGTACTTTTCGGATTCTCATTCCGATGAGTTCGCCGATTCCCACGCGTACATTCGCAAATTGAGCCGTAATCCAAAGATTTACGGGTACGAAATAAAGGAAAATGAATAAAAGAATAATCCCTGCCACTGCAGCGATTAAAATGAACATTGAACTGTTTGGATCCATAATTATTTAACTAAAATCAGATTATTTTCTATTCGAATAACAGTAATCTCCGTACCTACTGGAATGAATCCAGATTCGGATTTGACTTCATAGATTTGATCTTGGAAATCTGCCTTTCCATAAGGTTTGATGTCAGAGGCAGCTTTTCCCATCATCCCTACTTGAAGCCCTACCAAGCGGTCGTCGAAAGCCCCACCCTGCATGGAAGACTTCAATGAAAACTTATCCCAAACTCCTGATCGAAAACCATAGACTACAGCGGCTAAATTGATTATGACTGCTCCCGTTGTGATCCACCAAGCTATTTCAGGATTAAACGTAAGAAAGGCATAGGCCACTCCTGCAAGACTGATCACTAGGCCAAATATACCAACTACGGTAGTACCTGGAACGAACAGGATCTCAGCCAATAATAAAATCAGCCCAATACCTAGAAGACTTACTAAAATCAAAATCGACATTTGAAACCTTGCTTACTTCAAAACCAAGATACGACAAAGAATTATAATGGAAATAGAAACTTCGAAAACAATTTAGTTTTGGAATTAAAGGCAATAAAAAAACCCGGTTTGACCGGGTTTGAATTTAGTAAGCTTTCGCAAAAAGGACTCTGCCTTTGGAAGGCTTTCCTGTTAATACGCATTTTCCACTTTCTTCTTTTTGATCAAGTGGAATACAACGGATAGTGGCTTTAGTCAATTCTTTGATTTTATCTTCAGTCTCACTAGTTCCATCCCAATGAGCAGAAAGAAAACCTCCTTTGGATTCTAGGAGTTCTTGAAACTCTTCCCAAGAGTTTACCTCGGTCGTATGCGACTCTTTGAAATCATTCGCTTTCTGGTAGATGGAAGTTTGAATTTCATCCAAAAGCGTTTTAACCTTCTCTTCGATTGGCAAAGAATCTAAAGCAAATGATTCTTTTGTTAAGGTATCCCTTCTAGCGATTTCGACAGTCCCATTTTCCAAATCTCTTGGACCAAGCGCAATACGAAGCGGCACACCCTTCAATTCATATTCTGCAAACTTCCAACCTGGCTTGTGCGTATCACGATCATCAAATTTAACAGAGACACCAGCTTTTCTCAATGCTGAAACCAACTCATTGGCTTTGACACTAACGGCCTTAAATTCATCATCTCCACGATAAATTGGAACAATTACTACCTGCATCGGAGCAAGTTTCGGAGGTAAAACTAACCCATTGTCATCAGAGTGAGCCATGATCAAAGCTCCCATCAGACGGGTACTCACGCCCCAAGATGTTCCCCATACAAAATCAAGTCCACCTTCTTTAGTCGCAAATTTCACATCAAAGGCTTTAGCAAAATTCTGCCCTAAAAAATGAGAAGTTCCTGCTTGAAGAGCTTTACCGTCCTGCATCATTGCTTCAATACATAAGGTATCTTCAGCACCTGCAAAACGCTCATTTTCGGTCTTTCTTCCTCTCACCACCGGTAAAGCCATGAATTCTTCTGCAAACTGAGCATACACCTGCATCATTTGAAGTGTCTCAGCCTCAGCTTCCTCTTTGGTGGCATGGGCTGTGTGGCCTTCTTGCCAAAGAAACTCTGCTGTGCGAAGGAATAGTCGAGTTCGCATTTCCCATCGAACTACATTGGCCCACTGATTGACAAGCAATGGAAGATCTCGATAGGATTGAATCCAGTTTTTATAAGTACTCCAAATGACCGTCTCGGAGGTAGGACGTACAATTAGCTCTTCCTCAAGCTTTGCCTCAGGATCTACGACAACTCCCTTTCCATTCTCATCATTCTTTAATCGATAATGAGTGACAACGGCACACTCTTTCGCAAAGCCCTCCACATGAGAAGCTTCTTTGCTCAAATATGACTTGGGTATAAAGAGTGGGAAATAAGCATTAGTATGACCTGTTTCTTTAAACATCCGATCTAACTCGGCTTGCATTTTTTCCCAGATTGAATACCCATAAGGTTTAATGACCATACAGCCTCGAACAGCCGAATTCTCAGCTAAATCAGCTCTTTTCACTAATTCATTATACCAAAGGGAATAATCCTCACTTCGTTTTGGAAGTCCTTTACTCATTATAGTTGATTTGGAAGTTATTTGTAGATAATTTTGCTAAATTAAGCGTCGCAAATATAGCCAAAAAGAATAACCCTACACCCTTAAGGCCGTATACTGTACTAACAACTAAATAAAGCTATGAGGCAATTTAAAGGCATCTTATCATTAGTAATCATCGGAGCAGTGACTTTGAGTTCCTGCTCTACATCTCAAATAGCGAGTACCAGCCCATCGGATAATCTCTATTTCATGGCTTCTGATGCTCAAATTTCGAGTACTTATGCCGTAGCAAATAATACTCCGGAGACTTTTGAGCAATTTGAACAAGCTCAAACAGTTCCGAATGAAAGTTTCAGTAGTAGAAATGTAAATCCGGAATATTTGGCAAAATACTCTGCCACTCCCGAGGAGACAGGAGATGAAGTAGTGTACTTCGATGATAACACTGAAACTCAATCAACTCAAGGAGACATTGACGCTTACAATAATTTTTCTGTAAACAACAATAATAATTCTTTCAATTCAGGCTTCAACTCCGGACTTGCATTCAGTATGGGATTCATGACAGGCTTCAATCCTTGGGGATTCGGCATGTGGGATCCATTCTGGGGTCCTAGCTTCGGCTGGGGAGCCGGTTGGGGCTTCAGACCTGGATTTTCTATCAACATAGGATTTGGTTTTGGCAGTCCATTCTGGGGCTCACCTTGGGGTAATCCATTTTACCGACCTGGATGGGGAGGATTTTACGATCCTTTCTGGGGACCAAGCTACGCCTGGGGAGGCGGATGGGGTCCCGGATGGGGAATGCCAATCTATGGTAACCGTCCGATTTATGTATTGCCAGGTGGAGAATTTGGAGATAGAAGAATTGTAAGAGGAGCAAGACCTACCCGCGGTGCATCCTTAGCTGGAGTTTCAGGAGACCGAAGCAGTGCAGTATTGCCAAACACATCAAGAGCTCAAGCCCGTAGAAGTGCAATGTCCAATAGAAGTTTGGTTTCTTCTGATCGCTCTAGGGTCCCTGCTAGAGACTTCTCAAATAGTCAATCAGATTATTATAACTCTAACAGATCAAGAATAGCGAACTCTTCTCCTAGAAATACAGGATCTGCAGCCATGAATCGATCATCTGCGACTCGCTCTAGAAGTGCTATGCCAACTGCAAGACCTTCTACCAGAACTATGGATAGAAGCGGATACGCTCCATCAAGATCTATGAACAATTACAATTCAAGAAGAAGCACTAGCCCTTCTTATAATAGAAGCGCTACTCCTAGTAGAAGTTCTAGTCCTTCTTACAATCGTGGTACAACAAACAGAACATATACACCAAGCCGCAGCTCTAGCACTCCAAGTAGAATGAGTACTCCATCGAGAAGCTCATCTAGTGGAGGCATGAGATCTTCTGGAGGTGGCGGTGTCTCGAGAAGTAGTTCCTCATCAGGATCGAGAGGAGGAAGGGGAAATTAATTCCCCTTTTTTTTTGAATTAAATTTATCCGTTTCAATCATTTTTTCGTTTTTAAATTCAAACTATCATTAAAATTTATGAGGTATATAATCGCTATTGTCTTTTCGATATTCTCTTTGGGTGCAGCTGCACAAAGTGGATATTTTGAAGATGCCTTACGATTCAGTCAAAGCTTCCCAGCAGGTTCAGCACGAATAATGGCTATTGGGGGAACACAGTGGTCCCTAGGTGGTGATGTGTCAAATATCGCCGGCAATCCTGCAGGCTTAGGTTTTTTCAGAAAATCAGAAGCTTCAATTAGCTTGGGATATAGTGATTGGGGAGTACAGACAAATTATCTTGGACAAAATAGATCCTACAACACTTCTAATTTTTCTGCACCTAACCTATCCATCGTATTTGCCAACCCAAAAGGAGTAATGGAGAGGGGTTCATTTAAGGGTGGATCTTGGGGAATCAGCATTCAGCGTATTGCAAATTTCAATTCTGAGTTTGGATATTTTTCAGATGCTTTAGGCGAAACCTCAATTATTGATTTTTACCTCCAAGATGCTTTCGGTATACCTGAAAGCCAAATTGAAACATTTGGTATCACCGGAATGGCATATCAAACTTATCAGATAAATCCAGTAGCATTTGATCAGGATGGTAACCCCATTGCCAATCCAGACACTTATGATTCCTTTGTTTTAGGGCTTCCCTTTCAGGATGAAAACGTTTTGCAGGAAGGCTCATCCAACCAGATTACCTTTGGATATGGAGCCAACTTCGACCATAAGCTTTTCATAGGAGGTTCTTTGGGGATAAGATCGCTCAGTTATTTCTCACAGAAAGTTTATAACGAAGAGTTTATTGACGAACCTCTTTTTGCAAGCTCTCTTCGTGAGGATTTGTTTATCAATGGGGCAGGATTCAACCTAAATGTAGGAGTAATCTATAAGCCGATCGACTTCTTGAATTTAGGATTCAACTTCCAGAGTCCTACTTGGTATGGATTGAATGAAGAATATCAAGCTTCCATGGTCGCTGAGTACAACAACTTCTATTATGAACCTGAGGATATTACTTTGGGTAGACAGGAGGCTGTAACGGACCTTTTCATTAACAACTTTAGATTAAACACACCATTGAGACTGGGTGGTGGAGCTACCTTCTTTTTGGGAAAAAATGGTTTCATCTCAGCAGATGTGGACTGGGTTGATTATTCTGCGGCAAGAATCAACTCTAATAGTTTCAATGAAGGGCCGGATAATCAGGCTATTCAAAGCCTATATACCAGCACAATAAATTATCGAATCGGTGCTGAGGGAAGAATCAATAAGTTCTACATCAGAGGAGGTTATGCTCACTTTGGGGACCCTTTTGCAGATAATTTTATTGACAGAAGTACCACTCAGATCAGTGGTGGTCTTGGAGTAAGGCTCAATAGTTTCAATATTGATTTCGCATTGGTGAGCCAGCAATCTAGTGCATTGTACCAGTCTTACCAGGTCCTAGACAGTCAAAATAATAATATCGGGCCAATTACCGATGTAGAAAATTCAATCATCAATGGCGTATTAACTATCGGATTGACTTTTTAAAATACTTATCAATTCCATAATTAGAAACTCAGCGGAGAAATCATTTCCGCTGAGTTTTATTTTTGCCTGATCATAAAACCTTCCACGCTGAGCGAGTAGATTTTTTAACTTCAAAGTGATTTCTCCGGCATCCAAACCTTCAAACATTGGTCTATTAGATACCCTAGAGTGTTGAAGTCTAGAGGAAATTTCATTCAAGGGCACATCCAGATATACTGAGATTCCCTTTTGATTGATGAGGTCCATATTATCGTTGAAACATGGACATCCACCGCCTGAGGCCAAAACAAAAGACTCTTTATTGCTTAGCACCCTTTCAAGTTCTTTTGATTCTAATTCGCGGAAAGCCCCCTCTCCCTTTTCTGAAAAAATCATGGGAATGGTTTTTCCAGACTGCTGCTCAATCAGCCTATCCAGATCTAAAAAATCAACTCGAAGTTCTTTTGCCAAGACCTTACCAAAGGTACTTTTCCCTGATCCAGGAAGTCCGACAAGAACAACTTTGAGCGCCTCCATCATTGAATAAATAAATCTAGAGCTTCAGAAGCAGTAGGCGTATTGTTGTGGTGATATTTAGCTAAAACGGTACCATCCTTCATGATTACAACACCAGGGTTGGATCTAATAATCGTTTTTACAACAGTTGCATCCGACTGCATCCCAATAATACTCCAGCCATTCTTTGAAATAAAAGCATCGATCTCTTCCTGAGGTGCAGCTGCCATCAATACCACATCGACCGGAGCTCCTTCCATGTTTTTAACCAAATCGTGAATAACTGGCAAATTATCCTGATCAAATTTCCCCATGTTAGGGCTCAAAATCAGAACTTTATTGCCTGCAAAAATGAAATCAGACTGATCTCCTGACTCATTCCAAACTGAGAAATCCGAAATCTTTGGTAAAGCCTCAGGGTTTTTCAAATTCATCTCTACAAATTCATAACTCTTGTCTGTAGGGTATTGATCCAAGGTGAGCAATTTTCCATCTTTTTTCATGACATATGAATATTGCAAGGGTTCGGACGGCTGCATATTGGTGGGAATATTTACCCCTATTTTGTACGCACGAAAATCAATGAAAGGAAGATTTCTAATAGCTGTAATTGAAAGAACGAAGCAGGCGATCCCAACAAACCCAACAAGTCCTTTTTGCCAACTACTTGATGACGTTGGTAAGTACCTTCGTAAAGCCAGGATTCCCAAAATCATCACCAGCAATATAATATCCTTATAAAAAGACTCCCATGGTGTCAACTTGATAGCATCTCCAAAACATCCACAGTCAGTTACCTTATTGAAGTATGCAGAAAAGAAGGTGAGAAAGGTGAAGAAAAGAATCATTCCGGTCAAAGACCAAACAGTCAACTTACTACGAACTCCAAGTATGAGCATTACCCCGAGGACTACCTCAAGTACTACTAGAAAAACTGCTAAATAAAGAGCAAATGGCTTCAAATAAATAAAAAAGCCCGCAATATCATTGGAAAAAACATCGAAATACTCCTCCAATTTGATGGCTGTTCCGACCGGATCATTGACTTTGATCAGCCCTGAAAAAATAAATAAGCCTCCTACAAAAATTCTTAAAACCCAGAGTATTCCTTTAGCTAGCATGATGGTATCCCATTTTGATTAAACAAAAAACTGCATAATTAATCATGTCCTGATAATTAGCCTCAATTCCTTCAGAGACCAGTGTTTTGCCCTGATTATCTTCGATTTGCTTCAGACGAAGCAATTTCATCAGGATAATATCAGTCATAGAACTGACTCTCATATCACGCCAAGCCTCTCCATAATCATGATTTTTATTTTCCAATAAGCCTCGTGTCAAATCCACCCACTGATCGTAATGCTTTTCCAACTCTTCAAAAGGGAGTTCCATTCGCTCATCATCTTTGAAAGAAATCTGGATTAGAGCTATAAGGGAATAATTGATTATTCCGACAAAATCATCCTCCAAGGGATCATTTATTTTCTGACTCCCCTTTTCCTGTACAGAACGAATCCGTTGAGCTTTGATGAAAATCTGATCGGTAATAGATGCAAGACGCATAATCCGCCAAGAAGTCCCATAATCGAGCGTTTTCTTGCGAAAGAGTTCTTTACATCGACTGATTACTTGTGTATATTCGCTATTGGTTTTAGTTTCCAATTTCTTGCTGTTTTAATGAGCCTTATATCTTTTCCTTCGACGATCGAAGATAAATTATTTCCTCAAAAGATTACACTACAAATCAAAGGAAGACTGATTCTATGGGACGAACCTCAAATAATGGGAGTCATGAATCTCACTCCAGACTCTTTTTATGAGGGAAGTAGGCTTAAACTAAATAAAGACGACGTATTGGGAAGAGCCCAACAAATGATAAATGATGGCGCTGACATACTTGACATAGGGGGCTACAGTAGTAGACCAGGTGCCGCAAATATTAGTATTGAGGAAGAAATCCAACGAATCGAAGATCCTATACAATGGATCAGCGAAGAATTTCCCGAGATAATAATCTCTGTGGATACGTTTAGGTCAGAGGTCGCAAGACGTGGAATAGAAGCAGGAGCTCATATGGTCAATGACATTTCAGGAGGCTCACTCGATCCAAATATGTATAAAACCATTTCGGAATTATCAGTTCCCTATATCATTATGCATATGCAGGGAACTCCTCAAAACATGCAGGGAAAAACCCATTATGAAAATATTTTACGGGAAATCTTGAACTATTTCTCAGAAAAGCTACATATTATAAGAGAGTTTGGCATCAAAGATGTAATTATTGATCCAGGGTTTGGATTTGCAAAGACACTGGAGCAAAATTACTTTCTGCTTAAAAATTTGGAGCTTTTTGATATGATCAACCTTCCGATTTTGGTAGGATTATCTCGAAAATCCATGATTTATAAACTGCTGGAAGTGGAACCTTCTGAAGCCCTAAACGGTACCACTGCATTGAATATGGTGGCTTTAATGAAAGGAGCTAACATACTAAGAGTACATGACGTAAAAGAAGCAAACGAAACCCGAAAACTATTTAAACAACTCTACGCTTGACCTTTCTTTTTAAAATAGGATTCCTAGATGTATCCATCGTCAATATGATTGATATTGCGTTGGTATCTATGCTATTGTATCAGGTCTACAAGCTTTTGAAAGGTAGCGTAGCGATTAAGATTTTTCTTGGTTTTCTGTCTATTTACCTGATTTACTTATTGGTATTGGCCCTGCGGATGGAATTGTTATCCTCGATTTTGGGTCAATTCATGGGAGTCGGTGTTTTAGCTGCTATTATCATCTTCGCTCCTGAAATCCGTAAATTCCTCCTTCTCATAGGACGATCCTCCCTCCTTTCCAGCGATAATATGTGGAGAGACATTCTCTTTTTCTGGAAAAAGAAAGACGATACCTCATTCAACATTAATCCAATCATTGAGGCTTCCAAAACCCTTGCCGGTAGTAATACAGGCGCATTGATGGTCATTTCAAAAAGTACCGAATTGAAGTTTTATGCAGAAAGTGGAGATATTTTGGATGCTGAGCTTTCAAAAAGACTATTGATTTCGATTTTTAACAAGTACAGTCCTCTTCACGATGGGGCTGTGATCATTCACAACGGTAAAATCAAAGCCGCACGCTGTATTCTTCCTGTGACCGAACGAGAAGTCCCTGCTCAGTTTGGATTGAGGCATAGGGCAGGAATAGGGATGTCAGAGACTACCGATTCGCTGGTATTGATTGTTTCGGAAGAGACTGGTCAAATTTCTATGGCCAAAAATGGAAAGATTTTGCACAACATGTCTTTTCAGGAAGTGAGAGAGACACTCAATGATTACCTAGCCAACCATGATGTCAATGAGCGCTTCGAAGACCTCGAAGAATATGAAATGAAGAAACGGAGAAAAATGGCTATGACGAGTAAATCTTAATCATCTTATTATCGGAATAGAAATAGGCCAAAATGTTCTTTTTCCTCTAAACAAAGCGATCGCATTCCAAATACAGAAAGTAACGGCTAGGGAGATAGTAATCGCATTGACCCAAATAATAATTTCAAAAAAATCATGAAATCCATTTAAGGAAATGTCACCATTGGCACTTGGCTGAAGCTTAATCCAAGAAATGGCACGAAGTAGATAGATTGGAATAGCCATTAATATTAAGAAATTGATCATTTTCTTACCTAAATCATCAACGCCTGTAACCTTTCCTCGTCGGTTTAGCCATAAAATCAAAGGGATAAAAATCCCTAATAATGGAGAAAATATAAACGTAAGCCCTGATAAAGCCATCGTAGGTAGTGTCCCGATAAGTGTGTAAATGGTAGGAAAAGTTATTCTGGAATTTTTGGGCCCTTTGAAAGGCCAGGAAAAATTACGGAAATAACTTTTTCGGGGTACCTTCACACACTTAAAGCTATGAAAAAAGAAGATGCATTCAGCGAGGAATTCCTCAAGCAGTTCAAAAACGGAGAAGAGCTCTATGCTTTTCTCGGCCAACTTCAAAAACGGGGCGTAGAAGCCATCCTCGAAGGAGAGATGGATAATCACCTGGGCTATGAAAAACACGGGGAGTCCACCGGGGATAATACCCGGAACGGCCACAGCAGGAAGAAACTTCGAAACC
>NZ_KE386897.1:0-7570 GCF_000429405.1 Algoriphagus marincola DSM 16067
TAGCTCTGGGAAACGCCTTAACGCTTAACAATTAACTCTTAACTTCTCCATTCGACAATTCATCGGTTCATCAATTCGACAATCAACCCAAACCCAAAACCTTCCGCCCCCCCCCAACTCCTAATTCTTAATTCCTCATTCATAATTCTCGGAACTCCAACTCCCACTTCCAAAAGATAGCTTCGTCGCTTTTTGCGAATCGAAAAAGATTAAAATCAGCACAGCTCCTCGCTATGACGTCCCAATCACACTTCCAACAACAAAAACATTTGCCAAAAACACCAAAACCCCTTAATTTAACCGAGTAAATATTTTACTCAACATTCTTCATTCTCGATTTTTCATTCCTAACTCATAATTCCTCATTCTCAATTCTTAACTAACTCTTGCTCGACTCCCTCGTCACATCCAAAACCCGAATCAAGCTTCTGCTGAAGTTTTTTTCTCATGCCAATTCAGGTTACCTGCGCTCCCTTGCCAAGGAATTTGATGAATCCACCAACTCCGTACGGGTTGAACTCAATCGACTGGCAGATGCAGGACTCTTGATGGCTGAAGATGAGGGCAAGACCAAGATGTACAAGGCCAATGAAGGACATCCCTTTTTTCAGGAAATTAAAAACATGGTATCCAAATTCCTGGGTTTGGATGACTTGATGGAGCGAATCGTCAAGCGAATGGGGGAGGTGGAAAAGGCCTACATCATTGGAGATTATGCACAGGGAATTGACTCAGGCACCGTTCAGATGATACTCATAGGAAAGAATTTGGATCGAGACTACTTGGATTTCATCCGGGAAAAAACCTACGAGAAAGTCAGCCGAAAAGTAAAAGTAGAAATTCTCGAGTCTGACCCAGGAGATATTCAAGGCATCTTAATCTTCGGAAAATAACACCTGAAATCTTACCTGCCTAAACTGGAATTGAACCGGAATTTCCAACTAGGATATTTCTCAATCTCAGTACTTCAAACCCTTACTATTAGGGCATAATCCTTAATTTTGCGACAAATTAACATTCATGACTATCAGGGAAGTTTTCAGAAAAGGGTATCCTCAGAATTTAAAGGATAGATTGCTTTTTAGTTTAGAAAAAGCTAGAAATTTCCCTAAAATCCATAGGATTTTCGAAAGAATGGTGGGCTATCCCTTGGATTTAAAAAACTCCATCACGCATAATCAGCGAATATTTTTTAAGAAAATATATGATAGGAATCCGCTTCTAGTCATTACCTCGGACAAGGTGAAGGTCAGGGATTATATCAAAGAAAAGTTGGGAAAAGAGCTTGCCGAAGAACTCCTGATTCCTACCTACTTTGTGTCCAAAACAGGGGATGATATCCCCATGGAATCTTGGAATCATGATTTTTTTATGAAAGCCAATCATGCTTCGGGTTTTAATAAATATGTATCTACTACTGATGATCCAAAGGAAATCAAGGACTTGGCCAAATCATGGCTGGCCCAAAGCTACGGGCAACATTACCTGGAATGGGCCTACAGAGATATTCCCCGCAGGGTCATTTGTGAGCAGGTATTGGTTGATGAAAGAGGTAAAATCCCCATGGATATCAAATTTTACTGCTTCCATGGAAAAGTGAAAATGGTGATGTTTGTGGATGACCGATTTGAAGGTCAGCAACGATCCTATACGGATGAGAATTTAAGGGAAATACCCGGTCCCCAAACCTTAGGATTCCCGAAGCTGAAGCAGATTCCCTATCTTGATACATTCGATAAAATGAAGTCTATTAGTGAAAAGCTATCCGAGGACTTTACCTATTGCCGAGTAGATCTATATTCCATAGGTCAAAAAATATATTTCGGAGAAATCACGCATTATACCGGAGCAGGCTTGGAAAAGTTTGATCAGTATGAGACAGATTTAACTTTTGGCGAGTTTTGGAAACCTGAAAACAAGGATTTGAATTTTTTCAAGCTGTATGAAAAAATAAAAATTCCCTCCTTTTCAAAGAAGCAAGAAATCGTCTAGTCCAGAGGAAATACCATCTTTTTTAGCCTTGTGAGTTTAATGTCTAAGAGTTTAGCATCATGAATCAGGTACAAAGTCTCAAGGACTAATCTTAATGGCTACCGAAACCACGAATAAAGAACTTCAAACCCAAAACCTTCCCCCAATTCCTAATTCTTCATTCCTCATTCCTCATTCCAAATTCCAAATTCCTAATTACTCATTCCAAATTCCACATTCCTCATTCTCAACTCTTGAAACCCCGAACTGTCACATCGAGCGGAGTCGAGATGCCAAAACGTACAACGTTCTATGTTCAGCGTTCTACGTTCACATAACTCTGGAAAACGCCTTAACGCTTAACAATTAACCATTAACTTCTCAGTTCGTCAATTCATCGATTCATCAATTCGACAATCAACCCAAACCCCAAAACATCCCCCCAATTCCCAATTCCTCATTCCTAATTCTCGGAATCCCAAACCTCCAAACTCCCATACCCCCATACTTCCTGACTCCCAATTCCTCATTCCTCATTCCAAATTCCTCATTCATAATTCTCGGAACTCCAACTCCCCCTTCCAATCCTTCTCTTTTTTTTTATATTTAGGCTCTAGCTTAATTACCTACACGTAACATCACCCTTTATGAGTACCAGTAACAGGTATGTCAAACCATCCCATCGGATCCTTGCGCGCTTTTGCAATGAGCTTTGGAAATACATCAAGCAAGGAAAGCCCATCTCGGAAGCTATAAAAGGATATTCAGCTTACTATGATTACAATCGCGTACGGGTATTTCCCTACGAACGCAAACTCCCATGGATCAATCATTTTGCCTGTGAACGCCTCCGCGAATTGATCAAACCGGGGATGAATATTCTGGAATTTGGACTGGGGGGCAGTACGCTGTTTTTTAGAAATTTAGGAGCCTCAGTTTATTCCATAGAGCATGATGATGAATGGTTTCAAACCGTGAAAAAGGAGCTGGAGAACGACAAAATGGTTTCACTTCATCTGTGTAAGCCAGAAATCGATCAACCGGAAATTGAGGATAAATACCGAAGTGTGCATGGACTATTTTCGGAGGGGATGTCTTGGAAAGCTTATGCTCATGCGGCTGATCATCTCCCGGATGAAGCCTTTGACTTGATCCTCATCGATGGACGGGCAAGACCCGAATGCCTTCGCAATTCGATCTCAAAACTTAAGCCGGGAGGGATGCTGGTTTTTGACAATTCTGAACGCGAATCCTACCACCAAGCAATACATGAATTGATGGGTAATTGGCGCTGCGAAAAGTATCAGGGAGTACAGATTTGTGATCCTTTTTTCTCCGAAACAAGAATTTATTTCAAACCTGCCTAATCTTTCAGATTGCATAGCTAATTTGCCCTTCATGGCTGAAAAACTAGTTTCTATTCTCATCCCCAACTTCAATAAGGAAGCATACATTCCGCACACTTTTCAAAGCATCTGTGAGCAGACTTATACGAATTGGGAGTGTATAGTCGTAGATGACCACAGTACCGATGCTTCCTTGGATTTGCTCCATGACTTTGCTGAAAAAGACCCCAGAATAAAAGTAGTCCGAAGGCCTGAACACCTACCAAAGGGAGGGAATTCCTGTAGAAATCATGCTTTTTCGCTTGCTTCGGGTGAGTTTATTCAATGGTTTGATTCGGATGACCTGATGTTGCCGCATTGTCTGCAGGAGAAGGTCGATTTCCTTGAATCCCACCCTGAATTTGCCTTCGTGGCTTCTAAAGCTGAAATCAAATATGAGAAGGACTACAAGGGCAAAAGGACCTTTCATCAAAATATCCAATCCGAACAAGCTATTGAAGACTACTTGAGATTTCGAATTCTCTTTATTACCGGTGGGCCACTTTTTAGAAGGGAAGTCTTCGAAAAAACCGGGCTCTTCTCTTTAGGATTGAAAAAACATCAGGAATGGGAACTCTTCTTTCGAGTCATACTCAATTATCCCACCTGGGGAATTATCAATGAGCCCACCTATGTCTACCTGATCCATGGGAATAGCATTTCAGGGCAAAGTGCCAATAAACGCGAAAAACTCGTAAATGCTGAGGTTGCAGCCATCCAAACAGCCCTAAACCCGACCACTAATCCCTTTATTTCCAAAATTCCCCCATCGGTTTACCGGAAAACTTCCCTTCGCTACCTCAAATTTTCCCTCATTCACAAAAGATTGCAGGATGCTGGCTGGTTTTTTACTCAATACCTAAGACAATTGACTAGGTAGAATGACTTACTGCTAAAAATCAATATTTCAGCATTCACTCCTAAACTCCAATCCCCAGCAATTGAACTTAAAAGCAAAACTGAATAGCACCTACGATCGGCTCTATGACCTCCGGGAGCGATTCTTGGGCTATCCAAAACTGCATAAGATCTTTAATAGGCACAATGGATTTGACCTTAACCTTCATGATCCCTGGACCTACAATGAATGGGTGGTTCATAAAATTTTATTTGACCGAGACCCACTTCTGATTCAGACTACAGATAAGTTTGCAGTGAGAGATTATGTTCGCCAGAAACTGGGCACCAAAGAGGCAGAGGAAATTCTGATTCCCATTTATCATGTCAGCAAGAATGGAAGGGGTTTTCCTGAAGAACTTTGGCAAAAAGAATTTTTCATGAAAGCCAACCATGGATCCGGCACCAATAAATTGGTCATGCCTGGTGCTGATCCTCAGAAGACGCTCCAACTTGCCAAGACTTGGCTCAATTCAAGCTATGGACAAAGACGTCATGAATGGGCCTATCGCGATATTCCGAGAAGGATTATTTGCGAAAAGGTGATCCGAAACGAAGAGGGAGATATTCCCATGGATATCAAATTCTATTGTTTTTATGGAAAGGTCAAATTCATTCTCTTTTTCAATGGTCGCTTCGGAAAACCATCCCGTGCATTTACCGACCCAGACCTCCAACTTATCCATGGGGTGCAGTCAGGCATACCTGATTTGGAAGACATTCCTTCCTATTCTACCCATGAGAAAATGATTGAAATTGCCGAGACTTTGTCCAAGCCCTTTGTGCATGCGAGAGCAGACTTTTATTCAGTAGGAGAGAAAATTTACTTTGGGGAATTGACCCAATACTCAGGTGGAGGAATTGAGCATTTCAAGTCTTATGAAATCAACCTAGCCCTGGGACTTTTATGGCGACCCGAATACAAGGATAAAAGCGCCTGGGACTGCATTCAAGAAGCATCAACCAAGTACTAGGTATCAAGTAGCTAGTATCAAGACATAAGTGGTAAAAGGGAGAACCAAGAAATCAGAAATAAGAACCAAGACCGTTAACCACTAACAATACCTCGGATTAACCCTTAACAATTAACGCTTAACATTTAACCCCCATACTCCCATACTCCTAACTGTCACATCGAGCGGAGTCGAGATGCCAAAAGGTACAACGTTCAAGGTTCTATGTTCAGCGTTCTACGTTCACATAACTCTTGAAAACGCCTTAACGCTTAACAATTAACTCTTAACCTCTCCATTCGACAATTTATCAGTTCATCAATTCGACTTGGAACAAGGAACCACGAACTTCGGACTTCACATTAACCCTTAACGCTTAACGCTTAACATTTAACCATTAACTTCTCAGTTCGTCAATTCATCAGTTCGACAATAGCCCCAAAAACCCATTATTTCAAAAATAAATTTGCAAATCCCAAAGCACCGAGTAATTTTATTACTCAGTCGTCATTGCGAGGAAGTCAGTATGACTGACGAAGCAATAGAAAATGAAGAATTAGGAATTTGCAAATGAAGAATTATGAATCAGATTCGGGGGTTTGTTGTCCAGAATAAAAACTCCTAATTCAACATTCCTAACTCCTCATTCAACTTTCCTAATTTCTAGCTCCTAACTGGGAGTGAAAGGGCGAAGCTGTGATTAATGTAGAATGATGAATTTTAAAATGCGGAATTAGCAGTCTCACCAAAATTCAACATTCCTAATTCCTAATTCCTCATTCCCCATTCCTAATTCAACATTCCTAATTCCTAATTCAACATTCCTAACTCTTCATTCCTAATTCACCATTGCCCAAGGATAATCACATACTTACAAAAACCTTTGAATTTGCTAATAAGTCCATCGATCTGTATCTACAACTCAGGAAAGCAGGTCATTATCGATTAGCAGATCAATTTGTTGGTTCGGCTACTTCAATAGGAGCAAATGTGGAAGAAGCTCAGGCAGCACATTCTAAACTGGATTTTATAGCCAAGATGGTCATTTCAGCCAAAGAAGCTAGGGAAACTCGATACTGGCTTCGGCTATTTAATCGTGAGGAGCTTGGAGCAAATCATTCGGATTATGAGTTCTTCAAAAATGAAATAGAAGAAATTTTGAAGATTCTTAATTCAATCATTAAATCTAGTAGAGAAGGAAAACGCAATTCATAATTCAACATTCATAATTCCTAATTCCTAATTCCTAATTCCTCATTCTTCATTCCTAACTCCTAACTCCTCATTAATACCCAACACTACAAAATAATCGAACCCTCCTCCGGCTGGAAGATGGTAGACTTCAAGGAGCTTTGGCGCTATAAGGATCTCTTGTATTTCCTGACGCTCCGCGGTATTAAAGCCCGCTATGCACAGTCTATTCTTGGGGTTTCTTGGGCGATTATTCAGCCGCTCTTCACCACCGTCGTCTTTACCCTAGTTTTCGGAGGCTTGGCAAAAGTAGACTCGGATGGGATGCCCTATATTCTCTTTTCCTACTTGGCTCTTTGGCCCTGGAACTACTTCTCAGGAACCCTCACCGAATCAGCCAATTCCCTGATTCAAAATGCGAATATGATCACCAAGGTCTATTTTCCCAGAATGGTCCTGCCGCTCTCCGCCATCCTGTCTAAGATGCTGGATTTTACCATTGCCTTTGTGGTAGTGATCTTTATGCTGATCTATTTCAAGCAGGTTCCTGGCTGGGGAGTGCTCTTTACTCCGCTTTTGATCTTACAACTCCTGCTTTGCAGCCTGGGAATCGGGATGTTTCTCTCAGCCTTGGCTGTGAAGTACCGAGATGTAAAGCATGCGCTGACTTTCTTGGTGCAACTATTACTCTATGCCGCTCCAGTGGTCTACAGCACCTCGGCTGTACCTGCTGAATACCAAAAATTCTATATCCTCAACCCCATGGTCGGGGTCATCGAAGGCTTCCGCGCCGCCTTCCTCAACCGCCCCATGCCCTGGGAATGGATCTGGCCGGGAAGTATAGTCGCGGTGGTCGTGTTCGTGTTTGGGATGATGTATTTTCGAAAAATGGAACGGACTTTTGCTGATGTAGCATAAAGTCGTGCCATTTTTTGATCCCGCAGAATTGCGGGACAGACGAATGGAACGAATTTTCGTAGACGTTGCATAATCTTTACCCCTCCCAGCCTCCCCTTGAGGGGAGGAGTGCCTCCCCCGATCCCTCCGCCGCGGCGGAGAGGGAGTTTGTTTCGTTTCAAAGACTTTATTTGTGAAAACATTATTTAATTTGAAAACGCTACCCATTTCCCCCCTAAAGGGGGGCTAGGGGGGTAGAAAACAATGGAGAGGATA
>NZ_KE386897.1:8030-446020 GCF_000429405.1 Algoriphagus marincola DSM 16067
TTCGTTTCCAAGAAAATATTTGTTTAAATACCCTATTGAAATTGAAACCGGTGCCTAAGTCCCCCTCAAGAGCCTGTCCCTGCCTGTCCCGAACTTGATTCGGGAAACTAGATTCGGGAGGGATTTAGAGGGTAGAAACAAAGGAGTAAATAAATGTCCTACTCAGAAAATCTTTTTTACGGAGCTTCCCCCGAAATCCATAAAAGAGCTAAAGAACTTAGGAAGCAAATGACTCCAGCGGAAAAGGTTTTATGGAACTTCCTTAAAAATAAATCTCTGGAAGGATTCAAATTTCGAAGGCAGCATCCTATAGACAAATACATCGTGGATTTCTATTGTCATCAGAAAAAGCTAGTGATTGAAGTAGATGGTAGTATCCATGATCAATTGAATCAAAAAGAGTATGACTCTGGGAGGACTAGTGTTTTGGAGGAATTTGGGTTAAAAGTAATCCGATTTCGAAATGAAGAGGTGTTAGATAATTTTCAAAGTGTAATTGGTCGAATTTCGAAAGGTTTGACCTCACCCTAGGTCTCCCTTGAAAGGGATTAGAGTCTCCCCAATCCCCCTTAAAGGGGGGCTCGGGGGGTAAAAAAATGGAACGGACTTTTGCCAATGTAGCGTAGAGATTCGAAGTTCTAGGTTCAACGTTCAAAGTTCACCAACCTTTAACGCTTAACGCTTAACCTTTAACCCTCAACGTTCTAAGTTCGAGGTTCAAGGTTAGACCCAATTCATAATTACTCATTCATCATTCACAATTCCTTGATACAATGAGTCGATGGGGTCTTGAATAATTTAAATGGCTAATAAATTTCTAAAAATACGTAAGAGCAAACCTTATCAATACCTTAAGGATAAGTACCTGTATTCAAGAGCCTACTTTCATTATAAACTCAATCCTTATCCTGCAGAAGTAGGGGAGAATCCGGTTTTTATCTTCAACCACATTCCAAAATGTGGTGGGACAAGTTTAAATATCGTTTTAAGAAAGTGGTTTCATTTGGTTAGGGATTATCCTCCCCACGATTTACAATATCCTGATCCTGATGATTGGGATCGAGCCCAAACCCAATTTGAAAATAATCCACCGAGTCTGGGAGGGCTTAAGTCTTTTCAAATCCTAGCGGGGCATTATCATCATTCTCGAAATCGGTTTACAAAAAGAATTGGAGACCCTATTACTTCTCATTCTTTGAAATGCGTGACCTTTTTAAGAGACCCGCTCAGCCACAGATTGTCTTTATATAAGTTTGGTGTGAGAAAAGGGCATAATTGGGTAAACGGCTATACTTTGAATGAATATATTAAATCTGAAACAAATTTTTTTGCTAGAGTTTTGGAATGCGATGAGACAAACTATAAAAAGGTCTTGAGATCGTATTTTTTTGTAGGAATTCTTGAAAAAAATAAAAGCTCTATCGAGAAATTAGGCAAATTGATTGGGCGTAGTGTCAACTTTGAGATTCCTCATGTCAATCAAACCAATTCAATAACAGAATTGTCCAAACTTTCTCAAAAAGAAATTGATGATTTCAAAACTGCTAATCATTTGGATTATAAAATATATCAATTTGCATTGGAAAGGTTGAATTTGAATTAAATGCTTAAATATCTCAAAAAAAGGGTTTTCTGGATTTTAGCTTCTCAAAGGAGGAATGTTGTAGGAAGATTTCTTTTTTCAACCGCTCAAAGCCTTTTAAATGCACTTAATAATAAAATAAATGATAGTAATTTAAGCGGAGAGTTTTGGTTTTTGGAGAATCTGAACCATTCGGAAATAAAAGTAGTCTTTGATGTAGGAGCAAATGTGGGGAAATGGACCTTGGAATTAAATAGAATAAATCCTGAAGGAAGCATTTATGCGTTCGAACCTGTACCCCAGACTTTTAATAAGCTAAAAGAGGCTACAAAAGTAACTTCTAAAATAAACTGTTTTTGCAACGCTCTTTCGGATGATTCTGGAAAATTGATTTTTAATTTTTTTCCAGAACAATCAACTTTTTCTTCTGGTTATAGCCACTTTATGGGAAATAATGGGATAAAAATAGAAGTAGATTCAATTTCTGGGGATGAATTTTGTAAAAATAACTCGATTAATTCCATAGATCTTTTGAAGATCGATACAGAGGGGTTTGAGTCTAAGGTCTTGCTTGGATTTAAAGAAATGTTTGAAAAAGGACAGATTAAAATGGTTCAATTTGAATATGGTCCTTTGGCTTTAGAGTCAAGATTTTTACTTGCTGATTTTTATAAGTTCTTTGAAAATCATGGATTTGAAGTGGGGAAGATATTTCCCAATTGGATTGATTTTAGACCCTATTCATGGAAAATGGAAAATTTTGTCCTTGCAAATTTTGTTGCGGTTAGAAAAGATTTGAAACATACCCTGATTTCTGATAATGTCTAAGTCGGTAATCAAAGTCAGTAACCTCTCCAAACGCTACCGTCTAGGAGTGAAAGAGAAGCAACCGAAAACTCTTGCGGGTCAGATCGCGAATGTGATTAAATCGCCTTGGAAAAATCTAAAGCGCCTAAATGATCTAAATCGATTTAACCAAGAGGATGAATCAATATTTTGGGCACTAAAGGATGTTTCCTTTGAAGTCAAAAAAGGAGAAGTCTTAGGAATCATTGGAAAAAACGGTGCAGGAAAGTCAACTTTGCTCAAAATTCTTTCCCAAATCACTGAACCTACTTCCGGTAAAATTGAAATTCAAGGCCGAGTTGCTTCCTTATTGGAAGTAGGGACAGGTTTTCATCCCGAACTCAGTGGGAGAGAAAACATCTACATGAACGGGACTATCTTGGGCATGACCCGTCGAGAGATTGATTCCAAACTGGATGAAATAATTGATTTTTCTGGCGTGGAGAAATTTATCGATACTCCGGTGAAGTTTTATTCTTCTGGGATGAAAGTTCGCTTGGGGTTTTCAGTAGCAGCTCATCTAGACCCCGAGATTTTGATTATTGACGAGGTCTTGGCGGTAGGAGACTATGAATTCCAAAGAAAGTGCTTGGGGAAAATGGAGGATGTAAGCAAGAATCAGGGAAGGACGGTGTTGTTTGTGAGTCATAATTTGGCAGCTGTTCAGAATTTATGCAACAATGTGATTTTGTTGAACTATGGAAAAGTTCAGTCCAACGGTAATAAAGATTTAATTATAAAAGAATATTTGAATGCTAATCAAAATAAACCATATGTCAAGTTAAATGATAGAAAAGATAGAGAGGGATTTGGTAATGTAATTTTGACAGGTTTAGAGATTTATGGTTCAAATACTGTCCAATCTGGTAATAATATTTCAATCTATATCAATTACAAGTCTTTGAAAAGTGTAAAAATAGTTGAAATTGGAATGAGTATTTGGGCGCATAACGAGATAAAGTTAATTAGTTTATCTTCTGAATTTAAGAATCAAATTGTAAATTTTCCTAGGAATGGAATTATAAGATGCGATATAAATGATTTATCTGTTGTTGCAGGAAGCTACCAAGTTAATGCATTTATTAGATCAAATTATGGTATAGAAGATTATGTTTTGAATATTTGTGAGTTAAATATAGTAGAATCAGATTATTATAAATCTGGAAAAACAGTCGACTCGAACTGGGGGTTAATTATTGTAGATCATAATTTTTCTATAGATGAAATTTCAGAATAAAAAAGACCTAGAAGATTGGTATAAAGTTTCTGATCCATGGGGATATGAGAAAAATAAAGATGACTTGATTAGAAAAAAGATTTTGTTATCTGAAATTCCAAATAGGGAGTACGTAAATGTTTTGGATATAGGATGTGGCGAGGGTTTTATAACGAAGGAGCTTCCTGGAGAAAAAATTTTGGGAGTTGATATTTCTGAAAATGCAATATCTTTTGCTAAAGAAAATATTGGCTCCCCGCGCATAGAGTTTTTAAGTTGTGATCTTTTCGATCTTCCAAATAAAGTTGAAATTAAGTTTGATTTAATTATAATAACTGGGGTGTTATATTCTCAATATATTGGTAATTCAAATTCTTTAATCTATTTGATTATAGATCAACTTTTGAAAAAAAATGGAGTCCTAGTATCTGTTCATATAGATGAATGGTATAAATCAAGGTTCCCGTATTTGCTTATTAATGAATATTATTATTCTTATAGAGAATATTCTCATATCTTAGAAGTTTATCAAAAATGATATTAATGTATCATAAAATTGGTTTGACTAAAAAGTCAATGTGGTGGGTTACTGTTGACTCTTTTTATCGTCAGATGCTTCAATTATCTGATAAAAAAGTTGTCTTTCTCGATGAATATGACCCAGATGATGACTCGAATGTAGTAATTACATTTGATGGAATATATGATGGGGTTTTTAAATATGCTTTGCCTATACTTAAAAAATTTAATTACCCTTTTGAACTTTTTATTACTGGAGACTATATCGGAAAGGATAATTCTTTTGACAGTCCTGAACCGTTAGCTATGTTTGCAAATGAAATTGAATTACTTAATTTGGTTAAGAATGGAGGTCGGCTTCAGTGGCATACTAACTCTCATCCTGATTTATTGAATTGTTTTGATTTGGAAATGATTCAAGAAGAATTAAAGATTAATCCATATTTGCTTGAATTGGATCCCAAAGGCTTTCGTTGGTTTGGCTATCCTCATGGAAATTTTAACTCCAAAGTCGTTTCTGAAGTTAGAAAAAAGTTTAAAGGAGCTGTAAGTTGTCATCAAGGAAATGGTCGATCTGAATTTGAGTTGAACAGAATCACTGTTTTGAATGAGACAACTTTTCAATCAAAAAAAATAACTTGTGTAATTGCATCCTATAATTACGGTCAATTTTTAAACGAATGTGTAAACTCTGTTTTAAGGCAAACATATATGCCTGATCAAATTATTATTTTAGATGATTATTCAAATGATGAGACTCAAGATTTAGGTTTGTATTATTCTAATAAGTATAAATTTATTAATTACATTAGAAATGATGAGAATTTGGGTATTGTTAGGAATTTTTCAAATGCCTTTAAATTTATAAATACAGAATTAGTGTTTTTTTTGGGTGCTGACAATAGAATTTTCTCAAATTACGTTGAAGAGTGTTTTGTATCTCTTTTAAAAAACCCAAGTGCAGTAATTTGCTACACAGATTTTGCTTTATTTGGAGATAGAGCTCAATTTGTTTATGAAGGAATTCCTGGAGAATGGAAGGGTCAAAAAAGAGGTGAATATTTTCTATCAAATTTCCCTGTTTTTAATAATGATCGTGTTAAGGATTTAGAAAAAAGAAATTTTATTCATGGATCATCAATGTATTATGTTGATGCTTACAAAGATGTTGGAGGATACTTAACTAATGAATTTTCCCCAGAAGATCATAATCTTTTTATTAGACTTATTAGAAGGTTTAAGTTTGCAGTTAAATCTGAAATTGCTTTACTTGAGTATAGGCAGCATTCAAAATTGCAAGCAAATGTTTCTTTAATGTCATATCGTGAGTTATTATTCTATAAAAAAAGAAATGCTGAATATCAATTAACAATAAGGGCTTATGAAAGGTCGGTTTTTTGGTATTTATATAGATTATTTTCAAAATTTAATTTCAAATCCTTTAATAATTTTTATATTTTAATAAAAAGAGGAGAAATTCGAACTATTTTTTCTAAGCTAAGAGGATAATGAAAATAGCATATATAATTTTATGTTATAAATTTCCTTCTCAAGTGAGATTATTAATTGATGCTCTGCAAGATGCTAACAATTATTTTTTTGTCCATATTGATCGTAATGTTGATAGTGACCCTTTTTATGAAGCTTTATCGGATTTGAAAAATATTTTTTGGGTTGATAGAGAGTATTCTTACTGGGGAAGTTATCAATGTGTAAAGGCTTTAATAAATGGATTAACTTTGGCTTTCGAAAATAAAGATGTAAATTTTGATTATTTTATTCATCTTAGTGGTCAAGATCTTCCATTAAAAAAACCTGAGTTTATTAATTATGTTTTATCTAGATACATTCCGACTAATTTTATTACTTTAAATATTTTTCCTGTTGGGACATGGAATTATGGTGGTATAGACAGATTAAAAAAGATTAAGTTTTTTTGGAAAGGTAAACGAATTATTCTTAGTTCCTTTAGTAGGAATTGGTTCATTAGAGTTTTTCATGGATTTATCATGATGATTTTTTCTCAAATTGACAAAAGAAAAACCTTTTATGGAGGTGAATTTTATTTTATGCTTCACCGTACTGGTGTTCATTCTCTCTTAAAAAATATTCGGAATTATCCTTTATTTTTTAATCGTTTAAAGTATGTTACGCTTCCTGAGGAAATTGTTATTCATACTATGCTGATGATTAATTATGAGATTGATAAACTTATAATTTGTGATGATAAATTTCGGTTTATGGATTGGTCTTGTAATCAAAAGAGTCCAAAAGAAATTGATGAACTTGAATTGAGAGGACTTTTTAAGTCCTCTTTTCTTTTTGGAAGAAAATTTTCAATTAAAAATGATAAGTTTAGAATTAATTTTGATTTATGATTTTTTAATTAATATTTCATTTGTTATTTATTCCAAGTTATTAATATGTGATTTAGTTGGTACTAATTTATAGCTTTCGTATATGCGTAAATCTTTAAAAATTCTTAAAATTTTTGGTTTGGTTGGTTTGATTATATTTATAATATATAAGCTCTTATTTCAACTTCTTCATGCTTTTAGGTCATCATTAATTCTTTTTGAATTTGTTGAAAAGCATGGATTTTCAATGGTTTCCGAAAAAGGGCTAGTCAAAATTAACGGTTTACCAAATTTTTTTAACAAATCGTTGTTTTTTCGTCCCTTTACTACTGACGCATTAGTTGTTCGTCAACATTTTTTTGATAATGAACTGTTACCTATTATTAAGTATTTCAAATCTACTAATATTTGCCCAAAGCTTATGATTGATGCGGGAGGAAATATTGGTGTTACTTCTTGCTATATGCATTGGTATTTTCCGGGAATGCGATCATTGGTTTTGGAGCCGTCAATAGATAACATTCAAATTGCCAAGATGAATCTTGGAAATGAAAAAACAACCATTTTAAATAAAGCATTGTGGTGGAAAGAAGAGATTTTATTTTTAGATAATTCTCAATCAGCTTGGGCAATGAAGGTTAGTAATTCTGATAATAAAGGTAAAATTGTTAAGGGGATTTCACTTTCTAAAATTTTATCTTCTGATGAATTTAAAACCCCAGATTATATTAAAATCGATATTGAAGGTTCAGAAGAAGCAATTTTTGAAAATGATAAAGACTTAGATATATTAATGTCTTATGTCTCATGCATAAGTGTAGAACCCCATTCTCAATACGGTAAAGAATTAATTTTAAAAAAACTTACTGAATGGAAATTCCGAATTGAATATCATGGTGAATTAATTATTGGTTTTCGTTAAGATATGCCTAAGGTATCTGTAATATTACCTGTTTTCAATGGCGGTAAGTATATTTCAGATTCAATAAGAAGTATACTTGATCAGTCTTTTCAGGATTTTGAGATTATTGTTATAGACGATGGTTCTATTGATGATACAAAAGATAAGATTTCAAAATTTAAAGACTCAAAATTAATATTTTTTAGATTTGAAAATAACAAGGGACTAATAGCTGCATTAAATTTTGGTTTAGAAAAGGCAACCGGTGATTATATTGCAAGAATGGATGCAGATGACATTGCTTGTTCTAATCGGTTAAAAAATCAAGTAAATTTTTTAGAAGAGAAGAAAGATTTTGTAGCATGCGGAATGGCTATAGAGAGGATTCCTTTAAAACAACATAAATACCCTCCGCAATTAGACCAAGAGATAAGAGCTGGTTTGATTTTTTCGAATGTTTTTTACCATTCTACAATGATGATTCGATCTAAAATATTAAAAGATTATCATTTGAAATATGAGTATGATTTTTTTCTTTGTGAAGACTATCGGCTTTGGACCAGACTGATCCAGTATGGTAAAATGGCTAATTTAACTAAAATTGGTGTTAAATATAGGATTCATGAACAGCAAATAACGAGAAAATTGGACTATGATTTTAACCGAAGACTTCAATTAGTTCGTAATAATTATTTGGTTTTTTTTGGGGTTAATCTTTCTTATAGTGAATTGTTCTTATTTAATAAATTTTGTGAAGGTGGTCAATTATCAAAGCTTGATTTTTTTGATTTGAATTTAATAATGGAAAAGATTTATTATGAAATACCTTCTGCTATAAAAGATGAATTTTCGAGTGTATACATCCAATTTTTATTTCACTATCTGTCAAAAAATCTTGTATTGTGTAGTAGGTCTTATATTTATATATATATATCTACGAAAACGGGAAAGTTTTCTTTGATGCAGTTTTTGAAATTGATAAAAAGAGACGTTAAAACTCTTATCATTAATTGATTAATCCTGTTTTTTCAATTATTATTTGTACTCATAATCGAGAGAAACTTCTTTTTTCTTGCCTTTCTTCACTTGTCGAAAATAGGTTTAATGAAGTTGATTTTGAAATATTGGTTATAGATAATGGATCTAAAGATAGATCAAAAGAAATTGTTGTTCTTTTCGAAGCCAAGTTAAATATCAGCTATTTTTACGAGCCTAGAATTGGACTTAGTATTGCAAGGAATCGAGGGATATATGAAGCAAAAGCAGATTGGGTAGTTTTTTTAGATGACGATTCCAAAGTAAGTTCCAATTTTTTACAAAGGTTTTACTTTCTTATTAGTAACTTTAGATTTGCTGGTATTGGTGGGAGGTTTCTCCCATGGTGGTCTCTTGGTTTAGTGCCTTGGATACCTAAATCTGTTGTTGAAAGTCCTTTATTAAGATTAGATGTTGGCCCAATTTCAAATAATGTTGCTGTTCCTGGTGGAATTTGTGCTTTTTCGAAGCAATGGCTAAAAAATGTTGGATTGTTCCCGGAAGAAATTGGAATGAGAGGAGATGTTGTTGGGTATGGAGAGGAAAATGTGGTGCAAGATAGGATAAGGCAATCGGGTGGAGAAATTTGGTTTGATCCATATTGGAAAATTTATCATTATGTGGCTCCATATAAATATCATATCAAATGGCATATTAAGAGGATGATTGGTAAAGGAAGAGATTTTCAAATAAGACACGGACGGCTGGATCTTCACAAAAAGTTATTTTTTATTGTCAGGGGAGTATCAGTTGGGATAATTTACGGTTTGAGGAATTTTTTTCCTTTATTAACTCAAAGAGGATTTTATTGGCAGAACTGGGTGCTTAAAAGCTTTTCACATTCTTTATTTTTGATTGGGAGAGTATTAGCTTAATGGAATCACAAAATCCTTTCTTTTCAATAATTATTCCTATATACAATAGCAGTCATACTTTAAAAAGGGTATTTCTTTCCATTCAAAATCAGTCTTTTAAAAACTGGGAGTTAATCTTTGTTAACGATGGTAGTACTGATGATTCTGAAAAAATTGTCTATTCTTTCATCGAGGATAAAAGAGTTTCCTATATCTTTCAAGAAAATTCCGGAGTCAGTACAGCAAGAAATAGAGGGGTTCTTGCAGCTAAAAGTAATTGGTTAATTTTTTTAGATTCTGATGATGAGCTTAGTAAAACTGCTTTAAGGAATTTTTTTGAATCGTTGAAAGTTTTTCCAAATGAGTTGGTTTTGTTAGCCGGATTTAAAAGAATTAGAGAGGGATATGTTGAAGATTTGGTTTTCATTCCAAGTAAAGAAAAAAAAATAAAATTTCTTTCTGGCGCTTTTATAATTTCAAGGTGTTTATTTAATAAACTTAAAGGTTATGATTCTCGTTTTACATTTGGTGAAAACTCCGAATTATTTCGGAGAATTAATTACGAAAATATTATACCAAAACAATTAAGTTTTGTTTCTTTGCTTTATCACGATAAACCTGTAGGAGGAAGTAAGAATATGAAGAATATGGAGTATTCAACTCGGTTACTTCTAGAGAAGCATGCGGATTATTTTGATAAAAATTTGAAAGAAAAAAGAGTTTATTTGCAAATTATTGGAGTTTGTAATCTGCGCTTGGGGAATTATAGTAAAGCTAAGGAATTTCTTTACAAAGCATACAAAATTGATTGTCTAAGGTTGGACACTCTTGTAAGGTTAATTATTTCTCAAATTCCGTTTCTTTCCAGAAAAGTATATCCTTTGTCGGAATATCGATGAAAAGAGGTTTAATTTTATATAGGGGTCCTCTACAGCGTTCTAGACTAAGGCTAATTATTTTAGCCTACCAAAGGGTTTGTGATGAGATTGATTTTATTTGGCTATTACCTAATGAAAAATACCACAATAAGGACCATAAGCCTTTTGAAGTATTTATTAAAGACTTTGGAATTAGTCAAGTTTATATAATTGAAGCAAAGATTTTTTCTATTTTTCAATGTAGATCCTTTGTTTCGAAGATCATTACCGAAAGAAAGTCTGAGTTTATTGCTCTTGTAGGTACTTCAAGTATTTTTTTTACTCCAAAGAATTCGATTAAAAAATCTCTTTGGTTCATAAATGGTATTCCTGAAGAAAAATTATTGCATTCAAATTCTTTTTGGACAAAACTTCGCATAAAAATATTTTGGAAGTCTTTCTCATTACGCGATTATCCCAATCGAATTGTTACAGTTTCAGACTCGATGGGAGAATATCTCTCCCAAATTTTCGAAGCCAGTAATTTTTTTTCAATCTCAAGTACTGTTCCAATTTTTGAAGAAAGTATTGAACTTTCAAAAAAGGAATATTTGGTTTATTCTGGTTCCGGTGCACCTTGGCAATGGCTTTCAAAACTCGAAAAAATTTGGTTTCACCTGTATTCTATAGATCCAACTTTAAGGTTTAAAGTCATCTCAAGAGATAAAAGAGTAGATGTTTTAACTCAAAAAATTCCAAAATCTAATTTTATAAAAGTTTCGGCTAAAGATAGTAAGGAAGTTTTTGAACACTTGAAAGATTGTAAGCTTGGCTTTTTAATTCGACAAAATCATTTAGTCAACAGAGTTTCTTCTCCAATTAAATTCGGTGAATATCTTGGGGCAAGTTGTTTAGTTGTTGCAAGTAATCTAGATTGGACAATTACCAAGGTCATTAATGAGTTTTATTGTGGTTTACTAATCAATCAAGATTTAGATGAATTGATTATTGCACAATCGGTATATAAGTATCTTCGAAATATTAAAGAGGAGGATTATTTAAATTCAAAAAATGCAGCAGTTCAATTTAGCCTTGAATCTAGTGTAGAACGGTTGAGTTCTATTTTAAAAAATTGAAAATCTTATTTATCCAAGATACCTTAATTAATGCCGGAACCGAAAAGAGTTTGTTGCAAATTCTTCCTTTGGTTTCAACAAATTTGAGTTTTAGGGTTGTTTATTTTTACCCAAGGCATGACTTAAAATACCTCTATGAGGAAGCTAAGGTTCCTCTTGTATTTTTGGATTTAAAAGGGAAGTATGATTTCCTGTCCGGAATTAGAAAGCTTGGTAAATTGGTAAAGGATGAAAAACCCGATTTGCTTGTTTCTTCCCTTTTAAGAAGTAATTTAATTTCTAGGATTGTTTCATTAAAAACAAAAGTTCCTTTAATAGGAACTTTTGTCAGTGATAGTTACAATGATTTTATTCTTGAAAATAAATCTTTTCTAAACCTACAAAAGTTTAAATTCTTCTGGACCTTAGATCGGCTGACTTCTGGAATTCCAAAAGCATATATTTCTAATTCTTACAGTATTGCTCAATCCCATGTCAAAACATTGGGTGTGCCAATTAAGAAAACCAAAGTGGTTTATCGTGGACGTCAGATTCCTGAAAGACAATGGAAAAAGCCAGCATCTCCTGGCTTTATTTTTTTATCCTATGGACGATTGCTTCAAATCAAGGGCTTTGAAGAATTGATCAAAGCCTTTGCAAAAGTTCATAGTAAATATCCAAATTCAAGATTGATAATCTATGGAGAAGGGGTACATCGGCCTGTTTTGGAAAAGTTGATCCAGAATTTAAATCTTAATGATTCAATCAGTTTACCGGGAGCAATTTCCAATGTGACAGATAAACTTTACGAATCGGATTGCTTTGTATTTCCTTCTTGGTATGAAGGCTTTTCCGGTGCTTTGGTGGAAGCGATGATGGCTGGGATTCCAATTATAGCATCAGATATCCCGATGAATTTGGAAGCGGTAATACCGAATAAAAATGCACTTACTTTTCCCGTTAGGAATGTTGAGATGCTAGCAAATCACATGCTCCGGGCAATTGAAGAGCCAAAGGGAATGGAACTATTAGGTAAAGAAGCTAGAAAGGAAGCTATTCAGCGATTTGATATACAAGTGATTGCAGAGGAGTATGAGGCTGTGCTAAAATGGGCATATGAAGAGTACTGCAGGAAGTAGGCCCAAATTACAAGTTGGTCTACTTTTAGATTCTTTACGGGTTCCTGCTTGGGCTTGGGAGATGATTCGGATCATTCTCAAGGAGAATTTAGCTGCTATAGACTTTGTACTTTTGAATCAAAGTCCAAAAGCTTCAGGTGGACGTTCACCCTTTCTTTATCGGGCGTTTTCTAAGCTTGATCGAACTTTATTTAAGTTGAGTTCTAATGCCTTCGAAAGAAAAGATCTTCACTTGATTCCCGGTTTTCAAGCAGAAGTCATTCCTATTCATCCCATTCAGGCAAAGTTTTCGGACAAGTTCTCGAAAGAAGATTTAGAGATCGTAAGAAATAGGAATCCCGATATTTTGATCCGTTTGGGATTTAGAATTCTTAAAGGGGAAATTTTGGCTATTCCAAGATTGGGAATTTGGTCCTATCACCATGGGGACAATCTGGTAAATCGGGGAGGCCCGCCTTGCTTTTGGGAGGTGATGTTGGGTTGGCAGGAAACAGGTTCCGTGCTTCAGATTCTCTCAGATAAACTGGATGATGGACAAGTGATTTATCGATCTTGGAGCCGTACCGATCCACTTTCTGTCCATAGAAATGCGAACAAGGTTTACTGGAAAAGCCTGTTTTTCATTCCAAGGCAATTGGCTAGAATCAATAGAATAGGAGTAGAGGCATGGAGAGAGGAGATTAATGAAAGGGAATCCAATTATAAAGTTTCGGATACTCGACTAAGGAAGCCGCCAGGGAACTGGAAAATCCTTCAATTAGCCACTATCTGGGCCTGGAGAAATGTACTTCGAAAAACAAAAGAGGGACTTAAGAAGGAGGTATGGAAAATTTGGCTTTTTGATCAAAAAAAAGGAAACCCAATTCCTATCGAAAACCCAAAAGGAACCTACCTAGCAGACCCTTTTTTGATAAAAAAGGGTAGCAAGAATTGGCTTTTTGTAGAGCAGTTTGACTACAAGAATAGGAAGGGCTTTATTTCATGTTCCGAAATCACTAATGAGGGTTTATGCAATTTTCAGCCTGTTTTGGAAGAGTCTTTTCATCTTTCTTATCCATTTGTTTGGGAAGAGGATGGGGAGTTTTGGATGCTGGTAGAAAGTGCTTCAAAGAAGGAATTACGGTTTTATCAGGCAGTTAAGTTTCCTTACCAATGGAAATGGATTCAATCTCAGTTTCATGGAAAGGAATTGTATGATCCTACGATTTGTAAAAAAGACGGATTGTATTGGCTTTTTGCCAACCAAAAAGAACACCCCGGTTCCTCTTCATTCGATGAATTGTTTTTCTACTATTCAACTGATTTCCGGGATGGCAAGTGGATCTCTCATCCCCAAAATCCGATAGTTTCTGATGTCAAATCCAGTAGACCTGCTGGGAGTTTATTTGAAGAAAATGGTCAATGGTATAGACCTGCACAGGATTCAGCCAAGCATTACGGGCATCAAATTCGCATCCAAAAAATAGTGAATTGGGATACTGAGAATTTCGAAGAAGTGACAGATCAAATTTTGGATGCCGATTGGGAAGAAGGATGGGAAGGAACTCATACCCTGAATTTTAATGAGGATTGGAAGGTAATGGATACATTTAAGCGGTAAATGAAAATTCTTCAACTAGTCACATCAAGAAAGTCACGAGGAGCCGAGATATCGGCTTTTTTGCTTTCTCAGGAATTGGTAAACCTAGGACATGAAGTGTCATGGATTGGGCTTTATTCTGTAAATCCGTCAGAGGAGCTTTTTCTGAGGGATTCAGAGAACATAGATTTGGGTGGAGATCCAAATAAAAAAATAGATTTAAAATTAGTCCGAAGTCTCAGGAAGGTAATTCGAGCAAGTTACCCTGATATTATCCAAGCCAATGGATCAGATACCTGGAAATATGCGGTTTTGGCACTCATTGGAAATAAAAAACCTAAGCTAGTTTATCGAAATATCTCCATCATGAGCCATTGGGTGGGGAATAGGTCTTGGATCAAATTTATTTATCAGTTACTTGCCAAACGGGTAGATTACTTTTGTTCGGTAGGAGAGGTTGCAAATCAAGATATCAGAGGTTTGCTTAATCTGCCAAAAGATAAATGTGGAGTAATCCGAAGAGGAATTCCCATTGAATCAGTAGAGAGCAATACAGGCCGTATATTTTTAGAATCTACCTTTGGTATCAGATTAGATGATTTTGTTTTGGTTCAAGTTGGACGCTTGAGTCCGGAGAAAAACTTTGAGTTCAGTATTCGATTGATCAAGGAGCTTAGGAATGATTATCCGAATCTAAAATTGATAATTGTCGGCGAGGGTCCTGAACGACCTAAGTTAGAACAATTGGTTTTTGATTTAGGAATTCAAGATTCTGTCTTGTTTTTGGGTTATCAAAAATCTTATTTAAGTAAGATATTAGCTGGATCGGACTTGATGATTTTGCCCAGTTTGGTAGAAGGAGTTCCTGGAGTAGTAATGGAGGCAATGATTAATCGAGTTCCGGTAGTGGCTTTTGATGTGGGAGGGGTTCCAGAGTTAGTTAAGAGTGGGGAAACCGGTTGGTGTGTTCCTTCCAATGATTCCCAAGCTTTTATTCATGCCATTCAAGAAGTAATTTCTCTAGATAATGATTCCAAACAAAAAATCCTCGATCAAGCTCACCATCTCGTCACCATCCACTACTCCCTCCCTCAAGTCACCCTCCAATTCGAGCAGTTTTATAAGTCTTTATTAGACAAAAACTAGGTCCTCTTAATCATTACAGGTTGTCATCTAAGTGACCAAAGAAGGAATCAATCTTTATTGGTCATCAATGATTTAATTTTGAGATTGCTTCGTCGCAAAAATAATCTTGAATACTACCCTAGATAAAAGGCTCCTCGCAATGACGTACACAACCTATGTCCCATTCACTCATTTTATAAAGTCACAGGTCATAATACTATTAATACTAAACATTGAACGCTGAACCCTGAACAACAATTAATCAATTCGTCAATTCGTCAATTCCTCAATTCCACAGTTCCTCAACTCCTCAACCCAAAACGTACAACCCAAAACCCAAAACCTTTTAACTCTTAACCTTTAACCCTTAACATTTAAACTCTAAGTCTTTTATATTTGAAATAAACTAACATCGATTCCCTTGCTCGGCGCAGTACTCCTAATCCTTTTGCTCTTCTTTGCTTCACAGCCTGTTCTGAATAACCTTCAAAAGGAGCATAAATGGCTAAAAGCAGGACTTTTAAACCAAATGTACTGGTACCATATGTTTTTTGGATTGGTGTATTGGACTTATGCCCAGTTTAATCGATCAGATTCCTTTGTCTATTTCTGGAGTTATCGACACTACAAAAATTGGTTTGATGCCTTTGAGCCCGGAACTTTGTTTATCGAATGGATTAATTATCCTTTTGCCAAGTGGTTAGGCTTCAATTATGATATGATGATGTTCTTCTCCACTTGGGTGGGGTTTTGGGGCTTTGTCTATTTCTACTGCTTGATGAAGGAGAATTTGCGATTCAATCCAAAGTTTGAGGGTTGGGATGCCATTACCATTTTTATGTTTTTGCCCAATATGCACTTTTGGACCGCTTCCTTGGGAAAAGGAGCTTATATTTTTACAGGATTAGCACTTTTGACTTACGGACTTTCCTGGCCGGGGAAAAGGGTTTTTCAGATAGTTTTAGGTGGATTTATATGCTACATGATCCGACCTCATATCTTGTTCGCGGTGCTGATTGGGATGGGAGTAGGTTTTATTTTGGGTAGAGAGAAAGTACCCCTCTATCAGAAGTATTTGGCAGCCTTGGCAGGAATTGGAATGAGTATTTTGGTATACGATCAATTATTGGTATTTCTAGGCTTTGACCCGAATAATGTGGTTTCAAGTTTTGAGGAAGAGACGGCTTTAAATGCGCAGCGTTTGCAATCTGCTGGTTCGGCGGTAGATATGACGAGCTACAGCCTTCCGATGAAGCTTTTTACCTTTTGGTTTCGGCCTTTATTTATAGATTCTCCGAATGTATTGGGGATTGCTATTTCCTTTGAAAATGCTCTTTATATCTATATGTTCTCCAGGATCTTTAAGAAGAGCTTTATTGATTACATTCGCATTGCTCCGGCCATGGTGAAGATGTCGGCGGTGGTGTTTATCTCTATTTCCATCTCTATGACCTTTGTGATGTCGAATCTGGGAATCATCATCCGGCAGAAGTCCCAGATTATGTATTACATGCTTTTTGTGATCGTGGCCTTTATGGACTGGGAAAAAACAAACCGAATCAAGAAGCGGGCAGCTATTTATAATCGGATCGTAGAGGAGGAGCGGAGGAAGCGGGAGCTCGCCGAAGCCGCTACCTAACCTTTGAGGTCTTCCAGACCTCGAAGGTTATTTTCCCAATAACCGAACTCCTATCCTAGGATTTGTATTCCAAGGAATATTTCTGCTGCCGAACCCATATCTTGGGATTTGCAATCCGAGAAATCTCAATTATCCTCCGATTCAAATATGGATTTACGAACCTCTTGCTGGCATAAAATATTCGTTTCCATTTTGAGATCAAGGCCCAGCGCTGGTTAATCTGGCATATTCTTTTTCCCCGGGTTGTACCCGGGGCTATTCACAGTTCGACGCCTTCAGCGTCTCTTTCATTTTTTCGAATTTTTCTTTGTGGATTTGAGGAAGAAAAAAACCGTACTTCGTCTCTGTCTTTGTGTGCCTTCAGCACTCTTTGTTCAAACATACATTTATCCAGTTTATTTCATCGAACGAAGAGACGTGTATCTTAGAAGGCAAAGCCAACTTTATTTCATCGACCCAAGGGAGGTGTATTTCTCAAAGTGTATTTCACCACAGGTGTATTTCTTATTAGTGAGAGAATAGATCATCGCCCTGTCGAGTATTATAAATGGTTCTAAAATTCCTCATTCCTCATTCCTCATTCCACATTAAAATCCTCGTATTTCGTAACTCGTACTTCGTAGATATTTCATCGAACGAATAGAGGTGTATCTTAGAAGGCAAAGCCAACTTTATTTCACCGACCCAAGGGAGGTGTATTTCTCAAAGTGTATTTCACCACAGGTGTATTTCTTATTATTGAGAAAAAAAATCACCATCCTGTTTAGTATCATGGGTGCTTATAAATTCCACATTCCACATTCTCCATTCCACATTCCACATTCTCCATTCCACATTAAAATCGCCGTATTTCGTAAATCGTACTTCGTAAATTTAAATCCCTCAAGGTGTATTTCTTATATTTCCCTATCTTCATTGTTAATTGCAAACACCACCATGCCCGGAACTTTTACGATCTCGCTGGACTTCGAACTCCTTTGGGGAATTTTTGATAAGGTTGGAGCCAACTACCGGCCGGAATACTTTTCCAATACGAGAAAGATTGTCCCTGAAATGCTGGATCTTTTTGGTAAAAATGAAATAGCAGTTACCTGGGCCACAGTAGGGATGCTATTTGCCGAAAATGAAGAGGAATGGAAGCATTATGCGCCGGATAATTTGCCTTCCTATCGAGACAAGAAACTATCCGCTTACCAATGGGCAAAAGATCATGGGATTCGACCAGAAGTTCACTTTGCACCTGAATTGATCCAAAAAATCTTGGATACACCCTATCAGGAATTGGGTTCTCATTCCTATGCACATTACTATACTTTGGTGAGGGGACAAAGTCCAGATCAGTTTCGATGTGATTTGACGGCTACCCAAAGAATAGCCCAAGAGAAGTTTGGAGTAAAGCTTCGTTCCTTAGTTTTTCCTAGAAATCATATCAATGAGTTGTACCTGCCGATTTGCCTAGAGGAAGGCTATGAATTCGTAAGGGGAAATCCCAAGAATTGGTTCTGGCAGGAAACCCAACACGAAAGTCTGAGTAAAAAATGGTTCCGTTCTGCGGATTGCTTTATTCCTACGGGAGAGAAATCAACTTTTAGGAAAGAGGATATTTTACGATTTCCGAATGAACCTGTGATCATTCCTGCCTCTAGAATCCTCAGACCTTACGCCTCCGGAGTACCTTTGATCAATCAGGCTCGGCTCAACCGCATTCTTGGTGAAATGGACTGGGCAGCAAAAAATGGAGAATTCTATCATTTATGGTGGCATCCCCACAACTTTGGAAATAGTCCCGAAAACAGCATGAAGGAATTAAAACTCATTATTGAAACTTTCCATCAGTTGAAAGATAGCTACGGTTTTCAATCTAAATCCATGCAAGGGGTAGGGGAGACCATATTGGCGAAAGCTTAAATAGAGCGGTTTAAATTCCTTTTTCAGGCTTAAAATTCTTGTTAATTACCTCTAAATAAATCCTTTCCAAATCAGCTACCATCCTTTTCATACTAAAATACTTTTCTACTTGCTCTCTGGCTGCCTTAGCCATTTTTATATGCAATACATCATCCTCAAGTAATTGCAGGCAATAGCCTTGCAGCTCCTCCCAATCGTCAATTCCAGACAAAAAACCCTGCACTCCATGCTGAATCACCTCACCGATTCCTCCTGCTCGCGTAGCTACAACGGGTACTTCACAGGCCATGGCCTCCAGCATGGCAATGGGTAATCCTTCAAATTCCGAACTGCTCAGGTAGATATCCATCAGGTTCAGATAAGGAATGACCTCCTTTTGAACGCCGACTAAATGAAAGTGCTGTGCCTTGCCGGATTCTTCTATTTGCTTTTCAAGTCTAGCTCGCCATTCCCCATCACCGACAAGAAGGAAATGAACGTCATTTCGTTTTTTTAAAATTCGAAGGGCTAGTTCCACCCACAACCAAAGCCTCTTTTGCGAACGAAAAACAGCCACCTTTCCAATCACTTTTACCCCTTCAGGAATGCCTAAATGGACTTTTAATGAATCGGGGGAAAGAAATTGAGCAATCTCTTCTGTATTTTTTTTCCCATCATCAATTCCAAAGCCTCCATTCTCCAAACTACTGTCTCCAGGATCTACGATCTTGCTCCCGATAGCTATCGGGATTGCTTCTAAATACTTAGTATTTGGTACTTTGTACGTTGTACTTGGTTCAACTCTCCTAAAGACTTCCGTATTCACTCCATTCTGCACGACCCGAACGCTTGGCTTTTCTCCTCTGCGATAGGGGTCCCACATGGAGTTTAGCTGCATGGAAAGGGCAACTTCATTGGATACGGCAATTGCTACATCCTGCTTTTTGAAGGTCAGTCGATTTCCCCAATAAGAAACTTTATTGTACCGGTCCCAAGTATTGTGTTCTGTGTAAACGATAGGAATAGAAACTCGGCTTCCAACTGCTCTAGCCAAGATTCCAGCCCAGGGAAGGTGTGCATGAATAATTTGAAAGCCATTGTCTTCGATAAACTTTTTGACTTTTCCAATTTGGAAAAATAAGCCCAGGTTTCCGGATGGGATCAGGTGAACTTGGATTCCGGCCCTTTCCAGTTCATCGACTATATTTTCTTTTTGATGATAAAAATAAAGGCAGTGAAACTCAAAGCAACTTTGATCATGGACGAGTGCTGTTTCCGGGATCAATTTTTCAGCTCCTCCCCGTCCAAGGGATTTGATCAAGTGGAGGATTTTGATTTTTTGGGTCACTTTGGTTTTAGCTTGCATGCAAACCTAAGGAAAGGCGACCTTAGAATAAAATAAATGGGGTTAAAAGGTATAGTGCTCCATAGATTCCAAGGATGGATTCTTGATATATCGAGATTGATAACCCAAATGAATCTAAATCAATTAAAATAGCTTTTGAGCTTCACGGAACTATCTCCCTCTCCTTGAGGAGAGGGTTGGGGTGAGGTAGAAAAATCCCGAACTCCTTATCCAAAGATTTGCAATCCGGACAAACCAAAAATGTCCTATTGATTCCAATCGGTCTCGCCGCCGTTCGTGCCTGCCATCGGTAGACAGGTCATCACGCACGGCATTTATTCAAGGTTTTACGTCCTCTTGCTGGCACTTAGTATCCGTTTCCATTTTGAGATCAAGGTCCAGCGCTAAAAACTTCGCTATTCATTCCAATCCGGGGGTTGGAAACCCCGGCTAGTATATTTCGTGCCTTCAGCACTCCTTAATGGTTCATTTTCCGAGGTTATTGTTTTTTGGGCGCGGTGGGTTGACGCAAAAGCGGGCCAGCGTTCGGCCTTGAGCGTTGAAGCCTGTCTGCCTCAGGCAGGCTTTTTTGCGTCGAAGGCTTTTGGCTACTTTTGGCCTTCAAAAGTAGTAAAGGGTAAAATTTGCATAGAAGCTATAAAGATTCTAAGGCCGTTTCTTTTGCCCCCGTTTGTGCCTGCCTTCGGTAGACAGGTCTCCACGCACAGCATTTATTCAAGGTTTTACGTCCTCTTGCTGGCACAGAGTATTCATTTCCATATTAGGATTATGGGCCAGCGCTGGTTAATCTGGCATATTCTTTTTCCCCGGGTTGTACCCGGGGCTATTCACAGTTCGACGCCTTCAGCGTCTCTTTCATTTTTTCGAATTTTTCTTTGTGGCTTTGAGGAAGAAAATAACCGTATTTTATCTCTGTATTTGTGTGCCTTCAGCACTCTTTGTTCAAATAGGCATTTATCCAGTTTATTTCACCGACCGAAGAGAGGTGTATCTTAGGAGGCGAAGCTGACTATATCTTTCTGAACGAAGTTAAGGGTATCTTTTTGAACTCAGAGAAGATTTTTTAAAAGATAGCTGCGCAGAAAAAGAAAGATATGGCTGCGCCAAGAAATAATGGCCTATCTCACCGAACGCAGTGAGGTGTACTTCCTGCCACGGCAGGCAGGCACGAAGCGTATTTCGCTGCACGCATATTTCACTGAAGGTATATTTTTTTACAAGAGCCAAATAATCAAAAAAGCTCCAAATCCCCCAAACTCCACTTCCAGTTCAAATCCTTTGGATTGAGATCCTCTCTAACCCTCCGAAGAGTGACCAATGGACCTCGATCTAAAATAGGAACTAGGCCAAGGTTTAATATATCCGAGTCATAGTTTAAACCTGAAAAACTTACCCAAATGGTTCCTGAATTCTTACAGATTTGATTGAATTCTTTTCTTAAAAGTTCCCTTTGCTTTTTCCCAAAATCCGAGTGATGGAATAAATCGACGATCCGAAGTTCCATACCTTTTTTTCCTTCTTTCAGTCGATAGATCATCAAATAGGTTTCTCCATCACTTGCAGACTGATAATCGACAATCGGACAATCCCGGTAGCGCCAATGAATATATCCCGGAACTAGGCTTGTTCGCACTCCTTCTGTCCACGGAGGACTGTTTTCAAGCCTTGCGATCAAACCTGCTATTTCTTCCCAGTTTTTTGTTTTTGAAGCCTTTTCAGATTTGTTAGGAACTTTGAGCTTTACTTTTAAAGGTAGTTTGCCCCATTTCTCCCAACCCATTTTCAGATAGCCGGGAAGACTTTTTTCATTTGGGGTATTAAAAATCAGGTCAAATCCTTCTTTTTTCACCTCATCGATCAATTGGGTAGTGAGTTTGGTGAAGAGTCCCTTTCCTTGATAGTTTGGATGTACAGCCGTATCCACCGCTCTCAGGGCTTGGTATTTCTGATTTCCTTCTCGATACTCCCACCGAAGAAATGCCCTCACTCCAATAATTTCATCAGCTTCGCAAGCCAGCAAGACTGGTGATTCACCAAATGGGTTTTGTAGGTGCTTCCAATTCCAAAACTCTACTGACTTGGGAAGTAAGGATTCTCCAAGGGAGCTTTTGAGCAAGGAAATAATTCCAGGAATGTCTTCTGATGAAGCTCTGCGAATTTGCATGCTTGAAAATAGCTCAATTGGATTAAACTTATCATTTTAAGCTGGCTGAATATTTTATTTTAGCCATCATTTTTATGAAAAATACTTGGTCTATCCTCAATCGAGACTCCAGGCATAGAGGTTTAATTTTTTTTGGATCCAAATCAGGTTCGACCTTGAAGGAAAACAGTTCAAATATGGAATCCCTTGATTCGCCAGTTTCTAAATACCTTTTTGGTCTTGCAGCGAGTTAAATCGACAATTTATCTATATTTGAATCTTCTGGGCATTCATCTGTTTATGAGAAGACTATTACCTATTTACTTCCTTCTTATTCTTTTTTCGAGTAGCTGCATTAGCAATAAGCGCATTACCTATCTTCAAAATCTTTCGGATTCCACCTCCTACGATTTGAATGAATTCATTCCCTTTGCAGAAGTAGATTATGAGTATATCCTTCAGCCATACGATATGGTAGAGATCGATTTTGCCACATCGGATGAGGAACTTACTGAGGCCTTTACCTTTATGGGAGGACAGCAAGGTGGTGGAATGGGAGGTATGGGTGGAGGAATGGGGGGTGGAGGTGGCTCAGATCCACTCTACTTTAGAGGTTTTGCAATAGATAAAGACGGTATGGTGGAGGTTCCCAAATTGGGGAAAATCGAAATCGCCGGACTTACGGAAGAGCAAGCAAAACAGAAAGTTCAAAAGGCAATCAATGAGTACTTCAAAGAGGAGGTTTATGTACGCTTACGAATAGCAGGTATCCGCTACACCACTTTAGGAGAATTCAATAGCGTAGGGGTTCAGGTGATTTTCAAAAACAGGGCTACAATTTTTGATGCTTTAGCCAATTCAGGTGAAACAACCCTTTTAGGAAAAAAGAATCAGCTTTTTATCATTCGGCAATACGATGGGGGAGTGAAAATTCATCAAATCAATTTGAATGACCGGGCCTTGCTGGCCAGTCCTTTCTATTTCATCCAACCCAATGACATCCTTTACATGGAGCCGATGAAAATTCGACAGATTGGCACCGCAGATAATTTGACCGCTTCACTAGCACTTTTTGCAGGATTGCTGGCATCCACTTTGTTAATCATTAACTTAGTAACAGGAGGGAATTAATTCAAATGGAGAAGCTTGATCTCAGCCAATTAGATAACGAAGAAAAAGCGCTGGAAATACGCTACGTCGTGGCTAAATACATCCGCTATTGGCCTTGGTATGTGCTTTTTACTCTAATTTTTTTAATTGCAACTTTTCTCTTCCACCGCTATACGGTAGATGAATACGAGGTTCGTGGATCCATGGTGATCAAGACCAATAATTCGCCTGAAGCCAGAATTTTGGACCGCTCCAATATCTTTAATTCGGGTATCAATCTGGAAAATGACATTCTTCGTCTACGCTCAAAAAATTTGGCCCGTGAGGCACTAAAAAAACTTCATTTTGATGTAGAGTATTTTGCAAAAACTACGATTAAGGATATTGAGCTTTATGACCGTTCTCCTATTCGAATTGTAGTGGATTGGGATCATCTGCAGGTGACAGATGCACAGGTGGAGTTGCAGATTTTATCCGATGAGAATTTTAAACTAGTCCCACCAGAGGGAAGTATTTTAGACTTCAATCCTGCCCAGGCAGCAGGAGATGAAAGTATTTTCAACAAGACTTACACTTTTGGTCAAGAGATCGAAACAGCCCGTTCCAAGTTTACCGTTCACCTTGTAAATCCTGGAAGGGTTGGAGATGTGGTTTTATTTAAATTGGTTAATCCAGCTTCTTTGGAGGAACAATGGGCCAAGAAAGTGAATGTGGTTCTTGAAAATCAGTTTAGCTCTGTATTGAATCTTACAACTACCACAAAGGTGGTGGAGAAGGGTCGAGACTATATCAATGCCTTGATGGAGTCTTATATCGAGTATGATCTGAATGAAAAGAATAAGATTCAGGAAAATACCATCGCTTTTATTGAGGAGCAGTTAGGGTTTTTGGAAGATTCCCTCAAACAAAAGGAACGGGAGCTTCAGAATTTCAAAGTCGAAAACAAGTTGTTGGATGTCTCTGCTGAGTTTTCCAATATATTGGGGAAAATGAATTCTTTGGATGAAACCAATGCGGAATTAGAATACCAACTCAATTATTTCGAAGAAATCAGGCGGTATATGGAAATGAAAAGTAAAGACTTTTCAGATGTCATTGCTCCATCAGTCATTGGAGTACCTGACCCGCTTTTAAATGGCTTAATTCAAAATCTCGTCACCCTTTCTCAGGAGCGTAGAAAGCTTTTGGCTACTGTCAACGAAAATCACCCGGAAGTGATCAAGATCGATGTGCAAATGGAAAAAATCCAGGATGCACTTTTTGAAAATGTGGTCAATCTGATTGATAATACCCGTAAAAAGCAGCGAAATATTCAGTTGGAAATCGAAGGATACGATGCTGAATTTGCGACCCTTCCAGAATCTGAATCTCAATACACGGGGATTTTCAGAGAGTTCAAACTTCGGGAATCGCTCTATACCTACTTATTAGAAAAGCGGGCTGAAGCGGGAATCGCAAGGGCTTCCAATGTGTCTGACAATGCCATCTTGGATGCCGCCAAACGTGGAACACTCGTATTTCCAAAGAAGCAACAAGACTATGCTTTAGCAATTGCCCTTGGCTTATTACTTCCATTCGGATTCATTGTAGTCCGGGACATGTTTGATGATAGCATCAAAGATCAGCGGGACCTGAAAAAGCACTTTATGATTCCTCAGTTGGGAGTAATTGGATATTCGACCAAGGATACTAATAAAGTCGTATTAGAACACCCAAAGTCAGCTGTGGCGGAATCATTCCGTTCCCTAAGATCGGCTATTACTTATCTAGCTAGCGGTAAGAATACAAAAAGAATTCTGGTGACTTCCTCGGTGTCGGGTGAGGGCAAGACCTTTACCTCCCTCAATCTGGCCTCTGCGATGGCTTTGGGATCAAAGAAAACCGTGGTAGTTGGTGGGGATTTGCGCCGTCCTAAACTGGCTAAGTACTTTAATCATTCTGATAAGGTTGGTTTATCTACTTATTTGATTGGAAAAGTGGAGGCATCAGAAATAGTAATCCCTAGTCAGCAAGAAAACCTCTTTTTCGTGCCTTCTGGGGTTATCCCACCTAATCCAGCAGAACTTCTACAGACTCAGAGGCTCAAGGACTTTCTAAATTATCTGGATGAAAATTTTGACATCGTTGTCTTCGATACTCCTCCGATGGGTTTGGTTTCTGAGACAATCGACTTGATGCGTCTTTTCGATGTTAATCTTTACGTAGTAAGGCAGAATTACACCGTGAAGGATCACCTGGTCATGATCAATGACCTCTTCAATAATAAGCAGGTTACGAATGTTTATGGTGTTTTCAATGGCATCATCAATTCCGGATATCACTACGAAGGGTACAATTATGGGTATGGCAATACCTATCTCTATTCTCAGAATAATAAATACATGTATAATTATTATGGGGAGGATGTAGAGACGAAAAAAGATAGGATAAAAAAGCAAAAAGATTCCTTGGGTAAGAAGCTCAAGAAATTGTTTAGGACGCGATAAGAAGAAAGACTTTTGAAAACCGCAGCCCTTATTCCCGCTCGCTTTGCTTCCTCTAGACTGCCTCAAAAATTGGTGCAGGATCTGGAAGGAAAATCAGTTATCCAAAGAACTTATCTCAGTACCCTAGCTACCGGAGTTTTTGATGAAGTTTGGGTGGTATGTGATCACGAATTGATTGAGGAGCAGGTGCTGGCTGTCGGAGGGAAGGTTTTTCGCAGCCAAAAAGAACATGAAAGTGGTTCGGACCGGATAGCAGAGGCACTGGGCCGAGTTGATGCTGATTTGATTGTCAATGTGCAGGGGGACGAACCCTTTCAGGATGCCAAGTCTCTTCAGGATCTAGTGGCAGTTTTTACTGATTCATCAGTAAAAATGGCATCCCTATATTTCAATATTTCTCCCTCTGAGGCCGTCAATCCCAATGCGGTCAAAGTGGTTTTGGATCAGAATAGCGATGCACTTTATTTTTCAAGATCTCCCATCCCTTTTGACCGAGAGGGTAGTGGGGATTTTTCTTACAAAAAGCACGTGGGGATCTATGCCTATCGAAGGGAGCTCTTGCTAGAATTCACTACCTGGCCCAAAGGGGAATTGGAACAATTGGAAATGTTGGAGCAGCTCAGAATTCTAGAACATGGGGTGAAAATACGCATGGTAGAAACTTCCCATCAGGCCATAGCTATTGATACAGCAGAGGATTTAGAGCGGGCAAGGAATTTCTTGAGGAAAAATCAAGTTTAAAGCTTTTTCACAAATACCCGGTTCCAAATAAAAAAATCAAGGCAGTCCCTAAATGGCGCAAACCCGCCTGTCGGACGGGCAGGTCTCAGGATTTACCTACCTCAGGTAGGCTTGTACTTGTAATATAGCAGTCTCCTGACAGCATATTAATAATGCCGCTTCGTCTTGCTGGCATATTTATTCCCTTTCCCTTTCAGAATTCTGCGCCAGCGCTGGTGAAATGGTTGGTTTCTTTACCCGGGGTTGAAACCCCGGGCTATTCAAGGTTGGACCCTTTCAGGGTCTATTTTCGCTAATATTAGTCTTTATAGTTGATTGTTTTTGGACAAATCTGAATATATGATCTCTCCAACCATAAGGAGGATAAATTGATTAGAGTATTTGGGATGGTCTTCGGGATTTTCGGTTTTTGTAAGGCGAGGAAATTGTTAAGAAAATGGGCTAGTCCCGAACCTGCCTTAGTCAGACAGGCTTGTTTCGGGAATCCGCCCATTTTTAGATTTCAGAGTCCTTCAAAAATCAAATCGTAACGAGATTTCATTTTTCCGGTTTATAAGAAGCGATTTGAAGAAAAGACCGGGCCAAAAGGTTTTTGGTTACTTTTTGCCTTTCAAAAAGTGACAGAGAAATAACGATTTGAGATTCCTCTGACGGGTTAATATTGAATTAAAATTTGCCGCCGTTCGTGCCTCCCTTCGGTAGACAGGTCATCACGCACTGCATTTATTCAAGGTTTTACGTCCTCCAAAAAGGCGCAATATGGCGCAGGCCCGCCTGTCGGACGGGCAGGTCTCATGATTTACCTACCTCAGGTAGGCCTGTGCCTAAAGCAAGGCATTCTTCGGACTGCTTTTTTATATACGTTTCCATCTTGCTGGGACCTAATTCCCGTTTCCAAACCAAAAATCAAGGCCCAGCACTGGGGGAATGGGTTGATTTCATTACCTAGGGTTACGTCCCCGAAAATCGGGGCAGGCAGTTCCTCCTTACCCTAGGCTAAAACAAATCGCGTCCACCTCGGCGGACAGGCACTACAGCGCTCTTTATTTCATCTACCGAAGGGAGGTTTATTTCCTGCCACGGCAGACAGGCGCATAGCCTATTTCGCTGAAAGCGTATTTCACCGAAGGAATATTTAGCTGAAAGCGTATTTCGATATTTACTCTAAACTAGAATCGAACCTGGACTTCGACATTCGACATTCAACATTCATCATTCGACATTTAAACGGCAGAGCGAGAGTTTCCATCCAGAGGCTTCTTTTTGCTTCAATTGATATAAAAAAACACCGTATTTCGTAAATCGTACTTCGTCAATTCAAATTCTTATTGATCAAAGAAAGATCGGCGACGCGAAACTTTTAGATCCTGCAAAATACTTGACTTGACCCGGATGTCGATATTGTAAGAAGTGAAGCGTCCAAAAGGAATCCAATTGACATTCATCTGCCAGCAATGCAAATCGCGGGCAATTCCAATCATGGACTGCGTGATCACCTGATCCACCAGGTTAATACCTGTATTGAAGTTTATTTTCCACTTTTCAGAGATGGACACATCTCCGGATAGCTGCACGGCCGAAGTCACATTGCTACTTCCACTTGTTGGTTTGCTGTAGGCAAGATTATAGCCGATTGATAGATTCCAGGGAATATTCCAATCGATATACTGGCTTGGATCAGTGACGATTTGATTGATTTGGCTTTCTACAAATTCATTCATGATTCCACCTTGCTGCATAAACTGATTGGTCAGCTCATCCCGCACCTCACCCGGGTTTTGGGCATTGCTAGGGTTGATGGAGGCATTGAGGTTAAAGGATGCATTTCGGATGGTTCCAAGCCCCTGTCCATTTTTCCAGGCAAATTGATTAATCCTCCGAATAGTCTCTGTTCCGGTTCCATTATCAAAGGCTGAAGTGGCATAGGGATCCACGGTAGCACTCATATTGACAGAAACCCTTCGATCAAAAAAGCTGGTTCGGGCACTGATCCGCACAGGTGCCAGCTGAAATGAGTCCGCAGCAAAATTGTAGGAAGTGTTGATGTCAAAGTTTTCGATCAAGGGAATCTTTTTGGTGCTGTTTTCGGCAGTAGAGTCCTCATTGGTCATGATTTTTCCTTCCAAAACAGATCGGATTCCCATGGTCAAAGCCCTTGATTCTCCAGCAGGCGCTCCCCCGTATACAAATCCCTGGTGCCTATTGTATAGTCTGGTATCTCCGGCCGCATTGGTTTGAACCTCCTGAAAGTAACCGAAATTATCTGTGGTGAAATCCGGCGTGTAGCTAAAGCCAAAGGTGGGCTGAATATGGTGTCGGATCGTCTGCAGCTTTCCTCTTTTGAAATTATAAAAGCCATAGACGTTGGTCTGCATGCTGAAGGAGGTATTGTAAAAAGTCACCCGGTTGAATCCATCTTCAACAATCTGATCCACTCGCTCCGATTCGGGATTGTAGAAAAAATTCAATCGCTGCAAATACCAAAGCTCCGTGATATTGGCTGAGGCGGTTCCGGTGAAATACTTAAATAAGGTAAAGTTGGTGCTAACAGGAATTCGGTGTTGAGCACCATTATTCGCGTTTTTCAACAACAAGCTGAAATTCTCTGGAGTAAAAGGAATTAGCTCAGGAGTGGTCGTGCCTCCCAATTCTGGATCAATGGGAGTAGGGGACTGAATCCGGTTGCTGATGGAGTTTTGAAGGTCAAAGTTCCAGGCAATATTTAGTGTCTTCAGTGGCTCAAATTTCACATTCCGAAAGGGATTCTGCCGGTTCATCGAAACGTTGAAAGAAGGTAGTCTGAGCCTCACTTCTCCCGTGGAAACTGACTGGGAATGCTGGGCAGAAGCAGACATGGAAAAAGGTGTGCCCGAAAACTGCTTGGTATAGTTGATGTTCGATTGTAAATCCGAGGTGACGTTATTTTGGAAGTTGGTCGGATTGATCACATTGTTGAAATAGGAAGTACTTCCTGCATTCACGGAAGCAGAAAAGCGACCTGTTCCACGGCTTTCAGGGGTATGAGACCATGTTACGCGGAAGGTGTTGTAGTCAACTGGGTTGAGTTCGGTTTCAGGTGACTGAAATTTCTGAAAATCCACATTGAAGGATCCGCTAAAACGATAGCGTTTTTTATAGACTGATTGGGCTTTGGCACCCCAGCCTCCTTTGGAATAGATATCTCCTGTGACCCGGGCGTGGATAAAATCATTAAAGGCGAAGTAATATCCAAAGTCACGAAGGAATAGACCTCGTACCTGTTCCTCTCCATAGCTTGGGAAAATGATTCCGGAGGCTTTTTCTTCAGGAGTATTTGGAATAATGCCGAATGGAAGGCCTAGTGGGGTAGGAATACCATTGAAATACAGGTTGAAAGGTCCGGAGACGACTTGTTTTCCCTCAATGGACTTGAGTTTGTTGGAAGAAATATGCCAATGCGGTTCGGTGAGCTTGCAGGTGGTATAGTAACCATGGTCCAGATAAATACTTCCATCATCTGTCTTTTTGATGGTTTCTCCTCGAAGAATACCGTCTTGCTGCTCCGTGACCACATCTTTGATGATGGCTTTTTGGGTTTTGAAGTTGTAGCGCATCTCCTTTCGGATTTCATAGACCTGACCTTGGTCTTTGAAAAAGGGATTGCCTTCAATATTTCCCAAGCTATCGGTGACTCCACTGGCATAGAGTTCGTTGTTTTTCCAATCGATGACGATGCGGTCTGCATCCAGTCGCATTTCCCCGTATTCAAACCAGGCACCTCTATAAAGATAGACCTTATTGGTTTCGAAGTCCGTGACTATACTATCCTCAGCAAAATAGTTGATTTCGCTCATGATCGCGCTCTGAGGCACAATATTTGTCGTATCATTGGTAGGAATTGAGTCCGCAGGAATTTTCAGTGAATCGAGCACAGATCTTTCGGGAAACTGCAGAGTATCCGGCACAGCAAGCCTTCGTTCTTGCCTCTCCGTAGTCTCTTGTGCTAAGGCCAAAAATGGCATTAGTAAAACTGAAAATAAACTCAATAGGAGTTTGAAATGCTGCACAGTCGCTCGTTCCTTAACTAGTATGTACGAAATTACGCGTAAAGTTAATTTTATTGCCCTCATGAGAAGATTCAAAACCCAAAAATTTGTTAATTCTCTTCTATTACTGATACCTTTTCTTTTCGGTGGTTTTATTCCCAATGAAACCATGATGCCTGCTTTCCGGATGAAAAAGATCGTCTTAGATGCCGGTCACGGTGGAAGAGATCCTGGAAATCTAGGTTCACGCTCCCGAGAGAAGGATATCAATCTTGCAGTTACGCTACTGGTAGGAAAGTATATTGAAGAAAACCTTCCTGATGTGGAGGTGATCTATACCCGCAAGGATGATAGTTTTCCTTCGCTGAAAGAAAGACCTGTCATCGCCAACAAGAACAAGGCTGACCTTTTTGTTTCGATTCACTCCAATTCTGCTGCGAATAAATCAGCTTACGGAACAGAGACTTTTATCATGGGGATGAAGCACTTCGAATCCAACTTTGATATCATCAAGCGGGAAAACTCTGTGATGATGCTGGAGGATGGCTATGAAGAAAAATATGAGGGTTTTGACCCATCATCTCCCGAGTCTTACATCATGTTCAACTTGATGTCTCAGGCTTTCTTCGAAAATTCGCTTTCCCTTGCCGATCAAGTTGAGAAACAGTTTAAAGATCGAGTAGGCCGAAGAAGCCGAGGAGTGAAGCAGGGACCATTCTATGTGCTTTGGACCCCCTCCATGCCTTCTGTACTGATTGAACTAGGCTTTTTGTCTAATTCCAATGAGGAAAGATTTCTGATGAGTAAGCAGGGTCAGGAGTATATGGCTTCGGCAATTTTCCGATCCATCCGTGACTATAAAAATCAGATTGAGGGAAGGTGAGGAGCTGGAAGAGGGGAGTTTGAAGTAGGAAGCTGGAAGAAGGAAGCACGAAGGGACCGTCATCGCGATCCCGAGAATCGGGAGAAGCGATCTCAAAGATCAAGTGTTGAATTCGGGGTTGGAAGGGGGAAGTTGGAAGCACGAAGTGGGAAGAGAACCTAGACTCCGACATTCATCATTTGCCATTAAAACGTTCGAAAGGTAAGAAGATCATCAAAGGCCTTGTTTGACTTGAAATAATGTAAAAACGTGGTATTTCGCGCAGCCTATTTCATCGAAGGTATATTTCGCGAAGCGTATTTCTATTTATTCTTTTCATAATTTTTCGTCCTCTTGCTGGCATTTAGTATTAGTTCCCATTTTGAGATCCAGGGCCAGCGCTGGGGGAATAATTTAAATCCTATACCTAGGGTTGAAACCCTAGGCTAAAACATTTAGTGCCTTCAGGACTCTTTGTTCCGATAAAATATTTCACCGAACGAAGAGAGGTGTATCTTAGGAGGCGAAGCCGACTATATCTTTCTGACCGAAGTGAAGGGTGTCTTTTGGACCCAGAGAAGATTTTTTAAAAGATAGCTTCGCAGATAAAGAAGATATGGCTGCGCCAAGAAATAATGGCCTGTTTCACCGAACGAAGAGAGGTATATTTCCTGCCACGGCAGGTAGCCGCAAAGCGTATTTCGCTGCAAGCATATTTCGCGTAGCCTATTTCGCTGAAAGCCTATTTCACCTTGGTATATTTCGCGAAGCCTATTTCGCTGCAAGCGTATTTCACCGAAGGTGTATTTCTTTACTGGAGACCTAAATCGATCTTCACCAATACATATTGTAATCAGATCACTTTAAGCGCTTTCTTTTTCTGAAAACCAAACTTCCTTTTGTAGATTCGAGTTTGAAAATGTATAAACCCAAATAACTCCATGAATTCAACCGAATCAAAAAACAAAAGTCTGGAAACACTCCTGACTGAGTTGTCAGAAAAGTACCAAGTAGTCAAAAAAGGTGGCGGTGACAAACGTATCTCCAAAGAACATGATAAAGGAAAACTGACGGCAAGGGAGCGGATTGATTACTTGAGAGATGAAGGTTCGGATTTTTTAGAAGTCGGAGCTTTCGCAGCAGATGGAATGTATGAGGAGGAGGGGGGATGCCCTTCTGCAGGGGTCGTCACAGGAATTGGATTTGTGAGCGGTCGTATGTGTATGATCGTTGCGAATGATGCCACTGTGAAAGCCGGAGCTTGGTTCCCGATGACTGCCAAGAAAAATCTTCGAGCCCAAGAAATTGCCATGGAGAATCATCTGCCCATCATTTATTTGGTGGATAGCGCAGGTGTCTTTTTACCCATGCAAAATGAAATATTTCCCGATAAGGAGCACTTTGGACGGCAGTTTCGCAACAATGCTAAAATGTCTGCCATGGGGATCGTGCAAGTTGCTGCCATCATGGGGAGTTGCGTGGCTGGAGGGGCTTACCTACCCATCATGTCGGACGAGGCCCTGATCGTAGATAAAACGGGTACTATCTTCCTTGCAGGCTCATATCTGGTAAGGGCAGCCATCGGGGAATCTGTAGACAATGAAACCCTTGGTGGGGCTACCACGCATTGCGAAATATCAGGTGTGACAGATAATAAATTTGACACGGATCAGGATTGCTTAGATGCTATCAAGCGGATTTTTGATAAAATGGGTGCCTCCGAGAAAGCAGGCTTTGATCGGGTGGAGGCGAAGGAACCCGCGATTTCTGCTGATGAAATGCTCTCAAAATTCCCAATCGACCGAGTCAAGCCATACGATATGCTTGAGGTGCTCAGAGGACTGGTTGATGGTGGAGAAATCGATGAATACAAAAAGGACTACGGAAAAACCCTGATCTGCGGAACTGCCCGAATCGATGGATGGGCTGTTGGAATCATTGCGAATCAGCGCAAGGTGGTCAAAAATGCCAAAGGCGAGATGCAAATGGGAGGAGTGATCTACTCAGATTCTGCCGACAAGGCAGCGCGCTTTATTATGAATTGCAATCAGCGGAAGATTCCTTTGGTTTTTCTTCAAGACGTGAGTGGATTTATGGTAGGGTCCAAAGCCGAACACGGAGGTATCATTAAGGACGGAGCCAAAATGGTCAATGCCATGTCCAATTCAGTGGTTCCGAAATTCACCATCGTTCTTGGAAATTCCTATGGAGCAGGTAATTATGCCATGTGTGGAAAGGCCTATGATCCACGCTTAATTTACTCTTGGCCTACCGCCCAAATGGCCGTGATGTCAGGAGCTTCGGCAGCTAAGACCCTGCTTCAGATTAAGGTTTCATCTTTGAAAAAGGCCGGTAAAGAAATCAGTCCTGAGGATGAAAAGGCACTTTTGGAAGAAATCACCAATAAATACAATGAGGAACTCAGTCCCTTCTATGCCGCAGCTAGACTCTGGGTAGATGGAGTGATTGATCCTCGGGAAACCCGACAGGTCATTTCCATGGGAATAGCCGCTGCCAATCATGCTCCCATCACAGAGCGGTTTAATGTCGGGGTCATTCAGACTTAATTTGACTATTTCAAATTCAGCTAAAATTAAATTTTGAATAGCTTTATGTGAGTAGTAAGTGGTTAATTTGTCTTGGGTGAGAAATCCATCACAAATTCCACTTACTTTTTACCATTTACCTTTCAGAATTCACCTTAGAAATTTCACCTCACAAACTCAATCCTTCATATATTTTTTTTAAATTAAATCAATGAGCGAACTCAGTACTTCTGAATTAAATGCTTTGGTCACCCTCTTGGATGATAGCGATCAGGAAGTGAAAAACCACGTCCGTGATCGAATTATTTCTTTGGGAGCTGAAATCATCCCTTTTTTGGAAAAGAAATGGGAAAATAGCTTTGATCCGGGTATACAGCGGGAGATTGAGTTTCTGGTGCATGAGCTTCAGTTTTTGCAACTGAAAGAAAGGCTGGAAGAATGGAAAAAGTCTGAAGATAAGGACTTGCTGACAGGACTTTGGATCATCAACACCTATCAATATCCTGACTTGGAGTTTGAAAAGCTTAACGCGGACATGCATCAGATTTACTTTGAAGTGTGGACAGCTTTTAAGTCAGATTTGGGTCCTTATGACCAAATCCGGATCATCAACAATGTCTTGTTCAATTCTCTGAGATTTTCTGCCAATACCAAAAACTTTCACTCTCCGGCCAACTCCATGCTTTCATCGGTTTTGGATACTAAAAAAGGAAACCCTATTTCTCTTTGTGCGATCTACATGCTAGTCGCTCAGAAATTGGGTCTGCCAGTTTACGGAGTTAACCTTCCCAATCTATTTGTATTGACATACAATTCTGCTGATATCACTTTTTATATCAATGCTTTCAACAAGGGTTTGATTTTTAGAAGGCAGGATATCTACAATTATTTAGAGCATTTGAAAATCGCACCCAAAGAAGAGTTTTTTGAGCCCACTGATTCCCATCAGATCGTGATGAGGTCTCTTAGAAATCTAGCCTTTGCTTTTGAAAAATTAGGTGAAGCAGAAAAGGTGCTGGAAATCCAAGAGCTTCTTCAGATTCTTGAAATCTGATTAGAAACTTCTCAGGTTACAGCCTGTCGCCCGAACTTGAGCAGGACTGGGCATATTTCCTCCCAAAAACTGATTGATGGCACGCTCGAGAAAGCGCTCGCTGACTGCATTTTCCGCTTGGGGATTATTATCGATCGCGCCATGGTAAATGACGGTAGGGATGTCTTCCTGTTTGCTGATCAAAAAAGCTTCTGGGATTTTCACTACTCCCAATCCTTGATTCGCCTCAGTTCCTGATTGTAAAAAGAATGGCATATTCATGCCGGAGGAATCGATGTAGTTTTTAAGTTCTTCTGCAGATGCCTTTGAGTCGGAATGAATCAAAGCGAAGCGGAAGCCTTGATTACTGAATTTAGTCCGAAGTGCCTTGATCCTTCCCTCATACATTTTGGTAAAAGGACAATTCAGGTCAAAATAGATCAAAACCAATCCTTTCTGATCGGTAAGGTCTGCGATGGTTTGTGTCTTGCCTGTCACTGCATCTTGAAGCGAAATGTCTCCTAGACTCTGTGCGACTATGGTCTGAGAAATGATAAAAAAGGAAAAAGCGAAAAGTATTTTAAGGTTCATGCTACCAAATGGTGTAAGTGAGAATGACGTCCTGGATTTTTTCCACCCGAACTTGATAATGGTGATCCGCAAATTCCGTTCCTCGAATTTTTCCCTTGATGAGTTGCGCATCCGGCTCGAAAGGTTCCAATAGAATGTTTTCCCTGAAAGAAACTCCTTTTTTCCCCTGACACTTGAAAATGGATTCTTTGGCAGACCAGGCCATGGTGTAGTGGACGGGGTCCTTTTCCAGGAAATCCAGTTCCTTTTGATCTAAGAATCGAAAGCCGATCCGGAGGATTTTTTCCCTGACCAAATCCATATCAATACCTACGGGAAGATCTCGGTGAAAAATTGCTCCTGCATAGCCTTGAGTATGACTTAAGCTCACTTGGCCTCCTCCTTTCATGACTTGGGATTTGCCATGCTCGTCTTTGAAAAAGCCCGGATAAGGGATGTTTAGAGCGTCCATGGCTTCCTTGATGGCCATTCGGGAAGATGCCCATTCTTTCCGTTTTTCATGATGAGAAATATTGGCATAAGATAGCTTTTCGCGGAAGCTGAGGAAATCCAATTGATCCATAGCTTGGTCCTGAATATTCTTTAGAACCAAGACCGATTGGGAATCAATTTTTTCTATTTTTGTTTGCATAGGCCGAAAGGGCATTCCTATTAGAAGCCAATATATGTCAAAAATCCAAGTTTATAAATTACACAGTCTCACCGGGCACAATGACTGTATCTATGCTTTGACCGAAGGATCCGATCCTCGGTACTTTTATACTGGTGCAGGTGATGGAATGGTGGTAGAGTGGGACTTGGACAATCCTAAGGACGGTAAACTCATCGCCAAACTTCCGCATTCTGTCTATTCGCTTGCGATCGATCATCAGCGAAATTACTTAATCATAGGACATAATTTTGAGGGAATTCACGTCATTGATCTGAACGAAAACAAAGAGATTTGGTCCCTGAAAATGACGGAATTTGCCATTTTCCATATTACTGTGGTCGGTGACCAAATTCTTGTAGGAGATGGAGATGGAGTTTTAACTATAGTCGATATTTCTTCCCGCGCTGTGAAGAAGCATATCAAGCTGAGTTCGAAGAGTATTCGTGTGATGGATGTGGCCGTTGAAAAAATGCATCTTGCTCTCGGGCTTTCTGATCACAGTGTTAAGATTTTGGACTTAGCAGAGGATTTCAAGCCGATTGCCAATTTAAAAAGCCATGTCAATTCGGTTTTTGCCTTGGGTTATTCTCCGGATGAAAGCTACTTGGTCAGTGGTTCTAGAGATGCCCATTTGAAGTTTTGGAAAACTGATCCCTACGAATTAGAGGAGGATGTAGTAGCTCATATGTATGCGATTAATTTCCTGGATTTTCGGGAGGATGGACAGCTTTTGGTGACTTGCTCTATGGATAAATCCATCAAAATATGGAGTCCTGAAGAAAGAAAATTATTGAAAGTCATCGATAAGGCACGGAATGCCGGGCACGGAACCTCAGTCAATAAGGTCATCTGGAGTAGTTACTCGAATGATATTATCTCCATTTCTGATGATCGGACCATTTCCATTTGGAATCTTGGATTAGAACAAGAAATATGAAGTGCCCTTAAAATACATTCTCCCAAAGTGGATGTTTAAAGAAATTCCACTCTACCTAAATGGTACTTAAGTGGATTTTGCCGATAAAAAAGACATTAAAAAAATGAAAATATCACCTACCGAAATACGCAAGAAATCCTTCGAAACTGGCTTCCGAGGTTACGAAAAAAAACAAGTAGAGGAATTTCTAGAGCAAGTGAGTCAAGCTTATGAGCAGCTCAATCAGGAAAATCTTGAATTGAAAAGTAAACTTCAACAGACAGAAGCAGAAGCCAAGCGCCTGAAGGATGTAGAGGATTCGCTTTTCAGGACTTTGAAGACCGCTGAGGACACAGGAGCTAGTATTATCGAAGAGGCAAATGCAGCAGCCGATCAAATCATCGAAGAGGCAAATGTCAGCGCAAAGAATGCGAATGATTACGCAGATAAGATCATCGGCGAAGCAAAGAAAAAGGCCGATGCGGATGCGGCAGTCATCATCGCAGCTGCTGAGAGCAAAGCTAAAGACACGATCGTGGAACTCAGAGAAAGCATGCAAGGCTTGGTCAGAAGCTACGAAAGCTTGGTCGAGCAGCGGGAACTTTTGGTCAAAAGTCTTCGCAGAATATCGCAGGATATGCTGAATCAGATTGATCTTTCTGACGCACATTTCAATCGGATCGACGCCAAGGCTCACGCTCGGGCAGTGGATGAACTGAGTCGCTCGCAGGCTTTTACATTTGCCAATCTTGAATCTTTATCTGAACAGCTTTCCCAATCAATGGGCAACACTCAAGTGAAAGTAGAAGAGGAAGTGGTAGAAGATCCATTGGAGGAAATGGAAATCATCGAGGAGGAAATCGAAATCGAAATCCACGATAGCACCCCGGATGTACAGCCTGAAACGGATGTAGAGGAAGAAGTCTCGGATCTATCTGAGGATGTGCAGGATGAGGAAGAAGAGCCTAAAAAAGTGGAGATCAAAAATCAGCAAGCTCCGCCTAAGCCGCAGCCAAAAGACGATGCAAATCAATCAGGATCATTTTTTGACCAATTCGACTAATGGGAAAAGTATCACTGGAAGGAATTGAATTCCATGCCTATCATGGAGCCTATCCGGAGGAGTCTATTCTCGGAAATCGCTTCACATTAGATCTCGAATTAGAGACCGAATTTCGGGATGCGATGCTGCATGATGATTTAAAAGCCACCGTTGATTACTCCGTACTTTATCGAATCATCAAAGGAAGAATGGATGTCAAAGTGAAGCTTCTCGAGCATCTGGGACACCTGATCGTGCAAGATATTTTGGAGGCCTATCCAAAAACCAAGGAGATTCGACTGACATTGAAAAAACATGGTCCTGCTCTAGGTGGATTGGTGAAGTATTCAGCTGTTCAAATTCAATACCCGGAAGATTATGCGTAATTCCATTTTTGCTCTTACGATTTTCATTTTGTCCCTCCAGTCCTTAATGGGACAGGGAATTCCATATCAGATATTTGATTCCAAAGGCAAAGCTATAAGTTTCGAAAAGATGGCGAAGGAGTCAAAAAATGCTGATCTTGTATTCTTTGGAGAGCTACATAATAATAGCCTTGCTCATTGGCTACAGCTACAAGTTTTTAAATCACTTTCAGAGGAAAATGATCGCCTTGTGTTTGCCTCCGAGTTTTTTGAGCGAGATGATCAGCTTTTGATCGACGAGTGGATGGCCGGAAAAATCACGGATAAGAACTTTGAGACGGAGGCCAAGCTCTGGAATAATTACCTCACTGATTACAAACCCTTGATGCTTTTTGCTAAAGAAAATCAAATCCCATTCATCGCCTCAAATGTACCAAGGCGCTATGCATCGCTGGTCAGCAGGGGAGGTATTGAAACTTTGGATTCCTTGAGCGATGAAGCCAAAGCCTATTTCGCTATACTTCCAGTCGCAATTGATATGACGCTGCCGGGCTATGAGGCTATGCGAGGAATGATGCACGGGGCACCAGGTAATTCAGATTATATGATTCAGGCCCAGGCACTCAAAGATGCTACGATGGGAGAATCACTTTTTGAATCCTTAAAGCAGGGAAAACAAATCTACCATGTCAATGGCTCCTACCATAGCAAAGAAGGAGAGGGGATTCTATGGTATGTCAAAAGAAGTTTCCCGGACAAAAAAATCATCAATATCCATACAGTAGAGCAAGATCAACTGGATAGTTTGGATGAGTCCAATGCCTCAGGAGGAGACTTTATAATCGTATTGCCCAAGGACTCGCATAAGTCTTACTAAGATGTACACCAAATCGGAACTCTCCCAAATCCGAAAAAGCTTCTGGACGGCTTTTGGTGCTTACATGCGTCCCATTCCCAATGCCCAAGGCCGCCGGGTCAACTGGCAAAATTACAAGACAGGGGTGAAGGAAATTTATTTTCGGATGAAAGCTGAGCGAGGCTTCGCATCAATCGGAATTGAAATTACCCATCGGGATGAGGAGCTTCAGGAGCTGTTTTTTGAGCAGTTTGGACAGCTTCGCAAAATCTTGGAGCAAAATACCGGAGAAGCCTGGGATTGGATACTGCATGAACCCAATGAATTTGGTCAGGTGATTTCCAAGATCGAAAAAGTCAAACTGGGAGTCAATGTGCTAAATGAAGAAGAATGGCCTGAAATTATCAGTTTTCTTAAACCCAGGATGATAGCTTTAGATGAGTTTTGGGATCTGGTAAAGCCGGGTTTCGAGGATTATTAGGGCCTTGATAGCTAGTTTTTATTTGCCATTAGCTGATCCAAAGTAGATTTGATTTCTTTAGAATTCAATACTTCATTAGCTGTTAAAACTCCTGTGCCTGTCCCCATCCAAAGCACTTCATTGGTTTTGGCATCCTGAATCAAAAAAATCACCTTTCCATATTGTCCTGATTTTTTTAATTCGGAATTAGTTGGAGAATAATTTCCTTCGGGACTAATTCCACCACCTGTACGAACTATCTCATGTTCAAAGTTAACTGAAGCAACAACGCTTTGTATTAATAAATCGGGGTTTTCCTCAACCAGCGAAAATCCATTTTGAATCAGTTTTTTTTCGAAAATCCGATTCAATTGAACTATATCTTTTGAAGCCTCATTTTGTGCTACAAGCTTAAAAGTATTTTTCCCAATTAATCCCTCAGACTTGCTCACTAAATCATGAACTAATATTGATTCGGTGTTTTTTCGAACATCTGAAATAGCCGAATCCGAGACTCTGCAGGAGGCAAAAGAAAAAACAGCAAGTACAAAAACGCAAAGTCTTTTCATGATTTTTCAATGTAATGGACGAAATTATTACGTTAAAGTATCGAAATAGTTCGGTATTTCAGTTCTCCAGAGGAAGATTAAATTTAGGAGTCTTTTTTTTTTACTAAACCATGGCCCATTTGGTCTTACTTTGGAGCTTCAAAATTGAATCAGTTCATTAAAAACGTTTTTTTGGGGTCTACTATAAAATTGACGAGAAATCCTTAAGGGTGATCGCTACTAAATTCAGGGACAAATAGTTTGGTAAAGATTATGATTTGAACTGGAAATTTTCGGCGATAGGGGCCCTGCGAGATTTTCGGTTTTGGAGTGCTTGGCTAACCTATTAAGAAAATGACTTAGTCCCGAGCTTGTCTCGGGAATCCAGTCATTTTTAGGTTAGCAAAGCAGGACAAAATTCCGCTGTGCACCAATTAAAAGTAAACAGAAAATGCTTCCAGCGGAAAGAAAAGATCGGGGCCAAGACTTTTGGATACTTTTGGTCTTCAAAAGTATCGAAGAAGGAAAAGAGTCGGATATCTCTGGAAAGGTTAGAAAGAGATGAGGATCAAATCAAGTCATTACTTTTTTGCGAAGTGAAATTTTCTCAAACTGGTTTCTCTCTACAAAACAATTAGATTTCAATACATCAAAATCCTCAGATTAAAGTATTTCCTTAGTTTCAGAATTGATAAATGAAGATCTTGGTTGTCTTCTCATTAATTTAAGAGTAGGAGATTTTTAATTAGATTTCTAGGAGCGCAGAAAGTGGGAGAATTTTAAATTGGAAATAATATTTAACCCAAATAACCAAAATATACTTTCCCACTAAATCTAAGACTTCAAGATTTATTAAAAATCCCTCTTTGTGTATTCAAAAGCAGCAATGCTCGATTGGTCCCCACTTTCCAATTCCACCCAAACAGTCAAGTTTTCGCCTTCCCTCTTCATCGTCAATCCATCCAACCAAATCGTCTGATCCTCAATTTCAATTAGGCGGAATTCTACCCATTCATCTTTATCTTCCCAAGCTGTCAAATCTGCGCTGAAGTGCTTTAGCTTCAAGGTCATAGATTCATTTTCTTCACTTAGGAAAAACAATTCACTAAAAATGAGCTTTCCTTGATCAAAAAAACGAAAAGTGCCCATCATTTGGCCGTCTCTTGCAGGAAGCCAAACCTCCTCACAGTCACCACCCAAGCCGGGACCTGACCAAAATCCTTCTAGCCAACTTACCTGAGAAAGGTTTCCCTTTCCGGGAGACTGTCCATCCTCAAGTCTTTTTACCTCTTGAGCATTGGCTGCAAAGCAAAGGATGCAGAGGAATGAAAGAATAAAATGGTATTTCTTCATGGCTTGGGTCTTGCCATGAATTTACAAATAAAAGCTATTGATCGTGTCTTTTTGGCAGGTCTGGATTGACAAAAGTGAATCCCCGAGCTTCATCTCCTTCAAAAAAGTCAATCTGCATTCCCATTAGAAACATGTAATGACGTTTTTCGATTAAAACGGGTATGCCATTGATTTCGAATTTTTGATCTTCTTCTTTGGGTTTGTCAAAGCCCAAAGCATAGGACATACCCCCACATCCGCCGCCTTTGACTCCCACTCGGAGGAAGTAATCCAAAGGAATATTTTTGTGCTGAATGATGTTTTTGATTTCAGCTTCTGCTTTTTCGCTAATACTTATCGGGGTGAGCATGTATTTCGAATGTTTTTGGCAGGAAATTGGTTCGAAGACTTTACAAATTTACACAAGGATACGTTTATAAGGCCGGATAATTTTAGGATATTCGGACATTCTAGATCTGATTTATGGACTATTTAGTAGAATTACTCAAAATTGTACTCCCTGCAGGAGTGGTGCTATATGGCATGTACTTAGTCATCGTGTCGTTTATCTCCAAAGAGCGTGAGAAAATGCTCATTGAGTTGAAAACCCAAAACTCGCAGACTATTCTACCAGTAAGACTTCAGGCTGCTGAGCGCTTATGCCTGTTGCTGGAGCGTATCACTCCAAATAATCTGGTCCGACGTGCCAATGCCTCAGGGATGACTGCTGCAGAGTTGCATTCCGTGCTTTTGTCTGAAGTGCGGGAGGAGTTTAGCCATAATTATTCCCAACAGGTTTATTTCTCAGAGGAAACCTGGGAAGCTGTCAAAAGAGCGATCGAGGAAGTCACGACCATTATCAACCTAAGTCGACAAGGCCTAGGAGAAGAGCAATCAAAGGGTATGGATTTGGCCAAAGCCATATTCGCTTTGTCCTTGGAACGAAAAAATGACGCTATTGCTTTTGCTTTAAAACAGGTCAAGTCAGAGATCAATATTTATTTCTAATAGCCATGTCAAAAATCAGCGATAAAGCCCATCAGCTACTCGATCAAGCAAAAGCTCTATTTGGCAAGCAGGTAGAAGGCTTGGCCCAAAAAGAAGGAAAGATCAAAGAATTGATTGCTGGAGTAAAGCAAAAGCTGGTAGACTTTGGGGGGAATCCCCGTGTCAAGAAGTTAGTGGAGCCGATTTCCATTTTTATTCGTATGCTCAAGGCTCATTTCTCCGGTGTCAAAAAGCTCTCGAGCTCAACCTTAGGCTTGGTTGTATTGGCCTTGGTTTATTTTTTATCTCCTATAGATATCATCCCGGATTTTCTGGGAGTTTTTGGCTTTGCTGATGATCTTTCGGTGATTTTGGCTGTCTTTGCAAAGCTCAAAGATGAAGTGGAGGAGTTTTTGGACTGGGAACGAACTCAGCTGTAAATCCTGCTGTTAGTCTCACAAATCCATCCACCCATCTATGCTGGAACAAGTGACTAAAACGCAAACAATCACCGCCGATACCATTGCCGGGGCGATGACTTATCAAGAGTATAAAGATCTGGCTGATAGACTTTTTGCTCAAGGGAAAACGACAGGAGAGAATCAATCCCAGGCTTATATCGATTACACTCGTATTGCCATTCAACGAATGCGCAAATGGGATAAAATCGCCAAAGTTTCAGAGCGAATGGTAGAAAAGGTTAAGAAACTTCCTCCTCAGATTTGGCTGATTATCACGGAGGCTTGGTGTGGAGATGCCGGTCAAAACATTCCTTACATCTATAAACTTGCAGAATTCAACCCAAATATTCAGGTAAGATTGATCCTTCGGGATGAAAACGTAGATATCATGGATGCTCACCTTACAAACGGAGCTCGATCCATACCAAAATTGGTCGCTTTGAGCCCTGGATTGCAGCGAGTTTTTTTTACTTGGGGACCCAAACCACAGTATTTGATCGAAAAGCAGAAAGCTTTTAAGAATAATCCTGATGGGAAGTCTTTTCAGGAATACATCGAAGAAGTACATTTTTGGTATGCCAAGGACAAGAATCAAACCTTGGAAAAAGAAATGGAAGCTTGCTTTGAAAATGCTTTTGGAATATGAACATAGCCCTTATTTCTGGTACTTCCGGGCTTATCGGAATGCAATTGTTGCATCAATTACTGAAAAGCAATTCCTTCGATTACATCATCAGCGTAGGTCGAAGGACGCTTGCCTTAAAGGATCCAAAGCTCATTCAAATTTCAGGTGACCTTTCAAAGATTCAGGATTGGGACTGGCAGAATGAAATCAATTCTAAAAGCCTAGGTGGGGAATATCAAGAATTAGTAAAGGCCATTGAGAATGAAAACTGTGAAATTTCAGCTTTTTGTTCTTTGGGGACTACCATCAAAAATGCAGGTTCAAAGGAACGTTTCTTTGAGATTGATCATGATTTGGTAATCGGCTTTGCAAATTGGGTAAAAAGCTTGGGAGCCAAATCCTTTCATTATGTATCGGCTACCGGGGCAGATGCAGATTCTTCTATTTTTTATAATAAAGTCAAAGGACAAACTGAGCAGGATCTAGAAAAAATTGGGTTTGATCGCTTGAAGATTTATCAGCCTTCCCTTCTATTAGGAAATCGCTCCGAATTTCGTTTTGGGGAGCAAGTGGCTACCATTCTGATGAAGCCCTTGGTCTGGTTAAAGCTCTTCAAAAACTTCCGTCCTATCTATGACTATCAGGTAGCAAAGTCCATGGTCATCGTGGATTTAGATCCAAAAAGAAAAGGGCTTGAGCGAATCAGTTCGGGTGAAATGCAGGACCTAACAGCCAAAAAATAAGATGATATCAGTAATCCAGCGGGTATCCGAAGCTTCCGTCAAAATAGAAGGTAAAATCAAATCTGAAATTGGATTAGGTTTGATGGTTTTGTTGGGGATTGAGGATGCAGATACAGAAGAAGATATCGAATGGCTTTCGAAGAAAATCGTCAATCTTAGAATTTTCCCTGATGATCAGGAAGTGATGAATCGAAGTTTGCTGGATGTAGGTGGGGATATTTTATTGATTTCCCAGTTTACTTTACATGCGAGTACCAAAAAAGGAAACCGTCCTTCTTACATTAAAGCGGCCAAGCCTCCTGTAGCGATTCCACTTTACGAAAAGATGATCCAAGCTCTTGAAATCGAATTGGGTAAAAAGATTGGAACCGGTGAGTTCGGGGCCGATATGAAAGTGGCACTAATTAATGATGGGCCTGTGACTATTACCATTGATACAAAAAATAGGGTATAAAAAAAGTGCCCAAAATCGAATTAAGGGCACTTTATGAAGATTTGATTTAAGCTATTCTACCTTAATATAACCTTTTGGCTTGTATAGAATCTCTCGCTCAGCGATGTGAATACCTTCACCTGCCTCTGTATTCAATCGAGCAACTATTTGATCTCTTACAGAATAAGGATCTCCTACTAACGCTACGCCATATCCAAGATCTCTAAGTGAACCAGCGGTAATTCGGCTGAGTGGATTGACACCTAGGTTTAAGAATCCTGTCATTAACTCATTATCGAGGATGTCTTCACTCCAATGAGAAAATGCTGTACCTGGTCCTGCTGCTGCACCTTCTATAGGAAGGGCATTCTCTCCACCCGCTGCTCTCCAGTGGATATTTCCAAATCTACCCGTAAAGAATGGGTTTTCTGGAGTGCCTGCTATAAGTTGCCTTTCAAAGTTTACCCCATCAAAAGTCAAATCCCAAACAGTACCGATACCTAATACATGCCCCATTTCATGAATAATTACTTCATCAAAAAGATTAAATGCTTCCAAAACTGCTAAGTCTGAGGTATCAAAGAACATGAATCCTGAAAGAGGTAAATTATCTGCAAATCGAATGAAATTAGGCCCTGCAGCTCCTAAGATATTACCTGGTCCATCAATATTTGTAAGTACAACTTCGATAACTATGTCATCCACTTGCTCTCCTGCAGGGATAACAAAGCCCCCAAAAGCACCAGGAATTGGACCTGAAATGTTGGGTACATCTTTGATAATGATTTGCTCCCATCTGGCAGCCGACTCCCTAAAGACTTGTTCTTGTGCGGCAGTCACTGGTGTCAAAAATTCTAATTGTATATTAAAACGGACACGTTCAGACCCACCGCCTCTCGTCCTTGCATTAGCATCAGCAAGAGATTCGTCAGCCTTAGGTACGGTGATGACTACAGGTTCTCCTTCTGGTTGTTGGGGTAACTCAAAGGTTCGACTCTGATCCACCGCTTGTGTTTGAACGACGGTATCCTGACTTAATTCAGAACATGCTGTGAAAGTCAGAAGTCCAGCTGCGGTAGCTAAGGTAAAACCTAAAGAGGACCTCCCAGGTAGTGGTTTAAAGAAGCGATTGAAACCAGAAGGAATCTCTCGCATTTTGGAAAATTTAAGCATAAGATAGTTGTTAGAATTAGTAAAAGATAAAGTTTAAAACTTAGGTCAATATAAAACCTGAAAATTATTATTAAAAATTAAAAAGGAAAAAATGTGATTATTTTAATTTAAATATTGATTTAGTATCATTATAAATGCAAAAATGTTGCATTTAATAATTCTACTGGTATTCGGGATGAATTTGAATTTTTGGTTTTTTTCGTTAATTCAATATCAATTTCCCTATTCCTTTTTGCTTTAAATATTCGATTTAATTGACTGCACCTCTCATAAAAATATCCACTGGACAAATAATTTTTAAAGGAAAAACCGCTTTTTCAGATTTGGATTTTTTTTGGGATTCAGGTGAAAGTTGGGCTATCCTAAGCGAAGCTGGTTGGCTCCAAACGGCCTTTCTGGAAACCCTCCGCGGGAATACAGTTGTCAAGTCAGGAACTGTCACTAGACCTTTTGCTGATCAATATTTAAGTGTAAAAAGACAGCAAAAGGAGGTGGCCAGTTTTCGTGACCTTATGGCCTATGTATCCCAGCGCTATGAATTCAGAAATAAATTCAATCAACAGAACTTTTACTTTCAGCAACGCTTCAATTCGGCTGAATCAGAAGAAACAGAAACAGTAGAAAAATATTTGTCAACTGTTCAGTCCAGGCAAGAGGGACCTTGGACTCTGGAAAAGGTACTTGAATTACTGTACTTGAAGGACCTACGTGAGGAATCACTCCTGAAACTTTCCAATGGAGAAACTAGGCGCTTGGCTATTGCAGCAGGATTGATGCGTCAACCCGATATTTTCTTGATGGATCATCCAACCACAGGACTAGATATAGAAAGTCGGGCGGCTTTTGGGGAGATAATTAATGCCATTCAAAAGGAAGGAGTGCAAATTTTGATTACTTGCAATCCTCAGGATATTCCTTCAGGTATTCAGAAAATTGGTCTTCTGGATCAACATGGAATTACCAAGATCTGGCATTCAGCGGATTTTTCACCCATGTCAAATCACATCGGTGAAAAAGCTTGGGATTGGGAACTGTTTCAAAGTTTATTGCCTCAAAAAAATGCTAGTGATGATCCTTTGGTAGTTTTGGAAAAGGTGACCATCAGCTACCAGGAAAAGATCATCTTGGATGCGGTCAACTGGGAAATTCAGGCTGGAGAACGTTGGCTTTTAAAAGGGGTAAATGGATCCGGAAAATCTACCTTGATTTCTTTATTGATCGGTGAAAACCCTCAAGCCTATTCTCAAAATATTTGGTTATTTGGCCGAAAAAGAGGAACTGGAGAATCTATTTGGGATATCAAGAAACCTACCGGATTTGTCGCTCCCGAACTAGTACGTTTTTTTCCATCCAATCAAACCTGTAGAAAAGTAATTTTGAGTGGTTTATTTGATACCATGGGTTTGTTCAAAAAAGTCAATGCTGAAGAGGAAGAACTGGCTTTAAATTGGATGAAAGTATTTGAATTGGAAAATGTGGCCGAGCATCCCATTCAAAGAATTTCATTGGACCAACAGCGGTGGGCACTTCTCGCCCGTGCCTTGATCAAAAAGCCAAGATTATTGATTTTGGACGAAGCTTCACAAGGTCTGGATCTCGCCCAACGGAAGCTTTTTACTCAGACTGTTCAAAAGCTCTGTGAACTCTCAGGTATCAGTTTGATTTTTGTCAGCCACTATCCTGAGGATGTGCCAGTTGCTGTGGATCAGATTTTCGAATTACCATCAGAAAAACCTTAGCTCCGAATTCAAAAGATCGAACTGGTTTTTGAATTAAAAGATGTATTTTATTTTTTCAAAATCATCGTATGAACTCGAGAAGAAGTTTCCTTCAAAAAATGGGTCTGGCTTGGATGGCTCCTGCAGCCTGGAATAGCTTGGAGTTTCCTGGTTTATCCATGCCTCTAAACCAACAATCCTGGGAGCAGATTCGCCTTCAATTCCCTTTGGAAAAAGATCGTATCTATTTGAATAACGGGACATTTGGACCTTCTCCTTTTCCTGTGCTCAAGGCGGTTCAAGATTCATTTGAAAAAACCAATCGCACCGGGAATTACGGGAATCCCGGATCTGGAAGGGAGAAAATTGCTGAGTTTTTTGGGGTAAAGCCAACTGAGATATCCTTGACCCATAACACTACAGAGGGGATCAATATTATGGCACAGGGCCTTCCTTTGCAAGCAGGTGATGAAGTAATTGTGACTACACATGAGCATGCTGGGAATGCGATACCTTGGCTTAATCGTATTCATTTGGACGGTATTGTGTTGCGAGTGTTTGAGCCTAAGCAAACCCAAGAGGAAAATTTTGAAACGATCAAAAACCTAATCTCTTCTCGTACCAAAGCTATAGCCATTCCCCATGTGACTTGCACGACTGGTACTGTCTTTCCCGTTCGCGAGATTTCTGAATTTGCCAGAGAAAAAGGGATTTGGACGGCCATTGACGGTGCGCATGGTGCCGGTACTTTCGACTTAAATCTCAAAGATCTGGGTTGCGACTTTTATGCAGGTTGCTTTCATAAATGGATGCTCGGGCCCAATGGTACGGGCTTTCTGTTTGTGCGAGAAGAACTGCTTGATACCTTACAAGCCTTTTATGTTGGAGCTAAGTCCGAGAAAAGTTGGGTTTTGAACGAAAAAGAAGCACATTTCGGTGGCTATACCGATTCTGCCCATCGCTATGATTATGGCACTCAAAGTACTCCCATGCATGAAGGGGTGGTAGCTGCGGTGGATTTTCATCAGGAAATAGGAAAGGCTAGGACAGAAGCAAGAATTCGGGAGCTAAATGACTACCTCTATCAGTCGTTAAGTCAGCTAGATACATTGGAAATACTCACTCCCGAACAACGAGAGTCTCGGATTTCTGTAGTGACTTTTCGGATTCCTAACACTGATTATCGGGACATTGCGAAAGCCCTTGGACAAAATAAGATCCGGATTCGTGGAGTTCATGAAGCAGGATTAAATGCTATTCGGGTTTCCACTCATATTTACAATTCCGAGTCTGAGTTGGATCTCCTGATTCAGGAGTTAAAGAGACTTAGTTGATTTGGCTTTTGCAGCTACTTTTTGAAGAGCTTCTTCCTTGCGATAAAGTGCTATTTTTTGGATAAGTCCTAAAGGCAAATCTCCTTCATAAGGAAGCTGTACAACTCCCTTTGAAGTTGGGTAATCCTTCAGTTCCTCAGCAAAAGCTTTCACTCCGGAAGCAGTGGGGTAAAAGCCCAGGTGATTTTTCATAGCTGCATAGTAAACAAGGATTTCTGAGGTTTTGAATGCAGGCATGTGATAGCTGATGACCTCTTTTGCTTCAGGGAGAACCTCTTTAAGTGTTTGTCTTATTTGTTGGAGTTTTTCCTGCTTTTCGATTGGAAACCAGCTGAAATACTCTTCTATGCTTTCGGCTTTTGGACCCATTTTAGAATTGATTGATGATGGTAATTCCTTGATTTTCAAATTTATTCATTTCAGGGAGAGCTTTTGTGGCTTCTTCGAGCGAAATGGTTTTTCCGATTAATAACTCAGGTTTTAGCTTTCCAGTTGAGATCATGTCCATCATCTCCTGATACCTCCAAGCTTGCATGCCATGACTGCCTAAAATCTCCAGTTCCTTGGCAATAACCAAATTCATGGGTAGTGCAGTGTCTTTTTCTGAATCCAAAAGGAGACCAACTTGGATATGTTTTCCTCTTTTTCTCAGGCTAGCCACCGAATCATAAGCCAATTGACTTTTACCCAAACAATCCAAAGAAACATGAGCGCCGCCATGGGTAATTTCTAGAATTGCTGTTGGGATTGCTGATTCAGTCAATGGGTTTAAAAGAACATCCGTGCCAAGCTTTTTTGCTATTTGCAATTGTTTCTCGGAAATATCAATCGCAATCACTTGTGCCCCCAAAGCTTTGACAATCATGATAGCGGATAGTCCCACTCCTCCGCATCCAAAGACAGCCACCCATTGTCCTCCAGATACCTTTCCCTGATCTACTACCGCACGAAAGGAAGTGGCGAAGCGGCAACCTAGGCTAGCTGCAGTTTCAAATGCCATCGAATCCGGAAGAGCTACCAAATTGGTATCTGCCCGGTCGGTTCTGACGTACTCAGCAAACGATCCCCAATGGGTAAAACCTGGCTGAAACTGATCATCACAAACTTGTTGGTTTCCTGAGGCACAGGTAGGACAGATTCCACAGGCGCAAACAAAAGGAACAGTCACCCGATCTCCGATTTTCCATTTTTTTACATTCTTACCTACAGCCGAAACAATCCCTGCAAACTCATGACCCGGAACGTGCGGTAATTCAATATCTTCATCATGCCCCATCCATCCATGCCAATCAGACCTACAAAGTCCAGTTGCTTTGACTTCGATCACCACGCCATTTTTCTCAGGGGTGGGATCTTTAACTTTCTGAATTTTTGGACTAGTTTGAAATTGTTCGTAGACCAATGCCTTCATATTTCCGATTTTTCTGAAAAGTAGCTAATCCCTTCTGTTTTTTCTTAGTTACTTTCGGAATGAAATTCGAAATTATTTCTTTATGGACTTAATTAAGCAAGAAATCACCTTGGCTGAAGCCCAAGAAAAAGTAGATCAGTGGATCAAAACGGTGGGTGTTCGCTATTTCAATGAACTAACCAATATGACCATACTGATGGAAGAGGTGGGGGAGTTGGCCAGGCTTATGGCTCGTACTTATGGGGAGCAGTCATTCAAAGAATCGGACAAAGGAAAAGACCTGGGAGATGAAATGGCTGATGTACTTTGGGTATTGATCTGTCTGGCTAATCAGACGGGAGTCGATTTGACAGAAGCCCTTCGCAAAAACTTCGAAAAGAAGAATATCCGGGATAAAGACCGGCATCAAAAAAATGAGAAATTGAAATGAGGCTGTCTCAAAAGGAAAGCTTGTCACATTGAGCAATTGCTAGTACTCTGGTAAGAATCTTACCACAAAAGGCAGGTAGTCGAAATGTCCTACGTTGGATACCGAGATTGACATTCGATGTCGAGACTGTAAGTTATCAAGCGCTACTAGAAATCTCATTTATTCCGAAGTTCAATTCTTTAAAATATAAAGTCAGTTTTAGATATATCAATCGCTTGCAGCTTCAATTAATCATTTTCTTTTTTCTTGTTGTTCTTTTGGCTTGAACCAAAAGAACCAAAAGTTCAAGACGCAGCAAAGCTCCATCCGCACAAGGCCGGACGCTGGCCCGCTCCTGCCTGCCGGCAAAGGCAGGGCTGCGCCAGCCTACCGCGCCCACACCATACAAGTTTTCGATAAAAACTGCATTTAATCGCAAAATGACAAAAAAAAAGTTTATTTTGGATTGCTCTGTCATCCCCTTATTCTGATCTTCGAAGATTATTTAATTCACAGACTTACAAAGAAACTAATTAGGAGATAGCCTTTTTTCTTAGTTTTCTTTCAAAAACTTATAAATCTCATCTTTTAGATGTAATCGCTTGATTCGAAGTTGATTAGCCGTCTCATCAGAAGCCGGCACAGCATCTGACTCTACGCGGTAGATTTCATGATCCACCTCATCGTATTCCTCAAACAACTTTTTGAAGTGCTCATTTTCCGTTTTCAAGTCGTGGATTTTTGCTTCAAACTCAGGGAATTCTTCTTGTAGTGGGTGCTTTTTAAACATGTTTTTCGGGTTTTGTTTCTACAAGAATAGGCTAAATCTCACCGAACTTTGATGACTAAAATCACTTAGTCAAAAGACTATTGTTGGCTTTTAAGAGCAGAAATCAATATTCTTAAAACAGACTTTTTTGTTTGAGATTTTTTAGAATATTAAACTAAGACTCCAAAATGTTGCATAAAGTATTAGACAGCAGAAAGCAATTACTTTTTTTGATTAAGTATGTTGTATGATATAGCAAACCATTTTAGATTCAGGATTCATGAAAATATACAAGTCCCCGTCACTCCAGAAATTCATTAGGTTTAGTAGATCTGCATAATAGCCTTCTGTTGGTAAATCCAGATTGGTTTTGGCAAGCTTTACGTCTAAACCGTATGAAAATTGGGCCACAAACTTCATGGTTTTATTTGTTTTAGGACAGTCTGGTATATCAGGGCCTTGAATCCACTGTGGGATTCCCAAATGACCTGGACTAGCTGAGCTTCCTTGATGAATCTCTGGCATTTCAGCCATTTTTTCTGTTTCCATGAATTTCTGCTCAAAAATAAGCTTTGTGTCATGCTTGACCCACTCATCTTCATAGCCGGTCTCTAAGTATTCCTCAGGATTCCAAACTTTTGGATTTAGGGGGTCTGAATAATCCATAAATAAACGGTAAAAGTTTCCATAGATTGGGACTGCTAAATGAAGATCAAAAGGCAACCATTCGAGACCTACTGTTTCGGATGAAAGCGTTCCGAGGAATTGAAAAGATGGGCGCTCTTCAAACTTTGGTAACTTAAAGCTAGTTGGGAGGTCGCCACCGAGGTAGCTGCTACCAGTGTCACTAGTTTTGAAAATATATAAATCATGAGGAACAACCGGAATATAAGCCATTCCTTTTTCCTCTAAAGTAAGTTCTACCTCATCTCGATCACCATAAGACCAGAAGAATTTTTGAGTTAATTTTCCTTCTTCAAAGACTAATTCAAGCGCATCTACACTTGTTTGGACCAATTCCTCTGAAATTGCTTGTGTCTTAAAAAAACGACGACATTGGTCGTCTCCGTTCAATTTTACTTCGTATCCTTCAAGAAAGACTTTTTGTTGCGGTGACTGGCAGGAAACACTCATAGTGAGCAGTAGAATGATAAAATAATAGGTGAGTCTCAATTTTTATTTTCGTTGAAATTGCTCCCAAATAAACTGAAAATAATTTAATTTAAAGAGTTAATTTTTGCTGGATATCCATCTAACTGACAAGTCAGGGTCTTCCATATCCTTATCCAAGGGATACATGGGACGGATGATGCGTTTGTGTCCAAGTCTTTCCAAATCCTGATCTACTCCGCCCGGTGTCAAGGCCATAATCCAGTCACCGCGGAGATCATATAGCTCAGGTACCAAGTACCCAATTTTTACTACCAAAATATCGGTGCCTTTTGGCTCCAAACCGAGGTCGGTAAAGTCTTTTTCATGATGATAAGGCTTTCTCTTTTCGGTAACGATCACTTTGATCGAACCCACTTGAAGGACGATTTCTGTTTTGGCGTCGGGATCTCCTTCTTTCAGGGCCAGTAATTTCCCCTTTAGCAAAAGGGGGGGAGCAAATCGATCATCTACCATCGCACCCACAAATCCTTCTATCAAAGAGCCTATTTCGGCCTCCTTAGCCTTAGCTATTAAGTCGGGACCTGGAATGGAAGCATAAATCAATTCAGGACCAGATTCGGATTGAAATTCAGATCTTTGAAGCAGTTCGTTTAAGGTCCATGTTACATCACCTGCACCTCCGGCGGTGGGATTGTCTCCCATGTCCGAGATTACAAAAGGCTTTTTGTCACTATTCAGGGCCATTTCCAAGCTCTCATCGAGATAGGCTACCGGAGCCACAAAATCAAATTCATGTCGAACATCCCAAAAACTCTGTGCTAAATATTCGGCACTTTCTTTCACTTCCTTTTCATCATCTCCTGTGACCATGACTACGGCATGATTGCGAGGCTCATCAGCCCAAGCGTAGCCGATCCAAATAGCTGCATCGATGACGCCTTCTTTCTTGGTTTCTGGATCAACTTTGGCATAAAGGGATTTTCCTGGTTCGATTCGGGTACTTGTTTTTTCTCCGGGAAGCAGGATGGGGACTGGAATCCAGGCTTTATAGGCTGGCTTTCCTTTACCGTTTTCCAACCTGTCCAGAAGATTCTCCAAAGCTCGTTGCTTGGATTCCAAGGCATCCTCATGTGGGGCCATCCGATAGCAGGTGATTAGGTCTGTATTTTCAGCTAATCGCTTGGAAACATTCCCGTGCAGATCCATGGAGGTGGAAATCAGGGTTTCATTACCTACCACTTCACGAACTTTGATGATAAAATCTCCTTCGGGATCATCCAAGCCTTCTACGCTCATGGCGCCATGAATGTCAAAAAATAAGCCGTCGTAGGGGAGGTTTTCGCGAAGCATTTCGAGGGTCAGATTCACCAGAGAATCATAAGCTTTTCGTGTAACCATCCCACCGGGTATGGCATGACCTCGAAGGGTTGGAAACCACTCGGCTCTGGCTCTATTTTCTGAATCGGCTGATAGAAAGGGATAATAATTGAAAATGTCCTCACCGATACGGGCTTTGAAGGATTCGGCTGTGGATCTGGCCGGAGAAAAAGTACTGGATTCGATGGCTAAGCCTGCAATGCCAACTCGGGGCTTTTCAGCTTGAGTAGTGGGATTTTTACAGGCAAATAGAGAAATAGAAAGTAAGGCAATAAACAAGTATCTCATGCTGGTTTTGAATAATGATTGCTGAAAATACCTCAATTTTGCCTCCTTTAAAAAAAAATTAGAATGATTGCTTTTTTTATTCCTCAATTGCTACCATTAAAGGTTCTGTTCCTGGGCTATAAAACTCTAATCCCATAAGCGAATATCTCATTGAGCCTGTGACTTCTAGGCTATCTCCTTTTTGAATAACTCCGAAATGCTTCCATCTTCGACCTAAAGTAAACCCACCTAAATAAGCTTCAGACTCGTGAGGAAGAATTTCCCCTGTCTCTTGATGGGCAAAGTAATAGACATACAGATCGTTGGTTTTTGAGTAAGGAATGCTTTTTACTTTAGTTATGTACCCATCTGGTGGAGTTATGGTCATTGTTTCTTGATTGGTAGAGGCAAGTGCTGCAAACAAACTTAAAACCCCAATTAAAAGTGGTGGAGAAGCTAAAATTCTTTGTTTGTAGGATAGCTGCTTCATCCCCAAAGTAAAAACCTTAAAGAAAAAGAAAATGAAAGCTATGAAGAAAATAAGGCAGAAAAAACTCCAAAGAAATCCGATCATAACTATGTTGATTTGATCACCTAAATAAGTAAAAATTCTCGAAAAATAAAATCTAAGTTTAGGCGAATTTCCAACTTGCTATTTCTACTTCTATTAAGAAGTAAAATGCGTAGATCTGGGTTGATCTTTGAGCTCTGAATTTCGCAAGCTTCGCTCCTCATTCTTCCAGCTTCCAGTCAGTTGAGAAAAGAAATCTAGGCTTATGTCAGAATTAGGTTAGGTACATTTAAATTGCCCTCAAAACCTGTCCCTCAACCTTTCCCACCAAATCGTATAAATCCAAAGTCAGGCAAAAATCAATGTCTTTTTCGATTCCGTGGTTTTGTAGTCGCTTGGCATGGGAGGCTTGGCCAAGGTATTTTTTAAGTTGATGTCCTTCTTTCTCGAAGAGACTTTTCATTGCCATGGCTCCATCATCACTGCTTTCATGTGTGGATTCCAAGGCTTTAGCCAAAGCCCCGGCATAGAGGGAGTCTTCTAAGTTGAATCGGCCTTTCCAACCGGCACAATGAATGAGAACATCCTTCTTTTGGTCTTGAATGTACTTGACAGTGGCTGAAAGATTTGGAAAGGCCCCGATAAGAATTTCAGCTGCCCCTTCAGATTTGGAAATTGCCAGAGTCCCATTGGTGGTTGTCATGGCCAATTTCTGACCAGAAAAGCTGTTGTCCAGAAGAGCAACCGGTGAATTCCCGAGGTCAAAGCCCTCGACGGTTTGACCATTTCGCTCTCCTGCAATTAAATAACCCTTTTGCTTCATTGTCCGGCAGGTTTCCAAATCTGCAAAGGTCTCGATCTCTTCGATTCCATTGCCCAATGCAGCCACCATGGTCGAAGTAGCCCGGAAGATATCTACCACTACTACGATTTTTCCCTCCAAGTTGTGGAGGTGGATTAATTCTGGACTGAAGCAAACTTCTAATTGATTCATCCTTTCAAAAGAGGAAGTTTTTCTACCTGAGCTTTCAAGCTTTTATTTCGGATTTGGATAAAAATTTCAGTTCCTGCTTTGCTGAATTCTGTCTTGACATAGCCCAAACCAATACCTGCTTCCATAGAAGGAGACATGGTTCCGCTTGTAACTTCGCCGATCAGTTCGCCGGAAGCATCCACGATTGGATAATGTCCCCGAGGAATTCCCCGCTCCTGCATGACAAAGCCCACTAGCTTTCTGGTCACTCCAGCCTCTTTTTGAGCTTTTAGGGCTTCGGAGTTGATAAAATCCTTGGTGAACTTGGTGATCCAGCCCAAGCCCGCTTCGATAGGAGAGGTAGTGTCATCAATATCGTTTCCGTAGAGGCAATAACCCATTTCCATCCGCAAAGTATCGCGAGCTCCTAATCCGATAGGCTTGATGTCAAAGTCTTTCCCTGCTTCGAAAATGGCATTCCACACCTTTTCAGCATCCTCGTTTTTTACGTAAATCTCAAAGCCTCCCGCACCGGTGTAGCCAGTTCCTGAAATTATCACATCAGCAACTCCGGCAAATTCACCCACAGTAAAATGGTAGAATTTCACTTCTGAAAGATTGACTGGTGTCAGCGATTGTACGGCTTCAATGGCTTTCGGACCTTGCACGGCAAAAAGAGAAAGCTCATCTGAGATATTTTTCAGCTCGGCTCCCATGGTGTTATGTTGATTTACCCAATTCCAATCTTTCTCGATATTGGAAGCATTCACCACTAGCATGTATTTCTCGTCGGAATACTTGTATACGATTAGATCATCGACGATTCCCCCGGTTTCATTGGGAAAGCAGGAATATTGAGCCTGGCCTTCAACTAGTTTGGAGGCATCATTGGAGCAGACTTTCTGGATCAGTGCCAAGGCATTTGGTCCCTCTACCAAGAATTCACCCATGTGGGAAACATCAAACACTCCAACTCCATTTCTTACGCAGAGATGTTCTTCCTTGTCTGAACTGTAGCGAACAGGCATATTAAAACCTGCAAATGGGACCATTTTGCCACCAAGGGCAAGGTGTAGGTCATTCAATTGGATTTTTTTGATGGTTTCTTCCATGATTATTGGGCTATTTTTCTGTCGCCCAAAGGTAAGGATTGGAAGGGATTTTGGAGAAGGGATTTGTAGAAAATATGATTTTAAACCAATTGGTGATTTTTCTTCTCATTTTGGCTGGAACCGCCTTTGTGGACTGGTTGTACGGTGTCAGATGTCCGGTGAAAAAGTAGAACCCAAAATTTTTGATATATCCAAATCAATTCAAACCTAATTCAGTTGGCTCTTGATATTCAGGAAAATAAAAAAGCAACCCGAAGGCTGCTTTAGAATTATTCAATCTGCTGCTTAGACCGAGAAGCTTTCCCCGCATCCGCAAGTTCTGCTGGCATTGGGGTTCACAAATTGGAAGCCTTTTCCATTCAGCCCATCGCTAAATTCAAGCGTGGTCCCGGCAAGGTAAAGAAGGCTCTTTCGATCTACGATGATTTTGATACCCTTGTCTTCAAAGACATGATCGGAATCCACCAAATTGGCATCAAATCCCAAATCATACATCAGTCCGGAACAGCCGCCGCCTTTGACGGAAACTCGGATGTTTTCATTTTCGGTACGCCCTTCCTCTCTTTTAAGCTCGAGGATGCGTTCTTTGGCCTTATCAGAAACGATGATCATATATTCTTAACTTTGCGTAATAGTTTCGGTTCAGGAGCATAAACAAGCCTTGGCTCCAAAAGATTCGATTACAAATATAAGAATTATAAAAATGAGAAAAATAGAGCATATCGGCATTGCTGTTTCTGATTTGGAAAAATCCAATGAGCTTTTTCATAAATTATTGGGAAAGAAACACTTCAAAACTGAGACAGTAGCAGGAGAAGGGGTAGAAACCTCCTTTTTCCAGGTAGGAGAGACCAAGTTAGAACTTCTTCAAGCCACCCGCCCGGATAGCCCGATTGCCAAGTATTTGGAAAGAAAATCAGAAGGTATTCATCACATCGCTTTTGACGTGGAAGATATCTATGCAGAAATGGAACGATTAAAGACCGAGGGCTTTGAAATCCTGAATGAAACGCCCAAAGAGGGGGCAGACAATAAATTAGTGGTATTTTTGCATCCACGAAGCACAAACGGGGTTTTGGTGGAGCTTTGTCAGGAGAAAAATTTATAAGTAGTAATCGTAAATAGTAAAAAGTCCAAGTTTAAAGATTCCAAGTCAAAATATGCTTCTTGGTACTTTGGGTTTAGTACTTGGTACAATAAGATATGTCAGAAAAAAGAACAGAAATAAGTGATTTGGGTGAGTTTGGCCTGATCGACCATTTGAACGAAAAGGTAAAACTTCAAAATGATTCAACGCTGAAGGGAATTGGGGATGATGCTGCTGTGATAGATGCAGCCGATCACGTCAAAGTAGTGACAACCGACTTGCTTTTGGAAGGGGTGCATTTTGACTTGGCTTATGCTCCTTTGCCACATGTAGGTTTCAAAGCCGTGGCCGTCAATGTCTCGGATATTGCGGCCATGAATGCGATTCCAAAGCAGATTACCGTAAGTATTGCCTTGTCCAATCGATTTTCAGTAGAAGCGGTTGATGCCTTGTACTCTGGTATTCGGGCAGCGTGTGAGCATTATGGGGTTGACTTGGTTGGTGGAGATACGACTGCCTCCCGAAGCGGATTGGTGATCTCCATTACTGCAATAGGAGAAGCTCAAAAGGGACAGATTACCTACAGAAACGGAGCCAAGGAGAATGATATTCTTTGCGTGACAGGAGATTTGGGAGGCGCTTTGGTAGGATTGCAAATCTTAGAGCGTGAGAAGCAGGTATTTCTGGCCAATCCAGATATGAGACCTGACCTTGAGAAGTACACCATTGTCACCGGTCGACAGCTCAAACCGGATGCCCGAATGGATATTATTCATGAACTTCGGGAGTTGGGGGTAGTGCCTACCTCTATGATGGATATTTCCGATGGCTTGGCTTCAGAGATTTTTCATATCTGTAAATCTTCCAATGTCGGAGCCACTATCTATGAAGACAAATTACCGATTGATAAGCAGACTTTTGACACAGCGGTAGAGCTGAATCTAGATCCTATCACCTGTGTGCTGAATGGGGGAGAAGATTATGAATTGCTTTTCACCATTGATCAGAAGGATTTTGAAAAACTCGAAAAGCATCCCGACATCCATTTTATTGGTCATATTTCCAAGGCAGAAGAAGGGAAGTTTTTAGTGACCAAAAGTGGAACAGCGGTAGCAATCAAAGCCCAAGGCTGGAAACACTTCTGAAAAAGCATCTTTTTGAATTAAGCCCAGGAGATCCGTGTGATCATCTGGGCTTTTTTTATTTCTAAATGATCCAATCAGCAGATCCTCTTCGTACTTCCTTTCAAATAAGGAAATCATGGAAAAACGATTGGTCACAACTCAGAAGAAAGATTTCGATTTTTTTCCCTCTTCGAAAGGAGATGGACAAGAGCTCGGCAAAATCGATTCTTTCCTTTCCCATCACGCGATTCCAGCTCCTCAGTCGTTTCGGAAGCTTCAGCTTTTTTTGGGAAAAGTCTGCAATCACTCTTGCAGTTTTTGTCCACATGATGCAAATCCGGAGAGCTCGGAATTTATGCGTCATGAGGTTGTACATCAAGTGATTAGACTGATCGAAGAGGAGCAGTTTGAAGAGATTTCTTTCAAAGGAGGTGCACCAGAAATGTCCCCATATTTTCGGTGGATCGTGAAACAAATCCGTCAGAAAAGTCCTCAAACCAGATTGGTACTTCATACTCATGTGACAGCCATGAAGGACCCGGGTTACTTTCAAGCCTTACCGCGCTTTCTTCAAGAGCATCAAGTGGCTTTATCCGTTTATGTACCAACACTAGATGAGGTTCAAATGGATCAATTACGCGGTCCTAAAACCTTTAAGACTTTTTTATCGGTGGTTCGCTATCTCAACCGCCTGGGATATGGTTCAGCGGTTTCGGATTTAGAGCTAAAGCTCATTTGGAAGCATCTAAAAGTTCCTAATTCCAAGTTATGCGAGGTGCATTTCGAAGAGTGGAAATCGAAATGGTGTATCCGATTCAGTGACTTTCAAGAAAAGATGTATTCACCCGTGGGAAGAATGATGAATTGCCTTTCAGATGAAGGTGATAAGACTAAGTTTTTCCAAGAGCTGCAGACAAAAATCGGAAGACATGATGATCAGCCTTTGCCTTGCAAAGACTCATTAACCATCGATTGGGAAGGCAATGTGTACAATTGTGAAAATCATATTTCTGCAAAAGATGGCCGAGTTAACTATCGCCTTTTTCACTTGAAAGATTGGACTTACGAAAGGCTTCAAAAGGTCCGTATTCAGCCTGCTTTACACTGCCTGAGTTGCCTTGCCTGCATTAAAAATTAAAAAAAATGGAAACTCAGTAAATCCAATTCTTGAACTCAGTTCGTATTTCAGCAAAACAGATAAAGTCATGATCAAAAAAATAATTCTTTCCCTTGGTTCTATCCTCTTTTTGCTAGTCTTGATTTTGGCAGTACATATCTATATGGTCACAGGAAAAGCTGTTCCCGAGGGGCCCAATTGGTCTATGGGTAAAATTGAAGTGGGCAATCAGCTCGATTCGCTTTCAGTGAATGAAATCAAAAACGAGTTTCTTGAAAGATCATATATCCGTGCCTTCCGGACTAATCTAGACCAAGGTCATTTCATCCTTCTTTATGACCGCAAGCAAGTAAGTGGCGACGATTTAGTCGCTGAGCTAGGTTCAAAACTCAGTCTACAAGCTAGTCTCTATCGTCCAAGCGCTGAAGAATTGGCCAGTAGCTGCCCTGCCATTCCAAAGGACAGCTTCACATATCAATTAGGAAGTCTATTTCAATCCATCTTTACTAAATAAAACAACTATGAAACTCAAGAATTTATCTTTTAGCAAGCTTTGGGTATTCGGTGTTTTTGTCTTTTTCGCCTGCGGAGAAGATGAACCCACACCTCCCATGATGGACACCTCTTTCTATGCCACACAGCTGGGTGGAGAGACGATGGTCCCAGATCCTGACAATCCAGGTCAAATGGTGGAGCAGGGTTTTTTGAATCTCCGCACAGTAGTGACAAATACGGTCTTGGAGATTGCGACCAATGAAGGGGGGACCTACAATGATTTACAACCCTATTTCTCTGTTTTATTGAATGAGGTCGGTAGAAATGAATTGTCGGGATTTACCACTTTGGTAGTGGATTTTACCATTTTTTTGGCAGAGGCAACCGGTGCACAGAATTTCCAGTATACGGGATTGAATATGGCTGAAGCACATAATTCGACCAATCCAAGAATGAATGGGCTGATCAATGATGCCGATTACGACTTGTTTATTCAAGCGGTCGTGGCAGGTGCCGCTGAAGCTGGAATCACCAGTCCGGAGGTATTGGGTCCGGTTGGAGATCTTTTGGAGTCTGTTCGTGAGCCTATCGTACAGCGGCCTGATGGTGAAAATTTGGACTTGTATACACGCTTAGGAGGTTCTGGTCTGGTAGAGGATCCTGACAATCCCGGCACGCTGATCGAAGCGGGTTATCTTCCATTGAGAGCAGTGGTAACTTCTACCGTTTTGGTCATAGCAACCAATGAAGGTGGAAAGTATGATGATCTACAGCCTTATTTCACGGTTCTCTTGAATGAGGTAGAGGCCGGTGATACAAGTGGTTTTACGACCTTGGTTGGAGGATTTTCCGATTTTCTTGCAGCCAATATCGGATCGACAAATATTGAGTACAATGGCTTAAATATGCGGGATGCACATGATCCAACGGTCAATTCCAGAATGACAGGATTGATCACAGCTGAGGATTATGATCTGTTTGTTCAGGCAGTCGTTGAGGGCGCCTTAGAAAATAATGTTCCTGAGTCTATCATTGGAGAATTCGGCGCATTGCTTAACAGCGAAGGATTACGAGACGCGATCATTCAAGCATAAAAAAACTGGGCTTCGCACAAAATGGGGTGATGTGAAGTCCAAGTCCCCTGGGTTAGGCGACTTTTTTGGGGATGAAGGGGTAGCTTTCGGGCTATCCCTTTTCTTTTACTTCTTTCGATACTTTTTTAGCTCTTTTTTATCCATTTCTTTGATGATCAATTTCTCCGAATGGGTGGAGGTCAAATCATCTGCTGTCTCATCGCTTTTCAGCTGGGCATTTGCTGTTTCGAGATTTACAGGAAAATTGATCCATTGCATTCCATTTTCATTAAAATCCCATCGACTTTGGATCATTTTTATTTGATATTCGGAGCCATTTGTCGGATCGGAAAGTTCAGCGATGATTTGGCCGGGAATCACCATTTCACCTATTGAAACCTTTTCAGAACCTTCTTTTAGTCCGCTTAGGCGGCTAAAGGTGCCGTCTTGATGATAGATTTCGATAAAATTTTCTGATTCGAAGTCGGCTATTTCTTCTGAAGTGGTAGCTAGGTCCATTCTCATTTCCGAAACAATCCCCTTCCTCGGGGCGCAGATTTGGGTAGGGCTATCGGTAAAAAACAAGACACCGGTGTAGGGAAGATTTTCGACTGGAATCGCAGGATTTGCTTTCGGGATGATTCTGCGCATGCTGAAGGTCACTCCCTTCTCAATAGGGACTAAATAGGGAAAGTCTGAGTCAGCATTTGGTAAATATTCGCCTTTGAATAGTTGGGTGCGATAGTTGAAGCTCGTTTTTTCATTGATATAGATCGATTGTAGGTTTACAAGGTTGGTTTTGCCCGGGCGAGCAACTTTGAAGATCAAATCTCCTTCGAGAGATTTTAGGTTTTCAAGGCTTACAAACTCGATTTGAATCGTGTAGGGGATTTCACTTGTATTGTAGGCGATTAGCGTGAGATTTTTCTCCATATCCTGATCAGCGACTATTTGAACCTGAGCTTGGAGAAGTCCTGCTGAGAAAAGGGCAAGAAGTATTGCGGTGAATTTGAAGTGTTGTAAAATGGACATTAAGAAAATGGGAACTTAAATAATCTGAATTTATAGATTAGTTAAAATAGCTGATTTTCTAAAAAATCCGCAAAAATTTAATCCATTGATGGGTAAAAAAGTGTCAACTTCAAGACGGTCAGTCGATTAATTCTCTAACTTTTTTATCAGAGACTTTACCTGCGCTTCATCCATTGGTTTTTCCCAAAAATCAATTACCATTTTGAAACGCTTAGACCTTTCCCGATCTCGTTTATCGAGTGAAGAAGTGACCATAATTACTTTAATGTCGCTTTCTCGAATAGTCGATGAAAGCTCCTCTAAAAACTCCCAACCGTCCATTATAGGCATATTTATATCCAGAAAAATAAGTGCAAAATTACCTGGTTTATCCTCCGCCTTCAATAATTCCAACGCTTCTTCAGCGTTCGAAAATTTACGCGGTTTGGGATGTAAACCTGCTTCTCTGACAATTATTTCATGAAGGAAAAGAATCCCCGCATCATCGTCAATGATTAAGACTTTTTGGAGGTTATTTATCACGACTTTTTCAAGTTTTCGGATTTGTTGAAAGTATCTTTCAGTATTTCATCCACCTGCTTCAATGAAGACAATAGCTCCTGCTCTAACTCTTCTTTACTCTTTTCCACCTTTTGGTATTTTGAATAGTTTAATAGCAATTGGTTGATTCCAATAGCCTTGGACAAAGGAGCTCTCAATAAATGAGATTGATTCCAGGTAAGTTCATGCAATACCTCTTTTTGCTTTTCTATTTCTTTTACAGCCTCTTTAAGTTTCTCGTTTGTTTGGCTGAGTTCCAAAGTACGTTTGGAAACTTTTGCTTCCAATTGATTTTTTAACCTTAAACCCAAGTAAAATTTGAGTGCAAGGTAAATCAAAAGTATGACTGCAAGTCCCAGGCTTATTTTGAAAAATAAGGTTTCAAAAAAAGAAGTGGACACTCTGATAGGTAAGGAATAGATTGCTTCTTGCTGTCCATAGCGGAGTATTTTTACTTTCAAGGTGTAATTTCCCGGTTTGAGACCATTGAAATACAGAAACCGTTGATCTTTTAGAGGGAGCCAGTTATCTGATTTGCTTTCGATCAGGTAAAAAACGGAATATTGTGAAGGGTTTTTGAAATCAATCAGGCTAAAAGATACCTGAAACATGCGTATCCCTTCTGGAATCGTTATTTCTTCATTGATCGTTTCCTTTTTATCTCCATATTGAAGTTCATCCCATTGAAAAACGATCTCTTCTTTTTCCATTCCTGATTGCAAACTTGGGTCAATGATGCCTACCCCTTCCACGGTAGGAACCCAAATTCTACCTTTAAAATCTCTAGCTACTGCTGGGAAAATAAGACCATTTGCCTCTGAATTGGGCATTCCCACACTTTGATCGTAAAGGGTGGATCCTATGAAAAATGAATCGTCGGTACTTTCTTTGAATAGATTGAACTCTTGGTAGGAAAAAAACTGGGCTCCAAAATTATTGGTTATCCAGTAGCCGTTTTTTCCATCATCCGTGAAACTATAGACAGCTTGGGTTTGAAGTCCATTCTGCTTTTTGAGAGATTTGAATTGACCATCTCTGAGCATGATTAATCCACCATGCGTTCCAAAAAATAGAGTTCCATCTTTATCCTCATGAATACAATAGATGATGTCTTCACTAGGAGTCAAAGGAAGAGGCTGATTTTCGATGAAAACACCATCTCTTATCCGAAATACCCCTCGACTCATTGAACCGACAATCATATCTCCATTTTTGCTTTCTAGGATGGAAACAAACCGGGTCCTTTCAAATTCGGCGGGTAGATCTGCTTGCTGAATTGTTCCATTTTCCTCGATATAATAAAGCCCACCATTCCTAGTCAGGATCCAGATCGTATTTTTTGAATCTTTGTAAACAGCCTGGACATAATTATTCTTCAGACCATTTTCTTTGGTGAAAAAGGCTGAGAATTTACCTGTCCCAATATCCAAGATTGAGACTCCTTGGCTCGAACCTATATAAACCTTGTCCTCTTTTGTTGCAAGGGTAGTGATGCCATTAGTTAGCAAACCGTCTTCCTCTTTCCAAGAATCAATTTTATTTCCAACTATTCGAAATAAACCGTCTGAGCGCGTTCCTATCCAAATACTGCTATCGCTGCCTTGAATCAGAGCCTTAATATTTTTCTTTTGAAGCTCTTCGAAATTGGGCTGTTTGACCCTTGCTGGTTTTACGATGGCCAGTCCTTTTCCTAATGTGCCGAGATAAAGGGTGCTTCCATCTTTGATTATCCCTCTGATAGGGTAATTATTCAGTTCGGGATAATTAAAGCGGTTAACTTCACCATTTTCGATAAAAATCAAGCCTCCTTCTAGTGAACCAGCCCAAATCCGATTCTCTGTATCCAGAGTCAGGCTATTGAAATCAATATCCTTGACCTCTTGGATTGGAATAGCTTCTTCTAATTGAAGCTCCTCATTAATTCTAAAAATCCCCTCTTGGGGCGAAAAGACATAAGTATGGTTGGAGTTGCCGAATACCTTCATCGCAGAGAAGCTACTTGGAGCTACCTCCTTTGTTGTATTCTTCTCAATATTTATTTTGTAAAGACCACTAGTAGTCCCTACCAGTAGCTCTGATTGGCTAATCTGGAAAAAGTCTTGAATTTCAAGATTAACCACTGGTTTCCAGAACTCTAGTGGAACAAATTGCTCATTTTCAAATCGATAGATTTCTCCTTGGGAGTTGCCGATCAGTAGTTTGCCCTCTTGATCTTCGAAAACCGCTCTAATCCTAGAAAATTGCGAAATGCTGCTACAATCAATGACCTTGAGAATGCTTTTATTGAGAAAGGCAATACTTCTATCTCCCGAAGCCCAAATACCATTTTCGCTTTTGTAAAAAGTATAATAGGTCTGCTCCTTCATGATAGGGTAGTTTTCCCTGTCAAATACTTTGGAAGATATCCCGTCGAGCCTGACCAAACCCTCTTCAGTGGAGACCCAAAGAAATCCGGACTTGTCCTTTTTCATTGCAAAAACTGCATTCTGAGGAAGTCCATTGGAATTGTCCCAGATTTCCATGACATAATTTTTCTTTTGGGAAGAGGAATCAGTCCAGAGATTTGTGGATTGAGCATGACTTTCTGATGCCCCAATAAAAGAGGTGAAGAAAATGGAGAGAGAAATAAGATAAACTTCTAATTTCAAAATTTGGTAATCCTCAATAAAATGCTCTTCAAAGACTGATTTTTAATTTTCATTTGTAATCCAATATTTTTTCCAAAAAATTATTGGAAACAGTGTGAATTCACGGCAGAAAATTAGGTTTTTTTTTTGGGATAAAGACGATGTAGGACTTAATAAAAAATATGATTGTTAAATTTTAAGTTTTAGAACGTATTCTATAGGTTCAGAATTTTTTTATCCCTTTAAGCTTTGTTGATTGAATATGCAATTCTCCATCGGATCTTTTCCTTTCAAAATCGCGAGGGTGTTTTCGACGGTCATTGCACACATTTTGGTGTAGGTCGTCTTGGTCAAACTACCGACATGAGCAGTGATTAAAGTATTGGGGTGGGTGACCAGCGGCTCGTCTGCTTTTGGTGGCTCGTCTGCTAAAACATCAGCCCCAAAGCCACCTAGTTTCCCGGAGTTCAAAGCATTGATCAAAGATTCCTGGTCTATGATTTTTCCTCTTGCCGTATTGATGAGAATAGCTCCTTCCTTCATCTGATCAAAAGCTTCTTGGCTTATTAGATTTTCTGTGTCACTCGTCAAAGGTAGATGAACGGAGATGACATCTGATTTTTTCAAAATCTCATCAAAAGTCATCATAGCATAGGAGACAGGCTCACGGTAGGCACTCCAATAGCAAACTTCCATGCCTAGCGCTTCGGCTATTCGGGCTACTTTCTTACCAATATTTCCCATTCCTAAAACTCCGAGGGTTTTTCCATGTAGTTCATCCCCGACATAATTTCCACGCTCCTTCCATCGACCCTCTTTGACCATATTGAAAGCATTGAAAAGGTTCCGTTGGAGATTCAGCATGAGGCTAATGGTATGCTCTGCAATGGTATTGGCATTGCTGTTCGGGGCATTGACAACTTTTATATTTCTTTTGCTTGCCTCATCGACATCGATGTTGTCCAGCCCAACTCCCGCTCGGGCAATTACTTGCAGGCCAGGGATTTGGTCCATCAATTGACTCCTCACTTGCCCTTTGCCTCTAGTGATGATAGCCTGGAAATCCGGTTTTTCTAATGCCTTTTGTAGACTGGATTCATCCAAAGCAAAGACTATTTCCACATCTTCCGATGCGTTTAATAGCTCCATCGCTTCTTCTGCGAGGGTTTCCAAAAGAAGGATTCTCTGGCTCATTTATTTTTGTGATAAAGCGTCGCGTCCTTCGTTTTGTACCCTCGAAAATCATTTCTCCCCGATACATAAATGCCCGGCTTGAAAAGCTCATCCTCAAATATTTTGGGATCGATTTTGGCATCCGGAGCAGAAGAAAGTTCGAGCAAATTTCCGGATGGGTCTCTGACAAACATTTGAATCGGTCCATCGGGAAGCTGACGCACATGACCCCATGGCTTGATATCGATGACCCCCAATTCTTTCATCCGCCAATAAATGGCATTGATATCATCCACCTGTAGACAAATATGTCCCCTAAATGAAAAAACATCTTCCCATTCGGTCAGGTGTAATTGCTGGTCCTCGTTGATCTTGAAAAAGGCCGTGGGATAGTCAAAAAGAAAGGCAGGAATAGCTTCCAAGCCCAATTCTTTTTCATAGAATTGACAAGCTTCTTCCAGATTCGTGACTACCAAGGCTACGTGATTGATATTGATTGCTTTTGCCATGATTTTTATTGTTTGAATTCTTTTACAAAATCCCAATTTGGTGTGAGGCCCAAACCGGGTTGGGTAGGTTGGGAAAGCATCCCTTTTTCATCCACACTGATCTTTTCTTTGACCAGGTCATACATCATCGGATTTCCTCCTAATGAAAACTCGATCACATTGGCCGAAGGTGAAGCAAAAGCTACCGAAAGTCCAGCCATAAATGAAAATGCAGATCCCCAGCAATGAGGTGCGAGTTCCAGTTGATAGGTATGAGCCAGTTGAGATACGCGCATGGCTTCAGTAATCCCTCCGATAATGGCACAATCCGGCTGTATGACGTCCAAGGCTTTTTCGGCTATCAAATCCCTGACATCGAAAGCCGTGTACTCGCTTTCACCAGCCGCAATAGGGATGTGAGTGCTTGCCCTGACTTCGGCTGTTCCGATTCGATTGTCCGGACTGATGGGCTCTTCAAACCAATACAAATTGCAATCTTCTACTCCTCGGCAAAACTGTTTCGCTTCCGGAACACTAAAGGTGCCATGTGCATCAGTCATCAATTTGATATGGTCGGGTAGCGCTTCTCTTGCCGCGCGAACCCGCTTGATGCTTTCGGCCACCGTTTCATCCATAACGCCCACACGCATTTTCACTCCTGAAAATCCTTTTTCAGTATATCCTTTCAATTGCTCCCCAATCGCATCAGAACCTGCCCAGCCACCGCTGGCATATGCAGGCATTTTGTCTCGGCAGCTTCCTCCGAGAAGTTCTACCACGGGTACTCCCAAGGCTTTTCCTTTGATGTCCCAAAGCGCCGTATCAATGCCACTCAGAGCGGAAATGGTCAATCCTCTTCTACCTAAGATGGGGAATTTTCGACCTCGGGAAAGCGCGTAATGATCTCGGGTACCGTTGTAGACGATTTCCCAGATTCGGTTGATTTGGCTGGCGTCTTGTCCGATGAGAGCAGGTTTTAACTCATTTTCCACGCAGCTCACAATGCTGGCGCAAGAACCCGAGGAGCCGACAGCAGCTTTGGCCTCGCCAAAACCCTGAAGGCCTGTGTCTGTGGTCACTACCACCAAGGTCATATCAAAATTAGTCAGCAGACCGTAGTCGGAGCGGTGTTGCTTTTCCTTTGGAATGGGGCAGCGAAGCCAGTATGCTTCAATATTTGCTATCTTCATTGAAGGAAAGGTTTGAGTTGTTCGATAGATCTTTTGGTCAGCATGGTATAAAAATCCTCAGTGACCGCTGTACTGCCGTGGTCTTGTAGGAATTTCAGCTGCTCGGGACTCAGACCTTCCGGTGCTTCATCGATGGAGTTTGGGTATGGATTGGCCGGAGTACGATCAATAGGTGGGCAAAATTCTACAGAAAGCACCTTGTCATAATCGATTTCTTTGAGCGTAGCCATAATTTTTTCCCAATTTAACTTACCCATCCCTGGAGCCATCCGGTTATTGTCAGCCACGTGGAAATTGACTAATCTTGAACCTACCTGCCGGATCGTTTCAAACATATCAACTTCTTCGATATTCATGTGAAAAGTATCCAAACAGACGCCACAATTGGGCCCGACTGCCTCTGCGAGTGCCAAAGCCTGCGCGCCGCGATTGATGAAATAGGTCTCAAATCGATTGATCGGCTCAATTCCAATGGTGAGACCATTTGCTTCTGTGAATTCATAAACTTCTTTTACTCCTTCCACAGCCCATTCCCATTCTTCCTCCGGACGGGCATCGGGGATGATTTTGCCTACCGTGGCAGGCACAAAGGAAATCACCTTTCCTCCCAAGTCGGCAACCAGTTGAGCGAGATCCAAGACATATTGCACAGATCGTTTTCGCTGATCGGGATCCTTGGCTAGTAGATTTCGCTCTTCGAGCATTAGGGTCACAGAACCCCAACACTTGATATTATATTTTTCTAAAAGCTCCTTGACTTGGCTGCTATCGTAGCTTTCGGGAGCTCCTTGAATTTCGAGATGGGTATATCCAAGAGCAGAAATCCGCTGAAGGGTGCTTTCTAAGGATTCTGCCCGCATCCAGTTATGAATGGCTATTTGCATAAAAAAAGAGGTTTTGGTGTGTTTCGCTTTAAGTTAGTCGAAAATTTTGAAAAAGGGATTCCAAGCGATTGAATCAAGGCTTTAATCGTATAAGAGACGAAATTTTAAGGATGATTGGTAAGGGGTGAAGAAAGCGTTTTCTATTCCCCTTTCACATACTTTCTCCAGTTGTGCTGCTCTTTGAATCCCAAAACCTCTCTGATTTTTCGATTTGAAAATAATGCTTCATGCTCTTCCATTTCCCATTTCAGAGGGACTCCGGGGAAGAAACGATCAGCAAGCTCTTTGCTAGGGATAATTGCCCCATTGTGATCATTTCCGGCATTGAAAATCTCAAAGCCCAAACCATCTTTTTGGATGCACAAATCCACAATCTGCCCCAAATCTCGGGCATCGATGTAGCAGAAAGCATTTCTTCTTCTCACTTCTGGATGCTTGAAATAGTGGGGGAAAAGTTCTTCATATTCATGAGGCTCGATCACATTTCCGATACGTAAAGCATAGATATCGAAACCTGATCTACGCTGAAATGCTCGGGCAGTCTGCTCATTGACTACCTTGGACAGTCCATAGCTATCCATCGGGTCTACATCGTATTCTTCGTCTAGGGGCAAGTAATTGGGATTGGTCTTCCCATCAGAGAAACAAATTCCGTAAGTTGTCTCCGAGGAAGCAATGATGATTTTTTTTATACCCAGTTTGACTGCTGCCTCGATGACATTATAAGTTCCAACAGCATTCACTCGGAAGGTTTCATTATCGGGATTGATCAGGATTCTGGCTACCGCCGCAAAATGGACCACCGCATCGAACTTGGGAACACCGGTTCCCGGCTCCAATTCATCAAAACCCGCATAGCTACTCATGGCATTGAACATTTGGCCTGAATCGGCAATATCTGCTATGAGATTATCCACTCCGGGATGATCTAGTGGTTTTAGGTCCACATTCATGACGCGATGACCCTGATCAAGGAGATAGGGAATGACATGCTTTCCGGCTTTTCCGGATCCGCCGGTGAAGAAGATTCTTTTTGGGCTCATTTTTTTCTGGTTTCAATTGAATGTAATCAAAGATAATTTTTCCTGACTTTTTAACACCAGCCATTTTGCCAAGTGAAACCATATCTTTTTGATCGATAGCAGGCATTTTAGAGCTATTTGGATTTTGGTGGCTCTATTACCTGATTTTTATCATAAAATGACTTGATCTTGGCAAGACTATTTGTCAGGAAGATTGGAGAATTTGGTACATAGAAAAAAGTCTATGTCTCTACTGGATAAATTAGATACTCCCTTTTTCAGGGAAGTTGGTGAAATAGCCCGGTTTACGGGGCGATTTTTCCGTGAGGTGACCAAGCCTAAACAGGAGTGGGAGGAGTTTGTAAACCAAAGCTATCACATCGGTTACAAAACATTTACCCTTGTCGGAATTACAGCCTTCATTATGGGTTTGGTTTTGACGATTCAGTCACGACCTACCTTGGTGGAGTTTGGGGCAGATGCCTTACTGCCATCCATGGTTTCGGTTTCTTTGGTCAGGGAAATAGCGCCTGTCATCACTGCCTTGATTTGTGCGGGAAAAATCGGCTCGGGAATAGGGGCGGAGCTAGGCTCCATGCGGGTGACTGAGCAGATTGATGCCATGGAAGTCTCGGGGACGAACCCATTCAAGTATTTGGTGGTGACTCGGGTTTTGGCCTCGACTGTGATGGTACCGATTTTATCGAGTTTGGCTATTGCGATTTCACTCTATGGAGGGTATTTGGGAGCCAATCTCAAAGGAGATGTGAGTTGGTCATTGTATTGGTATCAGGCTTATAAAGCCTTGATTTACGGAGATTTTGTACCTGCGATGGTCAAGACCATTTTCTTCGGTTTTGCTATAGGAATTGTCGGTTGCTACAAGGGTTATAATTCCCAAAAAGGAACCGAAGGTGTCGGAAGGTCGGCCACTACTGCAGTGATTGTCGCATCTCTATTGGTGTTTATTCTGGATTTGATTGCAGTGCAAGTTGCGGATGTTCTTGGTCTAACCTGATGCCATGATAAAGGACAAAGCAATAATCGAGGTGGACCGTTTGAACAAGTCTTTTGGACAGAATCATGTGCTGAGAGACTTTTCCCTTCAGCTTTCCGAAGGGGAAAATTTGGTGATATTGGGTAAGTCAGGGTCCGGAAAATCAGTTTTGATCAAATGCATCATTCGATTGATCGAACCGGATAGCGGAACTATTAGCATTCTTGATCAGGATATCAGTTTGCTAGACCAGGATGAAATGGATTTGCTTCGAGCAGATGTGGGCTTTTTGTTTCAAAGCAATGCTCTCTACGATTCGATGACGATTAGACAAAATCTGGAATTCCCTCTCCGCCGCCACTGGACCAAGGAAGAGCGGGAGCTAAAGGCCGAATCTGCAGTCAAAGAGGCTCTGGAGGATGTGGGGCTTTTGCATACTATTGATATGATGCCGGCTGAGTTATCTGGTGGAATGCGAAAGCGAATAGCCTTGGCTCGAACGATCATTCTCAAGCCGAAGGTGATCTTGTACGATGAACCGACCACTGGATTAGATCCCATCACTGGTAGAGAGATCAGTGAACTGATGAATCGAATTCAGGAAAAATATAACACAGCCTCCATTATCATATCTCATGATATGAATTGTATCCGAATGACAGCCAACCGCATAATTATGCTGATAGAGGGGAAGAATTATGCGGAAGGCACATTCGAAAACCTTATCAAAAACCAAGACCCCAAAGTGGGTGATTTCTTCGAAGGACTATGAGTACAGATAAAAAAATATCCAATGCCAAGCTAGGTGCAATTGTCCTTGCAGGCTTATTGTTTTTGGTCTTTTCGCTATATATGATCGGAAGGAATCAGAATATTTTGGGCAGGTCCATGCATGTTTATGTAGAAATGCAGGATGTAAATGGTCTTTTGCCTGGGAATAATGTCTTATACAAGGGAATGAATGTGGGTACTGTCAGTAATATCGATGTGGTGGATGAAAATACCATTCAGGTCGAACTTCTGGTGAGGAATAAAATGGCTCCATTTATTCTCAAAAATGCACGAACTACCATCAATACGGATGGATTGATAGGTAATAAAATACTTCAAATTCATCCCCAAGAAGGGGAATCTCTGCCTATAGAAGAGGGGGATGTCTTGATACCTTTGGAGCAAATCGGAACAGAAGATATGCTGCGCCAACTGAATAGTTCAGGGGATTATCTTCAAAATACCCTGATGAATCTCTCAGAAATCTCAGAGAAGCTTAACCAAAACGAGAACCTATGGAATACACTTTCAGATACGACGATTTTATTGGAGCTGAAGGATGCTATTCGCTCTTTTCGAAGAGCGGGAGATCAGGCCACTCAGATGGCAGTATCAGGTAAAGAACTCTTGGAAAATATAGAAAATGGGGAAGGATTAGCTGGGACTTTGATTTCCGATACAGTTATGACAGCTAGGTTTGAGCGAAGTTTGGAGCAACTGGAGGCCACCACTTCTGAGACACAGGCAGTGCTTCAAAACTTCAATCAGTTGATCAATGGAGTTCAAGCAGGAGAGGGGACAGCAGGATTGATCATGGAAGATTCGCTATTTCGCGCCACCTTGATGCAGACTCTGATAAATCTCGAGTCGAGCACTGAGCGATTCAATACCAATATGGAAGCCATGCGTTCCAACTTTTTGTTCCGAGGCTATTTCAAAAAGCTGGAAAAAGAAGAAAAGAAGGCTCAAAAAGAAAGTAATTGAATGAACATTGGCTTAGGGTTTTCCAATGTCCCCATTCCAAAGACTTGGGTTTTTGGCAATAAACGCTTCCATCATCTGTACGCAGGAAGCATCATCGAGCACCACGACTTCGACGCCATTTTCTTTCAAAAGTTGTTCAGATCCCATGAATGTTCGGTTTTCTCCGATCACTACTTTAGGAATTCCATACAATAGAATAGCACCTGTGCACATTGGGCAGGGAGAAAGAGTCGTATAAAGCACGGATTCTCGGTAAACACTTGCAGGCTGTCTTCCGGCATTTTCAAGGGCATCCATTTCTCCGTGTAGGGTAACACTATTCTGCTGTACGCGCTTGTTGTAGCCTTTTCCCAAGATTTTATCTTGGTAGACAAGGACGGACCCAATGGGAATTCCTCCTTCGGAAAATCCTTTTTTGGCTTCTTGGATGGCTGCCTCAATCCATTTATCTTTTGCTCCTTGGGTCATTTAAATTATTGAACCGAAATTCAATTAACTGAAATTCAACTAAAATACCTTGATTTTATAGAAAATAAATGGTGAATTTAATATTTGAAATAGGCCCCAAGCGAAGCTTTTTATTTGATCAAAATCGCTGATTGCTTTTCCAGATAACCCAAAGACTGCAGAAAATCATCTGTTTTTCTGAGGGTCGATTCATAAAACTCAAAATTCCGATAGTTGAAAAAGCCGTGAGGCTGACCTTCGTATAGATGGAGTTCACATCTGCTCCCCACTCTTTCCATGATGGTTTGATAGTATTCCATTGTCTCCACAGGAATCAAATCATCATTTGTCCCCAGAAAAATGATGGTAGGAGGAGCTCCTTCTTGGATATTGTGGAGGGGAGAAAAATCTTTATACGCACCGCCAATCCGTTCAAATCCATATCCCCCCGGACCATTGTCGATGACAGGGTTAAAGAGAACTAGGGTACTTGGTTTACAGCTGATGCTCAAATCATCGCTGGGATCGTTGTAGCCATCAATCAGGGCTGTGGCTGCCGCCAAATGTCCCCCGGCTGATCCTCCTGAAGCAATAATTTTATCCGGATCGATCTGAAATTCATCTGCATGACTTCGAATAAACCGCATGGCTGACTTGGCGTCCATCAGCGATTCAAATGGACTGCTTTGATTCCGTGACTTGACTCGATAGTCTACCAAAAAGCATACAATACCTCTTTCTGAAAAGTATTTTGCTTGGGGTTCAAATTGGGAAATAGATCCTCCTGTCCATCCGCCTCCGAAGAAGAAAACCATGGCAGGAAAACCATTTTCCGTAGATTCTGCCTGAGGTCGGTAGACCTCTAGGTTTAGGGATAGTGTATCGATTTTTTTATAGACTACTATTTCCTGAGCAATAGAAAAATGAAAGGATAAAAGGAGTAAAACTAAAGTCAGATTCGATTTTAGAAAAGTCGGCATAGGGTAAATATGCAGAATTCTGCTGGGAATTTATTCTGTTTTGAATTCTAGGACTTTTGCTGTGGCAGAACTTGTCTCTTGTGGCATCGAATAGGTAATGGTGGTTTCCCCTCCAGCCTTGACAAAAGGAACAATATTTCCACTCACATCCGTGGTCTTCGAGTAAGAGACGGTATCAATTTTCAGCAACGATTTGTCAGTAGAATAGTAGGTGATTTCGAACTCGATGGAATAAATGTCCTGGTCCGTATGGTTTTCTACCGCAAAAAGCACCAGATTATTTTTAATCTCCGTCAATTCAACTTGAATTCCTTCTTTGGAACAAGCGGACAAACAGAAAAGGAGAAAGACTCCAATGATAGCCTTTAGGTGTGAAGTAATCATTTTCCCAATCATATGAGATTCAATTAGATGATTGGTATAAAAGTTAAACCCTAAATCAGAAAAATGCAATTTTAATATTGATTCAAATCTATCCTAAATCCCTGATTTTAGGAAAAAATACTTTTCAGTAATAACCTGAAAACAATGATCGGCTTGTGGATAGCAATACTGCCTTCACTAGAAGTGAGGACATGCGTATTGTTCAAATAAAAAAGTATGTCTTGATGCAGATTTTTTGTTGTGGAGCGTTTTTGATAAAGCTTTTTGAGGTAGGAAAAAGGCAAAATAGGAAGGGAGGTAGAATTCACATTGCAGACCAAATTACTGTTTTGATCATTTTTAATGGATACCCTGTCTCCATTCCTATTTTCCATAGAAAAGTCAGCATGGATGATAAGCTGCTTATTTTCTTTCATAGGTAGTTACGCTTATTTTTCCGCTCATCGTCCATTCGGTTAGTTCTTCTGAACCTGCTTCTTTGGGAACTCCCAACTTGAATGAGTCAAAGTTGTATTCGATGATAGCATTTCTCCCGGTCAGTTTGTCGTACAGACCGATCGCTAGCTCTTCCCAACTCTTTGAATTTTCTGATGCTTTACTCATGGTTTTTTGTGGTTTAGTTTAAAAGATGTTTACTAATCCAACAGGTAGTATGGGATATTGTTCAGCTGTGCGCTCTATGGTATTGACAAAAGAATTAGGAGCTTTCTTTTTGAAAAAGCTTTTGCTTTGAAGCTTTTTTTAAATTATTTGGTTGTGGCGATGGAAAGGCGTAGACTCAATCTGTACCGAGTTTAAGCCTTTGTTCTACTACCAAGAGGGGCTTTTCTTTACAAGGTAGTTCAAAAATCAGTGAGAACACATTTTGTTTTACTTCAAGATATTTGAGAACTAGCTTTTAAGAAATTCTTCAAATTCTGAGGGGGATATTATTTTTGCCGATTTAAATGGATTAAGCTCAAGTAAATCTTTATCACCTGAAACCAAAAAATCCGCCTAAGAGAATTCAATCAAATCCAAAAGGAAATTATCTTTTGGATCACGACTTTGGAAGTTTTTGGGTTTTATTTCAACATTTTCAGCGATTTTTTCTAAAAGTTGAAGTAATTCCTTCACGCTGTTTTCAGGGAAATACTTTTTGAGTTTTTCTCTTTTTGTGACGACCTCTATCTCAAGGAGCAATTGTGAGGTAGTAATTAATACAATTTGCTTTGTAGAAATAGCCTTTCTGAGAATAGAGAGCCTCTTTCCAATCAAAAAACTAATCCAGACATTAGTATCAAAAATGACTTTATAGCTTTTTTCTTTCATAGATTTCCTGCCTTACCGTTTCTACTTCCTCGGTTAGAGTTTGGGGGTCAATTTCATCAGTATTGAATGTTTGAAGTAGACGGGAGAGCTTTTTATCAATTAACTCTTTTTCAAGTTCTCTAGCAAGCTTCAACTTTTCTTGATTGGGAAGCTGATTGACAAGAGAAAGAATCTGTTCGAAGGTCAAATTAAGTGTTGCTGCTGTCTTCATGTGAAGTGATTTAGGTATTATGAAGTTAACGAAATTTCCTTTGTCAAATGTTCCAGTAGCTTGATTTTGAAAAAATGTTTAAAGTAATGAACAGTTTGAACATTGGAGAGGATGGAGCTAATTGTCAATCCCTCGAAATAAGAAGTTGTAGTTTTTCGCGCTAAGCCAAACATTCAAATTACACTCAAGACATGGTTAGGCTGGTTTTATTTATAAAAGTACTGGGCTAAGAAGCTTTTGTGAATTACAAATTCTACTGGATAGAAAGGCGTAGTTTCAAACTACGCCTAGTCCACCGTCAAACTACACTCAGATGGGGTAGTAAGGGATATTGTTCAGCTTGGGGATTTGCAGAAGCAGATACCTTTTTTGAAAAAGGATAGATGTTTTTCTTTCGAAAAAACAGGAAAACCATTGGATAAAAAGTTGAAAGTTGGGCTGATTTCTGATAATGGAATTCAATCTCAATTGAAGAAGACAAGCGTCTTGGATCTAATTTATAATCTTGATACTTGCTACTCCTGTCACTCTTCCCTAAACTCCAAAATATCTCCCGGCTGACAGTCTAAGGCCTGACAAATAGCCTCCAATGTACTGAATCTAACGGCTTTGGCTTTGCCGGTTTTGAGGATGGATAGATTAGAGAGGGTAATGTCCACTTTTTCCGAAAGCTCGTTAAGGGACATTTTCCGCTTGGCCATCATGACATCCAGGTTGACGATTATTGGCATGGCTTAGATAGTTAGAGAATGCTCTTCTTTCAGCTTGGTACCTTCGGTAAAGGCTTGAGCAATAATGACCAAAAAGAGGGAAAATATGAGGTATTTCCAATTAAACTCTAAATCGGGATTTAAAGAGACGGAAAAAGAATCTTCGATTTTAGAGTTCATGTTTTGGAAGATCAGCCACTGGCTTCCATAATCGATCAAGACGTAGATGATGGCTAGGTAGGAAATTACTCTCAGGTAGGTTCCGTTTTGAGATATAAAAAAATCACCGCTATCGCAGTTTCTTAGGAATTGGATGATGAGAGATATTCCTCCAAGCAGCAAAACAAATGATAGAATAAAGTAGGATGTCAAAATAATGAGAGAAGTTTCAACCGTAGAATAATCAGTTTTGACATACAGGAAACTATCAGATGCTGGCATGGAATAAATGTTTTCTTTTATGGGCGTTGGATAATCAGTTTCTGGAAGTTCGGCCTCAGATAAAAAGGATTTAGAGATATATTTCTTTTTGATTTTGAAAAAGTAGCTGTCTACTAGAACTTCGCTATCCTTTATTCTTAGGAAATAGTTGACTTCCATATTCATGGGTAACTTAAAAGTACTTGTTTTACTTTTTGATATTACACCTTCTAGGCTCCCATGGTCAAACTTTGGATCGTTGAATCCCATTTTCACAAAGAAAAATCCAAAAATTACAAAGGCTATAATACCGATAACCAGGCTGATATAGGTTGTTAAGAGTAAGATCTTAGTTAATTTCATTTTATTGAATTTTAAGTTTAAACAGTCAAATCATTCTCAGCCTGTAATTCCACTCCCCGTTTGAATATCTGACTGACGGCGATCAGGATTGCTGCCATCAGGAGGAATTCATAAGCTCCACCCATCAGCGAATAGACTTGGTCAAGTTCGAAGCCTTTTTTTCCAAGCCATTTGAAACAGGCAGTGGCTAAAATAATCCCTATTCCAATTTGGAATGCGGTATAACTGACTGTAGCAATCAGCTTGGAAACTTCCTGACTAAATGGATGAACCAAGTCGATTTTGAGAAAAATCCGGATCATCAGATAAAAGAGATAGGCCTTTAGTCCAAGGACAAACAAGACAAAAGAAATTACCCCGGCATAGTACCATGGATTTGCCTCCTTGAGGGAATACAAATTGAGTCCATCGAAAAGATTTTGGGCGACGATAGGATTAAACCAGCTGTAAATAAAGGTGAACAAAACGGCACCTGCTTGTATGCAAAGTCCGATAAAGATGGACCAAATGACTACGGTGATCAGCATCAGCGAGGGCTGATTGACCCATTTTTCTTTCCATTGAGTTTTGAGAGAGTTCATAGATGTATGGATTTGACTTTCCAAAAATCAGTAAAAATTTATTGAAAAACAATAAATAATAATTGAAAAAAAATATTTGTAAAAAAGAAAGGCTTCTAAGCTCTTTCCTAATCTATGTTTAGAATCATCCTAAACTGGGGGTAGTTTCAAACTACCCCCAAGTATCCTCACCGATTTGCAATCGGTTTTAAACTCAATCCACAAACAAAACTCCAACACCCTTTTCCTTCGCCATCTGATTAAAGGCCGGAATGGCAGTCTGAATCAATCGCTCGCCTTCCGCTTTCAGCGGTTTCCACTCTTCCATCAGACGAGCATATTCAGTTTTGGTCCCTTCATTGATTTTCGGGATGCTGCTTTCTCCATGGTTCAGCATAAAGAGGAAATTGGCAGTAAACTTATTCGGGAAGTTTTCCACGTCGTCATAGGCGGTGGATCTTCGTTGGATCATATCCTCATCCCATGCCTTGAGCTCACTGAGTAGTTTTTCGCCTTCAGTTTTCAGGTCCGAATACCTGCTTTTTCCTTCCAATTTCTTCAGCAAGTCTGAAAGTTGGTCCTGATAGTTCTTGGCCGTATTGACCATCTCGTGCATGGAGGTCACCTCTCCCTCAAGTTGACTCATCCAAGCATGATAGGCTTGATAATCTGAAGGACTTAGCTTGTAATCAGGAAGATCTTTGATTTCGGCTTTTGCCTCCGAACTTACACCCATTCCGCTTAGGCGAACTGTGTAGGATCCAGGGATGGCCTTATGACCACGGTAACTCGACTCGATGTAAGCACCCGGAATTCCAGGCATAATCGGATAGCGCAAATCCCAGACAAATCGATTCAGTCCTTTTCGGGTGGAAATGATCGGTTCTAATGGAGGACCACCAGCCCAGGTTTTGGCTTCCGGGTCTCTTTTGGAAGAGATTTTTCTCACCAAATCCCCTTGAGCATCCAAAATCTCCAAGGTCAATTCGGTTGAATCTGTTACCGATTCTGGGAGTGAGTAGTGAATTACCATGCCATTCGCTGGATTCAATCCCTGAAAAGGATGGGTTCCAGTAAAATCATCCAGGTTTCCCCCGTTCATAGAAGAGTACCAATTAGCTAAAAGGGCATCTTCAGGGGTGTAGAGGGTGATCTGATCTACATCTGCTTTTACTTCCCGCACCACATTCAGTTCGTCCAAAATCCAAAAAGATCTTCCCGAAGTCGCCACAATCAAATCATCATGGGCCACTTTTAAGTCAGTGATCGGGGTGATGGGTAGGTTCAATTGGAAGGATTCCCAATTGGCTCCTCCATCTCGGGAGATGTACATTCCCTGTTCGGTGCCTGCATAAAGCAGCCCCGCTTTTTCGGTATCTTCCCGAACTACCCGGGTAAAGGCACCATAAGGTATTCCTTTTGAAATATTGGTCCAGGTCTTTCCATAGTCGGTGGTTTTGTAGATGGCTGGGGTATAATCATTGAATTTGTAACGGGTTGTAGCAATGTAGGCCGTCGCCGGATCGTGGGGTGAGACGTCGATGGCATTCACCAAGGTTTCCTGCATGCCTTTCGGTGTGACATTGGTCCAGGTGGCTCCATTGTCTTGGGTCAAATGCACCAAACCGTCATCGCTTCCAGTCCAAATCACTCCAGCCTCATGAGGGCTTTCGATTACATAGGCCAAAGTCCCATAATTTTCAGCGCCCACCGCTTCATTGGTATAGGGTACGCCCGGAGTTCCCTGCTTTTCTTTTTCATTTCGAGTCAGATCGGGTGATACTTCTGTCCAGGTTTGTCCCCAATCCTGAGTTTTCAGCAACACTTGGGCTCCATGATAAAAGGTGTTCGGTTCATGCTGAGACCAAATTATCGGAGCGTTCCAGTTGAATCGGTATTTCATATCCTCGGCACTCATTCCGAGGTATTGAATGGGTGCGGCCATGATATTGGTCGAGCCCTGAGTCTGCATGTCCAAGACCTCGATCGTTCCCTGATAGCTTCCACCCAAGACATACCTCGGATCATCCGGATCAAAGGCCAAGAAGGCGCTTTCCCCGCCTGCAGAGTAATTCCAATGCTCTTCTCCGATTCCGCCCCGGCCCAAAGCCATACTGGAAATGACCACGGAAGTATTATCCTGTTGCCCTCCGTAGATTCGATAAGGAAATTGGTTGTCCGTATTGATTCGATAAAACTGCGCCGTAGGCATATTATTTTGAGTGGACCAGGTTTCTCCACCATTGAAAGTGATGGAACCGCCTCCATCATCTGCCAAAATCATATTTTTGGAGTTTTTGGGATTGATCCAAAGATCGTGGTAGTCTCCATGTGCTCCGTCTATGGCTTCAAAGGTTTTTCCTCCGTCAAAGGACTTCAGCATTGGAGCACTTTGCACCCAGACGGTATTTTCATCATTCGGATCAGCAAAAACTTCTATGTAATACCAAGCGCGTTGAGTCAGTCGATTGTCCTTGTTGACCAAGGACCAGCTTTCTCCTGCGTCATTCGATACAAACAAACCGCCCAAGTCTTTGTAGGTATCGCTTTCAATCAAGGCATAGACCTTGTTTGGATTAGCACGGGAAACGGAAACGGCCATTTTCCCTTTTTCCTTGGGAAGACCATTTTCAATTTTCTTCCAGGTCTCGCCGGAATCTGTGGACTTGTACAAACCCGAACCCGGACCGCCTGATTTCACTTGCCAAGGAAAACGCTGGTGTTCCCACATGGCGGCATAAAGTACTTCAGGGGTATTCATGTCCATGGATAGCTCCACGGCTCCAGTCATGTTGTCCACAAAAAGGACTTTTTCCCAAGTTTCGCCTCCGTCCGTAGATTTATATACACCTCTTACTTCATTGGGAGCATACAAAGCTCCTTGCGCTGCTACATAAACAATGTCAGGATTAGTGGGGTGGATTTGGATTCGTGAGATATGTTGGGTTTGCTCTAGACCTAGTTTTTTCCATGTTTTGCCCGCATCGGTGGACTTAAAAACTCCGTCACCGTAAGAGGTCATGACTCCTCGGGGTGCATGCTCTCCCATGCCAACATAGACGATATTGGGATTGCTTTCGGCTACGGCCACCGCACCTACTGAACCTGTTGTAAAAAATCCATCGGAGATATTCTCCCAGTGTTGTCCTGCATCGTTGGTTTTCCAGAGCCCACCTCCAGTGGTGCCAAAGTAGTAGGTCAAAGGATCATTGACGACACCGGTGGCAGTGACCGAGCGGCCTCCCCGATATGGGCCGATATTTCGGTATTTGATGGGGAGATTTTGATCAAAGTTGACTTGGCCTACTACCTCAAAAGTGAAAAGGAGCAAGAACAAAAAGATGCTATTCTTCATGATTTGGTGGTTTTTTATTTCAAGATAAGGAATTTGCTTTCAATATTCTGAGCAATAAAGTTTTGCTTTCTAAAAAAAAATGGTTTCTTAGTTTATCTTTCGCAACAATCATTTCATTTCCTTTAGAAATTTGAAAAACGTCTTCGTCCAAAATGTCTTCGCGATAGCATTTATTTTTTCTTGTAATTACAAAAAGGATAATATAGAAATTATAAATTCTAATTTTTTAGTAAAAAATGATTCTCTTCTCCTAGTAATTGATAGTGTTTCTTCCTTTGATTACCGGTTTTTTGATTACGGAAAAGTCCAAAAAAAGGAGTCTCTGATTATCTTAAACGAAAATAATTTTTCAGTTGATTTTTATGATTTAGAGAAGGGCGTAGTTTTTAAGCGTATTGATTTGCCAAAAGAAGGGCCTTACCAATTGGATAGAATGCAGGGCCTTACTTTTCATAATCAGGATAGTGTTTTTTTGTTTTCTTACATGATGTTGAAAAACAATGCAATACTAAGTTTCGATAGCGGGGTTTATCATGTTTTTCGACCAAAATTAAAGCAAGAGACAGTTTTTGATCAAATTTTAAACCATCCTTCCACTAATTCAATGAGAACTTTGGTGGTTGATAATGAATTAGTCTTTAATCATCTCTCTTTAAGAAGTCCTAGAAGCCCATCCAGTTTTTTTGAAGAGGTTCCATCCAGTTTTTTTCTAGACCTAGAAACTGATTCCATGTCGTATTCTTCTGCGTTTGATTATCCTTTTTCCTACCTTCAAAAGACTTGGCCGGAATCTTTTATTTTTCATTCAAAGGTCAGAAATGATGAGGGTGAAATTCTAGTTTCATGGCCGGCATTGGATTCCATATATGTCTATGATGCTCAGTTTAACTTTTTGAAACGGGTCCCCAGCAAAAGTCGATTCAAATCAGATCTAACTCTTGAAAATACCGCTTTGACCAATCAAGATGTTTCTAGAATTGTATTAACTAACACCCATTATCCTTCATTTATTTTTGACCCTTATCGAGAATTGTATTATCGATTCGCGAATATTGGAGGAGATTTTGACCCTGATAACTTGGTCAGTTCAAACTCTGTTCTGGCAAATGAGTTTTCGGTACTTGTTTATGATCATAATCTTGAATTTTTGGGAGAGCAAAAATTTCCCGCCAAAACATATAACCAATACATGGCATTTGTTGGGGAGAAAGGTCTTTATCTGCCTCGGACCAACTTTTATTCATCAGAAATAAATGAAGATCAAGTCGTATTTGATGTTTTCCTATATGAGAATTAAGTTTCTACACATTTTTTTGTTAGGGATTATTGCTTGTGAATCCAGTAAAGATTTAAAAGTTGATGAAAAAGTATTCAAGCCAATTCGGGATACCCTGGAAATTGGATCGGCTTATGACTCTGCATTATTTTATGCGAATGGATTTTCTGAGTGGGTTCAGTTCGAGCAAAACGATCAGGTTTCATTTTTTCATACGCTCGGACGTGCAGGCTTATTGTATTCCTTGCCAGAAAGCGAAGAATTTAAATATTTGCCTTTTTTAAAGCCTGACACAATTGGTTTATCCATAACTTGGAAGCGATTTTTTTCACCACCGCTGTTAGATTCCGATGATTTGTTCTTTTTGAGGCAGCCCAATGAGTTGGTGATCTATTCGTTTAAGAACCATCAAAAAGAGGTTATTCAGCTTCAAAATTTAGTATTTACTGAGTTCAAGAGTCTCTCATTTACAAGTAGTGGAGAGATCCTATTTTTGGGACGTCAGTCTCATTCTGAGAAATGGATTTTAGGGTTCGTTGAAAATGAAACCAATGATCTCGAAAAATTAACTGAAATAGTACTTCCTGATTATTCCCAAATCGACTTTAATGAGTCCTATGTTTATCTAAACTCAGTAAAAAGTCCAGAATATTACAGACTTGACCTAAATAGCTACCAATTGGATACAATTCCTTTGACAGGTTTATCTCAAAGAGAATTTTTCAAGAAAGAAAAGCCTGATAATTTCCTTTCCCTTCCAATGGTAGATAGGATTAAGTTTGTAGAAGATTACCCGTTAGATATTGTTTTTTTGGATGATTATTACTTCGAGTTGTCTCGTGTTTTTAGAGCTGATCCTGATGGAAAGTTTGAGAAGTGCCTTCTACTTGCCAATTATAAGGGTAAAACTTATGAGAAAGTGCTACCAAAAGGTTTTCTAAACTTTGATGATTTTGGGAATATTTATTCAATTGCTCAAAGCGAAGTGGGCTATAAACTCATTACCAATCCTGTTTTAGATTTTTTTCCAGAGTTAAAAATCATCAATTAATTAAGACATAAAAAAGCCATCCCAAATCTTGAGATGGCTTTTACAGCGTTTATTGCTTAGTTGTTTCTTGAATTTCCCCTTGAGCTACTGCTGGATCGAGTCGGGGCCTTTCTGCTAGAACTGCTTCTGCTCGGAGTAGCTACTTTGGAATTGCTCTTACTCGAGGATTGTACCCGCGAACTACTTCGAGTAGGAGTTTGGGCTCTGCTGCTGCTTTTTGGAGCCTCTACCCGGGTATTTCCGCTGCTTGGAGCCTGTACTCGAGTGTTGGAACGCTGAGGAGCAGCTTGCACATTCCGCTGTCTGCTTGGCGCCGGAGCCTTCGTTACCGAAGAGCTTCGGGTAGCAGGTTGTACTCTGCTAGATGACCCGCTTCGGCTTCTAGCGGAATTGTCCGGTCTTACTGAACCTTCCCGGCTGCTTGGACTGGATTGAACTCGGGTAGAGCGACCATTCTGTCTCAGAGCTTCGTAGGGTCTAGTCTCGAAGTTTTTGCTTGGAGAGCTTGATCTGCCAGGCTGTATACTTCTGCTCGAGCTTCGGCTAGGCGAGGCAGCTTGAGTTCGAGAGCCGGTATTTGATTCGGTTCTGACTCTCGGAGAGCTTTCCATCGTACGGCTTCTACTTGGGCTTGTGGCAGTTACAGATCTTCTGCTTCTAGCTTCATTGGATTCCAATACTCTGGAAGGTCTAGCCTGCACTGTTCTTCCGTTTCGCTCAGATAGCTCAGGTCGATACATGCTTACCCGATTATTGGAAACTGCCACTCGACCCGGTCTTGCGCTATTCTCTAGGCGGTATACTGGCACATTTCTTCCAGTCACCCGTCGGATTTCCCTACTGCTCGGACCCGCTACATAGGTATTGTTGTTGTAGACCACGGTATTGTTGATGACGGTGGTTCTATTGATGATCTTGATCCGGGTACGGTGAGGAGCATAGTATCTCCAAGCATAGCGATCGTAGATTCTTCGCTGCGGCAGAAATACCCAATGAAAGCTGGGAATCCCAATTTGCACACTTACAGATACCCTGGGCCCTAAGGGTGCCCATCCGTAGTAGCCACCGCCTGTTCTCCAACTCACCCAAGCAGGACCCCATTCATAGCCTGGAATCCAAGCCCAGCTTCTGTAGTAGTCATCAAAGTACCAGCGACCGTAGTGAAATGGTGCCCATCCCCAGTCGTAGTAGGATACCCAAGTATTACCAAACTCAGTCATTGCCCAGTGTCCATTCGTACCGTAAGGATGGAAGTCAGGGCCTACAGCAGGGAGCCAGATAAAGCCATGTCTTGCATCGCGTACCCAGTCTCCATAGGGCATCAGTTCATCATAAAATACCTGAAAGGAAATGCCATGGTAGGCTTCAGCTTTGCTAGGGGTGGAGGCCAAAAGACTCAGGGAGAATACGCCCATCATCAGGCCAGTGATCCATCGGGTGAGAAGTGAGGTTTTCATGCTGTGTTGGTTTAGGTTGACAAATAATCGGGGCAGGTTTAGTGGTTGCTTCTATTTTCCAGATGCAATTATTTGGAAAAAGGTTGCATACCTACTAAAACTAAAATCAGGCCAGTTTTCAAATCTTTAAGAAAATCCGTTTGATTTTATTCTCTTATTCGTAAAAAAATTAATTAAGGTTCGATTTTAAAAAATATATAGACAAAAAATAATGATTGAATTAATACACATTCATAAAAAAATTAATTAATTGGATTTAGTCAATTTGAAAAAATCCAGGAAGGCGATTCCTTTATTTAAAAATCTAAACGGAAAAGGGCCGTTTTCGGGTTTTTTGGCCTATCTTAATTTTTACTTAAAAAATTTGATTTTTTTCAAATCAGGGTTTAAAAAGTTCAAGGTTTGGTGTTCAAAGTTCAATAGGATTTCCTTAGCCACTAAAGAACAAAATACCACTTACCATTCACCATTTACTTCCCGCCTCCCTCTTCTTACTTTCCACTTCCCACTTCCCACTTCCCACTCCCTACTTCCCATTTCCTCCTGTCAACATCTCCAAGACCCAATTGGTCGATGAGGCGGTTTGACCCGTACTGGGACTCTGGTTTTTTCCTAGTAAATCGTCCACAATCAATTGAATCAGAGGCTGCTGAATGTGTTTGGGTAAATCAAATTGAAAATGCTTTTCGGTGTCACCATCCTTTTTAAGGTGGAATTCTCCTTTTCCAAAGGTCTCAAATCGGATTTGGCCTAGACTGCCATCAATGGTGATTTGATCGATCTGATTTTCTTTGGCGCTGGCAAAACTCCAATTACCTGTTCCCATGACGCCATTTTCAAATACATAGCTTCCAACGACCGTGTCTTCTGCCTCGTAGAGACCAGCTTGATTACTTTGAAATCCGGAAGCCTGTATGACCTTCCCAAAAAAGAATTGAAGCAAATCCAGTTGATGCGAGGCGAGATCATAAAAATATCCTCCTCCGGCAATCTCCAGATCTACCCGCCAATTATTCTCTAATTGCGCGATGATTTCGGGTTCGGGCTCCTGCCGCATCTGAATATGAACGTTGCGTACAGACCCAATTTCTCCTCGCTCAAGAAGCTCCTTGATTTTGACAAAATGTGGTAATGCTCTTCGATAGTAGGCCACATATAGTGGAACCTGCGCTTTTTCACAAGCTTGGATCATGCTCAGGCATTCAGCGTAGGTTCGAGCCATGGGTTTTTCTACATACACGGGTTTTCCAGCCTTGGCAGCCAGTTCGGTGTAGGGTAGGTGCATATTTGGAGGCGTGGCGATGTAGATGGCATTGACCTCCGGATCATTTATCAGCTCCTCGGCATGGGTATACCATTTGGGGACTTGATGTCGATTTGCGTAGTCTTTTACCTTCTCCTCATTCCTTCGCATGACAGCTACCAAGCGGCTGTTTTGGATCAAATTCATGGCGGGGGCCGATTTGACTTCGCATACATTCCCAACCCCGATGATCCCCCATCGAACTTCCTCTTCTTTAATTTTCTTCATAGGCTCAAAATAAAAATGACCCGGTAAATTCGGGCCATTTTATTGCGTTTTTTATTGACTTGGTGGGGTCCTCCTTTTTCTGACTAGGCTATCGGCAGGGTACGTGGCTGCTAAATAAGCCATTTGATCCTTTGCCCAGTTGATCAATGCCAGACGCTCTTCTTCGGTTAAGTTGGCTTCAGGGTGCAGTCCAAAATAGGTGTAGGACTCCAGGGGCATTTCTTTCTCTTCTACCATTTCAATTACTTCTTCAAACTTGTGGTTTTGCACAGCGAGAGGAAGCTTGGTGAATTCGGAAAAATTCAAATGCCTTTTGCCATCATTCACATGGTCTGCCAAAAAATATTTGACAGGTTGAATGTTTGAATACCAAGGATAGCGAGTCAGGTTGGTATGGCAGTCATTACATGCACCTTTGAGGATAGTGGCGACATTATCTCCGATTTGGTAACTTTTTGAGATATCAAACTCCATGTCATTACTTTCATTTTTTTCCACAGGGATAAACTGGATTAGAACAAGGAGCGCTAGAAAAGCGATTGTGATTTTTTTCAACATGGCTGGGAGGGTTAGTTAAGGATTAGACAGGGTTTTTTCCTTGAGGTTTACTAATGATGGACTTAATACTTACCCTAATTTCATCCTAAATTTTTGATAAAATATGCTTTATATCTTAAAATTCGCTTAATTCTCTATTTCCTAAAGCGAACTCCATCAATCACCAAACTCAAACCAGCCTGAAATACTATCAGTCCCGCAGTTCCGTACCAAAACCAAGGTTCGCCAGATAGTTTGTTGAGTCCAGCATCGATGCACATGGAAAGTCCAGTACCCGTCAAAAGCAATCCAGATACCGACTGAATCAGCCATCGAAGTGTTTTCTTTTGCATTTCTATAAATTTAAATTTTTGGAATTAGGTAGCGATTATTCTCAAGGTCTACTCCTCCATTCATACGCTCCTGTACCACCCGGTCAACGATCATGATTCCTGTTTCGGCCATATTTTCGAAGGTGTCCACTCCATCATTGGGGAATCCACCACGGGTCCGATGAATATAAAATCGATTGGAGAGCTTTTGACCAAAGGCTTTTTCTACTCCTTCTTTTCCTATTAAAAAACCGATCAATCCTCCCCAGGTAGCAGTTGGATTATCCGAATCCCAGCCGGCCAAAGTCCCGATTTTGATTGTTTCCTTTAAATCTCCTTCTCCATAGAAAAGGCTGACCAAACCTGCTCCAAAGTTGATGCCTGAGGCAAAGCATCCATTGCAAACAGGGTCTTTGTAATACCATTCGTATCCGTCCTTTTTTTGGATCTGGTAAAGTGTGTGCAGGCTATCTCGGGTTTCTTCCCATGGTCTGCCTTGCTGATAACTTTCCCAGACAAAGTCATACATGCTGGCTACCTCAGATTCTGCTGGTAAATAGGCTCTTGCAGCTTTTGCGAGCCCAAAGACTTGGTCTTTGAGGGACAGGGTAGTATCCACCGTAGCAGCCAAGGAGTGCATTACTACATAGAATTGGGAGGCCCATTCGGCATTTTTTCTTGCGGTAGTTTGAATAGGAAGAGATGCGATTTCGAGGGCAATATCCGGTCTTCCGGGTGCAAAAAGGCCAAAGATCTCAGTAGTGAGCTGGGCATCAATCATTTCATACTCGGGATTGCTTTCAGGTGAACCAGTAGCAGGTGGGAGCATTCCTTCCCGCATCAGATCGTGCGCCCGTTGATTGGATACCCAGAGGTAGTTTTCGGGGGATTTTCCGTCTTTTCCGATAAAGGGTGTGTTTTCATCCGAGTAGATATGCTTCAACCAGCCGTCTCGAATCTGCTCAGGGCTCAGCTGAGTAGTTTGATGCTGAAAAGTAAGGTACTGATACATATACTCGATATCGGTATCATCATCCGCTCCCCAAATACTATCCTCTCCAAGCAAAACAAAGTCAATCTTCCTGCCATATTCTGGAACGGTGTCTTCCCAAATTGCAGGTTGGTCAAGGCCTCCCCAATTTTCCCGAGTGTAAAACCCTGCGCCCTTGCCATCTTTTCCTTCACCACCGATTTTATCCATTTCAGTGATCAGTCCGGTCCAGTTGGCAATGCATTGGCCTAGCCAAAAGCCATAAAGCTGGCCGGTATATTTACTTCTGGAAATGATTTGATCAGTGGGAGAAGGGGTGTATTTCTCGTAGCTTAGGTTTGGGTTTGAAATGACGTTTTCCTTTTCCTGTGGATTCGAACAAGCAATCAAAATAAAGATTGAAAAAGTCAAAGAAATCCAGACGGTTGTTTTGGGAGATTTTAGCATGGGTATGATTTGATCTTTAGATGACTAAAGTAAAAAAATCAATAGTAAATCTGTTGAAAAATGGCCAAAGGATTCCCCGAAACCCATTAAAGCCTTTCCAAAAACCTTCAAGTTTTGATCTCTACCTTGAAAGGGTTCCATTTCCGCCCTCCTGTAAGGCATCGATGGGGTTAGCGCGATAACTTCTCAGAGCTTGAATCTGAATGATGAAAAGTGTCAATAGACCAAATAGGATCAGTGGCAAAAGTAGAACCCACCAGCCAATAGCTATTCGGAAAGCATAATCTTGAAGCCAGCTATTTCCCAAAAAATAAATACATGGAATACTAATCAATCCTGCAATTAGCAAAGAAGGAACCGTTCCCTTTCCTAAAATTGCTACCACGTCTTTAAACTCTGCACCGAGTGTTTTTCTAATTCCTATCTCCTTTACTTTAGTAGTAGCCAAAAAGAAAGTAAGCCCGAAAAAGCCCAAAGAGGCGACTAGAATTGCCAACCCTGAGAAAATCTGGAACACTTGGAAGAAATTCTGATCTTGCTGGTATTGCTGATTGTAAAACTCATCCAAGTAAAAATAATTAAAGGGGTTGCCGGGAAAGGCTTGCTCCCAAGAGGCTTTCAAGTCGCTTAATAGCGCTGTTTCCGAAGAAGAGTTGAATTTTAGATAGAGGTAAGAGTCCGGCTGCTTTCCCTTCTCAAAAATGATGGGTTGATATGCTTCACGAAGTGAAAACTGGTGAAAATTCTTGATAACGCCGATGATCTCTGGGGTACTGTTTCTCCTGTAATGAATCCGTTGGCCGATGGCATCCTCTGGGGATTCGAATCCTAAAAGTTTGGAAGCTTCCTCATTGATGATGACGGTTTCTTGCCCACTGGAAGCGTTATTAAAGCCTCTTCCAGCCAGGATTTCTAATTTAAATTCGGGGATAAAATCCTCATCTATTTGTGTGAATGAATAGTTGTTGGCCTCTTCTTCAGGGACGGAAAGTCTCCTTACATATCCCTCGGCATTACCCGAAATCAACTTGCCGGGAATGAAATTTGCAGCACTTACACCTTTGATTCGGCTGTCAGTCTTTAGCGAACTTTGAAAGCTCCCAAGTCGCTGTCCTAAATCAAATTCTGAATTTTCTACACTTGGTCCATTCAGGACCAGTGTTTTTTCCAGCTCCAAACCAGCATTGCTTTCCTGCATAAAACGTAGTTGGGCTGAGATCAAAAGGGTGAATCCGATGACGAAAATTGATATCGCAAATTGGAAAACAACGATGGGGCGCTGGATTTTTAATTGACTCTGTGACTTGGAGGAAAGGGATTGATAGGAGCTTTTGGAAACTAACCAGGCCGGGTAAAGACCAGAAAAGAGGACGGCGGCAGCAATGATTGCCAATTGGTAGCCGATTCCAAGATTGAAAATCATCTCATGGAGTAGGTCGATATTTGTAAGTGAAAAAAGGAATGGGTTGACTAAGGCGATTAACAAAAAAGCCAACACTGTTGCGATTAAATTTACGAATATTGCCTCTGTAAAAAGCTGTTCGAAGAGTTGGTACTTCCGGGCCCAAAATATCTTCCTCAATCCGATTTCCTTGTGCCGCTGAATGGCTCTTGCCGTAGCAAAGTTGACATAATTGCAACCTGCGATCACCAAAATTAAAACTGCCAAGGCGGCCAACAGGTACAAGGCCTGCTCGCTTCCATTGCTTTTGAACTCATTGAGCAGACTGGATTTAAGGTGAATGTCCTCTAAGCCAAGGGAATAAAACTGAAGCCCTGAATCGGGAAAGGTTTCTGTAGCAATTTGGCCCAAGGCTTCGTCTAAATCCGCCTGATTCCCATTTTTTGGCAGTTTGACATAGGTGTAGAGACTGTTGCCCCAATTGGAAAATTCCTGATCTGGATTGTTGTAAAGGTTAAGAGAAATCAAGGCCGAAAACTCCAAATGGGTATTTCCGGGAATGTCTTGGATTATCCCTGCGACGGTATAGTTTTTGAATTCTTCGTAGCCATCCGCTCCATAGGCCCCATAAGCTCCGTTGATAATGATAGGTTTGCCCACGGGATCTGTTTTTCCGAATAGTTTGAGAGCAAGTGACTCCGTCAAAATCACGGATTGTGGGGTGTTCTTCCAATTACTGGCGGATCCAGCTATAAACTCAAAGTCAAAAAAGTCAAAAAAACCGTTTTCTACTCCAAGGATTCCATCTTGCTGGAAGATCGTTTCTTCAAACTGAATACTGGTGTTTTGTGCCAGAGGATGTATTCGAAGGACAGCCTCTGCTCCAGCAAAATCATTTCGTATTTTTTCGCCCACGCGAGAATAGGTGCTTGCAGAAGCACTAATGACCTCATTTTCCAGACTCTTCAATTCAGAGACTCGATAGATTTGATCTGAGTGGCTGTGAAATTTATCGTAGCTTTTTTCGTAGGACCAAAAACTGAAGATTAATAGGCAAGAAGCCAAGCCAACACTCAATCCAAAAATGCTTACGATGGAATAAAATGGATGGAATTTGATTCCTCGAATGCTGGTCTTGATGTAATGTCTAAGCATGCCTTAATTCTAAATACCTACAAACTTTTTGACCAAAGTCTTGCCAGAAAAAATATCCATTTTTTAGGCCTAATGGAAGAATTGAGGTTCTCAAGCTCTTTTTATTCGATCAAAATTGTCCGAAAATGGGAAAATATTAAAAATCCATTGTTGTTGGATGGCAACACTCCCCCTCATTTTCATCTGATTATAATTTGTTTTTTAGAGGTCAGATGGTCCCGAAAGCCTTCGGGGTGACGATTAACTCCGATATATCGGAGCATTTCCCTGTGTTTTTAATGATTATTTTAATCGTGTCGAATTCATCATCTTTTTTTTATTAGTTCTTTTGGCTTGACCCAAAAGAACCAAAAGGTCAAGACGCAGCAATGCTTCCGCCCGCATTGCCGACGCGCCCCCCGCTGCTGCGTCGACCCACCGCACTCACTAATTATTGGGAGGATGCTTGTGATCTCCTCTGACTATTCCAGTTTTTTGAAAGTAATTCTTTAGTAATTTTATTAATCTGAGAAAACACAGTAACACCAACCATGAGTGGTCTGATTTTTTTGGGGAAAGCGGAAGTAAAACTTTAGACAAAAAATAAAACCTAGTAATTTTTATTTTGCACGCAATTGAGAAAATGACAACAAAAAAACCGTGAGTTTTTGGCCCACGGTTTATGCAATTACTTTAAGTCAGAGTTTACACCTCAAATCCCTTGCGATATTGTCTACCGACAAACTGATTGGCTTCCTCAAGATTGGTGATTCGCATGTTTTCTCCATCCCAAAGTAGCTTTTTGCGGGCGAAGAATTCTTGGCGACCCTGAGCGTTTTCTCTTCTGAGCATATAGCTTCTTATTGCCAAATTACCCATCAAAACGGTCTCTGTCATTGGGCCGGCATAGTCAAAGGAAGATGTCAAACCTTGATGCTCCGGTGAGTTGAAACCAGCCTTACAAGCCTCTACCCAAAGTCTCTGATGGCCATATTCTCTTTCGAATCCTTCCTCAGACTGAGGTCCTTCCTCTTTCGTGCCGTCATTGAGATAAAGCTTGGGCATAAGTGGAGACGAATCGTTGATATTGGTAGAGATGATTCCCTTTTCTCCTATGATAAGCACTCCGTTGGCAGAATTAGCACCTCCGATGTCATCGTTGGCCGGAATGATGTCAGGGTGTGCCGGTCTGATACCTCCATCCATCCAGGCCATTTCGATGGGTGATTTGCTTTTGGCAGTAGCGTCAAAATGTAAGGTTATAAAGGAGGAAGCTGGGCAACCCTCCGGATGGTAATCAGGTGTCCACATCTGACTGAAAACGGATCCTACGCTACATTCGGCATCTTTTGGATAGTGAAGTCCCAAAGTTCGGAACGGAATATCGATCAAGTGACATCCTACGTCGCCCAGTGCGCCGGTTCCATAATCCCACCAGCCTCTCCAGTTGAATGGATGAAGATTTGGGGTGAAAGGAATTTCCGGTGCTGGTCCTAGCCAAAGGTCCCATTCTAAAGCATCAGGCTTTGCTCCTGGCTCTGCCTTTGGAAAAGCTCCACCCTGAGGCCATACAGGACGATTGGTCCAAACCTGAACCTTGCTTATTGCACCGATTCTATCTTCGTCTACCCATTGTTGAACGAGTTTCAAAAGCGGATTGGACCCACCCTGATTACCCATTTGGGTAACCACCTTTTGAGATCTTGCCATTTCGGTAAGCATTCTGGCCTCCCGGATGTTGTGGGTCATGGGCTTTTGGACGTAGACATGCTTTCCGCGCTCCATGGCATACTTGGCAGCAGGGCCGTGTACATGGTCAGGGGTGGATATCGTCACCGCATCAATGTCCTTTTCCTTGTCCAGCATCTCCCGGTAGTCTGCATAGAGTTTTGCACTGGGGAAATTGTCTACAGAACGCTTGGCAGATCCAGCGAAATCTACATCACAGAGCGCTACCACCCGCTCTCTTCCACCTACGGATGCCAATTCAATATCACTTGCACCTTTTCCACCTGCGCCTATCGCAGCCAAATTCAACTGGTCAGAAGGAGCTGTAAAGCCCACCCCTCCCAATACATTTCTTGGTACAATGAAAAAAGAAGAAGCGATGGCGGCATTTTTGATGAAATCCCGTCGAGTCTGTTCTGAAGATAGTTTTTTGGGTTTTTTCATTGGATTATTGTTGTTTTTTAATGGTCAAATGGAACCTCGAAAATCGTTGCTTACAAGCAATTTTGAATCCGATTATCATCGATTTGGGATGCATTGTTGGGCTGACGAAATACTCGATTTCATGGTTTTCGGTAATTATCAATTCTAAAATAGTGAATTCTATTCCTAGAAAAAGGCTTTTGGTGTAAAAGCCGCGATTCATCAAGAGATTTTGTTGCTAGTGAGATGTAATACCAAGTCAAAGACATTGAGGGGAGCGAATCCTTCCCAAAAAGAAGATGGTTACAAAAACAATAATTACTATAACTGGAATACTATAAATCGTCAGTAGGAAAATTGCGAAAAATGCTATCAAAGCCATCCTTACCCAGCCCATTTGAAAACTTCTCCACTGGATCAGGCCAAAGAGTGCAAGATTCAATACCAGCCAAAATCCACATATTGTTACCAAATCTAGGCTCAATCCTAGCCATCCAAATTTGATAAGTAAAATAAGTACTTCCGGAAAGAGAAGTAGCGCTGCGTTGATCAGGTGATCACGAGTTTTGGTGAATAGTGATCTCGGGAAGTTTCTAAAATAGGCGAGTTGATCTTGATCAAAATCTACCTTATCGATCCAAATCGGGATATGAATATAGGCTGAACAAAGAAGTCCAAACTGGAGCCAACGCAAATCGTAGCTACCCGAAGAGAATGAAACTAGAAAGCCATTCAAAAGCAAAACAGAAAGGGCTTTGATCGCGAGAAGGAGCAAAGGTCTATCCGCTTTCAGATGCGTCACAAACCAAAATGGGTAGGGGACAATGGGGAATAATTTGGATTGAGCAATGATGTGTTCAGGAATAGGTTTTTGAACTTTTTGGTATAGAAGTACAAGGCCTATCGCGAAAATCAGGAAGAGCGTGATCCAAAGCACAAGGACTTTGAGGGAAGCGTCCAAACCCAAGCTTATAAAGGTTAAAAACAATCCATAAATCCAGATCATAAGGTTGTTTGATACCCACTGAATGAAATAGAACCTCAAGAAATCCTTTTTTGATAGGAAGGCTAAATTTTGAAAAATTCGATACTTTGGATCGTTTAGAAGTCGAAGTAGGAAGCGAATTTGAAAAAAAGAATAGGTCACAAATGCGAGTAATAAAACGATATATCCAAAATCACTTTGGAGTAATCGATCGGCCACTAGGATATGCTGTTTGTATTCCATAAAGACGCCAACTATCAGGAGCACTAGCACAAAAAACCCCATAAAGGCTTTGTAAAATGGAGCAACAAATGATTTTATATAAATCTCCCGCATTAGCCCAAGGTGATTTTGCCATCAAAAATTTTCAGAATGGAATCATATTCAAGAAGTGATTCGAAATTGACCAGATGCCCGGTAATCAAAAAAGTTACTCCTGATTTCCGGGCACTCAAAATCAAATTCCGTAAATGATCTTGTGCCTCCAAATCAATGGTTGTAAAGGGTTCATCCAAAATAATCAAACCTGGATCACCCAGAAAGGCTAGAATTAATCCGGCTTTTTTTAGCATTCCACTAGAATAGGAGGAAATAGGGTTTTTGGAAAAATCTCCGATTCGGAATTCTCTTTTGAGAGACTCCACTTGGGTTTTTGAGCCTCCCTTAGTTTTAAGAGTGAATCGGATTAGCTCATCTAAGCTGAGAAAATTTGGAAAATGAGGTTCAGCATCTGAGTAGTTAATCTTTTTCCTGTAAGGTATAGGACTACTTTTTATGGAGACACCATCCCAAATAATATCTCCTTCGAAATCATGAATTCCAGCGATGGCTTTGAGCAGTGTGGATTTTCCAGAGCCATTTTCGCCTTTGATCAAATGAATTCCCACACCTAGTTTCAAGTCTTCAATTTGAAGCTTAAAGCCCGTTGAATAGTCTTTTTTGAATTGAGAGATTTCAAGCATAAGTGTGATTAGCCTTCGATTTTTGAAAATTTAAAGTAGGAAATTGTCAGAATAGGAGGGTATTAAAAAATGTGAATTGATAAAAAGGTGTCATTTTTCTAGCTCTTATTTACTCTTCCAAAAATCGAACTCAAAACAAATCCAACCACAAAAATCGTTAAGGTTCCCATCACAATAGTCATATTAGAATGAAGGGGCTGACCCCAAGGGCTTGTCCTACCCGCTAAGCTTAGAATAGCAGGCAAACTCATCCATGAGATGACAATAACTCCTGTCAAAACAGCGATTGCTGCTTGATTGCTTCTGGTCCTTCGGACAATAATGCCTAGCAAAAACAATCCGAGAATTCCTCCGCTAAAAATTGAAGCCAAGGCCCACCATGCATCCAAGGCACTGCTGACCCCATTGAAGGCCAAGCCCACAAGAATTGCCAAAAGTCCCATAGCCAGGGAAGAAATCCGGAGTACGTTGAGGTCGGACTTGGCGGGTAGATTGGGATTTAGGTATTTTTTGACATGATCGGAGAGAATTACCGTTGCTGAGCTATTGATACTGGTGGAAAGCGTACTCATACCGGCAGCGAAAATGGAGGCAATCAATAATCCCGTTAAGCCAATAGGCAACTCCGATACAATGAAGTGGGGAAAGACGCTATCCGCCTGAATGCCCTCAGGTAATAAATAAGGCTGAGTCTGATAGAATCCAAAGAGAGCGGTTCCAATCAAAAAGAAAAGAGCAGAAACTGGAATATAAAGCAGACTTCCGAGCCAGGTGGATCGCTTGGCATCTTGATCGCTTTTGGCAGAAATGTATCGCTGGACGTAGCTTTGATCGATCCCGAAATTTTGAAGGTTGATAAATAGGCCATAAACCAAGATCATCCAAAATGTAGAGCTTCCAAAATCCCATTCAAAGCTTCCTAGACTGAATTTTTCATTGGCATCTGCTACTTCAAAGAGCTTGGAAGCACCTCCTGGAATTTTCCAGAAAATTATTCCGAGACAAATAATTGCTCCTCCAATTAAAATCAAGCCTTGGATTGCATCGGTCCATATCACCGCTTCAATCCCTCCCAGCATGGCATAAATGACTACGATCAGTCCAGTCATAGCGATCACCCAGGCGATACTCCATCCAAACAGGAAGTGCATTGGTAAGGCAAGCAGGTAAAGAATAGCTCCCATGCGGGCGAGCTGGGTGAGCAAATAGCAAGTGGATGCATAAATCCTCGCCCACGGTCCAAAGCGCTCCTCCAAATAGAAATATGCCGAATCACTTGAAATACTCCTATAGTGAGGAACAAAATATCGAACTGATATCCAGGCTGCTATGGGAATGGAAAGACTAAAAACAAAGCCATTCCAATTGCTTAGATAAGCATTGCCGGGTAAAGCTAAAAAGCTGATACTACTCACGAAGGTTGCAAAAATTGACATGCCAATTGCCCAGGCAGGTAGCCTTCCACCTCCGGTGGTAAAGTCTTTAGCGGTACGCTTTCGAAATGAAAAAGAAACGCCAAAACCTAAAATCAGCAATAGGTAAAGAATAAAAATCAGGGTGTCCCAAATCGGCAGCTCAGCCATTATTCCTCCAGAAATTTGTGGATTTTGGACTTGATTCTTTCAAACTTCTTGTGGAAGGTCTGCCTTTCCTCTTCTGTGAAGCTCCTTTGGGGAGGGGATAAAATTCCACCGGACAAGTGCGAAAGTTTCATGCATTCTTTCAGTCCTTTGAGATAGGAGGAGGGATGGGATACATGGTGGTAAAGCTCTTGGCTGATTTCCCATATGAGGTTTTGGTATTCCTGGGCTTCTTCTACCTTGCCTTGGATGAAGCTTTCATAGCATTTAACATAGACTTCAGGAAAGGCATTGGCACCACCACTCACTCCACCTGAAAAGCCATACTGAAGTGCATCAAGCAATCGCTCTTCCGGTCCCATCAGTAGGATGAAGTCAGGGTCTGTTCTGAATGCCTCACTTAATTGAGTCAGATATTCTTTGCTGTCCGTACTGTCTTTGATTCCAAGGATATTAGGGTGCGTAGACAGTCTGATTACCGTCTCAATATTCAAATTGGTCTTAGCATGAGAGGGAATATTGTAAAGCAAAAGCGGTAACTCTGTGCGATTGGCCAGGTCCCTGTAATACTTTTCCAGATCTTCCTGACTGATATTCATATAAAAAGGAGGGGCAGCCACCAAGGCATCTGCACCATAGTTTTTGGCCATTTCTGCTAGCTCCAAGCTATTTCCCATAGAGCAGTCAGTAATCCCCACCAAAACAGGAATTCTGTGATTCACGAGTTTACAGGTTTCTCGGATCATCTGAATCTTGATCTTTTGCTGCAAAGAGGGTGATTCTCCGGTTGTTCCTAAAATGAAGACACCATGTACTCCTGCATCGATTACATGGTTTAGTATTTTTTCCAGCGAAAAGCTATCCAAGGTAAAATCCGGCAAAAGTGGAGTCACCAAGGGGGGAATTATCCCAGTAAAAGTGAGTTTTTGGTTCATAGGCTGAGGTGTACGTATTTGATTTTTTCTCGCTGATAGGTATAGGTCAAATGGATGCTTCCGTCTTTGGCTTGAATGATGGCCGGATAGCTAAACTCTCCAGACTTTTCATCTTCCAAAACCAAAATCTCCTCCCAATTGAGGCCATCAGCTGATCCCAAAAGGCTGAGTTTATTTCTACCTTTCGGAATGGGGTTGCAAAGCAATAAATGATACCCGTTTTCTAAGGTTATGGCATCGATACCCGAACCATTGTGTACCAAACCACTTGAACTGAGTTCCGTCCAGGTTTTCCCATTGTCTTCAGACCAAGCTGTGGCAATCACACCTTCCTGTGTTCGGGTAAGGATTTGAAGCTTTTGATCTCCATGAAAAAGCACCGTGGGCTGTATGGCCTGAAAAGGACCGGGAACTTCAATCTTGTACCAGTTTTCAAGATTGGCATCAGTGAATTCCAGGTGAGTAGTCCAGATTCCATTGGTCTCAAAACTGGATGGATGCATTAAATTTCCATTTGAAAGAGTCACGCTCTTATTTTTCACAGGGCCCAAAAATCCAGGAGGAGTTTGAATAGCTTTGGACCAGGACTTCCCTCCATCGTTTGACTTTTTATAGAGTCCCCACCATTCGCGAGGATTTGGCCCTTCTTTATAAAAGAGTAAAACTTCACCATCCGGTTTTTGAAAGAGAACAGGATTCCAGGTTGGATTTCTAAATACCTCGTTTTCAATTCCATCGGCCACCAAAGTAGGTGTGGACCATCCTTTTTGATCTCTCAAAGAGGTATAAATACTGACATCCGGGTGACGCTCATAGGTGCCCCCAAACCAAGACGCTAAAATACCATCCTCCGTTTCGATCAAGGTTGAGGCATGGCAGGAAGGAAAGGGTGCATTTTCATAGATAAACTCCTGGCTGATGATTTTGGGGTTTATTTTTTCAGAATCGGAACTGGTGATTTGAAAGAGCATTCCAATCAATTGAATCAATATGGCCATAGTACAAGGGGCTTGAGATGGAAAGTTTTGAATAGGTGTTGGGGAAAACGGTTGATTTAGATTCCTAGAGATTTTTTGGCGAATGCCAGGAAAATCTCCCAGTCTTCCCAGGTCAAATTATGTTCGCCCTCACGAATATGGTAGCCCAAAGTGTTGGAGGAAACCGGGCCGTTCAGTTCTTCCCAGGTTGTTTTAAAAGGACTCTCCTTTGCATAAATCTGAGAAAAGACTTCACTACCGATCTGCAACGCAAGATACTCGCCTTTTGGATCGGCCCATTCATCGGCTTTTGCACTAGCGTAGTAAACGGCCCTCGGAGCGATCAGTGCTGGCAACATGTGCTGGTCGAGTGGAAGCGATTCTTCAGCACCATTGTACTTCCGGAAATTCTCTGCAAACCAATGGGTGAATCGATTATTGATGATTTCCACGGTTTCTCCAAATTTCCTTTTTGACAAAGCCGCTCCTCCGCAGCCGGATTCATTGGAGTAGGTAATCGCCCATCGAGGGTCATTGGCAGAAGCCCAAAGAGCTGCTTTTCCTGATCTGGAGTGCCCCACCAGAATGGATTTTTTTGAATCGATAACCTGATGCTGCTCGAAGTAATCCATGGCTCTCATTGCTCCCCATCCCCAAGCTCCCAAAGCTTTCAGTCCATCACTTTGTTCTTTTTGCTCTGGATAAAGGTTATTCAAAATACCATTCATGTATCGAATCGTGTCATCCGGTGCCACCGTTTCTGCATGAAAAGAGGCTGTGGCAAAACCCCTTTCGATCAATTCAGCTACCGGCCAATATCCTTCCTCTGCCAAAGATCCATCCTCTTCTGGGTCTCGATGGTTGATCAGCAAAATAATGGGATAGGGGCCATTGGATTTCTTGGGTAGCAAGAGATTTAGCCGCATGCTATGGGAGCGATCACCAAGCTGGATTTTGATATCTACCTCTTCAAGCTTGGCAATGGAATTGAATTCATGATCCAATCTTTCATTCACTTCAAAGCTGACTTGATCGAAGTCTTTTGGTATTTGACCATAAACTTCAGATTCAAAAAGCCTGAAAATTTCCGGTTTTCGAATACTTTCCCATTCCTCTTTTGAATTGATGACTTTTCCTTTTTCGCTGATGAAAATGGAAGGAAGGTGAAGAGGTGGAACCTTGCTTTCATCGTAATTGACTTGAGAAAGTGCCATCTTTGATGGGAGTAAAATGGTTAAAAAAACAGCCAGTAATTTGAGCCGAGTTTGCATAATTTCTGACCGTTAATTTGCTTCTTCTGCTACTCTTGAAGGCACAAAAGGCTCAAATGGATATTCTGTTGGTAAAATTTCAATTCCGGAAGTCACTTTGAGTGGTGTCTCTCCAGCAAAGGTTAATTCCACAAAATACCCTCTAAACCCCTCATCCGGGATCTGCATATTGACCTCAAGCTCTCCTTCTGCCGGCATGGCGATTTCTTCTGCTACCCAGTTAGGACCAAATTCATCCACTCTGAAATCTCTGGAAAGCGGATTGTATGCCGACCATAATTTGACAGAAACAGGCATCTGCTCGGGATTGACTTTGACATGAATGGTGTTTCCTTCTATTCGCCAAGAATAATCCGGTCGCTTTTCATTATCTAAAACTGAATTGTAAAAGGAAATCAGGTTTGGTAGCGCATCCGATTCGCTCAAGTCATGTCCGAAATTTGGGACGTACTGCACGTGCTTTTCACCTTGCAGCTCATTCCAATAAAACTCCCAACTATCAGGTTGGAAAAACTGATCTCCTGCTGCATTGATCAGAAGTTTCGGCAGGTCTAACTCATCGATAAAAGAGTAAGGTTCTGTAATCTCCAGCAAGCGATCAAACTCCGGTGTTCCCATCCACTCCATAATTCCCTCTTGCACATAATTATCCACGGCAGGTGCCCAGAATCCATAGTTCCGCCAATGATGCATAAAGGAAGGCTCCAGATTGAGCATATCGATCACAACCGGTGCAATAGCTACCACCCTGTTATCGGTAGCAGCTGTAGTCCAGGTAGTCCATCCCCGCTTAGAAGCTCCAGCTACAAAAAAATTGTTCAAATCCTTCTGGTAGTTTTCTTTGACTACTTCTTGAATAGCATCCATAGCTAGTTTGACGGCTTTGGTCATGGGAAATCGAGCTAGCCAGATAGCATCTTCGTCTTTGGCTCCGCCTTCCAAAAACTTCCTCCAGCCATAAGCAATGATGGCATCTTCATATCGCTCGCCTTCCGGATCTCCCGCAAAAGTGATAGGTTGAAAAGGGACATTGTGGATTTGAGCGACGATGGAATTGGTCTGAGATGCTGCTGCTTTTAGTAGGGCATCAGGCTCCTGAGGCATCTCAGTTTCCCTGCTTCCACCACCGATCCAGAGCATTCCGGTTTGATGGGGAGTGTTTTTAGGAACCAGGATCGAAACCCAATGCCACCAGAGGGTTTCATCCACCAATGAATCGCTGAGCCACTTTTGGGAGTACATTTTCAGAACGTGAAAATCCATTTCTTCTCCAGGGACGGAATGCACTATTTCATAGGAAAAGTCAGATGATTCCGATTGAACATAGGCCTCGAGCAAGTCGATTTGGCTAGGTTCTTCTTCTGGTGATTTTTCTACAGGGCCTTTGCAAGCGAAAATACCAAAGGCAATTATTAGGACTAAGAAATAAGATTTTGTTTGCATTTTTTCTGGGTTTGGGGCTATTGTTACTAGTGAATAATAGGTAAAAACTAATAATTTTAAATTCAGTCAACAAGAGAAGAGCTAATTCGCTCGATTGAATATAATGAAATTGATGATTATGAATTTGAGAGCCAGTTATTTAGTCCTATTCTTATTTAGTTTCGGGACAGTTTTTGGGCAGGAGATCAAATCTCCAAATGGAGAAATGCAGCTAGCTTTTTCCCTTGATGCAGCCGGAGCCCCAACCTATCAGCTGAACTTCAAGAATAAACCTGTGATCAAATCAAGCCGATTGGGCTTTGATTTAAAAAATGACTCGATCGATTTGATCCAGGGATTTCAAATCATCAATTCTTCGGAAAGTACTTTTGATGAAACCTGGACTCCTGTCTGGGGAGAGGAAAGTGAGATTCGCAATCATCATCAGGAGCTCTTGGTGGAATTACTGCATCAAGCATCTCAGCGAAAAATGAATATTCGATTTCGGCTTTTTGATACAGGATTGGGTTTTCGATATGAGTTTCCGGTTCAGGAAAATATGGGGCATTTTGTGATTTCTGAGGAGATGAGTCAGTTTGCTATGGCTGGAGATCATATGGCATTTTGGATACCTGGAGATTATGATACGCAGGAATACGACTATACCGAATCCAAGCTCTCAGAAATTCGAGGTTTGATGGAAACCGCTATCACTCCAAATGCATCTCAAACTCCTTTTTCCGAGACGGGCGTTCAGACATCGCTTATGATGAAAACTACCGATGGCCTTTACATAAATATTCACGAAGCAGCATTGATCGATTATCCGGCGATGCATTTGGAATTAGACGATAAGAAGATGGTTTTTCAATCTCATCTTACACCGGATGCGCAAGGTGATAAAGGCTATTTGTACACTCCTGCCCATACCCCTTGGCGTACAATAATCGTCGGTGATCAGGCCGCGGATATTTTGGCTTCACGCATCACTTACAACCTCAATGAACCTTCCAAAATTGAGGACACTTCCTGGATTAAGCCTATGAAATATGTCGGGGTATGGTGGGAAATGATCACCGGGCAAAGCTCTTGGTCCTACACAGACGAACTGAAGGCGGTGAAGTTGGGAGTGACTGATTTTTCTACTGTCAAACCAAACGGGAGACATGGGGCTACCACTGAAAATGTGAAGAAATACATCGATTTTGCTGCGGAACATGGGTTTGATGGGGTATTAGTGGAGGGCTGGAATATTGGTTGGGAAGATTGGTTTGGTAATTCCAAAGACTATGTGTTTGACTTTGTGACCCCATATCCTGATTTTGACTTGGATGGGATTACAGCTTATGCTAAAGAAAAAGGCGTGAAAATGATCATGCACCATGAGACCTCTTCTTCCGTTCGGAATTACGAGCGCCATCTAGATGAAGCGTATCAATTAATGAAGGACTATGGATATCCCTCAGTGAAGAGTGGCTATGTAGGAGATATGATTCCCCGAGGAGAGTATCACTACAGTCAATGGCTGGTGAATCACTATCAGTATGCGGTAGAAAAAGCAGCCGAATATCAGATCATGGTCAATGCGCATGAGGCAGTACGTCCGACTGGCGTGGCCCGAACCTGGCCAAATCTAATCGCAAATGAATCGGCAAGAGGAACAGAATATCAGGCATTCGGAGGAAATAAGGCAAATCACGTGACCATTTTGCCTTTCACAAGACAGATAGGTGGACCGATGGATTACACGCCCGGAGTATTTGAAATGGACGTATTCAATGGTTCCCATGTCAATAGCACTTTGGCTAATCAGTTGGCACTTTACGTGACTATGTATTCTCCTTTGCAAATGGCTGCGGACTATCCTGAAAATTACATGCGTTTTCCAGATGCTTTTCAGTTTATCAAGGATGTGGCTTTGGATTGGGAAAAGAGCCTTTATCTAGAAGCCGAACCGGGTTACTATTTAACGATTGCCCGAAAGGCCAAGGATACCGGAGAGTGGTTTATTGGAAATGTCAATGGATTCGAAGGTAGAACAGGGGAGATCAAATTTGATTTTCTGGATGCAGACAAAACCTACCTTGCTGAAATCTATTCAGATAAAGCTGATGCGCACTATAAAACCAATCCTCAGTCCTACGAAATTCGAAGAGTTGTCGTTGATACTAATTCAGTCTTGAAGCAATTTTCTGCTCCGGGTGGAGGCTATGCTATCCGAATTCGGGAAGCGAGTATGGAGGAGTTGAAGGGCCTTAAAAAATTGAGGTGAGTGATAGGAGTGGTCGGTGGAGTCACTGGCAAAGAGACTTAAAGCAAGTCCAATTTGAATAATTTGTATATTTAAGAAAGTTTGAAAAATGGAAACTATAAGAATCGATATTCTGAATCCTAAAGCTAAAGCGCTATTAAAAGATTTGGCAAATTTAGATTTGATAAGGATTAGAAAGGAACCATCTCAAAATGAGTTTTCTGATTTATTAAAGAACTTCAGGAAAAATTCAGATGAAGTACCTAGTTTAGAAGAGATAACAAAAGAGGTTGAAGAAGTTCGGAAAGCCCGCTATGCGAAATAGCAGGGTTATTTTGGATACAAACCTTTGGATTAGTTTTTTGATATCCAAAAGACACTAGTATTATTTTATTGATTTAAACCTCTATTTTTAGTAATCGTTATTAAATTAATTATGATTAGGCTGAATTTAGTTCTCGGGTTTGTTTTTGTTCTTTTTTCATCTTGTGATAGAGAGGAAGGTATTGAGCCTATCGGCCTTCCTTTGGTAAGCTGGGATGTCATCGAAATAGGCCCTAATTACTTTGGACAATATTGGGATTATCATTTTTTGGATGAACGTCAAGGCTTTTTTTTGAGTAATTCGCTTCTCAAATCTGAGGATGGAGGAAGAAATTTTTCTCCCATAACAGAAAGCTTAAATTCTCTCAATTTAAGGGAATTGGCAGTATTAGATGAGGATTTTATATGGATAGCTCTGGATAGTTTAGATCTAGTAAATGAAGAGGTGGTGACCAATTTTATGCATACCAGAGATGGAGGAGAAAATTGGGAAAAATGGACCGTTTCTAATGTGAGAATGGATGAAATCTCCTTCATTTCGCCTGAAAAAGGATTTGCTTTTGGAGTTCAATTTTTCCCTGATCAAGTTGATGGAAAGTATCAAGTTTTTAAAACTGACGATGGGGGCAAAACTTGGTCTGAGGTTGAGGATATTGTAGTGAATAATAATCTTCGAAATTTTGTTTGGAAAGACTCACAAACAGGCTATTTATTGGATTGGGCCGGACCGCAATATATTACCTATGATGCCGGTGAGACGTGGGCTTTATTGCCTTCAATAGGTGAACCAACTGATATTTTATTTTATGCTGGAGATGAAAATCTTTTTTTCATTTATCGGGATCAACAAACTCTAAGAATAGATAGATCAACTGGCGAAGTTCAAAAAGTAGTAGATCATCCTCTTCTAATAGTAAGTCATCGGGGAGAAGAATATCTGGGAATATTATTAATTGATGGATGTCTGAATCCAAACACCTGCATCAGAAGGTGGGTGACTTCAAGTGATTCCGGAAAAACCTGGTCTCAAAAAGAAATATGCCCCTATGAAGTAGGATATAACTTTTCATCTCAACAATTAAGTCCCGGAAAGGCCGTGTTTCCTGTAGGAAACCTTATTGATGAGTTGATTTTTGTATCAAAAAAATAGTGGTTTATAAATACTTATTTTAATAATGGCTTTGAATTTGAGAAGGGGTAGCTTCAATCCATCCATTTCACTGATTTAAAAACTATCTGTCGATAATTATCCCTTTCGTAGAGAATTCCAAGCGTTTTTTCATCTAATCGGACCAAATCAGAGTACGCCGTCCAAGGGAGTTTTTTTGGATCTGAAGTGAAGTCAATCGGAATCACATGGTCCCAAGTCTTTCCTTCATCATAGCTGATTTTGACGGTCAGATAATTCCGCTCTTTTTCATCTGCCGCATTGGAATGAGCGAGGATGGTTTTTCCTTCTTTTTCTCCCAAATCCAAAATGGAAGCCTGACAAACCGGGTCAGGGAGTTGAGCCTCAAAATAGCTTTCCTCCCAAGTCTGACCACCATCGGAAGAGTAGGAAATGATGCGCTGTCGGATGTCACCTTTCTGATTTCTCGAACTCATAATCATACGACCATTGGATAGTTCAGCTGCAATGGATTCATTGGATCCGCCAAATTTTACAGATTCCGAAATCCCATAGCTATTCCCTTTATCATCCGTATAAAAACCATGTGCCTGATAGTCTGACCAATCGTCTTTTGGACCACCTTCAGAGTGATTGGCTGCAACATAAATTCTACCTTTGTGGGGTCCGTTTTGAAATTGGAAAGCATGGCCAGGGGTATTGGCATAGTGCCGCCAATCTTCTGAAAAAGTGTAATTTGGATTGAATTCCCGGTTATTGGGGCGATGTACTTTTTTAGTGATGTTTTCTGGTTTGGTCCAGGTTTTACCCAGGTCATAGGATTTGATGAGCCAAACTTCTCGGACTCCCCGATTCATTCGTACATCGTATTCGTGATTGTTTCCGGTATTGTAAAAGAGAAAAACCACTCCTTCAGGATACTTGGGGTCAAATAAATCCACCACTGGAGCTGGATTCCCGGCTTGGAGGCTATCGTAATCCACTAAGGTCTGAATAGGAGACCAGGTATAGCCACCGTCCAAGCTTTTTTTCATCACCAGATTCACATCTCCAAAATCATCCGAGCCGTTCACCCTGCCTTCGGCAAAAGCCAAAAGTTCCCCATTCGGTAAGTCAATAATCGCTGGAATTCGGTAGGTCGCATGGCCTTCCTGACCTGCTTCGAATACGATAGAGTCTTGTGCAAAAAGGAGCAGGCCTGAAAATTGGAACAGGCAATAAAAAACAAACTTCTTCAAGATTTGGGTATTTTGGGTTTCGGCTGCCAAAATAAACAATCCCCATTAATGAAGAAGCTTGAAAAAGCAATTAATCCTCTTCGAAATAGCGCTTAAGCGTGTATTCAGGTTGCCACTGGTCAGGCTTTCTTTGGAGTGTGTCCGGGTCGTAGGCCATGGGCTTGATGATCTTGGCTGTAAGTGCAACAGTATCTTGAAACGTCTCTTGCCATTGACTCATTAATTGAAACATCTCCTCTTTTTTGGCTGCGAAAGTTGGATTTTCAGCGAGATTGTTCAGTTCCAGAGGATCCCTCTCCAAATCAAATAATTGGGTATAGTCCCGCTCCGGATAGCGAATTAGCTTGAATTTTTTATCTCTTACAGCCCGTACGGTATTTCGGTAGGAGGTAAACAAAGCTTCCCTCACATCTTCCTGATCACCGCTAATTACCGGAACCAAACTCTTGCCGTCGATATCTTTTGGCTGAGGCAAACCGGCCAAATCAGCCAAGGTTGGATATAGATCATGGATATAAGCAAAAGCATCCAATTCCTGATCAGCAGATACACCGGGTCCTTTGATGATAAGAGGGATTTTTGAACTGTGCTCATAGAGATTTTGCTTTCCAAGTAAGCCATGACTACCTGCAGCAAGGCCGTTATCAGCAGCATAGACAATAATGGTATTTTCGTACTGTCCGGTTTCTTTGAGTGTATTCAGGATTCTTTGTATTTGTGTATCCAAATGCGTGATCAAGGCATAATAGTCCGAAAGTATCATCTGGATCACTTCGGGTTTTCGAGGCCAGCCGGTCAGATTTTCATCACGAACTGTCAAATGATCAAACTCAAAAGGATGGTAGGGCATGTAGTTTCCAGGTAAAGGAAGTGAGCCATCCGGGTACTGATTGATGTATGTTGCCTCCGGGGAATAGGGATCATGAGGCACTGTAAATGCCACATAAGCGAAAAATGGCTGATCAGGATTGGACTGACTATGATTCTGGATAAAATCAATGGCAGCCTGAGCAAAAAGCTCCGTAGAATAGCCTTTTCGAGCCGGTTCGCCAAGCTTTCCGGTTTCATCAAAATCCCGGAGCGGCAGGTCGTAATGATTGGCCATCCCACCTAGATACACGTTTTTAGCTTCCTGAAAACTCGCTTCAAAGGCTTCCCTTTCGTTGTGCCATTTACCGGTTCCGAAGGTTTTGTATCCCGCCGCTGCAAAATCCATAGTCATGGTGTGTTCGCCTTGGAGTTTGTCGTAAACTCTGAAAAGATTCTTTCCTGAAAAAAGCATTGCCCGGCTGGCCATACAGATGGCCCCGTGATTTCCACCCATGACGTAAGCATTGGTAAAGCGGCTGCCTTCCCGAGCCAGTTGATCAATCGTAGGAGTCTGAATGTAGGAGTTTCCATAAATACCCAAGGCATCCGCTCGCTGATCGTCAGCAAAGAGGAATAGAACGTTGGGAGATTTTGCTGGCTTTTTTTCCTGACAGGCAAAAAGCATGGAAAAGAAAAGGATCGTGTAGAGTTGCTTCATGTCTAATAAGTTATGGCTAGATCATTTTTTCGAACTTCGGTAATTTTTTTGGCTAATATTTTCTGCATCTCCAAAACTATGGGTTGAAATGCTTCCAAATTTGCCAGATTGGTAAATTGTCCAGGGTCTTGGTGCATATCAAACAACTCCATGCCTTCCTCTCCATTTTCACCAAACTGAATGTAAGCCCATCGATCACCCCGAATCAAGTAGGTATTACCTCCTTGAGTTACCGAAAATGCAAAATCTCGAACAGATTCCTCTTTTCCTTTCAGGATGGGAGCTAAGCTTTTCCCTTGAAGCCCAGTAGGTATTTCGAATCCTGTCAAATCCAAAAGTGTTGGATATAAATCAATTAACTCGACTAGGGCCTCTGAATTTCCTGTAGTCATGCCAGGAACACGAAGCATTAGCGGGACTTTGACAGATTCTTCTTTTAGGGACACTTTCATCCAAAAGTCATGTTCTCCCAAGTGAAATCCATGGTCTGAAGTGAAAATTACGACCGTGTTGTCATCCAAACCTTCCTCCTTTAATGTTGCCAAGATTTTTCCAACTTGGGCATCCATAAAACTGACTGAGGCGTAGTAGGCTGCAATGGCCTTTTGTTTTTGCGAAAAACTCATCTCAGAGTTTTGGGTAGTCACATAGTTGATTCCTTTTTCCGGGATGTCCTCCCAATCTCCTTCAACTACTGGAGGAGGGACAATTTGCTGCCAGGGATAAGGAGCAAAATATTCCTTTGGAGCCACAAAGGGAACATGTGGTCTAACCAGGCCTACTGCCAGGAAGAATGGTTTGTTTTTGTGTTTTTTAATCAGTTCAATAGCTTTTTGAGCCGTTTTTCCATCCGATTGTACTAGATCACCCCCTTCCGCTTGCACGGTGGTCATTACATTGCCACCTTTTTTTTCGATGCTTTCATCGGGGTTATTCTGAACCAATTCGGCAAACCCCTCAGACTTCCATTCGGGTCCTTGGGAGTTGAATTTTTCGGTCCATGATGCTGGATCATCCTGCCCGTCAGATCCGGTCTCAATATCAATAGGCACGCCCATGTGAAAGATTTTACTTACTCGGGCGGTGTAGTAACCTTTTTCCTTAAAAAACTGAGCTAAAGAAAGCTTTTCATCACCAACATTCTCCCTTCCGCTCACATAGCCATAAGTCTGAGTGGCAGTTGGATAATAGCCAAACATTAGAGAAGCCCGGGAAGGACCGCAGACCGGATATTGAGAATAAGCCCGCTCGAAAATAAAACTCTCCTCTGCCAGTTGGTCTAGAGCTGGAGTTTTCACCATCTCGTTTCCGTAGGACCCCAATGCAGTGGTTGTAAGGTCATCTGCGATTATCAGTAAAACATTACTTGGTTTTTTTTGGGCTGATGAAAATAAAGGGATGAGAAATATAAGTGTCAGAACCAGGCTCTTCATAGGCTTTAAGATATTATTTTAATATACATCATTTTTAAAAGCTCTTTTTCTAGAAAGGGGAGATAGGTGATCCGAAAAAATGTATTGATTTCATTTTCTGAGTGTTATATGATAGCTACTAATTTTATTTGGATTTTTTCCAAATAAGTATTGCTCCATAAAATCAGCTAGCGTATGTTTGCGGCTCTATTTTAAATCAATCCAAATAAAATTAGTAAATGAAATTTGTATACGGGTTCTTAATATTTGCAATATTATTCTCAGTAGAAGGTTTTGCGCAGAAGAATATTTTGAAAGGTAAGGTTTCTGACGAAAATGGAAATCCTATTGAGGGTGCTTCTATCTATCTAAAGGGTACAGTACGGGGAGTTCAGTCAGATTTGAAAGGAATGTATGAATTGAAGGATTTTCCTCAAGGAACCTATCAATTATCAGTCAGCTTAATTGGTTTTCAAAATTGGTCTCAGGAGTTTTCAATAGAAGCAGGAGAGGTCAAGGAACTCGATATCCTTCTAGAGCAGGATGATTTATTACTTTCTGAATTTAGTGTTTCAGCAAGTCGTGGAATTTTAGGCCAGGGTAGATTACCTGAAGTTTCTGATTTCAGAATCAATGCCGGTAAAAAAAATGAAGTGATTCGAATCGCTGAAATTGATGCTAATCTGGCGATGAATAATAGTCGGCAGGTCTTTGGGAGGACACCAGGGATCTCAATTTGGGAAAATGACGGATCGGGGATCCAACTAGGAGTTGCTTCTAGAGGATTGAGTCCAAATCGTTCATGGGAATTTAATGTGAGAATGAATGGCTATGATATTACTCCTGATCCGATGGGTTATCCAGAAGCCTATTTTACTCCTCCATTGGAAGTAGTAGAGCAGATTGAGATTGTCAGAGGTGCATCTTCTTTGCAATATGGTCCCCAATTTGGAGGTCTGATGAACTTTGTGCTCAGAAAACCAGATAAGTCTACTCGTTTTACAGCCGAATCAATTAATACCGTGGGAAGCAATGGGCTATTTAGTTCCTTTAATTACATCGGAGGAACTGAAGGGAAATGGAATTACACTGCCTATTATCAAAAAAGAAGAGGGGATGGATGGAGAGAAAATGGTTTTTTCAATACAGACCATGCTCATTTGGAAATCAACTATGCGGCCAGTAATCGACTAAAATTAGGTTATGAAATGACCTACATGACCACTGAGACTCAGCAGCCAGGTGGTCTGACTGATGCTCAGTTTGAAGATGATTCCCAACAAAGCACACGCAGTCGAAATTGGTTCAATACACCTTGGTTTATTCCTTCGATTTCCGCAGAATACCTGTTTTCTCAAAACACAAAGGTGAGTTGGAAGGTGTTCGGTACCTTTGCAGAGAGGAATAGTGTGGGGTTCATGCGTCCAATTAATCAGGAAGATGATTTAGGTAATCGTCAAGTTGATCGGGATTTTTACACCACCTATGGTTCAGAAATCCGTCTAAGTTCGACCTATGAATTGTTTGGCCAAGAACAGACTCTCATGACAGGCCTTCGCTATTTCAATGGAAATATTGATCGAAATCAAAGAGGGGTTGGTACAAGTGCTGCGGATATGGATTTTTCCGTGCCAAATGGAGACTACAGTAGAAAGTTGGATTACACCAACAGTAACATTGCTGCTTTTGCAGAGAATGTGTTTCGTCTAGATGAGAAGTTTCTTTTCACAGCGGGCATGCGTCTAGAAAATATCCGTTCTGAAAATCAAGGTCAATTCAATCTAGTCAATGGAGTCCCCCAGTTTTTGGATCCCATTGAGCGGACAAGGACTTTCGCATTATTGGGTTTGGGTGCTGAGTATCATCTAGGCAAGAATACTGAGTTTTATACCAACTTTTCTCAAGCGTATCGGCCTGTATTGATTTCTGATCTTACCCCTCCTGCGACTACTGATGTGATCGATCCCAATTTGCAGGATTCAAAAGGGTATAACTTTGACCTAGGGTTAAGAGGTTCTATTTTCCCTTCTCTTAATTTCGATGTGAGTTATTTCCGCCTTAATTATGAAGACAGAATTGGGACTATCGCTCAGGCAAGGGAGGATGGAAGTATTTTTCAATTCCGTACAAATTTGGGAAATTCCATCAGCCAAGGCTTCGAGGGATATGTGGAGTTTGATCCTATCACAGCGATTTTTGAGAGCTCTCGATTTGGCTACCTTCATTTATTTGCATCCTTAGCCTTCGTTGATGCAACCTATGGAAACTTTGAGATCAAAACTGTCAATGATGGGCAAGTTGTAGAAAGGAACCTTAAAGGAAACCAGGTTGAGAATGCACCAAGAAAAATTAATCGCTACGGAGCAACTTACAGCTTGGGCAAATTTTCCATGACTTGGCAGTTGAGCGATATAGGAGAAGCATATTCTGACGCTTCAAATACACTTGCTCCTAATGCAGCAGCTACCGTCGGATTGATCCCTTCCTATCAAGTACAAGATCTTTCAGCATCCTGGAATATTTGGAAGCAGCATACCTTGAAAGCTGGAGTGAATAATCTAACTGATGAACGGTATTTCACTCGCAGAGCAGGTGGATATCCAGGTCCGGGAATTATGCCTGCAGATGGAAGAACATTCTATCTCACATTCGGACTGAAGTTCTAAATGCAACAAAAATTTCTTAAAGAGCCATTCTGATTTTTCAGGGTGGCTTTTTGCTTTTTGGACAAATTAATTACAGAGGGTTCATTTTTCTAGGGATTTCTTTACTTTCATATCTAGAAAATTCAATAAGTCCAGCCTATGAAATCCTATTCCATTTCGATTTTTATCCTTTGTTTATTGGTATTGTCCATTTCTTGTCAGGAAAAAGAATCCGTTCAAAGCCCTCCCAATATTATCTTCATCATGTCCGATGATCATGCCTATCAGGCCATTTCCGCCTACAGTGATCACTTGATAGAGACTCCCAATATTGATCGGATCGCAAAAATGGGAATGCTCTTTACCAATGCCACGGTAACCAATTCAATCTGTGCGCCGAGTAGAGCTACGATTTTGACAGGAAAGCACTCTCATATCAATGGAAAGGTGGATAATCATTTTCCTTTTGATACTACCAATGTGACTTTTCCCCAGCTCTTTCAAGATGCGGGCTATCAGACAGCCATGTTTGGAAAGCTTCATTTTGGCAACAATCCCAAAGGCTTTGATCAGTTTAAAATCTTGCCAGGTCAGGGAAAATATTACAATCCTGAATTTATTACAAAGGATGAAGGTAGAGTTCAAGTCGAGGGCTATGTCACAGATATTATCACGGATATGACCTTAGACTGGCTACAAAATGAGCGAAAGGCCGAAGATCCCTTCTTGCTTTTTTATCTGCATAAAGCCCCGCATCGGGAATGGCTACCTGCAGGCAGACATGTGGCAGAGTTTACTCAGCGAACCTTTCCTGAGCCAGCTACTCTTTTTGATGATTATTCAGGCCGTGGCCGTGCTGCCAAAGAAGCGGAGATGAATTTACTCCATGACATGCACTGGGCAGGGGACTCAAAAATTACTCCTGAAGTGATGGATGAATTGGGTTTGGAGCCAACTTCTGGTTGGGATAAGGCAGCCTTTGAAGGTGAGGTAGGGCGAATGAATGCTGAACAGCGCGCCGTTTGGGATGAGTCTTACAATAAGGTTATTGAAGATTTCAAGAAAGCCTATCCTACCATGACCGAAGAGGATAAGATGAAGTGGCGATATCAGCGCTACATGCAGGACTATTTGGGGACGATCAAGGCAGTGGATGAAAATGTAGGTCGAGTGATTGACTACCTCGAGGCAAATGGCTTGATGGAAAATACCATTATCGTTTACACCTCAGATCAGGGATTCTATTTGGGAGAGCATGGTTGGTTTGATAAGCGTTTTGTGTATGATGAAAGTTTCAAAACCCCGCTTTTGGTGGCCTGGCCTGGAAAAGTAGCTGCAGGGTCAAAATCGGATGAGATGGTTCAAAACCTGGATTTTGCGCAGACATTTTTGGCAGCTGCAGGAATAGAGGCCCCGTCTGATATGCAAGGTGAAAGCCTTTTACCGCTCTTGACAGGAGAAGGAGAATGGACTCGGGATGCGGTTTATTATCACTATTATGAATATCCTTCCGTGCATATGGTTAAGCGTCATTATGCCATTGTGACCAAGGAGTATAAGTTGACTCATTATTACTTCGATACCGATGAGTGGGAATTGATCGACCGGATTAATGATCCCATGGAGTTGAAAAATGTCTATGATGATCCTGATTATGCCGAGATCAGAGAAGAGCTGCATCAGAAATTGGATGGCTTGCGCGAAAAGTATGGAGACAATTCTCAGATTTCTCAGCGCTACCTGCAAGAATACCTAGATTACCTTCAGAAAAACAATTCCTACGCAGGAGGGAAAAACACGGATCTCTTGGATAAAATATTCAAGGATAGAAAGCTCAGTTCAGAGCAGGAATAAGCCGGGAAAATCAACTTATACTTATGAAAAAATCACTAGCTGCACTCGGACTCTTCACAGGAATGGGTCTGTTGACTGCCTGTCAATCTGGGGAGCAAAATGCAAGTCAAGAACGTCCCAATATCATTTTTATCATGTCGGATGATCATGCCTATCAGGCGATTTCGGCCTATAGTGATCATTTGATTGAGACGCCAAATATTGACCGCATTGCAGAAATGGGGATGCTTTTTACCCAAGCTTCTGTGACCAATTCGATTTGTGCTCCGAGTCGGGCGACGATTTTGACTGGAAAGCATTCTCATCTCAATGGAAAAATTGACAATCACTTTCCTTTTGATACCACCAATGTGACTTTTCCGCAACTCTTTCAGGATGCTGGTTATCAGACAGCTATGTTTGGAAAGCTTCATTTTGGCAATAATCCCAAAGGCTTTGATCAATTCAAAATCTTACCGGGACAGGGTTCTTATTACAATCCTGATTTTATCACCAAAAATGAGGGGAGAATTCAGGTGGAAGGCTATGTAACCGATATCGTCACAGATATGACTTTGGATTGGTTGGAAAAAGAAAGAAATCCCGAAGACCCCTTCCTTCTCATGTATCTGCACAAGTCACCTCATCGGCCTTGGCTGATGGCAGAGCGTCATATGGAAGAATTCACAAAAAGGAGCTTTCCCGAGCCGGCTACGCTATTTGACGATTACTCTGGACGTACATCACCCGCTTCTGAGGCTGAAATGAATATCTTGGATCACATGGGTTGGTCAGGGGACAATAAACTCAAGCCGGAGGTACTTAAGCAACTGGGAATCGCAGATGTCGGAGGATATGATACCATCCGATTTATCAATCAAATGAAGCGGTTCACTCCATCCCAGGCTGAGAACTTTAAAAAGTATTTTGACCCGATCAGTGCCGATTTTATTGAGAAATATCCAAAAATGACTGATGAGGAGCTGATGCGATGGAAATATCAGCGCTACATGCAGGATTACCTTGGGACTATTAAAGCAGTAGATGAAAATGTAGGTAGGCTTTTAGATTATTTGGAAGCTAATGATTTGATGGAGAATACGATCATTGTATATACTTCCGATCAGGGCTTTTACTTGGGTGAGCATGGCTGGTATGACAAGCGATTTGTATATGATGAAAGCTTCAAAACCCCACTTTTGGTGGCTTGGCCAGGCAAAGTGAAACCTGGGACGAGATCAGATGCTTTGGTACAAAATCTGGATTTTGCTCAGACCTTTTTGGAGGCTGCAGGAATACCGGCCTCAGATGAAATGCAAGGTGAAAGTATGATTCCTTTACTTTCCGGGAATGAAGAACAATGGACCCGGGATGCAGTCTACTACCATTATTATGAATATCCGGCAGAGCATATGGTCAATCGGCATTATGCCATTGTGACAAAAGATTACAAACTGATTCACTATTACTTTGTGGAGGATGAGTGGGAGTTGATCGATCGAAAAAAGGATCCCTTGGAATTGAAAAACGTCTATGACGACCCTGGTTATGAAGGGATCAAAGCAGATTTGCATCAGCGTCTGGATGCCCTTCGGGCAAAATACAAGGATTCGAATGAATTAAGTCAAGGATATATCGATCAGCTTCTGAAAGATGCTGAGGCTGGGAAAGTGTGGGGAATAAATAAGGAGCGAGCCGAAGCCATTAAACAGAGAAGAAAAGAGATCGAATCCCGATAATGTTGACCACTGGTTCTGAAGCGTTAAAAGGATGATCAATCTGAATCCGCAATAAGACAAGGATCAAGGCTTTTTTACTTCACCCCGAGCAATCTGAAAGGAAGCTGAAAGATATTCCTCACCAAATCAAAGGAAATGTCCACAGCCAATCCCAAAAGTCGGAAAGGAAGTAGAAGTAACCACACGATTGGATACAAGATCAAGGCGATGATTGCAATCGGCCAGCAAATCACAAATAGGATTAACCAAAGGAGAAAGTTTATCATGATAAATAATCAACAAGCCAAATGCCAAATGGGTAATTGCTTATTTATGAGTTGAATGTAAAATTAAAGTGGCTTCGATTGTTCTGTTTTCGGACAGTAAATTGAACGCTTAGGACGTATTTAATTTGTCATTTCTTCCAGTAGTTTTTCGAAAACCGGTGCAACAGCTCCGCCTCGCCAGGCACTGGAATAGTTGGCTGCCATAAAGATTTTTTTCTCAGGAAAATAAAGGACTTGAGTCCCCCAAAATCCGGAATGGGTGTAGGCTTTCATTCCATTGATCTCTACCTGATACATTCCCATTTGATAATCCATTCTGGCTTTTTCTGAATAAGTAACTGGTTCTAACATGATATCTAGGGTCTCAGGGTTTTCGAAGACTTTTCCTTGAAATAGCACCTTGAAAAAATCCACCAACTCACAGGTCGTCGAAAGGAAACCACCACCTCCAAAATAATCCATCGTTGGACTCCACTCATAGGTGTCCATTCCCTGAAAATACTGATGAATTCTAAGTTGATCTGTTAGCTCATCCTCCCCTTCGAAATCTGTTCTTTCCAGTCCCAACTTCTCGAGGCCCAAAAGCTCTTTGAGACCAGCATCCAGGGATTTATTGGTGTATTTTTCGATGATTTCTCCCAAAATCACATAACCCATATCCGAGTAGCTAAACTGATCTCCTGGAGTACCTACAGGATCACCCTGTTCTACTCCAAGTTTGATTTGACTTGTTCTGCTCCATTGATGGTCAGGTTTTTCCAGAATGGTTTTGAAAAAGTCAGGAGCATTGGTGTGGTCAAAAAAACCTGCAGAATGCCTTAGGGTCTGCCGAATCGTAATCTGATCAAGCATATAGTCTTCATACAGGATCTTGGAAAGCTCGGGATCGATATGCTTTGAAATCGGGTCTTCCAAGTTTAATTTACCTTCTTCCATTAATCTTAGAATCCCGGCTGCCACATAGGTTTTAGTAACGCTGGCAATGCGGAATGTCTGATCGGGTCGTAATGGTGATTTGGACTCCTGATCTGCAAAACCAGCTGCTCCAGACCAAGAGAACTGCTCATCATCGGATTGAATACAGACTGTTATTCCAGGTAGGTTTTCATTGAGTTCTTTTTCAAGAATAGACTGAAAATCTTGGCCAAAGGCGGAGGATACCAATAAAAAACAAAGGGATAAACTGAAATAAAATCTCATTGTTGGGCAGTTAAGTATTTCTCCTTTTTTGAACGAATTTTCCCAGCCTTCCTAACGCAACTTTCATTTCTGATGGGTGAATGCTTGTAATCACCGCCCGATACCATCCTTTCTGAGAATGCCCAAAACCATGGGTAGGAGTCAGTAAAATGCCCGATTGCTGATAGATTTCCAGCCAAAGCTTCTCTTCTCCATCTTCACTTTTTTCCAAAAACTCGGAAAGATCCATCCAAACGAATAGGCTCCCCCTAGAAGGATTGTATTGAATTTCAAGCTTTTTCAATCCTCTTGTAAAAGCCAGATAGGCTTCAGTAAGCAGCTTTTGAAAATCATTGAAATAGGATGAAAGAAAGGTATGATCATTCAGGACTTCCTGCATCACCCATTGTGTGTAATTGGAAATAGAATGACCCAAACCGGCATTTCGATAGGCTTGGATCAAATCCATATTGTGTGAATGAAGCAGGCCTATTCGAAATCCCGATACCCCAAAATCTTTAGAAAAGGAATACCAGAAATGCAGGAAAGGGCTTTTGAACTCTTCCATGATTTTGCCAAAAGAAACAAACTGCGTAGGTTGCTCATACTCAGATTTGAGATCAGGGTGTGTGATATCCAGTTGTGAAAGTCCATAGATTTCATTGACAATCAGATGGACCTCATTATCCATGCACCACTCAGCGATTTTTCTCAGATCAGACTCTCGATAGATTCTACCTGTTGGATTATCAGGACTTGTCAGAATGAGCATTCGAAAAGTACTTCTAGCCTGTTCAATCTCAATTTTTGTCCTATCCAAAAGTTCTAAATCAAAATCATACTCGCTTTTGCTGAAATCTCCCGGCAGCTGCAAATCATATCGCTTCACACCGGGAAGTGTGCCAATATCGCCGGTGTAAACCGGATAGCTTGGTGCGGGAATTACGGCTGTTTCTCCCGGTTCGGCAATCAAAAAACTAGTCATCTCTATTACCGAAGTAGCACCTCCCGAAAAGGCAATCGTTTTGGGATCTACAGGGCAGTGAAATAAAAACTTACCCAAAAATCCTGCAGTGGCTTCCCGGAAGCTAGGAGCTCCGGCCGGGTCCGTATAACTCGCCACCCATTCGGGAATATCATTATCGCGGGTTACCTGTTGGATTCTTTCCCGAAGCTGATCCCAGCAAAGATGATTTTCTGCAATATTCATCGGAAAAGTTCCTTCAGGATTATCCTCCGGGTGATAAAGGTTTTCCATGGCTTCATAGTAGATTTCAAGATCTACGCGCATGGCTTTTTTGGAAGCTGATTTTCCGATTTGAGAAAGCATTGAATTCATTGATTTTAGCTTGAAAGTACACTAATTTTTATGAATCATATTTTCACATAGCATTCTTTTACTCAAAAAATATGAAGGGATTTTAAAAGCTGTTTCTATTTTTGAATCGTCACACTTTTAAATTCTAATTTATGAAAACCAAAGAGGAAATATTTTTCCAGTTTAATTCATTTCTATCCCAATTGGGTTTTGAAGTGGTCAAACAGGATCTTCATAGACCCTGGGGTGGATTTTTGGTGATTGATGAAAGTAAAGCGAAGGAATTTGCAAGCCATTTTTTTTCGGAAGAAGATTTTGATTCTATTAATATTTCTGGCAAACTCAGTCCAAAGATTTTGCTGGTAGCTCCCGGAAAAAGATTGAGTTGGCAGTATCATTTTCGACGTGCTGAAATCTGGCGCTGTATCGAGGGGAAAGTTGCTGTGGCCACAAGTTTGACTGATGAGGAAGGTGATACAACTACCTTAGCTAAAGGTGATAAAATCAAATTGCAGCAGGGGGAGCGTCATCGACTGATCGGCTTGGATGATTGGGGAGTAGTAGCTGAGATCTGGCAGCATACCGACTCAGATCACCCTTCCGACGAGGCCGATATTGTCAGATTGCAGGATGATTTTGGTCGTTGAGATTTAGATCTGCATTTTCGAGAATTTTACTATTATCACTTTTTTCAATAAAAAGCTGCCCAAAAATGCCCATGATGAACTCTATTGAATGTAGGCGAAGACACTTTTTCCTCTGAATAGGGAAGGTACTTATGATTATCAAATTTCATCTTTAGGAAAGTTTACTCTTTTTGGGTGATCATAAGACCAATCAATCTAAGTTTGAATTGAAATAAGGCAGCCTAGTAGAAAAAGAAGAGTTATTTTTGATTAATTTAAATGCCGACTTTTTAGTCGGGCTGTCCTACTATCAATCGTTACAAATGCTGAGAATTAAATTTAGCCCTATATTATTCATCCTTTTTCTTTCTTTCATCTCCTGCAAAGAGCCAACCGAGGTTCTTATACCCAAATCCGATGATGGACAGGTATTCGCCATCGATATGGGAGATTCTAAAATCCCATACTTAGTAATTTCTACAGATGGAGAAATTCCCTATGAGCCTGGCGTTCCTGCGAGGATGAAAATTTATCAACAAAAGAAACTCATTCAAGAGCAACGCATTGATATTGAATATCGGGGGAAAACATCTTTTCGATTGTCAGATAAAAAGTCTTTCAACTTTGAAACCATAGATGAAAGTGGTGAGGATGTAAATGTTTCTTTTTTTGGATTGCCTGAGGAAGAGGATTGGCGATTGATAGGACATGTGGTCAACCTCCAAGAAAAGTTTGCTTGGGATAGATCCTTGATTTTTAACCATGTAGCTTATCGCCTTTCTTTAGAAATCGGAAAGTATGCCAGCAGGGGTTTGTTTGTTGAGCTAGAAGTCAACGGAGAATATTTGGGTGTATATTATTTCTGCGAGAAGCTGAAAAGAGATTCAGAACGAATCGATATTGAATCTTTGAAACCGTCATCTGAAAATATTTCAGGAGGATATATTCTCAAAATAGATAAAACGGATGCTGGTTCAGAACATGACGGTAAGCCCTTGTCCTATTTCATGGGTAATTGGGAGGATGATGCCCGCTACACGGAATTCAATTCTTTTCGAAGTGATTTTGGAATTTCCGGTCAGCTATTGGACTTTTCTCCTTTTGGAGCGCCCTACCATCCTATGCTATTTAAAGAGACTTATTTTAACTATGAGTATCCAAAAGCGGAGGACCTTACTGCAGACCAAAAGAACTTTATTCAAAATTATATCAACCAATTTGAACAATCACTTCTAGAGGAACCAATACCTGGTCAAGCTCCCGCTTATCTGGAATACATAGAATTAAATTCATTTTTAGATTATTTTATTATCAATGAACTATGCCGGAATGTCGATGCATATCGGATTAGTACATTCCTCACCAAAGATCGGGATGGAAAATTGGCTATGGGCCCCGTTTGGGATTTCAATATTGGGTTTGATGAAGGTGGAAGGATTCCTGCTAATGATTGGGTGATTAATTACAATAATTATGTAGGTGAAGATCCCTGGATGGTTCCTTTTTGGTGGTCTAAATTGCTTGAGGATGAAACTTTCAAACAAGAGCTAAAGGAACGATGGGCTTTCTTCAGAAAGGGACCGTTAAGTGAATCCAAAATTCAAGGAATCGTAGATTCCAGTGTAAATCAATTGATCCAAAATGGTGCTATTGAGCGGAATTATGAGAAATGGGATCAGGGAATTGGGGTCAATTACGAGGAATCAATCTCAAATTTGAAATCATTTTTAACAAATCGCATCAGCTGGATGGATTCAGAGATCGGCAGTATGTGAGAGGTACGACCTGAAGCAAATTTCATTGAACAGGATTCTATAATTTGCTAGATTCTTGAGAGAATTGATTTTTAGGCTTATTTTCCCCTATGAAAAAATCAATCCTCCTCCTAATAGGGATCCTTTTCCTTAATCTTTGCTTTCTTATCAACCTATCAAAAGCCCAAACTAAGCAATGGTCTTTGGATGGGAATACTTACTTTGTTGCTGAAAACAACAGCATTTTAAAGTATAGTTTGCCAGAAAATACTCCAGAAACTTTTATTCCATCTTCTTGGCTTCAAACTCTGGAAAGAAAGCCTTTGACGATTCGGGACTTTTCTTTTTCCCAGGATCGAGATAAGGTTTTGATCTACACCAATACCAAGCGAGTTTGGCGATTGGATACCCAAGGAGATTATTGGGTTTTGGACTTGGATAGTAAGAAGCTGCAGCAAATTGGGAAGGGTTTGCCGGAGTCCTCACTTCGCTTCGCTAAGATTTCTCCTGATGGCCAAAAGGCCGCCTACGTCAGCGCATACAACCTGTATGTGGAGGATTTGGAATCGGGAAAAATCACCGCATTAACCACCGATGGAAATCGCAAACTGATCAATGGCACCTTTGATTGGGCCTATGAGGAGGAGTTTGCCTGTAGAGATGGTTTTCAATGGAGTCCGGATAGTAAAAAGATTTCTTTTTGGCAGCTGGATGCTAATCAGATTCGAGACTTTTACATGATTAACAACACGGATTCGGTCTACTCTCAGATCATTCCTGTGGAATATCCTAAAGTTGGGGAGTCTCCATCTCCTGCAAAAATTGGCGTGGTTGATCTTTCCAGTCAAAAAACTACTTGGTTGGATATTCCGGGTGATCCAGCACAGCATTACTTGCCAAGGATGGAGTGGAACAATCCGGACTTATTGTTCATACAACAGCTCAATCGGAAGCAGAATCATTCGAAGATCTATGTCGTGGATGTTCCAAAAAATCAGGCAAGAGTTATTTATGAAGAGAAAGATGAGGCTTGGATTGATGTGATGTCCACTTGGGATAATGTTTACGCCTTGACCTATCGTCATCGCTTTCCTTGGGTAAGCGAAGGAAAGGAGTTTGTCTGGCTCTCAGAAAAAGATGGCTGGCGACATGTCTATCGAGTTGGCTTGGATGGAAAAGAGCAGCTTGTCACCCCTGGCGAATATGACGTGATTAATCTACTTCATGTGGACGAGGCTGAAGGCTGGGTTTATTTCCATGCTTCACCCGAAAATGCCACTCAAAAATACCTTTACCGAACGCGTTGGGACGGTAGTGGAGAAGCTGAAAAGCTTACTCCTCCGGTTTGGGAAGGGACACACGATTATCAGATTTCACCCTCTGGTAAGTTTGCCCTCTATCGTGGTCAAAATCATCACACTCGACCCATTGCAGATTGGATTTCACTTCCTGATCATGATTTCCTATCGATGGGGGAGCAGATGGGAGTTTCAGTAAACAAGCCTGATGATACGGGTATGGAGTTTTTTACTCTGACTTTGGATGATGGAACCGAAATGGACGGTTGGATGGTCAAGCCAACCAATTTTGATCCTACGAAAAAATATCCGGTCGTATTTTATGTCTATACAGAGCCTTGGGGAGCCAATGTCAAAGATACCTATGGTGTAGGTAGAAATCGCCTTTATGATGGAGATATGGCCGAGGATGGCTATATCTATATTTCTCTGGACAATCGCGGAACACCTGCTCCCAAAGGTCGGGCTTGGCGAAAGAGTATTTACCGAAAGATCGGGCGATTGAATATTTCAGATCAAGCTGAAGCTGCCAAACAGATTTTGGAATGGGACTATGTAGATCCGGACCGTATTGCCGTCTGGGGATGGTCCGGTGGAGGTTCTGCAACCCTAAACTTACTTTTCCAATATCCTGAAATCTACAAAACCGGTATTTCCATTGCCGCCGTAGCGAATCAGTTGACCTATGATAATATCTATCAGGAGCGCTACATGGGATTGCCTCAGGAAAACCTAGAGGATTTTATTGCCGGTTCACCTATCACCCATGCCAAAAACTTGGAAGGAAACCTCCTCTACATCCACGGCACTGCTGACGATAATGTACACTACGCCAATGCGGATATGCTGGTCAATGAACTGATCAAGCATGGAAAAGTATTTCAGTTTATGCCCTATCCGAATCGCTCGCATTCTATCTCCGAAGGAGAAGGAACCAATGCTCACTTGCGAAAATTGTACACGGATTTCTTGAAGAAACATTGTCCTCCAGGAGGAATTTAATTAGGAATTAGGAATTAGGAATTAGGAATTAGGAATTAGGAATTAGGAATTAGGAATTAGGAATTAGTTTATGTCTATAAGGAAAGACTTTTTGAGATTGATCGGCTGTATGCCTTTGTTCTTTGGGTTATTTAGTACTGCTATTGCGCAGGATGTCATTACCCGAGCAGATACCTTAAGAGGGAGTATTACTCCAGAGCGAGCTTGGTGGGACTTGAATTACTATCATCTTTCGGTGGAGGTTTTTCCCGAAACACAATCCATTCAGGGAAAAAATCTAGTACGCTATCAAGTCAAGGAGCCTGCACAAACACTTCAAATTGATTTGCAGCAGCCATTGAATATCACTGCAGTCAAGCAGGATGGGGTGGAGCTTTCCTTTAGGCGGGAAGGCGCTGCGCATTTTATTTCACTTCAGAAAAGTCAGGAAAAAGGAGCCTTCAATGAGCTGGAGATTTTTTATGAAGGAAAACCCAAGGTAGCCGTCCGTCCCCCTTGGGATGGGGGGATTACCTGGCAAAAAGACTCAAATGGAAAGCATTTTATTGCCAATTCCAATCAGGGGATTGGTTCTAGTATCTGGTGGCCGACCAAAGACCATCCTGCTGATGAAGTGGACAGCATGCTGATTTCGGTCACTGTTCCCAAAGATCTGATGGATGTGTCCAATGGCCGGCTTCGAAAGGTGGAAGAAAATGGAGATAAAAAAACCTACCATTGGTTTGTCTCCAACCCCATCAATGACTATGGAGTCAATATCAGTATTGGAGACTACGTGCACTTTGGGGAAGAGTATGAAGGTGAAAAGGGAAGATTGACGATGGATTATTATGTCCTTCGGGAAAATCTAAAAAAAGCCGAAAAGCAATTTCAAGACGCCAGAAAAATGATGGAGGCTTTTGAGCATTGGTTTGGTCCCTATCCATTCTATGAAGATGGATTCAAACTCATCGAAGTGCCTTACTTGGGGATGGAGCATCAAAGCGCCGTCACATATGGCAATGGCTATCAAAATGGCTATTTGGGCCGTGATCTCAGTGGAACAGGCTGGGGATTGAAATTTGACTTTATCATCATCCATGAGGCTGGTCATGAATGGTTTGCGAATAATATTACCTACCGGGATGTGGCCGATATGTGGATTCATGAGAGTTTTACCAATTACTCGGAAAGTCTCTTTTTGGACTACCATTTTGGAAAAGAGGCAGGTCAGGAATATGTGCGAGGAACCCGGATGAATATTGCCAATCAAAGTCCGATTATTGGGATTTATGGGGTGAATCGCAGGGGCTCGGGAGATATGTATTACAAGGGAGGTAATATGCTCAACACCCTTCGAGAAATCATTGGGGATGATGAAAAGTGGCGTAACATTCTTCGAGGTTTAAATGAGGAGTTTTATCATCAAACCGTATCGACTCGACAAGTAGAAAATTACATTTCACAGCAGGTAGGGAAAGATCTTAAGCCCTTTTTTGATCAATATCTGCGAGAGACATCCATCCCTGTTTTGGAATACTATTATTCAGATGATAAAACGCTGAACTATCGCTGGACGAGCTGTGTGCCTGCATTTGACATGCCGGTGGACGTGACTTTGGGAGAGGAGAAAATCCGATTGCAACCCAGAACTAGTTGGCAGGAGATTTCCGTCAAAAGGCAGGAGGAACTGGTTTTGGATCCAGATTATTACGTTGGAGTTTCAAAAATGAGGTAAATGGGAGAAGGAAGTGGGCAGGTGGAAATAGGAAGATGGGAGCTTGAAGAAAGGAGTAGGAAGTGTGGAATTTAGTGTAGGTTTTTAAAATTAATCTCAGGAAATTGAAACACAGTCAAAAAATGTCTTCGTGGAAATAGCGTAAATTCTGTCAAAGGGCAATTTACTTAAGTCTTGCCACCATAATTCCGGATTGGCTTCTATTCCCGGCCAAATAATCATGCAGGGGCTTTTCGGAGATTTCTACCTCCTGATTGGCCGAACTCGCATGCATCAAATGGATTCGACCGTTCTGCTCAACGGCAAATCCCACGTGTACCATATCCAGATTGGAAATAGAGGTAGTGATGGCGATTAAATCACCGGATTGGATTTGGCTTTCATGGGCACTGATTTGATCTTTGGGGATGAAAAAATACTCCCGAAGCCGGATAGAAGCTTCAATATTTTGTAAACGCTCGACATTTTCCCGATCGCTAAGTTGGGGATAAAACTGTGGGTTTTCAGTCATAAAGGTCGGATTGTTTTCATAGAGAATCCCTCCGATTTGCTCAGAGATATCTGTCAAAATTCCTTTTTCCTGATTGACGGCAATCCAGTCTGAGAAATAGTGAAGTCTTGATGTATAACCCTCGTTTTTGCCATTTCGATAACGTAGCGTTTCGAGCTCCTTTTCAAAAGTCTCAAAATCGTTTTTTCCTTCTTTGGCCATTCTTGCCAAGGTGACCACCGTTTCCAGATAAGTTGTGCAGTCGACTCCCTGCAGGTCAATGACCAATCGTTCCGGCCCGGGGATTTCCAAGGTTTTTTCTACGTAGGGAGTGCCCATAAAGCTTTTCCCGATTTCCACGACTAATTCGTTTTTGGAGGAATTGGCATCTAAAGTGGGCAGGAGTTCAAGAGCCTTCTCCAGTCTTGCTCGGGATTCGGGTGTGCAGACGGTTTGGCCTTGTATTGAGAAAGGAATGAAAAGTAAAGATACCAGAATGAAGGTTTTGAATTCTTTGATTTTGTGCATAGTTCAAATTTAGGCTTTTGCTTCAATTTGGTCCTTCATTTTTAAATCAATTCGATGAAAAGAAAAAAGCGGCCAAAAGCCGCTTTTATCAATTCTATTCAAATCTTAGAATATATTAAATTTCAGTCCTATATATCCGGTCAGTCCAGAGAGATCGGATTGGTTGAAATTCCGATATTCCATATTTCCAACGATTCGATAGCCAGCACCGGCATTAAGTGAGACTAGTCGGTGGAGGTTGATTTCAATCAGGGCTGAAGGCTCTACCTGGAAGAAATTGGCTTCTCCCAATCCTGCCTCACCGATTTCATTATCCATCTGCACTTCACCATACCCGATGTATAGCGGAAAAGTCAAGTGAACTAGTTTGCTGGCATTCCAGGTGTATTCTGCAAATCCACCGACAGTCCAATAGTCCATATACACATTAGGAACTGTTTCGCTTTGGGGCACCATATCATTCATGGAAGTGCTGAAATAGGCACCAAATGAAATTTGATCTTTGATGCTGACACCTGCTCGCAGATTGAATAGGGTAGCACCAGCACCGTCCATTTGGGTGAATCCAAATGAAGGAGCGACAAATACACCGAGGTTTTCAGTATTGATCGGTTCGCCTTTTTGGAAAAGCGTCTGAGGTTCATCATTGCTTTGTGCTACTGTGAAAACAGGATTAGTGACAGAAAGCAGGAAAAGGGCTAAAACTACTAGTTGGTTTTTCATTTTGAGGTAGTTTAAAATTAGGTTTAATAGGAATTTTGTGGTTTAGAATTCAAATACGAGCCTTTCAAAATCGCCATCATCGTCATCGTCTTCAAAGGTGAGACGATTGTTGGCCTTTCCTCGGAAGTACCAGTCATCATCCAAGTCATCCAGAATGGAAGTGGGAGGAAAGTCCAATTCCAACTCAGTCTGCCCATCGTCTCTGAAAACACGATAGGATCCTTCAATGACTTCATTTCCTCGGGTGGCGGTGACAGTACCGTCTGTAGAAAAGCGGAAAAGAAAATCATCAACTTCATCCGTTTCATCTTCTCCGTCGTCGATATATTGTACGATTCTTAGTCCTGAGGTAATATTCAGATCATTGCGAAGTTGCTCTGCTCCAATATCTGAGGTGCTGGAACTGCTATTTCCATCCAGGTCACAGGAAATTAGGGCTAGACAGAATAGAACAATTGGTAGTCGGTTCATAGTTTTATTGGTTTTTAAGTTGTTTGAAATTGAATACGCCCATTTTTAGTCCGATCTGGAAAGTCAGGGCATTGCCTGCCTCAGGGACTCCTGGGAAATCTTCGATGGATCCGGTCATCACCCGGTAGCCCAGCCCTGCATGCAGACGTGCAAAGCGATGTAGGTTCACCTCCACCTGAGCGCCTGGCTCTACAAAGAGGGTCTTGGTTTCCTCATAGTCAAAATCTCTTCCTTCCTCATCTACTTCGAGCTCCATGATTCCAAATGCTAGTGGAAAGGTAAAGTGTACCATTTTTGAAGCCTGAAGCGTGTACTCGATAAAACCTCCTGCCTGGTAAGAGTCCACATGGGCTCGTGCCGGAAGAATGTTTTCGAATGAGGCTGGTCGGATATCGTTGATCATTTGACCGTAAAATCCACCTATACTTATTTTGTCGCCGAAGGTAAGCCCTCCTCGGAAAAGGAAGTAGCCGGTGTTTTCACCTGCCACCTGGGTCGCCTGAAATCCTGGGTCTACAAATACACCCAAATTGGAGAATGAAAGCTTGCCATCGAAGAGTGTCTCTGGATCTTCCTGAGCTTTTAGGCTTGTCAATGATAAACTGAGGAATGCGATAAACAAAAAGACTTTTTTCATGGTAGTATGTGCAATTAGTTTGTTTTGCTTCCATTACGATGGGATCAATTCAAACAGTTGCCTGAGGTAGAAAATATTTTTTTGAGAAGGGGAGGCAACTCTTTATATACGTTTGATCGTGATACCCTTGAAATGAATCTACCCAACTCACAGGATTTACAAGATTTGATCCGAGACTGCCAAAATGGTAAGCGAAAAGCCCAGGAAAGGCTTTTCAAGCTTGCCTACCCTTTAGCAATCTCCGTTAGCAAACGCTACACGCGTGATTTGGACGAAGCCCAATCAGTGGTCAATGAGGGTATGCTGAAGGTTTTCAGGCAATTGGATCAGTATTCGCCCGAACTCAGCTTTGGGGGTTGGATCCGGAGAATCATGGTGAATGCCTCGATTGATCACTATCGCCGACTCAAGCGCTATCAGGATCGATACACGGACTACGAAGGAGAGGAGAGTGCTATGATTTTCGATGAAGAGATTCTGGAAAAAATCAGTGCAGATGAAATTCTGATGCTTGTGCAAGAGTTGCCACCGGCATATCGGATGGTTTTCTCTCTCTACGCCGTAGAAGGCTACAATCATCGTGAAATCGCTGAGGAACTCGGAATCTCCGAAGGTACTTCCAAGTCAAATTATTCTAAGGCCAAGGCAAAACTGCAAAAAGCATTGGCAAATCAGCACATTATCAAGCAGCAAAATCATGGATAAGCGAGATAATTTTGAAGAGAAAATAAAAGCTAAACTAGAGGAGGTTTCCGGTAATGAGGCCGATCAGGCGTGGCAGAGTTTTGCTCCGCTTCTGAATCCTCCGGCTATTCCATTTTGGAAGCATTGGAGCATGCCGTACTTATTTGCATCGGTACTCTTTCTCACTTCCCTCGCATGGCATCAGTGGGGTGAAAAAACTTCACAGGAGATCGCTCAGATGGAGGCCAACCCTGTACTTACTGCTACAGACACGGTATTTAGAAGAGATACGGTTTATGTGGTCGATACAGTTTTTGTTTACAAAAAGGTGTATCTGAATGAAGTTCAAAGCTATCAGTCAGCCTTTGGTTTAGGTTCTTTCGATAAAGGTGATTTTCAAAATTCAGTTTCTGAAACGTTGAATTCATCCACAGCGCAGAGCAAAAATGATTTTGAATTTGGAAAAAAAGAAAAAGGGATTTCTGATCAAAAGAATGTCACAGATTCTACTTCAATTTCAGAAGAAGTCGAGTTTGCGCCTAAATTATATCAGGAAGATTCAAGCCAAATTTCCATTGGGAAATTAATAGTGCAGACGGGAAATCCTATGATGCCCGGCTTGAATTCTCAGCAGCAAGCCAATTCCACTCCAGTACGAAGAAGTATGGCTGCTCCATCGGTTGCTCCTCAAGAAAAATATGTTTTCAAATCCGAAAAGGAATTCGTAGAAGGAGATACCAGCAATCTCAATCAGGCACCTATATCAGTCAAAAGCAAGCCAATGCTTCATCTCGAATTGGGTGGGTCCTTGCTTTTCCCGATTAGCAATTTGGTGGAATACTATACCCCCTTCCAACAAAACATTCATTTGGGTCTCGAATGGGAAAGTGGCTGGGGTGTTTACCTTGGAGCTATTCGAAATAATGTCGAAGGCGAACTGGACGATGAAGAAATCCTCTCCCTGCCATCTTCAGTAGTAAATGAGCTTCCCAATATTCCTTCCGATATTAATTCCTTGGATGAAATATATTTTACCAATCATCAGTGGTTTTTTCCACTAGAACTTAGATGGAGAAGTTTGTATTATGGTGGGTTTAGCTTCGAAAGTAGTTTTGGTTTGATGGGAAATTATTTGACTAAGCAGGAATTTATCTATGAGTTTGAAAATTTCTCCGAGGTGGAATATCAATTGGGGAGCACTACTTCCAGCGAATTCAATCTTAGCCATTTGAGGATGGGCATTGGTACCAATTACCTGATGTCCAAACGCCTTGGATTTTTCTTGAGAAGTCACTATTGGCTTCCGATTTCTCGGCCTGGTCTGTTAAAGGACAGGATGCAAGGCTTGGAAGTAGGGATAGGAGTAAATGTTTTCTTGGGTAAATAATTTCTCCAGGTGATTAAGTTGGAAAAGCCTTGGTCTATCTATTAAATCATTTGTTTTAGAAAAATAAGGTAAGAATTAGATAGAAAAGAGAGGGACAAAGTAGGCAACCAACTCCTGTGTAGAAAGTGGCAGTTACGGCACCATAGGGAACTAGTTTGGGGTCTGTTGCAGCTAATCCTGCAGCTACCCCACTCGAAGTGCCCATGATTCCTCCGAATGCCATGGCCGACTCTGGACTATAGAGTCCGATTTTTTTAGCTGCAATTGGGGTGAAAATCGTAACAGCGATGGTTTTTACAACGCCGATAGCAATACTCAAGGCAATTACCTCCGATGAAGCGCCAACAGCTGCACCAGTGATCGGGCCGACGATGTAGGTACAAGCACCTGCACCAATGGTACACAAACTGGCAGCATCCCGAATACCCCAAGCAAAGGCAAGTCCAACCCCCAGGAAAAAAAACAAGACTATGCCCATCAATAAGGAAACTAAACCCAACCAACCTGCCTTTCGAATAAGCTCCAGATTTGCTCCCAATGCTGTGGCCACTATCGTAAAATCCCGAAACATCGAGCCACCCAAAATACCCACTCCGGCAAAAAGTGAAAGGTCAGAGATTCCTTTTTCTCCCTCAGTCCAAACCCCTCCCAAGTAGCCTAAAACAAGACCTAGAAAGATAGAAACCGCGGAACCAGGGACTTTAGAACGGAAAAGGTTTTTTGAAAGAAAATCTCCAATGATAAAAACAAATCCAATGACCACGAAACCAAAAATCAGCCCGTTTTTTTCGATGAGTTCAAGTAGCTTATCCATGTGGCGGGCGATTGAATTTTTTCATAATCCAAGGAAAGATGAGGAAACCAGCCATAACGGGAATTATTCCTGCAATCAGTGCCAAACTTCCAGAAGAAACTGCGGATTTTACATTCAAACTAGCTGCCATGGCGATGACAACGGGGATATACATTTTGCTCCAAAAAGCAATGCCTTCGGTCATTGCGGGGCTCATTCTGTTTTTTTGGACCAACCATTCCTTGCCTAGCATTAAGAAAATCATGGCAAAGCCCACACCACCAACATTTGCCTGGATTCCTAGCCAATCCCCCAAAAGTACTCCCACCCATTGTCCGAGGATAAAGGCAAGGGCAAGCAGAGCTACTCCGTAAATAGTCATGATTTAGAATAGTTTTTTGAGTTCATTTTTCGTCACTTTACCAAGTGCGTTTCTTGGCAATTCTTTCAGGAAGATAAATTCTTTAGGGATTTTGTAGGAAGGGAGCTGGGCTCGAAGCCAATTTTTCAATTCTGAAATATCAATATTCTGATCCGTAACTAGTGCGGCTACTACTTTCTCACCCCATTCTTCATCTTGGATTCCTACCACTCCGCAATCTTTGATTGCCTCATGTGCGCGGATTTTTTCTTCTATCTCCAGAGCAGAGATTTTGTATCCTCCAGACTTGATGATATCCACCGAATCTCTCCCTAGGATTCGAAAGTAGCCATCTTCCACAATAGCAATGTCTCCGGTCTTAAACCATCCATCTTTGGTAAAGGCTTTGGCGGTGGCTTCCGGCTTCCCCCAATATTCAGAAAACACCGTGTTTCCCTTGACTTGGATTTCCCCTGATTTACCGGGGGAAACCTCTTTACCATATTCGTCACAAAGTCTCACAAATACGCCCGGGAGGGCTTGTCCTATATGACCTGGTCTTCGCTCTCCATTATAGGGATTGCTTATCGCCATGCCTATTTCCGTCATTCCATATCGCTCCAATAAAGTGTGCCCTGAAATTTCCTTCCATTTTTCCATGACAGAAACCGGCAAAGCAGCTGAGCCAGAGACCATGAATCTAAATTTTTTCAGTGCTTTTTGGATTTCTTCCTGCTTGGAGCCTGATAGAGTTTCATAGAAAGCGATCAATTTGAAGTAGATCGTCGGCACAGCCATAAATACATTGACCTTACCTTCACTGAAGATGTCAAAGACTTTTGCAGGATCAAACTGAGGTGAAAACTGAACTTTTGCACCTGACCATAAAGCGCAGGAATTAACATTGATGATTCCATGTACATGGTGCAAAGGCAGAATGGATAAAATGTGATCATTTTCTGACCATTTCCAAGCCTGAACCAGGCTTTTGATTTGGGCGGTGATGGTCTGGTGTGAACTTAACACTCCCTTGGGTAAACTCGTGGTGCCACTGGTGTATAAAATCATAGCGCCTCTTGCGGGGTCAATATCAGGAAGATGAGTGGTTGGCTGGTTTACAAATTCTTGGCTTGATAGATATGTTAAATCTTCCCGAGCTCTCAATGGAGATAGCAAGTCTTCAAACTCCGGAGCTACAATCAAAAAACTGGCTTTAGTGTCATCAATGACATACTCTAAGGAAGGTAGAGGGTAGGAGGTGCAGAGTGGCACTGCAATCCCGCCTGCCCGCCAAATACCCCACTGAATAGCCAAGTAGTCAAAAGAAGGAGGGATAATAAAAGCTACCCTTTCTTGATTCAAATCCTTCTGTGTAGCGAGAAGATTCGTGGCGATTGCTGCGCTTTTATCCAATAAGTGTTGGTAGGAGTAGTGCTGCTCTTGATCTAAAACAGCTATTCGTGAAGGAAATTGAAAGGCTTTTTCAATTAGTGGAATCATGTGAGAGTAGGCTTTTTAAAGATGATTATTCCATTCCAAAATTCCTTGGGTTATCAGGACTCAATTTGAAAGGAGGGCTTCAAAATCGGGGCAATTTTCGAAATAAACCAACCGTCCTCGTAAAATGTGAGCAATAAAAAGAGGCTGAATGTTAGTTCAGCCTCTAGGGTTGGCGGCTTATTGTAAGTCCTAAACGACTAATTAAAATTGACTAGCTGACATAGCTTACTGAGTTATCAAGAAGAATGGCATCCAATTCTTCTTCCGGGAGGGTGATGATTTTTTCAGTCTCCTCATCCCACTCCATTCTTCTTCCAGTTTTGTAAGATAAGCCTGCCATATGAGCCGTAATGGCTTCCTCAAAGCCTTCATCTATTCCACAACTTGGATTTCCACCATTTCTAATACAGCTGAGCCATTCCCGGATATGAAGGAAGGTTGAGTCAACCCGCTTTCCATCTCGGTAAGTCCACAGCAACCCTTTGTTGGCAAAATACTTGGCAGTGGCTGAAGTCACCGCATCCACTCCATTTGCGCTTGGGTCGTATTGGTAGATCGGAACTGCCGGGTCAATCCTTCCATCTTGAATCATTTCTTTGTATTGGGTGGATCGAGGATCAGCGTAAATAGTCAGGATATTTCCAAGTTCCATACTGGCATCATGCCCCATGAGTACGGTACCGCGATCGAATTGATTCCCCAAGGTTGCACTGTAAACTAGGCTCATTCCTTTTTCTTTTCCACTCTCCTGACTGGATCCGGTGCTAAACTCAGGAAAGTCCATATTCACTTGCATGACGTCCGGTACATTCCTTCCGTCTCTATGAGTATAAACTCCTCCGGACGCAGTTACATATTTTGGAATTCCCATATTCAAAACACAATTAATCCGGTCATAGTCATGGGTCAATAGGTCTCCGGATAATCCAGAACCATAGGCCCACCATTTTCTCCAGCGAAAGAAATGCTCCTTGTTAAATGGAACAAAAGGGGCACTTCCCAAAAAGGCATTCCAATCAATGGTTTCTGGAGAAGCATCTGGGTGAATCCTGTATTGCCAGGCACCGTTGTCGTCGTTTCGATTGGTATTGGTGACGACAAGTGATATGTGTCCCAGGGTGTTTTTAGAAATAGCATCTTGGGCAGTCAGAAAGCTTAATGTTTGTCGATGCTGATGTCCAACAGCGAGTACAGCCCCTGGATTTCTTCTGACGGCCTCGCGTAGTAAATAAGTCTCCGAAACCGTATGGGTCATGGGCTTTTCTACATAGACATGAACTCCCGCTTCGATGGCTGCCTGTGCCATAGGAGCATGCCAATGATCTGGAGTAGCAATGATTACAGCGTCTACATCTCCGCTATGAATCATGTCCAAATAAGTGGGGTATCTTTTGCAGGGATTATCAGATGTATTGAAGGAGCGAAGCGCATCCTCAGCCCGTACATCGAAAATATCACAGACTCCAACCAATTTGACATTGAGGTTTTCCTGAGCTTTGAAGTCTTCTAGTCTTTTGTCGTTTGGGTCCTCCTGACTGGATATTGCCATTGCTTCCAACCATTCATTGGTAGCAAACCCCAAGGCCCGCATCAATTGCTCTCCGCGTATCCCAAAGCCTATTAATCCAATCCTTACCGGGTTTCCTTCCATGGATCCCGAGGGTGGGGGTGGACTGGCTTTGATGTTTAGCCTTTCTAAGAGCAGTTCTTTTTCAAGTTTTGATTTTTCGGTAGTATCCCATCCGGCTGCCCAAACAGAGCCCAAGATTGGGAGACCTGCCACACTTTTTAGCCAGTCTCTTCTTGAAAATCCACCAAATAGTTTTTTATCTGTTGACATGATTTCTTTGGGTTTAAGTGGATTGAGTTTTGATTTCTTTTTTATGGAATAGTCTTTCCAATCCAAAGCTCATCGAGGTAGGAAATAGGTAAACCACCACTAGGGCAACTGCCTCAATAAGGTTTTTATTGATGATCCAATAGCTGCCTTCGGTGATTCCTTGAGGATGTCCCGGAAAGGGTGGATGTGCCAAATAGTAGAGAAGTAATAGCCCGATCCCCAAGATACTGGCGAGCTTGGTGCAAAATCCAAGAATAAGGGCCGCACCTACCAAAATCAATGTGGCAACATTCAAGGTGTCTACTAACGAAATCATGGAATCACTGCCTAGCCAATGGAAAAAAGATTCCAGGTAAGTCGCACTGAGCAAATAGCCTTTGGCTGTCCAAGACGGGGTGTAAAGTTTGATGACTCCTTCATAGAGGAAATGCCATCCCACAAATAGGCGCAACAATACCAAAGCGATGGTTTGTGCTGATGATAAGGGTTGAGATGCCGACATTTTTTTCTGGGTTTTGTTGACCGATATTAGGGTGTTATACACTGAAATAGTATGAGGAAAGTCAGTTGATGAAATGATGTTTCCCTTTTTCTAGTATCGGCAACTGATTGATTTCCAGTTTAATTTACTCCAAATATTAAAAATAAAGTAGACGTGATTTTGAAGCTTTGCGGGGAAAAACCAGCACCGTAGAACTGAAAGAAAATTTTTTGGACTACTGGATGAAAGCCTTTTCCAAAACCTGATGAAAGTCAATATTATTCCCAAATAGCAGGCCTAACTTTGTTTCGTACAAAAGAGCAGAAATCATGATGATTGAAATGAAATATTGGAAAAAGCTGAATGCTGAGCAGCGATTGAATCGGGTTCAGCAGGCTTTGAAGGACAATGTAGACTTTTCAAAAGATGCCAATTTGGGCTATCCTGCATCCCGCTTGGATGAAAAGGTATTTACCAATGAGTCTCTTTTTCTTCGGGAAATGCCCGTGCTCAGTACTTATATCGCTAATCCCAATCATATTGGTTGTCATACATATGGTACTTCCGAATTCGCCTTTAAGGGTACTCAGGCTATCGAGCAGGAAGTATTGAAAATGATGGCAGTCGACCTGTTCAAAATCGAGGAGGATCAATTTGACGGATATATCTCTCCTGGAGGTACTGAAGCAAATGCTCAGGCCATGTGGATTTATCGCAATGAATTCATGAAAAAGCAAGGAGCCAAACTCGAAGAAATTGTCATTTTGGCTTCGGAGGATACCCACTATTCTATTCCTAAATCCGCTAACTTGCTGATGCTGGATTGGGAGAAAATACCGGTAGATCAGGAGACCAGAGATGTTAGCTCTGAGGCGGTCCGCGAGGGTATTCGAGCAAGTATCGAAAAAGGCAAGAAATTTTTCATCGTAGTAGCCAATATGGGTACCACGATGTTTGGATCAGTTGATGATCCTACAGTTTTTACTGATGTTTTAAAAGAGTATCAACTACCATTTAGACTGCATATTGACGGCGCTTATGGGGGCTTTGTGTATCCTTTTGGAGACTTTGAAAACCAAATCAATTTCACCAATCCGAATATTTCATCCATCACTATCGATGCGCATAAAATGCTACAGGCGCCCTATGGAACGGGTATTTTTGTGTGCCGCAAAGGCCTGATCGAAAATGTACTCACTTCAGAGGCTAAGTATGTGGAGGGAATGGATTTGACGCTCTGTGGTAGTCGATCCGGAGCCAATGCTGTAGCAGTATGGGTGATTTTGACCACCTATGGGCCGCATAAATGGTATGAGAAAATCTCAGTGATTAAGATGCGTACCAACTGGCTTTGCAAGCAGCTCGATCAGTTGGGCGTAACCTATTTCCGAGAGCCTGAGATGAATATCGTGACCATCCGGTCTGAGTGTGTTCCTGAGGAACTTGCCCACAAATACAACCTAGTTCCACAAAGCCACGATGAAACAAACCAGTGGTACAAAATTGTCCTAATGGATCATGTGGAGATCGAGCATTTGAAAGATTTTATTCAGGATATGGTATCTTGCGGGTATCCAAATCCCAAATAGATGGTCGATATTACCCCTAAAAGCAGTACCCTTCGGAAAGCGATCGCTCAGGCTATCGTCAAAGTCAGTAAATCCGAAACCATTCAGGCTATCAAGCAAAGAACCGTTCCCAAAGGGGATGTATTGGAATGTGCTCGTGTGGCTGGACTTTTTGCGGCTAAGCGTACGGCAGACATGATTCCTGATTGTCATCCACTTCCTGTGGAGTTTACCTCGGTCAGCTATGAGATCGAGGAGATGGAGGTGAAAGTTTTGGTAGAAATCCATACTATTTACAAGACTGGAGTAGAGGTGGAAGCGATGCATGCAGCCTCCGTAGTGGCTTTGACTATGTATGATATGCTCAAGCCGATCGATAAGGAAGTAAGCATTGAGCAGATCAAGCTAGTGGAAAAGAAAGGTGGAAAATCCGATCGGACGCCAAGTTCAGAAAGAACTATTTCCGCCCGGGTGGTGGTTTGCTCTGATTCTATTTCCCAAGGAAAAGGAGAGGACCGAGCAGGGGAGGCGATTCGTGAACGACTGGAAAAATATGGTGTCAAGGTCTTGGAAAAAACAGTGATTCCGGATGATTCTCAGCAGATTCAAAGTCTTGCGAAGGATTCCTCGAAGGATGGAATTGATCTTTTGATTTTTACAGGTGGTACAGGCCTGTCACCGAGAGACGTGACGCCTGAATCCTTGGAAACGATTTTGGAAAGAAGAGTGCCGGGCATAGAGGAAGCGATCCGGGACTATGGTCAGCAGCGGACGCCTTATGCCATGCTTTCGCGTTCAATAGCTGGTTTGATTGGAAATACGCTCGTATTGGGCTTACCAGGATCTACCAAGGGCGCTGCCGAATCCATGGATGCCGTTTTCCCAGCCATCCTTCATATCTTCAAAGTAATAGAAGGGTCGCGGCATGATTGAGAATTTAAAGACCTTCCAGGTTTAAAAAACCTGGAAGGTCTCGTGACTACTTAAGGAAACTTAAAGCTCAGCATCAGGAAGAAGTTTCTTCCAGGTGAGTACATTGGTGTTTTGTCCATGCCTATAGGGCGAGTCAAGTGTTCATAGTAAGTCTCATCCAGGATATTTTGAACACCTCCTTTGAGAAGTAGATTTGGAAATAGGGGATAGCTGATATCCCAGTCTACCAAACTGAATCCGGGTGTTTTTCCTTCTCCAAATACTTCAGATACTCGATTTTGCTGACTGACAAAACGGAAGTTTAACCCTGTCTGCAATTTTCCCTCTACAAACTGTCCCATCATCCGATACCTTACATCCAAGGGGGCGATCTCGGGAAGTGGAGCATCTAAGCCCAAATCCTTGCCATAGGTATAGGCTAGATCCAAGGAATGAGATAGATTGGGAATGATTTGGTGTCTAAATGATACCTCAACCCCAGCTTTTAAAGCTTCATCCAAATTAACGAAGCGACGAACACCAGGGCTACTTGGAAGACGTGGATTTAGATCTGTTTTGACAGAGGAAATGTAATTAGTCAAGTAGGAACCGAATAAGGTCACTTCTGCAAAGACTTTCTCTCTTTCAAAACCCACTACCAAGTCAATCTGATTATTTGTTTCAGGATTGATTTGAGGATCGCCAACCATTTCCCAAGGATCCAGTCCCACAGGTAGAAAATTAATGTAGCGCTCCAAAAGGCTTCCGCTTCGCTGCACACTAGCTGCCCAAACACCCAAGGACCAAGCTTTTCCCAAGCTATTTTGCCAACCCAAACTGATTCCTAGATTGACTTGGGTGTTTTTAGTATCTGGATTCAGTTGGATAAATTCTTCGGCTGGATCCAAGGCTTGTGCTTGGTTTACCTCCAATCGGGTAGAAGCATTGAGGGTAGAGGATCCTAGGGTGAACATATAATTGGCAAATAGCCCGGTTTTCTGAATATTCGAGTCTTGCCAGACATTGTCAGTGAACACTCTTCCTGCCATTGGGCCCATAAGCATTTCTCGGGTACGACTTCCCTCTGCAGATTCCGATCGGTGATCAATTCCCGCATAAAGCTTTCCTTGCTCAAAAGTCCAAGTTCCTTCTGTTCGGAGCCCCCAATTTTGGGTAATGGCAGGAGTAGAGGCATTGACCATTCGGGGATTTAGATCGCGGAGAAGATTATCCATCAAGTGATCGACCCGGGAAAAATAGGCGGAATTAGTCCAGGAAACTAGTTTTTGACCTTCTATGGTGCGGGTATGGAAGACACTTCCCATCCAGGTATCATCAGTGCGAAGATCCATCGCCAGGGATGGAAAATCCACATCACGTGCAAAATTTCTATTTAGGGATACTTGAAGCAAATCACGCTTACTTACCTGCAAATCCCCATAAATACCAACGGTTCCCCGCTTGAAATTACCTGGTATCATTTCCCCGTTCCCAGCCTGATAATCTGAGCCTGAGGAATAACTTCCTAAAACTCCTATATCATAATTAGAACCTTGGAACCCTACACGGCCTTCATTTCGCCAGATATTGCCATTGGATTCATAGAGGGAGGAAATTTGGCCATAGGTTCCAGGGTTGGATCCGAAATTTGGCTTTTCCGGGATGTAATTGATAGTGCCGCCTAGGCCTATTCCGTAGCGTAAAGCATGCGGACCTTTCAGGATTTCGACCTGCTTAATGCGGTTTAAGGCAACCTGAGAAGTCGGGGGATCCATCCGGTTGGGGCATGCTGCATTGGCTGTCTGAATACCATTTACGACCACATTAAGCTGGTCATATTTGAATCCACGCATCACCGGGTCAAAGGCGAAATTGCTACCCTTTCGGATACCCGAGACAACTGGATTAAGCATTAGGATCGCACCGGCATCATGGTGCAATCTTTCCTGATCAGAGAGAACAATCTTTTTATCTTTTTCATCGGTCATTTTGATGGAAATTACAGAGACAGGTTGTAATCCGATTGTTGTTTCTTTTCGGTAGGAAAATCCGGTTTTTGCTGCATCAAGTATCTTTTCAGGGCTTAAAAACCACCTTCCATAGCTTACATGATTTAGATAAAGAATGGTTTTTTCTTCCCATGTCAAATAAAGTCTTCCTTCTGCGTCACTGATACCCGATTGGGAGCCATAGCTGTAGCTGACCCCTACGATAGGAAACTGCTGATCTGAGTCAAGGAGTTGGAAATTAATTTTTTGCTGCCCAAAGGCAAATGAGGTAAGTAAGAGCATACTGAGTATGCCCGATAATTGAATCAAATGAGTTTTCATTAGACTAAGTTTTTTGATAATAGAATCCCATGCTTCAATTCATAGAAATGAAGGGTGAATGGGTGAAAAATGATATATGAAATCTTAGCCTTGAGGTGGGTGAAAAAAGTCCTCCGAATTAATATGCTGGTATAATTCCATGCTACTTTTTAGCTTATTCTCTAAAAAGTGAATGATTTTGCGATCGGGGAGCTCAATCAAATTTTGTGAGATGAAATTGAGCTGAAGTTCTTCTAGTGTGATTTCCTCCGAATTGGCAGGCAAGTCCTTGGCCTCGGAAAGCCTCTTGGAAAGCTCACATTTACCATCACATTCCATTTCAGGCTTGTCCTTGTTGATACAATACAAGGCTGTAATCTCCTCCCGGTCCCAATAAAAATGAGCCTGAATAAGGGTATAGCCCATTCCATTTAGCAGGACTAGCGAAATGAGTAGAATATGGGTGATAGCCTTCGCCATTAGACCACAAATTTGTTCCCTCTTTCTGACTCAAAAGGTGATTTTAATCACGCATTTCAATTTTTTAAGGGGATTTCAAAGGCTAATTATGGGTTGCATCTATTGCAATACATGGGATCTTCTTCTTCCTTTCCATTTGGAAAAAGTCTTCGCTCGCTATGTTGACAATAGTCGCAGCTATAGTGATGGGCTAGGGTAGATTCCGTAGGCGATCCGCACCATGAGCAGGGGAGGCCTGACTCTCGCTCGCTTACCCAAAACCCAGGCTTGCTACAAGCAGGGCAGCAGGAGTTGATTTGCTTGATTAATTGGAATGCAGTTTCCTCGATGACCTTCATTCTGCTGGGATTAAATAGGGCCCGCATATCCGTTTCCACTTTGGCTTTAGCGTACTGATTGAGTAGTCTTTGAGCCTTTTCCTGTAGCTCTTTCCAATCGACAATTCCTTTAAAAATTTCACCTTTTTCCCCTTTCAAAATCAATCCATGATTGGGGAAAAGGGCTTTCTCGGCAAATTCCCAAAGCTCCTCTTTCGACTCAAATTCCTGAGCGTTAAAATTGGTTTTGGTACTAAGATGACGTGCATGGATTTTTAAACCCAGTTTTTTGTCAATCAGAAGCAGGTGTTCTTCATCTGCTGGAAGAAAAAAAGCTGCTGGATGAGCTCCAAATGAACCTTCGCTTGCCAAAGCTAAGTCCATACCGGTGATATCCATAGCCCATTCACATTTTTGCGCTGCTGTGGTGATAGGGTCCTCTTTTCGTTCGATTTCTCCGGAAAAGGTACCTAGCAAATCCGTGTCCAAGCCTTCAGGAATTAGTATTTCAACTCCCAGTTCTTTTTCCAAATACGGCCCTAAGACCGCTTCTTTTCGATGTTTGGTAGCGATGACTAGTTTGCGACCATCGAAAAGGGCTTTTACTCCTTCTTTTCCCATTCAACTTCCAGCGCTTTTCCTCTTGAATCTTCCTGAAAATCACCCTGATCGAAAACCAGATTTCCGTTGACAAAGGTCTTTTCTACTTGAGTCTGAAATTGAGTTCCTTCCAGAGGTGACCAGCCACACTTGTACAAGGTATTCTCTTTGCTCACCGTCCATGGGCTATCCATATTCACCAAGACGAGATCTGCGAAATAGCCTTCCCGAATGTATCCACGTTTTTTGATTTTGTAAAGGATGGCCGGATTGTGGCACATTTTCTCTACAATTTTCTCCAAACTGATTTTTCCTCTCTTAAAAAATTCCAGCATACAGGCCAAGGAATGCTGCACCAATGGAGCTCCCGACATGGATTGAAAATAAGGCTTGAGCTTTTCTTCCAAAGCATGTGGGGCATGATCCGTGGTGATCAAGTCGATTCGATCATCTATCAGGGCCTGAAGTAATCCATCCGCATCTTTTTGGGTTTTGATGGCAGGATTCCACTTGATCAGGGTTCCTTTTTCTTCGTAATCCGCATCGCTAAACCAAAGGTGATGAACCGATACTTCGGTCGTGATTTTTTTATCCTTCAAAGGAATATCATTTCGAAAAAGGCTGGTTTCTTTGGCAGTGCTCAGGTGGAGAATGTGAAGCTTGGCGTCATGTTTTTTAGCTAAAGCAATGGCTCTTTCTGTAGCTTCGTAGCATGCTTGTTCACTTCGAATCAACGGGTGAAATTTTACCGGAACATCATCCCCATATTTCTCCCGATAAGCCTCCTCATTTTTTTCTACGATTTCCTCTTTTTCCGAGTGAATGGCTAGAATTCCCTTATTTGCTGCAAAAATTTTCTCCAGCATATCCGGACGGTCTGCAAGGATATTTCCTTTTCCAGAAAAGTAAAGCCCATCATCGGTGAGCGCTAGGAGTTTTCGGGTATCCCATGTGATGGCTTCTTCGAGATTTTCGCCGTTGATGCCGAGCAAGAATCCATAATTGGCCACTGACTTTTGCGAAGCGATTTGGTATTTTTCTTCCAGAAGCTCCATGTTCAGCGTATTAGGGCGGGTATTGGGCATGTCTATAAAAGAGGTCACGCCTCCCGCTACTGCTGCCTTACTTTCGCTGTGAATATCAGCCTTGTGGGTCAGTCCCGGATCCCGGAAGTGAACCTGTCCGTCTATCGCACCCGGCAGAAGGACCTTGCCTTTGCCATCAATTAGATGGTAGCCTTCTTGGGCTGGAATTGATCCGATTTTTTGGATTTTCTCGTTTTCGATCAAGACATCAGCGACAAATGTCTTGCCTTCATTCACTAGGGTAGCTTGCTGGATCAGGTAAGTAGGCTTCAAGGATATTGGGATTTTGGGATGAAAGAAATGATTTGCTTAGAATGCCTGCAAGATACAACATGAGGATTAAGAATGGGAGAAAAAAGGGGAGAAGGAGAAGGAGAAGGAGAAGGTGCTATTCTGTTGTTGGGCAAGTTGAGAGATTTATAGTTTCTTTCAATAAGTTGAAAAATAGAGGTTTTGGCGATTTAATTAGCTTTAAGAAATAGTTGATGAATAAAATGGATTAGGATAGAATTAATTACCTTTTTTACTTAAATAAATTAGCTGCTCGGGAGATCTAGCTTTCTGAGCAACTTCCTCCGTTTTTTTCTCCTTTTTCCTTGTCACTTTTTGGCGGCCAAAAAGTAACCAAAAAGCCCTGAGCCTCGCTCTTTTCTTTCCGCTGCTATCAATTTTCTATGGCTTGATATAAACAGACAGTGGAATTTTGAACCGCTTTGAATCCCTAAAAATGACTGGATTCCCGAGAAAAGCCTGCCTGGCGGAAGACAGGCTCGGGACTAAGTCATTTTCTTAACGGCATGCAAAGTGTTTCAAAACCGAAAATCCGGAAAGGCTCACCCATCCGGATTCTAATCTCCAGAAATTCTAGTATGACTTATTCACATCTCGATTCTATATTAAGTTGCTTATAGAATTAATTGATCTTTGAGACTGAGGAAAGTCTTAACAAGATACTATGTAACGGAAGTTACTGTAATTCAAGACTTATCTGATTAGCTTAACAATTGAATTTAGATTTTCAATTAAAGACAACAATCTAACCCTTAAGACATGAACTATTATCAATCCAAAACTCTAAAATCAAAAGACTTAGCAAGCCTTCGTAGCAAGGTGGAGGCTGGACTCAAGGAGGTTGGTTTCGGTGTTTTGACCGAAATCGATATTCAGGCCACGATGAAAAAGAAATTGGACAAAGATTACCCTCCGTTTCTGATTCTGGGGGCTTGTAATCCGGTTTTTGCCGATAAGGTTTTGACTACCGAACCCCATGTGAGCACGCTTTTGCCCTGCAATGTTACGATTCGAAGTTTGGGAGGGGATGATTACGAAGTAAGTATGATGGACCCCGCCGCTGCGATGTCTGTGGTCGACAATCCCGAGATCGAGCCGCTTGCCGGAGAAGTGAGAGCTAAGCTAGTTGGGATGTTGGAAGGATTGTAGAAGGAAGGCCTTCAGATAAAATTCTGAGGGCCTTTCTTTTGCATTAAATAGAATAGAATCGAAAATTAACCTTAGCCAATCGCTATCTAATTTGAAGCTTTTTCCTCAATACGAGATCGAATTATACCCCAAAGCCTGCAGCTGAAGGATACGGATCGTGTAGGTTTCGACCACATCCAATCCCGAAAACAGTTCCTCCTCGGAAACGCCAAGTCTCTTCATGGCTATACTACAAATGCTTACCCGGACTTTCCCTTGGTATTGCTCAAAATACTTTTCGAGTTCGGAGCCTTTGACCATTGTTTTGACGACCGGGCCCTTGACCACGATTTCAAAGTTTTCGATGTTCATGCCATTTTCCATAAAGGTATCATAGACCGACAGGGCGTTTTTTAAGCCATCCTCGTCTTTGACTCCGAAAACGTAGTTGGGTGTTTTGTTGAGGTCGGTAATGGTTTCCTTTTCCAGGATGGTTTGGGCGAAATTGGTTTTAGGGGCCAGAAGTAGAAGTACTAGCGATAAGACGATCAAAAGCGGTTTTTTCATAGTCGAAGGATTAGAGGATTAAAAATAAGGGTTTTGGAGGGAAAGTGTTGGAGATTGTTAGAAAAGTGCGGAACTCGAAACAATCCCATAGGTACGGGACATGATTAATCCCGCACGTGTGGGATTCTGACTAGCTGAATTAGGACTGTCAAACATGGAAATAGAAAGTCAATTTTTCCAGAAAAACAGTAAAATCAAGAATCAGCTGTCCACTTGAAAACGATTCAAATTAATCTCTAAAGCTCCCAACCTAGGAGTGTAACTCTTTACAATTCCTCACTTTTTGGGAAGTAAATCTTGAAACTTGAGCCTTTACCTACCTCACTTTCGACTTGAATGTCGCCTCCTGCGTTGGTGATTATTTTCTTCACCAAATACAAGCCTACTCCTATTCCTTCGACATGGTCATGTGCGCGGTGAAATACTCCAAAAATCTTACTTCTTTCACTTTCTTTAATCCCCAATCCATTATCCTGAATCGTCAAAATTATATGACCTTCTGATTTTTCTGTTCGAATATTAACCACTAGATCCCGTTTGGGTGATCTATATTTCAAGGCGTTGCTCAAAATATTAAACAGAATACTCCTTAAATTCTTTTTTGAAAATTGAACTTTAGATTCCTTTAAATCATAATTGATTTTGGAAGTTAAATTGACAAATCTATCCTTCAAGACTGATTCAATATCAGTTAGCAATTCTTTCAAGTCAACCCACTCCGGAACATCTATTTCAGTTTCGATTTTAACGACGTCTGTGAGTTCTCGCACAATGTTATTTAGGCTTACAATTGATTTCTCAGTCATATTTACCAACTCCAACAGACCTTTAGATTCCTGCTTTATTTCCTCTTTTAAGAGTGAAATAAATGCCTTCAAATTGGCTAATGGCCCTCTTAAATCATGAGAAACTGAATAAATAAAGGTCTTATGCTCCTCATTGATTCTTGAAAGTTTATCCTGAACCTTTTTTAGTTCGGTGATATCATTAAAGGTAATTATCACACCATCGATCCTATTATCCTGTTGTTTCACATAGGGAATGCCCATCATTTGATACCATCTTCCATCCAGGGTTTGAACCTCCTTTTCAATTACCTCCGAAGAAGTAATTACTTTTTGGATATCTGTGATCACCGTAGAAAAACGAATATTGGTAGTAATATCGCTTATTTTCCTGCCTATATCGCTCTCTTTTAGATTGATCTGCCTAATCGCAGATGGGGTGAATTTCCTTAGGATAAGGTCATGGTCTACATAAAGTTGCGCACTGATGGTTGACTTAAAGTAATTATTCAATTCATCATTCAATTCCGCCAACTCTTTTATTTTGAGTTGGTATTCGTTGTTGACGGTTTGCAATTCTTCATTGACAGACTGAAGTTCCTCATTGATGCTTTGCATTTCTTCATTACTCGAAATGAGCTCTTCATTGTAGGAAGAAATATTATCATTGGATTCTTCCAAGGCATTATTTGCCTCGGTCAGTTTTTGCTTTGTTTCTGAAAGCTCTTCTTTGAGATTATCTACATATTCAATAACCTGTGCTTCCTTTTCAAAATCAACAGTTTCGGGCCGAAATACCTGTTTTGATTTATCATCACTAAAAAGAACCAAAAAGTAGCCTGAAACAGCATCATCGTTAGTCAAAAAAGGCTTTACAAAAACATTAACAGAGTGAGATTTGTCATCCCTATTGAAAATTACTTTTTTAACACCAGCCTCTTTATTGTTTTTCAATGCTTGATGGATGGTAGTGGAGGTGGCAATGGAGAGTTCCTCAGGCAACATCTCCAACAAGTTGAAATTGAAAAGTTTGGGAAGCAGGTATTTTTCATAATCACCCAAAGTCTGAACTATTTGGAGGTTCCTGTTAATCCAAATTGCTGCTTCAAAACCGGACAGTTCCAGTATTGAATGATTAAAAAGATCCAGCCGGTTACCTTTTTCGGTATTTTTCGGTGTGGCAGAGACTTGGTTTATGCTTTCTAATTGCCTTTCCAAGCCAGGTGTGCTGTAAGTAGTATCTCTGAAATTCCGGGCTACTTCAATACTTTTAAAGATTCTCCATTTCTTATTTACCTCTATAAAAGACTTCTTTGCCTCTCCCAGACTTTCACTTGGCCCCAAAAAGAGGTATCCTCCCAAATTGAGGCAAAAGTGAAGTGAGGTAAGGATTTTCTTCTGTAGGATAGGATTGATGTAGATCAAGAGATTCCTGCAGCTAATCAAATCAATCTTACCATAAGGAGGCTGCTTGACAATATCATGATCAGCGAAAATGAGCATTTTTCTAAGGTTATCTCTCACTCGGTAATGATCACCTTGCTTTGTAAAAAACTTGCTTAACCTTTCTTGTGAAATGTCATTTTCGATTCTTGCAGGATAAATACCTTTAGAGGCATGTTGAAGTGCAGCTTTATCAATATCACTCGCAAAAATCTTTACCTCCAGATTCTTCTTCCGTTCAGAAAGACACTCCGAGATAAGAATTGCGAGGGAATACGCCTCTTCCCCTGTTGCACACCCCACTACCCAAACCTTAAATGTGTCAACCTGCAATTTATTGTCAATGATCTCTGGGATGACTTTTTTCTGGATCACCTCAAACGCCTCTTTATCCCTGAAAAACTTGGTCACACTGATCAGGAATTCTTTTGCCAAATTTGAAATTTCAGAAGGATGGGTTTCTAAAAAAGACACATATTCCTTTAAGGAGGCTATCTTATTTTTAGCCATTCTCAAAATGATCCTTCTTACTATTGTTGGTCGCTTATAGTCTGAAAAATCTAAGGGAGTGTTTTTTTGGATCAGTTCAAGAATTTTCAATAAGTCTGACTCAAGGTCTTCATTGGCATTACCAGAAATATGATCTTCCAAATCCTGACTCTTTAAGTGGGTAATAATTTCCTCTGGAATCAAATCTGGAGTAAGGATTGCATCTACATGGCCCGTGTCAATGGCACTCAATGGCATGCCATTAAACTTTGCGCTTTGAGGATCTTGAACAATCACAAAGCCGCCGTTTCTTTTGATAGCTGCAATACCTTTGGTGCCATCAGTACCTGTTCCGGAAAGGATCACGGCAATGCTTTTGTCCTTGTGGCTCTCCGCTAGGGAATCAAAAAAAACGTCAATGGATTTATTAGGTTGATAAGGCTTGAGATCAGTAAGGAACAATCTCCGATTTTTGATGGTCATGTTCTTTCCCTGCGGCATCAGGTAAACATGATTTGTTTCCACAAACATCTCATTTTCGGCAACCGTGATTTTAAGTTTGCTATGCTTCGCAAGAAGCTCTGACATGAAACTTTTATGATCTGGTGAAAGATGCTGAATAATCACATAAGCCACCCCATCCTCTGGAGTATGGTCAAATAGGAGGTGAATAGCCTCCATTCCTCCCGCAGATGCCCCTATTGCAATAATGTAGGGCTCTTTTTCAAAATTCTGTCCGCCTTTTTTCATGGTGCTGTGATTTTGGTAAGTTCAAAATAAATTACAACTTGGATCCGCTACCATCATATTAGGCTCTTGCTGCTTTTGCCTTAGAAGTAGTTTTAAGTTTCTAAAGTTGGGTAATTTCTTTAGTAACTGATTTATGTTTTTGAATTGAACCTTTGTAAGGTACACTAAATAAATTAATAAAAACGTGACTTTTTTCACTTTATAAAACCCTTATTATCAGTAATTTAAAAATTCATATTTGTGAAAACACCTTATGATTTCTCAAAATTTAAGCCTATATCAAAATTGGATATTGACAGCTTTTTAAAGCTTTCAAAATAAATCCCTGAATCAAAAAAATACTATTTAATGATGGTTTTGGATGTTTATAAACAAAAAACAACCATTTAAAACTACCGTAATCAGTCTTGTAAGTGACTCATTATTTGCTGTTTAAATTTTTGGAGGAATTCAAAAATAAATAAGCTTCTTGTCTTTTTATTTGATTTTTAATCACAGACCAAACTCAAAATCACCTCTAAAGCCCCCATCTTATAATTCGGGCTTCCTGTTCCAATTTCAAGAAAGGGGACAAGACCACATTTAAAGTTGCAACCGAAAAATCTCTGGTGGAATTAAATTGAAAGGGATTTAAACAAAAAAAGAGGTCATCTCTGACCTCTTTTTTAAATTGGCTCCCCTTGTTGACGAAAGTTGCAGCACAAATCTTTATTCAAAACTGAATAAAGTAGACAAGATTTAGTCGATCAGAAGTATTTGGTTTTAATGAGTCTTACCCAAAACTCCTTGAATAAACCATGTAAAAACGCCCCCCACAAGCGTAAAAATGAGGTCTTGTGTATCGAACCTTAATGGAGGTAATAGCAACTGAACAAACTCATAGCTAATCATAGCCACTACAGGTACTAGAGTCAAAAAAACTCTACCTGATTTTCCTTTCGTGAAGTTCTCTTTTTCAAACAGAACCATGAGTAAGGATATACCAATCACTGAACTGATTTGAGTGAAGGAATCTTTTAGTCCGAAGTCATTTATATTTTTAGAATACGCCATTGGACGATAATACAAATCCAATAAAAGATGGATAATGACGACAGCGACTAAAAGTATAATTGCCTTGATTTTCTTCGGACCTAGCTGTTTCATCTGTATTCTGAGACGATTAGTTGTAAATCTTTTGGAATTTCCATGGGCCTTAAGGGGGGTACGTTTGCTCCACCTGTATTTCCAACTGGTATTTCGCCAATAAAAGACTTAATTCCACCTACAAGCAATCTGGGTATTTGGCCCAATATTTCTCTACTGTCTTTTATTTTGATTCCGAACCGTAGCATCTTCAAATGAACCAATGTGTGGTGGTACGGATAGGGTTGCCCAAGGATGTGTGCGCGTTCAAGATGACGCCAACTCGCTTTTAAGTCATTATTGGATAAACATGACTCCGCCAACTCTAGTTCTTTATAAAAGAAGGGCTTCAGACTTTTAGGAATTGTTATGTTTAGTTTCATTACCCTAAAATAAAAAAACGGCTACACTAAAATAGTATAACCGTTTTATCATTATAAGTTGCTCCCCCTCTTGGGCTCGAACCAAGGACCCCATGATTAACAGTCATGTGCTCTAACCAGCTGAGCTACTGAAAATCAAGTAGTTGAGTCCTAGAGGGAGAGTGATTTGCAGTTTTTTTGCGATGCAAAGCCTCTTTTGTCTCAAAAGTAGTGCTTCAAAACAGGAATTCCAACGCATCAGAAATCAGAGTTTACCCTCATCTGCAAAGCTGTAATAGTCTCCATCGGCTGTCAGAATCAAATGATCCATCAGTTCGATGTCAACCAACTTGCAGGCTTCCTTCACTCGGTTTGTAAGCCGAATGTCCTGGTCCGAAGGGGTGAGGTTTCCAGACGGATGGTTGTGCGCAATAATCATCCCAGAAGCCAAAGATTTCAGCCCCATGGAAAGCATCAGTTTTGTGTCCGCTACCACCGAGGCCACACCTCCCTGAAAGGCTTTATAATATCCGATCAAGTTGTTCGCACGATTCACGTATAGGATGATAAACTCTTCTCGTGCTTCGATCAACTCGGGATCGAAAACCTGACGCAACACTTGGTGTACGTCTCTGCTTGTTCTAATAGGATCGTACTTCTTGTACTCTCCCGTTCTGTTGTAACTTAGTTTCAGTTCGTATAGAAAGTTCTTCATGATGTGAGAAATGAAAAACCCACCGCTGTGAACGGTGGGCCTGTGCTGTTTAACTTAAGTACCAAAACTCCGGGTAAGAGCCATCTAGACTCTGCCTGATTCTCTCGGTGAACTCGTAACCGTTCACACCACGCTCGACATACTTGTCTATGTAGGACTGCTTATTTGCTCCTGTGAACAAATTGAAGAATCTCCACAAATCGATAACTCCGTTCTCAGAACCAGAGAAGTTCGGGTCGTGGTAGAAATGTTCCGCAATCCGTGAAACTTGCGTGTCGTTGATCAGCAGCTCCGGGATCTCCTTTCTCGGAACCGTCGGGAGAAACTGATACATTCTGCACCGTCCTATGATCTGAGCAAATTGACGTTCTTCCAGCTCGTATTCTGTGAGACTGTTTAACGTTCTCAGAAAGTCGACGGAGTCAAAGCTTCCAATCAGATCGAATACTCCCTGATACAGCTCTTCCAAAGTTCTCACTTTCAAATCTGTTCTCACACCGTCGGTGGAAACACACAGATTGGTACAGACTCGGTTTTTGAATCCGATAAAGACCTTAAAGTGCTCTAGGCCACCCTTGCAGGAGTTGAGATTGTCCAAGTGGAAAGCTTTCACACCGCCGATAGTCAGCTCAAGCAGGTTCCCAGAAACCTCATCACGGATATCAGGAATCGAGATCATGAAAGCCATACGCTCAAAATAGATCGTTTTCTCATGCGGGAGCAACTCCTGCGCCTTCTTGTGACGTGCTTCGTAAACCCTTCCTTTGACTGGATGGGATACACGTATATCAGCTCTGGGAAACGTGGCCAGTCCAAACGCATCCTGTGTCGCCTGAGAAACCGTTTCGATAAACTCGCAATGAGATATTGCAGGTTCGTTGTCTTTCAAGAATACCGGAATGACATGTCGATCTCTCATTTCTGCAAAGCTTACAGCTTCTGTGTTTGCCTCGATAAAAGAAGAGCCCGTACTCACATGGGTAACGGGCTCAATTCTTTGTAGGCTTGGGGTCTGATCAATGCGCAGCAGTTCCATTTTGTCTGAAGTTTGGTTGGTTGATGAGTTTGTTTTTCTGAGCAATGAACTCGTCTCGATAAACCTGTTGCAAAGAAGGGTTCGCATTGAATAGTTTGATGAGCTCATCCATGGTCTGACAGTTTGTGATAGAATCATGGAAGGTCAAACTTTCTTCAAACTGCTCAGTCAGAGAAAAGCTACTCTGTTTTTGAGATGCTGAAGCCCCTTCCATGCACCAATCAGCGATTTTACGACCTGTTTCTACTCCGATCACGAAGTCAGGAACATCGACAAACATCCCCGTTCTGTCTTTGGAAGCAGAAGCTTGGTGTCTGATGTTGACGTCAAAGACGATGGTGAAATCATATTCCAGCCCGTCCCTTTGCACTCCCTTCAGTCCCACCTTCTCAGGTACCATTTTTCCGTTCTTATCAGTCAGGACATAGTCTTGCTTGGTACGAACAGTGGCAATCACATGAGCAGAGCAAGACAGAATCTTGTTCAGTAGTGCGTTGTGCCGGGGAGTGATTTTTGCCCAGTTGGAGAAGCTGTTACCTGGCATGTTGGAATGAATATCCAGCAGCGTTTCCCATTCGTGTGAGATGCTGTCAATGATGATCGCTTCCATCCCTGCTTTTTCACAGATTTCAATCGCCTCCACATACTTCTCAGGGGTCTGAGGCGAACCCACAGAGATTACATTGTACTGGCCAAGATGTGCATACAGATCAGCACTCTGGTTCTCAGTGTCAATGACCGCGATCTTTGACCAGTTGCCAGTAAGACCGAAAGCAAGCAAGAGGGAGGAGTAAGTTTTTCCAGCCCCACTTGGACCCTGCATCGCAATTCTGATGCGTGCTTGGGAACGTTTTGATACACGTAAATCCGTCATGTTTAAATCGTTTAAGTTTAGACTGGATTTTGCAGGGGGTAGGAATATGGGTAGGAAAAGTGTTTTCGCTTGACCCGGGGGGAGAGCCCCAAGTTTTTAGAGGCCGGGGGATGTTTCTAGGGTAGTACCTGCTCTCGAATCCAAAGAAGAGGTGGTGTCACCTAGGTGTTGCTTCATATGTTTTGATTTTCCGGGGACAGCGGCTGATGGGGTTGGCCGCTGCTTTTTTACCACGGATTTCTGTGTTTCTGTTCTTCATCGATTGCTTCCACCAGGAACCTACCTAAAAAACGATGAGGGTAGCCAGTTGACATACCCTCAATACTGCGATAGCTATCTAATTGGTGTAAGACTATCCGGTTTTTGTGACAGGAAACGAAACGAATTTGGTCGGGGTAGAGAGATGGTTGGCTCTTTTTCTCAGATTCTCCGGAAGTGTTTCCTGAATGAGATTTCTAAACAGTGATGACGTTTTGGATTGCCATATCTTCGAGCTCTTGAAGATACTGATCGTTTCGTTCATCGCTTTCCTGAATGAATTTCCTGATCAGTTGGAGATCGTTTTGGAAGTTCGAAGCGAATTCTTCAGGAAGATTTCCTCTTTCCCAATGACATTGGTCGGTCTGTTTGATCTCTATCTCAGCAAGGTTTGCATAGCTGACAAATCTGTTTGATCTTCGAAAATCGTACCCCTCACTATTTAGCTCATTGATCAGGCGATCTAGATAATCAGCAGCAAGTTGGATGCTTATAAAACCTCCAGGTAGCTGTGTTTTCTCGTAGTTGAAATTGTCAGTAAGGAAGAGGGCGTAGTAGATGTTCATAAGTAGTTTGAGTGGTGTGGTGTATACTATAATTTACGAAAAAGTGGGGGCATTGTACACCCCTATCTAGCAATATCGCTAAGATTTTGATGCTCTATTAGGCTGTAGCTTCCACTCCCCAGTAAGGGGGAAAAGCAGGAGTGGCTGAAGTGTTTTCTTCTTGCGACGATGTCTTGGGGAGGTTTTTTCCTCCCAAAAGCAGATCGTCTAGGTATTCTATGACCATGTTGTCCAACACGTCTTTGATTCTTTCAAGATCAAACTGCAGGAGGGGTAATGCAGAAAGAAGGCTCGAAAAGCTAATGGAGTCGGAAATTTCGGACGTAACATAAAACTCAACCTCCAGAAGCTGGATTGCATCCCTGTAAAATGCCCTGGTTATGGAGGAGTCGATTTTTGTTAGGAGCAGGTTCATATACGCCTCTGCGTCTTGTTGGTTTTCAAAGGTAGCTTGAGTGTCGCCATTGATCGAGCAGTTTTTCGATAGGAAAATGACTAGGTAGTTTGTTTTCATAATGTAAATGGGGGAAAGGAGAGGTTCCACTCAAAATGTTCCGACAGAGAACGTCTCTTGCCATTGTTTTGAGCAAAGATTTTTGAAGTGGATTAGGTGTCTTTTTCACGTACTTCACGGTTATAAGGAGCGTTTTGCAGCGAGGTCCACAGATTTTTTCTTATATACTTCGCTACACAACCTCTATGCAACATCTTAAGCTAGTTCATAATCAAGCGCCGAAAACCTAAGGTTGGATACCTCGTCTTTGTAACGTAGAACCTTTCTCTCGTCAATTTTCCGCGTAGTGGTTATGTAAAATTGCCTCACACCATCTAATGCGCTCTTTCTTCGGACTGTTTTAAAAACCCGGTTTAAAAGAAAAACAGGGTCGTCCATTAACATCCCAATTTCAGGCGTTGTTGTTTTGATTTTGTCCCAGATCTCCAGGATTCTTGTATGGGAGTAACTACCTCCTTTCGGAAAGCACTGATTGATGATGTGGTTGAAGTTTCCGTCTGGGGATTGTGTTGCGAAGAAGAGTTCAAGCTTCAACGATTTAAGGCCTGTTTTCCAGCCATTTTTTTTGTTGCAAGCCTTCAGGATCAACTGTGTTAAGTACTCTGGGTCGACATAATACCTGTATTCTCCGAACACCTTGAAGACCTCTGATTCGAAGATGTTTTCTCCTTTGGAAGCGACGCTAGAAGTCGTAGGGTTGACATTTGAATAGAGCGCATCCCGAATCTTCTGAAGAGAGGTTTCGAACCATTCGTTGTTGGTATTTTGGACCTCGGAACATTCGACATCATCAAAGCTGTCTATCACTTCATACCCAAGCCTTTTAAGAGCATGGACTAAACCGTGCATATTTCTGAAAACCGTTTTTTGGAGTCTGTTGAGCTCAAGAATAGAGTCGATAGAAAGGTAAGCAATCCTAAACGCTCCTTCTTTTTCGTACCAGAATAGCATATTTCTTCCGTGGACTTCATTTGTCGAAACTACACCCTTTAATGTCCTCAGTTTGCGCTGTTTTAAGTGAGGGTTTCGATCTAAATTCAAAGTCAGGCAACCAAAACTGTTCATCAGGGATTGCGATATTTCGAGCAAATCAGTTATGGACTTTTCTTCATACCAAGATTCTTCTAATCGCTGGTAGATGATCAGACCTTCGATCAATCCATTTCTGGCGCGACCTGCAATTTGTTTATATCGATGTTCAGACAACGCAAGGTTTGGAAAACGAGGATCAATTACCACTACCAGTCTGAAGATTTCTGAGAGATCATAGCCTGAAAAATATGCTGCCGTTATAAACACCAATTTGCCGGGAAGAATATCAGAGCTGAGTTCATGATAATGTTCCCCCACATCCTTCGCCCTTTTGGAACTGCATAGTACCTTGATATCATCGTTCTTCAACTTATTGAAGGGGTGCTTTAAGATACTTCTGATGAGTTGTTTTATGCCACCAATGGAGTTTAGTGCGACAACAAGTTTGTTGTGAGGAGTGTCTTCAAAGTGTTTGATTATCAGTTTTGTAAGGCTGTTTGTTGCACTGGGAGTATTTAGAATTCTTACGATCTGCGGGTTTTGGGAATTGTAGATCACCTCGATGATACTTTCTGCGTGCAATTCCGGGTCAGAGAAATTCAATGGAGTAGCCGTTACTGTACCCCTCATATTTGCAGGATGGGCTTTGTAGATCTCCATTGCTATGTGTAATGCCAACCGGAATGATGAATCAAGTTGGTGGGTATCTGTTTCGTCGATCAAAAGAAAAAACTCGCTTTTTCTTTCATCTGGTATAAGTGACATAACGAATGGCAGGCTATCAGACACACAAAATATTTTCTTGAAGCCTGGTTGTTCGAGGTAGGTCCTTAATTCTTCCTCGGTTGCTGGTTGGATTCCGGAACTTGGGGGTGGTGTCCCCACAAATACACCGCCTTGAGCTTTATATTTTAAATAAGCAGTTGCTCTAAGTGGCTCAACGATGATGGAATTTCGGAGACTTACACATTCACATGTGGTAGCTCCCATACCAGTATCTGATTTATGGATGATCCCGTTAGGTAGGTAGTTAAATGCGTCACCAAATCGAACGTGCTTTCCTCCTTTGGTCTTATTGTGTAACACAACAGTCACTTTTCGGGTATCAAGATCCGAATATATCGAGTCAATAAGGTCCCAGTTGCTGATAAAATCGAGAGGTTGTTGTAGACTTTTTTTCATTTTTGTTGGTTGAGTTTTCACCAAAGGTAGGTGGCTAAAAAAGTACTTTCCAAACGTTCAAACGAAAAAATTTTCTCACCTTATGATCACGTTTCTGAGAAATTTGTCGCTGTTTTTCAGGGTTTTACCTCGTTTCTCAGAACTGATTCGTTGTTTTTGTATTTCTCGCCACGCTTCTCAGAAATTCTTCAGTTTTGATCGAGTTTCTCAGAACTGTGATGCCGTTAAGCCGCCGCTATCCCACTAATAAAAGTCTCCACGAAGTCCACGATTTTGCCGATCACGCGCTCGGCTGTGGTCTTTCGTTTGGAGAGGCTGGGCTTCTCTTTCATGATCGAAACCACTTCGTCTCGGAGTGGTTCTTTTTCGGTGTAAATGTACTTGGCTATGATCTCTTCGAGTTGGTCTGCATCCAAACCTTCTTCCTCGCTCATTCGCTTTACAGCTTCGATGCGTTCCTGAGTCCAGAAGTTCTCAAACTCCTCCGGTATCTGTTCGGAGTCCTCGATTTTTGGCAGGTTTTCACGAATGAATTTTTCCACCAGTTCCCGCTTGCTTCGCAGTTGGGTTTCTCCTACCATCAGGTCGATGATGGCTTTTTCTTGCTTTTCTTTTTCTTCTTCAGGTGCGTCTTTCAGCTTCGCGAGAAGTTTCAGGATATAACTCACATTGATCTCGTCCCGGTGGATCAGTTCTAGCTCGAAGTCCACATCGGAGAGTATCGAAACCTTCTCTTTTTGGTGGTCACCTTTTGCCTTGTCGTACAGATCGAGGTACTTGCTTTTGTAATCCTCAAAGCTCTGCTCAGGCATGGACAGGTCCTCGAATGAAAACTCGGTGTAGGTGGCCATCACGTTTTTCAGACGCATGAGCTCGCGGAAAGCTTTGATAAACTCCATTTCCTCCACCTCACTGGGCAGATCATTCACACTGTTGACCGTCGGAGCGATCTGAAGTAATTTGATGAAAGCCTCGTTGAACTTCCCGATGTAATCCTCCAGGGGCTGCATAATGATTTCGTCCTTGGCAGCGATGTTGGAAAATAGGGTGATTGCATCGTCCGTGGCTTTTTTTAGGTTTCGGAAGCAGACGATATTTCCCTGGGATTTGAGTTCTCCCTTGATCCGGTTGGTACGGGAATAGGCCTGAATCAATCCGTGATACTTCAGGTTCTTGTCCACGTACAGCGTGTTAAGGGTTTTGCTGTCAAATCCTGTCAGGAACATATTCACCACCAGCAGGATGTCGATTTCCTTCTTCTTTACCCGAGCTGCTACGTCTTTGTAGTACTGGTAAAAAAGCTTACTATCCTTTGTCGAGTAGTTCGTTCCGAATTCGGTATTGTAGTGACCGATAAAGTCATCGAGATATTCCCTGGGGTGCTTTCTACCCAGACTCTGGTACTCCTCACGATCTTTGTCCGCTGCAATCCCAAATTCACTTTCCTCCCAGTCATCTTCAAAACCTCCGTCTCCCAATAGATCCACATTTGAACCGTATGAAAAAATGGTTGCAATTCGGAGGTTTTGTTCGCCTTCCCGTCTTTTCCTGTGAAAGATCTGATAATACTCTATGAGAACAGGAACACTAGGTACACAGAAAATCGAAGTAAACTCCCGGCTATGAGTCTTTCGATTGTGGTTTTCGAGAATGTAGTCCACGATATTCTCCAATCGTTGGGGAGCATTCATCACTTCTTCCTCATCGATATCCTCCACGTTGATGTCAAAGATGTGTTCCTTTTTCTTAAAGGTGCTGATGTACTCCACCGAGAACTTCAATACATTGTCATCACGGATCGCATCGGTAATCACATACTTGTGAAGACAGTCTCCGAAAAGCATTTTGGTCGTTCGCTTTCCATAAGCGTTGGAACCTGCGTTTTCCTCGAAAATCGGTGTCCCAGTAAACCCGAACATCTGGGAAACATCGAAAAAGTTTTTGATCTCTTCGTGTGTCTTTCCAAACTGGCTTCGGTGGCATTCGTCGAAAATGAAAACGATCCGTTTCTCTTGCAGGTGTTTGATTTTTTCCAAGTGCCGAGCCGTGGATATGGCAGTATTAAGTTTTTGAATGGTTGTAACTATAAGTTTGTTGTCACCAGCCAGCTGCTTTACAAGGGTTTTGGTATCGTTGGTACCGTCGATGCTTCCTTTACTGAAGGCGTTGAATTCGTTGATAGTTTGGGTGTCCAGATCTTTTCGATCCACCACGAAAACCACCTTGTACACTTCGGGAAGATTGGTGAGTATCTGAGCTGTTTTAAATGAAGTCAGTGTCTTGCCCGAACCCGTCGTGTGCCAGATGTAGCCGAATTTGGTGGTCGTTTTTACCCGGTTGACAATGGCTTCTGTGGCATAGTACTGATAGGGGCGAAGCACCATCAGGCTCTTGTTGGACTCATTGAGCACCACGTACTTGGTGACCATTTTGGACAGGTGGCATGGCTCCAGGAAAATATCAGTAAAAGCGACTAACTGTGTGATCAGCTTATTATTCGTATCAGTCCAGTAAAAAGTCTGTTTGAAGTCGCGATCCTTGATATTGCAGTTGGCGTAATACTTCGTATTGACTCCGTTGCTGATGACGAAGAATTGGATAAACTGAAAGAGTCCCTGACCTGCTCCGAAGGAATGCACCCCGTATCGAAGGGTCTGTTTGAAAGCTTCTTTGAGCTCTAAGCCTCTTCGTTTCAGCTCAATTTGTACCAGTGGCAAACCGTTTATCAGAATGGTGACATCGTATCGGTTTCGGTATTTCCCTTCAATAGTGACCTGCTGTGTGACTTGAAACTGATTCTGACACCAGTGGATCTGATTGATCAACTCGACTGTTCGGAATTCGCCGGAATCATCCTGGTAAGGAACCCGATCCCGTAGAATCTTAGCACGCTCAAAGACATTCCCTTTGTTGATTGCATTCAGGATTTGGGTAAACTCCCGATCATTTAGCTTGACTTTGTTGTGTTTTTCCAGCTGAAGCTTCAGATTGGCAAGTAAGTCTTTCTCGTCCTTGATTTCTACTTTCTTGTATCCCAAGCTGACCAGCTGTGCTACAAGATTATTCTCTAAGGTCTGTTCCGGTTGTGTGGTCATGTAAAAATTAAAAAAGCGGACTAAGCATCTAGCTTATTGAAGTCTGTCTGGTTTGGTTTGGACTAAGATGCTAATTTCCCCGTTCTGCTACAAATTTCATAAACGAAATCACAAAATTTAGAAGCCAATACGATCAGGGTCCTGCCGAACATCAAAAAAGGTAAGGACTAAAATCTGCTCGCCTTTGATCCGGTAGTAGATTCGGGTCTGTTTGGTGAGTTGAAATCCACGGATCTTCTTGGTCTTATTGACCACTGTACCGATTTCCGGAAAGTCCTCCAAAAGCTCCAAGAAACTGGCGGTGCGTTTTTCAAACTGTCGGGCAACTGATTCTCCCCATTCTTCCACTAAAAAATCCACGATGGTGTGGAATCGCTTAAGTGCGGTTTGGGTGATGACGACTTTCACTTCAGAAAGCGGAAAAGTTTTTCTTTTTCTACGAGATTTCCCTGTCTTTCAGACTCCTCATAGCTATTCATCACTTCTTGTTTTTGTGCATCACTGAGATCATCCCACATCGCTCCAGCTGTTTGGTTTTGCTTGGAGAGAAAGTCTACGAGCAGCTCCAATAGCTCCTCATTTTGCATTTCCTCCACGAGTTTGATCAGGCGTGATTTCAGTTCTACAGTAGACATGGCGTTAGAAATGTTCGCTTTTTGTTGGTTTTGTTAAGATAGTCAACGCCAAGGTAGTTTCAAAGTTTCTGTGAATGGGTTCTTGTCGATGAAGATTTAAACCAAAAAAGTTTGGTTATGCGGTTAATAAACAGTGGGGGTTGCTTTACCGAAACTTCCTGAAAGCCTGGATCGTCTGGTAGATTCCGAAACCGACGAAGATTCGTCCCACGATATCCCACACGTAATACCAGTTAGAGACGGAGTATTTCTCGTAAAACTCTGAACCGAGATAATCTAGTCCATGTGTGGGAAGTATAAACTTTAAGTAGTTAGGAATCTCGTCAACAAAAACATCCCAGCTTAAGTGAAGAGCCATTTCGTACTTGTTCGTCTGTGTGATGTTGAGGTAAAAGAAAAGGATACCACAACACAGTGTGAAAATCACACCTTGCATTGGTGCTTTACCAAAACTGTTGGACATCCAGTTCAAACCTAGGACAATCAGATCCCAGAAACTCCTCCACCATTCCTTGAAGTTTTCTGGTTTTTGGAGTGAGTCCAGCAATTCAGTCAAAAGTGTTTTTTTCTCAAGTGCTTGATATGGGATAGACTCGATTACGTTGTTTTGCTGGATGTTGGCTTGTTTGAGAATTCGGAAGGTTTCCCGCTTGTTCTTGATAGGGATTTCACCTGACTTAGAAACAGCAGTTTCAAATTCCTGATCGGTAAGTCTTCCTTTTTTTGCTTTGAAGTCCCAAAGTGATAACCCGAAAGTTCCTACCGATCCACTGATGATTGATGTCGAGAGATCGATCCCTTGTTTGATCACTGTTCCCCGGAAAAGGATCAATTTTTCGATTAGGGTGTAAGTAAAGAGTACGTTTTTTTCAAATGTTGTTGCCGAGAAAACGACCGTCCCCAAAAAGTCTGTTTTGTAGAATATGACTTCCTGGTTGAAGGTACTTCTCCAGAAGTCAGCGAGGTCATGGAATTTCGAGTTTTTGAAATTAGTCTTGCCCAAAAAATCACAGTTTAATAGCCGTACTTTTACCTTATAGGAAGTGTTTTCACAGAGAAACTCGCCCTCGAATTTACAACGTTCAAACTTAATGGAGCTTGCAGATGTGCTAAGTGTTAGATTTTTTTTAAAAACGCAGTTAAAATACCTGTATCTGATTGGTACAGTACCAGAACTCAAGGATTTATCCAAAACCAACTCGAAGTCAAAAACGACCTGAGTGGTTTCAGAACCAACTTGCCCCTTGAAATCAGGATCTGTTAAGATCATTCTTTCAAATTCGTTTTCGTCTTTTATTGTAGTTACCTTCATTTTCACACAAACATCTTTTGCAGCAGCCCCTTTTTCCAGGTCTGCGTTTGGGTTATCTGTTGATTTAGGTTATTGATCGTAGAGTCCATGCTTGTCAGAAACTGGACGATTTTTTTCTGCTCAGCTTCACTTGGGTACGGAATCTCAAACTCTTGGAATTCGGATATCCAATGTCGCTTGTGGTCTCCGGGAACAAATTTGATTTGTAGCATAGCTTCGTAAACGTACTTCATGATGACTGATGGTTCTCGTGGGACGAGCATTTTCATTGCAGATGACTTTGCCTTGAAGGGAAAGTCTACGTACTGAAATGCTGTGGTGAAGTCGTCAAAGATTATCGTTGGAAGGTTTTCAGTAAAAATTCCCGTTGTTTCATCTGTGTATCCAAGCAAAAAGGTTTTTCCAGCTGTAAGTACTGGAGTTGGGTAAGAGTCGTTGTACTCCGTTGAGGAAACCAGATATTTAGTAGGTTGCTCATAATCAAGAACCTCCCCCAACTTCCTCTCCTCCCAGTCCGGGAACTCAGATCCGTCGTCGGCTTTGAAGCGGAGCTGTGGAGCCTGCCCTGAGCCTGTCGAAGGGAAAATCTTTTGCATCACGCCCTTTTTGTAGGCTTCCAGCTTTTCCTTCTTGGCCTGAAGTAGCTCGATCCGATGGTCCACGGCTGTCAGAAACTCGGCGATCTTCTGCTGTTCGGGGAGGGAGGGGAAAGCTAACCCATAAGAGGATATTTGAGGTGCAGTTAGTTGAGGAACGCCCGTACTTTCGATGAAAATATTCAGGTTGTTAAAAACCCTTTCAAAAAACTTCAAATCAGCAACTCCTTCCTTTTTTGGCTTAAGGACAAGAAGTCTCACAATTGGATAGAAACGAGAAGTTCTAACATGGGAAATACCAACATTCACACCTCTTCCTGCAATGGTAATAGCAGGCGGTTCTATTTTAAAAACGTCAGAGTAACCATAAAGCCCTTTTCCTTCTGCCGCATTTGCAAAAATGGGATACGGAAATTCATCCGTTTGCTCTTGGCTAACATTCTCTTTAGGGATGTCCCCACCTGCAGAAACGCTAAAAAGATCTCCTGCTTTGGAGTATTCCCAACTATTAGTAAACCCAGGGAACCTCAACTGCGGTACATTTCTTTTCTCACTCATTTTAGAAAGGGGTTGAGATTCCAAGTTGCTTGCAGAAGCCGATCAGTGATACTTCGTTGGACTTCAGTTCGGAGTCTAAGTTTCTGAGATCCTCGGCCACAGCCTCCAGATCAACTGGTTCCTCCTCCTCGAAAGTGTCCACATAGCGGGGGATATTCAGGTTGTAGTCGTTTTCAGCGATTTCAGCCAGGGTCGCCACATAGCTGTATTTCTCGATGGTCTCCCTATTGCGATAGGTGTTGACGATTAGTTCTACATCCTCGTCCCTGAGTTCGTTTTGATTGCCCACCTTAATAAAGTGGTCGTCTCCACTGGCGTCGATAAAGACCACGTTGTCGTCCTGCTCCCGACACTTTTTCAGGACCAGAATGCAGGTCGGGATGGAGGTGCCGTAGAAGATATTGGCAGGAAGTCCAATTACCGCATCGATTGCGTTCATCTCCTTGATCAGATATTCCCGGATGGCTCCCTCGGCAGCTCCTCGGAATAGCACCCCATGTGGGAAAACAGAAGCCATGATCCCGTTGTCACTGAGCTGGAAAAGCATGTGCTGTAGAAAAGCGAAATCTGCCTTGGTTTTTGGTGCTAGTCTTCCGTATCGTGCGAAGCGTTCGTCCGTTTCAAAAAGTGGATTGGTATTGCTCTTCCAGTGTGCAGAGAAGGGTGGGTTGGCGACAATGGCTTCAAAACGTTCTTCACTATGTTGCGGATGCTCCAGAGTATCTTCCTGCCGGATGTCGAAGTTTCGATAATGCACATCATGCAGGATCATATTCATCCGGGCTAGGTTGTAGGTGGTTCGGTTAAGCTCCTGACCGAAAAACTCCGAAACCTCCACCTCTTTGGCTACCCGGAGTAGGAGGGAACCCGAACCACAAGTGGGATCATACACGGAGCGAATGCGTGTTTTGCCAGTGGTGACCAGTTTTGCCAGAATCTTGGAGACCTGCTGCGGGGTATAAAACTCCCCGGCTGTTTTTCCCGCACCCGCTGCGAACTTACCGATCAGGTATTCGTAGGCATCACCCAATACATCCGACTCAATGTCTTCCAGTTTGAAGTCGATTTTATTCAGGTAGTTTAATATCTGAGCTATGATGCTGTTTCGGGCAGCTACCGTTCTCCCGAGTTTGGTCGAGTTGAGATCCAGGTCTTCGAACAAGGCGTTAAAGTCCTCCTCCGAAGCAGTGCCCATCGTGCTTTGCTCGATATGGTTGAGGATTGCTTTGAGATCTTCGAGGATGTAGTTTGATTCTGCTTCTGTGTCTGCATTACCGCGAGCTGCGATTGCATCGAAGAGTTCGTGCGGATAAAGGAAGTAACCGAGCGTTTCCAGAGATTCTTCCTTGATGGCTTCTAGCAGATTCGGGTCTTTGAGCTGTTTGTAGTCTTTTACCGCCTCCGTTTCCAGAAGGGTGTTGGCATACAGGTGCTGCTTCTCAGAAAGGTATTTGTAAAATATGAAGCCGAGGATGTAATCCCGGTAGTCATCGGCAGAGATTTTTCCACGAAGGAGATTGGCAATCCCCCAGAGCTGGCTTTCCAGTTGGCGTTTTTGATCTTCAGACATAAGCTGTTTTGAGTTTTCTGAAAACCTTTTTGGTGCTGTCCCAGATTGCGAATGAAAAAAGGTTGTACGCAGTGCCTGGACAGTTAGGGTTTCCAAAAAATGTTTGGTTGCTTAAAAATAGCGTTTTCGGTGGAAAGGGAAAGGGCTGGGGTGGAATGTTACCAAAAAAAACTCCAAATGATTAAGCCAAGACTGACTAGACCAACAATTCCCAGTACAATTGTGTCTGTCTGATTTTGTTTGTGTTTTTTTGATGGTGAATCGGTAATCTCGGAAAACATAATATTGAAAAAGTCCCTGTACAGGTTAATGACTGGTGATACTCCAGTTTTAATTCTTGAAAGCGGTTTTATTGGAGCAGATTGAGGCTTCAGTTCTTGAGAGGTTTTTTCTTCTCCTCTCCTCGTTCGAAAACCTGCGAGATGATCAAAAGAGGTTGAAGTTCGGGTTTTGTTTGATGGCTTCTGTTTTCTTTTTCGATCTGGATCGTACAAAGAATTATAGTCTCTGTAGTCTAAAGATGATGAAGATTTCGAACCAAACTCTCTTTTAATATCATTTCTATGGAGTTTGTGTTTTTTCCAAAGTTTTGAAATGTAGAAGTCTGCAATCAGATCAGGTATTTTTTTTCGGTTCACAAAAACTTCAACTACTTCGCTACCTGGGCTTTGTACTGTCATGATTGAATCGTCAGCGAACTTTACATTGTAGATTAAAGATTTTTCTCCCCAGTCGAGAATTAAACGATCGGAACTTGGCGAAATATCCCACTTTCCCCAGGTAACATTGCTACCAAGTATATAAAGCATTCTTCCATCCCTGAAAAACTCAATCTCAAAAACACCTCTTTGGCTTTCATCGATTAATACCCAAGTTTTACCCGTGAAGCTTGATTTTTTGTTGAATATTTTTTTGATCCTCGTTAGTCCCGAAGCTAGTTTTTGCAGATTTTGATTCATGCTGTTGTTTTGGTAGAGTTACCTCGACGGATTCACAGAAAAAGCTCTAATACCTAAAATTAGTTGTTTTATTAAAACTACAAAAGCCCTCTTTTTGGGAGGGCTGGTGCTTAAAGGATTCGATACCCGGCTTTAAACGTTCCTTTGATAGGGATCTTGACAGGAGTTTGTGTTTGGTTTTTGTAAGCTTCTCCTTCAAAGGTTCCTGCAATGACTCGCTTGGACTCATCAGCTCCTGTAATTGTCACACTTATTTTGGATGGTTCAGGGGTTACATTGGTGCTCCCATACCAATAATCAGTGGTAAAGCTGCCGATAGGAACTTGGAGTTGTTCCAAAACCTCCACTTCTCGAGTGCCAACTCTGCCATCAAAGACCATGTTGATGTAAAATGGAGAAATGCAGCTGCTTAGACAGTTGGTGTCGATCATGGAGTTTATTTGCCCTATTGAAACCGAGCGGTCCCTTTCAAAGACAAGGGGAAGTTCGTCTAGAGTTAAGTTTTCTGAAAACTCCTGTCGAAACACGTTTCCCTCCACTTCTGCCTCAAAGAAGTAATTTTCGTTGAATGGTTCCTGATTCTCAGAGCAGGAAACTGACAGGAAAAGTATCAGTATTAACCAAATACAAAATTGCTTTTTCACGAGGTTCATACTAGCCTGGGATAATTACGTTTCCAGTTATGATGGCGTCAATGTCAAATCGAACCCCTTCACAGTCCAAACCTACTTGATAGTCTTTTTGGTAAATAACGTTTCCACGGTAAATGGCTTTCAGTGTTGTGGGTATACATCCCCAGTGGTTCGATCCATCAATACCGAAAACTACGTTTTGGTTTTTTTTAACAGAGAAGCTGTCGGTTTTCAGAGATTTGCCTGAGTCAATCTTATAAAGTCCACCTTCGAAGTTGAACATAATGATAGAGACCAATGCTTCAGGATCATCTACATCTTTGGAAAAGCTGAGTTCGAAGACTAGCTCTCCTCCTTCTGGAGTTGATTCATCTGTGCACGATACATTTAAGAGGATAACGAGGCACAAGCCTAAGTAAAGGAGATTTCTCAGTGGATTCATATTAGTCTGGAATAATTACGTTAAAAGGTTTTTCGTACCCGTCTTTACAGTCTGATCCTTGAAACAGGTTAACCCCAAGAAACCCCTCCATTTCAAAAACTCTTGACTCAAATCGTCTACCTGAATAATAAAAGTCTAGTGTTACCGTATGGCATTGATCTGTGGCTTCAATTATGCCTGTGACTAGGGAAATGTTGTCGCCGGAGTTGACTCTTAGTGGATCTGTTTTTAATAAATCGCCTCCATTAACTACGTTACCATAGGTGTCATTTCCAATGAACCAGCGTTGATCCTCCAAAGCGGGAGTAATAGATGCTTCAACATAAAAATCACCACTTTTAGGGTTTTCATCTTCATTGCATCCATAGAGAAGTATTGTAGCAAACAGGAGTGCGGAGAGTGTTTTTTTCATATTCTAAAAGGTTTTTTCTGCGAATAAAGCACAAAGACAAAAATCCTGCAATACCTCTTTAGGTCACCTAAACGAACAGATTCGTAAGTATCTGTTTCTCAGGAACGAAAAAGTTAATAAATTTGAAAATTTTTTTCCTCGACCAAGGACATCCACCTCCGCCGAGTCAGTTTTCCCGACTGATGTTGCTGTAAGCTCACAAAGTACATGGCGGCTAGTAGTTTGGGCACTCATAGGTTTCTAGAACTTCCTAAAGCAACATTTCAAACATAGTGTACGAGAATTCACGGCGCAAAAGATCATGGGGTCTTTGATGGGGGTTCGTGGACTTTTTTGCAAATCCGCTCATTCATGTGATCTAGCGTTTCCTGGTCGAAGAGTTCCAGGTAGATCCCAGTCACAGAGTTGCCATATTCATGCCCCAGTGCCTCAGCGATCAGGTCTTTCGAGAAACCGAGTTGTTTGGCGATGTTGGCGTAACTGTAACGGAAAACATACGTCGTGATTTCCTCCACCGTACCGATTTCCTTACCCAGCTCTTTCAGTCTTTTGTTGATCAGTTTTCGCTTCTGACCCATCACATGCGTGAATTTGATAGGGTCTTCCATCTGGACTTTAGAAAACTGTCCCAGAAGTAGGTGGTTGGAGTAGAACTGATCCAGTAGAAATTGGATTTCTGGAAGAATCTGTATGCTGTAGGATTTTCCGGTTTTTCCCCGTTGGTAGATCAGGCGATCACCCCGTACGTTTTCCGGCTTCAAAAGAAGCAAATCATTGAGATTGATCCCTCGTAGCAAAAACATCAGCTTGCCCATGCACCAGTACCGATATCGGGTATCTGTTTTGGGTAGTTTGATTTGGAAAAAAGCTTTCATTTCCTCAAGTGACAAAACTCGGGGTGTGGTCTTGGCCTTTCGGATCTTGTAGTTTTTGAAGGGATACCAGTCTCGGGAAGCCACATCCTGATGGATGGCCTTATTGCAGATAGCCCGGAAGGTGCGCATATACACTCCGACGGTGTTTACGTTTCGTTTTCCAGCAAAAAGTTTACGCTCCAAATCCAAAAGCTCTTTGTAACCGAACTCTTCAAACGGAATCTTTAACGAGGTCAGTTGCTGAAAAACCTGAAGTGTGTTCTGGTAGATCGCTGCGCTCCCATGCCGATTGACAGACCTGAGGTGCTCGATTTCCTTCTCCCAAAAACCCTTGATTGTGATTTCGTCTCTGGCCTGAAAGGAGAGAAGTTTGTTCTTGAGCTCCTGTGCAGACAGATGGTCAATCCCTGACTTTCGCAGCTCTTTCAGTCGGGTAGAATAGCACTCCAACAAGCTAAAAAGCAGGGCATTTGCTTCGTCATCTTTCCGAAACGAACCAGTTGCTTTTGAGAAGGTCTTGGAATTTGCAGTTAATCCGGTAGGAATATCCCGGCTTTTTGATTGATGTGTGATTCGGATAACTACTGGGTAGGTTCCGTTTTTCTTTGTTCTACGCTCGTCAAGCGTGATTTTGAGTGTTGCCATAAACGTTTGATTTATGGCTTCGCACCTCAGAAAAATTTGCAGTTTTTTTGCAGGCAACTTGTCGAAACAGTTCTGTTTTGGCGTGTTTTTGACACAAAACGTCAAAGCTTCTGATTTGCCTGAAAACGAAAAAAGCCCCTAGATATGCTCTAGAGGCTTTTCTGAAGCTCCCCCTCTTGGGCTCGAACCAAGGACCCCATGATTAACAGTCATGTGCTCTAACCAGCTGAGCTAAGGAGGAATTTTTTGGTTTTCCGCTCTAACCTCCCGATAATCCCGATGGCTATCGGGACGGGATGAGCTAAGGAGGAATTTTGTTTTCTGTCATCCCTTTCGGATAACGTGATGCAAATGTAGAGGGCTAAGTCATTTTTTCCAAATACCCCTTCAAAAAAATCTTAGCTAAATTTTATAAATTTTTCTTTCCACTTCGCCCTCAGTCACTTAAATATCCTCTTTTATTTTTCCTTTTCGCTTGTCAAGCATCCCATTGTAGATAAAGGTCACTCCCAAGACCATCAAACCGGCAATTACGGCCAGCAAAACATTGAAATATGCAGGTGCAGATAGTGTCAGTCGAAGGAAGATCGTCGCCAAGGCAAAAGAACTGTACCGGAAAAGGTTTAAGTATTTGGTGGTATAGCGCAGGGAAAAAAGCAAAATAAAGACATCAGCAAAAATCAAAAGGGTGTAAAAGAGCTCCAGGCTGTAATTGAAATGGTTATTTTGGTAAGCGGTAAAAAGATCATAAATACCCAAACCCAAGAAAGTTAGTGCCAAGTAAGTGGAGATCAATTTCTTGATTTTGGAAAAGCCGGATTGCTCTTCGTAGTTGCCGGTGATCTGAATGTGTCGCTGTGCTCGGTAGAAAAGGCCCGTGATCAAAAAGATCAGAATAGCTCCAAAAGCATCAGAAACAATCGGTCCCAATTCCCAAAGGAAGTCCACATCCCAGTGAATTTCTCCCAGGTAGTGCCCAAATTCCTTGAAGGCATCCCGAAGCAGCAGCAGAGAAATAATCTCAAATTGCTTTCCTACGGAATCAGCTACCGAGTGAGGGATCAGAAAGATCAAGCCGAGAATCTCGAAAATCAGTAAAACGGTAAATGCGAGTTCGATCGCAAAAAAGGCAGATACACCAGTCAGTGGATTTGGTATGTCTAGGTAATTGAGCAAACCAATGATCAGGCCGCCTACAAAGAAGGCCACCACGAGATTGCTGATCATTTTACTGACTCGGGGACTCTCCCAATGCTCATCGAGTTGGTCGAAAATCCTGATTTGCCACTGAAAGAAGTTTTTGATCAAGGGTGAGTTAATTTAAAATCAAAACTAAAAAGGAGAATTTGCAGAGATCCTTTAGGGACTTTGGTCACAAAGGGTGTTTCTTCACTGATCCTTGGCACTGAATTTTCGGGTCATTTTTTTGATATACTGCACATTTCTCCAGCGCAAGGCCGACCAGTCCTCGTTGATGGAAATCTGCCGAACTCCTTCATAACTGTTTTCTCCCAAGGTTTTCCAACCCTTATCCCGGTTGATGGAAGCCTGATAGCGCTTGGAGCTTTTCTTTGGGTAGGCTATCCAAAGGATTTTATCCCCCTCCAAGTGGGGCTTCATTTTGCCAAAAAGATCCATGATCCCTTGTTCATCCAATACAAAGCCTAGCAGGAAATCCACCTCCTCAGAGTCTTTCGCTATCAAATTTTGGGCTTCCCAATCTGCTTGAAGACTGGAAAGCTCAGAAGGACAGTTCCAAACCCGGATTTTCATCCCTTCCTTAAAGTTCAGTTTTTTGAGTAGTGTGTCCATGAATTTTCCTATCAATTTACCAGTATTTCAAAACATTGCCCATATGAATCCCTATTTTTGAATATGCGAAAGATTATTTATACTCTTGTTTTGGCTTGTTTGCCTTTTTCCCTTTTTGCGCAGCAGTCTGAAAAATCTCCTCTTCCTTTTGCTGAAGGTCAGGCGGTCGCTACTATTTCCAATCCGCTTTTGGAAGAAATTAGTGGTTTGGCCTTTTCCAGAAAACACCCCAATTTGATGTATGTCCATACTGATAGTGGAGGAGAGGTAGCAGTGTACCTTTTGGACTCTTTAGGAAATGAATTGGGAAAATTGGAATTGGAGGGAGTAGAAAATCGTGACTGGGAAGAGATAGCCGTCGGTCCAGGGCCTAATGGGCAATCTTACGTCTATGTGGGTGAAATTGGGGATAACCTGGCAAAGCATGACGAGGTCATTGTTTATCGCTTTCCCGAACCCAACCGAATTCAATCCGGTAAAGTGGCAGTGGAAGCAGCGATTCTAACCTATCCCAAAGGTGCACGGGATGCTGAAACGATGATGGTGGATCCACTTGATGGCAGGATTTATATACTCTCCAAGCGGGATGATAAGAATTCTCTTTATAGCTTTGATCAGGATGCTTTTGAGAAGGCTGGAGAAACTGAGATGAAAGACCATTTCAACCTGCCTTTTACCATGTCTACCGCAGGGGACATTTCCGCTGATGGCAGCAAGATTCTGATTAAAAATTACGAGTCTATATTTTATTGGGAGCGGGAAGAAGGGGAAGATTTATTGGATGTTTTGAAAAGAGATCCAATCGAACTTCCTTACAATCCTGAGCCTCAGGGTGAAGCCATTGGTTTCGGTCCATCGGGAGCTACTTTCTACACCCTTTCAGAAAAACGATTCTCTATCGTACCCGTTCTTTACTGTTATCCATCTACCCGTTAAAATGCAAAGCAGCCAAACTATAGTCATGATTCGTCCAGCCAATTTTGGTTTCAATACCGATACGGCGGAGAATAATATTTACCAGCAGCGGGATGAGCGTGCACCGGAAGAGATTAGAGAATTGGCTCGGAAGGAATTTGATGGATTTGTGGCGCTGCTACGGGATCAGGGAGTGAATGTGGTGGTCGTCGAGGATACGGAAAAGCCTGTGAAAACAGATGCTGTATTTCCCAATAATTGGTTTTCAACACATCCTGATGGGAAAATCATTCTCTATCCTATGTTTTCGCCTAATCGCCGTCTAGAGCGTCGCAAGGACCTGATTGAGCTGCTGATGAATTCAGGATTTCAGGTAAAAGAAATTATTGATTTAAGCTTTTTTGAGCAGGATGGGCAGTATCTCGAAGGGACGGGCAGTATGGTGATGGATCATGATCAAAAAATCATTTATGCCTGTCTTTCTGAGCGAACCCATCCGGTACCTTTGGATTACCTCTCCAAGTTGATAGGATACAAGGTAATAGCCTTTGATGCGGTTCAGGAGGCTGGAGGAAAGGTAGTGCCAATCTATCACACCAATGTCATGATGCATGTTGGAAGTGATTTGGCAGTGGTTTGCTTAGAAAGTATCAATAAGGCTTCTGACAAGCTGAAAGTGCAGCAGAGCCTGACTCAATCCGGGAAAAAAGTCATTCCGATTACAGCCAAGCAGAAGTTTCATTTTGCTGGAAATATGCTTGAGGTATGTAATGATGGAGGAGAAAAATTCACGGTGATGTCGCAAGCGGCTTACGATTCACTGAATGTCGGGCAGATTCAATTGATCGAAAAATATACGACCATTATCAGCCCTCAGATACCAACGATTGAGAAGTTGGGAGGGGGTTCGGCTCGTTGTATGTTGGCTGAGATCTTTTTGCCGAGAATTTGAGAGGTTTGGAATAAAGAGCAATACCCACATGAGTGTCTTCACTTACGTGTATATTTCGTCAAAGAATCTGCTGTGAGTGGAGACACTCACAGCGGCAGAGACCTGTCTAACGAAGGCAGGCACTCACCGCGGCGGGGAGTGGGGACCTATCTACCGAAGGCAGGCACTCACAGCGGCGATAAACCCTTTTTCGAAAAAATCACCTTTTATTCTAACCTCATCGATTCAAAAAAACTAGTACATGTCGATCTGAATTGAGCTCATCGTGATGAGCATTTACAAATGAGGCTAAGTTGGATTTGATTTCCTCAACTGGGCTACGCTTCGATACGCAGCTAGCAAATCTTCGACTGGGTAATTTGAGGATTAGACCATCCTCATGATAGCTCCAAGGCACTAAAATCAATGGAACTCCATCCAAATCATTTATCAGGTTTTTTCCGATTTTGGACACTGAATAATTAGAATCTAAAAGGCCTAAATATGAATTCTGAAGATTCGAGGTATAGTTAAAAAAGAAATTTTCCCCGACTGGATAAAAGGAGCGAATCATCAATGAGAATTCACTCTGGGAAGGTTCCTGACTTTGATTTTCGAATAGTAATCTTTCTTCATCAGAAAGCCCTAGACTATTCAAATTGAACCGTATTCTCTTTTTAAGTTCTCCTTCAGAACCAAAATTAAAAACATCATAAGAGAAGGGTAAACTCAGAAAATTCTCGCTGGTTTTCCTATTTCGTGTAAAGCCGCTTTGGTGAACAAAAACTATACCTTCGAATCCCTTTTCGATAGGGGAGAAGTAAATACTATCTGAGTCACTGATCGTAAGAAAATTGTAGGGTTCATTCTGAATAACGTTGTTAAAAAAATGAATCTCATGACTGTTGCCCTTTGCAAAATTCATTGACAATAATTGATGCTTAGACTCTTGGACAAAATTTCCTGAAAAGTCAAATTCAATAAATTTCATAAGGATATTGTCCTTGATGATAATGGAGTTTTCAGATACCTGATAATCTTCAATTTGATTAAACTCATTAGGTCCGCTACCGGAACTTTTTAGCGCAAAAAGAAAGTCGCCGCTCCGGTTATAGATCAGTAAGTTGTCTAGCTCCTGGTCTTCCACAAAGATGAGACTGTCAAAAGAGACAATTTTATATGGTTGGACAAGGGGATTTTCATCTGAATCCTCTAGCATTACATATTCGATCGAGCTAAAAAAATCCGATAAATTGTTGACTGATTCTTTTGCTGAAGATAAATCAATTTGAATGAAATCTTTATCAAAATCATCCTTTGCTTGGCAAGAGAAAAGAATCAAAATAAAAAACAAAAGCTTCCGCATGATCTTATGGGTGCTTGATTTTAAAACCAAAATTTCAAACCATTCCCTCAATAAAGGTCAACTCAGGTAAGAATGGGGCTATCGCAGGAGGTTTGGTCGGATACATTGCATTTTGTATCCTCAGGTCTACGTCTTTTTTGGTAGGAGAATTCTGATCACCATTCTTTTTTCATCATTTAGCCACTTGAAACTACTTGAGCTTGAGAATCAAAACCTGAAATACTGACAATTAAAGTAAGGTGTTTTTTTCTTAATGATATTTTTTGATTGATTAAACTTAAATATTTATAACTAAAAAAAAAGGATTACCGCTAAGATTCTGGGGCACTTTTCTATGCCCACCTGAGTTTTTCTCACTTCCGCCCACGTGAGTGTCCTCACTCAGGTGGATATAATTTAAAGTTGGAAACCTGTCTACCGTAAACTAACGCTAAAAGTGGCTAGGATAAAATATAGTGACTAATACTTCCATTTCCTTAGGATATTCCCAATTTTGCTTTCATGGATTATCAAGAAATCATCGAAGAGGTTTACCATCAAGTTCAGCAAGAAAATCTACGGGGTAAAGTTGCTACTTACATCCCGGAGTTGGCTGATATTCATCCAGAGCAGTTTGGAATAGCTTTGGTAGACCTGAATGGAAACGTTTTTGGGGTGGGTGACTATCAAATGACTTTTTCGATTCAAAGTATCAGTAAAGTGCATACCCTGACGATGGTTTTTCATAAATTTAATACACAGCTTTGGTATCGCGTCAATGTGGAGCCTAGCGGTAATCCTTTCAATTCCATTGCGCAGCTGGAGTATGAAAAAGGGATCCCTCGAAATCCTTTTATCAATGCTGGAGCGCTAGTCATCACTGATGCGCTTTGCAGCAAATATGAACAACCCACAAAACAAATCACGGATTTTATCAATGAGATATCGGGTAAAAACTGCGTGGCAATCAATCAAGCTGTCAAGGATTCTGAAAAAAATCACGGGGAGCGAAATACTGCTTTGGCATATTTTCTCAAATCTTATAAAAACTTCGATAATCCGGTCGAGGAGGTATTGGACGTGTATTTTTCCCACTGTGCGATGGAAATGAATTGTGTGGACTTGGCCAAATCCTTCTCTTTTCTTGCCAATGATGGCTATTCGATTTTTGCAAATAGGCAAATCCTCTCGGAAAGCCATGCCCGCCGTGTCAATGCGATTATGCTCACCTGCGGTTTTTATGATGAGGCGGGGGAATTTGCCTATCGGGTAGGGATGCCCGGCAAAAGTGGGGTAGGAGGAGGCGTGGCCGCAGTCATGCCCCATAAGTTCAGCATAGCCGTGTGGAGTCCTGAGTTAAATGAAAAAGGAAACTCGGTTAAAGCCATCCGTGCTTTGGAGTTGCTCACCGATAAATTATCCTTCTCACTATTTTAAGCTTTCATTTATCCTAGATATCCTCTTTGGCAATTTTGCTATGCATTTCGAGGAGTAAGGGAAGAGCAGCCGAACCGTACCATTCTTTTAGATCCATTTTCAAAATGCCTGCCTGAATCGCCGGATCGGTCTCGGTGAGTTGCTGAGCTTCTTCGATGGATGCTACATTGAAGAAAAAGAGGCCTCTCAGTTCTTCATTTCCGAAAAAAGGACCTGCAAGAACCATTTTTCCTTCTTCCGCCAACTTGGTGATATTGTCCAAATGTCCTCGCTGAAGTTCTGCTCGTTTCTCAGGGCTATATTCCTGAACTCGCTCTCCCCGGTATAGAAAGGCAATGACATATTTTTTCATTCCATAGTCATCAGCTCCGAGTTCTTGGGCAAGTTTCTCATCATATTGGCTGTTTTGCGCAATAGCGCCAATAGCTGAACCAACTATAAGGAAGCAGGCGATAGTTAGCTTTTTCATAATGAAGACAGTTTATTGGAGTATAAGTGCAACGGTATCTGATTTTGTACGGACTTTCAGCCAGGCTAGAAGTTTGTCGGTTTCGGCTTTGGATGGTTTCCTTCCAAATTGCGCAAAAGCCATCAGCAAGGTATCAGTTTTTGCAGAATCCAAATCACTTAATACAGTTCGATTTAAGGTGAATTTACGCAAATTGGGATGATTAACTTTAGCCTCTTGAGCTATTTCTGGCCCCAAAGCCCGAATCTGCCCATAGTTTGCGACCTCCTTTTCCAGAAGGGCAATCCGTTCATCTTTGTTTCGAATGATTTCCTCATTTCGCTCATACAGGTCTTTGAGAATATCTGATCTCAGGACATTCATGTCAGTGGGGGAGTTGCCACTTTGCTTGATGATTACCTCTGTATTTTCAAGATTGTATTCAGTTGACTTTGCAGTAGCAATATCCAAAATATCCTGATTGAGCTCTTCACCGATCAGCATCACTTCGATCGTTCTAGGGTTGGTAGAAAATTCATATTCCGCATTGAGGACCTGCGTTCTTGGGAATTTCATCTCTACTTCTACAAAACGTCTAGCCTGTTCCTGCCAAATGGTACGCACTACAATGCCGTATGCTAGGTAGACACTAGGTATAATGGTCAAAAGCGTAAATACAGTAATATAGGTTTGAACCCGCTTCTCTTTTTTCTCGTCCAGAAATTCCTTTTTGGGATAGCGCATAAAGCGAACAATCAGATAGGTGGAAAGACTGATGAATACCGAATTAATAAAGAATAGGTAAAAGGCTCCAAAGAAGTAGTAAAAGTTCAAGGTGGCCAAGCCATAGCCTGCTGTACAGAGTGGAGGCATAAGGGCAGTGGCAATGGCAACTCCGGGAATGGCATTGCTCTTCTCTTTTCGGGAGCCGGCAATGATCCCGGCGAGCCCGCCAAAGAGTGCAATCAGCACATCCCAAATGGTGGGTTCTGTCCGTGCCAAAAGTTCGGACTGGGCATCATCCAGTGGAGTGAAAAGGAAGTAAATGGTAGAGGTCAAAATGGAGATAAAAACAGCCACTCCCAGGTTGCGAAGGGAGCGCTTCAAAAGCTCGAAATCATTGATGCCTGCAGCCATACCGATACCCATGATCGGACCCATCAAAGGGGAGATAAGCATAGCTCCAATAACCACCGCAGTGGAGTTGACATTGAGACCTACGGAAGCCACAAAAATAGCGAAGATCAGGATCCATAAATTAGCTCCTTTAAACTCTACGTTTTTACGGATATACTCGATCGTTTCTAGCTCGTCTTCCTTACCTTCCTGCAGGTCAAATCTATTTCTGAGATAGATCAAAAAGCGGATTAGTTGGTTTCGTTTCTTAGGTTTTGGCGCTACTTGCTCCATGTGTTTCAATTTAAATTCGAGCACAAAATACGGTTTATAGGAGAAATCTATCAGGATATTTTTTATTCGAATTTTGGCCTGATCCTTGACATGGATATCATTAGTTTCAATCAATGTAAATCAGTTTTTTGAGAATTACTTCAATTTTTTAATTCAATTTTCACTTTTGATCAGATGTCTTAAATAGTTGAATTCAAATATTTTAAAACACTTTTAGACTATTCAAAATTACCCTAATCTAAATTGTTTAGATAAATCTAAAAATGAAAAATTATGTTGATTTCTCTTTTTCCTTAAAAAATTCAGAATAATTTTGTCCCTACTCAGTTCGGATCTGCGGATCTTCTCTTTTTTCATAAAATACCACAAAGAATGCCCAAGCTTATTTTGATAGATGATGATCGGATTCAGCATTTACTTTTTAAAAAACAACTCATGATGTACGCTCCTTCTTGGGAATTTAACGCTTTCCTCGCCCCTACTGAAGCCATGACTTGGCTCCAAAATAATCAAGTGGATTTGATCATTTCAGATCTCAATTTGGAGGAGGAAACAGGCTGGGAAATCTTATCTAAAATCGCTAGCCTTTCTCAGGCTCCAATTGTGTTTTTGACTGGACATGCCACTTCTGAAGATCGATTAAAAACAGCAGATTTTCCTCAGGTAAAAGGCCTTTTCGAAAAGCCTCTTTCGGAGGAAAAATGGCAGGAAATTTTGTCTATGATTGGCGGTTGATTTGAAAAATAATTTGATCCTTTTCACGCTATTCTTTTCATCCAAAACTCACCTTAAATTCTTGTCGAATATCCATCCTTTTTGAGCAGAGTTTTGCCTTCTTTCTATCCCTATAATCATCCTCGAATTAGTGATTTTATTAGCCGATAGGAAGATCATCAAAGCCGTCTTTAATCTTTGGAATTTGACATCAGTTTGGGCTTTACTGATAATGGTTCTAGAAACTTTCACCTTAGCAAACAATTTCTGAAAGTGAAAGACAATGGATTCTTCTTCGATGTTAATTATTGTCAAGTCTATTCGCCCTTCATAAAAAACCAAACATTCTTACGCCCCTTGGTTAGATTTTTGTTTTCTTTGCACTACTCCTAGCGGGTATTTTTGTAAAAACTTATAGATTAAGCTTCCTATGGCTGGAGAAGCAAGCGACCGAAAACCATTTATTTCAAAAAAGATTGACAAGTTTTTCAAGGGTTTAGCAGATGCCTGGAACTTTGTCAAGCGTTTTTGGCAAGAGGTTTTCCTTCCTCCGTACGAATTCAAAGAGGTTATCCATCAGTGTTATCGCATTGGAGTGGAGTCTCTTCCCTTGATTTCCCTCACAGGTTTCATCGTAGGGATTGTATTTACTAATCAGTCTCGACCCTCTCTTTCTGAGTTTGGTGCGACTTCTTGGTTGCCATCATTGATTTCTATTGCAGTGGTGCGTGCCATGGGGCCATTGGTAACCGCTTTGATTGCTGCGGGTAAGGTCGGTTCGAGTATCGGAGCGGAAATTGGCTCCATGAAAGTGACAGAGCAGATTGACGCGATGGAAGTTTCGGCGACCAATCCATTCAAGTTTCTGGTAGTTACCCGAGTTTTGGCAACTACCTTCATGATCCCGATTTTGGTGATGTACACTGATTTTGTGGCATTGATAGGTTCCTTTCTCAATGTAAACGCCAATGAACTGGTGAGTTTATCCACCTTTTTCGTGCAGGTCTTCGAATCTGTTTCTTTTCTTGATATCTGGTCTTCCGTACTCAAATCACTCCTTTTCGGCTTCACCATTGGTATTGTAGGCTGCTACAAGGGATATAATTCATCCAAAGGTACTGAGGGAGTAGGGCGTGCAGCCAATTCAGCGGTGGTAATATCCATGTTCTTGATCTTTATTGAAGAGTTGCTTGCTCTTCAGATTGTAAACGCAATAAGAGGAATGTAAGCATGTCAGAAAGAGTAGTACATATCCGCAATTTGCATAAAAGCTTTGGTGACCTGGATGTCCTCAAAGGGGTTGACTTGGATCTTTTCCGTGAGGAAAACGTGGTTGTATTAGGCAGATCCGGTACGGGTAAATCCGTTTTGATCAAAATCATGGTGGGATTGCTGCGGCAAGATGAAGGGACCATGGAGGTTCTTGGTAAAGAAGTATCTACCTTGAGCAAAAGGGACCTGAATGCATTTAGGCTTAAAATTGGATTTTCATTCCAAAACTCAGCCTTGTATGACTCCATGACCGTGCGCGAAAATATGGAGTTTCCATTGGTCAGAAATATCAAGAATCTGACGAAGAAGGAAATCACCTACCGTATCGAGGAACTCCTGGATGCTGTAGGACTTCCGCAGACCATCAATCAGATGCCATCTGAGCTCTCTGGAGGACAGAAGAAGCGAATCGGTGTTGCCCGAACGCTTATTCTCAATCCTGAAATCATGCTTTATGATGAGCCGACAGCTGGTTTGGATCCGATCACCTGTGTGGAGATCAATAACCTCATCAATGAGGTGCGGGAGAGATACAAGACCACTTCCATTGTGATCACGCATGACTTGACCTGTGCTAAAATGACGGGAGACCGAATGGCAGTATTGCTTGACGGTCAGTTTAGAGCAGAAGGAACCTTCGATGAGGTTTTTCCTCGAGCCACTGACCAGCGTATTAAATCATTTTACGATTATAATTTTACAGAAACATGAGAGGCGAAAATAAACGCTCCGTAATCGTCGGAATCTTTGTTTTTCTGGGTATCGCCATTTTGGTAACTGGCGTATTGACCTTAGGAGGTCAGCAGAAAAAGTTTGTCAAATCGATCGGCCTCAAGGCTGTATTTGACGATATCGGAGGACTTCAGACAGGAAATAACATTTGGTTTTCAGGGGTGAAAATCGGTACTGTTCGTAAAATCAATTTCTACGGGGATTCCCAAGTGGAAATCGAAATGAATGTGGAAGAGGCTGTAGCTGAATTCATTCGCAAAGACTCCAAAGCCACGATCAGTTCTGATGGATTGATTGGAAATAAGATTATTGTCATCTATGGAGGTACGACCCTTGCTCCGCCTGTCGAGGATGGAGACAGACTGGAGGCAGTGATGCCGCTCGATACCGATAAGATGATGGAGACCCTGCAGGAAAACAATCAAAACTTGGTTGAGATCACAAATGACCTTAAACTCTTAACTGGGAAATTGGCCCAAGGAGAGGGAATTGTCGGTGCTGTGATGACGGACAGTACTTTGGCTGAGAATTTCCGTTCTATTCTTTCCAATCTGGATAGGGCTAGCCGAACCAGTAATCAGATGCTCGCAGGCTTGAATGATTTCACTTCTAAGATCAACCAAGAGGGAAATCTTTTCAACGATCTAGCCACAGATCAGCAGATAGCGAAGGATCTTCGCGCTACACTTGAAAGCTTCAAGACTTCAGCGGAAAACACGGAGGTTTTAACGCAGAAATTGACTGAAATTTCTGAGAAGTTAAATGATAAGGATAATGCATTAGGACTATTGCTTAATGATCCTGAGTTTGCTCAGACTTTGAAAAGTACGCTGGAAAACACAGATTCTGCTACCTATAACTTGAACAGAGGCATGGAGGCATTGGAATATACCTGGCCTTTCAGAAAGGGATTCAAGCGAAAAGCCAAAGCAGAAGCGAAGGAAGCAGAAGGCAATTGATAAGCTAAAATATTATTTTAAGAGTTTCGCCCGTTAGATATTTTCTGACGGGCTTCTTTTTTTTCATCCCCATTCGCCGAAAGTACTTCTGTGTCATTGCTTTTTGTAAGCACAGCTTTTAGCTTGATGGGGAAATGGTCCGATCCTATCCCCGGAAGAACTTCCAATGCAGCTAAGCCAAAATGCTTACTCAGGAATACATGATCTAGAGGCCAGCGTAAAAACGGGATTTTCGCGTGGAAAGTATTGAAAGTTCCTCTTCCCCGTCTAGGGTCGGCCATTTCGGAGATTTTGAGAAATAATTCAGTGGTATAGCTCCATGCCACATCATTCAAATCCCCGATTACCAAGGAAGGCTTTGGATTCTTTTTTGATTTTTTGCCTACTATCAGAATTTCGGCGTCCCGATCAGTGCTTTCCTCGTTTTCACCCGGTACGGGAGGAGTAGGATGAATTGCATAGATAGTGATTAGCTGTCCATTTTTGAGCTCCAAATCCAGTTCTAAGGATGGAATATCAGGATCTACCAGGTAGTGAATTTCTTTCCGTACAATGGGTAGCTTACTGTAGAAAAGTAAGCCATAGGTGTTTTCCTGAGGGATTTTGATTGAATAATCATAAATCTGATCCAGCTTTTCTAGAGAATCGGCCCAGTTTTGATTTGTCTCCACCAAAAAAACGATATCAGGATCTTGTTTTTGAATGAGGTTCAAAATCTTAAGGTGTTGATTATTATCCTGATACACATTGGCAACTAGGACGTGTAAACCGCTATTTTCATCAAATTTCACGGATTCAATCATCTTTTTACCAAAAAATGTAAAAGGCCATACTTGATAGGTCAAATAGATTGCAGAAAGAGTCAAAGATCCTACCCAAATCCATGTTTCAAAAGAAGGATCATTATTCGAGGCAACCCATAAGATGATCAAGAGTAAGTGTAAAACCAACTTTTGAAGCCTTGGGTAATCAAAGACACGAATCCACCATTTCACAGACTTGAGTAGCGGCAAAAAAGTCAGCAAGATGATAAGCAAACTAAAAATCTTAAGGAGAAGGTCAATCATAGAGTGTCGAATCAATCTGATGAAAAAGTGTTTTTTAAATTAGAATTTAAGTCTATTCCTATTTTTCCTTCATTCCAAAAGGATATCTCTTATTTTTGTCACTTGCTATCAAACCTATCATGAGACAGATTAACCCAACTCAGGCCGACGCTTGGAAAAGACTTAAAGACTTATCCGAAAAATATAAAAATCTTTCCATTTCAGAGCTTTTTCAGGAACCTGAAAGGTTTGAACGATTTAGTGTTTCTCTAGAAGACACTCTTGTTGATTACTCTAAAAATCGACTGAATGAGGAGATTTTTGATACTCTTTTAGATTTAGCTCGAGAGTGTGAATTACACAAGGCTATTGAGTCCATGTTTACTGGTGAGGCCATCAATGGTACGGAAGGCCGGGCTGTACTCCACACTGCCCTTAGAAATCAAAAAGGTCATCCAGTTTATGTGGATGGAGAAGATGTGATGCCGGAAATCAACCGAGTATTGGAGAAGATGAAAGTCTTTTCCACTAAAATCCAAAAAGGAGAGTGGTTGGGCTACACCGGAAAACCTATCAAAAGCCTGGTAAATATCGGAATCGGTGGCTCAGACCTTGGTCCTGTCATGGTGACGGAGGCTTTGAAGCCCTACCAATCTGAAAACCTTGAAATCTTTTTCGTTTCCAATGTTGATGGTACTCATATCGCAGAGACGCTTCGAAAAGTAGATCCTGAGACTACTCTCTTTTTCATCGCTTCGAAGACCTTCACCACACAGGAGACCATGACCAATGCTCATACTGCAAGGAATTGGTTTCTGGATCATGCTAAAGATGAGAAAGCCGTAGCAAAGCATTTTGTAGCTCTTTCTACCAATCAAAAAGGCGTTGAGGCCTTTGGAATTGATCCTGAAAACATGTTTGAGTTTTGGGATTGGGTAGGAGGTAGGTACTCACTTTGGTCCGCCATTGGTTTGCCGATTGCCTGTGCGATAGGCTTTGACAACTTTGAAAAGCTGCTAGCCGGGGCCCATAGCATGGATGAGCATTTCCGCAATTCCATGTTTGATCGAAATATTCCGGTGATTTTGGCGATGATCGGGATTTGGAACACAAATTTCCTTGGTGCCACTTCGGAAGCGATTTTGCCTTATGATCAGTATTTACATCGTTTTGCTGCCTATTTCCAGCAAGGAAACATGGAAAGCAACGGTAAATATGTCTCGAGAGATGGAGAGCGCGTATCCTATTCGACAGGGCCTATCATTTGGGGAGAGCCTGGGACCAATGGTCAGCATGCTTTCTATCAGCTCATTCACCAGGGTACGCACCTGATTCCTTGTGATTTTATTGCCCCTGCGATTTCACATAATCCGATCGGTGATCATCATGTGAAGCTACTTTCCAACTTTTTTGCACAAACGGAGGCATTGATGAATGGAAAGTCTCTTGAGCAAGTCCGGTCAGAAATGAATAAAGCTGGCAAATCAGTGGAGGAAATTGACAGGGTGGCAGCACATCGGGTTTTCGAAGGAAATAGACCTACCAACTCGATCTTGGTCAAGAAAATCACGCCCTACAATCTAGGAATGCTCATTGCCATGTATGAGCATAAGATTTTCGTTCAGGGTGTCATTTGGAATATCTTCAGTTTTGATCAGTGGGGGGTAGAGCTTGGAAAAGTCTTGGCTAGTAGTATTTTGCCTGAATTACAATCCGATGCAGAAGTCAGCTCACATGATGGCTCGACTAATGGCCTCATCAATGCCTACAAAAAAATGAGATCCTGAAATTACTTCAGGATCTTCAGTCCAATAGCTTCTATTCCTTTGAGTTCTGCTTCACGCATATACTGAAGCAGAATGACTTGATTTGTCCCTGACTGGATTTTGAAAGGAAGGGTATCATAGAGGGTGTAAGTACTGCCAAAGCCTTCACCCATCGGTTCTCCATCTATGTCAAATAGCGTTAGATTGATCAATTGATTCTCCAAAGTCTGTAAGGAAGAGTCTTGAGTGATCAATCTGACGTAAATATTGGCGTAGGGATAATCCTCCTTAAACCTGACTCCGATCAGATTTGGCCCAAAGCTCTCAGGCAACTCACCAATTTCAAAAATCAAACTGTCCTGTGCAGACCAACCTTGGCTGGGTAACTTTTGAAAATCCTCATAGACTCGCTTATCCACGCAAGATGTAAAAGCCAAAAGAAGAATCAGCCCAGCAAGGATGCGGTTACTCATTGTTGTTCCCTTTATCATTTGGCTTTTGATTTTTCCTAGGCGGAAATTTTCGTTTAGAATTTCCGCTATTTCCTCCATTCTCAGGTGATTTTTGCTGAGCTTTTGGAGCAGTATTCGCTTGATTGTTATTATCCGGTCTAGGTTTTGGCTTTCTCCTAGGATTTTTTCTACGACCTTGTCCAGCTTGTCCAGCAGGTTGATTCCCTTTATTTTGAGGAGTATTCTGCGGTTTGGAAGCTTCCTTTTGAGGATTCGGATTGGCGCCTGATTGATTTTGGTTTCTTGGGCGATTACGGCTTTTCTTCTTCTTTTTCTTTTTGGCAAACTTCTTATCCAAAAGCTCAAGCTCTAGGGTGCTTTTAGCAGCCATATCCTCGAGTTCTGTAGATTCATTTACCTGAAGGTTAAAGACCTTTTTACCCTGCTCATTTAATTCCAAAATCTCATTTACCCGATCACAGGTGATACTGTGCCAATCATTATCATTGTTGTAGCTAAACCACATCATTCTCCTGAAAATATCCGTCTTCTGCAACTTGGCAGGACCTTGTTCGGTCTGTAGCGGACGTTCTACATTTGGGATGTGTTTGATAGCTTCAATGTAGGTGTCAAGCTCATAGTTGAGGCAGCATTTTAAGCGGCCACATTGTCCGCTTAATTTGGCCGGGTTCAAACTTAATCGCTGATATCTGGCTGCCGAGGTACTGACGTTTTTGAAATCAACCAACCAAGTCGAGCAACAAAGCTCCCGACCACAAACTCCGATGCCACCTAGTCTTCCGGCTTCTTGTCGAAGGCTGATTTGGCGCATTTCTACCCGGATTTTGAATTCTCCAGCCAGTAATTTGATCAACTCTCTAAAATCAACCCGCTCGTCTGCGGAATAATAGAAAGTAGCCTTGCTGTTGTCTGCCTGAAACTCAACATCGGAGAGTTTCATTTTCAAGCCTAGTTCTTGGATGATTTGTCGGCACCGATAAAGAGAGGGAACCTCCCTATTTTTGGCTTCTTCCCATTTCTCGATGTCTTTTTCATTAGCAACTCGATAGATTCGGGTGATGTTGTCATCGTCCCGAATCTTCCTTTTTTGCATTTGAAGTCGTACCAGTTCACCTTGTAGGGACACATAGCCAATGTGGTGTCCACTCGGGACATCCACGACTACCGGGTCGCCGGTGTGAAGATCAAGGTAATCCACGTTTCGAAAGTATTCCTTTCTACCACCTTTGAACTTTACCTCCACTATATCAAAATTATCGACGGTCGGGATGCCCATGTGGGCAAGCCAGTCGAAAGAATTCATCTTATTACAATCGCTCGTGCCGCAGCTGCCGTTATTTTGACAGCCGCCGGTACCTCCTGAGGAGGTGGAGCAGCTACTACATCCTGACATATATGTATACAGAGTTTTTAAACTCCGATTAGTTTTGGGTTTACTTGATCAATTTTAAGATATCCTGCCCGATATCTTTTCTGAAGTAATGATCCTTCCATGAGATCTTACTGACCGCTTGGAAGGTGTTTTGAAGGGATTCTTCTAAATCTTTTCCTCTTCCCGTGACAGCAATGACTCTTCCACCTTGATTGGTTAGTTCACCAGTTTCTTTCCTGCCTGTACCAGCATGGAAAATAATTGCATTCTGAGCATCGTCGGGAAGGCTAATTGGATGCCCTTTTTGATAGCTTCCCGGATATCCACCGCTTACCATCACTACCGTGGTCGCATAGTCAGGTGAAATCTCTAAGCTATAGTCTTTCAAGTTTTCAGTGCCTATAGCCCAAAGTAAATCCAGAAAGTCACTTTCGATACGGGGTAGGACAGCTTCCGTTTCGGGATCGCCCATCCGTACATTGTATTCGATTACATAGGGTTTGCCTGCCTTATTCATCAATCCGATGAAAAGGAAGCCTTTGTATGGAATATCTTCGATTGCCAAGCCTGCAATCGTGGGTTTAACGATTTGATCCTCCACCAGAGACATAAATTCCTGATCGGCAAAGATCACGGGGCTCACAGCACCCATGCCTCCCGTATTCAGTCCTGTGTCACCTTCCCCAATTCTTTTGTAGTCTTTGGCCTCCGGCAGAATTCGATAGCTTTTACCATCTGTCGCCACAAATACAGAGAGTTCGATTCCTGTCAAAAACTCCTCCACGACAACTTTTGCAGAAGCTTCGCCAAATTTTTGGTCAAGCAGCATCTCCTTCAAGGAGTCCTTAGCCTCTTCCAATGTTTGGCAAATTAATACCCCTTTTCCGGCAGCTAATCCATCGGCCTTTAATACGATAGGAAGGTTTTGTTTTTCCAGATATGCCAGACCTTCTTCAATTTGATTGGCGTCAAAGGTTTCGTAGGCAGCGGTAGGAATTCGGTGCCTTTGCATAAATCGCTTGGAAAAGTCCTTGCTTCCTTCGAGAGTGGCTCCCAGTTTGGAGGGGCCTACGACCGGTAGATTTCGGGTTTTCTCATCTTGAGCTAAGAAGTCTACCAGACCTTTGACCAAGGGCTCCTCGGGGCCTACTACCAGCAGGTTAATTTTATGATGAAGGACGGCCTCTTTGATTTTTTCAAAATCAGCAATTCCCATGGAAAGATTGGTGGCGATTTGGGCAGTCCCGGCATTTCCGGGTGCTACGAAAAGTTGATCACATTTTGGACTTTGTGTAATTTTCCATGCGAAGGCGTGTTCCCGGCCTCCGCTTCCTAGCAAGAGTATATTCATTGAGTAATGTCTAATTTAATTGGCGTGCTCTGAAATAAATTTGATTCGATAGACCCGCAGTTCGTCTTCTGCAAAGTCCTCATCCTCAAGTTCTTCAAGGGCAGGTTTTATATGATCGCTTTCTGCGCTCATAAAATAATCATGGAGAATCTCCTCGCGCTCCTCGTCCATGATATGCTCGATGTAATAATCGATATTCAACTTGGTGCCTGAGTAGATGATCTGTTCAATCTCTTGAAGCAGTTCGTTCATACTGAGGTTGAGGTTTTCAGCAATCTCATCCAAGTCGATTTTACGGTCGATTTGTTGGATGATGGAGATTTTCACTTTGGACCGGGAACCGGCAGTTTTTACCACCACTTCTGAAGCCGTCTCAATCTCATTCTCTTCTACATAGTTGGCGATGAGTTTGAGAAAGGGCCCACCAAATTTAGCTACTTTTCCCATACCAACCCCGTTAATCTGTGCGAGTTCATCGCGGGTAGTAGGGTAGATGGTAGCCATTTCCTCTAAAGAAGGATCCTGGAAAATGACGTAAGGAGGTAGTCCTTTGGCACGGGCTACTTTTTTTCTTTCTGCCTTGAGAAGCTCAAAGAGCTTTTCATCATAGGCTACTCCTCCTGAACTCACCTCGACTTCAGGCTGCTCGTTTTCCATTTCTCGCTCGAAATCATGGTCTTTGAAGAAATCTACCGAGTAAGGAGCCTCTAGGAATGCCTTTCCTTTCTCGGAAACCTTTAAGGTTCCGTAATTTTCAATGTCTTTTTCTAGGAAATTGAAAACCAAGGCTTGTCTTAAAATGGAGGTCCAGGTCTTTGCGGTTTCTTCAGAGCCTTTTCCGTAAACGGCCAGCTTATCATGCTTGTAGCTTTGAATGTAGTCATTCATTTGACCGGTGATCACATCCACTAAGTGTTCCAAGCCAAATCGCTCTTTAGTCTGAATGGCAGCTTCCAATGCGATTTGAAGGAATTCCATTCCCTCGAAAGTTTCGCGGTCTCGCTTACAATTGTCACAATATCCGCAGTCTTCATTAAGGGTTTCTCCGAAGTAGTTTAGGATGAATTTCCTTCTACAAACGCCCGTCTCTGCGTATGCCGCCATTTCTTGAAGAAGAATTCGGGCATTTTCACGCTCCGTGACGGCTTTATCCTTGTTGAATTTATCAAGCTTGACGATATCCTCATATCGGTAAAACATCAAGCAGTGACCTTCCAGGCCATCTCTTCCTGCTCTACCTGTTTCCTGATAATAGCCCTCAAGTGATTTGGGTACATCATAATGGATGACATAGCGTACATCGGGCTTGTCAATCCCCATTCCAAAAGCAATGGTCGCTACGATTACATCGACCTCTTCATTTAGAAAATCATCTTGATTTTTGATCCGTACAGCTCCATCCAATCCAGCATGATATGGGGCTGCATTGATTTGATTCACACGAAGGAGATCTGCAATTTCCTCTACTTTCTTTCTACTTAGGCAGTAGATAATGCCTGATTTTCCTTTATGCGACTTGATGAATTTGATCAGCTGCTTTTTTGTCTCATTCTTTGATTTTGGACGTACTTCATAAAAAAGATTTGTCCGATTAAATGAGGACTTGAAGATATCAGCACTTTCCATCTGCAGATTTCGCTGAATATCCTGCTGTACTTTTGGAGTAGCAGTAGCGGTCAGTGCAATGATGGGAAGGTTGGGGGCGATTTGATAGACAATGGATTTGATTCTCCGGTATTCTGGGCGGAAATCATGTCCCCACTCGGAGATACAGTGTGCCTCATCAATGGCCACAAAACTGATCTTAGCTGATTTTAGGAATTCTACATTTTCCTCCTTGGTGAGGGATTCAGGAGCGACATAGAGTAATTTGGTCTTTTCAGCCAAAACCTCCGATTTAACTCGATTGGACTCTGACTTACTGAGTGTCGAGTTCAGAAAGTGTGCATTGATACCAATTGCATTCAACTGATCCACCTGGTTTTTCATCAAGGCTATCAGTGGAGAAATCACGATAGCAGTACCATCACGGACCACGGCAGGCAGCTGATAGCAAAGTGACTTACCAGCTCCGGTAGGCATGATGACGAAGGTATTACGATCCTTCAGGAGGTTATCTACAATTGGTTCTTGATTGCCTCTGAATTGGCTAAAACCAAATATTTCTTTTAAATCCGATTTGACTTTTTCTTCCACAGGAACGGGTGCTTTACAGTAATCTGAAAACGGGATTGATCGATTAGTTTTATACCTTTGTTCAAAATTAGTGATTAACGCAGGTAAAATTGAATTTAGCGAAAAATATTAGAAATACTGCCACGAGAGTTTTGCAAAATGAGGCAGATTCGATCAAAAACTTGATTTCATTGCTTGATGAGGACTTCGAGGCCTGTGTTTCCGCTATTTTAGAATCCAAAGGTCGCGTAGTAATCACGGGAGTGGGGAAAAGCGCCATCATTGCCAATAAGATTGTTGCGACGTTGAATTCAACTGGGACTCCGGCACTTTTTATGCATGCTGCTGATGCCATTCATGGAGACTTGGGGATGGTGCAGCGAGAAGATGTGGTAATCTGCATTTCCAAAAGCGGCAATACGCCTGAGATCAAAGTCTTGGTTCCTCTATTGAAGAAAAGAGGTTCTATTCTAGTCGCCTTGGTGAGCAACACTCAAAGCTACCTCGCCGAGCAGGCCACATTTGTATTGAACGCAACTATAGAGGAAGAGGCATGCCCTCTCAATTTGGCTCCAACTAGTAGTACCACTGCCCATTTGGCCTTGGGTGATGCTTTGGCAGTTTGTCTTCTTGAGGCCAAAGGCTTTACCTCGGACGATTTTGCTGAATATCATCCGGGTGGAGCCTTAGGAAAGCAGCTTTATTTAAAAGTAGAAGATGTCATTCGTCAGGACGAAATTCCGGTAGTAAGCGAGGATGCCGGCATTCCGGAGGTGATTGTAGAAATATCCGGGAAAAGACTAGGTGCTACTGCGGTAGAGGATTCTCAAGGAAAACTGGTAGGTATAATTACCGACGGAGATCTTCGAAGAATGCTTCAAAAAACCTTGAATATTCAGTCTCTCAAGGCTTCTGACATCATGACTCAAAGTCCCAAGACGATTGCAAAAGAAGAGTATGCTATTCGGGCCTTGAATGTCATGAAAGCACACAATATTACACAGCTGGTAGCTTTAGATGGGGAAAAAATCGCAGGATTTGTTCATATTCACGAACTAATGAAAGAAGGAATCGTCTAAAATGATTCATGCACAATAAACCCTACATAGTCATCATGGCCGGGGGAATAGGTTCCCGTTTTTGGCCTTATAGCCGCAGAAAGCGGCCAAAGCAATTTTTGGATATTTTGGGTACTGGAAGGACACTCCTTCAGATGACCTACGATCGATTTAGACAGTTGGCGAGTCCAGAGCAGTTTTTTGTGATTACCTATCGGAAATACGTTGACTTAGTTAAGGAACAATTGCCCGAACTTCAGGATTATCAGATTCTTAGCGAGCCTAACCGAAAAAATACTGCGCCTTGCATCGCCTATGCAGGCTATAAAATCCATTCCATTGATCCCAATGCCACGATGATTATCACTCCGTCGGATCACTTGATTCAGCAGGAGAATAAGTTTTTCAAATCTATCAAAAAAGCACTAGTGGCGGCTAATGAACCGGGAAGATTGGTGACTTTAGGAATTAAGCCCAACAGGCCTGAGACAGGTTATGGGTATATCCAATATGTGGAAGGCAGTGGAAAAGATGCCCTTAAAGTCAAGACTTTCACCGAAAAGCCGAATATCAAATTGGCCAAAGCATTTATTGATAGTGGTGATTTTGTCTGGAACTCCGGAATATTTATTTGGAAGTGTGCGAGCCTTATTCAAGCTATGGAAAAACACATGCCGGATTTGGCTGAGATTTTTCAGGAAGGGGAGGAGCACTTTGGCTCCGATCGTGAAGCAGACTTTATCACCAAGGCCTACTTGCAGTTTAAAAACATCTCGGTAGACTATGGTTTGATGGAAAAATCTTCTGATGTCTATGTGATTCTTGGGGATTTTTCTTGGTCAGATCTGGGTTCCTGGCAAAGCCTGCATGAGGTTCGAGAGCAGGATGAGGACGAAAATGTTATCGAAGGCAATGTCATGCTTTACGGGACTAAAAAGAGCTACATCAAGTCTGACTCAGGAAAGCTCATTGTAGTCGAAGGTCTTGAAAATTATCTAGTTAGCGATACAGATAATGTGCTGTTGATTTGTCCGCTTGATGGGGAAAAGCGCTTCCGTCAGTTTGTAAGTAATGCCCGAAAAAAAGGCGAAGATTTCGTTTAGCCTTTTCGCTGACGGATAACCTCGTAAATCGCTACTCCCGCAGATACGGACACGTTCAAGCTGTCAATATTCCCAATCATCGGTATTTTGACTCGCTCATCTACGATATTCAGAATCTCTTCTGAAATACCATTTTCTTCCGAACCAAGAATCATGGCAACAGGTCCTGAAAAATCCGCTTCATACATCTCCTTTTCAGACTTTTCTGTGACGGCTACTAGCGAAAGTCCCATCTTTTGAAGGTCGCGGCAAGCAAAGAAAAGGTTTTTAACTCGTGCTACTGGAAGGAAATTCAAAGCACCGGCTGATGTTTTGACGGCCTCAGCATTGATTTGAGCGCTACCTTTCTCAGGAATAACCAAAGCATCAACTCCAGCACATTCGGCTGTCCGGGCGATCGCTCCAAAGTTTCGAACATCAGTAATTTGATCCAATACCAAAAGCAGGGGAGACTTTCCTACTGCATAGCAATTGTCTATCACATGATCCAGGGATGCGTAGGTGATCGAAGAGAGATGAGCAATTACTCCCTGATGGTTTTTCCGGGTGATGCGGTTTAACTTAGCCTCGGGTACTCTTACGATCGGGATTCCTGCCTGCTTACTTTCTTTCAGTAGCTCTTTGATCAGGTCATTGTTGGACTCTTTCTGAACGAGTATCTTGTCGATTTCCCTCCCTGCATGGATTGCCTCCATCACAGCTCGTGTACCAAAAATAAAATCTTTATCGTGTTCGCCTTTTTCGATCAAAAAGCCATCTTTCCGCTTCTCCATTGGGATATATTTTTGAACCAAACCGGCTGATATGCTCGGGATCGGTTCAGGGTGTAATAGTGTGGGGTGAGTATATTTTTTACCCGGGCAAAGGTAAAGCGAATTTTCGAACTTTCACCGATTCCCTGATAGCTCCAGATTTCCCGATCTAGCGAGAAGGTCACCTCCTGTGGAGGCCCCATGATGATATAGACCATTCCTTTGTCAGTTTTCCACCCTTCCTTGAAATCAGTGAAGAGAATATTCGCAAACTCTACCTGACGAAAGTACTCCCGGATCAATTCTTTGGCTGTTTCTGGGTTTCGAGTCAGTTTGAGCCAATATTCGTCAAGGGCTTTCTTTTTGTCGGAAGCTGCGAGTAAATCTTCGTGTTCCTTTCTCGTCGAAATGTAAGTAACCATCTCTACCATTTCATCCCAATCTTTCACTTTCGGAAATGCTTCGTGGGTAGTTTTAAGCAAAAGGCCTGAAGCCTCAGCTGTGTCCTGCTGAAAGAAGTAATATCCTAATTGGTCGAGTTGCTTGGGGATGTTTTCCAAAAAATCTCCCTGATCCACTACTTCCAATTCCCTTGGCACTGGTGCTGGTTTAGTTTCCATAGGAGGGTAGGGTACATCGAAATTCATTGGATAAAAAAATGAATGAAGAGTAGGCCCTTGGGTGGTTTTGAAAAGTAGGGCCTCTCCGGCATTCAGGTAATTTTGGTCAAAAGGGACTTCATTTGCATAGTATGCTCCGAAGGTAGGATGGGATTCAACAAATGCGCTTTTCAGATCAATATGGTAATGATATTCATCGCCTTGTCGTGTGTCTAAAGCCGTAAAAAGCACCATGAGTTGCTCTTTTTCCTCTTCGATTGCGATAGTTTTCTCAAAAACCCAATGCCGATCTGTGTCATAGACCAAATCAGCTGGACCAAAAAGCTGCGTATCCTCTGGCTCAATGGGGATGTCATAGCTATCCAAAAGCGCATAGGAAAAGCTGTAGGCATTGTATTCGGGATTTTCTTCAATTTTCTCAGCGATAAACTGCACTTTGAATTGCGTCTCACTAATCTGTACGGGAATGATTTTCAAGCCTAAACGGGAATAGCGGGAATATCGAAGAGCTTGGTTGATATTGCTGAGGGACTTTTGCGCTAGCGATTGAAATGGGTGAGAGATAATCAGTAGAAAAAATATCCGAACGAGGAGGTTTTTCTGCATCATGGGTTCAAATTCTAGGGTTTTAAAAATTAAACTTACTTTTGCCAAAATAGTAAAATTTTACATGGCTACCTACACAACGGAAATCGCCTCAGATAAGTTGGTGAGCGACAATCCTATTCATCAACGACTACTCAAAGCATACATTGCAGCCAAGCCCTGGATTAAGGGAGATTTGCTCGAAATAGGCTGTGGAGAAGGACGAGGAGTGGAGACTTTATTACCTCTGGCAACCTCTTATGTTGGGATTGATAAGATCGGAGAGGTGATCTCAGACCTACGTCAGCGCTTTCCGGGAGTGGATTTTCGACAGGCTGTGATACCGCCTTTTGAAGGCTTTGGGGATGAAAGCTTCGATACAATTGTGAGCTTTCAGGTGATTGAGCATATTCAGGATGACCGGCTTTTTCTTCAGGAAATCTACCGGATGCTAAAGCCCGGTGGAAAGGCAATTATTTCTACTCCGAATAATACACACACCCTGTCCCGAAATCCTTGGCATGTCCGGGAATATGTCCCGCAGGAGCTTATAGATTTGGCAGGGAGTATTTTTGACCGGGTGGAAGCCAAAGGAATCGGTGGCAATGAAAAAGTATGGAATTATCATGAGGCCAATCGGAAGTCGGTTCAGAAAATCATGCGATTCGATGTGCTGGACTTACAGCATAGACTTCCCGCTTGGATTCTGCGGATTCCCTATGAGATCCTTAATCGGATGAACCGAAATAAACTGCATCAGGAGCAAGGGGATTCAGTCGTGCAAATCACCCATGAAGACTATCCGCTTGTAGAAAATGCTTCAGAGGGACTGGATTTGTTTTATGTGCTATGGAAGAAATTATAATTCTCATGGATAATGACAATTATAACAGAGATGTATTTTGGATGGCGAATTTAGCCTGTTATTAATTTTTCGATCAGAGCCAAATTGACAAACTAAAGATGACTCTGTTAAGGGAACCGCTCTTCAGATTAGCACGAAAATTTGAAAAAAATTAAACTAAAAACTTGCTTCTTTCTTTCTTTCTTTCTTTCGTCCAAATCTAAATGTTAAACCTTAAAATTTGATTGAAATGAAAAAATTATTGATTGGAGGAATGATGGCTATCGGAATGGTATTCATGTTCAATGATCCAGGTATTCAGGCTCAAGGATTGGGGGGAGATGAGGGGAAAAAATGTAAAAATGGAGATAGATGTCCAAGCGGTACTTACAACTACTGCGATACCGCGTCGGATGGTTATTCCTGCATTTGCTACAATTGCAATTAATTTAAACTGGAATTGAATCAAAGACTACCAATATTGAGGTAGTCTTTTTTGTGTATCAATATCAAATAGTATGAAGATTAAAGACAAGCTCTCTAGTGTGATTAAAGACATAGGAAGTATCTATTATTGGAGATTTACTGTATACTCACTTTGCCTATTTTTGCTTTATTCCTGTGGAGTCTTTGAACAAAATTATTTAGAAGATAATAAAGTTTCTAAAATTGAAATCGAATATGATTTTGAAAAAGTGAACCTACTAGGTGATTCATTAACACTTACCTATTATGCCAAAAGAGATATCTACACTAAGGAAAATACCGATTGGCTTTTTGGTCATAATCATGCTTTAAATTCTATCGATGTGTTTAACTTGACGGAGAAGAAATTCAGCCACAGAATTAATCTCGAATCTGATGGTCCAAATGGCATCGAAAGAGTCTATCAGTTGAAAGTTATATCCCCTGATTCGATCGCCATTCTTGATACTTCCATTTCTCTCAAAATTGTTTCCTCTGATGCTAAAGTGATCAAAAAATTGGACTTGAGGGTATCTGATTCAGAATCTGGACAGCCTTTGGGTTATTTTTATAATTATAATGATGCACGGATCGTATATGAAAAAGATAAGAGGTCATTCATTCTTCATTTTTTGAATGAATCAGTTAAAGAGAGGAAGTTTAAGTCAAAAGATCCACATTCAATTTTTGGCAGGATTAATTTAGAAGGCGAAGTAGATTTTTTACCAATAAGTCACTCAAGGGTTATATATGAAAGGAATGGGGAGGTAATTGAAAGAATGCCAAACTATTCCTATCATAAAGGAAAAATCATATATGGATTTATTTTTGAATCAAATATCTACACTTTTGATCTAAGAACAGGTGATCGGTCAATATATGGGGGCAAGAGTAAATTTTCTCAAAATATGCAGGATTTTTCCTTGCCACCTCAAGAATTTCGACTACTAGGTACTTGGTTTAACAGCGTAATATTTGATTCTAGCTCTGGTTTTTATCTTCGTACGCATTGGGGGAGTCAGCCAAGATTACAAATTGATTCCAATCCAAGCAGTGCCCTGACCAAGCCGGGATATATCATGGTATTTGATGAAGGGTTTGCTGTGGTTGATGAAATAGAGTTACCAGAAGAATATTGGTTGGAGGATAGCTTCGTTTATTCAGAAGGAATGGCATTTTGGTCAAAGGAGTCTCTAATTAATGAAGAAAACTCGATTGAATTGGGTTTGCTTCGGATTCGTAGGAAAAATTGAAAATTAGGCTATTTAAAAGGCTGGATTGGCCACCCAGCCTTTCTTTTTTATCTCGTCGGACGTAAACCTCCCGATTCTTGAGGACCTAGTAAGGAGTCCATTCTGAGTTGTAATTCTTCTGCCTTTTCGGTGTATCCTCGCTCTTCCAAAAGTGGGATGAAGTAGCGAATCATTTCGATCGAGATCATCATATCCCGGTCATAATCCCGGTTTTCTTCCAGATAAAACTCGATCATATCCAATGAGCGCTTGGAAACCTTATCCACGATATCCAAAGCCTTGTCATCCTCACCTACTTCAAAGAAAAGCGGTACAGACTGTCCACTGGAAAGGTCGTAAGGGATAGCTTCATCCGGCATGACTTCGAGCCCTTTATTTAGCACCTCCGCTGCCCGGTCAATTTGGTCCCGGTCGAGTAGTGCCATAGCAATGCTGTTGACAGCACTTCGATGATTGGAGGCGAATCTACGATACTCTTCATCTAAGTAAGCGTCTGGATTGTCCATCCCACGGAAGGCAAACTTCTCCATGAAATTTTCATAGGCTAAGTCAGCATTCACCAATTCTTCCCGAATGAACGATGGCTTGCGGATGGGTAGCAGTCGGTAAGTCAATCCTTCCATCACCACGTGATCGGATACATTGATTCCAATAGTGGCTAGGGAGGTATTGTTGAAGTAGATCGGTCGCTCCCAATTATTGGTAGCGATTAAGTCGATCAACATCATGGTTCCTTTGGTCACATACTGACCTTTGATCTGCAAGTTGATTTGCGGGGTAAAAAGCTGTTCGAATTCCTCGGGAATGATTCCTTTTTGGAACACAGCCGCACTGTCCACTTCCAAAATCAGGTTTCTGGACGGCACCATATTGATCTCGCTTTTTCCTCCCGTCTGCATTTTGAGCAGATTAGAGCCGGAGTTAAGCAATTTGATGTATTCTCGAGCTGAAATCGCATCGAGACCTTCCCGCTCCATGACATACAAGACATCATTGGTTCCTTTTTGGTAGCGCTCAGGAGAAAGCGAGAAGGGAAGTGGCTCAGATTCATTGGCTGGTCGAGTCATCTGATCTACGTACCAGTCCGTATCAAAATAGCTGAGTACAATCACCCTTACATCCGTACGGAAACCTTCCACTTCCTGTACATACCAAAGCGGGAAGGTATCATTGTCGCCACCCGTGAAAAGGATAGCATTTGGAGCACAGGATGCAAGAAAGTTCCTCGCTGCATCTACTGAGAAATAGCGTCCTTTTCTATTGTGATCATTCCAGTTTTCGGCAGCCATAAGACCCGCTACCGGTAGAGTCAGGAGAGTAGCAATGATTCCGGCTGTTGCCAGGTTTTTGGTGACTTTCCCCAGTCCATGAGCAATAGCCAAGACACCCATTCCAGCCCAAATGGCGAAGGCATAGAAACTACCCACATAAATGTAGTCTCGCTCCCGAGGTTCGACAGGGGGTGAATTGAGGTAAAGTACCAAGACCACTCCCATCATCAGGAAGAGCATTAGATTCACATAAAAGGATTTTGGATCAACTTTGGCTTGGAAAAACAAGCCGATGATTCCCAATAGGAGGGGAAGCATCAGGTAATTGTTGTGCCCCTTATTTTCTTTGATATAATCCGGAAACTTATCCGAAAAGGCGTCAGTAATTCCGATCCAAGGAGCATCAGTAAAATCACTTTCCCTACCGGAGAAATTCCACATAAAATAGCGCCAATACATATGTCCCAACTGATGACTGAACATAAAGCGCAGATTGTCTCCAAAGGTCGGATCCTGTCCTTCCCGAAGTCCTAATTTTTGTCGGTAAATCCGCTTGTGGTTTTCCTGCGTCGAATAGACTCGTGGGAGAATAGTGGTTTTCTCTTTTTCGTAAGTATTTACGAGTTGATAGTCAGCGATTTCATATTTGTCTTTACCCTTTCGGTAAATGGGGTCACCTTCTACCTGATCGGTAAGTTTGGCGGTGAAATACTGCCCATGGAGTAGGGGTCTGTAGCCATATTGCTCACGCTTCAGGTAAGAAACATAGCTAATGATGTCCTTGGGAGCGTTTTCGTTGATAACAGGATCTTGATTTGCCCGAATAACGATCAGCGTGTAGGAACTGTAACCGATCAAAATAAAGATTAAGGAAAGCAGGATGGTGTTCAGTCCTGCCATTTCTTTTTTATAGGAATAGCGATAGCCGAAATACAAGGCAGTGAAGAATGCTGCGATAAAGAAAATAATTCCTGACCCGAAAGGTAGACCAAGGCTATTGACGAAAAATATCTCCGTCGAGCCGGCTAGACTTGGAAGGCCTGGGATAATGATGTTATTGATGATGACCAAAGCTACCCCTCCGAGCACAAATGCGATTGCAGCACCTTTGAGATTTGGATTAGGATATTTTTTGAAATAATAAATCAGTGCCAATGCGGGCAAAGCTACCAAATTGAGCAAGTGAACACCGATGGAAAGACCTACCAAATAAGCAATGAAGATCATCCACTTATTTTCCTCTCTAGGGTCCTTGATGACATCCCACTTGAGGAAAGCCCAAATGACAATGGCCGTAAAGAAGGATGACATGGCATAAACTTCCGCCTCAACAGCCGAAAACCAAAAGCTATCTGAGAAAGTGTAAATCAGGGAACCAACGATCCCCGCTCCCAAAAGGCTGATGGTCTGTCCTTTGCTTTCTTCACCCGGAACGACCCCGAAGAGCTTTCTTCCAAAAAGAGTGATGGACCAAAACAAAAATAAAATGGTCAATCCGGAGAAAACTGCTGATCCCACATTCATCCAATAGGCGATCTCCAGTTCATTGCCAAAAGCCATAAAGCTAAACATCCGATACACCAACAAAAAGAAAGGTGCACCGGGAGGGTGGGGTACTTGGAGCTTATAGGAAACGGCGATGAATTCTCCCGGATCCCAAAAACTGGCCGTTTGTTCTACTGAAAGAATATAGACTAATGTCGCTATCACAAACACCACCCAGCCGGTGATGTTGTTGAGTTGCTTAAAATTGAGCATCAATACGGTAATTTTAGACGGACGAAAATAGGAAATTTATTCCCAAGAGAATTTTTTTTAGCACTTTTTAAAAAAATGATGAGGAACTGCTCCTGTGATAAATATTACTGATTTGCTTTTGACCTGCCTTTACTTTTGTAGAGTAATTTAAAAACAAGCAGTCTTATGAGCGCACAACCAAAAACCTTTCAGGAACTGATAAACGGGGACACTCCTGTTTTAGTAGACTTCTTTGCCACTTGGTGCGGTCCCTGCAAAATGATGCAGCCGATTCTCGAAGATACTTCCCGTCAATTGGGTGACCGGATCAAAATTGTCAAAGTAGATGTGGATAGAAATCCTTTAGCTGCTTCCACTTTCCAAGTACGAGGAGTGCCAACTTTGATCTTATTCCAAAAGGGAAAAGTCCTTTGGAGAGAGTCAGGTGTGGTGCCTGCTCATCAATTGGTTAAAGTCATCGAATCCCAATTGATGGTAAATGCTTGATTCTGATGTGACAAAAGTCATTTAAAAGGCTTTAATCACTTCTTAAATTTGATTATTATTTGATAGAAACATAATAAACAGAACCTATGAAGATCGAACAAATCTATACCGGATGCCTGGCTCAAGGAGCCTACTACATCGAGTCAGACGGCGAAGCAGCCGTAATTGACCCACTAAGAGAGGTACAACCTTACATTGAAAAAGCTGAGCGCCGAGGCGCAAAAATCAAGTATGTATTGGAGACTCACTTCCATGCAGACTTTGTTTCTGGTCACCAAGACTTGGCCGAAAAGACAGGTGCCAAGATCGTATACGGTCCTACAGGAATGAAAATGGGTTTTGACGCCATTGTGGCTGAGGACAATCAGGTTTTTGAACTAGGAAAGGCCAAAATCAAAGTTATTCACACTCCAGGACATACAATGGAGTCCGTTTGCTACCTTCTTATCAATGAAGATGGTAAAGAGGAAGCTTTATTTACAGGTGATACCTTATTTATCGGAGATGTTGGCCGTCCGGACTTAGCTCAGAAAGTCGTAAAAGATTTGACGCAGGAGAAACTGGCAGCTCATCTTTATGACTCCTTGAGAAATAAAATTATGCCTCTTTCAGATGACTTGATCGTCTATCCGGCACATGGTGCAGGATCTGCTTGTGGTAAAAATATGAGTAAGGAGACTTCGGATACTTTGGGCAATCAAAAGAAGACCAATTATGCGCTTCAAGAGATGACAAAAGAAAAGTTTATCAAAGAAGTATTGACTGGATTGACTCCTCCTCCGGCTTATTTCCCTCAAAACGTTCTGATGAATATTCAAGGCTATGACAGCATTGATGAGGTATTGGAGCGAGGTATCAGACCATTGAGTCCAAATGAATTTGAAGCTGCTGCAAATGAGACGGGAGCGATGATTTTGGATACTCGTGATGCGCAGGTCTTTGCCAAAGGATTTATCCCAAATTCCATCAATATCGGAATCGACGGAAGCTTTGCCGTATGGGTGGGAGCAATGATCCCAGACCTAAAGCAAGAAATTCTAGTAGTCGCAGAAGAAGGTCGTGAAGAGGAGGTAATTACCAGATTGGCACGAGTAGGATATGACTTTGCCATTGGATACCTACAGGGAGGCTTCAAAGCATGGAAAGAAAGTGGTCATGAAGTAGATTCCATCACATCTATCTCTGTAGACGAATTGGCGAAAATCAAGGAAGGGGATCCCGGTATCCACATTCTGGATGTGAGAAAGAACTCTGAATTCATGTCAGAGCATGTAATTGATGCTGAAAATGCGCCATTGGACTATATCAATGATTCCATGCTGAAAGTGAAGAAGGATGAAACCTACTATGTACACTGTGCAGGAGGCTACCGCTCCATGATCTTCAATTCAATTTTGAAGGCGAGAGGATATGATAATTTGATTGATGTGGCAGGCGGTTTTACCGCGATCAAAGAGTCAGGCAAATTGAAAGTTTCTGACTATGTCTGCCCAACTACTTTACTCTAAAGATAAGTTTAGAAAAGTTGCTTAATCCCAAAATGGCAGGCCGAAAGGCTTGCCATTTTTGATATCACCCGATCTGATGTGATCAAAGTCACAATTTTATGTCAAGAATGAAACGCAATTTTGCAGTGCTTTTGCTGAGCCTAGTTAGTATAGGATTTGGAGTTATTGATGTGGCAGCTCAGCATGGTCATGCAGAGGAGGTAGAGACTCCTTCAGATCAGAAATTATTCGGAAAAGTCCTTCGTGAGGGTTCATTCGAATTCCACTTACGTTCTTTCTTTATGAGTACCGTCAATCAAGGGGACTTGATGGATTACAGCACCTGGGGAACGGGCGCAGGCTTAGGTTACTTCAGTCCAAGATGGAAAGGTTTTGGATTGGGTTTCAGTGGATTCTTTGTTTTCAGGCATTATGAAAATAATATTCAAAAGCTAGATCCGATTACCGGAGTAGGAAATCGCTATGAAATCCTACTTTATGATGTCCATCACCCAGCAAATAACAAGGATATGGATCGTCTGGAAGAGTTGTTCCTCTCGTATCAGAAAGAAGATCTTTCAGTTTGGGTAGGGAGGCACCATTTTGAAAGCCCCCTTTTGAATGCTTCCGACAATAGATTGCGTCCAAATTTATTTAGTGGACTGTCTGTAGATTATACTCCAGGTAAATTCCATTTCAATGGAGCTTGGTTTTCTCATGTGATCTCCCGAGGATCCTTAGAGTGGTTGCCGGTAGAGGAGTCCTTTGGATTCTACAGCACAGGAAGAAATCCACTGGGATCTGATGACTCTTACAAGCATCATATCGAATCCAAGGGGATAGGGATATTTGGAGTGGAGTATTTGAATAATTCATTACATATCCAATCTTGGAATTACCTTGCTGAAGGTGTCTTTGGAATTTCCTTTTTGCAAGCCACTGGTTCTGCAAAAAGCTCTGGAACTACTGACTGGGTTTGGGGTGTTCAAGGTTTTGCTCAAACAGCTCTTGGAAATGGAGGAAATCCAGAACCAGAAAAAGCTTACATTCTCCCAAATGAAAAGTCATTTGGAATGGGGTTAAGGGCAGGGTTGAAGTGGCCACATGCACTTCTTACTTTCAATTACTTGGGAATATCCGACCACGGACGTTTTCTATTTCCAAGGGAATGGGGAAGAGAGCAGTTCTTTGTAAGCCTTCAGCGAGAGCGATTTGAAGGCCTAGGTGGGGGGAACTCCTTTATGGTGCAGTATGATCATACCTTTATCCATGACAAATTAAAAGTAAGCGTAGGGGCTTCCCATACGGATACTGCTGATTTTGAAGATGTAAGGTTGAATAAATATGGGATTCCAAACTATTATCACTTCAGCGGATTGATCGATTATCGGTTTGATGGATTCTTCAAGGGATTGGACTTGCAATTATTGGTGGTGGGGAAAAGGCAATATGCCAATCAAATCACGCCTATTGAATACGTAATCAATCGGGTGAATATGGTAAATACCTCAATAATATTGGATTATAGATTTTAAATTAGAAAAACGAATAAATAAATATGAATCAACTTATGGAATGGATTACTCAACCCTGGCCCTGGTATGTGGCTGGTCCTTTGATCGGACTGACAGTGCCGGCGCTATTGATCTTAGGAAATAAAACCTTTGGTATTTCCTCTTCACTTAGACACGTCTGCGCGGCCTGTGTACCAGCAGGTATACCCTTCTTTTCTTACAACTGGAAGAAGGAAATGTGGAATCTTCTCTTTGTACTTGGTGTGTTGATAGGAGGCTTTGTAGCAACCAACTTCCTAGCCAACCCTGATTCAATTATTGTCTCAGAAGCAACTCAGGCAGATTTGAAGGCATTAGGTGTTACTGATTTTGGTAACTTATTGCCAGCTGACATTTTCTCTTGGGAGAATCTATTTACTGCCAAAGGGCTTCTTTTCTTCGTAATCGGTGGCTTTATGGTAGGTTTTGGAACACGCTATGCGGGTGGATGTACTTCAGGCCATGCAATCATGGGGATCAGCTCCCTGCAATGGCAGTCAGTGCTAGCCACAGTTTTCTTTATGATCGGTGGTTTCTTGATGACGCACGTTTTGCTTGAGCCTTTAATGAAATTGGTAGGATTTTAATAGATAAATGATGAAAGTAGCAGAAAAGCCAACAACGATACAGGATCCTCATTGTGAGGCTCCCAACTTGCGAAAGCACGAAGATAAAGGACTAGAATTGCTGAAATACTTGATTTTGGGTGTTCTTTTCGGAATTGTCTTTGTCAAAGCAGAGATTATTTCCTGGTTTCGAATTCAGGAAATGTTCAGACTTCAGTCCTTCCACATGTATGGAGTGATAGGATCAGCAGTGGTGACGGGGATTATCTCGATTCAAATCATCAAGCGTTTTAATATAAAAACCATCCATGGTGAGACTATCAATATTCCAAATAAGGAATTTAGAAAAGGGCAGGTGATCGGAGGATTTATCTTCGGATTAGGCTGGGCCTTGACCGGAGCATGTCCAGGGCCATTGTTTGCTCAGATAGGTAGTGGATATACCGTGATTTTGGTTACTTTGATTTCTGCCTTGGCTGGAACTTGGGTTTACGGAAAGTTTGCCGATAAGCTTCCGAATTAAACCAGCAAAGAATTAGAGGCCGTTGTTTAGTAAGCAGCGGCCTTCTTACATTCAAGCAGTCAATAAGATAGCTTTCCTTCAGATGTAGCTGTGGAATTAAACTTGAAAATTCCTTGCTAAAAATATGGGAAAGCCTTTTGCAAAATTGAGAAAGGTCTTACTTTTGCAAACCGAAACAGAGATATTTGTCTCGGTTGAATAGAGGAGTGGCAGAGTGGTCGTCCCGATAGCTATCGTGGAGCGGCGATTTTGGAAACATCTCAATCTAATAGAGGAGTGGCAGAGTGGTCGATTGCGGCGGTCTTGAAAACCGTTGTACCGCGAGGTACCGGGGGTTCGAATCCCTCCTCCTCTGCATTAGAAAACCAGTTCAAATAAAATGGACTGGTTTTTTTGTTTCTATAATATTGGAAATGGTGTGGAGGGATGAGAACCCCTGGTTTTGAAATCGACTGAAAGGAGATTCGCGAGGGGCTGTGCGGCATGCCTGCGCGTATGAGCAATACCTCCTCCTCTGCAAGGAAAAGCCTTTTCGCATCGCGAAAGGGCTTTTTGCATTTAAAACACCAACCTTGCTTGAGCGTATGGGATTGCAGGAAGCCCAAATCGAACGATTGAGTAGGCTTTTCTTTTGTCACTCCCCATAAAAGGGATCCCCTTAGTCAATCCCGGAAAGTCTGTTTTTTATTTCGAGTCATTGGGTCTACCCTGCAATCCGGCCTCTCGCTAAAAATCATTCATTCGCTTGAAGCAACCTTATGTTCAAGATATTTGTGATTTGCTGATTGTAGAGGAGCTATTGAAAATAAAGCAACAGGATCCCGATAGAGCGGGATGGGTAGGATAGATCAAGAGAAATAGCCATGGCTATTTCTGATTGGTGGTGAGGGAAAGATAATTGTTTTTTGCAACTTAGGTATTACAAACCTTAAATGTATGTCTCTACATTATCTCTATACCTATGCGAATCTTATTAATGACTTTTTTTCTTTTGGGTTCCTTTCTCGTGTATTCTCAGTCTGCACGCCTGACCACTCCCTGGACTTCAAAAGTTGACTCCAAAGCGCCGCTTCCAGAATATCCAAGGCCACAACTGGTAAGAACGGAATGGCAAAATCTAAATGGACTATGGGATTATTCCATCTTACCAAAGGGAGTACTACCAGAGACTAGTTTTACAGACAAAATCACGGTTCCTTTTCCGGTGGAATCTTTTTTATCAGGAGTTCAAAAAGAAGTAGGTCCTGAAAATGAACTCTGGTATGAAAAGTCTTTTGATTTGACTCTTTCGACCAAAAACAAAAGGATTTTATTGCATTTTGGGGCTTCTGACTGGGAAACAGAGGTTTGGGTAAATGATCAGCCAGTAGGAACCCATCAGGGCGGATACGATTCTTTTTCCTTCGATATCACTTCTCAATTGAATTCCGGCAAAACCCAGAAAATCCGGGTCCGCGTTTGGGATCCCAGTGATTCAGGGCCTCAACCCCGAGGAAAACAAGTCAAAGAGCCCAAAGGAATCTGGTACACACCAGTCACGGGAATTTGGCAAACGGTTTGGTTGGAGAATGTGCCGGAAAGCTATATTTCAGGTATCTACTCCAATACTGATTGGGAAGGGGGACTCCAAGTTTTTTATCCTGAAGTCATACAAGCTAAAGCCGAGCAGGAAGTGGAAGTGATTGTTTTTGACGGAGAGCAAGCTGTTGGTTCCTTTCGGGGCAAGCCCAACACACCTTTGCCGGTAAAGTTGGCAGCTCCCAAGGCTTGGTCACCTGATTCTCCATTTTTGTATCAAGTATCCCTTAGATTATTTGAAGGAAATGAGCTAATCGAGGAAGTAAAATCTTATGCCGCATACAGGGATGTCCGAATGTCAAAAACACCGGATGGCTTTCAGCGGATTTTTTTGAATGGCAAGCCACTTTTTCAATATGGTCCTTTGGATCAGGGATGGTGGCCAGATGGATTATACACCGCACCCACGGATGAAGCCTTGCTTTTTGATATTGAAAAAACCAAGGAAATGGGATTCAATATGATCAGAAAGCATGTCAAAGTTGAACCTGCCCGATGGTATTTTCATGCAGACAGATTGGGTATGCTGGTCTGGCAGGACATGCCTAGTGGGGACATGGGAAATCGTTGGGAAGTCCGTCCTGGTATCATTCGGGAGGGAGTTGAAAAGGTAAGAACACCTGAATCCGAAGCAATTTTCAAGACGGAATGGCAGGAAATCATCAATGAGTTTAAGTTTTTCCCATCCATCGTGGTATGGGTTCCATTCAACGAAGCTTGGGGCCAATTCAAAACCAGTGAAATAGTTAATCTGACACGAAAGTTGGATCCGAGTAGATTGATTAACTCGGCTTCTGGAGGCAACTTTGAAATGGAAGGTGCTTCGGTGGTCGGAGATATTCTTGACTTGCACAATTATCCTGATCCAGTAATGCCCGATCCGAACATATTTGGTGAAAAATCGATCATGGTTTTGGGGGAATTTGGAGGCTTGGGCCTTCCGATAGAGGGACATACCTGGCAGCAAAAAGATAATTGGGGGTATCAGAGTTTTTCTTCGGTTGGGGAGTTAAAGGCAAGATATTCCGGAATGATTAAGGATTTGGCTGGATACATTCCTAGAGGTTTGGCTGCTGCAATTTACACTCAGACCACCGACGTGGAAATAGAAACCAATGGATTGATGACCTATGACCGTCAGATCATAAAAATCCCAGTAGAAGAGCTGAAAAATATGCATGAAAAGCTCTATAAGTGAATGATGGATGACTGGTAGGAAGGTATGAATTCTTATGTCCGAGCCTTTGAAAGGCTATCATCCAAATCTGTTGAGGGGGATTGAACTAGATTGAATCAAGTCCTTAATTTTTTTGCCTAAATGGAGTAGCTTGAACTTCTTTAGTCATCTGGATATTTTAAAATCAAGAGGCAGATTACTTCTTTTTGGCTTAGAATTTCACTAAACTAATAAGAAAGCAATCTAAAAATCTATGCCTGTCAAACAAAAAACTCAAGAAATAGCGAAGTATCTTTTATCTCTTTTTTTCTTTCTGCCTCTTCTTGCTTATTCGCAAAATCAGCCAGGAATTCCAAAGCCAAGCGGTCCCATTGATCTAAATGATACTTCAGATCTGGTTATCTACATTATCATTCCTGGGATCATCCTGATCGTTTTTCTTGTGTTTCGGAAAAGAATTTTCAAAATAAAAGAAGAGAAGCAAGAAGGAAGGGAGGAGAAAGGAGACTAATATTCATTGAGTTTTGTCCCAAAGCTTCGCCTGTTTTCATCCATTTTAAAAAAAATGCAATTCTTACAAACTTTTTCGATCTAACTTTTGTCTATTACCCTATAAAATCTATAGACTTTAAATAAAAATAATTATGGCATTACGACTAGGAGATGAAGCTCCGAATTTTACAGCAGAAAGTACGGAAGGTACCATTAACTTCCATGAATATCTAGGTGACAGTTGGGGAGTGCTATTCTCTCACCCAGCTGATTTTACGCCAATTTGTACCACGGAATTGGGAGCTGTCTCAAGATTGAGAGATGAGTTCTCCAAGCGAAATGTAAAAGTGATTGCTTTAAGTGTGGATGGTTTGGAAAGTCATAAAAGTTGGATTGGTGATATCAACGAAACTCAAAATACGGCTGTGAACTTTCCCATTATTGCCGATGAAGACAAGAAAGTATCCACGCTCTATGATATGATTCACCCAAATGCGAATGAGAGTTTCACAGTTCGTTCGGTTTTTGTCATCGGCCCGGATAAGAAAATCAAATTGACCATCACCTATCCTGCAAGCACAGGGCGAAACTTTGATGAACTGCTCCGTGTGATTGATTCCTTGCAGTTGACAGCAAATTACAGCGTGGCAACTCCAGCTGACTGGAAAGAAGGGGAGGATGTGGTCGTTTCACCTGCGATCAAGACGGAAGACATTCCAGCTAAATTCCCGAAAGGTCATCGAGTAATCAAGCCTTATTTGAGAATGACTCCACAACCGAACAAATAATTCCGTCAGCAATTGGATCTTATTGGAAAGGCAGCACTTAAGATAGAGCTGCCTTTTTTGTTGCGGGTTTTTCGCTATTAGATTTTATTGAGAAACCGGCTACTTGAAGATTAGACTAAAAACCGTTCGCTTGTCTTGCTCAGACTCTACGATCAAACTGCCCCGATGCAGATTCATTATTTGACGGGAAATTGCCAAGCCAATTCCTGACCCGGTCTTTTTGGTGGTGTAAAAAGGCACAAATATTCGTTCCAAAGCCTCTGGCACAATACCCGGTCCATGATCTTCGACTTCAATCCGGATACCCATATCTCCTTGTGAAACACCCCGAAGGATGATCTGTCTGTCGGCAAGTTTCTGCATGGACTCAGAGGCATTTTTTATCAGATTGATCAATATCATCGATATCTGATCCCGATCACATTGTATTTCCAGCTCTTTGGGATGAAGCTCTGTTTTGACAAAAACATTCTGAGACTTGAGCTCTTCTTTCATGAGGCTGAGCACATTTTCAAAAAGATCCTGAACCCGAACCAGTTCCTTTTCAGGAATGGGGATATTGGTGTAATCCCGATAAGCATTGACAAAATTCACAAGCCCTTTACTTCGGTTGGAGATGGTATCCAATCCCTCTTGGATATCCTGGAATCCATCCTTTTTGATCAGCATTCCCTCTTTTTGCACATAGCTGTCTTCATCTAGTATGGTTCGAAGGGATTCGACTAGGCTGGAAATGGGCGTGATGGAATTCATAATCTCGTGGCGGAGCACCTTGGTAAGATTTTGCCAGGCTTCCAGCTCATTGGATTGTAATTCTGCATTGATATTTTGGAGTGAAAGCAAAGTCCAGCTTTGACCGCCCATCTTCAAAGCAGTGGTTTGGATGATTAAATGTAGGTTTGAATTGACCTTATGGGAGATTCGTTGACCGGGTTTGATCTCCATGACTTCCTTCAAAAGCTTTGTGGAAAGCTTTCCCAAATCACTGATATCCCGAAACTGAGGGATCTGAAGCAAGTGCTTGGCGGCATTATTGATGACACCGATTTTGCCTTCAGCATTGAAAGAAATGATTCCTGTATTGATGTGTTGAATGATTACTTGCAGGAAAAGCATCTGCTCCTCTTTTTCAGCACGGGTTTGCTTGAAGACTTCCATCACCTCATTGAAAGCCATATTAACCTCTCGAAAGGAGTTCCCCATTTTGCTATCTGAGGTAAAGGAGCTTGAAAAATCAGCAAACCGGATGGAGTCAAGGAAGCGTGCTAATTTTTGGTTGATCGAGTTTACGTAATAAATCATCTCACCGACGATTCCTGCTACCATAATTCCCAAAATTGCGGGAGCAAGCAGCAGGCCTTGACTAAAGTAGAGCCAAAGTCCCAAAAAAATACAGGTAGTAATGAGAAGGATCCGGAAGGTGATCCCCACGGAAAATCGCCTATAGACCATATTTTTCCAATCTTCTGTAAAGCGAGGATCGCGTCAAACCCAGTTCCTCAGCCGCTCGTGTGATATGTCCGTTGTGCTTTTGCAGTGCTTTTCGGATGAGGATTCGCTCCACATCTTCAATATTCAGGTGCTCCAAACTCACATTTTCTTCGGATTTCTCGGGCTGTCCCATTTTTTGCAAAAACAAATCCTCGGGCTGAAGCACATTGTGATTGCTCATGATGACCGCGCGCTCGATACTATGCTGCAGTTCCCGGATATTTCCCGGCCAATGATACTTCGTCATCCTCTTGATTAGGGGTTCAGAGGCTTTTCGGATGTCTTTGTTGTATTTTTTTGAATAAAAATTAATGAAGTGGTCCGCCAACAATGGGATATCCTCTACTCTTTCCCGAAGTGGGGGAAGTTGGATTTCGATGGTATTGATTCGATAGAGTAAATCCTGTCGGAAGCTATTATCATACACCATATTGTGAATGGGCATATTGGTAGCCGAAATCAGGCGGATATTGACTTCCACAGGCTTATTTGCACCCACACGGGTAACTTGTCGATTTTGGAGAGCTGCCAAAAGCTTAGCTTGAAGGGGTAGGGGAAGGTTACCGATCTCATCCAAAAATAGAGTTCCTTTATGAGCCTGCTCAAAACGCCCTGCCCGGTCCTCCTTGGCATCGGTGAAAGACCCTTTTTTATGCCCAAAAAGCTCTGATTCAAATAGCGTTTGGGTGATAGAACCCAAATCCACTCCTACAAAAGCTTCTCGACTTCTTCGGGAGTTTCGGTGAATAGCTCTGGCAATCAACTCTTTTCCCGTTCCGTTTTCTCCAAGAATCAACACATTGGCATCGGTAGTAGCCACCCGTTCGATCGTTTCGAAGACTTTTTGCATGGCCGGGCTTTGGCCGATGATATCCTTGAATTTATTGTCAATATCCTGTTGAAGGGTAGTTTTCTGATCTTTTAGGAGGTTGACCTCAAGTTTTTTCTGGCGAAGTTGAAGGGCAGAATTCAGTGTAGCAAGTAGCCGCTCATTTTCCCAAGGCTTCAAGACAAAGTCCGTCGCGCCTTCTTTGATGGCTTTGACGGCAAGATTGACATCACCGTAGGCTGTGATTAAGACCACGACAGCAGATGGGTCAAGTTCCAAGATTCGATCCAGCCAATAGAAGCCTTCCTGTCCCGAGCTCACGTCCTTTGTGAAATTCATATCCAATAAAATCACATCATAATTTTCATTATGTGTGAGAATTGGTAAAAGATCAGGGTTGGTTTCGGTATCTACTTGGGCAAAGTGTCTTTTAAGAAAAATCTTGGCAGCCTTTAGCAGGTCTTCGTTGTCATCTACAATGAGAATTTTACCGATTCGTTGCTCTTCCATACATCTTGTGGTTTTTGTGGTAGGCGGTATAAAGTTCTAAAAGCTTGCCGAAAATTTCACTTTTGATCAAAATTCTGAAAATGGGCGAATCCGAACAATTTTGGCCATTTTTTCTCAATATCGACTTTTTGAATTGAAAATCTATTCGCTTCGCTTTTGAAAGGGATTGTTCGCTGGCGGACGAAAATGTTCGAGTTGGAATTTGCCTTTTTCCTCAAAAACCCATCAAAAAGCTTCTAAGCCAAGATTTTTCCATGGCATAACCTTTGGCATAAGATGGACAGCCTCAAAAAGGCCAACACACAATGGATAGAAAATTAGAAAAGAAAACATGGACTCCTAGGCGAATTGCCTATATCATCGGAGCTGCGCTTTTGGTCGCTGGAATCATTTATCAATTGGGCTTTGCCGATCACAGGTCTACGATGAATGTGGAACAGGATCGATTGAGTATCACCACCGTCAAAACGGGGGAATTCACCGATTATATTTTGGTTTCAGGTCAGATTGAGCCGGCACAGACTTTTTACTTGGATGCAGTAGAAGGAGGGATGGTAGCAGAGGTGATTCGAGAGTCAGGAGCCACCGTCGATCGGGGAGATACCATTTTGGCTTTGACCAATTCTAATTTACAGCTTGACGTGATGCAGCGGGAGACCATGCTTTACGAGCAAATCAATAATCTCCGGCAGACTCGCTTGCTTTTGGATCAAAATGACTTGAGCCAACAAGGTCAATTGGCTGAAATCGATTATCAAATCTCGCTTTTGGAGCCTCAGTACAAGCGATTCAAGGAATTGCATGAGAAAAAACTGGTCTCAGACCGTGAGTTTGAGGAAGTGAAGGAGCAATATGAATACAATCTGAAAAGGAGAAGGCTGACCTATGAGTCTTATAAGAATGACTCGATAGCCAGATCGATTCAATTGAATCAGCTCCGTAATTCGGAGAACCGGATGCAAGCCTCCTTGCAAGGCGTTGGAAAGATTTTAAATAATCTTATTATCACAGCTCCTATTGCCGGGCAATTGGCCATGGAGCAGATCGAAGTAGGTCAGGCGATCAATCCCGGGCAACGATACGGGCAGATTGATGTATTGGATGAATTTAAAGTTCGGGTGCCGATCGATGAACTTTACCTTCCGAGAATCGGCAGAGGTCTTCGGGGTAAGTTTACCCTGAGTGGTCAGGAGTACGAGCTGGAAATATCCAAGATCTATCCTACGATCACCAATGGTCGCTTTGAAGTAGACATGGTATTCACTGGAGAAAATCCTCAAGGAATTCGAAGGGGACAGAGTGTTCGGATCCGCCTTGAATTGGGTCAAAGCGAGCAAAGCTTATTGCTGGCCACTGGAGGCTTTTTCAAAGATACGGGTGGCAATTGGGTCTTTGTCATCAATCCGGCAACAGGAAATGCCGAAAAGCGAAATATCCGCCTAGGCAGAAAAAATCCGGAATACTATGAAGTGCTGGAGGGATTGGTGGAAGGTGAAAAAGTCATCGTTTCCGGATATGAGAATTTCGGGGATAATGAGGTGCTGGAGATGAAGTAATTATTGTCGGGTGTCAGATGTCCGATGTCGGATGCTAGTTCACGATTATAATTTGGGTAAAAAAAGTATGATGAAGATTGATTTGAGTAAAAGGTTTAAGTAGTTAAAAAAATAGGTGGTAAATCCTAAATTGATGCATAAACCTTTAAATCAGTAAGAGTCATGGAAAAATATAAGGCACATTTCAAATTTGAAAATCTGTTGATTTGGCAAAAGGCGATGGACTTTGGTGAAATGATTTTTGAAGAGTCAAAATCTTTTCCAAAAGATGAAACATTCAACCTCATTTCTCAAGCACGACGGGCGGGTGATTCGATAGCTCTGAATATTTCGGAGGGTTCTATTTCTCAGTCAAATCCAGAGTTTAAGAAATTTATTAGCTATGCAGTCAGATCCTTGGCAGAGGTGGTGACTTGTTTACACAAAGCAAAGAGAAGAAATTACATCAATACAGAAGCATTCAAGCAACTATATCAAGAAGCCTTTCATCTAATGAATATGCTTCAGTCTTTTAAATCAAAAATTAAATAAAACCATTAAAACTCCGGTTTATAGACTTCGGACAACCGACATCGGACATCGGACAAATCTCAACACCATGGAACACGTCATCAAAACCAACAACCTTCGAAAACTCTACACCACGGAGGAAGTAGAAACTACCGCTTTGGACGGTATTCAGATCGAAATCAAAAAAGGCGAATTTGTAGCTATCATGGGACCTTCGGGTTGCGGAAAGTCTACCTTGCTCAATATCATCGGACTCTTGGATAATCCTGATGAAGGAGAGTATTACTTCCTGGATCAAGAGGTCGCCAATTACTCCGAGAGGCAGCGTTCCTCACTCAGAAAAGGAAATATCGGATTCGTTTTCCAAAGCTTTAATCTGATCGATGAATTAACAGTATTTGAAAACGTGGAGTTGCCTTTACTTTATCTTAAAATACCAGCTGATGAGCGCAAAAAGCGGGTAGAAGAAGTCTTGACCCGTATGAATATCATGCACCGAAGAAATCACTTTCCGCAGCAGCTTTCAGGTGGTCAGCAGCAGCGAGTGGCGATTGCAAGGGCTATTGTCGCCAAGCCATCCGTGATATTGGCGGATGAGCCAACGGGTAACTTGGATTCTAAAAATGGGGAAGAAGTGATGCGTCTTTTGGAAGAACTGAATAATGAGGGAACGACCATCGTCATGGTAACTCACTCACCCCACGATGCCAACTACGCCCACAGAATCATCAATTTGTTTGATGGAAAAGTTGTGACCGAGAATATCCGGGAGCAGTTTCATGTGTGAGACCTATTGTAAAATTGAAAGATTGGAAAATTGTAAAATTAGATATCGGTGCTTTTTACTGATTTGGAAAAAATTGGTTATGGTACAGTCTCTAGCTTATTAGTACTCAATTAGAACGCATGTGGTTTTGCCATATGAATCTTTCAATTTTACAATTTTACAATTTTTAAATAATCCCCCATGCTCCCTCATCAGATCAAATTATCCCTCCGAAGCTTCCTCAAACACAAACACATCTTTGCCATCAATCTATCTGGATTGGCCATTGGGTTGACAACTATGATTTTGATCATGCTTTGGGTTAAGGATGAGTTGGCTGTCAATCGGCAGCATGCCAACATTGATCGGATCTACACGGTCCTGACCAATCATGACAATGCCAATGGGCTAGTAACTATGCCTTTCACTCCGGCTAGAATGGCGGAAGCCATGAAGGCGGAATTGGCTCAAGTGGAAAAAGCCTCTGCAATTTCACCTTTCATAGAAGGGATGACCTTTGAGCAGGGAGAGGTAGTCTTGGAGGCTGCAGGGTTTTTTGTGGATCAGGATTATCTAGAGATCTTCGATGTTCCTTTTCTGGTCGGAAATCAGGAAAAAGCTTTAACAGGAATCAATTCGGTGATTTTATCCGAATCTTTGGCCATCAAATTGTTTGGATCTCCCCAACTAGCGCTGGGAAAATCATTGCATTGGCAGGTTTTTGATTTCGAAAATGAGGTGGAAGTCACTGGAGTATACAAGGACCAGTCGAACCTGGAAACCCGTCAGCCTGAGTACTTACTCGCATTTCCTTTTTTCCTGCAGATGCTTGGAGATGGAGCCCATTGGGATAATTTTAATTCTGGGACAGATATCCTTTTGAAAGAGGGTGTCGATCCAGAGCTCTTTAATGAACAGATTACAGATTTCATCAAAAAGAAGGAAGCTGAGTCCAATGTATCCGTGATGATACAGAATTATGGAGATACTTACCTGCATGGAACTTACGAGCAAGGAAAAGTGGTGGGGGGAAAGATCAGTTACGTCCGTCTATTTTCTGCCATTGCCGTTTTTATTTTACTCATCGCCTGTATCAATTTCATGAACTTGGCCACCGCCAGGTCCATGAGTCGCATGAAGGAGATTGGTGTGAAAAAGTCCATGGGAGCCAGCACTTCAAGTCTTTTTGGGCAGTTTATGACAGAATCCTTGCTCTTGACTTTTTTTGCCTTGGTTTTGGCAGTGCTTGGCGCTTACCTTTTACAACCCTTTTTTAATCAACTTACTTCAAAAAGTCTAAATCTCCGTTTTGATCTGGGTTTTATTCTTCTTTTGGGAGGAGTTTGGATCATCACAGGATTAATGGCTGGAGCTTATCCGGCAATCTATCTGTCTCGGTTCAAGCCTGTTCAAGTTTTGAAAACTCAAGTCAAAGGGAGTTTTGGAGAGCTTCTGGCGAGAAAGGGGCTTGTTGTATTTCAATTTTCGATTTCCTTGCTTTTAATCATTGGGATTTTGGTAGTAAGCAAGCAGTTGAATTTCATCCAAAATCAGAACCTTGGATACAATCAGGCTCATCTTTTAGAGATCAACTCCTCTGGCATCAATCCTAAAAATCTTCCTTCCTTTTTAGAGCAGACCAAAAGCCTTTCAGGTGTTGAAAATGCCTCCAGTCTATCTCATCCCTTGGTCGGTTTGGGGAGCTCTACGATTGGGTTGACTTGGGAGGGGAAGGATTCTGATGATCAAATCAAGTTTGAAAATATCACAGTCAATATGGGGCTGATCGAAACGATGGGCTTCGAAATGTTGGCTGGGAGGGCCTTTTCTCCGGAATTTGGAGAGGAATCCCAAAAAATCATCCTGAATGAGGCTGCTGTAAAAACCATTGGGTTTCAGAATCCCATAGGTCAAATCGTGAATCTTTGGGGAGAAGATAAGGAAGTGATCGGTGTGGTCCGGGACTTCCATTTTGAATCGCTAAAAGAAACTATCAAACCGGCTTTCCTCAAATTTGATCCCAATTTTGCACAAAAAATCATGGTGCGGATTCAGCCTGGAAATCAGGTAGAAACCATTGCTTCAATTGATGAACTTTTTCAGAGCTTTACCGGAAAGCCTTTAGCTTACAAGTTTTTGGATGAAGATTATCAAAATCTCTATCAAGCAGAGCAACGCACCGCTCAATTAGCCAATTACTTTGGCGTTACAGCCATCTTTCTTTCTTGTTTGGGGCTTTTTGGCTTGGCAGCTTTCACAGCAGAAAAGCGTCGGAAAGAAATTGGGGTTCGGAAGGTACTGGGAGCTTCCACGGTAGGGATAATGACACTTGTGTCCAAAGATTTTGTCTTTTTAGTATTGATATCAATTCTTATAGCCATGCCGCTGGCTTGGTACCTCGCAGATTCTTGGTTAGAGAGCTATGCCTTTCAGACAAATCTAAGTTGGTGGATATTTGCCGGTTCTAGCCTGCTTCTTGTTTTGATAGCTTTATTGACTGTTGGTTACCAGGCATTTCAGGCCGCACGAAATAACCCAGTGAATTCTCTGAAAAGTGAGTAATTGTTTTGACCGCAAGCGGACATTTTTGTTCGAACTACAAATATGTGAAATAGTAAAAAAGGCCTTCTACATATCAGGAGGCCTTTTTTGGGTGGCACAAATCCTGAATATAAAGAGGTTCTAGGATTACAAATAAAAGGAAACAGCAATGCTCAAGAATTATTTTAAAATCTCACTGAGAAATCTTCGCAAGCAAGGTTTCTATTCTTTCATCAACATCTTTGGTCTTTCGGTGGGAGTTGCCGTTTGTATGGTGATTGCCCTTTTCGTGATCAATGAATCGTCCTATGATAAGCATTTTAAGGATGGAGACAGGATTTATAGAATCACAAACAAGACTGTTTTTGGTGGGAGGTCCTCCCATAACTTATATACTCCAGCAGCTTTGGTCAGAGCTTTGCCGGAGGAAATTCCCGAAGTGGAAGCCGCCGTACATTTTCGTGAGCAGGGACCCTATTTGGTCAAAAGACCAAATGATTCGGAAAACCTACTGGAGAGAAGAGTAATATGGGCCAGTAAGGATTTTTTCAAGGTTTTTGATCTTGAAATGGTCAGCGGAACCCAAGAAGGAATTCTGGATGAACCAGCTACTGTTGCTATCAGTGAATCCATGGCTGAAAAGTACTTCCCAAATCAGGAAGCAGTCGGAGAATCGCTGATACTAGATAATGAATTGGAATTCAGAATCACCGGTGTTTACAAAGATTTGCCTGAGGCAAGCCATTTTCATTTTGATTTTTTATTGAGTGCTGAAGGATTACAAGAGGCCCAAGGTGAAATTTGGTTCAGCAATAATTTTCAGACCTATTTCAAGGCCTATGAAGGGTCTTCGCCTGAAGCCATCGAAGAAAAATTCTTCCCAATGCTCAAAAAATACATGGAGCCCCAACTCGCGCTCTTTTTTGGTGAAGGTACTTCCTTTGATGACTTGATTGCACAAGGCAGCTCATTGGAATACATTCTCCAACCATTACATGATATTCACTTGAAGAGTGATTTGGAAGGCGAGTTTGAGGCAAATTTCAGTGAGCAGTATGTGTACATTTTTGTAGCTATAGGTTTATTTATCCTGCTGATTGCCTGTATCAATTTCATGAACCTTTCTACCGCCAAATCTGCTAGTAGAGCCAAAGAAGTAGGGATTAGGAAGGTCATGGGTTCATTTCGTATTCATTTGATTCGACAGTTTTTAATGGAATCTATCCTGCTTAGTTCCATAGCATTTTTGATTGCGATTCCTTTGGCTACTCTTATGCTACCATTCTTCAATGATTTGGCAGAAAGAAGCCTCGTAATGCCTGTTGAATCTGCAAGTTTTTATGCAGCCATCGTTCTCGGTGCACTTGTTACAGGGCTTATCGCTGGCAGCTATCCTGCTTTTTTCCTCTCAGCCTTTAAACCTGTAAGTATCCTGAAAGGAAAAATCCGAATGGGGATGAAAAGTGGTACTATCCGAAGTACTTTGGTGGTTTTTCAGTTCGCTATTTCGGTGATCTTGATCATTGCTACGATCACTGTAAATAATCAGTTGAGCTTTATACAAAACCGGGAGATAGGATTCGAGAAAGATCAGTTGATCACGGTTTTTAATACCTATGCGTTGGATGATGGGCTTGTAGGTTTTAAGGATCGGGTCTTAGCTGATAACAGCATTGAAATGGCAACGATCAGTGGATATTTGCCAGTAGCAGGATCTTATAGAAGTGATAGTCCATGGCTTGTGGAGGGCCGGGATCTGGCTGATATGGAAAGCACAGTAAGTATTCAAAACTGGCGAGTCGACGAAAACTATATTCCAACCTTAGGTATGGAATTAGTCTCTGGAAGAAACTTTTCTCTTGATTTTCCCTCTGACAGTAGCGCAGTGATTCTGAATGAGACCGCGGTGAAAAAGTTTAATTTCGAGGGTGATCCCATCGGGCAAAAAGTGTATTCTCAGATATTGGGAGACGGGAATCAAGAGATTTACCAAATCCGTACAGTGGTAGGAGTGGTGAAGGACTTCAATTTTCAATCTATGAAAGAGTCTGTATCTCCTGTTATGCTTCTTTACAATGAAGTTCCTGGAGGGCCGGTATCCTTTAAATTCAGAGCTGAAAATACTCAGAATGTCATCCAACTAATTGAGGAGTCATGGAAAGATATGGCACCCGGTCAGCCTTTGACTTACGAATTTATGGATGAGCAATTCAGCAAAATGTATCATGCTGAGACACGGTTGGGTAAGGTGTTTGGGGTTTTTGCCGGTTTCGCCATTTTTATTGCCTGTCTCGGGCTTTTTGCTTTGACTGCCTTTACTGCAGAGCAAAGGACCAAAGAAATTGGGATAAGGAAAGTCTTGGGAGCTACGTCCTCAGGAATAGTTGTATTGCTCTCCAAGGAGTTTTCAAAACTTGTTTTGATTGCATTCCTATTGGCAAGCCCACTGGCTTGGTGGAGTATGACAAAATGGTTGGAAGATTATGAATATAAAGTGAATTTGGGTCCTTCCATTTTTCTACTGGCCGGTCTTTTCGTGGCATTTATAGCCTTTGTCACCATCAGCCTTCAAGCCTTTAAAGCTGCATCAAGTAACCCGGTCAAATCACTTAAAAGCGAGTAATCCTTTCTCTTAATCCTGAACTTATGATCTTCAACTATCTAAAAATCTCAATTCGAAGCCTATTGAAGAGACGGGTTTTTTCTGCCGTAAACCTGCTGGGACTAACCCTGGGATTGCTCACTTTTTTAGTGCTGTTTGCCTACGTAGCCACTGAATTGACCTACAATGACTTTCATGATAAAAAAGAGAATATCTATCGTGTGGTGGTAGTGGAAGGAAATGGGGAGGCTGAAATTTTTCTTCCACCGGGCTTTGCAAATATTCTAGAGGATCAATTTGCTGATTTGGATCATGTGACTAGAGCGGCGGGTTTTATCGCTGGGGGATTAATTTCTAATCGGGAAGCTAATATTGCGATCAAGGAAGCAGACATCAGTTTTGTAGAAGGTGACTTTTTCCAGACTTTCTCATTTCCAATGAAGCGTGGAAATGCAGATTTATCTGACCCTCAAACTGCCGTCATTTCCCAAGAACTTGCCAAAAAATTATTTGGGGAGGAGGACGCGCTGGGTAAAAGCTTCACGCTAAGCAACAATTTTGGCAAATCGGACTACACCATTTCTGGGGTGCTGGATGAAATTCCAATGCGTTCAGACCTTCGTGCAGAGGTTTTTCTTTCCATTCATTATCTGGAAAATGAAGCAAATCGAAATGGAAACAGTTGGGCCGATCCGAATGGAATAGATTCTGGATTTGCTAACCTCTATTTGCTAACCAATCCAGGCACCGATGGAGAGGAACTTGCCAAGCAAATGACTGACTACTTCAAGCGGTTTCCTGGTTTTGACGGGATCACTGTGCACCTACAACCCCTCAGCGAATGGCATTTGGGTAGATCTATCGATGATCCGCTTCCTACTTTTGGAAGTAGGGCAGGTGTCTTTGTTTTTGGAGCTATGGCGGTTCTGATTTTGGCCATTGCTTATGTCAATTACCTCAATCTTTCTGCAGCGAGTATTCTGACACGTCTCAAGGAGATCAAAATGCGAAAAGTGCTTGGTGCAAATACCTGGCAGCTTGCACAGCAATTTGTATTGGAAACCCTGGTTCTCTTTCTTATTTCAGCACTTTTGGCTTTGATTGGTGTTTTTCTGATGGAGCCCTTAGTCGTAGCGGTTTTAGGTAAGTCCATCTGGCTTGGAGCTTTTAATCTGCCGTTTTTTTGGCTTTTGCTCGCTGCTATTATCCTTACCTGCTCGCTGATTTCGGGTTTTTATGTGGTGGTGCTTTCAGGAAAATTTGATAGAAAATCACAAGTCAACCTCAAACCTGAAAGTGGACAATGGCTACGTAAATCCTTGGTGGTTTTCCAATTTGTCATATCCATGGGAATGATCATCTCTACCTTGGTCATTCAGGATCAGCTTTCCTTCATGCAAAATAGGGACTTGGGAATGAATCTAGATCAATTATTGGTTATTTCAGGCCCTGACGAATTGGGAGAAAATGCGAAGGAGAAGCTGGTAAGCTTTAAAAATCAACTCGATAATTTTGCTTTTGTAAAAGGATCAGCCTCCTCCAATGTACTTCCTGGTCGATCTTATAATTTTTCCGCAGCTGGAATTACGCCCATGGTGCCTCGGCCGGAGGACCGAGATCAGAGTTATGCCATGGGAATTATCGATGAAAAATTTTTGGAAGTCTTTGAAATTGACATCAAGTCTGGGAGAAGCTTTACTTCAGGGGAAGCTAATCAAGGCTGGTATGCCAGCAGAAAGCTGATGATTAATGAATCGGCTGCTGAAACATTGGGTTTTGATGGAGCTGAGGATGCATCGGGTCAAAGTATCAAATGGGGTGAGGACGTCTATGAGATTGTGGGGGTAGTGGCTGATTATCATCACCTGTCACTGAAGGAGAAAATATTACCCATGATCCTGCTCCCCAATGAAGGACAGGCTTATTTTTCAATGATTGTGGAGCCGATAAATCTGGAAGCTAATTTAACTTCTCTGCAAGCGACATTTGAAGAAATTTTCCCTGGAAATCCCTTTGAATATTACTTTATGGATGAGCAGTTTGCTTCGCAATACGCTGAAGATCAACAATTAAGCAAAGCTTTTTCCACAGCGGGAATTTTAGCCATTTTGATTTCTTGCCTTGGTTTATTTGGCTTGGCAGCCTATGCTGTGGAGCAACGGACCAAAGAGATCGGTATTCGAAAAGTACTCGGTGCCAGCAGTCCCAGCGTAATAAAGTTGATTATCAGTGATTTTGTGATTCTTCTTTTGCTAGCGATAATTTTAGCTTTTCCCCTGGCTTGGTATGGGATGAAAACCTGGCAAGCGGATTTTCCCTATCAGGCTGGCTTGTCAGTTTGGACCTTCCTATTTGGTGCCTGTGTGACTATCTTCATCGCTTTGCTCACAGTTGGTTTTCAGGCTCTAAAAGCCGCCTGGTCCAATCCCGTTGACGCCATTCGTGCGGAATAGTGTCCGAACTAGCTGAAAACGGACAGTTTTAAACTTGTATTGATATTCTAAAAAGCCCTTCAATTAACATTGAAGGGCATTTTTATTTTTGGAATTAGGCTTGCAACCTTCTTTTTAAAATCTGCATCTCCGCTATAGAGACTAAACCAACTCCATCTTTTCATAAAATTCGAACCCGCGCCAGCTATGTTGAAAAACTATTTGAAAATCATCTTTAGGAATCTTCGTAACAACAAGATTTATTCGTTGATCAACATTTTTGGGCTAAGCCTAGGAATAGCTGCCAGTATGTTGATTGTAGTGTTTGTGGCAGACGAACTGAGTTATGACAAATTTCATCCACAAATTGAAAATTTGTACCGGATCGATTTTACAGGGAAACTAAATGGGAATGAGTTCGATATGGCCTTGACAGGTGCACCCATAGGACCGGCGATGGCTGAGGAGGTTCCGGAGGTAGAAAGTACCTTAAGAGTGGGGCTATGGGAAACTGTCCCCATTCAGTATGAGGATCTTACTTTCACTGAAAGCAATGTTTTAGTTGCTGAAAAAAACTTCTTTGACTTTTTTGGCTTTGAGTTGCTACAGGGTGATCCTGCCACTGTCTTGGATGGTCCAAATAAATTAGTGATTACCGAAGAAAATGCCAGAAAATATTTTGGAGAGGAAGATCCGATTGGCAAAGTACTCTTACGCGGGTCTGAAAAAACTGCTACCGAGGTAACGGGAGTAATTAGCAATCCTCCGTCCAATTCTCATCTTACCTATGACATGATTGTGTCCGGTGACAGCTGGGAGTATTTGAAAAATGAAAATTGGTCCAGCAATAACCTATATACCTACTTCAGAACATTTCCGGAGGTGGACATGAGTAATGTTCAAGGTTCTCTGGATGGATTCATTGAAAAATATTTTGGGCCGGAGATCGAGCAATACCTTGGCTTTTCAATGGATGAACTGAGAGCTCAGGGAAATAATGTTGGATATGGCTTTATGCCAGTGAAGGATATTCATTTGCATTCCGAACTTGCTGAGGAACCCACAACACCTGGAAATATCCAGTATCTATACATTTTTGGGGCGATCTCAATTTTTATAATCCTGATCGCCTGTATCAATTTCATGAATTTAGCCACTGCCAAATCTGCAAATCGTGCGAAGGAAGTAGGAGTTAGGAAGACCATAGGAGCAAGTAGATTTCCTCTCATTGGACAATTTCTTACCGAATCTATGATTTACAGTTTTCTTTCTGGCTTCGTTGCATTGGTACTAATTTTAATAGCACTTCAGCCTTTCAATGCGCTATCAGGAAAGGACTTGAGTTGGACCGTATTCTTAAATCCTGTTCTGCTTCTTGGCTTTTTTGCTTTTTTGGCTTTCGTAGGCCTATTGGCAGGTTCTTACCCAGCCTTTTATCTGACGTCCTTTTCACCGTCAGAGGTGCTTAAGGGGAAGGTGAGAAAGGGAACCAGACGTTCTGGGTTTAGAAATGGACTAGTTGTTTTTCAATTTTTTGTGTCTATAAGTCTGATTATAAGTAGCTTGGTTGTGTACAAGCAACTTATTTACATGCAGGAAGTCAACCTTGGTTTTGATAAAGAAAACGTAATTAATCTGCTACATACCCGATCTCTGGGGAATAATGCGGAAGCTTTCAAGCAAGAACTGTTGGCCAATACAGGCTTCATCGCTGCCTCCTATGCCAATAATCTTCCTCCCAAGATTGACTGGAATTCCGTTTATCGGGCCATTGACACCGAGCAAGACTACTTATTTACGATGAATTGGGTTGACCATGATCATTTGGATGCCATGGGCTATGAAATGCTGGAAGGAAGGTTTTTCTCTAAAGACTTTCCCTCAGACAGCACAGCCTTGATTATCAACGAAAGTGCATTCAAGCAGATAGGCTGGACTGGATTGGATGGTTCTCAAAAAATCTCGGGTTATTTCAATGGGGAAGAAATTGAAGAGAGAACAGTGATCGGGGTGATTAAGGATTTTAATTACGATAACCTAAAGCTAAAAATAGAACCATTGATTATGGGGATTGAGCCAGATTACTTTTATGAAATGGCTATTCGATTGAATCCGGGTGATGTCACTGACCGGGTTAAAATTATTGAAAATCTTTGGGCTAAGTATGCTGATGGAGCAGCTTTCGAATACTCTTTTGTGGACTCCAACTTTGATTCGCTTTATAGGTCGGAGAAAAATATGGGCAATATAATTCTTGTATTTACGGTTTTGGCTATCAGCATTGCGTGTTTGGGTTTATTTGGCCTAGCTGCTTTTACCACAGAGCAAAGAGCGAAGGAAATCAGTATTAGAAAAGCCTTGGGGGCCAGTATGCCTAATTTAATTACTCTACTGAGCAAGGATTTTACCATCCTGGTATTGGTGGCATTTATTTTTGCAGGTCCCTTGGCATACTATGTCATGGACACTTTCTGGTTGCAGAATTTCGCATTTAAAACTTCGATAGGCTGGATGCTGGTTTTGGGGTCAGGACTCATGGCAATTTTTATTGCTTGGCTTACAGTGAGTTATCAAAGCTTTAAAACAGCCGCCTCCAATCCGGTAGATTACTTAAAAAACGAGTAAAGCTTCATTTATTTACTTGCTTTGCTCAGATCGATATAATCCCTAATTGATCGTCCGCTCGCGGTCATATTTTAGGCAGATCGGACAATCAATATTAATTAACCCGCTCAAAGAGCTTGTAAATGCACTTTTTGCTCTTGGCACCATCTCTGAATTAATAATTATAAACCAACACATGTTATGAATCTAATCAAAACAACCGCTGCAGTTCTGCTCCTTTTTCTTTTAGGTTTTTCTGCTAATGCTCAAGGTACGGAAACACGTACTCCGGGAGCTTTTACGAGTATTGAATCCGGTGGAAACTGGAATGTGTATGTCTCCATTGGTGATCGGGATGAGGTGACCATAGAATCCGGTAATATCGCTCTCAACAAAGTCATCACAGAGGTAAAAGACGGGAAGCTTAAGCTTAAGCTCGAGAAAGGAAATTATCGCAATGTAGATCTTGACTTTTATGTAACTGTCCGGGAATTGACTGGACTGGGTTCTTCTGGTTCGGGAAGTATTACAGTCGAGGACGATGTGGATACTAAGAAATTGAATCTTGGAGTATCCGGATCAGGCTTAGTTCAGATGAGAAATGTCTTTGCTGAGACCATTAATGTAGGGATCAGTGGCTCTGGAGATGTAAAAATTGAAGGTGGAGAAACCAAGAAATTATTGATCGGACAGTCAGGATCAGGAGATTTCAGTGGACCCGGCCTAGTAGCTGAGCAAATCAATGTTGGCAAATCTGGCTCAGGAAAATCCTATGTCGGAGAGTGCAAGTCATTGAAAGTAGGTGCCTCTGGCTCGGGAAATGTGTATTACAAAGGAAATCCAGAATTGAATGTAGGTGTCTCAGGATCTGCTCGTGTGATCAAGCAATAATATTAAACCCAGCCTTATGAAAGTCAAATGCCGGTGAGTACGTACTTGTCGGCATTTTTTCTAAACCCCAGCCTCTTATGTTCAAGAATTACTTCAAAATCGTATTTAGGAACGCCAAAAAGCATCCATTGTATGTTTTTATAAATCTCTTTGGCTTAGCAATTGGGATGGCAGTCAGTTTGGTGATTCTGCTCTATGTTCGCTACGAATTGAGCTATGACAACTATCATCAGGATGTCGATCGCCTTTACCGGGTATCTCGGGCTTGGTTCAACCCTAGTGGAGAGGAAAGCCTTCATTTGGGTCATGCAGCACCTCCTTTTGGCCCGCTGATTCAATCTGATTTTCCAGAGGATGTGGAGGCTTCAGCCCGATTGATGAATGCCGATCCATTGATAAAAAATGGGGAGGATTCATTTGTGGAAGAGGACTTTTTCTTCGCCGACCCAGAGGTTTTCGATGTTTTCGGATGGGAGCTTTTAGAAGGAGAGTCGCGAGATGCTCTGACCCAGGCGGATGGACTTATCCTTACTGAAGAGACAGCTCAAAGGTATTTTGGTGATCAAAGTGCTGTAGGTAAGGATTTGTTGGTAGAAATTCAAGGGATGCAGTTTACCATGCAGGTGCGGGGTGTGATCAAGGATATCCCTGAAAACTCCCACTTCCATGTGAATTTCCTTGCTTCCATGATACCGGTCATCCAATTTTATGGAGGACAGGAAGCATTTATGGGAAATTATGGATCTAATAATTTTTCAACTTACCTCAAACTCGCTTCAGGTGTAGATTATCAGGCATTCGAAGATAAGCTTCCTTCCATGATTGATAGACATATGGGAGAGACCAGCTCAGGTATCCCTATGTCCCAAACCACCAAGCTTTTCCTTTGGCCCATTCAGGATATTCACTTGTACTCTAATCTGGATTCGGAAATTGGCGCAAATGGAAATATTGACTATGTCTACATCTATGCCGCAGTGGCTCTATTCATTCTTTTGATTGCCTGTATCAACTTTATGAACCTAAGTACTGCTCGCTCATCGCTCCGATCCATGGAGGTAGGTCTGCGAAAAGTAATGGGTGCCGACAAGCTGGTTTTGATTAGGCAATTTATGGGAGAAAGCTTCGTCATGACCTTTATTTCCATGATAATCGCCGTCGGCTTTGTATATTTATTTTTGCCGACTTTCTCCAACTTTTTAGAAAGTCCACTTTCCCTAAATTTCATTTCCAATCCGGAGTATTTCCTTTGGATTGCAGGTATTGTGCTTTTTGTGGGATTGATATCAGGAAGCTACCCTGCTTTGTTTTTATCTGGTTTTTCACCTGCAAAAGTTCTCAAAGGTGCATTCAAAGCTGGAAAAGGTCATGAAAACTTCCGAGCTGTTTTGGTCGTGGGTCAGTTTGCCATTTCGGTCATGCTTATTGTCGCTGTTTTGGTAGTGATAGGGCAGTTGAGCTTTATGCAGAATAAGGATTTGGGATTTGACAAAGAAGATATTGTAGTTCTTCCTAGCTCCAATCAAATCAATGAAAACTACCTGATCATCAAAGATAGGTTGGAGAATCACCCGGGCATTCAGGAGGTGAGTTTATCCAGTCGGGTTCCTTCCGGTCGATTGCTGGATTCCCAAGGCGCAACAGCTGAAGTGGGAGGAGAGTTGACCCAATTAAATGTCCGGATTGCAGATATCCATGTGGCTCATAATTTTCTGGATACTTACGGGATTCCACTGGCAGCGGGAAGAGATTTCGATTATCTACGTGCCAGTGATTCCACTGAAGCATTTATTTTGAATGAAGCGGCAATTCGGGAGATTGGATGGACCTCTTCTGAGGAGGCGATCGGAAAGCAATTTCTCTATGGAGGAAGGCGAGGATTTGTGACTGGTGTGATGGAAGATTTTCACTTCGAAAGCCTTCATCAGCCGATTGTACCCATCGTATTTTTGATTTCTCAGGATAGAAATAATCAGGTCAGCATCAAATTCGATGCAAATCAGCGGGAGCAGGTTTTGTCTTATTTGCGAGGAGAGTGGGCGGAATTCCGACCTGACTATCCCTTCGAACCAAACTTTATCGATGAAGGATTTAATCGTCAATACGAAGCTGAGGCAAGAGTCAAAACAATCTTTACTTTCTTTTCAGTCCTTGCAATTGTGATTTCAGTATTGGGTCTCTTAGGATTGGTAACTTTTGCCACCGAACAAAGAACCCGAGAAATCGGTATCCGAAAAGTCATGGGAGCTGAGACCTCCAATATTCTAGTCCTTTTGGGAAAAGATTTCCTGAAGCTGGTAGGAATTGGTTTTTTGATTGCTATTCCGCTTTCTTATTTCGGAATGAGTAGTTGGCTGGAGGATTTTGCCTATCGTATTGGCATATCTTGGACTACTTTCCTGTGGGCTGGATTGATAGCAGGACTGATAGCGGCAGTGACAGTTACCAGTCAAACGATCCGTGCTGCTTGGGCCAACCCCGTAAAAAGTATTAAAAACGAATAAGTATAATCCACTATTAAAATCTATAGCTATGAGAACTAATCTAAAACTGTTTATCTCGGCATTTGCCCTTTTGGCCATGGTATCTTGTGTACAGGCTCAGCAGACCGAAACCCGTGATTTGGGAAGCTTTTCCAAAGTCAGTTCCGGTGGAAGTTGGGAGGTGATCCTGACAGAAGGAAATCGTGAGGAGGTCCGAATTGAGGTAAGGGGTGTCGACCTGAGTAAGGTGAAAACTGAAATAAAGGGTGATGAATTGAACCTCGGACTAGAACGAGGTAGCTACAGCAATGTAAAGCTTAAGTTTTATGTCACCTACCGCAATTTGGAAGGAGTAAGTGTATCAGGTTCAGGAGATATGAAAGTTGACACCCCGGTAAGAGCAGACCAGTTTTCAATTGGGCTATCAGGTTCAGGAGATATTTCCATGAAGGAGCTCATAGCAGGTCAGTTAACGGCTTCTATTTCCGGCTCAGCTGAGATAAGGATTGCTGATGGAGAAGTAGAATCAGCTGAAATCAAGCAGTCCGGTTCAGGAGATTTCAAAGGAGAAAGGCTAGCAATAGGTAGTTTGTATGTTACCAAGTCAGGTTCAGGTGATACGCATGTTGGGGATTTGGGAGAAATCTCAGTACGATCCTCTGGCTCCGGAGATGTAGTGTATTCCGGTTCGCCAAGACTGGGAGAGATTCGAACTTCAGGATCTAGCAGAATACGAAAGCGATAAGCTGACTATAATCCCCCTAAAAACCTGCAAGAATTTGTTGCAGGTTTTTTTATGTCTTTCTGTTTCATTCAAGGTGATTATTTCAAAGGCTAAAGCTGGACTGGGTAAAATCATTCTTTCTGCCCGATAGCGAACAAAATTGTCCGTGGAATCTTTCTTGGATTTTCTAAAAATGCAGAATACAAGCTGTTTACAGGGTTTTTGACTGGTACGAAAGTGGAATAGATAAGAGAGAAGTGGGGAGAAGGAAGTTGGGAGTGGGGAGTAGGAAGCTGGGAGAGGGAAGTGGGGCGAAGGAAGTTGGGAGTGGGAAGTAAGTGGTAAATAGTAAATAGAAAGAAGCAATAGAGTATAGAGATTAGAAGCAAGAGATTAGAAACAAGAAAATAGAATCAAGAGGTTAGAAATAAGAAGGTTGGACCAGAAAATGGAATAAATAGTTTTCACCATATCCTATCAAACTTTCCAACCTTCAAACTTATAAACCTTCCAACATTATGTGGAAAAACTACTTTAAAATAGCCTGGCGAAATATCCAAAGGAGTAAGGGATATGCGCTGATCAATATTTTTGGACTGGGTATTGGCATGGCAGCTTCCATCCTGATCTTGATCTGGGTTCAATTTGAACTTTCGGTAGATCGATACCATGAAAATTCAGGTCGCGTTTATGCAGTTTGGAGAAATTCTGAAATGCAGGGGGAAATATTCACTTGGGATTATACCCCGGCTCCTTATGCCCCAACACTAATTGATCAATATCCAGAAGTAGAGGAAGTGGCCCGAATTACAGAATGGGATCCTCAATTATTGACTGTGGGGGAAACTAGTTTCTATGAAGAATCAACCTTTACCGATCCCGGTTTTTTCAAGATGTTCAGTTTCGAAGTGATAGCTGGTGATCCTGTAAGTGCTATGGAAGAGCCTGAAAGCGTGGTGTTGACCGAGTCTGTGGCTCGTAAGTTATTTGGCAATGAGTCTGCTATGGGTGAAACAGTCACTGTTGAGAAACAAATGGATCTGGAGGTAAAAGCAATTATCAAGGACCTGCCTGAGAACACTAATTTTCCATTCACCACATTTTTTTCTATGAAAAAACTGGATCAAATGGGCTGGCTGGGGGACTTTTGGGGCAATAACTCCATGCGCACATTCGCGATGCTGAAAGAAGGTTCTTCATTGCCGGATTTTAACGAGAAGTTTCAAGGTTTTACTGCCAAAAACTCTGAATACGATGATATCTCCGACTTCCTTTTTCCCGTTGCCGATCTTCATTTGTATTCCAAATTTGAAAATGGGAAGTCTGTTGGTGGTAAAATCGAACTGATCAAAATGTTTGGAATTGTTTCAGTTTTGGTTTTACTGATCGCTGGAATCAATTTTGTCAATCTTAGCACCGCCCAAAGCGATAAGCGATCCAAAGAAGTTGGCATCCGAAAACTTTCTGGTGCTGGTCGCGAGATGCTTATTGGGCAATTTTTAGCAGAATCCACCTTGATTGCTGTTGCTGCATATTTGGTGGCCTTAGTTTTGGTTTCCCTGGCATTCCCGTGGTTTAATGGACTCATTGGTAGGGATTTGCAAAACCCGATGACCCAGCCATTTTTCTGGATGATATCTATGGCTTATGTTTTGGTGATTGGGATTTTGGCTGGAAGCTACCCTGCATTTTTGATGAGCTCGTATCGTCCAGCAATTGCACTTAAGTCCCAAATGAATAAATCAAGGAGTTTTGGTGTGAAGCCAAGAGAAGTTTTGGTGGTCTTTCAGTTTGCTGTGGTTGTAATTTTGATTTCCAGCGTCTGGATCGTTAGAGATCAAATGAATTTCGTTCAGAATCGGGACATTGGGTTGAACAAGGATAATTTGATTTTTCACCCTGTGACCCAAAACATAAGGAATAATAAGGCCGCACTCAGAAACGAGTTGTTAGCCTTGCCTGGAGTGACTTCAGTTAGCTATACGTTTTCTCCTCTAACCAATATTTATAGCGATTCGAATGAAATGAATTGGCAGGGCAAAGACCCTGGCTTCAAACCTAGTATCAGCCGAATGGGATCAGATGCGGACTTGGTGAAAACAGCAGGAATGGAACTGATCGCGGGAAGAGATATAGATATTTACACATATGCTATGGATAGTCTTTCAGTATTGATCAATGAAAAAACAGTAGCGATTATGGGTTTTGAAGACCCCATTGGTCAGGTGATCGAGGATGATGGCTATAATTTTACTGTGGTGGGAGTAGTCAAAGATTTTATTATGGACTCTCCATTTGAAGAAGTAAAGCCTATCGTGGTCATTGGTCCCGAGCGGGATTTGAATTTTATCCATATTCGCTTTGCAGACGGAGAGGATCTCTCAAGAAATCTGGCTGAGGCAGAAGCTGTTTTTAACAAGTTCAATCCAGAATCTCCTTTTGAATACAGTTTTGTGGATCAGGAGCATGCACGAAAGTTTCAGGCTCAAGAGCGTACTGCCAACCTCACTAGTATTTTCACTGGATTGGCTGTGATTATTTCTTGTATGGGATTATTTGGCTTAGCCACTTTTATAGCCGAGCGAAGAAAAAAGGAAATATCTGTGCGTAAAGTAATGGGAGCCTCTGTAGCTAGTTTGGTGACTTTAGTCTCTACAGAGTTTACTCGATTGGTGCTGATTTCCATACTAATCGGGATTCCTATAACCTGGTATTTTATGAGTGACTGGCTGAATACGTTTGCTTATCGCACCAGCTTGAATTGGGGAGTATTTATCTGGACAGGAGGCCTGACTATGCTCATTGCCCTACTCACGGTAAGTTCTCAAGCAATCAAAGCTTCCCTTGTGAATCCTGCACAAATCCTCAAGAGTGAGTAGCGATAGGGGAGTAGGAAGAAGGAAGTACGAAGTAATTGGTAAGAAGTAAATTGTGAAAAGTGAATCTTAAAAACCTTCTAACGGTATGTGGAAAAACTACTTTAAAATAGCTCTAAGAAATCTACTGAAGCATAAGTTTCACACGGGAATCAATTTGATTGGATTATCCATCGCTTTGGGTGTTGGGATTTTGGTTTTCTTCTTTGTTCAGTTTGAAATGAGTTTTGATTCATTTCATCCGGAGAGCGATAAAATCTATCGAATTCAAAGTCATGAGAAAGTGGATGGAGAGATGATTGAGTCTTTCTCCTCACCCATGATTGTGGAGTCTACTTTCAGGGAAGAATTTCCTCAGATCGAAAAAATAACCGGATACATCACTGCTGGTGTGCAGGCAAAACTTCCTGATGAGAGCAAAGAAAATCAAAGCTTTTCGCTGGTTCATCCGGATTTCCTGGAAATGTTTGGCTTCGAATTGATCCAAGGGGACATCAGTCAACAACTGAGGGATAAGTATGAAATCGTCATCACTGAAGCTACCGCAGAAAAGTATTTCGGAAGTGAAAATCCCGTCGGCAAAAGTATAAGCCTCAAGATGGGAGAGGATTTCCAAGAGTATCAGGTATCAGGGCTTTTGAAAGATATTCCTGCCAATTCCTCTATTCAATTTGAAATCTTGATGCCTATTGCCAATATGGACTTTTTCTCTGACCCTGAGGGAATGACCTCTTGGTACAGCGTATGGGGACAGAATATCGCCAAACTTCGAAACCCGGAAGATGTCAATGTAATTCATGAGCGAATGGATGCGGTTATGAAATCTGCTTTAGGAGAGGATTATGCTCCCGGCGAGTTTTACTTTACTTTTCATCCCATTGCCGGAATGCACTTTTCTGAAAGTCAGGGTGACGGAGGCTTGGAGACCACCCGAAAATCTTTGCTTTGGATTTTATCCGGCATAGCCTTTCTGGTACTCTTGATTGCTTGCATCAACTTTACCACCATGGCAATTGGCCGTGCAACTACCAGAGCTAAGGAGGTGGGCGTTCGAAAAACGATGGGAGCTAATTATTTCCAATTGACTTTCCAGTTTTTGACAGAAGCATTCCTGATCACCCTAGTATCAGCCATTGTAGGGGTGATCCTAGCCGAACTTCTTTTGCCGACTTTCAACACCCTTTTTGAAAAGCAACTAGACTTGAATTATGGCTTGGCGCAGATTGCCATCTTGATTGGTTTGGTCCTTTTAATTACTGCATTAGCAGGTGCATATCCGGCATTTTATCTTTCCAGTATGCGACCGATTCGAGTATTGAAAGGTTCTCTTTCTATCCGATTTGGAAAGCAAAACCTTCGGAAAGGACTGGTTGGCTTTCAGTTTTTTATATCCTTTCTTCTGATCGCAGCTACGCTGATTATGGTCAATCAGATGAATACGATCCGAAATTATGATCTAGGTTTTGATACCGATCAGGTCTTGGTGATTGATATTCCAGATGTGCCGTCAACCAGTTTTGTGACTTCTTTGAAAGGAAGTTTTCAACAAGCAGATACCTACCAAAAAGCCTTGGCTGCACGCTCTGAGGTAGCATCTGCAGGAATCACTGTTGGAACCTACGGAGATCAGGCATTCTGGGAGGTGGCTTTTCCTTTGGAAGATGGAACTCAATTTAATTTCTATGTAAATTTTATTGGGGGTGATTACTTGGATGCTCTTGGTTTGGAGATCGTGGATGGAAGAGCTTTGAATCCCCAAATAGGTGCGGACAGCAGTGCATTTTTGATCAATGAAGCATTTGCCGAAGCTTTTAACTGGGAGGACCCGACGCAGGAACTTTTACCAAATACCCGTTTTGCTCCGCATCAGATTGTAGGGGTAGTCAAGGACTTTCATCATGCATCTTTGTATCAACCCATCGAGCCCATACTCTTTGCCAAAACTCCCGAGGCGGTTTTTAGTGGGATCAGCAATCTGATGATCCGCTCAAATACCAATCCGCGAGTATTGGTGAAAGCTAGTTCTTCAGATTTTGATTCCTTTAAGGCAGCCTTGGAGCAGGAGTGGAATCGGGTGTTTCCGGGTGAAAGTTTCGAATTCACATTTCTAGACGAATCAGTAGAATCTCAGTATCGAGCAGACGAGCGTTTGGGTAAAATGGTATTTATCGCTTCCTGCATCGCGATTTTGATTGCATCCATGGGGCTTTTGGCAATGGTGGCACTTTCGATCGCTGGGAGAACAAAGGAGATTGGAATTCGAAAAGTCTTGGGAGCATCCGGCTGGAGTATTTCTTGGATGTTTGGGAAAGAGTATCTTCTGATTACCCTGGCTGGATTGCTGATTTCCTTGCCGTTGAGTATGTATTTGATGCAAAGCTGGATAGCGCAGTTTGCCATCAAAGCCTGGCCATCTTGGATCAGTTTCACACTGTTGGGCTTGGGGGGAATCGGCTTCACGCTACTGATAGTCTATCTCCAGTCCTTTAGAGCGACTCAGGTCAATCCGGTAAAGACGCTGAAGGATGAATGATGTAGGAAGTACAAAGTACAAAGTACAAAGTACCAAGTATCAAGTAGAAGAGGAATAAAGATTGTAAAATCAAGTATCGAGACTGTCTAACCTTAGCGCTATAAAACTTTCAAGCCCATGTGGAAAAATGACTTAAAAATCGCCTGGAGAAATCTGTTAAAAAGTAGAGTGGACACGATGATCAATCTAGGAGGCCTGACGATCGGTTTTTTCGCAGTTTTCTTGATTGCTTTGTATGTAAATTTTTCAAAGAGTTTTGATAAGGATTTGCCTCAGACAGAACAATTGTATCGAGTCAATCTAAATTCTCGAATCGCTGGTAAGGAAATGGACAAAAGCGCCCGCACTGCTCCAGCCATGGGGATGATTTTCAAAGAAGATTTGGCAGAAGTGGAGGAGTTTTCCAGGGTAATTATCATGGGAGAGGTCATTGCAGGGCAGGGTGATTCTTTCGTAAGAGAAGACCAAATTTTCATCACCGATCAAGCCTATTTCGAATTTTTCGATATCAATCTGACCCAAGGAAGTGAAGAAGGAATGGGGCAGCCGCTTCAAGTCTATCTCTCTGAGCGTATTTCCAAAAAGATTTTTGGGGACAAAGACCCCGTGGGACAAAACCTGGATATAAACAGTACGAATTTCGACGGAACGGTTGAATTTGAGGTAGCAGGGGTCTATCAGGATTTACCCACCAATCGACACCTTAGGCCCGAATTGATGATTTCATACACTACGCTCCATCATTTTATTGGTTCCGAAATCGACAATTCCTATGACTGGCTCAATCAGTATACCTATTTGAAGTTGGCACCGGGGGCGAACGTGGAGAGTCTTACAGATCAACTGAATGCAAGTCTTCAGGCCCACCATGGAGAACAGCTACAAGCCAGCGGTACGGAATGGGATGTGGATTTAATTGCCGTAAATGATATCCATAACAGTCTTGCCTATTCCGGGGAGTACAATCAGGGAGTAGATGGTAAAAAACTTAGCTATTTCGTTTGGATCGGCTTTTTTGTGTTGGTCATGGTATATCTGAATTCCATGAATATCGCCACTTCCAAAGCTCAAAACAGAAGCAAAGAAATAGGAGTCAGAAAAGTATCTGGAAGCTCAAGGACACAACTGATTAGGTTGTTTCTCATGGAGTCTTATCTCAGTCATTTTATTGCAATCATCGTAGCCTGCTTTTTGATTTTTGGCTTTGGTGACTGGGTCAATCAGGTTTTGGACTTGGGTTTGCCAATAGAAAGCTTACAGCTGAGTAATTATCTAGGATGGATTCTATCCTTTTGGGTACTTGGGTCATTTATTTCAGGTATTTACCCAGCTTTGCTTTTGACTTCATTCTCAGCCCACAAAGCCATCAAGGGAGAAAGCAAACTTTCTTTTCGACAGGCATTTGGTAGTCCACTTTTGGTTGTTCAATTAGTTTTTTGTCTGGTTATTCTAGCAGGGATAATAACTACCTACAAGCAGATCGATTTCATGCGAAGCAGAGATTTAGGTTTGGAGCTTGATAATAGAATAGTCGTTCGATCCCCCATGCTGTTCGTGGATGGGAGTGGCAATTATCAAGAAAAAATGAAAACCACTATAGGAGCCTTGCCAGAGGTTCAATCCATTGCTGCAGCTAATGAGATTCCCGGAAATGAAATATACTGGAAAACGGAGGATTTTCATCTGGAGGGAAAGGAAAAGAGTGGGGTCATGTATAGCATGTTGAGTGTAGGAGAGGAGTACTTCAAACTTTTTGATCTTAAAATCTTAGCGGGTAGGCAATTTAATCCCATTGGAGAAGGAGAGGAAGCAATTATCAATCAGATGGCTCTTGCCGGTCTTGGACTGGATAATCCAGAAGATGCTTTGGGAAAAAGTTTGATTTCCGGAAGAGGTGAAGCAAGAATTGTGGGAGTGGTGGAAGATTACTATCAGGAGGCAGTCAATTCTCCCTTGGACCCCATTGTTCTAAATTATTCTCCTGGTGACCTGAATTATTATATTCTGAAAGTAAAGTCACTGGATGAAGTGGAAAATCTTTTGCAAAAATTTGAAAGCTCCTTCCAGGCTAATTTCCCTCAATCGCCTTTTGAGTATTTTTTCCTTGACGAGTTTTTCGATAAGCAGTACAAAGCCGAGCTCCAATTTCAGAAACTCTTTGCTTTGGCTTCTTTGGTGGCCATTTTCATTGCTATCATGGGAATATTCGGTGTGACTTCACAGGTTTTGCTAAGCAGACTGAAGGAAGTAAGTATCAGAAAAATCTTGGGAGCTTCTGCCTCTTCGATTCTAATAATGATTTCTAAGGATTATCTCTATTGGCTAGGTGCTTGTTTTTTATTGGGTATTCCTTTGGCCTATTTTCTTTTTACAGAATGGCTTCAGGAGTTTCCGGTAAGAATCGATTTAGGCTGGTGGTTTTATACCCTGCCGGTACTGTCTATTTTGCTCATTTTCTTTAGTACAGCGTTGGTATTGACGATTCAAACCGTTTTTGTCAATCCGGCTAAAATTTTGAAATCAGAATAACCAACAAAACCATGCTCAAGAACTACTTCAAAATCGCCTGGAGAAACCTCCTTCGCAATAAGGTCAGAACTACAATCCATATTTTGGGTCTTTCACTGGGGATTGCAATCTGCTTTTTGATCTTTAATATCGTCTGGCATGCTTACAGTTTTGATAATTTCCATCCGGATGGAGATCGGATCTATCGTATTGTCACCGAGAATGATTATGGTGAAATGAAGTACAGCTATCCTGCTGCCCCCGGTCCTTTAGGAGAGGTTCTTGATCAGGAATTAGCAGGAATAGAACAGGTAGGTAGGATTTATAACTTGGGTGAAACTCATGCAAGTATCCCTGATGAAAATAAAAATTTTGGAAGGAAAGATTATATCACTTTTGCTGATCCTGGTTTTTTTAAGATTTTCCCAAGGACTTGGCTTGCCGGAAATCCCGAAACTGCCCTGAAGGAACCCAATCAAGTGGTCATTTCTGAAAAAAGTCTGCAGACCTATTTTCCCAATCAGTCAATTGATCAAATTATCGGGAAAGAACTCCGCTTTGTGGATGCGGACACCATTATGGCAACCGTAGTCGGGGTTGTGGAAGACTACCAAGAGAATACGGATTTTATTTTTCAGGATTTTATCTCCTTTTCTACCATTGCAAAAAATGAAAAAGAAGACTGGTACGGACTCCACTCCTGGACCAATATCAACTCAAGCAGTCAGCTTTTTTTCAAGTCTAGTTTGGGAACGACCGCAGCTAGCCTAAAGCAGGGGCTCAAAGGAATTGCAGGAAAATACTATGCGGATGAAGAGGAGGGTAGTACCACATTTGATGTAGAAGCTTTATCCGAACTGCATTTTTCCTATGGATTGATCAATGAAGCAGGAGCATCCAAACAATTGATTAAAGGCTTATTGATCATCGGTGCTATCATCCTGATTTTGGCCTGTCTGAATTTTATCAATTTGGAAACCGCCCAAGCTATTGGTCGGGCCAAAGAAGTAGGAATCCGTAAAACACTCGGTGGAAACAAGTTACAGCTTATGTTTCAGTTTTTGGCTGAAACTTATTTATTGGTTTTGGGCGCCACCCTCCTCGGTCTTTTGTTCTCTGATTTGATTATGAAGACCTTTCAAAGCTATCTTCCTGAGGGCTTTTCATTGCCTTATTTAGCAGCATACAATCTGGTCTTTCTCTTCTTTTTTGGAATTGTATTGACCTTGATTTCAGGGGTTTATCCGGCCTTGATTTTGGCAAATTATCAGCCTCAGCGAGCACTAAAGGCCGAAAAAATGGGTTCTTCAAAATTTTCTTTTGGAGTCTTTTTACGAAAGAATTTGACGGTCCTACAATTTACCGTTTCCATGGTATTTTTGATTTTGGTGATGGTGATCGGTTCTCAATTGAAATATATCAGCAGTCAGCCTGTGGGCTTTGACAAGGATGCCGTCGTGTATGCCTACTTGCCATTTATGGCTGGTTTTGAAAAAGCTTCTTTGTATCAGGATCAAGTGTCCCAAATGAGTTTTGTTGAAGGAGCGAGTTTGGGAGGAGATGCGATTTCTTCTTCCGGAATCTGGACCTCTGATGTGAGTGTGCCTGTTGATACTACTGAGGCAGAGTTCTTTACTCAGGTGAAAAATGTAGATTCCTCTTTTGTGAAAGTCAATGGAGTGGAAATCCTTTCAGGAAGAAATCTAACACAAAACCGAACAGAAGTTTTGGTCAATGAAAGCTTTATGAAAGAGGCCGGAATTAGTAGCCCTCAGGAAATCTTAGGAAGTTCGATCACAATTGGTGGAGGGCCGAAATCTGTAGTGGGTATTATGAAGGATTTCAATTCCAGATCATTGAAAGAAGAAATTATGCCCATGGTATTTCTTCAAAATCCGGATTATTACAATGTGATTTCGATCAAACTAGGAAAAGGAATCAATTTAGAATCTGCTCTTCAGAGTCTGAAAGAGTCATTTTTGGGTGTTTATCCCTACGAAGAAGTGGATTTTCGCTTTTTGGATGAGGAGATCGCCCAGTTTTATGAGGAAGATGTACGAATTCAGAAGATTCTTTCTTTTTCCAGCATTCTTGCCATTGTCATTTCAGGAATGGGGCTCTTTGGGCTTTCTAGTTTTACCATTTCTCAACGGCTTAAAGAGATCAGTTTGAGAAAGATATTAGGTGCTAGTATTCCCCAATTACTGGCTTTGATCAGTAAGGAATATGTGATCTTGACAGGAATCGCATTTCTTTTGGCTTCGGCTCCTGCCTATTGGCTAGCAAAGCAATTTCTGCAAAGCTATGCCTACCGGATAGCCATGCCTTATTTTCAGTTTTTCTTGGGTGGAGGAATGTTGTTGACACTTTGTTTACTGATTGTGGGTGTACATTCATATTTGGCTTCCACATCCAATCCTGCCGAAGTTTTAAAAGATGAATAGTTATTGTTCGCTGGCGGACAAAAATGTTCGAGACTTTGACAAGTTAAAATTAAAAAAAATGCCTCTGAAGCTTTTTCAGAGGCATTTTTTATGGCATGGAAGTGGAATACTTCTATGTAAATAAATTGCGATAATGATTCAGTTAAAAGAAATAGATAAGTACATCGAGTCCCGTTTTCAGCGGATTTTTCTGTTGAAGGGTATTCATCTGGAAATAAAGGAGGGTGAGTTTCTAACCTTGATGGGTCCCTCCGGTGCCGGAAAATCCACCCTTCTAAATATCCTTGGTCTGCTGGATGAAGAATATGAGGGTGACTACTTTTTCGGGGAAAAGAATATCCGCTCCATGAAAGAGCGTGAGCGCTCCAGTCTTCATAAGAGTGAGTTTGGCTATATCTTCCAAGCCTATCATCTGATCGACGAATTGACGGTCTATGAAAACATTGAAACCCCCTTGCTCTACCGGAAAGTCTCCTCTTCCGAGCGGAAAAGTATCATTGCAGAGCTTTTGGACCGTTTCAACATGGTAGCCAAAAAGGATCTATTTCCCGCACAACTCAGTGGTGGGCAGCAGCAGTTGGTAGGTATCGCAAGAGCCATCGCAGGAAGACCTCGGGTTTTGCTGGCCGACGAACCAACGGGTAATCTTCATTCTGCTCAGGCAAAGGAAATCATGGAAGTCTTTCAGGAATTGCACCGAGAGGGAACGACGATCATTCAGGCCACTCATGCTCGCGAGAATGCTGATTATGGTTCTAGGCTTATCAATCTATTGGATGGAAAAATCGAAAGTGATGAGAAAATTTAATCAAATCATTGTATTCATTTGGTTCGTATTGACTCCCTTGACAGGGTTTTCTCAGGATACTTTGCTTTTGGACTTTCCAAAGGCAGTGGAGCTTGGAATGAAAGCCAATCTGGAGTATCGCATCCAAGAGAATAATCTGGAGATCTTGCAAAAGGAAAAGCAAGTAGCGATGCTTTCACACCTTCCAAGTGTCGGGATTAATTCGAATGTCTTGAGTCAGTCAGGACAGCAATTTCAGCAAGTGGAAGGCGAAATCGTTGTGACCAATGTGACGAATAATATTGTCTCAGGAGGTCTCAATGTCAATATGCCGGTATTCAATGCCGGTAGGAGAATTTTGGATACGCAGTCCGCCAAGTTGGCCTATGAGGCAGGAGAAAAGGGCTTGGAAAGAGCTAAGCAGCAAGTCATATTTGATGTCGCACAACGCTACCTTCAGGTATTGCTTGATGAGGAATTGGTACGAATTGCGAGAGAAAACCTAGAAAATCAGCAGGAACAGCTTCGTCAAATTACAGGTTTTGTGGATGCAGGGATCCGAACTGTTTCTGATTTGTACAATCAGCAATCTGAGGTAGCAAGATTGGAATCGGTCTTGGTAGATGCTGAGATTCAATTGGAAAATGACCGCTGGGCTTTAGCAGAATACCTGCAGCTCGAAGCAGGCGTCACAGCAAGATTGGAACCGGTCAATCCACGGGAACGTGGAAGTGAATTTGGAAGCCAACCCCTCAATACGCTCTACGAAATGGCTATGGCTAACCGACGGGATTTTCAACAGCAACAATTACTTTCCAATTCCTTCAAAAAAGATATGCAGGCCGCCAAGTCTATGTTTTATCCCAGAGTATCTGCATTCTTCAATTACAACACTTTCTTTACCTCATTGGATGAGCGTGGGTTTACCGAACAGCTTTGGCGTATTTACCCTCAAAGAACACTGGGTCTCAGTATCAATATTCCTATTTTTTCTAATTGGCAGACTAGATTGGATGTGACCCGTGCCAAAATGGCCTATGAAAATCAGGAGTTGCAGGAGCAGGCACTGGATCGCAGGATTTTCCAGGATATTCAATTGGCGCAGCAAAATTATCAAGCTGCACTCAAGCGACGTGCAAATACAGCGGTACAAGTCAAAGCGGCAGAGGAGGCAAAAGTGGCTGTAGATGAGCGGTTTAGACTTGGTTTGTCAAATTTTGTTGATTTGGCGACTGGAAATCAGACACTAGTGGCAGCGAGAGCAGACCAAGCTCAGGCGATTTACACCCTGTTTTTCCAAGAAGTGCAAATGCGATTTGCCTTAGGAACTTTAGAGATTCGGCCTACCGAAAACCCTGCTACCGAATAATTGATATAAATAGGAATTGGCGTTTATTCAGATTCTAATTTGCGCTCCTTTACCAAGCCTATATTTCCATGGGCTTGGTTTTTTTTTCTTTTTTATTCCAAGTGAGAAGTGCAACTGTGATTAAAATCAGGATGGTTCCTATCCAATCAATTCCTAAAAAGTTCACTTTAAGCCAAAATACTGCCGTCAAAGCTGCAGATAGGGGTTCTACGCTACAAAGTAGACTCGCTGTGGTCGCTCCGATAATGGAAACTGATCTTAAGAAGAAGTAGAATGAAAGTACGGTTCCGAATAAAATGATGTAGGCAAAGGCGAGTAAGGTTTCTCCATCCCAAAGTCCGGAAAGACTCCATGGTTGGGTGAAAATCGAAAAAGTAATCCCTCCAATAAGCATTCCCCAGCCTGTGATGGCCGCTGGCGAAAATAGCCTAAGAAGTCCCACTGGTTGGATGGTGTAAAAAGCCAAGGCTAAGGCTGACAAAATACCCCAAAGAAGGGCATCTTTTGATATGACAAGCAAATCAAAGGATCCGTGAGTAACCAATAAGAAAATCCCTGAAAGCGCTAGAATTAAAGCTAAGTACTCTGTTGTGATGGGCCATGTTCTATTTTTTACAGCATAAAAAGCTACCACGAATACAGGCCCAATGTATTGAAGAATGGTAGCGGTGGCTGAATTGGAAAGGGAGATACTGTAGAAGTAGGTAAACTGAACGGCTACCATGCCTACAATCCCAAAGAGCAAAATTTGAAGAATATGGATAGGTTTTTTCCAAACTGAAAACGCAGACTTCCGCTCTTGGGACAGCGAAAACAAAATCAAAATGCTCCCTCCGATGATCAATCGCCAAGTAACCAGCCAGGCAGGATCCAGGTTTTTTTCCTCAAAAAGAAACTGTGCACAGGTGCCGGAAATACCCCAAAATATGGCCGAACAAAGTGCCATCAGGATGCCGGGGATTTTCTGATAAGCGGTTGCCTGTGTCATATAAGTTAAATTCAGGCGAATATATTGAGGGTTTTCGATTTTTGATTCTAGGGCCCCAAAATTCATAAATAAAAAATGAAAGAGAATCGAGACTAAATTAAGTCGGTCAGGAATACGAATAGGCTTATTGATAAACCGAATTCTTAAGCTAAATTCAACATGGAAACTCAAATTTCGCTCATAGAAAGCGATTTTACATTTGAAATAGAACCAAGTGATTTAGGCTCAGATAAAAAGCCTTCCAAGATCAATTAAATCACATTCACCAATGAAAAACTACTGGATAGCATTTGCTTTAATCAGCTTTCTTTTCCTTTCCTGCAAGTCAGAAACGGCAAGTGAAGATTCTGAGCTGGAAAACACTGCTGAAATGACAATGAGTGAGGATGGGGTAAAAATGATTCCGATTAGTACACCTTTGGGAGAGTACGAGGTATTTACAAAGCGAGTAGGGGATAACCCCGATATGAAGGTGCTTTTGCTTCATGGAGGACCGGGCATGTCCTATTTGCAGTATGGTAATTTTAAGGAGTATTTCCCGCAGGAAGGAATTGAGTTTATCTGGTACGATCAATTGGGATCGGCTCATTCGGATCAGCCCGATGATTCTTCGCTATGGACTATTGAGCGATTTGTCGATGAAGTAGAGCAGGTTCGGCAAGCTTTGGGGCTTGATAAAGATAATTTCTATCTATTGGGACAATCCTGGGGTGGAATGCTATCGATGGAGTATGCTTTTCGTCATCAGGATAAACTCAAAGGTCTCATTATTTGCAATATGATGTCGAGTCTGGATGAGTATGAAAAATATGCCAAGGAGGTCTTGGGACCACAGATGCCAGATGAGGTTTTTGCTGAATTGATGGAAATCGAAAAAAATCAGGACTTCGAAAATCCCCGTTACATGGAACTCTTGATGGAGCATCATTATCCTCAGCATGTCCTACGCATGCCCTTAGATGAATGGCCGGCAGATGTTAATCAGACCTTGGAACAGGTCAACCCAAACGTATATGTCTACATGCAAGGCCACAGTGAATTCGGAATTACTCCGGGTGCGAGTCTAGAAGGCTGGGATGTTCGGGATCAGTTGAAAGAAATCACGGTGCCCACCTTGGTAGTAGGAGGAACCCACGACACCATGGATCCAAATCATATGGAATGGATGTCGAAAGAGGTTGCAAACGGTAGATTTTTACTTTGTCCGAATGGCAGTCATCTGAGTCAATATGACGATCCGGAGCACTTTTTCCCGGGCGTGATCAAGTTTATCAAGGATGTTAATTCGGGAGAATTTTAAAAGGCAAAAAGGCTCTGAAATTAATCAGGGCCTTTTTTTAGTTCAAAATATTCCAGACGGCGATGAAGTGACTGACTGTCCCTCCCAAAACAAATACATGCCAAATCGCATGAAAAAACAGTCGTTCACTTTTTACATAGAAAAATACCCCAATCGTATAACTTAAGCCTCCTGCTCCGATCCAGAAAAGAGTTTCCATTGAAAGCTTTTCCAGCAGATCATTGAAAAAAAAGACCGCTAACCATCCCATAGTCAGGTAAAGAATGACTGATAGGGTCTTGAACCTTCCGGTAAAAAATATTTTGAAAAAGGTGCCTACCAATACCGTCCCCCAAATGATGGAAAGGAAAATGATCGATTTGTCAGTGGTCAGAATAGCCAAAACCATGGGGGTATAGGAACCTGCGATCAAAAAGTAAATCGATACATGATCGAGTATTTGAAGTCGATTCTTTTTAATAGGGTTCTTTGCAGCATGATAAGCTGTAGAAAAGGCGTAGACCATTAGGATTCCCAAGCTAAAAACAATTGCTCCAATGGTGAACTTGATATCCTGAGTCTCTAGTGATTTTTTGACCAAGAATGGAATTCCAACTAGACCTAAAAGTAAGCCAAGCCCATGAGAAAAGGTATTAGCCAATTCTTCTGATGGACTTTGTGGACGTTTGACTCGGGGGGTAGTGTTTTTATTGGTCACGGTTGGCTGGTTTTTCCAATAGGCATATTGTTTCGGCTCCATTCACTCCAGGAACCTACATATAGAGAAGGAATTTCCAAACCTGCATAATCCATGGCAAGGAGAGTATGGCAAGCGGATACTCCCGATCCACAGTGTACAATGATTTGATCATTATTTTCAAGCAATGGCGAATATTTCTGGTACAAAGCGTCTTTTGAAAGAAAACGCCCCTTATCATCCATGTTTTCTGTCAAAGGAATATTAATGGCACCTGGAATATGACCTGCTATCAAATCGATGGGCTCCTGCTCTCCTCGATATCTTTCTGCTGAACGAACGTCGATCACCATGAAGTCTGGATTTCCAGCTTTCTGAGCTACTTCATCCATAGAGGCAATTGGAAGGGTCCATTCGGATGCTGGATAGGAATCGACTGGATTATTGGAAGATGTTCCTTTTTCTAAAGGGAAATTCTCAGCAATTGCTGCTTGAATTCCCCCTTCCAGAACTTGAATCTTGGTATGACCAAGGGCTCTAAGCATCCACCAAAATCTAGCTGCTGAATTTGCTCCATTTTGATCATCATAAACTACCACATGGGAATCCGGACTAATTCCCAATTTTCCCAAAACCTTACAAAACTCCTTCACCTCTGGAAGTGGATGTCGACCTCCTTCAGCCAGATTTTCTTTGATATCCGCTAATTCCAAATTTGGATCTACAAAGCGTGCTCCTTTCAAATGGCTTTCTTCAAAAATTTTCTTTGGGTTGGCGCTATTTCTAGCATCAACCAATATGAAGTTTGGATTGGTGAAAAGGAATGTTAGCTCGGCAGGGGAAAGGATAGGAGACATGGACTTTTTCTTTTTTTGTAAAGCTAAAAATACCCTTAATGAAAATAAAAAATCCCATCTTTTAGATGGGATTTTGATCGGAATTAAAACTCCTTATTTGATCTGATTCTGGAACTGCTCCATTTTCTGGTCTACTTGCGTATCTACAGGGAAGGTAATTTTGATTGCTTCCCACGCCATAGAAACCAAAGCGGTTTTGTTGTCATTGGCAGAGATTGTGTAGACCAAACGCTCGGTATTTCCACCTCTTTCGGTAGTAGCTTTGAAAGAGACTAGGTCATCCTTAGCCAAAGCTTCCTCATCGATTTTTCCGTCTTTCATGTAATTGTAAATCCACACACCCTTGCTATTGATGTGTACGGTCCAATCTCCAGTTTCGGCAGGGGTCATAAAGATGGAATACTTTCCAGCTCGAACGTTTTTACCAGCTATTGAAACATCAGTGCTAAATTCGATGGTAGTCTGAAGATTAGCTCCTGCTCTCCAAGTCACACCATATTTTTCAATCTCTCCAAAAATCTGTCTGCCACGGACAGCAGGTGAAGAGTAATCAATACTAATTTTAGTAAACCCAACTACCTGAGATACGGTCGCTGCAGGGCTCAAGGCAGGAGTTTGTAATTGGGCTAGAGCAGAAAAGGCGAATGCAAAAGCCAAAAAAGCTGTAAGAGTAAAGAGTTTGATGTGTTTCATTTTATTTGGGATTATGGGTTTTTTGATTTTGAAATAAACCCAAATTTAATCGAGAAGTTCGAATTGGGACAAAAAAAGAAGCCGGACCTCGCGGCCCGGCTTCTTTGCAGATCATTTAAATCAATTTGGGTTGAATGTAATACCCGCAATGATAAAGGTTCCTAGATCTGAATTTTGAGGCTTACTCAAAATATAGATAGGCTGTTTTTCAGCACCTGAGTTTTTATTCATTGGTATTGTAGCCTGTCCATACATGACTGGCATATTCGGGTCTTTCACCACTGGTCCTTGGGTGTAAGTTCCTGATCCGATGAGTTCTCCAGTAGGACTTCCGTGTCGGATCTCAAAGTCCACAGGTGTGGTTATCGGTTCTTGGGAAGCCACAGTGAAGGTAACTGATCCGATGCCATTCATATCTAGTGCAGGAAGTGCAAAATGACCCGCCTCGGAAGGAACAGTCAACAGGTTTCTACCTCCAAAGGCCATAGCTGCATAGCCATTCAGGTCACTGGCAAGGCCAGGATCTACAGAGTTTGAGATCAAGTATAAGGAATTACTTCCTGTCATTGGCTTAACATCAGTGCCGCCTGCATCTGTATAGGATGCATTGATCATCAAGGCTCCCATTGGGGACGGAGTCTTACCCATAGTCGGATCGAGTGTTCCGGTGGCAGGTAGGCTTGGCTTCTGCTCTCCTTTGAGTGAGAAGATATAGGCGATCAAAGCATTCAAATCTGATTCTTTTAGATCTGGATTAGCAGGCATTACGGTTTCACCCCAAATGCCTCCGCCTCCATTTTTAATCTTATCCATCAAGTAACCACGATCTCGAGTTCTATATTTAGCAGCTACTGCTGTGTATGCAGGGCCAATAGACTTTTCATTTTCCTTGTGACAAGTTTTACAAGTGAGCGATTGGACGAGGGCTTTTCCTGTCATTGCTTCACTCATCACCTTGTGACCCATATCTGCTTCAGCCTGATCAAATCCTTCAATGTAATCCGCAGCAACATATAGCTGGCTCATATCATCGGTAGCATGATCTTCATCCGTCACACTGACTTGGTATGCAACTCGCTTGCCTGGGAAATAGAATGATTGATTTCCTTGAACAGTAATGCTTACTTCAGGAGCACTGTTACCAGCATATACAACAGCTTTTGGACTTTCACCCGCCAAACCGGAAGGGTCTGAGGCGCTTACCGTTACTTCATACTCACCGATTTGTTCAAATGTTGTGGTTAAGATAGGTCCTGAACTTGTTTCGGTTTTTCCGTTTCCAAGATTCCAAGTATAGGAGATGGGATCACCTTCTGGATCTTCTGCCTCAGCAGTGAACGTCACAGTCAATGGTAATACTCCGGATTCCTTATCGGCAGTGACTGCTGTGACAATTGGAGCTCGGTTTCCTCCATTGAAATCAATTCTAGCAAGTCCGGAGTCTACATTTTTACTGAACCATCCCGTACCATATTCCAAAATGTACATTTTGCCATCAGGCCCCATTTCCATATCAATTAGGGAATTGAATTTGGTTCCTGGCATGAATGGCTCCATTTTGGAGAAGTCACCGTTTTCTTCCATGGTGACAACTTTCACCCAGCCTCGAATCCAATCATAGATGAAGAGTTTTCCATCAAAGTAATCCGGGAATCTTGTATCGGCAGGATACATGTCCGAGTAATACACAGGACCAGCCATGGCATTTCTTCCTCCCGTCCCTACTTGGGGGAAGTCAGGGGATTTGTCATAAGGATACCAAATAAAGGCTGGTTGGGCAGCAGGCAATTCAGTAATTCCCGTATTGTGAGGAGAGTTATTCACTGGCTTTGTTGGATCGAAAGCAGGTCCGCTTTGTCCTGATTCGTAATTAAATTCGGTATAAGCGTAGTTGTTTCCCACAAAGTATGGCCATCCAAAATTACCTGCTTTTCTAGCTTGATTGACTTCATCATAGCCTTTAGGACCTTTAATTCCCATGGAGTCAGCACGCGCATCCGGTCCTACTTCACCCCAATATAGGAATCCATTTTTCTGATCTACTGAAATACGATAAGGGTTTCTGTTTCCCTGTACGTAGATTTCAGGTCTAGTTCCCTCTGTTCCTGGAGCATAAAGGTTTCCTTCAGGGATGGTATAGCTTCCATCTTCGGCTACTTTGATTCTTAGGATCTTACCTCTTAGGTCATTGGCATTACCTGAACTTCTTCTGGCATCCCATTGCTTGCGTCCATCTCGTGGATCAAGGGGAGCATAGCCATTGAGCGTGTAGCGAGAATCATTTTGGTTGAAAGGAGTGGAATTGTCGCCCAATGAAAGGAAGAGGTTTCCATCCTTGTCAAAGGCAATGGAACCACCTGTATGACAACAGATGTATCGATCTGATGGCACGTCCAAAATGACTGTTTCGGAATCCATATCCCAAACGCCATCTTTGAATACAAAGCGGGAAAGTCTATTAATCTCTTCGTCTCCTGCAGGAGAATAGTATACAAATACGAAATTGTTAGAGGCGTAATTTGGATCTTTTTGGATACCCATCAATCCTTCTTCCGCATTGACTCCACGTACGCCACTTTGCCAATAAACATCCAGTTTGGCTACTTCCTGAAGGCTTTGCTCTGCCTCATTCCAGAATAAGATTTCCCCTCTTCGCTGCGAAATCAAAATATCCAGGCTAGGTAAAACCGTCAATTCAGTGGGTTCGGTAAATTCACCTACAGCAAGCATGGTTTTAGAAAAGCGGTTTTCTTCAGGAGTACGCTTTTGGGAAGCCTGAGAATAATCAAGGGCCATATTTTCACCAATGGCATACTGAATGCCAGCAAGTAGATGCTTCAAGAAATTTTCCTCTTGGTAAGATTCCTTGGTATGTCCCCCTCCTGTGTAGAATGCTCTTCCGCCATCGAATTCATGATACCAAGCGATGGGGTGATCGCCCATATCCAAGCCACCCTGATAGGATGATTCGTCAAGCATTAGAAGTTTTTTCGTGTCAGGATTGACTTTTTTATAAGAATACCACTCATCTGTACGCTCCCATGACTCAGGCAAAAAGTCCACAGATGGATGTTTTTCAGCAGTTTTTGAAATGACACCCGGCTGAACATTAGGATGTGGATCATTGATACCTGGATGGTCAGCAAAATATCCTCCCACCAATTTATTGTACCAGCCCCACTCATACTCGGTGTCTGCTGCTGCATGGATACCCACATAGCCACCTCCGGACTGAATGTACCGCTCAAAATCAGCTTCCTGATAGTGATTCAAAACATCGCCAGTAGTACTCAACCAGATGACTGCAGCGTATTTTTCAAGGTTCTCTTCATTGATGTCTTCAGAATTATCGGTAGCATCTACCTCAAATCCATTCTCAGATCCCAGTTTTTGAATAGCTGCGACCCCGTCAGGGATAGACTCATGATAGAATCCTGCGGTCTTGTGGAAGACCAATACTTTTGGCGCACCCTCTCGCTTTCTGGAGCAAGAGCTAAAGAGAATTCCGCCGACCACTATTAGGGTGAATAGGGTGAATAGGTTTCTTAGGTTTTTGTTAAAATTCATCAGTTTATTTTGGTTTTTTCGGGCAGATGGAATCTTCAACGATTAAAATAATCATTTCTGTGTTTGTTTATTGATGATTTAAATCGTGTCGATTTCATGTAATCGGATATTTTTGTCAAAATAGACAATTTTGAAAATTGAAGAGCTAAATAACTGAAATTCGGTGATTTTTAGTGATAAATCGTTCTATTTTTTCATTATGAAACAATAATTATTGAATATTGTATAATCTCCTAAACAAAAAACATATTGAACAACATACGTCATGATTGAATTCCTGAAAAAATATAGCCTTTTATCCTTTAGCTTACTGGGCTTCGGTTGTATACAAAATGAGGTGGTAGAAGTCCCGATCGGCGAGGATATCATTCTAATCAATCAAAGTCAAGGGCCCACTTTGGGCTTTTCTAAAACCTCTGGTATTGATTTGTTTGAGGATGGTGGTTTGATCTTTAAAGATTTAAATAAAAGTGGTGGATTGGATCCCTATGAAGACTGGCGGCTTGATTCAGATCAGCGTGCCAAGGACCTTGCCTCCCTTATGTCTAAAGAGCAGATTGCAGGACTCATGCTTTACAGCTCGCATCAATCAATACCCGCTAATCCTCAAGGTTTTGGTGCAGGTACCTATGGAGGAAAGCCATTTAGCGAAAGTGGTATGCCTTCTTTCAGTATTTCTGATCAGCAAAGGAAATTTCTAGAAAAGGATAACCTGCGACATGTCTTGCTTACTCGGGTTGAGAGTCCCGAGGTGGCCGCAGAATGGAATAATCAGGTACAAGCTTTTGTGGAAGGATTGGGTCTAGGGATTCCATCGAATAATAGTTCTGACCCCCGTCATGGTCCTGTAGCCAGTACTGAATATAATGCCGGTTCTGGTGGACAGATTTCCATGTGGCCTGAAGCTTTAGGCCTTGCTGCAACGTTTGATCCCAAATTGGTAGAGCGTTTTGGTGAAGTAGCTTCGATGGAGTATCGGGCTTTGGGGATTTCTACGGCCTTATCTCCTCAGATAGATTTGGGTACTGAACCCCGCTGGAATCGGATCAAAGGAACATTCGGCGAAGATTCCCAGCTTTCGGCAGATATGGCTAGAGCTTATGTGGATGGTTTTCAGACTTCCAAAGGAGCCTCAGAGATCAGAAATGGATGGGGATTTCATAGTGTCAATGCCATGGTCAAACACTGGCCAAGTGGTGGACCGGAAGAAGGCGGTCGGGATGGTCATTTCGCCTATGGTAAATTTGCCGTTTACCCAGGAAATAATTTTGAGGAACATTTGATTCCTTTTACAGAGGGAGCTTTTAAGCTGAATGGCCCCACCAAAACTGCGATGGCTGTGATGCCCTACTACACCATCTCGGTAGGCCAAGATAGTGTGGCCAATGGTTATTCGAAATATCTGATCACTGACCTGCTTCGCAATACATATGGGTATGAAGGAGTCGTTTGTACCGACTGGGGAGTGACAGGTAATGAAGGGCCTGGCGTGGAGGTTTTTGCAGGCAAACCTTGGGGTTTGGAAGAAAAGACCATCGCAGAGCGGCACTTTCAGGTGTTGATGGCTGGAGCAGATCAGTTTGGAGGAAATAATGATAAAATACCTGTCTTGGAAGCATTTGATCTGATGGAGAAGGAACTTGGTCCTGAAGCTACAAGAGTGCGAATTGAGCAATCTGCTGTTCGTTTGCTACGGAATATTTTTAATGCTGGACTCTTCGAAAATCCCTACCTAGATCCGCAGGCAAGTCAGGGTTTTGTGGGTAATCCTGATTTGATGAAAGAAGGATACGAGGCTCAAACAAAGTCAGTAATACTTCTTAAAAATGAGGTAGAGATTCTTCCTTTGAAGGAAAAGAAAAAGGTTTTTATCCCCAAAAAGTATATCCCATCCACGACTAATTGGTGGGGTGTAAAAAGTGAAGCAAAATGGGTGGATCCTGTCAATCTCAGTATCGCCTCCAAGTATGTAGATTTGGTGGACTCCCCTGAGGAAGCTGATCTGGCCCTGGTTTTTGTAAGCAGTCCTGAGTCAGGGACCGGCTATGACAAGGAGGACAGAGCAAATGGAGGTAATGGCTACGTGCCGATTTCCCTTCAATATGAACCTTATGTCGCTACCCTCGCACGAGAGGAAAGTTTGGCTGCTGGAGATCCAGTAGTCGATCCAGACATCACTAATAGAAGCTACAATGGAAAGCTGGTGGAAACAGCCAATCACCAGGACTTAAAAACCATTTTGGACACCCGAGCATCGATTGGGGAAAAGCCTGTTATAGTAGTTGTCAATGCCGCCAACCCAATGGTATTGGCCGAATTTGAAAATCAGGTAAATGGTATTTTCTTCCATTTTGGAGTACAGGATCAAGTGATTTTTGATTTGTTGATAGGTAAATCTGAGCCCTCAGCGCTGTTGCCGATTCAGCTTCCCGCTTCGATGGCTACCGTGGAAACTCAGCAGGAGGATGTTCCTCATGATATGGAAGTACATGTAGATGCACTCGGCAATGCATACGATTTTGCCTTTGGGATGAATTGGTCAGGAGTCATTCAGGACGATCGAGTAAAGAAGTATAAGAAAAACTGATAGTATATAACTACAGTAAGAGTCCAGTCCGAAACATTCGGATTGGACTTTTTATGCACTAGGACATTATTTTGGCTCCTTCACTGATTTTTACCTGAATAAATGTTGGGGCTACACCGAAGTTCTCTACATAAGATTGCTCGATTTTATTTTGAAAAGTAGAGATCTGCTCAATTGGGATCAGGTTGATGGTGCATCCTCCAAAACCACCACCCATCATTCTAGCCCCTAAAACACCCGGAAATTCCCAAGCTTTTTCTGCCAAGAAATCCAGCTCGGGACAGGAAACCTCATAGTCTCTGCTAAGGCTTCGATGAGACTCATTCATTAGCTTTCCAAATGCTTTCAAATCACCTTGTTTTAGGTAATTAGCGGCTAGCTGTACTCTTTCGCATTCGGTGATCACATGTTTGGCCTTTGGGAAAAGAGAAGAGGGGAGCAGTTTCTCGACCTCATTCAGATTCTCATTTTTCAAGTCCCTCAAAGTTTGAATATAAGGGAAATGCGCTCGGAGTAATTGAACGCTTTCTTCACAAGCTGCTCTCCGTTGATTGTATGCCGAGTCTGCAAGAGAGTGCTTCACATTGCTATTGACAAGAAGTAGGGAGTATTCACCAAGATCAATTGGGATTTCCTGATGCTGATTGCTTCTGCAGTCTAATAAGAGGGCATGGTTTTTTTTTCCAAAAGCTGAAGCGTAAGGATCCATAATCCCACAATTGACCCCTGCGAATTGATGTTCTGAGTTTTGAGCGTATTTAGAAATGGAAAGTGGATTGAACTTTAACCCGAAAAGTTGAGAAAGTGCTGTTCCGATCGAGACGGATAAAGCTGCGGAAGAAGATAGACCTGCTCCTAGGGGTATATTTCCCCCAATCACCATATCAAAACCTTCAAAGGGATAACCAGCTTGTTTCAACTGAGCTAAAAATCCCATCACATAAGTGCTCCAATGCCCTTTTTTGGGTGAAAAGCTCTTCCAGTCAAAGGTGAATTCCTCTTCAAAATCCATGGAGTACAAGCGACAAAATGGAAGTTCATTTTTCTGAACTCCTGTCCAAATTCCAAATTGAACTGCTGCTGGGAATACAAAGCCTTCTTGGTAGTCGGTATGCTCTCCGATGAGGTTGATTCGTCCCGGGGCAAAAGCAATGATTGGATTTCCTCCGAAATATTGATGGAAATGAGCCTTTAATTCTGAGGTCAAATCAAATTGATTTTTGGGAAGACTTTCTTGGAACAAGTGTCGTGTCCAAAACGATGGAAATTGGATCATCAGAAGCCAAACCGTCCAACTGATCCAAAAGGTGACTGACAGCAAGCTTACCCATCTCGTATCCAGGTTGGGAAACAGTGGTCAGGGGTGGCTCCACTACAGCCGAGGTAGGATTATTAGTGAAACCTGCCAATGCTATCTGCTCCGGAACTTTCAAGCCAATGCTTTTCCAGTAGGTGAGTACATCTACCGCAACTGGATCTATCATGCAAAAAACAGCGTCTGGCAAAGGATCCATTTCAGCTATTTCTTTGGCTATCTGGATATTACCGCTTTCTGTCAGATCCGATACTTTGATGAAATCAGGATTTTCCTCCATTCCATACTCTTTAAGTGCTTTGAGGTATCCTTCTTTTCGTTTTTTGGAAATGTATAGATCCTCAGGACCTGAAACATACACAATGGAGCGACAACCTGTCTCTAGCAAATGGTTGCTTACTTGATAAGCTCCTCCGGCATCATTGAATGTTACTTTTGAAACAGGGATATCCTCTTGCACTCTATCAAATAGCACAAATGGGATTTCACGGTTATAAAGCTCAAAAAGATGCTCGTAATGGTTGGTTTCGCGGCTAAGTGAAATCAATAAGGCGTCTACTTGTGAAGCTACCAAGGTTTTGATGTTGGCAATTTCCTGATCAATGGATTCATTGGATTGGCAAATCATCACATTATACCCTCTTGAATTGGCGTGATCTTGAATACCGCTAATACAGGATGCAAAAAAGTGCGAGGTAATCTCTGGTACGATGACCCCCAGGGTTTTGGTACGGCTGATTCGAAGACTTTGTGCCAATAAATTGGGCTGGTAATTCATCTCCTTCGCCATTTCTACGATCTTCCGCTTGGTCTCTTCATGGAGCTCAGGGGAGTCCTTCAATGCTCTAGAAACAGTAGATACAGAAACCCCCAATTTCTTGGCGATTTCTTTCATTGTGACCTGATGCCCTTTTTTCATGATAACTCTTTTTTAGAAAATCAAATAATACAGCAAATTGAAAAGAATACTCGATTCCCTTACGAAATGTTTGAATTTCGGCAATTCAAATCCTTTTACATTAGCAATATTGCAAAGATTTAGCAGAAAACTACTATTCTTGGAAAACAGTGAATAAAACCGTCTCACCCACGGCTTGAAGTGGTTTTTTATCGATCAAGTCCAGATTATCCTGATGGGTGTGATGATAATGCCCAAATCCATACTGTGGAGAAAACTCAATAATGTCGATCATGGGAATCTGCGCATATTCATTGACAAAAAGGTGATCATCCAAGATTTCCGGAGAGTCTTGATTGATGAAAAATGCCGAATGTCCCAATTTAGAAGCATGATCCCATACTTTTTTGAGAATGCCGGAGGCGTATCGTCTGGAGTAGCCTTCTCGGTAGAATCGAGCTCCTTTAGCACCCACCAAATCCACCAAAATACCGTAGTATGCTGAGTAGTTTGGAGTGTGCTTATTTTGTGACCAATGCTGTGAACCCAAACACCACCAAACTTGAGAATTGTCTCTTATACGAGCTGTTTCTGGCTCTCCATCGTCCTCTCCGTCAAATAGGATAATGTCGATTCCCACATCCGGTTTGAGATCACCGGAACCGATTACTCGGGCTATTTCCATCAGGACCCCGACACCTGAACCTCCATCGTTTGCACCATCGATAGGTTCATCGATCCGCTCAGTGTCTTTATCAGCGATTCTGCGCGTATCCCAGTGAGCTGCCAGCAGGATTCGTTTGGTAGCCTGAGGATTATAGGATGCAATAATATTGCTGAGGTCCCAAGTGAGTCCATCATAGGTTTTCGCTTGAAAGTCCTGCGTTTGAACTGACCAATTCCAAGACTCAAGCTGATCGATAATCCAAGCTTTGGTATTAGCATGTCCCGTGGTGCCAGGAACCCGGGGTCCAAAACTTACCTGCTTTTCAATAAAGGCATAAGCCGAATCAGCACTAAAGGTAGGGTAGGGCTTGACTACCACCTCGGGAACTTTGGTTTCGGTAGTTTTTTCAGATGAACAAGCCCAGGCAAATGCCAACAAAAGCAAAATCCAGATTTTATTCTTCATATGCCCAGTCTATCTTGTCTTTCATGTCTTTGACTACAAATCCCATAGATTTTAATCCAGCACGGATTTCATCTACTTTTTGGTAATCTCTCGCTGTTTTAGCCTCTCCATAGAGCTTCAAAAGAAGATCAAGCATAGGTTCTTGTACTTCACTTTTTTCTTCCATAAGACCCAGAATGTCCACCACGAATGTGATGAAAGTTTCCTTGAGTTTTTGGAAAACTACTTCTCCTAGAGCTGCTGCTTTCAACTGACCCGTGAAAATGGAGTTGATCTTTTTCAGTAGGTTGAATAAGTGGCCGATGGCTTGAGCTGTGTTGAAGTCATCATCCATGGCTCTGTAGGCATTTGCAATACTGGATTCGATTTGCTGGATTTGCTTTTCGTCCAATTCCACTCCGTTTTCAGGCTGGAATTCAAGTATTCTGGCAATTCGAAGTCCATTGATCAGCTTTTTGTAACCTTTTTGAGCTGCTTTCAGTGCCTCATTGGAAAAGTCCAAAGTGGAGCGGTAATGAGCTGTCAGCATGAAATAGCGAATAGTCATTGGGCTGTAAGCTTGCTCGAGCAAGTCATGACTGCCGCTGAAAAGCTCTTGCAGCGTGATGAAATTGCCCAAAGATTTCCCCATCTTTTGCCCATTGATGGTAATCATGTTATTATGCATCCAGTAGCGGGCAGGGTCCTGATGATTGCAGGCATTTCCCTGAGCAATTTCGCATTCATGATGCGGAAACATCAGGTCCATTCCACCACCGTGAATATCAAACTGATTGCCCAGATATTTGGAGCTCATCGCGGTACATTCGAGATGCCAGCCCGGAAAACCGATTCCCCAAGGTGACTCCCATTTCATTAAGTGCTCGGGTGCTGCATTTTTCCAAAGGGCAAAATCTACAGCATTCCGCTTTTCTCCCTGACCGTCCAAGTCCCGGCTTCCACTCATCAGTTCTTCTAGGACACGGCCAGAAAGCTTCCCGTATTTATAGGATTGATTGTATTTAAGCACATCAAAATAGACCGATCCGTTGACCTCGTATGCCAAACCTTCTTTAAGAATGGCTTCTACTAAGGCTATTTGTTCGGGAATATGTCCGGTTGCCCGAGGCTCAATGCTCGGCTTCCAGGTATTCAACGCAGCCATGTCCCGATGGTAGGTGTCCGTATACTGCTGAGCTACCTCCATGGGTTCGAGTTGCTCCAGTTTGGCTTTTTTGGCGATTTTATCCTCACCTTCATCCGCATCACCAGTCAGATGACCTACATCGGTAATGTTCCGAACGTAGCGCACACGATAGCCTAGATGAGTCAAATAGCGATTGACCGTATCAAAGGTGACTGCGGGCCGGGCATGTCCTAAATGGGCATCACCGTAGACGGTGGGACCGCAGACATACATGCCTACAAATGGCGGGTTGATGGCTTGAAATTCTTCTTTTTCCCTGCTAAGGGTATTGTAAAGTTTGAGTTGATGCGACTTCATAAGTCTTCAAAAGTACGAATTACGAATGATGAAACACGATGAGTAGGTAGTCTGGTTTCAATGATAGCGCAAAATAGCTGAAAAATAGGGTAGATTGAAGTAAGGGAGGAATCTTAGCATGTTTTATTTAAGGGTTTCAAAAATATATATTTTCTAGCCCTGATTTCTTCAATAGTTCAAGAAGCTTTTCTTTTGGGAGGTTGTCAAATTCACTTTTGTCAAAAATGTGGCTTAGGTAGACTTCTTGATCTTTGTCTACGAAAAAATAGATTTTTATAGCACCTCCAATCAAGTCTTGATTATCCTTTTAGGCAAACATCAATTTACCTTTAGGCTTCGGGATGGGCCTCCCAATTTCATTTGCTGTTTCAATCCATTCTTGAATTACAATCTCAACATTTTGAAGAGCTTCTAAATAACTAGCTCCATCGGCAGCACAGCCAGCAAGTTCTGGAACTTCAGCAATGAATGATTCGTCAGCCTCGCTCCAGTAAATAATAATTTCGTATCGTGGGTCAGTCTTCACTTTTTTTTACACTTAATTGATATTTCAATATAATTAATCTTACTTGTTTATCTGATAAGGTTTTGCCTTACTATTTTTTTCTTGAAGATTAAGGATCTCTTCCACACCATCTTTGCTAAATATGTGGTGACTGCCTTTGATCCTTTCCGAAAAACCAAAAATCAAAATCAAATTTCTTAATTCTGGAAAGCTAATATTATTATCTGAGCTTCCTGAGAGGATTTTGGCAATAAGTATTTCATACTTACCCATATCCTAAATTAATCTATTTTTTGAATTTGGTATTCATTTTTGAAATCGGTTTCCCCAACAAAAAAACCTCCGATCCCAATGGAACCGGAGGTCTTTGAAATTTTGAAAGAAGACCTTCGAGGTTTTTGAAACCTCAAAAGTCAGTCCATTAATGCTTGAAGTGTCTCACTCCCGTCATTACCATGCTCATGCCATGAGAATCGCAGAAGTCGATGCTGTCTTGGTCCTTAATGGATCCACCCGGCTGTACCACCGCCGTGATTCCAGCTTCATGGGCAATCTCCACACAATCCGGGAAAGGGAAGAAAGCATCCGATGCCATCACCGCACCCTTCAAGTCAAAGCCAAATTCTCTCGCTTTGATAATTGCCTGTTTCAATGCGTCAACTCGTGAAGTTTGTCCTACACCGGAAGCGAAAAGCTGAGAATCGTTGCTCAACACAATGGTATTGGATTTGGTGTGCTTGCAAACTTTAGCTGCGAAAACCAAAGCGTCTAATTCTTTATCGGAAGGAGCAACTTTGGTGACTACCTTAAAATCCTCCTTGCTTTCTGTAGCCAAATCCTTGTCCTGCTCGATAACTCCATTAAGCAAGGTCTTGATCATTTTGGTGCCAGGCAAAGCCATTTTTTGGCGAAGAAGGATTCGGTTCTTTTTGCCTTTTAAAACTTCCAATGCTTCCTCTGTAAACTCAGGAGCAATCAATACCTCAAAAAACAAGGAATGCATTTCTTCAGCTGCGGCTTTGTCGACGGTTTTATTGGTGACCAATACGCCACCAAAAGCAGAAGTGGTATCAGCCGCAAAGGCTTTTTGATAAGCTTCTTTCACAGAATCTGCCGTGGCACAACCGCAGGCATTGGTGTGCTTCAAAATAGCGAAGGCTGTTTGGTCAGGGAATTCAGCAATTAGATTGACAGCAGCATCGACATCGACCAAGTTATTGTAAGAAAGCTCTTTTCCGTTCAGTTGATCGAAAAGGTTCTCCAAATCACCATAAAAATGAGCCGCTTGATGTGGGTTTTCTCCATAGCGGAGTGCTTTAGCTTTGCTTTCCGAAACCTTCAAGGCTGGAATATTTTCGCTTTGGTTGAAATAGTTGAAAATATGGGTGTCGTAATTGGAAGAAACTTGAAAAGCCTGTGCGGCAAAGTATCTTCTATCTTCCAAAGTAGTTCCTCCATCTTGCTCAGTCAATTTTGCCTCCAATTCAGCATATTGATTTTTGGAAGCAATGATGGTTACATCTTTGAAGTTTTTGGCAGCGGCTCGGATCAAAGAAATTCCTCCGATGTCGATTTTTTCGATGATATCTGCCTCAGAAGCTCCGGAAGCTACCGTTTCCTCAAAAGGATACAAATCCACGATGACCAAGTCGATGGCCGGAATGTCAAATTCATCTGCTTGGGATACATCGCCTTCATTTTCCCTTCGATACAAAATCCCACCGAATACCTTTGGGTGGAGGGTTTTCACTCTTCCTCCAAAAATGGAAGGGTAGGAGGTCAACTCTTCAACCGGAATGACTTCAGCTCCTTGTTCTTCTATGAATTTTTGGGTGCCGCCTGTGGAGTAGATTTTCACTCCATGTTTTTTCAGACGGGCGATGATAGGTTCAAGATTGTCTTTGTAAAAGACTGAAATGAGGGCAGATTCGATTTTTTTGACAGCCATTTTTTGAATGGATAGGTTTGGATTTCAATGAAGGGGCAAAGGTAGGAAAAATGGGCAAAAGCTCTGTGAGAAATCTCGATTAGTACAAAGGGAATCAGACTTGATACCAGTCCTCTTCTTGATAATCCTTAAATCGGGATCTCCATTCCCTATTCCAAATGATCAGATAATGATCGCTTTTTTGCATGGCTCGGTACCCGAAAAGGTGTAGGATAGGCTTGGCCAGAAATTTTGCAATACGTAAATCCACACGCATCGCATCTTTTTCCGGAGATGCCCATTGCACTCCTGGTAGCCAAGTGATGAGTCGGTCTAGTTTTCTTTTCCGAAGAAAGGCAGATAGGCTTAAAAATAACTGGGGTGTTTTCCGAATCAGGAAAAATCCATCCCTACCTTGAGCTTGATAAAGCGGCATAAAAATCTGTGTGTTCTTAGGTGAATGCACTTCTTTACCCCCAGAAATTGCAAGTTTTTCTCCCTTTGTCACCTCCTGAAAACTTTTAAACCCTGGATTCATTTTGAATTCACTCTCAGGCTCAACCTCAAATCGGAAAAAGATCTCATAGAAATCCTGGAAATAACCATATTCCTCCTTCCAGACCTTCAAACTCTCCTCAACCTTCATGTTTTTGGAGTCACAACTTCCTGCAAAAGCAAGAGAAAGCTGAATGAATCGTTCATGATTTTGGACAGAAATAGGGTCTGTATGCTGACCTCCTTCAAAACCAAAGGATACAAAACCCAATTCATTGATATAGGAAAGCACCGGTCCTTCGATATATTCCTCAATGCCCAAAATAAGCGGTAGGGGATACTGCTGCGCAAAAGCACGATTAATCAGGCTGTCATTGACCGGTATAAAAGGGATGGACTGACTGGAAGTCGTGTGTAGGTCGAAAAAATACAAGGGACCTGATTGGTTTTGAATAACCTCCTGAATCAGGGCAAATAGCTCCGCTAATTCAATTTCATCTTCATTTTCAGGTTGGAAGTTGTCTTTTGAAAGTGCTGCAATATTTTTTTTGGTCCAAAGTCGATTGAGGTCTTTCTCTTCAAATCGCTTGCCCTTTTGGAGTGCCCGGAGATTTCCGGCTAGAGCTGTTACTTTTCCTCTTATGGGGATTTTTTCCTTTCGAATTCTTTGAAGGACATTCCTTAAGGCCCAAACTCCCGAAGGTTCATTTCCGTGAATTCCGGCAAAGAAGATCAGGTGTGGCCCAGGCAATTCTCCCTCTATTTGGTCTATGATGCGATCAAAGTCAAAATCGGTATGAATAGGCGGGCTTAGCTCAGACACTTTTGATGTTTTCCAAATCCTTAGTAGTGATAATTCCGACGAGATAGCCATTTTGAACTACCGGTAGGCATCCAATTTCTTTTTCTTTCATCAGTGTAATGGCATCCTTGATTGGTGTGGAGGGCTTTGCAACAATTACCTCCTTTACCATGATATCCTGGGCAAATAGCTCCGAGGAGTTATCGTGGATTTTATCCCAAAACTGCCGAAGATGACTATAAGTAATGATCCCTACCAAGCGCTCTTTATTGTCCACAACGGGCAGGTGATGAATCCTATTCCAATGCATAAATTCCAGCGTCAACTTGGCTGAATCCAAGGAATCGGCAGTTACAAGCGTTGTGGTCATTATATGTCCAACATTCCCGGCTTTAGTTTCAAAAGCTTCAAATTGATGGGTTTCCGGCCATTGGTGAACCGGCGTTTCATCTTGTTGATTCTCGTAGATGGCTTGAGTCAAGGCTACAATAGCATCATCGGTTTTGTACTTCTTTTTGAGATGTCTGAAGTTTTTGATCATCCATTGTGATCCTGTTTGCTTTTGGCATCGGTATCGGATGATTCCCAGATACTTGTCTATACTATCTTGGGCAAGTCCCATTTTCTGCAGGCCAGCAGCTGCCAAGGGTAGTAATTCATTTAGGATTAATTCGCTTGCAGGGATGCTTTTACCCATCCAGTTTAGGCAGGTTTCATTTCCATAGCGTGCTGCCCTTACAAAATTGGATTTTGCTTCTTCAAACTCCATTTGCTCGGGTAGATTATCATATTCCTTTGGTCTTCCCTGCATCAAACCAGCCCAAAAGGCAAAGTTTGCGATCTCGTCCCTAGCTGTGGGACCCGAGGGTATGTAGCGATTTTCGATCCGTAGATGAGGTTTTCCATTCAAAACGCCATAGCAGGGTCTGTTCCAGCGATAGATGGTGCCATTTTGCAGATTGAGCGCTTTGAGTTTGGGGATTCTGCCTGCTTCCAATTCTTCCAAAGCATGTTGCTCGATTTCTTTGATGAGTAGAATTCGGTAGCTAGAAAGCTGTTTTTTGAAATAATCTACGATGTTTCCCTTTTCCCAGGAGTTACCGAATGAAACTCGCGCCTGCTTGGTAATATGTGCTTTAGAAACTTTCCGAGTATCGATACTTTGCTGGAAAAGTGCGATTCTTGTTTCGTTCCAAAGCTCCTTTCCCAAAAGTAGTGGCGAGTTGACACAGACAGCCAAAACAGGCCCTGAAATCGCCTGAGCCCAGTTGTATGCAGATTCAAAATCATCAGGCTGTATCTGAAGGTGCATTTGAAAACTCGTATTGCAGGCTTCAAACATGACCGAGTCATGGACAATGGAAAGCTCATCGGCACCCATAAAACTCATCCGGAAATTTCCTCCTCGGGCTTTCCGCATCAGGGTATTCAATGCCAAGTAGCGTGGGTTTTCAGTCATGTATTCGAGACTGATTTCGTCCATGGATATCGTTGGAAGGATTCCAGTGAGCAGAACTCGTTCTTCAAATTTCGCACTGCTTTTTTTGGCTTTTTCTAGTAATTCTAGCAACTGAGATTCCATCTCCTCGAAGCAATTCCCCTCGAAAAGGATTGGATCCAGATTGATCTCCAGATTATACTTGGCTAATTCGGTTGTGAAATGTTCGTCCTGTACATCCTCCAACACAGCAGCTGCTTGATTGGAGGGACGGTAATGTTCATTGATCAAGCAAAACTCCTGTTCCGCTCCTATTCGAGTGACTCCTTTTTCCAGCAGGTCTTTCTTGACGAGTAGTTCCAATGCTTGCAGGTCCTCTAGAAGATGATTGATAAAAAGGTTTCTTGCCTGAGCATTATTTTCTAAACTGACCTGCTGATCGCCCATAAATTAGGTGATTGAAAAGTGAAGCTATTTTCTTTTAGAAGGGTTTTATCTCCCTGTACTCAAGATCAAAAATGATTTTAAAAAATTCAAGGCCTGATAATGATTTTCGTTGGTAATCTTACTTTCTAAAAATAACAAAGAATACAATTGCTAAACTTATCAGAGAACATAATATCAAGGCAAGTTTAGAATTGCCCGGTGAGGCGACTGTAACTCCTATACCCAATCCAAAAATAAGTAGAGCCCCTGAAAGTGACAGATACATTTTGGGTCTGAGGGTCAAGTCCCCAATTTTTAGAGGTCTTAATTTCATAGCGAAAAGTGCATGAGAGAATCCTTATCTTTTTTTGAAAAGCAAAGAGACCCAATAGGTAATCAGTGTCAAAATGGATCCGATTCCGATTCCATGGCTTAACCTCCAAAACCATTACATTGTTTGCCCCGGACCCTCAAAAGAAAGATTGCCAACGATTAAAAAGGAAATTGGCACCCAAAGAATCGCTAAAAGAATCAGCAATTTTAATAAAGCAGCAAGAAAAGTATGAAATAAAGTCCCAGGCTTTCTTAGGCTTTCCACTCCCCAATAAATCGATAAAGGAAGAGCAATGATTCCCATCCAGGTGATTGGAGTTCCCATTGGGATTTTACCTTTGGTATCCAAGGGAAGCGACAGCAAAGGTGAGCCAGTGACCAGAAGGATAAAACACTTATCGTCACGATTAGGCAGATCAAGAAGTATATTTTTGTTTTGCTGATAATTAGAGGGGTTTTTACAGTACTTGATCTTTTATTTGATCAGACTCTCAATCACCTCAGGGAAGTATCGATGCTCAAGGGCATGCACTTTTTGGGCGATATCCTCTGGAGTGTCAGTCGGATCTATGGCTGTGGCTGACTGAAAGATGATTTTTCCATCGTCGTAGTTTTCATTGACCAGATGAATCGTGATACCTGTTGATTCATCTCCAGCTGCTTTGACCGCTTCGTGCACATGCATTCCATACATTCCTTTTCCCCCGTAGTTGGGTAGGAGGGCAGGATGGATATTCACCATTCGATCAGGAAAAGCCCGAATCAAGTCTTCCGGGATTTTCAGAAGAAAACCTGCCAAAATCACCCAATCGATCTTTTCTTGTTTCAATTTCTCCAGCAGCTTTCCTTCCTGCATTTCCTTTCTTGAAAAAGTAAAGGTGGGTACCTGAAATTTTTTAGCTCGCTCCAGAACAAAGGCATCTGTTTTATTGGAAGCAATCAAGGCCACAGAAGCTTTTTTACTTTTTTGAAAGTACTCCATGATTTTCTCGGCATTGGAGCCGCTACCGGAAGCGAGAATGGCTAATCTTTGCACAGTGCTGTTTTTATTTGCAGGGCTAAATTAAGAAAGGCCGCTTTAGAAAAAGAGCGGCCTTTGAAATCTTTTTGAAATTAATAAGCGGGGAATTCCTGCTGTAATCCATGAAAAGAGTCGATCATCTCCCAAGATGGACGGTAGAAATCTTGCTGTAAACGACCATTGATGATGCCATCTAGAACAAATTGAAGGGCAGCATTCAGTCGGGAATCTCTCGTGTCACCCCAAGGAATATTCGGACTATCACTGACGGAGAATGTAGCAGGGAATCCTTCGAAATATTCAGCCTTACCCTCTGCATTTGCAGTGGCAAAAGTGATGGGTACTAATTCAACATCGTTTTCAGCCAAGGTGCGGTTGTATCGGGATAGGGGAAAAGAGCCCACAGGTTTGCCGAAGGTATTATCTCCAATCAAGACCAAATCCATGTAGGGATCCAGTGCATTGATCACCAATTCGGAAGCGGAGGCGGAACCACGGCTCGTAATGAAAATTACTCGAGATAGGTTCAGCGAACCGATTTTGGAGAAATTCTCTGATTGATTTAGCTCTGATTTATCCTCGTTCAGCTTATTGGTGTACATCACTTTCCCGGAGTTCGAGGACTGGATTAAGTAATTGAGGATTTGTTCGGCGACAGCTACCGAGCCCCCGCCATTGTATCGCAGGTCGATGATCAATTCATCAATCCCCTCGCCGGTGAAGTAGTTCATGGAGTTTTCCACCTCCTGACTTCGGGTTGGAGTAAGCCCAGCCGTGGCTTTGAAGCTTTGATAGACCCAGTACCCTACTTTTTTATTTCCTATGGGGTAGACATTCTGGTAGAGTACCGAATTGGATTGATATTCAGCTTTGGTATTCGTCCGAGTAGTCGTGCTGCCATCCGGAAGTCGGAAGGTAAAGGTATTGCTGATCCCTGGGTCTGGAGGACCTAAATCGAAATTGTATCCGCCAGAGGAAGTTTTGTAGTCGGCAAGAGGTTTTCCGTTGATCTCGATGATTTCCCATCCTCGCTGCCAGCCATCTTTCCCAGCTGGTGCTTCGTCGAATACAAAGGTCAGGAACAGACGCTCATCTTGGTCAAAAGCAAAGCCGAAACCATGTCCCGCATTTCTTCCTACAAAGGCATTCTGAAACGCCTCTTGCGTGGTAATATATGAAAAGCGGTCTAGCGGCTTGTAAATAATATCTTCCAACAACAGCTCATTGCTCGCGTACTGTGCGGTATTAATTTCTCCAGGAAGCTCCATATTCCAGAAATACCATTCCTGCATGGTCGAGAATATAGCATCCTTCACCACATCAGACTGCGGGTTTGGAGTTGGGTCATCAGTAGTCCGACAGGACCAAATAACCAAGACCATTAACCCAATAATCCATCTTATTTTCCTCATATCTATTGATTTTATGGTATTTACGAAATATCCTTTGAGGCGGATGTCATTAGATCGCGATGTCGTACACTTTTACGGTTTTCCACATGGAAGAATATTTATCAATAAACTCCAAGTGCAAGGGGTCTTTTTGATAGGCTAATTGGTCCTCGAGGCTATCGAAAAAGAGCGTGCAGGATACTTGCCATGAATGATCAACCACCTCTCTTTTTTCGGTATCAGCAGGGGTACCGGCGATGAATCTTCCTACAGTTTTGCATTTTCCCAGCATAGGAACTGCCGCTGTTAGGAATTCTTGGGTGTCATTTTCATCATGTAACCAAAAATAAACTTGGTGGATCATCGGTTGTTTTTTCATGTTTTGTCCAATTGAGTTAATAGGTAAGAAAGCAGCTGCAGAGGCTGCGGAAATAGTTTTTAAGAAATTTCTTCGCTGTATCATGCTTAGGCTTGTTGAATGGCTAAAGATAGGCTTTCTGCAGAATTTGATATTCAATAGTATAATTCAATTTTGAGAATCAGAAGTGAAAGTTTAGGCAATTCACAATAAGTAGACTCTGAATATTGCAATTTGATATGAAGTCTGTTGAAAACTTACCGAGATCAATTCCCAGCTAGCTTTTCCCTATATTTTTTATCCAGGGCTTTTGCAAATGCTGTTTTATCATTGCGAAGTGACTCCATGGATTCTCCGTTCACAATAGTAGGGTGGAGGTCTCGTAAATGGCTATCGCTCCAAGTAGCAAGTTCTACAAGGATAGGCGTCAAAGCCAATCCCTTTTCTGTCAATAAGTATAGATTGGTCTTTTTATTTCCCGGTCGTTTTGTTTTGATGATGATTCCCACTTCCTCCAAAAATTTGAGTTTTGCGGATAGAATATTGGTGGCAATTGCTTCCTCACTTTCGGCAAAGTCTTTGAAAGTTTCTTTGCCTTCAATCAGCATTTGCTTGATGATCACCAATATCCACTTGTCTCCTAGAATGTCCAAGGCTGAAGTAAAGGGACAATCACATCTGAAATCCTGTCGCATCTGATATGGCTTTTTTGAAAATTACTTGCAAAATGAAATTTATTTTCATTATTGCTTGCAAATTGAAAGTAATTATATACTTTTACTTGCAAATCAAAAGTAATTAATTCAGATCAAATGAAAAAAGCAATCACTGTATTTCTGCTGGCAGGTATCCTCGCTTCCTGTGGCATGAGTCAAAGTAAATCAATAGACGAGGATGATTCTTCAACAGAAAAAACAATGAATAACAAAGAAATTGTAGGCACCTTCTTAGGAGCTGTTGCCAAGCAAGACGCTGAGACCATGCGCCAACTTGCAAATGCCGATTACATTCAGCATAATCCATACGTGCCGACTGGATTAGAGCCTTTTATTGGGTTATTGCCTGTTTTGAAAGAAAATGGGACTTATGCCGAAAACGTGCGGATGTTCCAGGACGGAGACTTTGTTTTTATGCACAACATCTGGAAAAATGCCAAGCCTTTTGGAGCAGATGAAATGGTGGCTTTTGATATCATCCGCGTGGTTGAAAACGGCAAAGTGGCCGAGCATTGGGATGCAATGACAGTCTTGGTCAAAGAAACAGCAAGTGGTAGGAGCCAAACTGACGGACCAACTATTTCTGAAGATTTAGACAAGACTGAAGCGAATAAGAAATTGGCTATTTCGCTTGTAGAAGATGTTCTGATGGGTAAAAATCCAGAGAAGATTGGTGAGTACATCAGTTCCGAAGAGTATCATCAGCACAACCCACAAATCAAAGATGGATTGACTGGCATAGTGGAAGCGGTAGAATATCTCAGTTCACAGGGAAATATGTTTAAGTACACCAAAATCCACAAAGTATTGGGAGAGGGAAATTTTGTACTTACGGTGAGTGAAGGCGAATGGAATGGGGGCAAGAAACACGTTTTTTATGATCTATTTAGAATGAAAAACGACAAGATTGTAGAGCATTGGGATGTGATTCAAGAAATCCCCACAGAAGGGTTGGCACATACAAACGGAATGCTTGGATTTTAGTCAGCCTCAGGAATTTTTAATAAAATCCAGAATGAATTCAGCGATTCATTCTGGATTTTTTGTGTTTAGAAGTAAAAGCTGATTATAAACTCGACAGTTCTATCAAAGTCATTCCTTGGATTTATTGTCCTCATATACCGACAATCATTTCCTTTGCACTTTTGTGGGAAATGTGTACTTATTCTCACTTCAGATTGGTAATATAGTCGCGACCGCTGGTATCCAAGCCTGACCTTAAGGATACGGTCCATATTAATTACTCCTTGATCTAATGAGAAAAACACCACTATTATTGGTCCTGATAATCTTTTCCTTAACTCCTTATGCAATTAGTCAAACCTTGATCGGTAATACCACCCCTCCCAATAAACTTCGGGTCTTTATCGATGGCTGTGAACGAAGAGATGGAGGCTGTGATATGGATTTTATTAGAACAGAAATTACGGCAGTGGACTTCTACAGGGATAATCAACTGGCTGATGTGTTTGTGCTTATCAATAATAATGAATCTGGTGGAGGAGGACGACAATACCAACTTATTTTCATAGGTCAACAAAACCTTCATGCAGGTAGAACTGATACTCTTTATGTAAATAATAAACAGACGGATACCGACTTTGAAGTACGTGAAAAATTGACCCGATATATCAAATTAGGTTTGGCTCCGTACGTGGCAAAGACCAAGGCAGGGGAGATAGTTGATATCAATATGAAGACTAGCCCAAGCGTTCTCGAAGACACTGAACTGGAAATGGTAGATCCATGGGATTACTGGGTTTTTAATATTGGCAGTGATGCTAATATTGAATTAGAGGAATTAAGCAGAGACATCAATTTTGGTGCAGATATCAATGTCAACCGGATCACAGATGATTGGAAGATCAATATATCCGGCAGAATAAATGAAAGGCTAAGAACAACGGTTCAGAAGGAACCCAGAGTCGACGGGAATGGAAACCCGGTTCTTGATGAAAATGGCAACCCCATTATCGACGAAGTTGAGAGTGATTTTGATGTATCAGAATTTGGATTTGGACATCAGTTGGTAAAGTCTATTTCGCCTCAATGGTCTTACGGATACGATTTGGATGGTCGGCAGAACACTCGCTTCAATTACCAGTTTCAAGTCAGCTTCAGACCGGCAATTGAGTACAATTTCTATCCGGAATCAGAGCAAAATTCTAGGTTTCTGCGATTGAACTATGGGATTGAGGTGAGGAATAATACCTATGTCGAAGAAACGATTTATGGTGCAAATCAAGAGACCAGAGCGCTCCAAAGTCTGAGAGCCAGTCTAGGATTAACTCAGCGATGGGGAAATCTTCAAGTTGGCTACCGTTTCAGAAACTATTTGGATGATTTTAGCTTTTGGACCACCGGTTTGAATATCAGCGCTGAAGTCCGGGTGACCGGTAACTTTTCTTTTTATGTACGAGCAGAGGGCAACTATGTAAAGGACCAGATTTACCTTGCATCTGGAGATTTTACCGAACAGGATATTTTGAGTGGGAGAGTCACTCTGCCCTCTGCCTATACCATCGATACGAGATTTGGATTTAATTACCGCTTTGGCTCCAATCTCAATAATTTCGTGAATCAACGGTTCTTCGGGAGAGCAAATTTTGTTGGGAATGATTGATCTTTCATTCGAAGAGAAGGAATAAAGAACGACAATTAATTCTTTCTTCCTTTTGAAAATAAATTATTGTCCACTCAAAAGTCAGCTAGCAAAAAGTGCTAGAAAATGAACTTTTGATTATTCATTTGATACCATGTTTTTGGTGGCTATTATTTCTTTTTCAGTTTGCTCTGTTTTCGTGTCAAAAATCAAAAGTCCTTGATTAGTGGCGTCAAGTTGATCAATTAACTCACCTTTTTTGTTCCAAATAGCACTTTGTCCAGCGCTCAAAAAGTTATCACAATGCCCCACACAGTTTGACATCAATATGGGCGTCTTGAACTCCTTTGCAATGCCAGGAAAGTGTTGGTATGCTTTTTCAATTCCGCCTTTTGGTTTGGCTACACTGGCAATGTAAATATCGGCTCCTTGATTTTTGGCATTTAAGAAATGTTCTTTTTGCAATGTCTCATAGCAGATTCCCACAGCGATTTTTACTCTATCCATGGTAAAGAAAGTTTGGTATTTGCCCCTTGCAAAATAAGGGAGCTCGTCCGCATGCAATAGTTGCTTGGCATAAGTTGTCCTTTCTTTATTGGGTCGAAAAATCAACATACTGATATTGATTCCCTCGGTTGCTTTTGTTGGCATTCCGATTCCAATAGCTATTTTATTTTTATTGGAAAGCTCTTGAAATGGATCAAAAATAGTGCTTTTGATGTCTGTCGCTAATTCCTCGGCTAATTCGGGTTCGTAGTTTGTAATAGACAATTCAGGAAAGATGATCAAATCAGCTTTTAATTGGATTGCACGCTTGATCAACTCCAAATGGCTTTCAATATTCCTTTGGATATTTCCTTTTTCGGATTTCGTTTGTGCAATGCAGACTTTCATGTGTTTATAATTTGTTTTTAGCGGTCACATGAAATCTCGAAATTATAGTCATACCTCGGTGTGAAGGGTACGTCATGCTCGATTTCATCTTTTTATCATTTGATTTTTAAATGCCACAGCCTGTCCCGTCATGTCGGTCGGGATGCAATCCCTGCCTGCCGGCTGTCAGGTATTTACTTTGACGGCTCGGCTAGGTGCCGGTCAAAGTATTCGATTAGCTTACCAAACAGGTAGCGATCGTAATGCTGCTCACGGCTCCATCCATGCGTTGCTCCTGGTGCAAAGGCAAAATCGAAGTCTTTGCCCTGTTTGATCAGTTCTTCCGCTAGCACGGCTACAGTCTTAAAGGGTACCACATGGTCCTGCATACCGTGGATAAACAGGAGTTTATCTTGCAGATTTGCTGCATACTTGAGGGCTTTTCTTTCGAAGATCTCCGGATCTGTCTGTGGGGTACGTACTATAGCCACATCGTCCGTACCAAAAAACATCGGGTCCACAGCCGCCGCAGCAGCTACACCCACTTGGAATAAGCCCGGCTTCATCAACAGCGAATAAACGGATAGTGTACCCCCGTAACTGCTGCCCCAGATGCCGATGCGATCGGGATCGACATAATCCAGGGACTCCATGTAGGCAACAGCACTCGCATAATCCTCAATGTCCTGATCAGCAAAGCCCAGTAGGAACTCTTCACGGAATGCCCTCCCATATCCATTACTACCCCGTGAATCTACCTGCACGATGATGTACCCCTTCTTTACCAACAGCTGCTGTACGAGACTGTAGTTGCCAGCCCAGCGGTTTCTCGCAGTATTCGAATACACGGGCCCAAAGAGCACTGGATACTTCTTGCCGGGCTGCATTTTGGTGGGTTTCAGAATCCGGGCAAGCAACGTATAGTCATCTACCAAACTGGGGAAACTAACGTATTCCGCAGCAGTCCAGGTTCGCTCCGTGAAGGCGGGTAAGGGTGAATGGGTGATTTTCTTAGTAGTACCATCCTCGCTTCCTGCCACGTATAGCTCGGGTGGTGAGGTATCGTTGCTGTGCATAAACACCAAGTGCTTGCCATCCGGTGAAGGATAGCCAATATTCTGTCCAGCAAGCTGCGTCAACTGCTCGGGTTCACCATCGGACATTTTCAATCGATACACGTGTTGTTCGTAGGGATTCACGCCGTTGCCGGCATAAAAAAGTGCATCCCCAGCAATAATGGGGGAGGAGAGCACATCATAGGATGGATCGGTAAGGAGCTGCGGGCGGTCCTTAGAAGATAAGAAGTCGATCGTATAAAGTCCATAGCGATCACCCAAATCACTTAAGAAAACGACCTGCTGCCCATCCGGATGCCAAGAAGATCCAAAGGATGTGTACATGCGGCTTTCCCGAACGCCTCTCCAAATCCCTTTCACTTGGCTTTCTCCAGGTGAAACGACGAACAACATCCGTTCAACCGCCGTATCGGATGCGATATCCACTAGCAAAGCCCCATCCGGTGACCAGTTGAAGTCGATGACCTGATTCGCATGCGGGTCCGGCAAATCGAGGTATCTGATGTTGCCACTTGCTACATCGAGTAGGCCAACCCTTCGAATTTCGTTTGGATCACCGGGATAACTTCGACGTACCTCGTTGGGATTGGTTTCGGCATCGAGGTAATCCGGGAAGGGCACCTTTCGCATTTCTCTTCGGTCCACCACATGAATCGCGATGGTCATGCCATCCGGGGACCATTTGTAGGTTGGTCCACTCCAGATGCCCGGACCGATTTCACGTTCCGCACGGCTGTAACGTCCCTTTGGTAAGCTAGAGAGAGGGGCGATGCCGATCTCGGTGAGTTGGCGATTCTGTTTGGAAGAGAGGTCAGCAAGCCACAGGTCACCGTTCTGTATATACGCCGCTTGCTTACCGCTTGGCGATATCGAAAGATTACTCGCACCTGCCTCGACGGGCATCAACTGAAGGTCAACTCCTTTGCTGACTGATGTCTGCCATAGCTGGTCACCTCGCAGGCTGAGGATGGTATTTGCGTCGGTCCAGGCTATATCGCGTACTGACGGGGATTTCGTATTGGAAATAAGGCGTAATCCTTCCCCATCGCTCATGGATACCCAGAGGCCACGCCCAGAGTTTCCTGGTTCGCTCCATGAAAAGGCAAAGTACTCGCTGTTCGGTGCCCAGACAGGTTGAGAAGGGCTTGTTCCTGTCAGTTTTGGCCTTGCAAATAGGTCATCCAGTGTGAGCTCGGCTTCCTGCGCTTGGAGGCTTGTAAAAATCGCTATCAGAAAACCTACCATGAACCATATTCGCCAAAAAGAAATCTGTTGCATGTGTTTATTTAGTAATTCGGGTAAAATTTCTTATTCGGCTCAAAATAGCTAAATGAGATGGAATAATAATAAGGCTAGTGGACCTGCCGACCGGAGGTGGGGAATCCATCCTTAGGGGAGCTTCTTACCCATTCTTGACTTCTTCCAATCAGTCCTGTCTATTGAAGGCAGGCCAAAAAGTAGCCAATCAAGCCTGTCCGCCTCAGGAAGACCAAATATAGCCCCGCCTGACCGGACGGGCAGGCAAAACAAAGAAATATTGCTAAAAAATGAACTTTTGATTATTCATGGAAGCCGATGTTGTGCTTGGTGTTTTTCTTTATTTTTCAATTACTATCATTCGATAATCAGTTTCAGATTTATGTCCGCTGTCCTTGTCTTCAAAAATGTATTTGAAGACCTTTTCAATAAGACGTTTTCGTTTTCTTTCAAAGTCAATTGCTTTGTTGAGGATTTGGGCCTTTTCCTTTATGTCTTGAATGCAAACAACCATAAGACTTCCTTTTCTTAGATCCGAGACGATTTTCTTAATCAGTCTAATTTCTTTTTCCTTGTCTTTCTTTGCGAAGTGAAACATACTGTCCAAAAGAACAAATTCAAACTCACTAAAACGGTCAAAAGCGTAAATGTCTCCGACTTGTCCAACCAAATCCAATTTTTCTTTTAGTCCGATTTCATTCATTTGGTCGATTCCGACTCGCGAGTTGTCAATGCCTGTCACAGAGTAGCCAAGTCGCGCCAAAGCGATTGCATCTCTTCCTTGTCCGCAGCCTAGGTCAAGCACCTTACCTTTTATTGGAAATTCAGCAAAAAACTCAATCAATTCTGGGTAAGGTTCTCCGAATAAGTTTGCTGTCTGATAGTATTTGTCATAGGTTACTGTCATTCGGTCTTTTTACATTTAGCACAACGGCTACGTATTGGCGATGGTGGGGCATTTGAAAAACGTCAGCCTAACATTTGCACAAATGCCCAATAGAATTACAAATGTTGAGTTTACAACTGTCACCCCCACTATTGCCAATACGATGTTAGCGGAAGTGATTCTATTTCGGCAATATAGTTACAATGATTCTTTTGTATCTTGATAACTGAGGTGTTCCTTTGTCTGTAATTTTCAGAATAATATGTACAGTTTCTTTTTTCTCCACATCGGGTGCCGTTATCCAAATATTATTATAATTTTCAGGAGAAACTTTGATGGCTTTTTTATAAGTACCAGCCTCGGGATAGTCAAACCATAAATAACTAAAACTGTCGCCATCAGGGTCATAAGTATCTGACGCATCAATGCCAAATCCCTGACCCGATTTCACGGTAATTTCATCTTTCTGATTGATTACTGGCACAGGTGGATGGTTTGCATTTTTATATTCCGCTACACACCAATCCATACGTGCTGCAAAGTCGTTTTGAAAATCTTCACGCCAACGCCATAGCGAAGCTTTATTGTCGTTGTACTGAGTGGTATCTAATTTAATTACTCGTCCGAAATCATTTGGTATGAAATGGCGGTAGTTGTCTGTTGCATTTGTCCATATAGGTCTTGTTTCTGGCTCAAAAGGAACACCTGAACTTCCTTTTTTATACTTTGCAAAATCGGGCTTGTATAATTCATAACGACCACCCCAACCGCCCCAATTAGGGTTTTCAGGATTGTTCAGCCCATTTGGTATTAGATTTAAAAATGCAGGGGTATCGCCTTCCATACCCCAAGCTACATCTGGATAAGCTGCTCCAAGGGGTCCGTGTGCTTGTTGTATATTTTGTGCTAACCATTTATTACTGATTTCTTCATTACTGATGCCTTTTATTTGATTGTTTATCGCAATCCATGTTGCACTGCCGTAATCATCACCAGGGCTTACTACATAGTGTAAGTCTGGAAAATTATTTCTTATCCAAATACCGCTGTCATCTTGGTCGGAAATAGTGTAAACCTTTAATTTTGCAATGAGCCGTTTCAATTCCGTGGCATTTTTCGTTTCTTTTAATTTGAATAATGCCTGAGCCAAAGTATTTGCCCCACCCCATACGGATATGTGTAGGGGTCTTGGGTCATTGTCTTCAAGAATTTTTATTATCCAGTCAGAACCTTCTGAATCCTGTCCCTTACCGACCCCGAGCATACCGTATTTTGCCAATCCTTGTTTTATTGTCAGTAAAAGTTCGTTTTCAGTAGGGAAGCCCGGTTCGTGCTTATTCAGATTGGCTTGTACGTTTCCATAAGCCTTTACAATTTTCTTTATGGATTCAGGTGCCACCCTGCTTTTTTGCCAACAAGAGGTCGTAGCAATCATTCCTTTGATGTCTATTTGGTTGGCGTATAAGAGTAAACGAACAAACGACTGGGCATCGTCTGGGTCTGCTTCAATATCAGAGAGAATAATCACTCTATTTTTGGTGATGCTTTGAGAGTGTACTGTTTGAGAATAGAAAATTGAAAATGTAGTGATACAAAGAATTGTGAGTGTTTTCATTTTCTTTTTTATTGATTTTTCACTTGATGTTAATGATGTCGTTTTCATTTCCGCTAACGGTTTGTATAAGAACAGTATCGGATTCATGCTCTTAAATTTCAAATAGCAATTTACTTAATTTAAACAAAAAACGGTTCAAGTTTGCACCTAAACCGTTATTGCTCTTGTACCTTGTTAGGCACAGTATTTTAATTCAAATTTCTATACTCACTGGGGCTAAGCCCAGTTTTTGATTTGAATAGATTGCTAAAATGCTGCGGATATTGAAAGCCCAAAGAGTAAGCAATTTGACTAATTGAATTTTTAGAACTTAGAAGTTGATTTTTTGCCTTCTCTATTACAAAAAGGTGAATGTGTTCTTGAGCAGTTTTGCCGGTTTCTTTCTTTAACAAATCGCTTAAGTAGCTTGAAGAGAAGTTTAGCTGGCTAGCCAAGTATTTTACATTTGGCATTCCCATTTCCAAAACATCTTCCTTTTCATAATACCTCTTCAAAAGCTTCTCAAATTTTGAAACATAGTCAAGATTCAAATTGGAACGTGTGTAAAATTGACGATCGTAAAATCTAGTACAGTAATCAAGCAACAATTCAATATTAGAAATGATCAGGTTCTGGCTGTGCTTGTCCAAGTTCTGACTGTATTCAATGACGATTTTATCGAGTAAACCTTCAATGGTTTTTAATTCTTCGGCTGAAAGGTGCAGAGCTTCATTTACCTCGTAGTTAAAAAATGAATACTGACTCATTTTATCAGCAAGGTTGGATTTTCTAATCAAGTCTGGATGAAAAGCCAGTATCCAGCCTGCTTTGGACTCATCTTCTGTTGGCATTTCACCCTCAAACATAGTCACCTGACCGGGAGAGGTAAACACCAACGTGCCTTCCTCGTAATCGTATGAATTTTTCCCATAGAATAAATTGCCACATCCAAGTTGCTTGAGGGTAATCTGATATAGATTATTAATGATTTTGACACCATTGAAATCCTTTTGGGTGTTAAAGTCTCTCGTTTGAACCACTGTGACCAAAGGGTGCTTTGGGGCAGGTAAGCCCATCGATTGATGGGCTTGACTGATCGAGTTTATGATAAATTCTCTAGCCATAGTTTAACATTTCAACGGTTTATTTTAGTTGGCTCAAAAGTATTTTATCAAACATACTATCGCCCAACCATTTACGCATACCTACAAGTGGTTTTGCTAAATAGCCTTTCAGGTATCTTGTTTTAGGCTTTTTCTCGGAAGCGGCTTTAGCTATTTCTTTACCCAATACATCAACTGGTGTTAGTTTATCATTGTTCTTGTCTGAAGAATCTATGACCTTCTTCACCATGTCAGCGTAAGGACCATTGCCGCTTACTTTATGTAAGTTTTCCATGGCAATATCGCCCCATTCTGTTTGTATTCCACCCGGTTCTACAATCGCTACGTCAATCCCAAATTGCTTTACTTCAATGCGCAAACAATCGCTCCAACCTTCCAAGGCATATTTTGTTGCGTGATACCATGCACCAAATGGCGTGTACATTTTTCCACCCATGGAAGAAATATTGACAATTCTGCCAGATTTTTGCTTTCTCATAGTAGGCAAAACCAATTGAGTGATTCGTGCCAAACCGAAGATATTGACTTCAAACTGACGTTTAGCTTCTTCAATAGGCACTTCTTCTACTGAACCATAAGAACCATAGCCTGCATTATTGACCAGGACATCTATTCTACCTTCTTTTTCTAAAACCGTATTTACCGCATCTACAATAGTTTCGTCTTTGGTTAAGTCGAGCGATACGACTCCCATCCCATTTTCTTTAAGGTCGTTCATTTTTTCGGTACGTCTGGCCATACCATAAACTTTATACCCTTTTTGTTGCAGTTCAAAGGCGGTAGATTTACCCATTCCTGAACTTGCTCCTGTTATTATTGCTACTTTTTGCATTTTTAGTTGGATTATTCTGATTCTGTCAAAGCTTCAATAACCAATTCAGAAAACAATGCACTACTGTGTTGCTGCTGTCCTGTGATTAATCTTCCATCTCTTATGGCAAAAGGTGTTAAAGGTGCTTTTGCTTCATAGTTGGTATTTGGATTTTTCTTGGCTTCTGTTTCAATCGTATATTCATTGATTTTGATACCACCAGCAGCCTGGTTGTTCATTTCTTCTTCAGCATCACAGTATCCAGTCCATGTTTTCCCATCGGCTAGTAAGGTGCCGTCAGACAACTTTGTCCACAGCAATAGGCTTGTTCCGTGGCAGAGCATACCTACTACTTTTCCTTGCTCATAAAAGTCCGCAATGAATTTATGAAGGTTGGTGTCGTCTTTAAAGGTCACCAACGGCCCACCACCACCAGCAACACATACGGCATCATAATCGGAAACATTCAAATCGCTGATAGAAGGGGTGTTTTCCATTAGTTTTCCAAACTCTTTATGGTTGCTAAAACCTAGCGTTACTAAATCATTTGGATAAATGGTTCCTTCATTAGCAGGATCAGAGAATCCGTCAAATTCTACTTTTCCACCGTTAGGTGAAGCCAGGTCGACTTTGAAGCCTGATTCTATAAAATCGTAGAATGGTCTGGTCAATTCCTCTGCAAAGAATCCTACAGGGAACCCCTTTAGAGTCGCTGGGTTTGAAACTAAATACAGAACCTTTTTCTGCTGGTATTTATATGGCTTAGTTCTTCTTATTACTTGATTTTCCATTGTATTTGTTTTTTTAGTTGATGATTTAGATGGGTTGTAAAACCCGTTATTTTTAACTTATTGGGATTTATTATTGGCCATTCTCCCCGCCAGTAGAGCTAGGATGCCAATGGGTGCCAGCATGACGATTTGTGGAAAGAAGATACCGTATATCATACTTGTTACCACAAATACCATAGCCAAACCGATGTATTGAATACCAATATAGTTTGGCAAAATCTTACTGATTGGGTTGCTTTTATCCTTTCTACTGACGTATAACAATGAGAAAGAGGATAGATAGAGCACTATCGAAATCATGTGCCACGCAGAATGAAGTGTCCACCTAACTGTATCTGGAGCGTCTGTGACCAAAAGCGGTGAGATAATATCACTTTCTCCGATAAATGTGTGAATGACAGCAACTCCCAAATTAACAATTGCTGCGATGATGAGAAGTCTTTTCATAGTTTCAATTTGATGATGATTTTTAAATACATCACAAAATTGCAACTTGGCTCTTCATCACACTTAATGATATTGCGGAAAGGCTAAATGATATTACAGAATTGGTTGTTTGGAAAGAATTGAATCTTGGTTCTCATTTTGCCTAACGGTTTGCATATGGCTTGTGGCGGTTTCGAAGCACTTTCCTGTCCCCCGAAACTAAAGCTGGCTACGAAGCGAAAACCTTGCTGGCAGCCGTTCACCCGCCATAAGCTATATGCTGTGTTGGCAGTAGCTTTTTTTAAAACTTCTCCTGAATAGAATATAATTTATTCATTTGTTGTTTCATTACCTTATCTGGTGTCAATTTCATAATAATTTTCATTACTATCTGACCGAAACCATTATGCGCCATCTGCCCAAATATCCAAGAATTATTAACCACGTAATCTACTTTTTCTCGTCTATTTGATTCAAATAAACTTAAGGCTTGTTCTATTTGGTTGTGTTTCGCCAAGATGTTAGCTAAATAATATGCATCTTCCATGCCTTGGCCTGCACCTTGTCCCATATTAGGTGTTGTAGCATGTGCTGCATCTCCTACCAATACTACTTTATCTTTGTGCCACTTATCCAACCTTTTTAGGTCTGAAATGTCGTTTCTTATGATTTTCTCCCCGTTGGTATGTTCTATAATGTTTAAGACTAGAGAATTAAAGTCACTGAAATAATTTTTTAATTCTGCTTTAATTGTAAGGATATTGTCGGTACCATTTTGTGAAGCATTCTTCACTGCAAACCAATAGACTTGATTTTCTGTTACTTGAGAAAATCCAAAACGTATCTTTTTCCCCCAGCTTTCAATTCCTGCGTTTTGAAATTCATCAGGTAGCCTAATGTCCGAAATTCCTCGCCAACAAGTTTGACCTGAAAATCTTTTTGAACTATTAGAGAATATATTATCTCTGACCTTTGAGTTTATTCCATCTGCACCTATTACTAAATCAGACATAATCTCCCTACCACCAAATGAAATTTTTACCTGATTTTCATTTTGCTCTAATGATTTGAATTCGTATCCTAAATTTACGATACCCTTAGGGATGGCTTCATAAAGTATTTTTTGTAAAGTTGCCCTATGTATAGCAACAATTTTGTTGCCTTTTTCGTCTTGAACTACTTCTTGTTTTGTTTTTTTAATCGGGATTAATTGAGAGTTTGTTATGTCTACTTGGTCTAACAATGTGCCACTTTCTCTAACAAGCTCACCCAACCCTAACCAATCTAAAACTTTAAGGGCGTTCGGTTGCATCCAAATTCCTGCCCCAACTTCATTCAGCTGTTTTGCTCGTTCAAATACTTCGCAGTCAAACCCTAATTTATTGAGGGATAATGCAGTCGTTAAACCAGCAATTCCACCACCAATTATTGTTATCTTCATTTATGTCATTTTTTTAAGTTACTGCCAACGGTCTCGGGTATGAAACGTAGGGCATTTCGGAGCTCCTTACCTGTCTACTGAGACTAAGCTTGCTAAAAACCCGAAACTTGCGGAAACCACTGCCCGCCCTATGTTTTATACCCATTGTTGTGGCTAGTACTTTTTTATTTTTTCTTGTCGTAAGTCAATATTTGAAGTCCGTCTGAAAAGGATTCTTTTTCAATCAGTTCCCAATATTCATTTGCAGTTGAAGTACCAAATAATTTAGTTCCTTTTCCAAGCACTATTGGGTTTAATTTAAGTTTTAATTGGTCTATCAGTCCGTTTTCTAATAGCCAACCTGCAAACTGTCCGCCACCACACAAATAAATGTCTGTCTTAGCATTTTGTCGTATTTTATTTACTTTATCAATACTAAGATTTTCAATTTTTACAGTTTTGGATAGGTTATCAACTTTTAGTGAATTGGAAAATATGTAATGTTCCATATTTGGATAGGCAGGTTGTCCTGGTTCAAGTCCATATTTAAATCCAAATTCATAAGTTTTTCGTCCCATAATAACTGTTGAGAAGTTCGCAAGGTCTGACTGATATTTTTCAACACCTGCGCCTTGCAAAATGAACTTGCTTATGTCATCATTTTCTCCTGCAATATATCCGTCTAAAGAACTTGCTACGTAATAAATTATCTTTTTCATAGAATCAATTTTGTTTGTTAAACATTACCATATCCTTTAATTGAATCCCGTTTTCAAAAATTGCACTTTGATAATTATTTAAGAAAAAATCTTCTTTTATTGCATATTTTTTAAATCCTAAATTCTGATAGAATCTTTGCTGACTGTGAGATGCGTCACCAGTGCCTACATAAATGATTTTCACACCTTTTTCTCTGTAAAAGTTTTCTAGCAAATTGATTGCTTGTTTTCCAAAACCATTCCTTTGATGCCTTTTTGAAATGGCAATATTCTTCAATTCAATAGTATTGTCATTATTAATCATTACTGCCATAATACCTATCATTTTGTTATTCAGTAAAATTTCGAACACACTGCAGTCATTGATATACTTGTTTATTGCTTCTATGGATTCGTCTGCTAAAAGCAATAAATCAAAAGGGTAGTTATCTTTTGATAGTTGAATTATAATATCAACTTTTTCCATTGTCGTTCTTTTGTATTAGCCACAACGGTTAGTATATGAAAAGTAGGCGATTTCGAAGCACCAAACTTTCAGTTAAACCCGAACTTTGATACGAGCTAAAACCCTTGATTTTACTACTATTTCGCCTATTTTTTATATACATTGTTACCTGCTGGCTTTTTTCATTTTTTCTTTCAGTTCGTCAATCGTATATGGTTCTTTTCGTTTATGAATCATTGCGTGGCAGTTCGGACAAACAGGTCTCAAATCCTTAATTGGGTCGATTTTATATTCTTTTCCAATGTCAGCGACTTGTCTTAAATGGTGAACGTGAATAAAGTCTTTACCTAATTCTCCGTATTCTTTTTCAAAGTTAAATTCGCAAACTGAACAAGAAAGTCCGTAATGCTCAATACAAGTTTTTCTTGCGAATGGATTTCGTTCATATTTAGTTACTAATACTTGATTTGGTGTTCCTTCTGTGTAAACTTTCTGTTCGTCCTTTTCAGTTTCTTTGAAAGGGTTATGTCTGATTTCTTGAGTTGTCAAAAAGTCAAACCATACGGCTTCTAATTCGTCCGTTAAATCTGGATTAATCTCAATTCCTGAAGATTGCGGTGTCCAATTTACTTTTGCCAAGTTGCCTTGATTTAAGATATCAAGACTCAATAGCGGTTCTTTTTCGGGATTTAAAATTACTTCAAAGTCAATCATTACACGATTCACTAATTTATCTTCTCCGCTCCAATGTTTTGATAAAAATGGTGGTGTCGCAACAAAACCCGCAGCCATTATTCCTTTTGGTTCTTCGCCAAGTCGCATTAAGAATGCTCTGTCTCCTGGTTGAATTTTTTTATGACTTATTACACTCCATTTTTCTGTAGCTCGACCTGTTTGTTCGATTTGGTCAATGCTCTGTTCAAGAGTTGTCCAATTCCATTTTTTCGGATTCCACGCAAATAGGAATGTTTTCATATTGTCGTTTTTTCAGCTTGCAGGTAACGTTTTCGGGCTTTGCGTTCGGGCGGGTTTCGGAGCACAAAAATGTCAATCATCACTGATCTTGATACGAAGCACAAAGCTCCAAGTTTGCACGTCACCCCGCCTGACGCAAAACCCGTGTTAGCTGCTGCCGTTTTTATCAATTCATGTAGTCATTAATGTTGTCTATCAATTTGTCAATATCAGCTTGATACTCTTCATTTATTACCTTTCCACTCACATCTATTAAACCTATCACAGTATTTTTTGCTGGGGTTGCTTTTTTTTCCCTTATGTCGTCAGTGGGAATGCAGAAAATTTTATAGCCTTTAAATTGAGATTCTAGTCCTTGTTTTAAATGAGCCATATTATTGTCTAGGATGATAGCAACTTTTTTAAAACCTAGGTCAGTTAGCATTTGGGCAACTTTGTCTGTATTAGATGCACCACCAACGCCCCATCCATAAAAAGTACCATTCAATTTTCTATTTTTAATGGTCAGAATTCTGTCGGTAAAAACCACATCTTCCTGTCCTTCGACTAAAATAATATTGTCGTCAAGAAAAAATATTTCTCTTGCGTCTAATCCAAAGATGTGAGGATTGTTCAAATTATGAATTAGTGTGAGAATTTGTTTGGCTGTCTGTTCTCCTAGTTCATATATTTTTGCCCCATTTATCTCTTTTACTGTTCTTGAGATTCTTCCTCCATTTTGAAGGGATTGCCAACTGATAAAATACGGTGAATGAGTTGAGATGATTATTTGTCTGTCCGCTGCATATTCTACAAGCAAATTATTAAGTTTCTTCTGTAATGACGGATGCAGCGAAAGCTCAGGTTCGTCAATGAAAATTAAATCACCAGGTTTACTATCGTAAAGTGTATCAACAATTGTAAAAACACTTAAAAGGCCCTCTCCGCTACCATCACTGTTGTGAAAAGAACCATTATAATTGAATTTCAAATAATACTGTCCATTGTCTGCTTGTTCAATATACCAATTTGGTATTTGCCCAAGCACTTTACTCAATACTGTATTAAATTCAGCTTGGTTTTGTTGGATTGTAAATAGTCGGTAAGAAAAATTGTCAAGTTGCGTTCCTCTAACCGCTGGAAGAGGTGAATTAGAAATATATTGTTCTCTATTCCAAATACTTTTTCCAAAGAAAGGAGCAAACGTACGTCTTGAAGGTAGTGTGAAAAATTTCACTTCATTTTCTTTCAGTCCATTTTGTTCAAATTTTGTTTCGCTACCGCCACTCGTTTCAGTTTTTAAGGTTAATGAAGTATTGTCCTTTTTACTTATTGTAATTTCAATTTTATCTCCAGCGATTTTATTTCGCCTTCCTTCTGTAAAACTTGGAGGACTATTTTGTGAAATTGCTCTAAAAGCCTCATATATTGTTGATTTACCAGAATTATTGGGGCCAACAATAACGGTCAGCCCGCTACCCAAATTACCATTTGGTTGACCGAAATTTAATGTTTGCTTGTCGCTAAAACCTCTAAGTCCTAATATTTCTATTTTTGAATAACTCATTTGTTGTTTTGTCTGTCTTACGGTTGCAGCTAACGGTTTAGCTATGCGCAGTGTCCCGAAGGGCATTGCGTATAGGTTTTGTTGGCATTTCGTATTTTCTTAGTGATTTTTTAAACAAGCTTTGATAAATTCTTTCAATTCCTCTTGAGTTAATAATAAACTAAGGTTTAAAGGTCGTTCTTTAACAAAATCATCATAAGTCTTTTTAATAGCTGTACCTTCTTGGAGAGTTTCTTTTATGACTCTTATGCTTTCAAAATTCAATGTTTGATTTATCAAGTCATATTTAAAATTTGCAAATCCTATACAACAAACCATACAATCATCAAAACTCGTTTCTTTATCAGGTTTTGAGAACCAAGTCATTAACTTAAATGGTGTGATCAAAGTTGAGTATGATAAAATATTATTCTCTAATTCAACCTCATCCAAAATTACTGCATTGTGGCATCTATCACCGCCACCTATGACTTGATTAAGAACTAATTTGTTTTCTGTAGTTGTTACGTTGAATAAGTATGAATACGTAGCCGTACCTTCAGAGTCATAATAAACACCAATTATCAAATTATTATTTGATTCAAATAAGACCTTGTAACCAAACACTCTTATGTATTCAATGTCTTGAGTGTAACTATACCCATCTTCTCCAGTTACCCATTTTATTTCTTTAGATGAATTTTCTAGAGTTACTTCATCCTTGAACCCTGGATTGTCAGCGAAAGTTGTAATCTCTGACATTGCAATGGCATACTTAGAAAAGTCTGTTTTTTGAGAGTACGAATTTTGAAAAAATAATACCGAAGCTATTATTACAAGAAATTTTGTTTTAATCATTGTTGTTCTGTTTTATATGAATGCCAACGTTTAGTATATGCGTAGTGCGACCGTTTAGGGAGCATTATCGCATATACAGTGTTATGCCTTCGCCCTTCTTTTTGTCGTATTTTTCAGTGCCCAATTGCATTGAAAAAGTCTTTTAATTTTTGTCGGTCAAGTTGTCCTTCTGTCCGAACACTACTACAAAGGTCAAGCCCAAAAGGTTGAACTGTTTCGATTGCTTGTCTTACGTTGTTTTTGTTTAGTCCGCCTGCAAGGAACAAAGGAATTGGAATTGCTTTTCTTATTTCTCGGCTCAATTCCCAATTATGAGTTCGTCCTGTTCCGCCTAATTCCTTAATAGACAAGTTTGGATTTCCACTGTCTAATAAAATAGCATCCACATACTTAGATACTTCGATTGCTTCCTTTACAGAATTTTCGTCAATAACGTGAATTACTTGAACCAATTTCACATTTGGCAATTCGTCTCGCAGTGATTGATACTCTTGTTTTTCCAATTCGTCAACAATCTGAATTGTCGTAGTATTTACTCTCTTATAATGCTGGATTATGTTTTGTGGTTTTGTTTCACTCGTTAGCAAAAAAGTTGAAATAGGTGGTGGTACTGCCTTGGCAATTTGATAAATGAGTTCATCTCCAATTACACCTGGGCCACTTGGCATATGACCAACCAAACCTAATGCAGAAGCACCGTATTCAACGGCTAATTTTGCTTCTTCAATACTGCTTATACAGCAAATTTTAACTCTTGGTCTTGTCATATAATTACTTTATTTTCAATTTCTTCTGTCATTGACAAAAGGTTAAGTTTGCCGTCATATTCCGCACTAAATGCAAAAGGTTTGTTGTCAAGAATATACTTGTAAATATACCAATCAGTTTTTGGCGTTGGCACTTTCAATAAGTCTTCAAAGCCAATCCACATCAAAGTCCCTTCGTTACAATTTGGTGGTTCAACAATATCAATATCTGCGATATATACATAGCCTGTCCAATTGTATTCTGTCGGAGAGGTTTCTGTCAAAATCCCACAATACTTCATTGTATCAACTTTAATTCCTGTTTCTTCAAAAGTCTCACGTATGGCTGACTTTAAAGGACTTTCAAAAGGGTCAAGTTTGCCGCCAACTGGTGTAAAATTGTCTTTGTTTGGCTCTTTAAGTCTTTTGAGCAACAGGAATTTGTCCTTATGTCTCAGAATGCAGAGTGTCGCAACTCTCTTAAGTCCTATCGGAATTTTATTCATTCAATGTCTTTTTTTTGGGTGAGGCATAACGGTTTGTGTATGGTGTCGTAGCATCCCACAGGGTGCTATGCACCATACACATTGTTGTGTTTTCGTGCTTTGTTTTCAGGTGTTATTTCAACTCTAGTTGATTCCAATTACAGCCCAATGTTTTTTGGTGGATACTTTTTGAATGTTGCCGCATGCGATTTCAACTGTGCACCTAAAGAAGCTAACCAGGCATTCCTACGATGCCCTACAGGCATTTCTTCTTTTGGGTCTATGTATAAATTGAACAGCCAAGGCGCTAGGCCAACATCCTGAATAGTTGCATAGTCAATCCACATATGAGGTGCTTGTGGGATAATGACTTTAATGTGTTCTTTGTATTCTCGCATTCGAATGCCCATCAGTTCAGTACCCCACCAAAAATAAACCGATTCCCGATTCCCCTTTCCATTATCGTGAAACAGGAAACTTGATTGGTCAATAAAATCATAATATCTGTCATCAGGGAGTTCGTCTTGAGAAATGCCTGCAAGGCGTAGGCTAGTGCCGAACAGATCCATTAAATCAAAAACATCATCACTTGCTCTTCCAGGGCTTATCATTCCTTTCCAATAGGCAATACCCGGTACGCGAACACCACCTTCGAATGTTGTTCCTTTAGCTCCTCTAAACGGAGTATATCCACCATCTGGCCAGGCATCCATTTGCGGGCCGTTGTCTGAAGTGACGAAGACAAAAGTGTTTTCTAATTCACCTGCTTCTTCCAATGCTTTAAGAATTCGACCAATATGCATGTCTACTTCAACAACAGCATTTTTATAGGGGTATTTGGCAGCACTAAGCCCTGGATAATCAGGGTTGTCAAAATTATCGGCATGCACTTTCATAAAGCAATGCTCAATAAAGAAGGGCTTATCCGATCCAGACAATTCTTTAATCTTAGAAATGGTAAAATCGGCCAATTTATGGTCAGCACGTCCCATGTCTCCCAGGCTTTTGATTTCCTCCAGTTCGTTGGTTGTCCCGTCTTTAAAGCCATGCGTCAAGTGATTAGCTGGACGAATAGTTTCAAACGCTTTAATAAGTTCTTCATTAAGCACCAAATCAGGGAAACGTCTTGGGTCAATTCCTTGAGTAATCTCTTTTTGGGCCGGATAATAGCCGTAGTATTCATCAAAACCTACATCGTGCGGGCGCATGCCTTCAGCTTCACCCACATGCCATTTTCCTGTAAGCAGGGTATAATAGCCGTTGTCGCTCAGTAGTTTGGGTAGGCTTACTTCATCGGCCCATGGATTCTTAGTTATCTTATCGCCTGCCAATATAGGACGCGTTAATCCCGTGCGAACAGGAAGCCTTCCTGTTAAAATGGCTGACCGTGTTGGGGTACAGGTTTGTTGGGAATAACAGGAGGTCAATTTTAAACCTTCAGCAGCCAGTTTATCCATTGCTGGTGTCGCGGCACCAATAGCAGCTCCACCTCCATAAGCGCCAGGTTCTCCATACCCCAAATCATCAATAATGATCCATACTATATTTGGTTTCTTACCCGTTTTTTTCTCAAGCTCAGCTAGTTTTTGAGTTATGTCTTTATCTTGTTCAGGGTGAGGAATCGAGGGTTCAAAATTCTCGACCGTCATAATCGCTCGATTAAAACTTTGGGCGTTTGATTCAAAATATCCTATAACCAGAAAGAGTCCGATTAACGTTAAATGGAGAGCTTTTCTTTTCATATTATTACCATTTTATATTTAATCTTGCATGAAACACAACGGTTAGTATATGAAAAGTAGGCGATTTCGAAGCACGAAACTGTCAGTTAAGAACAAAGTTTGATATGAGCCAAAACCTTGATTTTATTACTGTTTCGCCTATTTTTTATATACATTGTTACCTGCCGTTATTCCATTTTATTCCCAATTAATTACTTTGTTTTCCCAATCAATATTCTCTGTCATTATTCGATTTGTTTCTGTGAATGAATGTTTTCCAAGTTCATTTTCATCAATTCGAAATGTGTTTTTTACAACATGTGTAAGTCGAAGATTATTATCTCTTGAAAATTCTTGATTTATGGCAATATTCACTCCCTGTTGACCAAATAGAACACTTGGATAATAAATCCCATGAACATTACCGTTCCCATGAAGAATAGCTAGATTGGAGTAAGCTGTTGTAATGATATAAGTGAGTAAGTCATTCTTAGCTGGCTTGCGGTATTTTGAGAACATGTATTCAAAAAACCTCGTTGCAGCTTCTCTTGCTTCACCCTGTTGTTCTTCCAAAAATCCGTCTAAAGCTGTACCGTGATACTTATCAAATTCAGAGATTCTATTTTTAGGATTTGGGCTTGTTACTAATATTAAGTCCAAAGGATTAAGTAACTCCCATCTTCCAATTGTTACATCAAGCGTTTCTCCAAAATTCTTAGTTTCCGCCCAATACTCTACCAATTCCATGAATGAAGTTGGTCTATTTTCAGAAGCATAAAAAACAGATTGAAACGGTCTGTTACAACGAGCGAAATCTTTAATGAATTGACTGGGAGGTAAGTTTATCTCATCTACCGAATGAAAGAAATCTTCATTGTTGTGTGTTCTTGTCCTGAATAAAAATGTTCCTGCTGGTAGAGTATAAATCAAAATAGGCAACTGCTTTATGGATATAAAAGCTAGTAAAGCTTTTTCATATGCATATTCAGAACTTGAATCAATACTTTCAAGTTTTGCTATTGCGTTTTCAAGGTTTTCAAGTTCCATTTATTCGGTAGATTCGCTTGTAGGTTCATTATCTGTTTTAATGGCATCCATTGGACTACTAGAATCCTTTTCATTTGAGCCTACTCTCAAAAATTCAATCTGATTGTTGTCTTTTTGCGATACAAGTGTCAAGCGGTTTTTTTCAATGCTTTCTATTTTATAGAATAATTCTTTATTTGGATAAGAAAGGTTTAAGGTTGAACCACCATCAGTAATTTTTAATTGTCCCCTAGATACATTATCGTTGATTATTTCAATGAATTTATTCTTTCCAAAAAATGAGTGGTCGAAATACAGGATTTGGTCGTTGTAAGATTGATTTTCCCAACGCTTACCAAATAGAGCTAGGTTTCTAAAGAATTTTGGTTTCGATAGCAATAGAATGAAAATTAATAACAGCACAGAGCCTAGAGAAATACCTAATTTGGTGAATAAATCCTTCTGAATAGCGCTTTCATTCTCAGTGAGTTCATAATGCTTTCCATAAGTTTTATGATAAACAGCCCAATCCTCAGTATTAATGTTAGCCCCATGGTCTCCGCTACTTTCCCATTGAGAAGAAAAAATACCTGAAGAAGAATATTGTTTTGGTTGAGTGTTACTCATGTAGAAATATTCATTTCTTATGTCAGGAAAATTGGTAATATCAACATACTTGCCTGGAGTATAGGCGCCTGGTGAGTGTCTGTCATCTTCAGTAAAGTAGTTGTATGCTTCCCGGTAGCACTCTCGAACTGACAACCTGTAATTGTCTCGCCAATAGCCACCACCTGTTTTATATCGTTCACCATAACCCAAATCCATGTAGCTTGGTGGTACATAGGTTCTAGTCGGCTTTTTGTAACCCATATCTTCAGAGTATATTGTTTCAATATCGAAACCGTCTTCATTTTGTCTGGTCAACTGCTTTATGGTGAATCCACCACTTGACGCTTCGAATATTGTGTAGAGCTTTTCTCTTTCCCACCATTCCGTAAAAAGTCCTGAAAAGATATCATCATCATCTTTTTTCTTAGTTCCATTTGGGTCGTATCCTGTTTCTATAAGTTCTCCAACAGCCAAACTATTTTGACCATCGAGGATTACAGTTTTGCCATCAAATATTCTGTCAATTTTAGAGTAAATCTGGTTTTTAAGTTCTGTCTTTTTCGATTTATGCAAGCTATATCCAACCAAAGCAGCCAATCCAATTGCAACAATGCTAAAAAAGAGGACTTTTAATGTTGTCCACAATTTTACATTGCTGTCACCAAGTATAACTTTCTCGTTGTCTGTGGTTGGTTCTTTTTTCGAGGAAACATTGGTGTCAATTATTGGAGGCGGTGGAGGGGTTTTCCGTAATAGAACTTTTAATTCTTCGACATCTCTCAGGGGTTTCCAATTGTCAAAACTTTCTTCCCAAATCAAGGTGTCAGACTTGAGATTAAGTTCTTTTAATTGGTCAATCGAATAAGGACCTTTTTGTTCCTTTCCGTCTAGATAGTAAAATTCTTTATTCATAGAGTTCTCGTTTTTTCAAATGGCAGGTAACTAGTAAATATCCTCAATGATATGTAATTTTTTATTCCTTTTTTGATTTATCCTCACGCATCAGCCGGTCCAAGGGACTCTCGATCTGATCCTTTTTTCGCTGGCTTACATGCGTGTACACCGTCGTGGTCTTAATCGAACTATGACCCAAGAGCTTTTGGATAAATCGAATATCTGTTCCGCCTTCCAATAAATGGGTGGCAAAACTGTGTCTAAGCGTATGAATCCCCATTTTCTTCCCAATTTTTGCTTTCTCAACAGCCCTCCGCATGACCGCTCCACAGCTCGAAGTTCTGATAGCTTCCTCTGTGCCAAAGTTTTTGGATACGGATACTGGATTTTTGAAATTGACCGATCATCTGGTTTAAAAAGAAAAATCAAAAAAGAAATTACACTTTCAAAATACGGATTTTTCGGAATAGTCAGAATTTTTACCTAAAAAAATATTTTTTGTAAAGCTTTTTGCTTAGGGATATTTCCTAAAGTTGAGTATTCATAGCTGTGAATGGGACACTCATCGGGGAGATGGAGTGGATTTAAGTTAAATCACGTGAGTGAAGACACTCACGTGGGCTGTAGAATTCAGAGCTGTGAATGAGAAAACCAAAAGGGCAAAGGAGTCTTATTTCTTGTCTCTTGACTCTAATCTCTTAGCCTCGGTTCGTGTCTTCACGAACCGGTAGTACTACCTGATACTAGCTACTTTTTAGCCTCGGTCCAGACCTGCTTTTTTCGAAGTGATGTCTGCTAACTTCCAAGTTTTCCTATCTGTGAGTGAGTACACTCACGTGGGCGGTATTCATGGCTGTGAATGGTGCATTCATCGGGGAGAAGGAGTTGATTTAAGTTAAATCACGTGAGTGAAGACACTCACGTGGGCTGTGGTTTTCCGATCTGTGAGTGAGGACACTCACAGGGGCGATGAGTCTTATTTCTTGTTTCTTGCCTCTAATCTCTTAGCCTCGGTTCGTGTCTTCACGAACCGGTAGTACTACCTGATACTAGCTACTTTTTAGCCTCGGTCCAGACCTGCTTTTTTAGAAGTGATGTCTGCTAACTTCCAAGTTTTCCTATCTGTGAGTGCGTACACTCACGTGGGCGGTATTCATGGCTGTGAATGGTGCATTCATCGGGGAGAAGGAGTGGATTTAAGTTAAATCACGTGAGTGAAGACACTCACGTGGGCTGTGAGGATGAGATTTCTGCTTTGAGTGAAGACATTCACGTGGGCTGAGGTGATTTGAAAGACCTTCGAGGTTCTTGGAAAACCCAAAGGTCAAAAAAAGACCCCAAAGGTCTAAAAAAACCTTTGGGGTCGTCTTGGTACTTTGTACTTCGTACTTGATGCAAAGTATTTGATACTTCTACCTAGGTTCGTGTCTCCACGAACCGGTAGTGCTACCTGATACTAGCTACCAAATACTAGATACTCACTTACGCTTCTTTCTTAGCCATTCTATTCCGCTCATTCTCATCCAAATAGATTTTTCGCATTCGGATGCTTTTGGGCGTGATCTCCAGGTACTCATCCTTTTGGATGTATTCCATGGACTCTTCTAAGGAAAATCGCTTAGGAGGGGCAATTCGGGTATTGTCATCAGACCCCGAGGCGCGCATATTGGTCAGTTTCTTTCCTTTTTGCACATTGACTACGATGTCATTGTCTCTCGAGTGCTCACCAATCACCTGTCCGGTGTACAGGTCTTCTCCCGGCTCGACAAAGAATACGCCGCGATCCTGAAGCTTGTCTATGGCATAGGCTGTACAAGGCCCGCCTTCCATGGAAATAAGCGAACCATTGATTCTTCCAGGGATATTCCCTTTGAAGGGCTCATAGGCAGAGAATCGGTGGTTCATGATCGCTTCTCCCTGCGTGGCTGTCAATACATTATTTCGCAGTCCGATCAATCCTCTGGAAGGGATCTTGAACTCCAAATGCTGCAAATCACCTTTAGGCTCCATGATCAGCAATTCGCCTTTTCGCTGCGTAGCCAGTTCGATGACTTTTCCGGCAGTTTCTTGAGGTACATCCACCACCAAGGTCTCGATCGGCTCGCACTGTACTCCGTCAATTTCTTTATAAATCACCTGAGGCTGCCCTACTTGTAGTTCATAGCCTTCTCTACGCATAGTCTCGATCAAAACGGACAAGTGAAGAATTCCCCGGCCATAGACCAAGAATTTATCCTCTGAATCGGTAGGTTCTACCCTTAGGGCGAGGTTTTTCTCCATTTCCTTCATCAATCGATCCCGTAGGTGACGGGAAGTCACAAACTTTCCTTCTTTTCCGAAGAAAGGGGAGTTGTTGATCGTGAAGAGCATGTTCATGGTAGGCTCATCAATCGCAATTCGGGGAAGCGGTTCGGGCTTTTCTACATCAGCTACGGTGTCGCCGATTTCAAAATCTTCTAATCCGGTAATCGCACAGATATCTCCAGCCTGTACGGACTGTACTTTATTTTTACCCAATCCTTCAAATGTATGAAGCTCTTTGACGCGCATTTTCTTGATGCTGCCATCAGCTTTGCAAAGGGCAATTTGTTGGTTTTCGGTGACGCTTCCTCTCTTTACTCTTCCGATCGCGATACGACCTACAAAGTTGGAGTAATCCAATGAGGTGATCTGCATCTGAAGGCTTCCTTCTTCGATCTTTGGCTCTGGAATATATTCCAAAATCGCATCCAAAAGCGGAAGGATAGAGTCTGTCGGATTTTTCCAGTCAGGACCCATCCAGTTTTGCTTGGCCGAACCATAAAGCGTATGGAATTCCAATTGCTCCTCGGTAGCATCCAAGTTAAACATCAGGTCGAATACCGCTTCATGCACCTCGTCCGGGCGACAGTTTTCCTTATCCACTTTATTGACCACTACGATAGGGGTCAGGCCAAGAGAGAGTGCCTTACCCAATACAAATCGTGTCTGTGGCATCGGTCCTTCGAAGGCATCTACAAGGAGGATTACCCCGTCAGCCATCTTCAAGACACGCTCCACCTCGCCTCCGAAGTCGGCGTGACCAGGGGTGTCAATGATGTTGATTTTGGTGTCTTTGTAGCGTACGGATACGTTTTTGGATAGGATGGTAATTCCTCTTTCACGCTCCAAGTCATTGTTGTCCAGGATCAAATCGTCAAACTGCTGATTTTCCCGGAAGATTTTGGATGCGTGGATGATTTTGTCGACTAGGGTAGTCTTGCCGTGGTCAACGTGTGCGATAATCGCGATATTTCTGATATTCTGCATGATCTGCGTTTTTCAAGCCGCAAAGGTAGGGAAAAAAGGTGGGATCAAGGTTATCTCCCTGTGAAGTTCCTGATCGGAAAAAATTAATCCTTGGGAAGTGTACTTTGAATTCCTTGCTTTAATCCATTTCCTTCGGACGGAAAAAGCGGCGATAGACGATTTGAGCTTGGAATAGATGATCTCCATAGCGATTGGATCCTACATTGCCGTCTAGGTTGTCTGTGAATGTCCAAAGCATGGTTCCTTCTCCGGCAATGTCTGAATAGGGACCGATTTTAAAGCTTAAGCCAGCTCTTATCGGCACATAGCCAGTGGTGGTTTGATGCTTGGTAGGGGTTTCATCCGGACTGAAAGATTTGGTCTGCTCCGTAAATGCATGAAGCACTCCCAATCCTGCACCGCCATATAAATTGACTTTGGAGCGATGCATATGGTTGGAAAAGCGAATGAGGTTAAAGCTTGGAATCACATCAAAATAGAAAGCAGAGCCTCTAACGGTGAAGGAAGAGAAATTGGCAAACCATTGATCTCGCAATGCAGTAGGAGGGTTGCCGCCACTGCTGATGGATTGCATGCCTAAAGTTGCCCGCACGTCCATGGTAGAGGTGATTTTGCGGGTCAAAGAGACGGCTACAGAAGGCTTGATCTCAAAATCTAATGAACGGTACTGCCCACCATTGTCCAAATACGCGAAAGAAGGACCTGCTCCAATCGTCAATATATTATTTCTTGAAATTCGCTCTTTATAAAAATTCTGGGCTTCTGTCAGAAGGGTAGAAGCTAGCAATACTGGAAGTAAAAAAAGAAGTTGGCGGCTCAAATTCATCACGTTTTATCTGGAAAATCTCTGTGCTGCAAATTTGGCAACAAATATGCCAATGTCTTTGCTTGGATATCCTTAAAAACTCAAAAGTCTCAAATTTTATTGTTCGAAGGGGTGAAAATCAAGGCTCTTGAAAAGCCTTTTGAATATCTTCCTCCGTGGCCCGAAGTTTTTCCTTGCAGGTTTTGACAAGTTCAGAAGCTTCCCTGACCAACTCTGAAAGTTCGTCCACACTTTTTTTTCCTTCTTCCAATTGGCTGAGGATTAGTTCCAGTCTTTCTACAGATTCCTTATACGTTTTCATTTGCCTCCTTTATTTGGGTAATGGTACTTTCTATATCTTGATTTTCCGAGATGGTTCGAAGTCGGTCTCCCACTTTCGCCTTTGTCAAGTGTATGGGGGTTCCGTCTATTTCAGTTCTTGTGTAACCTCTTTTTAGAATGGACTGCGGATCCAGTTGCTCCAGCATCTTTTCCAAGCTTTCCAATCGCTGTGAATTGTTTAGAATGTGCTGATTGCTTAGGCTTTGAATGGATTTTTGCAAGGAGTTTAAAAACTCCAGTTGATTCTTCGTTTGCAAATGGGCTGCCCGGATGACCCGCTCTTTTCGGCCTTCTATTCGCTCATTTTCTAATCGGATTTGAGACAAAACAAGGGACTGAATCCGTTGCGATAGCACACCCAATTGATTTTGGGAAAGTTTAAGCTGCTGATTTGTGATCCGATCAATCCTCGTGACGAGCAGCATCATACTTTCCTCGAAAATCCGAAAACTGGAAAGGATAAATTCCGCCACTGCAGTAGGCGTTTTGAGTTGGGAGTGGGCTACCAAATCTGCTACTGTTTCATCCCGTTCATGCCCGATTCCTGTAATGATGGGTAAGCTACTATTGGCAATCTTGAGTGCAAGTTGATAATCATCAAAGCAATCCAAGTCCAGCTGAGCTCCCCCTCCGCGGATAATGATCAGGGCGTCTAGACCAAGCTTGTCTTTTTGGGATTCAGCCACTTCGATTGCTGCTCGGATACTTGCGGCAGCCTCATTTCCCTGCATCAGGGATGGAAAGAGGCGATGATAGATTTTGTAGGCTTGGCTGTTTTGCTCCAATTGATTGACAAAATCACCATATCCGGCTGCAGTAGGACTGGAGATAATGCCGATTCGCTGAATGACTTTAGGAAGATTGTGCCGGGCATTGAGGCGAAGTATTCCTTCCCGAGTCAAGCGATCGATGGTTTCCTGTCTGATACGGGCTCGTTCGCCCAAAGAAAAAGAAGCGTCTATATCCTTGACATTCAGGCTAAATCCATAAACAGGGTGAAAAGTCACCTGCACCTGAGCGAGGACTTTCATCCCGTTTTTGATACCACTTCCAGTAAGGCTTTCAAACCGGGAAGCAATGGAGCGGTAGGTGAAAGCCCAGCAGTTGGAACGCATTTTGGCTAGCACCTGATTCCCGCTTTTTTCTACCAATTCAAAATAAGCATGGCCCGCAGCAGCTACCCGAAAGTCTGCAATCTCTCCAATCACCCAATAGGTGGGGGTCAACTCATTTTCAAGGGTGGATTTGACGAGTTGCCCGAGTTCGGAAATGGAGAGTGCATTGGTCATTAATAATCGATCTTTTCCAGCGCTGCTTTGATTTTTTGTTTGAGTTCCTCGCTAGCCTCGACTAAAGGAAGTCGGACTTCTTCGCTACACAGACCCATTTCATTCAAAATCACCTTCAAACCTACCGGATTGCCTTCAGCATACATGAGTGGATTGATTTCTAGAAGGGAGTATACAGCCTCCTGCTTTTCGGTAAACCCTCCTTGGGTGAGTTTCCGGAAAGTTGCTGGAAAGGCATTTGCCAAGACTGAAATCACGCCCACTCCTCCGATACTTTGCATAGGAACGGTAAGCATATCATCGCCAGATATCAAGAGGAAATCTTCCGGTTTGTTGGCAGCGATTTCCATGCATTGCGTAAGATCACCAGAAGCTTCCTTGATCCCGATGATATTCTCATGCTTGGCCAGATTCAGGGTGGTTTGAGCTGTAAGATTCGAACCGGTCCGACCTGGAACATTGTAAAGAATGACTGGCACAGGGCACTTGTCTGCGATTGCTTCATAATGAGCCTGAATGCCCGACTGCGAAGGTTTATTGTAGTAGGGACTGACAGAGAGAACTGCATCGACTCCTTGAAAATCAGTGTTTTCAATCTCCTCCAGGATCCCTGAGGTATTATTTCCGCCAAGGCCATACACAATGGGTACACGCTGATCTACGAAGGAGACAGCTGCTTGTAATACCTGTCGTTTTTCTGTTGCAGAAAGCGTGGCTACTTCCCCGGTGGTACCCAAAACCACCAAGTAATCCGCACCTCCATCGATGCAATGATCGATTAGCTTGGCAAGCGCCTTCAGGTCAATATTTTCATTTTTTGTAAAAGGAGTGACCAATGCCACACCAGTTCCGTAAAATTTAGAGTTCTTGTTGTTTTGCATATTAGATGCAAAGATAAGGGTCTATAGGCTTTTTGAGTTCCGTTGATAAAAAATGCTTTGCGAAATATAGGCTTGTAGCTCGGCTCCTAGATAGTTCAAGCCCGCCTGCTGAACATGCAGGTCTCCTGATCTGCCTTCCGGCCAGACAGGCTTGGACTGCAAAAAGGCTTCTGCTAACTGCTACAATGATTCATCTCACTCTTGCTGGCATGGAGTTTAGAATTCTGTTTATTGATAATGGGCCAGCGCTCTGGTAATATGGTAAATCATATACCCCGGGTTGAAACCCGGGGCTATTGAAAAGTTTGACGCCTGCGGCGTCTTTTTCCTCCAGAAATCATATGTTATAATATTTTACTTATATAGTTCAAGCCCGCCTGCCGGACGGGCTTGGACTACAAAAAGGCAGTCTCCTGACTGCGTTTTTAATTCGTCTCCGTCTTGCTGGCAAAAATGACTCTCGCCGCCTTTCGTGTCATCACGCACGGTATTTTTTCAAGGCTTTACTTTCTCTTGCTGGGACTGGATATTCATTTCTTTTTTTAAATAATGGGCCAGCGCTGGGATGGTTTTGTGTCTTTTTACCCAGCATTTCGCTTTGCTCATACTGGGCTTGTACAAGTCGTGCCTTCAGCACTCTTTTTTTCAAGCCTTCATTTTTCCAGAATATTTCCCTCCACGGCCTTTAGGCAGGCACGAACGGAGTGAGGTATATTACAATTGTAATTCGCGGTGAGAGAATGGAATCCTCAACCTTCCACCATCCTCAAAAATTCCTCCTCAGAAATCATTGGCACCCCAAGTTTCTCTGCCTTTTCTTTTTTGCTAGGCCCCATTCCTTCTCCCTCGATGATGAAGTCCAGATTTTTGCTCACGGCACTGATGTATTGTCCTCCGTGCGCTTGTACAAAATCTTTTATTTCATCCCGTTTGAAATTCTCCAGCTTTCCCGAAGCTAAAATTCGCTTCCCTGCCAATGCCTGACTTTTGGGCTGATTTTCATCTTCCTGAATCTCAAAATGTAGCCCTTGTGCCTTCAATCGCTCAATATGCTCCAAGTTCTCCTCCTGTGCAAAAAAGTCCTGAATACTTTGAACCAAGGTTTCGCCCACACCAATGATATCCAGCAGCTGTTCGCTTGATGCCTCTTGGAGCTTTTGGATACTTCCAAAGTGTCTGGCCAAAAGCTGGGCAGTATTTTCACCGATATTTCTAATTCCCAAAGCGAATAGGACTTTTTCAAAAGGCTGTTCTTTAGAAGCTTTGATCCCATCCAGCATATTGGAAATAACCCCTTCCTGGAAGGTGTTTGCCTTTAGTTTTTTAATTCGTTCCCTCACCTCATCAGGAATATCTACCTCTAGTTTGAGCAAAATCCCGTGAACTGTCCCTTCTTTTTTGCTGGCTTCCAAAATGGACTCGAAGTCGGACCGTCTTCCCAAAAAGATATCCAAAACAACGGCTACCGGCACGAAGTCTTCCAATTTGGGCAAATCGGCATGCTCCTTCAATGCATGGATGAGGTAATCCACCATCCCCACGTTAGAGGAGACTTTCTTTTTCCACATTCGGATTTGCTCCTGAAATCCTCGAAGGGTGTCAAAGAGTGGAAGTTCCGCAGCCTCGGTCAAGTACTCTTGGATTTGCTTGAAAGAAATGCTTTCTGTCAGAGCGAAAAGCGCTTTTTCCAAGCTGATATACAATAAGCCGCTTCCTTCTTTTTCGTATTGGTCTTGACTCATTTCCAAGCCTAGGAGATCCTTTTCTTTAGCCTCGAGATCGTAGATATCAGCATAACTTCGGATGAATCCCTGATCAATCAAAGCCCGAATCCGCTCAGTACCCATGGAGTCAATGTCCATGGCCCGCTTGCTGACAAAATGCTCGATCCTTCCCAAAACTTGTGGTGGACAGCCTGCTGCATTGGGACAGAAATGCTTGGCCTCACCCTCCTTTCGCTCCAGTTTAGTCCCGCATTCCGGACAGGTGTCAATATACTGAATAGGACTAGCACCTGCTTTTCTTTTTGCCAGATTGACTGCCGTAATTTTTGGAATGATTTCCCCGCCCTTTTCCACCGAGACAAAATCCCCTTCATAAATTCCCAAGCGCTCGATTTCATTGGCATTGTGGAGGGATGCCCGCTTGACGGTTGTGCCTGCAAGGCTGACAGGAGAGAGATTTGCTACCGGGGTAATAGCACCGGTTCGACCCACCTGATAGGTGATGGAAAGCAATTCCGTCTCAGCACTCTCCGCCTTGTATTTGTAGGCGATGGCCCATCGGGGGTTTTTGGCGGTGAAGCCCAATTCTTCCCGCTGTTGATAGTCATTGATTTTTAGGACCACGCCATCCGTATCTAGCGGTAGTTCATGACGTTTTTCTCTCCAGTCTTCGATATAATCCAAGACCTCTTGGAGCGTTTTGGCTTTCCGGTAAGTAGGGGAGACGTTGAACCCCCACTTTTCGATCAGGTGAATAGCTTCCGAATGGGTAGCTGCTGGTAATTCATCTCCCAACAATTGATAAAAGTAGCAGTTGAGACGACGCTTGGCCACCACGCTGCTGTCCTGCATTTTTACAGTTCCCGAGGCAGCATTTCTAGGATTTGCCAGTAAGGCTTCGCCATTTTTCTCCCGCTCAGCATTGATTTTATCAAATTCCTTTCGGGGAAGAAAGATCTCTCCTCGAACCTCGAATTTATCCGGAACATTCTCACCTTCAATACTTAAAGGGATATTTCGAATCGTCTTCACATTGGCAGTGACATCATCTCCTTTAGTCCCATCTCCTCGGGTGACAGCACGTGCCAAGGTGCCATTTTCATAGACCAAACTGATCGCAACTCCATCGAATTTGAGCTCACAAAAATACTCGTAATCAGACCTACCCAATCCTTTTTCGACCCGCTCATCGAAAGCCTCTAGCTCTTCAATCGTGTAGGTATTTCCGAGGGAAAGCATTTTGTATTCATGGGTGACAGTCTGAAATTCCTTCGTAATGGTCCCCCCCACACGCTGACTCGGGCTATCTTCTCGAAGAAGCTCCGGAAACTCAGTTTCCAAACGGATCAGTTCCTCCAGCAATTGATCGAATTCATAATCCGAGATTTCGATCCGGCTCTCCTGGTAGTAGAGATGGTTGTGGTGATTGATTTCCTTGCTGAGTTGAGCGATGCGTTTTTGGGCTTCTTGCTGTGTCATAATAGTTGAAATGATGGCTAAATTAACTGGAAGTTGGATGCTTGTAAAGTTGTAAGGTGGAAAAGTTTCAGGAGGGTAATACCTTTGTCACTTGTTTTCGAAATAAAGCCTCTATGACTCAAAAAATTAACCAGGAAGCCAAGATTATCGATGCGGCGTATAAGCTTTTTTTGGAAAAGGGCTTTCGCAGCACGACCATGGATGATATTTGTCAGTCTTTGGGGATTAGCAAGAAGACTCTCTATCGCTTTTTCTCTTCCAAAACCGAACTGCTGGCGGCTGCTTTTGAAAAGCTAAAAACCCGAATGACCGCTAAAGTGGAGGCAATCGTGGATAATCGATACATCGCTTTCCCATTGAAGCTAAAATCCAGCCTCTCTGTCATCGCGAACTATTTGGCTCCCATCAATCCTGAGCTGTTTGAGGATCTTCGTGAACATGCCCCTGAAGTTTGGGAGGATCTGATTCTATACATTCAGGAATCTGCCTATGAGCGCTTTCAGCGATTGATTCAGGAAGGGATTCAAAGTGGCCAAGTTCGTCCTAATTTGAATGTAGGCTTGGTGGTCATGCTCTATGCCTCGGCGGTGCAGTCACTTCTGGATCCAAGTTTTCGAGCCAAATTCCCTTCCTCCATCCAAAAGGACCTTCAGATTCCTCCCTCTGATATTTTTGATCAGGCTATTACCATCATTTATCAGGGTATTCTTTCAGAAGAAGCCCGACAGGAATTTGATAATGCCTGATTAGGTACTAGCTTTTCCCTATCTTTGCCCCCTGAAAAACGAATATAGCTTATCACCTGATGAATAAATCCTTCAAACGTCATACCCTTACCGCAGCTTTGCCTTATGCCAATGGCCCCATTCATATTGGTCATTTAGCTGGTTGTTATGTTCCTTCAGACATCTATGCGCGCTACTTAAGGTCTCAGGGCAAGGATGTACTTTTTGTAGGTGGTTCGGATGAGCATGGGGTTGCTATCACCATCAAAGCCAAAAAAGAAGGAAAAACGCCTCAGGAAGTGGTGGATTTTTACCATGAGATGATGAAAAAGAGCTTCGAAGAATTTGGAATCAGCTTCGATCATTATTCCCGAACTTCCGCCAAAATCCATCATGAGACTGCTCAGGGATTTTTCAAGGATCTTTACGAAAAAGGAGAGTTTTTGGAGCAAAGTACCGAACAGTATTACGATGAGGAAGCAGGTCAGTTTTTGGCTGATCGATACATCGAGGGAACCTGTCCAAAATGTGGTTTTGAGCATGCCTATGGTGATCAGTGTGAGAAATGTGGCTCTTCACTCAGCCCTACAGAACTAATTAATCCCCGTTCCAAACTCAGTGGTCGAACGCCTGTGTTGAAAGAAACCAAACATTGGTTTTTGGACTTGGCACGCTATCAGAATTTCTTGAAAAAGTGGATTCTCGAGGACCATGCACAGGATTGGAAAAATAATGTCTTGGGACAATGCCGCTCTTGGCTAGAAGCTGGAGATGGCTTGCAGGCACGTTCCATGACTCGCGATTTGGATTGGGGAATTAAAGTTCCGCTACAAGACGCAGAAGGTAAGGTGCTTTATGTGTGGTTTGATGCGCCAATCGGCTACATCTCTTCTACCAAGGAGTGGGCTGCAGAGCAAGGAAAAGACTGGGAGCCCTATTGGAAAGATGAAGAGACGCAACTCCTGCACTTCATTGGGAAGGATAACATTGTGTTTCACTGCATCATTTTCCCGGCTATTCTGAAGACCCACGGGGATTTTATCCTGCCGGATAATGTGCCAGCGAATGAATTCCTCAATTTGGAAGGAGATAAAATTTCCACTTCCCGAAACTGGGCCGTTTGGCTTCATGAATATCTCGAAGAATTTCCGGGAAAGCAGGATGTTTTGCGCTATGTCTTGACTGCCAATGCACCAGAGACCAAGGACAATGACTTTACCTGGAAGGATTTTCAGGCAAGAAATAATTCCGAATTGGTAGCCATATACGGCAACTTTATCAATCGGGCGGTAGTCCTGACACATAAATATTTTGAAGGGAAGGTTCCTGAAAGAGGAGAATTGACCGGGTATGACCAGGAAGTATTGGATCAATTGGCTGAATTTCCTGCCAAAATCATGAGTTCCATGGATAGATTCCGCTTCCGGGAAGCCTTGGGAATTATGATGGATTTGGCGCGATTGGGAAATAAATATCTCGCAGATACCGAACCTTGGAAGACAATCAAAACCGATGAGGCAAGGACGGCAACCATTCTCAATATTGCCTTGAATATTGCTTCGAACTTGGCCATTGTTTCTGAGCCTTTCTTACCATTTACAGCAGCCAAGTTGTTTGATATTTTCCATTTGGAAGATGCTAACTGGACCAAAGCCGGTAAAGGTGACTTGCTTGTCGAGGGTCAGGAAATCGGGCAATCCGGATTGCTTTTTGAAAAAATCGAAGATGAAACCGTTGAAAAACAAGTACAAAAATTATTAGACGCCAAGAAAATGAATGAAGCTGCAAATGCACCTGTTGCTCCAATGAAGGAGATTATTACCTATGATGACTTCGCCAAATTAGATATGCGGGTGGTGACCGTTTTGGAAGCCGAAAAAATGCCCAAATCCAAAAAACTTCTTAAGTTGAAAGTAGATACCGGAATCGGTCAACGCACCGTGTTGAGTGGGGTTTCTGAGCATTTTGAGCCGGAGTTTTTGATTGGCAAGCAAGTGACCATGTTGATCAACCTGGCACCGCGAAAAATGATGGGGATCGACTCAGAGGGAATGATCTTGATGGCGGAGGACAAAGATGGAAAGCTAAAGCTTCTGACCCCGCATGAGGGAACCGCAAGTGGGTCGACGATTAGCTGATTCTACTTGGAATAGGTGAATTTAAATCCCGCTTGTATATCAAATAGCGGGATTTATTTCATATATCAAGAATTAAATGATTTTTAGCTCTATCTAGTTGAATTATTCTTAAATGCCATTTCCATTTGGTGTTTTTAGTATAAATTAATTTTATTGATTTAATTACCTAGAATAAGTTATCCCTATTCAATCGTTTAGTTTTTTTTGTACCAAAGTATTTATGGTAAATTGAAATATAAATTCACAATTTATGGAAAAGGATATTCGTTGGATTCAACGTTTGGATAACTTTCAGAAGGCAGTTAGTCTGCTTTCGGAGGTGAAACTGATGGATTTAGAAGAACTTTCCCAACTGGAAAAAGAGGGCATCATCCAGCGGTTTGAGTATACTTTGGAATTAGGTTGGAAGACGCTGAAGGATAAAATGGAGTTTGATGGCTTAATTTTGGATCGAATTTCTCCAAAAGTAGTTGTAAAGGAAGCCTTTCAGGCAAAATATATAGATCAGGTTGAGGTATGGCTGGAAATGATTAACGACAGGAATTTACTAAGTCATAGTTATGATTTGGAAACCTTTGAGTCAGTTATTCCTGAAATTCAGTCTGTTTACACACCATTGTTAGCCTCTTTGGTAAAGAACCTTTCAAAGAAATAGTGATGGAAAACTTTGGTCTAAGCGAAAAATCCTACGAAATCCTAAAGAAAATTTTTAAGGATTATCCTACCCTTACCAAGATCAAAGTCTATGGTTCACGGGCCAAAGGGAACTACACTGAGCGAAGCGATTTGGATTTGGTGATTATGGACGATCTCGACCGCAAGACCTTGGGTGAAATTTGGATGGAAATCAATTCCAGTGATTTCCCCTTAAATGTCGATCTCCAGGTTTGGAAAGATATCAAAAATGAGAATTTGAGAGAACACATTCAACGAGTTGGGAAGGTGTTTTATTCAACTCATTACAGCAATGTTTTTGAAGAAAAGTAAACATTTGTATTGGGAAGTGGGGCATTAATCATTGCCCTTTGCACATTGATTTTTTTATTTCCTTTATCTGACTAAGAAAGCTATTTTTACCCCATGCTTTCAGACCAACCCAACCTAGTACCTCAATTAGAAAAACTAGCTACTCAACTTGAAGGTAGCCTGCAATTTGATAGACTGAGTCGGACGCTTTATGCTACCGATGCTTCTGTCTATCGAGAGATGCCGCTTGCCGTTGCCTTTCCAAAAACTGAGTCTGATATACAGAAGCTCATCCAATTTGCTTCAGAAAACGGTACCTCACTGATTCCCCGAACTGCAGGAACTTCGCTGGCTGGGCAATGTGTGGGAAATGGCATCGTGGTAGATGTGTCGAAGCACTTTACCCAAATTCTTGAATTCAACAAAGAAGAGCGCTGGGTTCGCGTGCAGCCGGGAGTCGTTCGGGATGAGTTGAACCGTTTTCTCAAGCCTCACGGTCTGTTTTTCAGTCCGATTACTTCCACAGCCAACCGAGCTATGATTGGCGGTATGGTGGGGAATAATTCCTCGGGAACTACTTCCATTGTCTATGGGGTGACTCGGGACAAGGTAATTTCCCTGAACACGATTCTCAGCGATGGAAAAAAAGTCGTCTTCGGAGAAATTTCTCAAGACGATTTTGACCGAAAGTGTGGGCAAAAAGATCTGGAAGGAAGTCTCTATCGGCAGATTTTTGATGAATTAAATAATCCTGAGGTTCGGGAAGAAATCCATTCCCAATTCCCCAAGAAGTCCATCCATCGCCGGAATACAGGCTATGCAGTAGATGCATTGCTCAAAGCGGAGCTTTTCGAAGGAAAGGAAAAATTTAATTTCTGTAAACTCCTGGCCGGATCTGAGGGAACCTTGGCTTTCACAACCGAAATCAAAATTGCTTTAGACCCACTTCCTGACCCGGTGGACATTGTGGTTGCAGCTCATTTTGAAAGTATTCATGAAAGTATGAAGTCTGCTCAAGTAGCGATGAAGCATCCTGCTACTGCGGTAGAGCTGATGGATAAAATCATCTTGGACTGTACCAAGGAGAGTATCGAATATTCCAAAAACAGGTACTTCGTTGAGGGTGACCCTGAAGCAATTTTGATGATTGAGTTTCGGGGTAAAACACTGGAGGAAGCTATTACAAAAGGGGAAGCCTTGATCGCTGATCTAAAGAAAGCCAATCTAGGCTATGCCTATCCCATCATCGAACCTGAAAAGGTGGCTTCTGCGTGGGCACTCCGAGCGGCCGGTTTGGGTTTGTTGGCAAATATCCCCGGAGACCCTAAAGCGGTGGCATGCATTGAAGATACGGCCGTTGATATCGATGACCTGGCGGATTACATCGCCGAGTTTGATGAGATGATGGTTGCCTTCAATCAAAAGCCGGTGCACTATGCCCACGCTGGGGCTGGGGAGATTCATCTTCGTCCGGTTTTGGATTTGAAGACGCAGGAAGGAGTAGAGGATTTTTACAAAATTTCCCGTGCTTCCGCTGATTTGGTGAAGAAATACCAAGGTTCGCTTTCCGGCGAACATGGAGATGGACGGGTTCGGGCAGCCTTTATCCCGCTGATGGTTGGGGAAAAGAATTATGAACTGTTTCGCAAGATTAAATTCACTTGGGATCCGAAAAATATTTTCAATCCGGGCAAAATCGTGGATGCTGCTCCCATGAATCAATTTCTCCGCTATGAGACTGGTATGAAAACACCTGTGCATCAAACGGCTATTGACTTTTCGAATGTGGGAGGAATCCTCCGAATGGCTGAGAAATGTAATGGTTCGGGAGACTGTCGCAAACTTCCGGGATCGGGAGGAACGATGTGCCCGAGTTATATGGCGACCCGGAATGAAAAGGACACAGTTAGAGGTAGAGCAAACACACTTCGGGAGTTTCTGACGCTGGATAAAAAAGAGAACGCTTTTGACCATCCTGAGATCAAAGAAGCTTTAGATCTTTGCCTCAGCTGTAAGGGCTGTACTGCAGAATGTCCATCTAACGTGGATATGTCCAGTATGAAGGCCGAATTTCTATATCAATACCAGAAGACACACGGAGTTCCGCTTCGCTCCAAAGCTTTTGCTTATATCAATGAGTTGAATGAATTGGGATCGAAGGTGCCGGGAATTGCCAACTTTTTTTTGAGAAACTCCTTGACAGGAGGATTGATGAAATCTGTCCTGGGTGTTGCTCCCAAGCGAAACCTACCCGAAATCAGCGGTATCAGCCTTCGAAAGTGGTACAAAAAGCACTACGCTTCCCTTCCAGGACCTTCAAATAAAATCAAGTCGGTTTATTTCTTTGTGGATGAGTTTACCAATCACAATGACACTGAAATAGGTACAAAAGCTATTTCCCTTTTGAAAAAACTGGGATACGAAGTTAAAATTGTGGATCATCAGGAAAGTGGTCGATCTGCTCTTTCTAAAGGCCTTTTGCAGAAAGCAAAGAAGCATGCGGAGGCCAATGTGCGAATTTTTGCTGATTTGGTAGATGGGAATACGCCTTTAATTGGTTTGGAACCTTCTGCTATTTTAAGTTTTCGGGATGAATATCCTAGAATCGTCAGCAAAGAATTGGTCAATGCTGCGAAGAAATTGAAGTTTCATGTGCATTTGATTGATGAATTTTTGGGCAAGGAAGTAGCTGCCGGGAATATCAATTCTTCTTCCTTTACCGCTCAAACCCAAAAAATAAAGCTTCATGGTCACTGTCATCAAAAGGCGCTTTCTTCTTTGACTTGGACGCAGAAGATACTTTCCCTTCCAGTAAACTACAGCGTCGAAACGATCCCAAGTGGCTGTTGTGGAATGGCCGGTAGCTTTGGCTATGAAACTGAGCATTATGAGGTTTCACAGCAGGTAGGGGAGTTGGTACTTTTCCCTGCAGTGAGAAACACAGAAGCCGAAACCATCATCGCCGCTCCAGGTACTTCTTGCCGTCATCAGATAGCAGATGGCACCGGACGAAAGGCAATGCATCCGGTTGAGATTTTGTGGAAAGCATTGAAAAACTAAACAGAAATTAAAATCTTCCTCCTTGCTTCGGATTATTTAGCCAAGTTGATTTTGGCTTTTTTAAATGGCTAAAAAAGGCATAAAGGCTATTTTTACCCAAATGTCGGGAAAATGTCGGGTCAATTCCGCCCCATTTTCGTCCTAAAGTTTCTCTATTCAAAACAACTTGCCATGGTCAAACCAAAAATACAATTCACAATGAAGCAACCAGAATTAGGCAAGAAAATCTCAGAATTGAGAAAAGCCAAAGGGCTCACACAAGAGGAGTTAGTTGAAAAATGTAATTTGAATGTGCGTACTATTCAGCGCATCGAGGCAGGAGAAGTTACTCCAAGGTCGTACACCGTAAAAGCTTTATTTGAGGCTTTGGATTTTTCAGGTATAGAAGAAAGATCCCAAAATGAAAGTAAGTTTCAAAATAGTACCTTGGTCTATTTGGGGATTGCAGCAGGTATTATCTATTTCTTTCTCTCGATTTTTGAAATAGGATATGAGATAGAGTTTTTAGAAGGTAAAGAAGCCATCAGTCGCACAGCTTTCTCACTGATTAAAGTCTTCACTTATTTTGGCTACGTATTATTTATGTTTGCTTGGGTCAGGCTAGCCGGTTTTTTTTCAAATTCCTTTTTGAAAATTGCAGCCTGGGCAATGATAGGGGCTAATCTTATTTGGGGTCTAGTCGATATCCTTGCTTTACAAACTGACTATTTCAACCTGGGAGATTATTACATGGTTAAGATCAGTTCTTTTGGATTTTTTTATATTTTGTTGGGAATGTCCTTTACTTCCTTCAAAAATCGCTATTCCTTCATCCCTTTGATCGTTGGAGTGCTTACCATAGTAGCTGGAGTTTTTTTGTTTTCCGGAATTGCAGCTTTTCTGGGCTTGATTCCCCTTACGTTGGGAGAAATCGGACAAATAGGGCTTATGATTTATTTTATAACAAAAATCGGGGGTAAGTCTTCCCCCGATTCTCAAATCAAAGTATCAGAATTTTAGGATGAATTCCTGAAGGTTTTCAGAACGCTCCAATTGAATTTTTTTCCGAAGTCTATATCGGGCAATCTCGACTCCGCGAATCGTGATATTCATCAGATTGGCTATTTCCTTCGATGAAAGATTCATCCTCAAATATGCACTCAATTTGATTTCCTGTGGACTAAGATCAGGGAATCTTGACTTGAATCGAGACATAAAATCCCCGTGTACCTCGTCGAAATGCATTTCAAACTGTTCCCAGTCTTTGTCACCGGCAATGTTTTTTTCAATGCTGGAAATGATCTTTTTGATCTCGTTTTTGACCTCTTGATTTTTACTCTTTTTGATGATGCTGTTGAGATGTGATTTTGTCTGAACGATAAAGCCATTTTTATTGATCAAGTGCATCGTAGCTGAGGCCAATTCTTTATTTTTTCCCTGAATTTCAGATTTTAGTTTTTCAGTTTTGAGGCGTTCGATTTCTTTTTGAGAATCCTGCAAATCACTTTCCTTTTGCTCGATGACTTTGGATTGAGCGGCTTGAATCTTCGCGGTTGTTTTTTTCAATTTTCGATCAGCTATACGGAAGAGTAAGTAAAGCAGGGTGATCGTCAATATTGCATAAATTAGGTATGCAAGTGTCGATCGATACCATGGTGGCAATACTTTGAATGTAAACTGATCCTCCTGACCGACTTGATCATAGATATTTTTACTACGAACGTGAAGAATATAGTTGCCTTCTCTCAAGTTGGTGTAGGACCTATCCCTTCTGGTAGACCATTCGCTAAAGTCATCCTCAAAGCCCTCCAGCCAAAACTGATATTGAGTGGTGTTTTCATTGTTTGGAATAGGATTGCTTGCTTCAAATCTAAAATGAGCCATTTCATAAGGGACCGTTGTAATTTCCTCATTTGCCTCATTTGAATTTAAGGTGTCGTTGAGCCAGTAATTTCCTTCTGAAATAATGGAGTCTGATATTCCCGTAAGATAAACCGATCGAATCATGGTGGGGAATACCGTCGATACTCGGTAGTTCCTATCAAGTTTATACCAAATGAATCCCTCATTGGCAGCAAATAGAACTTCATTTGGCCGAATGAGCGATATATTCTGCAAATCATCATTTAAGAAAGGCCTGATCTTATTGAAAATCTGATGATTCTTTTGATAGGTTCCATTGATTTGCTTTTCTAAGACTCCTACTTCGTCACTGCCGATATAAAAGATATTACCTGCCGGATCTTCTACCATGCTAGTGGCTAAAAAATCATAATCGAAATAAGGCTCAAAATTGGGATCTTTCTCGAATCGATCTGAATCCGAATTATATCGATAAATACCATACTCCGTCGAATAAACAACCTGATTATTGAGCTTCCACACACTGTTTAGCAAGGTGGTAGGCAATCCAGATTCTATTCCATAATATTTAGACTCTACGGAATCCAAAGCTTCATTAAGGCGAAGTCGATAGACTCCTTTGTAGCCATGCGCCATCCAAATATCTCCATTGCTGTCCTGTTCGATCAGTCGGGACGATTCATCAAAACCCTTGATTTTCCGAAGGAATCGAGCTGATCCATTGGTAAGCTCAAACAGTAGAAGGCCATTGTAGCTACCGCTTATGATAAGATTTGGATGATCTTTCAGGCTTTGAAAATTCCAAATTCCATTTGGCCCTCCAAGGGATGATATATTCCGATTGTTTACACTAAATGCACCATTATTTTGTGCCGAAAGCAAGAGATTTTGGATCTGCGAAATCTGATAAACTTGCCCTGTACCACCTGGAATAGGCTCAATCTCCGTTTCGTCTTCTGAGCTTTCTTCTTTTGAAAAAAGGCCATAATTGGTACCAAAGTAGAGTTTATCATCTTTCAGGTAGGCGTCATATCCTGTTCCTGGAAGACCTGAAAACTGATCAATCAAGCGGAAAGGCAGACTCAATTCTAGTAAGGTGATCCCATTGTTGTGACCTATCCAGAGATTTCCGACGGTGTCTTCAAAAAGCGATAGAATTGAATTATTTCTCAACCCTTTTTCTTTGTTCATGCGGAGTAGTATGCGGCCATTCTGGTCTACTATAAAAATCCCATGTCGCTGCGTACCAAGGGCTATGTTTCCATTTCTAAGCCTAAGCGCACGGTTTATCTGAGTTTCAGATGGTAGATTAATTGGCCATGATTTGACTTGCCCAGGACTGATTTCAAAAATCCCCTCGTTTTGAGTGAAAACTAAGTGTCGGTTCCCAGCAAGGGAGATAAAGCTTACGACTACTTTATCACCAAAAAGCTCACTATTATCCATTGAGACCAATTTTCCAGTCTCTAAGGAAAGTAAACCTTTGCCACGTTGATTGACTACCAGGTTATTGTTTGCAAAGTGAAAACTCTCAAACTCTGACTCTGCTTCCAGAACTTCCTCTAAATCCAGTTTTTTATTGAAAATAAAGATCTCCTCCAGTGTACAGAAAACCACCTTGTCCCGGATGAACAAGATCTTCCAAATCTCTTCTAGATTTTGCTTCTCAGTTGGCAACTTTTCCAATAGTGACTGGTATTGGAGCCTTCCTTGAGAATTTGCTTTGAAATATCCAAATTCTGCTTGTCCGGATACATATATAGTCCCAAACTCATCAATGGCTACATCCCGTATTTTGGTGCTATTCGGCAAAGAGTACCGCCTCCATTCAGTACCATCATATTCCAGGAGTCCAAAGTTATTGGCCACGTAAATCATCCCCGATGTGCTCTGGGTAAAAGCAAAGTTTTGGATACCTCCCTGATAGTCGTTGGAAGAATAGTATTTCGAAAAAGGGAGACCGGGTACCTGAGCCTGAGCTGCCGATATAGAACCTATCAGAAGGATAATGATAAGCCGAATGATCATCTGTTATTTTGGGTTTTGGTTAAAGTTAAAAAAAAATGGCATGATGTATATAAAGTTGAGTTGAGTCTATCTCATTTGATCCAAAATATGCCATTTTAATCAAAATAAGGTTGGTTTTGGAATAGGCTGTGATGGTTCTGTGAAAATTATTTTAGCTATTTGATGTGTTATTGTGTGGGTTTGGTATTGGCTTGAAAATGCTTTTTTTCATTTTGGATTTTATCTTAATCAAAAAAAACCTCTGAATTTTCGCAAAGCTACTTTGGAATAAAACACCCAGGGATAAATCATGCATCACCAAAGAATCAAGTATGTGATCTTAATTCTTTGATCCAATCAAAACAATTTAAATTTTGTTCGCAGGGTTTGGGAAATTAAAGATAGAGAAATTGGATGAAAGAAAAGCTCTGAACTTGATCTCAACTTCTTAAAAGCTCCTGAGCAATACGTTTTTTTATTCGGCTGATAATCTGTGCATTTTCCCTACTGATACTTTCTATCTCAAGGATTTTCGGTTGTGAGCTCTCTAGGTAAAAATCTTGGAGGTAAGCTTCCAATTCCTCGGAATCACGGGCTAATGCATAATCAAACCCTTGTTCCATGGCCAAATAGGAAGCATTGAGTGTTTGCTCGGTCTCAAAGTATTCCTCCAACTCCGGTTGCTGCGATGGGCCTTCAATTAGCCTGAAAATTCCGCCTGCGTGATTATTCAGTAAGATGATCCGCAAGTTGGGAGTAGGATAATTGTTCCAAAAGGCATTACGATCGTAGAAGAAGGCTAAGTCTCCAGTAATCAAAGTAACAAAGCCATCATTGACCCAAGCTGCTCCAACTGCAGTACTATTGCTGCCATCAATTCCGCTCGTGCCTCTGTTGCAATAGATTTCTTGAGGTCTTTTTCCCAAAAAGTTCAAGTATCTGACCGCCATGGAATTGGCTACCTGAATTTGTGAGTTTGCAGGAATATATTCTAAAACTCTTTTGAAAGCAGGATATTCACCAAATTCCTCTTGGTCAAGAAAGTGGAATAAATGATTTCTGACTTTTTCCTCCAAGCCTGACCATTTTTCTTGAAAGGCTTTGTCGCTCGAAAAGCCTTGTTCCGAAAGCCATTTTAAAAAGAATATAGCATCGCAATCAAGGAACTCAGTCAGACCCTGAAAAGGGTCACGGAGCCCTTGATGAGCTTGAATATGCCAATGCTCGACTTCATTCTTTCGAAGAAAAAGCTTTAATGATTTAGAAATCACTGATTTCCCGAAACTGATAACCAAGTCTGGTACTAAATCCTTACTGATGGGCTCGTTTCCTATCCAATGATCATGCAGAGTGACGGAGCCCGAAATCTGATGATTAGAAATCGTATCCGCAACCACTACCAGGTGCTGTACTTCGCTAAGTTTCTGAAGAAGTTCAGAAATAGTGGGGTCTGGATTCTGTTGACCCGGTACGATTAGTATTTTTTTGAAAGCATTTAGTTTGGACTTGAGGTCATCAAGGTCCTCATGGGAAAGGTTTCTTTTACCTTCTCGGACTTGAATAATTGGAAGGTCGGCGGACGCATAGAAAGATTCTCCTTTTTTGGGATAAAATGGCTCTCGAAGCGGAATGTTGATATGAACAGGCCCCTTAGGACCACTGATGCTCAAATTGATAGCCTCATTGACTATGCGCTGGGCAAACCAAAGTTGATCTTGGTGCTGAAAGCTATCTGGAAAGTCAAAACTTTCCTTTACATGCTTTCCGTAGACTTTGGTTTGATGAATCGTCTGTCCATCCCACTGATCGATCCACTCCGGCGGTCTATCAGCAGTAAGAATAAGTAAGGGGATTTCTTGAAAGAATGCCTCAGAAACAGCCGGGAAATAGTTTAAAGAAGCGGAACCTGAAGTGCAGACCAAAACTACAGGTTGCATCAGTTGCTGAGCCATTCCCAATGCGATAAATGCCGCGGATCGCTCATCAGAAATTGTTCGTGTCTGGATTTCCGGATTCCTCGCAAAAGCAAGAGTCAAAGGGGCACAGCGGGAACCAGGAGAAAGAATTGCATGCCGAATGCCTTTTTTCGCACAAATGGCGACTAAATCTACGATGGCTTGCATGGTCAATTGTTGACTGTTTGAATGAATTTTCCGATGATATTACATTTCACCTCGGTCTCTTCCCATTCCTTGTCTGGATCGGAATCTTCGGTCACTCCAGCACCTGCATAGAGAGTAATAGTGTCCTGACTTAGCGAGGCCGTCCGTAGATTGACATAGATGGATGTTTTATTCTCAATGTTGACCGGTCCGATGAAGCCAGCAAAAAACTTCCTGTCAAAACCTTCATTCGCTTTTAGAAACTCATGCGCCTCTTTTCTCGGCATCCCGCAGACGGCTGAAGTAGGGTGGAGGAGTTGTAGCATGACTGATCCGAGCTGAGGAAAGTTGGTCTCTTTCATATTCACCCGAAAATCAGATCGAAGATGCAAAAGATTTCCGGCCATGACCGTTTTTGGACCATGTTCTTCGTATTCGCGAAGTCTGATTTTCTTAAAACAATCTACAATGTATCGACTGACAAGTGCTTGTTCCTCGATTTCCTTCTGGGTCCAGGCGGCTGATTTTAAAGGGTTTTCTCCTTGGGCTACTTGAGTGCCAGCAAGGGACATGGTATAAAAATGATCTCCACTGGTCTCGATTAATATCTCAGGGCTAGCTCCCATCCAAGTACCTACGTCGGGTAGGTGGAAGAAATTCACAAATGAATTGGGATAGGTGTGGATTAGATTGAGCAAGCTTTTTCCCAAGTCAAAATCTTCTGTTATTACCAAGGTTTTGGTTCGCGCAGGAACCACTTTCTCCATGGATCCCATTTTGACAGCTTCTATGCTTTTTCGAACTAGCTCTAGAAAGTGTTCTTTATCTCCTCCGTCTTTTTTGAGTTCTTGTACCGTGATTTTAGGGAAATACTTTTTGGCAAATTGAAGAGATTTATCTCCTTGTTCAGCAAACTTTTGAATCCATTCGGGTAGGTTGGTTTCGCTTTGATCTTTTGCAAAAGGAACTTTAAAATACTCCTTGGATTCTATAAAAAAGGCCGAATGATCGGCTTGATCTTCAAAAGGATGAACTATAAAGCCGGAAGGCACATCTTCGAGAGAAATGTTGACTTTTCTTGCCAGCTTCGAATCATCGAAAACCATTTCCAACTCATTACTTTTTGGTCTTTTCCATAAAGCAAAAGAACCACCGAATTGGAATCCTGCATGAAGAATTTGCTGAAGAGCCTCGTACTGGGAAATGGATTTGGCTGCTAAGGATTCAATCATTTTTTATCTAAAATAGCCATTGTAATTCTGCTTACGCAGCAAAGGGCCTCTTGTTCGTTGTAGATTTTTATTTCCCAAACTTGGGTACTTTTTCCTAAATGTATGGCTTTTGCAATGCCTTTTACTCTTCCTGAACGGACAGATTTGAGGTGGTTTGCGTTGATTTCCAATCCAACACAAGTTTGACTTTTCAAATCAATGGTTAAGGAAGCAGCTACGCTTCCCAGCGTCTCTGCTAGCACTACATTCGCTCCCCCGTGTAACAAGCCCATCGGTTGTTTGGTTCTGCTATCTACGGGCATGGTTGCACATATGAAGTCATCCCCAATTTCTGTAAAAACAATATCCAGATGGCTCACCATGGTGTTTTGACCGCTTTGGTTGAGCTGTTGCAAGGAAGGCTTTGTTTTAAAAACCATGAATTCTATTGGGAATTGATTTTATTTGAACTTTGACAAAAATATAGAAAATGCAGCGAAAAAAAATTTACTTAGTCAGACATGGGCAGACCGATTTCAATCTCAAAGGGGTAGTACAAGGAAGTGGGATAGACGCACCTATCAATGAAACCGGTAGATCTCAAGCAGCTGCATTTTTTGAAGCATACAAGGATGTCGAGTTTGATCAGATCTACCATACTTCTCTCATTCGAACTCGCCAGTCCATTCAGCAATTTGTGGATAGAGGAATTCCCACCACAGCTTTAGCGGAATTGAATGAGATTTCATGGGGTGAATATGAAGGAACTCCGATGACTCCGCAGGAAAATGAGTATTACCTGCATATGCTGCATCAGTGGCAGGAAGGAAATTTAGACTATGCGATAGCCGGAGGAGAAAGTCCCAATCAAGTAGCGGTAAGGCTGCAGCGGGGGATAGATAAAATAATTTCGGGTCCGGGAGAAACAATTCTGGTTTGCATGCATGGTAGAGCCATGCGTATATTTTTGAGTTTGATTTTTCAGTACGACCTGCGCTACATGGATCAATTTGAGCACAGCAATCTGTGTCTTTATTTACTGGAGCAACTTGGAGAGGATAGATTTGTGCTACGAAAAGCAAATGACCGAGCTCATCTTAAAGCTCTGTAAGCAATTTACGGCCTTTGGCTTTTGACTCTTTGATTTGTGTTTGCTCACTCAGAAAATTCTCAAAAACTGATTCATTCTTGGTCAAATCATAAACTCGAAATGCAATGTCTTCAAGTTTTAAAGATTTTTTTCCTGAAACTTCTACTAAAAAGTCGCCAAGAAAGCATTCGTCAAAATCACAGGAAGGAATTTCAATGAAAAGGGCAAGTTCAGAGTTGCCTTCGTAGCTTTTGGTATCAAAAGAAGAAAATTGCTCTTCTATCTGATTCAGTGCTATTTTATGCTGTTTGAGTTCCTGAGATTGGAAGATGACCAAAAAAGTTTTGGATTCTGGTTGAATCGCTTGAACCTGTAGTCCTACAAAAGTGAATAATATGACTGCCAGAAACTTTCTCATGCCTTAATATAAACATTAAAGTCCTCGGAAAGCAAATTTGTTTGAAGGCAAAAAATAAACCCCGAGAAAATATCCCGGGGTTTGAATGTTATTAAGCTTTTACGGTACGCTTCTTTTTTGGCTTTTCTTCGACGATTTCGTCTTCGACGCCTGCCAAGATTCTTCCGCAGTGCTCACACACGATGAGTTTCTTCTTTTCGCGAATATCTGCCTGACGCTGTGGTGGAACGGTATTGAAACAACCGCCACAAGCTCCACGCTTCACCATCACTACTGCAAGACCATTTCTCGCATTAGCTCTGATTTTTTCATAAGATCTGTAGAGTCTGTCATCCACTTTTTTAATGGATTTTTCTCTTTCTGATCTCAACTTATCTTCTTCTGCCTCACTTTCGGAGACAATTGTAGACAATTCGTCTTTCTTTTGATCAAGATCTTTCTGTCTGTCCTTCATGACAGCATTCAAATCATCAAGATCTAATTTTTTCTGGTCAATTTTTGCGCCTGCTTCTGCGATCTTCTTTTTCGAAACTTGAATTTCAAGATCCTGAAGCTCCAATTCCTTAGTGATAGCATCATATTCGCGGTTATTGCGAACATTCATCTGCTGCTCCTGATATTTCTTAATCAGTTTTTCAGACTCTTTAATGCTTTCCTTGAAATTCTTGATGTCCTGTTCGTAGGCTTCAATTTCATTTCGGAATTTTTCAAGTCTGGTCTCATAACCGGCGATTTCATCTTCGAGATCCTGAACCTCCTCAGGCAGTGCTCCCCGTACTTTGATGATCGCATCCAGTTTAGAATCTATCAGCTGTAAATTGTGTATAGCGTCGAGTTTTTGTGCTACTGTACTTTCCATGTACTATCGGTAGGATGTGGGATTTGTAACTACTTTCGTCAAATAGAGTGCAATATTAGGAAAATTTTGCGACAATAGTTCTGATAGTAACTCTTTTGTAAAAATTTCGCTTTCATAGTGCCCGATATCGCAAAGCATGAGCTGGCCCTCTGCATCAAAAAACTCATGGTATTTAACGTCTGCGGTCACAAAAGCATCCGCACCATGTCTTTTAGCATCTCCCAAAAGGAATATTCCTGCCCCGCCACAAACAGCTACTTTTTTGATAGGTTTCCAGCGAAGTGCCGTGTGCCTCACTACCTGAAGGTTCATTCGCTCTTTGAGATAGTCCAAAAAGTCTAGCTCATCCATTGGCGATTCCAATTCCCCTATCATTCCAGCACCTACCTCCTGATTTTCGTTTTCAAGGTCTTGAAGGTAGAAGGCCACTTCTTCATAAGGATGGCTTTTTTTCATCGCAGACACCACCTTTTGACTCAAATATTTGGGTAGAATTACTTCCGCTCGCACTTCAGGTTCGTAGGATGGAACCCCGGCTTTTCCTGAGTATGGATTGGCGGCATCGGATGGAGTAAAAGTTCCCATTCCATTGACTTGAAAGGAACAGTCTTTGTATTCCCCAATCTGTCCTGCACCGGCTTGGTAGACAGCGCCTAGCACTTGGTTTTTTGAGTCTTCAGGCACAAAAAAAGTAAGCTTGCTTAAATTCCCCTTTTTGGGTTGAAGAATCTTCGGATTGAGAAGTGAAAGACGATCTGCGATCCGCTTGTTTACTCCATTGGAGACATGGTCGAGATTGGTATGAATGGCGAAAATCGCGACATCGTTTTTTATTGCTTTGATGACAGTTCGCTCCACGTAGTTTTTCCCCGTGAGGCTTTTCAGACCTTTGAAGACAATCGGATGATGGGCCACCACCAAATTTACTCCGAGTTGGATAGCCTCGTCTATTACCTCCTCCGTGCAATCCAAAGAACAAAGTATGCCTTTGACAGGCTGATTGGGATCTCCTGCTATCAGCTGTGCATTGTCGTAGGACTCCTGGTAGGCTGGAGGTGCAAGTTGATCTAAAAATGAAATGATGTCTCGGATTTTGTATTCCATGGTTTTTTGTTTCTTTGATCAAAAATAAGAATTCTTCTAGATGCGAGGGTTGCTTTTTCTTTTGTTTCCTTTTTCTATTCTCTACGATGGCATCACCCGTCTACGCAATGCGTTTTATGACTGGGGTCTTTTCAATAGCACTGATTCCAAGATTCCGGCGGTTGTCGTTGGTAACCTAAGAGTGGGAGGGACCGGCAAAACTCCTATGGTGGAATTTTTGATTCGAAGCTTTCGCTCCGATCATGCCGTAGCCACCTTGTCAAGAGGTTATGAAAGGGTAACAAAAGGTTTTCGAAAAGTCAACCCCGACTCAAAAGTGGCAGAAGTAGGTGATGAACCCTACCAAATACACCAAAAGTACGGACAGGATATTCAGGTTTTTGTATCTGAGAATCGTGTTTTAGGGGTTGAAGAAATCTTGAAAGAGCATAAGGTCCCAAGTTTACTGATTTTAGATGATGCCTTTCAGCATAGAGCTATTCACGCACAGTTTTATATCCTTTTGACTACTTGGTATGATCCTTTTTTTAAGGATTTTCTCCTGCCGACAGGAAGACTTCGGGAAAGTCGCCAAGGTGCCAAAAGGGCTGATGCAATCGTGGTGACGAAATGTCCAAGCTCTCGGACTTTTCAGCAAGAAGATGAGATGAGGAGGCAAATTAATTCTTATTCGGGTGATACTACACCTGTATTCTTTTCTTCCATCGATTATGGAAAGCCTCTAGCTTTAATCCATCAAGAGGCTTTTTTTCCACGTGTGATTCTTTTCAGTGGTTTGGCTGATTCCAGTGCATTGAGGGCTTATTGTGAGCAGAATTATCAAGTGTTGGATGTGGTAGATTTTCCGGATCATCATGCTTATTCTGAAAAGGATTATGAGTTGCTCAAGCAAAAGGCATCAGCTCATGGAAGTAAGAATTTGGTCTTTTTGACGACAGAGAAAGATGGGGTAAAAGTTAAATCACAGCTTAAGAAAGGATTTTTGGGAGAAATTCCGATTTTTGTCCTACCAATAGAGGCCCAGTTTGAGCAAGAGGAAGCGACAGCGCTATTACAACTAATCCAACAAAAAGTCTTTGGAAAAGACCACAAAGGTGAATAAATCCATACTCGCAGTATTTATATTCTTTTTTTTAGGATTGATTCAGCATTCCTTTGCGCAGCGCCCTATTCCCCAAAATGGACGGCAGGTTCAAAACCCAAATCAGCGAGTGCAGCAGGAAGCTTTGCAGCAGGGAGAAGTTGAAGGAGAGGAGCAAACGGGTAGGAGAACTCTTTTGGACGATAGTACCCGGATGGTTTTTGGGCCTACCACTGCCTTGTTTTTCTATGAAAAAGATATCAAGCGAAACAGTTTGACGCTTTATCCCCAAGATACTTCATTGACCAATTTTCATAATTATGACCCTCGTGCAAAAGGGGGCTGGAAATATCAGGACTTGGGAAATATCGGCTCCGCTGCCAAGCCTATTTTTTATGAAATACCTGATCAAATTGGTACTCGATCTGGATTTCATGCATACGACATCTACTATCATAATCCCGAAACCCGAAAGTACTTCGATACCAAATCTCCCTTTACCAATATGTCAGCTTTTTTTGGTGGAGGGAATCGAAATATGTTGGATTTGGAGTTTGCCCGCAATGTGAATCCGCGATGGAATATTGGATTTGAGTTCCATACTATTCGATCCCGAAAAACGCTAAATCCAATTGCGAGGGATGACAATATGGTGGAGCAGACATCCTACTCGCTGCACACCAATTATCGTTCTGAAAATGGCCGATATTGGCTTCTAGGGAATTTCTCAAGGATGAGGCATGTAGTAAACGAGATTGGTGGAATTATTCCTCCTGAAGAGGATTCTACCTCAGTTTATTTCACTTATGAAGATGCCAAAGTTTGGTTGCGAAACTCCCAAGCGAGAGACCTGAGACAGGATTACCATTTCTATCACGAGTATAAAGTAAGGGATGGCCTTCAGATCTATCACGTTTTCGACAGAAAGAGTCAGGATATCAGGTTTGATGCCTTGCTGAATTCGACTGACTCTCTTTTTTATCCCTCTGCTAGATTACTGGAGTCCGACACCACGAGAAATATCCATGATTTTTCAGAGTGGAAAAATGAATTTGGATTAAAAGGAACCTTCGGAGGCTTTTTCTATAATGCCTATGCAAAGCTCCGAAATGGTAGAATGCAAAACCCTGCTTTCGAAAGCGACAATACCTTCAATGAGGTATTTATCGGCGGGCAACTTATCGGCAAACTTTCCGAGAAGTGGTCATTAAGTGCTGATGGGGAATACCTACTTCCCGGTGCCTTTCGGATTCATGGAGTTTTTCAATCTCCCTGGCTGGATGTGGAATATACCAAGGCGCTTTACAAACCCAGTTCCATGCAGCAGCGATATGCCGGTAATCACTTCAACTGGGACAATGATTTCGACAATGTTGGCGTGGACCAAGTTACCGGGACGCTAAAACTAGATATCGGCAAAGCTAAAATAAGACCGGGCTTGACTATCAACCGAGTAAACAATTACATCTATTTTGATGAAAACAGGTTGCCTGTTCAGGCGAGCGGAGAGGCATTTATGCTGATGCCAAGTGTAAAATCAGCTATCCGGGTAGGTAAAAAATTCCAGTGGGATGCTGAAGTGATTTTCACAAGTGTATCTGGAGGGGCAGCTGAGGCATTTCGAATTCCTGAGTTATTTGCAAATACCCGTTTTTACTTCGATAGTCCTGCATTTGATGAAAATGTATTCCTGCAGTTTGGATTGGATATTCGCTATCACTCTTCTTATTTTGCGGATGCCTATTGGCCATCTCATCAGCAGTTTTACCTCCAAAACACCTTTGATGTGTATGCCTATCCGGTGGTTGACGTGTTTTTGAATTTCCGAATCAACAGAACTCGAGTTTTGCTGAAATACAATCATTTGAATTCGGGAATGATGAGTCGAGAGGGGTATTTTGTAACGCCTGACTACACTGGAATTCGATCCTTTATTGATTTGGGAATCACATGGTATTTATTCGATTGATGGTGTCCTGAACCCGATGGAAAAATTGGTGTTTGATTAAAAGACGTTTGAAGAAAAAGATTGGTTGACTGATGAGTTGGCAAGAAAGTACGAAAGAAAAAATGCTGAATCTCCAGCTACCTACAGATCCCCGATGGGTGGGAATAGCTGAGATGCAGATTGAAGATATTTTGGTTGATCATGCTTATTGCGAGCAAAAGGCGGCTTCCTCCTGCATTTCCTTGATCATCCGATACAATGATTTGGATGAACTTGTTGATACTTTGACTCCGATCGTAGCGGAGGAGTGGGGACATTTTGAGCGGGTCATGGAGCAGCTTCGCAAAAGAGGTTTGCGATTTGGGAAGCAACGAAAAGATGAATATGTGGCGAAGCTTTATGACTTTGTTCGCAAAGGAGGGAGCAGAAAAGATCAGCTGACAGAAGGATTACTCATGAATGCACTCATTGAGGCAAGAAGCTGTGAAAGATTCAAGCTTCTGTCCAAAAATATTGAGGATGAGGAGCTTCGGAAATTTTACTATGAATTGATGATCTCGGAGGCTGGCCATTATGTGACCTTTATTGATTTAGCCAGAAAATACCAAGATTCTGAAAAAGTAAATAAGCGTTGGAAGGAATGGCTTGAATTCGAGGCTGAGGTAATGAAAAATATGGAGCTCCGAGGTGATCGAATGCATTAAGCAATATTTTAGGAAGTATCTTCGTGAAATGCTTATACTTATTGGCAGAAATAAATTTTGAATAAAGAAATTGTTCTAAAAGCGGACAGAATATGAATTTGATCGAAAATATGCGTGAGGCGACCAAGTCAGTGCAGGTGAATATCCTGCGGACAATTTTGACTGGTGCCATCATTGCCATTGGGATTTCTTCCTTGGTTGGAATGTTGACAGCCATTGACGGAATCAAAGCACAGATTGCCGAGAGTTTCTCAGGTTTAGGTGCCAATACTTTTGACCTGCGAAATAGGGGTTTTTCCGGGGGTAGAGCCATCCAAGAAGGGGAGAAGGAGAAGACCTATCCGATCATTACCTACAAGGAATTCATGGAGTTCAAGAATGAATATTCTGCCTATGGGATTTCCACAGTCTTCACCCGAGTGTCGGGTTCCGCTGAGGTTAAAAGGGACTCTAAAAAGTCTGATCCAAATGTCCGCGTAGTAGGAGCAGATGATAATTACCTTGCTATCAAAGCCATAAAGTTGGATGCCGGGCGAAACTTTTCAAATGTCGAGATCCGCTATGGAAACAATGTCTGCATCATTGGAAAGGAGATCAAGGAGATACTATTTGAGTCAAACGAGAATCCAGTCAATGAAAAGATAACCGTTTATGGCCGACCTTATACCGTAATCGGGGTATTGGAAGAGCAAGGAGGTGTAGGTAATGATCAAGGAGCTGATCGTCAGATATTGATTCCTGTGGAAAATGCTTCTCGACTGGATCAACGTGGTACCTTCCGATATCAGGCTACTTCCGTAGCTTCTGGACCGGATAGATTGGAGTATGAAATGGGTCAGGCGATTGGGATTATGAGAAAAATCCGTCAAGACAGAGTAACTGAAGAGGATTCTTTTGAACTGACAAAAAGTGAGTCTGTGGCTGAGAGCTTGGAGGAAGTAGCAGGTTACTTGCGAATTGGAGGTTTTGGAATCGGGTTTATCACCCTTTTGGGTGCATCAATTGGTCTTATGAATATCATGCTCGTTTCAGTTACCGAGCGAACTCGTGAAATTGGTATCCGGAAAGCTTTGGGCGCAACTCCACTTCGGATCCGTCAACAGTTTTTGATCGAGGCAATTGTGATTTGCCTTTTTGGTGGAGTGGTAGGCGTTTTACTGGGGATTACCATCGGAAATGTCATCGCCAACTTCATTGGCCCAGGAGGTTTCTTGGTGCCGTGGCTTTGGATGTTTGTGGCATTCGTGATTTGTGTGGTTGTTGGCTTGCTCTCGGGATATTTCCCCGCTTTCAAAGCAAGTAAATTGGATCCAATCGAATCACTTCGATACGAATAATCAAAAAACCCGCTGGAAACCTAATTCCAGCGGGTTTTTTGACATTAATTTTTTTAATAAAACTATCCCAACCAAGCGCCCCAAGGTATTCTGCTGAGAATAAGCACCAAACCCACAGCGTAAAGCATGTAAATACTTCTGAATTTTGCTCGGGATGTTTGAGCCTTTTTAGCACGGCTGTAGCCGATAGTAATTAGCACAATCGCCACGATGTTGATAAGTGGATGCTCCAAAGCCGTCAATCTAGCAGCAGGATCAGACATAGCTCCTCCGCCTTGTAGAAGCGATAGTCCTACTGGACTCACAAAGTAAAGAATCAAGCCAAGGAGTAATTGGACATGGGAAAGAATGAATGCAATCAGTGCTATTTTTCTGTCTTTTTCTGTAAACTCACGTCCACTGAGTGAGCCGATAAGCATTAAGAAGATCACGACTATCAGTGCGATGAGCACTAAGTAAGCCAGTCCGGAGTGTGCATTTTGTAATCCTGTGTACATAGTTCGATTTGTTTGTGTGAAAATAGCTGAAAATGGAAAAAGGTTTCCAAAAAGACCGAAAATTAGTCGACAAATAGCACTAAGCCTTTGAGGTACTCTGTCTCAGGGTGGAAAATATTGATTGGATGATCTGCAGGTTGCGAAAGCTGATGAAGTATTCTAGTTCTCCTGCCAGTTTCCATGGCAGCTGCTGTGACTGTATGCGCAAAAAGGTTTTTGTCCACTACCTGAGAGCAAGAAAAAGTAAATAGAATTCCCCCTTTTTTAATTCGTTTGAGAGCTTCTGCATTCAGTCTCTTGTATGCTTGTACCGCATTATGCCGGGCTTTGATGTTTTTGGCAAAAGCCGGAGGATCCAAAACGATAATATCATAATCGTCTCCTATTTCACGGATGTATTTGACTACATCGGCCACTTTGGATTCGTGCCTGCCTTTGATCTCAGGATTGAGCTTGATGTTTTCTTCTGTGAGCTCGATGGCTTTGGCAGAAATATCCACCGAATGAACTTCTTCTGCACCTTCTAGAAGAGCCAAAACTGAAAAACCACCGGAATAACAGAATGTGTTTAAGACTTTCTTTTCTTTGGAATAATCCGCCAAAAGTTTTCTGTTTTCTCGCTGATCGATGAAAAAGCCTGTTTTCTGACCTTTATCCCAATCAATCCGGTAGGTGGCTCCGTATTCTTGAACCAAATCTGTATCTGGGCTACCATAAACCCATTTGTTTTCATGGATTCCAAAATGCTTGGGCAGCGTTTCGGAGCTCTTATCGAAAATAGCTTTTAGCTTTTCTCCAAAGCAATTCTGCAGCGCGATGCTGATATTTTCAAGATGCTGGTGCATCCCAATTTGATGGCATTGAATCACGGCCGTGCCATTGTAAAAGTCTATAATCAAGCCGGGTAATAAATCACCTTCCCCGTGAATCAAACGGTACACATTGGTATGGCTGCTATCTGCCAAGCCCAAGCTGTTTCGTAGTTGAAAAGCAGACTGAATTTTTTCATCCCAAAAATTCTGATCAATTTCTGATTTTTCGAAGGAAATCATCCTCACCATAATGGAACCATTGGAAAAGTGTCCGATTCCTAAGAATTCTCCTCCTCTTGAATAGACACTGACAAGCGCTCCGTTTCCCAAATCGCTTTCTTGCTCGGCAATAGCGCCTGAGAATACCCAATGATGCCTTCTTTTTAGAGATATTTCTTTTCCTTTTTTGAGGATGATTTTAGGATAGTTCATGGGATTGATTTTTTGATTTGGGAAATAGAAAACTTCCGATGACCATTCCCAAAATACTGCCTGCCAACCCAAACAGATGGGCGGCTACATCGGAAGGAATGAAATTCATGAAAAGGTAAGTAAGCATTCCTGCAATCATAGACAAAAATGCTCCGCCTCGAGAGGCTTTTTTCCAATAAAATCCTGCTGTGAGGGGTACAAACAGGGAAACCAACATCAAAATGGAAGCTCCAGCAACCAGATCGTAAATATTTGATTTCCAACTAGCCATAATGGTAGCGATGATTGCGACTAAAACCACATTGATTCTCAGTATCCAAAGGAAGTGTTTATCTGATAAATTTTGTCCAAAATAGGGTTTGATGATATTTTCTGAAATGATAGCAGAGGGAGCTAGCAGGCCAGAACTAGTCGTACTCATAATGGCCGATATAAGGGCCCCAAAAAAGACAATTTGGATGGGTAATCCGCCGTGCTCGAGAATCATTCTCGGTAGGAGCATTTGATTATTGTCTAGGGATAGTTCGGGATAAAGCACACGAGCACCCAAGGCAATAAATAATGGGAGCAAACCAAATGACAAATAGAATATTCCGGCCAAATAGGTGGACTGTACTGCTACTTTCTGACTTTTGGCAGACATCACCCGCTGGTAAATATCCTGACTGGGTATGGAACCTAAGCCCAAAATCATCCAAGCTCCTAGGTAATTGAGCCAAGCTGTAGGATTGGCATCAGGGATGAATCGAAAACTACCTTCAGGCGCTTGATCGATAACAGCCTTAAATCCTCCTGCCTGCTTTGCTACCATAATTGCCACCCAAAGTAAACCAATAACAATGACTGTGGTCTGAATAAAATCAGTGATGGAAATAGCCCACATTCCTCCTAGAAAGGTGTAAAGGACTACTACTCCAGCGGCTATTAAGATTCCCTGTAATAAACTAAGGTCGGTGACTGCACCTAAGACTAAACTCAAAGCGACCAATTGGGCAGCAACGTACCCGAAGTACGCCGGAATCATAAAAATGGATGCTGTCAGTTCTACTTTCCTTCCGTAGATTCTTCCAAAGACGTCCCCGATGGTCAGGACATTCATCCGATACATGGGCTTTAAGTAAAAAGCTCCAAAAAGAATCAAACAGAGAGCTCCTCCAAAAGGATCTTCGATTACGCCAAGAAGTCCTTCTTCTAGGTAGACCGAGGATGCTCCAAAAATTGTTTCTGACCCAAACCAAGTGGCGAATAGGGCGGAAGCCGAAAGGAAGAGGGGTAGAGACCTGCCTGCTAGGACAAAATCCCCCGAGTTTTTGACAAGCCGTGAGGACCAGATACCGATCCCTACGGTGATTGCCAAATAAACGATGATGGCCGTCAGTAGCAACCCGACTAGCCTTTAGCGTACATCTTTTCCCGCAAGGCTTTTATTTCCTCACTTTCCAAGTAATCATCATAGCTAGTCCGTCTGTCAATCACACCATTTGGAGTGAATTCTACTACTCTATTGACCGTGGACTGCACAAACGCATGGTCATAGGAGGAGATGAAGACTGTCCCGTTAAATTCAACCACGGCATTGTTAAATGCGGTGATGGATTCTAGGTCAAGGTGATTGGTAGGTTCATCCAAAACCAGGAAGTTTGGATTTTGAAGCATCATTTTGGAAATCATGCAGCGGACTTTTTCACCTCCTGAGAGCACTGTACATTTCTTCAAAGTCTCCTCACCTGTGAAAAGCATTCGACCTAAAAAGGTTCTGACATAAGCTTCTTCCTGATTGCTGGAATATTGCCGCAGCCAGTCGATGAGGTTCAGGTCAGAATTAAAATACTTGGAATTTTCATTGGGTAAGTAGGCTTTATTGATCGTGACCCCCCATTTGAAAGTGCCTTTGGTAGGCTTTTGCTCTTCCATGATGGTCTCAAAGAATTTGTTGACCGCTTGCTTGGTTTTGGAGATGAAAGCGATTTTATCGCCTTTGTCCACCATTAGATTTACATCTGTGAAATAGGTCGTTCCATCTTCCACCAACTCTAAACCCTCAGACATGAAAATCTGATCTCCCGCTTCACGCTCAGGCTTGAAAATGATGCCCGGGTATTTTCTAGAACTTGGCTCTATGTCGTCCACGTTCAGTTTTTCAAGCATTTTCTTTCTGGCAGTGGCTTGTTTGGACTTGGCTACATTCGCTGAGAATCTTGCAATAAATTCCTGAAGTTCCTTTCGTTTTTCCTCCGCTTTTTTGTTTTGATCAGATCGTTGCTTGAGTGCAAGCTGTGACGATTCGTACCAGAAAGTATAGTTTCCTGAGAAGATTTTAATCTTACCAAAATCAATATCTACGATGTGCGTTGAGACCTCATCCAGGAAGTGTCTGTCGTGAGACACGACAATGACCAGGTTCTTAAAATTGATCAAGAAGTCTTCCAGCCAAGCGATGGTTTCTGCATCCAAGTCGTTGGTCGGTTCATCAAGAATCAGGATATCTGGATTGCCGAAAAGGGCTTGTGCGAGCAAAACCCGAACTTTTTGATTACCCGCCAGCGCTTTCAGAGGCTGATAATGTAGGTCTTCGGATATGCCTAGACCAGAAAGTAGTGCTGCGGCATCAGATTCTGCATTCCAACCATCCATTTCCGCAAATTCGGCTTCGAGTTCTGATGCACGAATGCCATCTTCTTCCGAAAAGTCTGGCTTCATGTAGATCGCATCTTTCTCCTCCATGATGGCGTAGAGTTTTTTGTGACCCATCAACACGGTCTTCAGTACCTCTATCTCATCGAATTCGAAGTGATTTTGCTTCAAAACAGCCATCCGTTGGCCGGGGGTGATATGAATACTTCCTGAGGTACTGTCGATTTCACCGGAAAGGATTTTCAAAAAAGTGGATTTCCCGGCTCCATTGGCTCCGATGACCCCATAGCAGTTTCCAGGTGTAAATTTTAGATTTACATCTTCGAAGAGGGTTCGTTTTCCAAACTTGAGGGAAAGATTATCTACAGAAATCATGGTACTAATTGTGTTTTTTTTGAAGGCGCAAAGATAGGAATAATTATTTCCTTGACTATTTATTCTCCTCCGCTAATCAATCCATTTCAGTGCTTACAAGAAGCAGATAACATTTTTCAGTCTCTATGCTTATATTGACCGGGAATTTATGCTGCTGAAGCCGGATGGGAAGACTTTACCAACTCACTATATTTATTTTAATTTTTTCTGTGTCTTATGCTGTTAAAGCTCAGGTTTCCACAGTTGGAACGGAGTTTTGGGTAGGCTTTATGGACAATAACAGGATCCCCCCGAGTAATGGAGGTTCAGGTGCGCCGGATTTTGCAGTCTTGATCATCACGGCTAATGAAGATGCCGATGGAAGTATTGAATACCTTGGCAGGACGGCCAATTTCTCTTTGAATGCAGGGCAACAATACACGCTTCGTGTTCCTTCGGAGGACTTGGATTTGCTACACCGTAGTTCAGCTGTCACCCAGAATAAGGGGATTTATATTTCCAGCACAGGGAAAATTGCAGTCCATGCCTACAATGAACGTTTTCGAAGTGCGGACGGAACAGTCATTTTACCAGTTTCAGCCTTGGGTACAGATTATTTTATCACCTCCCACTATGAAACGCTCACTGCCAATGTCAATTTCAACGGAAATATCAATGATGAAAGTACGCTTTTGGTCATCGCTACTGAAAATGACACGGAAGTAGAAATCACCCCTTCTGTCGGCAATATTGGTGGTGGCCCTGCTGGAGCTCCCTATACCATCCGGCTGAATCGGGGACAAAGCTATCAGCTTAAAGCAAAAGCTGATTTGACGGGTTCTCGGGTACGAGTGATTGGTGCCGATGCCAATGAATGTAAAAAGATCGCTGTATTTGGAGGAAATAAATGGACTTCAGTTGGGAATTGTGGGGAGGCAAATGATCACCTCTTTCAGCAAGCTTATCCTGTCAATACTTGGGGTAGTTCCTTTGTGCATGTAGCCCTATCTGGCCGGACTTCGGGTGAGCTAGTCAAAGTCCTAGCTGCTGAAGATGGAACAGAAGTACGAGTAAATGGGGCCTTGGAAGGGACTATTGACCAAGGAGAATGGTTGCCGCTTGAATTTGGGATCAATGAGCATGGTAAGATAGAGACGAGCAAGCCTGCATCAGTTTCGGTTTTTTCAAAAAGCCAAGCCTGTAACGAACCGACTGCACCTGGATCGACTACAGGAGATCCATTTATGATCACTTACAGTCCCAGCGAACAATTTTTGAAGCAATTAACATTCATCTCTTTGGACTTGCCTTCCATTGTGAATCATTATGTAAATGTGGTGGTTCGAGCCGGAACGCAGGACGGTACCATATTGGATGGACAAAACGTAGGTGGAAGGTTCTTTCCCTTGCCAGGAGATCCTAATTTTTTGTATGCTAGAATCAATATTTCTCAAGGAGTACACCGCCTGACGAATCCAGATGGATTTGCTGCCTATGCCTATGGATTTGGCGAACTGGAGTCTTATGGATATGCGGCTGGGGCAGCTTTGGATAATCTAAACTTCGAAACTCAGGCAAATTACGAATTTGACGTCTCAGGAGATAATGTGGCTTGTCTGAATCAAACTGGAGATTGGATCATCAACTCTGAAAATCCTGATTTCAGCTATTTCGTCTGGGACTTTGGGGATGGAAGTAATTTGCAAGAGGGTCAAGAGGTAAATCATACTTTTACCCAGTCTGGTGAGTATGAAGTGACTGTTTTAGCAGCTTTGAGTCCTAATTCCTGTGATCAACAAGAGGAAGTAACCTTCACTGTGACGGTATTGGATTCCTCTGGAGAGGTAGTCGGTTCTGAATCCGCCTGCCCCGAAGTGGAGGAGCTGCTTTACACCTTTGAAAATTTTGAAAATGTAGAACGGGTTGAGTTTGAAGTCGATGGGGGAGAGTTGACGGAAATCAATGATCTTTCCGCTGTCGTCAGATGGGGTGTAGCTAATGATAATGCAAGCCTAACAGTGACGCCTATTTCCCTTAATGGCTGTCCCGGAGAGCCAATTACATATCCTGTTGTAATCAATCAACGAATAGACGCGATACTAGCTGAAGGACCAGATCAAGTTTGTTTTGATCCTGCTGCTTTACAAACCTACACCGTACCAAACGGACCTACAGGAAGATCCTACACCTGGACAGTGACGGGAGGACAAATCATCAGTGGGCAAGGAAGTCCTGAAATTGAGGTTAGCTGGGATCAACCGGATATCACAGGTGAGGTTTCATATACTGTTAGAAGTTTAATCGATTCCCTTTGCGAGGGTGAATCAGGAACCCTTGATGTGCGAGTTGAATCTGAATTTTTGGTTTCAATCGAAGAGCTTATTCCGGTGAGTTGTTCGGGTTTTGAAACAGGGGCTATTGACCTTGAAATCCAAGGAGGAGTAGGGCCCTATGAAATCCAATGGTCCCATGACGGCAATCTACAACAGGAGCGGGCAGGCAATTTATCAGTTGGTACCTACACGGTGAAAATCACCGATCAACTAGGCTGTGAAAGATTAATCGAAAATATTGAAATAGTTGAACCCTTACCTCTTGAGCTTCAATCTCAAAACCCCGTAGGTGTGTCTTGTTTTGGAAAACCTGATGGCTCAATTTCTTTAAGTATTACAGGAGGTGTTTCTCCATATACTATTGATTATGAAGGGGTAAATACTTTTTCGGGAAATCTTCAATTGAATGATTTACCACAAGGACTTTATGATTGGGAAGTGGTAGATGCAAATGGTTGCGTCTTACCAATTTCCTTTGAAATCACCTCCCCACCTGCTCTAGAGGTTGAGGTAAGGCTGGAAAAGCCTTCCTGCCCGGGTGGGAGCAATGGAGAACTATTTGCCTTCCCGGCTGGAGGCCAGGCCCCATATGTGTATGACTGGGACGGTCAAGGGAGTGGAGAACTACTGACAGGTCTCTCAAAAGGAACCTATAATGTATCTGTGATCGATAGTCAAGGTTGTGTCAGTTTGGGGAATGGAGAGGTGGTAGAAACTGCCCCGCAGGTAAGAATGCCAACCGGGTATAATCCGGAAGATGGCTCTCTTTTCGAAGGTATTTCTAATTGCGAGGTAGAATTTGAACTATGGATCTATAATCGCTGGGGACAATTAGTGTATCAAGGGTCTTTAGGTTGGGATGGTTTTCTTGAAAATGGGCAAGAAGCTCCTACCGGAAATTACTCCTATTTGGCGCGCTATTTATTCCCTCTTGAAGATCAAGTCCAAACACTTGAAAAGCGTGGTGGTTTCCTTTTGGTTAGGTAAATTTGACTATGATTAGACGAGTGTGGGAGAGAAAGATGAGTGTAGGCAAAAGGTTGATAGCCTTGTTGCTTATGCTTTTGCCATTTTTATCCCATGCCCAAATCAGCACCATCGGTCGGGAGTTTTACATTGGCTTTATGGATAATAATCGTCGGAACTCTCAGCCCGATCGTGTAGTCGTAATCATTACAGCGGTAGAGGAAGCAGCCGGAACTATCCAGACTCCAAGACAAAGCATTACTTTCGACTTAGAGCCTGGGGAGCAACTGATTCGCGAATTTGACGGAGATGGGGAAGGAGTCATTCACAGGGGAAGTGGAGCTGTAGATTTCAAACCGTTTAAAGTTACTAGCTCAGGAGATTTGACTGTTCATGCCATCAATGGGCGAGAATACAGTACAGACGGAACGGTTATTCTACCAACTACCGCTCTGAGCAGTGAGTATTTGGTCATGGCGCACTATGATGTGGTTGATCCGAGTTTGGATCCCGGAAGTAATCAAAATTTCGAAAGCACTCTTCTGGTGGTAGCCATCGAGAATGATACGCAAGTTGAAGTAATTCCTACAGCTCCAACTGTCAATACCATTCCAGCAGGAGCACCGATTCAATTCACTCTGAATGCAGGTGAAAGCTATCAAATCAAAGCCAACGGAGATCTGACCGGGTCACGTGTTCGAGTACTAAATGCCACCTCAGATTCCTGCAAGCTTTTGGCAGTATTTGGTGGGAATAAGACCTCAAGTGCGGGAGATTGTGGTACCAGTGGAGATCATATTTTTCAGCAAGCTTACCCACTCGAAAGTTGGGGCAAAGAGTATATACACGTTCCACTAGCAGGTCGGACTTCGGGAGAAATTGTCAAAGTTTTGGCTTCTGAGAATGATACTGAAATTCGGGTAAATGGAGTATTAAGAGCTACCCTTGATGCACGCGAGTTTACCCGTTTTGAATTTGCCAAGGATGAGTTGGCGTTGATCGAAACCTCAAAGCCCAGCTCGGTTGCCGTAATTGCAAAAAGTGGGGCTTGTAATGAATTTGGGGTGGCTCCTTTGGGTGATCCAACGCTTTTTCTTCTTAGTCCCAATTCGCAGCAACTGGAGAGTATTACCTTTTCCACAGGAAAGCTAATCGGTGGCTTTAATCAAGATATTGAGCATTTCGTTACGATTCTCGTAGAAAGTGATGCCGCCAATCAAACCATTTTAAACGGGCAAGCCGTAGGAAATCAATTTCAACCTGTTTTGAATAGTGATTTTTCCTATGCTCGAATCAAAGTTCCCTTTGGGGTGAATACGCTTTCAAATCCAGAGGGCTTCATTGGATATGTTTATGGCTCCGGGTCGATTGAGTCCTATGGTTTTGCGATAGGGGCCAGTTTGGAAAATGTACAGTTTGAAACCGAAACCATCTATGATTTTGAAGTGGTGGGAGATCGGGTCGCTTGCTTGGATCAAGAGGGTTTATGGGAAATATTTCCGGACGATTCCCGCTTTGTTGATTTTTCCTGGGACTTTGGAGATGATTCAGATTTAAAGGATGGAAAAGCCGTCAATCATACCTTCACCGAGCCAGGAGATTATGAAGTAACTGTTTTTGCATCCACAGGAGATGGCTCTTGCGGCAGCGAAACAGAATTCAATTTTGAGGTGACTGTGGAAGATATTGGAGCAGAGCTTTCTGGTCCCACTTCTCTTTGTCCAGAAACGGCGGGAGTGCGGTACTTTTTGGAAGATGAAGAGGGCGTTTTTGATGTGATTTGGGAGGTAGAAGGGGGAACCTTTTCTGAAGTAAATGATCTGGAAATAGTAGTTGATTGGGGTGTTGCCAACCCTGCTGCCTATGTTCGAGCAATAACTGTAGGTGAAAACGGGTGTCAAGGCCAAACTTTAGATCTAGAAATATCTTTGGATGAATCCATTACTCCTGATTTACCGGAAGGGCTATTAGGACTTTGCGGAACCAATACCGGACCTTTTGATTATGTGGTTCCTTTTCCACAAGCAGGAAAAGAGTATGAATGGTTTATTACTGGAGGAAGCATCATTGGTAATACGATTTCGGAGTCTATTCAGGTGGAATGGGATCCAAATGCTCCGACTAGAACTTTGTTTTACGAGGAGCGATTGCCGGGTGGAGGTACATGTTTTGGAACCTCTGAAGTTTTGACCGTGGATCAATTCCCTGATTTATCTGTGGAAATTGGTTCAATAATCAGCCCATCTTGTCCAGGTGATTCTGACGGTCAGATCGATTTGGCAATATCCGGAGGTTCTGGACTTTTCGAATTTGAATGGTCCCATGATCCGGATCTCAACGATAGCAATGCTGAAGGCCTTCCCTCAGGAAGCTACCAAGTGCTTGTTCGGGATTTACAAGGTTGCGGCGATTTCCCATTTGAAGTTGAAATTCAGGACCCTGCTCCCATAGAATTACTTTCCATCACCCAAAGTAGGCCCCTATGCAAGACTAGTGGAGACGGACAGGTTTTCTTAGAAATGGTAGGAGGAACGGCTCCTTTTACTGCTTTAGGAAATCAAAGCGAATGGAATTCTGGGATCTTAACTGTTTCGGGGATTGCTGAAGGAGAATTCAATTTACTTGTCCAAGATGATAATGGCTGTACCTTCCCCGTTCAAGGAATAATGGAGGCTCCAGAAGCTTTGGAAATCAGTTTTGAACAACTTAGCCCGGGATGTCCGGGCGGAGTAGATGGAGCAATCAGAGTGATTCCTACAGGAGGAACAGCCCCTTATCAGATAATTTGGGAACAAGGCGGGAATTCAGATATTCTTGAGTCGCTCTCATCGGGAGAATATGGTGTCAGGATAATAGATGCAAATGGCTGTGAAGTCAGCGGGGTAGGTATCGTTCCAGATGCTCGCCCGGCTGTCCGCATGCCAACTGGGTTTGATCCACAAGATGGTCCATACCAGCCAGTTTCCAACTGTAGTATCTCTTATGAGCTGTTAATTTTTGATCGATGGGGACAATTGCTGTTTTCTGGAGTTGAAGGCTGGAATGGGCTTTTCAAAGGCGAATCCATGCCTGTAGGAGTGTATATCTACTATCTCAATTATGAATATGCTTTAGAGTCGGGCCTTCAGACGGATCAAATTCGTGGGTCATTTACTTTGATTCAATAATTACATTTTTATCCATGCTTTCTCTTAGTATTTGATACTTTTGTTAAGCAATTTTTGAAATATGAAGAAAATTTTAATTACAGGTGGAGCAGGATATATTGGCTCCCATACAGCAGTAGAGTTGATCAATTCGGGATTCGAACCGATTATTATAGATGACTTCTCCAATTCCAAAGAGCAAGTCTTAGAAAGATTAGAAGAGATTACGGGTAAAAAAATTGCCTGTTATCGAGGAGATTGTGCTGATAGGAGTCTCCTGGATCAGGTGGCCAAAGACCATCAACTGAGTGGGGTGATTCATTTTGCCGCTTTCAAAGCAGTGGGAGAAAGTACAGAACTCCCCTTAAAATACTACCGAAACAATCTGGTTTCCCTCATAGAGATTATGGAATTTATGCGGGATCATAAAATCCAGGATTTGGTCTTTTCTTCATCCTGCACTGTGTATGGCCAGCCAGACGTGCTTCCTGTCACAGAAGCTACTCCTCGAAAGGATGCTGAAAGTCCCTATGGAAATACCAAAAAAGTATGCGAGGATATGTTAGTAGATTTTGTGAAAAGCAAGCCAGGTATTCGAGTCATCTCGCTCCGCTATTTCAATCCTGTGGGAGCTCATCCAAGTGGTAAAATCGGCGAACTCCCTCAAGGGAAGCCAAATAATCTTGTCCCATTTGTAACGCAAACAGCAGCCGGTATTCGCGAAAAATTGACCGTATTTGGAGATGATTACGATACTCCTGATGGCTCCTGTGTAAGAGACTTCATTCACGTGATGGATCTTGCCGATGCCCATGTCAAAGCCTTAGCTTACCTGGATGAAAAACAGAACAATTTCTATGATGTGTTTAATGTGGGTACTGGGAAGGGAGACACTGTCTTGCAGGTCATCAAAACTTTTGAAGAAGTCACCAATGTCAAGTTGAACTATGAAATTGGTCCTAGAAGACCTGGTGATGTGGTGAAAATCTGGGCTGATACCAAGAAAATAAATGAAGTGCTTGGTTGGTACCCAAAATACTCACTTGCTGATTCCATGCGTGACAGTTGGAACTGGCAAAAAGGACTCTAAAACCAAAGCCCTTTGATTACAGTTCAAAGGGCATTCATTTTTAATATCCTGCAGCTTGTCCGTCTTTTCTGGATTCTGAGGCTCCATAATAAACTTTCCTTACGGGATCAAATTTGATAGCCTGATAGCCTCCAAAGGCTCCAACGCTGAATTCAATCCGATGGCCCATTTCTTCCAATTTTCGAATTACCTCATAAGAAAAACCACTTTCCAAATTAAGCGAGCCTCCTGAAGTCATTTTCGATCCGGTGGGTTGGGAGGAGCCTGTATGGCGCATGCGGGGAGCATCTCCCGCTTCCTGAATATTCATTCCGAAATCGATGATATTTACCAAAATTTGGGCATGACCCTGAGGCTGCACCGCACCTCCCATCAATCCAAAACTCATAAAAGGCTCTCCATCTTTAGTGACAAAAGCTGGAATAATGGTGTGAAAAGGTCGCTTTCCACGGGCCAACGAATTCCAGTGATCAGGGTCTTGAACATTGAACATTTGACCTCGGTTTTGGAGGACAAACCCAAGACCGTCAGGAACCATGCCTGAGCCAAATTCATCATAGATACTTTGGATAAATGAAACCATATTACCCTCTGAATCTGCCACTGTCAAATAGGTGGTGTTTCCTTTTTCTATATTTCCAGCAGGGTATTCTCTGGAAGCTTGGTTCAGGTCGATTAGTTTTCTGCGCTCAGCTGCATATTCTTTGGAAATCAAGTGTTCGACAGGAATATTATTAAAAGCAGGATCTGCATAGTATTTTGCACGGTCTTCGTAGGCAAGTTTTTTAGCTTCTGTAAGTACATGGAGATACTCCGCACTTCCAAATCCCATGGATTGGATATCAAAGCCCTCCAGAATATTCAGCATTTGAAGAGCGGCGATTCCTTGACCGTTCGGAGGCAGTTCCCAGACATCATAGCCGCGATAGTTAGTGCTTACTGGGTCAACCCATTCAGATGTATGGTTTTTTAGATCTTCATAGCTCAAATACCCGTCATTATCCTTCATAAACCGATCGATGGTCCTCGCAATTTCCCCTTCATAAAAGGCTTCTCTTCCACCTTTGGCAATCATATCATAGGTCCTTGCCAAGTCGGGATTTTTGAAAATATCTCCTTTATGGGGAGTAGTTTGGCCATTTGGCATGTAAGTAGCTTTGAATCCGGGAATATCCTTCATTCGAGGCCAGTCATCATTCATTTGCCAAGCAATGATTTCTGAAACTGGAAATCCATTATTTCCATAATCAATTGCCGGTTGAAGGATTTCTTGCATGCTAAGTTTTCCAAACTTTTCGTGAAGTTCGAACCATCCATCTACAGCTCCGGGCACTGAGACTGGGAGAGGTCCTAAGAAGGGGGCGTATTGTAGACCTTTTTCTTTAAAGACTTCCATGGTCAAACTTGCTGGAGCCCGACCACTGCCGTTTAGCCCATAGAGCTTTTTTTCTTTGGCATTCCAAACGATGGCAAATACATCCCCACCGATTCCACAGGCATGCGGCTCAACTAGGCCCAACATGGCATTAGCAGCAATAGCCGCATCGACAGCGCTTCCACCTTTTTTAAGAATGTCAAGGGCGGCTTGTGTCGCTAGGGGTTGGCTGGTAGCCACCATTCCGTTTTGAGCAAGAATTTCTGACCGCGTGGCGAAGTTTTTACCTGTTACACGGTCTTGGGCTTTAATATTTGAAAATAACAATAGGCCTAAAGCCAAGAGAATAAGTCTTTTCATTGTATGAATATTTAGATCAAGTTTAGATGATTGAAAGGGTATGTCCAATAGTTTTCTTGTAAATGGAAGGATGCAAAAGCTCAAAGGGTATTTTTGAAGAAAATTATTTTGCTGATAAATAAGGAGATAACAAATTGCAGGTGTTTTTTTTCGCCTTGGTTTTTGTAATGAAAAATCAAAGCGATACATTTGCATCACTTTAAGCCAAGGTTATAAGAACTCTGGATTAAAAAATGTTATTGGAGCGGTAGTTCAGCTGGTTAGAATGCCTGCCTGTCACGCAGGAGGTCGCGGGTTCGAGTCCCGTCCGTTCCGCATATTTTATTATTGATCAATCTTCCTGGAGCGGTAGTTCAGCTGGTTAGAATGCCTGCCTGTCACGCAGGAGGTCGCGGGTTCGAGTCCCGTCCGTTCCGCATATTTTATTATTGATCAATCTTCCTGGAGCGGTAGTTCAGCTGGTTAGAATGCCTGCCTGTCACGCAGGAGGTCGCGGGTTCGAGTCCCGTCCGTTCCGCATCAAAGCCCCAAAATTTGGGGCTTTTTTGTTTTGTTCAAGAGCTTATGGAATATTATGTTTACGTGATTCAATCTGATCTTGATAGCTCATTTTATATTGGGAGCTCTGCCGATCCATATTCTCGACTTGAAAAGCATAACAGGCCGCATAAAGGATACACTGCAAGAAAGCAACCTTGGTCTTTAAAGTATATTGAGAAATTTTCTTCCAAAAAAGAAGCTTTGTTAAGAGAGCGGTTTCTTAAGGCTCAAAAAAGCAAACAGTTAATAATAAAACTTATCCAAAATAACTCCACGATTTAGAATGTCTGTCCCGAGAATCGGGAAGGTCGCGGGTTCGAGTCCCGTCCGTTCCGCATCGAAGCCCCAAAATTTGGGGCTTTTTTGTTTTGTTCAAGAGCTTATGGAATATTATGTTTACGTGATTCAATCTGATCTTGATAGCTCATTTTATATTGGGAGCTCTGCCGATCCATATTCTCGACTTGAAAAGCATAACAGACCGCATAAAGGATACACTGCAAGAAAGCAACCTTGGTCTTCAAAGTATATTGAGAAATTTTCTTCCAAAAAAGAAGCTTTGTTAAGAGAGCGGTTTCTTAAGGCTCAAAAAAGCAAATAGTTTTTAATAAAACTTATCCAAAATAACTCCACGATTTAGAATGTCTGTCCCGAGAATCGGGAAGGTCACGGGTTCGAGTCCCGTCCGTTCCGCATCAAAGCCCCAAAATTTGGGGCTTTTTTGTTTTTTCAACCGATAAGTAGGATTCTAAGGTTATCTGAATAGTATTTCAGAGGGATACTTTTCAATTTCCATGAAAGAATTTGCCGCTGCAGGATATTCATTATCTTTGTTTTTGATAAAAACCAATCAAATGGTATTAGAATTCGAAAAACCAATTGCTGATTTAGAGCAAAAACTCCAGGAAATGAAGGATTTGGCCAAGGGTAGAAATATCGATTTAAGTGCCGATATTGAATCCCTGGAAGAAAAGATCCAAAATTTGAAAAAGGAAACATTCGAGAATCTGACTAGATGGCAGCGAGTTCAGCTTAGTCGCCATGCAGATCGACCTTACGCGCTTGATTATATCTATGAGATCACCAATGACTTTATTGAGCTGCATGGAGATCGCAGTGTCAAAGATGACAAAGCGATGATTGGTGGTTTGGGAGATATTGATGGCCGGACGGTGATGTTTATCGGTCAGCAGAAAGGAAGAAATACCAAGCAAAGACAGGAACGAAACTTTGGGATGGCCAATCCAGAGGGCTATAGAAAGGCACTACGCTTAATGAAAATGGCTGAGAAATTTGGTAAGCCGATCGTTACGCTAATTGATACACCTGGAGCATTTCCAGGACTTGAGGCTGAAGAAAGAGGTCAGGGAGAAGCGATTGCAAGAAATCTCAAGGAGATGTTTATGCTGAAAGTACCCGTCATTTGTATCATTATCGGTGAGGGTGCATCAGGTGGCGCACTTGGAATCGCCATCGGAGACCGGGTCTTTATGCTAGAAAATACTTGGTACTCAGTTATTTCTCCGGAATCATGCTCTTCTATTTTGTGGAGGTCTTGGGATTATAAAGAGCAAGCAGCAGAGGCATTGAAGCTTACTGCAAACGATATGAAGGGAAATGGATTAATTGATGAAATTATTCCTGAGCCCCTAGGTGGTGCACATCGCGACTTGATAACCATGTCCGAAACGATCAAAGACACTATCTTAAAAACCTTAAAAGAACTCGATAAACAAAAACCCGAAAAACGAATCGATCAACGAATCGAGAAGTTTTGCTCGATGGGTGTGGTCGTCGAATAAATCTTCCATCCCGAACTTTCCGGTTCGGGATTTTATTTTGAAATACTATGGAACTGTACACTGTCAATACCGGATTTTTCAAACTGGACGGAGGGGCTATGTTTGGTGTAGTGCCTAAGGTTCTCTGGTCCCGTACAAATCCTGCAGATGAAAATAACCTCTGTACATGGGCTATGCGCTGCCTTCTCGTAGTTGATGGGGACAGAGTTGTGCTTATCGATAATGGAATAGGTGATAAACAGGATGCCAAGTTTTTCTCCCATTATTGCCTGCATGGGGATGACTCTTTAGAAAAATCCCTGAAAGCCCTTGGAGTAGGTTTTCATCAGATTACTGATAATTTTCTGACACACCTGCACTTTGACCACTGTGGAGGTGGTGTCAAATATGGTTCTCATGGCCAATATGAAATGACTTTTCCTCGTGCGACTTACTGGAGCAACCCGGATCATTGGAAGTGGGCGACCGAACCCAATCCGCGGGAAAAGGCTTCTTTCCTCAAGGATAATATCCTTCCTATGCAGGAATTGAATCAGCTGGATTTTGTGGATTTGAAAGAAAAGACCCTTTTCCCGGGATTTGACTTTATCACTGTTGATGGTCATACAGACAAGCAAATGCTTCCAAAACTCAGTTATAAAGGAAAAACTATTGTGTTTGTGGCAGATTTGCTCCCTTCAGTAGGACATATTCCGATTCCCTATGTGATGGGCTACGATACCCGTCCTTTGTTGACCATGGATGAAAAGGCTAGGTTCCTCGAGGAGGCAGTTGACAACGATTATATCCTATTCTTTGAACATGATGCAGTGAATGAATGCTGTACACTAAAGCGTACTGAAAAAGGGGTACGTGTAGATCAAACTTTCCGACTCGATGAAATCTAATTTAAAAATCGGTGTTGCCCTTTCTGGAGGGGGAGTGCGTGGAATTTCTCACCTAGGAGTACTTCAAGGACTGAATGAAGCAGGAATATTCCCTACTCATGTCAGTGGCACGTCAGCAGGAGCAATTGCAGGAGCCATGTATTGCGAAGGGTATTCACCTACGGAAATTCTCAAGATTATCGTGGAGACAAATTATTTTAAGTTTCTTCGACCTGCCATTTCTTGGAAAGGTATTCTGAAAATGAGCAGTATTGAAGGACTTTTTCGAACTTATTTGAAGCATAATGATTTTTCCCAACTCAAAACTCCGCTGACTGTAGCTGCCACAGATATCAAAAAAGGAAAAGTAGTTTATTTTTCAGAAGGAGAGCTCATTGCTCCAGTGATGGCTTCCAGTTGTATTCCCGGGATGTTTGAGCCAATTGTGATCGGAAACCGATTCCTAATTGATGGCGGAGTATTGAATAATCTTCCAGTGGAGCCTTTGGATGGGACATGTGATTTTGTGATTGGGGTCAACTGCAATCACCTTCCTGAAGAAAGCGATATTAAAAATATGAAGCGATTGATTGAGCGATCGGTCATTATGTCGATGAATTACAACGTATACAGCCGTCAGGCAAAGTGTGATTATTTTATCGAGGCTCCTGGACTGGGGAAGTTTGGTGTCTTTGATATCAAAAAAGCTTCCGATTTATTTCAGGCAGGCTATGTAGAAACACTTCGATACATCGAAGAAAATCCTTCCATTTTGGAATTGAAAAATACTGGTGAAAAATCCCTATCAGCATGATGAAGTTGCTCTCAAGATTTGTTTTTTGGATTACAGGCTGGACAATGAAAAAAGCTTGGCCTGAAGGTGTGAAGAAGGCCGTATTGATCGCTATTCCTCATACATCCAATTGGGATTTATTGTACGCTCGGGCCGCCTTCTTTTTGATGGATATTCCTGTGAAATATACCATTAAAAAGGAAATTATGGTTGGGCCATTAGGTTGGCTCTTGAAGGGCTTGGGAGGCATTGCGATTGATCGAAAGCGAATCCCGGGTGGAAAGAAGCAAACCTACACCGAAGCCATGACCCAAATGCTCAAAAATTCAGATGACTTGGTGATCATGGTTACCCCTGAAGGAACAAGAAAAGCAGTCAAGCGATGGAAAACTGGTTTCTACCACATTGCATTAGGTGCAGGAGTACCTGTAGTAGTAGGATATCTAGACTACAAAAAGAAAGAAGCTGGAATAGGTCCAGTGATTTATCCAAATGGAGACGTAGACGGGCAAGTTGAAGAGCTGAAAGCCTTTGGTAGAACTGTCACACCCAAGCACCCTGATAAGGGGATAATATAGCCTAGTGGCTTTTGATCAGTAGATTCAGATAGTCTTTGAGAATTCGAAACTCCTGATCGTCAACTTTACCATCAGCCCATACTTTTTTGATCAATTCATAGAGACCGGTGTACTCCTCTTGAATCTTCCTGTTCTCTTCGAGTTCTAGGAATGTTTTGAGTTTGTAAACCTCCTGATCGTTGATGTCCCCGCTGGAAAGTATTCCTTTGAACATCCCATTGATAAAAATCTGATCAGGCTTATCGATTCGTTTTTCACTTCCAATACTCTCAAGAAATTGATCCAGAGTTTCTTCGATTTCGTCGAGTTCTTCCACTGAGATTTTACCAGAATCGATCAGTGGCCTGATTTTAGAATAGAGTTTTTCAAATGGTCCATAGCTGCACAGGCCTTCGTGCTCATTACACCATTCTTTTAGTGCTGCATATTCGTTTCTAGTGACCACTCCATCCAGTGCTACCCCATAAATGAGGCCTGCTAAATCCTTGGCTGCGTTGTGATAATTTGGGTTATTGGGTTTTTCCATTGTTAAAAAGATTTGATCATAATTTACATGGTATTTTTTATAAATACCTGTTCAAAAGGACTTTGCTGTTTAAATATTTTAACAAAAAAATCCTTTTTCAAAATCAAAAAAGAAGAGAATAGTGTGTAAGTTGATCAAGGATTTAATTTTAAACATTTACTCTTCGATTATGCGCAATGGAATATTCGTTATTTTGATAAGCTTGTTTTTGGCTTCATGTGGTGGGAATGATGGGGAAAAAACTGAGCTTTCGGACAGCTTTACAGTTTCTCTGGACACGGTAATGGTGGATGCGGGAGAGGAGTTTATTTACCTTCAAGAAAATCTTTGGTTGTCGAAACTAAACCCTGATAGACGCTATTTGATCAATTTCAATCGAGAGGACGCAATTGCCGAATGGATTGATTTAGATGAATTGAAGTTGAAAAAGGTGTTACAATTTGACAAAGATGGACCCAATTCCGTTCCTCCATACACCTCTGGTTTTTTGATCAATGAGGACGAGAATATCCTTTTTTGGAACTATCGGTTTTATAAAATTTTCGACCAAAATGGACAATTAGTCCGAGATCTGGAGCTTGAAAAAATAGCTTCTGATCTTTTGAGCAGTTCAGATATTTATCCAAATCAATTTTTTATAGACCCGGAAAATCCTTTACGGACGATCGGTTTATTTATCAAATGGGAAGAAAGTAAGTATTTGATGATTGATTTTAACCTAGAATCTGGAGAATTCAGGGAGATCGATTTGCCTCAACTTGAGAAAATAAAAGAATATAAAGTAGATATTGTCTATGATGGAAATATGGCGGGTAGCTATGGTCCAGGAGTTTATTCTACCAGAGTGGGTAGCAAAATATTTCTGTCAACAAATACCTATAATGAGGTTCAGGTTTTTGATTTAGAAACAGATAGCATTACGGTCAAAACATGGGATACTCCTTTGCTAGGAGCCAGGCGAGCCTACTTGCCACCTAGTCAAGTAGATGGTCAAACGGGTGAAATCGAAGAAATCGTGAGGAATGCAGAATCTGATATCACCTATGGGCCATTATTTTGGAGCCCAGATGAAGAAAAGTTTTATCGCTTCTCTCACAAAAACTACTTTGGGGAAGAAAAGACCGAATATGGGAGATACATCCCCACTCGAGCAGATGTTTACTTAAGCGTCTTCAGCAAGGATCTTAATTTAATCAAAGAGGCCCTTATCCCGGAGTTAATTCAGGAGCCCAAACGACATTTTGTGAAAGATGGTCAAATCTGGATTTTCGAGAATATCGAGGATGAAGTAGGGTTTGTGAGGCTTAGTGTGGAGTAAAACTCTCTTGTATCCTATCCTAAATTTGACATCTATTAAACCTAAAAAAAATCCAGAACCTGACGGCACTGGATTTTCTTTTTCATATTTGCTTAAAATCTTCGAGGTCTTAAAGACCTCAAAGATTAACCTAATTTGGCTAGACTTTCCTCCAAGGCTTTTATTTTCGCCTCTGCATCTGCCTGTTTTTTCTTTTCATTCTCTACCACTTGGGCCGGAGCACCAGCCACAAATCGCTCATTGGATAGCTTTTTCATCACCGAGTTCAAAAAGCCTTTGGTGTATTCTAGCTCCTTTTGAAGATTGGCTTTTTCCTCTTCCACATTGATGGAGTCTCCCATTGGAACGAAGCATTCGTCTGCTTTGACCACGAAGCTCATCGCATTTTCTACTTTGGCTGCGAAATTCAAGGAAGATAAATTGGCCAGTTTGACAATTACGGATTCAAATCGCTGATACAATTCCGGCCGCTTGGTATTGACGCTCAGGTCCAAAGCTTCTTTGGGAGACATCCCTTTGGAAGCTCTCAAATTTCTGACTTGAGAAACCACCTCGAATACTTGGTTGGCTTCCTCTGTGATTTTAGAGTCGAATGGTTTTGCTTCGGGCCATTTTGCCAAAATCAAGGATTCTTCCACTTTCCTATCTTGAATCTGATGCCATATTTCCTCCGAAATGAAAGGCATGAAAGGATGAAGAATCTTTAGAATATCCTCGAAAATCTCAATGGTCTTGTTGTAAGTCGCCTGATCAATAGGCTTCTGATATTCTGGCTTGATCATTTCCAGATACCAGGAGCAGAAGTCTCCCCATACCAATTTATAGGTAGCCATCAGGGCATCGGAAATTCTGAATTTCTCAAAGTGATCATTGATCTCTGCCAAAGCTTGATTGAAGCGGTTTTCAAACCAATGGATTGATGAAGTATTCGCACCACCGTCCAAATCGGAATCAATTTCCCACCCTTTCACCAATCGGAAGGCATTCCAGATTTTGTTGGCAAAATTTCTTCCCTGCTCCACGAGCTTATCATCGTATGGAAGATCGTTTCCGGCAGGGGAGGAGAAAAGCATCCCTGTTCGGACCCCATCCGCACCGTACTGCGCGATCAGCTCCAGTGGATCCGGGGAATTACCCAGAGACTTGGACATTTTTCGGCCCAGTTTATCCCGTACGATTCCAGTCAGGTACACATTTTTGAAGGGCTTTTCACCCATGTATTCATAGCCGGCGATGATCATTCTTGCTACCCAGAAGAATAGAATTTCTGGAGCAGTCACCAGGTCATTGGTTGGGTAGTAGTATTTCAGTTCTTCGTTTGGCTTGCCAGTGGTAAAGACATCTGTGTCAAATACAGAAATCGGCCACAGCCAAGAGCTAAACCAAGTATCCAATACATCTTCATCTTGCTTCAGGTCTGCCAGTGTGTAATTTGAATCATGTTCAGCTTGGGCGATTTTTAGTGCTTCTTCTTTCGTTTTGGCAACCACAAATTCCCCATTAGGAAGATGGTAGGCAGGAATCTGATGTCCCCACCAGAGTTGGCGGGAAATACACCAATCACGAACGTTTTCCATCCAGACCCGGTACATGTTTTTGAACTTGGGTGGATGGAGTTGGATGACATCCTCCATTACCGAGCTGAAGGCCGGCTTGGTGATTTCATCCATTTTGAGGAACCACTGCAAAGAGAGCTTTGGTTCGATTACGGCATCCGTTCTTTCGGAATGTCCTACGTTAGATTTGTAGTCCTCGATTTTTTCAAGTTGTCCTGCCTCCTCTAATAACTTTCCGATTTTCTTTCGGGCGATAAATCGGTCTTCACCCACGAGAATTTGAGCTTTCTCATTAAGGGTTCCATTGTCATTGAGAATGTCGATGACTTCCAGTTTATGCTTGATTCCCAACTCATAATCATTGATATCATGAGCAGGAGTCACCTTGAGGCAACCTGTCCCAAATTCCATGTCCACGTACTCGTCCTCGATGATAGGGATGGGACGATTGATCAGTGGTATGATGGCTTTTTTACCTTTCAAATGAGTGAATCGAGGGTCATTAGGATTGATGCAAATGGCGACATCGGCCATGATGGTTTCCGGACGAGTAGTAGCGATGGTCAAAAACTGATCTATTGTCCCTTCGATTTGATAGTTAATGTAGTAGAGTTTGGAAGCAATTTCTTTGGTGATCACTTCATCATCCGATAGGGCAGTTTGGCCTTTTGGGTCCCAGTTGACCATACGGATGCCTCGGTAGATTTTTCCTTTTTTATACAAATCCACAAAAACAGAAATCACGGCATCGCTCAAGCCTTCATCCATGGTAAAGGCAGTACGATCCCAATCACAGGAAGCTCCCAGTTTCTTTAGCTGCTCAAGGATAATTCCTCCATACTTTTCTTTCCACTCCCAGGCGTGCTTGAGAAATTCCTCACGTGATAGGTCCTTCTTTTCGATCCCTTTTTCTTTTAGCAGTTGCACTACCTTGGTTTCGGTAGCGATAGAGGCATGGTCGGTACCCGGTACCCAGCAAGCATTTTTGCCTTGCATGCGGGCACGTCGAATCAAGACATCCTGAATCGTATTGTTCAGCATATGACCCATATGCAATACGCCAGTCACATTAGGAGGAGGGATTACGATGGTGTAGGGTTCCTTGTTAGGATCAATTTTGGAAGCAAAAAGTTTGTGCTCCATCCAATACTGATACCACTTGGATTCGGTGTTACTAGGATCGTATTTGCTGGCAATAGACATTCTGGTGATTTTTTTTGATTGGCAAAAATAGTGGAAAAAGGGGAAAAGGCCTTGTAGCTTTGCTATTGCTGAAAAAGAAAAAGACCGACAAAATTGCCGGTCTTTTAAGTCAATTAATTCGAGGATTAATTTCCTACATATTCCTCCCAGCTCAATTCAGCCTGAGGATGAGGGAATTGGGTAAAGATTGTTCCTCCGTCGAAGTCGGTTGGAATTTCACTCAATCTATTGTAGCGACGGGCATCGATCCATCGGTGTCCCCAAGGCTCTGCCCAAAGCGAATAGCGTCTCTGATACAAGATTTCATCAATCAAGGCTGCTTGTGTGGTAGCTCCTGAGTAATCTCCGAGGCCTGCGGCATTTCGGATGATATTGATTGCTTCCACAGCTTCTGATGATTGATTTAAGTTAGCATGCGCTTCGGCTTTTAAGAGAATCAATTCCTCATTTCTGATGAATGGAATTGAAGCGGTGTTAGAAGCCCAACGTGCATCTTGGTGAGTTCCTACCAAAGTACCTGCATCTGTAGAAACCGTTACAGGGGTATCTCGCTCCAAGAACTTGGAAGCTACTCTCAAGTCACCTGGAGTGGCATCTTCCAAAACAGATGGATGTACCACGATGATGGTATTGACGGCAGCATTAGGCACATAAAATAATGGGTTGAAAATATCGGGTGCCGCTCCATAAGGATGGGAAGGACCGGCGTTCAAATCACCATTGAGGTCCATAAACGATGCGTTCAAAGCTGTCAGAACTCCCTGCCAATCCTGACGATAAGCATTAAGTCTTGCAGTGATAGCACGATTTACTTGGCGAAGACCTTCGATAGTACTGAATCCATCAAAGCCTCTAGTCAAGGTGAATGGAAATGCTCCAGAACCTGCAGAACCTAAGGCTGCATCACCTTCATCCAAAATGGCCTTGATTGCATCCAATGCCTGTCCATAAGGTACGAAGGGACCTGGGTTCAAAGGATCAGATACATCAATTCGGATTCCATTTTCATAGACGAAGTTGGCTGGAATCATGTATTGATATCCTTGGATTGTTTTAGCAAAACCGCTTACCGCACTTCTGGCAGAAGCAGATATATTCTCGGTATTCTCCGAAGCAGTTACCAAGACATTGGCTTGATTGATGGCCTGATAAGGAGAAGCATAAGAGCCACCACCCGTGTTACCAAAACCGAAATAAGATCGATCTGGGGTTCGGCCATTTTGCCCTAGCCAGTCAGTCTGGAATCTAGGATCGGAAGCATTAAGGTACCAAATCTCCCGACCAAAGGTATTCCAAGCTTGCGAAACGTTGGTGACATAACCTCTGTGTCTTGATTCGAGTCCTGTGATCAAGAATTGTATTTGTTCCCGTGTTGCATTGTCTGATACAGATCCTACCGATGGGTTGTTTGGATCTTGTATCTCGTCTAGTTGTAGGGGATTACATGCTGCAAGTACACCTGCAACTGCAATCACTTTACTGATATTTTTAAGTGTGTTTTTCATGTTGTTGCGGGTTTAAAAGTCGATAGTTAAGTGGAAGAATACGCGACGTGGTGTAGGGTAAGGCGCGATATCCACATTGTTTGCTACTGCTTGAGCTCCGAAAGTGGAAGTCTCAGGATCGTAGCCTTCGTAGTCGGTGAATAGGAAAGCATTGTTGACAGAGCCACCTACTCGGATATTCTGAACTGCGCTTCCAAACCATTCCTGAATCGTAGCTCTTGGGATGGTGTAATACAAACCGATTTCACGGATTTTGACAAAAGTCGCATCTTGTACCCAGCGTCCAGCATTATTGTAAGGCTCTGGCTCACGCTGACGTCCATTTGGAATTCCATCTCCATTATCATCATCAAACCAACCATTCGTAGTACCACCACTATCGGTCAAGAATGAAGTCAAGTTGATGTTGTCACCACCTTGTCTCCAATCTGTCAAGATGGAAAGTTCAAGTCCTTTGTAGATATTGAAACTATTGAAGAAGGATAGGTTGAAGTCTGGCTGAGAGTTACCCCAAATGGTAAATCCACCCGGCACATTGGGATCAGCAGGAGTACCTACAATGGTCGTAGGAGAGTAGCCTTCAGCATACAAGAAAGTACCTAGACCAGCACCAAATGCGCCAGCAGTATAAGTTGGAATACCTAGGCGAGTCATTTCAATACGATTTTGCCAGAAAAGTACTCTGGAGAACCATTTGAAATTTGGATTCTCTACAATATTACCGGAAAGTGCGATTTCTATCCCCTTGTTTTGAAGCTCTGCCTCATTACTTGGAGTGGTATTCACACCGGTAGCCGGAGAAAGTCTCAAGCTTTGAATGTTGTTCTGAGTATTTTTGATGTAGTAGGTTGCTTCCAAGCTAAGTCGGTTATTGAACATACCCACATCTACACCGAATTCCAGTTCTGTCGCTGTTTCAGGTCGGATTTGTGTGTTTCCGATTTGAGTAGAAACAACAGATCCAAGAAGGCCTCCAATGTTGGTGCCGCCTAGTGGAGTAAATGTTGCTCCGAATCCTACCGGTCCGGCAGTTTCACCATAAGCAATTCTTGGTTTTACTTGATTGAAAACTGAAGAACTCCAGAAGTCGAAATTAGCCAAGTTTACTGCCAAGGAAGCTCTAGGGAATGCATAATACTCATTTGGATTACCGTTCAACGTAGACTTATCCCAACGGATACCCACTGTACCGATCAGTTTGTCTTCGAAGTTTGCTTCCTGCTGCAAGAAAATACCAGCTTCTTGTACTTCAGAGTTGAATTCCTGATTGATTTCTTGGATGGCAGCCTGACCCAAGTTGGTTTGGCCTGGTACCAAGCCTCTACCTCTATTGAATAGAGCACTATTGTTAAAATCTAGTCTTACTAGACCTGCTTGAGAGTTCATATTGACTCTTCCAAGGTTCCAGTTATATACCAAAGCCGCTTGGAAGTTGGTGTTGAAGCTTTCTTGCTTTCCTTTCAATACATCACCTGGATTAGCCTGCGCTCTTTGGAACTGCAAAAATTCAGGAAGATAGATGAGTGTTCTGTTTTGTAAGAAATCTAATCCACCGGCAATGTTGGCAGTAAGAAAACTGTTCTCAGTTTTCAAAAGATCAATATCCAAGGTGAATGCTTGGATGAAACGATTTACTTCTGAGTTGTTTACCGCATTGTCTGTTACTGCCACCGGATTGTCTGAGAAGTAAGGGTTGACAGGGTAGGTACCATCGGCATTCCTTCTCAGATCAAAATAATTAGGTACATAAGCAATACTGTATCCGATAGATGCCCCGGTATTGTTCTGGTTTCCAGTGAATCCTCTGTCTGTGTTAGACTGAATGTAGTTGGAAGATACTCCAAGACGAATGGCATTACTGATCTTGTGATCAATGTTTGCTCTTACGGAATAACGCTGAAAACCGGTATTTCGAACAGTACCTTCTTCGTCAGAAATGTTACCTGATACGAAGAATTTGGTCTTCTCATTACCACCCGACACATTCACTCGAGTATTTAGAAGTGTAGCTTGATTGTTGTAAAAGAAGTCTTCATAGTCGATAAAATTACCAGAAGATTGTGCAGCTCTGAATCTTTCAAGCTCAAGCGGTCTTCTTGCTTCAGGGAAGAAGAAATTGATTTTCTCTTCACTCCAGTCGTCTACACCTAGTAGTCTTAATGGCTCGGCAAAACCGATATCCTGAGAAAGGGATACGGTAGTTCTTCCTTCAGCACCTCTTTTGGTAGTAATGATGATTACACCTGCATTAGCACGGGTACCGTAGATCGCTGCTGCGGATGGACCTTTCAAAACCTCAATTGTCTCGATATCAGCTGGATTCAAATCAGCGAGACGGTTAGCTCCGTCATCCTGATTACTTCCGCCTGCTCCTGTTACAGATGCTCGACCGGTTCGTTGGGTGGCATTGGAAATATAAACACCATCCACAATAATTAGTGGCTGAGATGCACCAGAGAGACTGGAGATACCTCGAAGCTGGATCGACATACCACCACCTGGAGCACCGCCGTTTGATCGGATAGTAGCACCGGCTACTTTACCATAGAGGGCCCCGTCAGTAGTTTGGATAGTCGTTGTTCCAGTGAGGTCTTTGGCAGAAACGGTAGAAACTGCATTGGCGAGATTACTTCTTTTTACAGAAGATGCAAGACCCGTCACTACCACTTCCTCCAAATTAGTTGCATCCTGATTCAACTGAATATTCAGATTGCTCATAGAGGAGGATACATTGATCTCTTTTGTCAAGTATCCAATAGAAGAAACAACAAGAGTTGCTCCATCGGCATTTTGGATGCTTAGTGAAAAGTTACCATCAATGTCCGTGATAGTTCCAGTGGTCGTGCCCTTGATCAGGATACTTGCACCGATGAGCGGCTCCGAGGTCCGCTCGTCTGTCACAGTACCCGAGACGGATATCTGTGCCCATGCCATCCCTGTGGAGAGCCACAGAAAAAGCAGGGGAAGGCTTAGTTTGTAAAATTTGTTCATAAGGTTTAAATATTTAATTATCTAATCTGAAATTACAAAAAGGGAATGGATTCCTCGATTAATTTTCAACTTATTGTTAAAAAATATTATGAAAGGAAAGTAGAAATGATATTTTGTAAATATTCTTTGGCAGAAAAGGATTTTTTAAAAGAAAAGAGGGGCCTCGCCCCTCTATATTGAAAACCGCTATTACTTTTTTATCATTGGTAGTACTATTCTACTTTGGAACTTCCCTCCATGATGAATAGAGTTGGTTGCTACTACTCCCTCTGTTTCGTCGTAATTATTTCCACCAGTATTCATATTTCTGTCAAAACGTGGGAAGTTTGAGCTGGTCACTTCGATACGGATTCGATGTCCTTTATCAAAATAATTGGACGTACTCATAGGAGTCATTTTGATCTCATAGACTTTTCCATCCTCCATCCAGACTTCTTTGTCATAGCCTTCACGGTATCGAACCCTCTGAATAGTTTCGTCCAGGTTGTAGGCTTTTCCATCCGGATGAACGTCGATGACTTTGATGGTGACATCTGTATCCTTGGCATCTGAACTCAGATACAAATACGACTCGATGAAACCCGAAACTTCTACTCCTTCTTCTAGAGGCTCTGAGGTGTAGACGAGTATATCATCCCTTAGCTCCATTTCAGACTGGTCAAATGCACCGCCTTGGACTGCATTACCCGTACAGCATACATTTCCACCATAGGAGGGAACAGGGTCCATCGGATCATAGGTGAAAGTATCTTGATTTTCTTTTTTAGGCGCCTTTGCAACCAGTTTTCCATCTCCATTTCTTGTATTGGCATTACCTTCTGAGTCCAGGTAGAAATTGGTCATCACAGCTTCTTTGGGAGGCCATACATCTGAGGACTGCCACTTGTTCGAGCCCATGGTGTAGTAGGTTACTTTTGGAAGCTCACTGATGGTATTGCTTTCTTCTCCTTTTAGCCACTTGTCAAACCAAGCTGTAATCACCTCATCATAGTTCCAGCGGGCATCCCCTACACTTCGCTCACCTACGATGGTGTTTTCAGTTGCTCTGGTGTAAGAGCAATGCAAAACAGGGGCGATAACCAAATACTGGTTGTCTCTAGCTAGTTGGCTGATAGCATTCTCTCTGGCGTGATTGTATAGCGCGATGTTTGGTGAAGAGGACACGTCATACCAAGACACAAACCACATACTTGGTTTGTCAAAAGGCATATCGTCATGATATAGTCCACCCTGATACCAGCGTGCATCATTAGGCTTTCGTGTAATCATTTCTTCATAGATGCCTTTTGGTCCATTTACATTTTTGATAATGTCCTGAACGGGCAAATGTGCCAAGCCTTCTTTCCAGTCCACTCTTGGGTATTCCGGAGCCATGTCATAGAAGCGCTGCAATCTCAATAAGTCCTCCTGAGCGATTCCTCGCTGAAGTCTTGGAGCCATTGGGTCATGTTGTGTTCCATAAAGCCAAGCTGTAAACAGCATCTGCCCAGCACCTCCTCGGTACCAGTTGCCTTGCTCTACAAAGTCTCCAATTTTACCAACTCCAGCACCAAATCCTTGTGGGACCAAAGCTGCTAATGCAGGATGATCTAAAGAAGCAGCAGCCATTTGCCATTCAGCAGTGGAGGAACAGCCAAGGAGACCAATCTTCCCATTGCTCCAACTTTGCTCAGACATCCAGTCAAAAGCATCATAGCTATCTGTCAGCGGTGTGCCGAGAATATCCCATTCACCTTCAGAGAAAAAGCGCCCTCTTTCATTCTGAACGACATAGGCATATCCTTTTTTGACCCAGGAAAGGGCAGATTGCATAGTTCGGGTACGAAGTTCACCATCTCCATAGGTGTTAAAATTATAAGGAGTCCTTGAGAATACGATCGGGACAGGCTCATCAGTTTTGGGTCTGTAGATGTCAGTAGCTAGGCGGATTCCGTCTCGCATTGGCATCATTACTTTCTGATCGACGATCGCGATCTCCTCCAATTGGTCCAAAATGGATTTTTCTTGTCCAAAAACCTGGATAGAGAAAAGAAAAATCAGGACAGTAAATAGTGTCTTGGGTATTATTCTGTTCATGGTGCTGCTAAAATTTATTTGCATTAAATTACCCTTTACAATCTGATAATTCTAAAAAAATAATGATAAGAGGTATTTCTTAGGGTTTTTAGGAAATAAGGTTAATTAAAGAAAGTAAGAGTTAGGGATTTAGTTTCTTTAAACTCTTTTCAATGAAATGGTAATTATCTTTTGTATTCATTGAGAAGGCTTAAATTTGCCCTCACAAATTTTTGATCAGTAGCCAATAAATGATGAACGAGCTAAAAACGTGGGTGGAGATTCCCAAAAATTCCGATTTTACCATCTATAATCTGCCATTTGGCATTTTCAAGAATAAAAGGCTAAGTCCTAGGGTTGGAATTGCAATTGGTGATAAGATTGTTGACTTGAGCATTTTGGATCAGGAAGGATTCTTTTCGGATCTTTTTCTCCCAGAAGGTATCTTTTTAAGCGAAGCACTTAATGATTTGATTGCCTTGGGTAAAACTCAAACCAAAAAAATCAGAGAGCGCGTACAAGAATTGCTTCTGGCTGATAATGAAAAGCTTCGTGACCATTCCATCCGTGGAAAAGTAATGGTCAACCGAAAAGAAGCCGAAATGCTTTTGCCTGTCAAAATCGGAGATTACACGGATTTCTATAGCTCCATGGAGCATGCTACCAATGTAGGAAAGATGTTTCGTGATCCAGAAAATGCACTGTTGCCAAATTGGAAGCATCTACCCGTAGGCTATCATGGAAGAGCTTCATCCATCATTCCTTCAGGTGTAAATATTCATCGCCCAAAAGGCCAATTCAAGGATCCAGATATGGAGAGCCCTTCTTTTGGTCCGAGCAGAAGAATGGATTTTGAGTTGGAATTAGCATTCATCACGGGAAAATCTACCAAGCTTGGGGACTCAATATCTACAGAAGAAGCGGAAGACTATATTTTCGGATTTGTCTTGTTTAATGACTGGTCTGCAAGGGATATTCAGGCTTGGGAATACGTTCCATTGGGTCCATTCTTGGGGAAAAGCTTCGCCTCCTCCATTTCACCATGGGTAGTTACCATGGAAGCTTTGGATCAATTCCGAGTAGACGGCCCAACCCAAGATCCGGAGGTTTTGCCTTACTTGAAATGTGAAACGCCGCATAGCTTTGATATCAATCTGGAAGCATACATTCAGCCTGATGGAGTAAAACAAGCCAGTCGAGTCTGCCGATCCAATTTCAAATACATGTACTGGAATATTGCACAGCAGTTGGCGCATCATACCGTCAATGGCTGCAATATCAATGTGGGAGATATGATGGCATCGGGTACAATTTCTGGACCTACAGAGGATTCTTTTGGTTCTATGCTGGAGCTCAGCTGGAAAGGAAGCAAACCGGTCAAACTGGATACTGGCGAAGAGCGAAAATTCATTGAAGATGGAGATACGGTGATCCTCAAGGGCTATGCTGAAAAAGATGGTGTGCGAGTTGGCTTTGGAGAAGTTCGATCTAAGCTCCTTCCAGCCAAATAATAACTTCAAAAAGAAATAAATAAAATCCTGAGATGTGCTCTGAACCTTTCTCGGGATTTTTATTTCGAGTCAAAATTTATTTTCCCACCATTTTCAAAAGTGTCTCTGGCTCATCTGTGGTGATAAAGTCTATTTTTTTATCAAGCAGAAATTGCATCACCTCCGGGTCATTAACGGTCCAAGAATTGGTGGTAAGTCCCAGTTGGCGGGCTTCCTCAATCCAGTTTGGCTTCAGTTGAAGAATTCTAAAGTTGTAATCAAAGCCATAAAACCCTGCTTCCTTGAGTTCTGCAGGCGATTTGTCTCCGGTCAAGTAGGCCACCTTTGCGCTAGGGTCGGTAGCGATGGCTTTCAAGCCACCTTCATAGCTAAAGGTGATATACTCTACCCAATCTTGCGCCTGAAGTTTCTGAACCGTAAGCACGGCCAATTCTCCCACTCGCTCACTTCTTTCAGTGCTAATTTCTGAGGGCTTAAATTCCAAAATCAGTTTCGTCTTCTTTTGCTTCATTCCTTCTCCAAGGTATTCTTCAAGAGTGGGTATTTTTTCTCCGTTTGGGAGTTTTTTGCTCAGTAAGGTCTCATAGGTTTCATGCTCTATGTCCAATCCCTGAAAGTCTGCATCATGATTGATTACCAACACTTCATCCGCTGTCATCCATACATCAAATTCAGATCCTTCGCAACCCAGCCGAATGGCTTCTCTTAGGGAGGCGATTGAATTTTGCGGAAGCTCATTCTTTTTCCAAGCACCGCGGTGGGCTATGACTTTATTTTGGATAAAAGAGCTCTGTGCACTGAGGCTGAGACTTAGAAAACAGAGAGCCAGTGAGATTAGAAATGCTTGCATTTTAGGATTGATTTTGGATTTCGAAAGCGGAAATTATTCCCTTTCTAGGAATTATGGCAATTTTTTAAAAAAGTTCATAGAAACTTCATTCAGGATCAGCCTTGGAATCAAGAATCATTATCAGGTTTTTTTGGTCCTGCCATTTTGTAGAGTAGCCATCCAATACCAACCAAGAAGTGGAGGGCCAAAACTACGACTACGATGATCAAAGTGGTATTGCCTTGCATGGATTTCTTGAATCGACGGTTTACAGTTGAAATTAACAAAAGCGCTTGGGAGTAAATCAATTTCAAAAAAATCCTTAGCCAGTTTTCTTGTTTGAAGATACTTTTAGGAGGACTTTTCTTTGTATAAAATCAATTTGATATGTCGTTTTTTATAGATAGTAAAGTTAAAAACTTTCGAATTCTTTCTTTTTGCTTTAAAAATAATTACCTTTTAATACACTGATTTTCAAACTAATAAATAGCCTTCCTGGCTAGATTGTTTACGGTTCCCACTCACCACCTTCAGGTAGAGCTTCGGGATATTGATTCGAACATGTCCACTTGGACACCTTTTCTTTCCCTTATTTTAACCCCCATATTATCATGGCAAAAATCAAAAATTTAACCATCACATCGCCCATCCTTTTTGCGCTTCCACTAAAAAGTACCTGGGCTGTCACTCCGATCGACATCAATAGTCCGCTCTCCGGTGGTGCTTGGGATGGTGCAGGAAAGCTGAAATTCTCCCGAGGAGAAGTTTTGGCAAAGAACGATGCACAATTTCTCTACATGGCAATTGATGTAGTTCAGGACACAGGTAATGATTCTGGTACCGGTGATTATTTCTGGCTTTCTTTTGACAGAAATAGAGACCGGGCCATCACTGCTAATTATGACATCAACTATGCCCTTTACCCAGGCCAGCCGAATAAACTTGCGCGGCAGTATTACCTCGGGCCAGCGAGGTGGACAGGTATTTTGAATGACCCTAGTAGTTCGGAAGTGGTTCAAGAATTTGGCTCAAGCGAGGCATCCTCAGCATCCCATCGTATTTGGAAGTTTAAAATTGATCTAAAAGAAATCAATATCGCCCTTTCATGGCCCTTGAGTCCGCCTTATTCCTATTTCGGTTTTCGGGTCAAATCCACTAGACCTGGTTTTACGACAGATTTCCCAGGGAATTTTTTCAAGGATTTCAAAAAGCTGAGACAGATTATTTTGTCCAGAAAACCTGGAATCCCTGAAAAATTAGCTGGCCCTGTGATTGGAGGCATTGGCTTGATTCCAAAATCGAATATCAATCAATCTACAGGGAGGGCGACTACAGATGCAGGCTATTACACTCACGTTCAAAATGCTGCCTTTGGAGGGACATTGAATGTGATTGGCAATCGTACCAAACTACAGCAGCTTTGGGCGCAGGGAGCAAGAAAATACCGGGTTCTCATTGACCCACCTACCGGCTCTGCTCAGAAGTTACTTAGCAATTGGTCCAATTATCGGTGGAATGGATCTTCTTATGTGCTCCAGACCTTTTCCGCTTCAGCTTTGGGCTATTATCAATTGGCAAATCCTGCAATAGATTACTCCATCGATGACTTATTGATCCAATTTCCTACCATAGCTTTGCTTCCAGGAATTCACAAAATCACTGTGATATTTTACAAAGGAAGAACGGTTGCTGCGACGGATACGGTCAATATTTACATCGATAATCATCTACCGGGAGTAAACATAGAAAGTATCAAACACGGAAGGAGTGAGGTGTCTGCCTGTGCGATCGAAACAATTGGACCTGCACCCGATGGATTGAATTTTAGAATTACAGCACACGATCCACAAGGAAACCTTCGTGCAATTCAATTCAGAGCCACCTACGGTGAAAATCAAGCCACTGGAATTTTCAGTGAAAGTTATGGTCTCTCGAAAGGTAATTGGGCAGGTCATACGAATCTATTGATACCATCTAGTGGTAATTGGCGTCCACCTCAAACATGTGCCTACAGCTTTGTGCTTACAGCCTGGGCCAGGACCACCAATGGCTATGGATACATCGGCCATAATTCTACCCATAGAAATTTGACGCTGCTATTGAAATGATTGAATATTAATGAAAAAGGCCACCTTGAAATCAAACAAGGTGGCCTTTTCTCGTAGTTTTTTCGATTAGTTAAATCCAAACTTTTTCAATCCATCATGACTGATTCTAATGGCTTCAAGTGGATCAAGATCAAAAGTATTGTCTTGCTCAACTAGGTAATATTCCATTCCCGATTGGTCCTTTTCCGCCAAAATTCGAGCGAAATCAATTGTGCCGGTGCCAACAGGTGCGAATTCTCCCGCTTCACTCATATCCTTTACATGCCAAGCTTTGAATCTACCCGGATACTTCTCAAAGTAAGCCAATGGGTCAGCACCTGACTTAGTTACCCAAAAAAGGTCCATCTGATAGTTGACGTGAGCAGGGTCTGTGTTTTCTAGAATATAATCTGTTAGGATCGTGCCATCTTCCATGGGCTTAAACTCAAAGTCATGGTTGTGATATAGAAGCTTGAGTCCAGCAGCAAAGCATTTCTCACCGATTTGCGTCAGAATACTCACCAATTCTTCTGGTGTTCCTTTCATTCCCATTCCATCAGGACCAAAAGTAAACATACCCATTGGAGGAACTGGAATCACAAAGTATTCAAATCCAGCTGCTTTAGTGGCTGCAATTTGCTCATCGGCATTTTCCAGAGTCACGCCACCCATGTGCGTACTTCTGGCATCCAAGCCGATAGATTCAAGATAGCTTTTGAACTCAGCCGGTTCCATTCCATAAAACTTTCCATCTGCATAGCCTGCAGCCTCTACGTAGGCATAGCCTGCATCTGCTACTTTCTGGAGTGTGCCTTTCGGATCAGTGCCCATTGCATCTCGAAGGGTGTAAAGGGCCAAGCCTCCGAAGTTTGTTGATTCCATACTTGTCTCTTCGTTTGATTCGGTTTGTTCATTGGATTGGGGGCTGCATCCTAGGCTTAAAGCCAAAAGACCAGCAATTCCAAGGTTTGATAGGAGTGTCTTCATAGTGATTTTTAATTTGACCCTAAGTTAATTCATATACATGAAAATGATCCCTTTTTTGGATAAATGGAAGGAAGGAAATGAGTAGAGTATATCCCTGATTGTTAGATTCGATGGAACAATTTGTACTCAAATCCTTTTCTATAATAGAACTAACCTTTAAATTTTTATGCCAGATAAAGCCAAAATAGTAGATATTCAGAAGCTTACGCATGATGTGAAGCAGTTTAAAGTAGAAAAGCCAAACGGCTATTCTTTTGAGCCAGGTCAGGCTTGCGAGGTAGCAATCAATAAGGAAGGCTGGACAGAAGAAAAGAGACCATTCACTTTTACCTGTCTTCCTGAGGACGATCATCTAGAATTCGTCATCAAATCCTACCACGATCACGATGGAGTGACCAAGGAGATTGACAGTCTCAAAGTGGGCGATGAACTTTTGGTCGATGAATCATGGGGAGCAATTCAGTACCAAGGGAAAGGTATTTTCATTGCCGGTGGAGCCGGGGTCACGCCTTTTATAGCGATTTTCAAAAGTTTGAAAGCTCAGGGAAAAGTAGACGGAAATAGTTTGCTTTTCGCAAATAAAACTTCCAAGGATGTGATTCTGGAAGATTGGTTTGAAAATACCCTTGGGGAAAATTTCATTTCCATCTTGGATCAAGAAGAAAAAGAAGGTCATGCCCATGGTCGAATTGACAAAGAATTTTTACAGAAACATGTTTCTGATTTCAAGCAGGAATTCTATGTCTGTGGACCCGAACCTATGATCAAAGCAGTCAGCAAAGCGCTGGAAGAGCTGGGAGCCAATCCGGAGGCGATTGTATTTGAGAAGTGATTTTTGATCAATATTAAAATTGAGCGAATTCAGTAATCCCCCAAATAATAATGAGGGATCGAATTCGCCAAATTTTTTTATGGGTAGACTTTTTACCCGTTACCAAATACATTTGGGAAGAGGAAAGTTACCAATCCAGCCCACACCAGATAAGCCGGCAAGAAATAGGAGATAGTTTGGCCGAACTGATTAATGCTTTTCCTGGATCTAACAGTCAAAAAGAGGTCTTTTCCTACCCAAATCAAATGTACCATCATAAGTATATTAATTCCCAAAATCGCCGTGCGGTTAGGGGTGAATCCCCATTCGTTGATCCGGAATATGATGGCTGACAAGGCAACAGCATTTACAAGCAAAGTAGCTAAGGCTAAAAGCAGCAAAAGCCAGTTTTGGGAAGCTTGATTTTTTCCTTGGCTATTCTCTGCAATCGAGAAAAAAATCAATGCCATCACGCCAATCAAAAGCAAATTAAAGAGCAATAGAAACTCCCGGTCATTGTAAGGGTCTTTGCCTGCATATACGATTGCTCCCAGATAAACCAAGAGCATTACCAATACAAGTGGACTGAAGATTCGGGCAATAATCGGTGGGACTTTATTGACCAATTGGGGATTGGTTTGGGTCAGGTGGGTGGCAATTAAAGGGATAGCAGCCAATCCGAAAACGGCAATGTATTCCATATAAAATTCCTCAATTCTCAAACCAATCAGGCTAAAGAGTCCAATCGTAATTGCCGAAAGGATTCCTCCCGAAAGGACCAATAATCCACCCATGATAATGGCATCACCATTGAATCGAAGGAAGCCCAATCGGCTTTCAGAACTTTTCCAATTTTCTCCTCCAAATGCAAATCCCAATAGTCCCCACAGAAGAATAGGTAAATGAATACAGGCCAGAACCAGCGTGTCACTACTTTCATTATCAGGTAGAAGGTTGATATAAAGCAGCGAAGCGAGAAAAGATAGGGTAAGAATGATGTTGCTTTTCTGTGAAAGCTTATTTTTCCAAGCAAAATAGACTGAAACAAAAGGGAAAACCATCAGTCCAAGATTTTTGGGATAAAAGAAATCCTCATTGATGGGGAAAATAGCTGGGAGCTTAGCATAAATTCCAGCTGCTAAAGATGCTACAATTAAAAATATCCATTCTGATTTTTCTCCCCATTGAATGCTATCCGATGGAGTTTGGAGCCGTGCTTTCCAAAAATCCGAAACCGGAGATTGGTTTTGAATACTTGGATAGATGTCCAAGAATGCTTTTTTGAATTCAGATTTATTCTTTCTATAAAGTTTTTCCAACTCTTCTGCCTGGTCGAGATGGGATAGGATTTCTTTTTTCATATTAGGTGCTGCTTTAGATTAAATTTAATGATTCTGAGTTTCTGCTTTTCTGGCAGTATGAAATTGATACGGCTTAAAATTCGTCTTGAAGTTTAGATGGTTGTTGCTTCGATCTTCATTCTTCCGGCTTCCAGCGTGGCGAGCAAAACGAATTAGGGTAGTGGTCAGATTTCGGATATCTATATGCATGATTTTCAATTCCAATGTCCTGGAATGGCAAAGGCAGTTACGGCACTTATCCAAAGTGAAAAGAAATAGAAAATGATACTGAATATCACCGCTATTAATTTTTTATTTCCTTCGGGAAACCAATGAAATCCCATCAAATACAAGAAAAAGCCACCACCAGCCCCACCCAAAGGGATGATGACTAGAGGATAATACATCCAAGATTCGAATAGATCTTCTTTCATAAGGATAATGAAAGCCAACCAGGCCAAAGGAAGGCTTGCACCTAGTACAGCTGGGAGTAATAAGTCTTTTAGGTTGCGAGGAAGAAAGGGGGCTTGATTTGTGTTCATGATTTTAGATTTTATTTTAAATGAAAGTACTTTGTATTTCAAAGTGAATGGATAAATTTTTTTAGTTTTTGTTTTCTTTGATCAATTGCTCCAGAAAATCCAAATGATCCTGAAAGGCTTTTTTTCCTGATGCTGTAGCCGAATAATTGGTTTGCGGCTTTCTGCCCACAAAGGTCTTTTCTACTGCTACATAGTCTTGGTTTTCCAAGTATCGTAGGTGAGAAGCGAGGTTTCCATCCGTCACCTCCAGGATCTCTTTGAAGGAATTGAAGTCATATTGCTCATTGACCATCAGGATGGACATGACACGCAGTCTGACGACATTTTCAAATGCTTTATCGTAATTCCCCTTCACCTTAGCGATCGTATTTTTGATACATCAAAGCGCCGTATATCACGTGTAAGATTCCGAAGCCGGAAATCCAAAACCACAAGCCATAATCAGGAAAGAAAGCTGACATTATTCCCAAAATCAACTGAAAAAAGCCTAGTTTCTGTATTTCCCCTAAGGTAAAATTAGAGGCAGCGAAGAGTCCCAAACCATAAAAAATCAATAGGTTGGCAGGAATCAATTGGAAAGCTGATTCATGAATCAGCGCAAAGGTGAAAAGCCCACCAACCAAGACGGGTATAAACAGCGCTTGCATAAAACGCTTGCTAGCACTGTTCCAAAACACCTGGGCTTTTTGTTTGCTTTTTCGCTTGCTGAGAAGCAAAGCAGAACCAATAGCCAATAAAAGGACCGAAATCGCCAAGAGTAATAATCGGGGCAACAAGGAAGAACTGCTCAATAATTGGCTTGAATCCCCCCATTGGCTCTGTGGAAAGTAAAGCCAATACCAGGCGAACCCGCCACCAATCAATGCATAAATTCCAGCTAATACACCCGATAGTCCACTCAAAGAAAGGAAACGCGTACTTCGCTCCATCATGGACTTGATTTCGGCTAATTCTTGTTCAGGTTTTTTCATTTTAAAAGTACTTTGTAATGCAAAGTAAATGAAATTTTACAAAAAAATATTTGGCTACATGATTTTTTTGAAATCGAAGCTGGACTTCTCCCCGCATAGTTTGCTCTGTTTTTGGGAAAAGCTTCTTGATTACTTTATTTTTAAGTAATCAAATTGCAAATTATCAATTGATTGTATTCTATAAAAATCTCTGTTAAGCATTGTTTACTCCAGATTTGGAAATGACTTTTTTGACCAAGGGCCCGATGGATAATCCTTGAACGATGATGGAGAAAATCACAATGAGGTAAGTAATGGTCAAAAATAATTCTCGTCCCATCTGCGGCTCGAGTGAAAGCGCCAAGGCTATGGAAATGCCACCCCGGATTCCTCCCCATGTCATAATCAGATTCGTTTTTGGGATAAAGTCCAACTTCTTTTGAAATAGGGAAACTGGTCCAGAAAGGGCAACAAATCTTGACAGAAGCGAAATCACGATTCCAAATACTCCAAAAATCACATAGGTGCTATCCAGCGAAACGATTAACAATTCTAAGCCGATCAATACAAATAGTAGTGCATTGAGTAAAACGTCGATTAGCTCCCAGAATTTATCTACATAGTTTTGAGTATTGGGCGACCAAGCGATTTCAGGGGACTTGTTGCCAATGAAGATTCCCGCCACGACCACTGCGAGAGGCCCTGAAACATGCAAATAATGCGCTAAAGCCGATATTCCCATCACTAAAGCGAGGGTGATCATCACTTCGGTCTCAAAATTATCGATGGCTTTCATCAGTCTGAAAGCCAACCAACCGGCAATCAACCCAAGAGCTATCCCTCCGATAACTTCCTCAACGAACAGCAGTCCGACATCTCCAAATGACATCGAGTCCAAGCCTTGTTGGGCGATTTTGAAAATCACAATAAAGACAACAACACCCACTCCATCATTGAAAAGTGACTCGCCGACGATCTTGGTTTCTAGTTTTTTTGGTGCATTAGCTTCCTTCAAAATCCCTAAAACCGCAATCGGGTCAGTAGGGGAAATCAAGGCCCCAAATAACAAGCAGTAGATGTAATCAATGGGATAGCTGAATGCCAGAAATAAATAGTACATCAGCGTCCCTATCAAAAAAGTGGAGATGACTACACCGATGGTGGCGAATAACGCAATGGGGCCTTTTTGTCTTTTGAGGGCATCTAGTTTGGTGTGAAGGGCTCCCGCAAAAAGTAAAAAACTCAGCATCACATCTAGCAAGACAGTTTCAAAATCGATGGAGTTGATCAGTAAATTGGCTTCCTCTAAGATGAAGGGATTAAAAGATCCCAGTATATACACCGCAATGGTGAAAACGATGGCGATGATCATCAAGCCTATCGTGAAGGGAAGCTTCAAGAATTTGGTATTGATAAAGGCAAAACCAGCTGAAAGAATGGTCAAAATCGTGATGATATTGAAAATGTTCATGTCGATCTAGATTTAAGAATTCCAAAATACAAGCAATTCTTGAATGGACTTTATATTTCGGTGAGAAAGATGCAAACAAAAAAAGCACTGACCTGTCAAATGTCAGTGCTTTGTGAAAACTCTCAATTTTGGGACCTATTGAGAAACTGTTAACCTGTTTTCCTTCTTAAGTCCGCGGTTGATTCTTGGAACGGTATTTTGGATTACATCCTCTTGTTCTTCTCGTAGTTTATTCTTCATCAATTGGTAGTAGTCAAACTGGGACTTTTGATCTGCTGTCCAAGGTCCGATATAGTCACCAATTTCAGAGTACAGCGATCGGATTCTCCGACTCAATTCTCCGTATTTTCTGCTGATTTCCTTTAGGGGTGCAGCAGTACTTTTATCATAAGAAATTCCGTCCTTTTCCAATTTTTCGAGTTGGTCATCCAGTTTATTGATGGCTGTTTGATCCTCAGCTACCTCAGCATAAAGAGCCAAAACCTCCATTTGGGAGGCGGTCCATTCCTTTCGGATATCTATCGGAATATTCAATCTCGGATCATCGCTGACTTGAAATTTTTGCTCCTGTGATTTTCCATTGACTTCCAGTTTGGCAGTGTAAAGTCCTGGGTTGACAAAAGGGCCTGAGATTCTACCTCGTCCCGTGCCTGATGCCTCTGTTTGGTATCGGAGGTTCCACATCACCCGATGCAATCCTGCTTTAGTTGGTGCTTTGACTTCATCCACCATTTTTCCATTCGCATCAAAAATCGTCAGTTTGATCGCATCAGAGGAAACTGATTCTCGAAGATAGAAATCAATAGCTGCTCCGAAATCAGGATTTTCGCCTCGGTAGTACATATCTCCTGTATGCGCTCCATCGCGAGTGTAATTGATGATTTCCGCCTCAGCAATGGAGAAGAGTACGGCATCCTGCCTTAGGACCTCAGGAGTCATTTCCTGAAGTGCATTTACATGGTCAAGAATCCAAACTCCCCGTCCATGTGTACCCAAAACCAAATCATTATCTCGTGGATGAATCACTAAGTCATTGAATGGGAGAAAAGGCATATTGCTTTTGAGTTCCACCCAATTCTTTCCCAGATCGATACTAATGAATAGGCCAAGCTCTGTTCCCAAATAGAGTAGATTAGGGTTTTTAGGATCTTCTCGAAGGGTTCTGGCTACTCGGTTTTCTGGTAGATTTCCTTCGATGGATTTCCAGGTTTTGCCATAATCATCGGTTTGGTAGATGTAATTATTGAAGTCATCATTCCGGTAGTTATTGATGGCGACGTAGGCCCTTCCTGCTTGGTGGCTGGATGTTTCGATGGTATTGATCCAAGTTTCTTTGGGTAATCCCGCAAGTTGGGAAGTTACATCATTCCAAGTCTGTCCATCATCCCAAGAGACTTGAAGCAATCCGTCATCTGTTCCTGCATACAGCACACCGGGTTTGAATAAATCTTCAGCCACAGCGGTTAGGGTGGGGTAGTAGGGGATTCCATCATCCAATGAAGCTGTGTTTTCATCAGGTCTTTGTCCCATAATGAGGAGTTCTCTACGATTTACTTTGGTTGTCAAATCTCCCAGTGAAGTCCAGGTCGCTCCATTGTCGGTACTTTTCCAAAGGACATTGGTGCCGGCATAGATCGTATTGGGATCATGATGTGAGAGGAAAAACGGACCGTCCCAGTTGGCAGGCGCCATGGCATTGCCAAGTTCCGGTTCCGGGATCCCAGGACCCCAGGCATCCCAATTTCTGCGGGCACTGATTTTTCCTTGAGGGTCGCCTGGACGGATATCCTGACGTTGTCCCGTCTTCATATCGAGTCGGGAAAGTCCCAAGTATTGTGATTCGGTATAGACTACATTCGGGTCATTTCGATCGACTAGGTTTAAGAAACCATCTCCGCCTCCCAGTCGTCTCCAGTCCTCATTGATAATTCCGTCAGCTCGGTAAGTTTCGCTTGGGCCTACCCAGCTTCCATTGTCCTGAAGGCCTCCATACACATTGTAAGGTTTGGCATTGTCAACGGCTATTCGATAGTACTGACTGACTGGTAAATTGCTAATAAATAGCCATTTGATACCTCGATCATACGATATTCCGATACCTCCATCATCTCCTTTGATGACATGTCTGGAATCCTCGGGATTAACCCAAAGAATCCGATCGTCTCCATGGAGGGTTTGGCGAGGAGCGATGAATGTTCGACCGCTATCGGTAGAATAGCTATACTGATTCATCATGTAAATGCGAGACTCATCGCTGGGATCCACCAATGGCTGGGAAGCGTACATTGGTCTTGGATTCCAATCACTCATAAGTTCCCAGCTTTCTCCTTTGTCTTTGCTCCGGTATAATCCTGCCCGACGCTCATTGTAGGCTGTGGAGGCGTTGTATTGAAAGCCTTGCTCCAAGGAAATGTAGACTACTTCAGGATTGCTTCGATAGATGGAGATCCCAATTCGGCCATAATCCCCTTCAGGTAGTCCGTTTTTCAGTTCTTTCCAGGTTTTGCCTCCATCGGTAGACTTGTGAAGTCCACTTCCAGGTCCTCCACCATGAAATCCATAAGGTCTTCTTCTTCTTTGATAGGTGGCTGCATAGAGGATGTTTGGGTCTGAAGGGTCCATGGCCACGTCTGTGACACCGGTATCTTCATTCACATAAATGATTCGCTCCCAGGTTTTGCCTCCATCCTTGGTTTGGTAAAGACCTCGTTCCTCATTGGGTCCCCAAAGATGCCCGATAGCAGCGACGTATGCGACCAAGGTATCCGTGGGATGAAGTACGATTCGACCGATATGATGCGAGTCTTTTAATCCTACATTTTCCCAAGTCTTACCGCCATCATGTGACTTGTAGACACCATCTCCCCAGGAAGAGCTTTGGCGATTGGCTCGCTCTCCGGTGCCGACCCATACGATATTGGGATATTTTTGATGAAGAGCGATGGCACCCACTGAGTGAGTTCCTTCATTTTCAAATACAGGTTCAAAAGTGACCCCATTGTTTGTCGTCTTCCAAACGCCTCCTGTCGCAGTGGCAGCATAGAAGGTGTAAGGATCAGATTCGAGTACGGCAAGATCTACTATTCGCCCACTCATCGTCGCAGGTCCGATATTTCGGAGTTTTAGCCCGTTAAGTAGTTCGCTTGTTAGTTCTTGGCTTTGACTTGTCATCGAAAAGCCTAGACAAAGCAGGAGTAAGAGGTATTTATTTTTCATATGAGAATATTTCTACTTAAGCTGGAAATTAAGCAGCCTGTGTCAGAGTACAAATTCTTTTTGAGGAATGGTGGCTTCTAAATATGTCCAAGGCTCAAATCTAAGCCAAAGCTAATTCTAATAATTTTTCTCCTAAAAGGTAAGGACTGTATTTAAAATCTGAATTTAGGGCAAATGCCGTATAGGCAATAAACTGCTTTTCAATCAATTTTGACAAGGATTTAACTATGACAAAAAATGAAAAAAAGGCTTTTTAACTGGATTTGGATTCTTGCATTTGGGTTTGTAATGATCTCCTGTACGGAGGGGGAAGATATGGAGCCAGATGATAATCAGCAGTTGACGAATGACTTGAATTTTCCCTTTACACTTTCGGGAGATGAAAGTCGCTATGTAATGGAAATCGACGGGGTGGAAGTGAGTAATTATGCGGAAATTCTCAACACGCTGAATACGGACAAATCGATCTCTGTCAATATGTGGGGACCAAGTAATGATTTTAATTTTGCTGGCTTCAACTGGATACCTTTGGGTACCGGAACGTATGAGGCCGGGCATGATTTGGGTCCTGGTAATGGTACTTTTGGAAACAATCTTTTTATGATGGGATTTGTGAAGAAAGTGGGAACCAAGTATTACGCTTATTCTGCACATGATTATGGCTTTTTGGAGGAGGAGCGAATTCCAGAATCTTCTGCCACCGTCAAAATCATCACATTTGACGGAAAGCAGACGACTTACAACTTTATGAATGGGACTTTTAGCCAGTTTATTGGTACGGTGGAAGGTCAGTTTGCCGGTACATTCAAAACGAAAGATGGCAAGGAAGTAAAAGTGACCAAAGGGCAATTCAGAATTGTCCAAAAGCTTCCTCCGGGAGCGGAAGAGGTTGAATGATAAAGGGCATTAAGGATTGATATTCTCCCAAATAGAAATTACTACATTTAAAATTTGTGGTTGGAAACTCTAGTGATTATAACAAGAAGCTTATTTAGTGCTTGACCTTCCAATAAAAAACGCTGCCTTTTTTGAGGCAGCGTTTTTTGCGTTGGTGGTTGTTTGATTTTTTTTAAAAAAGCTGTGGAGCAAATTGACTTAAATAGACTCGCCAATTTCTCCAAGTATGTCCTCCTTCAGATTCTACATATTCGTAAGGCATATTCATTCCGTCCAGTTTGGCTCGATAAGCAGTATTGGCATCGTATAGAAAGTCGGTTTTTCCGATAGCGATCCAGTAGAGTTTGTAGCCATTTTCCATTTGGACTTGCAGGGTTTGATCAAAATCGCTGTAAACCTTTCCAGTAGCATCTTCCCGTGGCATAATGGCTGCCGAGAAAAGGCCGATATAATCAAAAGTATTTGGATAGTATCTGGAAATATGAAGCGTGTGGAAACCTCCCATTGAAAGGCCTGCAATAGCGCGATTTTCTTTATTCGCTTTTACCCGATAATTGCTTTCCACAAAATTGATAATATCCTCAAAAGCTCCTTCATAGGTTCCATCCATTGTTTTGGGGATCATGAATTGTGGCTTGTAATAATTTCTGCTTCCCTCCCCGGGAGCTCCGTCCTGAATCACATTACCATTTGGCATCACGACGATCATGGGTTTGGCTTTTCCCTGGGCAATCAGGTTATCCATGATTTGGGCAGTACGGCCCAAGGATATCCAGGCTTCCTCGTCTCCACCTGCTCCATGTAATAGATAAAGTACAGGATATTCTGCAGATGATTTTTCATAACCCGGCGGTGTATAAATCGTGATTCTTCTATCCATATCCAGTCCCGGGGAATCATACCATCTCCTGGTGACAGAGCCGTGGGGGATGTCATTGGTTTTGTAGAGTTCGGCATGTCCGCCTCCGATGATAAAAATATTCGTAGAGCTTGCGACATCACGGATTAAGAATGGATTGTTGGGGTCGGTTGTCCGGAACCCGTCAATCAAAAATGCATAATTGTAAAGCTCAGGGCCTAGTGTTTCGGAAGTGTAGCTCCAGAGGCCGTTTTCATCTTTGCTCAATTCTACTTTACCAGGACCGTCCATTTCTCCCATGGGCGTCTCCACCTTGGTTGTTGGAAGGAAATCACCGGTTATTTCCACAGTTTCAGCATTGGGAGCAAAAAGGCGGAATGTAACTGAATTGTCCTCATGGGTTTCCGGAGAAACGATTTGCTGCGCATTAAATAAGGCTTCCTGAGCGGTCGAACTCAAGGCAAGCACAAAAAGGAAATTGGAGAGAAGAAGTAATTTTTTCATGGATTTCTAAGTCTATTGTTTCATTTTGGAAAAATAGGAATTCAATTTCAGAAAACCTAGACGTCTTTTTTGGGAAATAGACCTATTTAGAAGAGGAGGCTTTCTGAAAAGAAAGGTAAAGCTTTGGTTTTGATGCGTTCGGCAATCCGATTGAGGTGATCCCCTTCATAACTTTCATAGAAATGAGGAACCTCGAAAGATTCCAGCAGCTCGTGCAGCTTTTTTGTAGCCTCGCTGATTCCTCGATCCTGGAGTCCAGCATCCATCCCGATTGCCTTGAATTTTTTCAGATTCATAATGTACTGATCTACAAAGTTAAGGGTACGGTTTGCGATTATTTTATTGATGACCTCTTGCTGGGGCTCCCCATCTTTTGCAGGAAGGTCAAGATAGAGTGGTGGATTTTGTGGATTTGGAGCAAAAGCCGCTGAAGTAGCCAAAGCCGCTATTTCGAAAAAGGAAGTTTCTGCCAATTGATCCGGAGTAAGACTTTCGAGTTTTTTCATCAATTCTGGATTGGTTGACGCTGCTCCATCCATACAGCAAGGACTCAAGGCATAAATAGCAGCATAGATATCCGGATTTTCCATACCTAATCGCAAGGTGCCATAGCCTCCCATGGAGTGACCGGCAAGTCCTCTGCTATTTCTATCCGGGATGGTTCGGTAGTTTTCGTCCACGTAGCTGACTAATTCCTGGGTGACGAAAGTTTCCCAGTCGCCGATCGTGGCTGAGCTTGCATACATGCTGCCTTTGAATGTGTTGTAGGCATTGGGCATAACCACAATCATTTCTTTGGAAAGTCCCTCCGCTATGGATTCCTCGATTACATCCTGCAAGTTGATCCAATGATCTTCCCAACCAAACCACTGGGAATCGGTATCAGTGAACCCGTGGAGCATGTATAGCACGGGAAAACGTTGGTTAGGATTGGAGGCATAGGAGGGAGGGAGGTAGACAGTTACATCTCGTTCGGCAGGATCGCCAATGAGGTTGCCTTCTAAAGCTTGACTATGGATTTTGATTCGTTCTTTAGTTCCTTTTTGAGCATTTACAAAGGAGAAACTCATCATCACTAGAGCGGTGAGTAAAAGTAGTTTTTTCATGGTTTTAATGGGTTTAAGGTTGATTAAAAGTAGGTTTTATCGGGAGATTGGCAAAGGGTATTTATAAATATGGATTTATACTGATATTCGCTTTTTTGATAAAGATTTACTTAAATTCAATCGTCTAATATTTTTAATTTCACAAATGAAAAAACCTCTTTTCCTTTCGCTTTTTCTGATTTTCACCACATTCCCAGCTTTTTCCCAATATCAGATAATCACCGGAGGCTGGGTTTATGATACCGAGACTAAGGCCTTTAAAAAGAATTCGGCCATTTATGTGGTCAACGGCTTATTTGGAACGGGCAGCGAAAATATCACCAACTGGCAGGTCAAGAAGCTTTCAGATGAGGATTATATTCTGCCGGGTCTAATCGACCTGCATGCCCACTATCGGGTAAGCTATGAGGGGAAGGCCTATGATGATACGGTAGCGATGCCAAAGATTTTTCTGGCAAATGGAGTCACCAGCACCTTTCCCGCAGGTGAAATTGAACCGGAGAAAATGTGGGATTTGCAGCAAAAAATCGATGCAGGACAAATCCCTGGGCCTAGAATACTCCACTCGGGTCCATACTTTGGCACAGCAGCACCCGATTGGAACCCGGATATTTCAGAGTCTCAAATTAGGCAACGAGTCGATGAGTGGGCTAGGCGGGGAGCTTATGGTTTTAAAGCCAAGGGTGTAAATGCAGAGCAACTCAAAGTATTGATCGATCAGGCTCACAAGCATGGACTGACTGTCACCGGGCATTTGAATTCCGGCTACCGAAACTCCGTCAATCCTCAGGAAGCCATTGAAATGGGAATTGATCGTGTCGAACATTTTTTGGGTGGAAGATTATTAGCGGATTCGGTAGACGCCTATCAAAGTTTAAAGTCTCTAGATCCCTCAGATCCAAGGTTGGATGAGATTATTCAATTGTATATCGATAATGGGGTTTACTTTGACGCCACATTGGCTACCTATGGAGCAATTGGCATGGTTGATTCGCCCATTTTCTTTGACTTCGCGATTGAGAATGAATATTTCACGCCCTATACCCGTGATATTATTCGATCCAAAACAGCTTCTGCCTTTAATGAGCTTTGTGCTTTGATCTATCCGGTGAAGCAGCAAACACTCAAGCGCTTTTATGATGCCGGTGGCTTAATTACCGTAGGTACCGATAGACCCTTACTTTTGGATAATTACCTGGGTGGAGGGATAGGTGGTTTTTTCATTCATCGGGAAATGGCAGCAATGGTCGAGATCGGGATTCCTGCTGGAGAGGTGATTTATTTAGCCACTCAACAAAATGCGGAGGCTCTTGGAATAGCTGACAAAGCGGGTAGCATCAGCCCTGGCAAATGGGCGGATATAATGGTCATTCGGGGAAATCCTATCGAAGATATTAATCGAACCCGCAGTGTACACACGGTGATCAAAGGAGGGAAGTTTTATTCCTCGCATGATCTGAAAAATGCCGCTAAGGGGAAGCTGGGGCCTTTGGAGTAATTTGGGTCTTGAGATGACTTCCCTTTGTGAAAAATCAAAAGAAGTTTGGTTCAAGTGTTATCTTCAGATTATTGCTGACTATTTTTTTCAAGATATCTGGTTTGGAGCACCGGTTCTTCTTCATCACTTATGAGCTTAAATAAAATCGGATCACTCAAAATCCGGGAAATTGGAATTTCCTTTCCATCAACTTTGACTAGTTGACTGACCAGCCGAATTCCATGGCTGTAATCCACATACCACTCAACGTGCCCCGCATAGACTGGCTGTATGGGTTTTCCATCCAATTGATGCCATCCATAGATGATAACTTTATTGGATAAGTCACTGAGTTGATGGGATAGAATAATGTCCTTTTTGATTCCGGCAATGAGTTGTCCGTTTTGCCCACCTGCTTCCTTTTTTTGCAATTCGATCTGGTTGTTGTGTTCGACAAATTTTTCTACGCTTTCATTTTGATTGGCCACTGGTTTGTAAAAAAATGGAGCCAATTTGATGGTGGCATGATCGTAAATATGATCGCTGATTTTTGCAGTAATCAACGATCCTCCAAATAAATCGGCAAGTTTTTGAGCTGTATGTGGATTCATGGGGATTCGGCAATAATCTTCATTTGAACCTACCGCTAAATAGTCGGGCATAGCCTGGTAAATCACTTCATGCTCCTCTCCTAATGCATCTTTAAAACTCCCCTTCAATATGACCGGTTTTCTTAAAAAATCAGGCAAATTACCTGAGGATAAGGCCTTATAGATTTCTTCTTCTCGCTCAGAAAGAGGCAGAGATTTGATTCGGTGCATAAACTCTGAACCCCTTTCTGCATTTGCTTTTCTTTCAGGAATTTTAAGAAAGGTTTCTTCGGTTTGGCCAATAACCGAAAATGATAAAAATAGAAAAATTAGGAGTAAAGAAAACCTTAACTGCATAGAACACTTTGAATTATAATTAACCTACCTTATTCAATAGTTTCATTTAATCGTTTCCAAAAATCTTCTTCCATTAATTCTGTTTCAATCGAGGTATATATTTTCACTTTCCGACGGGTGTTTTCCTCAGGTGTCCAAAACTCCTCGGCTTTTGCCCATTCAGGGTGAATCAGCGCCTCAATGATCGCCACATCCCACATGATCCAGCGCTTTTTTTCGGGATCTTCCTGTGTCCACCAGCGATGGTAACTCTCCCATCGATCTACCAAATAGTCCCCTAATTCGGATTTACCCTTGAGGTGTTGATCCACTATTTCCTTTTCAAAAACTAAATGCTGACTAGTGGTAGCGGACATAATCGTCAGATCCAAATTAGGCGTATCTAAGAGAATATTAACCGCAAGCGTATCGTTTCCTGAGTTGAATTCCTTCTTGTCAAATGTGTTTTTTTCAGGATCATGCCAGATTCCTAAGTAGTGAACCTTGATTTTAGGAATGATTCGGGGCTCCTGTAAAATGGCAGAAGCAACATTGGTACAGCTTCCCAAAATGACCAAATTCAATTTTTCATTCCCTTTCATTGCCATAGCCTCCTGAATGATAAAATCAGAGGCCGGCGATCGCTGTGCTTCTGATTTGGATCGAAGTGGAAAATTCGAACCAATGGGAAGAGGAATATCTTTTCGGTTTGCCAGTTCTACCAAGCGCTCATTGATTTCTTGGCTTTCCAAGACAGTCGAATCACTCGCTAATGGAGAAATGTGAAATTGAGCAGAACTGATTCCTCTGATTTCTAATTTTTCTGAGCTCATAGCTCCGACCAAAGCAAACAAATCATCTACTTCATTAGCTGTGTCAGCATCGATAATTAAGGGGATCTTATTTATCTCTTGATAATTAAAGTTTATATAGAAATAAATGCTTAAAAATACTACTAATTGATTCATTCGATTTGTTCTTAATTTCTCCTTCTGAACTTTCATCCAAAATGCGAAAATCTTTAAATTTTTCAATTTTTCAATTTTCCAATTCCAAATCCTATTTGCCATTCCCTTTTCACTCCCGTACCTTTACAGCAGAAATTAAACCCTTCAGCCGTGTCAAATAAAAACGTCAAAGTAGGTCTCGTTCAGCTCAGTTGCTCTGGGGATGTGGCCGAAAATATGAAGAAAACCATCGCAGGAATCCGTACTGCCGCCCAAAAAGGCGCTCAAGTGGTTGTCCTGCAAGAACTTTTTAGATCGCTCTACTTCTGCGATGTGGAGGATTATGAAAACTTCAAATTAGCGGAAGCTATTCCTGGACCTTCTACAGATTCCCTGGGTGCTTTGGCCAAAGAACTAGGCGTAGTGATTGTCGCTTCCCTTTTTGAAAAGCGTGCGGAAGGGCTTTATCACAATACCACAGCAGTTCTAGATGCTGACGGAACTTACCTTGGCAAATATCGAAAAATGCATATCCCTGACGATCCGGGCTATTTTGAGAAGTTTTACTTCACCCCGGGCGATTTGGGTTATAAGGTTTTCCCAACCAAATTTGGCAAGATCGGCGTGCTGATCTGCTGGGATCAGTGGTATCCGGAGGCGGCTCGTATTACTGCTTTGAAAGGCGCAGACTTTTTGGTGTATCCTACGGCCATCGGTTGGCATAAGGATCAGGACCAACTCACCAATGATGAGCAATATGGCGCTTGGCAAACAATTCAGCGCTCCCATGCCGTCGCTAATGGAGTTCCGGTGGTATCTGTTAACCGTACAGGCGTAGAAGGTGAGATGCAGTTTTGGGGAGGGTCTTTTGTAGCCAACTCTTTTGGTCGGGTGGTGTACAAAGCCCCTCATCTGGAGGAGGAAGTGCATGTGGAAGAACTGGATCTGACTGGGTCGGATCGATACCGTACGCATTGGCCTTTTCTCCGAGATCGCCGCATTGATAGTTACGAACCGATTACCAAGCGTTACCTAGACGAGGAATAAAGATGGCTGATGTATTTGAATTGGCGAAAACCGGCGCAGCAACTCCTGCCGAATTGGGTTATTATTTCCCGGCGGAATTCGCTCCTCAGGAGTCCATGTGGTTGTCTTGGCCGCATAAGGAGGCAAGCTGGCCGGGAAAAATCGAGACGATTTTTGCACCCTATTCCCAGTTTATCACCGAAGTAGCCAAAGGCCAAAAAGTGAATATCAATGTGGCTGATGAAGCCATGAAAGCCTTTGCTTTGGCACATCTGGAAAAAGCCGGAGCGGACCTGAGCAAGATATTCTTTCACTTTTTCCCAACGAATGATGCTTGGTGTAGAGACCATGGACCTGCCTTTCTGATCAATCCCAAATCAGAACAGAAAAAAGCCATCGTCAAGTGGAATTACAATGCCTGGGGAGATAAGTATCCTCCTTACGATCTGGATAATCAGATTCCCATCCGAATAGCAGAAGAATTGAACCTTCCCTGCTTCAAGCCGGGAATTGTCATGGAGGGCGGTTCGGTGGAATTCAATGGGAAAGGAACACTTTTGACATCGACGGCTTGTCTCCTGAATGAGAACCGTAACCCACACCTCAGCCAAGCTCAAATCGAAAAATACCTCTGTGACTATTATGGAGTGAAGCATATTTTATGGGTTGGAGATGGCATCATCGGGGATGATACGGATGGGCATATCGACGACATCACCCGATTCGTAAATGAAGATACCGTGGTGACCGTGGTGGAGGAAAACAAATCCGACGAAAACCACGAGATTCTGGCCGAAAACCTTGAAATGCTAAAGAAGATGCGTCTGGAAAACGGCAAGCAGTTGAATATTGTAGAGCTTCCCATGCCTAGTCCCGTGATCTGGGAAGATCAGCGGCTTCCTGCTTCCTATGCCAATTTCTACATAGGGAATGAAGTGGTGGTGGTGCCGACTTTTCGGGATAAAAAGGATCAGAAAGCTCTTGATATCCTGAATGATTGCTTTCCGGAAAGACGAGTTATTGGAATCGATAGTACGGATATCATCTGGGGATTGGGGAGTTTTCACTGTCTAAGTCAGCAGGAACCGGCTGTTTAGAAATATATTATAAGCTAAAAAGGCCCTTGATATTCAAGGGCCTTTTGGTTTACTCAATAATAGCTTGGTAGACCATTTGTCTCATTTTATCACCATAAAAGCTAGTGAATTGACTGTTTTGGGTCATGAGAAAGGATACTATGTTTTCCTTAGGATCTATAAAAAAGTAAGTGCAATAAGCTCCATTCCAAAAATATTGTCCCTCAGACCCTATTAGGTCAGCATCTGCCAGATCGACCAATAGCCCAAAACCTAAGCCAAAGCCATATCCTGGGTTGTAGCTAAGTCCGTCAATATGATTTTGGGTCATCAGTTCAATTGTTTTTGGACTAAGATATTGTTTACCATTCCATTCTCCACCATTGAGAAGCATTCTGGCAAAAATGGAGTAATCTTGCGCTGTAGAAAATAGCCCATGAGTACCTCCAAAAACCCTATTTCCAGAAGTTTTGGTTTGATTTGGCATTTTGATAAGTACCCCTTCCTTGGAATACCCATGAAGGGACACCATGCGTTTTGCCTGTTCATCGTTAAGGTTGTAGCCCGTATCCTTCATGCCCAAAGGATCGAAAAGTCTTTCCTTTAAGAATTGATCAAATGGCTTCCCTGAGAAAATTTCCACCATCCTAGCTGCTATGTCTGGAGAAGCAGAATAATACCACTGCTCCCCCGGTTGCCCAATTAATGGAATACTGGCAAGTGCTTTTACCCGGGATTCAATAGTTGCATGTGGCTGAGCATAGAGTGCATCCCTTACATCAATTTCTTGTTGTGTAGATCCCAATCCGTGAGAAAAGCCAGCAGTGTGACTTAGAATTTGTGAAATCGTGATCTTTTGTTTTGCTGGTACTGTTTCTCCATTTTTTCCATCCTCAGGATCTTTCAGAACTTGAAGGTTTTTGAATTCTGGAATATAATTTTCGACTGGGTCTGTCAAGAAAAATTTCCCCTCCTCATATAACATCATCAAAGCCACGGTAGCAATAGGCTTGGTCATAGACTGAATGTAAAAAATTTGATCGCTTTGCATGGGTTTTTGAGCTTCTATATCGCTCATTCCAAAAGCTTTTTCATAAGCTTTTTCTCCATCTTTATAAATCAGGACGACTGCACCGGGGATTTTCCCTGCATTAATTTCGGTTTCTAAGAATTGATCATAGCGTTTGAGTCGTTCCTGTGATAATTGACTTTGCGCTAGTAGGGCGGAAGCGCTGATGGCTAAGAAAAGAACAAAAAGGGTTAATTTTTTCATGTGTTTATAATTTGATTTTTAATGGCCACATGGAATCTTCGCAAGCATTCCCCGATCCATCGGGGCATACCACTGTGTTTCGCTTTGGGTCATGCTCGATTTCATCTGTTTATAATTTGTTTTTTAGAGGTCAGATGGAATCTCGCATCTTGATAGTCATATCAAAGTGTAATGGCCACATCATGCTCGATTTCATAGTTAATTTAAAATTAGTGGTATTTACGATTTGATAACTCGTCCATCCTCCATCTCAATAATTCGATGGGTTCCCGCTGCAAATTCCGGATCATGGGTGACGATCAGCATGGTTTGGTTGAATTCTTCAGCCAGTTCTTTAAACTTATTAAAGACAATATCGGAGTTTTTCTTGTCCAAATTACCGGTAGGTTCATCGCCCATGATTAGCAAGGGGTCATTGATTAGCGCACGGGCAATGGCTACGCGTTGCTTTTGGCCTCCGGAAAGCTGATTGGCCTTTTTCAGCGCATGGTCTTCCATTTCGAATATTTTTAGCTTTTCCATCGCGCGATGCTCCAACTCTTCTCGGGAGTACTTACCTAGTTTTAAGCCTGGAATCATGACATTTTCCAAAGTTGAAAACTCATTCAGCAAATAATGAAACTGAAACACAAATCCGATTTTCTCATTTCGGATACGTGCCAAGTGGTCATGGTTTTTGTCGCTGATTAATTCCTGATCCAGGTGCAGCTTGCCTTGATAATCCGTGTCCATGGTAGATAGGATGTAGAGCAGCGTAGATTTGCCACAGCCTGATTTGCCGACAACCGACACGAATTCTCCCCGATTGATGGTGAAGGAGACCTGCTTGAGTACCTGATTCTTCACTGGGCTGTAAAAGTATTTGTCGATATTTTCGGCTTGTAGAACCGTCTTTTTAGTCTTGCTCATTTTCCTCTGATGATATCTACAGGATCTACTCCACTGGCTTTTTTGGCCGGAAAATACCCGGCCAGATAGGTGGTGATAATGCTAAATATTCCTCCGATAAGGTAATACTGCGGATTGTAGTCCACCGGGAAGGTTTTGATCGTCGGGAGAGCCTCTGTCTCAAAAGGAACCTGATCGATCCCCAGACAGGCCAAAAAACCAAAGAGCAATCCCAAAGTCCCGCCTACCAATCCAATAGTCAAGGCGATGGTGATGAAAATCCGGTTGACATCTGAACCGCTAAAACCAATAGCCTTCAAAATGGCGATCGTGTCCAGCTTTTCATAGATCATCATATTGAGAATATTGTAAATCCCAAAACCGGAAACGACCAAGAGGGTAATGCCAACTGCATAACTGATCAGGGAACGAATCTGTGTGCCTGTTTCAAATTGAGCATTCACCGTCTGAATATCGTCTGCATCGATTCCGTAAATGGACTCTAGTTCCCGTGCCATGGAAGGGGCGAGATCTAAGTTTTTGAGTTTTACCTGGATATCGGTGATAAAGGAGGGAGGCTCACCCAGCATTTTTTGTACAGTGGCGATGGAGGCAAAGCTATTGGCATTGTCATAGTCTCCCAATCCGGATTGATAGTAGCCCACTACCTTCAATTGGATTCGATTGCCTTGGGAGGTGGTAACCTGAATCACATCACCGATATCAGCGAGCATGCGATCTGCCAGTCCTTTACCGAGTATAATGGTATTGTTTTGAACCAATTCCTCCAGATTTCCAGCCGTTACATAGTCTGAAAACGCAAAAAGTTGGGTTTCTTTTTCCACATCGATACCATTGACCAAGCCAGTGAGATCGATGGTGCCGACATTGAAAAAAACCTGCGAGGAAATCTTTCGGCTGACCCCCAAAACCCTTGAATCCTCCTCCAAATCCTGAATGATTTTACTGGCATTGTGAATGGCTAAGCGACTGGTAGAAGGCTTGATGGATCGGATCACATTCCAGCCATCGGCAAACTCTCCCTTCTGATCAATAGGTTGATTGGGGTTGGGTTTGATTTCATTGTAAAAGCGGATGTGCGGTGTACGATTGAGCACTAATCCATCGAGCATAGTATTCAATCCATTCATAAATCCCAGCAAGGCCACAAACATGGTGATGCTGAAAAGTACGCCAACTGCTGCAATAGCGGTCTGTTTGAATCTCGCCAGCATCAAAGCGGTGGAAATTTCAAAAATCAGTGACCACTTCATCTTCATGGCTTGATGATTTCGGTGGTTTCGGTAATTCCTTCCAGAATTTGGGCATACTGGAAGTTTCGGATCCCCACTTTAACAGCGACCGTATCTCCATCAGAGAGAATCACCTCTGAATCGCCAATCAGGTAACTTCTAGGAATAACTAGCGCATTTTCAACAGCAGAAGTCAGAATATTTGCTTCTAGACTCAGATTAGGGTATAAGGAAGCTGGGGTATTGGTGAATGTAGCCTCTACCTGAAAACTCTTGGATTTGGTGTCCATCAAGGGATAGATTTTCGTCACCTTTCCTTCAAAAACTTCGCCTGCGTAGCTATCCATACTCACCACTACTTCCTGATCGAGCTTTACCTTGGCAATGTCATATTCATCCACTTGTAACTCCATGATAAATTTTTCAGCATCACCAATGACTGCCACTACTGTTTGCGGTCCCACCATTTCCCCTTTTTCCTTGGGAAGAGAATAGACTCGACCATTAATTTGGCTTTTCAGCACGAAGTCACTTTCTAAGGCCCGGCTGATGGCAGCAGACTTGGCGGCACTTCGGGAGTTAAACTGAATCTCACGCTCCACATCCTGATATCGAAGCAGTGCCGACTGATAGTTGTTTTTGGAGTTTTCGTAGGCCAGTTTCCGTTGCTCCAATTCTACGATGGTTCCGATATTTTGCTTCCAGAGATTTTGCTGACGGGCGTAGAGTAGGGAGTCATTTTGCAACCTACTTTTGGCAAAATCAATGGCCAACTGTAGATCGCGGAGCTTACTTTGATTCTGTTGGTAATCAGCAAATGCCTGAGCCAATTCGGCATTTTCTCTGCTTAATCGCTCCCGTTCATTATACACCGCCAGAATAGGTGTCCCAACTTCTACCAAGTCACCTTCCTTGACAAAAATTTCTTGAATAGGCCCTGTTCCGTTGGCAAAAGCTTCATATTGATTTAAGGCTTTGATATTGCCTGAAGCATAGACAGATTCGGTAATGTCGCTAATGAAAGGGGTAGTGGTTTCTTCCTCGGACGGCATACAGGAGAAAAGACCCCAAAATGCCAGGATGCTTAGAAGTTTCGAACGGCTCATGTTTGTTTTGAAAAGAATATCTACCAAAAGAAACCTGTTTTTAGCAGGATTTTCATGATAATTGTCAACTTACTCACAAATTCAAATCAAACAAAGGATTCTAATCACGGTTCTTCAAGGATGGAAAAATATTCTCCGCTTTTCTTGGCAGTTTTTCTTTTCGCTATTCAGTCATGCGCTTTCAAAGGTGTGGTTCGGGAAAAGAATATTCCCTACATCGAAGCTGATAATTCCTATGACCTACCTGCCAAAGAGTTGAATGTCTTTTCACCCAGAAAAGCCTCGAATCTTCCTGTTTTGATATTTATCCATGGGGGAAGTTGGAATAAGGGGCGGAAGGAGATTTATGATTTTATGGGAAATCGACTGGCTCGAAGAGATGTGGTGACGGTAATTATTGATTATCCTTTGGCGCCTGATTATCAGGTAGACGATATGGAAAAAGCGACAGTTTTAGCAGTAGAATGGGTAGAAAAGAATATTTCCGACTTTGGTGGAGATCCTGATCAAATCTTTGTTTCGGGCCATTCGGCAGGTGGTCATTTGGCGGCTCTAGCAGCCATCAAAAAGGAGCCTTGGGAAGAACTCGGCAGATCCAATCCTATCAAAGGTGCCATCCTGAATGATCCGGCGGGTTTGGATTGGTATTGGTTTCTAGAGCAGATGCGGGACAGACCCAATGGCACAGATAATTATGACGCTTTTACAGACAATCCGGAAGTTTGGAAAGCTTACTCTCCAGTTTATTTTTTGGATGAAAATGAAGTGCCGCTATTATTGATGGAGGGAGAAAAGACCTACCCGGGTATTCGATTGACAGTGGAGCGATTTCGGGAGGCAGCTGAGGAAAAAGGAGTGGACTTGACCTATTCTTTTTATCCTAAAACCAAGCATATTCCCATGGTCACGCAATACTTCTGGACATGGAGCAAAGGCTACGATGATGTTTTAGGTTTTATTCAATCTCAGTCTGAGGAAAGCATGCGTACGAGTTCCTCAGGAGAGACCACGGGTAAATAAGTATTGGAGAGCTTGAGAAAATCCCGGTCGGAAGTAACGATGGCTTCTATCTGATTTGAAAAAGCAATTTGGTAAAAAATAGTGTCCTCAATATCTTTTGAATTCATGCGAAGAGCATTTAAGACATCATTGCCATCACCTTCTACAAATTGAAAAAGAGGGACTATTACTTTTAATATTTCCTTAGTTTTTTCATAGTCTAGGTATTTTAAAAGGAAATAAGAGGCAGTTTGAATAAGACCTGTTGTGATAAATCCGGTAATTTTTCCTGTCTCTAAGCTTCTCGTAATTTTCCCAAAAACTTCAGGTTTATCTGTCCTCTTAATTGCAATATCAAGTACTACATTTACATCAAAGAAGATCTTCATAGCCCCATTTTTTAGCTTTAGCTTTGTAGTACTCTTCTTTGTAGTCGAAATCCTCGGGAAAATCAAATTTTGGCAGTGACTGCATGTACTCAACTAGGGACATTCCTTCGGGAAGTCCTGTTTTCCGGCTAACTAGCTTTTCAAAATGCTCTTCTACCAAACTTGAAATACTGGTTTCTTCTTTGGCTGCATACTGTTTGATTTTCTCAAGCAGCTTTTCGTCAATGGTAATATTTAGGCGCTTCTTCATTTAATGCGTATTTATTTATAATTATACGCATAATTTAGATTTTCTACAAAAAGTTCATTTTCAGTTAGTTGTCATCCTAACTCGGGTCCACATCCACTATCCAGCGAACGGACCGGAACTCTGGTCGGGATTGAAGCTCTTCTGTGATCTCTGCAAGTTTTTCCTTAAAGGTGGTTTGGGTAGCACCAGATCGATCAAGTTTGATTAAGCTTTCGAATTGGTACTGGTTTTTGACTCTTCCAATAATGGCCTTTTCAGGCCCCAAGACAATCTTTTTGACAGCAATTTGGGCCATTTCCCGATGAAGGGCGATGGCAGCTTTTTCCGCAGTTTTGAAGTCTGCATGTCGGGTCGTGATTTTCACCAGTTTGACATAGGGAGGGTAGAAAAACTTCCGCCTCTCCACCATTTCCTGTTGGAAAAATGAGCCATAATCCCCTGCAATCACTTTTGCGAAAATATCCTGATCCGGGTTGCGGGTTTGGATGATGACTTTTCCCTTTTCGGCTCTTCGACCGGCTCGTCCAGCGACTTGGGTGATCTGCTGAAAGGCCCGTTCTCCTGCTCTGAAATCCGGAAAATTCAAGATTCGATCTCCATCCCAAATTCCCACCACCGTCACTCTTCCAAAGTCCAGGCCTTTGGTAATCATCTGTGTGCCTACCAAAATATCGATCTGTCCCGATCCAAATTCATCTAAAATTCGCTGGTAGCCATATTTATTCCGGGTCGTATCCAAATCCATACGGCCTAATCGAGCTTCAGGAAAAAGTAAGGTCAGCGATTCCTCAATCCGCTCGGTTCCCATTCCCTTGGTAGAAAGTTGTGTGCTGCCACAAGCAGGGCAGGAGGTAGGAACTTTCTCCTTGTAGCCACAATAATGGCAGCGCAGCTCTTCGGTAAATTGATGGTAGGTCAGACTGACGTCGCACTGTACACATTCCGCAGTCCAGCCGCAATCTTCGCATTGCACATAGGGAGAATATCCTCTTCGGTTCTGGAAAATCAATATCTGCTCATTTTTGTCCAGTGCTTCCTGAATCTTCTCCCTCAAAAGTCTTGTGGAATCGAGTTTCAAAAGATTTTTCCTTCGATCAGCTCCTAAGTCTGCCAAAAAATAATCGGGGAGTTCGGCTTCACCAAAACGATACTTCAGTTCGACGTATCCATATTTCCCTTGCGAGGCATTGTAAAAAGATTCAAAGGAAGGAGTAGCCGAACCCAATAAGGTCTTAGCCTGATGAAAGTAGGAAAGCATAATGGCCGCATCCCGAGCCTGAAAGCGGGGAGCCGGGTCAAATTGCTTATAACTAGCCTCATGCTCCTCATCCACGATGATCATCCCTAAAGAGTCAAAAGGTAGAAAGATGGAGGATCGGACACCTACCACAAAGGAAAAACGTCCGCTCAAAACCCCATTCCACACTTCGACCCGCTCATTGTCGGAATACTTGGAATGATAGACTCCCATTTTGGAACCAAAAACTTCCTGTAACCTGCTGACAATCTGTGTGGTTAAAGCAATTTCTGGAAGTAAAAGTAGAACTTGTGAACCGCTCTCAAGGACTTCCTGAATGAGTTGGATGTAGATTTCTGTTTTTCCGCTTCCGGTAATCCCATGCAGAAGTACCGTCTGTTTCTCTTCAAAATGACTCTTGATTTGACTTACAGCCTCCTGCTGAGAAGGAGATAATTGGGCTGGAACCCGCTCCGGTTCTACCTCTTGGAGGCGGTTGACGGTGACTTTGAAGCTTTCAAATATTCCATTTTTGATCAGGGTCTTAAGCGAACTTTCCGAATCTCCTTCTTCCAAGATCGTGGCCTTGTCCAGTCCCGTTTCATTGAGTTCAGGTTTTTGGAAAACCGGTACATCCCGCAGGTATTTTAAAAGGATGGATTCCTGCTTTTCCTTTCCGGAAAGCTGCTCAAAGATTACCTCCAAAGCCTTCTTGTCCTGAGCCAAATCCTCTCGAAGACGAATGCGGGTTTCGATTTTCGGTGTGTATTTTTCCTGAACTTTTTCAAAAATCAGAATAGCTTCTTTGGCCACCAAGCTTTTCAAAATCGGTGTGACCGTTTTGATTCCAAGGATTTTCTCGCAATCCTCATAAGTTAGCTCCTTCTGATTTTCGAGGGCATCGAGGATTTTCTCCTCCCGCTCATCAAGGGGATAGGCAGCGTTTTCCCGGTCAAAATCCGGATTGGATTGAATCTTTGATTCACTGGAAAGTCGAAGCCCCGAAGGGAGCGCTGCATGCATTACTTCCCCGATATGGCAGCAATAGTAATCGGCCATCCAAGCCCAAAATCGGATCTGAAGGGGATTGACAGAGGGGCGCTCATCCAGGACTTCCAAAATAGGCTTGGCCTCGTAGGCTTGAGGAGCTTTATTGTGAACCTTTCCGATGATTCCGGTTAGAATCTTTTTTCTTCCAAACTGGACGATTACCCGTGCACCGATTTGGATCTCCGAGGAGAGATTTCGGGGTATTTTGTAGGTAAACATCCTGGGAATGGGTACCGGCAAAATGATGTCCGCAAAGGAAAAACCCGATTCATTTTGGGTGATCTCATTTTCTCCAAAAAGGCTCAGCACTAGGTCAGTTCAAATAAGGGATTTGCGATAAAGCTTCATCTACACGGCTTACCGGTCTTCGGCAGGCATGATCGAAACAAACATAAATTAAGGCATTTCCGGTCGAATCCGGAGTTTTTCCTTTCAAAATCGGGGCAGTTTCTGTCGATTTTTCTGACCAAGCCAATGCAATATTGCTGGGCTGTTTTTCCAAAAGTTCCAATGCCAAGGATTCTGCACCCTTTCCTACGATTCCAATCTCTGCCGTCGGAACCACCGTTTCCAAGAGTAAACTTGCCCAATTACACAGGAAACCAGGCTCTTTGAGAATGAGCTCCTTCATCTTTCGAAGCATAGCCTCGGCAAACTCTCCATATTTTTTCTCATAAGTGAATAGTGCCAATCGATGGAGATTTCTGGCCATGATGGAATTGGAGGCAGGAATCACATTGTCAAAAAGTTCCTTTTTGTTGGCGATGAGTTTTTCGGCCTTGGGGTTATTGAAATAGAAAAAGCCCTCCTTTTCGTCATAGAAGTTTTCCAAGCTAAAGTTCGTCAAAGTTCTAGCAAAGTCCAGTAAATCACTTTTTCCGCTTACTTCGAAAGCCTTTAGCGCAGCTTCAATGACGGCTGCGTAATCTTCCAAGAATCCAGGAGTGTAGGCTTGTCCATTTTTATAGCTTCGAAATAATACACCATCCACCATCAGTTTTTCCTGAATGAATTTCAGATTGTTCAAAGCTAAATCCAGCATCCGCCTTTCACCAGTGGCGATATAAGCCTGAATCAAACCAGTGCTCATCAAGCCATTCCAACCGGCTAGAATCTTATCATCTTTTCCAGGGAAAATGCGCTGATTTCGATTTTCTAAAAGGGTAGTCTTAATTGCTTTCAATTTTTCGAGCAATTCCGCTTCGCTCATGTTGAATTCCTCCGCTACTTCCCGATAGGAGGAGGTTTGAAAAAGGATGTTGACTCCGTCTTCCCAATTTCCGTGGATTTTCAAATTGTAAAGCTTTCGAAGCCAAGGCATCTCATCGCCCACAAGTTTTTCTAATTCGGAATAGCGCCAGGTATAGAATTTACCTTCCACTCCTTCGCTATCTGCATCTTGGGCTGCTTCGAAACCTCCTTCGCTAGTCAGCATCTCAGCCTCCAGCCAATCGACCGTTTCATTCACTTTTTCTAAGAAAAATGGGTCTCCGCTCACTTGATAGGCTTTGGCAAAAAGCTTTAAAAGTTGCCCATTGTCATAGAGCATCTTCTCGAAGTGTGGGGCAAACCATTCTCCATCTACCGAGTAGCGTGCGAAACCACCTCTCAAATGGTCATAAATACCTCCCATTCCGATTTTTTTGAGGGTAAAGAAGACCGCTTCCTTTAGCTCATCCCTTTTGGAGGTGATGGCATAGTCCAAGGCAAAATCCCAAATTGCCGGCATGGGAAATTTGGGGATGCGGTTCATACCACCCCATTCCTTGTCAAACTGCGCGCTGAGTTTGGTGATCACTTCGCTTAAGTCATCCGCACTAAAATCCTCCTCTGATTCCTTGATTACGTACTTTTCTATCTCAGAGCGGCTGAGGGAGCGCCCAAATCCTTCGGCACTTTCCGCCAACTGATCCTCGTGCTTTTTAAAAGCATCTGCGATATTGGCAAGCAAGCGTGTCCACTGCTCATTTTTGAAGTAGGTACCTCCGTAAAAGGGTTTTTGGTTGGGCATCAGAAAAACATTCAAGGGCCATCCTCCCTGCAATCCCATGGCCTGCACGGCATCCATGTAGATATTATCCAAGTCGGGCCGCTCCTCCCGATCGATTTTGATGCAGACAAAATGCTCATTCATCAGTTCGGCCGTCAGCTCATCTTCAAAACTCTCATGTTCCATCACATGACACCAATGGCAAGCGGAATAGCCGATGGAAACTAGAATAGGTTTGTTCTCCTTTTTGGCTTTTTCGAGTGCTTCCGGACCCCAAGGAAACCAATCGACGGGGTTGTTGGCGTGTTGGAGAAGGTAGGGGGATTGGGAATTAGCGAGGCGGTTTGGCATAGTTGGAAAGTTGAAAGGTGGTAAAGTTGAAAGATTGGCCTTCAAGGGTTTTAAATCTCTTGGATTATTTGAGGAATTCGTAAAGTTATCAAGGATTAATAAGCCTTTCGAGCGCCTGATTAGTATCCTCTAACTCTTTTGAAAAGTCGAATTCCGTACCCATTTGTTCCAGTTTGGACCTTAGGTTTTGAAGAAATTTGAGATGTGAGTCACTTTCGGGGTTCAGGGGACGATGAGCCAATTCCCGTTGGATTTTTTGAATCTCGGAAATCTTGATTTGGGTTTCTTTTAGAAAATAGGTCTCTGAGAATCGCTTCCAGATGTAGTTTTCTGCTTCTGCCGTGGGATGAATTCTATCCTCCTTGTAAAATCGATAGTCCCGCAATTCATCCATCATAATTTCGTATGCGGGGAAATAGCTGACAGATTCTAGTTTTTTTTCCAGCTCATGGCAAAGCACACAAAGGATACTTTTACTCAATTGATTCTCTGGAATCCCGTCTTTGATATGCCGCACAGGGCTGACCGTGAGAATGAATTTTAAGTTTGGATTGCTCCGAGAGATATTTCCAAGAGTAATTTCCAAGTCCAAGAGCATTTTTTGCATGGAGGAAAGTTTTTTCTCGAAAATCTTTTGCGGCTGCTTATGGCAATTGGCAACCGATCCAAAATCCTGGTGCTCGTAAATCCAGGCTGTACCAAAGGTCAAAATCAAGTGGGTGCCTGAAGAAAGATACTCATGGGTTTCCTTGATTTTTGAATTCCATTTTTGATTTAGATCAGCTTTGCTTTTTCCTACCAAATCCGAATGGGCTGAGTAATGAAAAAACAATCCTTCACGCTCCAAAATCCCTGATTCATCTATCGAATCTTCAAACTGAGCATGATTGAGGATTTGGGATAAACTAGTGGGATGGAATATGGTACCAAAAGGATTGGTTAAAACGTCAAATTTGCAGCTTTCCAGTTTGCTTCCTACTACTTTTGCAAAGCAGGATCCCATGCTGAGGATTTTAGATTGATGAGAAATCGGAGCGGATGCAGGAGGTATTTCGAATGAAGTAAACCAGTTCATACATCGAATTTACAGATTCTCCGGAGGTCCTTTTAAATATTATTCATTAGATTTTTAAAAAATAATTCGAAAGATGTGTGATTTTTTATGTGAAGTCCAGACTAATAGATCAAAAGCTAATTCATGAAGCGCGAGGACGAATTCATTCAACTCATTCAGGAAAATCAAGCATTGATCTATAAGATCGCGACGATTTATACCCGGGATCGGGAAGAGCAGCAGGATTTGTATCAAGAGGTGGTCTATCAGACTTGGAAATCTTTTGATCAATTCAAAAAAGCTGCGAAGCCTAGCACTTGGCTGTATCGAGTTGGGATGAATACGGCGATCACTCATCTCAACCGCTCCAAAAAACGGGTAGCTGCAGTACCCATGGAAGGGATGGAGTTTGACTTGATGGATGAGACTGATTCTCAAAAGGAAGAGCAAATCCGACAGCTTTATGCGGAAATCCGAAAGTTGGGATTGCTGGACCGAGGAATTGTTTTTCTCTTTCTGGAGGGAAAAAGTCATGAGGAAATATCCGAGATCGTCGGCATCACTTCCAGCAATGTGGGAACACGACTATCGCGAATCAAGGAAAAGCTAAGAAAAGGAGTACAAACCACTAAAGCCCACTAATCATGGAACTCGAGGAAATGAAATCAATCTGGGGTGAACTCAGTGGAAAAGTAGAAAATCAAGAAAAAATCAAAAAAGAAGAACTCATGAAAATGACTAAAAAGAAATATCATAACAGTCTGGGAACCATCTATTTTCCAGAAATATTGGGAGCAGTGATTTGCTTTACTTATGCAGGATTCTTTGTCTTTCAGATCGACAAGCTAGAGATATTTGCCAATCAACTATTCGCGGTATTCAACACAGTTTTGATGATCGTCTTACCGATTATCAGTTTGGTGATGCTCTATCGATTTAGCCGGCTCAACATCAGTGATAATAGTCCGATGGAGCTGCTTAAAAAGTTCAAAAAAGACAAGCAGTTTTACCGTGATTTCCAAATAGTGACAGTAGTGCTCTCCGGACTTTTTGCCATGACTGTTTTACCCCCGCTTGCTGAGTTAATGGGCAAAGTGGATATGGTGTCCAATCCAAATTTCTGGATGATTTATGTGCCAATAGGGGTGATTTGTGTCTTCTTCTTTGGAAGATGGACAGTAAAAAAGTATACCCGAGCCTTGGACAAAGCGCAGGAAGTAATCGAAGGGATTGAAGAGTGAAAAAGGGGCTAGTCCCCTTTTTTTATCCCTTCCCAAAACCGATGCACCTGCAAGTCTCCAAAACCATAGATTGGAAGCCTTCTCTGAAATTCCTGAAACGTCTTTCCAAAGCCCCAATCTGGATAAGCAGCTTGAATTTCTTTCAAAGTTTCGAAAGGAAGCCCCTCTGAGTCTTTCGATGGAATCATCGCTTTCCAAGCCTGAATCGCAGGAACTAAGAATGAAAACTTTTCAGGCAAAGATTCCGAAATTTCAAGCGCTTTGTCAGGTTCTTCTTTTTGGAAGTATGCCCAAAGCTTGCCGAAGGCTTCAAAATCTGATGAATCCAAAACGGTTGCTTGGTTCAATTGATCAATCAACTGTTTGGAAGTCAGGTGTGCGAAGGAGTAGGGGGAAGAATTACCGGGAAGCACCAGATGAGCTTCTTCAAGAGAATCAGGCAAAAGAGTTATGGCTTTCCAAAGATTGAGCTGACAGAAGAGATCTTCCTCAAACCAAAGATAAACCCTTGCTCCTCGGGGGATTTGAGTAATCCTTAGGATCTCAGCTTTAGAAAAGGAAATGTAGTCTTTTTCTCCATAGTGCTTTTCTAGAAACGCTTTTCGGATCTTCCAAAACTCATCTTCCGAATGTGCATAAACTGGTCCATCGATCAGGCATTCCCTGAACATGATTTTCTCACCCGGTATTTCTTTTGGGAATTGCTCAGCTAAGGAGTCTCCATTCAGAATGTGAAAAGTCATTCGGTTGGATATTTTGACTTCATATAGCCATAGGATTTTTTGATCAGCTCCCGTAAAACTTGCTCATCTACATCGATCAATTTGTTGATATACAGGCAAGAGGAACCAGTCTTGTGTTTGCCAAGCTTTGAGAAAAGCTCTTCGAAACTAGTTTCCATGCAGCCCAATAAGTACAAGGAAAGGGAAGTTTTGCGCGGAGAAAAGCCAACGATGAGGAAGTCACCTTCTCGACCGCTTTCATATTTGTAGTGGTATTGTCCGAAGCCTACGATAGAAGGTCCCCACATTATAGGCTTTTCTCCCGTGACTTCTTCTATGATTTGCTTGAGTCGGAATGCATCTTCCCGTTTTTTGAGCGATTCTACCTGATTGAGAAAATCATCCACTGAGGCATCGGTAGGTTGGGTTTTGTTTTCTGCCATGGCTAGTCCATTAGGTGGTTTTGGAGAAAGTTAGCAGTTTCATTAGAAACCCGAATCATATTTTCCCATTTCATCCAATGGTGGGTATCCCCGGGGATTAGGATGAATTCGTAGGGCTTTTTCAATTCATCAAAGCGTCTGATCAAATTGGTGGTTTGGGATACGTTGACATTGCGGTCATCATCGGAGTGGATGAAAAGAACCGGGCTGGTCCAAGTATCCAAATCTGAGATCGGAGAGGAGTTCCAAGCTATTTCTTTTGCTTTTTCATAATCAGGAGCTATCTCATAGCCTTCAGGCAGATCGTATCTTCCATCCAAGTCATGTACTCCGTGGATATCCACGCCCACTTTGAACAAGTCCGAATCCCGAGCCAGAGCCAAAGCCGTGAGATAGCCTCCGTAGCTTCCTCCATAGATTCCGATTTTATCCCCATCGACTTGAGGTAAATTAGCTAAGAATTCTCCTCCGGCCTTCACATCCTGGTATTCCACTGCCCCTTGATAGTAGCCGTATGCAGGTCTGTGAAATTCATAGCCATAACCAATTCCCAAGCGGAAATTCACTGAAAGGACCACAAAACCCATTTCAGCCAGATACTGATTCAGCGCATAGGTATTGGTGTAATAATCCATATAACTCCAACCTAAAAGCATCTGTCGCTGAGGACCTCCATGGACGAAAACTACTCCTGGCTTTTGAGAAGAACCGCCTTCTTTTTCAAAGAGCTGCCCATAGATAGTCGTCCCATCTGCAGCGGTGAATTTGACCTGTTTTGGGGCCACTAGTTTGTTTTGTGGGAAATCAGTATGGATTAGATTGGATTGAAGTACTTGAGTTTTATCTTCTTTTTTAACCGTAACCAAATGAGGTCTTTGTGCTGTAGCGGAGAAGTATGCCAAGTTTCCATTTGCCAAAGCGACCGGATAGGCTTCTATTCCTTCTCCGGTAGTTTCCCAGTTCAGTTGTTTACTCTTTAAATCTACCGAACCAATATGCCTGCGATCCTTGTCCGCTTCACTCGGGCCATAGTTTGCTGAAAAGATCACTCGATTGCCATCCGGACTTAGCTTGATTTGCTCCACCATGTAATCACCTGGGGTGAGCAGAGTTTCTTTTTTCCTTTGCAAATCCAAGGCATAGAGATGCTGCCAACCATCATGGTAGGACTCGAAAACCAGCTCATTTTCATTGGGATAAGAGAAAAAGAAAGAGCGATAAGACCCTCTCAAAGTCTCAGGAGCTTTCCAAAGCATTTTGGCTTCTCCGGTGGCTACATATGCATGCCAGATTTCCCAAGGAGCATGTCTTGGCTCCAAAAGCGGAAAAGCCGCACCTGTTCCACCAAGAGTTTTGATAAAGGCGAGTTTACTGCCATCGGGTGACCATTTCGGTTGGGAATAGCGGTGAAATGAAGGTGCGATAAACTGAATGGGATTCTCGGCATCCCGATAAATGCCTAGCAGCTGATTACCTCCTCGGTTGACCGTGAATGCTAGGCTTTTTCCGTCAGGAGAATATTCCATGGAGTTGACGGATCCTTTAATGTCAAATAATTGGGAGGGCTCCAAATCTTTTGCTAGATCGATGGTAAAGACTTTCCCACTTTTCAAAAAAGCCAAAGTAGAACCAGGGCCTACCACCAAATCATCGCCCTCACCGATGATACTTATTGCTTGAGTGGTTAGGTTGATTTTCCAGATTTCCACTTTCGGAAGCGAAGGAAGATTGTCCACATTCACAGTGGAGGAGTATAGGTAGCCACCGTGATCTCCGCCTCGTACGAATATCAACCAATTTCCATCCTGGGAGAAACGCAAGCCGGTGATTTCCTGCCCATCATCCTTGTCAAAGGAAGTGAGTTTCTCAGGATTGAAATCGGGGGCTTTTGCATAATACACATTTCGCATTCCCTGCTCATACATAGCCCAGGCGAGTTGAGTGCCTGATCGATCTGAGGTGAGTTCAGAGGGAAAGGTGAATTTTCCTATCTCTTCCATAGTGAAGGACTGGGCGAATAGCTGGGAATAAAAAACGAAAAGAAGAACTAATAAACCGAATAATTTTTTCATGGATCAATATTTTTCGTGAATCATGTAAAGCACCTTTTGTAATTCCGTTTTCAATTGGCTGGAGGGAATCTGATAGTTATTCATCAGGCAGGAAAAGTGAAGAATCTTTCCGCTTTTGGTGATCAAATAGCCGCTCAGTGCATTGGACATACTAAGCGTTCCCGTTTTGGCATAGATGTAAGGAGGTTGTCCCTCATCGGCAGGATACCAGTTTCGGATAGTTCCGGATTCTCCACCCGCAGGGAAGTAGGCTTTGATTTTTTCCAAAGGCACTTCTGCTCTGATTTTGCCCAAAAGGGCAATAATTGACCGTGGAGTAAACATATTTCGGGAAGAAAGCCCCGAGCCATCATACCACATGGGTTCGTCGGGAAGGTCATTCAATAAATTCTCCTTGGCATAATCAATTGCTTCCCGAGTGCTTAAGCGATTGTTGAGTTGGTCAGAGACCAAAAGCATCAGTTGCTCAGCAAGAAAGTTATCGCTGATTTTCATCATTTGCGCATAGATGCTATCGGCTGGAGCGCTTTGGAGTTTTTTAGGATCAAGCTTCAAGTAGTTTTCGCCAGAAATGAGGCTGACTTTTTTATCTAATTTTTCGCTCAAAAGCTGAGCGGCAAATTCTGCCGAGGTGACAAATGGGATATCCCGCTCAAAGTTTTTCTCAGATTCTGGTGTGAAATATTGGTATTCATTTTTGAACCGATCACGGCGAAAAGTAAGGTAGCTGGGAGGTCCTGAGGCTGGAATCAGTTTATCTTCAAAATAGGAGGGATAAGTATCAAAGCCAGATTGGGTAGAGTCCTTGGAGAATCGTACGACATTGCCATAAATCGGAAAAGCCGAGCGCTCGGTGGCATAGTAGGCGTTATACCAATCCCAGGACCAGCCTGGACCAAAAGCATCCACTTGGTCAAAGTTGTCAATTAGGAAAAGTTTCTTATCTGATTTTCGAAGAAAACCTATGACAGTGCTATCCTGCAAATCAGGATGGAGTAAACTCGGGTCTCCTGTTCCCCAAAAGATCAAGGAGTCTCCACGCTCCAAGTAGTTGAGTCCATTTACCTTTTCATCACCCAATACAGTGTAGGAGGTGTAGAAGGTAAAGAGCTTGGTATTGGAGGCAGGAATAAAGTATTTATCCTCATTAATGGCGACTAGAGGTTTTTCCTTTGCCGGATCCGTGAGCATAAATCCCAAGTGTCCTTTTTTAAAAACATCCGACTTAGTCAGGGTTTTGTTGATTTTTTGGACCGTGCAGGAGCATAGTGCTATGAGAGCAATGAAATAGATCTTCTTCATGATGTAAAATAAAAAAAGTCTCCTGCTTTTGGGCAGGAGACTTAGGTTAATGGTCAAATACTTATTGATCCCACCAGATTCTATCCAGCAAGGTCACATTTGGAACGTTATTTCCATTGCGGCTAACCTCACTATCAGGGTAGGCCAGTCTTCGGATATAGTTTCCGTTTAATTCTGGATTTAGGTTTTCTGGAAGAGTCATATCCTTGTAGGCATAATCGAATCGACGAGCGTCATTCCAGGTTTCAGGATGCAAGAACATGGCAACCCACTTCTCTTTCATGATCTGATCCATGGTCAAGGACCCTGCTCCCACGCTGACACTTTCATCAGCTAGGTAGGCTACTTTGTCCTCTTCTGATACACCCAACATATCCATATGGGCTTCGATTCCTGCCAGGTAAGCCGCATAGGCTCTTGCCGGGTCAGATGCCAAAGCTGCTTCTGCTTCGATGAATTTCAATTCAGCGTAAGTAGCGATCAAAAGGGGAGAAGTGGTGGAAGTATAGAATTGGCCAGGGATCAAGGTGGATCTAGCTCCTTGCTCCGGAGCATCTCCTCGGCCAGCTCCATTGACTGTACCGATGAATTCACCCTCGTCTGTAGTTCCGATCATCAAAGGAAGTCTAGGATCCACGGTAGGATAGCTGGTTCCATCCAGTGCCTGAACGAATTGCTCTGAAATCCATCCTCCAAGAAGTAAATTGGAATTGTTGATCGCAACCTGCGCCCATGGGTTGAATCGCTGCTCAAAGAAAGTAACAGCAGCATCATCATCATTCGACTGGAATCCTGCCGAAACAGCTGCTAAAACCTCATTGGCGTTGTAGGTAGAGGTTTCTTTGGTATGCAAAAGGAATCGGGCTTTCAGTGAGTTTCCAAATCTGATCCATTTGTCGATATCACCACCAAAGATAAAGTCGTCTGCACCAATTGAGATCGCCGTCTCGCCTTGAAGGTTGGCAATGCCCTGATCTAAAAGAGAAAGAACCTGCTGGTACAATTGCTCATCGCTATCATATGCTGGGGTCACTGTTTCGAAGTTGAAACTTTCAGAGAATGGAACATCTCCGAAAATATCCACGGTCATTCCCAAGTTGAGGGCCATCAAAATTTGACCTGCACCGAGGTAATGATTTGCTCCTGATTCCTCTGCCTTGCGAATGATTTCATTGACATCCGTCATCACATTGTATAGGCTAAACCAAGTACCACTGAAGTTCACCGGATCCATCGTATCGGATGAGGTAGCTGGGTTTGGCGAAGCAAGGTATTGCACATAGTTGCTAGTAGCACTTCCGATTCGCTGCACATTGAGCGCAGTTTCATAAGTACTGTTGGTCATCAGACCAGAGATAGGGGCGTCTTCGGGATTATTTGGATTTTCATTGACATCCAAGAAGGACTCACAGGCTGAAGCTGTAAGTAAAATTCCGGCACCCAGTATGGTATATAATTTATTTTTGAATTTCATATCTGTCGTTTTTTAAAGTGTTACAGTCCCAAATTCAAAGTCACAAAGTAGCTCTGTACTCCTGGGAATCCCAGACCGGTAAATCCAACGGCATTTCCTCCAGCACCTGCAGAGAAAGATTCAGGATCGAATCCATCCCATGGGGTAGAAAGGATGATGTTGTTTGCCGCAAGCGATATTCTAGCTGTTCTGAAAGGTGTTCTTCCCAAAACATTAGGCTGGAGATTATAAGCCAAAGTGATATTTCTTAGCTTGATGAAATCCGCGTCTTTCACGAAGTTTTCGGATACACCTCGATAGTGATTTCTCCAGTAACCTGCACCATAATTTACGCCGTCAGGACCTACGCCTTGACCCAACCAAACCTCTTGAGTGTTCTGGGAACCATCAGCCAAGACTCCAGGGAATACCACGAAGTCGTTTCTTCTTTCAGAATCTTCTTGCTTGCCAAAGGCAGATAGGAAGTTGCCAAACTGATCATACTGCTGAAGTCCGGAGCGGAAATCAATCAAGAATGAAAACTCGAAACCTTTGTAGCTGAAATCATTTCTCAAACCTCCAAAAAACTTAGGAACTGCATTACCTAAAACCAGTTGGTTTCCATTTCTAACTGGAAAGCCATTAGCTCCGATCAATTGTGTAAGGCCTCTGTCAAGTTCTGTTGCTCCCTCAGGTGCCCCAGGTCTTACATAGCTGCTACCAAAGATATTTCCATAAGCTTCTCCTTCTTCAAGAATCATGGTTACTGTGGCTCCCGCATATCCAAATTGGGAACCTACGACAATTTGCTCGATTCCTTCTCTAATCGCCACGATTTCATTCGCATTGGTAGTTAGGTTAGCTGAAACATCCCATCTGAAATCGCCTCTTTCGATCGGTGTACCTCCGATGACAAATTCCCATCCACGGTTTTCGATTTCTCCCGCGTTTGTGATGTAAGAGGAGAATCCTGTAGCATCAGAAATCGGCACTGGAATAATCTGATCTTTGGAGTTTGTCTTATAGTAGGTTACATCCAAGTTTGCTTTGTTATTGAAAAAGGCAAACTGTGCACCGAACTCCAAGGACGTCGTCAACTCAGGACGGAGATTTGGATCACCGAATACAGAGTTTCGGGAGAAACCAACCTGTCCATTCAGTGGGAATACACTTGGAGACACAAAGAATGATCCTAGAATATGCGGATTGGTGTCTTTACCCACTTGCGCCCAAGATGCTCTTAGCTTTCCGAAGGTCACCCATGATGGCAAGTCAAAATTCTCGCTAAATACATACCCCAAGTTAACTGAAGGGTAAAAGAAGGAGTTATTATTCTTCGGTAGAGTGGAGGAGATGTCATTTCTTCCGGTCACGTTCAAGAATAGGAAGTTTTTGTAATCGACCATCAAGTCACCGTACAAACCTACCAATCGACGAATGCTCTTTCCCTGAGAAGCGAAAATCTGTGTGGTATTATTTAGATTGAAGAAATCTGGAATTACGAAATTTGTTCCAGTAGCAGTAACTCTGTCAAACTTACGCTCGAAAATATCATTTCCTAATCTTAGCGTGGTATTCCAGTCGCTATTCCACTGCTTTTGCAAGGTAATGTAGAAATTGGAGGTAATATCACGGCTGTTGATTCGCGTCTCCTCGATGAAGCCTGTAGAGCTCAATGCTCGCTCTCCATCGATTCCTTTTGGACCTGGAGTGATTTCAGTTCTGGAATCCGAATAATTATCCACTCCCAATCGGTAAGACAATGTCATCCACTCAGTAGGGCTGTAGTTCAAATTGATGTTTCCAATGATTCGGTTCACATTATCTTCATAAGTTGCAAATCGGGCATCGTAAATTGGATTGGTGTTGCCATAAGTACGCATGGTACCGTCCTCGTTGATGTAGTCTCGGACATCTGTCGTTTCTGACCAGTACATCATTCTCTCCAGGAAACGATCGTGAGGTACTCGATTACCTCCAGAGTTGATATAATTCATTGAACCTGAGAAGTTGAACTTCTCGCTCACTTTAATCGTGCCGGAGAGTTTGGCACTGGTACGATCCCAGTTGGAGAAAGGAATGATGCCGTTTTGATCAAGTCTACCGAATGAACCGTAGAAAGTCGCTTTTTCATTACCTCCGGATACAGAAATGGAGTTATCAAACTGGATACCAGTATCAAAAGCTCTTTCCCAGTTGTTTTGATAAACGTAATCCGGGTCATTTTCTTCGGCAATATTAGCACCCCAAGAAGGCCAGAAACTAGAATCGTTTCTTTCACCGCTAAAGCCTTGTCCATATTCGTCTTGAAGTCGAGGCTTTTTCACTAGTCGATCAAAACCTAGAGAGGAATTGAAATCAACTCGAACCTGACCTGCTTTACCTTTCTTAGTGGTAATGATGACTGCCCCATTTGCCGCTCGTACACCGTAAAGCGCTGTAGCGGCTGCACCTTTTAGTACAGACATGGACTCAATATCATTCGGGTTGATGTCAGCAATACGGTTTGACATACCACGAGGTGTACCTCCTGACTCTACCGTAGAGTTATCTACTGGCACACCATCCACTACGAATAGAGGTTGATTGTCTGCTGAAGGGTCCAATGAGTTAATTCCTCGGATGATGATTCGGGCAGATTGGCCAGGAGCACCACCGGAATTAGTGACTTGCACACCGGCTACTTGGCCTTGAAGGGCGTTAACCACATTTTGTTGTCTGGTCTTGGTGATTGCTTCTGAATCAATACTTTGAGCAGCATAGCCAAGTGCTTTTTTATCTTGAGAAATACCGAAGGCCGTGACAATGACTTCATCAAGCTGAGATTCCTCTGTTTTCATGATGACATTGATCACACTGGTATTTCCGACAGATACTCGCTGAGTCTCAAATCCAATAAAGGAGAATACCAAAACCGCATCGGAATTGGGAACCGAGATGGAGTAGTTTCCATCGATGTCTGAAACGGTACCGTTGGTCGTACCGTCCACCACGACGCTGACCCCCGGTAGGGGTAGACCGTCTTCTTGTGTAGTAACTTTTCCTGTGACTGTCTGCTGGGCCATGGATAGTCCCACGGTCGAGCAACTCAGCAAGAAAAGCAACATGAACTTGTAGTAGTTTTTCATATGATTAAAATTTGGTTTTAAAAAGGACATATGGAATCTCGCATTTGGCAATCATCCAAGGTTTTGGGTTTTTCGTCAAGCTCGATTTCATCTGTTTATAATTTGTTTTTGAGAGGTCAGATGGAATCTCGCACATTTTACAATCATCCGATTGAGTGTTGCTAGCGTTGTGCTCGATTTCACGTGCATGTAGTTTAGGGTTAGTGAAACATTAATTTGCTTTTTTATGCAATTTTTAAAATACAAAACAGGCAAATCACCAAATATAATTTCTAAAAAGCAGCAAATACTGCAATAAAACTGGCAGATTTCTTGTCTTTTATCCTGACTTAGGAAACCTATTTTGTAGAACAGATTTTAATTTACTAAACAAAATGGTTAAAATCCGAAGATTTGGCCTGAAATTTCTTTTAAAAGTGAGTTTTCTTTGATTTTCAGGTAAAAAATAGAGTTGCTGTTTTTTGCAGTAATTAAAATTTAGGCAAAAAAAATCGCCGTATTTAACGGCGATCTTTTTTTATGATTAATCAAGGAGGGTTTATTTGACGATTTTCTCGGTCACAGTGACAATTTCTTTCCCTTCCTCAACCTTAATTTCTTTTTTAACCTCGATTACTTTGGCATCTGCCATTTCACCATGAGAATCATGTGAAGATAGAAGCGGTGCAATTACCAATCCAACCAAACAGGTCAACTTAATCAAGATATTCATGGATGGACCTGACGTATCTTTGAATGGATCTCCGACAGTGTCGCCAGTTACAGCTGCTTTGTGCGCTTCTGATCCTTTATAGGTCATTTCTCCGTCGATCATCACACCTGCTTCAAATGATTTCTTGGCGTTGTCCCAAGCACCACCGGCATTGTTTTGGAAGATAGCCCACATCACACCGGAAACTGTAACACCCGCCATATATCCGCCGAGAACCTCAGCAGCCAATAGGGTGTCTCCAGTAAACAACTGTGTCAAAAAGGCAATCAAGATCGGAGATACAATTGTCAATAATCCTGGAAGCATCATTTCCTTCAAAGATGCCGTCGTTGAGATCTCCACACACTTGTCATACTCAGGTTCGGCTTTGCCTTCCATGATACCGGGTATCTCTTTGAATTGACGTCTTACTTCTTTCACCATCGCCATGGCAGCCTTCCCAACGGAACTCATGGCCAAGGCAGAGAATACTACTGGAATCATCGCTCCAACAAAAAGCGCTGCAAGAACAGGTGCTTTGAAAATGTTGATGCCATCGATACCTGTAAATGTTACATAAGCTGCAAATAGGGCAAGGGCAGTCAAGGCTGCAGAAGCAATTGCAAAACCTTTTCCAATAGCAGCAGTCGTGTTACCAACAGAATCCAAAATATCAGTACGCTCACGTACTTCTTTTGGCAATTCGCTCATTTCCGCAATACCACCTGCATTATCAGCAATAGGTCCGAACGCATCGATAGCCAACTGCATCGCAGTGGTAGCCATCATAGCAGATGCAGCAATGGCTACTCCATAGAAACCTGCAAAAGCATAGGCTCCCCAGATGGCAGCAGCGAAAAGCAATACTGGAGCAAAAGTGGACATCATACCTTGAGAAAGGCCTGCGATGATATTTGTTGCAGCTCCGGTAGATGAATTTTGAATGATGGTCATTACAGGCTTCTTACCCATACCAGTGTAATACTCAGTAAAGTAGCTAATCAAACCTCCCACAGCCAAACCGATCAATACGGCAGCAAAAACGTTGAACGAGGTTACAGTTTGCAAACCTTTACCGAAGAATGTCATTTGCATTTCTGCAGGTAGCATCCAGTCAATGATGAAATAAGAAGCAATACCTGTTAAGATGATTGATCCCCAGTTTCCTCTGTTTAATGCAGCCTGCACCTGCGGCTCCTTGGCATTGTTGTCACTGATCTTGATGAACCAAGACCCTACGATCGAGAAAACAATCCCGATGCCAGCAATCAAAACTGGTAATAGTATTGGACCCATTCCGCCAAAGGCGTCATTCATAGCTGTGCCATTGTTGATATCATTGATCAGATAGTTACCCAATACCATCGCTGCCAACATGGTGGCTACATAAGACCCGAAAAGGTCAGCGCCCATACCAGCAACATCTCCTACATTATCCCCCACATTATCTGCAATGGTAGCCGGGTTACGAGGATCGTCTTCAGGAATTCCAGCTTCCACTTTACCTACAAGATCAGCGCCTACGTCAGCAGCTTTAGTGTAAATACCTCCACCCACACGTGCAAAAAGGGCAATAGATTCAGCTCCTAGGGAGAAGCCGGCAAGCGTTTCGAGAACGATGGTCATTTCCATGTAGAATGACTGCTCACCGGTAATAAAAAATTGGACGAGAAGGGCAAGTAATAGTGAAAGACCGAATACGGCCAATCCAGCAACACCTAGACCCATGACAGTACCACCTCTAAAAGAAACTTGAAGAGCTTTTGGCAGACTTGTTCTTGCAGCTTGCGTGGTTCTTACGTTAGCGTCTGTGGCGATCCGCATCCCGATATTTCCCGCAATAGCTGAGAAAACGGCTCCTATAACAAATGCTACAACAATGAACCAGTGGGTGGTTTCAACCAACATTGAAACGACACCTAAAAGAGCTCCGGCAATGACCACGAAGACCGCCAACATTCTGTACTCGGCTGCTAAGAATGCCATTGCACCTTCTTTTATGTAGCCAGCAAGCTTCTTCATGTTTTCTTCGCCTTGATCTTGCTTGTTCACCCATGTTCTCAGATAAAACATGTATGCTAATCCGACCAACCCGAAGGCTGGTAAAATGTAGATTAAGTTTTCCATTTATTTTTTTTCTTTAGACTGCTTGGTTAAATAATTGGGCAAATATAGAACTTCTAGCTTTCCAGCCAACAGGTAAAAAATTTTCTATTTTGTGATTATTGTTATGTGTTTTTTGAAAAACAGGCAATGTTTCGATGCGAAAGCTTTATTTTTTTTAGAGATTGGAAAATAAAATTGAAAATCAAATAAAACGATCAACCTAATGACCGTCAAAGAATTCAAAAATTTAGAACAACCGCTGCCAAGTTTTTCACCAGAGCTACGCTCACTTTGGTGGGATTTCAGAGGAAATTGGGATATGGCCCATGCTGAAGTGGACCAACTGCCGGGTAAGTCAGCAGCTAAGGTCCATGCCTATCTCCACCGAAAGGAAGGAGATGATTGGAATGCAGAGTATTGGTATAGAAGGGCAGGTGTCAGTCGACCTTCAGTTTCGCTGGATGATGAGTGGGAGGATTTGCTTCTTGATTTTCTTCAAACATCCTAACTATTAGTAAGTTGAATAATCATGAGTCTAATTTGGAGTGTTTTTCTTATGGTAGTTTTGAGTAGTAATCCGTCTTTGAGCTTAGAAGATTTTAGATGGAAGAACAGGCTGCTAGTGATTTTTGGAGAAGAAGCAATTGATAAAAAACTTCTCGAGACTCAGTTAGATGAGATTCAAGAACGGAAACTGATCATCATGCGATTTCAAAATGAAGAATTGGTTTATTCGACAGATACATTGGATATAAAAGTTGAATCATTTTTGAAGTTAAAATCAAAAAATCCTCGGGCAGATTGGATGCTTATAGGTCTCGATGGCGGAGTAAAATCTTCAGGTAAATCAGGGGATTTGGATTTATTGAAAACTTTTAAACGGATAGATTCAATGCCGATGAGACAGAGTGAAATGAGAAAAGACGGGAAAAATTGACAAAAAAAGGTTGAAAAATACCCTTTTTAGGGGATGTTTTTGTGTTTTTTTGATTCGTATTTTGGGGCCGATTTAACGGAGTGAATTAAGTAGCCCCTTACAATAGCCGATTATGAAATTCTTTTATTTGTCAAATACCCCCAATGAAGACAATATGCTTGAGATTCATGAAAGGGAATGCAGCAACATTCCTGATTCTTTGGATCGAGATTATTTGGGCCCATTTAATAATGGGGCAGAGGCAATTCGGAAAGCGAAGTTGATTAGTGAAAATGTCACTTTGTGTGTTCACTGCTGTAAAGTTTCTACGAGTTCGGTTCTTCTGAAGAAAAAGAGTTAATGCTGGGGTTTAGAATCTTGGGAATTTTTCGAATTGAAAATGGATATTTTGGCTGAAAATTTTACATTTGCCTCGCGATTCAGGGAGCCGATTAGGTCTCGGAAATCATAAAATCGGGGTGTGGCGCAGTCCGGTTAGCGTACACGTCTGGGGGGCGTGTGGTCGCAGGTTCAAATCCTGTCACCCCGACAAAATAGGATTTTAAAAGAAATCAAAGCCTTGTAAATCACTGATTTTCAAGGCTTTTTCATTTTTAGGCTTACCAAAAGGAATCAAAACAAGCTAAAAAACTGGTGAGTAAATCGGTGAACCCGAGAACTATAAAAATCGATACTCACCAGAAGTGCTTTAATTAAATGAAATACAAGTAGATAGGTTAATCAAACTAAAGTAAAATATAGCCTGTTTTCAGCTGTTTCTGGAAAAAAGTACTTGAAAAAGTAAAGATTCCTAACCCCTCTAGAAGCCTTTAAAGGCACTTTTGGGGTCTCACTATCATAAAAAAAATCATGACTTGTTGTAAACTGCTGAAAATCAGAAGTTTTGTAAATTAATTTTGATTGAAAAAATTATGAAAAGTAGAAAAACACTGGGGATTCAATTTGTTGGGAGGCATTCAAAAGCAGACCCGAAGATTTTGCAACTGTTTTTACGTCTGACTGTGGATGGTAGGCGATCGGAATTTAGCATGAAAAAGTCCATTCCAAAACACTCCTGGAACAGTGCAAAAGGTACTGTGAAAGGGACTTCTTTGGAAAGTCAGCGAATCAATGATGCATTAGAGGAGATTAAGTCTTTTGTCATTTCAAAGTATCATGAAATGATGGTTAGGGATCTTCCCTTTACTGTGGAAGATCTTAAATCTGCAGTCCTAGGGATTGAGGAAGAGGACTTTTCATTGCGGGAACTGATAGATTATCATCAGGAGATGATGGAGTCTACCCTCAAACCTGGAACCTTAAAAAATTATGAAACAACCAAAAAGTATGTTTTGGAGTATCTTGAAAAATCACTTCGCAAAAAGGACATATCGTTTCGGTTAGTGGATTATAAATTTATCATGGGTTTTGAGAATTTTCTCAGAAGACATCAGCCTACGGATCATCAGCGTCCACTCCAGCATAATGGTATTCTTAAACACATGGAAAGGCTTAAGAAAATTCTTAACCTGGCTGTGAAGATGGACCTATTGGAAAAGAATCCATTTGAGAAATACCAATTTAAGTTTAAACGCTATGAGCGAGATTTTTTAGACGGCGATGAATTGAAAAAGCTAGAGGAAAAGGAATTTGCCAATCAACGGCTTGATCTTGTTCGTGACCTTTTTGTGTTTTCCTGCTATACAGGATTGGCTTACATAGATGTGGCTTCTTTGAATAAGGATTGTTTGGTTAAATCTGAAGGAGATTATTGGCTTTATACCGAAAGGATAAAAACCAATACGCCTGTAAAGATTCCTGTTCTGCCCAAGGCATTGGATTTAATTGAAAAGTATTCTGACCATCCTAGGGCTTCCTCAAAGGGTCTGCTTTTACCGGTCCTTTCCAATCAAAAACTCAATTCCTACCTGAAAGAGATTGCAGATGTTTGTGAAATCGATAAAAATCTCAGCTTTCATGTGGCTAGGCATACTTTCGCAACTACTGTTACACTAAAAAATGGAGTGCCTATGGAAACGGTAAGTAAATTATTAGGGCATAATAAACTTTCAACCACACAGATCTATGCCCGAGTAGTTGAAGCAAAAGTAAAAGAGGATATGGGGAAATTGAAGGAGCGATTATCCATGAAAGGGAGGAAAATGTAAAGCTATGTTTTCATTCTAAATCACTTTCCCAATTTCATTCTTCAATTGGAAAATAGATTTTTCTTAAAGCCAGTTTTTATCAGCCCTTGGTTTGAAAGGATAATGGCATATCCGATATCCATTCAAACCCAAGGCTTGAGATTTTTAAAGGGGTAAAGTTTAAAAATTCACCTGAATTCCGGAATAAGGTAAGCCTGTCTCTTCGGAGGCGGCCAAGAGCTTCCGGCATAAAGCCATTCGCCTGCGGCTCATTATTTATTCCTTTGCCTCTTGGCCTTGCTCAGGACAGGCTTGGGGTCATTCCATAATTCATGTTTCACAAAATCAAAAACAATTATGGAAGCTTTAAGAGAAAAAATCGATTTGGGTACAGTAGCTGAAATTACCATCGGGTATAGCAGCAAGATAAAGGCCAGTGACAGACCGAAGGTGAACTGTTCCCGACAGGTGTATCAGGTATTTTTGGAGTTTTGGGAAGACGATCGGATCGAGTTGGTGGAGGATTTTCACCTGATGTTGCTCAGCCGGGCCAACAGAGTTTTGGGAATCTGTACCATCAGCAGTGGAGGAACATCAGGAACGGTAGTGGATGCCAAAATGGTCTTTGCCACAGCCCTGAAAGCAAATGCTTCTTCGATGATCGTAGCCCATAACCACCCCTCAGGAAATCTGATTCCCTCCGAGCAGGACAAGCGATTGACTAAGCGACTGACTGAGATCGGAAGAGTCTTGGATCTGCCTTTGCTGGACCATGTCATAGTGACACCTGAGGGGTATTATTCCTTTGCGGATGAAGGGGGGCTTTAAGCTCCCTTTTTTTTGTTCATTTTGGATTGATATTACTCATTGAATTGAATAATTTTTATTTCGTATCGATAGAATTCAATATCATCATATTTGCCGCTAGGTAAAGCCCATTCTTAAATGCCATGATGTCAAAAAAAGGGGGTAGGATTGCATTTCTGCTTTTGGACTGAAGATGGTTTGTCTTTGCAGTAGAATTAACCTATGATATATCTAATTATACCTGATCAGGTATAGGAGTTTCGAATTAGTTAGAATTATACCCGATAGGGTGTATTTATTGGTTTTTTTATTTTATTATACCCGATAAGGTATATTTAATCGATAATAGTGTATATTTATACCCAAAAGGGTATAGGTTCATGAAAAATTTAAGTGAATTTGTTAAAAAAAGAAGGAAGTCTCTTGGTCTGACTCAAGAAGATCTTTCTTTCAAAGCCGGTGTGGGATTAAGGTTTGTTAGGGATTTGGAGCAAGGAAAAGAAAGTTTGCGAATGGATAAGGTAAATCAGGTTCTAAAATTATTTGGCCACGAATTGGGTCCTGTACAATCTGAAAGAGATGAAGAAAGCTGAAGTATATATGTATAATAAGTTCTCGGGGATATTAACGGAAGACGAAAATGGATTCCATTTTAAATATGACCCCTCATATCTACAGTCTGATCAAGCTGAACCAATAAGTTTAACGCTGCCTCTTTCAGATAAAGTTTATACAAGCAAGGTGATGTTTCCTTTTTTTGATGGCTTAATACCTGAAGGTTGGTTACTCGATATTGCCCAAAAGAATTGGAAGTTAGATCCTAGAGACCGAATGGATGTTTTACTAAAGACCTGCCAGGATTGTATAGGTGCGGTATCTATTAAAGAAATGTAAGACATGAAGAACAAATGCCTATACTGTTACCAAACGATAAGCCCCTCTGATTTAAATACTACTGCTGGTTTAAATGGTTACCATCCAAAATGTAGCAAGAAGTTTTACGATAAGCTTATCCCTCCAATATTGGACTTTACGGAAAATCAACTAGTACAATTAGCAGAACAAGTAATTAAAAGCCAAAAAACCGTAACTGGGGTACAGCCAAAGCTATCTCTAGGATTGAATGAAAAAAATGGTGAATTCGAGCGTTTTACTATAGTTGGGCTATGGGGAGAATACATATTGAAGCCTCAATCCGAAAATTATCAAAACCTGCCTGAAATTGAAGATTTAACGATGCATTTGGCAGAATTAAGTAAAATAAAAACAGTAGAACACTCATTAATTAAATTGAAGTCAGGACAGCGGGCTTATATCACCAAAAGAATTGATCGAAATAATGGTGAAAAATTGCACATGGAGGACATGTGTCAGTTAACAGAAAGACTTACTGAACATAAATACAAAGGATCTTATGAGCAGGTTGCAAAGGCTATCCTAAAGTATGCTTCCAATCCTGGATTGGGAGTAACAGATTTTTACGAATTGGTTCTATTTTGCTTTTTAACAGGAAACAATGACATGCATTTGAAAAATTTCTCATTGCTAAAAAGAAATCTGAAATATGATTTCTGCCCTGCTTATGATTTAGTTGCCTCTGAGTTAGTTGTGGAGGGGGATGATGAAGAACTGGCATTGACCTTAAATGGCAAAAAGAAAAAAATCAATAAAAAGGATTTTGAAACTGCCATGCTAAGAGCAGGTATGGATCAAAAAGTAATCGAGAATATATTTAAGAAATACAAAAAACTAATCCCCAAGTGGAATCAGTTTATTCTGGAAAGTTTTCTACCTGAGAAAATGAAGGAAGAATATATAGAGCTAATTGAACGGAAATCAAATCAATTAAAATTTTAAAAATGTTCATACTTGTATTATTTCGGGTTGCACTCCAAAAGGAGGGGGCAGTTGGAAAATTAAAACCTGAGATGGTTTTTCAAAATATGAGTACGTTTAGTTTTGTTTTTTGATGATCGTAGCCCATAACCATCCCTCAGGAAATCTGATTCCCTCCGAGCAGGACAAGCGATTGACTAAGCGACTGACTGAGATCGGAAGAGCCTTGGATCTGCCTTTGCTGGACCATGTGATCGTTACTCGGGAAGGCTATTATTCCTTTGCTGATGAAGGGGTGCTATAGGCTCCCCTTTTTTGTTGTTCATTTTGGTTATTGTTTTGCTTTTGGTCTTTTTCTTTTTCTCCAAGAAAGCAAGAAGATAAATTAACTTTTTTGGGATATGCTTGCCAATATTTATCCACTTAAAAATTGTGTATCATTCCGTTTTAATTGAAACAATAGGATTGGCATTAGCTGCTCTGACTGCATGGGTGATTGAGCTTACTGCCGCAATAAGTAAAGTTGCCAAGCCTCCACAAATAAACATCCACCAAGTCATTGTGATCCGATAGGTGAAGTTTTCAAGCCAATATTCCATTAGATAGTATGTTGTGGGTAAAGCAAGGAGAAAGGCTAACCCTATTAGAACGGTGAATTCTTTTGAGAAGAAAAGGATAATCTCAGATACACTCGCGCCAAAGACTTTTCGAATTCCCACTTCTTTGGTTCTTTGTGTGGTCAAAAAGGTCATCAATCCAACTAGTCCTAGGATACCTATTAGTATTGCTACTATTGAAAATATGGTAAAGCCATTGAATATGAGGGTTTCCACGAAATACTCATTGCTAATCGAATCATCCACAAATTCGTAGGAGAAGACCAAACCGGTAAAGGACTTTTTCCACATATCTTTAATATCTTGGATTGACTGAGAATCCACTTTATTTAACTTGATAAAAGCTTTGTCCTTAAAGTATTCCCAGTTTATGAGAATGCAGGCTGAAATTTCGTTTTGAAGGGAATTATTGTGAAAATCTTTCATCACCCCGATAATGGTAGCTTCTCCTTCATTGGTAATGATTTTTCTTCCGATAGCTTCTTCCGGGGTCCAGCCAAAAGTTTTAATCAAGCTTTCATTGACTATAAACTCATTGAGGGTGGCAGCCTTTTTTGTGAAATTCGTACCTGCAAGTAATTCTATGTTATAGAAATTCAAATAATTGGCATCTCCAATTTTTAACTCTGTCTCATAGCCCTCATTCTCTGGCATCTCAGGAATTCTAAAACGGGAACCTAATTGAAGGCCATTTACCGCCATGGGAGGGCCTGAGCCAATTGTGACATCCACAACGTTTGAATTTTGCTGCAATTGGTTTTTAAAAAGTTCAGTATTATCTGCTTGGGGAACGGGAGTCATTAAGACCCTTTCTGAAGAAAATCCCAGTGGTTTATGTTTGAATAGATCCATCTGGAAAGCAGCAATGATGGTGGCAATCACAAATATCTGGACAATCATAAATTGAAAAACTGTGATAGCCTTTCTGCTTGAAATACCCCGGGTTTTTGAAAATGGGATTTGGTTATTAATAATTTGAAGGGGTTTAAATCTTGAAAGAATCAGAGCAGGGTAGGATGTTCCCAGTAAAACGGTTAGAAACCCTATGATTAAAATTACTCCAATGTGGCTCAATTTTAGGTTTAACTCAAGGTTGATGGAGGAAAATACTTGATTGGCTTGGTTGAATAAAATCGATGAAAGAAGGAGGGAGAATATAATCGAGATTACAACGATAAAGCTGTTTTCCCAAGTAAACTGTTGGAACAGATCGAGTCTGCTGCTTCCTATTGATTTTCGTATTCCAACTTCTTTTGCTCTATTGACTGATCGAGCTGTTACCAAATTGACAAAATTCCCGATGGCAATAAGCAAAATACAAATTCCAACATACCTGGCATTCATCAATGTTGAGCGATTTATATTATAGCTTCCCGGACTGCTGCCATACCGTGCCTCTGTATGCATTTGATCAAGAGGCTGTAATTTGTACTGAATTCTGCTGTTATCCTCTTCACTTAGATATTTCCCTTTCCAAATACGAATAGCGTATTCAATTTCTTCAGGAGTTTGATTTTCAGATGTAACAATGAAGGTAGTTCCACCATAATTTCCTGACCAATTGCTTGAAGGGGCTGGATTTTTGAGTCTAAATAATTCAAATGGAATCAATACTTCATATTGAAGGGTACTGTTCCCTGGTGCATCCTCGATGATACCTGTTATTTCTAGGGCTTCTTTTCCTTCCAATACCAATCTTTTTCCAAGTAGTGTATCAAATGAAAAAGCACTTCCATATATTTTTTTTGCTAAACTTTCGGTGAGCACTATGGAATAAGGCGCGTTGAATGCGGTGTTTTTATCACCCGAAAGCCAGTTCAGTTCAAAAGCCTTTGGGTAGTGGGAGTCGACATAGAGGGTGTACTTGGATTCAAAACTGTAATTATCCGTCCCCTCCTTATCCTCTTTTAATAGACTGTTGAATGGTCCTGCAGTTTGAGTGACGAGTTCTAAATTTGGAAAGTCTTCCCGCAACGCTTCTGCCAGTGGATAAGCAGTTGTGTTCCAGTATAGGGTTTGATCGACATATTGAGTTTGCTGAACTACCCGATAGCTTCTTTCGGTGTATGGATGGTAGCTGTCAAAACTTGATTCATAATCGGCAAAAACAAATAAGGCCAGACAACACGCTATCCCCATGGAAAGTCCCAGAATGCTTATTCCTGAAAAGCCCTTATTATTAATGAGTTGTCTTCCTCCAATCTTTAAGTAATGTTGGAACATCATGAAGTCTTTTAGATGGCTTAAATCAACCTTTTTAATATTTCTTAGCCTGAAGGAACGGATTACATCCCAGATAAATTTTCGGTTTGCTTGAGTGGGGGATAACGAATTATATCTTTCCTCAAATAATTCAACAAGGTCTCCCTCGATTTCTTCGAGATAATCCTCTCGACAGAACCAGCGGAGGAATTTAAGTGCTTTTCGGGGTGGATGCATCAGCCAAAGGAGATTTTTGGGATTCTGTTGTAGAGACTACTTCTGAGGGTGAATTGCTGATCTAGGACCTGTTTTCCCAAGGCGGTAATAACATAATACTTTTTACGTCTTCCACCTCTTTCACCTGTTATTCCTCCAAATCTGGACGTTACGAATTCCTTTTCTTCCATTCGCTTCAGTGCCACATGAACCGCGCTGATATTCATAGATTTACCTGATTCTTTTTCTAGTTCAGTCAATATGGATACCCCATAAGCCTGATCATGTAAGGCAGCAACCATTAGTAATACCAATTCTTCAAACTCCCCAATTGAATGAGATTTCATTTTGGTGTGATTTAATTAACAAATATAAAAGTAATCATTTATTTCATATTTGTTAAATAAATATCTTTTTGTCTTTCATAAATAAAATAAATTTCATGCTTACCAAGATTTTTTGTTGATTCTACTTTCTCAGGGATTCCTTTATCTTTAAAAAGCTAAATTTTATCTCCTGCTTTTGTCTATTTGCAAAAGGCAATCACATCCTGAAGTGAAATACATCTCTATCAATCTTTATAAAAAAATAATTGACTGTGCTATTGAGGAAGGTATGGCCAAGGAGGATTTTACCAATCTCCCAACCTCGATTGATGTAATTGATTCAATTAAGGCGGTACCGGCAGACCATTTTTTCGGATTGCATGAACTACTTGATGAAAGGCTTGGGCCCGGTTTTGCAATAAGAGTAGGACAAAAAATGGAAATTGAAGATTACGGTGTCCTGGGTTTATCATGGAGGACTTGTTCTTGGGCAGGTGAGATCTTTGAGCGAAGTGAGCGATATTTCAAATTATTATCGAACACGTACTTTTTTAAAATGGAAAGAGATGGTGAACTTTCGCATATCTATTTATTGAGGGAACCTCATCGAAGAGGAGTCGAACTTTCTAATGAGGCTACTATTTCTGCAACGATAGTGGTGCTCAAGGCAATGACCGAAACGGATTTATCTCCTACGCAAGTTACGTTTAAGCATGACTCACCGGGTGATTTATCGAGTTATATAAAAGCCTTCAACTGTAAAATATTTTTCAATAAACCCTATTACTCCATTACCTACCGAACGGTAGATTTGGAGATGCGTACCGCAAAAGCTGATATAAGTATCAATCGATTTTTGGTGGACAGAGTGGAAGAAGAGACGCGTGGAATAGAATTTAGTATAGGGAAAATTTCCTCTGATGTTGAGATACTTATCAAGAATGCCTTGCCAAGTGGCATTCCGTCATTGTCCCAAATAGCCAGTCACATTGGCATGAGTAATCGTACGCTTAACCGAAGATTATCAGAAAGAGGGATCACTTTCCGCGAGTTGGTACAAAAATCTCAAGAAGAAGTTGCCAAGGATCTGCTTAAAAACTCCAATAGAAGTATAGGAGAAATTGCCTATGAGACAGGCTTTTCCGAGCAAAGTACATTCAATAGAGCATTCAAGCGTTGGGTAGGCTGTTCACCCTCCGAGTTCAAAAAAAAGTAGAAATTTTTCAGTTTGGCGCAAAGTGCTAAATCATTGGCTTAACTTGTCAATAGCAGGACACTCATGGCCTATACCTTTGTATTCATATCAATAGTTAATTGAGTTGAATCAAAATCTCACATATAAGTCTTTGTTTTTCAGTGTTCTGACAGTTGTCCTATTTCTAGGGTCAAGCTTCATTCCTCTAGAAGAATTGGAACCGGTAAACTTTCAGTATGCTGCCAGTGAAGACCTGCAGATAGAAAGAGAAGTCTTGAAAATTCTCCAAACCAAATGCAATGTCTGTCATCAAAGACAGAACCCATTTATGGTCTTTAAAGAACAGAATATTTCTAGGAGAGCAGGTAAAATCTATCAAATGGTATTCATTGAAAGGAGCATGCCTAAGGGAACTGATTATCAACTGACGGAGGAAGAATACAGTCAATTAAAAAACTGGCTTTTAAAACAAAAAATCAATTAATGATGGAAGTTCAGATTCAGAATATTTCACTCAATGTAGCATTGGTTCTCACGGGACTATCAGCGGGGTTATTTTTTGCTTGGTCGGTTTCGGTAATTCCGGGAACCCAAAAAGTGGATAGCCTCAGCTATTTGGAGACCATGCAAAGTATTAATCGGGAAATTATCAACCCTGCTTTCTTTTTGGTCTTTTTCGGGAGTATAGCAGCACTATCCTATTCGACCTATAGCATTTATGGGCAGGGTACGAACGGTTTTTGGATTCTGGTAGCTGCGACTTTGACGTATCTGCTTGGAACAATAGGTGTGACAGGGATGGGTAATATACCCCTTAATAATGAGTTGGAGCTATTGAATTTAGCTAAACTAAGTACAAAAGAAATTACCGAATTCAGGGAATATTATGAATTGAGATGGAACAAGTTCCACACCTACCGGATGCTGTTTTCAGTCCTGTCCTTTTTAATGACTGTTATAGCTCTCAACTTTCAATTGAAGAATTAATCACAAAAATAAAATACGAACTATGAAGAAAAATATTTTAGTAATAGGAGGGACCGGTAAGACTGGTCACCGAGTGGTAGAAGGATTGTTTCAACTGGGCCAGAATGTATTCGTGGGCTCAAGAAAAGGCTCTCCTGCATTTGATTGGGATGATTTCAGCACATTCGCCCCGGCTCTAAAAGGAATAGATCGAGCTTATATCGTCTATTATCCTGACTTAGCGGTGCCAGGTGCTAAAGAAGCCATTGAAGCCCTAACAGAGGCTGCCTTGCATGAAGGGTTAGAAAAAGTGGTGCTTCTATCCGGAAAAGGTGAAAGGGAAGCGGAAGCCTGTGAGGAAATCGTTGCGAATTCAGGCTTGAATTATACTGTCGTGAGAGCATCTTGGTTTAACCAAAATTTTAGCGAAGGGGCATTCTTGGATTTTATTTTGGCGAGGCAGGTAGCCTTACCAATGCCAGAGGCAGAAATCCCATTTGTGGATGCTGATGACATAGCAGAGGTGGTTACAAAAGTATTGCTTGATGATTCCTACAATGGAGAAATCATTACTGTAACCGGCCCTGAGCGATTGACATTTCAGCAGGTTGTTCAAATGATGGAGAAGGGAACAGGAAAAGACATACAATACCTTCCAATTTCTATTGAAGAATTCAAGGAAGGAATGAAAGCTGCAGGACTCCCTGATTCTTATGTATGGCTTTTCAGTTATTTGTTTCAAGATGTTCTTGGAAATCCTGCTAATCAGCTTGTCTCCAAGGATGTGGAAAGAGTTCTGGGGAGAAGAGCTACTTCATTTGAAGAATACGTACAAAAGACTGCTTTGACAGGGGTTTGGAATCAAACGGTGTCCGGTAGCATTTAAACAGGAGAGGATCATGCAGGCAATAAATATTAAACAAGCTAGTATTTCAGCATTGGTCGTATGGGTAATAGGAGTCAGTGCTTTTATTGGCTCTTATTTCATTCCTATAATGGATAATCTGGATGACCAGGCAAATTGGGCATTGACTGTGGCTTTAGTACCAGCGGTTTTTATGGGGGTCTACATCTATTACAGACGCAATCCGCGAATAAACTGGATGATATTAGGTGGCTATATGTTCTTTCTAACCATGATTTTGGATGCAATGATTACAGTTCCATTATTCATTATTCCCGCGGGAGGTAATCATCTTAGCTTTTTTGGGGATCCCGGTTTTTGGGTTTTGGGAGTCGAATATTTAGTACTGGTAGGCTTAGCTACTTTATTCCTCAGTAAGAATGAAATCAAGATGGGGTGATTTTGCTGTGAAGAATCTCAAGAGGGTCTCGAGTATTCCTGTTTTCGCCTTATTTCTATTTGCCTGTTCAAAGCAAATCATAGAGAATTCGAAGGTTACTTTATTAAGTGACAGCCTTCCAAATGAAAAAGCTTTAGTCTTTGGCAAAGGGACAATTTCAACTGATGCCTTTGAATTTGCGATCACTTTCAGTCCTGAAATGGATGAAGTGTTTTGGACAAAAAGGCAGCCAGATTCCCAAAATGAGATTTGGATGATGAAATTGGAAAATGAGGTTTGGTCTGAACCGGAACCTGTGATTTTTAAGGCAGAATCGGGATGGGATTTTGAGCCACACATCAACCCACAGGGAACCCGGCTTTATTTTGGCAGCACAAGGCCCTTGCCTGATTCTGCTAAATCCAACGGACTTCATCAATGGTACTGCACGAGAACTCCAAATGGATGGAGTGATCCGGTTCCATTAGAAAGTCCAATGATAGAAAAGTCAGTGATCATGTATCTGACCGCTTCTTTAAAAGAAAACCTGTTCTTTACCACAGGAGAAAAAGGGGATAAGCCTGAAGATTGGGTAATCTATCGTTCAATTAAGAAAAATGGAATATATCGATCGATTGAAAGGATGGGAGAGGCGATCAACTTTCATGGAAAATATATAGCCCATTCTTACATAGCCCCTGATGAAAGCTATCTTATTTATGATGCAAAACGTGATCTTGGGCATGGAGAAAGTGATTTATACATCAGTTTCAAAAGAAATGGACAATGGACTAAAGCCTTGAACATGGGGCCATCAGTCAATAGCCATCTAAACGAAATGTGCCCGAGTATTTCCCCTGATGGGAGGTATTTGTTTTTCCATCGGGGAGATGGTATCAGAGGAGATATTTATTGGGTAAAATTCAATTCTCTAAAAAAGCAATTGGAGCATCAAAGTAAAAACAATTCAAAAAAATGAAATTCAGGTTTTTAATAATTCTACAATTTGCATGTATTCACTGTGCAAAAGCTCAAGTAAATTCAGACTTAGAATCCATTTCTTTTAAAATTGATAGCCTGCTAGCTAATTATCATGAGAATGAACCTGGTGTGGCTATCGGACTTGTAAAGGAAAATCAATTGATTTATGAAAAGTATTTTGGATTGGCCAATCTTGATTATGAAATACCAATTCATAAATACACCACGTTCCATGTGGCCTCAGTTTCAAAGCAGTTTACAGCTTTTGCCATCCTTTTATTGGAAGAAGAAGGAAAACTCTCCTTAGCCGATGATATTAGAGCCTATCTTCCGGAGATGCATGAATTTGAGAATACAATAACCATCAGTCATTTATTAAATCATACCAGTGGGCTAAAGGATAAGTACAACCTTTTACGACTTTCTGGATGGACGCTAGATGATGTGATCACCAATGAACAGGTATTAGATATCATTTTCAATCAAGAGACATTGAATTTCCAGCCTAATGAGAAACATATGTATAGTAATGCCAATTATGCCTTGTTGGCAGAAATTGTGGCTAGGGTGTCGAAGATGTCTTTTGCAGAATTTACGCAGCAACGCATTTTTGAACCCCTGCAAATGAATGATTCAAAATTTGTCGATCAAAAAGGACAGGTGGTCAAAAACAAAAGTCTTTCTTATTATAAGGTTGATTCAATTTACGTGGAAGATCTTTTTAATAATTTCAGTGTTGGCGCCACTAATCTGAATACGACTATTACAGATTTGAGTAAATGGGCTATTAATTATCAGACCAAAAGAATAGGTAGCCAAGCTGTTTTTGATAAAATGCTGACCTTGAGACCTTTGAATAATGGTGAAAACTATGCCTATGCTAATGGCTTGTTTATCAATACCTACAGAGGCTTTAAACGCCTAGAGCATAGTGGTCAAGATGCGAGCTATCAGGCTTATTTGGCAACTTTTCCAGAATTGAATCTCAGTGTGATTTTTACAAATATCAACGGCGAAATTAATGGTGCAAGGATGGTTTATGATATCATGGATATTTGTTTGGAGGTATATGCCAATGATAAAATTGCCATAAATACAATTCCCAATAAGCTGACCCATCAAGAACCTATCTCAATTACACCTGATAAATTAAAGCCTTATCAAGGCCATTATTGGGATGAGGGTGACAGTTACTCCAGGGAGATTAAATTTGAGAATGATACCTTACGCTTTATTACAAGCAATGGTAAAACTGCATTGGTCCCTGTCGGTGAACATAGTTTTGAATTGGATATTGAGGATTATGTTGCAGTTTCTTTTTTGGAAGAGGAGATGATTATTACACTGGATGATGGGTATCAAATCATTTCTGAGAAATATATTCCTGCAAATTACAATGCCACCAAACTACATGAATTTACGGGAAGATATTACAGCCCTGAATTGAACGCCTATTACTCATTTTCCATAATTGGGAATCAGTTAGTCGCAAAACACACCAGGCTTGGAGAATTTTATTTGGAAGCGATCAAAAAGGATTATTTCATCGGTAACAAAGGATCTTTTTTAAAGGTGGTTTTTAGAAGGAATACATCCAATGATCTCACAGGATTTGAAGTATCCAGTAGCAGAGCTAAAAATGTTTCTTTTTTGAAACTTGAATAGGTATTGATTTATCCTTGAGTTTACAGCTTTTGTTCAATCGGAATGATTCAAGGGAATTTTCCTATTTTAAGATCTGCTCCGAAACACAAAAAATGGTCTAGCTTCCACAGGTTGGGATAGCAAATGGTTTCACAGGTTTCTATTTTGCTGCAGTAACTCTTTTTAATAATTGAAATAATTGAACGAATAAATCAAACGATAACATTATTTTCAACAACGACATGCAAGTAAGAAAAGCAAAAAGGGGGGACCTAAGGTATATTGTGGAAATGCTGGCGGACGATGACCTTGGAAGCACCCGTGAGGACTTTCGATTTCCAGTTCCTGCCTCGTATAAGGATGCTTTCGAAAATATCAGCTTGGACCCCAATCAAGAATTGATGGTAGTTGAAAATTTGAAAGGAGAGATTATTGGCACCATGCAATTGACTTTTATTCAGTATTTGACTTATCAGGGTGGTATTCGGGTCCAGTTGGAAGCGGTAAGGATTCATAAAAATCATCGAGGAACTGGGCTTGGAACTGAAATGATCAAGTGGGCCATTTCCAGAGCAAAGGAAAAAGGGGCTCATTTGTTTCAGCTAACTACTGACAAGAAGCGAACAAAGGCAAAAAGTTTTTATGAAAGTCTCGGGTTTGTAGCAAGTCATGAGGGTATGAAGTTAGTACTTTGATTGACCTTCTATAGTTTGAGAAAAAGGAGAAAAAATGAAACCAAATATTGCCACTAAAACTTTATTGCTAATTCTTGTCTCACTGGTATTTTTTCATGTCAGTGTTCTTCTAAAGATTATTCCAGAAGACATTGTATGGGGAGGAAGTTCAGAGGCTAGGGATAATACCTATCTCCTCGAAAGTATTTCTTTATTGGCCACTTTTTACTTAATCTTCGTTTTATTAATTAAAGGATCTTTCATTAAGCAATTACTCCCTCATAAGGTGGTGAAAGTCTCTCTTTGGGTTTTCCTTATTCTATTTCTACTCAATACCCTGGGGAATCTACTTGCGCAATCCGCTACTGAGAAATTTTTTGCTTTAATCACGATGACAATCGTGGTATTGTTAGGGATTATACTGAGAAGTAAAGAGGATTAATCGGTATTTAAATTCATAGTGGACTCAGCGATTTTCTTCATTGCCAGAAATCTCTATAAAATTATCCTCCCGGTTTTGATCTGGGCGAGTACCCCAAGGATCCAATGCTATCCAGGAAGGAATTTGATCCAGTGAGAGCGTAAACCGACCTTTGCCTGATCGGATTTTTACATTTTGAGTGAAAAGGTTTTGGTGGTCAGAGACCAGTTTTTTAGGGTGTACTTCAAATGCAGCCAGTTTGATTTCCTCTTCCATAGCTACTTCCCGCTCCGAACCGTCAAGTTGTCTTTCCAATTTGGTAGCCTCATAGTCTAGGCTTAGTTTTATTTGACCTTCTGGGGTTTTTTCGATTTCAGATTTTAGGATTCGGATGTCATAGGTGATGATTTTTTCAAACCAGTCTTCTATGAGTTTTTGTCTATCAGGAGATATTTTTTCCTTCATTTTCTTTAGGAAAAGCTCAGAATCAACGACCGGCTTGGCTTGACTTCGGGAAGTATCCACCAGCTCGCGAATGATGCTGTTGAGTTCTTTTTCTCCCAAAAAATCTCGAGCAGCAAGTAAGGCTGACAAACTTTTTCCGTAGGCCAAATAGCCTTGATTTTCCTGTTCGGCAAGACTGTTTTCTGGCTTTGTGGAAATGGCTCTCCCTGTAAAATAGGTTCTGTTGGCTTGGTCACTTAGGTACCAAGTAGCTGATTTCCCAATCATTTTTTCCAAAAGCAACACTTCCGCATATTTGGCTAAGCCTTCCACAAATAACGAGGCTCCCGGCACATTTCGTGGAGCCAATAAGTGGCCAAACCATTGGTGCGCGACTTCATGAACTGCTCGCTTGGTCTGAAGGTCAAATTGAGGAGAACCCTCTTTGACAAGGAAATATTTGTCTTCCGTCATGCTGATCACGCCGGGATGGGCATAGCCACCAATTCCCCAAAAGCCTGGGATTTCTACCAATTTCAAGTGATTGAAAGGATATTCGCCAAAGTTTTCATTGCAATAGATTAAGGCTTCCTTCATAATCTGAAGGGTTTTTGAATTGAATCGGCTATGAGTTTCAAGGCTGTAGACTTCGAGTTGACTGCTTCCATTATCCAGGCTATCCTTTTGGTAATGGCCTGAAAAAAATGCAAGAGCAGGGAGTATAGGCTCTTTGGATTTGAAATGGTAAATGCTTCGATTTTCCTTCACTCTTCTTTCAATCAGTTTTCCAGACGTCGAGGCAGTCTGATCTTTTTCTGTTTTCACAATAGCCTCAAAAGTCACTTTAAACAGGTTTTTTTCAGTACTTCCGCTATGCGTGTCTATCCGATTGGCTAAGGGTTTTGGAGGAAGATTTCGCTTTTTCCGTTCTGCATAATCTTTGATTTCCATGGATTCAGAGTATCCAAAGAATGGAGCGAAATCCCTGAAATTGAGGTAGGATCCGTTCGGTACGAGGGCTTTTTGAGAACCAAGAATGTTTTTTTGTGGCTTGACGGTAAATGAAAAGCCTAGACTATCGCCGGGAAAAATTGGCTCTTTAAAGCGAATGTGGTACAGCTTTAATTCTTCGACATAGCCATAGTCCTCTGTTTTTTCTAGAATTAAATCATGCAAACTTTCTTTTTCCTGAATCAATAATTCCTGAACGGCTTGTGTGCTGGGGTTAACTAGTTTTCCACGCACGATTGCCTCGTAAGCTCCCTGAGAAGGCTTCATATCTATTTCAAAATGTAAATCTGCATAGGCCAAAACAGGTGCATCAATATATTTTTTGAATTCTTTCTCATACCATGCCCGTTGATCCAATAGCTTGGTCATTGAAGGAAAGCTTTCTTCGCGTTCTGTTTTCAAATACATGCCTGTCCAAAATCCCAGAAAAAGGGTAGAAAAAAGAAGTGCCAGTCGAGTGCTTGTATTCCTCAGTATTTTTAGACCTCGAAGAGAAATTGTTTGGTCCCATACCGAATAAAGCCAAGTCCCAAGTGCCAGGGTAAATACTCCCCAAATCAGGCTTAAATGCAAGAAAGGCCTCACTTGAATGACAAATCCAGCTAGTTCGCTGTAAGTTAAGAATGGGATATTTCCAAATTGAAATAGCGGATGTGACAAACCCACAGTAGAACTCAAGGGACCTGCAAAAAGTCCGAAACTGATAGCAGAGAGGCCTATTCCCAAGTACTTATGTGGTATGAACCGCTGAATCAGTAAAAACAGTGTACTGAAATAGACCAGACTCAGGCCGGGGCTCAGGAAAAGTGAGAGTAGGGCCCAGGAATGGCTGCTTAATGGCTGTTGGGCCAGTTGGAAAATCAAGCCAATAGAAACGGTCAGGCTAATCATGGTGAGCATTAGGATTACCAAGGTAGTCCAGCTAGCTAAAAACAGCAGTCCTTTTGGGGCAGGAGTAGCATGGATTAGGTCGCTCATCCGGCTATCTTTTTCCCTCCAAGTGAGGGATGCGCTGTAAAACAATAAGAGGATAATCCCGAAGATCAACAGCGGTTGCTGCACTCTGTCTAAGAGAATTTGGGTGGCAGGATAAAAGCTTTCTTCGTAAGAGCCTCCTGAGAAGAGTTTAAAGTAGATCTCAGTTGCTGCGATGATTAGCCAGGCAGCTAAGATGGTCCAGAACGGAATACTCTTGAAGACAAATTGAAGAGAGGACCGGAGGTGAGATGCAAAGACTGCTCGGTATTGACCTGTTTTTGGAATCAGTTTTTCTACTTGAGCTGGCTCTAACGCTTCAGTAATCTCTTCCTTTTTGACTTTTTGTTTCCCCTTCGACTTTCTAAATGAAAAGCGTTGGTAGGCCATGGTCAAGAGACTGATTGAAATTAGAAACCAAATCAGCCTATTCCAGGCAAAAAAGCCTGACAGTTGGACTCCTAAATGGTTTTTTTCAAAACTTGTCCAGAGGTTTGTCTGATGAAAAAATGCGGAAAGTCCGAATGGATCCAGGACCGCTGCCCAAATCAAATTATCGCTCGCTACAGGTGTTGCATTTGCCATCAGGGGTGAGTTGAGAAAAATGGAGCAGATAAAGTACGCGGCATAGATAGCCACAGCCATTGCATAGGTTGCAAGCGGGTTTTTGGTCAAAATTCCAACTGTAAAAAGCAAAGCAGCAAGTGTGGTGACCGTGGGGATGAGAAGCTTAAAGGCTACTGAAAGACTGCTGCCGAATTGAAATTCTAGGATTCTGCTTGGATCAAGATCTGAGAATGCGACCCCAAAATGAAATCCAATAAGGGCTGGAAGAATGACCATCAAGGAAGTGAGCCAGGTGCCAAAAAAACGGGTTATAAAAAAGCTTATTTTGGAAATTGGTGTCACAAATACCAATTCTTCCATTTGGGATTGAGTATCCCGTTGAGTAGCCTTCACCACAAAAAACATCATGGAAAAAACCGCTCCTAGGCTAAGCAATCCCATCTTGAAAAAGAGTTGATATTCAGAGTTAAACACTGTTTCAGAGGCGGGAGTACCCTGGGCTCCCATCAGAAAGGCAAAACCAAAATAGGCTAGCGCAAAGACTGGAGCTGTCCAAGTTTTGAGTTGAATCAGCAATTCGAATCGGATTAATTGAATAAACTGGTTCATGCTTTTTGGTTTTGGTTTTTTAAAGTGCTGAAATAGTAATCTTCCAGGCTTGGACTTACCGGCTCAAAATCGAGACCTGGGCAATTTTCAGCTTGAACATGAATCTTGGTTTTCCCTGCGATCAATTTGGAGGAAATCACATCGAGTTCAGATTGATGTCGGGGTAAGTCGGGCTTTTCAATTTTCTTGGCCCATATTTTTCCGGTAAGGCTCTTGGTTAAGGCTTGAGGATTTCCTTTGGATAGGATTTTGCCCTGATTCAGGATAGCCATCTGCGTACAAAGCTCCTGTACATCATCAACCAAGTGGGTAGAAAGGATCACAATGACCTGCTCTCCGATTTCTGCCAGAAGATTTAGAAAGCGGTTGCGCTCTTCTGGGTCCAATCCGGCTGTTGGCTCATCGACGATGATTATTTTGGGATTGCCAAGGAGTGCTTGAGCAATGCCAAATCGCTGACGCATTCCACCTGAAAAAGAGGAAACGGCTTTTTTTCGATGTTGGAAAAGATTGGTTTGATGCAGGAGTTGTTCAATTTGTTTGCCTCTTTCCGACGGGCTTCCAATTCCTTTGAGTACTGCCATGTGTTGCATCAGTTCCCAGGCCGATATGCCGGGATATACGCCAAATTCTTGGGGTAAATAGCCTAAGACGGATCGGATTTTCTGGGGATTTTGTGAAACCTCCAAACCGTTGAAGAGAATTTTACCTGATTCGGCTGTTTGTAACATGGCGATGGTTCTCATCAAACTGGATTTCCCTGCTCCATTTGGTCCCAAGAGACCAAACATTCCATTCTCAATAGTGATGCAAATGTCATTCAGGGCTTTGACCCCATTTGAATAGGTTTTGCTCAGGTTTCGTATTTCAAGTGAGTTGTTCATGTCTCATTTTTTTGACTTGACGAATCTGGATAAATCACATGAGCCTACCGAATTAAGATGTCAAAGCAGTCAGAAATGAGGATGAACTGATGGAATGGAGGATTTTTTGGGAAGATAAGGGGGGTTGGTGGTGTTGGTCATTAAAATCGACCTGTTGATCATCTTTATTTTTTGGAAAACAGGCAATGGTTACCTTAGGAGTATGTTCGCAAAAGCTGCCATTTATAGAGCCTTGGGATGGGGATTAGGAGTGATACTTCTGGCCACTCTTTTACTTCATTATTTGGGCTTGATTCGAATTGATCCACAGGAATACCTCGAAAATATCCTGATCCTTGGTTCATGGTGGATTCTTGTCAGCCTTTTATTTTATTATGGAAAAAAGATCCGTTTTCGAAGTAAAAGCTTACTCGAGGTCTTGTATTTGGGACTTTTCTTTTCAGGAATTCTGCTTCTAGATCGATGGATGGACTTTCCAGACAATCCGGTTTCTATTGCCTTATTGATTTTGTTTTGGGTGGGAGTGGCAAGATTTGTAGCCCCGGCTTTTTTCAAAAAATACCAAAAGCTCATTCTACCAGTTTATGGTTTGATTTGGGGCTTGTTTCTGTACATTCGATTCACCGAAAACTACTTTTCTGATCAGCGCGAGCTGGCTATTTTAATGCTACTACTTCCCATTCCGTTTTTCCTGCTACTTTGGATTTTTGAGCAGTGGAAAAGGCTAAGGGATTTAGAAGTTGAAAAGAATCAAGCCGAATTGGCCATGCTAAAAAATCAGATCAATCCCCATTTCCTTTTCAATACCCTAAACAATTTGTATGGACTAAGTGTCGAAAAATCCGATCAAGCTCCGGAAGTGGTGTTGAAGCTTTCAGATATGATGCGCTACACAATTTATGAGGGAAGAAAGGAAGAAGTAACTCTAGCTAAAGAGGTGGAGTATTTGGAAAACTTTCTGGGATTGCAGAAATTAAGACATAGGAATCTTCCTACTATCAGCTTTGAAGTGAGCATTCTTGAGAATAGGATGATTTCACCACTACTTTTGTTGGTCCCTATAGAAAATGCATTTAAGCATGGAGTGGAGAAATTAACTGAAGGGGCTTTTGTTAACATCTTGCTTGAATCAAACGATGAGAAATTAAGATTTCAAGTGGAAAATAACTTCGATCCCGATTCAACAAGTCATCAACCGGGAATAGGGTTGGAAAACCTGAAAAGAAGATTGGAGTTGGCTTATCCTGAGGCTCATATTTTGCAAATCAGTAAAAACAAACAAGTTCATCAAGTGATTTTGGAAATTTTATGGAGCTAATCAATTATGTGATTTTGGATGATGAGCCTATTGCACATCGAATTATTGAAGGCTATTGCGAAAATTTTTCGTTCTTGAATAAGGTTGGGAATTTCTACAATGGATTTGAGGCACTTGAGTTTTTTAGGAAAGAAAATGCTGATTTGCTCTTTTTGGATATCAATATGCCCAAGTTGACCGGATTTGAAATGCTCAAGTCGATTTCAGATCCTCCAAAAGTGATAGTTACTTCAGCTTATCAGGAATTTGCCTTGGAAGGGTATGAGCTCGATATCACTGACTATTTATTAAAACCCTTTGGATTGGACCGGTTTATCAAGGCAATCAATAAATTAAGGATTACCAAAGTGCAAGATGAGGATCAGCTAAAAGAGGGTTTTCCAAGTAAAATTTTCTTGAAATCAGATAAAAAATATGTTCAACTGGAGTTGAAAGAGATTCTTTATGTGGAAGCCTTGGGGAATTACACTAAAGTCTTTCATTCTGGGGGCATGTTGATTTGTCCGGATAAAATTTCAGATCTGGAGGAGAAATTGCCTGCTCCAGCCTTCATTCGGGTTCACAAGTCCTACCTGATCAATCGAAATCAAATTGACTTTTTGGAAGGCAACCAGCTCAAGATTGGAAAGGTGATGATCCCTATTGGTCAGACATACAAAACCAAGCTTCAAGGGTTTTTGAATTAAGACCGATTTTAGGGAATCATATTTTTGTTGAAATATCCTTTCTTCTCGAAATCCCTGATATTCATCGATACAATAGCGAGTTCTGGAAAAAGCTTGTTGAGTTGTGTCACCACATTTTTTGAAAGGGTATTTTTTTGCTCAGCTGTTCTTCCTTCCATGATATTGGCAAAAACATGAATAAATTCCTTAGGGGAAAATGATCCATAAAAATAGTGGAAAGGTCTAATTCTGACTTTGATGTCCTCCGGTAGGAAAAGGCCTGAGGAATTCGCAGTTTCGTAAACTGTTTTCATGATCTTTTCCGCAGATTGCTTTTGCAATAGCTCTTCTGAGCAGTCAATAATGAAGTGAGGCATAGCTGATTTTGTGTTTAATTTTTTTAAAATGGACCTTTTTTTATTCAGTATACTTATTGTACTAATCTGCTTATTATGAATAGCCAATTGGTTGAAAATAAGCATCCTCTTTTAAATGACCATTGAGCATAAAACACCAATAAAACTAGGATGCTTCTATTTTTCTAATAGACTATTGTGGTCTGAGAGTTTCAATAATTTTGGCATCGACCCAATAGTTGGTGGTCTCCCAATATTTTTTTCCATCCTCTCCTTCTTTTTCTTCGGATCTTCCAAAAAGTAAATACTTTCCGTCAGGTGTTAATCGAGCACCATTTTCTACCAGTTCTGAATTTATCTGATCCCCCATATTTATGGCAGGGCCCCAAGAACCATCCGGCTGTCGGAAACTGATATAATTATCAGACAATCCGTATCCTTCAGCTCGCTCGCTACCCCATATCAAAAAGGATTCATCTGGTGCGATAAATGGATGAGCAGTCCATTTTCCTGTATTGATGTGTTCATCAAGTAATCTTGGTTCTTCACGTTTACCATTTATAATCCTTGATATTCGGATTACATCATTACTCTTATAATCATCAAAAACTAGAGTGCCTTTAGAAGATACTGACATCACCATAATCCCCCAATCATCTCTTTCAAACATGGGTCCCAAACTTTTCATTTTTGACCAACCCGAATCAGTGCGTTCAATGTAGTTCCATCTGGAATATAAGATGGTACTATCGCCAGGATTATGTTTAAAGTTGTATTTATTGACCCGGTAATAGCTTCCTTCATTTCGGAATACAATTACGGGATCCTCAAAAGGGTTATTTCCTGTGTAAGCGAAATAAAACTCATTCATGTCCAACTGGTCTGGATTTCCCAATTTCCAATCTTCGGCAGATTGATTTTTAGGAACAAAGACTTCGGGGATTAAACCTGGTGGTTTATAGCCAAAGTATAGGTTTTCTTCAGTAGAAGAATCAGCCTGATTGTCTTCTGAGATCTCCGTTTTGCAGGCGTATATGAATACTAAAATGGCTATGAATAGGATATTTAGAATACTGTTTTTCAAATGAAATTGTATTTAGTTAGCTCTGCATTTTTACAGGGTATAGGTTCTGATTTATGCTTGAAGTGGACTAGTCTAGTCTAATCTTTTGAATCAATTTTAATTTTAACCCCAGTTTTTTCTCGTTTGATGAGAATAGATCAATCCTCATTAACACAAGGAACTCATTGATTATAAATTATAAATTTTACCCACAGAAAAGATCATATCATTGGATTTCAAGCCTGTGCAGCCAAGGAGCATTCTACGTTAATCAAAGAGGATAAAGAGAGGAAAAAGGTATCCACAGGATAAAATGCGGATACCTCATAAATTCATAAATCCCAAGTAATTTACTTTCTCACAATGGTGGTAGTGGGAGCATAAATCCCGAACGTCAAAACGTGAATCAATCCATCCACGAAAGTATGCTTAGTGGTTACCTCATAATTCTTTGCACCACGGGCCATTTTTTCGGGATCGGATATTTTCAAAGGAGCCAATCCCTCAATCAGGTAATGGTTTTTCTCTTTGTACTCTATGCCCGTTTGTGAACCTTCTCCTACGGTGACGGTGTAAGAGTGGCATGAACTCAGAAGCAAAGTTGTGGCTAGAACCACGGCGAAAGTTGAAACGATTTTTCTCATTTTACTTGTGTTTAAGTATGTAATAGTTGGTTTAGTTTTTATTCAATCCTTTAATTATCAGGTAAATGCAAAGGGATAATTCTGTGATCACCGCAGTGGCTAAGACCAGGATTTCACTTTGTGATGCGTATTGCGGCAAAAGGATGTTGGTGAAGGAATCAATTAGATAAGCAAAGCCGGCGATGAATACCATGACTCCAAGAATTCTTGAAAACCAGCCGGATCTGTACATCATATAGCCCAAAACCACACAGCTCATTCCGAAAGGAATTCCGCTGAGTAAGTAGCCAAGACGATGAGATTCGATTAGATAGCTAACTTTTTGGGCTACCCAAAGAGGTTCTGTTGGATTAGAAAAAAATTGGAAAAGCGCAGGGATTTGTAAAAGATGAATCAAGTTGATTCCTATTAGGGCTGCCTGCACCAGTCTTAAGAATGCAGCCAAATAGGATAATTTTGGAAAATTCTTCCGAAATAAGATGAAGAAGCACCAAGCTAATCCGATATCAGCCAAAACCATGAGCATGTCTGATGCTACTCCCAGTCTAAGGAGACTTTGGTTTCCCTTGATGTTTTCCATCGTCTGCTGTATGTCTTCTGGCAGGAATAAAACTCCCCGAACTCCCATTTCACTGAAAAGTCCGCAAACTATCACAGCTAAATAAAGTACGCCTGTCAGCCCGAGAATGAGGTTTCGGTCGCTTTGATCTATGAGATTTTTCATTTCGTCCTAAATTTTTTACAAACCTAGGGCGGAAAAAAAGGCGGGAAATTGACTTAGGTTAAGAATGTCCAGAGGATTGAAAAATTTAAAAATCACTTCTTAACCCAGATCAATTTTTTTCAATCAGTAGCCTTTTACTTTTGGGAATTCGAGTGAAACTAACTGTAAATCAATGATAAAGATGGAGCAAACATTAGAGGAACAACGATTGGAATACTCAAGCCGATTGTTTTTAGCCACCCCTTTAGCAGGGATGTTGGTATGGACTCTGATTGGGCTTTCCTCTCTCTTTGTTTCAGAATTCTGGAGAGTTTGGATTTTATTTATCGGAACTGGCTCCATTATTTATTTTGGTATCTTCATTTCCAGGTTTACTGGGGAGAATTTTTTGGATCAAAGTAAGGCTCCAAATGAATTTGACAGGCTCTTCTTGTTTGCAGTCTTTCAGTCAATATTATCCTATGGAATAGCAATTCCCTTTTTCCTTATGGATTCCAATTCCTTACCGATTTCCATAGGAATCTTGACTGGTTCCATGTGGGTTCCTGTTTCTTGGATTCTCAAACATTGGATAGGTATTTTTCATGCAGTTTTAAGGACAGCAGGGATTCTTATTTTGGGATATGGTTTTCCAGATGATCGCTTTTCCTTTATCCCCGCATGGATTGTATTAATTTATATGATATCCATTCTCATCCTTCAAAGAAGAAGAGCTAATTTGAACAGATCTAAAAAAAATCAGACCCAATGAAAAAGCTAGTCTTCAGTTTCGCTATTTATATCATTGCATGCGGGATTTCCTTTGCACAGTTAAGCTCTGAAAAGGAATTGCTTCTAGATTCCATATTTCAGGAATGGAATCAGTCGGGGATGCCTGGGGGAACGGTTGGGGTGATGCAAGACGGTAGAATCATTTATTCCAAAGCTTTCGGCTTGGCCAGTTTGGATTTTGAGGTTCCTAACACACCGAGCACTCTATATAATATAGCTTCGGTTTCCAAGCAATTCACAGCGATTGCTATTCTCAGAATGGCGGAAAAAGGACTCCTTTCGCTGGACGATGATATTCGGAAATACCTGCCCGAATTGCCTGATTTTGGCCAAAAAATCAATTTTCGTCACTTAATTCATCATACCAGTGGATTAAGAAGTGTGCATGACATGTTGGGTTTAGCTGGTTGGAGAGGAGATGATGTCCGAACCAATGAAGATGTATTTCGATTTTTGACTTTGCAAACAGACTTGAATTATCCGGTTGGGGAACGATATGGCTATTGTAATTCAGGTTATGTCCTGATGGCTTTGGTGGTAGAGCGGCTTATCGGGAGGTCATTTGCTGAATGGATGAAAAGCGAGGTTTTTGAACCACTCGGTATGAACCATACCTATGTAGAAGATAACTATACACGGGTAGTTCCGGGAAATGCCTCTTCCTATTATCACAGTCAGGAGAACGTATTTGAGCGAGCCATGGACTATTGGAACTACACCGGGGCAGGAAATATCCATTCAACCACCGAAGACCTACTGCTTTGGGCTAAAAATCTTTATGATCCAAAACCAGGATGGGAAAATACTTTTGAGCAAATGAAGGAGCTTGGAAGGTATTCCAATGGGCAGCTTGGCAATTATGCCTTTGGATTATTTGTAGATAAATATAGGGGCCAAAAGAGAATCCATCATTCCGGATCGATTGGAGGTTTTCGAGCTCAGATTGCCACTTTTCCAGACTTGAATCTGAGCATTTCGATCCTTTCCAACTTCAGTTCTTCAAATTTGGGACAAAAACTCATTGGGGTTTCTGAAATTCTTTTGGATATCGATGGAACATCCAATAGCCAATCAGCATCTCCGCAGCAAGTGAAGCAAAGTGTAGATCCAAAACTTGCGAAACTTATTGGAGGATATTACTGGGATACCTACGAAAAGAGGGTATTTCAGATTCAAAAAAAGGGAGAAGAACTCATTGCAATTGTCGGAACTTCTGAACGTATACTTGAGTATTTTGGTGATGGAAAATTCAATATAAAAGACGCTGATGGACGAAAATTGAGGTTTGATATTCAAAATGGAGAAGTAAGTAGTGCCAAGTCGATTTCAAAAGAAGGCATAGTAAACATCTGGGTTCCTCTTGGGGAAAATTCCTTTTCAGCATCTGACCTGAAGGATTTTGAAGGAGAGTATTACAGTGAGGAGCTACAAACTTCGTATAAATTTAAAGTAGTTGGAGATTCATTGATGGTCTATCATCCAAGGCATGGTGATATATCCTTGGAAAGAATTACTGCAAATGCTTTTAGAGGAAATTGGCCTGTCAATATTGTAGAATTTATTACTGACACAAAAGGGTATGTAAATCAAGTTAAGCTGTCAAATAGCAGAGTTAAAAATCTTATGCTTACCCGGATAGATTAAAATTTCTAAGACACCTTATTCAATTTAAAAATGAAATTATTCATTCTGGGAATACTATTGCCTTTTCTAAATGAGGTTATTCAGGGTCAAAAGTCTGATACACTGCTAATTAATCATGTGAATGTGATTAGCATGACCTCTAATCAGGTATTGGAAGACCAAGAAGTTCTGATTGTAAATCAGAAAATTCAACGTATTCAAGCTGCATCGAATAGTCCGAAATCAGGCAATTACCAAGTAGTGGATGCTTCGGGAAAGTATTTGGTTCCAGGATTTCATGAGATGCACTTTCATTGGAGAAATCAACTAGGAGGTATCGAGCGCGATCTGAATCTTTTGCTGGCCAATGGGGTGACCACAGTCCGGAATATGGCAGAATATGACTGGCAGGATCAGGTGGCTATCCGGGAAAAAATTAATTCAGGTGAAGTTCTGGGTCCCAGATATTTCACCACAGGACCTTACTTGAATTCCTCCATGCTGCAAAGTGAGGAGGAGGCGAGAGAAATGGTTCAACTCCATGTCGAAAAGGGATATGATTTCCTGAAAATCGCAGACAATCTCCCAGAAAATACCTACCTGAGTCTCTTGGAGGAAGCCGAAAAAGAAGGGCTTCCAGTCATCGGACATGCGCAACGGGCAATGGATTTAGACTACTCCCTGAGAATGAAGTCCATCGAGCATGTGGAGGAATTTGTCTATCTCTTTGGGGAAACTCAGCGAAATGATGGGGATTTTCTGGCCAAAATGGTGGAGGAAATTAAGACCAGCGGGATTACCGTTGTTCCTACGCTAAAGGTTTTCGAGCGGATAGTAAATTACCTCCATGATTCTGAGTTCGAAAAGTTGGGTAAAGTGGAATATGCAAAATACATGCTTCCCGGTGATAGGAATTATTGGCTTTCGGAGCAAAATCCATATCGAAGGGACTTGAAGGGAAAAGTGCTTTTCGATAAAGATGCCGAGATTTTAGTAAGCGAATGGCTGGTATGGATGCAGGATTTCACCCTTCGACTCTCCGATGCTGGAGTGCCGCTTATGATCGGTTCCGATACCTTCGGCTTAGTTGTTCCAGGCTTTTCCCTTCATGAAGAAATGGCGCTTTTGCAAGACTTGGGGATGGAACCCTTCGAAATTTTGAAAGCAGCAACAGTTACTCCAGCCCGATACCTTGGGACTCAGGCACTGGAAGGAAGCATTTCTCCAGGGAAAAACGCGAATCTCGTTCTTCTCAACTCCAATCCTCTAGAGGATATTCAGTCCACCCAGAAAATAGCCGCAGTTATCCTAAATGGAAAATTTATGGATCGAAATGCATTGGACTCCCTCTTACAAGAGGTTTTGGAAATCAATGCTGTATCAGAAAACATTAAAAACTAAACCAAAAATAAAAATGTACACATTCAGAAAATTCAGTCTAGCCTTTTTGGCTGTTTTTACATCCGTTTCAATCCTTTCTAATCCACTTCTGGCACAATCAATAGAGGCAAAAATCGACAGCCTTCTGAACGAGATGTTTGATTCGGAAGGACCGGGAGCGGTTTTTATGGTAGCCAAAGGCGGTGAGCCGATATACCGAAAAGCATTTGGTATGTCCAATTTGGAATTGGAAGTGACAATGGTTCCTGAAAATGTTTTCCAGATCGGTTCTATGACCAAGCAGTTTACAGCAGTTGGAATCTTGATGTTAGCAGAAGAAGGAAAACTCAGCATAGAAGATGATGTGAGAAAGTACATTCCAGATTTTCCTGTTCAAGGGGAAAAATTGACCATTCAACATTTATTGAATCATACATCCGGAATCAAGGATTTTACAAAAATGAGATCAATCATGTCGATTGCCAGAACTGATCAAAGTCCAAAGGAGTTGGTTGATTTTTTCAAGGATGAACCAGTGGATTTTCTTCCGGGGGAAAAATTTGAATACAATAATTCAGGTTATGTGGTTTTGGGTCATGTAATGGAGCTAGTTTCTGGTATGAGCTATGAGGATTTTATTGAGCAGCGAATTTTTCAAAAATTGGGTATGAGGAATTCCCGCTATGCTTCCGATCGGGAATTGGTGAAAATGCGTGCTTATGGTTACCATGATCGAAATGGATACACCAATAAAATGTGGGTGAGTTTGACTATTCCCTATGCCTCAGGCTCGTTGATGTCTACTGTAGATGATCTACTGATTTGGCAAAATGCCTTGAATACAGATGTACTTATGAAGCAGGAAAGCCTGCAAAAGGCCTTTACTCCAGGGGCTTTATCCAATGGAGAGACTTTGACATACGGATATGGCTGGCATCTCAAAGATTTCGATGGAGTTCCGGTCAGAGAGCATGGGGGAAGTGTTTTTGGATTTAAATCCATGGGGGTTTATCTTCCAGAGCAGGATATTTACGTTGTTGGATTGAGTAATTGCGATTGTAACTCTCCTACAGTGATCACCCGGGAAATTGCCAAACTGGCTTTAGACCAATTTTAATAAAACTCCTGTAAAGTGAACTATACAATAGGAACATGTGAGCCTTCTATCTTTCCACTTTTAGTGGAGATTTGGGAGGATTCTGTAAGAAAAACCCATGATTTTTTGTCAGAAGAGGATATTGCTTACTTCAAACCATTGATACTGGATTCTTATTTATATGCGGTCGACCTACGGGTAGTTCGTGATTCCAATAATCAAATCTTAGGTTTCTTAGGGGTTGCCGAAGGAAATTTGGCGATGTTATTTTTACATTCGGATGCTTTTGGCAAAGGACTGGGGAGATTCTGCCTAGATTATGCTATAAGTGAAATGGGAGTTGAGAAATTAGATGTCAATGAGCAGAACGAGCAGGCTTTGGGCTTCTATTTACACTGTGGGTTTAAAATAATCGGACGTTCTGAATTGGATCCACAGGGAAAGCCTTTTCCAATTTTGCATTTAGCATTGAAGCATTAATTCAATCATTTTTTTTCCAAAATTCCACTTCTTAACCCAAGTCAATTTTTGGGAGAGAAGTGGATTTTACTTTTGAAGTGTAAATCAAAACTCTTTGAAAATGAAAGCATTTACTTTCAAAAGATATGGGGAACCAACTGTGTTGAATCCCGATACACTGGAAAAACCTGAGCCAAAAGCCAATGAGCTTTTGGTGAAAATCCACGCCACTTCCGTGACTGCAGGAGACTGGAGAGTCCGTAGCGCAACTCCTTTTCCTATTCGGTTTCATTCCGGGATTTTAAAGCCAAAGAATACTTTGCTTGGTCATGAGTTTGCCGGAGTAGTTGAAATGGTCGGAGAGGAAGTGGTCGAATTTCAGGTTGGGGACCGCGTATTTGGAAGCATGGGGATGAAGTCAGGGACTTATGCCGAATACGTAGCAGTCGATGTTGAGTCGCCTTTGGCAAAAATACCCGACGGCTTGAGCTTTGAGGAAGCTGCGGTGGTTCCGATTGGCTTTCTTTCTGCATATCATTTTCTTCAAAAAGTAAATCTGAAGCCGGGAATGAAGGTATTGATTCATGGAGTATCCGGGTCGGTTGGGTCAGCTATGCTTCAATTGGCTAAAGCAAAGGATGCATACGTAATAGGGGTCTGCAGTTCAAAAAATGCGAGTTGGGTGAAAAAATGGGGAGCTGATCAGGTAATTAGCTACGATAAAGAGAACTTTACGTCACTTTCTGAAAAATTTGATCTGATTATTAATGCGGTAGGAAAAACTTCTTTTCGGGAGATCAAGCATTTACTTAATCCCGAGGGGAAATATTTGTCAAATGATGCCGCCTTATCCGATTATTTGGATTTGCTGACACAGACCTTAGGAGGTAAAAAAGAGCAAATCATTGTCGGGATTGCTGAGCAAAAAAAGACTGACTTGAGAGTGATTCAATCTTTGCTGGCGGAAAGAAAAATCAGACCTTACTTGGATAGAGTTTATTCATTCAACGAAATCCCTGCCGCCCATACTTATGTGGAAAAAGGAAGAAAAGCAGGGAATGTGGCTATTCATGTTGCATAGGTCAGGCTTTGGTGGCCAACCGTTTTCGAATTCTGCTAAGAGACTCTGGTTTTACTCCAAGATAAGAAGCAAGAATATACTGGGGAACCCTGTTGAGGAGTTCTGGTTGATTTTCCTGAAGTTCCAAGTAGCGTTTCTCCGGTGACTTGATCATGTAATCAGCGAGCATTTGTTGGTTTTTCCCAAACTCCTGCTCTATGGATACCCGACAAACCGATTCAAAAACTGGTACTTTCTTTATTAATTCCTGTTCGTTATCGTAACTCAGAATGGTCAGCGTGCTGTCTTCTACACATTCCAAATAATGATTGGCCGGCGTTTTATTCAGGTAGCTGGAAAGGGAAGCAATGGGTTGGCCTTCTTCAAAAAAGTGGATGGTTCTTTCTTCTCCATCGATCAGGTAAAACAGGCGAACCAATCCTTTGAGATTGAAATAGGATTCTCTGGCCACTTGGCCTTCTTTCAAAAGGATAGTACCTTTTTTGAACGTCTTGATGGGGATTAATTCGTCGATGATTTGAGCCTCCTGATCAGTCAGGGGGATTTCAAATAGGGATGAGCTTCGCGTAACCATGACACAAAATAAGGGTTTTCAAAAAACTTAGGGATTTCACCAGTCCATTTTCTTTTTCATTCGGCTGAAAAACTCGGGGGTGACACCCAGATAGGAGGCAATTAATTTCTGAGGGATTCGGGTTTCGTACTTTCTGAATTTATCATGGAATGCCCGGTACCGTTCTTCGGCTGATTGACTGATGGTTTCTAAAATTCGCTCTTGAAAGGCCACAAAAGCCCTTTGGGTGACGATTCGGAAAAAGCGCTCTAAGGAAGGGATTTGTGCATAAAGCTCTTCCAGGTCTTCATAGGATAGTTCCAAAACCGTACTTTCCTCCAAGGCCTGAACATTGAAAATAGCCTCTTTCTGGGTAATAAAGCTCTTCAAATCACTGATCCACCAACCTTCAAAGGCAAATTGGATGATATGATCGAGGCCTTTGGAATCAGTAAAATAGGCCATGACAGAGCCGTCAATGACGAAATTGGTCACTTTGCTTTTGCCTCCTGCAAAAACCAAAAACTGACCTTTTTTGAAGTTGCGGTTGCTGAGTTTGGATAGGATCAATGCCTTTTCAGACTCAGAGAGCGAGATATATTTATCCAGACTTTGCCATAGGAGCTCAGGATTCATCTTGATCTAGGTTAAGTGAAAGACTTAATCCAGGTCATTCGACAGGGATTGCAAATGGTGGACCTTTGAAGGGTCATTATAAACCAAAAAATTATAATATCATGAAAAAATGGATGTTCATTTCCTATTTCTTAACCTTTCAGGCAGGTTTTGGCCTTTCACAGGTCATGTTATCTGAAGAAGTTGGAATCAGCCCTTGGGGCCCCGAAGATGAAATAGGTACGCTCAATTTGATGAGCGATCAGAGTAGATTAGTGGTGTTGAGCCGGATTGGGTCTGGAAAAATCTATGACTTGAGTGTGGAGTATTTTGTTGGAATGCCCAGCTTTCATGCTTTGGGAGATCCAGCCTATCAATTTTGGATGACCCACACTCCCAAAGGTACGCTCATTGACAATCCCAATGGAATGGGAGAGGCGATGAATTCCAAAGTCAGCTATACCGGCGATGCTATTTCCATGTATACCCACATGGGAACCCATATCGATGCATTGAATCACTTTGGCTTGAATAATAAAATCTGGAATGGCTTTTCAGCTGATGAATACTTAGGTGACAAGGGTTGGAAAAAAACTGGGGCTGAAACTATTCCTCCCATAATCGGAAGAGGTGTTTTAATAGACGTCCTGGCTCTGAAAGGAGTAGAACAGCTGCCTGATAATTATCGAATCAACTCTTTTGATTTGAAATCAGCGCTCGAAAAGCAAGGAACGAAACTGGAGAAAGGAGACATTGTACTCATTCGAACCGGGCAAGCTAGGCATTACGAACATGCTGACCAGTATCTGGATAACTACCCCGGGATCAACCTAGACGCAGTTAAATGGCTAGTGGAAGATCAAGGGATCATGCTTTTGGGTGCAGATAATTTAAGTTTCGAAGCATTTCCTCCAGAAAGGGAAGACAATTGGGTTCCAGTCCATACTTATTTGTTGGCCGAAAAAGGTGTCATGTTTATCGAGCAAATGAATCTGGAGAGTTTAGCCCAAGATAAGGTTTATGAATTTGCTTTTATCGGTAGCTCACTAAAGTTGAGAGGAGCTTCTGCAGCACCAATGCGTCCAATAGCTATACCTATCCAATGATTGATCTGAAAATGGAAAATCTTCATTTGATGGTGGGGGCCTTTGGAGTTGGAATTCTGATTGTCTTGCAAGGCAGTCTAAATGCGCAGCTTGGGGTAAGGTTAGACAATGCATTAGTAGCATCTTCTATAAGTCTCCTAGTCAGTGCTTCACTCGGTGTATTGGTATTGCTACTTACTAAAGAGAATATGGCTGTGCTGGAAAAAATTCAGACCATTCCATTGTACTTATTGTTCTTGGGGGGAGTTCTGAGCTTTCTTGCAATTGCTTCTTTTTACTATGTAATTCCAAAAATCGGGATTTCTACTACGGTCGCCTTTGGTTTAAGCGGTCAATTGATTTTTGCTGGATTGGCTAGCCACTTTGGGTGGTTTGGATTACCTGTTGAGCCCATCACGTTAAAAAGAATGATGGGAATCTCCCTGATGATTCTTTCAGTATTACTAATTAAATCCTAGTGGTAAAATGAATGTGTTGAAATATCAAAATCTATTCAACCTTACTGAATTATGGAAAATAGGAGGGCTTTTATCCGGTAAATTCATTTCAGAGAATGGGGTTTTTGCCAGTTTCGGAACTGAGGGAGATTGGCCGAATAAGGTATGGATAAAAGGCTCATTGAATTCCCAAAAGCTGTTGACTGTCCCATCGCTATCACTGAGAAAACCCTTTAGTCTGGCAATTTGGGAGGATGAAAACAAGGATGATCTACTAGGTGAATGTGGCTTCCATTCTACGTCCGATTTGGTGGGGATGTCCCGTGATTTGGCTTCTTTTTCCTTCAGATCCGATTCGCCGATCAAACTGCAATTGGTAAAAACTCCTGAACAAGCATCGATTTGGTCTCGGGTGTTCTTTGAGGCCTTCGGGTATGAAATACCACCTATTACAGTGTTAGCCCTCGGGGAAAAAGTGAGTTTTTTCACTGCCTCATTTGAAGGTAGGCCTATTGGAACCAGCATGATCTTTAAAGATTCCAGGAGTATATCTGGGATTTATTCGATTGGAGTGATTCCCTCTTTTCGGGGAAAAGGTCTGGCAAATCACTTATTCGAGGCAACGCTAGCTCAGCTGAAGAAAGATGGTGCCAGCAGAGCTGTCCTCCAAGCCTCTACCATGGGGATGGGATTGTATTTGAAATACGGATTTCAGTCGGATTTTAAAATCAGATTTTATAAAAACTAAAAAAGAAAAAAATATGAACTTGATAAACACCTTAAACTGGCGCTATGCCACTAAGAAATTTGACCCAACCAAAAAAATTGATCCAACTCATTTGGAATTGCTTAAAGAGGCTGTTCGACTTTCGGTCTCCTCCTATGGGCTTCAACTGTATAAGGTTTTGATTATTGAAGATCCAAAAGTGAAGGAATTGCTTCGGGAAGCGTCTTGGGACCAATCGCAAATCACGGATGCATCTCATTTATTTGTTTTTTGTAGTTACAAGCAAAATTTCAATGAAGGGGTAGATTCCTATATCCACCTTTTGCAGGAGGGGGTAGATGAATCCAAGAAACCCGGCATTCAAGCTTATGGACAAAGTATTAAGGAAAATATTGACTCGATGGGAGAGTCAGAGAAACAAGCTTGGTCGGAAAAACAAGTCTATTTGGCTATGAATAATCTGTTGATTGCGGCTGGAGAACTTAAATTGGATGCCTGCCCCATGGAAGGATTTGAGCCGGATAAATATGATGAAATTTTGGGCTTACATGAGCAGGGATTACATGCTGTCTTAGTAGCTCCGGTAGGTTTTCGAGCAGCGGACGATTTGGCACAGTTCCGAAAGAAAGTTCGGCGAAGCACCGAAGAGCTATTTGAACTCATTTGAGGAAAAGAAGGCATGGAGATTTTAACACTTGTATTGCAAAGTGAAAATTTAGAGGAAACGGTGAAGTTTTATAGAGAAGCACTAGGCTTTGAGCTTCTTTCCAGGAAAAAGAATCAAGTGGTTTTTCGGGTAGGTTCCTCAGAACTGCTCTTTGAAAAAGAGACTACAAGGTCTGCCCCGAAGTATCATTTTGCATTTCTTATCCCCAATCATTCAAGTGAATTGGCATTTCAATGGTTGAAAGAAAGAGGAATTAAAATTCTGAATTCTGATGCTGGTCCTATTGTAGATTTTGAAAACTGGAAAGCAAAGTCAGTCTATTTCGAAGATTCCCATGGGAATATTTTGGAATTCATTTCACGGAGGGACCTACAAATTGACATGGTTGGCAATTTTTCAACCCAAAGCATTCTTGGGATAAATGAAATTGGGGTAGTTGCCGATTCTCCATTGGAAATGGCTGAAATAATTAAAGCCAAATCTGGTTTGGATTATTTCCCCAAAGGCCCAAAGGATGCTGATTTTTTGGCGATGGGTGAGGACTCAGGTCTCTTGGTGATTTCTAAGAAGGGACGCAATTGGTACCCTACCAAATCACCTTCAAAACCTAGTAGGGTAAGATTTGAAATCCAGGTTGGGAATAAGTCTACCTGGTTCGAATTCAATTAATTGAAACCTTGAAAATAATTTGAGTTAGATAAAAATACAGTTCCAGTTTGAACGGAGTTCGTTTTGGTCTCCGTGAAAATGCTATGGAATGATGTATAAATAAACAACAGTTTAAGACTAGGCGAAAAATAAAATTTTATGAAAAATACACCGATTCAAAATCAAAATTCAGTTGAATTTCCAAAGCCAATCTTCATTCCTATAAATGGGATTGAATTGGAAGTATTTGAAGCAGGTATAGAAAACAAAGGTAATCCCATCGTACTCTGTCACGGCTTCCCGGAACTTGCCTATTCATGGCGGTATCAAATACCAGCTTTGGTTGAAGCTGGGTATCATGTCATCGTTCCTAATCAGAGAGGTTATGGGAATTCATCTCGTCCACTTACAGTAGAAGACTATGATACCGAGCATCTGACAAGTGATTTGGTCGCTTTACTTGACTATTATGGATATCAGGAGGCCATCTTTGTTGGGCATGATTGGGGTGCAAATGTTGTTTGGAACTTGGCGCTTCTTCATCCAAAGCGAGTAAACAAAATAATCAATTTGGCTTTGCCTTATCAGGGGCGAGGTGAAAAACCATGGCTTGAAATGATGGAGGAGTTTTTTGGGCCGGACTTTTACTTTGTTCATTTTAACAGACAGCATGGGGTTGCCGATCAAATCATGGATGAGAATGTGTCCAGATTTTTCCTTAACCTATTCCGCAAAAATATACCTATGGCTCCTCCTCAACCGGGAATGTTAATGATCAATCTTGCAAAAGGTGAAAGACCACTTGGCGAGCCCATAATGGAAGAAGGTGAATTGTCCGTATTCATATCCACTTTTGAGTCAACCGGCTTTACAGGTGCTATCAATTGGTACCGAAATATGGACCGAAACTGGCATTTAATGGCAGAAATCAAGCCAATAATCTACCAGCCCACTTTGATGATCTATGGTGAACAGGATACGATTCCAAAATCTGAAAATCTTAGAAAGATTGTTCCAAACTTAGAAGAGGTAAGTCTTGATTGCGGACATTGGATCCAGCAAGAAAAGCCTGAGGAAACAAATCAAGCTATTTTAAACTGGCTTGGACAGCAGAACGAGTTATAAATATGGAAACATTTTGTCCGAAAACACCAACTGAATGGCGGAACTGGTTACATGAAAACCATCAATTCAAGAAGTCAGTTTGGCTCATTTATTATAAGTCAAATTCATGTATTCCTTCTATTACTTGGAGCGAAGCCGTGGATGAGGCGTTATGTTTTGGCTGGATAGATAGTACCAAAAAGACTATTGACAAAGAGAGATACATGCAATACTTTTCAAAAAGGAAGCCAACCAGTAATTGGTCAAATGTTAATAAAGCAAAAGTGGCTAATCTCATTCAAAATAACCGAATGACGAAAGCAGGATATGATTGTATCAAAATTGCAAAGCAAAATGGCTCTTGGACCAATTTAGATCAGGTTGAAGCATTGGTCATTCCCAAAGACTTAAACGAACAACTTATCAATTGCAAAGAAGCAATCCAGTATTTTTCTAAGCTATCGAAGTCCGATAAAAAGATTTTATTGCACTGGGTTGTTTCAGCCAAAAGAGAAGTGACAAGGCAAAAAAGAGTTCAAGAAATTGTGGAAAATGCCAGCAAGAATTTAAAGCCAAAACAGTTTAGGTAAACAAAATGAACTACCCTTTACTAAAACCAAAATACTATCTATCTCTTATTAAGGATTTATTAAACTTCATTAGGTGTCCTTACAGTAATCCGTTAAAAGTAAAAACAGTAAAACAAAAGGTCTATGACACAATTGGCTTATTCTTTATTAAAATTTGCTTTTCAATTAGTATTGCATCCTTACTCCAATTTATTTACGAGCCAGAAAATCTTACTTCAATCAATATGTTAGAAAGATTTAGCCCTTTTGTTTTAGTATTAGTTGCAGGAGTTATTTTGCCAGTATATGAGGAAATCACTTTCAGGTTGTCATTGAAATTTAAACCTACTTATCTTGCGGTAACTTCAGGAACTTTTATCTATTACATACTAACAAAAGCTGTTTTCAAATCTAGAATATCCCTTGTAGACGAAACATTTTTGTTTAGGGTGTTAATTGGAATATTATTCATAATAATTACCTACATAATTTTTAGTAGAGAAAAAGTCAAAAAGTTAATTGATCGTTTTTGGAAAGATAATTTCAAATTTATTTACTATTTGTCATGTGTTAGTTTTGCTTGGCTCCATATATTTAATTTCGAATTAAGTATGGTTAATCTTTTATTGCTGCCAATAATTACATTGCCTCAGCTATTTAGTGCAACAATTGCAGGGTATACCAGAATAGCATTTGGATTTAAATACCCCTTATTCACACATATGGCGACAAATATTTTATTTACGTTGTTAACTTTCATTCCATTGGATTAATAGATCAATTTGATCTGGGTGGAATTGCTAGGTGTAGGAATTTTATTCTTAAAGTCAACCTGTTTCCATTTGAATCAGGTTGACTTTACTTGTTCTCCATTCCCCGAAAGGAGTATGTTTTTTTTGGTTGAATTGTAAAACCAATGGTAGATTTTACCGGATACTACCCTCTCTGTATTTTCCCAAAACCTCAGAGATCCTGTAGCTCGGAATTTGGATAGCTTCTGACAAATTGGCCAAACTGATAATTTAATGGAATACGGTTTTAATTTGGGATGAAGCCTAAGTTGAATCAAGTATTACAAACAAGAGGGTTGAATTAGAAAATAGATGAAATAAACAAATAAGTATTAAATACCTCCAGGGCGAAAAGGAAATTGAATAAGAATGATTAGGGAGATTTGGAAAATTGGCATTTAATCCAATTTCTTTTTTCGCCTATTTTTTTTCAATGCAAGTCAGGTTGTAATGCTTGGCGAGTAACTTAAACTACTATTTTTAATCAAAGAAATATTGCGTTTTACCAGCCTTATTCAAAACCTTCCTCTTTTCAAAAATTCAAATTCATCTTCTCCTTTCTTATCCATTACTTTTTTAAGGTCTTCCTGCTTGTAATAAATAACACCTCCCAGCCGGGTGAAGGGTATCAATTTTCGGTTTCTCAGGGTCTGTAAAGTGCCGGGTGAAATTTGAAGAATTCTCTGGACATCTTTGGATTTGAGCCATTTTTTATTCGAATCTGGATTTTTTTGTTTGATCAATTCCCTGATTTCAGATAGGATTTCTTGTTTCAGGGATTGCAAATCAGCAAGGGTAATCAGTTCAATTTCCATAGTTTAAATTTTAGGGATTCTAATTAAAAGAATGATTTTGAAGGCTTTTCACCAGTAGAATAGGAGTAGGGGGATTTTTCTGAATCTTTTTAAAAAAATACCTGAGTCAATAAGTGATGGTGAATGTTTGTTTTTATCTCTTCGGAAGTTCACCCAATCAAAAAACTCAAATGCTATGATACATGAACACATGGAAACATTACGGACCCCTTGTCCTGGTCCCAGTTTGGAAGAAGTGAATCGTTTTTTTATCGGATTGGATTATCCGTTGGAGGAGAGCGAAGTCTTTTTCTTTTACTATCAAGGTTTAGGTTGGAGAACAGAATCTGGGTCTCCGCTTAGAGACTGGAAAGCTGCTGCTGCGACTTGGCTTTATAATCTTGAAAACTAATGTTGATCTGATTAGTGCCCGATTTTAGCAATTATCTGAAAGATGATTTTTAGGAGTCTGTTTGAAAGCCTGACAGGTTTTGAGAAAAAGCCCTGAAAGGGAAGTACTGCGCTGTGGTGCAGTAAGCAAGATGTAGGATTGTCTACAACAACCCCCCTTTGGGCCTGCTCCGGAGTCGCATTTTAGAACTTAAAAAAGGTAATCAAGATGGTAAAAAATAAAAGAATGAAAATTGAGAAAGGTTTCCCTCGAAGAGTAGAGGGGAGGATATCCGAGTCTCGTTATCAAGAATTAAAGAAGATTCTTGATCGGGACCCAAGCCTTTCCATGAGTGAATTGATTCGAAGAATTTTGCAGCGTCAACCCATAAGAATTCAGGTTCAGGAAAGAGGACTATCCAACACCATGGAAGTGCTGATAGCGATTGAATTTGAATTGAAGAAAATAGGAGTAAATCTGAATCAGGTTGTTAAAGAATTTCATGGAAGTTCGGGCTCCATTCAGAAATTCCTTTTGGCTAAAAAGCTGTTGGATTTTGGTAAAAGTCTGGAGTTTGAGATAAAGAAAATTGAGGAGGTCTTGGGAAAACTTCAGATCAAATGGTTGTCAGAATAAGTACCGGGAAATCAGTTTATGGATTAATTCGATACAATGAAGCCAAACGCCAAGAGTCTTCTGCCAAACTGATATCCCATCAGGGTTTTAGTTCAGGAGTAGAAAAGCTTACCCTAACTCAATTGGTTCATCGGTTTCAGGATTTAACCTCTTTGAATCGAAGAACAAAAACCAATGCGGTTCATATTTCCCTCAATTTTGCTTCAGGTGAAAAGTTTACTGATGATCGTCTGGAAGAGATCAGCAAAACCTATTTGGATAAAATTGGATTTGGAAATCAGCCTTGTCTGATTTATCAGCATTTTGATGCAGGTCATCCCCATGTTCATCTAGTCACGGTAAATATTGATCGGGAAGGTAAGCGGATTGAAACCCATAATCTAGGGAAGAATCAATCAGAAAAAGCAAGAAAGGA